>NZ_JCAQOW010000004.1:0-2069324 GCF_059567865.1 Delftia sp. BGA-UO-ETr-SB1 | reverse complement strand
GGCAGCTTCACGCCCCTGGTGCGCCTGAGCACCACGGCCAGCGGCGACCCCCAAGACGAGCCCCACCTGCTGGTGCAAGCCATCACCGCAGGCCTGCCCGACCAGGACGACCCCAACCACAGGCCGGCCCTGGCCCTCATGCAAACCATGCTCGACGCCATGCCGCGCGACATGCAGCAAGACGCCGCCCGCCATCTGCGCCACACCCTGGACCACGGCCTGCCGCCCAGCGCCCAGGCCATGCTGGGCGAACAGGCCGAAAGCACCGCGCGCCTGCTCACCGGCATGCAGGCCAAGCTGCAGGAACAGGAAAAAGAACAGCACGCCCGCATCGCCATCCACCACTACCACTGCGACCACCTGGGCACGCCCATGGCGCTGACGGACAAGACCGGCCAGGTGGCCTGGGCCGCGAAGCTGGACCCCTGGGGCAATGTGCTGCAGGAGTACAACCCGCAGGGCATCCACCAGGCGATCCGGCTGCCGGGGCAGCACCATGACAGGGAGACGGGGCTTTATTACAACCGGCATCGGTATTACGATCCGTTGGTGGGGAGTTATATCAATCAGGATCCGATTGGTTTGATGGGTGGGACTAACCCCTACGGATATGTTAGAAATTCGCCTGTTAATTTGGCCGACCCGCTTGGTCTTGAGCCAGGAACAATGGCGCAACGGGGCTATTTAAGCAACAATAGAAAGAGCTACCCCGGATTGCTAGGCGAAGACAGTAACGGAGTAATGCTTTTTGATGAAGGCAACAACGACTTTCACAGTTACAACACGAGGAATTCTTGCAAGAAGAGTACAAGTGGCTGCACTCTTAAAAACGTATCCGAAGGACTAATGCGTTATCCAGCTCCAGGTGCAAAAGGGGAGCCTATACAAAACGGCCAGCGCGGTTTCGCAATTCCTGTGGGCCCCGTGAGCCATGTAGTTAATTCAGATCGTACAATGGTCGTTAACGTTACGGAAAATTCGCACCTACTCTACCCAGGAATAGTACGCCGTTGGGTCTCAGAAAGCGCAACTGAGGTGACAGTGCATACGTTCGGGGAAGGTGTTGGTCCTATGGGTGGAATAAACAGTGCACTTGCAGACACACTTTGGGGCCAAGTTGATAAAAATGTCTTCGAATATGCGGAAAGCTGCAAATGATTAAGTTAATACAGCCAAGCATCGTTTCATCTGTAATTATTGGATTTCTCTTTACGGGGTTAATGACGGATAAAGATTATAAATCGCTTTATGTTTATTTTTTCTTATTCGTTTTTCTAATTTCGCTGCCTCTTAATTTTTTGTTTCAATTATTTCTTGGGTATTTAAAAAACAAATACGGCATATTTTTCTATTTCTGTATCTCTGCAACTATTGGAGCACTTGCAGTCATCACAATTAAGAAATTATTTTTCAATTTATCCTTGGCAATTGATCTTCTCGATTTTTATTATCTGATATTTGGTTTTTTTGCTGGCATCATTTCGTCTATGATTTTTGTCATATTTGAAATAAAAAATAAACCAATTTGAATGTGCCAGATGGGGCGATTTTATGCTGAGCGCCATGCGCACAGCCTGCAGCCCAGCGCCCAGGCGATCCTAGGCGAACAGGCCGAGGGGGCCACACGCCTACTGAGCGGCATGCAGGCAAAACTGCAGGAACAGGAGCGGCAACAGCGCATCGCCATCCCACTACCACTGCGACCCACTGGGCACGCCAATGGCCCTGACGGACCAGACCGGCCAGGTGGCCTGGGCCGCGAAGCTGGACCCCTGGGGCAATGTGCTGCAGGAGTACAACCCGCAGGGCCTGCACCAGGCGATCCGGCTGCCGGGGCAGCACCATGACAGGGAAACGGGGCTGTATTACAACCGGCATCGGTACTACGATCCGGTGGTAGGGAGTTATATCAATCAGGATCCTATTGGGTTGGCCGGAGGGGTTAACAAAAGTATATATGCGATAGATCCCATGATTTCCATGGATCCTTTGGGCTTGGCCCCCGTAAAAACGTGTGCAGAGAGAATTTTGAAAGCAGCGGAGAAATTAAATAATCAAGAAAGATACTCATACTCCTCGAATTATGGCTTTGGGTCAAAGAGAAATAAATGTAATCTCTTTGTTCATGAAGTGCTAGAAAATGCAGATGTCGAATCTCCCTCGCGCTACAGATTTGGAATTATCCCAAGAGGACCAGCAACTGCTGGAGATTGGGCAAATCCACAAAAAGCGATTCCCGGATTCGAAATTGTTACGTCTCCAAAGCCTGGTGATATTGTTGCGGTAGCATATCCATATGGGGACGCTACTGGGCATGTGGCAGTCGTGACAGGGAGTAGTACAACCATTGGCGCAGGCTCAGAAGACGGATCACATTCAACAGGTTGGCCATGGAATGGGGCATCGCCTAAAGGCAATCCAATATATAGAAGATGCAAAGATTGAAAAAGATGATGAAGACAGTAATTTACATAATAGCCGCAACGCTTGGTTTTCAAATAATATCTTTGCTAACTTTCTTGATGGCACCAATGAAAATTGATTTGTCGGATATAGAGGGATTTAATTTATCTTATATTTTTAATAAACTGGGAAATCCAGACTATGATTTGAGTGTCAAAGATATACTGGGATGGCAAAGCCATCGTTATCTAATTCGTCAAAATGTCGAACTTAGGATAAAAGAATCGAGCATTAAACCAACTGCTTTCCCTGCATCAATAAGTATTTCAAATACATTGGGAGAAGAAACTCATTATTTCAAGTTATCAAAACACTCAAGATCTGACGGAAATAAAAATTTTATTAGAACGACCACCATAACCATATGGCCATACGGTGATTTTCTAATAAGTAAAGAGATTGTTGAAAATAAAGATCACCAGTCACAGTGAGTCTCGATATGCGTGGATTGTTCAGCCCCATGGGTTATAACAAGATGGGGCCAAAACGCGCGCAGATCGCTTGGTCATGTTGGGTATCCACGACGAGCACACCATAAAAATGCTGCAGGAGATGCGCAAGTAACTGCAAAAGCAGGAGCGAGCGCAACAGGGCTCCGTACCCATCCATCATTACAACTGCGACCATCTGGGCACGCCCATGGCCCTGACGGATCAGACCGGCCAAGTGGCCTGGGCCGCGAAGCTGGACCCCTAGGGCAATGTGCTGCAGGAGTACAACCCGCAAGGCATCCACCAGGCGATCCGGCTGCCGGGGCAGCACCATGACAGGGAAACGGGGCTGTATTACAACCGGCATCGGTATTACGATCCGGTGGTGGGGAGTTATATCAAACAGGATCCGATTGGGTTGACTGGAGGTGCAAATATGAGCAGCTACCCAACAAATCCTGTGGATTGGATTGACCCACTGGGATTAAATAAGATGAGGAGAGGTAAAAGTGGTTTTACGGGCAAAAGCCTAAACCTCCGGTAAAGCCAGATCCAACATCAACGGGGAAAATTGCTGAAGGCTGGAATCAGATGAAACAGAAAGTTTCCGATGTGACGGATTCATTTGCAGAATTGAGGAACAAACTCTCAGGCAAGGATGATATGCAGAAGAGGACTGAAGAAGCAATTGTTTGCACGAAACAGGAGAATAAAGAAACCAAAGAAGTTTCAATTCCCACAGACATCATTGTCCCGGACTCTAGAGGTGTTGGGGTGATAAGACCTCCATCTCCATCCGAAATAAAAATGCATTAGCCAAAAGCTAAGAGTCATACCGTCAGGGCCACTCCCAGGTATGTCAGCGCCTGGTCAATAAAATCTTGGTATGAGAAAACATATATATAAAACAATGGTAATTGCTATATCATTCTATGCAGGATATTGGCTGGGTATCTATAAAAATAATCAATACACTATGGAGTATATGAATTTCTTAAATAGTCAGTATATTGCAATAAGAGCAGCTAATGGAATTCATGGTATTTCAAATATGAAAAACCATATTATGAATAAAAATCTTTTACTTTGCGAAATGAAAAAGGAAGTTTCTCGTCTTTCAGAAGATTGGATGGATTGCAAATCTGATAAATCTTGTTCAAAAGAAGTTGACGGTGGGTTTTTCTCAAATATCGAGGGAATAATATCTGAATTTAAAAATGAAATCTGCGAAGATAACTAATTGCCAAAATACCATTAAATTCAATACTATATTAGCGAGCAGCATGCAAGTCTAACTGTAAGCACAATACAAATAACAAACAGATCATCCCTATCCACTACCAATACAGCTCCCCCAAAACAGAGGGGTCAGGTGGCCTGGGCCGCAAAGCTGGATTCCTGGGGGCAATGTGCTGCAGGAATACAACCCGCAGGGCATGCACCAGGCGATCCGGCTGCCGGGGCCGTACCATAACAAGGAGACGGGGCTGTATTACAACCGGCATCGGTATTACGATCCGGTGGTGGGGAGTTATGTGAATCAGGATCTGATCGGGTTGATGGGTGGGGTAAATTTCTTCACCTATCCCTCAAATCCACTGACAAGAAGCCACGATAGTATTCCTTCCACTCCTAAATCAATGCCTTTACCAGTTGGCGAAAAATGCAATAAATCCCGACTGAAGAGCGACCCCGCCGGGCCAGGCACCGCTCCTGCAGCAGATACGGACGATATATTGGAAATGATGCAAAAAATCAGGACTAGAAAAATAGGCACTCGACGATGAGATATTTATTTTATGTATTTGCTATTTGTTTGAATTTTTCTTCATCGTACGCCAAAGATATTGAAAATCGAGAGCCGGAATGTTTGGTTGGCGTAGACTCAAAGAAATTTGTGGCCAGTTTTCAAATTATTGATAAAGATCAAAAAATATGGATTATTAATGATAGAAGTAATGAAAAAAATGAAATCAACTATTATTGGATGGTTGAGCCTGGGTTAATAAAGAATGGTAATTTTCTTCCTGTAAAATATGCATTTGGTGTCGGGCATAGAAATGAGTATGAATCAAAGGGGAGGCAAGAAAATTCGCTATCGGTTTTGTTGGAAGAAATAAAAAATAGTGGAACGATTTATATAAATAGCCCTGATAAAAAGAATAGGCAGAAAATATCGAGGATTTTGGAAAATGTTCAAATTCATATGCTTTTAAACAAAGATGAAATAATTCTCTATTCCAGGGATATTGAAGGAAAAAATGCTATTTTCTCAAGTAAGCCTACACATGCAAGGATGACCATGAGAACTCCATATAAATCGCAATCTTACATCTGCTTAGCAGAAATTGATTATCAATAGAATTCGTGTTGGGAGATCATTGATTAGTTTGTTGCGGATTATTTGTATCTCTGAATTCGGTGTGTTTATTGCTATTGACGCAAGTGGGGTATTCATTTTAATTAATTGACTGTGCTTTGGGGGCCAGGCTGGGTATTTACTTAGGGAATTTCTGCACAAAGCACGATTTCTACTTTGTAGACATAGTTGGTTCCTTAGGAGCAGGGGCACCGTTAAACAGTATTAGGATATCAGTTCGACCAGGAGCAAATGAATTAATAACGACATATCTTGAGTGAATTATGAAAATATTCGAAACCATTGAATGTCCAAGCTGCAGGCAAGATAAATTAATTATCTCGAAAAATACAGATACGGGAAAACTTTATTTGTATTGTAGCGAATGCTTTGCTGCGTGGAATTCAATTGAAGAAGTTTCCGAAAAAAATCGCATGTTTATTGATCTGGATGGAAATTCAGAAGATCCTAGTTACGAAGAAATATTGGCTAATGGATGGGATTTATTAGTATCTAGAATAATTGAGGTTTAATTTTCGGAAAATAACAATTAATGTGAATATATTTATTTCCGATTAAAAATCCAATTTCCATTGACTGTGACGTGGTTTGGGGTTGTTGGTTGAATAGTATTTGATAAATATTATTGCTTTCTATTTTCTTTGGTTTATAATCCAATGAAAACGGCAATCTCATGAATGTAAGATAAATGGGCGCTGCAGAGTTTTACTTTGGATGCATATTCCTGGCAGGGCCCTTGGTTTCAAAACACCAAGCCTAGAGACATTGAACCAGAGAGCTTGATGCAATTGTTGAGTCCTTCTCCCGACGAAGTGATGCATATGCACCCCATGCTGTGCTTCCCCATCGAAGGAAAGGGAGGGCAGACATGGGGTGTAGTGGCCACCTTCGATCCACAAAACAAGCTGAGTACTTTCAGCCTGGTGCATTCTGGAGATTGGCGCGAAGCAGCGCCTATTCCACAACCTGAGCAAGTCAGTGCAGCGCCCGTCGAAACACCTACACGCAGATCATTGACTTGCCGCTCTGGAGCAAGAACACCCGAATCAGGTATCTGGGAAGGGCGGCTACCGGCAGGCCACCCACAGGCTCAGATGCTGGCAGAGGCACCGCACAGGTTTGTTTTCAAGCGTGCTGGTGATGCAATGGCTGACTTGGGTCTTGCCCCGTTTGATGAAGCAACGGTGGTTTGGACTTGGCTACGAGCCTAGTGCTACTCACAATCGACAGGGAGCAAGACAGGACGATATTGAGATGCCTCGCTTGAAATACCCTGAAATGAGGATGGAATTGCTCGGATATTTGAGGAAACTCAAGGATTTGAAGTATCAAATGAAAGCCTGGGTGAACCATAATTTCCCTGCAGGCGTTCAATACGACCATCTTGATTTGGCCATACATTTCATTTTTGACGATACGGATCTTGGCAGTGATGCTCGTATGGCGATCGGTGAGATTCTTCTCGATGAGCAGGAGGCAGCGCTGATGGGGCAGTTGGTGGATGCCATCAATGCCATCTTTGAGGCGTACGGCACGGACATGCCGGACGGCTTCTACATGCAAGTTGGCGAATGGAGGGTGGTGGCCTGTGCCGAAAGGGCGTTCGATTGTCTGGAGGGGAGCAACGCCGCTGGCTGCCCCGAGCCGCTGGATTGACACGGGCATGCCTGCCAGCCGACTAGCCGGGGCAAGACCATGGCTGATCGTGATGTCCAGTCGATGGTGAAGAGTACCGTAGCGTTGCCAGGTTCGTGGAACAACAAGATGTTTTCCACTGGTAGCCCGCCCCCAAACCTGCCGGACAATCCATGGAAACCAAGGCACCGTTCCATGACAACTTCAACCCTCCTTCCCGAACCCGAATTGAGAGCCTTCGCCGCAGCGGCGGCCGAGCAGCAGCGATGCACGGACTGCGCTGTGCTGTGGAGGCCGGGCTGGGAGTCCTTGTCGGGGGCGGACAAGACTTCGCATCTGCAGCAGGTTGGTGCGCTGGGCACGCCGGAGACACGGGAATTGCTCGATGAATATCACCCACAGGGCACGAACCAGTGGTCGCCGGATGCTCCCATCGCCCTGGGCTGGCACCCGTACAACCGCTGCACGCTTTGGCGCTGCCACCATTGCAATGCCGCCTTTCTGCGCTACACGGAATACGGCGGCTACTACCAGGACGATCGCATCCGTCCGCTGCTGGCGCATCTGATCGTCACGCCCGAGCAGGGCCGCGTCTGAGCGGCGCTGCTCGGCCGGCTCAGGTCCAGTCGAACGTGAACAGCACCGTGCGGCTCTCCGGTTCGTAGAACAGTAGGATGCTGTCCGCTCCCGTGGCGCACCAGTTGTAGCCGGCCACGTTGGCCACGTGGAAGAAGGGTTTGCCGTCGCGGGTGATGCGGATGCCGTCGTCTTCCAGTTCATCGCCCATGCCGGCGTTTTCCGCTTCGTCCAGCTGAAAGGCCGGGGGAATGGGCGGGTGGCCGGTCCAGTTGCCGTACCAGATTCCGCCGCCCAGGCTGTCCAGGTAGTCGTGCTCCATGGGCTCGCCCTTGCCGTAGCGCGAGTAGCTGGCCAGGCGGCCGTGCTCGGCGTAGTAGGCACTGGCCTTGGCGTGGCTGGCCAGCATTTCGTCGGTGTGCTCGCAGGCGAAGGCATCCTTGGTGAACTGGCCGCCATGCTGCGGCGCGCGCTGGAAGAAGCCTTCGTTGCCCAGGAAGCGGTAGCGGTTGTCGGGCGTCAGCTCCAGTGCAAACCAGTTGGGGGCGGTGAAGGCGTTGTGGTGGGCTTCGGTCTCATCGCCGATGCAGCCCTCGAAGGGCTCGACGGGGCACAGCATGTGGACCACGGTGCCGGCCAGTTCGGGCCGCACCAGGCCCAGGTCGATGGAGATCAGCGGCAGCAGGTGCTCGGCCAGCCAGGGCTGGTCGGCCACGAAGATGTCGGCGGCATCGGGAAAGGGGCTGAGGCCCGGCTTCAGTTCGCGGACTTCGGTTTGCTGGGTCAAGAGGAACTCCTGGGTGAGGGGATGGTGGTGCCGGGGGTGATCTCGAAGATGTCCTGGTCCGATGCGGCCGCGCTCTCGTGGTAGATGTCGTAGAGGTACTGCGCCAGTTCGGCATGGGTGACATCGCAGGGAATGGCCAGCAGGGCGGGCGCGCGCTTGCCGTCGGCGCCGACGTTGAAGCAGCGCCACTGGGCCTGCGCGCGTTCGATGGCGATGATGCGGCCGAAGACATTGAACCGGTATTTTTCCAAGGGAGATCCTCCTGGCGATCCGGCATCGTAGCGGCTGTCGGGGGGCTCATGCGTGTTCTCCCTAGGTTCGTGCCGGCGTTTCGTCTATATATTTCAAACCTAAACTATTCAGGCTTAAAGTTCTTGGGCCTGGATTCTGAACCTGGGGCGTCCTGTGCCGTCGCCCTGCGAGAAAAGGGTTTGCGGTATGAAGATCGTCTGTATCGGTGGAGGTCCCGCCGGCCTGTACTTCGGCCTGCTGATGAAGCTGCAGGACCCCGCCAACGAGGTCACGGTGGTGGAGCGCAACCGGCCCTACGACACCTTTGGCTGGGGCGTGGTGTTCTCGGACGCCACCATGGACAACCTGCGCGAGGCCGATCCTGTATCGGCCCGCACCATTGGTGACGCATTCAACCACTGGGACGATATCGACATCCACTTCAAGGGCCGCAGCCTGCGCAGCAGCGGCCACGGCTTCATCGGCATAGGCCGCAAGAAGCTGCTCAACATCCTGCAGGCGCGCTGCGAGGACGTGGGCGTGAAGCTGGTGTTCGAGAACTTCGTGCAGGACGACCAGGCGATTGCGCGCGAGTACGACGCCGACCTGGTCATCGCCTCGGACGGCATCAACAGCCAGGTGCGCACGCGCTATGCCGATACCTTTCGGCCCGATATCGACCAGCGCCGCTGCCGCTTTGTGTGGCTGGGCACGACCAAGGTGTTCGATGCCTTCACCTTCGCCTTCGTGCAGACCGAGCACGGCTGGTTCCAGGCCCATGCCTACCGCTACGAAGACGGCATGTCTACCTTCATCGTGGAGACGCCCGAGGAAACCTGGCAGGCCGCCGGCATAGAGCAGATGAGCCAGGAAGAGGGCATTGCCTACTGCGAGAAGCTGTTCGCCCCCTGGCTGGATGGCCATGCCCTGGTCAGCAATGCCACGCACCTGCGCGGCTCGGCCATCTGGATCCGCTTTCCGCGCGTGATCTGCAATACATGGGTGCACTGGAATGCGCTGGACACGCCGCGCGGCCCGCGCAGCGTGCCCGTGGTGCTGATGGGCGATGCGGCGCACACGGCGCATTTCTCGATTGGCTCGGGCACCAAGCTGGCGCTGGAGGATGCGATCGAGCTGGCGCGCAGCCTGCGGTCTGCGGGGGGCATCGAGGCCGGCCTGCGCCACTACGAGGAGGTGCGCAGCGTGGAGGTGCTCAAGATCCAGAACGCGGCGCGCAATTCCACGGAATGGTTCGAGAACGTGGAGCGCTATGCGGGCCTGGAGCCGGAGCAGTTCGCCTATTCGCTGCTGACGCGCTCGCAGCGCATCTCGCACGAGAACCTGCGCCTGCGCGATGCCGCCTGGCTGCAGGGCTTCGAGCGCTGGATTGCCGAGCATGCAGGCGAGACGGTGCCCGAAGGCCGCCGCCCGCCCATGCCCATGCTCACGCCCTACCAGGCGCGCGGCCTGAGGCTGAAGAACCGCATCGTGGTCTCGCCCATGGCCATGTATTCCTGTACCGACGGCGTGCCTGGCGACTTCCACCTGGTGCACCTGGGCGCGCGCGCCATGGGTGGTGCGGGCCTGGTGATGGTGGAGATGACCTGCACCTCGCCCGACGCGCGCATCACGCCCGGCTGCCCCGGGCTGTGGAACGACGAGCAGGCGCAGGCCTTTGGGCGCATTGTCGATTTCGTGCACGCGCAGGGCGGGGCGCACATTGGCGTGCAGCTGGGGCATGCGGGGCGCAAGGGATCGACCCAGCTGGGCTGGCAGCAGATCGACCATCCGCTGGAGCAGGGCAACTGGCCGCTGCTGTCGGCATCGGCCCTGCCCTATATCGAGGGCCTCTCGCAAGTGCCCGCCGCCATGACCCGCGCCGACATGGACCGCGTGCGCGAGGACTTCGTGGCCGCCACGCGGCGCGCCGCAGCAGCGGGCTTTGACTGGCTGGAGCTGCACTGCGCCCACGGCTATCTGCTGTCCAGCTTCATCTCGCCGCTGACCAACCAGCGCGATGACAAATACGGCGGCGGCCTGGACAACCGCCTGCGCTTTCCGCTGGAGGTGTTCGAGGCGGTGCGCGCAGCCTGGCCGCAGGACAGGCCCATGTCGGTGCGCATCTCGGCCCATGACTGGGTGGAGGGCGGCATCACGCCCGACGATGCGGTGGAGATCGCACGCCGCTTCAAGGCGGCGGGCGCCGACATGATCGACTGCTCCTCGGGCCAGGTCAGCCCCGACCAGAAGCCGGTGTACGGCCGCATGTACCAGACGCCGTTTGCCGACCGTGTTCGCAACGAGGCCGGCATACCCACCATTGCCGTGGGCGCCATCTTCGAGGCCGACCATGCCAACGCCATCATCGCCTCGGGCCGGGCCGACCTGTGCGCGCTGGCGCGCCCGCACCTGGCCGATGCCGCCTGGACGCTGCGCGAGGCCGCACGCCTCGGTGCGCAGGATGTGGATTGGCCGAACCAGTACCAGCCCGGCAAGCGCCAGTTGGAAACCAACTTTGAACGCGCCGCCGCCATGGCGCAGTTGGACCTCAAATGACTCCAAGTCCACAAACCCTGGAAGGGCGCCATGCCCTGGTGACGGGCGGGGCGCGCGGCATAGGCCTGGCCTGTGCGCGGGCGCTGCTGGCGCGCGGCGCGCGGGTCACGCTGTTGGGACGCGATGGTGCGGCGCTGGAGGCTGCCGTGCGCGAGCTGGGCGGCACGGCACAGGCAGCACAGATGGTGCAGTCCGTGCAGGCGGATATTGCCGACGAGGCCTCGGTGCGCCAGGCCTTCGCGCAGGCCGAGGCGGCCTTCGGTCCCGTGCAGGTACTGGTCAACAACGCGGGCCAGGCCAGCAGCCAGAAGTTCGAGCGCACCGACGCCGCACTGTGGCAGTCGATGCTCGCCGTCAATCTCACAGGCACCTTCCACTGCATGCAGGCCGCGCTGCCGGGCATGCTGGCTGCGCGCTGGGGCCGCATCATCAATGTGGCCAGCACGGCAGGGCTGATCGGCTATGCCTATGTCAGCGCATATTGCGCGGCCAAGCATGGCGTGATCGGCCTCACGCGCTCGCTGGCGCTGGAGACGGCGGGCAAGGGCGTGACGGTGAACGCCGTCTGCCCCGGCTATACCGAGACCGACATCGTGCGCGGCGCCGTGGCCAACATCGTGGACAAGACCGGCATGACGGCGGATGAGGCCCGCGCCAGGCTGGCCGAACGCAACCCGCAGGGCCGCCTGGTCCAGCCCGAGGAAGTGGCCGAGACCGTGGCCTGGCTGGCCCTGCCGGCGTCCGCCTCGGTCAACGGCCAGTCCATTGCCGTCGACGGCGGCGAGGTGATGACCGGCTGAACCCGGTCCACTCCCCCCGTTTTCTGAATTCTTGATGGAGACACCATGAGCACCCAGCCCGAAGAACACAGCATGAAGCACCACAAGCGCCCCCTGGCCGGCTACGAGGCCAGGACCTTTGTGTGGCAGGTATCGGCCGACGGCAAGATCGGCACCATCACCCTGAACCGGCCCGAGCGCAAGAACCCGCTGACCTTCGGCTCCTACGCCGAGCTGCGCGACCTGTTCCGCGCCCTGGTCTATGCCACCGACGTCAAGGCCGTGGTGGTCACGGGCGCGGGCGGCAATTTCTGCTCGGGCGGCGATGTGCACGAGATCATCGGCCCGCTCACCAAGATGAGCATGCCCGAGCTGCTGGACTTCACGCGCATGACGGGCGACCTGATCAAGGCCATGCGCGCCTGCCCGCAGCCCATCGTGGCGGCGGTGGACGGCATCTGCGCCGGCGCGGGTGCCATGGTGGCACTGGCCGCCGACATGCGCCTGGGCACGCCGGCCGCGCGCACGGCGTTTCTCTTCACCCGCGTGGGCCTGGCCGGTGCCGACATGGGCGCCTGCACGCTGCTGCCGCGCATGATCGGCCAGGGCCGCGCCTCCGAGCTGCTGTACACGGGCCGCGCCATGACGGCCGAGGAGGGCGCTGCCTGGGGCTTCTTCAATGCCTTGCATGGCGCCGAACAGATCGGCGAAGCCGCCCATGCGCTGGCCGCCCAACTGGCCGCAGGCCCCACCTTTGCCCATGGCGTGACCAAGAAGCTGCTGCACCAGGAATGGAACATGGGCGTGGACGAGGCCATCGAGGCCGAAGCCGAGGCCCAGGCCATCTGCATGCAGACGCGCGACTTCCACCGCGCCTACGAGGCCTTCGTGGCCAAGCAAAAGCCTGTCTTTGAAGGAAACTGAAAATGCGTGATTCCTCCTGGCTGGACTGGCCCTTCTTCGACGACGCCCACCGCACGCTGGCGCATGAGGTCGATGCCTGGTGCGCCCAATCCCTGGGCGATGTGGACCACCACGATGCCGATGCGGCCTGCCGCCAACTGGTGAAGGCCCTGGGCCAGGCCGGCTGGCTGCGCTATGCCGTGCCGTCCGGCCCCGGCGGCGCCTGGGGCGGGGCCTTGCCCGAGGTGGACTCGCGTGCGGTCTGTATCCTGCGCGAGACCCTGGCCCGCCATGAAGGCCTGGCCGACTTCGCCTTTGCCATGCAGGGGCTGGGCAGCGGTGCCATATCACTCATGGGGTCGGACGCGCTGCGCCAGCGCTACCTGCCGCGCGTGGCGCGCGGCGAGGCCATTGCGGCCTTTGCGCTGTCCGAGCCCGATGCGGGCTCCGACGTGGCTGCCATGGCCTGCGAGGCGCGGCTCGAAGGCGACCACTATGTGCTCAACGGCGCCAAGACCTGGATCTCCAACGGCGGCATTGCCGACTTCTACTGCGTGTTCGCCCGCACGGGCGAGGCGCCTGGGGCGCGCGGCATCAGCGCCTTCGTGGTCGATGCGGACACGCCGGGCTTTTCCATTGGCGAGCGCATCGAACTGATCGCGCCGCACCCGCTGGCCACCATCCGCTTCGACAACTGCCGCATACCCGTGTCGCAGCGCCTGGGCGAGCCGGGGCAGGGCTTCAAGCTGGCCATGATGACGCTGGACATCTTCCGCGCCTCGGTGGCCGCCGCCGCACTGGGCTTTGCGCGCCGCGCGCTGGATGAAGGCCTGGCACGCGCCAAGTCGCGCCGCATGTTCGGCCAGACCCTGGGCGACCTGCAACTGACCCAGGCGGCGCTGGGCGACATGGACACGGCCATCGACGCATCGGCCCTGCTGACCTACCGCGCCGCCTGGATGCGCGATGTGAAGAAGACGCGCACCACGCGCGAGGCGGCCATGGCCAAGATGACGGCCACCGAATCGGCCCAGGCCGTGATCGACCGCGCGCTGCAGATGTTCGGCGGGGCGGGCGTGGTCTCGGGCATGCCGGTGGAGACGCTGTACCGCGAGATCCGCGCGCTGCGCATCTACGAGGGCGCGACCGAGGTGCAAAAACTCATCATCGCGCGCGAGCTGCTCAAGGCCTGAGCGGCAGGCTGCCCATTCAACGCAAAGCCAGGGAACATCGCATGCAAGCCTCCGCCCACATCGATACTTTCGCCCGGGACAACCTGCCGCCGCCCGACCAATGGCCCGAGTTCCTGCTCGACGGGCCGGACGTGGCCTATCCCGAACGCCTGAACTGCGCGGCCGAACTGGTCGATGCCATGGTGGCGCGCGGCCAGGGCGGCCGCGTGGCCCTGCGCTGGAGGCAGGGCGCCGACCAGGCCGCCATGACCTATGCCGAACTGCAGGCGCTGACCAACCGCATCGCCCATGTGCTGGTGGAAGACCTGCAGCTGGTGCCCGGCAACCGGCTGCTGCTGCGCGGCCCCAACAACGCCATGATGGCCGCTTCCTGGCTGGCCGCCATCAAGGCCGGGCTGGTGACGGTGCCCACCATGCCGCTGCTGCGCGCCAAGGAGCTGCAGCAGATCATCGCCAAGGCCCAGGTGCAGGCCGTGCTGTGCGATGTGCGCCTCAAGGACGAGGTGCAGCTGTGCCTGCAGCCCGGCCATGAACACCATTGCCCGGACCTCTCGCGCGTGCTGTATTTCAACGACGGCGCAGCCGATGCGCTGGACGCCCTGGCCGCAGCCAAGCCCGACACCTTCGCCTGCTGCGATACAGCGGCGGACGATGTCTGCCTGATCGCCTTCACCAGCGGCACCACGGGCGCGCCCAAGGGCTGCATGCATTTCCACCGCGACGTGCTGGCCATGTGCGACCTGTTCCCGCGCCATGTGATCCGGCCGGGCCCGGACGACATCTTCTGCGGCACGCCGCCGCTGGCCTTCACCTTTGGCCTGGGCGGGCTGCTGTGCTTTCCGCTGCGCGTGGGCGCCAGCACCGTGCTGGCCGAAAAGCTCACGCCCGAAGGGCTGCTGCAGCTGGTGCAGGATTTCCGCGCCACCATCGTCTTCACCGCGCCCACCTTCTACCGGCAGATGGCGGCGCAGGCAGCGCGCTTTGATCTGTCGTCGCTCAGGAAAAGCGTGTCGGCCGGCGAGGCCCTGCCCGACGCCACGCGCCAGCTGTGGAAGCAGGCCACGGGCATCGAGATGATCGACGGCATCGGCGGCACCGAGCTCATCCACGTCTTCGTGTCCAGCCCGCCCGAGGAGGTGCGCGCGGGCGCCATCGGCAAGGTCGTGCCCGGCTACGTGGCCCAGGTGGTGGACGACGACATGCAGCCCGTGCCCGACGGCACGCCCGGCCGCCTGGCCATCAAGGGGCCGACCGGCTGCCGGTATCTTGCCGACGAGCGTCAGAAGCGCTTTGTGCAAAACGGCTGGAACCTGCCCGGCGACACCTTTGTGCGCGACGCCGACGGCTATCTGTTCTATCAGGCGCGCAATGACGACATGATCATCTCGGCCGGCTACAACATCGCCGGCCCCGAGGTGGAGGATGCGCTGCTGCGCCACGAGGCCGTGGCCGAATGCGGCGTGATCGGCGCGGCAGACGACGAGCGCGGCCAGGTGGTCAAGGCCTTTGTGGTGCTCAAGCCCGGCTTTGCGGCCGGCGACGACATGGCGGCCACGCTGCAGGCCTTCGTCAAGGCCAGCATTGCGCCCTACAAGTACCCGCGCGCCATTGTCTTCGTGCCGGCCCTGCCGCGCACCGAGACCGGCAAGCTGCAGCGCTTCGTGCTGCGCAAGATGCCGTGAGCGCGCGCCATGGCCTCCGCCTTCGTCAGCCAGGTGCAGGTGCTGTTTCGCCATTGCGATCCGGCCGGCATCGTCTTTTACCCGCGCTATTTCGAGATGGTCAACGACCTGGTCGAGGAATGGTTCGACAGGGGAATGGGCCTGCCATTCCACACCCTGCATGTACAGCGCCAGGTGGGCACGCCCACGGTGTCGGTGCAATGCGATTTCACGGCGCCCAGCCGCTGGCACGACACGCTGCGCCAGGTATTGGAGGTGCGCCGCATCGGCGGGGCGTCGTTCCAGTTCGATGTGCGTTTCGAGGGGCCAGATGGCCAACGCCGGCTGTCTGCGCGCATGACCATCGTCACCATGGATTTGCGCAGCATGAAGGCCATGCCACTGCCGGCCGATCTGCGCGAGCGCCTGCAGGCCTATCTGGTGCCGCAGGACGGTTTTATGGATTCAACGAGAACAGGATGAAGCAATGAAGACTCTGCAACCCCCGGACTGGCTGGCGCCCCGAGGCTATGCCAATGGCATCCTGACCGAGATGACGGTCGGCTCCCGGCTGGTGTTCGTCGGCGGCCAGATTGGCTGGAACGGCCAGCAGCAATTCGAGTCGGACGACTTTGCGGAACAGGTGCGGCAGGCGCTGGCCAATATCGTCGCCATCCTCGCCGAAGGCGGCGCCAGGCCCGAGCACATCGTGCGCATGACCTGGTATGTGACCGACAAGCAGGAATACGTGGCGGCCTATCCCGCCATTGGAAAGCACTACCGCGAACTGATCGGGCGGCATTTCCCGGCCATGACGGCGGTGGAGGTGGCGGATCTGGTGGAAGACCGGGCCAAGGTGGAGATCGAGGTCACGGCGGTGGTGCCGGCCTGATGTCCATCCGCGCGCCATTCGCGCGACAACCGGGCAATGCCCGCGCATGCGTGCCGCCGAGCGGGCGGGCACATGCGCGGCAGGGACTCACTTGATTTCGAACAGGGTGCGGTCCTTGCCCAGGATCCAGTTCGGCGGCTTGCCGCGGCCGGTCCAGGTCTTGCCGGACTCGGGGTCCTGGTATTTGGCGGGAGCGCTCTTTTTGCCATCGGGCTTCCAGGGGAAGACCTGTTGTGCCGTGAAGCCGAACTCACGGACCAGCTCCTGCACCGATGCCAGGGCCGCTTTGGACTCCAGCTTGCGGGCATCGTCGATTTGCTGGTCGAGCAATTTTTTCTGGGCAATCAGCTCTTGGTATGTAGTCATCTTGATGGAAGAATTTCTAAGTGCGGCTATTTGTGTGAAAACTGCGCAGCAAGAGCCTGGACCCAGGACTCTTTGCAGAATGGTCAATTCTGGTGCATGTGCAGTGGGGATGAAGAACTCACCGTAAGTACAAATACTGATGATGTTGGCGCTCTATGGAGGGTAGGGCGCTTCTTCTCATGCCTGGGCATATTCCAAGGCGATCCGCATTATATCCAGGGCAATCTTGATAACCGGCACTTTACAAAAGCTGTTGTGCCGTTGTTACATTTGCAGAGCACTGTGGTTGGCGCTTCCTCCTCTGGAGACGACGTGCTGTCATGGCTTTTTCAGGGGAGTGCGCAACGTTGGCCGCGAAAGTTCCGCCTTGGTTATGGAAAACAATCAACATTTGCATTTTAACAATCAAATCATAAAATCGATTTATAAAATATATTACATGTGATTTGATCGAGTTATCCAGTGCATTGATTGATACCTGTGGTTTCATTTGAATAATCGATTTGCAGGATAGGTTTTTTTTATTGTCAAAGACTGCTTGTTCGAATGGTGAATGGCGGCGCCTTCTGTCTATACAGGACAAGCGCATCGGCTTACCGATTGCCGGAGCCATTGCAGTCTGCAGTTGTTTCAAGGGTGATTCTTGAATCGGATTTCGCGGCCCGGCCATGCGGCAGTCGGCGGGCGGGCGGCACCGAACGCTTGATTGGCGCGCTACCAACAGCCTGTTAGGATCGCCGCACTACAACGATCCACCACCTGGCAGACATGGCAAGAAGGCAGACCAGCGCCCACGACGGCAACGAGACCCGCGAGACCCTTCTCAAGCTGGCCGCCCGTACCTTCGGTGAGCAGGGCTACTCTGCCACCACCATGCGCAACATTGCCGAGCAGTCCGGGATCGAGGCCGCCAGCATTTACTACCACTTCGCCTCCAAGGAGGAACTGGTGGACGAGGTCATGGAGCAGGGCGGCAACCGCATCATCAGCCAACAGCAGGAGCGCCTTGCCGCGCTGGGCGCCGACGCCACGGCCGAGCAGCGCTTTCGCGCAGCCGTGCTGGGCCAGATGGCGGGGCTGGTAAAGCATGGCGACTTCGCCCTGGCCCACGGCCGGCTGCTGGGCCAGCTGCCCGACAAGGTGCGCGAGCGCCAGATCAAGCGCCGCGAGCGCCACCAGAAATTCTGGAGCGGCCTGCTGGAAGACCTGCGTGCCGAAGGCCGCCTGCGGGCCGACGCCGACATCCACCTGGCGCGCATCATGATCCTGGGCAGCATCAACTCCATACAGTCCTGGTTCAACCCCCGCAAGGGCTCGCTGGAGAAGGTGGCGGACCAGATCTGCGACATGTTCTTCCGGGGCGTGGGACCGGCAGATAAATAGGCGCAAGGCTGAAAATCGCCAATCGGCCTGTCACATGCCGGTGGCATATTCCCGCGCTGCTGTCCCGGCCCTGTGCAGAAAATGGCGGCGGGTTGTTAATGATATTTAACTGTCAATAGTAAGATCGCCGTCTTATGCGTCTGCTTGTTTTGCGCCTGCTATTGCTGGCCGTGTTCTTCAACACGGCCATTGGCATGCCCCTGCACGGCGCAACGCATATCCGGCAGGCGGTGGCCGGGCCTGCACAGGCTTTTGTAGGCCTCAACGGCTGCGAAGAGGATGCACTGGCCGGCCAGGCCGGCCAACGCGGCCAGGCTGGCGAAAAGGCTGAAGTCGTCGAAGCCGCCGAAGCCGTCTGCGCATGGTGCATGGGCCATGCACCGCATGCGGCGGCCTGGTTGCCGCACTTCGGCCTGCCGCTGGCCGTGGCCGTGCCGCCTGAGAGGGTGCCGCCGCGCACCGTGGGCGGCGCCATCCCCTCGCAGAACCGCTGGGCCTTTGCATCGCGCGACCCGCCGCGCTGAACCCGCAAGCACTTTTCTCCTTCTCTGCCGCCAGCGCCCATTGGTGCTGGCGGCATGTCCGTGTTTGCGCGCGCCGGCTGTGGATGCCGGCGGCATGCGCCTGTGCCCGTTTTCAACATGACTGCCTTCTTCTTCCCCGCGAAGCCGCTTCCCCGCCTTCGCCCGCTGCCGCTTGCCCTGAGCGCTGCCGCCTTCCTGTCCATGCCTGCGCTGGCCCAAGGCCAGGATCCGTCCTCCGGCCCCGGCCCCGCCGCCGCTTCCGATTCCGCTTCCACGCAGGAGCAGACCCTGCTGCCTGCCGTGGAAGTCGTGGGCCGAACGGCCTCGGGTGCCTATCACACCGACGAGGCGGCCGGCGCCAAGACCGACCTGCCGCTGCGCGAGCTGCCGCAGTCGGTGCGCGTGATCACGCGCCAGGCCATGGACGACCTGGGCGCCACCAAGCTTGACGACGTGCTGGACTACGTGGGCGGCGTCTCGCGCCAGAACAACTTTGGCGGGCTGTGGGACAACATCGTCATCCGCGGCCTGCCCGGCGACCAGAACGTGGGCATGGCCACCCTGTTCAACGGTTTTTCCTCGGGGCGCGGCTTCAATGCGCCACGTGACCTGGCCGGCGTGGAGCGCATCGAGTTCCTCAAGGGCACGGCCGCCGCGCTCTACGGCAGCAGCGAGCCGGGCGGCACGCTGAACGTGGTCTCCAAGCGCCCGCTGTGGACGCCTTCGCATTCCGTGGAAGCCTATGCAGGCAGCTACGGCCTGCGGCGTGGCGCGCTGGACACCACGGGACTGGTGGGCGAGAACTTTGCCTACCGGCTCAACATCGCCGTGGAGGACCGCGACAGCTTCCGCGATTTCGTGGGCGCCAGCCGCCAGGTGATCGCACCGGCCTTCACCTGGAAGCTGGGGCGCGATACGGTGCTGGAGTACTCGGGCGAGCTGCTGCGCCACAAGACGCCGCTGGACCGCGGCGTGGTGGCCGTGGGCGACCGGCTGGGCGCCATCTCGCGCAGCCGCTTCCTGGGCGAGCCGGGCGACGGCGATGTGACGGTGGAAAACCGCACCCACCAGTTCATCCTCTCGCACGAGTGGAGCGCGCAGTGGCGCAGCCGCCTGGGCCTGTCCTACCGCGAGACCTCGATCAACGGCTTTTCCACCGAACCCCACGCGCTGCTGGCCAATGGCGACCTCACGCGCCAGCGGCGCTTTCGCGACTACCAGTCCGACGACATCGCCGTGCAGGCCGAGCTGCAGGGCACGGTGAAAACGGGCGCCGTCGAGCACGAGCTGCTGCTGGGCCTGGAGAGCTTCCGCTTCGAGATGGACACGCTGATGCTGCGCGCCAACCCGACGGCGGCCAATCCCTACGCCATCAACATCTACAACCCCATCTACGGCGGCGCGCGCCCCGTGCCCACGGCCAATACCGACACCTTCGAGCGGCAGCGCAACACGGCGTTCTACCTGCAGGACGCCATCAAGCTCTCGCCCCAATGGCGCGTGGTGGCCGGCCTGCGCATGGACCGCTACGACCAGTCGCTGCACAACCGCCGCACGGGGGCGACCACGCAGCAGGACCCGACCTCGACCTCGCCGCGCCTGGGCCTGAGCTGGCTGCCGCTGCCGCAATGGACCTTCTATGCCAACGCGGGCCGCTCGTTCCGGCCCAACGTGGGCGTCGATGTGGCCGGTGCGGGCTTCAGCCCCGAATCCGGCCGTTCGATGGAGCTGGGCGCCAAGTGGGAAAGCGCCGACCAGCGCATGGGTGCCACGGCCGCGCTGTTCGACATCCGCAAGCGCAATGTGCTGACGGCCGACCCGGGCAACGCCGGCTACTCGGTCTCGGCCGGCGAGATCCGCAGCCGGGGCCTGGAATTCGACTTCGCCGGCCAGGTCACGCAGCGCTGGCGCCTGAATGCGAGCCTGGTGCTCAACGATGTGGAGATCTCCCGCGACAACACGCTGGAGGTGGGCGGGCGCCTGCTCAACGTGCCCAAGGTCAATGGCAGCGTGCTGGCCGTCTACGAGAACGCCTTCTCCAACGGCCAGCGCTACGGCATCGGCGGCGGCGTCACCCACATGGGCAAGCGCCTGGGCCAGGCCCGCACGCAGGCCGAGGCCGATGCCGGAAAGGCCGCCTTCGAGCTGCCCAGCTACACCACGGCCAAGCTGGTTGCCTACTGGCGCATCAGCCCCACGCTGCGCCTGACGCTGGACGTGGACAACCTCTTTGACAAGACCTACTACACCAGCTCGTACAGCCGGCTGTGGGTGACGCCGGGCACGGCCCGCACCGTCACCGTAGGCCTTCAAGCAAAGTTCTGAGCCCCGCCATGCATCCATCCCTTCCTGTTTCTTCCAACCCCACTTCTGCCTCCACGCCCGTGCTCCAAGCGCTGGGCGCCGTGGTGGACTATGGCGAGCGCACCATCCTCCAGGGCCTGGACCTGGCGGTGCATGCGGGCGAGATCTATGCGCTGCTGGGCGCCAACGGCGCGGGCAAGACCACCACGCTGAGCCTGCTGCTGGGCTTTGTGCGGCCGCGCAGCGGACAGGTGCGCGTGCAGGGCGTGGACCCGGTGACGGCGCCTGCGCAGGCGCGTGCCCTGATCGCCTATATCCCCGAGAACGTGGCGCTGTACGAGCACCTGAGTGCGCGCGAGAACGTGGCCTACCTGCTGGAGCTGGCGGGCCAGCCGGCCGCGGCCGGTGCCATCGGCCAGGCGCTGTCTGCCGCAGGGCTGGACGCTGCCGCGCACGACCGGCGCGTCTCCGGCTTTTCCAAGGGCATGCGCCAGAAGGTGGCGATTGCGCTGGCGCTGGCGCGCAGGGTGCCGGCGCTGCTGCTGGACGAACCCACCTCGGGCCTGGACCCGCAGGCCACGGCCGAGTTCAGCCGGCTGCTCATGCAGTTGCGCGGCCAGGGCGTGGCCATTCTCATGGTCACGCACGACCTGCTGGGCGCCGCCGACGTGGCCGACCGCATGGGCTTCATCACAGGCGGGCGCCTGGTCGAGGAAGTGGCGGCCAGCGGCGAGGAGCGCTTCGATGTGCGCGCACTGCACCGCCACTATGCAGGGGTGGGCACGGACACGCACATGCAAACGCACATTGAAGCCGACACGCAGGGAGCGGCGGCATGAGCGCGGCCTGGACCATTGCGCGCGAGGAATGGCGCCTGCTGCTGCGCGACCGCGTGGCCGTGCTGGGGATGGCGCTGTGGCTGCTGCTCAGCGCCGCTGCCGCCTTCACCGCCTGGGACCAGCGCAGCGCGGCCCAGGCCCAGCGCGAGCGCCACCAGTCCCAGGTGGACAGCGAGTTCGAAGCCCAGCCCGACCGCCATCCGCACCGCATGGTGCATTACGGCCACTTCGTGTTCCGCCCGCTCAATCCGCTGGCGGCCTTTGATGCGGGCATCGACGCCTACACCGGCCACACGCTGTTTCTGGAGGGCCACCGCCAGAACAGCGCCAACTTCGGCGATGTGCGCCAGTCCTCTCTGCTGCTGCGGTTCGGCCAGCTCACGCCGGCCTTTGTGCTGCAGGTGCTGGCGCCGCTGCTGTTGATCTTCATGGGCCATGCCTGCATTGCACGCGAGCGCGAGGCCGGCACCCTGCGCGTGCTGCTGGCCCAGGGCGTGGGCACGCGGCAGTTCGTGGCCGGCAAGCTGCTGGCGCTGGCGGGCGTGGCGGCCCTGGTGCTGCTGCCGGCCCTGCTGGCCCTGGCCTGGATGGCCGTGGCCACGCCGGTGCCCCTCAGCCTGGTGGCCACGCTGGCGGCAGGCCATGTGCTGTGGCTGATGCTTTGGGCGGTGGGCATCGTCGCTGTCTCGGCCGTCATGCGGCGCGGGCGCGATGCCTTGCTGGCCCTGCTGGCGGCCTGGGCCGTCGCCGTGGTGCTGCTGCCCCGTCTGGTGCCGGAGCTGGTGGGATCTGCCCTGGCGCTGCCCACGCGCTTCGAGACCGACATCGCCACCGCGCGCGAGCTGGCGGCGCTGGGCGACAGCCACAATCCCGACGATCCCTATTTCGCCGCTTTCCGCGCCAGGGTGCTGGCGCAGTACGGTGTCTCGCGCGTCGAGGATCTGCCCGTCAACTACAAGGGCTTGGTCGGCATGGAAGGCGAGCGGTTGACGAGTGAACTCTTCAGGCGCCATGCCGAGGCCAGCTTCGATCTGCAGGCCGAGCAACTGCGCCGGGCTGACGCATTTGCCCTGATCAGCCCCGTGATCGCGCTGCGCCGCCTGTCCATGGCCGTGGCCGGGACCGACTTGCAAGGCTACCGGCGCTTTCTTGAGCAGGCCGAGCAGCATCGCTACCGCATGGTGCAGGCCCTCAACCGCCTGCAGGTGGACAAGCTCAGCTATGCGGGAGACCGATCGAGCCGCGACAACCGCATCGGCCACGAGCACTGGCGCGGCGTCTCCGATTTCCACCATGAGCCCGATCCACCGCTGGCGGCCCTGCGCCGCGCGGCGCCTGCCGCCTATGTGCTGCTGGCATGGCTGGCTGTATTGACGGTGGCCTTGCTGCTGGCCACGCAACAGCTGGGGAGGGTGGCGCGATGAGCTGGCTCCTGCATGAATGGCGTCTTCTGACGCGCTCGCGCCTGGCGCTGTGCGCCCTGGCCTTGCTGTTGCTGCTGTCCACGCTGGCCGTGCTGTCTGGCCTGCGCGAGATCGCCTCGCAACGCCTGACCCTGGACCGCCTTGCGCAACTGCAGCAGCAGGACATGGCGGCCCAGGCAAGCCGGCATGCCCAGTCCGGCGACGCAGGCTCGGTGGCCTATTACGGCTTTCACGCCACCTGGGATGCGCCATCGTCCACGGCCTTTCTTGCCCTGGGCCTGCGCGATGCCGCGCCCTATGTGCTGCGCGTGCGCGCCCTGGCGCTGCAGGCACAGCTGCATGAAGGCGAAAGCTTCAACCCGGAACTGGCGCTGGCGGGCCGCTTCGACTTCGCCTTTGTGCTGGTCTACCTGGTGCCGCTGTTCCTGATCGCGCTGCTCTACGACCTGGTCTCGGGCGAGCGCGAATCGGGCCGCCTGGGCATGCTGCAGGCCATGCCTGGCACCGGGCGGCGGCTGTGGCTGCGCCGTGCGGGACTGCGTTCCGTGCTGGTGCTGGCCTGCGTGGCGCTGCCTGCCCTGGCAGGCGCACTGGCCGGCGGGGCAGCGGCGGGCGCCCTTGCCACGGTGCTGCTGTCCGCCACGGCCTATGTGGTTTTCTGGAGCGGCCTGTGCCTGGTGGTTGCCGCGCTGGGCGGCAGCTCGGTCGCCAATGCCATGGCCCTCATGGGCTGCTGGGCCGTGCTGACCCTGGTGCTGCCCACGCTGGCCAATGCCGCGCTGTCGCGTGCCATCCCCGTGAGCCAGGGCGTGGAGCTGATGCTGGCCCAGCGCCAGACCGTGCATGGCGCCTGGGACCTGCCGCGCGAGCAGACCATGGAGCGCTTTTTCCGCAACCACCCCGAATGGCGCGACACCGCGCCGCTGCCTGCAGGCTTTCACTGGAAGTGGTACTACGCCTTCCAGCAGCTCGGCGATGAAAGTGTCGCGCCCCAGTTCGCCGCCTACCGCGCCGGCCTGCAGGCGCGCCAGGCCTGGACCGGGCGCCTGGGCTGGCTGCTGCCCGGCGTGGGCGTGCAGGCTGCGCTGCACCGCCAAGCTGGCACCGACCTGCTGGCGCAACTGGCCTATCAGGACGACATCGCCGCCTTTCACGCACGCCTGCGCGCCTTCCTCTATCCCTACCTGTTTGAGGGCCGCACATTCGGTGCGCAGGATTTTGCAGCCCAGCCCGTCTTCACGGCCAGCCCACGGCCTGCGCGGCAGGCCTGGGGGCAGACGGCAATGCTATGGGTGGTGGCTGCGCTGGCCTTGCTGGCCGGCGGTGTTGCCGCAGGCCGCGTGCGGCCGGGCAGGCGCTGAGGCAAAGGGCGGGTGAAAAAGGAAACAGCCATGGTTCAGGCGGGGCCTGCACCATGGCTGTCATCTTCTTGGATCCGTGGGCCCGAGGCGGAGCCTGAGGCGGGCGGCTCCCTGTTATTGCACGTTCTGGTGGCAGTCGCTGCAGACGCCGTACAGCGTCATCTCATGGCGCTCCACCACAAAGCCTTCGGGGGCGATGCGCTGCATGTCGCCCGGACAGCCGGGCACGTTGAACACGCGGTTGCAGCTCATGCAGCGGAAATGGTGGTGGTGGGCGCGGCCGCTGAGTTCGTAGCGCGTGGCCTCGCCGGGCAGGTCCACGGCCTGCACTTCGCCCGCTTCCATCAGCTGCTTGATGTTGCGGTACACCGTGGCCAGCCCGATGGCTGGCACCTCGCGCTGCGCTGCGCCGAGGATCTCGGCCGGCAGCAAGGGGCGTCCAGCCTCTTCCATGACCGTGCGTATCGAGCTGCGTTGACGGGTCGAGCGTTCCATAGGCCTGAACAAGCGCTCCACGATGGGCTGAGTGTGTCTAGTCATGGTGGTTCCGTTATTTACTATAACAATCTCGACGCGATTAATCAGTGCTCACGAGCGCTCACAGCTGAAATTTACACTGTGTTTACCTGCGGGTCCCACAAGCATGGAGATGCAGTGTGTGCAATGGATCTCTGCCCCAAGGGGAAGAAATTCCATTTGACAGACACCAGATGCTCCATTCCTGCCAGTTTTCGCGAGTATATGTGGTGAGCATTCGATGGACCTTATGCGCTGGTTAAATGCCATAGCCGTCAACAATGCTGTAATGGGATGTAATTGATCTATTGATTGAAGAGTGCTTGGAATGAGGGTGTGTGTGGTGCTTGCCGTCAGGGCTGCAAGAGGCGGTGCTGGCCCAAGGTGAGATGCAATTACTTACATGGACAGTGTATTGCCAATACGGGTAGATTGCCTCAATGCGCTTCGTTTGTCCATGATCCGTTTCCTTGAAAGGGGAAAGGACGCCGCCCCGGAACTGACGCCCAGGGTGGTTTACGCAATGACATGCCGAGTCGCAATCCACAGGCGATTGGGCCATGAAGTGCATTTTTGCGAATTGCGCGGCCGAAAAAAAATCAGCCAGCCTTTCAGCCTCGATTGGGAAATGCTCAGCGAAAGCATCTTCGCCAAGGCCCTGTTGGGTAAAGCACCACCATAGAAATACAAATCCAGGGCGGCGCAATGCGCTACATCGACGGAATCGTCACCCGCCTGGGCATGCAGGGCCAGAACCACCGCGGCTACGCCTGCAAGGCCCGCCTGAGCCCCTGGCTGTGGCTGGCCACGCGCAGGAGCGACTTTCGCATCTTCCAGAACCAGACCGTGCCCGACATCGTCGAGCAGGTATTGGCGTCTATGGCCATCCGCTGCGAAAGAAACGCACGCGCGGCTATCGCAGCGGGGACTGCTGCGCTCAATTCAACGAAAGCGATTGCGACCTTATCCCGCGATGGATGCAGCACGAAGGCATCTACTTCTTCTTCGAGCATGCCTCGCACGGCGCATTGCCCGGGGATGAATCCATTCCTTTCTATCCTCCTGAAAAGGCCGGCGCAGGCGATCCGCAAAACATCCACGCCCGGCAGCTGGAGCAGTAAATCAAGCCGGGCCGCCATTGCAGCGACGGCCCTGAAGTTGCACGGGCAGGCATGGCCAGGACGGGGACAGATGCGGTCCAGGCGCTGCGGCCCCTGGCCTGGGCATGCCGGCCAGGGATCTCGTTCAAGTCCGGTTGATGGACACGCCACCATCGACCACCATGGCCGTCCCCGTGATGAAGCTGGATGCGTCCGACGCCAGAAACAGCGCCGCCGCCGCGATTTCCGCGGGCGTGGCGAGGCGCTTGAGCGCGTGCAGGTTTTCGACGAAGGCGCGCGCCTCGGGCGTGGGGGTGCTGGCGCGGCCCATGGGAGTGTCGGTGCCGCCGGGCAGCAGGGCGTTGGCGCGCAGGCCGCGGGGGCCGTATTCGGCGGCGATGACCTGGGTGAGGCCGACGAGGCCGGCCTTGCTGGCGGCATAGGCGCCCATGCCGGGCAGGCCCGCCGTATGGCCCACGAAGGTGGACGTGAAGATCAGCGAGCCGCCGCCGCGTGCCAGCAGGGCCGGTATCTGGTGCTTGGCGCCCAGAAAGGCGCTGGTGAGATTGGTGGCGATGGCGTCCTGCCAGGCCTGCAGCGAGAGATCGGGGAGGGCGCAGGGATCGCCGGTCATGCCGGCATTGTTGAAGGCGATGTCCAGGCCGCCAAAGCGTGCCGTGGCGGTCTCGACCAGGGCCTGTGCCAGCGGCTCGTCCCGCACGTCGCCGGCCAGCGCGATGGCCTGGCCGCCGTCCTGCTCGATCTCTGCCACCAGCGTCTGCAGTTCCGGCTGGCGGCGGGCCGTGAGGACCAGCCTGGCGCCGTGGCGGGCAAACAGCCTGGCGGCTTCGCGGCCTATGCCTGAGCTGGCGCCCGTGATGAGGGCGACTTTTCCGTGGAGTTGCTGTGGCGATGGCTGCATCTCGCACCTTTTCTTTCCGTGAATGAGGGAAAGCGGTTTGTAGTGCGGCGCAGGCGGGCGCGCATCCCGCTTCTTGCACTGGCGCCGGGCCGCGCTCGGTGGTGCCGGGTTGTGCCGCGCTGCACATGGTCGCAGCGGGCTAGGGAGCGCTCAGTCTTCGCCCAGCTCCAGGTGCGCGAACAGGTCGGCCAGCGTGGGCGTGGAGCGTGCGGGCCAGATGGCGCTGAGGTCCAGGCTGGGCAGGGCCTGGCCGTCACGCACCTCGCAAAAGCGCACGCCGCGAAAGTCCATGGAGCGTATCCAGCTGGGCAGCAGTGCCACGCCGCAGCCGCCGGCCACGCAGGCCAGCACGGTGAGGGTGCGGTTGGCTTCCTGCGCCACATGGGCCTCGTGCCCGGCCTTGCGCAGCGCGTCGAGGATGCCGGCATGCAGCACGGGCAATTGCGCCTGCGGGTACATCACCAGCCCGGCCTCGGCGATCTGGGCCAGGCTGACCTGGCCGTCCTCGCCGATCTGGAATTCATCGGGCACGGCGGCCACCAGACGCTCGCGCAGCAGCTGGCGCTCGCGCATGCGCCCGCCCACGGCCACGGGCGTGTGCATGAGGCCGATATCGATGGCGCCGGTCTGCAGGGCCTCGGCCTGCTCGGCATTGCTCATCTCGCGCAGCATGACGCGCACGCCGGGCGCCTGCTGCCGCAACGCGCGCAGGGCGCGGGGCAGGGTGCCGAAAAGCGCCGAGGACACCAGGCCCACGGTCAACTGGCCCGCACTGCCCCTGGCGATCTCGCGCGCGCGGCTGGCGGCGGCATCTATGCGGGCCACGCTGGTGCGCACATCGTCCAGCATGGCCAAGGCGGCCGGCGTGGGCAGGGCGCCCTGGCGCGAGCGCTGGAACAGCTGCACGCCCAGGTCTTTTTCCATGCGGGCCAGGGTCTGGCTCAGGGCCGGCTGTGCAATGCCCAGCCAGTCGGCTGCGCGGCTGACGCTGCCCTGGTCCACCACCGCGAGAAAGTAGCGCAGATGCCGGGTTTCCATATTGATCCGGTATGAATAAATCCATTTTGAAGAATGGAAATATATACCCCCCGTTCCTAGAATCCGGCCCCATGCCCCCAGCGCCGCGCCTTGCGTGGCGCAACCCACAAGGAGTTCTTCCCGTGTCTGCCGTGCCCCGGTTCGCCATTGCGTCCAGCGTCGATACCCACGCCCATGTCTTCGAGCGTGGCCTGCCCATGCCGGATGCGCGCCGCTATGCGCCCGAAGAGGACGCGCTCCTGGGCACCTATCTGCACCACCTGGACACGCACGGCCTGGCCCATGGCGTGCTGGTGCAGCCCAGCTTTCTGGGCACGGACAACAGCTACCTGCTCCAGGCGCTGCGCGCCCAGCCGCAGCGCCTGCGCGGCGTGGCCGTGGTGGATGAGAGCACGGGCGATGAACAACTGCAGGCTATGGCCGATGCCGGCGTGGTGGGCATGCGCCTGAACCTGATCGGCCTGCCTTTGCCCGATCTGAATGCGCCCGGCTGGCGCCGCGTGCTGGAGCAGGCCAACGCCCTGGGCTGGCATGTGGAGCTGCACCTGCAGGCCGGGCGCCTGCCGGACCTGCTGCCCGCCTTGCTGGCGGCCGGCTGCCGCGTGGTGGTTGACCACTTCGGGCGTCCTGACCCGGCCCTGGGCGTGCGCGACCCGGGCTTTGGCTATCTGCTGCAGCAGGCCGGCAGCGGCCGTGTGTGGGTCAAGCTGTCCGCGCCCTACCGCACCTGGCGGGCCGCCGACTGCGCCGCCTCGGGCCGGCAGGCCACCGCGCAATTGCTGCAGGCCTTCACGGCCGGGCGGTTGCTCTGGGGCAGCGACTGGCCGCACACGCAGCACGCCGGCCAGGCCAGCTATCCGGCGGCCGTGCGCTGGCTGCAGGACTGGCTGGACGATGCCGGCCCCCTGCAGGCCGTGCTGGGCCGCACCGCCTTCGAGCTGTTCCGATTCCAAAACGACATGCCAAACCAAGGAGACACACCATGAATTCCCTGTCCAGACGCACCGCCAGCCTGTGGGCTGCCGCAGGCCTGCTTTCGGCTGTTGCCGGCATGGCCGCGCCGGCTGCAGCGACTGCGGCGGCTGCAGCGGCCAACTACCCCGAGCGCCCCGTCACTCTGGTCGTGACCTATCCGCCGGGCGGCACCGTCGATGTGGTGGCGCGGCTGATCGGCCCCAGGCTGGCTGCCGAGCTGGGCCAGCCCGTGGTGATCGAGAACCGGGGCGGGGCAGGCGGCATGATCGGCGGCGCCCAGGTGGCCAAGGCCCAGCCCGATGGCTACACGCTGATGCTCGATGCCTCCAACCACGCGCAAAACCCCGCCATCCACGCGCGCATGCAGTTCGACACGCTCAAGGCCTTCGCGCCGGTCTCGCTGCTGCTGCGCGTGCCCAACGTGCTGGTGGTTGCACCTTCGTCGCCCATCAAGAGCGTGCAGGACCTGATCCAGGCCGGCCGCTCCGAAGGGGGCGGGCATCTGTACTTTGCGTCGGCAGGCCCGGGCTCGGCCCAGCACCTGGCGGGCGAGCTGTTCAACCTGCTGGCCAGGACGCAGCTGCACCATGTGGCCTACAAGGGCGGCGGCCCGGCCATGATGGATGTGATGTCGGGCCAGGTGCCGCTGATGTTTGCCAGCATGGGCTCGGCCTGGCAGCACGTGAAGACCGGCAAGCTGCGCGCGGTGGCCGTGGGCGGGCTGGAGCGCTCCAAGGCCGCACCCGAGCTGCCGACCATTGCCGAGTCGGGCGTGCCCGGCTACGAGACCTATGAATGGAACGCCATCTTTGCGCCGGCCGGCACGCCGCCCGCCATCGTGAACCGGCTGTCCACGGTGCTGGCCAAGGTGCTGCGCGAACCCGCCATCGTGGAGCGGCTCGCTGGCATAGGCGCCGAGCCCATAGGCTCCACGCCGGCCGAACTGGAGACATTCCGCCGCGCCGAGATCGCCAAATGGCAGAAGGTGGTGAAGGATTCCCGGCTCAAGCTGGACTGAGCGCGTGCAGGCCAGAAAGCGGACCATTGCGGTCTGCTGTGCACCGCAGGCAGCCCTGGCGCGTTGAACAGGTACGGGCGCTGGCTTGAACGGGTTCTTACACCTTTTCAGGCGCAGCGGCCCACGCGGCCCCGCGCGCTTGGTAGAAACGGGGCCTTTCCTGTTTCACCCACTTCAAAAGAACATGGCCCTGCTCACCTTGCGAACCACCTTGCGCGCCGCGGCCGCCTTTGCGCTGGCCTGCTCGGCCCTTGCGGCCCAGGCGCAGACCTACATCAGCGGCTCGGTCTCGGGCCAGCTGGCACCGGGCGTCTACGGCACCGTGGACATCGGCAACGCGCCGCCGCCAGCGCTGCTGTACCAGCGCCCCGTGATCATTGCGCCGGCCCCCATGGCCCCGCCGCCTGTCTACATGTGGGTGCCCCCGGGCCACGCCAAGCACTGGGGCAAGCATTGCGCCCGCTACGGCGCCTGCGGCCGCCCGGTGTACTTCCTGCGCAACCCGCCGCCGCACTGGCATGCCGGGCCGCCGCGTCCCGATCCGCGCTGGCGCGAGGAGCGCCGCCACCGCGAATGGGAACACCGCCGCGATGACCGCCGCTGGGACCGTGACGACCGCCACGATCGCCATGGCGGGCGTGGTGATGATCACCGTGGCCCCGGGCATGGCCATGATCGCGGCCGAGGCCATGGCCGCGATTGAGCGGCACCGCACAAAAATAAGTTGTATCAAGCAGTTGCGGCGCACGGGCGCCGCAACCTGTTGCGCAAGCCTGGCACTGAGCTATGCCGGTTTGCTATAGCTGCTAGCGGGCTTGCTCAGTGGTGCCTGGCCCGCGCCATGCTCACAATAGCTGTCATACCCATACTGATAGAGACAGCCATGCAAACGGCCATTCCCTGCCTGCTGATGCGGGGCGGTACTTCCAAGGGCCCCTTCTTCCGGGCCACCGATCTTCCCTCCGACCTGCCCACGCGCGACCGCGTGCTGCTTGCGGCCATGGGCTCGCCCGACAAGCGGCAGATCGACGGCGTGGGTGGCGCGCATCCGCTGACCAGCAAGGTCGGCATCGTCAGCCTCTCCGACAAGGAAGGCATCGACCTCGAATTCCTCTTCGCCCAGCTGCAGCCCGACAAGGACACGGTGGACACCACGCCCAACTGCGGCAACATGCTCGCCGGCGTGGTTCCCTTTGCGCTGGAGACCGGCATGGTCTCCTCGCGCGGCGAGACCAGCACCTTCCGAGTGCTGACGCTGAACACCGGCATGGCGGCCGACATCACCGTGCAGACGCCTGGCGGCCAGGTGGAGTACGAAGGTTCGGCCCGCATCGACGGCGCGCCCGGCAGCTCGGCACCCATCGAAATCAGTTTCCTGGACACGGCCGGCTCGGTCTGCTCGGGCCTGCTGCCCACGGGCAAGCCCCGGGACACGGTCACGGTGACGGGCGAGGGTTTCGAGCCCTTCACGCTTGACGTCACCTGCATAGACAACGGCATGCCGCTGGTGATCTTCAAGGCCGCCGACGTGGGCGCAACCGGCCTGGAGACCGTGGCCGAGCTCAACGCCGACACCGATCTCAAGCGCCGCATCGAGGCGCTGCGCCTGCAGATCTCCCGGACCATGGGCCTGGGCGATGTCTCGGCCAAGAACTATCCCAAGATGACGCTGATCGCGCCGCCCCAGCATGGCGGCGCGCTGACCACGCGCAGCTTCATCCCCCACGTCTGCCATGACGCCATCGGCGTGCTGGCAGCCGTCACCGTCGGCACGGCCGTGAAGATGCCGGGCACCGTGTGCGACGGCGTGGCGCAACTCACGCAGGGCGCGGGCCCGCTCACGGTGTCGGTGGAGCATCCCACGGGCGAATTCAGCGTGACGCTGGACAGCGACCCGGCCCACCCCGAGGTGGTGACCAAGGCGGCCCTGCTGCGCACGGCGCGCCTGCTGATGCGCGGCGAAGTGATGGTTCCGCGCTCGGTCTGGGACGGCCGCAGGCAGGACTGAAGAAACAGCGCAGGGGCTTGCCGGCCCCTGCAGTGCAAGGGGCGGGTCGCGCGCGCAGATGCGGTATCCGCCAGGCCGAGAGACAGTGGAAGAGACAAGTCATGACATCCGTCCAGAAGGACGCCGCAGCAACCGGCGTCAATGTGCAGACCCTGCTCAACGAGCACCCGTTTTCGGGATTCCAGTGGGTGATCTTTGCGCTGTGTTTCCTGATCGTTCTGCTCGATGGCTTTGACACGGCGGCCATCGGCTACATCGCGCCCTCGCTGATCGGCGAGTGGGGCGTGAGCAAGCCTGCACTGGCGCCCGTGCTCAGCGCGGCGCTGTTCGGCCTGGCTGCAGGCGCCCTGTTCTCTGGTCCGCTGGCTGATCGGCTGGGCCGCAAGACCGTGCTGGTGGGTTCGGTGGCGGTGTTTGCCGTGTCCTGCCTGGCTTCGGGCTTTTCGCCCGACATCTGGACGCTGGCCGTGCTGCGCTTCGTCACCGGCCTGGGCCTGGGCGCCGCCATGCCCAATGCCGTCACGCTGATGAGCGAGTACTGCCCTGATTCGCGCCGCGCCACGCTGACCAACGCCATGTTCTGCGGCTTTCCGCTGGGCGCGGCCTTCGGCGGCTTTCTGGCGGCCTGGATGATCCCGCATTTCGGCTGGCGCAGCGTGCTCATCCTGGGCGGTGCCGCGCCGCTGCTGCTGCTGGTGGCCCTGGTCGTGCTGCTGCCCGAGTCGGTGCGCCACATGGTGGCCAACAACTACCCGGCCGAGCGCATCCGCAAGGTGCTGGCGCGCATTGCCGGTGATGCCGTGCAGGGCGTGCAGCGCTTCGTGATGACCGAGTCCAAGCCCCAGCGCGAATCCCAGGCCAGCAGCGGCATGGGCGTGGTGCTGTCGCGCGAGTACCGGGTGGGTTCGATCATGCTGTGGATTGCCTACTTCATGGGACTGGTCATCTTCTACGCGCTGATGAACTGGATGCCCGTGCTGTTCAAGGAAGCGGGCCTGGACCCCAAGACCGGCACCCTGGTGGCCGCGCTGTTCCCGCTGGGCGGCGTGGGCGCCGTGCTGTTCGGCTGGCTCATGGACCGCTTCAATGCCAACCGCATCATCGCCATCGGCTATGCGCTGACGGCGGCCTCCATCTGGTGGATCGGCCAGACGGCCGGCCACCTGGGCTGGCTGGTGGTGGCCGTCTTCCTGGCCGGCACCATCATGAACACCGCGCAATCGTCCATGCCGGCGCTGGCCGCTGCCTACTACCCCACGCGGGGCCGTGCCACGGGCGTGGCCTGGATGCTGGGCATTGGCCGCTTCGGCGGCATTGCGGGCTCCTTCCTGGTGGCCGAGCTGTCGGCGCGCCAGCTGGGTTTCAGCGAGATCTTTGCGGTGGTGGCCATTCCGGGCGTGATCGCCATGGCCGCCCTCATCATCAAGCAGTACAGCAGTCCCGAGCCGCAGGGCGGCGCGGCGCCTGCCACACCCCTCCACTGACCCCTCCACTGACACATTCCCACCCCATAAAGACGCAGGAGACCATCCGATGATCATCGACGTACACGGCCACTACACCACCGCGCCCGCGGCCCTGGGCGCCTGGCGCGACCTGCAGATCGCAGGCCTCAAGGACCTGTCCAAGGCCCCCAGGGCCAGCGACCTGAAGATCAGCGACGACGAGATCCGCGAGACCATCGAGACCAACCAGCTCAAGCTGATGAAGCAGCGCGGCTCCGATCTCACCATCTTCAGCCCGCGCGCCAGCTTCATGGCCCACCACATCGGCGACTTCCAGACATCGAGCACCTGGGCCGCCATCTGCAACGAGCTGTGCTACCGCGTCAGCGAGCTGTTCCCCGAGCATTTCATCCCCGCCGCCATGCTGCCGCAGTCGCCTGGCGTGGACCCCGCCACCTGCATCCCCGAACTGGTCAAGTGCGTGGAGCAGTACGGCAACGTGGGCATCAACCTGAACCCCGATCCTTCAGGCGGCCACTGGACCTCGCCCCCGCTGTCGGACCGCTCCTGGTATCCCATCTACGAAAAGATGGTGGAGTACGACATCCCCGCGATGGTCCACGTCTCCACCAGCTGCAACGCGTGCTTCCACACCACGGGCGCCCACTACCTGAATGCCGACACCACGGCCTTCATGCAGTGCCTGACCAGCGACCTGTTCAAGGACTTCCCCACGCTCAAGTTCCTGATCCCCCATGGCGGCGGCGCCGTGCCCTACCACTGGGGCCGTTTCCGCGGCCTGGCGCAGGAGCTCAAGAAGCCGCTGCTGGACGAGCACTTGCTCAACAACATCTTCTTCGACACCTGCGTCTACCACCAGCCCGGCATCGACCTGCTGACCAAGGTGATCCCCGTCAAGAACATCCTGTTCGCCAGCGAGATGATCGGCGCCGTGCGCGGCATCGACCCGACCACGGGCCACTACTACGACGACACCAAGCGCTACATCGAGGCCACGGCCAACCTCACCGAAGAGGAGCGCTACCAGGTCTACGAAGGCAACGCGCGCCGCGTGTTCCCGCGCATGGACGCCGCCCTCAAGCAAAAGGGCCTGTAAGCAGGCCGCCACCACAGATCCAAGGAGAACACCATGTACGAACTCGGTGTGGTTTACCGCAACATCCAGCGCGCCGACCGCGCGGCCGCCGACGGCCTGGCCGCCCTGGGCTCGGCCACCGTCCACGAGGCCATGGGCCGCGTGGGCCTGCTCAAGCCCTATATGCGTCCCATCTATGCGGGCCAGCAGGTCTCGGGCACGGCCGTCACCGTGCTGCTGCAGCCCGGCGACAACTGGATGATGCATGTGGCCGCAGAGCAGATCCAGCCCGGCGACATCGTGGTCGCGGCCGTGACCTCGGAATGCACGGACGGCTACTTCGGCGACCTGCTGGCCACCAGCTTTCAGGCGCGCGGCGCACGGGCGCTGATCATCGATGCCGGCGTGCGCGACGTGAAGACGCTGCAGGAAATGAACTTCCCCGTGTGGAGCCGCGCCATCTCCTCCAAGGGCACGATCAAGGCCACGCTGGGCTCGGTCAACATCCCGGTGGTCTGCGCAGGCATGTGGGTCACGCCCGGCGACGTGATCGTGGCCGATGATGACGGCGTGGTCTGCGTGCCCGCCGCCAAGGCCGCCGCCACGCTGGAAGCCGCGCAAAAGCGCGAAAGCTTCGAGGGCGAGAAGCGCGCCAAGCTGGCTTCCGGCGTGCTGGGCCTGGACATGTACAAGATGCGCGAGCCCCTGGAAAAGGCCGGCTTGCGCTATATCGATTGAGGAGGAGAAGCGCATGAGCAATTTCGAGAAGACCCCCGGCTGGCTGGACTGGTACGCCGGCCCCTCCAAGCCGAAGTTCCAGGTGCCCGCAGGCGCCGTGGATGCCCACTGCCACGTCTTCGGCCCCGGCGATGAATTCCCCTTCGCGCCCGAGCGCAAGTACACGCCCTGCGACGCCAGCAAGCAGCAGCTGTTCGCGCTGCGCGACCACCTGGGCTTTGCGCGCAACGTCATCGTGCAGGCCACCTGCCACGGCGCCGACAACCGCGCCATGGTCGATGCCTGCAAGGCCGCCAACGGCAAGGCGCGCGGCGTGGCCACGGTGCGCCGCAGCGTGACCGATGAGGAGCTGCAGGAGCTGCACGCCGCCGGCGTGCGCGGCGTGCGCTTCAACTTCGTCAAGCGCCTGGTGGACTTCACGCCCAAGGACGAGCTGATGGAGATCGCGGGCCGCATCGCCAAGCTCGGCTGGCACGTGGTCATCTACTTCGAGGCCGTGGACCTGCCCGAGCTGTGGGACTTCTTCACCAGCCTGCCCACCACCGTGGTCGTGGACCACATGGGCCGCCCCGATGTGAACAAGCCCGTGGACGGCCCCGAGTTCGAGCTGTTCCTCAGGTTCATGCGCGAGCACCAGAACGTCTGGAGCAAGGTCAGCTGCCCAGAGCGCCTGTCCGTCACTGGCCCCAAGGCGCTGGACGGCGAGCAAAATGCCTACCGCGACGTGGTGCCCTTCGCCCGCCGCGTGGTCGAGGAATTCCCCGACCGCGTGCTGTGGGGAACCGACTGGCCCCACCCCAACCTCAAGGACCACATGCCCGATGACGGCCTGCTGGTCGACTTCATCCCGCACATTGCACCGACTGCCGAGCTGCAGAAGAAGCTGCTGGTCGACAATCCGATGCGCCTGTACTGGCCGGAAGAAGCCTGACGGCAACCATGTCCGGCCTTGATGCCGGACATATTCAAGGAGATATCCATGGCATTGGACAAACCCTATCTGGACGTGCCCGGCACCATCATTTTTGATGCCGAGCAGTCCCGCAAAGGCTACTGGCTCAACCAGTTCTGCATGTCGCTGATGAAGGCCGAGAACCGCGAGCGCTTCAAGGCCGACGAGCGTGCCTACCTGGACGAATGGGCCATGAGCGAGGAACAGAAGCAGGCCGTGCTGGCCCGCGACCTCAACTGGTGCATGCGCACAGGCGGCAACATCTACTTCCTGGCCAAGATCGGCGCCACGGACGGCAAGAGCTTCCAGCAGATGGCAGGCTCCATGACCGGCATGTCCGAAGAGGAATACCGCAACATGATGGTGGGCGGAGGCCGTTCGGCCGAAGGCAACCGCCGCGTGGGCGAGGAGGGCGATGCCCAGTCCCACCGCCAGCCGCAAGGCCTGGCCGGCGCAGCGAACAAGAACAAGGAAGGCAACTGACATGGCGCGCATCACCGCATCCGTCTACACCTCGCATGTGCCCGCCATCGGCGCGGCCATGGACCTGGGCAAGGCCGACGAGCCCTATTGGCAGCCGCTGTTCAAGGGCTTCGAGCACTCGCGCCAATGGCTCAAGGACAACAAGCCCGACGTGATCTTCCTGGTCTACAACGACCACGCGACCGCGTTCAGCCTGGACTTCATCCCGACGTTTGCCATCGGCACGGCCGCTGAATACCAGCCCGCCGACGAAGGCTGGGGCCCGCGCCCCGTGCCCAAGGTCGTCGGCCATCCGGAGCTGGCCAGCCACATCGCGCAGTCGGTGATACAGCAGGACTTCGACCTGACCATCGTCAACAAGATGGACGTGGACCACGGCCTGACCGTACCGCTGTCGCTGATGTGCGGCCAGCAGGACGCGCGCACTGGCGCCTGGCCCTGCCCGGTGATTCCGTTTGCCGTCAACGTGGTGCAGTACCCCGTGCCGTCGGGCCAGCGCTGCTTCAACCTGGGCCGTGCCATCCGCCGCGCCGTGGAGAGCTTCGACGAAGACCTGAACGTGCAGATCTGGGGCACGGGTGGCATGAGCCACCAGCTGCAGGGCGCGCGTGCGGGCCTGATCAACAAGGAGTGGGACAACCGCTTCCTGGACCTGCTGATCGAGAACCCGGCCGGCCTGGCCAAGATGCCGCATATCGACTACGTGCGCGAGGCCGGCTCGGAAGGCATCGAGCTGGTGATGTGGCTGATCGCGCGCGGCGCCATGGCCGATGTGGATGGCCCCGCGCCGCTGCCCAAGGTCAACCACCGCTTCTACCATGTGCCCGCGTCCAATACGGCCGTGGGACATCTCATCCTGGAGAACGGCTGAGGCCCCCACGTTCATCACTGCGTGTATTCACTGCCCCCCGAGGGGGCCTTCGCCTCCTTGAGGCGGCTCTACGGAGACTCATATGAGCAACAAGACCATCAAAGTCGCCCTGGCGGGCGCCGGTGCCTTCGGCATCAAGCACCTGGACGGCATCAAGAACATCGACGGCGTGGAAGTCGTCTCCCTGGTGGGCCGCGAGCTGGCCAAGACCCAGGAAGTGGCCGACAAGTACGGCATCAAGCATGTGACCACCGAGCTGGCCGACAGCCTGGCCCTGCCCGAGGTGGACGCCGTCATCCTGTGCACGCCTACGCAGATGCATGCCGCCCAGGCCATCGAATGCCTGAAGGCCGGCAAGCATGTGCAGGTGGAGATCCCGCTGGCCGACAGCCTCAAGGACGCGCAGGCCGTGGCCGATCTGCAAAAGCAGACCGGCCTGGTGGCCATGTGCGGCCACACGCGCCGCTTCAACCCCAGCCACCAGTGGGTGCACAAGAAGATCGCGGCCGGCGAGTTCAACATCCAGCAGATGGATGTGCAGACCTATTTCTTCCGCCGCACCAACATGAACGCGCTGGGCCAGGCCCGCAGCTGGACCGACCACCTGCTGTGGCACCACGCTGCCCACACCGTGGACCTGTTCGCCTACCAGGCCGGCAGCCCCATCGTGAAGGCCAACGCCGTGCAAGGCCCCATCCACCCGGAGCTGGGCATTGCCATGGACATGAGCATCCAGCTCAAGGCCGCCAATGGCGCCATCTGCACGCTGAGCCTGTCGTTCAACAACGACGGCCCGCTGGGCACCTTCTTCCGCTACATCGGCGACACCGGCACCTACATCGCGCGCTATGACGATCTGGTCAACGGCAAGGAAGAGAAGATCGACGTCTCCAAGGTCGACGTCTCCATGAATGGCATCGAGCTGCAGGACCGCGAGTTCTTCGCCGCCATCCGCGAAGGCCGCGAGCCCAATTCCAGCGTGGCCCAGGTGCTGCCCTGCTATCAGGTCCTGCATGACCTAGAAAAACAGCTCACCCCCTGAGCCGCTTCGCGTCTTCCCCCTGAAAGGGGGACGACACCCTCGGTGCGGGGCGGCCCTTCCTCGGTGTCTCTGAGTTGGGCTGAGCCAGTTTTACGCGTATTTGATCGTAAGAGAACGATGCCACTTGGGCGTGGCGCGACAATCATGTTTCCACCCGGAGTACCGCAATGACCGATTCCTCCTCCAGCAGCCGGGAAGACGTGCCCGAGGCGTCCAATCGCCTCGGGATCGACGGCATAGAGTTCATCGAGTACACGACCAGCCAGCCCCAGGCCCTGGGCCAGGTGCTGGAGGGGCTGGGTTTTCGCCCCGTGGCGCGGCACCGCTCGCGCGAGGTGACGCTGTATCGGCAGGGGGACATGAACCTGGTGGTCAATGCGGGCGCTGCCGATGCGCTGGCCAATGCCGCCTCGGACGGGCAGCCCGTCATCTCGGCCGTGGCGCTGCGCGTGCAGGATGCCCTGCAGGCGCATACGCGCTGCATCGAACTGGGAGCCTGGGCGGCGCCCAGCCAGGCCCAGGCGATGGAGCTGCACATCCCGGCCATCCACGGCCCGGGTGGCAGCCGCTTCTACTTTGTCGATCGATGGCAGGAGTTCTCCATCTATGACATCGATTTCAAGCCCATCGCCGGGGCCGATCCCCATCCACCGGCGCTGGCCGGCCTGGGCTATTTCGGCGTGGTCCAGTACATAGGGCGTGGCCGCAGCGCCGACTGGATCACCTACTTCGAACGCATGTTCGACTTCCACCTGCTCCCCGACGCGCAGCGCTTCGGCATCCTGCCCAAGGGCAAGCTCATGCGCAGCCCCTGCAAGCGCTTCCTGTGGCAGCTCATCGAGCCCGATCCGGGCCTGGAGTGGGACGACATGCCCGAGCGCCTGCAGCGCATCGGCCTGGGCACCACCGACGTGCCTGGCGCCGTGCAGGCGCTGCGCCAGCGCGGCGTGGAGTTCGTGGAATCGAGCCGTCTGCACCCCGATGACCGCGGCGCGCTCACGCGCAACGCCATGGGCACCGTGGTTTTCGAGCTGGTGCACCGCGACGCCTAGCGCAAAGCCTGGCGCGCCGCCGTCCGATTCAACCGCCGATACACACAACGATCCTGGAGGGCAACATGGGCTTGCTGGACAGCTATGGCATGGACACCATCACTCTGAATGGCTCGCTGGAGGCCAAGCTCGACGCCATCCGGCGCGCGGGCTTCACCCAGGTCATGCTCAGTGCGCGCGACCTGGCCGGCCACCCGGGCGGCGTCAAGGCGGCAGCGGCGGCCGTGCGCGCCAGCGGCCTGCGGCCCACGGGCTTTCAGGTGCTGCGCGACTTCGAGGGCCTGTCCGACCACCTGCACCACTACAAGGTGGACATCGCCAAATCCATGCTGGAGATGTGCGCCGAGATTGGCAGCCCCGTGCTGCTGGCCTGCTCGTCCACCTCGCGCCATGCCACGGGCGATCTCGACGTGATTGCGCGCGACCTGCGCAAGCTGGCCATGCTCGGCATTCCGCTGGGCGTGAAGATCGCCTACGAGGGCCTGTCCTGGGGCCGCTCCGTCAATGAGTTCACCACCAGCTGGGACGTGGTCTGCCGTGCCGACACGTCCAACCTGGGCATCGGCCTGGACTCCTTCCACATCCTGGCCGCCAAGACGCCGCTGGACGCGCTGGAGCTGATCGATCGCGACAAGATCTTCCTGGTGCAGCTGTCCGACTTCATGTGGCACGACGCCCCCACCTTCGAAGAGCGCATGGCCACGGCGCGCACCTTCCGCGTGTTCCCGGGCGAGGGCGTGCACAGCGAGCGCCTGGCCGACCTGGTGCTGCGCCTGGACCGCCTGGGCTACCGGGGTGACTACAGCTTCGAGGTCTTCAACGACGACTACCAGCAACTGCCGCTGGACACCGTGGCCGAGCGTGCGCGCCGCAGCGCCCTGTGGCTCAACGACGACGTGCTGCACCGGCCCGTGCCGCTGCCGGCCTGGGCGCGCACGGGCGTTAGGGGCACGTCGGTTTGACGGCAAAATGGGCCTTCGACATTGCAAGGGAGCGCTGGCCGCTCCCTTGCTTCTTTTCCCTGTGAGAAAACCATGACCAACCTGTCCACACGCCACCTGGGTCCCTTCTCCGTCAGCGCCGTCGGCCTGGGCTGCATGAACCTCAGCCACGCCTATGGCCATCCGCCGTCGCCCGAGCAGGGCAAGGCCGTGCTGCATGCGGCGCTGGATGCCGGTGTCACCCTGTTCGACACGGCGGCGCTGTATGGCTTCGGCGCCAACGAATCCCTGGTCGGGCCCGTGCTCAAGTCCCACCGCAACCACATCACCCTGGCCAGCAAATGCGGCATGGCCGGCGTGCGCGGCGACGACGGCGTGGTGCGCCGCGTGATCGATGGCCACCCCAAGACCCTGCGCCGCAATTGCGAAGACAGCCTGCAGCGCCTGGGCACCGATGTCATCGACCTCTACTACCTGCACCGCTGGGACCGCCGCGTGCCCATCGAGGAATCGGTGGGCGAGATGTCGCGCCTGGTGGAAGAGGGCAAGGTGCGCGCCCTGGGCCTGTCCGAGATCGGCACCGACGCGCTGCGCCGCGCCCATGCCACCTTCCCCATCGCCGCGCTGCAAAGCGAGTATTCGCTGTGGTCGCGCAATGCCGAGCTGGGCACGCTGCAGGCCTGCAAGGAACTGGGCATTGCCTACGTGGCCTTCAGCCCGCTGGGCCGCGCCTTCCTCACCGGCAAGCTCCAGGAGGTCGAGGGCCTGGTCAAGGGCGATATCCGCGCCGCCATGCCGCGCTTCGCGCCCGAGGCCTATGCGAAGAACCTGCAGCTGCTCGCGCCCATGCAGTCCATTGCCGAGCGCGCCGACTGCACGCTGGCCGAGCTGGCCATCGCCTGGGTGCTGCACCAGGGCGAGCATGTGATTGCCCTGCCGGGCACGACCAGCGTGGACCACCTGCACGAAGACCTGCGCGGCGGCGCCGTGCGCCTGGATGCGGCCCTGCTGGCCGAACTGGACGACCTCTTCAAGCCCGAGCGCATCCAGGGCGACCGCTATGCCGTGGCCTCGCAACGCGAGGTGGACACGGAAAAGTACGCGTTCGAGACGGTCTGAACACGCCGCAGGCCGCTCATGGCATGGATGCGGCCAGGTCGAATGGCGCCGTGGGTGTGCCCTGGTGGAAGCGCATCTGCCAGCCCAGGGCCGTGCGCAGCCAGACCGAGGAGCGCAGCGTATGCCGGCCGGCCGTTCCATCCTCGGCCACGCTGGCCGAGCGGTAGGTCAGCAGCGCGCTGTCCGGTCCCAGGCGCGCCAGCGCAAAGCCGCCTGACACCAGCCGGGCAGGGGACCCTGCTGGCAAGGCGGCCGCCAGGCTGTCCACGGTGGCGGCCCGGTCGTGCACGCCGCCCGATCGGCCGAATTCCAGAAAGTCTTCATGCAGCAGCGCCTGCAGCTGGCCTGCGTCCGATCGCACCTGCGGATCGTGCAGCCGCACTTCCAGTGCCTGCAGATGCTGCAGCAGACGGTCGTCGCCACCATGCATGTCCAGGTCAGGAAGTTGCGCCATGGCCATGTCGTTCACCATCAGATCAGATCCCGCATGGCCTGCGCCGTCTCGCGCAGCATGGGCAGCACGCGCGCCACGGCGTCCTTGCCGGTCTCGCGGCCCATGGGCATGGTGATGTTGAGGGCGCCGGCCAGCGCGCCGTGGCGGTCGCGCAGCGGCACGGCAATGCCGCGCGAGTCCAGGTTGAGCTGCTGCTCGCACAGCGCCCAGTCCTGGGTGCGGATCAGGGCCAGCTCGCGGCGCATTTCGGCGGGGCAGGTGATGGTGTGCGAGGTGAAGACCGTCAGCGCGCGGTTGTCCAGCCAGTGCTCCAGCTCGGCGTCGCTGCGCATGGACAGCATCAGCATGCCGGCCGCCGTGACCTGGGCCGGCACGCGCGCGCCCAGCACGTAGCCGGTGTTCATGTTGCGGTTGGGGCCGTTGCGCGCGATGTAGACCACCTCGTCGTCGTCCAGCACCGCCAGGTAGGCGGTTTCATGGGTGCCGGCCGCCACGCGCTGCAGGAACGGCTGGACGATGCGCGGCAGCCGCGCCGACTCCAGGTACGACTGCCCCAGCCGCAGCACGCGCGGAGTGAGCCAGAACAGCTTGCCGTCCCCCGCCACGTAGCCCATGTGCTGCAGCGTCAGCAGATAGCGCCTTGCGGCCGTGCGCGTCATGCCCGTGCGCTGGCCGGCCTCGGCGGCCGTCATGCGCGGGTGGGCGTCGTCAAAGGCTTCGATGATCGATACGCCGCGTTCCAGTCCGGCAATCCAGTCGCGCTGGGCGAGGGTGGAAGGTGTTGTCATGGCGAGCTTGAGTTTTCCGTATTAACCCTGGGTGCGTGCGATTATCGAACCGCGCGGTGCGATCAGCGCACATGCCCCTGGAAATTGGCTTGGGCAGATTCATAGGCGGGAACTACATTTTTTACATCCCGCTGGCCTGGCCGCAAGCATCCATCACGTGCCGCAGCGGGGATCTTTTGCCTGGAGGAGACAACACATGAGCGCAACACCGGTACATACGCAGTCAACGCAGCACCAACCCAGGAAGGCCGCCACCAGCGGCTGGATAGGCTCGGCCCTGGAGTACTACGATTTCTTCATCTACGCCACGGCTGCGGCGCTGATCTTTCCGCAGATCTTCTTTCCGCAGGGTGATCCGGCGATTGCCATCATCGCCTCGCTGGCCACCTATGGCGTGGGCTATGTGGCGCGGCCCATCGGCGCCTTCGTGCTGGGACACCTGGGCGATACGCACGGGCGCAAGCAGGTGCTGGTGTGGTGCATGTTCCTGATGGGCTTTTCCACCATCGCCGTGGGGCTGCTGCCCACCTATGACCAGGTCGGCCTGTGGGCGCCCGCGCTGCTGGTGCTGATGCGGCTGATCCAGGGCTTTGCGGTGGCAGGCGAGATCTCGGGCGCCAGCTCCATGATCCTGGAGCATGCCCCGTTCGGGCGGCGCGGCTTCTTCGCCAGCTTCACGCTGCAGGGCGTGCAGGCCGGCCAGATCCTGGCAGCGGCCGTGTTCCTGCCGCTGGCGCACTACATGCCCACCGAGCAGTTCAACAGCTGGGGCTGGCGCATTCCCTTCATCCTGAGCTTCGTGGTCATCATCGCGGGCTGGATCATCCGCCGCGAGGTCAACGAGACCCCGGCCTTCACGGCAGCAGGCCGCAGCGAGGCGCGTCCGCGTTCGCCCGTGGTCGAGGCCTTCCGCCACCATTCGCCCGACATGCTGCGCGTGGTCTGCATGGCGCTGATGAACGTGATCCCCGTGGTGGCCACCATCTTCGGCGCAGCCTACGCGGTGCAGCCCGCCTACGGCATCGGCTTCGCCAAGGACATGTACCTGTGGATTCCCGTGGTGGGCAACATCGTCGCGGTGCTGGTGATCCCCATGGTGGGCAACCTGTCCGACCGCATCGGCCGGCGCCCGCCCATCATCTTCGGTGCGCTGCTGTCGGGGCTGCTGGCCATCGGCTACCTCTACGCCATCAGCACGCGCAACATGCCGCTGGCTTTCGCCATGTCCATCCTGATGTGGGGCGTGGTCTACCAGGGCTACAACGCGGTGTTCCCCAGCTTCTACCCCGAGCTGTTCCCGACCCGCACACGCGTCTCGGCCATGGCCATCTCGCAGAACGTGGGCACGGCCATCACCGCCATGCTGCCTGCGCTGTTCACGGCCGTGGCGCCTCCGGGTTCCCAGAACATCTGGCTGACGGTGGGGCTGATCGCCTTCGGCATCACCGTGGTCGCAGCGCTGGCCGCCTGGAGCGCCCGCGAGACGTACCGCGTGCGCATGGAGGATCTGGGCGAGGCCGGTGCGCAGCCTGTGGACGCCGCCGAGTACGAGCGCCTGCGCACCCAGGCCCTGGCCCAGTCCGGCCGCTGAATTGCACACGCCACATTCCGCCAACCCAAGCATCCGAAAGCCCAGGGAATGATTTCCGGAAAAACCACCCTCATCGCGCACATCGGCGACCCGACCGAGACCTTCAAGTCGCCCATGATCTACAACCCATGGTTTGACGGCCGGGGCATAGACGCCTGCGTCGTGCCCATGGGCGTGAAGGCGGCGCATTTCGCGCCGGACTTCGCGGCCATCATGCGTTTCACCAACCTGCGCGGCGCGCTGATCACCATGCCGCACAAGGTGTCCGTGGTGGACCTGGTGCACGAGGTCACGCCCGCCGTGCACATTGCAGGCGCCTGCAATGCCGTGCTGCGGCGCGAGGACGGCTCGCTGCTGGGCGACCAGTTCGACGGCGCGGGCTTTGTGCGCGGCGTGCTGCGCAAGGGCCGGCAACTGCAGGGCGCGCGGGTGCTGATTTCCGGGGCGGGTGGCGTAGGGTCGGCGATTGCCGCCTCGCTGGCGGCAGCCGGCGTGGGCGAGCTGATGCTGTTCGACACGCGGGACGAGAGCGCGCAGGCCCTGGCCGGGCGGCTCGCTGCCTACTACCCGAGGATGAAGGTGGGCACGGGCTCCAGGGACCCGCAGGGCTTTGACGTGGTCGTCAACGCCACGCCGCTGGGCATGAAGGACGATGACCCGCTGCCGTTCGATGTGCAGCGCATTGCGCCCACCACCTTTGTGGGCGAGGTGGTGATGAAGTCCGAGTTCACGCCCCTGCTGCGCGCCGTGCGCGACAAGGGCTGCGACTTCCAGGTGGGCACGGACATGCTGTTCGAGATGATTCCTGCCTATCTCGAATTCTTCGGCTTCGGCAGCGCCACGCCCGACGAGCTGCGCGCCACCGCCCACATCTCCTACTGATCCAGCCGACAGACAACCGGCCCTGAATGCGTTCAGGGCAGGGCGCAGCCACGCCCGAAAAAGCATTTTTCACAGAGAAGGAGACAAGACCATGCAACAGCAAATGCACCAGACACCGCGAGTGCCGCAGCGCGGGGCCCTTCGCATCCTGGCCCTGACCGCCGTGCTGGGCGCCTGGGGCGCGGGTGCCCAAGCCCAGTCCTCGGTCACCATCTACGGCAGCGTGGACCAGTACATCAACCACATGCGCAGCAGCTCGGGCGCATCCATGACCACGCTGGAGGACGGCGCCCTGCTGCGCAGCCGCCTGGGCTTTCGCGGTCAGGAAGACCTGGGTGGCGGCCTGTACGCGAAGTTCCAACTGGAGATGGGCATCAACGCCGACAACGGCACGCAGGCCGACAGCACGCGCGGCTTCGACCGCCAAAGCTGGGTGGGCCTGGGCGGCGGCTGGGGCGAGGTGCGGCTGGGCCGGCAGAACACCGTGATCTTCGGGCGCGGCGACTACATCGACTTCACCTCGCGCACGTTGGGATCGATGGTCAACAACTTCGGCGTGCCCTCGCGCTTCGACAACGACATCTCCTACACCTCGCCGCGCGTGGCCGGCTTCCTGTTCGAGGCCCACTACGCCATGGCCGAGACCGGTGCTCCAGCGCGCCAGGCCATCTACCAGTTGGGCCTGGACTACCTGAACGGCCCCTACCGCGTCGGCTATGCAGGCCTGTATGCGCGTGCGCCGCAGAACGCGGCCTATACCGACGCGGTCCGCTACGACAACCTCTACGCCAACTACGACTACGGCAAGGGCAAGGTCCAGCTGGCCTTTGTGCGGTCCAACAACAGCACGGCGGGCTCGGCGGGCAACAACACGGGCACGGTGCTGGGCAATGTGGGCGGGCTGGTGGCGGGCACGAATGCCGATGTGCGCCGCTTCTACCGCGTCTGGCAGCTGTCGGCCGACTACCGCGTGACGCCGCAGCTGCGCGTGGGCGCACTGTGGGGCCGCATACAGGATGGCTCGGACAGCGGGCGCGGCGCATCGGGCGGCGCGGTCGCGGCCTACTACGACCTGTCCAAGCGCACCATGCTCTACGCGGTGGCCGAGCAGTTGAAGAACGACCGCAATGCGGGCTTTAGGCTGGCGGCCTCGGGCGGCATGAAGCCCAACTTCACATCGGCCGACGACGTCAACGGCCGCACCATCAAGGGCGTGCAGCTGGGCGTGCTGCACCGCTTCTGAGGGGCATGCCATGGCACAGCTGCACCCGCTTCGCATTGCCGTGGCCGGCGCCGGCGCGATCGGCCAGGCCCATATCGCCGCCATCGGGGCCCAGGCGGATTGCCGCCTGTCCGCCATCGTGGACCCGGCGCCCGCAGCCCGGGAGCTTGCCCAAAGGGCCGGAGTGCCGCTGTGGCGCGACCTGGGCGAGCTGATCGCCCATGACCGGCCCGACGCCGTGGTGCTGGCGACGCCCAACCGCCTGCATGCCCCGCAGGCGGCGCAGTGCATGCATGCGCGCCTGCCCATCCTGCTGGAAAAGCCCGTGACCGCCACCGTGGCCGAGGCACAGCGCCTGGCCGCGCTGGCCGAGCGCAGCGGCGCCCGCGTGCTGGTGGGCCACCACCGCGCCCACAGCCCGATCATGGCGCGGGCCGCAGCCCTCATCGCCCAGGGGCGGCTGGGCCGCCTGGTGGCCGTGACCGGCGCGGCCCTGTTCTACAAGCCGGACGCCTATTTCGAGGAAGGCCCCTGGCGCCGCGAGGCCGGGGGCGGCCCCATCCTGCTCAACATGATCCATGAGGTCCACAACCTGCGCATGCTGTGCGGCGACATCGTGGCCGTGCAGGCCTTTGCCTCGCATGCCACGCGCGGTTTTGCCGTGGAAGACACGGTGGCCATCAACCTGCGCTTTGCCAGCGGTGCGCTGGGCAGCTTTGTGCTTTCGGACACGGCCGCCAGCGCGCGCAGTTGGGAGCAGACCTCGCAGGAGAACAAGGCCTATGCCAGCTATGAGGACGAAGACTGCTACCTGGTGGCGGGCACCATGGGCTCGCTGGCCATACCGAGCATGCGGCTGAAGACCTATGCATCGGCCGGCCAGCGCTCCTGGAATGAGCCCTTCGACCTGGATGTGGCCGCCGTGGAGCGCGAAGACCCGCTGGTGCGCCAGATGGCGCATTTCGCGCAGGTGGCGCGCGGCCTGGCACAACCGCTGGTCAGCGTGCACGACGGCCTGCGCAACCTGCAGATCACCGAAGCCATTGCAGAGGCTGCCCGCATGGGCGCCGCCATCGACACCACGGCGTGATCCGGACACCACCGGCGCGCATCCTTCATCCATGACATCAAGCCACGGAGCCTCCATGAAAAAGATCCTGATGCTGCACGGCATCAACCACAACATGTTCGGCCAGCGCGACCCTACCCAATACGGCACGGTCACGCTGGCCGAGATCGACGCCTCGCTGCGCAGCCTGGGCAGCCAGCTGGGCTGCGAGTTGGACAGCTTCCAGACCAATTGCGAAGGCGCCATGTGCGATCGCATCCACCAGGGCTTTCGGGACGGTGTCGATGGCGTGCTCATCAACGCCGGCGCCTGGACGCACTACAGCTACGGCATCCGCGACGCGCTGGCCATGCTCACCGTGCCCGTGGTGGAGATCCACATGAGCAACATCCATGCGCGCGAGCCCTTCCGCCACCACTCGGTGTTTGCCGACATCGCCCGGGGCCAGATCTGCGGCTTCGGCGCGGACAGCTATATGCTGGGCCTGCGGGCCGTGCTGTCCGCCGCCGCATAGGATGCATGGCGCGCAACTGGCCATGTATCGTCCTTCGAACTCCCTCGCTCGACGCGCTGCATGCCGTGACCAGGCTTCATTGAGATGAACTTCGCCGATCCCGGCCCGCGCCGCTCCGTTTCCTTCCTCCTGCTGCTGCCGCTGCTGCTGGCCGCGCAGCCGGTCGCCACCGATGGCTATCTGCCGGCGTTGCCCGAGATCGCGCGCGACCTGGGCTCGGCCAGCAGCAGCCTGACCGTGTTCATGCTGGCCTTCGGTGTCGCCCAGCTGGTGTGCGGACCGCTGGCCGACCGGTTCGGGCGCCGGCCTGTTCTGCTGACGGGTTTGGCCTGCTACACGGCAGCGGCGGCAGGCTGTGCGCTGGCGGGCAGCGCGGACGCACTGGTGGCCTGGCGCGCCGTGCAGGGCGCGGCCATGGCGGCCATCCTGGTGTGCGCACGGGCTGCGGTGCGCGACCTGTATCCGGCCCATGAAGGGCCGCGCATCATGGCCCGCGGCCTGATGGGCCTGGGGCTGGTGGCCCTGGTGGCGCCGATTGCCGGTGCATGGGGAGTCCAGGCCGCCGGCTGGCGCTGGGTGCTGGTGGCGATGGGCGTCTACTCGCTGGCTTTGCTGGCACTGTGCTGGCGCACTTTCAGCGAGACGCGGCAAGCGCCGGCGGAGTCCGCCCCGGTCCTCGCATCCGTACCCGCATCCGTACCCGTATCCGTATCCGTATCCGCTGGCGGTGTGCGCCAGGTGATCGCCGACCCCGGCTTTTGCGCCTGGACGGCACTGGCCGCAGCCACCTACGGCGGCATCTTCTGCTTTTTGCTGCTGTCGCCGATGGTGTACGTCGACCTGTTCGGCCTGTCGCCCGTGCTCTACGGCTGGATTCCAGCGGGCGGCTCGCTGGTCTACATCCTCGGCATCACATGGTGCCGGCGCCTGCTGTCGCGCCACGGGCCGGTGCGCACGGTGCAGCTGGGCGCTTCGCTCAGTCTGCTGGGGCCGTGCATCCAGATCGCCGGCTGCGTGCTGGCGCCGGCCTCGCCCTTTCCACTGCTGCTGGGGCACGCGGTGTATGCGCTGGGCCATGGCCTGCACCAGCCTTGCGGCCAGGCGGGCGCGGTGGGTGGCCTGCCGCCGCAGCTGGCCGGGCGGGCCGTGTCGTGTTCGGGCTTCGCGATCATGTGCGTGGCCTTCTGCGCCGGCCAGCTGGCAGCGCAATTTGTCGATCCGACCATGCACCACGGTGCCTGGCCGATGGTGTTGCCCATGGCGCTGGCGGGCGTTGTGCTGGTCCTCATCGCCTTTGTCTGGCTGCCGTGGCTGTACCGGGTGCGGTCAGCGCAAAGGGTTCAGCCCCGGTCATGACACTGTTCATGCATCCGCGCGGTATTCCCCTCGATGCTTCATGAACCGGTGGTAGGACATGCGCAGGTGCAGCTGCATCACCTGGCGTGCCAGCTCCCCATCCCTGGCGCGTACGGCGATCACCAGGTCGCAGTGGTGGTGCAGGCTTTGCACCAGCTCTTCGGGCGTGTAGATGTAGAACGACCGCTTGATGATCGGCATGTCGATCATCGTCGCCAGCATGGTCTTGAGGCGCGGCGAGCCCGATGCCTCGATCAGCGCGTGGTGAAAATCCCGGTTGGCTGACTGCACCTCGCCAATGCCGTCGTGGCCAGCGGCAATGCCGGCCTCCATTCGCTGGTTGCTGGCCTCCAGCTCATCGGCCAGCCCCTCGCCGCCGCGCGTGGCCGCGAGGAACGAGGCGTACGGCTCCAGCAGCATGCGCAGCTGGAAGGTCTCCTCCACATCCCAGTCGCTCCACTCCGACACGCGGATACCCTGGCCCGCGCCATCGGTGGCCAGGCCATCTTCCACCAGACGGTGCAGCGCATTGCGCACCGGCGTGCGGCTCAGTCCCAGGTCGCGGGCAATGGGCTCTTCCTTGAGCTGTTCGCCGGGTCGGTAGTGGCCGCCGATGAGCCGCTGCCGCAGAACCTCGTACGCCTTGTCTTTTACGTTTTGCACTGTGTTTGCACCAGGTGGGTGGGGATGGTGCGCCGATTCTAGGTGACGACGGAGGGGCTAGTTGCGCTGCGCTTCATTCGGAAAAATACAAAACAAGTACAAATATCCGCAGTTCTACGGGAAATCTCTATGAATGGATCGGAGGTGCACTCCATAGACTGCGCTCAATGTTTTAAATTTGTACTTTTATGAAGTTCGCAATACTGGGTGGTGGAATGGTCGGCGCCTGCTACATGCAGGCCTTTGTGGAGCAGGGGCACAGCCTGGTGGGCCTGTGCGACCTGCAGCCCAACGCTGCGGTGGCCGACGCCGTGCAGGCCGCTGGCGCGCAGATGCATACCGCGCCCGGTGCCTGGCTGGCCGAGGCCGACGTGGTGGCGAGCGCCGTGTTCGGCACCGTGGCGCGCAGCCTGTTCGAGGCCTGCCTGCCCCATCTGCGCGATGGCGTGGTCTATGTGGACATGACCACGGCCGACCCGCAGGAGATGCGCGAATGCGGCGAGCTGGCCCGGCGCGTCGCCCAGGGCAGGGCGGTGCACTTCGTGGACGTGGCCATCACCGGCGCGGTCAACCTGGGCGGCAGAAAGACGCCGCTGCTCGTGGCCGGTGGCAAGGCCGGTTTTGTACAGGAATTGTTCTTGCCCCTTGGCGGCTCGGTTCGCGTGGTGGGCGGACAGCCGGGCGATGCCGCCGCGCTCAAGCTCCTGCGCAGCATCTACACCAAGGGGACCGAGGCGCTGGCCGTGGAGTGCCTGGTGACGGCCCAGCAGATGGGCCTGCGCGAGCAGCTGCATGCCGTGCTGCAGGACATCGACGAGACACCGCTGCGCACGCTGATGGAGTCCATGGTGCGCACGCACATCCCGCATTCCGCACGCCGCCGCAACGAGGTGGCCGAGGCCCGGCAGCAGATGGCCCGCAACGGCCTGGCGCCCATCGCCTTGCCCGCTGTCGAGGCGCTGTTCGCCGCCACGGCCCGCGCGCATGCGGCCCAGCCGTTCACCGGCACCTCCACCGACGAGGCCATCGATTGGCTGGGCAGCCACGTGCTCGCCAGCCAAGCCTGATCAACGTACCCCTGCGCCAACCGACACCACCAAAGGAGACATCCGCAATGACGACCCCGACCCGATGCCGCCTGGCCCTCGCCGGCCTGCTGGCACTGACCGCTGCCGCCATGGCCCCGGCCCATGCCCAGGGCACCTATCCGCAGCGGCCCATCAGGTTCATCGTGCCCTTTCCGGCCGGTGGCGGCACCGACAACCTCACGCGGCTGGTCGGCACCAAGCTCACCGAGGCCCATGGGTGGGCCATCGTGGTGGAGAACAAGCCCGGGGCCGGTGGCAACCTGGCTCTGGACCAGGTGGCCAAGGCCCCCGCCGACGGCCTGACCCTGGTGATGGCGCAGACCGACAACGTGGTGCTCAACCCGCTGCTGTACTCCAAGCTCACCTACAACCCCGACAAGGACCTGCGCGCCGTGGCCCTGGTCGCCGCCGGCCCGGCCGTGCTCGTGGTGAATGCCGATTCGCCGTACAAGTCCCTGGACGACATCGTCCAGGCGGCGAAGAAGGACCCCGGGCGCCTGAGCTTTGCCACGCCGGGCACCGGCACCATTTCGCACCTCATCAGCGAGGCCTGGCAGAAAAGCTCGAATGTGAAGTTCACCCACGTGCCGTTTCGCGGCATGGCGCAGGCCATGCCCGACCTGCTGGGCGGGCGCATCGACATGTACATGGGCTCCGTCCCCACGCTGCTGTCGCACATCCAGTCGGGCAAGGTACGCGCCATCGGCGTGACCACCGCGAGCCGCTCCAAGCTGCTGCCCGACGTGCCGACCTACACCGAATCCGGCATCAAGGGCGTGGAGCTGGCCAGCGTGTGGGGCGTGATGGCCCCGGCCGGCACCTCCGACGCCATCGTCAAGCAGCTCAACGAAGCCATCAACAAGGTGGTGAACGCACCCGACACGGCCAGGAAGATCGCCGACTCCGGTGCCGAACTCATCACCGGCACACCGCAGGACATGGCCAGGCTCTACGCCAGCGACCGCGCACGCCTGGCACCCATCGTCAAGAGCTCTGGCACCACGCTCGATTGAGCGGCACGGCTTTCATTCCATCCACTCTGAGCACCACACCATGATCGGTCTTCAAATTCTGAAGCGGCAGCGCGCTGTCAGCCTTGATATTGCCAGGCGCTATCTCGACGTGCCTGTTGCCAACGTCAGCGACTGCATGGCCCGCATGACGGCTGGCGGCGCGCGGTTGCGCCCCATGCACGGCGGCGGGCGCATGGCCGGCCCCGCGTTGACCATCAAGACACGCCCGGGCGACAACCTCATGCTCCACAAGGCACTTCAACTGGCCAGCCCAGGTGACGTGATCGTGGTGGATGCGGGCGGCGACCTCACCAACGCACTCATCGGAGAAATCATGGTCGGAGACGCCATGCGTCGCCAGCTGGGCGGGATCGTGATCAATGGCGCGATCCGGGACGCGGCATGGATTCGTGCTGGCAGCTTCCCGGTATTCGCCGCGGGCGTCACGCACCGCGGACCCTACAAGGACGGCCCGGGCGAAATCAATGTGCCTATCGCCATCGATGGCATGGTGATCGAGCCCGGTGACCTCATGATTGGCGATGACGATGGCTTGCTGTGCGTACCGCATGCGCAGGCGCAGGCCCTGCTGGATGCAGCACACGGAAAGCAGGTGGTTGAGGCCAGGATGGTGGCCGACATCGCTGCCGGTACCTACAGCGCGCCATGGATCGACGAGACGCTCAAGCGTCTGGGGTGCCCGATTCAGCCGTAGGGCCGGCGCTGCATCACCCATACAGCACCCATTCAGCACCCATGGCTCGTCCGCCTCAGGCCTCGGCCAGCGCCTTCAGATGGCTTTCCAGGCCGCCCGTGCCGCTGGCCGCGTTCACATGGTCGAAGTAGCCGTACCAGCCGCTGGCCTTGATGCCCGCCAGCAGGGCATCGCGCGCGGCGGTATCGGGAAAGCGCCAGATGCGCATATCCATATGCGGCAGGCTTGTTTGCGATAGCCGGGCTGGCCTTTAGGCTGGCGCGCTTTGACCACGCCATGTCCAGCCCCGTCGCAACTGTCCATTCCGATTCCCGCCCCGGCGCCTTTGCCATTTCATCCCAACCCGCCACGGCGTTGCACCGCGCAACGCCCGTCACGCTGGCGGCCGTGCTGGAGCAACTGCCCTCGGCCCAGGCCCGATGGGCGCGCGCCGCAGGCTTTGATGCGCAGCCGGGCCGCATGCTGCTGTTGCCCGGCATGCAGAGCGAAGGGCAGAGGGAAAGACAGAGTGAAGGGCAGGGCGAGTGCACTGCCCTCGCTGGCGTGCTGGTCGGCGTGGACCCGGACCAGCCGCTGTGGCAGTTGGCCGGCCTGCCGGCTGCGCTGCCGACCGGCACCTACACACTCACCGATGCGGATGAGGCTCAGAGGCCGCATCTGCTGCTGGGCTGGGCACTGGGCGCGCTGCCATCGACCCGCCAGGCGCGGCAGTCGGATGCGGCAACCGCTCCATCACTCGCTCAGCTGGTGGCAAGCCCCGATGAGCAGGCCGCCGTCGCGCCAATGGCCGCAGCCATTGGCGAGGTGCGGCGGCTGGTCAACCTGCCTGCCAACCAGCTGGGCCCCGAACAGCTGGCCCAGGCCGTGGCCGACCTGGCCGCGCGCCATGGCGCGCGCTACCGGCAATGGGAGGGCGACGAGCTGCCCGCCGCAGGCTTTGCCCTGGTGCACGCCGTGGGTCGGGCGGCGTCCCAGGCGGCCCAGGCGCCGCGCGTGGCCGAGCTGACCTGGGGCGATGCCGCGCTGCCCCATGTGGTGCTCATCGGCAAGGGCGTGTGTTTTGACTCCGGCGGGCTGGACCTCAAGCCCGCCGCAGGCATGCGCTGGATGAAGAAGGACATGGGCGGCGCCGCACACGCCCTGGCCCTGGCCGATCTGCTGATGCAGGCGGGCCTGCCCATCCACCTGAAGCTGCTGGTGCCTGCGGTGGAGAACGCCGTGGGTGCCGGTGCGCTGCGGCCCGGCGACATCATCGAGGCCGGTGACGGCCGGCGCGTGGAGATCGAGAACACCGATGCCGAAGGCCGGCTCCTGCTGGCCGATGCGCTGCACCACGCCATTCGCAGCGCGCCCACGCCTCCCGCGCTGCTGATCGACCTGGCCACGCTCACGGGCGCTGCGCGCACGGCGCTGGGGCCGGACCTGCCCGCGCTGTTCAGCAACCATGACGGCTGGGCCGAGGCCCTGCTGGCCCAGGGCCGCGCGCAGGCCGACCCGCTGTGGCGCCTGCCCCTGTGGGCGCCGTACCGCCGCATGCTCCGCTCCGACCAGGCCGACCTGCTCAACGCCGCCAGCACGCCGCAGGGCGGTGCCATCACGGCTGCGCTGTTCCTGGAGAGCTTTGTGCCGCCCGAGCTGCCCTGGCTGCACCTGGACCTGTTCGCCTGGAATCTGGAGGAGCGCCCCGGCCGGCCCAGGGGCGGCGAGGCCCAGGGCCTGCGTGCGCTGTACGCCCTGCTGTCGCAGCGCTTTGCATCTGCGCGCAGCGCATTTGCATAGGCGCAATCGGGCTTTGCGGCGGGCTGGTGGCTCCACACAATCGGCCGTCTGGTGCAGCCGGCGCGGCACCCGCCGCCGCCTTTCTGCGATCTTGTTCCGGCTGCCAGGACACTTCATGACCCAAAGACGCTTCCTGCCTCGCCTTTCCTTGCTGCGCACCCACTTGCGCACCCTGCGAACTTCCGCACTGCTTGCCGCCCTGGCCGCAGCCTTGCTGTGCGCACCGCCCGCCCAGGCCGAAACCCTGCGCTGGGCGCGCTCCACCGACGCATCCACGCTGGACCCGCATGCGCTGAACAACGGCCCCAACCACAACCTGCTGCACCAGATCTACGAGCCGCTGATCATCCGCACGGCCGATGGCAAGCTGCTGCCCACCCTGGCCACGTCCTGGGCGCTGACTGCCGACCCCTCGGTCTGGGAGTTCAAGCTGCGCAAGGGCGTGAAGTTCCATGACGGCAGCCTGTTCACGGCCGACGACGTGCTGTTCTCGCTGCGCCGTGCGCGCTCGGCCACCTCGGACATGCGCTCGCTGCTGACCTCGATCACCGACGTGACCAAGGTCGATGCCTTCACCGTGCACATCAGGACCAACGGGCCCAACCCGCTGCTGCCGGCCAGCCTCATCAACATCCAGATCCTGAGCGCTGCCTGGGCCAAGGCCCACGGCGCGGAGCAGCCGCAGAACGCGCTGGCCAAGGAAGAGAACTACGCCACGCGCAACGCCAATGGCACGGGGCCCTATGTCATCGCCTCGCGCGAGCAGGACACGCGCACCGTGCTGCGGCAGTTTCCCGGCTACTGGGGCAAGGGGCTGTTCCCGCTGGAAATCGACGAACTGGTCTACCTGCCCATCAAGTCCCAGGCCACGCGCGTGGCGGCGCTGCTGTCGGGCGAGGTGGACTTCGTGCAGGACCTGCCCATCCAGGACATTGCGCGCCTGAGCGCCGACCCGCGCTTTCGCATCAACCAGGCCGCCGAGAACCGCACCATCTTTCTGGGCCTGAACGTGGGCGCCGCCCCGCTGTCGCATTCCGATGTGAAGGACAAGAACCCCCTGGCCGACCTGCGCGTGCGCCAGGCCTTCCAGCTAGCCATAGACCGCCAGGCCATACAGCGCGCCGTGATGCGCGGCCTGTCCGTGCCCACCAACATCATTGCGCCGCCCTTTGTGCACGGCTACGAGAAATCCTTTGGCGCCGTGGGCAAGGCCGACCTTGTCCAGGCCAGGAAGCTGCTGGCCGAGGCCGGCTATCCCAACGGCTTCGGCATCACCCTGCATTGCACGAACGACCGCTACCTGAACGACGAGGCCATCTGCCAGGCCATCGCCGGCTTTCTGGGCCGCATCGGCGTGAAGACCGCCGTGTCGTCCCGGCCGCTGGCCATCCAGACGGCGGCCATCAACAACCAGGAGACGGATTTCTACCTCTACGGCTGGGGCGTGCCCACCTATGACTCGGCCTATGTCTTCGACTACCTGGTGCACACGCGCGGCAAGAATGGCCGGGGCAACACCAATGCCACGCGCTACAGCAATGCCGAGCTGGACAGCCAGATCGTCTCCCTGGCCTCCGAGGGCGATGCGCGCAAGCGCGATGCCACCATCCACTCCATCTGGAGCACGGTGCAAAAGGAGCTGATCTACCTGCCGCTGCACGACCAGATCCAGACCTATGCCATGGTGCGCAAGTTCGACATCCCGGTGAATCCCTCGAACACGCCGTACTTCAAGCTGTTCAAGCAGCCCGGTGCGCGCCAGGCTGCGGTGGCCGGCGCGCAATAGGCTCAGTGTGTCGCAGCCGGCTGCGGCCGGTTGACCTCCACCGTGACGTGGACCAGTTCCTCGTGCACGCCCAGCAGCTGGCGCACGGCATCGGGGTCCACGCCTGCGGGCGCGTCCAGCGCCACGATGCAGGCGTAGCGTGCCTTGCCCACGCGCCAGACATGCAGGTCGGAGATCTGCGCGGCAAACGGCGCCTGGGCGATGGCCTCACGCACCTCGCGGACCACGGGGGCGTGCATCTCGGCGTCCAGCAGCACGCGGCTGCTGTCGCGTAGCAGGCCCAGGGCCCATGCCGCCACCAGCACGGCGCCGGCCAGGCCCATGGCCGGGTCCAGCCATCCCAGGCCCCAGGCCATGCCGCCGAACAGGGCGGCGATGGCCATCACCGAGGTGGCGGCATCGGCCAGCACATGCAGGTAGGCCGAGCGCAGATTGAGATCGCCGTGGTCGTCATGGTCACCGTGGTCGCCGTGATGGCTGTCGCCCGCGTGGCCGCCGTGCGCATGCCTGCCGTGCCCGTGGTGATGTCCGTGGTCGTGACCATGCCCATGACCATGGTGATGCCCGTGCCCGCCCTTCAGCAGCCAGGCGCAGACCAGGTTGACCAGCAGGCCCAGCGCGGCCACGCCCAGGGCCTGCTCGTAGTGGATGGGCGAGGGCGAGAACAGGCGCTGCACCGACTGCCAGGCCATGCCGCCCGCCACCAGCAGCAGCAAGATGGCGCTGGTGTAGCCGGCCAGCACCTCGATCTTCCAGGTGCCGAAGGCAAAGCGCGTATCGCCCGCCAATCTGCGCGCGGCCGCATAGGCGCCAGCTGAGAGCCCCAGCGCCAGCGCGTGCGATCCCATATGCCAGCCATCGGCCAGCAGCGCCATGGAGTTGAATCCGTACCCGCCTGCGATCTCCCCGACCATCATGGCCGCCGTCAGCCCCGCAGCCAGCATGGCACGGCGCTCGCCCAGCGGGTTGCCTTCGTCGAAGCGGTGTGAATGCTGCCTGGGGCTGGCGCCGCCAGCGGTCGAGAGGGATGGAATGCTGCGCATGCAGATACTGTACCCCAGTATATGCAGGCGCCTAGAATGGCCCTCATGGCACATACGATTCAGAACAAGAAGCGCTTGCTCACGCGCATCCGCCGCATCCAGGGCCAGGCCCAGGCGCTGGAGCGCGCGCTCGAGGCCGAGCACGACTGCGCGGCCATCCTCCAGCAACTGGCAGCCGTGCGCGGCGCCGTCAACGGCATGATCTTCGAGGTGCTCGAGGGCCATGTGCGCACCCATCTGGCCGATGGCACGGCCGGCGGCCAGGCCCGTGATGACGACGTGGACCTGGTGCTGTCGGTGATGCGCTCGTACATGAAGTGATGGCCGGCCCTGCCGCGGGGCCGCGCATTCATGAGCGCGATTGCGCAATCGCCGCACAGGTCTCAGCAATGCCTGCAGCCATCGCTCCTACGCTTGCACCCTTGTCAATGCAGGAGTGCAGGCGGATATGGACTGGATGGTGTTGGGGCTGCTGGCCGGCCTGGTGTTGGGGGCATATGACTTTCTGACCAAGCTGGCGCTGGGGGAAAAGTCCGTGCTGGAGGTGGTGTTCTGGTGCTCGGCGCTGGGCGCGCTGCTGTGGCTGCCTTTCGTGGCGATGGGCGATTCCTCGTCTGCCGCGCTGGACCTGCGCCAGCAGATGCTGCTGCTGCCCAAGTCGCTGATGATGGTGGCTACCTGGGTGCTGTCGTACTACTCGGTGAAGGCCTTGCCGCTGTCCATCTCTGCGGGCGTGCGTGCCAGCGGGCCGCTGTGGACGGCGCTGGGCGCGTTGCTCCTGCTGTCCGAGCACCTGGGCTGGTGGCAATGGCTGGGTCTGGCGGTGTCTATGGCCTCGTACTACCTGTTCTCCCTGGTCGGCCGGAAGGAGGGCATAGGCTTTGGCAGCAATCTCTGGGTGCTGTGCATGCTGGCGGCCACCCTGCTGTCCTCGGCCAATGCCCTGTACGACAAGCACATTCTGGCCACGCTGCGCATGGACCTGGTTGCCGTCCAGGCCTGGTCTGCGCTGCAGCGCGGCGCCCTGGCCTTGCTGCTGTTGCCCTGGATCTGGCGCGGGCTGGAGCTGCGCAGCATGCTGGGGCGCAACTGGGCCGTGCCCGCCATTGCGCTGGCCTATGTGCTGGCCGAGTCCATCTACCTGGCCGCCGTGCAGATGGAGGGCGCGCAGATTGCCGTGATCTCGGTGCTGCGCCGCGCCAATCTGGTCATGGTGTTTGCGCTGTCGGCACGGTTCTTTGCCGAACGCCATCTGCGGCCCAAGGCGGCGGCCATGGCGGGCGTGCTGCTGGGCATTGCGCTGACCATGGCGCGCTGAGGATGTAAGGACGTGAACGTGTGAATGTGCGAGGCGTGAACGCGGGTGGCGGGTGGCGGCGCCCGGCTATCCGGCCTCGGCCGCCACCGCACGAATCCAGTCCATGACGGCCGCGCCATGGCGCGAGACCATGGCGCGCTCGGAAGCCAGCAGGAAATAGCTCTGGCTGCAGGGGATGGCCGTGTCCGAGACGCGCACCAGGCTGCGCTCGGCCAGCAGGCGCTGGACCAGGGAGCGGCGGCCCAGCGCAATGCCTTGCAGGTTCAGCGCCGCGTCCAGCATGAAGCCCGTGTCCGAATAGCTGAGCTGGCGCTGGGCTGCCGAGATGCGCAGGCCCGCGGCCTGCAGCCAGGGCTCCCAGGGTTGGCGGCTGTGCGAGAGCAGGTTGGCCCGCCGGAACAGCCCGGCCAGATCCAGGCCCTCGAACTGCTCCAGGTAGCGTGGCGCGGCCACGGCAAACCATTCGTCGTCCAGCAGGCGCTCGCAGTGGAATGCCAGAGGTGCCTGAGGCGCCTGGTGTGCAAAGCGGATGGCGATGTCCGCCTCGCCCTGCTGGAGGTTGACGGTGCGCGTGGTCGGATCGATGGCGATGGAAACGTCCGGGTGGCTGCGCTGAAAGGCCGTGAGCGACGGCACCAGCCGCAGCCGTGCGAACGAGGGCAGGGCGCTGATGCGCACCACGTCGCGCCCCTGCACCAGGCTGCCGAAGGTGGTCTCCAGCGCCTGCAGCGGGGCGCGGGTCTGCTGGTGCAGCCAGGCCCCCTCGGCGCTGAGCGTGACCACGCGCGTGGTGCGGTGGAACAGCGGGGTGCCCAGCAGCTTTTCCAGTTCGCGGATGCGGTGGCTGACGGCGCTGTCCGAAAGGTTCAGTTCTTCGGCCGCCTGCTTGAAGCTCTGGCTTCGCGCCACGGCATCGAAGGCGGCGATGAGGTGAAGGGGCGGGATGTTGCGCATGGCTGGCCGGCATCGTACTGGAGCCGCGCGCGCCGATGGCCGGCACCTTCATCCATGCTCTCATTTTTTGCAAACAGTGACTCCTGAAAACCGCCCATCTCGGACACGGCGCCCCATTCGCAGCGGACAATCGTCGGGCCAGGAATATGACGGGATTTCGACAGTTCCCGCCGCCTGCTGGCCAGCCAAGGACTACCGCGCATGACAGAAGACCCCCGCCGAGATTCCCCCGCAGATGCCGCCCCCGCCGCCGCCCAGGCGCCGCAGACGGCCACGCAGCTGCGCATCGGCACCGTCGCCAAGCTCAATCTCGCCGACTTCCAGAACGCCGTGCCCGCGCTGCTGGAGCTGGCCATCGTCAACGAGGGCGAGCTGCCGCTGCAGGCGCTGAGCCTGCACCTGGCCTCGGAGCCTGCCTTCATCAAGCCGCGTACCTGGCGTCTGGAGTCGGTGGCCGCGCACAGCACCTATGCGCTGACCGACCTGGATGTGGCGCTGGACGGCGCCTTGCTCTCGCGCCTGACCGAGGCCGAGCCTGCCGTGCTGCGGCTGGAGCTGCGCAGCGGCCAGCCGGCAGAGACGGTGCTGGCCCGGCACGAGCACCCGCTGGAACTGCTGGCACGCAACCAGTGGGGCGGCCTGGGGCATTTGCCCGAGATGGTGGCGGCCTTCGTGCAACCCAACGACCCGGCCGTGGACCGCGTCCTCAAGGGCGCGGCGCAGGCGCTGGAGGCGGCGGGCAAGTCCGGCGCCATCAACGGCTATGAACAGGGGCCGCAGCGGGCCTGGGAACTGGCCTCGGCCATCTGGACCTCCGTGCTCCAGAAGAAGCTCAACTACGCGCTGCCGCCGGCCAGCTTCGAGCATGCGGGCCAGAAGATACGCGGCGCGTCCCAGGTGCTGGATGCGGGCCTGGCCACCTGCCTGGACCTGACGCTGCTGTTCGCCTCCTGCCTGGAGCAGGCGCACCTGAACCCGCTGCTGGTCTTCACGCGCGGCCATGCCTTCGTGGGCCTGTGGTTGGGCAGGCAGGAATTCTCGACCGCCGTGGTCGACGACATCACGGCCGTGCGCAAGCGGCTCAAGCTGCAGGAACTGGTGGTCTTCGAGACCACGCTGGCCGCGCAAGGCCAGGCCGTGGCCTTCAGCCAGGCCATTGCCCAGGGCGCGCGCCAACTGGCCGAAGAGCATGAGGACCAGTTCGAACTGCTGGTGGACGTGCGGCGCGCGCGCATGCAGCGCATCCGCCCGCTGGCGCTGGCCCAGCCGCAGGACGCCGTGCCCGAGGCCGGCGAAGGACAGGCCGAGCCACGGCTCACCGTGGAGCCGCCGCCCGAACTCCTGGCGCAGGCGCAGGCACGCGAAGTGCCCACCTCCCAGCTCGATCCCAAGGACAGGCTGGCGCGCTGGCAGCGCCGGCTGCTGGACCTGTCGCTGCGCAATGCGCTGCTCAACTTCAAGCCCGGCAAGAAATCGCTGCTGCTGCAGGTGGCCGCGCCCGCGCTGGAGGACACGCTGGCCCGGGGCCAGGTGCTCAAGCTGCTGCCCAGCCCCGAGCTCATGCAGGGCAAGGACCCGCGCAGCCAGCCATTGCACGAGGCGCGCAGCCTGGAAGACCTGCGCGGCGCGCACGCCGAAGAGGCGCTGCAGCGGCGCGAGGTCTTCATCGACCTGGAGCCGCTGGAGCTGGACAGCCGCTTTGTGGAGCTGTTCCGCGGCGCGCGCAACGCGCTGCAGGAAGGCGGCGCCAACACCTTGTTCGTGGCCCTGGGCTTTCTGGTCTGGAGCCGGCCCGACAAGCCCGATGTGCGCGTGCGCGCGCCGCTGATCCTGTTGCCCGTCACGCTGGAGCGCAAGAGCGCGCGCTCGGGCTTCACGCTGCAGGCGCATGAGGACGAGCCGCGCTTCAATCCCACCCTGGTCGAGATGCTGCGCCAGGACTTCCAGCTGGAGCTGGGCGTGCCCGCAGGCGACCTGCCGCGCGACGAGGCCGGGCTGGACATCACCGGCATCTGGGCCCGCGTGCGCGAGGCGATCAAGGACGTGCGCGGCTGGGAGGTCAGCGAGGACGTGGTGCTGTCCATGTTCTCCTTCGCCAAGTACCTGATGTGGAAGGACCTGGCCGAGCGCGCCGACCAGCTGCGCAGCTCGCCCGTGGTCGCGCACCTGATCGACACGCCGCGCGAGCCCTATCGCTCGGAGATCGCCTTTCCCGACACGCGGCGGCTGGACCAGGAGTTCGCGCCGCAGCAGGTCTTCAGCCCGCTGCCGGCCGATTCATCGCAGCTGTCGGCCGTGATGGCCGCTGCGCGCGGCAAGGACTTCGTGCTCATCGGCCCGCCGGGCACGGGCAAGAGCCAGACCATCGCCAACCTGATCGCGCAGTGCCTGGCCGAGGACAAGCGCGTGCTCTTCGTGGCCGAGAAAATCGCCGCGCTGGACGTGGTCTACCGCCGCCTGCGCGAAGTGGGCCTGGGCGAGTTCTGCCTGGAGCTGCACTCCAACAAGAGCCGCAAGCTCGACGTGCTGGGCCAGCTGCAGAAATCCTGGGACTCGCATGGCCAGGTGGATGCCGAGGCCTGGGCCGCCAAGGCCAGCCAGCTCGGCCGCCTGCGCGAGCAGCTGTCGGCCTATGTGGAGCGCCTGCACCGGCGCCACGCCAACGGCTGGACCATCTACCGCGCCATTGGCGCCGTGGCCGGTGGCGAGGCGCTGCCGCGCCTGGGATTTCACTGGCCCACGCCCCAGGCCCATGACGAAGCGGGCCTGGCCCTTTTGCGTGAGACTGCGGGCCGCCTGCAGGCCAATGCCCAGGCCGTGGGCGCGCAGCATCTGAAGGAAGGGCCGCTGGCCACAGTGCAGGCCAGCGACTGGTCCGTGCGCTGGCAGCAGCAGATGGTGGATGCCGCCCAGGCGCTGCACGATGCAGGCCAGGGCTTTGCCGAGGCGGCGCAGCAGCTGGGCCGGCTGCTGCGCATCGAGTGGCCGGCGCTGGGGCGCCAGGCGCGCTCGGCGCTGGGCGTGATCGCACGCGCGCTGCCTGCGGCCGCAGGCCGCAACCTGGCTTTCTGCGTGCTGCCTGACGGCGCGCGCATTGGCGAATCCCTGCAATCGGGCCTGCAGCTGCTGGCGCAGCACGGTGATCTGTCCGCACAGATTCCGGCGCCCTGGCCGGCCGAGCTGCAGGCGCGCCTGGCCCAGGCGCTTGACCTGCTGGCGCAGCGCCGGCGCCTGCAGGCCGGGCTGGGCACGCCCTGGCCCGTGGCCCTGGGCGACGAGCTGGAGCGCGGCCTGCAGTGCATCGACGAGATCGCGGCGCTGCGCCAGGGCCTGTCCGTGAAGTACGGCGCGGGCGTGGGCCAGCTCAATGTCTCGCAGCTGCAGCGCGAATGGGCCAGGGCCGGCAAGTCCTTGTGGCCGCTGTCCTGGCTGGGCCGGCGCAAGGTGCGCGCGGCGCTGGAGGCCACCATCGAAGGCGCGGGCGAGCCGCGCGTGGCCGATGACCTGGCCGCCCTGGTGCGCATCCGGGGTCTGCGCGAGGAACTGGACCAGATCCAGCCCGGCGCCGCAGCCGACGGCCTGTGGGCCGGACACCGCACGCGCACCGACCATGCGCGCAGCGCCCTGAAGGCCAATGCGGCCCTGCTGGCCGCGCGTGCGCAGAAATCCTTCTCGCTCGACGGCCTGGAGGCCGTGGCCGAAGGCCATGGCGGCGAGCGCTGGGCGGCCGAAGTGCAGCGCCTGCAGGCCCTGTACCAGATCGACCGCCAGCTCGATGGCTACCTGCCGCTGGCCGATGCCAGCCACGGCCTGTGGCGCGGCCTGGAAACCGATGCCCAGGCCTTGCAGGACGCGCTGGCCTTCGAGCGCGAGCGCCTGCAACTGACGCGGCGCGGCAGCCTGATGGCATCGCACGCCGCCGTGGCCCAGGGCCGCTGTGGCGCGGCGCTGCAGCAGGCCCATGCGCAGCTGGCGGCCCGCAGCGCCATCGAGGAACAGCTGCTGGCGCTGGACGATCTGCGCTTGCGCTGCCCCGGCGTCTGGGACGGCCTGGACACGCGCCCGCAAGCCGTGGAGCATGCGCTGCGCCTGCAGGGATCGCTGCAGGCAGGGCTGACCGGGCTGGGCTGGCAGGAGGCCGAGCTGGCCCAGGCACGCCAGGCCCTGCACCAGGTGCTGGCCTTGCGCAGCGCCGAGCTGGGCGAGGGCGCCGCGGTCGGCATGGCCTGCCAGCAGTTGCTGGACAGCCTGGCCGGCCTGCACGCGGCCATAGACCCCTTCAGCGCGGCGGCAGCCCATGGCGAGCCGCAGCAGCGTGCCTTGGCCCAGCGCACGGCCGAGCAGCTGGCGGCCACGGCGGGCGGCGTGCTGGCCGGGCAGGGCGGCCTGCATGCCTGGTGCGCCTGGCGCAATGCCCAGGCCGCGGCCCGCGCGGGCGGGCTGGGTGCGCTGGCCGACGCCATCGAGTCCGGCAGCCTGGAACCGGCTCAGGCACCCAAGGCCTTCGAGGTCAACTACGCGCGCTGGTGGCTGGCGCTGGCCGTGGACGAGGACGAGGTGCTCAAGCGCTTCGTCTCTGCCGAGCATGAGCGGCGCATTGCCGACTTCCGCGCGCTGGACGATGAATTCACCTCGGTCACGCGCCAGTGGATACGTGCGCGGCTGTGCGCGGGCCTGCCGTCGGCCGACAGCATCCAGCGCAACAGCGAGTGGGGCATCCTGCGGCGCGAGATCACCAAGAAGCGCCAGCACCTGCCGCTGCGCCAGCTGCTGGAGCAGATCCCCTCGGCCGTTCTGCGCCTGACGCCCTGCCTGCTGATGAGTCCGCTGTCCATTGCCCAGTACCTGAGCGCCGAGACCAGCAACTTCGACATCGTCATCTTCGACGAGGCCTCGCAGATCCCCGTCTGGGACGCCATCGGCGCCATGGCGCGTGCGAAGCAGGTGGTCATGGTGGGCGACCCCAAGCAGCTGCCGCCCACCAGCTTCTTCGGCCGTGCCGACACCTCCGACACCTTCGACGACGACACGCAGGGCGTGGAAGGCGACATGGAAAGCATCCTGGATGAATGCCTGGGCGCCAGCCTGCCCACGCGCAACCTGTCGTGGCACTACCGCTCGCGCCATGAAAGCCTGATCGCCTTCAGCAACCACCGCTACTACGGCGGCGGGCTGGTGACCTTTCCCTCGCCCGTCACCGATGACCGCGCCGTCAGCTTCCACGCCGTGCAGGGCCGCTATGAAAAAGGTGGCGCCCGCATCAACCAGCCCGAGGCCAAGGCCCTGGTGGCCGACCTGGTGGCGCGGCTGCAGTCGCCGGGGTTTGCGCAGTCGGGTGCCACCATCGGCGTGGTCACCTTCAACTCCGAGCAGCAAAGCCTGATTGAGGATTTGCTGGACGAGGAGCGCCGCAAGGACCCGGGGCTGGAGCCGTTTTTCTCCGATGCGTTGCTGGAGCCCGTCTTCGTCAAGAACCTGGAAAGCGTGCAGGGCGACGAGCGGGACATCATGTATTTTTCCATCACCTACGGGCCCGATATCTCGGGCGCGGTGTCCATGAACTTCGGCCCGCTCAACCGCGATGGCGGCGAGCGGCGGCTGAACGTGGCGGTGACGCGGGCGCGGCAGGAGCTTCGCATCTTCTCCAGCCTGCGCGGCGAGCAGATGGACCTGTCGCGCACCCAGGCGGCGGGCGTGCGCGACCTCAAGCACTTCCTGGAATTTGCCGAGCGCGGCCCGCGCGCGCTGGCCGAGTCGCACCATGGCAGCCAGGGCGATTTCGACAGCCCCTTCGAGGCCAGCGTGGCCCAGGCGCTGGAGCGCAAGGGCTGGCGCGTGCACACGCAGATCGGCGCATCCTCATTCCGCGTGGACCTGGGCGTGGTGCACCCGGACCATGCGGGCAGCTACCTGGCGGGCGTGGAGTGCGACGGCGCCACCTACCACCGCTCGGCCACGGCGCGCGACCGCGACAAGCTGCGCGAGCAGGTGCTGCGCGGCCTGGGCTGGCAGATTCTGCGCATCTGGTCCACGGACTGGTGGGTCAACCCGGGCGGCACGCTGGAGCGCATCCACGCGGCGCTGACCGAGCTGTTGGAGCAGGACCGGCGCAAGCGTGCGGCCGAGGTTGCCGAGATGCCGCAGGCGGCTGCAATCGCCGGGGCAGAGCCGGCGCCAGAGACGCCTGAGGCGTCCGAGGCATCCGTGGAGGACGGCGAGGCGCATAAGGTCTGAAAGTCGGCCGTGCGCATGAAATGGGCACTTGCTGAAGCCAGAGACACCAAGGAAGGGCCGCCCCCGCACCGAGGGTGTCGTCCCCCTCCCCCGCAAAGCGGGTAGAGAGGGGGAAGGCGCGAAGCGCCTCAGGGGGTGTCAGTACTTGTCCGGAACGTACATGTGCTGGGGAACGGGGTTGCGTGTGTATTCGGGATTGCGCGTGCGCTCTGGCAGCACGATGGCCGGGTGCTCTATCTCTTCATAGGGCAGCTGCGTCAGCAGGTGGGAGATGCAGTTGAGCCGGGCCTTCTTCTTGTCCACGGCCTGCACCAGCCACCAGGGCGCCTCGGCGATGTGGGTGCGCTCCAGCATGGCTTCCTTGGCCTTGGTGTAGTCCTCCCAGCGGCGGCGGCTCTCGAAGTCCATGGGACTGAGCTTCCACTGCTTGAGCGGGTCGTGCACGCGGCCCAGAAAGCGCAGGTGCTGCTCGTCGTCGGTGATGGAGAACCAGTACTTCACCAGCGTGATGCCCGAGCGCACCAGCATCTTCTCGAACTCGGGCACGGAGCGGAAGAACTCCTCGTACTCCTCGTCGGAGCAAAAGCCCATCACGCGTTCCACGCCCGCGCGGTTGTACCAGCTGCGGTCAAAGAGAACGATCTCGCCACCCGCGGGCAGGTGGGAGACATAGCGCTGGAAATACCATTGCGTGCGCTCGCGGTCGTTGGGCGCGGGCAGGGCGGCCACGCGGCACACGCGCGGGTTCAGGCGCTGGGTGATGCGCTTGATCACGCCACCCTTGCCGGCCGCATCGCGGCCCTCGAAGAGGATGACCACCTTTTTCTTGTGGTGCTGCACCCAGTCCTGCAGTTTGACCAGCTCGCCCTGCAGGCGCAGCAGTTCGCGAAAGTAGGTCTGGCGGCTCACGGAGTCGGCACCGTCCAGATCGTCGCCACCGCTGCCCAGGCGGGCGTCGTCTATCTCCATCTCCAGTTCTTCGTCGTAGCTGTCGAGCAGATCGCGTTCGATGCGCTGCATCAGCGAATCATGGTGGTCGGGCAGAAGTTCGTCGTACATGGTGGGGAATCCGGGCGTCCAGGAGTTGGCGCCTGGGATGGTGGCGTGGATGTGTGACGCGGCTGTGACGGTGCGGCAGGGTGAATACCCTGGCACCGCTCGCCTTCCCGCCGCCTAAAGCCACCCCGCCTTGCGGAACTTGTAGTAGAGCAGGCCGCAAACACCCAGCACGAACAGCAGTGCGGCCGGATAGCCGTATTGCCACTTCAGTTCGGGCATGTTCTCGAAGTTCATTCCCCAGACGCCGAAGAAGGCCGTGCAGATGGCGAAGATACTGGCCCAGGCTGCCAGCCGCTTGGTGACTTCGTTTTCCTCGATGGACACCATGGACAGGTTCACCTGGATGGCCGTGCCCACGGTGTCGCGCATGGTGTCGATCTGGGCGTTGATGCGGCCCAGGTGATCCATCACATCGCGGAAGTAGTCCCTGGAGCCCACGCAGATCTGGGGGACGCGCCCGCCGTTGAGCTTGCCCACGGCTTCCAGCAGGGGGGCCACGGCGTGCTTGAGGTCCATGGCGCGGCCCTTGAGTTCATACAGCTGCTTGATGTTGTCGCGCGCCGCGCCCTTGGTGAAGATCTGCTGCTCGATCTGCTCCAGCTCCACCTCCAGCGCGTCGATGATGGGAAAGTAGCGGTCCACCACCGCATCCATCAGCGCATACAGCACAAAGCCCGAGCCGTGGCGCAGCAGCTCGGGCTCGCTCTCGCAGCGCTCGCGCACGCCCAGGAAACCGCGCTTGCTGCGATTGCGCACCGACAGCACGTAGTTGGAACCCACGAAGACATCGACCTCGCCGTGGTTGAAGTGGCCGGGCCGCTCGGGCTCGGGCTCCAGCAGGTGCATCACGGCAAACAGCGAGCTGCCGTACTCCTCCAGCTTGGGCCGCTGGTGGCCGTGCAGCGCATCTTCCACGGCCAGGGCGTGCAGGCCGAATTCCTGGCGCATCTCCTCCAGCTCGGCCGGCGTGGCGTCCGCCAGCGCCACCCAGACGAAGCAGCCGGGGCGCTCTATGTAGTTGCTGATGTCGGCGACGGGAATGTCCGCCAGCTTGGCCCCGTTTTCGTAGGCGACGCAGTTGATCAGCATGGGAGTTCCCTCGGTAATTCTGGTGCTGGTGATCCTGCCATAACGGGGGAGGGGGAAAAGCCAGAGGCCAAGGTGCCGGCAAAACCGCCAGCAGCTCAGGTTTGCGCATCTGGTAACAATACGTGTATAACCTGTCACGACACTGCTGGGCGCCGCCCAGCGCTTGCGATCCAAGGACTTCGATGATCTTTCGCCAGTGGGGAATTGCGTTGGGTGCGTTGGGCCTGTCGGCCTTGAGCGGTGTATCTGCAGCCGGTGTGCTGGACAAGGTCCAGGCCGGTGGCGCGCTGGTGATTGCGCACCGGGAATCGTCGGTCCCCTTCTCCTACATCGACACGCGCAGCGGCAAGCCCGTCGGTTACGCGCTGGATCTGTGCCTTCGCCTGGCTGAGGCGGTGCGCAAGCAGACAGGCAGGAAGGACATGAAGGTGGAGTTCCTGATGGTCACGCCCGCCAATCGCATGGCCGCGATTGAGCAGGGCAAGGCCGATATGGAGTGCGGTTCGACCACGAACAACGCGCAGCGGCGCCAGACCGTGGCGTTCACGGTACCCCATTTCATCACCGGCGCCCGGATGCTCGTGAAGGCCGAAAGCACCGTCAACGCGATGGAGGATCTCAAGGGCAAAAAGCTGGTTTCCACCAAGGGCACCAGCCCGATGGCCCTGGTGACGCAGGCCAACAGGCAGCGCCTCATGGGCATCACCATTGTGGAGGCCCCCGATCACGCGAGGGCCCTGGAGATGGTGGAGAAGGGCGAAGCCGACGCGTTCGTGATGGATGACGTGCTTCTCAACGGGCTGGCCGCTGCACGGCCCGATCCACGCGCCCTGAAGGTGGTGGGCAAGTTCCTGTCCACCGAACCCCTGGCGATCATGCTGCCGAAGGCCGATACCGCGTTCAAGAAACTGGTCGATGAAGAGATGAAGCGGATCATCACCAGCCGCGAAATCCACCCCATCTACGAGAAGTGGTTCCTGCAGCCGATTCCACCCAGCTCCACGAATCTGAACCTGCCGATCAGCTACCTGCTGCGCGACTTCTGGAAGTACCCCACGGCGGACATTCTGCTGTAGGCCTGTCTGTGCAGCCGCAGCGCCGCATCGGTCAAGCCGCCAGCGCTTGCTCCCTTGGGCGGGCGGCTGGGGCGCCACCTGCCCCCGTCCCCGCCAGCTCCCCCAGCCCGAAATGCCCGCGCAGCGTGCGGCTTTCGTATTCCTCGCGGAACAGGCCGCGCTTGCGCAGGATCGGCACGACTTCGCTGGTGAACAGTTCGAACTGCTGGTTGAGTATGGGCGGCATGACGTTGAAGCCGTCGGCTGCGCCGTGCTTGAACCAGTCTTCGATGATGTCGGCCACCTGTTCGGGCGTGCCGGCCACGGCCAGGTGGCCGCGGGCGCCGGCCAGGCGCTTGAGCAGGCCGCGCAGGGTGAGGCCGTCGCGCAGGCTGGTTTCCACGTAGCCCACGGCGCGGCTGCGCGAGGCTTCGACTTTGTCGGGATCGGGGAAGTCGTCGCGCGTGAGCAGGCGGTCCAGCGGCACGGCCGAGAAGTCGTGGCCGCCAAAGCGTGCGGACAGGCGGGCCAGGCCGACCTCGATGCTGGTCAGGCTGTCGAGCTCTTCCCAGACCTGGCGCGCCTCGTATTCGGTGGAGCCGATGGCGGCGCTGATGCCGGGCAGGATCACGATGTCCTGCGGGCGGCGGCCCAGCTGCTGCGCCTGTCCCTTGATGTCGGCATAGAAGGCCTGGGCCGATTCCCGCGCGCCGTGGGCCGTGAAGATGGCCTCGGCCCATTGCGCGGCAAAGGCGCGGCCCGATTCGGACTGGCCGGCCTGCACGAAGACGGGCCGGCCCTGCGGGCTGCCGGGCACGTTGAGCGGGCCGCGCGTGCGTATGTATTTGCCCTCGAAGTGGATGGGCTGGATCTGCGATGCGTCGAGGAACTGGCCGGCCGCCGTGTCGTCCAGCAGGGCGCTGGCCGGAAAGCTGCGCCACAGCGCATCGACGGCGGACACGAATTCCTCGGCGATGCGGTAGCGGTCGCCGTGGTCCACGTTGTCGGCCAGTCCGAAGTTCAGGCCCGCGTTGGGCGCCCAGGAAGTGACGATGTTCCAGCCCGCCCGCCCCTTGGACAGATGGTCCAGCGAGGCGAACTGGCGCGCCAGCGTGTAGGCATGGCTGTAGGTGGTGGAGGCGGTGCCGATCAGGCCGATGCGCTCGGTGCGCAGCGCCAGTGCCGTCAGCAGCACCAGCGGGTCCAGCAGGCCCGAGGTGATCTGCTGGCCGTTCTCGGGCCCGACCAGGCTGTCGGCCAGGAAGACGGCGTCGAATTTGGCGGCCTCAGCGATGCGTGCGGCATCGACGTACAACTCCAGGTCGGTGAGCGCCTTGCGGTTGGCGCCGGGATGGCGCCAGGCGCCTTCATGGTGGCCGCGCGTCATGAGGAACAGGTTCAGGTGCAGTTGCCGAGACATGGGAGCAGTCCTTTGTTGTGTGGGTTGTTTCGCGGGCGGGGCCGGCGTCAGGCGATCTCTGTCTCGACGCCCAGGCTGCGCAGCAAGGTGGCGCGCAGCTGCATGAAGGCAGGATGGTCGGGGCGGCGGGGATGGGGCAGGTCCACGGCGTGGTCCTCGGCGATGCGGCCGTCCCTGAGCACCAGGATGCGGTCGGCCAGCAGCAGGGATTCGTCCACGTCGTGCGTGACGAGGATGACCGTGGGCCGTATGCGCTCGACCAGGCGCAGCAGCAGGCCGTGCATGCGCATGCGCGTGAGCGCGTCCAGCGCGCCGAAGGGCTCGTCGGCCAGCAGCACGTGCGGGTCGCGCAGCAGGCTGCGGGCCAGCGATGCACGCTGCTTCTGGCCGCCCGACAGCGTGGCGGGCCAGGCGCCGGCCTTGTCCTGCAGGCCCACGTCGTGCAGGATTTGCCGTGCTGCGGGCAGCACGGCGCGCGCGTCCAGACCCAGCGTGAGGTTGTCCAGCACCGACAGCCAGGGCAGCAGACGCGCGTCCTGGAACAGCACGGAGACGTTGCCCTGCGCACTGGCCGCGCCGCTGGACTGCGCATGCCCGTCCAGCCCGGCGAGCGCGCGCAGCAAGGTGGTCTTGCCCGAGCCGGACTCGCCCAGCAGGGCCACGAACTGGCCCGGGGCAATGTCCAGGTCGATGGCGTCCAGCACGTTCCTGCCGCCAAAGCTGCGCGTGAAGCGCTGCAGCCGCACGGCGCCCGGGGTGGGGTGATGGCTCATGATCCCAGCGACCTCCGGTAGGACAGCACATGCGCCTCGATGCGGCGCACCACGGCGTCGGACAGCAGGCCCAGCAGGGCGTAGATGAGGATGCCCACCACGATCACATCGGTCTGCCCCCAGTCGCGGGCGCGGTTCATGAGGTAGCCGATGCCGGTCTGCGTGTTGATCAGCTCCAGCACCACCAGCGCCGTCCAGCACAGCGACACGGCAATGCGCAGGCCCACGAAGAAGCCCGGCAGTGCACCCGGCAGCGCCACCTTGCGGATGAATTCGGCGCGCGACAGGCCCAGGGTCTGGGCCAGCTCCACATGGCCGATATCGATGCCGCGCAGGGCCGCGTGGGTGTTGATGTAGACGGGCACCAGCACGGCCGTGAAGATCAGAAAGATCTTCATGGACTCGCCAATGCCCAGCCAGATGATGGCCAGGGGAATCAGCGCCAGCGTGGGCACGGCGCGCTTGATCTGCACCAGGCCGTCGAGCAGGGCCTCGCCCGTGCGCGTCAGGCCCGAGGCCAGGGCCAGCAGCACGCCAGCCACCACGCCCAGCAGCAACCCGCTGTAGGCACGGCCTGCCGATGCCAGCAGGTGGGGCAGCAGGCTGCCGTCGGCCACCATGCCGTAGCCGGCGACCAGGGCCTGCGAGGGCGCGGTCAGCGTCTCGGGCGACAGCCAGCCCAGGCGCGAGGCCGCCTCCCACAGCACCAGCAGCAGGCCGGGGCCCACCAGCAGCGCGCCCTGCGACAGGCGCGCGGGCACCAGTTGCACGGCGGCCCGGATGGCGGGCTCGGATTGAGCGGCGGCTGCGGTGGCCGGTGCCAGACCGGCCGTGTTGATGTCCAGTTGCGCTTGCGTCATCGTGTGTTTTCTGGCCGGTTCATCGGTTGGCCACGATCACGCGGTCGTAGGTGGTCACGAAGGAGCCGGCCGCATCCAGCCGCTGCGGCAGGCTGCCGGCGGCGTGCAGGATGTCGATCAGCTTCTGGTGGTGGGGTTGCGCCTCGGCGGCAGTCTGGAACAGCAGGTCGGACTGCGATGCCAGGATGGCCGCCGTGCTCTCCGCATCGATGCGCTGGAACTGCGTGTAGTAGTGGCGGCCCCATTCCTGCTCGTGGCCATTGCTCCACTTGCCTGCGCGCACGAAGGCGCCCAGGAAATCGACGATGGCCTGGGACTTGGCCGGGTCGGCCAGCACGTCGGGCCGTGCGTAGATGTACGAGGTGGCGGGCAGCAGCGCGCGCTCCTGCGGATCGGGCACGGGCCGCGCGCCGATCTGCTTACCCAGGCGCGTGACATGGGGCTCCATGAGCACGGCCACGTCCACCGCCTTGGCGCGCAGCGCGTCGTTGAGTTCGGCCACGCGCAGGTTGACCAGCTTCACGTCGGCCAGTGTCAGGCCCGCGCGTGTCAATGCCTCGATCAGGAAGACCTGGCGGCCCGAGCCTTCCACATAGCTCAGGCGCTTGCCGCGCAGGTCGGCCAGGCGCTCTATGCCTGCATCGGCACGCTGCACCAGCCGGTACTGGGCGCGCTCGCGCGTGAAGGTGGCGATGATGGGCAGCTGCACACCGGCGGCACGTGCCTGGATGGGCGGCGTGTCGCCCACATAGGCAATGTCCAGCGCGCCTGCGCGTATGGCCTCGAAGATGGCCGGGCCGCCCGCGAAGTTGGGCAGCTCCAGCTGAAAGCCCAGGCGCTTGCGCTCACCGCTGGCATCCAGCAGGTGGCGCAGCAGCTCGCTCTGGTCGGCGACGACCAATCGGGTCCGGGGATCCGCCGCAGCCCGCGCGGCGGTGGTGGAAGCCAGGGCGGCAGCGGCCAGCAGAGAAGGGCCGGCCAGCAGGAAACGACGCTTGTTCACGCGCTCCATCCTCAAAAGATTGCAATGGGATGGATGCTAGTTAGCGTGCTTCAGTTGTGAAAATACCGATTCCGTATTTGCAAACGCGCGCCACGCACATGGGCGTGGCGCGGGGGGAGGTTCAGCCGAACACCGGGCGCATGAAGCTGCGCTCGTAGCTGAGGATGCAGCGCGTGTCCTCCGCGTAGCGGAAGGCGGCCTGGCACTCGGGGTCCTGCATGGACTTGATGCGGTACTCCTCGTACAGCGCCATGCTGGGGAAGCTGAACATGGCCAGCGCCACATTGTTGGCGCCTTCGGACGGCAGGAAGTAGCCGTGGTGCTTGCCGCCGAATTTCTCGACCAGAGGAATCCAGGTCTTGCCGTACTCCTCGAATTCCTTGGCCTTGAACGGGTCGATGATGTAGCGCAGGTAGCAGGTGATCATGTCTGAAAAGAGAAGGGAAGCGAAGCCTAGAGTTTGAACGATGCCGTCAGGCGGGAGAGCTTCTCCGACTCCTGCTGCAGCACCTGCGTGGCGGCCGAGGACTGTTCCACCAGTGCGGCGTTCTGCTGGGTCACGCGGTCCATGTCGGTCACGGCATGGCCCACCTGCTCGATGCCGCTGCTTTGCTCGCGGCTGGCCGAGGCGATCTCGGTCACGATGCCTGTGATATTGCGCACCGTGGTGACCACTTCGCGCATGGTCTGCCCGGCCTGGTCCACCAGGGTGGCGCCGGCATCCACACGCTCCACCGAGGCCTGGATCAGCGTCTTGATCTCGCGCGCGGCCGAGGCGCTGCGCTGCGCCAGGGTGCGCACCTCGCCCGCCACGACCGCGAAGCCGCGCCCCTGGTCGCCAGCACGGGCAGCCTCCACAGCCGCGTTCAGCGCGAGGATGTTGGTCTGGAAGGCGATGCCGTCGATCACGCCGATGATGTCCACCACGCGGCGCGACGAGGTATTGATCTCGCCCATCGTGCTCACCACCTGGTCCACCACGGTGCCGCCGCGCTCGGCCACCGCGCAGGCGCCCGAGGCGATCTGGCTTGCCTGCTGCGCGTTTTCCGCGTTCTGGTGCACGGTGGCGGTCAACTGCTCCATAGACGCCGCCGTTTCCTCCAGCGAGCTGGCCTGCTGCTCCGTGCGCTGCGACAGGTCCAGGCTACCCGTGGCGATCTCGCCGGCCGAGCGGTGGATGATGCCCGCCGTGTCATGGATGCGCGTCACCAGTTGGCGCAGCTGCTCGCTCATGCGCTGCACCGCCGCGATCACGCTGCCTTCCGGTGCGTGCGATGTCCCCTCCCGCCCGGTTTGCGACAGATCCCCGGCGGCGATGCGGTTGGCGATCGCTGCCGCCACGGCCGGCTCTCCGCCGATGGCATGGAGCACGCTGCGCGTGGCCATCCAGGCGATCAACGACAGCAGTGCGCCCAGCACCGCCAGCGCCGCCACCGACTTGATGATGGTGGCGATGAAGGCCTGCTGGATGTCGTCCACATAGTCACCCGCGATCAGGTCCCAGTTCCAGGAGGTGGATCGCTTGGCATAGGCCAGCTTCTCGCTGGGCTCCTTCGCGCCGGGACGGGGCCACCAGTAGGTGAGATAGCCGTTGCCCTGGGCAGAAGCGCCCACGGCGGCAATGCTGCGGTAGAGGTAGCTGCCCTTGGCGTCCTGGAAGCCGGCCATGTTCTTGCCGTTGATGCCCGGGCTTGCGGGGTTGTTCAGCACCACGGAATCCGTCGTGATGCTGGTGATGTAGCCCGCACCACCGGCATAGCGCAGCTGCCCCACGCGGGCAATGGCCGTGGCCTTGGCGTCTTCTTCAGGCAGCTTGCCGGCCTTGGCCTCTGCCGCAATGGCAGCAATCAGGCTGTCTGCCGAATCGACAAAGTCCCGCAGCGCCTGCTGCCGGGCCTCATAGGCCTTGCTTCGTGCCTGGTAGGCGTTGAACAGGGTCAGCGCAAGCAGCGCCAGCAGGCAGAAAACCAGCGGAGCCAGCAGTTTCTGGCGAAGGGACAGGGCAGGCATGGAAGCGGGTTCGAAGAAGAGGCAGGGACGCCGTGAATGCTACAGAAACTTCTTCTTTGGTTTCATGTGTTTACAAATTTTTCCGCGCTCGCACAGTGCCGGCGCGGTCCCGTTTCTGCGGGACCTGTCCTGCCGCTGCCAACCACGGCACCAGCGCGTGCACCGCGCCGCCAGGTTTCCGGTCCTGCCATCACAAGGGAGAATCAACCCATGCAAGAAACTCCGCCCCCCGCCGCCCAGCCCCGCAATCCGCTGCACGGCGTCACGCTCGAAGCCATCGTCCGTGCCCTGGAGGCCCGCTATGGCTGGCCTGCCCTGGCACGGCAGGTTCCGGTGCGCTGCTTCACGCTGGACCCCAGCGTCAGCTCCAGCCTCAAATTCCTGCGCAAGACGCCCTGGGCGCGCGAGAAGGTGGAAGCGCTCTATCTGGACATGCTGCGCAAGGACAGGCGCAGCCCCGCTTCCACAGACTGAAGGCGCAAGCCGGATGCCACCGGACAAGATGTCCAGTGCGCAGGCACAGGCTGTGCCTATCATCGGCACCGTCTTCGATCCCGCAACCCTTTCAGACACCACCATGACCCAGAGCCAGAACCCTGTCGCCGTGATTGCCTCCGCCATGAAGACGCACGGCATCGTGCCTGCGGATTTCGACATCGCCTCCATCGAGGACGAGTACGCCTTGATGGCGGCACTGCGCCAGCACACCAAGGCCGCCCAGGTCAAATTGTTCGATGGCGGCATTGGCGAAGACAACGAGGCCGACGAAGACTACGTGGCCCTGCTCAAGCGCTTCGCCAAGGCTTGCGGTGGCGCCATCGGCTATGAGGGCATCGAATCCGGCATGGAGGGCGACACCGTCACGCTGCGCTTCCAATCGGGCGGCCAGGAACACAGCTGGTCCTTCGAGCAGGACGGTGACCGCGTCAGCGAGGAGTTCCTGGACTTCATCATTGACCACTCCAAGTCCTGCACGGCGGGGGAGTTCATCAATCTGCTGGACGAGAACTCGCTGCTGACAGGCTTTGTGCCCAAGGACATCTCCAGGCTGCTGTACGAGCACGACATCGTTTACTGAGTGCGGATGGCGGTGGCGGCACGCCCGCCGCGACTTCACATCACGCGCACGCCCAGCCCGCCCACCAGCTCGGCAGCCTGCTCATGCGAGATCAGGCTGCCCTTGAAATGCTGGCTGAGCGAGGCAATCGTCAAGCCGCGCAAGTCCGCCGAGCGCAGGTCCGCGCCATCGAACCGGGCATTCTTGAGATGGGCATCGCGCAGGCTTGCCTTGTGGAAAACGGCATCGCGGAAATCGCAGCCGGCCAGATCGGCATCGCTGAAGTTCAGGCCCTCCAGCGTTTTCTTGCGGAAGGACATGCCGCGCAGATCGGCACCAATCAGCAGGGACTCATGAAAATCAATACCCAGGGTTTGCGCACCGCCAAACCTGGCGCCGGTCAGCTTGACTTCAAGAAAGCGCGCTGAGGCCAGCTTGGCCAATTCCCAGTTGGTGTTGTTCAGGTCGCTCTGGCAAAACAGGGCATCCGTCAGGTTGGCCAGCCGAAAATCGGCGCGGCCCGCCTTGCAATGCAGCCAGCGGGTGCCGGCCAGTTGGCAGCTTTCAAAGCAGGTGTCGGCAAAACTGCACTCCACAAATTGCGCGCCCTGCAAATCGAGTTGATAGAGATTCAATCCATCGAATTCGCATTGCTCGAAACCCAGGCCATGAGAGGCTTCTTGTTTCAATAGCTCCGATAGACTGTCCTGATCAAGAATCTGATTGACGATGGTTTTTGTGGAAGGCGTTTTTTGCATGGTCAATATCAGGCATGGCGTATTTCAGAAAGGCTGGGCAGTGTATGGCCTTGCCGCGCCCAGGTGTGAAATGTCCTTGGGATTTTCCAAGGGCATGCATTGCGCAGTTTGACGGATGAAAAAACCTGTGAGCAAACCGGTTGCGGGCTGCTTCCGGTGCCGGTTCCGCCCTCCAGGAAGGGCGGAACCGGCGTGCCCGCGTCACCCGTGGCTGCGTACCGGGGGCTTGCTGACCAGGTCGCGGCTTGGCGGACATGCATCTGTCGAAAAACCCTTACAGGAAGATGCTATTTGATATTACAAAATGTGTCTCTCGTGGCGAGGGTGCCAGTAAATAATCTGCAGAAAACATGGTTGGCACGCCAGCTGTATTTTCACCAATGCAGTTCTCTGGCAGCCTCAACGAATAATTTATTTGAAATCCAGCACATATCTATGACCGGAATTATCCAGCAAACACTCCAAAATGATATTGATGCCTTGATCCATGATTGGATGGCCCAGGCCAGCGTGGGTGATTCCACGCCCGGGAAGAATGCTGAAAAAGATGCGCGCGGGATTATCAACGCCATTGTGGGCGCCTTCGCTTCCGGCGCCGATCCGCAAAGGTTTTCGGACGAGGGCTGGAATCCCGCGCGGCGCCTGCTGGCCGAGCTGTCCCGCACCCGCGCCGCCCAGGGCCAGCGTGCCGGTGAAACCAGCCAGTTCATCCTGTCGCTGAAAAAGCCGCTGTTCGCACACATCCAGCGCGGGCTGTCGGGCGATCCTGCTGCGGCCATCCAGGAAATCTGGAGGGCCACCGTGCTGGTGGACAACATGGCCCAGCACACGGTCAGCAGCTTCCAGCAGGCACGCGAGGAGATCATCATCCGCCAGCAGGAAGAGCTGCTGGAGCTGTCCACCCCCGTCGTCAAGCTGTGGGAGGGGGTGCTGGCCATTCCGCTGATCGGCACGCTGGACAGCAACCGCACCCAGGTGGTGATGGAGTCCTTGCTGCAAAGCCTGGTGTCGACCGAGTCGGAGCTGGCCATCATCGACATCACCGGCGTGCCCACGGTGGACACGCTGGTGGCCCAGCACCTGCTGCGCACCGTGACGGCCATTCGCCTGATGGGCGCGGAATGCATCATCAGCGGCATCCGGCCCCAGATTGCCCAGACCATCGTGCACCTGGGCATCGACATGCGCGACATCACCACCAAGGCCACACTGGCCGAGGCGCTCAAGCTGGCCATGGGCAAGACCGGCTGGCGCATCACCCGCCAGACACAGGAGTGAGCCATCCATGGACCGCATTCCAATCCTGCGCATGGGCGATGTGCTGCTGGTTTCCATCCAGATCGACATGCAGGACCAGACGGCGCTGGCGCTCCAGGACGACCTGGCCGAGCGCATCGCGAGCACGGGCGCCAGCGGCGTCATGATCGATATCTCGGCGCTGGAGGTGGTGGACTCCTTCGTCGGGCGCATGCTGGTGACCATCTCGGGCATTGCCCGCATCCTGTCTGCCGCCACCGTCGTGGTGGGCATGCAGCCTGCCGTTGCAATCACCCTGGTGGAGTTGGGCCTGTCCCTTGGTGGGGTCAGGACGGCGATGACCGTCGAGAGGGGAATGGCCCTTTTGCGGGCCCAGCAGTCGGGAGCCACCCTTGGAACATGATCGCAGCGGCCAAATGCCGTTACAAAACGAGCAGCAGATTGTTGCCACGCGCCAAACGGTGCGCTCGCTTTGCCAGATGCTGAAGTTCTCGCTGGTCGATCAGACAAAGATGATTACCGCTGCAAGCGAGCTGTCCCGCAATACGCTGATTCATGGAAAAGGTGGCCACATGAACTGGGCCATCATCGAAGTCAATGGAAAACAGGCCTTGCAATTGATTTTTGAAGACACAGGGCCTGGAATCAAGGATCTGAAAATGGCCATGACCGATGGTTTCACCACCGGCATGGGAATGGGCCTGGGCCTGCCGGGAAGCAAGCGGCTGGTGAATGATTTCAAGATAGAAACCGAGCTGGGCCAGGGCACACGAGTGAGTATCACCAAGTGGAAGTAATCCGGGGCTGGACCCATCGTTCATTTCCAATAGGCGATGCGAGCCGTGTGGGCGAGGTCAGGCGCCATGTGGTTGCACTGGCCTCCGACATGGGCTGGGGCGACGAGGACATGGGCCGTTCGGGGCTGGTGGCGACCGAGCTGGCCACCAACCTGGTGCGGCATGCCCGGGACGCTGAAATCTGGATAGCCGCGCGGCCGCCCCTGCATGACATCGAAATCATCTGTGTCGACCGCGGCCCGGGCATCGAGGACATCGCCACCGCCATGCAGGACGGGGTGAGCACCGGCTCGGGCTCGCCGGGCACGGGCCTGGGGGCCATCTCCAGGGTAGCCGACGACTTCTTTGTCGTCTCCGAAGCCACCGGCACGGTGAGCCTGGCGCGGCTGCGCGAAGGCCGCAGGGCGCCGTCGGCACTGTCGCTGCGCATGGGCGCCGTTTGCCTGGCCGTTGCGCCCGAGACCATCAGCGGCGACGCCTGGGCGGTCAGGTCGGGCGCGGGGCTGGCCGAGGTGCTGGTGGCCGATGGCCTGGGCCATGGACCGCTGGCGGGCGAGGCGGCCCGTGCGGCGGTCGATGTCTTTGCATCGCAGAACGGGAACGTGAACGTGAACGAGAACCGGAACGGCGGTGCCGATGCCGCCATGCCGCTGGACGAGTTCGTGGCCCAGGCCCATGCAGCGCTGCGCGGCACGCGCGGGGCGGCCCTGTTGGCGGTGCGCTTCGGCGCACAGGCCGTGCACAGCTGCGGTGCGGGGAACATCAGTGGCAGGCTTTTCAATGGCGTGGCCAGCCTTTCCCTGAGCAGCCAGCACGGCACGGCAGGTGTACAGATCTCGCGGCCCAGGGTGGCCGACTGCTCCAGCCTTGACCATGGCGTTCTGGTGCTGCACTCCGACGGCGTGTCTGCCCGCTGGAAGCATGAGGACTATGCGGGCCTGCTGGGCAGGGACCCCGGCCTGCTGGCCGCCTGCCTTCTCTGGCACAACACCCGCAGCAGGGATGACGCCACCGTGGTCGTCCTCAAGGCCGAGGAAGAACAATGAACGAAGACGAGCTCAAAGCTGAACTGGAACTGTGCCGCGCCGAGATCAGGTCCTTGCGCGAGGAGCTGGACGAGACCAATCGCGGCGTGGTCGCGCTCTACGGCGAGCTGGATGTGCAGGCCGAGAAGCTGCGCAAGGCCACCGAACTCAAGAGCCACTTCCTCTCCTACATGAGCCATGAGTTCCGCACGCCCATAGGCGCCATCCGCAGCAATGCGCGCCTGCTGCTGGACCATGTGGATGGACCGCTCACCACCGAGCAGACCCGGCAGGTCGGCTTCATCCAGGAAACCGCCGCCGAGTTTTCCGAGATGGTCAACGACCTGCTCGACCTGGCCAAGATCGAGGCGGGCCGCCTGGAAATCTCGCCGGGCTGGTTCGAGATGATGGATTTGTTCGCTGCCTTGCGCGGCATGTTCAAGGCCATGGCGGATAACGTGGAGTTGAGCCTGGTGTTCGAAGAGCCCGGTGATCTGCCGCGCTTCTACACCGACAACCGCAAGCTCTCGCAGATCCTCAGAAACTTCATCTCCAATGCGCTGAAATTCACGCCGCAGGGCGAGATCAAGGTGTCGGCAGAACTGGTGGGGGACATGCTGGTGAAATTCTCGGTGGCGGATACCGGCATAGGCATCGCCTCGGAATTCCACGACGCGATTTTCAATGACTTCACCCAGGTCGATTCACCCATCCAGAAGCGCCTGCGGGGCACGGGCCTGGGCCTGGCCCTGTCCAAGCAGCTGGCGCAGCTTCTGGGGGGCTGGGTGGAAGTGCAAAGCGCCCTGGGCGAAGGCTCGACCTTTTCCGTGATCGTTCCCGCGCATCTTCCGGTCGATACCAAGGATCTGAAGGCCTGATACGGCCAAGCCGGTCTTCATCCCATCAAAAACAACAGGAACATCATGCCCAAGAACACGACTGGAATGATTCTTCCCTCATTCGACCGAAGCCTGCACACCATTCTTGTCGTTGACGACAACCCTGCCACGCGCTACTCCACGGCACGGGTCATCAGGGCGGCGGGATTCCAGACGGTCGAGGCGGAAACCGGGGAAAAGGCCATTGCCCTGTCGGAGACCGGCGTGGCAGCCGTGGTGCTGGATGTGCACTTGCCCGATATCTCGGGCTTCGACGTATGCCGCACCATCCGCGGTGCGCGGCACACCAGCCTGATTCCCGTGGTGCACCTGTCGGCCGAGTATGTGAAAAGCAATCACCAGGTGGCGGGCCTCAACGCAGGGGCTGACGCCTACATGGTGCACCCCGTGGAGCCGCAGCTGCTGATTGCCACGCTGCATGCCCTGATCCGCGCACGCCTGGCGGAAGACGGGCTGCGCCGCAGCGAGTCACGCTTTCGCGCCATCTATGACCAGGCGCCGGCGGCCATGATGCTGGTCAGCGCCGGCGGCCTGATCAGCGATGCCAACTCCCAGGCGCAGGCACTGCTGCAGCGCGGCATTGACGACCTGGCGGGCAAGCCGCTGATCGGCTTTGTTCCGCAGGCCGTTCGGGAAAAAGCTGCGCAGCAATTGGCCGAAGACCCCGAAAAGTCCTGGCGCGGCGAGTTCCCCATCCTCCCGGCAGACGGGCAGGAGCGCCTGATCTCCTGGAAGTTCTCCGATCCCATCGAGCCCGGCATCCGCCTGGCCGTGGCCCAGGACCTGACGGAGTCGCTGGAGTTCGAGAGGCAGCGCCAGCAGATGCTGGAGCAGGAGCAGGCGGCGCGCGTGGCCGCAGAGCGCATCAGCCGCACCAAGGATGATTTTGTCGCCGTGCTCTCGCATGAACTGCGCACGCCGCTGTCCCTGCTCAACGGGGGCACGCATTTGCTCAAGCGCGCCAACCTCAGCGAGGCCATGCTCAAGAAGGGCATAGATGCCATCGAGAAAGGCGTGAAGGCGCAAAGCCGCATCATTGCGGACATTCTGGATATCTCGCGCCTGACGACGGGAAAACTCAATCTGCACCGCGAGGAGGTCAATGTCTGCTCATTGGCCGTGCAAAGCCTGGAGCCGTTGCGCGACAACGCCGCCGACAAGAACATCACCCTGCAGTTCGAGGCGCCGTCCGATGAAATCATGGCGTGGATCGATGTCACGCGATTCCAGCAAATCCTGTGGAACCTGGTCTCCAACGCCATCAAGTTCTCCAATGCGCGCAGCGTGGTGAAGGTGGGCCTTGAAATCAGTGACGAAAGCCTGGTGATGAGCGTGGCGGACGAGGGCGTGGGCATCGCGCCTGAATTCCTTCCCCATGTCTTCGAGCGCTTCTCGCAGGCCTCCGCCCCCGCCACCCGTGGCCATTCCGGCCTGGGATTGGGGCTGTCCATCGTCAAGCACCTGGTGGAGCTGCATGGGGGCACCGTGCGCGCCCACAGCGAAGGCGTGGGCCGTGGCGTCACCATGCGGGTGGAGATTCCGCTGCACGAGGCAAGCGCCTCCCAGGCCGACCCGATGAATGTGCATCTTGAAAATGGCGAATCCCTGGAAGGCAAGGACATCGTCATCGTTGAAGACAATGCGGACACCAGCGAAATGCTGAAAGTGGTGCTGACCGACCAGGGCGCCACCGTCAGGAGTGCCGAGAACTTCGACCAGGCCATGGCCCTGGTCCAGGCGCAGTGGCCCAGCCTCATCGTCAGCGACATAGGGCTGCCGGGAAAGGACGGGTTCCAGCTGGTCAAGGCCCTGCGCGAAGCGGAGGCCGCGCACTTTGGCGGAACAAGACAGGTGAAGATCGTGGCGCTCAGCGCCTTTGCCCGGGAGCAGGACCGCACCCAGGCGCTGCAGGCAGGCTTTGACCACTATCTGGAAAAGCCGCTGCAGCCGCACCTCCTCATCCGGGTGCTGCTGGAGCAGGGCTGATCGTCTGGCCCAGCGCCTGGGCCAGGAACTCGGCCGTGACGCGCACCCGGGCCGTGCGCTGCAGGTCGGGGTGCATGACCTGCCAGACCTCGTAGTCGTCCGAGCGCTGGCGCTGGGGCCAGATGCGCAGCAGGCCTTCGCGCTCGCCCATGCTCACGGGCATTTCGCCCAGGCCGATGCCGGCCGCCACGGCCTTGCGCACCAGCAGGCTGGAGTTGGCGGCCATGGCAATCCGGGCCTGGCGCGCGGGCACATCGACCATGGTGGGAACGGGCCGCTGTTCCAGAAAGGGGCCATAGACCACGAGGTGGTGGCCGCGCAACTCGTCCTCTGCCGACGGCTGGCCAAAGCGCGCCACGTAGGCGGCGCTCGCAAACAGTCCCACGGGCCAGGCGACCACGCGGCGCACCACCAGCTCGGGTGCCTCGGGGCGAACGTTGCGAAACGCGATATCGGCCTGGCGGCGGCCCAGGTTCAGCATGTGCGTGGACACCTCCAGATCCACGCGGATGCCGGGCCAGCGCTGCTGCAGGCGCTCTATGGCGGGCAGCAGGAATTCGGTGGCGATCGAGTCGGTGCTGGTCACGCGCACCAGGCCGGCCGGGCTGTCGTCCAGCCCCTCGATGCGCGTGCGCAGGTCCAGCGCCGCGCCTTCCATGCGCCGCGCGGCGCCCAGCGCGGCCTCGCCAGCGGCGGTGAGCAGGTAGCCATCCCTGGCGCGCAAAAACAGCTTGCTGCCCAGCTCGGCCTCCAGCGCGTTCAGGCGCCGGCCCACGGTGGCCTGGTCCACACCCAGGCTGCGCGCGGCGGCGCGCAGGGAGGGCGTGCGCGTCAGCGCGAGGAAGATGCGGGTGTCATCCCAGTTCATGGCGGTTTTTGTGATGCAGATTTGCAGCACTGTAGAGCGAAATCGCTGCGTTTGAGCGGCTTGGAGCAGTCGTAAGCTTTGGGTATCGGACCTTCAACCCTTTTTTGAATACTCATTGCGCAATGAAAGACAGCACAAGCATGCAAGCCATTGTTTTCGACGACTTCGGCGGCCCCGAAGTGCTCGTGGCCCGCGACGTGGCCCGGCCCGAAGTCCGGCCCCATGACCTTCTGGTGCGCAACGCCGCGATTGGCGTGAACCGTGCCGATGTATCCCACCGCAAGGGCGCCTATGGCCGCGCCCACTTTGGCGAATCCGACCTCATGGGCCTGGAGATCGCCGGCACCGTGGTGGAGGTGGGCGCGCAGGTGCAGGGCTTTGCCGTGGGCGACCGCGTCATGGGCATCGTGGGCGGCGGCGCCTATGCCGAGCTGTCGCGCATCGACTACCGCATGGCCATGCATGTGCCCGAGAGCCTGTCCCTGACCGACGCCGGCGCGGTGGCCGAAGTCTTCGTCACCGCGCATGAGGCGCTGTTCCACCTGGCCAGCCTGCAGCCGGGCGAATCGGTGCTGATCCACGCGGCGGGCAGCGGCGTGGGCTCGGCGGCCGTGCAGCTGGCGCATGCGGCCGGCGCGCGCGTGTTTGCCACGGCCAGCGGCGACAAGCGGGACGCCGTCACGGGCCTTGGCGCCGACGTGTTCATCGACTACCGCAGCGAAGACTTCCAGGCCGTGGTGGCCGACAGGACGGGCGGCAAGGGCGTGGATGTGGTGGTCGATTTCATTGGCGCCCCCTACCTGGAGCGCAATATGCGCTCGCTGGGCATGGGCGGGCGCATGGTCTGCGTGGGCCTGCTGGGCGGCGCGCTGGCGGCGGCCGTGCCCATGGATGTGCTGCTGTACAAGCACCTGCGGATCTTCGGGACGGTGATGAAGTCGCGCCCGCCCGAAGTCAAGCAGGCCATGGTCCAGCGCTTCGCCCAGCGCTGGCTGCCCGCGCTGGCGGCCGGCACCATCCGCCCGGTGATCGACAGCACCTACCCGCTGGCCGAGGCCGCGCAGGCGCACCGGCGCATGGAATCGGGCCAGAGCGTGGGCAAGCTGCTGCTGATCCCCGAGCAGGCCGGGCAGTAAGGCGCCTGCCCGGGGCACGCACCCCCTGGGCAGGAATCCTCAAGTTCTGCAATATTCCAAGTCTCCGGATGCGCGCAGCCCTGCGCGCATCCAGTCTCTCAACCAGGAGCGATGACCCCGGCCGCCCTCCCGCGCCGACATCGAGCCGCCTCTCCAGGAGATATCCATGATTGTTGAAATTGCCGAACTGAGGGTCGATCCCGCCAGGCACGAGGAATTCGGCCAGGCCCTGACCCAGGCCGTGGCCGACGTGCTGTCCAAGGCCGGTGGATACCGTGGGCACAGCATTCTTGCCTGCATGGAAACACCCGGCCGCTACGTGCTGCAGGTGAACTGGGAGACCCTGGAAGACCACACCGTGGGCTTTCGCGAGTCACCCGCCTTCGCGCAGTGGCGCGCCATCATCGGCCCGTACTTTGCGCAGGCACCGCATGTGGAGCATTTCGTGGTGAGGGATGCGCGGGCGAACTGAGCCTGGCATCTGCGGCCGCGCCGCCTGCCCGTCGTGGGCGTGGCGGGCGTGGCAGGCGCTGGGGGCGGGCGTGCGTTGGCTTGCGCAGCGCACCTGGCCCGTGCGAGCAAAGGCTGCGCACGCACTCAGCCCAGCTTGTGCCGTGTCCTGAGCAGTCCCACGCCCAGCGCGATGAAGGTGCCGCCCACGATGCGGTTGAACAGCTTGGCGTGCGCCACCAGGTGGCCCTTGATCAGGGAGATGAGCAGCACGTAGCAGGCGTGCGAGATCAGGGCACAGACCGCGAAGGTGGTGGTCAGCACCAGGTACTGCGTGAGCAGCGGCTCGCCCGGGACGACAAACTGGGGAAACAGCGCCGAGAAGAACAGGATGGCCTTGGGATTGGTCAGCGACACGCCCATGCCCTGGGCCACCAGTTGCCAGTTCTTGCGCTCGCGCCGCTGGGTGGGGGGCAGGCCCGCATCGCTGCCCAGCAAGCCGTCCTTGCTGCGCCAGCGCTTGACGCCCAGCCAGATCAGGTACATGGCGCCCGCCACCTTCATGGCCAGAAATGCATGGGCCGACATGGCGAGGATGGTTCCCATGCCGATCATCGCCAGCCCGGACACCACAAAGATGCCGACCGAGCTGCCCAGCGAGCTCAGTGCCGTTCGCCTTGCGCCCACGTCCACCGAGTTGGAGATGGCCAGCAACACGGCGGGGCCGGGGGTGAAGCACATCAGCAGCGAGACGCCGCAGAAAACAAGCCAGTGGGCGATGGTCATGATCGGGGGGAGGTCGGTGGGGGAAGACAGCCAACATTCTCGTGCAATTGGGGGGTCTTCGCGGCCTTGGCGTTGCCAATGGCACCGGCCCGTGCAAACAGCTGCATGGCCCAGCCCGCGCAGGCCGCCGCACAAGCCCAGACCAGCCCCCAGCCCTGGGCCGACAGCAGATGCGGTATGGCCAGGGGCACCAGAAAGCAGACCGCGAACACGGAGGTATTGGCCATGCCCAGCGCCGTGCCCGCGCGGGCCGCACCGGCCAGCCCGGCCAGCTGCGTGTAGGCCACGCCATGCCAGGCGGACACGCAGATGCCGCAGATGCCCAGCATCACCATGAGAGCCCCACCCATCGCAGCAGACCCGGCCGGGTGGCCGGCCCAGCTCAGAACCGCAAGGCCCGTGAACAGCGCCAGGGTGAGCTGGCAGCAGGCGCGCAGAAAGGCGGGCCTGTTCCGGTGCCTGTCGGTCCAGCGGCCGCTCCAGATCCGCAAGGCCATGGAAGCCAGTTGCACGACCGACATGAGGGCCGCTGCCGCGCCCAGCCCCAACTGGGCATGGTCATGCAGGAACACCGTACCGAAGGACAGCACGGCGAACTGCGGGGCGCACAGGATGCCGATGCCGGCGGCCATGCGCCAGGCCTGCAGATCGCGCAATGGTCCGGACGTGGTGGTTGCGGCGTGGTGCGGCGCGGCGGCCTTGCTTTGAAGCGGTGACTGCGGCGGCTCCTGAATCCACAGCGCGGCGAATGCGGCAGCCCCAAGGCACAGCGCAGCCAGCACGCCATAGACGGCGGCAAAGCCTGCATGCGTGGCCAGGCCGGTCAGCAAGGGTGCGCCGATGGCGCCGCCCAGCGGCACGGCGGTCTGGCGGATGCTCATGGCCAGGCCGCGCTCGCCTTCGGCAAACCAGCCCATGACTGCCCGGCCGCTGGCACCGTTCACGCTGCCGCCCAGCAGCCCCACCAGCACCAGGCCGCCAGCCAGCAAGCCAAACGGAGGGACATGGGCCGGCGATGGCGAAGCCCATAGCGCCATGGCCGCCAGGGCCACGGCCGTGCCGCACAGGCCGAGCAGCAGCACCGGCCGGTCACCCCAGCGGTCCGTCAGCAATCCCCAGGGCAATTCACTGAGCGCAATGCCCAGGCCCATCAGCCCCAGCGCCAGGCCCAGCGTCCGGGTGTCCAGCTGGTAGCCCGAACGCATGAGGATGGCCGTCATGGGAATCCCGCTGAAAGCCACGGAAAACGCGGCATTGGCGATGACGCCTGCCGCCAGCACCTTCCATCGGTGGCGTGGCGGGGAGGACAAGGGCAGGGGGCCCGGATCGGCGCCGGGTGCAGGAGAAGAGGAGGTCATGGGCGGCAGTATGTTGGGCCTCGACCATCCTGATAATCACATAATTTCGTATCTACAATCCATTTTTTCAGCACGATTGGGGGCTTGGCAATGACACGCGTTCTCTATGACCTGGATGTGCTGCGCACCTTTTGCACCGGCGTCGAACTGGGCAGCTTTGCCCGGGCGGCGGACCGGCTGGGCCGCTCCACATCCGCCGTCAGTGCCCAGCTCAAGAAGCTGGAGTCCCAATGCGGCACGCCCTTGCTGCGCAAGTCCGGCCGGGGGCTGGTGCTGACGGAGGCGGGGGAAACCTTGCGCGGCTACGCGCTGCGCCTGCTGGAGCTCAACGACCGCGCCGTGGCGGCCGTGCGCGGCAGCGAACTGCGTGGCCTGGTGCGCCTGGGCCTGCAGGAAGACCTGGGCGAAAGCGTGCTGCCCCATGTGCTGGGGCAGTTCGCACGGGCCCACCCGCACGTGCTCATCGAGGCCAGCGTGGCCCGCAGCGATGAACTGCGCGAACGCATGGCCCTGGGCCAGTTCGACCTGGCGCTGCTATGGGATGTGGGCATGAACCATGCCTGCGTGCATGGCGAGCACATCATGCGGCTTCCGCTTCAGTGGATTGGCCCGGCATCGCTGGATGCGGCCGAGGCCGGCTGGGCGCGCGGCCTCAACGGCGGGGCGCAGGGCGATGAGGCGCTGCCCCTGGCCATGCTTGAGGCGCCTTGCCCCCTGCGGGACATCGTGACGGCCGCCCTGGACAAAAAGGGCCTGGCCTGGCGGCACGCCTTCAACAGCGCCAGCCTGACCGCCGTCTGGGCCGCCACGGCGGCCGGCCTGGGCCTGTCCGTGCGCACGCCGTTCGGCCTGCCCGTCCACGTCAGGCCGCTGGATGCACAGGCCCTTGGCCTGCCGGCCCTGCCGTCCATGGACCTGATCCTGGGCCGCGCCGCGCTGGATGCCCCGGAGCCCGTGGACCGCCTTGCGCGCATCCTGGTCGATGCCGTGCGCGAGCATGTGCGCAGGCAGGAAATCGCAATTTGAATTTATTTCTTCGTGATCAGGCCACTGAAATATTCATTCAGGTCACGAAAATCCTTCACCGTCCAGGCATGGGGCGGTACTTTCACGCCGTTTTCGCGCAAGGTCCTGGGAATCAAATCTCCATTCGGGCGAAGAATGACGGACGAGACAATCACGCCCGGATAATCATGCAGCCTTTTTCTGAAGGCGGCGGTCGTCAGGTCGGGCGTGGGAGGGTTGCTCTTGTTGGCCAGCGGGCCCGTGCCCCTGGCGTCTGCCCCGTGGCACATGGCGCATCTCGATGAATAGAGCTGCTTCCCATTGCTGTTGTCCGCAAAGCAGGGCGATGCCTGAATGGCCAACGATATTCCCAATGAAGCGGCGAGGAGTATTTTCATTTGCTCGTGGATTTTTTGTATGAATCTGATCCGCCGCGATCATATTGCCTTCCACGGCCACTCTGGGCGCTTGCCTGGCTGCCAGCCATGCGCCCACGAAAAAGCCCTGCAGTGCAGGGCTTGTGAAGCTTGTGAATGAGGCGAGAGGGCGCGCCTGGCTTACTTCTTCGCGTATTCGAACTTGGGCAGTGCCTTCAGCGCGTCCTTGGTGGCGCCGGGCAGGGTGATCTTGTTGTTTTCCACGCGGAACTGGTTCACGGGAATGGCCACGTCATGCTTGCCCATGCCCAGGAAGCCGCCTGCGCCGATGATGGCGTACGACACGGCCTTGTCGGGTGCGACGATCACATCGTCGATCTTGCCCACGGCCTTGCCTTCCTCGTTGTAGACGCTCTTGCCCAGCACGGACTTCTTCAGGCTCCAGCCCGTGGCCACGGCCTGGACTTCAGTGGCCGCCACGCCCAGCGTGGTGGTGCCCGCCACGGGCTGGGCCCAGCTGGTGGAGGCTGCGCCTGCGATCAGTGCGGCAGCGATCAAACCCATCTTCAGCGTCTTGTGACCTGTCATAGAGAACTCCTGGAAAACAAAATTTGAAGCCCTCATTAGGAGCGCTGCCCAAGCGCACGGAGATCGGAAAAGCAAGCAAAGGCCTGTCAGCCAATCGAGCGGCGCGGCGAGGAGCCTGCCTACAAGCTCCCGCAACCGTGCGCTGGCGGGGTGCAGGCTCCCAATCAGATGGCGCTCAGATGCTCATACAGAATCACCGAGCCGATGCCGATGAGCAGCACACCGCCAACAGCCTCCGCCCAGCGGCCCGCAATGCTGCCCAGCAGGCGGCCGACCATGACGCCCAGGGTCACCATGGCGAAGGTGGCAAAGCCGATGGCCAGGGCCACGGTGGTGATGCTCACATCCAGGAAGGCCAGGCCCACGCCCACGGCCATGGCGTCGATGCTGGTGGCGAATCCGGTGGCCACCAGCAGCCAGAAGCCGTGCCGGGCGGGCTTGGCCTCTTCTTCGCCGTCAGCGGCCTTGAGGGCGCCCAGCAGCATGCGGCCGCCCAGAACCAGCAGCAGCACGAAGGCAATCCAGTGGTCCCATGCCTTGACGTAGTCGGAAGCCGCATAGCCCAGCGCCCAGCCGGCCAGCGGCGTCAGGGCTTCGATGACGCCGAAGATGGCGCCTGTGCGCAGGGCTTCGGACCAACGGGGTTTGAGCAGGGCGGAGCCCTTGCCCACGGCAGCGGCAAAGGCGTCGGTGGACATGGCAAAGGCCAGGAGCAGGATGGATGCGGCGTTCATCTGGGAGGGGTTCTTCACGGCCGGGCAAGCGCACAACGGCACTTCACCGCTGCCCGACCTTGTGACCTGTGTCGCGGTGAAATGCCGATGGTCTCGCCAACCGAAGAACGGATGCCTGCGCCACAGCATGCAGGATGCCGAGTGTGTTGACGCAGGCGCTTGCAGGTTGCAAGCAGGCTACTCCCCAAGGGATGCGTGATTCTAGGAGCGCAGGGCGTGATCGGGGCCTATGCCCCCATCGGCATGCGGCTCTCTGGAAATGATTCGTATCTTCGTGGCTGCCGCTATTTTCCGTTGGCGTACCGATTGCGCTCTTCAACGAATTTCCTGATTTCCGACGCTTCAATGGGCCTGCTGAAATAGTAGCCCTGTATTTCATCGAAACCCAGGGAAACCAGTAAATCAAAGACTTCGGCGCTGTCAACGCCCTCTGCCACCAGGCGATAGCCAAGATCCGAGGCCATGGTCATGATGGATTTCAATACGGACAGGGCCCGGTCATTGGTATCGATGTCGCAGACCATGGACCGGTCTATCTTCAATATCTCGGCAGGCAGATTCTTGAGCGATGCAAGATTGGAATATGCGGCGCCAAAATCATCCAGTGCAACCTTGATGCCGAGTTTCCTGATCTGTTGAAGCGCCTGAACCGTGCCATGGCCTGTCAGCACATCGCTTTCTGTGCACTCGATCACGATGTTTTTCAGCGGAACGCCGTGCTGGTTGCACATGGCGTTCAGGTAGTCCGGAAAATCGATCTCGTCCAGATTGCGCGGGGAGATGTTGATGGAGACCTGAAGATCGAGTTTCTCGGCTTTCCAGGCCGCCACCTGCGCCAGCGCCGTTTTGATCACGAACCGTGTCAGGCTGTGGATCAACGGCGTGGCTTCAACCAGAGGGATGAATTCGCTGGGCGGGATTTCTCCCATTTGTGGATGCTTCCAGCGTATGAGCGCCTCCAGCCCCTTGCAGCTGAAACTGTGGTTGTCGAATTTGGGCTGGTACACCAGCCGCAGCTGCCCATTGCCCAGCGCATGTCCGAAGTCCCGCAGGAGCCGATAGGATCGTTGCTGGAGACTGTCCTCATTCTCCTCATAGCGGTGAAACGATCGAGCGTTGTATCCGGCCTGCTGCACGCACACCATCGCCTTGCGGATGACATCGTCCACCTCGTCCTGGTTCAGGTAGAACCGCACCACGCCTGCCCTGGGTTGAAGTTCGAACCGCAGATCGGCGCTGGTGATGGGTTTTTGCAGGTACTCCAGCAATTGGTTGACCAATGCCTCCTCATCTTCTTGCCTGCCGGCGCTGATCACCCAGGCAAACCTGGCCAGGCCCACGTGGTAGACGGTTGCGTGCGGCCCCGTCATGTCCGTGACTGCCTTGGCAATGTCACGCATGAGCTGCTCGACATAGTTCAAGCCCAGCGCATTGCTCATTTCCAGCAGGCTGGCGTGGTTGAGCACCTCCATCAATACCAGGCCGCGTGCCGATCCCGGGGCCAGAATGCAAAGGCTCTTCAGGTCCAGCTTGAGTTGCGTGCGATTTGGCAGGCCCGTGACTTCGTTTATTTTTCCAATTCTGTGATGGTAGTGAAGTTGAGCCTGAACGATGGCGGCCATGGCTTGCAGTTGCTGGCCTTGCTCTTCGGAGAATGTCCTGGGCTGGGTATCGATGATGCACAGGCTGCCGATGGCGTGGCCGGATTCCATTATCAAAGGCACACCTGCATAGAACCTGATATTGGGCTTGTGGGTGACCAGGGGATTTTCAGAAAATCTGCTGTCCAGGTGCGTATCGGGAATCACCATGATTCCTTCGTTTCTGATGGTGTGGTCACAGAAGGCATCCGTGCGAAGGCTGCCATCCATATCCACACCCACCGGTGCCTTGAACCATTGCCTGTGCTCGTCCAGAACCGTGATGATGGCAATCGGAGCCATGAACATGCGGCTGGTGAGCTCGGTGATGCGCTGAAATTCCTTTCTGGCATTCAGGTCCAGGATTTCAGCGGTCTGCAGTCCGAGCAGTTGCTCTTTCTCGGATTCGGTAGTCCAACGGGTAAGCATCGATTTCCTGCCTCAGTGAACCCATACTATAAAACTGCCGCGCCTTTGGGGGCAAAGGAATTACTGGGCGTCCAGCAGCGGTAAAAGCTCCTGCAGTTTTTCCAGTGCGCCTGGGCCTTGAAGCTCGGAGATGGTACCCAGCGGCTCCGTGTCTTCCACGATCACATAGGCCATGGACCACTTGGCAAAACGCCTTTGATCAAGGCGTGCCTGCGGAAACAGGGGCGTGAAGTTGATGTGTCTTTCATCGCGCGAGATGGACTCCACCAGCAGCGCCAGTTGCTCTGGCGGCCCTTCGACATACTGGAAGAAGCGTTCACCGTCGAAAACCAGCATGCCCGTGATCCCGGCCGACCAGTTGAAGGTGCGCGCCGCCTTGATGATCGCCGCGATGCATGTGGTGTCAGCCCCTGGGGCCAGCTGGCTGTGATAAAGGAAACATTCGAGAGAATTTTCTTGCATACCCTCCGCCTTTCTGAGTTGTTGGGCGGCGATGGTATGCGTTGCGCGAGGGGGGGTCACGTAGGTGCGCAACCCGTTGTTGCATATGTAACCATACTGCTTGCGCCCTGGGCCTGGGCGGCTGCGGGGCCCAAGGACAACAAGCCCCCACAAGCGCTGGCGGGCAGGGCTTGCGGGAGCTTGTGCAAGAGGAGCAGGGTGCTCCAGGCCTGGATTGACGTGGCCGGCCTCACAGGCGCGGCATCGCCTTCATTGCTGCTGCTTTTGCGGCAAGGGCTGGCCTATCTGTCGCTGGTTGGCCTTGGTCTGCTGCTGGGTGTAGTTGCCATCGCTGATGGGCTGGCCCATCTGCATGGGGACATACGAACGGTGATGGGACCCTGCCATGGGAATGAGCTGCTTCATGGGGAGAACTCCTGATCCGGCGGGTGGCGGCTGGGGCCGATGTGCCGGTCCTTAGGGGTTGCGGGAGGAATGCAGCAAGTGTGTGGCGCGCCGTGAAATCCGGGTGTAGGAAAGATCGGAAGCCGTGTAGTCAAGCCTGCGCAAATGCAAGAAAGCGCTGACCTGCACGAAGGGGAAGGGCTCCCCTTGGCACAGATCAGCGCTGTACAGGCCGCGCCTTGTTTGTCAGAACTTCAGGCTGTCACTGCCTTCGGCGCGCAGCGTCTTGGCGTCGAAGTCCACCGAAAAATGGTCGCTGGGCTTGCCAGAGCCCAGGCCCTTGAGGATGGAGAACACCTGCTTGAAGCTGTACTGGAATGGCTGGCCCGCGGGCGTGCTGTCGGCCAGCTTGTCGCCTGTTTTCTGGGGCGCCGAGGTCAGGGCAGGGAAGGCGCTCATCAGCAGGCGGTACTGGTCCACGCGCTGCTTGCCCATGTCGTTCAGCGACAGGCCGCCCGCGTAGACGGTGCGGTGGAAGTCGCCGTAGAAGGTATAGGCCGACACATTGGCCAGCGCGCTGAAGTCCACGCCCGCGGCCTGGGCCTTGGCGCGGGCGGCGTTCTCGGCCACGCTCCAGTCGGCGGCCCACTGCGCGGCATTGCCGGCCACTGGGCTGCCTTGCAGGCAGCCGGCGCTGGGCTTGAACGGCACGGCAACGCCTTGCGCGGCCAGGCCGGCGAGCTGGGCGTAGGTGACCTTGGTGTCCAGCTGGGCCATGGTCAGCATCTGCTGCAGGTTGAGCTGGCTGACCAGGTCCTTCATGTCGCAGGCCCAGTACTCGTCCAGGAAGCGCAGGCGCGACAGCTCGCCGAAGTAGCGGCTGGTGAAGTCACCATAGCTGGTGCTGGACAGAATGGCCTTGTCCCAGCGGCGCTTGGCGTCCTCGGGCTTGCTGCTGCCTTCCACGTACTTCCATTCCATCTCGTACAGCGGAAAGAGCTCGTTGAAGCGCGGCACGTTGTTCAGCGCCACGGTCTGCACGTCCACCTTGCGCGGCGTGTCGAAGCGCACGATCTTGTAGGCCGCGCCGTAGACGGCCAGCGACGGCGACTGCACGTTCACCAGGTACTTGCCGCTCTTGCTCAGGTAGTCGTTGGTGCCGTTGAAGTGCATGTGGCCGCCGATGTGCAGCGGCAGGCCCGTGGCGGCCACCGCCTCGGCCGTGGCCTGCTCGGGCACGCGCGCCGTCTGGAAGGCGCCGGGCTTGAAGGCGGCCTTGATGGCATCGGTCTGGTTGGCGTAGAAGTCCATGGTCGGGTAGTGCGAGAAGGCCACCAGCTGCTTGCCCTGGGCCTTGGCGCGCGCGCTCACCGATTCGATCCACGCCATCACGCTCTTCTTGTGCGTGGTCATCTTGTTCCAGCCTGCATTGCCGGCGCCGGTGAAGCCCTTGGGCGAGTTGGGCTTGGCGGGGTCCAGCTTGTCCGGCACGAAGACGTTGGCGTCCACCGACAGCAGCCACAGGCCCTTGACGGGCTCGACCAGGTAGCTCACATCGGCAATGCTGGTGCAATTGGTGTAGCCGGCCTGCTTGAACCTGCCGCCTTCGCCTTCCTTGCAGATCTCGTAGCTGCGCTGGCCCAGCTGGGCCTGTCTGGCGGCCTCGGCATAGCTGTACTTGTCCTGCGCGTAGGTGCTGTAGGGGGTCTCCCAGTACACGTCCTTCTCATTGGGCATCAGGCCGTAGGGGGCCAGGTCGCGCAGCAGCGAGGCATAGCCTTGCTCCATCAACTGGTCGGTACAGACCACGTTGGCTTCGGCGTTCAGGCAGCCCTGGTAGTTCTTGGCGTAGACCTTGACCGTGCTGCCGTTGGCGGCCATGAAGTCGTCCTTGCCCTTTTCGTCATCGTCGTAGGGGGCGACAGGGTCATGGTTGCCGGGCGCGATGAAAAAGCGCATGCCCTTTTTCTCGTACTCGGCCAGCACGGCGCGAAAGCCGTTCACGTTCAGCGGCTGGCCGTCGTCGGAGAAGTCGCCGGGAAAGGCCACCAGCTTCACGCCCTTGGCCAGCGAATCGTCCAGCGCGGCGCGGAAGGCGAAGTAGTTCTCGTTGAACAGCCGCGTGGAAGTCAGCTGCGCATACATGGTGCGGATGGTGGCGAACATGCCGTTGGCCGTGGGCACGCCCTTGAAACTGCTGTTCTTGAGGTCGCCGTACACATCCTGGAAGTGCACATCGGCCATGAAGGCCACGGCCTGGCTGTTCGTTCCCCCATCTGCCCTATCGCCATCGCTGCCACCACAACCCGCCAGGGCCAGCGCTGCGGCACCGGCCACCATTCCCAATTTCCAGACTTGCATTCTTCGTGTTGCGCGGGGCGCTCTGATTGACAAAGTCCGGCATTGTCTGCAGCCCATGTTTCATGGGTGTGACAGGGCAACCCAGCCAGGCGTGGTAGACGGCGTCCGGCTTTTGCAGGGGGAGGGCGCGCAGCGGGCACGCCGATTGCTACGTATCCATGGCCTGCAACCACAGGCGGAGAGTGCCCATGAATTCCATGAATCACCCCTTGCTGAGGCTGGCCGATTCAACCTCGGCCCTCAGGCCCGGCAAGTACACGGACCACCGCACGTCGGCCGTCTTGCCGCAGCTGCGCAGAATCGGCGTGTTCCGCGCGCGCCGCTTTGGGGATCTGCTGTGCGCCACGCCCGTTCTGCGTGCATTGGCTGCGGCCTGGCCCAAGGCACGCATCACCCTGGTGGGGCTGCCCGAGGCCGAAGGCCTGGCGCAAAGGCTGTCTTCGGTCGATGACTTCGAGCTGTTTCCCGGCTGGCCCGGTCTGCCCGGCGTGCCCTCGGCCAAGGCCGATGAATACAGCTTCTTCCAGCGCCGCATGCGTTCGCGCCGCTTTGACCTGGTGGTGCAGCTGCACGACTCGGGCCGCAACACCAATGCCCTGGTCGCCAACTTTGGCGCGCGCCGCAACGCGGGCTTTGCGGACCCCGATGACTGGGTGCCCGAGGCGGATGCGCTGCGCTTTGTGCCCTGGCCCGGGCAGGGCAGCGAAGTGCTGGGCCTGCTGGCCCTGACCGACTACATGGGCCTGCCGCGCCGCGGCCTCAAGCTGGACCTGCCGTTGAATGCCGATGACCGCGCCCGCGTCCGCCCGCTGCTGCCCGCAAGCCGCCGCTACGCCATCGTGCACCCGGGCGCGCGGCTGGCTGTGCGCCGCTGGTCCGCCAGCGGCTTCGCAGCCGTGGCCGACCGGCTGGCACAGGCGGGGCTGGAAGTGCTGCTCACCGGCAGCGAGGACGAGCGCTCCCTGGTGGCATCGGTGGCCGCGCAAATGCGCCACCCCGCGCTGGACCTGAGCGGCCGCACCGACATCTGGATGCTGGGCGCGGCGCTGGCATCGGCCAGCGTGGCCGTGTGCAACAACACCACCGTCTCCATGATGGCTGCTGCCCTGGGCACGCGCAGCGTGGTCGCCTCGCAAGCCGGCGAAGTGGACCGGGGCCCGCCGCTGGACCCGCAGCGCCACCGGGTCTTCACCCCCGGCAGCAATGCGCATGCCGCCGAAGTGCTGGCGCAAGCAGCGCTGGCGCTGGCGGATGAAGAGCTGGCGTGAGGCGTGCCCAGGGCCAGGGCACCCTCGGCGCCCTCGGCGCCCTCAGTGCGGCCGCCCGGGCGCAAGCGGGACCAGTTCCATCCGGTCCCGTCCCTTGCGCTTGGAGGTGTAGAGGGCTTCGTCGGCCTGCTTGAGCCAGTGGGACAGCTCCACCCCGGGCTGGTCGAACAAGGTGGCACCGATGCTCAGCGACACCGGTTCCGGCGTCTCGAACAGGGTCCGCGCCTGCTGCGCGAAGGCCTCGCGCAAGTCCTGGCCCAGCGCCTGCGCTGCCGCGTGGTCGACGCTGCGCAGCACGATCACGAACTCGTCCCCGCCCAGCCGTGCGGCCAGTGCGCCGCGCGGCAGCGCGCTGCGGATGAGGTCGCTCAGCGTCAGCAGCAGGCGGTCGCCGGCATCGTGGCCGTGCAGGTCGTTGACCTGCTTGAAGTGGTCGATATCGATCAGCAGCAGGGCGCAGGGGCTGGCCGGTGAGGCCTGCTCCAGCAGCTGGGGTGCGCGCAGATAGAGCGCGCGGCGGTTGTCCAGGGCGGTGAGCGGGTCGCGGGCGGCGATCTGCGCGATGCGTTCCTCGCGGCGATGGCGCTCCGTGCCGGTCATGGACATGGCGAGCAGCATGATCGCCATCACGCCTTCCACCAGCGAGACCAGGATCACCGTGCCGTGGAAATTGGCCAGGTTGATGAAGGTGTCCAGCGCCACGGCCGAGGCGGCCTTGGCGAAATAGAACAGGCCGTGGGCCAGCAGAACGAAGCGCAGCTGCGCCGCGCCCACGCCCAGCGTGCCGCCGTGCGGGCGCAGCAGCAGGCCGGCGCGCAGGCTGATGATGGCGATCAGCAGCGACTGGATGCCCAGCATTGCCCTGGACCACCACGGTCCGCTGGGCATGAACAGCATTGCCAGCCAGACGACGGCCACCAGCCACCACAGGCGCGGCAGCCGGGTGTGCGTGAACGCGGCAACGCCGGCCAGGAACAGCCAGTGCGCGCAGATCAGCAAGCCGTTGGGAAACCAGATGCCCAGCAGCACATGGCCGCTGGAGCGCAGCAGGGCCAGCACACAGCCCACGGCGATGATGGCAAACCCCCCGCTCCACAGCAGCAGCGAGCGTTCGCGCACGCTGCCCCATTCCGCAGCCAGATACAGCGCCGAGGCGGCGGCCATGGCCGTGGTGAGAACGAGCAGGGTGAAGGGATCGAGAACCATGGACGATGAAGATATCGGCGCAGGCAGGCCCCGTGCAATAGCTGCCAGGCAAGGCGCAATGCGGCGCAGGTCGGGGCCGTCGCATTGAAATGGAGCGGAGCGCGCGGGCCGAATTGTCGCAGGATGCGGGCCTTCAGGCCCTGGCTGCGCGGCAGTCCGTTGGGTGGAAGTCACGGATCGGGCGGCCCGTGAACGGGAGCCCGTTGCCTGATTTCCGGCCTGATTTCCGTGATGCAGCCGCCGTGGCGCTGGTCAGCGCGGATGCGGCTGGAGTCTTGAGCAGCCCGCCACAGCGGAGCACCGAGGGAGCGGTGACCGGGAAGCCGGCTGTCAGATGGCCGCTGCGTGCAGGCGGGTATTGAAAAGCGGCCCTTGCGTGAAGGCGGCCAGACGCTTGGCCAGCCACAGCACGGCCAGGTCCACCAGGGGCTCCACCAGCACCACGCACATGTAGGCGGCACCAAAGCTTGCGACCTCGGTCATGGTGGCCAGGCTGGCGCCATGGCCGTAGATGGCCCAGAAGGCGACCCACAGCACGATGCCGCCCTGATAGGTGGTGGACAGGGCCAGGGCCTGCCGGTAGCTGATGTCCACATAGGCCGTGCCGGCCGGAATCAGCCGGCGCGCCAGCTGGCTCACTGCATACAGCGGCACCAGCAAGGTGGTGACGTTCATGCCGTACTGCGGCAGGTCGAAGGGTGCAAAGAACAGGCCCTGGACCAGCAGGCCGCACGCCAGGCCAATGGCCGCAGCACCCGCGCCGAACATCAGCAGCAAGGTCGAGCCCAGAATCAGATGGACCTCGGATACGCCGACCGGCTCGTGCGGAAACACCTCGAAGAAGCTGAACACCAGCGCGGTGGTGATCACGCTGCGCACCAGCAGCGCGAGCGCGCCGCCGTTGTCGCGCAGGCTTTGCCGTGCCAGGGCGGCGGTCAGGCCGAAGGCCGCTGCGGCAGTGACGTAACTGAGGGCGATTTTCTCGGGGCTGACGACGCCGGGTTCGATGTGCATGGAAGGTCCTGAACAGGCAAGGTCCGTTGGAGAGCCGGCGGGCACCGACTGCGCAACGGCAAAGGCACCGAGCATAGCCGGGGACGGTGTGCTGCGCCATGTTCATTTCACGCTGTAGCCACGCTGCCGCACTTCGGATAGCCATCGGTTTCACGCCGGGCTCTCGGCCGCTTTTTCGCATGGCCAGGAATCGCTGTGCTGTTCCGCGCAGATCTCCCGTACGCACCCGCGCAGCCACCGGTGCGCCGGATCGGCATGCAGCCTCGGGTGCCACAGGAGTGAAACCGTGATCTCCGGCACAGGGACCGGGAGGGGGAAGCCGTGCATTCCGGCACGCAGGTTTCCCGTGTGCCGTTCGGGAACACTGGCGATCAGGTCGGAGGCCCGGGCCAAGGCCAGCGCCGCTGAAAAGCCGCCAACGATCGCAACGATCTGCCGTTGCAGGTCGAGAGAACCCAAGGCTTCATCGATGGGCCCCTTGTCCTGCCCTCGCCGGGACACCAGGATATGCCTGCCGGCCGCATAGCGCGCGGGCGTGATCTCGCCCTGGCTCAGCGGGTGCCCCATTCGCACGACGCCAATGAAACGGTCTCGGAACAACGCCTGCGCACGCACCTCCGGACCTATCGTGCTCCCGACAACGCCGGTCTCCAGATCGACCGTGCCGTCGCGAAGCGGGCCGCTCCCTTTGTTTGACTTCTGCACAAAGCAAAGGCGAACGCCAGGCGCTTGCTCGCCGACGCGGGCAATCAGGTCCGGTCCGAAATTCTCCACAAAGCCTTCGCTGGTCCGCAGTGTGAACGTTCGGACCAGCTGCTGGAGGTTGGGCTGCTCGGCAGGGCGCAGAACCGCTTCCGTGTCTTGCACGAGCTGGCTGACCCGCTCGCGGAGTTCGAGCGCCCGAGGTGTGGGAACGAGGCCGCGACCGGCCCGGACCAGCAGCGGATCGCCCGTCGTCTCCCGCAAACGCGCCAACGCCCGGCTCATCGCTGACGGGCTCAGCCGCAACCGTTGGGCGGCGCGCGCCACGTTGCCTTCCGCAAGCAATACATCCAGGGTGACAAGCAGGTTGAGATCGGGTCTTGACATGGATCGACCGTAGCACGGCGTGTGGTGACATGGCGCCACACGCACGAATAAAGTGAAAGTGGTGCGCCTTCCGCCATGCCGGGCAGGGAACTACGCTTCCGATAGCTCAATTTCGGGAGTCACCAACGATGAAAATCACACCAGAATCAGCCACGACAGCAAGAGCTGGGATAGCCGCTGGCAGTGCAGAGCAGACGCCGTCGATTCGGTGGGTGCTTGCCAGCCTTTCGCTATCCATGTTGCTGTCATCGCTGGGCACCAGCATCGCCAATGTGGGGTTGCCGACCTTGGCTCAGGCGTTCGGCGCCTCTTTCCAGCAGGTCCAGTGGGTCGTCCTTGCCTATCTGCTGGTCATCACCGCCCTGATCGTCAGCGTCGGACGGCTCGGCGACGTCATGGGCCGCCGACGGCTGCTGCTGGTCGGCATCTTCCTGTTCACGCTGGCCTCGGTCCTTTGCGGCCTGGCGCCCACGCTCCGGCTGCTGATTGCCGCCCGGGCGGTGCAGGGTCTTGGCGCGGCCATCATGATGGCCCTCACCATGGCGTTTGTCGCCGGGACGGTGCCGAAGGAAAGGACCGGCAGCGCCATGGGACTGCTCGGAACGATGTCCGCAATGGGCACCGCTCTCGGTCCATCGCTGGGCGGCGTTCTGATCGCCGGACTCGGTTGGCAGGCGATCTTTCTCGTCAACGTACCGCTGGGTATCGTGGCATGGGTTCTCGCGCACCGTTACCTGCCCGCCGATTGCCGGGGGGAGAAGACGGGGCGGGCCCGCTTCGACAATCTGGGCACCTTGCTGCTGGCTGTGACGCTTGTGGCGTACGCACTGGCCATGACGCTGGGGCGCGGAAGTTTCGGTCCGCTCAACGGGGCTCTTGCGTTGGCCACTGCCCTGGGTGCCGTGCTCTTCGTGCTTGCCGAGGCGAAAGCCGCATCGCCCTTGATTCGATTGGCGATGTTCCGTGATCCAGGCTTCAGCGCAAGCCTTGCCATGAATGCGCTCGTCTCGACGGTGATGATGTCGACGCTGGTGGTGGGGCCGTTCTACCTCGCCCGCGCGCTCGGGCTCAACGAAGCCCTTGTTGGCATCGTGATGGCGGTGGGCCCGTTGATCGCCATATTGAGCGGAGTCCCCTCTGGCCGTGCCGTCGATTGTTGGGGCGCGCCATCCATGGCCATCGTCGGGCTCATCGCCATGGCGGCGGGGGCATTTGCACTGTCCGTGCTTGCGTCGATGTTCGGCGTGGCGGGATACGTTGCTGCCATCGTCGTCCTGACCCCTGGATATCAGCTCTTCCAGGCGGCCAACAACACCGCCGTCATGGCGAATGTCCATCCAGACCAGCGCGGCGTCATCTCGGGCATGCTCAGCCTGTCGCGCAACCTCGGGCTCATCACCGGGGCATCCATGATGGGGACGGTTTTCGCGCTCGCTTCAAAGACGCCCGACATCGCAACGGCGCATCCCGAGGCCGTTGCCAACGCGATGCGGATCACGTTCGCAGTCTCGGCCGTTCTGATCGTCATTGCCCTGGCCATGGCAATGGCAGTTGCAAGCCGTGCTCTCGCGACAAGCCGTTCGTGACGAGGCTCAGTGCACCGGCCGGCTCAGCCGCCTGCTCGCCCTCGATATCGCGTAGTTCACCAGGCAGTACAGCACCGCCACCACCAGGTACACGGGCACCAGCGCGTGGTAGTTTGCGATGAGCACCTTGGCGTTCTGCATGAGTTCGCCGTAGGTGACGATGTAGCCGAAGGTGGTGTCCTTGACCACGATGACCAGCTGCGCGACCAGGGCCGGGACGATGTAGCGCAGGGCCTGCGGGAAGACGACGAACCGGAAGACCTGGACCTCGGTCAGCCCCAGGCTTCGCGCGGCATCGGTCTGGCCGCGAGGGACGGCCAGCACGCCTGCGCGGTAGACCTCGGCCACCACGGCGGCGGTGCTCAGGCCTATGGGCAGGGTCAGCATCCAGTACGTGCCGAGCTTGATGCCGGCTGCGGGAAGCACCAGAAAGCACACGTAGATGAGCAGCAGCGTGGGCGTGCCGCGCAGGAATTCGATGACGGCGATGCTGGGCCAGCGCACGATGCGGGGCCGCGCCAGGCGCCCCGCCAGCAGCACCAGCCCAAGGCTCAGCGCAATGACGGCGGCCATGGCCGACGATGCCAGCGTGCCGAGCAGGCCCTTGGCCAGAAAGGCCCAGGTGGTGGGCCAGGCGAAGAATTCCCAGAACCGGGCCTCGAGCTGGCCTGCGGAATGAAAACGCCACACGACGCCCGCAGCCAGCGCAATCAGCCCGGCCGCGGCGATCAGGCTGACCACCTGCGTGATCTTCCTGGCCTGCGGGCTGGGCGCGCCAAACAGAATGTCTTCCAGAGAACGGCTCATCGCAGTATCCGCAGCTTCTTTTCCAGGATGGCGCCCACCCAGGCAATGAGCAATCCGGTGGCCACGTACAGGGCGGCGGCCACCGCGAACGCGGCCATGCCGGCGGCGGAGTCGTTGGCGATCTTGGACACGAGCGCCGTGAGCTCCCGGCCCGCCAGCGGCACCTGGGACGCCAGCGAGGTGGACAGCATCAGCGCAATGAGCAGCGACGTCATCGGCTGCACCACCGAGCGCAGTGCCTGCGGCAGCACCACGGCCGAGATGATCTGCATGGGCCGCATGCCCAGGCTGAGCGCGGCCTCGATCTGGCTGCCGGCAATGGTGTTGATGCCCGCGCGCAGATAGTCCGCCGTGAACGCGGAGCAGACCAGGGTCAGGGCCAGGATCACGCTGGGCTCATAGTCGATCACGACATTGAGATCGGGCAGCGCGAACACGATGAAGATCAGCAGCGCCACGCTGGGAATGTTGCGGAAGATCTCGACGTAGCCCGTCAGCACGAAGCGCAGCGGCGGCAGCGGAAGCAGCCTGAGCACCGTCACGACCACGCCCAGCAGGAAGCCGGGCAGGAACGAGAAGGCGGTGAGCTTCCAGGTCAGCAAGAGGGCCTGCCAGAAGGCAGGCCCGTGGTCGGCGAGGAGCCGGGAGATGTCACCCATCGTTCAGGGCAGGGCGGGCGGCGTGGGAACGGCCGTGCTGCCGGTGCGCTGTCCGATGGAGACGGTCCACAGCTTGGCCCAGGTGCCATCGGCTTCGATTTTCTTCAGGAAGGCGTTGATGAAGGCCACGCCGTCCGAGCCCTTGGGCAGGCCGATGCCGTAGGAATCCTGGGCGCCAAAGGGCGCGCCTGCCAGCCGCGCGTCGCCAGTGCCCAGGCTCAGGGTGTTGAGCAGCAGGGTGTAGTCGGTCACATAGGCATCCACACGGCCCTGGCGCAGGGAGTCCAGCGCTTCCTGGTGGGTCTGGAACTCCTGCACGACCGCCTTGGGCGCGTGCTGCGCCAGGATGGCGGGCCCCGTGGAGCCGGCCTGCGTGGCCACCTTCTTGCCTGCCAGATCGCTGTACGACTGCACGGTCTTGTTGCTTGCCTTGACAAGCACCCCGGCCTGCGAGGTGTAGTAGGGGCCGGCAAACGAGATCTTCTCTGCGCGTGCGGGGGTGATGGAGTAGGTGGCGATCACCATGTCCGCCTGATTGTTGATGAGCACCTGCTCGCGCGTGGACGAGGTCACCTGTGCGAACTGGTACTTGGACGCATCGCCCAGGATGTAGCGCGTGAGCAGCTGGGCCAGGCCTGCGTCGAAGCCGCGGATCTTGCCGTCCTTCTCGTTGAGCAGGGAGAACAGATTCGAGGTCTGGGTGCTGCCCAGGCGCAGCGTGCCGGCCTGCTTGATCTTGCTGGCCCACGTGCTGGAGGCGATGGTCGCGGCGTCGGCGACGGGGCCTTGCGCCACCAGGGCGTCAAACGCCGCTGTGTTCAGGGGCGCGCCCTGCGCAAAAAGCGATCCACTGCCCACGATCGCCAGCGTCACCACGGTGGATTTCAGAATGGATTTGATGGGCATGTGGTCTTCCTGCTTGGTCTGTGATGTAAATCTGGGGATGGCTGCCAGGGGCAAGGGCCGATTATGGCGACTCGCGGCCCTTGCTGCCGCACAAGGGCTCAGTCCCTGGTCACGCGCCGGTCATGCGCAGGTCACGTCCCGGCCATGCGCCGACCGGGTGCGATGGTGGGGGCTGCGGCATTGAGCGTCTCGATCGCATAGCCGGCCGCTGCCTTGTAGCTGGCCATGAAGCCCTCGCGCTCCTCGCGCGGCAGCACCTCGTCGATATGGTCGAAGACGCCGCCGCAGCGCTCGTCCACCAGCCCCAGCAGGCCGAAGGGGCCGGCCCCGCGGTTGCGCAGAACCAGGGCCGAGATGTCCTTGCACAGCCTGTCGTCATAGGCGCGCAGCGCCTGCGGGCCCACGCCGTGGTCCAGCAGCTGCGCGCCCAGCACGCGCGCGTCCACGATGGCCTGGCTGGCGCCGTTGGAGCCCACCGGGTACATCACATGCGCCGCATCGCCCAGCAAGGCCACGCGGCCGTCCACCCAGGTGGGCACGGGGTCGCGGTCGATCATGGGGTACTCGAAGACATCCGTGGCGCCGCGCAGCATGGCCGGCACGTCCAGCCAGCCGTAGTCCCAGCCCTCGAAGTGGTGGATGAATTCCTCCAGCGCCACGCGCCGGTTCCAGTCGCCTTGCTGCCAGCCGCCGTCGTTGTCCACCGTGATCTCGGCGATCCAGTTGATGGTGGCCAGGCCCGTGACGGGGTCCGGCGGCGTGATGGGGTACAGCACCACGCGATGGCGCAGCGAGCCCACGCCCACGAAGGACGCACCGGTGCGCACAGGCACGCCCGGCGTGGTGCCGCGCCACATGATGGCGCCGCCCCACTGGATGGGCGGCTGAGCGGGGTGCATCTGCGCGCGCACGGCCGAGTGCAGGCCATCGGCCGCCACCAGCAGCGAGCCCTGCACCTCCAGCCGCTGGCCATCGCGGGTGTCGATGAGCGCGGTCACGCCCTCGGCATCCTGCCGGTAGCCCACCACGCGCCGGCCCAGTTGCACGGCATCGTCGCCCAGGCGCTCCCGCACGGCGTTGAACAGCATCATCTGCAGCTGCCCGCGGTGCACCGCGTACTGCGGCCAGTGGTAGCCCGCCTGCAGCCCGCGCGGCTCGGCATACACCTCGTTGCCGTTGCGGCCCACCAGCGCCCATTCCCGCGCCTGCAGGCCGATGGTGTCCAGCACATCGTTGCCGAAGCCCAGGTCATGCAGTTCCCGCACCGCGTTCGGCTGCAGGTTGATGCCCACGCCCAGCGGCTGCAACTGCGCCACCGACTCGAACACGATGCAGGGCACGCCGATCTGGTGCAGCGTGAGGGCAGTGGCCATGCCACCGATGCCGCCGCCGGCAATGAGCACGGGGCGGGATGGATTGTTGTGTGAAGCAGCAGCAGACATGCCGGGATTGTCCATGCAATGGCTGCGGGCGGATGTCCCATCTGCGGCGCGTGCATGGCGCAAACAATGTATGATGACCATCATGCGAAATACAAATTCCAGCGCCCGGGCTTCCGCCAAGGAGGCCACGCATGAGCGCATCGTCTCCGTGGCAGCGCGTGCCATCCGCCGCAGCGGCTATGGCGGCACCGGGGTGGCGGACATCATGAAGGAGGCGGGCCTGACGCACGGCGCCTTCTACGCCCATTTCGCCTCGCGCGACGCCATGCTGGCCGAAGCGGCGGGCAAGGCCTGCGCCGAGTCCTGCGCCGCCGTCGCCGACGTGGTGGCCAAGGCGCCGCCCGGCATGGTGCTGCAGGCCATGCTGGCCGCCTATCTTTCCAAGGAACATGTCCAGCGCGCCGAGGTGGGCTGCCCCCTGGCGGCCCTGGGCTCCGAGACCTCGCGCCAGGCGCCGGAGGTGCGCCGCGTGGCCACGGGCCACATCAAGGAAATGGTCGATCTCATCGCCCGCCAATCGCCGGACTGGGGACAGCCCGGTGCCCATGAGCGCGCGCTCGTCACCCTGTCCACCATGGTCGGCAGCCTGCTGCTGGCACGGGCGGTGGACGATCCGGCCCTGTCCGACAGCCTGCGCGAGGCAGCACTCAAGCATCTGGTGCCGGCCAGCCATTGATGGCGCATGCCCTGTGCATGTGCCTGGATTTTTTTTTGCCGTTACATATGATGATCATCATATAAAGGAAGGCCATGAAGGCATTCATTCTGGAAAGCCATGGAGCGAACCGCGCCTTGCAGCTGGCAGAGGTGCCCGAGCCGCAGCTGCGTGACGACGAAGTCCTGGTCCAAGTCCATGCCGCAGGCGTGAACCAGCTGGACTCCAAGATCAGGGACGGGCAATTCAAGCTCATCCTGCCCTATCGCCTGCCCCTGATCCTGGGCCACGACGTGGCCGGTGTGGTGGTCAAGGCCGGCCCGCGCGTGCGGCAGTTCAAGCCGGGCGACGAGGTCTATGCACGCACGGACGATTTCCGGATCGGTACGTTCGCGGAGTTCGTGCCGGTCAAGGAGTCGTCGCTGGCGCCAAAACCCAAGGGGCTCACGATGGAAGAGGCCGCCTCCATCCCCCTGGTGGGCCTGACGGCCTGGCAGGCCCTGGTGGAGACGGCGAAGCTGACGAAGGGGCAAAGGGTCTTCATCCAGGCCGGCTCCGGTGGCGTGGGCACGTTCGCCATCCAGCTGGCCAGGCACCTGGGCGCCATCGTTGCCACCACCACGAGCGCGGCCAACTTCGAGCTGGTCAGGAGCCTGGGTGCTGATGTCGTCATCGACTACCGCACGCAGGACTTCGAGGACGTCCTGCACGACTACGACGTGGTGCTGAACAGCCAGGACGGCAAGACGCTTGGCAAATCCCTGCGCGTGCTCAAGGGCGGCGCGAAGCTGGTCTCCATCTCCGGCCCACCCGATCCAGCGTTTGGCAGAAACATCGCGGCGCCTGCATTCGTGCGGCTGGTGATGCGGCTGCTCAGCTCCGGCATCAGGCGCCGGGCGCGAGGCCGTGGCATTGACTACTCCTTCCTCTTCATGCGGGCCAACGGCGGCCAGCTGCGCGAGATCACCCGCCTCATCGAGGCGGGCGCCATCCGCCCGGTCGTGGACAAGGTCTTCGCATTCGAGTCCACCAACGAGGCCCTTGCCTATTCCGAAGCCGGCCATGCCAAGGGCAAGGTCGTCATCAAGATCCGTTGAATCTGTTTTTCCCCACCCCTGGAGTGCTCCATGAAAATTGAAAACGCTGTTGTTCTCGTCACTGGTGCCAATCGCGGCATCGGCCTGGCTTTCGCGCGCGAGCTGCTCGCCCGTGGCGCCCGCAAGGTCTACGCCGGCGCGCGCGACCCCGCCACGGTCACCCAGCCCGGCGTGCATGCCCTGCAGCTGGACGTGAACCGCCCGCAGGACGTGGCCGCCGCCGCCGCGCAGGCGTCGGACGTCACGCTGGTGATCAACAACGCCGGCATCGCCCAGCCCGGCGGCTTCATGGCGCCCGACAGCGAAGAGGTCGCCAGGCGCATCTTCGAGACCAACTTCTTCGCCGTGCTGCGCATGAGCCAGGCCTTCGCGCCGGTTCTCAAGGCCAACGGCGGCGGGGCCTTGCTCAATGTGCTGTCGGTGGCCTCCTGGGTGAACGGCGGCGAGCTGGCCGCCTATTCGGCCAGCAAGTCGGCCGCCTGGTCGCTCACCAACGCCCTGCGCAGCGAGCTTGCAGGGCAGAAGACACAGGTGCTGGGCCTGCACATGGCCTATGTCGACACCGACCTCACGCGCGGGCTTGACGCGCCGAAGTCCAGCCCCGAGGACATCGTCAGGCGCGCGCTGGACGGACTGGAGGCCGGGCTCGATGAAGTGCTGGCCGACGAGCTCACCCAGCAGGTCAAGCGTGGCATGACGGCGGCCCGGCCAAGCTATCTGCCGCAGGGCGCCTGAGGTCGGACCGTGCCAGCCATGGGTGCCCATCCGCATGGATCGGCGTGGGCTGGCACGATCGGTCAGCGCCGGTTTGGCCTATATTTCCATATTTGTTGAAATATCGTATGATTCACCCATGGATGAATCTGAAGTCGTCGAATCCCTGGCCGCGCTTGCCCACCCCTTGCGCCTGCGCATCTTCCGCGCGCTCGTCGTGGCCGGGCCCGAGGGGCTGACGCCGGGCGTCATGGCAGAAAGCCTGGGCGCCGCCAACACCACGCTGTCTTTCCATCTCAAGGAGCTGACCCGCTCGGGCCTGGTGACGCAGGAGCGGGCCAGCCGCAACCTGGTGTACCGCGCCGCCTATGAGCGCATGAACGGCCTGCTTGGCTTCCTGACGCAGAACTGCTGTGCAGGTGCGTCATGCGAGGTGGCCGACATGTCCTGCAAGTCCTGCTGACGCTGCTCCCCCGGTTTCCCCGGCCCTAACACTTCCTGCCATGACTTCCGACAAACCCCTGAACGTCCTGTTTCTGTGCACGCACAACTCTGCCCGGAGCATCCTGGCGGAAGGCCTTCTGAATCACCTCGGCGGCGGGCGCTTCAAGGCCTACTCCGCAGGCAGCAGCCCCCGCGACAACCAGCAGCCCCATCCGCTGGCGATTGCGGCGCTGGAGCAGGCGGGCGTGTGCACCGAAGGCCTGCGCAGCAAAAGCTGGGATGAGTTCGGCGCGCCTGATGCGCCCCCTATGGACCTGGTCATCACCGTCTGCGACAGCGCCGCTGGCGAGGCATGCCCCTATTGGCCGGGCCAGCCCGCCACCGCGCACTGGGGCTACGCGGACCCGTCGCAGGCCGAAGGAAGCGACGAAGGCCGGCAGGCCGCATTCCGCCATACCCTGCTGGCCATGCGGCAGCGCCTGGAGCGGCTCGTCAACCTGCCGCCATCTTCCCTGGCCAGGCACGCGCTGCAGCAGTCTGCCCGCGACCTGGCCCGTGACTGAAGCCTGCCACTGACACCTGCTACCGACGCCTGCCACCGACGCCCGCCACCGAAACCGCTGCGGCCCCCGCTGCCGCCTGCACATCCCCGAAGAAAACAGCACATGCTTGCGGCCCTCCTGATCTTTGCAGCCACCCTTGTCCTGGTCATCTGGCAGCCCGCAGGCCTGGGCATCGGCTGGAGCGCGTCGCTCGGCGCCATCGTGGCACTGGCCCTGGGGGTGGTGCACTGGGCCGATGTCGCCGTCGTCTGGGGCATCGTCTGGAACGCAACCGCCACCTTCGTGGCGGTCATCATCATCAGCCTGCTGCTGGACGAGGCCGGGTTCTTCGAATGGGCTGCACTGCACGTGGCCCGCTGGGGGCGCGCAAGCGGCAGGCGCCTGTTTGCCTTCATCGTGCTGCTGGGCGCCGTGGTGTCTGCGGTTTTTGCCAACGATGGCGCCGCGCTCATCCTGACGCCCATCGTGATGGCCATGCTGGTGGCCCTGGGCTTTTCTGCCGCAAGCACCCTGGCATTCGTCATGGCGGCAGGGTTCATCGCGGACACGGCCAGCCTGCCGCTGGTGGTGTCCAACCTGGTCAACATCGTCTCGGCGGACTTCTTCGGCATCGGCTTCAACGACTATGCATCGGTCATGGTGCCGGTGAACCTGGTTGCCGTGGCCGCCAGCCTGGGCGTGCTGTTCCTGTTCTTCCGCAAGGATCTGCCCCGCACCTACGCCTTGGAGCGGCTGCAGCCGCCATCGGCCGCCATCCGGGACCTGGCCACCTTCCGCGCAGGCTGGGCCGTGCTGGCGCTGTTGATGCTGGGCTTCTTCGGGCTGGAGCCGCTGGGCGTTCCCGTCAGCGCCGTGGCCGCGGCCTGTGCGCTGCTCTTGCTGGCCGTCGCCGCCCATGGCCGGGTGATCAGCGCAGGCCGGGTCCTGAAGGGCGCGCCATGGCAGATCGTCGTGTTCTCACTGGGCATGTACCTGGTGGTCTACGGACTGCGCAACGCTGGGCTGACTGGCGCCCTGGCCAGGGTGCTGGAAGTGTTTGCGGGCGGCGGCGTGTGGGGCGCCGCAATAGGCACCGGCTTTCTGTCGGCGGGCCTGTCTTCCGTGATGAACAACATGCCCACGGTGCTGGTGGGCGCCCTGTCCATCGAGCACTCCGGGGCCACGGGGCTGGTGAAGGAAGCCATGGTCTATGCCAATGTGATCGGCTGTGACCTGGGCCCTAAGATCACGCCCATCGGCAGCCTGGCCACCTTGCTCTGGCTCCATGTGCTGGCCCGCAAGGGCATGACGATTGCCTGGGGCTACTACCTGCGCGTCGGCATCGTCCTGACCCTTCCGGTCCTTGCCGTCACGCTGGCCGCGCTTGCCCTGCGGCTGAGCGTGGGCTGAACGCCGGCCGGCCGGCGCGCTGGCCCATCAGCTGCTGCCGTCCTGCGCAGGCATTGGCACATTGGCCCGGCGTTCAAACAGGTGGGCCATGGCTTTGGCGGCTGCCTCGGCCGCTTCAGCGCGGCGCATCTCGGCCGCGTCTTCAAACCCGCAGCCCATGGCCTGGGCCTCGGTGCCGGCGTAGTCGGCCAGCGTCTCGGCGCTGTCGCGGATGCTTTGCAGGGCGCGGGCCACCACGTCCATGTGGCGGTGGCCCTTGGGGGTCTCCAGCCAGGCCAGGGCCAGCTGGGCGATGGCGGAGATTTCTGCACAGCCTTGCTGCACTAGATGGTCCACCTGGGTGAGCGCATTGGACAGCTGCCGGGCGCTGTGGCTGTCCGTGGTTGGAGCGGGCTTGGTGGGGTTCATGCCGTGGCTCTCCGTAGCGGGCGCTGCGTTGGCGTGCGTGGTGGAGGGTGGGCGCCAGAAGAGGGCGCGCAGGCAAGAGCGAGAGAAACGGCGTTCATGGTTCCGTACTCCTATGCGAGATTTGAAACCACCAGCCCCGTGTTTTGAAGCACGGAAAAGGTGGACGGGATGTTCAAAACACGCGCATAGACGTGCGGGCAGCCTTACGGACAGCCCCATCCCGCCCGTAACCGTATGGACGAGCGGGCGGGAGCCCACTTGCCAGGTGTTCAGACGTGACGAGGCCTTCTTTCGGGAAGGCTCAACCGCTATACGACGGATGTTTTGAAGCATCAGCCCCGGGACAGGGGGCCGGTGCGGATGATAGCGCGGGAGGGGAGGGGGCGAGCCGTTTTTGGGGATGCAGCTCGTAGTGGTGGAGTTGTCTGCTGCCGGACCTGAGTCTGCATTCGCGCAGTTGGTGCAGATGGCAGCTATGCAGCGATAACTGTGCCCACTGCCTCATCGCGAGCGTGCGGTCACAACCACATGCGAATTGATCGGATGCAGGGAGTCCAGCGAGCATCATTCGATGCGAAAGAGACTGCCGAAGCCCTCACCTTGCGCTGGCGCGCCCTCGGTGCAGACAGGCATTGGCAGGCCCTGTGCCCATCCGGCTGCCAAGACCTGCACGTCATGCATCGGATTGGACGCCTTGGCACGCTCATTGCGTATGCGGCAGGCTTCCGGTTCGGTGCCGAACAGCCCGCGTGCGAAGACCCGACCCTGTTCCGTCAGCCTTGCTGTTTTCGGGGCGCGGATTCTCGCAAACGCCTGGAATACATCGTCCAAGCCGCCGCTTGTGGCATCCAGGCACCGGGCCAAATGCCACGCATCTTCCAGCGCCTGGCAGGCACCTTGCCCCGATGTCGGCAACGGCGCATGCGCGGCATCACCCACCAGCAGCACGTTCGCCCGGCTCCATGTGTGCAGCGGCTCCAAGTCATGCACCGCAATCAGCCGGATGGCATTCGCGGGCGTGGCCCGGATGATATGCACGACCGGTTCAGGCCATCCCGCGAACAGGTCATCGACCTCCTTGCGCATATCTGCGGCCGGTCTGGCCTCAGACAGGGGCCGAGCCTGGGCCGCAGCCCAATACACCAGTTCGGGGCGAATCGCCACGCAACCAAAGCGCTCGCCCGCCCCCCAGAAATCCTGAATCGCAATATCGTCCACCAGCGCATGCTGCGCCTGCGCCACGCCGATCCAGTTCACGAAGCCCTGATAGACGGGCGTGTTGTCACCTGCGACAAACTTGCGTGCCACAGAATCCATGCGACCGTCTGCGCCAATGAGCAGGTCCGGGCGAGTGCTCGCACCGTTATCGAAATGGGCCATGGCCCTGCCATTGGCATCCAGCTCAATGGCCACCGCCCGGTGCCCGAACTCCACTGGTATCCCTGCCCGAGCCGCATGATCCAGCAATACCTCCTGCAAGTGCCTGCGCAGCACCGTGTAGGTGGGGTATCCCATCATCCGGTCCAGCAAGGCAATATCGAGGCCTCCCAATGCATTGCCCACGGCATCCTGGCGGCGCATTGTCCGTGGTCGGCCGCCAATGGCCTTGATGTCTTGCAGCAGTCCCAGCTCTTGCAGCACAAAGCTGGCATTGGGCCAAAGCGTCACGCCGGCCCCCATGGTTGCCGGCGCCGTTCGGCGCTCGTAGACCCGAGGGTTGTAACCCTGCCTGCGCAAAGTCAGTGCCACGCTCAAGCCTGCAATTCCACCGCCAAGTATTCCGATTTCCACGCTGAATCTCTCCTGTCGATATGGAGCCCTACGCATAGCCCACCGCGTTGCATCGAGCAAAAGTGCATCTTAAATTTCGCCACTACAGGGAACTAGCATGCAAAATTGGGACGTTTTCATACCTCAAACGGGATAATCAATGCGCGATGCACTCGATCTGAATGCCGTCCGCGTCTATACGGCAGTTGTTGATGAGCAGAGCTTTGCCGGCGCATCGCGTTTTTTGGCCATGCCTTCCTCCAACGTCAGCCGCCACGTTGCAGCACTGGAGCGCAGACTCGGTACACGCCTGCTGGAGCGAAGCACCCGTCACCTGCGTATGACGGAAGCCGGCCGTCTGCTCTATGAACGCGCCAAGCCCTTGCTTGACACCCTGCTCTCCACGGAGGAGGAGCTTGGCGCAGTGCAGCGCGAACTGCGCGGTCCTTTGAAGATCTGCATGCATGGCGAGGCACCCAGGCTGATGGCCCCCATCCTCGCTGAGTTCTGTAGCCTTCATCCGGGGATCGAGCTGGAATGCGATACCCGGATGACCGGACTGGAAGTGCTTCGAGAAGACGTTGACCTTTCCATCGTCTTCCACCGGGGTCCTCAGGAAGACAGTGCTTTCATCACCCGCGAACTGGCCACACTGCCCAGCATCGTGGTTGCCGCCCCCTCCTTGCTGGCCAAAACCGGGATGCCACGCCACGTGCGCGAGCTGAAATCTCTGCCCTGCATCACCACCCTCAGTGCGCTGAAGGGCCAGCCCTGGCAGTTTCAAGACGCAGCGGGAGAAATCGTCAAGGTGCCGGTCCGCAGCCGCTACCGCGTCAACAGCGGAGAGCTGGCCGTTGCAGGCGCACGGCAAGGCATCGGCTTCGCGATTGTGGCGGCCTACCCCTGCCAGGAAGACCTTGCAGCAGGTCGATTGCAGGAAGTGCCACTAGACCTTTGTCCTGCCCCTTTGCAATTGCTGGGGGCATACAGCCATCGCCATTCCGTGACTGCGCGTGTCCGGGCGCTGCTGGAATTGATACAGGTACGGTTGGCTGGATCAGTTAACCCTCCCATGAACCCCCGATCTCATGGGTCGCCCTAGGATCGAAGTGATGCACTGGGCTCAAAGTGGAGACCTTCGGAGCGCGAGCAGTCGCTCGGCATGACGTTTAAATGTCAGCTTGTGGCGGTGCGCGACCTTCGCTGGTCGCGGCCCAGGGTGCCGACCGAAAGGGCCCCGGCTGGCGCCCGCTTTACAGCGATTGCTGTCGCTCATGGTCTCATTCAGTCACGGTCGCATGCCGGTCATCCGAGCACCAAGGCTCAAGCCGGCCCAGCGACGGACTTCAGTTAACTAGCTGACGGTGACCCAAGGGACTCCTGGAAATCCGCTATCGCGGCCCACGAATAGGCGCTGGCGACACAAAGCCGGCGTTCAGCGCATTCCACAGGAGCCGAGGCGACTTCGCAGGTGTGTCCCGTCATACTTCACGCAACGCTGAATCATTTGCAAAGTTGCCATGTACACACTCCGCACATCACGTCCTGAAGATGGCGCCGCTCTGGTTGACCTTTGGCGGCGTTCCGTGGACGCCACCCATCACTTTCTCAGTCCCGATGATCGAAAGGCAATTGATGCCGAAGTGGTCGAGTTTCTGCCTCATGCGCCGGTGACTGTTGCTGTGGATGAACATGACCAGCCCCATGGCTTTATGCTGATCGATGGCACGCACATGGAGGCGCTGTTCATCGATCCGGATGTCCGTGGCACCGGCATCGGCCGCAGGTTGTTGCAGCATGGATTGGCGCTGCACGGGGAATTGAGCACAGACGTCAACATGCAGAACTCCCAAGCGGTTGGCTTCTATCAACGGATGGGGTTCGTTGAAACTGGACGTTCGCAGGTGGATTCGCAGGGACGCCCTTATCCTCTTGTTCACCTGCGATACCAGGGCTAGCTGGAAGCAGGCCGCAGCTCGCATGGGGCCTGCCTTGCAGCAGCAGCAACCCCTTACTGTGGACTGTTGCCCCCTTGGTTGACGCTCAGATACACGGTCGGCAACCACCGTTTTTGTACGCTTTGAATTTGATGGATAGACAACCAGATAAAGGCATGATTTTGAAATTTAAGCGGCTCACTGAAGTTGATCCGGCTCATATTGTTTCGCTGAACAACAATCCAGATGTGCTGCGACAAATGCCGCTTGGAAATGCGGATTTCGACCTGGCGAAAGCAAATGAGTGGGCTCAGCAAAAAGATGCCCAGTGGCAGCAATACGGCTATGGGCCATGGGCGTTTGAAATTGATCAGCAATTTGCCGGCTGGGGCGGCTTGCAGTACGAGGAAGGTGATGCCGACCTCGCTTTGGTGCTTCACCCCAAGTTCTGGGGAAGTGGCAAGGCCATCTATCAAGAGATAGTGAAACGTGCATTCACTGGCTTGGGGCTGAACTCCATCACGATTTTGCTGCCACCTTCAAGAACCAGAATAAAAGGGATTCTCAAGCTGGGATTTCGGCCAGATGGCGCATTGGATATCGAGGGGACTCGTTTTTTGCGCTATCGCCTGCATGCACCCGGCAAACCCGCTTGACCAGATATTTGAGCAGCGCGTCTTGATCCCGCGCGCTCATACCTTGGCGAGGAAGGCCGCCGCATCACCCGCTTCACACTTCCAGTCTGCGAAGACTCCAACCAGATTGCATTCCACGCAGTGGCAAGCGATGTAGTACCAGCGCACGTCATGTGTGCCTTCGTACACGGAGACGCCGGACATCAGTTCGAACGTCTCGTTCTCGCACACGCACTCGTGTGCCTCGGGGGTGGCCTCTTCAACATATTCCGCGCTGTCGCCCATCAGGTGTTCCTGCCCGCAGTCGGTGCAGGTGCGGATGGCCACGCCGGCTTCCTCATCCGTCTGCAGCGCAAAAGTCCGGCACCCGCAATCGCATTTGGACGAGGCAAACCGGACGGCCTCATGGCCATTCGCAACGCTGTAGCTGCGCAGCTCGGCTTGGGTGTCGCCGGAAGTCGTCCCGTACCAGAACTCGCCCTTCTTCGTCAGTGCCATTGATACTGTTCCATTCTTCAAGTTGGGCCTCTCGGCAGACCTGACGCCAAGCGTTCCCGATGTTCCGGATTTTGCCTGATGGCACGGTGAATCGTCGCCAAGGGGCCGGGCCGAGGTGGACGCCGATTCTTGGAGATTGCAGCCAGCGACCATCAAGTTCAACTGTTGATCGCCGCCGATGTTCGATGTTGAAGCTCCTGCGTCCAGCTCTCAGCCTGGGACCAGTGTTCGGAAACCTGCAGCTGCCGGCTGCTCCGCAGCGGTTGCTGCCGCCCAGGGCCTCCTCGCGAGCTCGCTGCCGGTGCCGCGCGTCAGCAGCCGTGAGCACGCTTGTGCGAAAGGAAGAAGCGCAGCATCTCGGCGCTGGCGTCGATTCCTCCTGGCGTGGTGTAGCTGCCCTCTGAGCTGCCGCCGGACCATGCGTGGCCTGCGCCATGCAGTTGCCAGTGTTCAATGGCAGTACTTCCGTCGGCCGCGACATAGGCAGAGCGGGTGAATCGCTGGCGGTTCGGCGCATGGCCCTGGATGACGCGAGGTGCGCCTTGGGGACTTTGCGCGCTGCGTGCAGCATTCACCACGGCCGCGCCGTTGTCGTGGTGCACCGTCGTGTCGGCATCGCCGTGAAACACGATCACCGGACACACGCTGGGACCGCTGGCCGAGCCTGATGCTGCGCCTCTTCGCATCGCCTCGAGGGCTGATGGCAGATTGGACGCAGCACCGGCGGGCAAGCCCGAATGCACGCCCACGGCGGCGAACAGCTCAGGATAGGTGCGTCCCAATATGTCCGCCATTGCACCGCCAGCCGATAGTCCGGCGACATAGACACGCGATGCGTCCGCGCCATGGTCAGCCACCACTTGGCGTGTGAGGCCCGCCAGCAGTGCTGGCTCGCCCCGGCCCCGCTGCTGATGCTGGGCCTTGAACCAGTTCCAGCATTTTTGCGAGTTCGCATGCTGTGTTTGTTCAGGATAGAGCACCAATACACCAGCCCTGCGTGCCTGGTCATTCATGCGCGTGCCGGCGGCGAAGTCTTCCGGCCCTTGGGTGCAACCGTGCAGCATGAGGACGAGCGGCCGAGGCCCCGCTTCAAGTGCACTGCCTGGCGGCACATACAGCCGATAGGCCAGCTGCCGGCCTCCGTGCGAGTAGCTGCCGCGCAGCCATTGCTCGTCGCTGCAGGTGTCTGCCTGCGATGAGCCCGCAGGCACGGCGAGTTCGGGAGCATCGTCGATGAAACGGGCTTCGGCATCGACGATCCAGCCTTCTTCCCTGTGACTGGTTGCGGCTGTCTTGCCGTGGGGCGCAGGCGCGGGCGGGCTTTCGCCTCGCAACGTGCGCTGAATCAGCTCGGTTGCTTCCAGCAAATTGCCAGTGCGCGTCAGGCGTGTAGCCTCGCCCAGCATGTCGTGAAAAAGCTGTTTCATGGAATGGTTCTCAGGTAATGCGGCCGGCCAGAGCGGCACGAACGGCGGGGCTGGCCTGGAGCGCTCCCAGCACCGTGATGGATTCGATGGTTTCTGCGGCCAGCTGCGCAGGCACGTCCTGCGCGATGCTGGCCAAGCCCAGCACCCGGATCTGCAGCTTTTCCCCGGCAGCCTGCACCCGCAGGAGATCGGCCTGGGAGAAATGCTGCATACCCAGGACCAGCATCTTGCGGGCGACGACCTGCTGCAACGCGTCTGCGTGGCTGCGCAGGTGATTGCGTATCGCTGTACGGATGAAATCACTGCGGTTTGCGTAGAAGCCTTCGGCGACCAGCAGGTCGATTTGGCCCAGGTCGACATAGCCCAGATTGATGGTGAGCTTCTCGGATTCGCTCACGCGAGGGGTGGAGGTGGTTGTGGCCATGGAACATCCTTATGCCATCCATATGGATGGTTTGAGGATGGTTTCAAGGCCTGATGTTTCAATTTGGCGCTACACGTCGTGTGGCGTCCGGTGGACGGGCTCTCCAGCGTGTCCGTTGCCATCATTGCCCTGTCACGTCTGGGCCTTAGGGTGGCCGGGCCGGGCCACCGCGCCCGGCGTTGCTCAGCCATGCGCCAGGAGGCTCCATGCAAGATTTGCAGGCAGGCTCGCCGCATGGCCCTTGCGTTTGGGGCCAGCCCGGCGAACGGTTCAATACCTGGAGTCATCTGGCATCCCTGCCCGTGGGCCTGGCAGCCAGTGTGGTTCTCATCTGCGAAACGGTGGCCGGCGGCGATGCGCGCAAGATTGTGGGCGCTGCGGTGTTTGGCCTGTCTCTGGCGGCGCTGTTTGGCGCATCGGCCCTCTTTCATGGCTGTACCGGGGTGCGCAAGGGTTTCTGGCAGCGCGTCGACCACGCCTGCATTTACCTGCTGATTGCCGGCAGCCACACGCCCTTTGCCTTGATGGCGCCCCCTGGCTTGTGGGCTTGGCTGCTGCTTGGCGGCGTATGGGGACTCGCATTCCAGGGTGCGATACGTGCACTGGGTTTCGATTCACCGCCGCGCCTGTCCCTGTACATCAGCCTTGGCTGGCTCAGCTTGGGGGGCGCGGTGCCGGTGGCCTTTCGCCATGGTGCGCAGACCCTGGCCTGGCTGCTCGCCGGCGGACTGCTCTATTCGGCAGGAACGGTGTTCTACCGTCGTCTGGCGAGCATGCGCCACGCGCACGGCATCTGGCATCTGTTCGTGGTTGCCGGCAGCGCCTGCCATACCGTCGCGGTAGCCGGTTTGCTCGCCTGACCTCCTGCCATTCATGGCTTCGACACCCTGCCGTCCTGATGAGGCTGTTTGCTTACGCAATTTCGGCGGGGCGGACCTCATGGAAAATTCTGGCATGGGCTTAAAACATGGTCGAGGCGGGGTGCATCTATCTCTTCCTCATCTTCGAGGAGAAGGCCATGACTGCATCGATTTCACTGAGGTCACTGCTTGGCAGGCCTCAGGACCCTGATCTTGCCGATCAGGCGGTCCCTGGGCACGGCGTTCCTTCGCAGGACACCGACCAGGCAGCACAGATTCGAATGGGCAAGGCAGAGGCCTTGCGGGAGTCCAAATCAACCATGGTGGCCGGCTTCATGATTTTTGGCGCAGCACTGGGGTCTGCACTGGGCGCAGCCGTGGGAGGACCGGTTGGAATATTCGTGGGGGGCGCCGTCGGTGGCCTGGTGGGCGCCGGATGCGGTGAGGCGGCTGGAGCCACGTGGATCAAACACAAGGATTGATGGACCGGCCGAATACAGAAACCCGTCCTTTGCGTCCATTGAAATCAAAAAGGGCCCGAGGGCCCTTTTTCGTTACGGAGCGGCTGGATTACTGCTTCGGTTGCCCTTGATGGGCTTGCTTCTTTTGCTCTTCAGCGGAGCCCGGCTGGTGCTGCTTGGGAGCAGTTTGCTGTGGCTGGGGCTTGCTGGGCTGGCCAACGGGCTGCTGGCTTTTGCCTGGCGTGTTCTGGGAAACGGACATGTGAAACTCCTATGGTCTTCAAAAGCCAAGATGGCTCCTGAAAGTCCACTGTGTTCCTGGTCCAGGCGATGGGATGTAGTCAAACCAGCCGCAGACAAATTATGTTGTAAGCGTGGCAGCACAAGGGTTTTCGGGGGGCTTTCTGGATGCGGGGGCCCGCAGGGCCAGGCACAGATGCCACTGCCGGTATGTGCGGTACCGCACAGAGCTGGTGGGCCTGGCCCGTAAGATGCAAGAGCGTCATTTCTGCTGTCTCCAGACTCTCTTGAAGTGCCGGGATGACTGCACTGGAATTGCCTTTATGCCCTCTTGCGCCGCGTCCACCGGCAATCATTTGCTCGCCTCCTTGCCGCCCGAGCCATGGCAGCGGTGGGAGCCTGCGCTGGAGCCCGTGGAGCTTGCCCTGGGGCAGGTGCTGTATGAAGCGGGCCGGGTCATGAGTCACGTGTACTTTCCCACGACGGCGATCGTCTCCCTGCTGTACGTGATGGAGAACGGTGCGTCGGCGGAGATCGCGGTGGTGGGCAACGAAGGGATTGTGGGCATTTCCCTCTTCATGGGCGGAGGGTCCACGACCAGCAGGGCGGTCGTGCAAAGCGCCGGCAGGGGCTATCGGCTGAAGGTCGGCGCCATGCAGGCGGAGTTCGAGCGCGGTGGCCCGGTTCTTCACCTCTTGCTGCGCTACACGCAGGCGTTGATCACCCAGATGGCCCAGACCGCCGTCTGCAACCGTCACCATTCACTTGACCAGCAGCTTTGCCGCTGGTTGCTGCTGAGCCTGGACCGGCTCCAGGGCACGGACCTGGTGATGACGCAGGAGCTGATCTCCAACATGCTCGGAGTCCGCCGCGAGGGAGTGACCGAGGCCGCGCTGAAGCTGCAGCGCGCCGAGATCATCCGCTATTCGCGTGGCCGCATCAGTGTGCTGGACCGTACGGGCCTGGAGCAGCGCTCCTGCGAGTGCTATGCGGTGGTGAGAAAAGAGTACGACCGGTTGCTGCCGGACATCACCGCTTGCTAGGTCCCGATCGCGGCCTCTTGCACAGGGATGACAAAGCAGCTGTGCGCTGCCAGCTCTGTCCAGCGCAGCCTCTGCGATACCTGCAGCATGACCGCCCCCTCCCCGTCACACCTGGCCGCCAGCGCGTCGGTGCTGCCGCGAATCAGGAGAAAGCGCATGCTGCGGCCCTCCCGTTTCAATACCAGTTCGGCCTGGGGCCAATGGGAAGGAAGGCAGGGGGTGAAGAACAGTTCCCCGGCGTGGATGTGCAGCCCCAGGATGGATTCCACCGCGGCGCGATGCATCCATGCAGCCGAGCCCGTGTACCAGCTCCATCCGCCCCGTCCGACAAAAGGGGGCTGGGTGTATACGTCTGCAGCCATGGCGTAAGGCTCGATGGCGTATTGGCTGCCCCATACGGAATGGCTGGCGCGGTGGGCCGGACTCAGGTAGGTGAAGTACCGGTAGGGTGTGTCCTGGAGGCGCTCGCTGCCGGTGGCGGTGGCGTGCGCCGCCTGGCGCAGGGCCAGCGAAGCGGCGGCCATCACGGCCCACGCTCCGGCATGGGTGTACTGCCCGCCGTTTTCCCGCACCCCTGCCGGGTAGGCCTGGATATAGCCTGCATGCGGAAGGCCATGGACCAGGGGCGGTGCCAGCAGCGGGATCAGGCCTGTATCGGGCTGGACCAGCTCCGTGTCCACCGCTTCCATGGCAATGCGCGGGCGCGAGGTGCCTGACGTGGTGACCAGGACCGACCAGGCCTGCGCAATCAGATCGATGCGCGCCTCGGGCTGCCGGGCCGAGCCCAGCACCGTGCCGTCATCGAAGAACGCCCGCCGGTACCAGCGCCCATCCCAGCCCGCAACATCCAGGGCCTGGCGCCAGCCGGCCAGGGCTGTCTGCCAGGCGTCGGCACGTGCTTCGTCGCCGCAGCCGCGTGCCAGCGGTATCCAGTCCGTGACGATGGCGCACAGGAACCAGGCGAGCCATACCGATTCGCCCCGGCCTTGGTGACCAACAGCGCTCATGCCATCGTTCCAGTCTCCTGCGCCCATCAGGGGCAGGCCGTGCACGCCCACGGCAAGGCTGCGGTCGATGGCGCGCGCCGCATGCTCGTAGACCGATGCCGAAACTTCGCTGATGCCCGGTGTTTCGTAGACATCGTCCACGCCGTCGGCAATGGCGGGCGCCTCCAGGAACGGAACCTGCTGCTGCAGCAGCGCCGTGTCGCCAGTGGCCTGGAGATAGTGCGAGCAGGCGAAGGGCAGCCACAGCAGGTCGTCGCTGCAGCGGGTTCGCACGCCGGCACCCGCAGGCGCATGCCACCAGTGCTGCACGTCCCCTTCGATGAATTGCCGTGAGGCGCACAGCGTGATCTGTTGCCGCAGCACGCCGGGATCAGCCCAGACAAGCGCCATGGCGTCCTGCAATTGGTCGCGGTAGCCGGTGGCGCCTCCCGCCTGGTAGAAACCGGCCTTGGACCACAGCCGCGAGGAGACCGTCTGGTAGGGCAGCCAGCGGTTCACAAGCACGTCCATCAGCGGATCGGGCGTGTGGATCTGCGTGGCCTGGAGCAGGCCATCCCAGTAGTCGCTGTTGGCCTGTTCTCGTGCCTGGGGGGCCAGGACGGTGGCTTGCTCCAGCAACTGGCGCGCCGCATCGGGACTCGTTGCATGGCCGATCAGATAGGTCTGCTCCCAGGTCACGCCGGGCCGAAGCGTGGCCAGGCGCGACAGGGCTGCGCAGGGTTCGAGCCCGTATCCGCTGCGCTGCCCCAGCTGTGCCGGGAGCTGCAAATGTCCGTCGGATGCAAAGAACTCGCTGCGGTCGCAGGTCCAGTCAAGGCTGTCGTGCTTTCCGGCGAGGGTACCTTCGCCGGCATGCGATTCGCAGAAGAAAGCCGTGCCGCCGCCAAAGCCGCCCGCAGCCTCGGTCTGGGTGCATAGCAGGCCCAGAAAGCGCTTGTCGGGTGCCGGTGCCCACAGGGCCATGGTCTCCAGCGTGGCGCGGTCGGCCCGGCGCTCGCCCAGCATCCACTCCACCATGCCCGCCATCCTCAGGTGCATCTTGGAGTTGCCATGGTTGACCACGGTAATGCGCACTTGCTTGACGGCCGTCCTGATGTCCACGCACCAGCGCGCACGGATGCCCAGGTCGCCGTGGCGGTGGGCGATTTCAGTGAAGCCCTGGCCATGCACCACGCTGTAGCGGGCCTGGGCATGCCCCCAGGCGCTGGGGGCCACGCTCCATGTCTCGCGTGTGCGCCGGTTCTGGAGAAAAAACCACTCGGACGGCATGTCGCAGACGGGATCGTTGGACCAGGCCGTGACCTGATTGAGCCGGCTGTTGATCGCCCAGGTATTGCCTGCGCCGCTTTCGGATATCTGCCCTCCGAAGCCGGGGTTGGCCAGGACGTTGATCCAGGGCCTGCCCGGACGCCGGGATGCGCTGACATCGAATTGGAACTGGCCATGGTCGCCGAGGAACTGTCCGGTCGATACGGGGACAGCCGAGCCCCGGCTTGGCTGGACCGGTATTTTCTGGGGCAGATGCGCTGTGCGCCGCCGGCTGGCCTGGGCCTCGAACTGCTCGCTCCAGGCATGGATCTGTTGCAGCAATGCACGGCCATCGGCATGCAGGCGCACACATGCCAGGCGCTCCAGGCAGGCCGCCTGCGCGGGGGTGAGCGTGTCCTGGCCCAGGACATGAAAGCCTGTCGTGCTGAGCCCTGAGCGGGCGTTGCCGGCCGCCTCATGCTGTTCGCCGATGGCGTTCAGCTCGGCCTGCACCGGCATGTAGTAGGAGTGGAACTCGCTGCTGAGCACGACCAGGTCGCAGGCCACGCCGGCGCGCGACCATTCGCCCAGGGCCTGTCCCAGTATGCGCAGCAGGCCCAGGCCCTGGGGCGCCGCGGCACTCACCACGATGATCGGCCTGTCGCCCGAAAGGCCCAACTGCCACAGCACGCGCCGGTCCTGGATCTGCGGCAGGCGGACGGCGCCTGCGCGATGCGGGTGCAGGCCGGGCTGCAGCTTGGGCAGGGTGAACATCAGCGCCGTGCCCAGCAGTTGCAGTGCCGGCAGGTACTCGGGCCGGGGCCGGTGCTGCAGGGCATCCTGGCCCTGCGCCAAGGTGGCGGAGATCACGGAGGTGCGCTCCACATAGCTGGGCTGGCGGTACTTGTCCAGGATGGCCATGAGGGTGCTGGCACTGTCGCAGGCAGCCGTCGCAAACACCACGCTCACTTGTCCGCCAGGGCCCACGCGCATGCGCACGCCCAGCACGGCGACGGGGTCCAGGCCGGTGTCCAGCGCGACAGCTTCACCCGGTGCGGGCTCCAGGCACGCCTGCGGCTGGCTGGCCGCGTGATTGCGGCCGGCCCATTTCGCCCGATCGCTCTGGTAGCGCAGGCCCAGGACCTCCCCCTGCGTGCCGGCCACGAAATGGGCCATCTGCACCACCTTCTCCTCCTTGTGGCGGGCAACCCGCTCAAAACGCATGCCCTGCTGCTGCGCCAGCCACTGCGCCTTCACGAACATGCTGGAGAACGCCGGGTGGGCCTCGTCCGCGCCCGCGCCGGCCAGGACCACCTCCATGGCCGATATCAGCTCCACGTCCATGGGCAGGTTACCCAGGTTGTTCAGCACGACCTTGCGCAACTCGATATCGTCTTCAGGGCTGATCCAGACCGTGGTGCGCACACGCCATTGCGGCCAGCGGGCATCGAAGCACATGCGGTCCGGGTGGAACGTGCTGGTGTAGGCCGCCTGCGGATCGGGTGCCGGGCTGCGGGTCACGGACGCCGGGGCGCTGTCCCGGTCCGTTCGCAGGTAGACAAAGCTCCCGTGCGCATCGCGCAGCAGGTCGTCGCGCCAGCGCGTGATGTGGGTGTTGCCCAGGCGGCTCCATCCGGCTCCGTTGGCGCGCAATGCAACGCTGTAACGCCCATTGCTCAGCAAGAGGGTCGGCTCCAGGGCCCGGGCCCCCGGAACGACGGTGCGGATCGCGTTGGCAGGCCGTCGGGACTGGGCATGCAAAAAGGGTGCGGCCAGCGCGCCGGGCCTCAGGCCTGCAAGCTCGCGGGGGGTGCGCTCCTGCAGCAGCGTGGACATGGCCTGGATGCGGGGGTGGTCAGAGCCCCAGCGCTGTGCAACCCCTTGCAGCAGCACATTGGCCAGGGCCACGATGGTCATGCCCTGGTGATGGGCCATGTAGGTGCTGACGAGCGTGAACCTTCCGCCATGGATTTGCCGTGCGGCAGAAAAGTCCAGGGCCTCGTAGAAGCCATAGCGCCCGCGCGCAGCCAGGGCGGCCAGCGCGCGGAAGTTCGCGCACGCGGGTACTGCAGCCACCTGGCAGGCCAGCGCCGTGGCGTAGGGGGCGATGACTTTCTCTGCCATCGGCGTGCGGCGCAATGCCAGGCAGGGCACTCCCTGGGAGGCGTACTGGTAGGCCAGCGACTGGTCGCGCGCCGCATAGGCGCTTTCCGACATGCCCCAGGGAATGCCCAGGCCCTTGGCAAAAGCCATCTGTTCGCGCAGTGCGCAGCGGTTGGCCTCGTCCAGCGCGCTGCCCGCTGGCTCCACTGCCACCAGCGAAGGCATCAGGTACTCGAACATGGACCCCGACCAGGACCGCAAAATCGCGTTGCGGCCATGGGCGAAGAACGGCCGGCCCAACGCCTTCCAGTGCCTGGCGGGAAGGTCGCCCTTGGCAATGGCCAGCAAGCTGGTGGTGCGGGACTCGGAGGCCAGCAGGTCGTAGAACGATGCGTCGAGCTGCTGCTCCTCGAGCCGGTAGCCTATGTGCAGCAATTGCCGACGCGGGTCGAGCAGGAAACGGAAATCCGCATCCCACGCCAGCTGCTCCAGGGTGTGGGCCATCGTCCGCAGGCGCAGGGAGATCGCATCTTGCTGCCCCGCGCCGACGGCGCTGACGTCCAGGGCCGCCGACTGCAGGGTGGCCAGCAGGTCGGCCAGCAGCCATGGCAAGGGGTCCTGCGGCCCGGGCGGGGTGTCGGCCACTGCCCCAGGTTCCGGCAGATCGAGCGCGTGAAGCTCCGCAAAGGCGTCGCGCAGCAATCCCTGCAGCATCATCTGGGCCGATATGTCTGCGGGATCGGCCAGGGGGCTGTCCAGCAACTGGCCGATCGCCGTCTGCTGCAGCGGGCGCTGCAACAGGCGCGCTGCGCCCGCCAGGCAGGGTTTCAACCGGCGCCTGGCCGCATGGATCGCCTGCTGGCTGGCCGCAGGATCCAGCGGGGCGCGGGCCAGCTCAAGGCAGGCGCGGGATACGGCAAGCAGATGGGTTCCGAGGTTGCCGCTGTCCACGGTGGAGACATAGCGAGGCAGCAGCGGCTGCAGGCTCTGGGTGTCATACCAGTTGAGGAAGTGGCCGTTGTGGCGCTCCATCCTGGCCAGCGTGGCCGAGGTCGCTTCCAGGCGCATCAGCAGATCCTGGGTGCCGATCCAGCCGAACTGCCGCGCACAGGCGGCGCTGAGCAGATAAAGGCCGATGTTGGTGGGAGAGGTCCGGTGGGCGAGCACCTCGAACGGCGCCGTCTGAAGGTTGTCCGGGGGCAGGTGGTTGTCGCCTTCGCCCATGCAGCGCTCGAAAAGCCGCCAGGTGTCACGCGCAATGTCCTGCAGCAGTTCGCGGTCTGTGGTCTGCAGCCCTGCATGGCTGAAAGGGGCCCGCCACGGGGCATTGCACAGCCAGACCAGGGCCGGGGTGAAAACCCAGGCGGACAGCAGCAGCCATGCCGCGGCTGGCAGCGGGGCGGGCAGCAGCCACAGGGCCGCCAGCAGCGCAAGCGCGAGCACGGTGCTGTGCCAGTGCCTTGACAAGGCCGGCGCCCAGCCGGGCCGGATGGCGGCATGGGATGCTTCGGCGGTGGTCCATTCCAGCAGATGCCTTTTGCTTACGGCCATGCGGTACAGCGTGCGGGCCACGGCATCCGCGTGGAGCATGGCCTGCGGCAGCAGTTGCGCCAGGTACCACGCGCCGGAAAGTGCCACCTGCAGCAACTGCCGTGCGCACTGCAGTGCGAAGCGGCTGCCCACGAATCGCGCATGGTGCGGAAGGGCACCGGCGATGGCGCCTATCAACGGCCCGGTGATGCAGGCCGCCGCCGCCAGTGCCAGGGACAAAGGCAGGGCCAGGCCATGTCCTGCCATGGACAGCACGATCAGCAGCAGCGACACGGGCGCAACCAGGGAGCGGCGCAGGTTGTCGAACAGCTTCCATCGGTGGATGGCCGCCAGTTGCCAGTACCTGCCGTGCCACAGCACGGGCAGCAATTGCCAGTCCCCGCGCACCCAGCGATGCAGCCGGGCTGCTGCCGTGTCGCTGTGCAGCGGGTCCGACTCCATCACGGTCACATCGGAGATCGCCGCGCAGCGGGCCAGCGAGCCTTCCAGCAGGTCATGGCTGAGGATGCGGTCCTCGGGCAGGCGCTGCGACAGCACGGCGTGCAGGGCCTGCACATGGAGAAGGCCCTTGCCGATGAAACTGCCTTCTCCAAAGAGGTCCTGATACACATCCGAAGTGGCTGCGCTGTAGGGGTCCATGCCCCGCTGTCCGGAAAAAAGCCACTGCCAGGCAGAGGTTTGCCGCGTAAGCGGCAAGGGTGCCACCACGTGCGGCTGCAGGATGCCGTAGCCGCGTATGACCTTGCGCCCGGTGGCATCCAGTTCAGGCTGGTTGTGCGGGTGCTCGGCGATGCCCACCAAGGCCCTGACCTGGCCCGGCGGCAGTTCGGTGTCGCTGTCCAGCGTCAGCACATAGCGCACGCCGGCAGGCAGGTCGGACAGCACGCCCATCTCCAGGAAGGGGGCCGGCATTTCCGTCGCCAGCGCGGCCACCAGTTGCTCTAGCTTGCCGCGCTTGCGCTCCCAGCCCATCCACAGGCCTTGCGTCGCGCTGAAGGACCGGGGGCGGTGCAGCAGCAAAAAGCGCTGCGCCTGGCCCTCGCCGGCGGGGTAGCGCAGGTTGAGCGCCTGTATCTGTTCGCGTGCCTGCGCGAGCAGCGGCTCATCGTCGGCCGTGCCCTGCAGGTCCGCATCCGCCCAATCGCTCAGCAGCGCGAAATGGACACAGTGCTCGGGATTGGCGAGATAGTGCAGCTGCAGGCGGTGTGCCAGTTCGGAGATGGCAGCAGGCTTGCTCAGCAGCGCAGGAATGACGACCAGGGTGCGCGCCGAGGGGCCGATCCCCTCCTTCAAGAGAAAGCGCGGCAGATGCGCTGGAGTGGCGGACTCGCATATGAGCCGGTTCACCAGGGCCAAAACCGCCTCGGAGGCCGGGAAAAACATGAGCAGTCCCAGCAGGGCCAGGCCTGCATGGCCCACCCATGCGTCCAGCGGGCCCAGGGGACCCAGCGGACCCTGTATCGCAGCAGCATTGCCTGCGCCGTTGAGGTGCAGCATCCATGCCACCAGGGCCAGCGAAGCTGCCACAACGGCGCCGATGTAGGTGACCGTGCGCGACAGCAGGAGGATGGCATACCAGCGGTCCGCCAGGGGCCGTCGCGCGCCGAACATGTCCTCCAGTTGGGCGCGTCCCTCGCCCTGCAGCCAGTACCCGGCCAGTTGGGCTGCGCCCTGCGACTGGCCCATCAACCGGATGAGGGCCCTGGCCACAGCGGCTTCGGAGCGATCAGGGCTGCGCGCGGCCAGGCGCTCTATGCCATGCAGCGTAGTGTTGCGGCTGGCATCGTCCTCGGCCAGGAAAACGGGCGATGCCTGCAGTGCGCGCACAACCAGGCTGGTCCTGCCCACGATACCGGGCCAGTCCCCGGCGCCCACCAGCCGCAGCGAGGCCACCGCATTGCCCACGCTCAGGTGGTCGGCCGCGCTGTCGGCATGCTGCTGCACCTGCAGTGCCGCCAGATCGGGCACTGCACTGCGCAGCCACTCTTCGATCTGCATGTACGCGCCGTCGCTGAAGACCGAGCGATGCCCGAAGAGTGTTTGCGCCAGATGGGACAGGAAGACCTGGCCTACGCCGCGCAATTGCATCAAGCGGTGGATTTCGTGGAAGCCGGCGGCATCGAGCCTGTCGATATGGCCCGCAGCCAGGATGGCCACCTCCTTGGCCGCCGCCTGGCACGCAATCCGCTCCGCCAGGCGCCTCAAATTCTCGACCAGAATCACCCGCAGCGTGGTGGGCAGCGCCCAGAGCTCACCCTGGCTGAGTTCGCTCTTGCTCTGGTATGCGTCAAGAAAGCAGGTCAATAGCGATTCATCGAAGGCACCATCGGTGTGGGCGACAAAGGACCATGCCACCTGGTAGATGCGTGGAAGGCCTGTGAGCGGGGCCTCCTGCAAGACGGGCAGCGAGCGGTAGTAGCGGATGGAAAGGCCTTCGCTGATCTCCCGCAGCTGATCCTCGATCAGGTGGAAATTGTCGAAAAGCCACTCTGCGCCGGATCCCAGCTCATGGCCCTCCTGGTGCAGGCCGGCGATGTACCTGAATGAGGTGCGCAGGGATCTGAGATTGTTTTCAAGACGTGGATAGAACGTCGCCTGGCCAAAACGGGGGCGGCCCACGGCATGCGCGCCCCCCAGGGTCATCCCATACTGTTCAAAGTGTGCGCAGCCAAAAAGCTCCGACCTGATGGGTGCCAGGACTTCTCCATGGCGGGCATCCAGCAGGTGGCTGATATGTGGCGGTATCCATTTCCAGCGCTTGCGCATTTGCATTCATGGCTTCCGGGCAGCGCACTACAGAGCAAGCCACACGACGGCGGCCAGGGTTGCGATCAGCAGCATTCCCGTCAGCGTGCGCTCGCCCAGCATGCGGTGGATGGCCGTGAATCCCGTCCAAAGCGCGAGCAATGGCCTTCTCAGCGCATCGCAGTGCGCCAGGTGCTCGGTGAGCATGAGGCGATCCATCTGGGACAGGCTGGCAGGCCCGCCGACGCAGGAGGTGTCCCAGGTCGGGACGAGGTTGGAAAAGCGGGGCATGGGCGGAACTCCTGGTGCGGATTGCGCGGATGCAATCCCTTGGACACATGCCCTCTTGTAGGGGGCGCAGGCCGCGGCGTCTGTGCGCAGACGAACATTCACGGGCAACACGCGGCGATGTGCCCTACCGCACCGACGGCGATGTGCGAACAGGCCACTGTGGGATGGCATGGCAGGCACAGCGCAGCGCGTGGGTGCGGTGGACGGCGTTCCTGACCAGGGCGGGCAGCCTCCACGCCATGCGCCAGTCCACTACGTTTCAAAGAGGTTCTCCCATGAAAAAAATCAAGGTCAATGCGCTCGCCCTGGCGGCGACAGTCCTGCTGATGGGCATGGCCGGCTGCGGCAATATGTCCAAAAGGGATCAAAGCACGGCGATCGGTGCGGGTGCAGGAGCGATCGGCGGGGCCGTGCTCACAGGAGGCAGCGCTGTGGGAACGGTCGGTGGTGCTGCGGTCGGTGGAGTCATCGGCAACCAGGTCGGCAAGGACAAGAAGTAAACCGTGCCATGCAGGCTTGGCATCCTGCATGGCCATGTAGAAATCGCTGGCGGATCAAGGGCTTGTCTGTGAAATGGTGAGGCGATATTCATCTTCCGGATCTGCGAATCATCCGTTTCCCCCAAGCATGGCGAATTCTGAGGAACACCATGGCTCAAAGGTATCCAAGGCACATCGGATCAAGAAGAACAGGTCCTTTTTTTGCAGACGAAGCAGGCCTTCGCCCCCACGCCATCCAGTCGGATTTCGAGCGAAATCACTGGCTGGGCATCTCCGTGGAAAACCGAATGCGCAAGGGGCTTGAAGCCTGTTTGCAAGGCCTGCAGCGGCAATGCGACTCACTGCGCGAGGAGTTGCACAACACGCGTATCGCCCTGGGAAAAGCGCATTTCGAGCTTGACAGGACCAAGGCGGATGAACGCGCAGCGCATCACCTGGCGACACATGACCATCTGACCTCCCTGCCGAACAGGTTCTCATTCCTGGATCGGCTTTCCAGGGCGATCGGCTTTGCCATGCCCCAGGCCATTCCCATCGCGGTGTTGTATATGGATCTGGATGGCTTCAAGACAATCAACGATCTCCATGGCCACAGTGCAGGAGATGAAGTCCTCAAGGTCGTATCGGGCCGCCTGAGATCCTTCATCCGCCGCGAGGATCTGGTGTGCAGGCTGGGAGGCGACGAGTTCGCATGCCTGCTGGAGCCCTCTCCGGAAATGGAGCAGCTGCGCGCCCTGGCCAGAATGATCTGCAGGGAAATAGCCAACCCCATTCACTGCAACGGGCTGGAGCTGAAAGTGGAGGCCAGCATGGGCATCGTGATCGCACACGAATGGCCTGTGTCTGCGGAGCAATTGATTGCTGATGCGGATCGCGCCATGTATCGGGCCAAGCGCATGCGCAGTGGCTATCAGTTCAGTGTTTTTGAGGGCACTTAGGCCCGCCCCGTAAGCAGCAATACCACGACCACCACCACCAGCAGGCTTATCGCGATGCTGGGAGCGTATCCCCAGTTGCGGCTGTGGGGCCATGAAGGCAGAGCGCCTACAAGCACCAGGATCAGGATGATTAGAAGAATGGTGGTCAGACTCATGATGCTCTCCAAGGCGCTTTGCAATGCACGGCGTAGAGTTGCATTGCATCGTGTTTCCAAGCGATGGTCTGTGCGCTGGCGCACGTCCTTGGATTTTTGACTTGTTGACTTTTGGCCTTTCAGGCCGGGGCGCCCATGATTCTTGAATAGATTTGTCTGTCTGCCGCGTAGCAGCTGCACGCCCTGTTTTCCAGCGCTGCGCGGTTCAATACCATCATCTCACCACGTTTGTAGGCAATCATGCCGTCGTTCTGAAATCTGCTGGCGATGTTGGTGATGCTGACACGCCGTACGCCCAGTATCAATGCCATGAATTGCTGTGTGACATGAAAGCTGCCGGCACATCGGTCGCTGCTCATCAACAGCCATCGGGCCAGGCGGGAGGCTGCCGTATGGTAGTTCAGGCAGACTGTGAAACGTGCCTGTTGATGCAAGCGCACAAGTATGAATTTTTTAATCAGTTCACCGAGCATGGGGATCTCTGTGCACTGCTTTTCTAAATCCGTGCGGCTTATTCGCCAGCAGGTACCAGATTGCTGTACCAAGATCTTCCAAGGAAGAGGTGTTGCATGGCCTAGAATGATTTCTGACCCGACCATCGCCTCATTCCCTACCATGCCTATTCCCAGGGAATGTGCCAGGGAATGTCCCAGGGAATGGTTGCTGTTGATTTCCATGACCAAAGAGATGCATCCGCTTTCAGGAAAGTAAGCGTGCTCCAAAGGGTTGCCTGCTTTGCTCAATTCTGATAATGCGATCAATTCGAAGATTTCACAGTGCTCAACAAAGTGATCTGCCGATGCAGGATAAAGCAGGCGTATTATCCTGTTTTCAATATTGGCATGATGGGCGCCCGAATTTTTCATACAATTCCAATGAAATGAGTTTCGTTCATTTCTCGTGATGGATACCTTGATGACTGACGCTGAAGCCAGGTCATCAGATGATTTTTCTCTTCAAGCAGGCCGCACTATTGATCATGGTGCTTTTTTGATTCCATGTATGTGCGGCTGCGTACGCAAAGCCCGCTGCCGGGAAAGCGGCTTTTTCATATGAAACTCAGTTCTGCTGCCGAATCCGAGATGAGGTCATTTAATTGCGCATCCAAAATATTTTTTCCATGATGTGCGCTGGCGAACAGAAAAATAGCAAAAATAGATCCAAAAATAACGCTGGCCGGCCTACGCAACTAAAAAAACGAAGAAATGCCACGCACGGAAGGCGCCATGACCGCCAATTCAAAAATCTCGGAACTTGGGCGCCGGCAGCGCCTTGCAGAACAACCAGCGAGTGACCGGTCTTGACCGTTGCAGCCACTCACGCACTGCGCCGTGAATGTCGCAGGTCAGCCTGAAGCAGCCAACCCAAGCGGGCGTCGCAAGCAGCCGCTCCTGGCCGAACCAGCCCCCGATCACCCCATCCCAAAATCCACCCACCCCATCCCCACCCCCCGATTCACATGCCGCTGCCCACCCACCACCAACTCCGAATCCAGCGTGGCCAAAGCAACAGAGATCCAGACGCCCTCTGCGTAATGCGCGCTGTGCCACGTCAGCGATGAGCCGCATTGCTGGCAAAAGCAGCGCGTGATGCCGGGCGATGAGGCAAAGGAGCGCAATTGCTCCTGGCCCTGGGTGAAGACAAGGTCCTTTGCCGGCACGCTGCCGTAGGTGGCGAATGCGGCGCCGTGGGCCTTCTGGCAGATGCGGCAGTGGCAGTGCGAGACGGCCTTGGGGCTGGACCGCAGTTCATAGGCGATGGCGCCGCACAGGCAGCTGCCGGTCAGGGCAAAAGGGGGGCTATCCGGGGCGTTGCTCATGGTCGGTCGGGCGCAAAAAAGGCGCATGCAATTGTGCATGCGCCCCAATGCCGCGACAGGGACGCGCGGCAACCCCAGGAGTCATCCGTTTCGTCAGTCGCCGATGACCTGCAGCCCGCTGCCGTCCCCATGCGCCTGCAGGCACATTCTTCCGAGGTCGTTGAGAAAGCGCAGCACGGGCATCTCGCCCACGCAGGCGGGGATGGCGGCCATGATGTCGTTGTGCAGTTCCAGCAGCTGGTCGGAGGCGACGAACATGGCGGCGGATTCGCCGTAGTAGTGCCGCCAGAAGTCCTGCAGCAGGCCGTGGCGGGCCTTGCCTACGACCAGCGGATAGCCGTTTTCCCAGACCTGTGCGTCCATGGAAAGGCTGGCCAGGCCAGGGTCAACAGGCCGCGCGCTGGCGGGGATCAACAGTACACGTCGCATGTCCATGCTCATTTGCGTCTTCCAGGTGCGCCAGTGGACTCGGGCAACCCGGTCCGGGAGGAGGGTGAGAGGGTTCGCACCGCAGGCGGCAAGAACCGGTTCCACTTTATTCACGTGTGCACAACAAGAAAATTACAGCTGATTACATGCGGCGAGCGATGCGCCGTGTGCCTGCCGTTCTCCGTTGCAGTTCGCCGTTCAGGCGCTGCGCGCCCCGCCTTCGATCTCGAACGCAAAGTCCCCGAAGCGCAGGCTGCCGCGCCGCCGCTCTACCAGGGCGGGCGAGGCAGCGCATTCGGGCAGGGCGCTGAGGATCTGGTGCTTGGCGCGGAAGATCTGGATGTTCACGTACGAGGGCTCCACGCCCAGCATGCGTGAGAGTGCATCCAGTTCTATCCAGCCCTGGCTTGCGGGGGCCAGGCCTTTTTCTGCGTCCTGCTGGCGCACGCGGGCCAGGGTGACCAGGGTGTAGTGGTGTATGCGTTCGCCCAGCGCAATGGGCTTGCCGTCGCTCATGACGGTCAGGCTGGCGTGCTCTTCGTTCTGGCTGACGGTGAAGCGAAAGGACACCTCCGGCGGCTTGGGCGCACGCGGGTCGAAGCTGCTTTCCCGCGTGGATTCCAGGTCGTCGCATTGCACGAATTCCCAGCTGCCTGCGGAGGTGTGGATCATGGCGCCATCGACCAGGGGCTCGGTGCCGTCGCCGGACTCCTGCAGCCAGCGGCCGTCCTCGAAGAAGACGTTGGCTTCGGGCTCCTGCGCGTCGGGCAGCAGGGTGCCGCGCGGGTTCAGGGCCAGGGGGCCGTCCTGGGGCAGTCCCGGGCCGGGGCTCAGGCAGGTGATGGGCGGTCCCAGGTCTTCCACGGTCCAGGCCGCTTCTGCGCCTTCGCCCATGCTGAGCTTGGCGCCCACCGCCAAAACGGTCCAGCGGCCGGCGACCAGGCGCACGCCGTTGAGCATGGTGCCGTTGCGGCTCTGGTCCACGATTTCCCAGGTCTGCCGGTTCCAGCGGAACAGTGCGTGGACCTGGGAGACGTCAGGCGCCTTCATGACGGTCTGGCAGACCGAGGGATGGCGGCCGAAGGTATGCAGGGGCCGCAGCACGACGATGCGGCCGTCGAGTTGGTTACGAAAGAGGGCCATCGCCTCGAATTCTCCTTGGGGCTTGTGTGAACAGGGGGTGGGCTGAGGGCGCATTGGCCCGGAGCCGGCAGCCTGTTGCCAAGCTGAGAGAGTACATGCCCGCTGCGCGTTTCAGTTTGTCAAACGTACAGAGCCTGCGGATTCAGTTCGGATTCCTGCAGCGGCCGGCTGTGCCAGCCCAGGGCCACGGGTACGTTGCGCAGCCGTGGATTGCCCAGTTCCGGCCAGATATGGCACAGGCCGGGAATCACGACTTTGACGGTGTGCACAGGGATGTCGGGGCGCGAGTGGTCGTAGACGATGGTTTCCAGGCCCAGGCCGCGTGCGATGTCCACGCAGCGCGCAATGGCCTGGGCAATGTCCGGCGGCGCGGTGTCCGGCGTGTGCCCAGACAGTGGCGCAGGCTGTTGCGGCGGCGCATCGGCGCTGTCCGCAGGGTGCAGGAAGGCCTGCAGTGGCTCGGGCACGGCAAAGCTTTTGCCGGCCGCGATCAGCTGGCTGATTTCGGTGAGGGCGCGTTCGCAGGCCAGGGCGCGGTCCAGGCTGCAGCCAAAGCCCACGGCCCATTGGCCGGTGTCAGCGTGGCGGCCCACGGAGACGACCACCGGTATGCCGAAGTCATGCGTGATGTCCAGCAGCCAGTACGACCATTGCGGGCCGCAGCTGCGGTCCAGGCGCTGGCGTATGGCCTGGTCGACGCCTTGCAGCGCAATGGCGGGCCTGCGGATCTGGCCGTACCACCAGATGGCGGCGGCGTCGCGTTCCACCAGTTCCATGAAGCCTTGGAGGATGGCCTCTTCCCGTGTGTTGCCTGCGGCGCAGCCGTTGGAGGTCCAGCCCACGTGGTGCTGGCTTTGCGCGGGCGCATGGGCCAGGCAGAAGGCCAGCGGCAGGTAGCGGCGCGCATCGGCGGTCACGGACCAGGCGGGAGCCCACCACAGGGGCTCGCCCTGGCCGGCGCTGGGGGCCACGGCATGCGGTGGCTTGTCGGTGGCAAAGCCGGCGGTTTGCCGCTCGCTGAAGCGGGCCAGTTCCGTGGGCGCGATGCAGGGCGCGTCCAGCTGCGCGGCGGGGGCGATGACCACGGCTTCGTCGCCCTGGTGGAAGGCGGCGTAGCGTTCCACCGCTTCGCACATGGCGCTGGCGCGGGCCTGCACGGCCGACAGGCCCTTGCCCAGGCACAGCTGTGTTCCGGAGCCGGCCAGGCTGGTGCTGCCGGGGGCCGGTGTTCTGAAGATTTCGCTGCGGTAGACGGTGAGCGCTTCGTCGGTCTCGGCCGTCAGCGGCGTGACCCGGGCAATCACGCCGGTCAGCGGGCTGACGTGCTGCGACAGGCGCTGCACCGTGGTCTCGGCCGGCACGCTGCGCCAGCCGCCATCGGCGCGCGCGGCATGCGTGCCGGGAACTGGCGCAATGCGTTCGCGCTGGCGCAGGGCCATCAGCCCCGGCGTGCCGCAGTGCGGGCATTGCGGGCGGGCGGCCACCGGGTGGGGCTGCTCAGGCTCCAGCGTCCACACGGTTTGCGCCGCATCGGTGTGCGCCAGCAGGCGCTGCACCGTGGGCAGCAGGGCCTGCAGCCGCGTGGCGATGAGGTCGGCGCCGGCGCGCACGGGCGGGCAGCGGTCGCTGTCCTGAGGCTGGCCGTGCTTGCCGCCGCGTGCGGGATGGTTGCGTTGCCAGCGGTGTGCGAGGCAATGCCAGCAGGCCGCTGCCTGGGGTTTGAAAAGCGGTCCCGCCATGGCCTGCTCGCCTGTTGGCCGCACCAGCAGCCAGGGCCGGCCTGCGGCACGCTGGTTGGCGTCAATGGCGCCCAGGCGCGGGTCCAGATAGTCGTCGCAGAAAACGATGGTGAGCGGGGTGGGGGTGGGGGCGGGTGCCTGCGTGGCCACGGCCCCGGCAACGGCAACAGCCCAGTGGCAGGCGGCTGTGCTGTCCAGCGCTGCAGTCAGCATGACGATGTCGATCTGCTCCGATGCCTGCAGGCGCACGGGCGGGGCCGAGAAATCCGGTTGCAGATAACCGTGGCCGTTCACGTCGCTGTGCTGCACCGGCTGGACCAGGCCCTGGCGCAGCAGGGCGCCCAGGGCGTGCAGCATCTGTGCAAGCGGCGCATCGGGCGCTGCGGCGCAGTGCTGCATGAGGCTGGTGCCGGCCTGCAGCGGGGCGTTCAGCGCCAGCACGGCGGCGGAGCCCAGGGCCAGGGTGTCGCGTTCGCTGGCCAGCAAAAGGCGGTCGCCCTGCTGCACGGGCGGCAGGAATTTCTCGTGCCAGCGAAAGGCGTGGGCGAACAGGTCCGGGGCCGTGGGCTCAGGCAAGAGACGGTGCTCCGAGTTCAAGGCGGACGACGGCATAGGGGTGCTGGCCGGTGGTGGCGTGGAAGGCGGTCTCGAACAGCTGGTGCTGCTGCGAGAAGCGGGCATACAGGTGCTCTTGCAGGCTGATGCGGATGGCGGGGTGGATGCGCTCTATCTGCGCGCCGTCCGCAAAGCCCGAGACGACGGGCAGACGCATTCCGCCCACCTGCATGGGCAGCCGCGCAAAGGCCGGGTGCACATGGTCGAGCACGACGGTGCACGGCGGGCTGCCGGGCGCGGCAAAGCGCTGGGCCAGCTGCTGCAGCATGGCCTCCAGCGCAGCCTGGGGAAGATAGGGACAGACGCCTTCCAGCAGCACCAGAACGGGCTGGTTGCCGGGCAGGGCGGCGGTGTCCAGCCAGGAGGTGTCGAGGATGGAGCAGGCGAGGTTGGCTTCAGGGCCTGCAATGTATTGCGCGCGCAGGGCGATGGCGTCGGGCAGGTCCACGTTCAGCCAGCGTGCGGTGCCGGCCTCGGGGGCCAGGCGGTTGCGCCGCGTGCACAGGCCTGCACCCAGCGCAATGCACAGGCCGGATGGATGGGCGGTCAGAAATTCGGTGGTGAGCCGGTCGAACAGCTGCGAGCGCAACACCACGCTGCGTACAAAGGCGGGGTCGGCCGCATGGGCCTCGCTGGCCTGGGGCAGGGCGGCGGCAATGCGGCGCGCCTCGGGGTCGGAAAAAGGCGGCAGGTCCGGCAGTTCCGAGGAAGCTGCCGGACCTGCCGCCCGGGCACGTGCCGCCAGCGTCAGCAGCAAGGTGGCCGTGGCCCCTTGCAGCTGCGCCGGTGCCGTATCAGCAGGTGAAGGGGTAGGCGTCACCGGTGTTGTTGTAGGAGGTGAGGGCGATGGCCCACAGGTCCTGCTCGGCGGGTGCCACCGGGTAGTTCAGCACGATGCCGTTCTTGATGGCCGTGCCGTCTGCGCGCTGCAGGTTCCATTCGCCGCGTGCCGCATCCCAGGTGAAGGCCTGCTCGGTCTCGAAACGCACCTGGAAGTTGAACGGGTTGTTGTAGCCCAGCCATTGGCTCAGCACGGGGGCCTTGTCCTTGCCGTCGTCACGCGTCAGCTCTGCGTGGAACTCGGGCGACTGCCAGGCCAGGGCGATGGCGCGCAGCACCACGCCGCCAAAGGCCAGCAGCGAGTCCGGGCCGCCGCCGGGGATGCCCAGGCCCGTGGGCAGGGCGGCCCTGAGCGTGCCGTTGCTCGGTTCCTCGAACGAGGTGCTGACGCCCATGAAGTTGGGGAACAGCTGGTAGTAGGCGGCAAGCGCTTCGGAGGCGTGGGTCTGGGGCGCCTGGGGCAGGACGATGACGAATTCATCGTCAGGACCGATCCAGCCGGCCGTGAGCACGGGCTTCCATTCGGCGCGCTGGGTGGGGTCGTCGCTCAGGCGCAGCGACACATCGACCTGGGGCCACTGGGTCGGCAGGCTGAAGTCGCGGTGCAGCATGGGCTGGATGTCGCGCTGCCCCAGCAGATCACGGCGGTAGGCGTCATCCTGCCAGGAGCGGGCGATGGCCCGCAGGTAGGCAAGGCGGAATGCGAGCAACGGTTCAGTATTCTGCAGCTGGGTGGTCATGTGACTTCATCCTCGGTTCAAGAAAAATGCGCCTGGCCGGGCAGGGGCCCGGACAGGTGCACGGACAGTTCAGGCCGCAGCGCGGCCAGCTCACTCAGGCGCGCGGCCACGTCCGGCCTGGCGGGTGCCAGGGCCTGCGACAGGGCCAGCGCCTCGGTTTCGGTGCGGTACTTGCCGGCGGTGCGCGCAGTCCCTGCCGCCTGGGCCAGGCTGTCCTGCACGGCTGCGTGGTCGGCGCCCATGGCCAGCAGGAAGCGGGCCTTCTTCAGGTGCAGCTCGCTGCTGTGCAGCCGCTCGTCCAGTACGTCGGCCAGGCGCAGGCATTCGTCGATCTTGTCCAGGGCCTCGGCCCAGCGCCCGCTGGCCGCCAGCATTTCAGCGACGAAAGAGCGGTAGTAGGTCTGGCAGTAGCGGCAGCCCATGTCCCAGAGCAGCTGCGCCGTGCCGCTGGCGCGCTCAATGCCCTCGGCGCTGGCGCTGCCTGCGCCGTCACCCAGCGCCCAGCAGCGGATGATGTCCGCATAGCCCGAGAACGCGGGCAGGCCGTAGCGGGCCGTGATGTCCAGCAGCTCGCCCGTGGTGGCCAAGGCGCTTTCCTTGTCGCCACGCGCCTGGTGGACCAGGGCCTGGTAGAGCAGGGCCATGCTCAGGGAGGGGATGTGCGAAACCTCGTGCGCCAGGCGCACGGCGTCGTTCGCATCGGCCAGCGCGGCCTGGTCGAAGCCGGCGAACCAGCGCACCAGGGCGCGCCCGCAGGTGGCCCAGACGCGCGTGTCGAAGCCGAACTCGGCCGCATGGTGGGCATGTGCCACGGGGTCGTAGCGGGTGATGGCGTCGGTCAGCGCTTCTTCGGCCTGCTCGAATCGGCCGTCGGAGTAGTGGGCCAGGCCCAGGTAGGTCTGCGCGGCCACCAGCACGCCCGTGTCCTGCTGGCGCACGGCCTGCTCCAGCAGGCGGTGGCTGAGCTGGCGCACTTCCTCGCGGTTGCTGGCCACGTGGTGGTAGGTGATCAGCATCCACAGGTGCTGCACCTGCTTGTAGTCGGCCACCGCGTTGGCGCCGGGGCCGGCCAGCAGCTCCTGCGACAGCGCGATGCTTTCCACCACCTGGGCATGGGCCCAGCCGTGCTTGTTCATCAGCGCCTGGGTCACGTAGCTGTTGACGTCCAGCCGCGCCTCGCGCTGGGCCACGCCCTGGAGCTGGTGCAGCCAGTCGTCGATGTGGCGCGCGTAGGCAATGGTTTCATCGTTGAGCGAGCGCAGCTGCGTGATGCGCAACTGCCGCACCGCAAGCGCCACGGCCTGGGCATGGTCGCCCGCGTCTGCCCAGTGCTGGGCCACGCCTGCGGGTTCTGCTGCAACGCGCTGGGGCTGGTGCTGCATCAGGGCCAGGGCCACGTCGCGGTGCAGCAGCCGGCGCTGCGATGCCAGCATGCATTCGTAGGCCGTGTCGCGGATCAGCGCGTGGCGGAACATGAAGGCGCCGGCGCCCGCACGTTCATCGGCAATGACCAGGCCGGCCTGGCCCAGCTGCGCCAGTTCCTGCTCGACCTCGCCTTGCGGGCGTTCCACGCAGGCGCACAGCAGGCCGAAGTCGAAGTGCCGGCCCATGGTGGCGGCCAGTTGCAGCAGCGGCTTGAGCGGGCCGATGCGGTCAAAGCGGCTGACCAGCGAGTCGCGCAGGGTCAGCGGAATGGCGGCCGGCAGCCCGGCATGGCGAAAATCCCAGACGCCGTCCTGCTCCACCAGGTGGGCGTCCAGCAGCATGCGCGCCATTTCCTGGATGAACAGCGGCACGCCGTCGGTGCGCTCCACCACGTGGCGGATCACGGCGGGGCTGAGCCTGCGCGGCGCCAGCGTCTGGCGGGCCAGCTCGGTGGCCTGTGCGTCTTCCAGGCGCCGCACGTCCACGCACTCGGCTTGCAGGCCTTCGGGCGGCTGCCACTGCGGCCGCGCCGTGAGCACCAGCAGCACGCGCCGCCCGGGCAGGCGCGCTCCCAGTTGCTCCAGCAGTTCGATGCTGGTGGGGTCGGCCCAGTGCACGTCTTCGACGACCAGCAGCAAGGGCTGGGCTTCGGACATGTGCAGCAGCCATTGCGCGGTGGACTGCAGCAGCAGCGCCCTTTGCATGACGGCCGAGATGCGGCTGGGCTCGCAGTCGCCCAGGGGCAGCGAGAGCCAGGCGCACAGAATGGGCAGGGCGGCCTCGGCATCGCAGCCTGCGGCGCGCAGGGCTTCGCGCATCTGCTCGCGGTGGTCCTGCGGGGGATCGGCCGCCTCCAGCCGCTGCCGTATCAGGCCCAGGAAAGGGGTCAGCGCGGTGTTGCGGTGCTCGGGCTGGCATTGCAGCACCACGGTGTTCGCGCCCTGTGTCCTGGCGTGGACGAGCAGCATGTCGGCCAGGCAGGATTTGCCGATGCCCGGCTCGCCGCGAATCCACAGCGCATTGCCCCCGGCTTCGCGGGCCCGCGCCCATGCGTCGTTCAGGCGCTGCAGTTCGGGTTCGCGGCCTATGCACTGCAAGGCCGCATCGGACACAGGCCCTGGCAGTGGCTCGGCCGGCTGCTCCAGCTCCAGGCGATAGGTCTGCATGCCCGTGGGCTGGCCGGGCAGGCGCAGGCTGCCGGCTTTCTCGAAGCGCGCATGGCGGGCCAGCAGGCGATGGCTGCTTTCGCTGGCCAGCAGGGTGCCCGCATCGGCGATGGCCTCCAGCCGCATGGCCACGTTGACGGCATGGCCCGAGGGTGCTTCGCCGCCGACCACCACGGCCATGCCGGTGTGCAGGCCCATGCGGATTCCGAGGTGCAGTCCGTGGACCTGCTCGATGGCGGCCGCGCGGCTGCGGCTGAGCGTCAGCAGCTCCTGCGCCGTCATGCCGGCCTGGCGGGCATCGGTGTCGCTGGTGTGCGGGTAGCCGAAGAGCACCAGCATGCGGTCGCCCAGCGTGCCCGCCAGCATGCCTCCGCGCCGGGTGGCAACGTCGGAGAACAGCGTGAGCTCTTCGCGCTGCAGCAGTTCGATGTCTTCGATGTTCAGCCCCTGCGAGGGCTGGCCTGCGGTGCGTGCCGCGCTGTCCATGCCGTGGATGTCGCTGCCCGGCCACAGGGAGACGCTGCAGCACAGCACGGTGAGCTGGCGCACTTCGGAGAACACGCGTGTGGTGGCCACGGTGCGTGTCAGGTCCGCCTGCTGCACCTGGGCGGCGGCGGGCAACTGGCCCACCAGATCGTCCAGCCGCACGCGCATGAGGTCCCTGAGCAGGGCCGCCGCCGAGTCGCTGCGCTCCGCAGGCCGCTTCTTGAGCGCCTTGCGCAGCAAGGTGGCGATGGGGTGGGTGGAGATGGCCGGCGGCAGCTGCACTTCCTGCGGGCTGAGCTGGCGGTGCACGATCTCGGCCACCGAGGCGCCCTGCACGGCGGGCGTGCCCGTCAGGCATTCGAGGAACATCAGCCCCCAGGCATACAGGTCGGTGCGGGCGCTGGGCGGCTCGCCGCGCAGCTGCTCGGGCGCGCTGTAGGCCGGCGTGCCCAGGCACTCGTCGCCCATGGTGAGCTGCGAGACCTGCGGGCCGGCAAACTGGGGAATGACGGTGCCGATGCCGAAGTCCAGCACCATGGCGTGCCGCACGGCGCCCGTGGAGGTGACCATCACGTTGTCGGGCTTGAGGTCGCGGTGCACGATACCGGCGGCATGCGCGCAGTCCAGCGCATCGAGCACCTCGGCCATGAGGCGGCCGGCCTCGGCCGCCGTCAGCACGCCCTGGCGGCGGATCAGGCTTTTGAGGGTCTCGCCGGGCACATATTCGAAGACGCCGTAGACGCAGTCGCCTTGCTCGCCCTTGTCCAGCAACTGGACGATGTGCGGATGGTGCAGGGACGCGCACAGCATGGTCTCGCGGTGGAAGCGCTCCACCTGGCGGCCGCCTTCCTGCAGCCTGACGACCTTGATGGCCACCGATGCACCCGTGCGCCGGTGGCGCGCGCGGTAGACGGTGCCGTAGCCACCCGATCCCAAGGTTTCCAGCAGTTCGTAATCGGGTATTTCCAGGGGGGCTGGCGCCACCGGGGTCACCGCAGCTTGCGTGGGGTTGGTGATGGCATCGTGCATTTCAGCCTCGGTTGGGGGTCCTCCTGGAGGGTATCCAGTCGTCCATTTGTCATACGGCAGACCGTGCTTTTGATACCGTTCGTTACTATAGCGTACGTCCGAATGCAATTGACTGTTTTTGCCTACGTGCTTGCCTATGGTTGCCGTCGCCGTGGCGTCCGGCGCTCAGTCCAGTTGCAGCAGTGCGCTGACGGCGGTCTGCAGCATGTCCACCAGTTCCGGGTCCATGTAGCGGTACTCGTCAGGGATATCGAGCACATGCACGCGCTTTTGCGCCAGCAGCCGGCCGAAATCGACCTTGAGGCGGGACTGGTGCCTTTCCTCCATCACGAGAATCACGTCGGCCCAGGCCACATCGTCGGCCGACACGCGGTGGCGGGCGCCCGCACTGGTGCCGCCCGAGCGCACCTGCAAGGCAGGGTGCCTGCGCCAGACCTGCTCTGCCGTGGGACTGCGCCACTGGTTGCGGCTGCAGACGAAGAGGACCTTGAGGCGGTTGTCATTGCGGGGCATGTTGGAAAGAGGCGTTGGTCTTTGAATGCAAGTGCGCTCAGGCCCAGCTGGCCGCATTGCGCAGCCGTATGCCGCTGGCATGCAGCGAGCTGTCCCAGACGCCGCGCAGCGGCTGCAGCGAATCGACGATGCGCAGCTCGGTGCCGCATTCCGCTAGCGCTTGCGGCAGATCGACCAGCAGGTCCCGGCGCAGGGGCTGCACGGCCTGCCGGCTCACGTACATGCCGGCGTCCTCCAGGCTTTCAAACGTATCGGCCGGCAGCTCGTACCGGTGTATCCGGGCCGCTTGCAGGCGCGCGGCCCAGGCAGTCTCCACATAGGCCACGGCCAGCGCTCCATCGGGCAGGGCGTTCAGCCATTGGGCCCTGTCTTCGCTGGTGCTGTGCTCGTGCGGCCATATGACGATGCGCGGGCATTCGCGCGGAAACAGGTACAGCCGCTGATGCGTCTGGGCGATGGCCCACACCAGGGGGCCGTTGAGCCACTCCTGCCCCTGGCGGCGGGGTGCCGCCTTCAGGACCGGGCGGGGCTGGAATTGCCGGATATCTCCGTCTTCGCTGAAGTGAAAAAGCTGCATGGCGCGCAGTGTAGGGCGCCGCGGTTTGCAGGTGCTGCGCCATCGCCTATGATGCGCGGCACCTGTGAATAATCACAGCTACTTGCAACCCACGGAAAGGTCCACGCACCATGAACGGTCATTGTCTTTGCGGCGCAGTCAGCTTTGTCTCTCCCCAGGCCCGGGAAATCGGGGCCTGCCACTGTGGATACTGCCGGCGCTGGGGCGGTGGCCCCATGCTCGCGGTGCATTGCGGGCCTGATGTGAAGTTCGAGGGCGGCGAGCACATCGGCACCTATGCCTCCTCCGAATGGGCCGAGCGCGCCTTCTGCAGGCAATGCGGCACGCACCTGTACTACCGGCTGCACGCCACGGGCGAGTACTTTGTGCCGGCCGGCGCCTTCGAGTCGCAGGACTTCGAGCTGGCCACGCAGATCTACATCGACAAGAAGCCCGGCTACTACGACTTCGCCAACCAGACGCCGACCATGACCGAGGCCGAGGTCATCGCCCAGTACGCGCCCCCGCAGGAATGAGGCACAGCCCCATGCCCCTGCACGATGACTCCAGCGGCCTGGCAATGGAGCCTGCCGCACGGCCCGGCGATCCGCTCGACCGGGTCGATACACCCAGCCTGGCGCTGGACCTGACCGTCTTCGACGCCAACCTGCGCACCATGCAGGACTGGGCCGACCGCCACGGCGTGGCGCTGCGCCCGCATGCCAAGGCGCACAAGTGCCCGCAGATCGCGCTGCGCCAGCTGGCGCTGGGCGCGCGCGGCATCTGCTGCCAGAAGGTGAGCGAGGCCGTGCCCTTTGTGGCGGCCGGCGTGCGCGACATCCTGATCAGCAACGAGGTGGTGGGACCCGCCAAGCACGCGCTGCTGGCCCGGCTGGCGCGCACGGCGCGCATGGCCGTGTGCGTGGACAACGCGGCCAACCTGGTGCAGTTGTCCGAGGCCATGTCGCAGGCGGGCGTGGAGATCGACGTGCTGGTAGAGGTGGACGTGGGCCAGGGCCGCTGCGGCGTCACGGGCCCCGAGGCCGTGCTGGCCCTGGCGCGGCAGGCGCATGACCTGCCGGGCGTGAATTTCGCGGGCCTGCAGGCCTACCACGGCGCGGTGCAGCACCGGCGCAGCCGCGAAGAGCGTGCGCAGGTTAGCCGGGAGGCGGCGCGCCAGGCGGCGGAATGCGCGCAACTGCTGCGCGACAACGGCATGGCCTGCCACACCATCACGGGCGGCGGCACGGGCAGCGTGGAGTTCGACGCGGCCAGCGGCGTCTACACCGAACTGCAGCCGGGCTCCTATGCCTTCATGGATGGTGACTACGGCGCCAACGAGTGGGACGGGGCACTGGCCTTTCGCAGCAGCCTGTTCCTGCTGTCCACGGTGATGAGCACGCCCGCGCCGGACCGCGTCATCCTGGACGTGGGCCTGAAGTCCACCTCGGCCGAATGCGGGCCGCCTGCCATGTACGGCACGCCGGGCCTGCGCTGCGTGGCCATCAACGACGAGCACAGCGTGGTGCGCGTGGAGCCGGGCGCCCAGGCGCCGGCGCTGGGCAGCGTGCTGCAGCTGCTGCCCTCGCACGTGGACCCGACATTCAACCTGCACGACGAGCTGGTGGTGCTGCACGACGGCGTGGTGCACGCGCTGTGGCCGATTGCGGCGCGCGGGCTGTCGCGCTGAAGACGGCATGAAAGAAGCCGCCGGCCTTGCGGCGCGGCGGCTTTTTTGCGTCTGCGGCCTGCTGTGGCCTGTGGCTTACAGCTCGATCTTGGCGCGGCGGATCACGTCGCCAAAGCGCTTGTTCTCTTCGACGATGAAGGCCTTGAACTCCTCGGGCGTGGGGAAGTAGTTCTCGTAGCCGAAGGTCTGGAACTTGGGCTGGATGTCGGGCTCGCGCAGGACTTTCATGGTGTCCTGGCGGATCTTCTCGACCACGGCCGGTGGCGTGGACTTGGAGACGGCAAAGGCATTCCAGCCGGTGACCACGGCGTCGGCCGGGCCGCCCGATTCGGCCACGGTGGGCACGTCTTCATAGCCCTTGAGGCGATGGGGTGCCAGCACGGCCAGGAAGCGCAGCTTGCCCGAACGCATCAGCGGGCCGGCCGTGCCCGAGGAGCCCAGCGCAAAGGCCAGCTCGCCCGTGGCCACGCTGGTGTACAGCTGGCTGGTTTCCTTGTAGATGACGTGTTCCATCTTGGTGCCTGTCAGCGACTCCAGCAGGGCCGAGCCCAGGTGCACCGGGTTGCCCACGGACCACGAGCCGTAGTTGAGCTTGCCGGGGCGCGCCTTGGCGTCGGCAATCAGGTCGGCCACGGTCTTGTAGGGGCTGTTGACCGGCACGCAGACGAAGAAGAAGGTGCGAAACAGCGGCAGGACGACCTCGAAGTCCTTGTCGATGTTGTAGGGCAGCTTCTTGAACAGGTGGGGATAGGCGGCCAGGTGGACGTTGTCCAGCTGGATGATGTCCGTGCCGTCGGTGGCGCCGCGCTTGAAGGCCTCGATGGCGATGAAGCCGTTGCCGCCGGGGCGGTTTTCCACGATGACGGGCTGGTTCCACAGGCGCGCCAGCTTGTCGGCCACCAGGCGCGAAGTGCCGTCCGGCCCGCCGCCCACGGGGAACGGATTGATGATGCGCACCTGCTTGGTGGGCCAGTTGGCGGCGGCACCCGACTGGGCACGCGCGGGCGCCAGCGCGCCCAGGGCCAGGGCGCCAAGGGCGAGGCCCGCCTGGCGGCGATTGATGCTGAAGGCGCTGTCTTTCATGGTTTGTCTCCGAGTCGCTGTTGGGCTTGCTGGGTGGCTTGGCCCTATGCCGGGAATGCACGGGCCGCTCTTGTTTTCTACGCTCTCTTGCGGGAGCGGCTGGATCATCCAGTCGCCGCATTGTGTCAGTTCGCTGCAAAGCACCTAGCCATGGCTGCCGCTAGCAGCTATAGCAAAATGGCATAAGTGAGGAGACGATAGAACATGAATTTGCAGCAGATAGAGACCTTTGTGCATGTGGCCGAGACCGGCAGCTTCAGCAAGGCGGCCGTGCTGCTGGAGACGGCCCAGCCCGCACTGAGCCGCCAGGTGCGGGCGCTGGAGACCGAGCTGCGCGAAACCCTGCTGATCCGCACCGGCCGCGGCGTGACGCTGACCGACGCGGGCCGCCGCCTGCTGGAGCACGGCCACGCCATCATGCAACGCGTGGCGCTGGCCAAGGAGGATCTGGGCAGCCAGCGCGACGAGCCCGTGGGCCGCATCGTGGTGGGCCTGCCGCCCAGCCTGGCGCGGCGCCTGACGCTGCCGCTGATCGACCTGTTCAGCAAGGACATGCCCAAGGCCCGCCTGGCCGTGGTCGAGGGCTTTTCCATGAACATTGCCGAATGGCTGACTTCGGGCCGCATGGACCTGGGCCTGGTCTATACGCCCGAGCCGCATCCGCACATCGAGGTCACGCCCGTGCTGGAAGAGCGCCTGTGCCTGATCGGCCCGGCGCGCACCCTGGGCGGGCGCAGCGGCGTGCGCTTTGACGAGCTGTCGCAGTTTCCGTTGATCATGCCGCAGCACGGCCAGATCTTCCGCAAGCTGATGGAAGCGCAGGCCACGCTGTCCCAGGTCAAGCTCAACGTGGTCTGGGAAGTGTCCAGCGTGCCGGCCATCCTGGACCTGGTGCGCGGCGGCTACGGCTACGCCGCGCTGACCGACAGCGCCATGCGCAGCCACCTGACCGATGCCGAGCTGGTGGGCATTCCCATCGAGTCGCCCCATGTGGTGAGCACGCTGTGCCTGGCGCAGTCGGCCAAGAAAAAGGCCACGCCGCTGATCCGCAAGACCTCGCTGGCCCTGCGCGAACTGAGCCAGCAGGTGTGCGCGCCGCTCTGAGCGGTTGCAGCGACGGCGGCAGGCCGCAGGTCAGCAGGCCTCAGAGCAGCGGCCGCAGCTCCCGCGCCGCCTCCTGCAGCAGCGGCAGCAGCTCGGCCGCCATGTCGGCGGGCGCCATGCGCTGGGGCGAGGTCACGATGTTGAGCGCGGCCACCGTGCGGCCCTCCATGTTGCGCAGCGGCACGGCCAGGGCCTGCACGGCCAGCTCATGCTCTTCCAGGGCCAGGCAGAAATCCTGGCGGCGCACTTCGTCCAGCACGCCTTCCAGCGCGGCGCTGTCCGTCACCGTGTGGGCGGTCAGGCGCCGCAGATCGTGCGATGCCAGCCATTGCCTGAGCTCGGCCGCAGGCAGGGCGGCCAGCAGCACGCGGCCCGTGGAGGTGGCATGGGCGGGCAGGCGGCTGCCCAGGTGCAGGCCGTGGGCCATGAGGCGCTGGCCGCGCTCGTGCAGGGCGCTGCGCGCGACGATGACCACCTCGTGGCCATCGCGCACCACGCAGGAAAACGACAACTGGGTCTGCGCCGCCAGCCGGTAGAGCACGGGCTGGACGATGCGCGGCAGCCGCGCCGAGGCCAGGTAGCTGCCCGACAGCCGCAGCACCTTAGGCGCCAGCCAGAAATGGCTGCCGTCCGTCTCCAGATAACCCAGGTGCGTCAATGTCAGCAGATGGCGGCGCGCGGCCGTGCGCGTGATGCCAGAGCGCTCGGCCGCCATGGTGGCGTTCAGGCGCTGGCGCTCGGTGTCGAAGCTCTCCAGCACGGCCAGGCCCTTAGCCAGGCCGGCGATGAAGTCATCCGGGTCGATGGGAAAGGGCTGGTTCATGGGCGGGGAGGGCGGGGAGGGCGGGCATGCAGGTAGTGCGCGATTGTCGCGCAGATTGCGCGATCACCGCGCAACGCGTGCTGCAGCCCCTCGTCTTTGCGCTGCCTCAAAACTAATCTTGGGCGCAGGCCATGGCATGAACCGGCCATGACATCGAACAACGCAACGGAGACAAATCAATGCGTACCCAAGTCGCCATCATCGGTGCAGGCCCTGCCGGCCTGCTTCTCGGCCAGCTGCTGTACCGCGCGGGCATAGACAACGTCATCATCGAGCAGCGCAGCGCCGACTACGTGCTGGGCCGCATCCGTGCCGGCGTGCTCGAACAGGTCACCGTGGACCTGCTGGAGCAGGCCGGTGCCGACGCCCGCATGCGCGCAGAAGGCCTGCCGCACGACGGCATCGAGCTGCTGTTCGGCGGCCAGCGCCACCGCATTGACCTGCATGGCCTGACCGGCGGCAAGCGCGTCATGGTCTACGGCCAGACCGAGGTCACGCGCGACCTGATGGAAGTGCGCGCCGCCGAGGGTCTGACCACGGTCTACGAGGCCGCCAACGTGCAGCCCGTGGGCTTCGATGGCGACAGCCCCGTCGTGCGCTACGAAAAGGACGGCCAGGTCCATGAGCTGCAATGCGACTTCATCGCCGGCTGCGACGGCTTTCACGGCATCTGCCGCGCCAGCGTGCCCCAGGACAAGGTGCGCACCTTCGAGAAGGTCTACCCCTTCGGCTGGCTGGGCCTGCTGTCGGACACGCCGCCCGTCTCGCACGAACTGATCTACGCCCAGACCGAGCGCGGCTTCGCACTGTGCAGCCAACGCAGCGCCACGCGCAGCCGCTACTACCTGCAGGTGCCGCTGACCGAAAAGGTCGAGGACTGGAGCGACGAGGCCTTCTGGAACGAACTGCGCCTGCGCCTGGATCCCGAGGCCCGCGAGCGCCTGGTGACCGGCCCCTCGCTGGAAAAGAGCATTGCCCCGCTGCGCAGCTTCGTGACCGAGCCCATGCGCTTCGGCCGGCTGTTCCTGGCCGGCGACGCGGCCCACATCGTGCCGCCCACGGGCGCCAAGGGCCTGAACCTGGCCGCCTCGGACGTGGGCTACCTGTCCAGCGCCTTCGCGCAGTACTACCGCGACAAGGCGCCCGAAGGCATCGACGGCTACTCCGAGCAATGCCTGCGCCGCGTCTGGAAGGCCGAGCGTTTTTCGTGGTGGATGACCTCGCTCATGCACCGCTTCCCCGATGCGGGCGGCTTCGACACCAAGGTGCAGGAGGCGGAACTGGACTACATCGTCAACTCCCGTGCAGGCTCGACCTCGCTGGCGGAGAACTATGTGGGGCTGCCGCTGGTGTGATTCAGCAACGTTGGGTTGCTCAGAACTTTGCTATATGGTGAACGGTTCGGAAGCTAGCGAGAGTAGTCGGAAGCATCTGCCTCGCATAGCTCGAATTTTGAACGCACAGCCTATGTCAGGACGGAATAACACTTGCTGCAAGTGTTATTCCCGAATTACACAGGATTTGTTATTCCATGGTTCCATATGAAACGTCTTCGCGATCACCCCATTCTTTGCAAGCCTGTTTGCCAAAAATAGTAACGGATTTATCCTGCATCTGTGCGGCTAGAAGCATGACGTAGATGGATTTGCCTTGCGCCGTTCCCAGGTTGATTGCCCATTGATTATTATTGCCGCAGGCAGGTGAGCCTGTTTTTATTCCCGCGGTGAAAAATAGGTAATTATCCGCGTTCACGATCAAGGTAGTTACCTTGCCGGAGGATGTTCCAGCTGTTGCTGCAACGGCCTGGGTTATAAAGAAAATAGCGGCGAGGGTCTTTTTCATTTTATTCCTTTGTATTGATTGGGTTTTGCAGGCTGCATTTAATCCAGCAACAGCATGAATAGCGGAGCTATAAGTTTTTTTGTTTCATTGCCAATTTGGTAGCTGACAATTAAGCTTGTGCCCATATAGCTATAAAAACCATGAATCATGATATGGTAATTTCCTGGCGAAGGTGATGGAAAATTGCATTGTTCATTGTTTCCACTAACCCAAGGGCGGCAGTCCCAAGTATCCAAAGTTGGCTGTTGTGCATATCTGACATAAAGATCCAAATCGCCGGAGCCACCACGTGTTTCAATTCGCAAATTCTTGGCGCCGGGTGGAATTGAAGCCGAATAGTACGCAGTCGAGTTTTGTGCGCCTGAGAGATTGGAGATTGTGATTGGAGTTACATATTTCAAAGAACCAGTGGCAGCCGGGTCAAAGGTTGCAGTAATAGTGACGCTGCTATCGGCCGTAATGGCGCAGATGCCGGTACCAGAGCAGTTTCCGCCACTCCATCCGGAAAAAATGCTGCCAGATGCAGGAGATGCCGTGAAATTCAATATGGTGCCCCTGGGAACCGTGAAGGTGCACACGGCCTGATTGCAGGATTGTATATTGCTGGATATGGATCCCTGTCCTTGGCCCGCTTTCGCCAAGGTGATTTGCACATTCGTTTCCACGAATTTGGCAGCTACGCTAACAGTACTATTCATCATGACAATGCAAGTACCCGGTTGGCCAGTGCAAAACTGTGTCCATCCTGCGAAAGCGTATCCGGTATTGGGTGTCGCTGTGAGGGAGACATATGAGCCATGGGGGAAGCTTGCTGCGCAAGAACTGCCGCAATCTATCCCTGCTGGAGAGCTTGTAATTCTTCCCCCTCCCAATGTCTGTACGTCCAGGACATGGTATTGGGTGCTGCCACCCGTGATGCCGAGAGCGGCAGCCAGGTTGATGCGTGGCTTGATGATACCGTTGCGGGGGTCAGCCACAGGTGTTCCTGTGTTTTTGAATGTGTTCAGTATTTCTGTGACAGTCGCACTGGGATTTTTCTGCTTCAGGATGGCCCAGCCGCCCGCAACATGGGGTGCTGCCATCGAAGTTCCATCACGGAATCCATAGGTATTGTCGAGAAGGGATGAATATACTTGAGAGCCGGGAGCCAACAGGCTGAGGAAATGGGCTGAATTGGAGTAGCAAGCGACAGAGTCTAATGCTGATGTTCCAAGGTAATTTCCTTCGCAGTTGTTGCCGGAGCCTGATCTGGCCCAGCTGGCTCCAACGCTGACTGCTGTTGAGATGCAGGCAGGTGCAGACACTCCTCCTGGATAACCGTTGTTCCCTGAGGCAACCACTGTGGCAATGCCCGCACTGGCTAATTGATCGATGATGGCCTTGACGCTGGATTGCTGGGAATCGCAGAACCCGGTGTAGTATCCTCCCCCTAGACTTACATTGACGGAGGCAATTTTGTAAATGCCTCTAAGGCTATATACGCGTTCGAGGGCTTTGATTTGATCTGCGCTGTGCGATGCGGTGCAAGGAGCAGATTTTCCTAGTCCGGCGCAAACGGAAAAATCATTGATTCTGGAGAAAACCTGTATTGCAATGATCTTTGCATCCTTCGCGACTCCAGAGAAACCACTGGTTCCAGAACCTGCAACAATGCCTGCAACATGGGTTCCGTGATCGCAGCCTTCCAAGCTGCAAGGCAGGGCAGAGTCGATGGCCGTTGACTGCGTAACCCCTCCCGGACACAGCGATTGTACGGAGCTGCCAGAGGTCGAAGAGTAACAGGCCTCGGAAACGACTTTGCCTTGAAGAAAGGGATGGCTTTTGAGAACGCCTGAATCCAGAACCGCCACGGTCTGGCCGGCGCCGCTATATCCGGATGCCCAAGCGGTATTTCCACCAATGTGGGGGACGCTGCTATACACGCTAGGGATGGCGAGCTGGTCCCGTTCAATGCTGATGACTTCGGGGGAGTTGGCCAGATCGGCCAATTCACCGGGAGTCACGGTCAGACCCATGAAGGGAATGGTCTCGAAACGGCTCACGGCGTCAGGCGTTGCCGCCAGCGAGGGAAGGCGTTGCAGCATCGACGATTGCATCAGAGCAATTTCGTCACGCTGTTGAGCCACCGCTGAGGCTGACAGCCAAGCTTCTCGAGAAAACGGTACACGCAAGCCCACGATAACCTTTACGTGGCCTGCTTGTGCTGCAGTTTCTTGGAGCCCGCTCAGAGTGGCTATCGTCGATTCATCATTACGTTGAGCAACGGGAGTGTCAGCCTGCGATGCAAGCAGTACGCGTTCCTGGGCACTGGCAGCCAGCGAGAGTGTCAAGGCCAGGCTAAAGACGGAAAAGATCCTGGCGCTGATGACGGCGAATGTTTTTCCCTTGGGATTTCTGTTGGCTGCTGTGTTCACAATGCCCTTTCTTGAGGACGGAGAAGGTGCTGAAGATTTTACGGTCCGCTACTTATCCCGATTGTAGGTGACAAAATGTTTCTTGCGATGGGCTTGTGGCTTCGCTGTCTGGTTCGACAATGGCTGCGAACGGTGACCTCGAAGCCAGCCAGGTGTGCAAGACGTCATCCAATCTTTGCGGTGCAGCTGCTGCCTTTAATCTGCCTGCGTTAGGTATATCCGGTTGATGTATTGCAGCGATTGATGGGAAAAAGAAGGTGGCCTTCGATCTTAGGATGGGTGCGATCCGGTGCCCATAGCTCTGTGTAAAATTGCGCTGTAGATCGCCGCGCGGGCCGCGCACCAAGAGTAAGCTTGCCGGCCATGGCGCACATCACGTTTCCCCCTCCCTATATCGCCCCCCAGAATGCAGCGCAGTCGCTGCGCGACGCAGGCTATGCGGTGCTGCGCCCCGATGAGTTCGCGGCCTGGGCAGGCGTGTCATTGACCGAGCTGCATGCGCTCGATGCCGACTGGGCCCAGCTGCCGCCCGATGCCTTTCTGAAGGACGGCGGGCGCTACCGGCGCCGCCGCCATTCCTGCTTCATCGCGGGGCACAACCAGCTGCAGCAGGTGGAGCACCGCGCGCACTGGCAGCCGGTGGAATACAACGCCCTGCATGGCGGCATGCTGCGCATGTTCGATCCCATGCGCGACGCCACGGCGCAAAGCGCCACCTGGAGCCGGCTGCTGCTGGCGCTGGCGGGCCTGTCCGACCAGGTGTTCTGTGCCCAGGGCAACGATGTGCAGCACGAGCGCTGGTTCATCGAGTCCCACCAGTTCCGCATCGACACCACGGACGGCATTGGCCGGCCCACGCCCGAAGGCGCGCACCGCGACGGCGTGGATCTGGTGGCCGTGATCCTGGTCGGGCGCGAGGGCGTGAAGGGCGGCGAGACACGCATCTTCGAGGCCACGGGCCCCAGCGGCCAGCGCTTCACGCTGACCGAGCCCTGGTCGGTGATGCTGCTGGACGATGCCCGCATGATCCACGAGACCACGCCCATCCAGCCCGAGCAGCCGGGCGGCGTGCGCGATACCCTGGTGCTGACCTATCGCCGCCAGGGTTTCCAGGGCTCGGAGCTGACGCGTCGCCGCAAGGATTGATGCAGCTCAAGACGCTGGCGCATGATGGGCGCACACTTTGGTTCATCGACCCGGCCGCCTCCGATTGTTGACGGCGGCCAAGCACAAAGGAGAAAACGCATGTTCAAGCACATCCTGGTTCCCGTGGACGGCTCCAACAGCTCGATGCTGGCGGTTCACAAGGGCGTGGAGCTGGCCAAGGCCTTTGGCAGCACGCTGACGGCGGTCTACGTGGTGGACCCCTATCCGTTCACGGGCGTGGGCGCCGACTTCGCCTACGGCCAGTCGCAGTACCTGAGCGCGGCCACGGCCGAGGCCAACACCACGCTGGACGCCGTCAAGAAGATCACCGACGAGGCCGGCATCACCGCCACCACCGTGGTGGGCGAAGGCCATGCGGTGCACGAAGGCATCGTGCGCGTGCTCGAGAGCACGGGCGCCGACCTGATCATCATGGGCTCGCAAGGCCGCCGTGGCCTGGAAAAGCTGATGCTGGGCAGCGTGACCCAGCGCGTGCTGGGCGCCGTGCGCGTGCCGGTGCTGGTGGTGCGCGAGTAATCACCGGGCCGCTCGGCCCTTCGCCGGGTGAAACGTCAACGGCTCCCTCGGGAGCCGTTTTTGTTGGTGCGCTGCAAGGGGAGAGGGCGATCAGCGATTGAGCAGCCGTGCCAGCCAGCCTTTTTTCTTGCGCTGCAGTTCCAGCTCCTGCAGCACTTCGTTCTTGAGCCTTTCCTTCTCGGCGGCAGGACTGGACTCGCGCGCCATGCGCAGATAGGCCTTGGCCGAGTCCACGTAGCCGGTGTCTTCGTTGCGGATGTGGTTGAACAGCCAGCGCGAGAGCATGCCGTGCAGCTCGGCGGCCACGTCCTCGCCCGCATCGAAGCGGGTCTGCATCTCGATCACGCGGCGCGTGAACAGCTCGTGTACCTTCTTGTGCGGGCCGGCGAACATGTAGCCGGCGCTCTCGATCAGGCTTTCCTCGAACACGAAGTGCGAGACGGTGTAGTCGATCATCTCGCCGATGACATCGCCCAGGGCCTCACGGTCGGGCGACGAGCGCAGCTCGTAGAGCTTGTTAATGTAATCGACGATGCGGCGGTGCTGCCGGTCGATTTCTGCAATCCCGGTGTCCAGCTCGGGGACCCAGACCAGCAATGCCATGACGTTCTCCAGGAATTCGGTACTTTCATGCAGAGTATTGACCGCCTGCACTTTTCGTTTCTTGACCCAGATCATTGTCTTGTTGAGAGCGTCAATCTGGGGAGAGGTCGGTGAATTGGAGCGAAGGTGCCCTTTGGTGCCAGAAATTGCTGTGGTCATCAGCGTCCGAACGGAGTTATGCTTGGCAGTTTGTGTCCGCGGCCTTGGGGTAGCGGCAGCATTGACTTCTGAAGTGTTTGAGCTTGGGGGAGCTTCAATGCAATGAAAATAATGTAGGGAGAACCCTGGGATGCAACCCAAAAATAACGTCCAAACAATTGATTGGATCCAGGCCTTGCGGGGCGTGGCAGCCGTGCTTGTAGTGCTCACGCATGCCAGAGTGGTGTTCAGCCAAGGTGCTGGTCAAGAGATTGCGTGGAAGTTCTTGGTACACGGGGCTGTAGGGGTTGACCTGTTTTTCATCATCAGTGGGTTCATCATGGTTCTCACTACTCAGAACTGTGATGGATCAGCCAGATACTGTACGGATTTCGTCATTAAGAGATTCTCCCGCATCTGGCCTTTGCTTTTTGTCGTTAGCGTTATTTATTTCTTCATCGCATGGAGACATGCTGGTGATATTTCAAAACCCTACGTCCAGGCATTGCTGAGTCAATTGATCTTCAAGCCTGTCAGTCCCAGTGCCGCCAACTTCTATTCCATGCCTGTGGATTTGGCGTGGACACTTTGTTTTGAGGCATTTTTTTATTTTGTGATTGCCATTTCTCTTTGTTTTGGAAAGTATCGCTGGTGGGTGGCGCTGACTATTTTATCCATGGGGTTGGTGATTTATCCTGCTGTGAATCAGGGGTTTAATTTTAATTTTTATACACAACCGATAATTGAGTGGAATCATTATCTGAATCTGGCAATTCATCCGGTCGTCTGGGACTTCGTTTATGGATTGATTGCAGGGAAACTCTATATTTCCTTGAGAAGAGGGCCGCCGGTGCCCGTGGCAATTTTTCTTCTGTTGCTGGCGCTGCTGGCTTTCATCTCAATACCCTACACCCATCAGGCTGGAATGTACGGCCCCACCATTGCTGGCGGTGGGATGACAATGTTCTTTGCTTTTGTGATGATTTTGCTTGCCAGTAAGAGCATCAAGATACCTGTGGCGGCATGGATGATATGGCTCGGAACGATTTCCTACTCTCTGTATCTCACGCACAGGATAGGGTTTATTTTTGCAAAAGAAATTTCCAGATGGCTGCAGTACACAGGTATGGATGAAATTGCGCGCGAGTGGGTTACTTTTTCTATTTATGTGTTCTTCGGCGTTTTGGCGGGGGCTTTGTTCCACAAATTTGCTGAAGTTCCCTTGTCGGACTTCATCCGGCGAAGATTGAAAAATTTGGTGTCGCTGTTTTTCAATCGGAAAAGAAATGCTGGACTTGAAGAGAAAGTATTGGCTGGAAAGACAGGAGCTTGAGACCAAGGGATGCGGAGGAAGCATCCCATTGTAATTATTCCGATATAGGGGAATTTACTTGAGATGGTTTTTGGGCAGAGGATGCCTGAAGTTGGCTGTGCCAATATCGTCAGTCAATGTTGCTCATTGACCCGGACTGGACCGGCCAATGCATTGGATGGCGCGCATGGCGCGCCATCTCTTTTCACTCGATCTTGGCGCCCGAGGACTCGACGATCTGCTTGGACTGCTTGAAGTCGGCCTGGAACATCTTGTCGAAGTCGGCCACGCTCATGGACTGGGGTTCGGCGCCTTGGGTCTGGATGGCGTCGCGCACTTCGGGCATGGCCAGCAGCTTGTTCACTTCGGCGTTGACCTTGGTCACGACGGCCGTGGGCGTGCCCTTGGGCATGAACAGGCCGTACCAGGTGCTCACGTCAAAGCCCTTGAGGCCCGCTTCGGCCAGCGTGGGCGTATCGGGCAGCGAGGACGAGCGCTTGGCCGATGTGACGGCGATGGCGCGCAGCTTGCCGGCCTTGATCTGGCCGATGGCCGAGGGCACGGAGGACACCAGCAGGTCCACGTTGCCGGCAAGCGCATCCATCAATGCCGGGTTGGATCCCTTGTAGGGCACGTGCACCAGCTGGATGCCTGCCGCCTTCTCCAGCAGCACGCCCGAGATGTGGATGCTGGTGCCATTGCCCGGCGAGCCGTAGGTCACCTTGCCCGGGTGCTGCTTGGCAGCGGCCACGATGTCGGCCAGGGTCTTGTAGGGCGAGTTCACGCTGGTGGCGATCACGATGGGCGTGTAGGCCACGTGGGCCACGGGCACCAGGTCCTTGACCGGGTTCCAGGGCAGGTTCTTGTAGAGGTAGGGGCCCAGGACCACGTTGTCCTTCTGGCCCATGACCATGTCGTAGCCCGTGGGCGCTGCCTTGGCGGCCTCGGTGATGCCGATGGTGCCGCCTGCGCCCGCGCGGTTGTCGGGCACCACGGTCCACTTGCTGACTTCGGTGAGCTTGTTGGACACCACGCGCGCGAGGATGTCGGTGCCGCCGCCGGGCGGGAAGGGCACGATCATGCGCACGGGCTTGTTCGGATAGTCGGCAGCCGCACCTTGGGCGGCTGCGGAAAAGCTCAGGCCCATGGCGGCGGCCACGGCGGTGCAGGTGATCAGTTGGCGGAACATGAAAGAAGAAACTCCAGGGTCTGATGGGGCGGTGCAACCCTCTCGCAGCGGACCGGCAGTGCCGGGCCGCCCATGCGGTGGGTTGTCGATGATCGGGGAGGGTGGTTCCGCCATCTTGCATTGGGAAACCCGCTATTTGGGCGGATTTCCGCAATCTGTGCCACAGGGGCTTCCACCAAGGAGCAGCTTGTGCCTGCTCCAGAGGGAAGCGGGCTATTTTATGCCGCCTTGGTGCCTGGCCGCAGGCCAGGCGCTCAGGCCTGCGCCAACTGCCTGTCCAGCACGCGCACCGTCTCGTACAGCACGCGCGTGCCGTCCAGCAGCTGGGCGGGTTCTATCCACTCCTCGGGCGCGTGGCTGCGGCCGTGGAGGCAGGGGATGAAGATCATGCCCATGGGTCCGGTGGGCGCCATGTAGACGGCGTCATGGCCGGCGCCGCTGGGCATGCGCATGTGGGCGTAGCCCAGGTTGTCGCAGGCCTGCTCCACGCCCTGCATGACGGGCGCGGCGCAGTCCGTGGGCTGGGAGCGGCTCACGTCGGCCATCTCGGCACGCACGCGCAAGGCGGCCAGGCCGGGCAGGACTTCGGCCAGCAGTTCCTCGGGGAAGCGCTCCAGCACGCCGGCGTGGTCGCTGCGCACTTCCATCATCATCTCGACCAGGCCGGGCACGGCATTGGAGGCATTGGGCGTGAGCGATAGCCGGCCCACGGTGGCCACCACATAGTGGGGTTGGCCGCTGAGCGCGGCGGCCTTGCGGTTGGCCGCATCGATGATGCGCGCCGCGCCCACCAGCGCGTCCTGGCGGATGTCCATGGGCGTGGTGCCTGCGTGGTCGGCCTGGCCGCGCACGGTGAAGCTCACGCGGCGTATGCCCACGATGTTCGTCACCACGCCGATCGGCAGGCCGCGCTGCTCCAGCACCGGGCCCTGCTCTATGTGCAGCTCCACGAAGGCGGCCGTGCCGCCGGCGCTGCGCAGCGGGCGGTCCAGTGCCTCGGGCCGCGCGCCGATGCGGCGCATGCCTTCGGCCAGGGTTTCGCCTTGCGGGTTGCGGGCGGCCAGCATGGCGGCGTCCAGCTTGCCCGACAGCGCGCGGCTGCCTATGCAGGAGATGCCGTAGTCGCTGGGTTCTTCGGACAGGAAGTCGATCACCTCGAACGGGTGCTGCAGGGCGATGCCGTTTTCGTGCAGGCAGTGCGCGACCTCGATGCCGGCCAGCACGCCGATGATGCCGTCGAAGCGCCCGCCCATCATCACGGTGTCGCAGTGCGATCCGGTGGAGATGGGGGCGCGTTGCACCGGGCCTGGGGCAGCCGGCAGGCGGCCCACCAGGTTGCCGCCTTCATCCAGATGGACCTGCATGCCCGCTGCCTCGAACTGCCCGCGCAGCCAGGCACGGGCCTGGTCGAATTCAGGGGAGAAGGCGCGGCGGGTCCACGGCACGTCGGGCAGGGTGAAGGTGGACAGGGTCTCCACGCGGCGCCACAGGCGCTCGGCATTGATGGGGGGAAGGTTGGGGGCGGAGGAAGCGGGCAGGGCGGTCATCGGTCTCGGTGGCGTCTGGGGCAGCTGGGATCGGGCAGCCCGAATTCTCGCGCGAAAAAAGCAGTCCTCACGGCAGGGGGCGCAGGCCCGCCAGCAGACGCTCGAGCGTGTCGAAGCTCACGGGTTTGACCAGGTGGTGGTCCATGCCGGCTTCCCGCGATCGTCTCAGGTCCTCCTCCTGGCCCCAGCCCGTGAGCGCGATCAGCACGACCTGGTCGCGGCCGTGCTCTGCACGGATGCGGCGGGCGACCTCCAGGCCGTCCATGCCGGGCAGGCCGATGTCCAGCAGCACCACTTCGGGCCTGAACGCCGCGTGCATGGCCAGGGCGCCGGGGCCGTCGCGGGCAATCTCGACTTCGGCGCCCAGCAGCCTGAGCAGCATGGCCAGGGTGTCGGCGGCGTCGATGTTGTCATCGACCACCAGGATGCGGCCGAAGGCCGTTGCATCCTCGGGTTGGGCATTCGGTGCCTGTCCCGCCAGGGGCTGAGCCTGGGTGGGCAGGGGCAGGTGCAGCCTGAATTCGCTGCCCTGGCCCTTGCCTTCGCTGAGCGCCTGCACGCTGCCGCCGTGCATCTCGACCAGGCTGCGCACCAGGGTCAGCCCGATGCCCAGGCCGCCCTGTCCACGGCGGCCGTTGCGGTCCACCTGCATGAACAGATCGAACACCTTGCCCAGCAGGGCGGGCGGGATGCCGATGCCGTTGTCGCGTACCGAGACCACGGCCTGCGCGCCATCGGTCCAGGCGGCCAGAACGATGTGGCCGCCGGAGTGCGAGTACTTGGCGGCATTGTTGAGCAGGTTGGAGACCATCTGCGCCAGCCGCATCGGGTCGGCCAGCAGCGACACGGGCGCGGCGGGCAGTTCCAGGCGCAACTGGTGGCTGCCTGCCTCCATGACCGCGCCGCTGGCCGCCACCACGCCTTGCAGCACATCGTTCAGGTCCACCAGTTCCTTGCGCAACTGGACCTTGCCGGTGGTGATGCGCGAGACCTCCAGCAAGTCGTCCACCATGCGGATCATGTGGTTGACCTGGCGCTCCAGCATCTCGTGGCTGTGGCGCACGCTGTCGTCGCCGCTGGCGGTGCGCTTGAGGATTTGCAGGCCGTGGCTGATGGGTGCCAGTGGATTGCGCAGCTCATGCGCCAGCGTGGCCAGGAATTCGTCCTTGCGTCGGTCGGCTTCCTTGAGGTGGTACTCGGCCTGTTTGAGTTCGGTGATGTCCTGGATGACGGAGCAGGTACCTATGAGCTGGCCGTCGTCATCGCGCAGCGGCGCGCAGCTGACGCGCATCCACCATTCGCGGCCATCGTCGTCGGTGTACAGCATCTCCAGCCCGGGCATGACCACTTCGCCGCGCAGCGCGCGCTTGCCGGGCCAGTTCTCGGGGGCAATGGGCTGGCCCTTGTCATCCCATCCCTTCCAGCGCGGCATGCGGTCCGCCAGGGTGGAAGGAATGGCGCGCGGCACGAAGCGGTCCATGAGCGCATTGCTCAATACCATGGTGCCGCTCATGTCGGAGACGCCCACGCCCGCAGGCATCTGGTCGATGATGGCGCGCAGCTTTTTCTCGTTGGCCTGCACGGCGGCGTGGACCTGTTCGCGCACACGCACCAGCTGCAGCAGCGATGCGATGCGCGCCAGCAGCTCGCGCGCCGAAAAGGGCTTGACCAGGTAGTCGTCCGCGCCCGCGCGCAGGCCTTCGACCTGGGCCTCCTGGCCGGCCCGCGCGGACAGCATGATGACGGGAATGGCGCGCGTGGTCTCGTCACTGCGCAGCGCATGCAGCAGCTCGAAGCCGTCGAGCACGGGCATCATCACGTCGGCCAGCACCAGGTCGGGCCGCTGGCGGTGGATGCTGGCCAGCGCGGCGCGGCCATCGCCCACGATCTCCACTTCATACAGCGGCTCCAGCAACTGGCCGATGTAGCTGCGCATGTCGGCGTTGTCATCGGCGCAGACGATGCGGGCACGCGGGGGCAGGGCACCACCGTGCATGTTCCGCTGCATGTCCCGCTGCATGGGCCTGGCTTCGTCGCTGGCAGCCGGGGCGGGCTCGCCGGGCAGCCAGCGCAGGGCCTCATCCACCTGCGGGTGCGATGCAGGCGGGCGCGCGGGCCGGTGCTCGGCCGGAAGATGCGCATGCCCCCTGGGCAGGCGCACGGTGAAGCGGCTGCCTTCGCCCTCCGTGCTGCTGACCGTGACGGTGCCGCCATGCAGCCGCGCCAGCTCCTGCACCATGGCCAGGCCGATGCCCGTGCCCTCGTGCGTGCGGGCCGGCTTGCCGGGGATGCGGTGAAAACGCTGGAAGAGATGGGGCAGGTGCTGGGGCGCAATGCCCGATCCGGTGTCGGTGACGGACAGCTCCACCGCACCATCGGCCCCGCCCGCGCCGTGCGCATGCACATCGCGCAACGCCACTGCGATTTCGCCTTGCAGCGTGAACTTGAAGGCGTTGGACAGCAGGTTGAGCACGATTTTTTCGTACATGTCGCGGTCCACATGGACCGGTCCGTCCAGCGGCGGGCAATCCACGCGCAGCCGCAGGCCGGCTTGCTCCACGGCCGAGCGGAACATGCTGGCCAGCTCGGCCGTGGTGCGGGCCAGGTCCGTGGGCTCGTAGCTGGCCTGCATGCGCCCGGCCTCGATGCGCGAGAAGTCCAGCAGGGCGTTGACCAGTTTTTGCAGGCGCAGCGCGTTGCGGTGGATCATCTGCGTCTGCCCGGCCGGCACCTGGCCGCCGTGCTCGCGCAGTGCATCTTCCAGCGGGCCCAGGATCAGCGTCAGCGGGGTGCGCAGCTCGTGGCTGACGTTGGAGAAGAACACGGTCTTGGCGTGGTCCACCTCGGCCAGGGCCTTGGCGCGCCGCGCTTCCTGCTCGTAGGCCTGTGCGTGCGCGACCACGCTGCCCGTGTGGCTTGCCACCATGTCGAGGAAGGCGCAATAGTCCACATCCAGCGGGCGGCGCGGGCTGACGCCCAGCACCATCACGCCCGATACCTGGCCGTCGCCCGACCAGCGCACAGGCACGATGCGCGCCAGGCGCGAGGCCTCGGGCCACGGGCCACCCGGCAGGGACAGGCCCAGGGACGCCAGTTCCACATTGGCGGGCTGGGCCGCCTGATCCGCCTGATGCGCCTGGTCCGTTCGGTCCGATGGATCGGATTGCACGGCCCGGTCCAGCGGCCAGCGCGAGGGGTCGGCCGCCAGCTCCATGTCCAGATCCATGCCCGTGGCGCAGAGCATCCTGAAGGCCGGGCCGCTGGCGCCTGCGCTGCCCGCGGCAGGGGTGTCCACGCATTCGTAGATGATGGCGAAGGGCACGTCATAGGGGTTCTCGTCCAGCACGGCGCAGACTTTCTGGGCGGCGTCCCTGGCGTTGTGCATGTCCAGCGTACGTATGCCCAGGCGGTGCAGCGTCTCCAGGCGCCTGCGGCTGACGATTTTTTCCGTGGTCTCGGTGCAGGGGCAGAACACGCCCTGCACGGTGACGCCGTCATCGGCCAGGATGGGGCCGTAGGTGAAGGTCACGAAGACCTCTTCCTGCGGCAGGTCGCGGTCGAAGAAGTAGCGGGCGTCGGTGGACCAGGTGGCCTCGCCGGTACGCATCACGCCTTCCAGCATGGGGCCGATATCGCTCCAGATCTCGCTCCAGCAGTGCGCGCCGGCCTGGCCCAGCGCCTGGGGGTGCTTGCTGGTTCCCAGGAAGGGGATATAGCCATCGTTGTAGATCAGGCGGAAGTCTTCGCCCCACCAGATGGTGATGGGAAAGCGCGAGCCCAGCGCCAGGCTCACGGCGTTGCGCAGGGTCTGCGGCCAGCCGTCCGGCGCTCCCAGGGGCGTGGCCGCCCAGTCGTGGGAACGCACGCGTGCCGGCATTTCGCCGCGCTGCGGCAGGAATCGAAAACTGTCTTCTGAGTTCACACTTTCTCCCACGGCAATTGCGGGTCTCGGGTCTCGGGCCTGGCCGCAGTCGCGGCTATTTTGACTTGGACTGGCCCGCTTGCCTGCCGCGGCCCGATCCCGACAGCTTGCCGCCGCCGCTTTGCCTGTTCACGGTGGCCCAGGCGCGCTTTTCAGCTTCTTCGTGGCCCACGCCGCGCCTCACACCGTGCGTTTCGTAGCTGTCTTCGATATGTCGAGCCTGGCGCTTTTGCTTATCGGTATAGGCCGATTTGTCACCTTGTGGCATGTCACTCTCCCTTGCGCGTCTGTTCCTGCTCCGGGGACGGTGGCAGCTCGATGGGCGGCGCCGTGGTGGGCGGGTCTATGGGCTCGGGCCCGCGCGGGCGGCCGGGCTGGCGGTTGGGATCATCGGGGGCCACGGGGTCGTTGGGCGTGGTCGGCACCTGGGGAATATTGGGTGCGTGGGGCAGGGGGTGGTTCATGGTGCGTGTCCTTTTGGGGGTGTGTGGTGATGGGGGGTGCATGCCCTCTCAGCGCGCAGGCGTGGAGGTGGGGGCAGGGGCCGTGGCCGGATCAGCCTGCTGCGGCGCGGCGGAAGGCGCGGGCGGCGACGCGGGCTGTGTCGCGGGAGACGGTGAGGGCGAAGGCGTTCCAGTCGCTCCAGTGGCGCTGGGTGCATCCAGCCGGCCCTTGGGGGCCATGAAGTTGAACATCAGCACCAGGATCAGTGCGACGGCGGCGGTGAGTGCGCCTATGCGCAGGGGCCAGCGTCCGTCGCGGATGTGGTTGTTCTCGCTGCGCTGGCGTTCGAGGGGGGCATGCATTCGGCGGGGTGAGTTGTCCATGGCGGGCTCCTTCAGTCCATGAGCTTTCACCTTAGGCCGGGCGGCGGCCTGCAACTGTCGGACAAGGCATGCCCTGCGGGAGCGACAAGCCGCTGCACGGCGGTGGGGCTTGGCAGGACGGGCCGGACAGGCTTTTGGACAGGCACGCCGCTTGCCACCAAGCCAGGTTTCAGGCGTGGCGCCTGCGCCGGTCGGCCGGTTCTATGCGCAGCAGCTGGCGGTACTTGGTGACGGTGCGGCGCGCCACGACCAGGCCCTGGGCACCGAGCTGGCGTGCGATTTCAACATCCGACAGCGGCCGGGCATCGGACTCGGCCGCGATGATGTCGCCGATCAACTCGCGGATGGCCGTGGCCGAGCAGGCATTGCCGCTGGCGCTGAGCATGGGACGCGAGAAGAAATGCTTGAGCTCGAACACGCCCGTGGGCGTGGCCATGTATTTGTTGTTGGTCACGCGCGAGACGGTGGACTCGTGCACGCCCACTTCCTCGGCAATCTCGCGCAGCACCAGCGGCTTCATGGCCATGGCACCGAACTCCAGGAACAGCTGCTGCTTGCGCACGATGGCCTGCGCCACGTCGAGGATGGTGGAAAAGCGCTGCTCCACGTTGCGCACCGTCCAGCGCGCATCCTGCAGGTGGTCGGCCAGTTGGTTCTGGCCGCTGCGGCGGTGGCGCTGAAACAGCTGCTCGTAGACGCGGTTCAGGCGCACGCGCGGCACGACCGCGGGGTTGAGGTGCACGTTCCAGCCGTTCTGGCCCCGGCGCACGATCACGTCGGGAACGATGTAGTCCACGTGGGAGGAGCCGAAGTTCCAGCCCGGCCTGGGGTTCAGCCGACGTATGCAGTCCAGCGCCTGCGTGATCTGCGCGGGCGGCACCTGCAGCGCCCGGGCCAGCCGGGGCACGTCGCGGGCGGCCAGCGCATCCATGTGGTCCTGCACCATGGCCTGGGCCAGCTGGCGCAGGTGGGCATCGCCGATCTGCGGGCATTGCAGCAACAGGCATTCGCCCACGCTGCGGGCCGCCACGCCGGCCGGGTCCAGCGATTGCACCAGGCGCAGGGCAATGAGCATTTCCTGCGCGTCAGGTGAGGGGCTGAGGGCCAGCAGGCCGGCCAGTTCCTGCAGGTCGGTGCGCAGATAGCCGTCGTCGTCCAGCGACTCCACGATGGCGCGGGCCATGCACAGGTCGCGCGGCGTCATCGCCATCACATTGAGCTGGCCGTGCAGGTGCATGGCCAGCGTGGTCTCGCAGGCCGCCAGATCCATGGCCGTGCCTTCTCCATCTACCCCCTGGCGCGAGCCCGTATGCATATCGGCCAGCCACAGGTCGCGGTCGTCGGCGGGTTCGGTGGCGGGGCCGGGCAGGTGGTCGGCCGGGTCGGGCGGGTGCTGCATGCCGGGGAGATCGCGGTCCATGTCCAGACCGATGCCCATGCCGATGCCTTCATCCATGCCCGTATCGGAGGTCAGGCCTGCCTCCGGGGCCAGCCTGCCCATGCCGCCTTCCCTGTCCTCTTCACCCAGCTCCCTGCCGTCGAGCAGCCCCTGTTCGTACTCGCCGTCCTGCGCATCCTGCGGGTCTTCCAGGAACGGGTTGTCCTCCAGCTTGCTGCGCACCACGGCGGCAAAGTCCAGCGAGGACATCTGCAGCATCCGCACTGCAAGCTGCAGGCGGGGAGAAAGCGTCTGGGACTGGCGTATGTCCGCCCTGAGGTGCATGGAACCCATTTCATCTCCTTGGTGCGATGACCCGAAGACGCAAGCTCCATGCCGCACTGCGGGCGGCGAATCGTCTGGATACACTTTGGGCACGAAACCTGCTGTGGTCTCCCTGCGCAGGCGGCACGGGGCCCAGGGTTTTGCCGCCGCTGCGGGGGATCGGTTCTGGAACAGCGGGGCCGGTCATGGCGTCCACGGCAGAAATTGCCGTTTGGGCGCAAGGTTTTCTGCAAACTTTGCCATGTACCAGTCCACCAGCTTCCACACGGTCCCGCCCCCGGGGGCCCAGAATTCCGTTCCACGGGAGGCGCCGCGTGATGCCCTGCCCGAAGATCCCATGTCCATACGCCTGAGGTTGGTCCTGCTGCTGCTGGCCTTGCTGGTCTTTGTGCTGGCGGCCTCGTCCTGGCTGCTGTTGCGCGCCTACCAATCCGAGCATGCGGCGCAGGAGCAGGCCGCGCGCGTCAGCAGCATGGCCGTGGCCCGTCTGCTGGACAAGGAGCCGCGCACGGCCGGCGCCGACCAGGTGCTGGCGGCCTTGCGGCCCTTGCTGGACTCCGGCTGGCCCGGCTTTCTGGTGGACAGCACAGGCCGCGCCCTGCCGGCCGGGCCCGGCGCGGCAGCCGACCTGCCTGCCTTGCCCGCCGATTTCAGCGAGCGGCTGGCGGCCAGCCTGGCGCAGGCTGCGCCCGGCGTGAGAAGTGCGGGGCAAGGCGGAGAGCAAAGCGCTGGGGAGGGCGCAGGGCAGGGCGCTTCGCAGGGCTGGCTGGATCTGCCGGATGCGCAGGGCGGGCCGCTGCGGGCCTTCTTCAGCAAGTCCGCCCAGGGCTGGACCTGGGTGAGCTGGGTCCCCTGTTCTGCGCTGGACCCCGCATGCTCCCGGCCCCTGAAGGGGGTGATCTGGGTGGCCATCGTTTTGTTCGCGGTGGCGGGCCTGGGATTGGCGCGGCTGGCGCTGCGGGGCAGCACGGCCCTGGTGTTGCCGGCAATGGGGGGCAAGGCGCAAGACCAGGGCCAAGGCCAGGGCGGTGGTGATGCCGGCCTGTCCGAAGGCGCTGCGGTGGACGCTGCCGGTCTCGAAGCGGCCGCTGCCCGTCTCCAGAGCGAACGCCTGCAGGTGGTGGGGCGGCTGGCAGGCCGGTTTTCCCATGAGTTCAACAACCAGCTGGGCATTCTGAGCAACAGCGCCTATCTGATAGAGCGGCGCTCCGAGGACCCGGGCCTGCGCCTGCCCGCCCAGGCCATGCTGCGCTCGGTGGACACGGCCAGCCGCCTCACGCAGCAACTGTTGCGTTTTGGGGCGCACCATTGCACGCATGCGCTGGTGGTGGACCTGTACCGCTGGCTGCCCGGCCTGCAGGGCACGCTGGCCGTGGTGCTGGGCAAGCGCATGTCGCTGGAGGTGGCGGAGCCTGCCGAGGCCAGTCAGCCCGGCCAGCCGGCGCCGCGATTGGGCGTGCATGTGGACCCGGATGAGCTGGAACTGGCGCTGATCAGCATTTTTCTCGCCATCCGCGAAGCGATGACCGATGGCGCGCAGGTGCACATGGCCGCCCGGCCCCTGTCCGAGGACCAGGACCACGCCGCAGGTTCTCGCGGGGATGCGCTGGTGGAGATCCGCATCGAGGCCATGGCCCACGGGGCGGGCGCCGCCAGCACCGGCTCCGGTACCGGCGAGTCGGGCGCGCCACGGCTGGAACGTGTGGAAAGGCAGGATCCGCCGCCTGTCTTCACTCCATTGAACGATGCCGATGCGGACGCCACCTGCGGCCTGAGCCTGGCGCGCCGCCTGTGCCTGGAGCGCGGTGGCGTGGTGCGGGCCGAGGGTGAGCATGGCCGCTGCCTGGCGGTCTCACTGGTGCTGCCGCGCGTGGCCATGGCGGCGCAGGACTGCCTGGCGCAAAGGCTGGACTGACAGGCTGCCTGGCCGCTTTCAGCGCGGCACGCTCCGCTTGAACAGGTTGAAGATGGCCAGCAGCGCAACGGCGCAGGCCAGAGAAACGAAGATGGACATGGAGGTGGCCGGCGCCTCCGTCTGCGCATTCATGGCCGAAGGCCCCAGCATCGGCGCCAGCAGCCAGCCGCCCAGCAGTGCGCCTATGGCGCCTATGACCACGTTGAGCAAAATCCCTTGCTCGGCCTGGGTGTTCGTGACCATGCTGGTAATCCAGCCGATCAGGCCACCCACCATCAGCCAGATGAGGAAGTCCATGGCATCGCCCTTGAAAAAAAGTTACGGTTGGTGGTCAAGGGCAATCGGCGTGCCCGGCTCCTGCAGGCCGTTCAGAGCCTCGGCTTGTCAGGGGCGGTGTCTTGGCCCGAGGCAGGACGAATCTCTGCACGCTCCGCCTCATGGCCCGAAGGCGTCTGGGCATCCAGGCCCCGGTCGGGTGACTCGCTGACCTGGGGCAGGTCGGCGGCGTGCTCTATCAATTCCTCGATGATGAAGCGGCCATAGAGTTGGGCGCGCTCGGCGCCGGCGGCCTTCAGGGCATCGGCGGCCGTGCGTGCGGCCTCGTCGTTGTCCACGCGCACCACCAGCCAGTGGTAGCCGCGTTCGGCCAGGGCCTGGTGGGCCTTGACCAGGTTGAGCTCCTGGCCCACGGCGGCAACGGGGCTGGCCTGGCGCAGGTCTTCATCGATCTGGGCCAGCATTTCCCGGTCGGAATAGCGCTGGATGTCCTGGGTGGGCAGGTCCAGCGCCTGCAGCGCGGCCACGCCGTCGTCGGCCTGCGCAGCTGTGGGAAACGAGACCACCATGTGGCCCACGGGCTTGAAGACACCGTAGGCGCGGGGAGGAGAGGAGTCCATGGGCTTGTCCTTGGTTGCACGAAGGTGCAAGCAAGGTGGCAAGCAGCGTGCCTGCCGGCGGGTATCAGCCGTGCTCGGCGTCCGTCTCGCCCTTTTTGCCGCCCGCATAGTCCCTGAGCCGGTTGTACAGGGTCTTGAGGCTGATGCCGAGCACGGCCGCCGTGCGTTCCTTCTGGTACTTGCACTGCTTGAGCGTGGCCTGGATGAGCAGCCGCTCGGCCTGCGCCATGGTCATGCCGATGGGCAGCTGTATGGTGGCCGGCTCCGTGTCGGGCAGGTCGTAGGTGGCGGCTGCATGCGCGTGGTCGGCGGGCGCATGCGCTGTGATGGTGGGGGTAATGGGCGTGGTCGATGGCGATGTCAGTGGCGCGGTCAATGGCGCGCTCATTGGCATGGACCCCGCCTGCGGCATATGTGGCATTTGCGGCAGGTGCAGGGCGTGGGCGGCCGGATGCACCGGGGCCGGCTGCTGGACAATGGCCACGGGCGGCCGGGGCAGCCATTCCTGGCTCACCAGCGGGCCGGGCTCCATCACATAGGCGCGCTGCACGGCATTGCGCAACTCGCGCACATTGCCGGGCCAGCTGTATTGCGCAAGCTGCTTGAGGGCCGATGCCGTGAATTGCTTGGCCTGGCCCTCGCGCTGGGAGATGGCCTCCATGAAATGCTGCGCAAGCAGGGGAACGTCGGTCAGGCGCTCGCGCAGCGGCGGCAGCTCGATGGGGAAGACATTCAGGCGGTACAGCAGGTCTTCGCGCAGCTTGCCGCTGGCCACGGCCTCGTAGGGGCAGCGGTTGGTGGCGGCGATCACGCGCACATCGGTCTGCAGCGTCTGGGTGGAGCCCACCCGCATGAAGCGCCCGGTCTCCAGCACGCGCAGCAGCTTGACCTGCAGCTCCATCGACATTTCCGTGATTTCGTCCAGAAACAGCGTGCCCGTGGCCGCGCGCTCGAAAAAGCCCTGGTGCTGGCGGTCGGCGCCGGTGAAGCTGCCCTTTTCGTGGCCAAAGATCTCGCTTTCGATCAGGTGCGGAGAAATGGCACCGCAGTTGACCGCCAGGAAGGGCCGGCTGCGCCGCTGGCTCAGCTCATGCAGGGTCTGTGCCACGACTTCCTTGCCGGTGCCGCTTTCGCCCGTCAGAAAGACCGTGACCGAGGTGCCCGCCACGCGCTCCATCTGCTGGTACAGCCGCTGCATGGGGGCCGAGCCGCCCCACAGCCGGCCAAAGCGCCCTTCCTGGGCGCAGTAGCCGGCGCCGGGCCTGTCTTGCGGGGTGATCTGGTCGAAGGCCGCGCCCGTGACGGTGCTGGTGCCCGTCTCCGGCAGGCCGGCCGTGGGGATCAGAAAGCGCGAAAGAATGTCCTCCAGCCGCCCGATGCCCACGGGCTTGACCAGATAGTCCATGGCGCCGCGGCGCAGGGCCTCGATGGAGGAGTCCAGGCTGGCGTGGCCGGTCACCAGCACGATCTGCGAGTCCTGCGGCACCTGCTGGTCGCCAAAAAGGTCCATGCCGTTGCCATCGGGCAGTTGCAGGTCCAGCAGCACCAGGCTGGGCGGCTGCATGGCCATCTGCCGGCGCGCGTCGCGCAGGGTGTGGGCCACGGCGACCGAGAAGCGGTCCACGCCCACGAGTTCGCGCATGGTCGCTGCGGAATCCGCATCGTCATCGACGATCAGCACGTGGTTCATCGCATGGCCTCCAGGGGTCCTCGCCGCAACGCGTTTTGACAAAATTTCATGATCTGCCAGTTTAAGGGCGAGCATGCAGGCGTCTTTGTCAGTCCACAGGCACAGTGTTTGCCGGGCGTGCGGGAGGCGGGATCAGGGAGGCGGCTGGCGGCTGGCGCGCCGGCCGCTGCGGGGCTGCAGCAGCCCCAGGAACAGGCATTCCTTTGCGCTCAGTCCGCGCGGGCGCCTGTCCGGTGCGGTGGGAATGTCCTGTCCAGGTTGCTCGCACAGGGCCAGCACCTGGGGATGGATGTAGAACTTGCGGCAAACCGCACAGGTATTGCCCAGGCGCCGGGCGACCTGCGTGACCAGAGCGTTCAGCGCCGCCGCACTGGTGCCTGCGCCTTCTTGCGGCGCTGCCTTGCCTGCGGTCAGAGCCAGTTCCAGCGCAAGTTCCAGCGCGTACACGCTGGCATGCCAGGTGCGGAAATCCTTGGCGCTGAAATCCGGGCCGTCTGCGGCATCTCCGACATCTGCGGCATCAGCCCCATGGGCCGCAGCCTTGCCGCAAATCCTGCGGATGTAGTCGTTCACATGCTCGGATCGCACATGGTGGACTTCGCCTTCATCGTCGATGAACTGGAACAGCCGCTGGCCCGGCAGCTCCTGGCAGCGCTTGACGATACGGGCCACGGCCCGGTCGGACACGCGGGCCTGCTGCAGCACGCCGCTCTTGCCCTTGAAGCTCAGCGTCAGCTCACCTGCGTGCACCTGGGCATGGCGGTTTCTGAGCGTGGTGAGGCCGTAGGAGCCATTGCTCTCGGAATACTCGTCATTGCCTATGCGCAGGGCCGTGCAGTCCAGCAGCCAGACGATGGCGGCCACCACGGTGTCCAGCTGCGGCCGGCCAGGCTTGAGGTCCCGCGCCACCGCCCGACGGATGGCGGGCAGGTGGCGGCCAAAGGCGTGCATGCGGTCGAACTTGACCTGCTTGCGCTGTTCCTGCCACTGCGGGTGGTAGCGGTACTGCTTGCGGCCCCGGCCATCGCGGCCCGTGGCCTGCAGGTGGCCCTGGGGATCGGGGCAGATCCAGACATCCACATAGGCCGGTGGAATGGCGAGTTTGCGGATGCGCGCCAGCGCCTGGGCATCGCGCACTGGCTTGCCGTCCTGTGCCACGTAGGAAAAGCCCTTGCCGCGCCGCACGCGGCGCCAGCCGGGCATGCGGTCGTTCACATAGGTCAGGGCAGGGCCGGGGCCGTCTGCGTTCGCTGCCCTGCCCCTGGCTGGCGCGGAGCTCAGTGCACCCCCTGCGGCGGCGGTGGCGGCGGGGCAATGGGCGGGTCGGAATAAGGCGAAGGTGCCGGGGCCGGTGGCGGGTCGCCCACGGGCGGAACCAGCGGCTCGGTGGGCGGCGGGTTGACGGGGGGCGCGACAGGCGGGGCGACAGGCGGGGCGACAGGCGGGGTGACAGGGGGTGCAGGTACCGAAGTGATCATGGGAAGTTGCTCCTGTAGGGGTGGCAGGCCGGGCCGGCCTTGGTGTTGCCATGGCAAGCGCCATGCCTGGGCCCGAGGGAAATGGCCCGGGTACAAGGTTGGTTGAAGTCCGGCGCGGTGCCATCTGGTGGCAATGATGTGGCTCACGCCGGGACGGGGGTCAGGCCAGCGTTCTCAGCTTCGCTTCGCGGGCCCAGAAGCGCTTCTTGGCGCCTTCGATGAAGGGTTCGGGCTTGTCGATGGGAAACACGCCCTCGTCCGGTGTGATGCCGGCCGTCTTCATGATGTGCTGCGTGGCCTTGCAGGCGGCAATGGCCTTGAGGTGGCCGAAGGCGTCGCGGAACCAGTCCTGCGCGGCTGCCTCATGGGCCAGCGCCTGGCCGCGCTCCAGCGTGATGATGGACACCACGGCATCGAACTGCGCGGATGGCGATCCGGCCAGCTGGCCGTCGGCCGGCAGGTGGCTGCCGTCGTCCAGCGTGGCGCCGCCGATCTTGGGCGCAATGATCTTCACGCTGGCCTTTTGCGCCACCAGCGCCTTGTGGAAGGCGGCAACGTGCCGGGCGCTGGAGCCTTCGTCCACCAGGATGGCAACGCAGCGGCCCTGCAAGGTGGGTTTCATGCGGTCGATGATGCGCGTGGCCGGGCTGGGCGGCAGCTTTTGCGGGGGCACGGCAGGCTTGGCGGCAGGCGGCAACTGGGGCAGGCCCAGGCCGTCGGCCACGCGCTTTGCCAGGTCGGCGTCAATCACCTGCAGGTGGCCGACCACGGCCAGGCGCACATGCGGCGTCTGTACCTTGGACAGCTCGAACACCAGGGCGCTGGCGATGTGGGCCTGCTCCTGCGCGCTCTGGCTTTGGTAGAACATGCGCGCCTGGCTGTAGTGGTCGGCAAAGCTCTCGGGGCGGATGCGGCCCTTGGCGCCCTCCTGCGCGGGCTGCGCAAAGTGCCGCAAGCCGCGGGCTGTCGAGGCGCGCGGGCTGTCGGCCTGCAGGCTGGAGGGCTCATAGGCCACGCGGCCCTTGGGCACCTCGGTCTGCATGTGGCCGTCGCGCTGGTGGTGGGCGAACGGGCATTTGGGCGCGTTGATGGGCAGCTGCGTGAAGTTGGGCCCGCCCAGGCGCGACAGCTGGGTGTCCAGGTACGAGAACAGGCGGCCCTGCAGCAACGGGTCGTTGCTGAAATCGATGCCGGGCGGGATATTGGCCGGGCAGAAGGCCACCTGCTCGGTCTCGGCGAAGAAGTTGTCGGGCCAGCGGTCCAGCACGAAGCGGCCGATCTTGCGCAGCGGAATTTCCTCTTCGGGGATGAGCTTGGTGGGGTCCAGGTGGTCGTAGGGCAGGGCGTCTGCCTGCTCCTGCGAGAACAGCTGCACGCACAGCTCCCAGGCCGGGTAGTCGCCCGCCTCGATGGCCTCGAACAGGTCGCGGCGGTGGTAGTCGTTGTCTGCGGCCTGCAGCTTGAGGGCCTCGTCCCAGACCGTGGACTGGATGCCCAGCTCGGGCCGCCAGTGGAATTTCACGAAGGTGCTTTCACCCTGGGCATTGACCAGCCGGAAGCTGTGCACGCCAAAGCCCTCGATCATGCGCAGGCTGCGTGCAATGGTGCGGTCGCTCATGATCCACATGACCATGTGCATGGACTCGGGCATGAGGGAGATGAAGTCCCAGAACGTGTCGTGCGCCGTGGCTGCCTGCGGAAAACCCCGGTCAGGTTCCATCTTCACGGCATGGACCAGGTCGGGAAACTTCATGGCGTCCTGGATGAAGAAGACCGGGATGTTGTTGCCCACCAGGTCCCAGTTGCCCTCTTCGGTATAGAACTTGATGGCAAAGCCGCGCACATCGCGCGGGGTGTCCACCGAGCCTGCCCCACCGGCCACGGTGGAGAAGCGCACGAAGATCGGCACTTGCTTGCCGGTTTCGGTCAGGACCTTGGCGGTGGTGTATTGCTCCAGCGAATCTGTCAGCTGGAAATAACCGTGGGCGCCTGTGCCGCGTGCATGGACGATTCGCTCTGGAATGCGCTCATGGTCGAAATGCGTGATTTTCTCGCGCAGGATGAAATCTTCCAGCAGCGTAGGGCCTTTTTCCCAGGCGGTGAGAGAGTTCTGATTATCAGGAACCGGAATGCCTTGCTGCGTGGTCAATCCGGGGTGCTGTCCGTCGGCCTGTTGCTGTAATTCTCCGCCATGGCCTGTGGGGGATTGCTTGGACGATTTCTTTTCACCAGGGGATTTCTTAGCCACGATTTACTCCTTGAAAGAAAGAGGATGGCCTGTTGTATGAGGCAATAATTATTGGAAGAGGCGATTGGCTGAACCAAAGGGCATCGTCAGCAAAGCTCTGGAGATAAAAAAAGGGCCCAGGGGGCCCTTTGCCAGTTCACGCTATCGGCAGCTTAACGCTGCTGATGGCTGCCCTGCTTTTGCTGTTCCCCTGGTTGGTTGCGCTGGGGATTGCTCTGTTGCTGCTGTTGGTTGGGATTGTTCGGGTTGTTGGGATTGCTTTGCTGCTGCTGCCCCGGATTGTTCTGTTGCTGCTGCTGCTTGTTCTTGTCGTTTTGCTGGTTGCTGGCCGTGTTGCCTTGAGGGTTGTTGGTCTGTTGCGTCATTTCCGTACTCCTTAAGTAAACAGCGATGCCGTCATCACTGCAATTTCATTGTGCGACCGTGAAAATGGCCGGCTTGTAGGATATTTGGAAGATTACTTTTGGTAAAGCATTGGAATTTGCTATGGAGTAGCTTTGTTCCATTTTGTCGGTACAAATGGATGTATTTCTTATAATGAAATTGCTTTTGTAAAAAATGCAGCCAGGCCAAATATGGGGTTATTTGGCGGCGGGGCGTTTTGCAGGGGCCCTGGCCGGGGTTTTTGTGGATTTTGTCGATTTTCTGGATGCTGGGGTCTTTGCATTTTTTACCGTTGACGCGGTATTTTTTTCCTTGGCTGCGGTGGCAGATGGTCCGCCTGCGCCCTTGCCCAGGCTGTTCTTGAGCAGGGCCGTCAGGTCCAGCACGGCCGCGTTGGCCGGCGCGGCGGGTGGGGTCTCCTGTTTTTCCACGTTTTGGACATCGCCCGCATGCGCCTTGGCCTGCACGAGCTGGTGGATTTCCTCGCTGAAGGAGTTGCGGAACTGGTCGGCGTCCCAGGCCTGGCTCATGTCCTTGATGAGGGCCATGGCCATGGTCATCTCGGCGCTCTTGATGCCGGCGGCCTTGGCGTCCAGAGGCGGCAGGTCCAGTTGCTCGAAGGAGCGGATCTCGCCGCCCCAGCGCAGCAGGTTGAGCACCAGCGCCCGGCCGCAGGGGATCAGGATGGCCAGATGCTGCTTGGTCTGGATGACCACCTTGGCCACACCCACCTTGTTGCTCTTGCGCAGGGCCTCGCGCAGCAGGGCGTAGACCTTCTCGCCACGGTGCAGGGGGGCGGTGTAGTAGGGGCGTTCCAGGTAGATGAAGGGGATGTCCTGGGCATCGACAAAGGCCTCGATCTCGATGGTCTGCGTGGTCTTGGGAAAGGCGGCGGCAATCTCTTCAGCGCTCAGCACCACGTAGCGGCCCTCCTCGAATTCCACGCCCTTGACGATGTCGGCCGTGGCCACTTCCTTGCCCGTGACCTTGTTGATGCGCTTGTAGCCCACGGGCTGCATGTTGCGCTTGTCCAGCCAGTCGAAGTCGATGTCCGAGCTGGCCGTGGCTGCGTACAGGCCGATGGGAATGTGCACCAGGCCAAAGCTGATGGCGCCCTTCCACATGCTGCGCGCGGAGGTGGACGGGCTGGATTTGGGGGAGGCGGCTTTCTTCATGGCGGTGCTTTCTTCGATCCCTGCAGGACGGTGCTCAACGCTGCGCCTCGAAGCCCAGCGCCTTCATGGCGCGGCCCAGGCCCACGGCGGCCGTGCCGTAGTGCTCCCAGGGGGAGTTGCCCAGGCGCAGGCGCTGGTCTACCGAGCGAACGGTCCAATGCGCGCCGCCCGTGAGCCTGTCCAGCTCGTTCCAGGCCACGGGCACGGAGATGCCCATGCCCGGCCGCGCCCGGGCCGTCCACGCGCAGGCCGTGGTGGCGCCGAAGCCGTTGCGCAGGTAGTCCACAAAAATCTTTCCCACGCGGTTGCGCGGCCCGCTTTTGGCCACGAAGCGCTGGGGCACGGCATGGGCCAGGTGCTGGACCACGGCCTGCGAGAAGGCCTTGACGGTGTCCCAGTCCAGCAGCCGCTTGATGGGCACGACCACGTGCAGCCCCTTGCCGCCGCTGGTCTTGAGGAAGGCCGGCAGCTCCAGCTCCTGCAGCAGCACATGCAGCAGGCTGGCGGCCTCCTGCACCTGCTGCCAGGGCACGCCTTCGCCGGGGTCCAGGTCGAAGGTCATGCGGTCGGGCCGGTCGATGCGGTCCTTGCGCGCGTTCCAGGTGTGCCATTCGATGGTGTTCATCTGCGCCGCCGCCACCAGGCCTTCGCGCCGGGACACCTCCATCAGCGGGGCATGGCCGGGGTCCAGTTGCGGCGACAGGGCGGCGATGCCCTGCAGCGGCGCCTGGTCGAGGTGCTTTTGGAAGAACAGCTCGCCCTCGATGCCGTCCGGCGCCCGCACCATGGCCACGGGCCGGGACTTGAGGTGGGTGATCATGAAGGGCGCCACCGTGGCGTAGTAGCGCGCCAGATCCATCTTGGTGATGCCGGTGGAGGGATCGATGACCCGCTCGGGATGGGTGATGGTCATCGAGGCGGGCAGTCGCGCCGCCCTGGCATTGCGGGTTTTCGGTCGTGCGGCGCCAGGCGTGGCTGCAGCGCTGGCGGAAGATGCGGTCGATGGCACGTGCTGTGGCTCCTCTTTGACAATGCTGCGTGCAGGCTTGTCCGCACGCAGGCCCTGGAATACGGCATGGCGGACCTGGCCGTCCTCGGTCCACTGCGCGAACGAGACCTCGGCCAGCAGCGTGGGGCGCACCCAGTGCACCCCGCTGCCAAGGCCCCGGCTGTCCGCCAGCGGCGAGGTGCCGGTGGCAAGGCGCTCCAGGCGCTGGCGCAGGTCGGCCAGGGTGCGCCTGTTGAACCCCGTGCCCACCTTGCCTGCCGCGAGCAGCTGGCCGTCCTCGCCATGCACGGCCAGGACCAGGGCGCCCAGGCCCGTGCGCGTGCCCTGGGGATCGGTGTAGCCGGCGATCACGAATTCCTGGCGCAGGCCGCACTTGAGCTTGATCCAGTCCGCACTGCGCCGCGAGGCATAGGCGCTGCCGCGCCGCTTGCCGATCACGCCCTCCAGGCCCAGCTTGCAGGCGGCGGCCACCAGGTCGGCGGGCGGGGCGTCAAAGGCCTCGCTGAAACGAAGGCGCTCCGAAGGCGCCTTGTGCAGCAGGGCCCGCAACTGCTGGCGGCGCTGCTCCACGGGCTGGAGCCGCAGGTCCTGGCCGTCCTGCCACAGCAGGTCAAACGCGAAGAACACCAGGTGGTCGGTGCGCTCGCCGTCAAAGGCGTTTTGCAGGGCCTGGAAGTCAGGGCGGCTGTCGCTGTCCAGCATCAGCACCTCGCCATCCACCCAGCCCGATTGCAGGGGCAGCGCGGCAAAGGCGCGGGCCAGGGCGGGCATTTTGGTGGTCCAGTCCTTGCCGTTGCGCGTGAAAAGGCGAACGGCGCCGTCCTCGATGCGCGCCAGCAGCCGGTAGCCGTCGAACTTGCTCTCGAAGATCCATTGCCCGGCATCTGCAGGTGCATGGTCCACCAAGGTTGCCAGCTGCGGGGCGATGCTCTGCGGCATGGACGCGGTGACGTGCGTAGCGACGGGCGTGGTGACGGGTGTGGTGGCAGGCGCTGTGGCGGTGGGCAGGGGAAGGCCGGCCACGCTGTCGGGCATGTCCTCGACCACGTTGAATTCGCTGGCAGCACGTTCCAGGCCATCGTGCTCTTTGATCAGCAGCCAGGCGGGCTTTTTGGCGTCGTCCTTGCCGCGCATGCGCACCAGGGTCCAGCGGCCCTGCAGCTTGTGGCCGCGCAGTTCGAACTTGAGCTTGCCCTTGCGATAGCCTTCGGCCGCATCGCCCTCGGGTAGCCAGGTGCCACGGTCCCAGATGATGACCTTGCCCGCGCCGTACTGTCCTGGTGGAATCTGGCCCTCGAAGCGGTTGTAGGCCATGGGGTGGTCTTCCACCTGGACGGCCATGCGCTTGTCGGCCGGGTCGTAGCTGGGGCCCTTGGGCACGGCCCAGCTTTTCATGCTGCCGTCCAGCTCCAGCCGAAAGTCGTAGTGCAGGTGGCTGGCCCAGTGCTTTTGAATGACGAATTGCAGGGCGCCCGCGCCGGGCTGCCCTGCAATCGTCTCACTGGAAGGTTCTGCCGAAGGTTCCGGTGTGCGCGTGAAGTCGCGCCTTTGCCGGTACAGCGCGAGCGAGGCCTGGGGTGTCGCCGCCTTGGCCGTCCCTTTGGTGGGGCGGGCCTGGCGGGATGCCTGGGACTTGCTGCGCGTGGCCGGCATGGCGGCATCCGTCAGTGGATGAGCGCAATCAGGATGATGATGGGAATGGGAACGCCCAGGAGAAAAAGCAGTATGGATCGCATGGCAAGCCTCCGTTGAATGGATTGAATTGGATTGATTGGGTTTCAGTGCCGGGGATTATCAAAAGGCATCGCGTTGACGACCACCCCAGGTGGCGCACAGGCTGCCCACAAAAGCGCCCAGCATCAGCGAAACAAACAGCCAGAGCATGGAATGGGCCGTGGCCTTGCGCGCCTCTTCGGCTGCCTGCTTGGCCTTTTGTTTGGCTTCTTCAGCCTTTTGCTCGGCCTGCTTTATCTGCATTTGCACGGAATCAAAGGTGCTTCGCACTTTCTTTTGCGCATCTTCCACGGACATATCGGAGTTGCGCGCAATCAGCTGGGCCAGGTATTGCTCGTCGGCGGGAGACAGCTGGCCGGTGCGCAGCGACTGGGCAAAGATCACGCCGGCCTCGCGGGTGGCGCTGGCCAGGTCGGCGGGGGTGGCATTGCTGGTGGAGGTAGTGGCGCCGGAGTTGCGGAACAGGCTGCCGGTCCAGTAGGCCAGGCCCTGGGGCGAGGCATCGGCGCCCGAGGCACCGGCCATGGCTGCGGCACCGCCAGCAGCCGCACCGCCGGCGGCGCCGATCGCGCCGCCCACCACGCTGGAGGCGCTGGTGGCCACGGTCTGCGCGGCCTTGAAGGCGCCGGAGACGGCACCGCCTGCAGCGGCGCCCATCAGGGCCACCATGGCGAGCGTGGCCAGTGCCCAGGACAGAAAGCCGTGGGCCGTGTCGCGGAAGTAGACCTCGTCCGTGTGCACGCCTTGCCAGCGTGTGCGCAGCCGCCCGGCCAGATAGCCGCCCACGCCGGCCGAGGCCAGCTGCGTGAAGGCGATCCAGGCCACGGCCGTCAGGCCCAGGGCGCCGGCATCCAGGCCTTCGCCGGACCATACCGACACCGACGACAGGCCCAGGCCCGTGCCCAGAATGAACAGCAGCAGCGACAGCGATGCCGCCGCCATGGCGCCGGCAAATATCGCGGCCCATGAAACGCCGCTGCGTGAGGTATCTACGGTGGCGACCGTGTTGACCACTGGCGCTTCAGCCAGGGGCGCGGATTCGGAATAGGCAATGGACATGGCCGACTTTCTTGGAGTTGAGTGCCCCATTCTTGCCAGTCGCAATAGACGCCGCTGTAGGAGGATTGGAAATGCAGGACTGGCAAACGCAGATGAAAAACGTCATCCTTTGCCAGATGACGCTTTTCAAGCGAATGCGCAGGCCGGATATGGAAAATGCTGCCTGCAATCGGTAATTCTTGCAGAACATTTTCCAGGGCGGGTATTCGGATTATTCAGGTCAGTGCAGCGATGCCTTTTCCATTGCCGGATATTCATCGCCGCATTGAAGCTGCCATCCGGAAAATGCTCAGGGCTGGCGCACGTCGGCCACCACCTGCTCGCCAAAATTGGCACGCTGCAGCCAGCCCAGCACCAGCGCTGCCGCCTGCTCGGGCGTGGACAGCTTGCCGCCCTCCTTGAGCTGGGCGAAGTTGCCTGCATCGGGGAAGGCGGCGGTATCCGCGCTGCGCAACTGCACCTGCATGTCGGTGTCGATGACGCCGGGCGCCAGCGAGCAGATGCGCGCGCCGTGGGGCTTGAGCGCCTCGTCCAGCGCCACGCTGCGGCTGAAATGGTCCATGCCGGCCTTGGCCGCGCAGTAGGAGGCCTGCGAGGCAATGGCGCGCCGGCCCAGGCCCGAAGAAATGTTGAGCACCTTGCGCGGCACGGCCGTCCAGCTTTCGGTGGCGGCCAGGAAGGCGGCCGTCAGCAGCATGGGCGCCTCCAGCCCCACTCGCATGGCCTGGGCAATGTCGGCGGGCTGCAGCTGCGACAGCGGCGCAATCTGCGGAATCACGCCCGCGTTGTTGATCAGGGTGACGCTGGCGTAGCGCGCGGCGTCCAGGCCGGCCAGCCAGTCGCCCAGCCTGCGGGCCGCGGCCTCGGGCTCGCCCAGGTCCACGCTCCACTGCTGCAGCGGCGCGCCCGCCGTGGCGGCCGCCCGGGCCAGGTCTTCGCTGGTGGAGCGCGACAGCGTGACCAGTTCATGGCCGGCATCCAGCAGTTGCCGGGCCATGGCCAGGCCCATGCCGCGCGAGGCGCCGGTAAGAATCGTCAGGGAAAGAAGAGGCGATGCATTGTTCATGCGGGCGATGGTATCGCTTGTGCCCGTGCTGCCGGCCCGGCCGCTGCCTGGGCGGCGACAGGGTCCGATGGCAGCAGCAGCTCGGCGCTGTGCGCCTGCCGGGTGCGCTCCAGCGCCTGCACGATGCGTTCGCAGGCACGCTCGGCCGCCTCGTGCAGGCTGGCGCCCTGCAGCCAGTGCCCGGTGAGCGCGGCACTGAACAGATCGCCCGTTCCCTTGGGCACCGCATCTACCCGCGCGTGGGTGATCACGTGCACGTCATCGCGCGTGACCAGGGCCACGCGCATGCGCTGGGCAGGCTCGCCGTCCAGCTCGGGCGATGCGCTGGTCACGGCCACCCACTGCGTGCGGCCCTTGAGCAGGCTGCGCGCGGCCTGGACCACATCGTCCATGCCGCGCACAGGGCGCGCGGTCAGCCGCTCCAGCTCGAAATGGTTGGGTGTCAGCCCGTCGGCCAGCGGCAGCAGGTGGCGCTGGTAGGCCTCGACCATGGCGGGGTCCACATAGATGCCGCTGTCGTGGTCGCCGATCACCGGGTCCACCACCACGCGCAGGCCGGGCCGCTGCGCCAGCAGGCCGGCAACCCAGTCCGCCAGCAGCGTGGCCTGGGCCGGCCCGCCCAGGTAGCCGGCCAGCACGGCCTGCAACTGCCGCAGCCCGCCGCGCGCGCCCAGGTCCTGCAGATAGCCCGCAAACCACTCGGCGGCAATCGCCCCGCCGTGGATGCTGGGATAGTGCGGCGTGTTGCTGAACACCACCGTGGGCACGGCCGCCGCCGCCAGCCCCAGCGCCTGCAGCGTGGGCATGGCCACGTTGTTGCCAACGCGGCCGTAGACGACCTGGGACTGCACGGACACCACGTCGATGGCCAGGGGTTGCAGCATGTCTTGGGGGGCGCAGGCGTTCATGGGCGTGGGGGAGCAATGAGAGGCAGGGACGTGTTTTATAACGCCTGCGCCCAGGCCGCAGACCCCACAATCGGCCGCGCATGACCAGACCACTGTGCGATCTGCGCGTGAAAAGAAAAAGGCCCGCCAAAGGGCGGGCCCGTGGAGCGCCAGGCGCCTGTGCGTTGTCAGGCGCCCAGGTAGGCGCGGCGCACGGCGTCGTTGGTCAGCAGGTTGGCGCCGGTGTCTTCCAACACCACCTTGCCGGTTTCCAGCACATAGCCGCGGTCGGCGATCTGCAGGGCGCGGTTGGCGTTCTGCTCGACCAGGAAGACCGTGACGCCGGCCGTGCGGATGGTCTGGATGATCTCGAAGATCTGCGCAATGATCAGCGGCGCCAGGCCCAGCGTGGGCTCGTCCAGCAGCAGCAGGCGGGGCTTGCTCATCAGCGCGCGGCCGATGGCCAGCATCTGCTGCTCGCCGCCCGACATGGTGCCGGCGCGCTGGTGGGCGCGCTCACGCAGGCGCGGGAAGAGGCCGAACACATGTTCGATGCCGGCCTCGATCTGCGGCTTGTCCAGGAAGAATCCGCCCATCTTCAGGTTGTCCGTGACCGTGAGGTCCGAGAAGATGCGCCGTCCCTCGGGCGAGACCGCGATGCCCTTGCGCATGATGTGGTGCGAGGGCAGCTGGGTGATGTCCTCGCCCTCGAACGAGATGCGGCCCGAGCTGGCGCGCGGGTTGCCGCACACCGTCATCAGCAGCGAGGTCTTGCCGGCGCCGTTGGAGCCGATCAGCGAGACGATTTCGCCCTGGTTGACGTGCAGGCTCACGCTGTCGACCGCGCAGATGGCACCGTAGTGGGTGGAGATGTTCTCCAGTTGCAGCATGGCAGGCATCAGGCTTCTCCCAGGTAGGCCTTGATGACCCGTTCATCGTTGCGGATGGCGTCCGGCAGGCCCATGGCGATGGGCTTGCCGTACTCCATGACCAGGATGCGCTCGGACACGCCCATGACCAGGCCCATGTCGTGCTCGATCAGCAGCACGGCAATGCCGTACTGGCGGCGCAGCTGGTCGATCAGGCCCTGCAGGTCCTTCTTCTCCTGCGGGTTCAGGCCGGCGGCGGGTTCGTCGAGCATGAGCACGCGCGGCTTGGTGATCATGCAGCGCGCGATCTCCAGGCGGCGCTGGTGGCCGTAGGCCAGGTTGCCGGCCTCGCGGTTGACGAACTCGCGCAGGCCCATGACGTCCAGCCAGTGCAGGGCGCTCTCGATCTTTTCCTCTTCGCTGCGGCGGTAGCTTGCCGTGTTGAACAGGCCCGACAGCAGGTTGACGCCCGAGCGGCGGTGCTGTGCCACCAGCAGGTTTTCCAGCACCGTCATGGACTTGAACAGCCGCACGTTCTGGAAGGTGCGCACCACGCCGTGGTTGGCCACGTGGTGGCTGCTGCGGCCCTCGATGGCGCTGCCGTCCAGCGTGACGGAGCCGCTGCTGGGCTGGTAGAAACCGCTGATGCAGTTGAACACCGTGGTCTTGCCGGCGCCGTTGGGGCCGATGATGGCAAACACTTCCTGCGGGCGCACGTTGAAGCCCACATGGTCCACGGCCAGCAGGCCGCCGAAGCGCATGCACAGGTCTTTGACTTCTAGCAAATACTCGCTCATTGCCGGCCCTTGCTGCTTTCTGTTGTCCCAAAAATCATGGTGTCGGCATGCCTCATGAGCGCACCTCCACATGGTGGCGGCGCATGGGCAGCAGGCCCTGCGGGCGCCAGATCATCATCAGCACCATCACCAGGCCGAAGATCAGCATGCGGTACTCGGAGAACTCGCGCGCCAGCTCGGGCAACACCGTCAGCAAGATGGCCGCGATGATCACGCCCAGCTGCGAGCCCATGCCGCCCAGCACCACGATGGACAGGATCAGCGCCGATTCGATGAAGGTGAACGATTCGGGGTTGACGATGCCCTGGCGCGCCGCGAAGAAGGCGCCGCCCAGGCCGGCGAACATGGCGCCCAGCGTGAAGGCGGACAGCTTGATCTTCATGGGGTTCAGGCCCAGGGAGCGGCAGGCGATCTCGTCCTCGCGCAGCGCCTCCCAGGCGCGGCCTATGGGCATGCGCACCAGGCGGTTGGAGATGCACAGCGTGATCACGGCCAGCAGCAGCGCCATCAGGTACAGGAAGATCACCATGTGCAGCGAGCTGAACTCCAGCCCCAGGAACTGGTGGAAGGTCGTGCCGCCCTCGGTGGAGGGATTGCGCGTCATCTCCAGGCCCAGCACCGTGGGCTTGGGGATGCTGGAGATGCCGTCCGGCCCGCCCGTAATGCTGGTCAGGTTGACCAGCATCAGGCGGATGATTTCGCCGAAGCCCAGCGTCACGATGGCCAGGTAGTCACCGCGCAGCCGCAGCACCGGAAAGCCGAGCACGAAGCCGAACATCGCGGCAGCGGCGCCAGCCAGCGGCAGCGCTTCCCAGAAGGACCAGCCGGCCCAGTGGAACAGCAGCGCATAGGTGTAGGCGCCCACGGCGTAGAAGCCCACGAAGCCCAGGTCCAGCAGGCCGGCAAAGCCCACGACGATGTTCAGGCCCAGGCCCAGCATCACGTAGATCATGGCCAGCGTGGCGATGTCCACCGCGTTGCGGCCCGCGAAGAAGGGCCAGGACACGGCGATCAGCAGGGCGGCCAGGATCAGGCCGTTGCGGTGGCTGGGGCGTGCGTGCGGCAGCGAGGGCAGCGAGACCTTGGGCATCTTCGCCGCGATCAGCGGGCGCAGCAGCTGCACCAGGAAGACCAGGGCGCAGGCCCAGGCCACCACCGTCCAGTCGGGGTTGATGATGGTGCGGGTGCCGGCGCGCTCCAGGTGCAGGCCGAAGATGGGCGTGACGACCACGGCCGTCATCACCGTGGCGATCAGGGCGTCGCGCAGGTTCAAGGTGGGTTTGGCTTTCATCAGACCTTCTCCACTTCAGGCTTGCCCAGCAGGCCCGTGGGGCGGAACAGCAGGATCAGCACCAGCAGGCCGAAGGCCACGATGTCCTTGTACTCGGACGAGATGTAGGCCGCAGCAAAGGTCTCGGCCACGCCCAGCAGCACGCCGCCCAGCATGGCGCCAGGGATGGAGCCGATGCCGCCCAGCACTGCCGCCGTGAAGGCCTTGATGCCGGCCAGAAAGCCGATGAACGGGTTGAGCTTGCCCACGGCCAGCGCGATCAGCACGCCGCCCACGGCCGCCAGCATGGCGCCCAGCACGAAGGTGAACGAGATCACGCGGTTGGTGTCGATGCCCAGCAGGCTGGCCATGTGCATGTCCTGGGCGCAGGCGCGCGAGGCACGGCCCATGCGGGAATGGCGGATGTACAGCGTCAGCAGCACCATGAGCACGATGGCGACCACGATGATCAGGATGCGCGAGTAGGGCACATAGATCTCGAAGCCACCTTCGGCGCCGAAGCGCAGCGCGCCCGGCAGCAGCGAGGGCACGGCCATGTCGCGCGCGCCCTGGCCCAGGGCCACCCAGTTCTGCAGGAAGATGGACATGCCGATGGCCGAGATCAGGGCCACCAGGCGGGGGCTGCGGCGCAGCGGCTTGTAGGCCACCTGTTCCACCACCAGGCCGTAGACGCCGGTGACGAAGACCGACACCACCAGCATCAGGCCGATGATGGCCCACACGGGCAGGCCGCTTGTCGTGCCGATGGCCGACAGCGTGACCAGGCCGATGTAGGCGCCGATCATGTAGATGTCGCCGTGGGCGAAGTTGATCATCCCGATGATGCCGTAGACCATTGTGTAGCCGATGGCGATCAGGGCATAGATGGCGCCCAGGGACAGTCCGTTGAACAGCTGCTGTATCAGCTGAGGTAAGAGTTCTGACATGGTGTAATGCCGCCCCAAAACAGGAAAAGGCCTAAAAGGCCAGGATGCAGACAACCGGGACACGCGCAAGCGTGCCCCGGCCAGTCAACGAGGGGGATTACTTGGCAGCGACCGACTTGCTGCCGTCCTTGTGCCATTCGAACACCTGGAAGTCGAAGGACTTCAGGTCGCCCTGCTTGTTCCAGCCCACCGAGCCCAGAACGGTCTCGAAGTTGGACTTGTGCAGGTGGTCAGCCACCTTGGCGGGGCTGTCGCCCACGGCCTTGATGCTGTCCAGCAGCACTTGCGTGGCGGCAAATGCGGTCAGCTGGAAGGCGCCCGAGGGATTGCGCTTCTTGTCCTTGAAGGCCTTGACCACGGCGGCGTTCTTGGGGTTGGCCGAGAAGTCTGCAGGCAGGGTCACCAGCATGCCTTCGACGGCGTTGCCGGCGATGGCGTTGACTTCGGGGTTGCCCACGCCTTCGGGGCCCATCATGCGGACCTTCAGGCCCTGCTCGGAAGCCTGGCGCAGCAGCAGGCCCATTTCAGGGTGGTAGCCGCCGTAGTAGACGAAGTCCACACCGGCGCTCTTGAGCTTGGTGATGACGGCGGAGTAGTCGCTGTCGCCGGCGTTGATGCCTTCGAACAGGGCCACTTCCACGCCGGCCTTCTTCAGGTCGTCACGCACGGAGGATGCAATGCCCTGGCCATACGACTGCTTGTCGTGCAGCACGGCAACCTTCTTGGGCTTGGCCTTGTCCAGGATGAACTTGGCGGCGGCCGGGCCCTGCTGGTCATCGCGGCCGATGGTGCGGAAGATGAAGTGGTAGTTCTTGCCGTCGGTCAGGGCCGGGGAAGTGGCCGAGGGGGTCACGACGACCACGCCTTCGTTGTTGTAGATCGGGGCGGCGGCAATCGATGCGCCCGAGCAGACGGGGCCGATCACGTAGCCGATCTTGGCGTTGACAACGCGGTTGGCGGCCACGGGGCCTTGCTTGGGTTCGCAGGCGTCATCGACGGACACCAGCTCGATCTTCTTGCCATTGACGCCGCCAGCCGCATTGGCCATTTCCACGGCGGTGTTCACGCCTTCCTTGACCATGTCGCCGTACTGCGTCAGCGGGCCGGTGGTGGGAACCACCATGGCGATCTTGATTTGCGCATGCGCTGTGGAGAACAAGGCGGCACCAGCCAAACCCAGGGCGGCGACGACGGTGTGCATGCGGAACGGAATGCTCATGAGTACTTCCTTCAACTTTGGGTAAAGCGTTCTGAAAAACGCGGTGGCTCCTGTAGGGGCGATCCGCGCAAAGAAGCACAGATTAATCTCCTGGTTACCAATGGCAACAGGGTATCCCGGGGCTGGCGCGCATGCAGGCTTTTCGCTAAGGGCTGGATGCCATCGCAGGCCGCTTGTCAACGCTGGTTTTGGGCGACGAAAACGCCTGATGCCGACGGTGCACCCAGACGGTGCTGCATGAAACCAATATGACCGACTGCAAGAAGGGGAAACACGTACACGGAATGTTGCATTGCAGCAACGCGCCAGAGGGCGCCGGTTTGCGTGTTTCTGCGGTGGATCAAAACGGCACGGCGGATTCGAAACGCAGCGTTTGGCCCGACAGGGGATGGGCCAGCTCCAGCTGGTGCGCATGCAGCAGCAGGCGCGGCGACAGGGCTTGCACGGCGGCATCGGCATAGAGCGCATCGCCCAGGATGGCATGGCCCAGCGCCGCCATGTGCACGCGCAACTGGTGGGTGCGGCCCGTCACGGGCTGCAGCTGCACCCGCGTGGTGGGTGTGCCCTGGTCTTCGGTGGCTGCGGGCATGGCGCGCCACAGGGTCTGGCTGGGCTTGCCCTGCAGGGCGTCGATGATGCGCAAGGGGCGCCGCTCCCAGTCGGCGGCTATCGGAAGGTCGATGCTTTGCCAGGCGTCGGCCTGCTGCGCGGCAGGGCGGCCGGCGACCACGGCCACATAGCGCTTGTGCACGCGGCGCTGCGCAAAGGCTTCGCTCAGGAGGCGCTGGCTGGCCAGGCTGCGCGCCATGACCACCAGGCCCGAGGTGGCCTGGTCCAGCCGGTGCACGACCAGTGCATCGGGCCAGCGCTGCAAGGCGCGGCCGCTCAGGCAGTCCTGCTTGTCGGGGCCGCGCCCGGGCACGCACAGCAGGCCGGAGGGCTTGTCCAGCACCAGCAGCTCGGCGTCCTCGTACAGGCAGCAGACACCTGCATCGGTATCTGCATCGGCATCGGCATCGGCAGCAGTACCAGCACCGATGCACTCCTGCGGCGTTTCAGTGTTCAAGCCGCTCACCGTTCATTCAGGAGCCTGTGCACGGTGGCGCACAGCTCCTCCACGTCATTGGGCTTGTGCACCAGGGCCCGGGCGCCAGCGGCCATGGCGGCCTGCTCGATCTCGGCAGTGATGTAGCCCGAGGCCAGGGCGATGGGCAGCAGGGGCTGGATGGACAGCGCCTCGTACACCAGGTCGATGCCGCTATAGCCGGGCATGTTGTAGTCGGTGACCAGCAGGTCGTAGTCCTGCGGGGCGGCGCGCAGCGCCTCGGTGGCCTCGTGCGGATCGGTGAAGCCGCTGACCTGGTAGCCACGACGGCGCAGCAGGCGCTGCACGAGGAAGACCAGGGCCTGGTCGTCGTCCACGTACATCACATGCTGCTGTGCGGCCTGCGGGTCGGGCAGCAGGGCGAACTGCGGGCCGGTCGGGGTTTCTGCGGCTGCCAGCGGCTCCGGCAGGCTGGGCGGCGTTTCGGCCGCGGGCGCCTGGGCAGGTGCGTACTCGGCGGGCGCCAGGGCGTCGGCCGGGGGAAAGTACAGCGTGAAGCGGCTGCCTTGTCCTGGAATGCTGTACACGTCCACGGCGCCGCCGTGGTTGCGCATGACGCCGTGCACCACGGGCAGGCCCAGGCCCGTTCCCTGGCCCACGGGCTTGGTGGTGAAGAAGGGCTCGAAGATGCGCTGCAGCGTGCGCGCATCCATGCCGGGGCCGTTGTCCTGCACCGACAGCGCCACGTAGCTGACGGGTGGCAGGCCCAGGCGCTCGCACAGGCGCTGGTCGGGGCGCACCAGGTCGGCGTCCATCTGGATCAGGCCGCGCCGCTCACCCAGGGCGTGCATGGCGTTGGTGCACAGGTTGAACAGGGCCTGCTCCACCTGCATGGCGTCGGCCAGCATGGGGGGCAGCTGCGGCGGCACATGCACCTGCAGCTCCACGGCGGGCGGCAGGGTCACGCGCAGCAGCCGCGCCGTGTCGCCCATGACTTCGCGCGCCTGCACGGGCTTGCGCTGTGGCGGCTCGTTGCGGCTGAAGGTCAGGATCTGGCGCACCAGGTCGCGCGCGCGGCGGCCGGCCTTTTCGATCTCCTGCAGGCTTTCGATGGCCGCGGCATTGCCGCCGCAGTCGGCCTTGGCCAGCTCCACGTTGCCCAGGATGGCGCCCACGATGTTGTTGAAGTCGTGCGCAATGCCGCCGGCCATGGTGCCCAGGGCCTGCATCTTGTGCGATTCGCGCAGCTGGTCTTCCAGTTCGTTGCGCTGGGCCTCGGCCTTCTTGCGGCTGGTGAGGTCGCGCGCGAACACGGTGGTGGTCTCGCCGCCGCTGTGGTGCTCGAAGGAGACACTGACCTCGACCGGAATCTCGCGGCCGCTGGCCGTGCGCGCCGTCATCTCGCCCAGCACGGCCTGCGTGGTCAGCGGTGCAAAGGACAGGGCCTGTGCCGCATCGGGCAGGAAACGCTCCAGCGGGCTGCCCAGCGCGTCGTGCGGCGGGCACAGGAACAGGGCGGCTGCCGTGGGATTGAAGACGGTGATGCGCTGGTCCGAGTCCAGGCAGATGATGGCGTCCAGCGCCGAGTTGATGACCGATTCCAGCCGCCGCTCGCTCAGGAACAGCTGGTGGTTGCGCTGCTGCAGCGCCAGGCGCTCGGCCAGCAGCGGGCCCTGGTCCACCACGGCGCACAGGTACTGGGCAATGGGCGGGCCGCTTTGCTGGGGGATGGCGATGCAGGCCACGTGCAGGTCGGCGCGCAGCTGGTGCTGCTCGGTGATCTCGAAGCAGACCTCGTGGGCCTCGGTGCGGCCCAGCTCGCGTGCGGCGGAGAAGGTCTCGCGCACGCGCTCGGCGTCGTCCGGGTGCACGAAGGGCGCGAAGTTCACCAGCAGCCGGTCATGCTCGGAGGGCTGGAAGGCGCTGTGCGCCATGGCGTTGGCCTGCACCACCATGTCGTGCTCGTCCACCACCAGCAGGGGCAGGGGAATGCTGGCGAACAGGGCCTCGAAGCGCTCGGAGGCGCTTTCGGCCACGGCCTGGCTGTAGTCCAGCACGCGGTTCTGGATTTCCAGTTCGCGCTGGTAGTTGCGCAGCTCGGCCACCAGGGCCTGCAGCGGGTCGTCTTCGGGCTGGAAGGGGGGGAAGCGTTCGACGGGGGGCAGGTCGGCGCCGGGCGCCAGCAGCGCATGCAGGGGCAGGTGCTCGTCGTCGCGAGGCGGATCGGAATGGTCTGGGCTGCTCATCGCGGGCTGGCGCTGTGGAAAGCGGCACATGCCGCACAAATCCTGGTGGCCCGCGCCCGGCGTCCGGCAGATTACCGGAGCCCGGCGCGGGCAGGGCCGCAGTGTACGCGCGCCAGGCGGGGCGCCACAAGCGCCCCTTTCGGTGGCAGGTGCTTCAGCTCAGGTAAGCGTCCACGGGGATGCAGCTGCAGTACAGGTTGCGGTCGCCGTAGACGTTGTCCACGCGGCCCACCGGGCACCAGTACTTGGACTGGCGCAGGGCGGCCACCGGGTAGGCAGCGGCCTCGCGGCTGTAGGGGTGGGCCCATTCCGAGGCCAGCAGCGTCTCGGCCGTGTGCGGCGCGTTCTTGAGCGGGTTGTCGTCCTGGGGCAGGCGGCCCTGCTCGATGGCGCGGATTTCCTCGCGGATGGCGATCATCGCGTCCACGAAGCGGTCCAGCTCGTACAGGCTTTCGCTTTCGGTGGGCTCCACCATCAGCGTGTTGGGCACGGGGAAGGACAGCGTGGGCGCATGGAAGCCGTAGTCGATCAGGCGCTTGGCCACGTCCTCGGCCATGACGCCCGTGCTTTCCTTGAACTGGCGCAGGTCCAGGATGCACTCGTGCGCCACATGGCCGTGCTCGCCCGCGTACAGCGTGGGGTAGTGGTCGCGCAGCCGGGCGCTGATGTAGTTGGCGCTGAGGATGGCGGTCTCGGTGGCCAGGGTCAGGCCCTGGGCACCCATCATGCGGATGTACATCCAGCTGATGGGCAGCACGGCCGCATTGCCCAGCGGCGCGGCACTGATCGCACCCGTGCCGCCCGCAAGGCCCGCCGTGGCATGGCCGGGCAGGAAGGGGACGAGGTCCTCGACCACGCAGACGGGGCCCACGCCCGGGCCGCCGCCGCCGTGCGGAATGCAGAAGGTCTTGTGCAGGTTCAGGTGGCTGACATCGCCGCCGAAGCTGCCCGGCGCGGCCAGGCCCACCAGGGCATTCATGTTGGCGCCGTCCACGTACACGCGACCGCCGTGGTCATGCACCAGCTTGCACAGCTCCTTGACCTGGGTCTCGAACACGCCGTGCGTGCTGGGGTAGGTGATCATGATGCAGGCCAGGTTGGCACTGTGCTGCTCGCACTTGGCCGCCAGGTCCGCCATGTCGACGTTGCCGTTGGCATCGCAGGCGGTGACCACCACCTGCATGCCCACCATCTGCGCGCTGGCGGGGTTGGTGCCGTGGGCGCTGCTGGGAATCAGGCAGACGTTGCGGTGCGACTGGCCCCGGCTCGCATGCCAGCCCTTGATGGCCAGCAGGCCCGCGTACTCGCCCTGGCTGCCGGCATTGGGCTGCAGGCTGATGCCGGCGTAGCCCGTGGCCTGGCACAGCCAGTCGCGCAGCTGCTTGTCCAGTTCCGCATAGCCCTGCTGCTGGTCGGCCGGGGCAAAGGGGTGCACCTGGGCGAACTCGGGCCAGGTGATGGGAATCATCTCGCTGGTGGCGTTGAGCTTCATGGTGCAGGAGCCCAGCGGGATCATGCTGCGGTCCAGCGCCAGGTCCTTGTCCGACAGCTGGCGGATGTAGCGCAGCATGGCGGTCTCGGAGCGGTGGGTGTTGAACACCGGGTGCGTGAGGAAGTCGCTGCTGCGGCGCAGGCCGTCAGGGATCAGCGGCTCCACGCCCTTTTCGAAGGCGGCGAAGCTGGGCAGGGCCTGGCCGTCCCGGGCGAAGATCTTCCACAGCAGCTCGACATCGGCGCGCGTGGTGGTCTCGTCCAGCGAGATGCACAGGTATTCCTTGAAATACACGCGCAGGTTGGCGCCCAGGGACACGGCACGCTCCACGATGGCCTGCGTGGCCGCACCCGTGTGCAGGCTCAGCGTGTCGAAGCTGGGCACCTCGCGCAGCGGCGCGCCCAGCTCGGCCAGGCCGCGCGCCAAGATGGCCGTGTACGAGGCCACGCGGCGGGCGATGCGCTCCAGGCCCTCGGGGCCGTGGTAGACGGCATACATGCTGGCCACCACGGCGGGCAGCACCTGGGCCGTGCAGATGTTGGAGGTGGCCTTTTCGCGGCGGATGTGCTGCTCGCGCGTCTGCAGTGCCAGGCGGTAGGCGGGCTTGCCGTGCACGTCCACGCTCACGCCGACCAGGCGGCCGGGCAGGGAGCGCTTGAACTCGTCGCGGCAGGCCATGAAGGCGGCATGCGGGCCGCCTGCGCCCATGGGCATGCCAAAGCGCTGGGTGGTGCCCACCACGATGTCGGCACCCCATTCGCCGGGCGGCGTGATCAGGGTCAGCGCCAGCAGGTCGGTGGCCACGATGAAGGCGGCCTGCTTTGCATGGGCCTTGTCCACGTCGGCACGCAGATCGTCGATGCGTCCGCTGGTGGCGGGGTACTGGGCCAGCACGGCGAAGTAGTCGCCCTCCATCAGCTGGTTCCATTCTTCCAGCGAGTTGGCCAGCAGCACCTCGATGCCCAGCGGCGCGGCGCGCGTCTGGATGACTTCGATGGTCTGGGGGTGGGCATCGCCCGCCACCACGAAACGGTTGCTCTTGCTTTTGACGGAGCGCTTGGCCAGCGTCATGGCCTCGGCGGCCGCCGTGGCCTCGTCCAGCATGGAGGCGTTGGCAATCGGCATGGCCGTCAGGTCGCAGACCATGGTCTGGAAGTTGACCAGGGCCTCCATGCGGCCTTGCGAGATCTCGGCCTGGTAGGGCGTGTAGGCCGTGTACCAGGCGGGGTTCTCCAGAATGTTGCGCAGGATGACGCCGGGCGTGTGCGTGCCGTAGTAGCCCTGGCCGATGAAGCTTTTGAGCAGCTGGTTGCGGCCTGCCAGCGCCTTGAGTTCGGCCAGCGCCTGTGCCTCGGTGGCCGCTGGCGGCAGCGCCATGGGCTGGTGGCGCCGGATGGAGGGCGGGACGATGGCGTCGATCAGCGCATCGCGCGATGCCGCGCCAATGGCGCTGAGCATGTGGGCCTCGTTTTCGGGCGCAATGCCGATATGGCGGGCCACGAATTCGGTGGCGTTCTCGAGGGCGGCAAGGGGCTGGGTGGAGGACATCAGCATGGAGGGACCTGTCTCAAAAGCTGAAAAGCGCCAGGGCGGGCCCTGGCGCCCGTCCTGGCCGGAAAGTGGCGTCAGTTGCTCTGTGCGAAGGCCGTGTAGGCGGCTTCGTCGAGCAGCGCGGCCAGCTGGCCTGCGTCGCTGAGCTTGACCTTGAAGAACCAGCCTTCGCCCAGCGGGTCGCTGTTGGCCAGGGAGGGGTCGTCGCGCAGGGCTTCGTTGACTTCGACGATCTCGCCGCTGACGGGCATGTAGACATCGGCGGCGGCCTTGACGGACTCGACCACGCCGGCCACATCGCCCTGGTTGAAGCTGGTGCCCACGGCGGGCAGATCGACGAACACCACGTCGCCCAGCGCATCCTGCGCGTGGAGGGTGATGCCGACGATGGCCGCGTCAGGGTTGGCGGCGTTGATCCATTCGTGGTCCTTGGAATACTGGATGCTCATGGCTTGCTCCGATAGAAACTGAAAAGAAACCTGTGAAAGGCGGTTTGAGAAAGGTCAGTGCGCACTGTAGCGGCATGCGATGGCAGGAAAAACGAATCCGCCGAACTCGTTCCACGCCAAGCGCGCAGGCTGTCCTCAACCGCGGTGATAGCGGGGCGCCACGAAGGGCGTGGCCTGCACCTGCATGGGCACGGCCTTGCCGCGCACCATGGCCTGCAGCGTGGTGCCGATGGCGGCGCTGCCCGGCTCCACATAGGCCAGTGCCACGGGCTGGTTCAGGGTGGGCGACAGCAGGCCGCTGGTGACCTGGCCGACCTTGCGGCCGCTGGCGTCCAGCAGCTCCGTGCCTTCGCGCACGGGTACGCGCTCCAGGGCCACCAGGCCCACGCGCTTGCGCGTGAGCAGCTCGGGCGACTGCAGCTGGGCCAGCACGGTGGCCGCGCCGGGAAAGCCGCCTTCGCGCTCGCCACCGATGCGGCGGATCTTCTGCACGGCCCAGTTCAGGGCGGCCTCGGCCGGGGTGGTGGTCGTGTCCAGATCGTTGCCGTACAGGCACAGGCCGGCTTCCAGGCGCAGCGAATTGCGCGCGCCCAGGCCCACGGGCCTGACTTCGGGCTGGGCCAGCAGGGCACGGGCAAAGGCCTCGGCGTGGCTGGCGGGCAAGGAGATCTCGAAGCCGTCCTCGCCGGTATAGCCGCTGCGCGTGATGTACAGCTCGGCGCCTTCCCAGTCGAAGTAGCCGCCCGTCATGAACACCAGCCCGGCCGTGTCGGGCAGCAGGCGCTCCATGGCGGCTGCTGCCTGCGGGCCCTGCAGCGCCAGCAGGCCCCGGTCGAACTGGGGCTCGATTTCACAGCGCTGGCCGATGCGGGCCTCTATGTGCGCCAGGTCTTCATGCTTGCAGGCGCCGTTGACGATCAGGAACAGGTCGTCCTCGCGGCGCACGAACATCAGGTCGTCCAGAATGCCGCCCGCGTCGTTGAGCAGCAGGCCGTAGCGCTGGCGGTGTTCGCCCAGGCCCAGCACGTCCATGGGCAGCAGCGATTCCAGCGCCGCGCCGGCATCCGGGCCGCGCAGGCTGATCTGGCCCATGTGCGAGACATCGAACAGGCCTGCCGCCTCGCGCGTGTGTAGGTGCTCGGCCATCAGCCCCTGCGGGTATTGCACGGGCATGGAGTAGCCGGCAAACGGCACCATGCGCGCGCCCAGTTCCTGGTGCAGGTCGAACAGCGGGGTCTTGAGCAGATCGGTGGTGGAGGCAGCGGTCAAGGAGGGACTCTCTTTTCGGCAAGGGGCAAGGCACAACGCCATCCCGGAATCCCGGGATGTCCTGCCCTGCTGTCCGCTTTACCTGAGAGATTCACCCGCACCTTCCATGCGTGGGGCTTGCTCCTTCGGTGGATGGGGCACACCGCCGTGCCCTGCATCTCTCTCCAGCTAGGAACGCCTGCGGCCGTGGCGGCAGGCGGTGCCAGTCCTTTTGCCTGAGCGTTCGGGACGAACCCTGCGCCTTCGGCGGTGCCGCTGCCTGTGACCATTGCGGCCGGGCGGGCACTCTCTCCTGACCGGCGCATTCTAGCTGCGGCCAGCGTCCGCGCGGCTTCGGGATTTCCGCGGGCCGGCCGCTACTCCATGCGCTTGCCTGCATGGATGCATTTGCAAATTGCATAACTGTCTAAAAAATCTCCTACATTGAGATGCATCGATATATGAAATCTCGTGAGCGAGAAGGAAGAAGCGCACATGCAGCAGACGCTGGGAGACACATTGGCCTGGCCGGCACGTTACCTGCCGAACAAGGAAGCCCTGGTCGCTTGGGAGGGCGGCGAGCGCCGCGCCTGGACCTACGCCCAGCTCGATGCCGAAGTCAACCGCCACGCCCACGGCCTGGCCGAGCTGGGCATAGGCCATGGCGACGTGGTCGCGGCCTTTCTCTACAACACGCCGGCCTTTGTCTTCACCATGCTGGCGGCCGCGCGCCTGGGCGCCATCTTCAACCCCATCAACTACCGGCTGGCGGCGCAGGAGCTGGCCTTCATCCTCAAGGACGGTGCTGCGCGCGCCCTGGTGTTCGAGCACGAGGGCGGCGAGGTGGCCGCACGCGCCCAGGCCCTGCTCAAGGCCGAAGGCGGGGGTGGCACTGGCGCAGGCACCGAGCACTGGATCTTTGCCGACGATGCCCCGGCCGACCCGCTGCCGGTCTGGGCCACGCAGCGCCTGTCCGCACTGGCCAGGGGCCGCAGCAGCGCGCCGCCCCAGGCCCATGTGCGCGAGAGCGACCCCTGCATCCTCATGTACACCAGCGGCACCACGGGCCGGCCCAAGGGCGTGCTGCATACGCACCGCAGCAAGCTGGCGCACAACGCCCTCATGCACCAGACCATGCAATTCACGCGCGACGACGTGGGCCTGGCCATGGCGCCGCTCAACCACACGGCCGAGCTGCACACCAGCTTTTTGCCGCGCCTGCAGGCCGGGGCCACCCAGGTGCTGCTGCGCCGCTTTGACGTGACCGAGGCCTGGCGCCTGATCCGCGAAGAGCGCGTGAGCTTCTTCTTCGCGGCGCCCACCATGGTCACCATGCTGCTGGCCGACCCCATCGCCTCGCCTGAGCAGGCGCCCGCGCTGCGGCTGGTGGAGTACGGCGGCGCCTCCATGGCTCCCCACCTGATCCGCGAATGGACGCGCAAGGTCGGCAGCGACCTGGTCCAGGTCTACGGCACCACCGAGATGGGGCCCTGCATGTCCATCCTCCTGCCGCGCGAGCAACTCTCGCACGCGGGCTCGGCCGGGCTGCCTTCCATGGGCCATGACCTCATCGTGGCGCGCCTGCGCGAAGACAACGCCCCCACCGATCCGGCCGAGGCCTGCCTGCCAGGCGAGGTGGGCGAGATCCTGGTGCGCGGCCCCTGCATGATGGCCGGCTACCTCAACCGCCCCGACGCCAACACCCGCGCCCTGGCGCACGGCTGGTACCACACGGGCGACCTGGGCCACATCGACGACGACGGCTATCTCTGGATCCGCGACCGCATCGACTACATGATCAATTCGGGTGCCGAGAACGTCTATCCGCGCGAAGTGGAAGACGCGCTGGTCGAGCATGCCGACGTGCTCGAAGTCGCCGTCATCGGCGAGGATGATGAGCGCTGGGGCCAGATCGTCGCCGCCCACGTGGTCGCCAAGCCTGGCGCCACGCCCACGGCCGAGGCGCTGGACGCCTTCCTGGTCCACGGCGACCGCCTGGCCGCCTACAAGCGCCCGCGCCGCTACCACTTCCGCGAGGCCCTGCCCAAGACGGCCAGCGGGAAGATACAGAAGCAGTTGCTGAGGGTGGTGGTGGCGGCCTGAGGCTGCGGCCTGCACTTACTTCTGTGTTTGCCCCTGCGCAGTGCAGCACTGCGCCATCGAGTTGCGCAGCCACCGGTGCATGGCATCCCCCTGCTTGCGCACATGCCAGGCCTGCTGGTAGGCGAACCGGGGCAGCTTCAGCGGTGGCGTGAAGCGGCGCAGCGTTTTGTGGCGGCGCAGGTCGCCAATGGCGCGGCTGCCCACGGTCAGCACGAGGTCGGTGCCTGCCAGCACCTCCAGCGCCGCGCTCCAGTGGGGCAGGGCCAGCACCACGCGGCGGCTCAGGCCTTGGGCGGCCAGCGCCTTCTCGATTTCCTCGCTGGCGTCGGGCCGCATGGCCAGCATGACGTGCGGGCGCTGCAGCCAGTCCTGCAGTGACAGCCCGCCGCGTGCCGGCAGCACGGCCTGGTCGGCCACGCTCACGAATTGTTCCTGGAACAGATCCTGCACCTCGATGCCTTCGGGCAGGTCGGGTGCGTCGGGGAAGGGCCCCAGTGCCAGGTCCAGTTCGCCATCGGCCAGCTGGGCCAGCATCACCTCGCGCGTGGACTGGCTGATGGCCAGGTCCAGCCCGGGTGCGTGCTGGCGCAGATGCCGCATCAGCGGCGGCAGCACGATGCGCGATGCGTAGTCCGACAGTGCCAGCCGCAGCCGTCCGCGTGCGTGGGCCGGGTCGAACTCCGCCTGTGCCAGCAAGCCGTTGAGGCTGCCCAGCGCATCCGCCAGCGGTTGCACCAGGCCTTGCGCGCGTGCCGTCAGCGCCATGCGGCCACCGCGCCGCACCAGCAACGGGTCGCCCAGATGCTCGCGCAACTGCGCCAGCGAATGGCTCATGGCCGGCTGGCTCTTGTGCAGGCGCAGGGCCGCGCGCGTCACATGTTTTTCGGCCAGCAGGGCGTGCAGGGCCAGCAGCAGGTTGAGGTCGATCCGGCGCAGTTCATCCATGCCATGAATATAGACCGTGCACACAAACGATTTCCATCAACAAGCTGGATGCGAGAGCATGCAGGCATCGATTGACAGAAGAAGAAAGGTCTTGCCGCATGACAGGTAAAAGCACATTCACCGCCCTTGCTCCCGTGGCCCTGGCGCTGCTGGCGGGGGCCATCCTGCCATTCCAGGCCGCCAGCAATGCCCTGGTGGGCCGCCTGCTGGGCCACCCGCTGTGGGGCGCGCTGGTCTCGCTGGCCGTGAGCGTCATGGTCGTGGTGCCTGCACTGTGGGTGCTGCGCGCGCCCGCTCCGGCCATGGCCCAGGCGGCAGCGGGGCCATGGTGGCTATGGATAGGCGGTGTGCTGGGGGCCATCTATGTGGCCAGCGCGGCCGCCGTCACGCCCAGGCTGGGCGCAGGCGGATTCCTGGTCTGTGTGGTGGCGGGGCAGATCGTGGTCTCGGTGCTGGTGGACCACTTTGGCCTGATGGGCCTGGGTGCACGGCCGGTCAATGCGACGCGCCTGGCCGGCGTGGCCTTGATCCTGGGTGGCGTGCTGCTGGTGGTGCAGGGCGGGACGGCCCGTGCAGCGGCGGCCCCATGAGCGCCGCGAGCACGCCCTGCTTCAGCGGCGAAGGCCCCGGCCTTGCCCGCGTCAGGCGGGCATGCCCGGCGGCACGGCGGCCGGCCTTGCCGCTGGCGGACGTTCCTGGCGGGCATCTGCCGTGCCGGGCAGGAACCGGCCCAGCCGGATGACAAAGCAGGCCCCGCCTCCGGCAGCCGGCTGGAAGAACGCGTCGCCTGCGTGCAGCCTGGCGATACGCCTCACCACGGACAGGCCCAGACCATGCCCGTTGACGTGCCGGGTGGCGCTTGCGCGCTCATAGGGCTCGAAAACCTGTCCTGCCGCTTCGGGCGCAAGGCCCGGTCCCTGGTCGCTGACGGAAATCAGCAGGTCACCGGACGCATCGCAGCGGGCGGCCAGGGTGATGTCGCCCGCCTTGGCATATTTGATGGCGTTGCCGACAAGGTTGGAGATGGCGATGCGCACCAGGACAGGGTCGCATTGCCATTGCTGCGGGCCGTGTTCCAGATCCAGTTTCAGGCGATGCCGCCGGGACCAGCCGACGAGCTCTGCAGACTCCTCCAGGAGTTCATCCAATGGCGTCTGCTCCAGTTGCAGCCGGAACGCGCCCGCGTCCAGCCGGTCGTTGATCAGGCAGGTGTCCACCAGGGTCATCAGCCGGCGCGAAGCCCTGCGTATTTGCGACGCCTGCTCGATGAGGGAGTCCGCGTCCGTCGTCGGGAACGTCTGCAGCTCGGTCGCGGCGCCGTCCACGATGGTGAGCGGGGTGCGGAACTCGTGGTTGATCATGTTGAAGAACTGGCGCTGCTCCAGCCGCATCTCCCGCTCGCTGTGCAAGGCCGTCTGCAAGGCCTGCTGGGCCGTTTGCAGTTGTGCGGTGCGCTGCAGGACCTTGGACTCCAGCTCGCGCTCGGCAGCCTGGGCGCGTGACAGGGCCTGCATCCGCTCACTGCGCAGGGCGCGCTCCGCCACCCGCGTGCGGTTGGTCACCGCCATTCCCAGCAGGATGGCCTCGGAAACACGCCCGGCAAACCACAGCATCTGTGCCGATGGCAGCGCAACATCCGGCAGCAGGCCCTGGGTTCTCAGCAGGTTCAGGATGCCCAGGGCGGAAGGCACCGCAAACGCCAGCGCGCCCGGCAGGTATTGCCACTGCCTTCGGACCACCAGCAGGTACAGCACGAAGACCGCACCGAACGATGTGGACACCAGGGCCGTGAACACCACGGCACGCGAGATCTGCGCATAGCCACCCAACAGTGCCAGGCCCAGTGCGATGGCATTCAGCCAGGCCACTACGCTGAAGAGGTGCGCAGCCCAGATCCAATGGCGGCGGAACTCGAACAATTGGCTGAAAAACACCGTCGCCACCACACAGAAGCTGCAGTAGGCGATGGACAGCGCATGCTGGGGCTGGTCGGCGCCGGGCAGCCACAGGCCTTCGGGCCGGTAACGGAAAGCAGCGTAGGCAAAGCCGGCTGCCAGGAGCGCGGCGCAAAGAATGTAGAGCCTTTCCCTGAGCCAGCACCACAGGATCAGGCTCATCAGCGTGATGGCCAGGGCCGAGCCCATGTACGCGTAAAGCAGCATGGCGGCCGGCGCCATGCTCCTGCCGGGAAAGACCGCAATGCCCTGGTCTGCCTGGGGGTTGGGCAGCAAGCGGGTGAGCAGTGCCAGAAGCGCTGCAGCTGCCAGGGCCTGCACCAGGGTCTGCACGAGCCATTGCGCTGCAGCACCTGTTTGCCAGTGCCCCCGGCCGCCTTCGGTGGGGTTGTCTTGCGTGTGGATCAAGGGTCCGATTGGTTGATGTGGCGTGCGCCCGTATATGTCCGCCGTGCAGGCTTGCGGGGGGCCATTGTGCACCGGCGGCCATTGCGGGAAAGCGCTGTCTGCCGTCTGCCAGGTGCCCCAATGCAACAGGCCGCCCCGCTGCGGATAAGCGGGGCGGCCTGTAACGGGCTCCTGGTCTGGATCACGCATCCGGGCGCTGGCGGTAGTCGGCGGGGCTGGGTGAATGGTTTTGCTGCGCCGGTAAGCGTGCTCCCATGCAGACAAGTGTGCGCGTTTGGTCTCAGAAAATGCTGCTTTATTTCTTCAAAACAGGCGTTGCTACAGAAAATTATTCTGCGCCTGCCTGTTTTGCAGTAGATTGCCGGCCATGGACATCCTCGACAGAAAGATTCTTTCCGCCCTGCAGGCCAACGCGCGCGCCAGCCTGCAGGAAATCGGCGCCGCCGTGGGCCTGAGCGCCTCGCCCTGCTGGGCGCGCATCAAGAAGCTGGAAGAGGCGGGGGTGATCGAGGGCTATACCGTGCGCCTGAACCCGCTGGCGCTGGGCCTGGGCGATACGGTGCTGGTGCAGGTCACGCTGGACAGCCATTCGGACAACACGCTGGAGAAATTCGGCGAGATGCTGGCGACCATTCCCGAGGTGGTGGAGGCGCATCTGGTCTCGGGCGAGTACGACTACCTGCTGCGCGTCGTCGTCAAGGACACGCGTGACTACGAGCGCCTGCTGCGCGAGAAGCTCTACAAGATCAAGGGCATACGCCACAGCCAGTCCAGCTTTGTGCTGCGCACGCTGAAGAAGGCCGACCTGCCGTTGGGAGTCTGAAATCCATGCCCTCTGGCCAGGCGCCGCCGCCCGCCCCCTACCGCGAACACTCCCCGCCGCCCGCCCTGCAGCCGCACTTCCAGTGCCTGTGGAGCAGCACCGTGGCCCCGGACTATGCCGGTGGCTTTCTCGTGGTGCCCGATGGCTGCGTGGACATCGTCTGCAAGGGCGGGCGGCTGCTGGCCGTGGGGCCTGACAGGATGGCTGCGCGGCCCGCGCTGGTGCCGGGGTCCGAGGTATGGGGGGCGCGCTTCGGCCCCGGTGCGGCCAGCGCCTGGCTGGGCCTGCCCATGGACGAGATCGTGGGGCAGGCGGTGGAACTGGGCGATCTGCTGGGGCCGCGCGCGCGGGAGTGGGTGCATCGCATCAACGATGCGCAGCCGGGCGCAGGGCAGGCCGTGTTCATCCATGGACTGGTGCAAATGGGCCGCGACGCCCCAGCGCCGGACCGGCAGGCCATGCAACTATTCAGTGTGGCGGCTGCAGCCGGGCGGGATGAATCCGGTGTGCTGGCCGCCATGCGCGCGCAGCTGGACATGCCGGAGCGCAGCCTGCGCCGCTTGTGTCACGCGCAGTTTGGCTACGGCCCCAAGACCCTGGAGCGCGTGCTGCGCTTTCAGCGCCTGCTGGCCCTGGCACGGTCGGACCGGCAGGCAGGTCTTGCGGCGCTGGCGGCGGACGCCGGCTATGCGGACCAGGCGCATCTGTCGCGCGAAGTGAGGGCGCTGTGTGGCATCACGCCCCGCGCTGCCATGGCGCAGCTGCTGGATTGAGCAGTCCGGCTGGCCGTTTTGTTCAAGATGCCGTGCCCCTGCGTGGCCGATGATGGCGGCCTACCGACATTCAATGGAGCATCACATGGGCATCAGGGGCAAGAACCACCAGATCGACAACATCGAGTTCAACGTGGCCGACATCGCACGCAGCAAGGCGTTCTACGGCGAGGCCTTCGGCTGGACCTTCACCGACTACGGGCCGTGCTACACCGAGTTCAGCGACGGCCGGCTGACCGGCGGCTTCACCACCGGCGAGGAGGTGCGGCCCGGCGGCCCGCTGGTCATCCTCTACGCCGACGATCTGGCCGAGGCACAGCGCCGCGTGGAGGCGGCCGGGGCCGTGATCAGCCGTGCGGTGTTCGCGTTCCCGGGTGGCCGCAGGTTCCACTTCACCGATCCGGACGGCTACGAACTGGCCGTGTGGTCGGCAGAGGCCTGAAAGCCAACAGCCCGCATCTGCGGGCTGTTTTTCATGGGGACTGGGCCGGGCGTCAGTCGACGTTGGAGCCCAGTTGCATGTCCTTGTACTTCACGATGTGCGTGCCCTTGACCAGGCGGTAGCCGCCCCAGATCAGCAGGAACAGCGGCAGGCCGATGTAGGTGGCGACCACGCCGGTCCAGTCGATGCGGTCGGCCATGAAGGCCTCGTAGTTCTGGCCCAGCGTGATCACCATGCACAGCACGAAGGCGAAGATGGGGCCGAACGGGAACCAGGATGCGCGGTAGGGCAGCTGGTTCAGGTCCAGGCCCTGGGCCTCGAAGCCCTTGCGAAAGCGGTAGTGGCTGATGGCAATGCCCAGCCAGGCGATGAAGCCTGTCATGCCCGACAGATTCAGCAGCCAGATGTAGACCAGTTGCGGGCTGAAGATGTTGGTCAGGAAGCACAGCGCCGCCACCACGGTGGTGGCCAGCAGGGCCAGCGTGGGCACGCCGCGCTTGTTGACATACGAGAACATGCGCGGCGCCATGCGCTGGCAGGCCAGCGTGTAGAGCATGCGCGTGGAAGCGTACATGCCCGAATTGCCGGCCGACAGCACCGAGGTCAGCACCACAGCGTTCATCACGGCGGCGGCCGACAGCAGGCCCGCGCGCTCGAAGACCAGGGTGAAGGGGCTCACGCTGATGTCGCCCAGATCATTCTTGAGCAGGTGCGGATCGGTGTAGGGGATCAGCAGGCTGATGACCAGAATGGCGAAGACGTAGAACAGCAAAATGCGCCAGAACACCTGGCGCACGGCGCGGGGCACGTTCTTGGCGGGGTTCTCGGATTCGCCAGCGGCAATGCCGATCAGTTCCGTGCCCTGGAAGGAAAAGCCCACGATCATGGCCACGCCGATCAGCGCCGAGAAACCGCCCGCAAAGGGCGCGTCGCCCTGGCTCCACAGGGCAAAGTTGCCCCAGACGCCTTCAGGCGCGCCGCCCCGCACGATGCCCAGGATCATGAGCACGCCCACGCCGATGAAGAGGATGACGGTGGTCACCTTGATGGCGGCGAACCAGTACTCGGCCTCGCCGAAGCCTTTGACCGAGATGGCGTTGAGGCCGAACATGATGGCCAGGAACAGGGCGCTCCACAGCATGCCGTTGCCGTCGGGGAACCAGTAGGCCATGACCAGCTGGGCGGCCACCAGGTCCACGGCAATGGTGACGGCCCAGTTGTACCAGTAGTTCCAGCCCAGCGCGAAGCCGAAGCCTTCGTCCACATAGCGCGCGCCGTAGGTGGCGAATGAGCCCGAGACGGGAAGGTTCGCGGCCATTTCGCCGAGGCTGGTCATGAGGAAGTAGACCATCAGGCCCACGATCATGTAGGCCAGCAGGGCGCCGCCGGGGCCGGCCTGCGAGATGGTGGCGCCCGAGGCAACGAAGAGGCCGGTGCCGATGGAGCCGCCGATGGCGATCATGGACAGATGCCGCGCCTTGAGTTCGCGCCTGAGCGCGGTGGGAGCGGCATTCTTGGAGTTTTCTGCTGCCATGGATGTGTCGATTGGTGGATCAGATCCCGCGCGGCCGCTGGCCGGCGCGGGGGCAGGAATGCAAAACAGGAAAAACAAAAGAGCCGCTGTGTCGCGGCCCCATCAAGGTGCATGCACCACGAAAAGGCGTGATTGTCCGAGAACGCTGCCATCGTGGAAAGGCAGGAGTTTAATCCCCCTTCACCCACATAAGCGGAACTGAATCCGAACCCACTGTGTGCATGGCGCCACGCCGTCTGCGGCCCGCCTGCCTGCTTACCACTGTGTCTGCGCCAGCAGCAGCTGGGCCAGTGCCTTGATGCGCGGCGAGGCCTGGCGCGTGCGCGGGTAGACCAGGGACAGTTCGCGGGCGCGGCCCTCGTGCTGGGGCAGCAGCCGCACCAGCCGGCCCGCCTGCAGGTGCTCGCGCACCGCGAACTCCATGACCTGGGCCACGCCCAGGCCGCCCAGCGAGCCTTCCACCAGCGGATCGCCGCTGTCGAAGGTCACGGTCTGTGGCGCAGGCCAGTCCAGCATCTCGCCATTGCCGGCCAGGAACTGCCAGGGCACGCGCCGGCCCAGGTAGTGGTTGTAGACGGCCATGCAGCTGTGCTGCGCCAGCTCCTGCAGCGTCTGCGGCGTGCCGCGCGCCGCCAGGTAGGCGGGCGAGGCCACGGTCACCCAGCGCAGCGGCGGCAGGGCGCGGGCAATCATGCGGCTGTCTGCCAGCGGGCCTATGCGCACGGCCGCGTCAAAGCCTTCCTCCACCATATCCACCATGCGGTCGGTGAAGCTGGTGTCGATCTGCAGCTGCGGATGCTCGCGCAGCAACTGTCCCAGCAGCGGCACCAGCACGATGCGGCCCAGCATGGACGGCGCCGTCATGCGCAGCACGCCGCTGGGGGCGCAGCGCCGGTCGCTGACCAGCTGGCGCGCCTCTTCCAGCCCGGCAATCAGCGGGGCGCAGCGGTCCACCAGCGCACAGCCATCAGGCGTGAGCGAGACGCTACGCGTATTGCGGTGCAGCAGCCGCGTGCCCAGGTCTTTCTCCAGCTGCGCCACGGCGCGCGAGATGCGTGGCTGGCTGGTGCCCAGCAGCGTGGCGGCCTGGGTGAAGCTGCGGCTTTCGGCCACCTTGATGAGCAGGTGCACGGCGTTGAGATCCATGGCATGTCTCCAGATTCGATTAATGCAGTTTTGCATAAGAAAAATGAAAATCTGCTGTTTATCTTCACAAGTGCATTAATTAGGATCGGCGCCATGCCAATGACCGATTCCCCCGGCGCCCTGCGCCATCCGCGCGCCGCGCTGGCGCTGCTGTCCCTGTCCCAGCTGCTGATTGCGCTGGATGCCACCATCGTCTTCGTCGCGCTCGACGCCATGGGCCAGCAGTTGCAGATGGACGCGCACCATCTGCAATGGGTGGTCAGTGCCTACAGCGTGGCCTTTGGCGGCTGCCTGCTGCTGGGCGGGCGCTGCGCGGACCTGCTGGGCAAGCGGCGCATGTATGTGGCGGGCATGGCGCTGTTCGGCCTGGCCTCCCTGGTCGGCGGCTTTGCCTCGCAGCCCTGGCAGCTGGTGCTGGGCCGCGCAGGGCAGGGCGTGGCCGGGGCGCTGCTGTTTCCGGCCACGCTGTCGCTGATCAACACCTTGTATGCGGCAGGGCCCGAGCGCAACCGCGCCCTGGCCGTGTGGAGCATGGCGTCGGCCGGCGGGCTGGCGGCCGGTGCGCTGCTGGGCGGCGTGCTCACGCAGACACTGGGCTGGAACTGGGTGCTGTGGGTGCTGGTGCCCGTGGCCTGGCCGTGTGCCATGGCGGCGCTGCGCTTTCTGCCGCCCTCGGCCCAGACCGGGCGCGCCGCGCCGGGCCAGGGCTTTGATCTGGCCGGCTGCCTGAGCGTGACCGTGGGCAGCAGCCTGCTGGTGACGGCTCTGGTGCAAGGTCCTGAATGGGGCTTTGCCAGCGCCGCCACGCTGGGGACGCTGGCCGTGGCCATGGCGGCGCTGGCCCTGTTCTGGCGCATCGAGGCGCGCATTGCCTCGCCGCTGATGCCGCTGTCCCTGCTGCGCGTGCCCAGCCTGCGCGCGGCCATGCTGCTGACCATGCTCTTCATGAGCAGCTTTGGCGTGCAGTACTACTTTCTGGCGCTGTATTTCCAGCAGATCTTCGGCTGGAGCCCGCTGCAGGCCGGCATGGCCTTTTTGCTGCCCACGGCGGTCTGCACGCTGGGCATCCGCTGGGCCGAACACTGGCTGCACCGCTCCACGCCGCGCGCCGTGCTGATGGGGGGCTGGGCCGCAGGCACCATCGGCCTGGCCTATATGGCCTGGGCGCTGCCGCTGGGCGGCAGCTATGTCTGGCTGGTGCCCGGCTTCGTGGTGCTCAGCCTGGGCCAGGGCGCGTGCTGGACCGCCATGTGGGTGGTGGCCGGCCAGGGCGTGGCGGCTGCGCAGCAGGGCGTGGCCTCGGGCATTGCGGCCACGGCCCAGCAAGTGGGCGCGGCGCTGGGGCTGGCCCTGCTGGTCATGGTGGCCACCGCGCCGCTGGCCGGAATCACGGCGCCCGATGCGCTGCGCGAGGCCACCGCCCGGGGGCTGCAGCAGGCCGAATGGGGTGCTGCACTGATCGCGCTGCTGGGGTGGGTGGTGTCGGCGGGCATGCGCCGCGCACCGGCAATCCAGGCCGTGCCGGGCGCGGAGCAGCCAGCCTGCTCGCCTTGAGGTCACCAGCCCGCAGTTACCATCTGCGGCTGCTTTGCACACCCCTCACCACCAACCCACATGGCAGAAACGAGCATCTCCAGCGACTGGGTCCGGCATTCGCAGCTGGGCGCAGGCCTGGAGCGCATCGAGGCCTACTTCGGCGGGCACGGCTATGCGCCCCACAGGCACGACACCTATGCACTGGGCCTGACGCTGTCCGGCGTGCAAAGCTTTGCCTACCGCCGCAGCCAGCGGCACAGCCTGCCGGGCGGCGCCATGGTGCTGCACCCCGACGAATTGCATGACGGCCACGCGGGCACCGACGCAGGCTTTCGCTACCGCATGGTCTATGTGGAGCCGGCCCTGATCCAGCAGGTGCTGGGCGGCAGGCCCTTGCCCTTTGTCGAGGGCGGGCTGTCTGCCGACCCGCGGCTCAAGGCCGCGCTGCTGCCGCTGCTGCAGGGCCTGGATGAAGACCTGGAGCCGCTGGCCCGCGACGACGCCATCTACGACCTGGCATGGGCGCTGGACGCCGTGGCGGGCCGCCGCAACGTCCGGCGCCTGCCCGACCTGGGGGCCGTGGAGCGCGCCCGCGCCTGCATCCATGATTCGCTGGAGCAGGGCGTAACCCTGGAGGCGCTGTCTCAGGCCAGCGGCCTGGACCGCTGGCGGCTGTGCCGTGACTTCCGCGCGCTCTACGGCACCAGCCCCTACCGCTACCTGACCATGCGCCGGCTGGACACCGTGCGGCGCCTGCTGCTGGCGGGGCAGGGCGTGGCCGATGCTGCACTGCAGGCCGGCTTCTTCGACCAGAGCCACATGGCGCGCCAGTTCGCCATGGCCTATGGCGTGCCGCCGGCGCGCTGGCTCAGGCGCCTGGGCGCGGCCTGAGCTGCACGATCGTGCAAGACCGAAGGGATGGCGCTTCCTAGCATGGAGGCTTCACACGCTTTCATAAGGTCTGCCCATGACGTTCCCCGCTGGAAACCGCCCCTACGAGGCCATCAACTTCCCCGAGAAATTCAGCCGCTTCACCGGCCAGTGGAGCCCCCGCGTCGTCGCCGAGATGAACGACTACCAGTTCAAGATCGTGCGCGTGCAGGGCGAGTTCATCTGGCACTCGCATGCAGAAACGGATGAAGCCTTCCTGGTGCTGGACGGCGAGCTGCGCATCGACTTCCGTGATGGCCATGTGCTGCTGCGCCAGGGCGAGCTCTACGTGGTCCCCAAAGGCACGGAACACAAGCCCAGCGCCGAGCGGGAAGCACGCCTCATGCTGATCGAGCCGCGCGGCGTGCTGAACACCGGGGAGGAAGGCGGCGAGAGGACGGCGATGAACGATGTGTGGGTATAGCCAGCCCGCAGCCATCCCATGAACAAGGGGCGCCGCAGCGCCCCTTGTTCCCGGAAGTGCGGAGCGCTCAGCCCAGCAGCAGCGCGTCGTCGGCCAGCTTTTCGCCGCGCACCTTCTCGAACATGTGCAGCAGATCTGGCACGTCCATGCGGGCGCGTTCTTCGCCGCTGACGTCGAGCACGACCTGGCCCTGGTGCAGCATCACCGTGCGCTCGCCCACGTCCAGCGCCTGGCGCATGCTGTGGGTGACCATCATGGTGGTGAGCTTGGCCTCGGAGACGATGCGCGCCGTCAGCTGCAGCACGAAGTCGGCCGTGCGCGGGTCGAGCGCGGCGGTGTGCTCGTCCAGCAGCAGGATGCGCGAAGGCTGCAGCGCCGCCATCAGCAGGCTCACGGCCTGGCGCTGGCCGCCAGAGAGCAGGCCGATGCGGTCGGTCAGGCGGTTTTCCAGACCCAGGCCCAGGATGGACAGGCGCTCGCGGAAGTTGTCGCGCATCTCGGCCTTGACGGCGCGGCTCAGGCGGCGGAAGGTGCCGCGGCGCTGGGCCAGGGCCATGTTTTCCTCGATGGTCAGGTCCTCGCAGGTGCCCGCCATGGGGTCCTGGAAGACGCGGGCCACGCGCTCGGAACGTGCCCACACGGGCAGGCGCGTCATGTCCTGGCCGGCGATCTCGATGCGGCCCTTGTCCACGGACAGGTCGCCCGAGACGGCGTTCAGGAAGGTGGACTTGCCGGCGCCGTTGGAGCCGATGACGGTGACGAACTGGCCGTCGGGAATGTCCAGCGACATGCCGCGCAGCGCCCGCGTTTCGATGGGCGTGCCGGGGTTGAAGGTGATTTCGAGTTGTTGTGCGCTCAGCATGAGGGTTCTCCGGCGATCAGGACTTGCGCTGTGCAAATTTGCGCTTCAGTTGGGGGATCACCAGGGCGACGGTCACCAGCAGGGCGGTGACGAGGTTCAGATCCTGGGCCTTGAGGCCGATGAAATCGCTGTTGAGGGCCGCTGCAATGAAGAAGCGGTAGACGATGGCGCCCACCACCACGGCCAGCGTGGCCCAGACGATGCGGCGCGAGGGCAGGATGGACTCGCCCACGATCACGGCAGCCAGGCCGATGACGATGGTGCCGATGCCCATGGAAATGTCCGAGCCGCCCTGGGTCTGCACGAACAGCGCGCCGGCCAGGCCGACCAGGCCGTTGGAGATCGCCATGCCCAGCAGGATCATGGCGCCGGTGTTCACGCCCTGCGAGCGTGCCATGCGGGCGTTGGAGCCCGTGGCGCGGATGGCCAGGCCCCGCTCGGTGGCGAAGAACCAGTCCAGGCCCAGCTTGGCGATCACGACGATCACGAACAGGATCACCGGGCGCATCACATAGTCAGCCACGCTGTCGGGCTGCAGCAGGGTGAACAGCGTGGTCTCGTTGATCAGCGGCACGTTGGGGCCGCCCATGATGCGCAGGTTGACCGAATACAGGCCGATCATCATCAGGATGGAGGCCAGCAGGTCCATGATCTTCAGGCGCACATTGAGCCAGCCCGTGATCAGGCCCGCGACGGCGCCTGCGGCCGTGCCGGCCAGCGTGGCCAGCCAGGGATTGGTGCCCGTGGAAATCAGGATGGCGCAGACGGCGCCGCCCAGCGGGAAGCTGCCGTCCACCGTGAGGTCGGGAAAGCGCAGCAATCTGAACGAGATGAAGACGCCCAGCGCCACCAGGCTGAAGATCAGGCCGATCTCGACGGCACCGAGCAATGAGAAAAGAGACATAGGAGGAGCGACAGGCGCGTGGGACAGAAAACGACTTAAAAAAAGGGCAGGGCCATGTTGCCATGGCGCCTGCCACCGTGGGCGCACTGCCCGGGTTGGTCCCGGGCAGGCAAACCCCGGGTATTACTTGATCACCTGGGCGGCCGACTTGACCAGCGCGTCGGACAGCTTGACTCCTTGCTTCTCGGCGGCGCCGGGATTCACGAACAGCTCCATCTTGGTGCTGACTTCGGTCTTCATGTCGCCGGGCTTTTCGCCCTTGAGGATGCGCACCACCATGCGGCCGGTCTGCTCGCCCAGATCGCGGTAGTTGATGCCCAGGGCAGCCACGGCGCCGCGCTTGACGGAGTCGGTGTCCGAGGCCACCAGCGGGATCTTGGCGTCCTGGCCGACCTTGACCAGCGACTCGTAGGCCGAGACCACGTTGTTGTCGGTGTTGGTATAGATCACGTCGACCTTGCCGACCAGGCTGCGCGCGGCGCTGCTGACGTCCACGGAACGGGGTGCGGCGGCTTCCACCAGGGTCATGCCCAGCTTGGGCAGCAGGGCCTTGAGTTCCTTGACCACCACGGCGGAGTTGGCCTCGCCGGGGTTGTAGACCATGCCCACGCGCTTGGCGTTGGGCACGACCTGCTTGACCAGATCCATCTGCTTGTCCAGGGCCAGCAGGTCGGACACGCCGGTCACGTTGTTCTTGGACGGCTCCCAGCTGGGCACCAGCTTGGCGGCCACGGGGTCGGTCACGGCGGAGAACACCACGGGCACGGTCTTGGTCGAGGCGACCACGGCCTGGGCCGAGGGCGTGGCGATGGCCACGATGGCGTCAGGCTTGTCGCCCACGAACTTGCGTGCGATCTGCGCGGCCGTGCCGGTGTTGCCCTGGGCACTCTGGTACTGCCACTTGAGGTTCTTGCCGGCTTCGTAGCCTGCTTCCTTGAGCGCGGCCTGCACGCCGTCGCGCACGGCGTCGAGTGCAGGGTGCTCGACGATGGCGGTCACTGCGACCGACTTCTCGTCAGCGGCGTGGGCGCCGCCCGCGATGGCGGAAATTGCCAGGGCCAGCGCGCCCAGGGGCGCCCAAGACAAGTGCTTCATACGTGTATCTCCAACGTGCTTGTGTTTGTTCCTGTTTGCTCAGCAGAAGGCCGCACAGGACGGTCGCGGCGCTTCGCGGCAAAGTCTACTGCAGCCGCCCTGTACGCCTTGGCGTTTGGACGACCCGGTTTTCACCTATAGGTTTGTATCTAAAAATTGGCATGAAATCTGCGGGGAATGCCCTAGGTGCAACTTTTTCATGCGTGTTGGACAGGTTTGGCGGTGCAGGTTTGCGTCTTCAGGGGCTTGTTTTGGGCTTTGTCGTGCATTTTTATTGCGTGCAAGTGCCTTTCGGATGGCCTTCTATGCTTTCTGGGCCTGCATGGCTTTGACGGCGCTCAAAGAAAAAGCCTGCACAAGCAGGCTTGGGCAGGCTTCAGAGGAAGGCCGGTGTGGCGTGCGGATCACATGCCCGCGTAGTTTGGCCCGCCGCCGCCTTCGGGCGTGACCCAGACGATGTTCTGCGTGGGGTCCTTGATATCGCAGGTCTTGCAGTGCACGCAGTTCTGGGCGTTGATCTGCAGGCGCTTGCCGCCCTGGGCCGTGTCGTCCACGAACTCATAGACGCCGGCCGGGCAGTAGCGCTGCTCGGGGCCTGCGTACTTGGCCAGGTTGATGGCCACGGGCACCGAGGCGTCCTTGAGCGTCAGGTGGGCGGGCTGGTCTTCGGCGTGGTTGGTGTTGCTGATGAAGACGCTGGACAGTCGGTCGAAGGTCAGCTTGCCATCGGGCTTGGGATAGTCGATGGGCTTGCACTCGGCCGCAGGCTTCAGGTAGGCGTGGTCGGGCTTGTCGCGGTGCAGCGTCCAGGGGATGTTGCCCTTGAGCACGAACTGCTCGATGCCGTTCATCAGCGTGGCCGTGGTCAGGCCCTTCTTGAACCAGGCCTTGAAGTTGCGCGACTTGTTCAGCTCTTCGTACAGCCAGCTGTTCTCGAAGGCCTCTACATAGGCGCCCAGCTCGTCGCCCTGGCGGCCCGCGACGATGGCGTCATAGGCGGCCTCGGCGGCCAGCATGCCGGTCTTGATGGCGGCATGGCTGCCCTTGATGCGGCTGACGTTCAGGAAACCTGCGTCGCAGCCCACGAGCGCGCCGCCCGGGAACACGAACTTGGGCAGGGACAGCAGGCCGCCGGCCGTGATGGCGCGCGCGCCGTAGCCCAGGCGCTTGGCCGGCTTGATGCCCTTGGACTCGTCGCCTTCCAGGTAGTAGCGGATGTTGGGATGGGTTTTCCAGCGCTGGAATTCCTCGAAGGGGCTCAGGTAGGGGTTGGCATAGTCCAGGCCCGTGATGAAGCCCAGCGTGACCTTGTTGTCGTCCAGGTGGTAGAGGAAGGCGCCGCCGTAGGTCTTGCTGTCCATGGGCCAGCCGGCCGTGTGCATCACGAAGCCGGGCTTGTGGCGTGCCGGGTCGATTTCCCACAGCTCCTTGATGCCCAGGCCGTAGCTTTGCGGGTCCTTGCCGGCGTCCAGCTGGTACTTGGCAATGATCTGCTTGCCCAGGTGGCCGCGTGAGCCTTCGGCAAAGATCGTGTACTTGGCGTGCAGCTCCATGCCCAGCTGGAAGTCGCCCGTGGGCTCGCCGTCCTTGCCGATGCCCATGTTGCCGGTGGCCACGCCCTTGACCGAGCCGTCCTCGTTGTAGAGCACCTCGGCGGCAGCAAAGCCCGGGAAGATTTCAACGCCCAGTGCCTCGGCCTGCTCGCCCAGCCACTTGACCACGTAGCCCAGGCGAACGATGTAGTTGCCGTGGTTCTGAAAGCAGGCCGGCAGCAGGAAGTTGGGCGTGCGCAGGGCGGATTTCTCGCCCAGGAAGACCATGGCGTCATCGGTGACGGGCTGGGTCAGGGGCGCGCCCTTTTCCTTCCAGTCAGGGATCAGCTCGGTCAGCGCACGCGGGTCCATGATGGCGCCCGAGAGGATGTGGGCACCGGGCTCCGAGCCCTTTTCCAGCACGACGACGGAGACATCCTGGCCTTTTTCGGCCGCCAGCTGCTTGAGGCGGATGGCCGTGGCCAGGCCGCCGGGGCCGCCGCCAACCACCACCACGTCGTATTCCATGGCTTCGCGCGGCCCGTACTGGGCCAGGATTTCTTCGTTCGTCATCGGGGTGTCTCGCTTGGATATTGAAAAAACAGGATGTTCGGCAGACCGAACGTTCGTTCGGCTGCAGCGCAAATGCCGCAATGCGGTGGATTCTATGACGTGCGTGGACCCCGTCGTTGCTGATAGGTGACAGCGCGGGAATCCGCCCTGCTGCACAGTGACCGGGGGCTGCGGGGCATGGTGCCTTGCGGTGGCGCTACAACAAGGAGACTGCAGGCATGCGCATAGAGATTCCAGAATATAAAAAATGGGTTCACGAGATGCGATTCAAAGTGCGCTGGGGCGACATGGACGCCATGGGCCATGTCAACAACGCCATGTACTTCCGCTATCTGGAGACTGCCCGCATCGACTGGATGGTTGAAGCGGGCATGGCGCCTACGCCGGGCGGGCAGGGGCCGGTCATCGTCAATGCGTTCTGCAACTTCCACCAGCAGCTGGCCTATCCCGACGAGGTGCTGCTCAAGATGTACGTCAGCGACCCCGGCCGCACCACCTTCGAGACCTGGGGAACCATGGAACGCATCTCCGAGCCCGGCGTCATCTGCGCCGCCGGCGGCGGCACCGTGATCTGGGTGGACTTTCCCAGGCAGAAGGCCATCGAGTTGCCGGGCTGGGTGCGGGAAATGGTGGGATAGCGGCCCTGGCGCCCTTCAGATGATGTGCCTGTGCACTGCACGCCAGGCCATGGCGCCCGGAGTGCCTGCGGGCGAGGGAGCCTCGCGGATCATCGGGTGAACGACACATGCCGTGTCGTCCATGCCCGCATTCCCCCGGAGGTTCGATATGGATTGGTTGCAAAAGCTGCTGTGCCGGCTGTTTGGCTATCGCTGCCCGTTGAGCATCGAGCTCAACGGCGACAGCATTCTCAACGGCTACGGCGTGGACATCACGCCGGTGCAGCGCATCCAGGCGGCACGCCCCTGGTGGACGCTGGATGACAGGTGCATCAACGGCCTGCGGCTGCAAAAACTCATGCTGACGTTTGCCGACGTGCCGCACAACAGCCGCGTCACGGTCATCGCCCTGGGCGCCAATGACGGCTTCGGCCTGGTCCCGCCAGACGAGTACCGGGCCGACCTGCTGGAGGCCGTGCGCATCAGCCGGGAATGTGGCTCCACTCCCGTGTTCACGGGCCTGCCCGGCATGCCGCTGGGGCGCTTTCCCGTGGAATGGACGGACAACCTGGACGCCCTGAACGCGGTGATGCACGACATCGCCACGCAACAGGGCATACCGCACGCCGGCTGGGATGCCGATTTTCGCGGTGACGAGGACCTGAACCCGGATGGCGTGCACCGCACCCAGGCCGCCAGCGACAGGTTGGCGCAACTGCTGATCCAGACGATTGACGGGCTACCGCGCTGAGCCTGCAGAGCCGGGCCGCCGAGCAGCACAGTTCAGGCCGACTGGCGCAGGACCCGCTTCGGTCTGGCTGGCAGCAAGGCGGCGGCCAGCTCGCCGCGCTCGGCAGGGCGCGCATGCCCCTTTGCTCAGAGGGGGAGGGGAATTCGCGACGGATTCGTTGAGCCGTGGAGCATCGGCTGCAGCCCGAGCATCAGATCAAGGTTCTGCACCGCCGCGCCGGCGGCGCCCTTGCCCAGGTTGTCGAACACGGCGGTCAGCAGCACCTGCTGCTCCTGCGGCTGTCCGAACACCGCGAGCCGCATCCGGTTGCTGCCATTGAGCGCGCGCGGATCGAGCCGTTGCGCATCGGCGTCCGCCACCAGGGGTTGCAGCTCGATGCAGGGCTGGCCCTGGTACCGCGCCTGCAGGGCAGCGTGCAGGCTGCGGGCGGTCACACCAGCGGGCAGCAGCCGCAGATGCAGGGCGATGGTCAGCACGATGCCTTGCCGGTAGTGGCCATAGGCCGGCACGAACACCGGCGCATGGGCCAGGCCGGCATGCTGCTGGATCTCGGGCACGTGCTTGTGGTGCAGTCCCAGGCCATAGACCTGCAGGGGCACGGCAGTCGCTTCGGCAGCGCCCTCATGGTCCAGCAGTCCTGCGCGGCCCCGTCCCGAATAGCCCGATACCGCGTGAATGGCCAGCGGGTAGTCGGGCGGCAGCAGGCCCGCGTCGATCAAGGGCCTGAGCAGTGCCAGCGCACCTGTCGGATAGCAGCCGGGATTGCTGACGCGCCGGGCATGGGCGATGCGTTCAGCCTGGCCTGCCTCCAGTTCCGGCAGGCCATAGACCCAGCCCGGCGCGGTGCGATGCGCAGAACTCGCATCGATCACGCGCACGCCGGGCCGGCGCACCAGCGCCACGGCCTCGCGCGCAGCCTCGTCCGGCAGGCACAGCAAGGCGATGTCGCAGTCGTTGAGCGCCTCGGCCCGGTGCGCCGTGCTTTTGCGCAGGTCGGCCGGCAGCTGCAGCAGGCGCAGGTCGGTCCGATCCGCCAGCCATTCGCGCACCTGCAGGCCGGTGGTGCCTTGGTCGCCGTCGATGAAAACAAGAGAGGTCATGGGTTGCTCCGATTGGGTGTGGAGCGCATGTTGCAGCGCCTGCCGCATGCAGGCCAGTTGAATCTGACAAACTACGGATTCATGATTCCTGAATTGCTGGCAACCTGGGACACCGCACCATGCGCGAAATCAATCTGGACCGTCTGCGCACCCTGCTGACGGTGGCCGACCTGGGCTCATTCGCCGCCGCCGCCAAGGTGCTGCACCTGGCGCCGCCCACGGTGACGCTGCATGTGGCGCAGCTCGAAGAGCGTCTGGGAACACGTCTATTGCACCGCGCACCGGCCGGCGTCACCGCCACATCGGCGGGCAGCCTGCTGATAGACAAGGCGCGCCAGCTCCTGGCCGAGGCCGACGATCTCCTGCAGACCGTGCAGCGCCAGATCGCCACGCGTGGGGGCCGCGTGCGCCTGGGCGCCTCCACCGGCGCACTCGCGCACCTCTTGCCCCAGGCGCTGGAAACCCTGGCCGCCCGGCATCCCGAGATCGATGTGCAAGTGGCGGTGATGACCAGCGAGGAAGCCCTGGCGCGCCTGGCTGCCGGCAGCCTGGACATCGGCATCGTTGCCCTGCCACAGCCCGTGCTGCGCGGGCTGCAGGTGCAGGCCTGGCGCCAGGACCCCGTGCTGGCCTTCATCCCGGCCGCCTGGAAGCCGCCGCGGCACATCACGCCCGCCTGGCTTGCGGCCCGTCCGCTGATCGCCAACGACCGTGGCACCCGGCTGTCGCGCCAGACCGCCGAATGGTTTGCCGCAGGCGGCGCCCGGCCGCAGGCACGCATCGAGCTGAACTACAACGACGCAATGAAGAGCCTGGTGGCAGCGGGCTACGGCGCCGCGCTGCTGCCCCATGAGGCCGGCGCACCGCAGCCTGACCCCCGCATCACCACGCGGCCCCTGCGGCCGGCACTGTCAAGGGCGTTGGGCATCGCGCATCGCAAACGGCTGGATGACGACGCGACGACGGTGACGATTGAGGTTTTGATGGGGATGCGGGGGCGTTGAAGGGGGAGGGGGCGCCGTGCGTTCGGGGCAATGGCTGATGTTGCTTGCGCCGCATCAAGCGCGGCCTGGTCGCCCGACTTTGCCCCGGAGCTCGCTGGGGTTGAGTACGTACTCCGGGCTGTCCGCCAGACGTTGAACGGCCAAATCGATGAATGCACGGGCTCGTACTGGCTGGGACGACCTGCTTCCGAAGTAGACGAAGTAGCTGGCGTAGTCCGGCATGTGGTCCACGAGGATCGGGATCAGCTTGCCGGAGCGGATAAACGGTGCCGCGGTGACGCCCGCGAGCTGGGCCAGCACCTTGCCGGCCAGGACGGCTTGCAGCTCAAACAGCTCGTCGTTGCTGCAGATCGTCGGGGCAACTGGCTGGTCGGCGGCCTGGCCGTCGATCTTCACCCGCCACGGCAGCACTTTCCCCGTGCTCGGATGCCGATAGGCGCTGCAGCGGTGTGTGGCCAGGTCAGCCAACGACTCGGGCACACCGTGCTTCGCGAAGTAAGAAGGCGCGCCGCAGATGGGCAACTGAACCGGGAACAGCCGTCGTGCAATCACGCCCTCATGGGGCGACGGGCCGAGGCGAAAGCCCACGTCCACACGATCCTCCACCCAGTTGCCGATACGGTCGTCCAGCAGGACGTCGGGCTGGATCCCTGGATGCATAACGCAAAACTCGTCGACCAGGCGCCAGAGAATCGGCTGGAACGTGGTGCGAGGTCCCGTGATGCGCAGCGGGCCCGCAAATTCATCCCGTGCCGACTTGGCGGACTGCAGCGCTCTGTGCATTCCCGTCACGGCCGGCCGCACGTCTTCGAACAGCCGCTGTCCTGCATCGGTCAGCGACATCACACGCGTTGTCCGATGGAACAGGCGCACGTCCAGATGGGCTTCCAGCTGGGCCAATGCCTTGCTTGCCGCCTGGGGGCTGATGCCAAGGTCTGCTGCAGCTTTGCGCAGGCTGCCAAGTTCCGCTGCCTTGATAAAGGTCGTGATGGATCGAAGCTCGTTGATCGCCATGAATGGCCTCCTCGCGGCTTTCATTGTCATTGAATTGATGCTAATTCAACAACTCAAATGCATCTATTCAGATGCCAGTCCGTTGCCTAAAGTTCGTGCCATCGAACCTCTACAAGGCAAAGCTCATGCAACACGTCGTTCTGAACAACGGTCTTCACATGCCCATGGTCGGGTATGGCGTCTTCCAGATCGCCGATGCCAATGAGTGCCAGCGCAGCGTCGTCGATGCCATCGAAGCCGGCTACCGGCTGATCGATACCGCAGCCTCCTACATGAACGAAGAAGCGGTCGGCAAGGGATTGCGCTCCAGTGGCGTGCCGCGTGACCAGCTCTTCGTCACCAGCAAGCTCTGGGTGCAGGAGACCGGCTACGAGCGCACGCAGCAAGCCATCGACAAGTCCCTGCGTCGGCTGCAGCTCAGCTATCTCGACCTGTACCTGATTCACCAGCCCTTCGGCGACGTCCACGGGTCGTGGCGCGCGATGGAGGACGCCTACCGCGCGGGCAAGCTGCGCGCCATCGGCGTCAGCAACTTCCAACCGGACCGCCTGATGGACATCAAGGCGTTCAACGAGATCGCACCGGCGGTCAACCAAGTCGAAGTGAATCCCTTCCAGCAGCAACTGGAAGCCGTGCCGTTCATGAGAGAGATGGGTGTGCAGGCCGAGGCCTGGGCTCCGTTTGCCGAAGGCCGCAACGGTCTCTTCCAGAACGAAGTGCTGATCGGCATCGCCCGGCACTACGGCAAGTCGGTCGGCCAGGTGGTGCTGCGCTGGCTGGTACAGCGCGGGATCGTCGCGCTCGCCAAGTCGGTCCGCAAGGAGCGCATGGCAGAGAACATCGCCATCTTCGACTTCGCACTCAGCGACGCCCACATGGCAAGCATCGCCACGCTCGACACCAACACGAGCAGCTTCTTCTCTCACCGCGACCCGGCCATCGTCAAGTGGATGTCCGAGCGCAGGCTGGACATCTGAGTGACCGCGATGAACGCCGCGCAATCCTGCCCCATCCGCAACGAGAACAAGGTCCTGGCCATCATCGTTGCCAGCTACCTGATGATCGTCGTGGACATTTCCATCGTCATCACGGGTCTGCCCCGCATCCAGGCAAGCCTGGGCTTCACTTCGGCGCAACTGTCCTGGGTGACCAATGCCTACACGCTGGCTTTCGGTGGCTTGCTGCTCCTGGGTGCCCGCGCTGGCGACATCCTGGGCCGCCGGCGGATGTTCATCCTGGGGCTGGCGCTGTTCACACTCGCCTCCGTCTCCATCGGCCTGGCGCCAGGCGCAAGCTGGTTGCTGGTGTCCCGCGCTATTCAAGGTGTAGGCGCCGCCGTCCTTGCGCCGTCCACGCTCGCACTGCTGTCCACGCATTTCGCGGAGGGGCCAGGCCGCACCCGGGCGCTCTCGCTGTACGCGGCGGCTGCCGGTGTCGGCGCAACCCTGGGCCTGGTCCTGGGTGGCCTGTTCGCTGATTTGGTGTCCTGGCGCGCAGGCTTTTTCATCAACCTGCCGATAGGGTTGCTGTTGATCGTCGCTGCGCGTGGCCACATTGCCGAGACCCAGAAGCAGGAAGGCCAGTTCGACGTGGGCGGCGCCCTCAGCTCGACCATAGGGATGACGGCGCTGGTCTACGGCCTGGTTCGAGCAGCCGAAGCTGGCTGGCACGATGGCCTCGCTCAGGGGGCCCTGGTCGGGGGCATGCTGATGATCCTGCTCTTCATCGGCATTGAGCGCCGGGTCCGGCAACCCATCCTGCCGATGCGCCTGCTCACCAGTCCGCAGCGAGCCGGTGCGTACATCACGCGCATGCTCTTCCTGGGCGGCGCCGTTGGCTTCTGGTTCTTCTGTACGCAGTTCCTGCAGGGCGTGCTGCATCTGCGGCCCATGCAAGCCGGCATTGCCTTCCTGCCCGTGACGCTGCCCAACTTTGCCTTGGCCATGGCCGTGCCCGGGCTGGCCCGCCGCTTCGGCAACGAGACGCTGCTTCTCGCCGGCCTGCTGCTCGGGGTGGTGGGCCTTGCCTGGTTGGGTCAAGCGCATGCGCTATCGAGCTATTGGACGGGCATCGCCCCGCCCATGGTCCTGATCGGACTGGGCCAGGGCTTGTTGCTGGCACCGCTGACCGCGGCCGGTGTGGCGGGAGTGGCGCGTGAGGACGCGGGTGCTGCCTCCGGCCTGGTCAACGTGGCTCACCAGTTGGGGGGAGCACTGGGGCTTGGGCTGCTGGTTCTTGTCTTCGCCAGCGCTGGTTCGTCCATCGAGCAACAAGACAGTGCTGCCCTCGCGCATCGCATTGCTGCCGTCATGGACGTGGCTGCTTTGTTGCTCGGCCTGGCGCTGATCGTCTCGTGGTTCTTTATCGTCAAGCCGCACCGCCGCCATCAGGCGAAACAACAGGAGGCGCTCTCGTGAAATCACTGCTTTCAATGGCCCTGAGCGGTGCGGTGACAGCCGCTGCGGCGCAGTCAGCCGGTCCTGGCGCAATGCCGCCCGTCGTCGAAGTTCGCCCCGCGTCTGCGCAGCAGGTCAGCGTTGGATCGGCCCAGACGTTCACCGGCGACGTCCGCATCAGCTCACCCTTTCAGGCGCTGCTCCCCGCAACGGCCGGTGGAGCGACCGTCACGTTCACGGCCCGTGCGCGGACGGCCTGGCATACCCATCCGCTCGGTCAGACGCTGATCGTCACCGAGGGACAGGGCCTTGTGCAACAACAAGGCCAGCCGGCGCTCATCATTCGCCCGGGCGATGTCGTGACCATCCCGCCCAACGTGCGCCACTGGCATGGCGCCGGGCCGTCAGGCTCCATGACCCACATCGCCATTGCCGAGAAAGAAAACGGCAGCGCTGTGGCCTGGCAGGACAAACTCTGCGAGCAGGACTACCAGGCCGCCGTGGTGAGCGCAGGCCTTTCCGCGATGACCGGCCAGAGGGCACAGCAGCCACAGCAGCCACAGAAGCCACAGGAGCCACAGAGGGTCGTGCAGCCTGCGTCCGATTCGCTGAGCCCCAGGCAACGCGCCATTCCGCTCATGGCCGCCTTCACGGCAATCAGTGACATGCCCCGGCTGGGCATGGCACTGAACCAGGGGCTGGACGCGGGCATGACAGTCAGCGAGGCCAAGGAGGTCCTGGTGCAGCTCTACGCCTACGCGGGCTTCCCCAGAAGTCTCAATGCGCTCGGCGAACTGCTCAAGGTCGTCGAGCTGCGCAAGCAGCGCGGCCTGCAGGACGCTCCGGGTCACGACCCCAGCCGAGCCGTGTCCACCGGCCGTGAGTTGGTGCTGGCCGGCCAGGCCAATCAGACCGAGATTTCCGGTGGACCGGTCCAGGGCCCGGTGTTCGAGTTCGCGCCGATCATCAATCAGTTTCTGCAGGCTCACCTGTTTGGCGACATTTTCGAGCGCGACAACCTCGATTGGCGCAGCCGCGAGCTGGCCACGGTCGGAGCGCTGGCTGCGACACCGGGTGCAGAGAACCAGCTGCGGTCCCACATGCGAGCCAGCCTGCGCGTGGGTCTGACCGCATCGCAACTGCGGCAGCTGAGCCAAGCGCTGGCGCAAGAGGTCGGCCCCGAGGTGGCAGCCCGCGCCAATGACGCACTCGTGCAGGCCCTCGACGCTGCATCCAAAGGCAGATGATGAGCATCACCCGCATCTTCCGCGCAGGAGCACTTGTCTTGGCTGTATCGCTGGCAGGTTGCGCCTCTCATTCGGACAGTTCGCCGAGGCCCCTGGCCATTCAGCGCCAGGGCAGCTTCGCGGTCGGTGGCGTTGTGAAGACGGTGCCCGGCGTCTACGACAACGACAAGCCGACAAGCGCAGGGCAAAGCTTCCACGGCGATCACCTCTACGCCTTCTATCAGGTCCCGCAGAATCCGAGGCCTTTGCCCATCGTGATGCTGCACGGCGCCTTCCAGTCGGCTCGGAGCTGGGAAACGACGTCGGATGGCCGCGAGGGCTTCCAGAACCTGTTCCTGCGCCGCGGCTTCCCGGTCTACCTTGTCGATCAGCCGCGCCGAGGCCGGGCCGGCAACAGCACCGTCGCCACGACGACCGAGCCGACGCCCTACGACCAGCTGTTCTTCGACCAGTTCCGTTTTGGCAAGTGGCCGAGCTATTTCGACAACGTGCAGTTCGACCGCCAGCCGGAGACACTGAACCAGTTCCTGCGCTCGGTGACGCCGAACACCGGTGCCTATGACGCCAACGTGATCGCCGAGGCGATGGCTGCGCTCTTCACCAAGACAGGCCCGGCCATCCTCTTCACGCACTCACAGGGCGGCGGACCTGGCTGGCTGACAGCCATCAAGAGCGCCAACGTCAAGGGCGTCGTGGCGTTCGAGCCGGGCAGCGGCTTCATCTTCCCGCCGGGGGAGTTGCCGGCCGCCATGCCCAGCGCTGCGGGAACCCTGGCGCCGGAGGCTGTCTCGGCACAAGACTTCCAAAAGCTCACCCGCATCCCCATCGTCATTTACTACGGCGACAACTTTCCCACTGAGCCCACCACCGAGCGCGGCCAGGACAACTGGCGCGTCCGGCTCGCCATGGCTCGCCTTTGGGTGGACGCCGTCAACAGGCACGGCGGAGATGCGCAGCTCGTGCATCTGCCTGAGGTGGGCATACGCGGGAACACCCACTTCATCATGTCCGACCTGAACAACGTCCAGATCGCGGACCTGGTGTCTTCCTTCCTCACCAGGAAGAGGCTCGATTGACCCTTTCGCCTGGTTCGCAAGAACCGCACAGATGTCTCAGTAGATCGGACGACCCATGACCCACGTATCCATTGACACGAAGCGCCGCGAGTTCCTGGGCACTTCGGCCATCGCAATTTCTGCAGCAGCCCTCGGAGCTACAGCCATGGCCTTTCCCTCGCCGTCAACAGCGGCCGATTACAAGAAGAACCCCTTCACGCTCGTCTATGGCGACGCCATCACGCAGAACCTGCCTGGCAAGGTGAACATCCACCCGGTGAAGTACAAACTTGGCGGCTTGGACATCGTGGCCAATGTCTATACGCCGGCGAACTTCGACCCGGCAAGGAAGTACCCCGCTGTCGTCGTTGCACACCCCAACGGTGGTGTGAAAGAACAGACCGCCGGTCTGTATGCCCAACGCTTGGCCGAGCATGGCTACGTGGCGATCACGGCCGATGCAGCCTATCAAGGCGGCAGCGGTGGCCTGCCGCGTTCAGTGGACACGCCGATGAACCGCATCGAGGACATTCATGGCATGGCGGACTTCATCACCACCTACGCGGGCGTCGATGCGGATCGTCTCGGCCTCCTCGGCATCTGCGGTGGCGGCGGCTATTCGCTGGCAGCGGCGAAGACGGACAAGCGCTTCAAGTCCGTTGCAACGCTGAGCATGTTCAATTCCGGCAGGGTCCGCCGCAACGGTTTCGCAGACTCGCAGCTATCCACGATCCAGCAGCGCCTGAAGCAGGCCTCGGATGCCCGTGCTCAGCAGGTGGCCGGTGGCAAGATCCTCTACTCGGGCGACGCGGACATGACGGACGAGCAGATCGCAGCGCTGCCCTTCGAGATGTACCGACAGGGCTATGAGTACTACTGGCGCACGCATGCCCATCCCGGCTCGACCTTCAAGTACACGACGAGCAGCCTGCTGGACCTGATGCGCTGGGACGCCACTGACCAGATCGAACTGATCGAGCAACCCTTGTTGATGATTGCCGGCAGCAAGGCGGACAGCCTCTACATGACCGAGGAGGCGTTCGCCAAGGCCAGCGGTGCCAAGGACAAGGAGCTGTTCAAGATCCAGGGCGCAACCCACATTGAAACCTATTGGGTCCCTGAATACGTTGAGGCCGTGGTGGCCAAGCTGGTCCCGTTCTACGGGAAGAACATTTGACAGGGCGGGGGGAAACACTCCGATGCAATACGGGCGTGTGAAGGCGGCTGAGTCCAATGACAGTGAACGCCAATGCAGCCTGGCGGCTGCTGGAGGGCCGTTCTCGCGGCTCATGGATGGGCGCTGCCGGCCCGAACCGGGCCTTCACCAGGTGCACCAAAGCAGGTCGCAGTGTCCAGGCCCCAGGCCCCAGGCTCCCCGGCATGATGGAGACGCCGGGGTTTTGCAGACAGCCATTTGTCTTTGACCTGGTATCAGGGATCTGTAGTTTGCCGCTTGACCTTCAACTCAAGTTGAAGCTTAAGCTCCATATCCTCTCATCACACAAGATGCTGCAAGGATCGATATGCAAACCATTTTGGGCGCCAATGGCCAGATCGCTGTGGAGCTGGCGCGCGAGCTCCAGCGCAACTACACGCAGAACCTGCGCCTGGTCAGCCGCAAGCCGCGCAAGGTGAACGATACGGACGAGCTGGTGTCCGCCGACTTGATGAATTCCGCGCAAACCCTGGAGGCCGTGCGTGGCAGCGAGGTCGTGTACTTCACCGCTGGCCTGCCACCAGACACCGAGTTATGGGAGGGGCAGTTTCCTGCCATGCTGCGCAACGCGCTCGATGCCACGCGGGCAGCGGGGGCCAAATTTGTCTATTTCGACAACACCTACATGTACCCGCAAAGCGCGCAGCGGCAGACCGAGGAAACCGCCTTTGCCCCGGTGGGCCGCAAGGGGCGCGTGCGCGCCTTGATGGCCGAGATGGTGCTGGCCGAGATGCAGCGCGGCGATATCCCCGTCGCCATTGCCCGCGCGCCAGAGTTCTACGGCCCCGGCAAAACCCAAAGCATCACCAACACCCTGGTGCTCGGCCCGCTCAAGGCGGGCCAGAAGGCCAAAGTGCCGGTCCGTGACGACAAGCTGCGCACCCTCATCTGGACGCCCGATGCAAGCCGCGCCATGGCTGCCATTGGCAATGCGCAAGATGCGTATGGCCAGACCTGGCATCTGCCTTGCTGGGACGAGCGGCTGACCTATCAGGCCTTTGTGAACCTGGCGGCTGCAACCTTTGGGGTTGAGCCGCGCTACAAGGTACTGAGCCACCTGGCCATGGTGGTTGCTGGCTGGGTCTCCAAGCCTGTGCGCGAACTGCGTGAACTACTGCCACGCTACGCACACGACAATGTGTTTGATTCGTCCAAGTTCAAGCGCCGCTTTCCCGACTTTGCTGTCACCAGCTACGCACAGGGCCTCAAGCAAATCGCGCAGGAGTCTTCATGAGTACGCCACGTGTCTTGCATGTCGTCACCAATGTCGCCCATTACGACGACCCTGCGCACGCCACAGGGCTGTGGCTGTCGGAGCTGACCCATGCCTGGGATGTGTTTGCTGCGCAAGGGTACCCGCAGCAACTGGTGAGCCCGCTGGGTGGCGCCGTACCACTGGAGCCGCGCGCACTCCAATGGCCTTTCTTCGATGCCTCGGCCAAAGCCTGGCTCGATGATCCCGCGCGCATGGCCCTGCTGGCGAACACTGCAGCACCTGCCGATATCGATGCGAACGATTTCGATGCCATCTACTTCACTGGAGGGCATGCGGTGATGTGGGATTTTCCCGATAGTGCGGGGCTGCAGCGCATCACACGCAGCATCTGGGAGCGAAGTGGCATCGTTGCATCGGTTTGCCACGGCTACTGCGGCCTGCTCAATACGCAGCTCAGCGACGGCTCTTTGCTGGTCGCGGGCAAACGGGTCACGGGTTTTTCATGGACGGAAGAAATCCTGGCCGGAGTGGCCCGGTCCATGCCCTACAACGCCGAGCAGGAAATGAAGATGCGCGGTGCGCGCTATCAAAAAGCCTTGCTGCCTTTTATCTCGTATACGGTGGCCGATGGCCGCCTCATCACCGGGCAAAACCCGGGGTCGGCCAAAGCGACTGCAAAGCAGGTGGTGCAGGCTCTGGCAAGGCGCTAGGGCCGCGTGCCAAACTGCCGAAGGCCTATGCCACGCTTGCCCGCTTCCTGTGTCCGGTGCGCATGAGCTTGCCCATTTTTTCTTCAGCCGCTGCTTCAGAGGCCAGGGATTCGGATTGCTGGGCCAGTACATGGGAGAGCACACGGCGTGCGTTGTCGTGGCAATCCATGTTGTCTGGCCGCGCTTCAATATCGGTCAACAAAGCCTGCAACTGCTTTTTGCTGGTCTGCAGCTTTTTCTCCATGGCCTTGATATCGGCAATTTTTTGGCGCAGCGCGCCCACGACCGCCTCATGGTCCCAGCCTTGCAGGCCGGGCGGCAAGAGTGCACGAATTTCATCCAGGCTGAAGCCCACGCCCTGCGCCATCGCAATCAGCTCCAGCATCTGCACCATCTCAGGCGGATAGCTGCGGTAGCCATTCAAGCCACGCTCAGCCGCTTGCAGCAGGCCGCTTTGCTCATAAAAACGAATGCGTGATGTGGACAGGCCTGTGCGTTTGCTCAGTTCACCAATGTTCATGCGCAACCTTCGGCAAGGGGTCCTTGACCTTCAACAAGGCTTGAAGCTTATCGCATTCGCAAGCCCTTCGTTGCGGCGGCAATTTGCGGCGAGCGCGACGTGCCCTTGTCGAAGAATGCGTGCTGGCGGCCATTCAAGGGCCAAGACACCTACCTCGCATCGCCTGGCTTCCTTGTTCCACTGCGTCGCATACAGACGTACGGCAGCACGAAGAGGTACAGACCGCTCAACAGCAAGAGAAAGAGCGGGGGCAGCGGCGAGTAGCTGACCCAGGAGGGAGGTTCCCCCTGCGCCCGGACAATGAAGTTGGCGAGGACGGTGACCGTGAAGGCGACGGACAGCCAGCGGTGGATCTGCCGGATCCGGTGGTTCCAGTTCAAGGCGGCCTCCCTTAGCGGCGCGCCTGGATCATCTTCCACCCGTTCCCCGACGGATCGCGGAAGCCTGCGTCCACGGTGCCGTACCGTGCCACGGGTTCCTGCGTGAATTCCACCCCGCTTGCGAGCATTCGGTCATAGGCCGCGCGGCAGTCATCCACGGTCAGTACGAGGGGCGGCATGGCGCCTTTGGCCACAATCGCGCGCACTGCCTGCGCCGTTGCTGCGTCGAGCACGGGCGGGCCGGGTGTGAACAGGCCGAGCTGGAACGACGGCTGTTCCGGGTGCTGCACCGTGAGCCAGCGATAGTCGCCGTTTGCCACGTCCGTGTGGACGCGGAACCCGAGTTTGTCGACATAGAACGCGAGTGCTTCGTCTTGATCGCGCACATACAAACCAACCACTTCAACGCCTTGAATCATGGGATCTCCTGTTGTTCGGGTTCGTTTGTATCGCTTGTTGCCCGGCGTCGCTTCTCCGAAACTGCGGTCGTGAGGTCGGGGCGGTGCGCGGCGCTGACGATGCAGGCGGGCACGCGGCCCAGCTCGCGCATCGTCGCCCGGGCGCGCACCCGGACTGCGCTGGGACTGTCGCCTGTGATATCGCGGAAGGTGCGCCCGAAGGTGCCCAGGCTTGCCCAGCCTGTATCAAAGGCGATGTCGGTAATGGCCAGATCGGTTTCGCGCAGCAGCGTCATTGCCCGCTCGATGCGCCGCGTGAGCAAGTACCGGTGCGGCGGACTGCCGAAGGCCTGCTTGAACGACCGGGCGAAGTGCGCTTCGGACACGCCACTGACCTGCGCCAGTCGCCCGACAGGCCAGGCCTCGTGCGATGCGGCGTCAATGCTGTCCTTCGCGCGCAGCAGCCGGCGCAACAGTTCAGGATCCTGGTGTGCAAGGTCGTTGTTCATGCCGTCTCCGGTGCCATCGGGAAGCATTTTCGTCTCTTGGGAGTCCACGGTTTGGGAATAGACCCCTGCGCGCGAACTGTATGGATGGACAGTAGAATTTCGGGCTCGATAGTTTCCACAAGGGAAGGGTCTGGACATGTCCGCAGAACTCGAACAAGAAGTCGTCTCAATCTTCGAAGACCGCCTTTGGCATCACAACGGCTGGGAGGCCCGCGTCATCAAGAATGAAGACGACGATGGCTGGGCCGTTGCCATGACCCAGGACGGCCAGGTGGAGCCAAGCCTGGTCGGCCCGTGGACCATGGGCCGCGACAAGAAAAATCCCAAGCCGCTGGACGTTTCCGCCTTCAACACGCTGGTGAAGACGGCGCACGAGGTGATGCGCCGGCATGAGCAGCATCTGGCAGCGCAGTTGCACAAGGATGTGCAGATCGTGGTGGGCGGGTCACGCGTGACCGTCTCTCTGGATATCGAGCCCGATGAGGACAATCCCAGCGCCACGCTCACCGCCACTGCCGCCGACGGCAGCGAGCTGGCCAAGGTGGGAGTCAGGCCGGACCATCAGCTCACCCGGACGTCTGCGCAAGCCTGGGCAGAGGCTGGCTACCCCCGTCCCAGCGAGGACTGAGCCGCGGGCAAGGCCGGGGAATCAGGGGGCTGCTTCACAGCTGCCTTCCAAGGCGGATATGCGGCTTTGCGGCTTTGCCACACGCTCTAGATGTGCAGCATGGCCAGCCCGCCCACGCCAAGGCCTAGCGCTGCCACGCCGAGCATGGCGTATTCCAGCCATTTCTTCTTGGTCAGCAGCGCGATGGCTGCAAGGGCAATGGCGACCTGCAGCGCGGTGGTGGCCTGCGCCCAGCGGTGATGCAGGTGCATCTGCATCTCGGACTTCTCGTCCCATTGCCGGGCCTCGGCTTCCAGGCGGTCGGCATCGCGCTTGATGTCGTCCTTTTCCTTTTCGTAGCGCTCCACCTTGGCCTGGTAGGCCGCCCGCCTGTCCTCCGTGGTCGCCAGATCACGCGCGAACTCGGACAACGATTGCTTGGTGCTCTTGGCCTGGAAGAAGGCCCATTGGTTGGCCGCTTCGGTCTTCTTGATGGCTGCGTCGTTCTTGTACAGCCCGGCATTGGCCTGGGTGGCGCCGCCCATGTACGCGAAGATGGCGCCCACCGTGGCGATGACTGCCGTGCACATGGCGATCTGGTTGGTCAGGCTGCCGCCGCCGATGCCGTGGTGGGCGGTTTGGCCATGCTCGCCCTGGGCAGCATGTTCGAGTTCGTGATCGTGTGGGCCGTGGACGTGAAAGCCGCCGGAAGACATAGGTGCCAATTCCTTGATGCAATGGGGTGGCGCATTATGGGGCCGGCCTGGCGGCAATCCAGGGCTCCCAGGATGTGCGGGGCGCATGGCCCGCTTGGAGGTCAGCGCCTTGGCTGGCGGCCTGCAGATGGGGGAGTGGGATCAGGCGGCAGTCGCGCGGTGCGGCAGCGCTGCGAGCAGTATTTGACCTCGTCCCAATCACGTGCCCATTTTTTGCGCCATGTGAACGCAAGACCGCAGCACGCGCACAGCTTGGAGGGCAGGTGGGGCTTCTTGTGCATGGTGCGGGCGTTCCTGTGGTTCAGCGCGTCAGCGTGGCCAGGGCGCGCCGGGCCAGCGCCCGTCCGCTGAGCCAGGCGCCTTCGACGCCTGCGCCGCACATCCAGTCGCCGCACAGGCCCAGGCCCGCAGGCGCGTCCCACCAGCAGCGGTTGACCAGGTGCGGTGCCGGCAGCGCATAGCGCCAGCGGTGGGCTGTGACGCGCAGGCCGCCTGGCAGAGAGCCGGACAGAGAGCCGGACAGTGGGCCGGCCAGGGCCTCGAATGCCTGCAGCAGTTGCCGGGCCACGGATTCGGCGTCCGACTCGATGTGATCCTGGCTCCACCGCGCACTGGCATGCAGCACCCAGGTCTGAGGTCCTTGCAGCACTTGCGGCCCCTGCCGCCCTGGCTTGGCGCTGTCGCGTGCCACCCAGCACAGCGGGCCATCCGTGATTTCTGCCGCATCCCAGTCCAGCGGCAGGGGGGCGTCGGTGCGCAGCATGGCCACCCAGCAAGGCTGCATGCGCGCGCTGGCAGCCAGTGCCGACGCATAGGGCGAGACCGGCTCCAGCAAGGCTGCCGCCTGCGGTGCAGGCACTGCCAAAACCAGGGCGCAGTATTCCGATCCGATCTGCCCGTGTTCGGCACAGTGCACAGTCCAGCAGGCAGATTCGTACTGCAACTGCTGAACCGTGGTTTGCAGGTGCAGCCGTGCGCCATGCCCCTGTTGTGCAAGCCGCTGGACAAGAAACGCTGCGGGAGAGGTCATGCGCGGCACGCCCACCCAGCGGTCGGGGCCTGCATCTGCTGGCACCACGTGTGTGCCCTGCAGGCGCACTGCGCGCGGACGCCAGGTGGCGACAACGCCGTGCTGCTCCCACTGGCGCACCTCCTGCACAAACTCCGGGTCCTGGGCCGCAAACGATGGCGCGCCGTGATCGCACTGCCACGCACCCTGCGGATCCTGCGCGCGCCGCGTGCTCATGCGCCCGGATGGGCCTCGGCTTTTCTCGAAGATATCCACGCGGCAGCCAGCCTCGGCCAGCAGCTGTGCACATGCCAAACCCGCCATTCCCGCGCCGATCACCGCGACGGGGGGCGCGCCGTTCACAAGGCCTCCTGGCTGTGCGCTTCCTGGTGGCGCTCATGGCTGACCCAGATCAGCGCGCCGGTATCGACGCCCAGTTCCGCGGCCTTGGCGACGATGGATTGCAGCGTCTGCGGGGGCAGTTTCGGCTCTCTGGCCAGTATCCAGCAGTACTGCGTGTCCGGCCCGAGGACCAGCGCCCAGCGGTAGTCAGGGTCCAGGGCGGCCACATGGTAGCCGCCGTAGAACGGGCCGAAGAAGGAGACCTTGAGCGAAGCCGTGTCCGGCTTGCCCGTGAACAGGGCCTTGCCGACGGCGCGCTGCCACTGGCCCCGGGGCACGGAAAACCCCCGGTTCACCACCTTCACGCTGCCGTCTGCCTGCGGCGTGTACTCGGCGCTCACATCGGTCATGCCCCGCTCGAAACCATGGTCCAGCCGTGCCAGTTCGTACCACAGGCCCTGGTAGCGCTGCAGATCGAACGGTGAGACGGGCGTGACCGAGCCGGGCGGGCGCATGCTGGCGCAACCGCTTGCCAGCAGGCCGGCGCCAAGGGCCGTTGCCAGCAGGGTGCGCCGCCTGGCGGTGAAGACAGGGCGGGGGGCGGGAAAGTTCATGCGTATGTCCTTGATGTTCTTGTCGCCTGCCGCCATCGGGCGACCAGCGGTGGCAGATCCGTGAGATGGCGCACCGGCGTCATGCCCGCGACCGGGCTGGAATAAAGCGCCGGGCATGCTCCACCGGCCCACAACTCGATCGACGGCGGCAGGTGGCTGCGCAGCTCGCCCAGGCAAGCCTGCGCCATCGCTCCGTTGTGTGCGCTGCTGAAGCTCAGCCCCACGATGTCGGCGCGATGCGCCCGCGCGGCCTGTGCCACGTCGCCGATGGGCGTCTGGGTGCCCAGCGATACGCAGTTGCAGCCTTCCAGGGCCAGCAGGGCTTCGACCATGAGCAGCCCAAGTCCATGCATCTCCTGCGGCAGCGTGGTCAGCAACACCTTGGGCGCGGGCGGCGGGGAAGGAGGGGCGAGCGAGGCGATCGCCTGCCTCAGGACGCCGGTGAGCACCTCGGTGTACAGGTGCTCTTCGAACACTTCAAAACGCCCCTGTGCCCAGAAATCGCCGACCGCCGTGGTCAGCGGGGCCACGAGCGTGATCACGAAACCGGCCAGGCCCATGCGCGACTGGGCCAGGCTCAGGCAATGCCTGAGCTGGGCGGGATCATGGGCGGCAATGGCGTTGAGCATGGGGGCGAAGCGGTCAGAGTCCGCTGCATTCTCTGGATTTGTCCTGGACAAATTCTTGCCCGGCGAGGTGTCGGCGCGTGCCAGCAGCGCCTGCAGGCCGTCCAGATCCACGCCCATCAGCTTGCTGGGGCGCAGCCCCGTATCCATGAGCCGCCGGATCAGGGTCAGTTGTCGAACCTGGTCTGCCGGGTAGCGGCGATCGCCTGCCGAATCCCGTTCAGGCCTTGGAAAGCCGTAGCGTCTTTCCCAGACACGCAGGGTGTCCTTGGCAAGTCCGGTCTCGCGTTCGACGGCCGAGATGGGCAGCCCGGGGCCAGGCGCCAAAGGCAGGGGGGCAGAAAGTGGCGTCATTGATCTGAAGGGGACAAAACGTCCGGTCATGGCCGGGATGTTTTGAGGGATTTTGCGAATTGTCTAGGACAAAAATATGTTTTGTCCAATATATTACATAGAGAAACAAAACGCAGACCCGCTGGCCGCCACCCGGCAGCCGCTGGCGCGAGTGCTTTGTAGATCCCGGCCAGGAGATGACGGCCCCAGGCGCAGGCGAGGCTTCACACCACGATCGCCGCGCCCTTGTGCAGTCTTTCCGGCCACGCAGTTCGTACCGATGATCATCATGAATTTGTCCAACTGGCCACTGGCCCGCCGTCTCGCAGCTGCCTTCGCATGCGTCATCGCCACTTTTCTTCTTGTCATCGCGCTGGCCGTGAGCAGTCAGTCCCGGCTCAAGGAGGCCCAGCAATGGAACGAGCACACCTTCAAGGTCATGTCCCAGGGACAGCGCATGCTCACGGGCATGGTCAACATGGAGACGGCCTCGCGGGGCTATCTCCTGTCGGGTGACTCCCGTTTTCTGGCCCCCTGGGATGAAGGACTCAAGGAGTTCGAGGCCTCCTGGCAGGAGGCCGTACGCCTGACCGAGGACAACCCCGCCCAGCAGCGCCGCCTCGACGGTATCCGGCTGCGCCACCGTGAATTCGTGCAGGCGGTGCAGCCGCTGCAGGCTCTGCGGCGGCAAGTTCAGGATGGCACGGCGACGGTCGAGGATCTGGTCCGCGAGTTCTCCCTGGGGCGCGAGAAGGCGGCCATGGATGGGCTGCGCGCACTGCAGGCGGACTTGGTGCGTGAGGAGGAGCAGCTCATGGCCGAGCGCCTGACGCGCACCGAGTCGCTGGCGGCAATGACGCTGGCGTTCGAGCTGGGCGGCGCGCTGGTGGCCGTCGTGCTGGCCGCTCTGCTGGGTACCTGGGTCACGCGCTCCATCACCGGCCCCATCGGCCGGGCCATCCAGGTGGCGCGCGCGGTGGCATGCGGGGATCTGACGCAGCGGGTGGAGGCCACCACCCACGATGAAGTGGGGACCCTGCTGCGCAGCCTCGGCGATATGAGTGATGCGCTATCGCAGGTCGTGGCCGTCGTGCGCAGCGGCAGCGAATCCGTGGCAAGTGCAAGCACGCAGATTGCCCAGGGCAACACCGACCTGTCCTCGCGGACCGAGAGCCAGGCCAGCGCGCTTGAACAGACGGCGGCCTCCATGGAGCAGCTCGGAGCCACCGTGACCCAGAACGCGGATGGCGCGGGCAAGGCCAACGCGCTCGCGCAGCGGGCCAGCGGCGTGGCCGGGCAGGCGGGCGAGGTGGTCACCCAGGTCGTGGACACGATGAAGGGCATCAGTGAAAGTTCGCGCCGCATCGCCGACATCATCAACGTCATCGACGGCATCGCGTTCCAGACCAACATCCTGGCGCTGAACGCTGCGGTGGAGGCTGCGCGTGCCGGAGAACAGGGCCGTGGCTTCGCTGTGGTGGCCTCCGAGGTCCGCAGCCTGGCCGGCCGCAGCGCAGCGGCGGCCAAGGAGATCAAGGCCCTGATCTCCGACAGCGTCGAGCGGGTCGAACAGGGCTCTGTGCTGGCCGACCGTGCGGGGGGCACCATGGCTGAAGTGGTGACGAGCATACGCAGCGTCACCGACCTCATGGGCGAGATCAGCGCGGCTTCCGCCGAACAACGCAGCGGCGTTGCGCAGGTGGGCGAGGCGGTCATGCAGATGGACCAGGCGACGCAGCAAAACGCGGCCCTGGTGGAGGAAATGGCGGCGGCAGCCACGAGCCTGCGCCAGCAGGCGCATGACCTTGTGCAGTCCGTGAGCGTTTTTCGCCTGGGGCCCCAGGCGCAGGGTTGAGGCAGGGTTGGCGCAGGGTTGACGCACCGGTGAAGACACGGTGCGGGACCCTGGGAGAGCGGGCCCCTCTACAGACGCCGGAGCATCAGCTGCTGCTGCCGTCCTGCCCGGACATCGGCCGGCGTTCAAACAGTTGTGCCATGGCTTTGGCGGCTGTCTCGGCCGCTTCCGCGCGGCGCATCTCGGCCGCGTCTTCAAACCCGCAGCCCATGGCCTGAGCCTCGGTGCCGGCGTAGTCGGCCAGCGTCTCGGCGCTGTCGCGGATGCTTTGCAGGGCGCGGGCCACCACATCCATGTGGCGATGGCCCTTGGGCGTCTCCAGCCATGCCAGGGCCAGCTGGGCGATGGCGGAGATTTCTGCACAGCCTTGCTGCACGAGATGGTCCACCTGGGTGAGGGCATTGGACAGTTGACGGGTGCTGTGGCTGTCCGTGGCGGGAGTGGGCTGGGTGGTGGGGTTCATGCCTTGGCCCTCCGTGGGGAAGGGGCGGCGCCAGCAGAGGGCGCGCAGGCGAGTGCGAGGAAAACGGCGTTCATGCTTGATGCTCCATTGCAAAGCGAATTCACTGGCCTTTGCGATTGCATTGATCCGTGAATTGCATTGACAGACCTCGCTTTCGAAGAGGTTGTGCCGCTGTGTGATGGAGGTGTTTTGAAGCACCGGCCCCGTGACAGGAGGCCGGTGCGGATGATAGCGCCGGCCGGGAGGGCCGGAGGCGGCAGGCCCGGCTATCCGGTTTTCCGAACGACGCAGGCGTTCCATCGTTCGGATTTCCGTGCCACCTTATGCATAAAAGTAAGGTCGATATAGGCGAATCAAGCAGTTAGCGCGGGGTGCAGGTGCCGGATGCGGCTGGCACGGTCTGTGCACTGTCAGGCGCAGGCCACGTGCATCGTGGTTGTGTATGCAGGGAGACAAGCCCGTCTTCGCTGTGGCATCCGGCCCGTGGCCGGCAGCCGTGGTGGCCGGGCTCGCTTGCAAGACCGAAATACGTCCAACGAAAAAATCCGCATGAAATTCAACCGCTTGACCACCATGGTGCTCGTGGCCATGGTCCTCGGCGTGCTGGTGGGCTATGCCTGCAACAGCTACGCACCCACGCCCGAGGCCGCCAAGGAAATCGCCAGCTACTTCGGCATCCTCACCGATGTCTTCCTGCGCATGATCAAGATGATCATCGCGCCCCTGGTGTTCGCCACCCTGGTGTCGGGCCTGGCCAACATGGGCGACGCCAAGGCCGTGGGCCGCATCGGCGGCCGCGCGCTGGGCTGGTTCATCGTGGCCTCGTTCTGCTCGCTGGCCATCGGCCTGATCTATGCGAACGTGCTGCAGCCCGGCCATGGCCTGAGCGTGGCCCTGCCGTCGTCGGCCGAGGGCCTGAACCTCAAGACCTCGGCGCTGAACCTCAAGGACTTCATCGCCCACGTGTTCCCCAAGAACATCTTCGAGGCCATGGCGACCAACGAGGTGCTGCAGATCCTGGTGTTCGCGCTGTTCTTCGGCATTGCGCTGGGCAACCTGCACAACCAGGCCGCGCGTTCCATGGTGGGCCTGATGGACGAAGTGGTCCACATCATGCTCAAGGTCACCGACTACGTGATGCGCTTCGCCCCCGTGGGCGTGTTCGGCGCCGTGGCCGGCACCATCACCATCCATGGCCTGGGCATGCTGTCGGTGTTCGGCAAGTTCATGCTGTGCTTCTACCTGGCCCTGGCCACGCTGTGGGTGCTGCTGATCGTGGCCGGCTACTGCGTGCTGGGCCGTGACATCTTCCGCCTGCTGAACCTGATCCGCGGCCCGCTGCTGGTGGGCTTTTCCACGGCCAGCAGCGAATCGACCTATCCCAAGCTGATGGAGCAGCTGGAGAAGTTCGGCATCAAGCCGCGCATCATCGGCTTCGTGCTGCCGCTGGGCTACTCGTTCAACCTGGACGGCTCGATGGTCTACACCACCTTCCTGGCCATCTTCATCGCCCAGGCCTACGGCATCGACATGACGCTGACGGCCCAGATCACCATGCTGCTGGTGCTGATGGTCTCCAGCAAAGGCATTGCCGGCGTGCCGCGCGCCTCGCTGGTGGTGGTGGCCGCCGTGCTGCCCATGTTCGGCCTGCCCGAGGCGGGCATCCTGCTGATCCTGGGCATCGACCATTTCCTGGACATGGGCCGCACCCTGACCAATGTGCTGGGCAATGCGATCGCCACGGCCGTGGTGGCCAAGTGGGAAGGCGCCGTCGATCCGACCGCGGCCACGGATGACGACGAGTCCCTGCTGCCCACGGACCATTCCGAGCAAGGGCGGCCCGCTGTCTCGGCCTGAGGCCCAGGCGGCGCTGGGGGGCACTGATAACATCGGTGCCTTCACCATGCCCGCCCGCCGCCCCCTGCGCCAGCTCATCCTGCTTTTGCTGTGGCTTGCCCTGAGCGGGCTGAGCGGCTGGGGTGCGTACCTGCTGGCGCAGCGGCTGGGCATCGCCGATCTGCGTGCCACGGGCATGCACCGGCTGGAGCTGTACGGCGCCAGCCTGCAGCGCGAGATCGGCAAATACGCCTTCCTGCCCGACGTGCTGGCACTGGAAGGCAATGTGCAAAGGCTGCTGGCCGAGCCCGGCGACGAGCAGCTCACCAATCGCGTCAACGCCTACCTGGAGCAGCTCAACGACCGCGCGGGCACGCTGACCGCCTACCTGGTCGATGCGCGCGGCCACGTCGTGGCCTCCAGCAACTGGCGGCGCACCGACAGCTACATGGGCGAGGACCTGAGCTTTCGCCCCTACTACCGCACGGCCATGGCCACGGGCAGCGCGCGCTTCTTCGGCATAGGCACCACGCGCGGCGAGCCCGGCTACTACCTGGCCTCCACCCTGGGCGACGACACCCACACGCTGGGCGTGGCCGTGGTCAAGGTCAGCCTGGACCAGCTGGAGCAGTCGTGGTCCACGGTGGAGGCGCCTGTGCTGGTGGGCGACGAGAACGGCGTCGTCATCCTGGGCACGGTCTCCGACTGGAAGTTCACCACCCTGCGCACGCTGGACGAGGGCACGCGCGCCGCCTTCGACCACACGCGCCAGTACAACCGCCGCGCGCTGGAGCCGCTGGGCCTGCAGGTGCTGCGCGACCTGGGCCAGGGCGCGCGCCTGGTGCGCATTGCCCGCCATGGCGAGGAATCGCCAGGCTCGGTCTACCCGGTCAGCGGCCGCTTCCTGGCCCAGTCGCGCCAGCTGCCGGGCACGCCCTGGACGATCACCGTGCTCTCGCACCTGGAGCAGGTCGACCAGCTGGCCCAGAGCCGCGCGCTGGCCGCGGCCGTGGGCGCGGCCTTTGTGCTGCTGCTGGCCATGATGGTCAACGAGCGCCGCCGCCACCTGCGCGACCGGCTGGCCGCGCGCGAGGCGCTGCAGGCCGCGCACGACGAGCTCGAGCGCAAGGTGGAGCAGCGCACGGCCGACCTGTCGGCCGCCAACGAGGCGCTGCAGGCCGAGGTGGCCGAGCGCACCCACGCCGAGGCCACGCTGCGCGCCGCCCAGGACGAACTGGTGCAGGCCGGCAAGCTGGCCGTGATAGGCCAGCTGTCCACGGGCGTCGCCCATGAACTCAACCAGCCGCTGACGGCGCTGCGCACCCTGGCCGGCAACAGCCAGCGCTTTCTGGAGCGCGGCGATACCGAAACCACGCGCGTGAACCTGGAGCGCATGGCGCAGCTGGCCGACCGCATGGGCCGCATCACGGGCCAGCTGCGCAACTTCGCGCGCAAGTCCAGCGGCGCCAGCCAGGCCGTGCCGCTGGCGCATGCGCTGGACAATGCGCTGGCCGTGCTGGAGTCGCGCGTGGCCGAGACCGGCGCCCGCATCCTGCGCGATGACGGCGTGCCCGAGGCCGTGGCCTGGTGCGACCGCAACCGCATCGAGCAGGTGCTGATCAACCTGATCAACAACTCCCTGGACGCCATGCGCGGCCAGCCCGCGCCCTGCCTGGAGCTGGCCTGCGCCGTGGCCGATGGCCGCGCCCAGGTCACCGTGCGCGACCACGGCCCGGGCCTAAGCGAAGCGGCGCAGGCCCATCTGTTCCAGCCGTTCTTCACCACCAAGGAAGAGGGCGTGGGCCTGGGCCTGGGGCTGGCGCTGTCGGCCGGCATCGTGCGTGAATGCGGCGGCACGCTGACGGGCAGCAACCATCCGGGCGGCGGCGCCGTCTTCACGCTGAGCCTGGCCCTGGCACCCTCCACACCTTCTGCCGACACACCATGACCGACGCCCTCAAAGTCCTGATCATCGAGGATGACCCCGACATCGTGCTCGGCTGCGAGCAGGCGCTGCAGCTCGAAGGCATCGCCTGCGAAAGCGTGGGCAGCGCCGAGCAGGCGCGCCGGCGCCTGTCGCGCGACTTCGCGGGCATCGTGGTCAGCGACATCCGCCTGCCGCGCATGGACGGCATGGCCTTTCTGCGCGAACTGGTGGCCATGGACCCGGAACTGCCCGTGGTGCTGATCACCGGCCACGGCGACATCTCCATGGCCGTGCAGGCCATGAAGGACGGCGCCCAGGACTTCATCCAGAAACCCTTCGCCCCCGAAACCCTGGTCGGCGCCGTGCGCCGCGCCCTGGAGCGCCGCCGCCTGGTGCTGGAAGTGCGGGCGCTGCGCCAGCAGCTGGACCAGCGCGACAGCCTGGAGCACCGGCTGATAGGCCGCGCGCCCAACATGCGCCAGCTGCGCCAGATGCTCACGGGGCTGGCGCAGAGCGCGGCCGATGTGCTGATCCAGGGCGAGACCGGCACGGGCAAGGAACTGGTGGCGCGCTGCCTGCACGAAGCCAGCGCGCGGCGCGAGGGCAACTTCGTGGCTGTCAACTGCGGCGGCCTGCCCGATACGCTGTTCGACAGCGAAATGTTCGGCAGCGAGGCCGGCGCCTATACCGGCGCGGGCAAGAAGCGCATCGGCAAGCTGGAGCACGCCAGCGGCGGCACGCTGTTCCTGGACGAGATCGAGAGCATGCCCCTGCCCATGCAGATCAAGCTGCTGCGCGTGCTGCAGGAGCGTGTGCTGGAGCGCCTGGGCTCCAACACCCTGATCCCCATCGACTGCCGCGTGATCGCGGCCACCAAGGTCGATCTGCTCGAACTCAGCAGGCAGGGCCTGTTCCGCGCCGACCTCTACTACCGCCTGAACGTAGCCACCGTCTCGCTGCCGCCGCTGCGCGAGCGGCGCGAAGACGTGCCGCTGCTGTTCGAGCATTTCGCGCTGCAGGGCGCGGCGCGCCACCAGCGGCCCGTGCCCGAGCTGACCACGGCGCGCGTGCAGCAACTGCTGGGCTATGACTGGCCCGGCAACGTGCGCGAGCTGCGCAACGTGGCCGAGCGCACGGTGCTGGGCATCGAGACCGGCTCGCCCCCCTTCGGCCAGCCGGCCGGCACCACCGCGCAGGACGCCGCCCCCCGGCCGCTGTCCGCTGCTGTCGAGGCCTTCGAGCGCGCCCTCATCGCCGACGCCCTGCGCCGCCACGCCGGCAGCCTGGCGCGCACGGCCGAAGCCCTGTCCATGCCCAAGACCACGCTGCACGACAAGATCCGCAAGTACGGGCTGGATGGATAGGCACCCTCAACCCCGCTCCCCGAACTCCACGCTTTCGCGCGTCCAGCGCCGCGCCTGTTCGCTCAGGCTCAGTCCCAGGCCGGGGCGCGTGGGCACGAGCATGCGGCCATTGGCGATTTCCAGGCGTTCGTTGAACAGCGGCTCCAGCCAGTCGAAGTGTTCCACCCAGGGCTCGTTGGCGCAGGTGGCGGCCAGGTGCACGTGCAGTTCCATGGCGAAGTGGGGCGCCAGGCTCAGGTGGGCCAGTTCGGCCTGGGCCGCGATCTGCAGGAAGGGCGTGATGCCGCCCACGCGCGGCGCGTCGGGCATGAGGAAGTCGGCGCTGCGGTGGCGTATGAGATCGCCGTGCTCGGCGGCGCTGGTCAGCATCTCGCCGGTGGCGATCGGCGTGTCGAAGCGCGCGGCCAGCGCGGCGTGGCCTTCGTGGTCGTAGGCGTCCAGCGGCTCCTCGATCCAGACCAGGTTGAATTCCTCGAAGACACGGCACATGCGCTGGGCCGTGGGGCGGTCCCATTGTTGGTTGGCATCGACCATGATGGGCGCGGCATCGCCCAGGTGGGCGCGCATGGCCTCCACACGCCGTATGTCCAGCGCGCAGTCGGGCTGGCCCACCTTGAGCTTGATGCCGCCAATGCCGCGCTCCAGCGAGGCGCTGGCGTTGCGCTTGAGCTCATCGAGCGGCGTGTGCAGAAAGCCGCCCGAGGTGTTGTAGCAGCGCACGGACTCGCGCTGCGAGCCCAGCAGCTTGGACAGCGGCAGGCCCGCGCGGCGCGCCTTGATGTCGTACAGCGCCACGTCAAAGGCCGCGATGGCCTGCACGGCCAGCCCGCTGCGGCCCACGGAGGCGCCGGCCCAGCACATGCGCGTCCACAGCCGCGCGATGTCGCTGGGGTCTTCGCCCAGCAGCTGGGGTGCGATCTCGCTGGCATGGGCGAACTGGCCGGGGCCGCCTGCGCGCTTGGCGTAGCTCAGGCCCAGGCCCCGGCGGCCGTCGCGGGTCTGGATCTCGGCGAACAGCATGGCGACCTCGGTCATGGGCTTTTGGCGGCCCGTGAGCACCTTGGCATCGCTGATGGGCCGGGCCAGGGGGAGGTAGCAGGACGACAGGCGTATCCACTGGATGCGGTCCTGGCTGGTGGTTTCGGAAAGCGCGGAAGAAGTCATGGCTGCGGGAGTGCGGTGGTTGGAAAAAGGACAGGGGCAGGCATCAGTCGATGCTGATCTTTCCGGCCTCGATGACCGTCTTCCAGCGCGCGTATTCCTGGCGCTGGAATTCGGCGAACTGCTGGGGCGTGCCGGCCACCATCTCGTAGCCGATGGAGACGAACTGCTCGCGCACCCGGGGATCGTTGAGCGCTTCGACAAAGGCCGCATGCGCCTTGTCGCGCAGCGCAGGCGGCAGGCCCTTGGGCGCGACGATGGCCTGCCAGGAGGCGACTTCCACGTTCTTCACCCCGGCCTCGGCCAGCGTGGGCAGGTCCGGCAGCACGGGCGAGCGGCGCGGGCTGGTCACGGCCAGGGCGCGCATCTTGCCGGCCCGGATGTGCTGGATCACGGCATTGATGTTCTGGAACGAGGCATCGACCTGGCCGCCGATCAGGTCGGCATGGGCGGGCGCGCCGCCCTTGTAGGGGATGTGCACGCCCTGGGTGCCCGTCTGCTGCCAGAACAGTTCGGCCGTCAGGTGGTCGCTGGAGCCGTGGCCGGCCGAGGCAAAGCTCATCTTGCCCGGATGGGCCTTGAGGTGGGCGACCACGTCGGCCACGCTTTTGTGCGGCGAGGCGGCAGGCACGACCAGCACGTTGGGCGACTGCACGGCCACGGTGATCAGGTCGAAGTCCTTGAGGGCGTCGTAGGGCAGGTTCTTGATCAGGTGGGGCACGATGACCAGCGGGCCCAGCGAGGTGACGAGAAAGGTCTGCCCGTCCGCCGCCGCGCGCTGCACGAAGGCTGCGCCGATGGTGCCCGTGGCGCCGGCCTTGTTCTCCACCACGAAGGACTGCCTGAGCTTCTCGCCCAGCCTGGGCGCCACGGCGCGCGCGACCTGGTCGGTGGAGCCGCCGGCAGGGAAGGGCACGACCAGGGTGACGGGCCTGTCGGGCCAGGCCTGGGCCGATGCAGAAAAGGCAGCGAGCGCGGCCAGGGCCAGCGCCATGGCACGAAGAATGTGATTCATCTTGTCTCCTGATTTGTGAATGACATCGTTGTCATTTCCGGAGAAATGAAAAAGCGCCGATGCCAATTTGTAGATGCAAGGATTTGCGCTTTCAGCAAAATGATATCGTTGTCATTTTGGCTGTCAATCATGATTTCTTCGATGCAGGGCAGGCCTGGCGCCCGTGCGTGGAGGACGGTCTGCTATCTTCAGGCCCGTCCCCGATACCAGCCCGCGATCGCGCTTGCCCATGAACACACCCACACCACCCAGGCCCGCCACGCTGCACGACGTGGCCGAGGCGGCCGGCGTCTCGCTGATCACGGCCTCGCGCGCCCTGGGCAATCCTTCCATCGTTTCGGAGAAGACGCGCGAGCGCGTGCGCCAGGCCGTGGAGGCCACGGGCTATATCCCCAACCTGCTGGCGGGGGGGCTCAAGTCCAGGCGCAGCCGCATGGTGGCGGGCGTGGTGCCTGCGCTTTCGGTGTCGCAATTCCTGCCCACGGTGCAGTCATTGACGGCCACGCTGGCGCAGGAGGGCTATCAGCTGCTGCTGGGCCAGACCTTCTACGACGAGCAGCGGGAGGAGGAGGTACTCAACGCCATGATCGGGCGCCAGCCCGACGGCATTGTGATGATGGGCCTGGTGCAGTCCGACAAGGCGCGCGAGCGGCTGCGCAGGACCGGCATTCCCGTGGTGGAAACCTGGGACTTCAGCGACCGGCCGCTGGACATGGTGGTGGGCTTCTCCCACCTGAAGGTGGGCAGCGCGCTGGCCGGCTATTTCCTCTCGCGCGGCCTGCAGCGCGTGGGCATGGCCACAGGCAGCGACCACCGGGCCCAGCAGCGGCGCGAAGGCTTTCTCGCAGCCTGGGGCCGCGAGGTGCCCACGGTCACCGTGTCCGCGCCCGGCAGCCTGGAGCTGGGCCGGCAGGCGCTGGGCCAGTTGCTGGCGCAGCAGCCTGATCTGCAGGCCGTGGTCTGCAGCTCGGACATGCTGGCCCACGGCATTTTGGTGGAAGCCCAGGCGCGCGGCCTGCGCGTGCCCGTGGACCTGGCCGTCTCGGGCTTCGGCAATGCCGATTTCGCGGCCCATCTGCTGCCGTCGCTGACCACCGTGCATGTGGACGGGCCGGGCATAGGCCGCCTGGCCGCCGAACTCGTGCTGGCACGCTGCAAGGGCCACAGTGCCGGGCGCTCGGCGTTCGACCTGGGGTTCGAACTGATCGAGCGGGATTCGACCCGCCGAGCTTAGAGGGTCAGCACACGGCAGCTGCCTGGCGCTCGGTCGCCAGCCCGAACAGGCTGCCCAGCGCGTGCTGGATTTCATCAGGCGCCAGCTGCCTGGTCTCGGTGCCGCTGGCCGTGATGGTCTTGAGCGCGTCGCCCACCAGGATCATGCGGCCGGCCGGCTGGTGCAGCACCACCACCCGCTTTTGCACAAAGATGGCGTCCGGGTGCGTGGAGTTCAGGTAGTTGGCAGGAGCGAAATCCACCCACTCCTGGGGCGACAGGTTGAAGGCGTACTGGTTGGCCCATTCACCGTCCACGCGGGCCTGCAGCAGGTATTCGCCCTGGTCGTCCAGGCTCAGGCGGAAGGTGTCGCCGTCCTGGCGGACCTCGGTATCCAGCTCGTCCAGGGCCATGGGGGCGCGTATGCCGTAGCTGCCAAAGCCCAGGTCGCACAGCCAGCGCCGTCCCTCGACCTCGGCCACCAGGGCTATGTGGGTGCGGGGGCGGCGGGCCGGATAGAACATGGGCCGCGCCGCCACAAAGCGGTAGGCAATGCCCAGGGCCTGCAGTGCCATGGCGAACAGGCCGTTCACCTCATAGCAGTAGCCGCCCCGGGCGCCGCCGAGGATCTTGCCCGCAATGTCTTCGGGCACCAGAGAGACGATCTTGCCGGCCTGCACGTCCAGGTTCTCGAAAGGCACGGAAAACAGCTGCTGGCGCATCAGCGCATGCAGGGTGGCGGCATTCGCCTGGGCGGAGTCCCCGGCACTGAAGCCGATGCGGCGGAAGTAGGCCTGGAGATCGAAATTGCTGGCTTGCATGGGTTTCCTCGGGTTGCTTGATGGCTGCAACGATAAATCGGGGCCATCAATGCCTGTATAAGCAGAATCCAAGAAAACTGACCTGTACAGATTGGCATGCCCACCACCAACGAACCCTTGCCCCAGTACCGCCGCATTGCCCAGGCCCTGCGCCAGACGCTGGCCTGTGGCGCACTGCGCCCCGGCGACAGGCTGATCTCCGCCCGCAGCCTGGCCGAGCGCGAGCAGGTCAGCCTGCCCACCGCATTGGAGGCGCTGCGCTGCCTGGAGGCCGAGGGCCTGATCGTGGCGCGCCCGCGCTCGGGCTACTTTGTGCGGCAGGCAACCGGTGGCGCGGCGCTGCAGGCGTCCCGCCCGTCGTCACGCCCCGTGCCCGTGACTCTGTCGGCCCTGGCGCGCTCGCTGTTCAGCAGTCCCGACACGCGCCTGATCCCGCTGGGTGCGGCATTGCCCGATCCGGCCTGGCTGCCCACGGCCCGGCTGCAGCGCGCGCTGCAGACCGCCGGGCGCCGCCTGGACGCGCACGGGCAGACCTACAGCATGCCGCCGGGCCGTGCCGACCTGCGCGGCCAGATCGCAGCCCGGGCCGCGCAATGGGGTGCGCGCTTCGGCCCCGATGACCTGGTCCTGACAGCCGGCGCCACCCAGGCCGTGCGGCTGGCCCTGCGCGCCGTGTGCAAGCCCGGCGATGTCGTGGCCGTAGAGCGGCCCGCCTATTTCGGCAGCCTGCTGCTTCTGGAGGACCTGGGCCTGAAGGCGCTGGAGATTGCCACCGATCCCCGCGAAGGCCTGCTGCTGGAGCCGCTGGCCGAGGCCATTGCCCGCCACCGGCCGGCTGCCGTGCTGGCATCGCCCACCGTGCAGAACCCGCTGGGCGCCAGCATGCCGGTGGAGCGCAAGCAGGCCCTGGTGGCGCTGCTGGAGCGGGCGGGCATTCCCTTGATCGAAGACGATGTCTATGGCGACCTTGCAGGCGACGGCCAGCGCCCGCCGGCCTGCAAGGCCTTCGACGCCAGCGGCAACGTGCTGTATTGCGGCTCCGTGTCCAAGACCCTGGCGCCGGGCTGGCGCGTGGGCTGGATTGCGGCGGGCCGCTTCCATGCCCAGGTGCTGCAGGTGCGCCTGGCGGGCGACTGGGCCGGTGCGCCGCTGCTGGAGGCTGCCGTGAGCGAGGTGCTGGCCAGCGGCGACTACGACCGGCACCTGCGCCGTCTCAAGTCCCGCGTGCAGGCCGGGGTGCAGGCCGTCACGGCCAGGGTCGAGGCCAGCTTTCCGCCCGGCACCCGTGTCTCGGCCCCGCGCGCGGGCTTTCTGCTGTGGGTGGAATTGCCGCGCCAGGTGAATGCACTGGAGGTGCACCGCCGCGCGCTGGAGTTGGGCATTGGCGTCAGCCCCGGCCCGCTGTTCTCATCGCGCTCGGATCTGCCCAACCACCTGCGCCTGAACTGCGCCAACGAGCCCACGCCGCGCCTGCTGGGGGCCGTGGGGCAGGTGGGGGAGATATGCCGGGGTTTGGTCGAGGGTGCTGCGGCGCGCCAGGGGGCGCAGGTCGGCCAGACTACTTCTTCTCGCGCGGCACGCGCCCCATGAGGAAGAACTCGGGATTGGGCTGCATGCCGGCAAAGCTGGCCATGCGGTTGGACAGACCGAAGAAGGCGGTGATGGCGGCGATGTCCCAGATGTCCTCGTCGTCGAAGCCATGCGGGTACAGCGCCTCGAAGTCGGCCTCGCAGATTTCATGGCTGCGTTCGCAGACCTTCATGGCGAAGTCCAGCATGGCGCGCTGGCGGGCGCTGATGTCGGCCTTGCGGTAGTTGACCGCCACCTGGTCGGCCACGTAGGGCTGCTTTTCGTAGATGCGCAGGATGGCGCCGTGGGCCACCACGCAGTACAGGCACTGGTTGGCCGCGCTGGTGGTGGTGACGATCATCTCGCGCTCGCCCTTGGTCAGGCTGCCTTCTTCCTTGAGCATGAGGGCATCGTGGTAGGCGAAGAAGGCGCGCCACTCGGCGGGGCGGCGCGCAAAGGCCAGGAAGACGTTGGGGATGAAACCGGCCTTTTCCTGCACTTCAAGGATGCGGGTGCGGATGTCCTCGGGCAGGCTGGACAGTTCGGGCTGGGGGTAGCGGGCGGTGGCCATGTGTCTTGTCTCCTGGGTGTGGTGGTTGTCGTTGCGGGCCATGTTCGCATGGCCTGCGCTGCGCGGGGTGAACGCGCATGACAGCCTGTCTGCCGCCGAGGTTGCAGATTGCGCCCGGGCTCAGGCGGGCGCCATGTCCGGCTCAGGCCGTTGTGCAAACCAGTCGCCCAGAAAGCCGGTGAGCGCGCGGATCCTGGCCGACATCTCGCTGCGCGTGGCGTGCACCAGGTAGATGTCGGCCGCAGGCAGCTGCCATTGGGGCAGGACCTCGCGCAGCGCGCCTGCGGCCAGCGGCGCGGCCACGTCCCAGAGCGAGCGCTGCAGGATGCCGTGGCCGTCCAGCGCCCAGGTCAGGGCTGCAGCGCCGTCGTTGGTGCTCATCACGCCGTTGACCTTGATGTTGTGCTCGCTCAGGCCCTGGCGCGTGCGCCGGCTCAGGCGCCAGCTGCCGTAGGTTTCGTCGCTCTCGCGGATCACGATGCAGCGGTGGGCCTGCAGGTCGGCGGGCTGGCGCGGCTCGCCATGGGCGTTGAGGTAGGAGGGCGCGGCGCACAGCACGCGGCGGTTGGGCAGCAGCAGGCGGGCGGTGAGGGCGGAGTCGGGCAGGGCGCCAAAGCGCACCACGGCGTCAAAGCCCTGCTCGACCAGGTTGACGGGCCTGTCCGTCAGCTGCAGTTGCACCTGCACCTCGGGATAGGCGCGCGCAAAGGCCGACAGCGCGGGCGCCAGCCGCTGGCGGCCAAACCCCAGCGTGCAGGCAATGGACAGCGGGCCGCGCGCCGTGGCGCGCGTGCCCGAGATGCTGCGCTCCAGGGCCTCCAGGTCGGCCAGGATGCGCGCGCCGTCCAGCAGGTAGGCTTCGCCCTCGGGCGTCAGGTGGATGCGCCGTGTCGTGCGCTGCAGCAGGCGCACGCCCAGGCGCCGCTCCAGCAGGGACAGGCGGCGGCTGACGGCGGGCGGTGTCACGCCCATCTGCTGGGCCGCAGCGGCCAGGCTGCCTTCGCGGATCAGCAGCGAGAAGAAACGCAGGTCGGAAAAGCCGTCCATGGTGGATGCGGTGGATGGTTGATTCGTAAATTGAACTGATGGATCAATGCAGTATTTTGCTATTTATGCAGCCTGGTTTACTGATTAGCATGGCAGGCTGACAGTCATGAACAACGTAGAAGGAATCTCCGGGATGCACACAGATCCATGGATGCCGGGCCTGCGCCAGCAGCGCATCACGGTCGATGACGGGGTGGAGATCAATGCCTGGGTGGGTGGCCAGGGGCCGGCACTGCTGCTGGTGCACGGCCACCCGCAGACCAGCGCCATCTGGCACCGCGTCGCGCCCCGGCTGGCGCAGCAGTTCACCCTGGTGCTGGCCGACCTGCGCGGCTATGGCGACTCCTCGCGCCCGGCCGGCGACCCCGAGCATGTCAACTACAGCAAGCGCACCATGGCCCGCGACCTGCTGCGGCTGATGGCGCGGCTGGGCCATGAGCATTTCAGCGTGCTGGCGCATGACCGGGGCGCGCGCGTGGCGCACCGGCTGGCCATGGACTATCCCGCCAGCGTGCAGCGTCTGGTGCTGCTGGACATTGCGCCCACGCTGGCCATGTACGAGCAGACCGGCGAGGCCTTTGCGCGCGCCTACTGGCACTGGTTCTTCCTCATCCAGCCCGCGCCGCTGCCCGAGCGCCTGATCGAGGCCGATCCCGCCGCCTATGTGCGCGAGATCATGGGCCGCCGCAGCGCCGGCCTGGCGCCGTTCGACCCGCGTGCGCTGGCCGAGTACCAGCGCTGCCTGGCGCTGCCGGGCAGCGCGCACGGCATGTGCGAGGACTACCGCGCATCGGCCGGCATCGATCTGGAGCATGACCGCGAAGACCGCCGGTTGGGACGCAGGCTGCCCATTCCGCTTCTGGTGCTCTGGGGCGAGGAGGGCGTGGTGCACCGCTGCTTCGATCCGCTGCGCGAGTGGCAGCTCGTGGCCGACGATGTGCGCGGCCGGCCGCTGGCCTGCGGGCACTACATCGCCGAGGAGGCGCCCAATGCACTGCTGGACGCGGCCCTGCCATTTCTGCTGCAGGCCGGGTGAGTGCCGTCATTGGAGGTACTCGGTACGGCATTCGGGCAAGCCGGCAAAGACGGGAAAGGTGCATTCACGCCATATCCGTGACGCCATATGCATGACGCCATAGCGTTTTCCTCCGAATTCAATTGGCATGCGAATCATGTGCGGCAATGGTAAGCAATTGAAAAATCCGGGTGCCTGTCTTGCGCGGGCAATGCCGGGGGCGCAGATCTTGAAAACCGCTGCAGGCAAGGCCCGGCAAGCCCTGGGCAAGGGCCTGCGTCCATGCGTGCCTGCGACAGGAGGCATGGCTGCGTCAATGCGCAGCCCATTGCCGATCTGTGGTGAAACGCCGAACTGATACAGTCGCGCGGCCCGCCCGAGGGGGAGGGTCTTATTCATCACGGGATATTCACAATGAGCAACAAGAAAACCGTAGTGGCCGCTGCCGTGGCATTGGCCGTCGTGGGCTATGGAGGAACCACCTGGTATACCGGCCAGCGGGCCGAGGCTGGCTACAAGGAGGCCGTGGCCGAATTGCGCAAGGTGCTGGGCGAGAAAGTCGTCGTGACCGACGAGTACCACAAGGGATTCCTCTCCTCCCAGGCCAAGCTGGTGCTGCAGTGGCCTGCGGCGGAAGCTCAGGCCGCCGAAGCGGCTGAAACGGCTGACGCGGCAAAAGCAGCCGACACAGCTGAAGCGCCCGCCGCAGCAGAGCCGGTCGCTGCGTCCAAGCCCGTGCGCCTGGTGGTGGACACCACGGTGCGCCACGGCCCGCTGGCCGGTGGCCGACTGGCGGCAGCGGTTTCCGAGACGCGCTTTGCGCTCGACGGCCTGGACGAAAAGAGCACTCAGATGCTGGCCAAGGCCGCAGCCCCCACGCTGACCAGCGTGCACCACTTCACGGGCGGCCAGGATGTGCGCCTGCTGCTGCCCGCCGGCGAGCTGGGCGACCAGGAAGTCACCATGCGCTGGCAGGAAATGGTGCTGGACACGGCCCTGGGCGGTGGCAGCGTCAAGGGCACCTGGCGCTGGCCCGAGGTGGCCCTGCTGGGCCTGCCCAGCCGCGACAAGTCCATGGGCGTGGAAGAGGAAGAGGGCGAGGAGGAGGAATCCGACAACGACGAGGCCCTCCCCACCGAGCCGGCCGCAGTGCCGGTGGAGCGCACCAGCATCATGCTCACGGGCCTGGAGAGCAGCTTCGAGAACAAGGTCATCGACGGCCTGTGGGGCCTGGGCCCCGGCAAGGCCAGCGTGCGCATCGCCCGCTTCGGCATGAGCAGCACGCCCGCCGAAGGCGGCGAGGCCAAGACGCTGCTGGACCTCAAGAACGTGGACGGCAGCTCGGTCATCGAGTCCGATAAGAGCACGCTGGGCATGACCACCCAGGTCAAGGGCACGGGCCGCATCGGCCCCATCGATTTCGAGTCCGTGGGCTACGAGGAAAAGATCCAGCGCCTGGACATCGAGGCGCTGCGCGGCTTCCAGCGCGTCATGGTCGAGGGCTACCGCAAGGAGGGCCTGGCCAAGGCGCTGGAATCGCTGGAAGAGCAGGGCATGGGCGTGCTGATGCAGAACGCCCCGCGCCTGGTGGCGGCCCTGCCGGCCTACTCCATGAAGCTGCAGGCCACCTACCAGGGCCAGACCGGCCACCTGGAGTACGGCGCCGAAGTGCAAAGCGCGCCCACGCAGGAGCAGGTCGCCCAGGCCGGCTGGATGCCGGCGCTGCTCAAGACCTCGGCACTGCAGGCCAATGCCAGCCTGCCCAAGGCCTGGCTGGAGCCGCTGATCAAGGCATCGGGCAAGCCCGATGTCTCGGCCGAGGATGTGGAAGGCATGCTGGGCATGGCCCAGGCCACGGGCTATGCCCGCCTGGAAGGCGACAAGCTGGTCAGCGCGCTCAAGATGCAGGCCGGCCAGGTCACGCTCAACGGCAAGCCCATCGCCCTGCCGATGGGCGCGCTGCAGTAAGCGGCCATCCACCTTCCGGGCGTCGCCCCGGAAGGGGTTCTCAGGGGTGCCACTGGCTGGCGCGCACCACAGGGGCCTGTGTGCTGGCGCTGCCCGCCAGCGCATAGGACAGCTGGTTGGCCGCCGCCACCACGGTCTGCGCCATGGCTTCCAGCCGGGACTCGGGCAGGCGCGATGCCGGCCCCGAGATGCACACCGACCCCATCAGCCGCCAGTGCATGCCGAACACCGGCGCCGACACCGTGGCCACGCCCTGTTCGCGCTCGCCGATGGACCAGTGGTAGCCGCGCTGGCGGATCTGCTCGTACACCGGCCCCGGCTCGCCTGAAAACGCCAGGATCACGCGCCCCGGCGAGCCCTGGTCCAGCGGCAGCCCCTCGCCCATGCGCGCATGGTGGCGCAGGGCCTGCGGCCCTTCCACGCGCACGAGGCAGGTGCGCACATTGCCTTCGCGCACATAGAAGGCCGCGCTCTCGCCGCTGGCCTGCGTGAGCGCGCGCAGCGCGGGCTCCAGCACGTTCTGCACATCAAAGCCCGCCTGGTAGCGCGCACCCAGCCAGCCTGCCGCCGGGCCCAGGCGCCAGTCCCCATCGTCCCTTTGCACCATGAAGCCCGACTGCGCCAGCGTGCGCGCCAGCCGCAGCACCGTGGTCTTGTGCAGCGCGCAGCGCCGGCTCAGTTCCGCCAGGGACAGGTGCGACTCCCCGAGGGCGAAGGCGCCAAGCAGCTGCAAGGCACGCGTGACGGCGATGACGCCGCCGTCCTTGGCCGGGCTGGCCTTGTCATCGGATGGCTGCGCCGGGGAAGGGGTGCTGGGGGGCTTGTTCATGGTGCAAGGCGTGCAATTGGTTGCGCTGTATGAAACGGCATTGTATGGGTTGAAACGTTTTCATAAAGTTCGTCCCACGCACCGCAGCCATGCGGGCGTTGGACACAACAAACGGAGACAAACCGCCATGCCGATTCCCTCGCTTTCGCGTTGCCTCAACGCACGCCTTCTTGCCGCCCTGGTGGGCGTTGCCGCCATCGTGCCCATGGGCGCTGCCCAGGCCCAGGACACCTATCCCCGCAAGCCCATCCGCCTGGTGGTGCCGTTCCCGCCCGGTGGCGGCACGGACATGATCGCGCGCACCGTGGCCCAGCGGCTGGCGGACCACAACAAGTGGACCGTGGTGGTGGACAACCGGCCTGGCGCCGGCGGCAACCTGGGCGTGGATGCCGTGGCCAAGGCCGCGCCGGACGGCCATACCCTGGTCATGGGCCAGACCAGCAACCTGGCCATCAACCCCTCGCTGTACGCCAAGCTGCCCTATGACCCACTGAAGGACCTGGTGCCCGTGGCGCTGGTGTCCTCGGCGCCCATCGTCATGGCCGCGCCCGCCAACTCGCCCTACAAGACCTTTGACGACCTGGTCAAGGCCGCCAAGGCCAAGCCCGACGGCCTCACGCTGGGCTACTCGGGCAACGGCACGGTGGCGCACCTGGCCGGCGAACTGGCCGAGAACGCGGCCGGCATCAAGCTGCGCCATGTGCCCTACAAGGGCGCAGCCCAGGCCATGACCGACCTGGTGGGCGGGCAGATCGATTTCTACATGTCCGCCGTGCCCACGCTGCTGGGCCAGGTGCGCAACGGCAAGCTGCGCGCGGTGATGGTCACCTCGCTCAAGCGCTCCGCCCAGCTGCCGCAGACGCCCACGCTGGCCGAGTCCGGCTACCAGGACTTCGAGGCCGTCACCTGGTTCGGGGTGCTGGCGCCGGCGGGCACGCCGCAGGCCATCGTGCAGCAGTTGAACAAGGCCATCAACGACGCGCTGCTTGTGCCCGAGGTGGCCGAGAAGCTGCGCTCCGAAGGCGGCGAGGTGCTGGGCGGCTCGTCCGAGAAGTTCGCCGCGCTGCTGCGCGCCGAGGTGCCGCGCTGGGCACGCATCGTCAAGGACTCGGGCGCCAGCCTGGACTGAGCCCGGGGGCAGGGGCGCCAGCCCTTTCGCTTCCTTCTCGCTCCCACCTCCCTTCCTTTCCTTTCCTTTCCTCCATCGAGATCTCGCCATGGACTGCGACAGCCTTGCCGTGCCCGTCCGTTTCTCGCAGGGCAGCGCCCGGCCCCGTGCCACGCTGCCCCCGGATGCCTGCGACTGCCATGTGCATGTCTATGACGGCCGCTACCCGGCAACCCCGGGCGCGCGGCTGCTGCCGCCCGACGCCTCGGCCGGCGACTACCGCGCGCTGCAGCGGCGCCTGGGCACCTCGCGCTGCGTGCTGGTCACGCCGTCCACCTACGGCAGCGACAACCGCTGCATGTTGGATGGGCTGGCCGCCCTCGGCCCGCAGGCGCGAGGCGTGGCTGTGATCGATGGCAGTGAAAGCGATGACCAGCTGCAGCGCCTGCACGGCCTGGGCGTGCGCGGCGTGCGGCTGAACCTGTCGCTGGGCGTGACGGGCACGGCCGAGCTGCTGGTGCCGCTGGCCCGCCGCATCGCGCCGCTGGGCTGGCACCTGCAGCTGCTGATGGCGCCGGACCTGCTGGCGTCCCTGGCCGGCGTGCTGCGGCAATTGCCGGTGCCGCTGGTGTTCGACCACTTCGGCCGCATCGCCCCGGTGCAGGCGGGGCGCCATGCGGGCCATGCGCTGCTGCTGGAGCTGCTGGAGGGCGGCAGGGCCTGGGTCAAGTTGTCCGGCGGCTACATCGTCAGCGCGCTGCAGTCGGTCGAAGACCCGGCGCTGGATGCCCTGGCCGCCAGCTTTCTGCGCTGCGCGCCCGAGCGCGTGCTCTGGGGCAGCGACTGGCCGCATGTCAGCGCCTTGGCAGGCATGCAGCCCCTGCCCGATGACGCCCGCCAGATCGACCGCCTGGCCGACTGGACCTCCCATGCCGGCGGTGCCGCCACGCTGCAGCGCGTGCTGGTGGACAACCCCCGGGCGCTGTACGGCTTCGAGACGGCAGCGCCGACATCGCTTTGCACACAAGCAGGAGACAAACCATGAACACCTTCCATCCCGCGCGCCGCGCCCTGCTGGCCGCAGGCGGCGCCGCCCTGCTGGGGCCGCTGTGCAGCCCCGCCGTCCACGCGCAGCCCGCATGGCCGGCAGGCAAGCTCATCACCTGGGTCGTGCCTTACCCGCCCGGCGGCAGCACCGACGTGCTGGGCCGCCAGGTGGCACTGCAACTGGGCAAGGCCCTGGGCAGCACCGTGATCGTGGACAACCGCGCGGGCGCCACGGGCACCATCGGCGCGGCCTATGTGGCCAAGGCGGCACCTGACGGCCACACGCTGCTGGGCACCTCCATCGGCCCGCAGGCGATCGCGCCCCACCTCATGGGCAAGCTGCCCTATGACCCGATTGCGGGCTTCGAGCCGGTCATCACCATAGGCACCATCCCCCATTTGCTGGTGGTGGGCGCGGCCCAGCCCTTCCAGTCGGTGGCCGATCTGCTGGCCGCCGCCAAGGCGCAGCCGGGCCGGCTGGCCTTTGCCTCGGGCGGCAGCGGAACCATCTTGCAGATGCAGGGCGAGCTGCTGCAAAGAAAGGGCGGCGTGCGCTTCATCCATGCGCCCTACAAGGGCGACACGCCCGCGCTGCAGGACACGCTGGCGGGCCAGGTGCAGTTCATGTTCGCCCCCGTGGCCGCGGCGCTGCCCCATGTGCAGGGCGGCAAGCTGCGTGCGCTGGCCGTGACCTCGGCGGCGCGCCTGAAGGCCCTGCCTGACGTGCCCACCATGGCCGAAGCCGGCATCGGCGACTTCGTGGTCGAGCAGTGGCAGGCCGTCTTTGCGCCGGCCAGGACGCCGGCCGCCATCGTGCAGCGGCTGAACCAGGAGATCGGCCAGGCGCTCAAGGACCCGGCCGTCGTGGCACTGGCCGAGCGGCTGGGCGTGGCCCTGGTCGGCGGCACGCCGCGGCAATTGGGCGAGCTGCAGAAATCCGACTCCGCCAAGTGGGCCCAACTCATCCGCGAGGCCGGCATCAAGGCCGACTGACGCGCTTGCTTCTTCCTGTTTTCCTTCACCTCATCTCACTGGACCATCATGAGCCAACTCCCAGAAATCATCCGTGACATAGAGCGCGTGGACGCCCAAGTCGTGCAACGCGCAGCAGGCTTTCAGGCCGCCATCCTGGCCGACGTGGCGGGCCGCCGCGGCACCATGCATGCGCGCGTGGCGCCCGTGCACCAGGGCATGAAGGTGGCCGGCCCGGCCTTCACCGTCGAGGTGCGCCCCGGCGACAACCTCATGATCCACGCCGCCATCGCGCTGGCCCGGCCCGGCGACGTGCTGGTCATCGACGGCAAGGGCGACCAGACGGCCGCGCTCATGGGCACGCTGATGCTCAGCGCCTGCAAGAAGCTGGGCCTGGCCGGCGTCATCGTGGACGGCGCCATCCGCGACCGGCTGGAGCTGCTGGAGCTGGACTTCCCCGTGTTCAGCGCAGGCTTCAATCCCGCAGGCCCGACCAAGTTCGTGCCGGGCCGCATCAACCACGCCATCTCCGCTGGTGGCACGACGGTTCACCCGGGCGACCTGGTGGTGGGCGATGCCGATGGCGTGGTCGTCATCGAGCGCGCCAAGGCCCCCGCCATGCTGGAGCTGGCCGTGAAGAAGGTGGCGGACGAAGCCGCCCGCATCGAGGCCATTGCGCGCGGCGACACCGCATCGAAATGGCTGCCCGCCGCCTTGCGCGCGGCCGGCGTGCTCAAGGAAGGGGAATCGCTGTGAGCACCATCATCGTCACCGGCGCCGATCTGGCGCAACAGGCGCTGGAGCTGCTGGCGCAGCACGACATCGTCTATGCGGGCAAGACGCCCACCGAAGAGGACCTGGTCGCGCTGTGCCGCGCCCATGATCCCGTGGCCATCATCGTGCGCTACGGCAAGGTGGGCGCGGCCGTGATGGATGCGGCGCCCTCGCTGCGCGTGATCTCCAAGCACGGCAGCGGCACGGACACCATCGACAAGGCGGCCGCCGCCGAACGCGGCATTGCCGTGGTGGCTGCGGCCGGCGCCAACGCGGCGGCCGTGGCCGAGCAGGCACTGGCCCTGCTGCTGGCCTGCGCCAAGTCGGTGGTGGCGCTGGATGCCCGCATGCACGCAGGCCACTGGGACAAGGCCACGCACAAGAGCCTGGAGCTGGGCGGGCGCACCGTGGGCCTGGTGGGGCTGGGCGCCATCGGGCTGCGCTTTGCGCGCATGGCCGATGCGCTGGGCATGCGCGTGATCGGCTTCGATCCCTTCGCAAAGAACCTGCCCGCCTACGTGCAGCCCGTGGACCTGGAGACCATCTGGCGCGAGTCCGACGCGATTTCGCTGCACTGCCCGCTGACCGAGGAAAACCGGGGCATGCTCGGCGCCTCCACGCTGGCGGCCTGCAAGCGCGGCGTGATCGTGGTCAACACCGCACGCGGCGGCCTGATCGACGAGGCCGCGCTGCTGGCCGCCGTGCGCTCGGGCCAGGTCTTGGCCGCAGGGCTGGACAGCTTTGCGGTGGAGCCCATGGTGGCCGGCCACCCGTTCCAGGGCGAAAGGAACTTCGTGCTCAGCCCCCATATCGGCGGCGTGACCGGCGATGCCTACGTGAACATGGGCGTGGGCGCGGCCCGCAATGTGCTGGAGGTGCTGGCCCGCGTGCCTGCGGCGGCCGGCGCCTGAGCCAGGGCAGGGGCGCCGTGCGCGCCCTTGGCCCATGCATGTGCATGCATGTGATTTGAGGAGACAAGCGATGTCGAGGAATTTCCAAGAGGTCCGCCGCCTGGCCTTGCGCGGCAGCCTGCTGGCCGCCGTGGGGCTGGCCGCGCTGGGCGCCCAGCCCGCGCTGGCGCAGAAGGACTATCCGGCCAAGCCCGTGCGGCTGGTCGTGGGCTTTGCGGCGGGCGGCCCCACCGACGTGGTGGCACGCGCCTTTGCCGACCATGCGGGCAAGGCGCTGGGCCAGCCCTTCGTGGTGGACAACAAGCCCGGGGCCAACACCATCGTGGCCGCGCAGGCCGTGGCTGGTGCGCCGGCCGATGGCTACACCCTGCTGTTCGGCGCCACCAACCACAGCATGATCCCGGCGCTGTACCAGGGCCGCGTGAAGTTCGACGTGGTGCGCTCGTTCCGGCCGCTGTGCACGGTGGCCAGCAGCCCCACGGTGCTGGTCGTGGGGCCGGGCATGCCGGCGCGCAGCCTGCAGGAGTACATGGACCAGGCGCGCAGCCGGCCCGGCAGCGTCACGGCCGGCACGGCGGGCATGGGCAGTTCGGGCCATTTCGCCACCGAGATGTTTGCGCGGGCCAAGGGCCTGAAGCTCAACCACGTGCCCTACAAGGGCGCGGCGCCCGTGGTCACGGATCTCATGGGCGGCCAGCTCGACAGCTCCTTCGCCACGCTGGGCTCGGTGCTGCCCCAGGTGCGCAGCGGCAAGCTCACGGCGCTGGCCGTGGCCTCGCCCAGACGCGCGTCCCTGCTGCCCCAGGTGCCGACCTTTGCAGAAGCGGGGGGCGGCGACTACTCGGCCGATGTCTGGTATGGCGTGCTCGCGCCGGCCGGCATTCCCGACAGCGTGGCCCAGGCGCTGGAGCGCGTGGCCGTGGAGTTTGCCAAGAGTGCATCGGCCGCGGACAAGCTGCACGGCCTGGGCATGGATGCCGAGTCGAGCTGCAGCAGCGCCTTCGCGCAGCGCGTGGCAGGCGAAGTGGCGTCCTATGCGCAGATCGCCCGCGAACTGAACCTGAAGGCGGATTGATTCGGCCGCCGCCCCCTCGAAAAAATCTGGAGACAAGCCATGAAATTCCTTGCCGGAACCCTGATCGCGGCCTGCGCCCTGGCCGCCGCCGTGGCCCAGGCCGCCTTTCCCGAGCGTCCCATCACCCTGGTCGTGCCCTATGCGCCCGGCGGCGGCGCCGACGCGGCCGCGCGCCTGCTGGCCACGCGCATGGGCGCGCGGCTGGGTACCAGCATCATCGTGGACAACCGGCCCGGGGCCAGCGGCACGATTGGCGCCAGCCAGGTGGCCAAGGCGCGCGCCGACGGGTACACGGTGCTCTACGACGCCACGCCGTTTTCCATCAACCCGCATCTGTTTGCCAAGCTGCCCTATGCGCGCAGCGCGCTGCAGCCGCTGTCGCTGGTGCTGCTCATGCCCAATGTGGTCGTGGTCAAGGCCGACTCGCCCGTGCGCAGCGTGGCCGACCTGGCGGCCAGGGCCAAGGCGCAGCCGGGCAAGATCAACTTTGCCTCGGGCGGCAGCGGCACGGTGCAGCGCCTGGCGGCCGAGCTGTTCCGCCAGCGGCTGGATCTGGACATGGTCCATGTGCCCTACAAGAGCGGCGGGCCGGCCATTGCCGATGTGATGGGCGGGCAGGTGGACTTCATGTTCGGCACCATGGCGGCCACCTATCCGCTGGTCACGGGTGGCAAGCTGCGCGCCCTGGCCGTGGCCGCGCCCCAGCGCTCGGCCCGCCTGCCCGATGTGCCCACCGTGTCCGAGACCGTGATTCCCGGCTACGAGGCCTATGAGTGGAACGGGATCTTCCTGCCCACGGGCACGCCCGAGCCCGTGGCCGCGCGCCTGCACCAGGCGCTGTCCGAGGTGCTGCAGGAAGCCGAGGTGCGCCAGCGCCTGAGCGACCTGGGCGCACAGCCCATGGGAACGACGCCGGCCGAGTTCGCGGCCTTCCTCCAGAAGGAAGACGCCAAGTGGGGCGAGGTGGTGCGCAAGGGCGCCATCGTGCTGGACTGAGCGCATGGGCATGAACGCATCGACCATCGCCGTTGCGCATTCGGCCGGCACGAGCCGGCCTGCGCGCACGCTGCCGCCGCTGGCCTGCGACAGCCACATGCACATCTTCGATGCGCGCTTTGCACCGTCGCCGCACTGGCCGCGCACGCCGCCGCATGCCGACGTGGCCATGTACCGTCAACTGCAGCAGCGCCTGGGCACTTCGCGCGCCGTGGTGGTCACGCCCTCGACCTATGGCACGGACAACGCCTGCACGCTCGATGCGCTGGAGCGCCTGGGCGATGTGGCGCGCGGCGTGGCCGTGGTCGCCCACGACGTGGCCGATGCCGAGCTGGACCGGCTGGCCGCGCACCGCGTCTGCGGGCTGCGCGTGAACTTTGTCTCGCCGCAGTCCTGGGGCGAGACCACGGCCCACATGCTGGTCACGCTGGCGCACCGGGTCGCACGGCTGGGCTGGCATGTGCAGGTCTTTGTGCAGCCCGAACAGCTGGTGGCGCTGGCGCCCGTGCTGGGCGCGCTGCCCGTGCCCCTGGTCGTGGACCACCTGGGCCGCATCGACCCGGCCGAGGGCATGGAGGGCATGGAGGGCGTGGCTGGCGTGGAGGGCGCGGCCCATGCTGCGCTGCGCCGGCTGCTCGACGGCGGCAACACCTGGGTCAAGCTCTCCGGCGCCTATATGCGTTCATCGGTGGGCGGCCCTTCCTATGCCGACACGCTGCCGCTGGGCCGCGACCTGGTGCGCGCCGCGCCCGAGCGCCTGGTCTGGGGCAGCGATTGGCCGCACACCACCGAGGCGCCGGGCTCCGTCAATGACGCCGACCTGGTGGACCTGCTGCAGGCCTGGGCGGGCACGGACGAGGCCATGGACCGCATCCTGGTGGACAACCCCGCAAGGCTGTATGGCTTCGACGGCGCGGCCTGACACTCCAAGAAAGACAGACACCATGTTCCTGCTGCAAACCCCCCAGGTCTGCGAACTCGAATCGTTCACCACCATGCCCGACGCCCTGCGCCGCCCCGAGCGCAGCGACTGGGCCGATGCCAACCGCAGCGGCGCCGTCACCGATTCCTTCCTCGAAGGGCCGGTGTTCGACGCGGCCGGCCATCTGTACGTGGCCGACATTCCCTGGGGCCGCGTCTTCCGCATCGATCCGCAAGGCGCCTGGACGTTGGTGGCCGAGTACGACGGCGAGCCCAACGGCATGAAGTTCCTTGACGAGCGCACGCTGCTGATCACCGACTACAAGAACGGCCTGATGTGCCTGGAGGTGGCCACGGGGCGCGTCAGCCCCTATCTGCAGCGGCGCAACAGCGAGCGCTTCAAGGGCGTGAACGACCTGGTCTTCGATGCCGAGGGCAACCTCTACTTCACCGACCAGGGCCAGAGCGGCCTGCACGACCCCAGCGGCCGCCTGTACCGCCTGCGGCCGGACGGCCGGCTGGACCTGCTGCTGGCCAACGTGCCCAGCCCCAACGGCGTGGCGCTGTCGCCCGATGGCCGCGTGCTGTACCTGGCCGTGACGCGCGGCAACTGCGTCTGGCGCGTGCCCCTGCTGCCCGATGGCAGCGTGGCCAAGGTGGGGCAGTTCTTCACCTCCTACGGCCCCAGCGGCCCCGACGGCTTGGCCGTGGATGACCAGGGCCGGCTGCTGGTGGCCAACCCGGGCCTGGGCCTGGTGTGGGTGCTCAACCACCGTGCCGAGCCCGTGCAGGTGCTGCGTGGCGTGCCGGGAAGCTCGCTCACCAACCTGGCCTTTGGGGGCGTGGACCGCCGCACGCTGTATGTGACGGACTCCACGCACGGGCGCATTCTGCGTGCCAGGCTGGAAGCGCCGGGGCTGGCGCTGCACGGCTTGAACAAGGGCTGAGGCGGCCGTCGCGACCGTCTCAACCGTCTCAGTCGTCGCAACCGCTTCTCAGGGCCTGGCCGGCATGTCCAGGATCTCCCGGGCTTCCTGCAGCAGGCCTATCCACAGCTGCTCCTGCTGTATGCCGGCCTTGAGCACCAGGTGCTGCAGCCGCCGCTCGCGCGTGGGCGGCTTGTCCAGGAAGTCGCGCTGCTCCAGCCGCTGGTAGACGTCCAACTGCGCCTGGTGCAGTGCCAGCAGCCGCTGCACTTCGTCCTGCAGTCCGCAGGGGCCCACCACCGCCTCGGCACGCAGGCGGACCATCCATTCCTCGCGCAGCGGCTTGGGGTCTTCCTGCTCGGCCACCCAGCGCTTGAGCTCCTTGCGGCCCGTGGGCAGGATGCGGTACTGGCGCTTGCGGCCCCGGCCGGATTCGGCGGGCAGGGCCTCGATCCATTGCGCCTCTTCCAGCCGGGCGAGTTCGCGGTAGATCTGCTGGTGCGTGGCATTCCAGAAATAGCCGATGGAGCGGTCGAAGCGCTCGGCAAGTTCCGAGCCCGAGCAGGGGTGCTCGACCAGGGCAGTGAGAAGGGCGTGTGGCAGGGACATCGGCAACAAAGGGACTGGCGCTGGGCGCCATCTTACGGGCCTGCATGGAGGTGTGGCCAAGCGCTGCAGTCATTTCTGCAATTTTTTGCGCAACCAGTTGCATAAATAAAGGAGGCTGACTACATTCATGCAATCAGTTGCATAAAAAAGCGAGACAGGCATGACCCACTACCCCCACCTGAATGCCGAACTGGACCTGGGCTTCACCACGCTCAGAAACCGCGTGCTCATGGGCTCCATGCACGTGGGCCTGGAAGAGGCGCCCAATGGCTTCGAACGCATGGCCGCCTTCTACGCCGAGCGGGCGCGCGGCGAGGTGGGCTTGATCGTCACGGGCGGCATCGCCCCCAATGAGTGCGGCCGGCCCATGAAGGGCGGCGCCATGATGGTCAATGAGCACGAGGCGGACCAGCACCGCATCGTCACGCAGGCCGTCCATGCCGAGGGCGGCAAGATCGCCATGCAGATCCTGCACTTCGGCCGCTATGCCTACCAGCCCGGGCTGGTGGCGCCCAGCGCGCTGCAGGCGCCCATCAACCCCTTCGTGCCGCATGCGCTGACGGGCGACGAGGTGGAGCAGACCATCGAGGACTTCGTGCGCTGCGCAGCCCTGGCCCGCCATGCGGGCTACGACGGCGTGGAGATCATGGGCTCCGAGGGCTATCTGATCAACGAGTTCATTGCGGCGCGCACCAACCACCGCGATGACGAATGGGGCGGCAGCTACGCGGGCCGCATGCGCTTTGCGGTGGAGATCGTGCGGCGCACGCGCCAGCGTGTGGGGCCGGACTTCATCATCATCTACCGCCTGTCCATGCTGGACCTGGTGGAAGGCGGCTCCACGCTGGAGGAAGTGATCGCGCTGGCCCAGGCCATCGAGGCCGCGGGCGCCACGCTGCTGAACACGGGCATAGGCTGGCACGAGGCGCGCATCCCCACCATCGCCACCAAGGTGCCGCGCGCCGCCTATGCCTGGGTCACGCAGCGCGTGATGGGGCAGGTGGGCATCCCGCTGATCACCTCCAACCGCATCAACACGCCCGAAGTGGCCGAGCGCCTGCTGGCCGAGGGCTATGCCGACATGGTCTCCATGGCACGGCCGCTGCTGGCCGATGGCGACTTCGTGCGCAAGGCGCGCCAGGGCCGTGCCGACGAGATCAACACCTGCATTGCCTGCAACCAGGCCTGCCTGGACCATACCTTTGGCGGCAAGATCACCTCCTGCCTGGTCAACCCGCGCGCCTGCCATGAGACCGAGCTGGTGATTGCGCCCGCGCCCGCCGCCAAGCGCATCGCCGTGGTGGGCGCCGGCCCGGCGGGCCTGAGCTTTGCCGTCACCGCCGCGCAGCGCGGCCATGCGGTGACGCTGTTCGATGCGGCCAGCGAGATCGGCGGGCAGTTCAACATTGCCAAGAAGGTGCCCGGCAAGGAGGAGTTCCACGAGACGCTGCGCTACTTCCGCCGCCAGCTGGAGCTGGGCGGCGTGGACCTTCGCCTGGGCCACCGCGTGGATGCGGCCCAGCTCATCGAGGGCGGCTATGACGAGATCGTGCTGGCCACGGGCATACGGCCGCGCGTTCCCGCCATCGACGGCGTGGACCATCCCAAGGTGCTCGGCTACCTGGACGTGCTGCAGGGCGACAGGCCCGTGGGCGAGCGCGTGGCCATCATCGGCGCGGGCGGCATAGGTTTCGATGTGGCCGAGTACCTGACCCACGCCGGCGACAGCGGCGCCGTGGCGCCCGGCAAGTTCTATGCGGAGTGGGGCATAGACACGGACTACGCCCGGGCCGGCGGCCTGGCGCAGCCGCAGGCCGAGCCCTCGCCGCGCCGCGTGCACCTGCTGCAGCGCAAATCCACCAAGGTGGGCGACCAACTGGGCAAGACCACGGGCTGGATACACCGCACCTCGCTGAAGGCACGCAGTGTGGCCATGGGCTCGGGCGTGGCCTATGAGCGCATCGACGACGCCGGCCTGCACATCACCGTGGACGGCCAGCCGCAACTGCTGGAGGTGGACAACGTCGTGCTCTGCGCGGGCCAGGAGCCGCAGCGCGAGCTGCATGCGGCCCTGAGCGCGGCGGGCTGCAGCGTGCACCTGATCGGCGGCGCCGACGTGGCGGCCGAACTCGACGCCAAGCGCGCCATTCTGCAAGGCACCACGCTGGCGGCCAGCCTTTGAGGGCGCCGCCCGATTCCGTTTTCCACCTCAACCACCAGGAGACAAGCATGTCCCAGCCCCCGAAGAACGCCCATCCCGCAGTCGCCCGCTCCCTGGAGCTATGGCATCGCATGGTTGCCGCCAGCGACCTGGGCGAGCTGCACACCATCGTCCATCCCGATGCAGTGTTCCGCTCGCCCATGGCGAACACGCCCTATGCCTCGGCTCCCGCGCTGCTGCTGGCGCTGTCCACCGTGGTTCAGGTGTTCGAGAACTTCACCTACCACCGCCAGATGGCCAGCGATGACGGCCTGGACGTGGTGCTGGAGTTCAGCGCCAGCGTGGGCGGCAAGAACCTCAAGGGCATCGACTTCATCCGCTTCGACGAGCAGGGGCTGATCCGGGAATTCGAGGTCATGGTGCGCCCCATGAGCGGCCTGCAGGCCCTGGGCACGGAGATGGGCAAGCGGCTGGGCGACAAGCTTCCCGCCTTCAAGGCCGTGGCCTGAGGGCAGGGCGCGCCATGAAAAACGCCCCCGAAGTTTCGGGGGCGTTTTGCCGTGGGCGTCAGCCGGTCAGAGCGTGCCGGCCTTCTGGCGGGCGATGGCATCGGCCACGCCCTTGCCGTAGGCGGGGTCGGCCTGGGTGCAGTGCGCTATGTGCTTTTGCACGATGTGCTCGGACACACCGGCGATGTTGCGCGCCGTGTTCTCGAACAGGCGCTGCTGCGCATCGGGCGTGAGCAGGCGGAACAGGTCGCCAGGCTGGGTGAAGTAGTCGGCATCGTCCTCGCGGTAGTTCCAGCGGTCGGCCGCGCCGTGCAGGGCCAGCGGCGGCTCGGCGAAGGCGGGCTGCTCCTGCCACTCGCCCTTGGTGTTGGGCTCGTAGGCGATGGTGCCGCCGTAGTTGCCGTCCACGCGCATGGCGCCGTCGCGGTGGTAGGCGTGGTAGGGGCAGCGCGGCGCGTTCACGGGGATCTGGTGGTGGTTCACACCCAGGCGGTAGCGCGCGGCATCGCCATACGAGAACAGGCGCGACTGCAGCATGCGGTCGGGCGAGGGGCCGATGCCCGGCACCAGGTTGGCCGGCGTGAACGAGGCCTGCTCCACATCGGCGTGGTAGTTGCGCGGGTTGCGGTTGAGCTCCATCACGCCCACTTCGATCAGCGGGTAGTCCTTCTTGCTCCAGACCTTGGTCAGGTCGAAGGGGTGGAAGCGGTAGGTCTCGGCTTCATGCTCGGGCATGATCTGCACGCACAGCTTCCAGCGCGGGAACTCGCCGCGCTCGATGGCTTCGAGCAGGTCGCGCTGGCTGCTTTCACGGTCGGAGGCGACCACGGCGGCGGCCTCGGCATCGCCGAAGTTCTCGATGCCCTGCTGGCAGACCCAGTGGAACTTGACCCAGTGGCGCTCGTTGCTGGCGTTGATGAAGCTGTAGGTGTGCGAGCCGAAGCCGTGCATGTGGCGGTAGCCGCGCGGAATGCCCCGGTCGCTCATGACGATGGTGATCTGGTGCAGCGCCTCGGGCAGGCCGGTCCAGAAGTCCCAGTTGTTCTCGGGCGAGCGCAGGTTGGTGTAGGGATCGCGCTTGACGGCCTTGTTCAGGTCGGGGAACTTGAGCGGGTCGCGGAAGAAGAACACCGGCGTGTTGTTGCCCACCAGGTCCCAGTTGCCTTCCTCGGTATAGAGCTTGACGGCAAAGCCGCGGATATCGCGCTCTGCGTCGGCCGCGCCGCGTTCGCCAGCCACGGTGGAAAAGCGCGCGAACACTTCGGTCTGCTTGCCGATGTCGGAGAACACCTTGGCGCGGGTGTAGCGCGTGATGTCACCCGTCACGGTGAAGGTGCCGAAGGCGCCCGAGCCCTTGGCGTGCATGCGGCGCTCGGGAATCACTTCGCGGTTGAAGTGGGCCATTTTTTCCAGATGCCACAGGTCCTGCAGCAGCATCGGGCCACGCGGGCCGGCCGTGAGCGAGTCCTGGTTGTTGGCAACCGGGGCGCCTGCGGCGGTGGTGAGCTTGTGGGTCATGGTCTCTCCTTGATCGAGGGGTGGTAGCGGCGCCGGCTTGCACGCAGGCAGCGCGGCGCTTGGAAAATCAATAGCTGCGTGCTATCGAATTGCTTTTATTGTTGTTTCGTTCTATGGATGCGGCAAGGCTTTGGCGATTGGCAAATCTCAACTGCGCCATAGCCAAAAAATTTCACCGCCTCCCGCATGCGCCATGCCGGGCATGCTTTTTGCCAAGGCATTGTGTTGCGTGGGCGGATACGGCCCGTGTAGGCCGTCGCCCTGTCAGCCAGAGACCAGCTTGTGGACCAGATCGGCGGCAGTGGAGGCGCCGTACTTGCGCATCAGCCGTGCGCGGTAGATCTCCACCGTGCGGTGGCTGATGGCCAGGGCGCGGCCGATTTCCTTGGAGGTCAGCCCCTCCAGCAGGCGGGCGGCCACCTCGCGCTCGCGCCCCGTGAGCTCGGCCTTGACGGGACGGTGGGCGCTGAGGTCCTCGAAGCTCCAGATGCCCGAGGCATGCGGGTCGCTGCGGTCCAGCGTGCGGCCCGTGACATGGCACCAGAACGTTTCGCCGTTGGCGCGCTTCATGATGCGGTTGTCCGAGTAGAACCCCCGGGCGTTGAGAATGGGCGCGATGCGCGCGCCCAGCCGCTCGTACTCGTCGGCGCTGGGGTAGAGGATCTGGAAGGTCTGGCCGATCAGCACCTCGCGCGAGGCCTCGAACATCTCGCAGACCTGGCGGTTGCAGTCGATCATGGTGCGATTGCGCGAGATCACGAGGCCGACGGGGGCGGCTTCGAACGCCAGCCGGTAATCTATATCCATGGGCAAATCTTTACGAAAAACTACCTATGCAAGTACGTAGTATCGTAGCGCATCCAATCTGAAGGAGACATGTGTGAAAAAGCTCTACCCCTCCGCGGAGCAGGCGCTCCAGGGCGTCGTGGCCGACGGGCAATTGCTGGCTGTAGGCGGCTTCGGCCTGTGCGGCATTCCCGAGGCCCTGATCGACGCGCTGCGTGATAGCGGCGCCAAGGGCCTGACGGTGATTTCCAACAACGCGGGCGTGGACGGCTTTGGCCTCGGCAAGCTGCTGGAGACGCGCCAGATCAAGAAGATGATCTCGTCGTATGTGGGCGAGAACAAGGAGTTCGAGCGCCAGTACCTGGCCGGCGAGCTGGAGCTGGAATTCACGCCCCAGGGCACGCTGGCCGAGAAGCTGCGTGCAGGCGGCGCCGGCATTCCCGCCTTCTTCACCAAGACCGGCGTGGGCACCATGGTGGCCGAGGGCAAGGAGCTGCGCGAATTCGACGGCGAGACCTATGTGATGGAGCGCTCGCTCGTGCCCGATGTCTCCCTGGTCAAGGCCCACCGTGCCGACAAGAGCGGCAACCTGCAGTTCCGCCTGACGGCGCGCAACTTCAACCCTGCCGCCGCCACGGCCGGCAAGGTCTGCATCGTGGAAGTGGAAGAGGTGGTCGAGGTCGGCGAGATCGCACCGGACGACATCCACCTGCCCGGCATCTACGTGCACCGCATCGTGCACAACCCGAATCCCGAAAAGCGCATCGAAAAGCGCACCATCACAGAAAAACAAGGAGCCTGACCATGCCGTGGACCCAAGACCAGATGGCCGCCCGCGCGGCCCAAGAACTCGAAGACGGCTTCTACGTCAACCTGGGCATCGGCATTCCCACCCTGGTGGCCAACCACACGGGTGACAAGGAAGTGTGGCTGCAGTCCGAGAACGGCATGCTGGGCATCGGCCCCTTCCCGACCGAGGATGCCGTGGACGCCGACCTGATCAACGCAGGCAAGCAGACCGTGACGACGATTGCCGGCTCGTCCATCTTCGGCAGCGACCAGTCGTTCGCCATGATCCGCGGCGGCAAGATCAACCTGTCCATCCTGGGCGCCATGCAGGTGTCCGAGAAGGGCGACCTGGCCAACTGGATGATTCCCGGCAAGATGGTCAAGGGCATGGGCGGCGCCATGGACCTGGTGGCGGGCGTCAAGCGCGTCATCGTGCTCATGGAACATGTGGCAAAGAAGAAGGACGGCACGATCGACCTCAAAATTCTTCCCGCCTGCACCCTGCCTTTGACCGGCGTGGGCGTGGTGGACCGTATCATCACCGACCTGGGAGTGATGGACGTGACGCCGCAGGGCTTGAAGCTCGTGGAACTGGCCCCCGAAGTGAGCTTCGAGGACATCCAGTCCAAGACCGGCGTGACGCTGATTCGCTGATGTTGCCGTGCACGGCCTGCCTTGGCAGGCCTGCGCAACGAGAGCCCGCCTTGCGCGGGCTCTTTTGCTTATATTTCAGATTTCGAGCCAATGGGAGCCTCTATGACGGATGTCGCGGCCGTGCGCAATCCACCGACAGCGCAGGGATGGAAGGACGAGGGCGTGCATTTCCTGCGCGCCGTCACCGACATGGCCGAGCATTGCAACGTGGTCACCGGCGAGCCCATCTTCAACGACAAGGGCGTCAAGCTCGTGGACAAGGGTGCGCGCATCGACGGCAACATGTACGAGCGCCTGGTCAAGCACAAGCTGCGCGACCCCATCGACAAGCACCTGGGCGTGGACAACCGCGTGGACGTGCTGGCCATCGAGGCCCAGGCCATGGTGCAGTGCGAAACCGTGGACCTGATGCGCCGCCTGGTGCAGTCGCTGGGCGGCACGGACCGGCTGCTGGCGCCGCTGCGCCTGATGGTGCTGCCGCCGCAGATCGCCTTCAAGCTCACGGTCATGCGCGAGCAGCGGCCCGAGCTGTTCGCCCACAGCCTGCAGATGATGCTGGTGGCCATCTACCTGGCGCTGCAAAGCGAATGGAGCGAGCGTGAATGCGGCCCGCTGGCCACGGCGGCCCTGCTGCACGACGTGGGCATGCTCTACATGGACCCGGCCTGGACCGACCCCAACTACCGGCTCACGGGCGCCGAGCGCAAGCACCTGGTGGCGCACTCGGTCACGGGCATGCTCATCATGCGGGGCGCGGGCGCGTATTCGCAGGACGTGGAAATGGCCGTGCTCGAGCACCACGAGCGCATGGACGGCACGGGCTATCCGCGCGGCGTGCATGGCGAAGCCATCTCCAAAATGGGCCGTATCCTGTTGCTGGCCGAAGTGGTCTCGGCCTTCTTCGACAAATTCCAGGACCTGCCCGGCCAGCGCCTGTCGCTGATGCTGCGCATGAACCACCGCCGCTATCCGGCCGATCTGGTCGGCATCCTGCTGCCGCTGCTCTACGACGAGATCTCGCCGGGCACGCCGCTGCCGCCGCTGCAGGCCGAGGTCACGCACAGCGTGGCAGCGCTGTCTGCCGCCTTCCAGATGTGGGACACGTTCAGCCAGGCCTTTCCCGAGCGCTGGCAGGCCATGCCCGACCACCAGGCGGCCGTCTACATCGACTCCAGCATCGGCGGCCTGCAAAAGCAGCTGGCCGAGGCCGGCCTGCATCCCAGCCAGCAAACCGACCTGCTGGCCTACCTCAAGGACGATGTGCAGGGCATGAGCGAGCTGGCCCTGCTCAGCCGCGAGGCGCTGTGGCAACTGCAGGCCATCGTCAACGCCTGCCTGCGCCGCTGGCCCGCCATCAATGCCCGCACCCACGCCGTGGACACAGCGGTCGCGCAATGGTGCGAAGCCTGCATGCAGATCGACGCCACACCCCCAGCGGGCGGCGCAGCGAGAGCGCCAGCGCACTGAGACAGCCGGGCTTGCCCGGCTTTTTTACATCCGTGGATCTCTTGGAAATCAAGAGTGCTGTATATTCATACAGTATTTGAGATTTTCCCCATGACCACGCCCCACGCCTCCCAACCTGCGCAGCCCGCCCCCATGGCGGGTGCGGCGCGTGTGCTGCCTCAGTTGCAGGGCGTGTGGCGTGGCGATGGCTGGCAGCAGGCGCTGCAGCAGCGGGTCCAGCCTTCGGGCCATGCGCTGCTGGATGCGCAATTGCCGGGCGGGGGCTGGCCGCTGGGGGCCATGGTCGAGCTGCTGCAACCCGCCCATGGCCATGCCGAATGGCCGCTGCTGCTGCCGGGCCTGGCGGCCCTGATGCAGCGCAGCGCGGGCCAGGTGGTGCTGGTGGCGCCGCCTTGCAGGCCTTTTGCACCGGGACTGGAAGCGGCGGGCGTGGCGGCGCACCGGCTGTGCTGCGTGGAGGCCGACACCTACCCCGGCGCCCACCCCGGCGCCCACCCGGCAGGCGATGGGGCAGGGCTGGCCTGGGTCTGTGAGCAGGCACTGCGCTGCCGCGACGTGCTGGCCGTGCTGGCCTGGCTGCCAGCCGGTCTGCCCATGGCCACGCTGCGCCGGCTGCAATGGGCGGCCGCTGCGCAGGGGCGCATTCTGTGGCTGTGGCGCGAGGCCTCGGCCGCCCTGCAGACGGTGGCCTCGCCCGCGCCGCTGCGGCTGCGCGTGGAGACAGAGTTGGGGGAGCCGGGCGAAGGCGGCACGCCAGCCTGCCTGCGCGTGCAGTTGCTCAAGCGCCGGGGGCCTGCGCTGGAGCATCCCTTGAAGCTGCCGCTGCACCACTGGGCCTGGCAGGACGTGCTGCAGGCCCAGGCCCAGCGGCGCACCCGGCAGGCGGACGAGGCGCAGCGCTGGCTTCATGGACACGGGCAACTGCTGCCCGCCGAGGCGCCCGCCCTGCAGGCGGCAGCGCACACCCTGGGGTGAGATGCCATGGCACAGCCGAATCAAGCACTGCACTGGATTGCCTGGCCGCTGCATGCCGCGCAGGGCGATGGCCAGGGCAACGGCGACAGTGATGGCGAAGGCAGTGCCTGCGCGCAGCAGGCCTGGTGGGCCCTGCGCTGGACGCCGCGCGTGGCTCTCTGGTACGGGGCAGGGCAGGCCGTGGCGTTGATGGAGGTGGGCAGCGTGGAGCGCCTGTGGGGCGGTCGCCAGGCCATGCTGCTGGGCCTGCTGCGCGCGCTGCGCGAACAGCAGCCCGAGGATGGCCAGGCGGGCGGCCCCCGGATGCCGTCCTGGGCCCGGGGCGCCACGGCATGGCAGGCGCTGGCGCGTCTGCGCTGGCGCATGCAGGGCGCGGATTCGCGCCAGCCCTGGCCGTCTGCCGACGCACTGCCCATCTGGACACTGCCCGCACTGGAGCCGTATGCGCCGGCCCTGGAGCGCATGGGCTGCCGCCGCTGGGGCGAGCTGCGCGCCCTGCCGCGCGCGGGCCTGGCGCGGCGCATCGGGCTGCCGGCCCTGCTGGCGCTGGACCAGGCCTATGGCAGCAGCCCTCATGCGCTGGACTGGCTGGAGCTGCCCGAGCACTTTGCATTGCGCGCCGACCTGGGCTATCCGGCCAGCGACGCCCAGGCCCTGCTGCAGGCCGCCCGGCCCCTGCTGCGTGCGCTGCAGGCCTGGCTGCAGGCCCGCCACCAGGGCGTGCTGGGCCTGCAGCTGCGCTGGCACCACGATCTGCGGCGCGTGGACGGCACGGAACTGCCGGCCTGGGAAGCGCTGGACATCCGCACGGCCCGCCCCGCCCAGGCGCTGGAGCACATGGAGCGCCTGCTGCGCGAACGCCTGGCCCACACGCCCTGGCGCGCGCCTGCGGACATGCTGGAGCTGGTGGCGCTGGACACCGCGCCTTTCGCGGCCGATGCCGGCAGTTGCCTGCCACCGGCCGCGCCCGGCCCGGCGCCGCTGGGCGAGGCGGCAGGCGCGGCAGACGCAGCCGGCGGCATGGCCTGGCATGAATGGGTGGAGCGCGTCTCGGCCCGCCGTGGTGCGCAGGGCGTGCGGGTGGCGCAGCTGCAATCGGACCACCGGCCCGAGGCCATGCAGCGCTGGACCCCGGCCTGCGAGGCCTTGCAGACCCCGCAGGCCCCGCGGCGGCCCGCGCACGCGCGCAAGGCGGCCAACCCCTGGCAGGGCCTGCTGCCGCCCTGGCTGCTCGATCCGCCCCAGCCGCTGCTCCTGCAGGGCAGCCGCCCCTGCTGGCAGGGGCCGCTGCAATTGCTGGCCGGCCCCTATCGGCTGGAGGCCGGCTGGTGGGGAGAGCCGCAGGCCGATGCGGCGCTGGCCGTGCGTGACTATTTCGTGGCGAGCAACGCGGCTGTCGGCCATGTCTGGATCTACCGCGAGCGCACGCCTGCATCGGAGCGGCTGCCAGGCATGCCGGCCCTGCTGTCGCCCGCCGCCTGGTTTGCGCAAGGCATCTATGGCTGAACAGGACATCCTGCTGGAGCCGCCGCCCCCGCAGCTGCAGCGGCTGCAGCCCCCGCCCCAGGCCACCGGGCCGGTGTCCGGCATGGCATCGGGCCCGGGCCTGCCCGGCTATGCGGAGCTGCACTGCCTGTCGAACTTCAGCTTTCTGCGCGGCGCCTCTTCACCCGCCCAACTGGTGCAGCGCGCCAAGGCCCTGGGCTACCAGGCGCTGGCCCTGACCGACGAATGCTCGGTGGCCGGCGCCGTGCGCGCCTTCGAGGCCGCACGCGACTGCGAGATGGCCCTGATCCATGGCAGCGAATTCGCCTGGGGGCCGCTGCGCGTGGTGGCGCTGGCGCGCGATCTGAACGGCTGGGGCAACCTCTGCGAATTCATCAGCGCAGCGCGCGCCCGTGCCGAAAAGGGCCGGTACCTGGTCGATGCCGACAGCCCCTGGCATCTGCTGCGTGAAGGCTGCGAATGCATCGTTGTGCCGCAGCGTGCGCAGCTGTTGCCCGGCGATGTGCCCGCCATGGCCGAGGCCGTGCAGGCCGCCGTGGCGCAGCTGGGGCAGGGCTGTTGGCTGGGCGTGGAGCTGCTGCTGGCGCCCGACGACAGCCTGTGGCTGCAAAGCCTGCAGGACGTGGCAGGGTTGCTGGGCCTGTCCTGCGTGGCCTGCGGCGACGTGCACATGCATGCGCGCTCGCGCAAGCCGCTGCAGGACCTGGTGACGGCGCTGCGCCTGGGCTGCACGGTGGCCGAGTGCGGCTTCGAGCTGCACCCCAATGCCGAGCGGCATCTGCGCTCGCGGTTTCGGCTGGGCGGCATCTATCCGCGCGCCATGCTGGATGCAACCTTGCAGATTGCCGCGCGCTGCGATTTCAAGCTCAGTGAGATCAGCTACCACTATCCGCAGGAAAGCGTGCTGCCCGGCATGGACGCGCGCCAGACATTGGCCTGGCATACCTGGCAGGGAGCGGCGGGGCGCTATCCGCAAGGCATTCCCGAATCGGTCGCCAAGCAGTTGAAGGATGAGCTGGAGCTGATCGCCGAATGCCGCTACGAGATGTACTTTCTCACCGTGCACGACATCGTGCGCTATGCGCGCAGCGAAGGCATCCTGTGCCAGGGCCGTGGTTCGGCCGCGAACTCGGCCGTCTGCTATTGCCTGGGCATCACGGCCGTGGACCCGAACAAGACCACGCTGCTGATGGCGCGCTTCATCAGCCGCGAGCGCAGCGAACCCCCAGATATCGACGTGGACTTCGAGCACGCGCGGCGCGAGACCGTCATCCAGTACATCTACGAAAAATACGGCCGCGGCCGTGCGGCGCTGACGGCCGTGGTCAGCTGCTGGCGCACGCGTGGCGCACTGCGCGACGCGGGCAAGGCCCTGGGCGTGGATGCGGTGCTGATCGACGCCATGGCCCGGCAGCACCACTGGTTCAGCGATGCCGAGGACCAGGCGGCCGAGCCGGAGCCCGAACCCGATGACCCCGCCCTGGGCTGGGTGCGCTCCAAGCTGCTGCGCCTGGCCCGGCTGCGCGAGCGGCTGGGCGACGACTGCCCGCAACTGTCGCCCCAGCGTGCGCGGCTGTGGCTGGAGCTGGCCTTGCAGCTGCGCGACAGCCCGCGCCACCTGAGCCAGCACGTGGGCGGCTTTGTGCTGACCGACGGGCCGCTGACGCGGCTGGTGCCCGTGGAGCCGGCCGCCATGGAGGGCCGCTCGGTCATCCAGTGGGACAAGGACGATCTGGACACCATGAATCTGCTCAAGGTCGATGTGCTGGCCCTGGGCATGCTCACCGTGCTGCGCGGCAGCCTGCACGCGCGCGCCGCGCTGCGCGGCCCGCGCTGGGAGCTGGCCGACATTCCCAAGGAGGACGCCGCCACCTACGACATGATCTGCCGCGCCGACACCGTGGGCACCTTCCAGATCGAGAGCCGCGCCCAGATGAGCATGCTGCCCCGGCTGCGGCCGCGCGTGTTCTACGACCTGGTGGTCGAGGTCGCCATCGTGCGGCCCGGCCCCATACAGGGCGGCATGGTCCATCCCTATCTGCAGGCGCGCGAGCGTCGGCGGCAGGGCGGCGAGCTGGTCCTGGAAAAGCCTGCGCTCGAGAAGGCGCTCAAGCGCACGCTGGGCGTGCCCATCTTCCAGGAGCAGGTGATGCAGATCGCCATGATCGCGGCGAACTTCTCGGCGGGCGATGCCGACGAGCTGCGCCGCTCCATGGCCGCCTGGCGGCGCAAGGGCGGCGTGCACCGCTTCGAGCGCCCATTGATCGACGGCATGCTGGCCAACGGCTACAGCGCTGATTTTGCCCAGGCCATCTTCCGCCAGATGCTGGGCTTTGGCGAATACGGCTTCCCAGAAAGCCATGCCTACAGCTTCGCCATGCTGGCCTATGCCAGCGCCTGGCTCAAGCGCCATGAGCCGGCCTGTTTTCTGATGGCCTTGCTCAATGCCCAGCCCATGGGTTTCTACACCCCCTCGCAACTGATCCAGGACGCGCGCCGCCACGGCGTGCGCGTGCTGCCCGTCGATGTGCGCCACAGCGACTGGGACTGCACGCTGGAGGCGCCGCACGAGCGCATTGCCGGCGTCGAGCTGCCGCAGCCGGCCGTGCGCCTGGGTCTGTGCATGGTGGCGCAGTTGCCAAAGACTTCGGGCGAGCGCGTGGCGCAGGTCCGCGCGCAGGCGCCGTTCAGGAGCACCGAGGACCTGGCCCTGCGCGCCCGGCTGCAGCGCGCCGAACTGCAGGCCCTTGCGGCGGCCGATGCGCTGCAGGGCCTGTCAGGCCACCGCCGCCAGCAGATGTGGGATGCAGCGGCCCTGCAGGTGCAGCCCCCGCTGTTCGCGGGCGTGCCCGTGCATGAGGCGCCCGTGCAACTGGCTGCTGCGCCCGAGGGCGAGGAAATCCTGTTCGACTACGCGGCCACGGGCCTGAGCCTGCGCCGCCACCCGCTGGCCCTGCTGCGTGACCGCCTGCGCCGCCACGGGCTGCGCACGGCGCTGGAGCTGCGCGACACGCTGGCGGGCATGCGCGTGCGGGCCTGCGGCATCGTCACCGTGCGCCAGCGCCCGCCCACGGCCAAGGGCACCCTCTTCATCACGCTGGAGGACGAGACGGGCACGGTCAACCTGGTGGTCTGGCCCGATACCGTCACGCGCTGGGGCGAGCCCTTGCTGGGCGCGCGGCTGCTGGCGGTGGAGGGCATCTGGCAAAGCAGCTCGGATTGGGGCGGCGGCAAGGACTGCGGCGAGCCAGCGCCTGCAGAGCAGGCCAGCCAGGAGGTGCCCGCCGTGCGCCATCTCATCGTGCACCGCGCCCGCGACATGAGCCGCTGGCTGGGCCGCCTGGGCGGCGCCGGCGTGGCAAGCCGCAATTTCCACTGAGGGCTGTTGCCGTTGCTGCCGAAGCAGGCTCAGGCCATGCGGTCGTCCGCGCGGATGTCGGGCATCTGGTCGATACGCTTGCCGAACCAGCCTATGCGCTCGGTCTGGCGCACATCCAGCCTGGGCACGTAGGGCTTGATGTCGAGCACGGGCGTGCCGTCCAGCATGTCGTTGCCCAGGAAATGCAACAGCAGTCCTTCGCGCCGAACCAGGCGCACGATGGACAGGCCCAGCCGGTTGGGCCGCGCCGGGGCGCGCGTGGCGAACACGCCGTGGCTGCTGTCGTCCATGAAGGGCACGACTTCCAGCTTTTCCACGGCCTGGTGCAGGTGGGTGATGAGGATCAGGTAGTCAAAGCCTTCGATGTCGCGCAGCCCGGCCTCGAACTCGGGCAGCAGCTCCACGCGGCCGGCCTCGTCGGCCGCGCCCGCCGTCTGTATGGGCATGCCCACCGGGTCGGTGAAGCGGCTGCGCACATGGCCGATGGGGCGGCAGGCGACGGCCTGCGCCGTGGAGCCGGTCGCGCTCATGCGCTCGTTCCCTGGGGATTGAGCAGGCGTGTCAGCGCGGCGATATCGGCCGCCGCCGCCATGCGCGCCGTGGTCTCTATGGAGCGGTAATGCCTGACGATGGCTTCGCCCGTGGAGGTGAGCGAGGCGCCGCCGCCATGGGCGCCGCCGGCGCTGGTGTTGACGGCCGGCGTCTGCAGCGCGCGGTTCATCTCGTCGACCAGCACCCAGGCGCGCCGGTAGGACATGCCCAGCGATCGCGCTGCAGCCGAGATGGAGCCCGCCTCGGCAATGGCTTCGAGCAACTGCACCTTGCCGGGACCGATGGCAATGGTGCTGTCGTTGTATACGCGCAGGCGGAACTGGACTTTGGAGGACATGGGGAAAGGACTTGGCACAGGAGAAAAGCGAACGTCAAGGTTAAGCGAAATCAACGGCTTGCGCCGTCACAGGGGCTAAGGGGAAATACGCAATGCATGGATCGCTACAGCGAAGGGGTGCTCTGGCAGGGCGTTCCTGCACACTGGCCGTCGGGGCCGGCGCGCTGGCGCTGCCGCCAGGGCGCCCGCTGCCTGCGCATCGTCTGCGAGTGCATTGGCGAGGCTCTTGACCTGCCGGCGCCGCGTCTCGATGCCTGTGTGCTGCGGCGCTATTTCGTCACATTGCCACCGGGTTTGCTAGCCTTTTTGCGCCAATGCAGCGCGGCGCTTGCCGCGCATCCGGGCCACGCGTTTACTTCTTGCTGCTTTCTGCCAGCAGGCGCTGGCATTGCGCATCTTCCTCGGCGGCCGGCACCGTCAGCGGCACCAGCGCCAGGGCGGCGGGTGCCACCACGGCGGCGGCCACGGCCGCGCCCGCGCGCAGCAGCAGCGGGCCGGGCTCCACGCCCACCTTGGGGTTGGCGAAGCTGCCGCGCACATACAGGGGCGTGCGCAGAGAGAAGAACTTCCACTTCAGCGACTCGGGCACGATGCGCAGGTCCATGGTCTCCTGCGCCAGGCTGATCTGTCCGGTGGCCTCGATGATGGCCTCGGGCGTGGCCAGCTTGACGTTGCGGGTGCGCGCAATGCCCTGCTTCACGGTCAGGTCGGCAACGGCGCAGTTGAGCTGCACTTCCTTGTCGGCGCCGAACAGCTTGGTGACGATGACGCTGCCCAGGTTCAGCGCGGCCAGGTCCAGGAGCTGCTTGCTGAAGCGGCCATCGCGCACATACAGGCGGATGTCGCCCGAGCTGGTGCCCAGCCATTCGGCAATGGACTGGCCCCGGCCCTCCAGGCCCAGCGCGCCATCCATGCTGCCCAGGCTTTTCTTCATCAGTTCGATCTCGGGGAACAGGGCCGACAGCTGCAGCCCCTGCACCTTGCCCTGGAGGCTGGCCTTGGGCGGCTTGGCGCCGCTGTCCACCACGGCCTCGATGTCCAGCCGGCCCTTGGCCATGCCGAAGCGCAGCGGGGACAGGCGCAGCACGCCGTTGTCCATGACGGCATGCACGCTGAAGTCCTCGATGGGCAGGGCCTGGGGGCGCTCGATGCGGTCGCTCTTGAAGCGCACATCCATGTCCATGGCATTCCACTTGCTGGTGTCAAAGCGCTGCGTGGGCAGGGCCTTGCCGCTGGCTGCCTGCCGGGTCTTCTGGCCCTGCCTGGTGGACGGTGCTCCCACCACCGGCCCCAGGTCGGCCAGGCGCAGCTTGCGCGAGGCCAGATCGCCGCTGAGCTTGGGGCGCGGCTTGCCCGATGCGTAGTGCAGCGTGCCGCGCAGATCGCTCTGGCCCACGCGGCCATCGAATTCCTCGTAGTCCCAGACGGCGCGCCCCGGCTCCAGGCTGCCGACCAGATGGCCATTGGTGTCGAAGGGCGGTGTGCGCGGCAGCAGCAGACCCGTCAGCGGGAACAGGTCGGCCATGCTGGAGCCGCGCAGGCGCACCTGCAGGTCCATGCCCTTGAGCGCCCTGGGATTGTCGAGAATGCCCTCGGCCCGGGCGCGCAGGCTGCCCGCATGGGCCCACAGCTTCACGGGAAAGCGTGCCTGTTCGCTTTGCAGGTCCAGCACGGGGCCGATGAGGCCCTGGGCCTCGACCGTGGCCTTGGCGATGCGGCCAGTCAGGCCGACGCGCATGCCATACGGAAAGTCTGGACTGGGCGGCTGCACAAGGCTGTCCAGACGTGCGCGCACCGCCATCTGGCGCACGCCATCGCTCCAGCCCACCAGGCCGCCGCGCAGGCTCAATTGCGCTACCTGAAAACGCCAGCGCGGCCCTGTGTGCTCGGGGCGCTTGAAGGTCCAGTTGTTGCTGCCATCCTTGCGCCGGGCAAAGACCAGGTCAGGGCCTTCCAGTTGCAGATGGTCCAGCAGCACATGCCGGCCCAGCAGCGGCCACAGCCGCAGGCTGGCCGTGGCGCGCGCGGCCGTGGCCATGGTGTCGGCGTCGCGCGGGGGTGGGGCCATTTTCTCGTCGGCCAGGACGATGCTGTCGCTGTCGATCTTGGGCGCGGAAGGGCTGGCCTGCGAGTCCTTGTCCTTGCCTTCATCCTTGTCCTTCGCCTTTCCCTTGGGCTGTTCCTTGGCTTTCTCCTCGGGCAGGCGGCCCTTGTTCAACTGGTCGGGCGGCGCAGGCAGGGCGGGCAGCTCGGCACTGCCCTTGGCCGGCTCCTGCTCAACCTCCCAGCCCTCGGGCTGGCCCAGGGTCAACTGCTCGGCCTGGACGGTGACGCCAGGAATCCAATGGCGCCAGCCCTGGTCCAGGGGCTGTGGCCAGGTCCAGCGCAGGCGCAGGTCGCCTTCAATGGCGAAGTGGCGGCCGGTGCTTTCGCTGACGCGCTCGTTCACCCAGGGCTTGGCCCGGTTCCAGTCGAAGGTGGCAATCAGGACCACAACCGCGGCGAGCAGCAGCACCAGGGCCGACACCGTCCACAAAAGGGCGCGCAGCCAGCGGCGGCGGGCTGGGCGGTGGGGTGCTGGTGTGGCGGGGCTGTGGTTCGCTGTGTCGGTCGCTGTGTCTGTCATGGCGCAGGGGGGCCGCTAAATGGGGTTCGGTCCATCCTATCGCCATGAAAACGCTTGCCAAGGCCCGGGACGCGCTGGCGGGCAGCCGGCAGGCCCGCATACAGGAGATTGACCTACAGCGCGGCCTGCGGCGGGGAAGGGGCCGTCATCACGGCGTCTCCTGGCCCTGGCGCAGCCGGGTGGATGCCAGGGCGGCCACCACCAGCAGGCCCGCCATGATGAACAGGCCGTTGCGCGTGCTGCCCGTGGCCTGTTCGATCATCCCCATCACCGTGGGGCCGATGAAGCCGCCCACCAGGCCGCAGGTATTGACCAGGGCTATGCCGCCCGCCAGCCCCGCGCCCGCCAGCCGCGAGGCGGGAAACAGGAAGACCACGGACTGCACCACGAAGAACATCAGCGCCGTCAGGCTGAAACCCAGCAGGCCCAGGGCGGGCGAGGCCTTGCCCGCCAGCGCGGCCACCAGCAGGCCGGCGGCCATGGTGGCCAGGCCCGCCAGCAGCATGCGCCGGCAGCGCTGCGGGTGGGTGGCAAAGCGCGGCAGCCAGGCCGCACCGATGGCCGCTGCGATCCAGGGCACGGAGTTGAGCGTGCCGATCTGCAGCGGCGAGAGCTGGCCGTAGGTGCCGATGATGCCCGGCAGGAAGAAGATCACCGTGTAGATGCTGATCTGGTGGCAGAAGTAGACAAGGATGGCCAGCCAGATCTGGCGGTCGCGCAGGCAGTCCCTGAGCGAGTGGCCCACCTGGCCGGCGCTGGCCTGCTGGTCCTGCTCGGCCTGCAGGCGTTGCAGTACCTCGCGCGATTCGGCGGCCGTCAGCCAGGGTGCGCTGGCCGGGCCGTCTGGCAGCTTCTTCCAGACCACCCAGGCCAGGGCCACGGCGGGCAGGCCCTCGATCACGAACATCCATTGCCAGCCGTGCCAGCCCAGGAAGCCGTCCATCTGCAGCAGCGCGCCGCCCACGGGGCCGCTGAGGATGTTGGCAATGCACACGCCCAGCAGGAAGTAGCCGATGGCGCGGGCCCGTTCCTCGCGGCCGAACCAGTAGGTCAGGTACAGCATCACGCCGGGGAACAGCCCCGCCTCGGCCGCGCCCAGCAGCACGCGCATCACGTAGAACGAGGTCTCTCCGGTGATGAAGGCCATGCCGGCCGACAGCAGGCCCCAGGTCACCATGATCCGTGTGATCCAGAACCGCGCGCCCACCCTGTGCATGATGAGGTTGCTGGGCACTTCCAGCAGGGCGTAGCTCAGGAAGAACAGCCCCGCGCCCAGGCCGTAGGCGGCCGCCGAGATGCCCAGGTCCACCTCGATGTGCGACTTGGCCAGCGCAATGTTGGTGCGATCTATGAAGCTGATCACATAGGACAGCACCAGCAGCGGCATCAGCCTGCGGAAGATGCGGGCGTTGAGCAGCGACTGCCTGTCGCCGGCGGCCGGCTGGGGCCGTGCGGGCGGCGCGTGAACAGGGGAGGGCGATGGGTGATGGACCATGGCAAATCCTTGGAAAGATGGGTGGATGAAAGCGGAGTCAGGCGGTGGCGGTGGAGGCGGCGTTGCCGCGCGTGCCCAGCTGCAGGGCCACGCCGCCCAGCGCGCAGCCGGCCATGACCAGGAAGCACAGGGCATAGCCGCCGGGGCTGGTCCAGCCGCCGCCCAGGGCGATCAGGCTGCCCATCAGCACGGGCGCGATGCCGCCGCCCACGAACATGGCGGTGGTGATGATTCCGTTGGCCGTGGAGGTGGCCGCAGGCTGGGCGCAGTCCGAGGCCACCGCGTAGTAGATGGGCCAGACCGCATTGGAGACCAGGCCGAACAGCAGCTGCATCACCACGACCAGGGCCATGGTGTCGGCGAAGTAGAAGGCGCCCACGCTGGCGGCCATCCACAGGCCGCAGATCACCAGGGTGACGCGGCGCCCGATCACGTCCGACAGAGCCGGCCAGACCAGCTGGCCCACGATGCCGGTGAGCGTGAACACCACGCTCATGCCTGCCGATTCGGCCAGCGACAGGCCCATGATGTTGTAGAGGTAGGCCGGCAGCACCACGTTGATGCCCATGTAGACCACCTGCGTGAGCAGGGTGTTGCCAGCCGTCAGGGCGATGCTGCGGTTGGCCAGCGTGCTGCGCAGGGTGCGCCAGGCCTGGCCTTTTTCCACCTGCGCCGCCACGCTGGCCTGCGGCGGGGTCATGCCCCGGGCGGCGATGTCGGCATACAGCAGTTCCATCTTCTGCGGCGTGGAGTAGCGCGCCCAGAACCACATCAGCGGGATGGCGACGACCAGCGCGACAAAGAACACATAGCGCCAGTTCTCCTCGCCGAAGGCGTACAGCACAAAGCCGGCGACCAGGCCGCTGAGCATGGCGCCCACCGGATAGCCCGTGTGGTGGGCGCCCAGCGCGAAGCCGCGCCGCTCCACCGGCCACCACTCGGCGGTGTTGCTCACGCCCACGGGCTCGCCCCAGCCGGCGCCCAGGTTGACGCCGACGCGCAGCGCCACGAAGCCCGCCAGGCTGCCGCTCAGCGCCTTGAAGCCCGAGGCGAACGACAGCGCCGTATAGCCCAGCACCAGGGGCACCTGAAAGCGTGCGCGCTTCCAGCCCGCGCCGTAGCGGTCGCTCCAGATCGCCCCGGGAATGTCCAGCACGGCCAGGGCCAGCATCACGATGGTGGCTACCGTGCCCCATTCGTCGGCCGACAGGCCGAAGTGCCGGGAGATGGTCGGCCCCAGTCGCAGCACGATCTCGCGGTCGTAGGCATTCAGTACCCAGATCAGCCAGCAGACCAGCAGGGATACCCATGAATAGCGGTGGATCTGGCGCAGCGAAGCGCGCGGGGGCTGGGCCATGACAGTCTCCCGGGCACCAGCGGTGGGTGCCGTTTCATTGTTGTGTGGATGAAGGCGCCGCGGCGGCGTTGCGGTGCGAAGGCTCCGGGCCTGCATGCCCGGCTCCGTGCTCAGGCGCCGAAGCGCTGCTCGGGCAGGCCACGCACGCCCAGCCCCTTGACGGAGAACAGCGCGCCGCGGGACTGGCCGTCGCCCGGGAAACGCGGCAACGGCGGCTTGCCCATGGAGGTGACGTACAGCGTGTCGAGCCCGGGCCCGCCGAACATCACGCTGGTCACCTTGCGCACCGGCATCTCTATCACCCGGTCCACCCGGCCGTCCGGCGTGTAGCGCACCAGCTGGCCCGCGTACACCAGGGCCTGCCACAGGCAGCCTTCGGCATCGACCGTGGCCCCGTCGGCCGCGCCGCCACCGCTGGTGTCGACTGGGGCAAAGGTCCGGCGGCCGCTGGCATGGCCCGTGGCCGTGTCGTAGTCGTAGGCCCGGATCTCGCCGCTCCACGTGTCCGAGAAATAGAGCGTCGTGCCGTCCGGGCTCCAGCACGGGCCGTTCGAGCAGATGATGCCCTCGTCCAGCACATGCAGGCTCAGGTCCGTGTCCAGCCGGTACAGCCGCGCCGAAGGCTGCTCCTCCAGGGTGTCCATGGAGCCGAAGACGAAGCGGCCCTGCCGGTCCACCTTGCCGTCGTTGAGCCGGTTGCCGGGAAGGTGGGACTCGGGGGCGACGACCAGCTCCAGCTCGCCGCTTTCCAGGTCCAGCGTGTGCACGCCGCCGTGCAGCGCCACCAGGGCCGAGCGGCCGTCGCGGCGCAGTGCCATGGAGCCAATCTTCTGGCCGACTTCCCAGGCGCGCAGTTCCCGCCCGTCGGCCGTGCAGCGGAAGATGCGGCCGTCGAAGCTGTCTATCCAGTACAGGCGCTGCTGCCCGACGTCCCACAGCGGGCCTTCGCCCAGCGTGGTCTTGAGGTCGGCGACGATATCGATCTGCATGGGAGTCTCCTGTTCGGTGGCATGGGGGCTGGCCCGGGAAGGCGATTCAGAAGGCGACGTTGGCTGCACCCTTGAGGCCCAGCATGCTGCGCGCCTCGTCAGGCGTGGCGACGTCGACATTCAGGGCCTCGAGCACGGTGCGGATGCGGCGCACCTGCTCGGCGCTGGAGGTGGCCAGCTGCCCCGGGCCTATCCACAGAGAGTCTTCCAGCCCCACGCGCACATGCGAGCCCATGGCCGCGCCCATGGTGGCCAGCGGCAGCTGGTTGCGCCCGGCGCCCAGGATGGACCACTGGTAGTTGCTGCCCAGCAGGCGGTCGGCCGTGCGCCGCATGTGCATCAGGTCCTCCGGGTGGCCGCCGATGCCGCCCAGGATGCCGAACACCGACTGCACGAACACGGGCCCCTGCACCAGCCCCCGGTCCACGAAATGCGCCAGGTTGTGCAGGTGGCTGATGTCGTAGCACTCGAACTCGAAGCGCGTGCCCTGGGCCTGGCCCAGGCGCAGGATGCCTTCGATATCGGCAAAGGTGTTCTTGAAGACCAGGTTGCGGCTGTTTTCCAGGTGCTCGCGCTCCCAGGCGTGTTCCAGGTTCTTGAAGCGCTCCAGCATGGGGAACAGGCCGAAGTTCATCGAGCCCATGTTCAGCGAGGCCAGCTCGGGCTGGAACTCGGTCACGGGCCGCATGCGCTCTGGCACCGTCATGTGCGGGCTGCCGCCCGTGGTGATGTTGACGATGGCATCGCTCTCGGCACGGATCGCCTTGAGAAAGGGGCGGAACAGCTCCGGGTCCTGCGAAGGGCGCCCGTCGCGGGGATCGCGGGCATGCAGGTGCACGATGGCGGCGCCGGCCTCGGCGGCATCGATGGCGGCGCGCGCAATCTGCTCGGCCGTCACGGGCAGATGGGGCGACATGCTGGGCGTGTGGATGGCGCCCGTGGGCGCGCAGGTGATGATGGCTTTGGTGCGGGTGGCCATGGAAGGTCCTTGCGAACGGTGAAAAAGGCGAGAGGAGTAGAGGGGGAGAGGAGGACGAGAGGGCGCTCAGCTCAGCGCCTGGGTCAGCCCATCGACGGCCAGCTCCTGGCCCGTGACATGGCCGGCCAGCGGGCTGGCGGCAAACACGGCCATGTTGGCAATGTCGCGCGCCGTGGCCATGCGGCCCAGCGCGGCCTGGTGCGTATAGCTGCGCGTGACGTCTTCCAGCGGCAGGCCGCGTGCCTGCGCCTTGGCGGCAATCACGTCGCGGATGCGCGGGCCGTCCACGGCGCCCGGCAGGATGGCGTTCACCCGGATGCCGTCGGCGCCCAGCTCCAGCGCCAGCGACTTGGTGAAGCCGATCACGGCCCACTTGGACGCCGAATAGGCCGAGCGGCCCGGCATGCCCAGGTGGCCTGCCGCCGAAGACAGGTTGACGATGGCCGCCTGCCGGCCCTCGCGTGCCGATTGCCGAAGCCGGGGCACGGCCAGCCGCGTGCACAGGAAGGCGCCGGTGATATTCACATCCAGCGTGCGCTGCCAGTCGGCCAGGTCCAGCGTCTCCACCGCGCCCGTGGGGCCGGCCACCCCGGCGTTGTTGACGAGGATGTCCAGGCCGCCCAACTCGTTGTCCACGGCCTTGAACAGGGCCTGCACCTGCAAGGCATCCGACACATCGGCAAGACGGCTGCTGGCGCCGGGCAGGGCGGCAGCCAGCGCATCCAGGCTGGCCTGGGCCACGTCACAGACCATGACGCGCGCGCCGGCCTCGGCAAAGGCGCGGCTGATTTCCAGGCCGATTCCGGCGGCGCCCGCCGTCACCAGGACGCGCTGGCCGGCCAGAAGATCGTTTTTCCACATGAGGGGACTCCTTGGGAACTCAAACAAAGGTGAAAGGGATTTGGGTTGGGTTTGGATTTTGTATCTGTGATCACAGATCAAATATGGTGAATACCCTATGCGGCATGACAGCGGCGGCGCCGCGCTACCATCGCCGCCATGGCCATCAACGAACTAGTCACCCCACTCAAACGGCAGACCCTCAGCAGCGATGTCTATGCACAGCTCAGGGAATTGCTGATCACGGGCCAGATGATTCCGGGCGAGCAGATCTCGCTGCGCACCACGGCCAGCGCGCTGGGCGTCAGCGTCATGCCCGTGCGCGAGGCCGTGCACCGGCTGGTGGCCGAGCAGGCGCTGGAACTCACGCCCAACCGCGCGCTGCGCGTGCCGTTGATGACGGAAAGCGCCTTCCGCGAGATCACGCGCATCCGCGTCAACCTCGAAGGCCTGGCCACGGAGCAGGCGGCCCGGCAACTGCCGGCTGCCGAGCTGGAGCGCATCGCCGCCCTGCAGGACCGCTTTGCGGCCGAGATGGCCAGCGCCTCGCCGGACGGTGCGCGGCTCATCGCCTTCAACAAGGATTTCCACTTCGCCGTCTACAGCGCGGCCGGCATGCCCATGCTGCTGCAGATGATCGAGGCGCTGTGGCTGCGCATAGGTCCCATCCTCAACCATGACATGCGCTCGGGCTCGCGCCGCGTGAGCGAACAGGTGGCGGTCGGCCACCACGCGCGCCTGGTCGAGGCGCTGCGGCGCGGCGATGCGCCAGCCGCCAAGGAGGCGCTGCGCGGCGACATCGAAAGCGCGGCCGACTACATCGTTTCGGCGGGCGTGCTGGTGACGGCGGACAGCGGGTTGAACGGCGTGAGTGGACTGAGCGGGCCAGCCTCGCAAGGTGAAGAGGCCCGGTGAGACGCAGAGGAATGAGGTAAGGAAGTAAGATTTCCGTGTTTTCTCTCATTTGCAGGAGCCGTCCATGCTTGCCAAATTGACGTCGAAGAACCAGATCACCCTGCCCAAGGCCGTGGTGTCCGAGGTGGAGGCCGCAGAGTATTTCGAGGTGGCCGTGGAAAACGGCCGCATCGTGCTCACGCCCGTGCACGTGCAGCGTGTCCAGCGCGCACAGGCCGTCCGCGACAAGCTGCAGCAGATGGGCATCACCGAAGAGGATGTGCAGGAGGCGACCTCCTGGGCGCGCAAATGATGCGTGTCGTCCTGGACACCAACGTCGTGCTCTCGGCATTGCTGTTCACGTCGGGCCGTCTTGCGTGGATACGCCGGGCCTGGCAGCACCAGCAGTTGAAGCCCCTGGTCTGCAGGGAAACGGCCAGCGAATTGCTGCGTGTGCTCGCCTACCCGAAGTTCAAGCTGTCAACGGCCGAGCAACAGGCCTTGCTGGAGGATTTCCTGCCCTGGGCCGATGTCGTCACACTGCCGCAGCCCTGGCCTGCATTGCCGTTGTGCCGGGACGACAAGGACCAGGTGTTCCTGGTGCTGGCGCATGTGGGCCGGGCCCAGGCGCTCATCACCGGCGACGGCGACCTTCTGGCGCTGCGTGACAGCTTTCCCGGCCTGATCGTGACGCCCGATGAGTGGGCAGCGCTGCACAAGCGCTGAGGGCAGGAATCCATGCACAACGCCCACGACCCCAAGGTTCTTCCCATACGCGACGGCGTCAGCCCCAGCTGCGTGGTGCTGCCCAGCCAGGGCGGCGGGTTGCTGATCGATTTTCTGGCCGAGCGCCTGCCGGCCGTGGCGCGCGAAGACTGGCTGCGGCGCCTGGCGCTGCGCGAGGTGGTGGACGAGCATGGCCGCGCCGCCGATGCAGGCACGGCCTTTGCGCCGGGCCTGCGCTACTACTACTACCGCGAGCTGCAGGCCGAGCCGCCCATCCCCTTCGAGGCCGAGGTCCTCCACCGCGACGCGCATCTGCTGGTGGCCGACAAGCCGCATTTCCTGCCCGTGGTGCCGGCCGGCAAGTACCTGCAGCAGACGCTGCTGGTGCGGCTCAAGCGCGAGTTCGACCTGCCCGAGCTGTCGCCCATCCACCGCATCGACCGCGACACGGCGGGACTGGTGGTGTTTTCGGTGCAGCGCGCCACGCGCGGCATCTACCAGGCGTTGTTCCGCGACCGCGCCATCCACAAGACCTACGAGGCCGTGGCCCCCTGGCGCGAGGACGTGGTTTTCCCGCGCACGCATGAAAGCCGCATGGAGGAAAGCGGGCACTTCTTCCGCATGCACGAGGTGGCAGGCGCGCCCAACACCCGCACCCACATGCAGGTGCTGGAGCAGCACGGCCGCTGGGCGCGCTACCGGCTGGAGCCCGAAAGCGGCAAGCGCCACCAGCTGCGCGTGCACATGGCCGCCCTGGGCCTGCCGCTGTGGGGCGACGGCTTCTATCCCGAAGTGCATGACATGCCCGAGGGCGACTACTCGCGCCCGCTGCAGCTGCTGGCGCGCAGCCTGGCCTTCACCGATCCTCTGGACGGCCAGTCGCGGCGCTTTGACAGCCGCCGCCAGCTGCTGCCGCTGACCGACCTGTAGAGGCTTTTCCACTGCCGGAAACCGCTGGTTTTTTGCCCATGGCCCCGCCATGGGATAGGCCGGTTGCGGACATTTAACGGACAACTTTGTCCGATAATTGTCCGCATGACTTCCAAAAGACCCAGTGCCGATATCCGCCGCGCCCAGCTGCTGGACGCGGCCGATGCCGTGTTCTCCGAGCATGGCGTGACCGCGCCGCTGGACCTGGTGGTCGAGCGCGCCGAGGTCGGCCGCGCCACGCTGTACCGCCAGTTTCCTGACCGGCGCGCGCTGATGCTGGCGCTGCTGGAGCGTTCGCTGGACAACATGCGCAGCGCGGCCGAAGCCATGGCCGAGGATGACGATGCCTTCTACAAGCTGCTGTCGCGCCTGGCCGAGCGCATTGCGGTCTCGGCCCCCATCACCGATTACTGGCGCACCGTGGAGCGCGGCGACGAGGTCATCGCCCAGGCGCGCGTTGCCATGTGGCAGATCTTTCGGCCGGCCATGGACCGGGCCGTGGCCTGCGGCCATTGCCGCCAGCCGCTGACGCAGGCCGAGCTGTCCCTGGTCTTCGGCATGCTGGGCGCCTCGCTGCGCGGCGAGACGCCGCAGCAGCGGCGCACGCTGGCGCGCAAGGCGCTGCAGATCGTCTGGCAAGGCCTGAAGGCCTGACATGGCCACCACACCCACTCCACCGGGGCCCGTGCTGCCCCCGTCGCCCCCCGTCGTCTACCTCAAGCCCCCGCCGGACTGGGAAGAGCATGAAAAGCCCAGCCTGCCGGGCTCGCCGTCCATGCCGCTGCACCAGCCGGCCGTGCGCGCCGCCTATGGCCTGATCGCCGTGCTGGTGGCGTTGACGGGCGGCCTGGGCAATGCACTGTTCACGGCCAACCTGCCCACCATCCAGGGCCAGATGGGGCTGACGTCTTCCGAGGCCGCCTGGCTGACCGGCGCCTACGTCATGCTCAACATGACGGCCAACCTGCTGGTCTACAAGTTCCGCCAGCAGTTCGGCATGCGGCTGTTCGCCGAGATCGGCCTGGGCCTGTATGCGCTGCTGACGCTGCTGCACCTGGTGCTGGGCAGCTACACCAGCCTGCTCATGCTGCGCGCGGCCAGCGGCCTGGCGGGCGCCACCTGCAGCACGCTGGGCACGCTCTACATGCTGCAGGCCGCGCCGCGCAAGCATGTGCTCAAGATGCTGGTGATCGGCGTGGGCCTGGGGCAGATCGCCACGCCGCTGGCATGGATCCTGTCGCCGGGCCTGCTGTTCAACAGCGAGTGGCACAACCTCTACCTGTTCGAGGCCGGCCTGGCCCTGATCTCGTTCGCGGGCGTGGTGGTGCTCAAGCTGCCGCCGGGCGTGCACATCCGCAGCTTCGAGCGGCTGGACTTCCTGACCTTCTTCCTGATGGTGCCCGGCGTGGGCCTGCTGATCGCCGTGCTGGTGCAGGGCTACAACCACTGGTGGCTGGACACGCCCTGGCTGGCCTGGATGCTGATCGGCTCCATCGTCCTGCTGAGCGTGGCGCTGTACATCGAGCACCACCGCCGCAACCCCATGCTGCAGACGCGCTGGTTCGTGCTGGCGCCCACGGTGCGCTTCGTGATCGGTGCGCTGCTGCTGCGCTTTCTGACCACCGAGCAGACCTATGGCGTGATCGGCATGCAGCGCATGCTGGGCATGACGGTGGACCAGATGCAGCCGCTGTTCATCGTCATCCTGCTGGGCACCATCGCGGGCATTGCCGTGTCGGCGCTGACCTTCGGGCTGGAGAACATGGGCAAGCAGATCGTGGGCTCCATCGTGCTGTTCGCGCTGGCAGCCTGGCTGGACCACAGCCGCACCAGCCTGGCCCGGCCCGAGGACTTCTTCGGCAGCCAGTTCCTCATGGCCGTGGGCGCGGGCCTGTTCATGGGGCCGCTGATGCTGATCGGCGTGGTGCAGGGCCTGAAGTTCGGCGCGCACTACATGCTGACGGCCATCGTCACCATCTCCATGACGCAGGCCATGGGCGCGCTCATGGGCTCGGCCCTGCTGAGCACCTACCAGATGCACCGCGAGCAGGTGTATTCGGCCGCCATCGTGGCCGACGTCGATCCCACCGACCCCATCGTGGCCGACCGCCTGCGCCTGCAGCAGCAAAGCCTGGCCCGCGTCATCGCCGACCCGGCCCTGCGTGCGGCCCAGGGCACGGCCCAGCTGGCGCAGGCCGCACGCCGCGAGGCCAATGTGCGCGCCTACAACGACGTGTTCGCCCTCACGGCCGGCGTGGCCGTGCTCTACCTGCTGTGGATGCTGGCCCTGGCTGGCCGCGCACGCCAGCGCGCCTTCGTGGAGCGCATGCGCGCCGCCGCAGCCGATGCCTCGGCCATGCGCGGCACCGATGCCGCCGCGCCGCAGGACGCGCCGGGCCAGCCGCCCACCCAACCCGTCGCCCGCGCCTGAAACCGTTCGCCCAGAGAAAAGACAACAACATGAGTGACTCCGAAAATTCCAATGGCGGCACGGCCGCCTCTGCCTCGCCTGCGCCGGCTCCCGCTGCGGCGCCTTCGCCTTCACCTTCGCCATCGCCCAAGCTCATCAAACCCTCGCTGCGCAGCGTGCTGGTGATGCTGGTGGTCGCCCTGGCCGGCGTGCTGCTGGTGCTGCGTGCCTGGAACCTGTTCCCCTTCGCGGGCACCGTGGTCAGCACAGACAACGCCTATGTGCGCGGCGCCGTCACCGTGCTCGCGCCCCAGGTCAGCGGCTATGTGACCGAGGTGCTGGTGCAGGACTACGAGAACGTCAAGGCCGGCCAGCCCCTGGTGCGCATCGACGCACGCACCTACGAAGCTGCCCAGGCACAGGCGCAGGCCCAGCTGGCCAATGCCCGCGCACAGCTGGCCAATGCCGACCAGACCCAGGCCCAGAACCGCGCCACGCTGGGCGCCAGCCGCGCCGGCCTGGCGGCGGCGCAGGCCGAATCCGACCGTGCCGCAGCCGAGCTGCAGCGCGTGCAGGCGCTGTCCGAGCGCGGCTCCGTCTCGCTCAACGAGCGTGACAAGGTGCGTGCCACCGCGCGCCTGGCGGCCACCAACGTGGCCAAGGCCCAGGCCGACATCGAGATCAACGCCCAGAAGATCAAGGCGACGACGGTGAACCGCGCCTCGCTCGAAGCCCAGGTCCAGATGGCCGAGGCCCAGCTGCGCCAGGCACAGATCAACCTGGACAACACCGTGGTGCATGCGCCAGGCGATGGCCAGGTCAGCGAGGTGGGCGTGCGCCGGGGCCAGTACGTCACGGCCGGCTCCCAGCTCATGTACGTGGTGCCGCACACGCTGTGGGTGGTGGCCAACTTCAAGGAAACCCAGACCGCCCAGGTGCGCATAGGCCAGGCAGTGCGCTTCAGCGTCGATGCGCTGGGCGGCGCCCACCTCACGGGCCGCGTGCTGGAGATCGCGCCGGCCACGGGCTCGGAATTCAGCGTGCTCAAGGCCGACAACGCCACGGGCAACTTCACCAAGGTCGTGCAGCGCCTGCCGGTCAAGATTGCAATCGATCCCGACCAGGAACTGGCCGCCAGGCTGCGCGCGGGCATGTCGGTGGTGGTGCGGCTGGATACGGCGCAGCCTGAGCCCCAACCCACACAGCAGCCCGCACCCCAACCGGAGGCCCGCCCATGACCGCCCGCGCACTGGCCATGGCCATCGCCTGCGCCACCGCGCTGGCCGGCTGCAGCGTGCCGCCGCTGAGCACCGCGCCTGAAGCGGCCCGGCCCGCCATGCCCGCCCAGTGGAGCGGAGCAGGGCAGGAGCCGGCCGCCGCCGTCCAGACATCGTGGTGGCAGGCCTTTGGCGATCCGCTGCTCACGCGCTGGGTGGAACTGGCCCAGTCCCGCAACAACGATGTGCTGCTGGCCCTGTCGCGCGTGGATGAGGCGCGGGCCAACCTGGATGTGGCAGGCGCTGCGGGCCTGCCCCAGCTCTCGGCCACGGCCGGCGCCTCCACGGGCCGCAGCCTGGGCGCGCGGGGCCTGGCGCACACGCGCTCGGTTCAGCCCGGCCTGCAGGCCAGCTGGGAGCCTGATCTGTGGGGCCGCATCGCCCACCTGGAAAAGGCCGCCGCCCTGCGCCTGCAGGCCAGCGAGGCCGACCGCGACGCCGTGGCCCTGGCCGTGGCCGCCACCACGGCCCAGGCCTATGTGGGCCTGCGCTCGCTGCAATCGCAGCTGCAAGTGGCCCAGGCCACGGCCCGCTCGCGCGAACAGGCCCTGCGCCTGGCTGACGATCAGGCGCGCGTGGGCTACACCTCGCAGCTGCAGCTCACCCAGGCGCAGGCCGAGCTGCAATCCGTGCAGCAGGCCGTGGAGCAATTGGAGCTGTCGCTGGCACGCCAGCGCACGGCGCTCCTGCTGCTGGCCGGCGGCGAGGGTGACGAGCAGGCAGCCGCGCTCATGGCAACAACCGACGGCCAGTCCGCTGCGCTGGGCGCACCGCCGCCTGCGCCGGCCGCCGGCCTGCCTTCTGCCTTGCTGCAGCGCCGCCCCGACATTGCACGGGCGCAGCTGCAGCTGGCGGCCGCCGACGAAAGCCTGGCCGTGCAGCGCACCGCCTTCCTGCCCCAGGTCTCGCTGACGGCCAGCGCCGGCAGCCTGCTGGTCAACGCCCTGCAATACCACCCGGCCACGGTCTGGGCCCTGGGCGGCAGCGTGCTGGCGCCGCTGTTCACGGGCGGCCGGCTGCAAGGGCAGTTCGACGCCGTGACCGCCCAGCGCGACCAGGCCGCCTATGCCTATCGGGGCGTGGTGATCAAGGCCCTGGCCGATGTGGAAAACGCCCTGGTCGGCACCCGGCGCCTGCAGTCGCAGTGGCAGCACGCCAGCGAGCGCGAGGCGGTGCTGCAGCGGTCCCTGGGCTTTGCCAAGGACCGCTACGAGGCCGGCTACGCCAGCTACCTGGAAGAGCTGGACGCCCAGCGCAATCTCTACCAGGCCCAGCAGGAAGTCATACGCCTGCGGCAGAGCCAGCTGGAAAACGCCATTGCGCTGTACCAGGCGCTGGGGGGCGGCTGGCAGGCCGACGCTGCACCTGTCGCCAGCTCCGCCCGCTGATCAGACCTTCTCGATGCGCGCAGGCAGGCCCTGGCGCACCGTGGCGCCAGACACCCAGTCCACCCACACGTTTTTGCAGCCGGGCCGCGTGGGATCGGCAAAGCCCAGGTCGTTGAGGTTCACGCCATTGGCATGCTCGGCGTTCACCGGCATGGGCTGGCCGTCGATGCTGTGGCGGCCCGCGCCCAGCTCGCGGTGGCCGTAGCCGTGCTCGATGGCCACGGTGCCCGGCATCACGCCGTCGCGCACCATGGCCACGGCCGTCACCGCGCCGCCCGGCGTGCGGATGCGCACCGTGTCGCCGTTGGCGATGCCCAGCCGCTCGGCGTCATCGCGGTGCAGGGACACCGGGTTGTGCGGATGCACCTGGCGCAGCCGCGAGACGGCAATCGACATGGAACTCATCAGGTTGGACTTGTACGAGGTCAGCAGCAGCGGCCATTGCTGCTCGCCGAAATGCGTGCGCATGGCGCTGCCGTCGGCCAGCCGCGCCGGATACCAGGTGGGGCAGCCGCTGTAGCGCTCGCCCGTCATGGCGTGGCGCATGCGGGCCAGCTCCTCGCTCCAGACCTGCAGGGCAGGCGCGTGGGCCTTGCGGGTGTGGCCGTCCTTCCAGGCGTCCTCGATGCGGTCGAAGCGCCCGCCGCGCGTCAGCAGCATGGCCACCTGGCGCCATTCATCGTCCTTCAGGCGCTGGCGCAGCGCGGGCACCAGCCTGTCCACGCCGGTGATGGCGATGTCGTCATCGCTGGCCGCCGGCACGGGCTTGCCGCCTGCCCAGGCCACGTTGGCCAGTGCATGGATGAAGAAGTCCTCGGCCGAGCGCAGCGCATGGGGCTGGCCCTGGGCGTCCTTGATGGCGGCCTCGCCAAAGCCGGGCAGGCCCAGCCGGTCTGCCACGGCGAAGAGGAAGCTCTCCACATTCACGGGCTGGCCGCCGGCCGTGCGCGCCACGGCGGGCTGCACCACGGGCCAGCGCACGGTGGAGCTTTTGGCCACCACGTCGGCCCAGGGCGCCGAGATGCCCCAGCTCTCGTAGGTCACGGTATCGGGCACGATGAAATCGGCCAGCGCGCTGGTCTCGTTGATGAAGGGATCGATGGAGACGATCAGCGGCAGCTTCTTCGGGTCCTTGAGATCGTCCACCAGCGCGTTGCGAAAGCCCGCAATGCCGTAGACGGGGTTGCTCATGTGGTTGATCCAGGCCTTGGCGCGATAGGGGTAACCGGCCAGCGCGCTGGCCAGCATCTCGCTGGACAGGCCGCCCACGGCCGGGTACCACGGGGCCTGGGCGGCGGGGTAGTTCTTCGCGCCCTCGGGCTGGCCCTCGCGCTTGCGCTGGAATTCCGCGCTTTTCTCGTAGGGCTGGCGGTGGCGTGACAGCGCCAGGCCGCGCGGCTTGACCTTGCCGTCGAAGTTGGCGAAGTCGTAGCGCGGGCCCGGGCCGAAGGGGCCGAACGGGCCGGCATCCAGCACCAGGCCGCCCTGCACGTTGAGGTTGCCCACCAGGGTGTTGAGCATGCTGATGGCGTAGGCGGTGTAGAAGCCCGCGCCGCTCATGGTGCCGCCATGCGCATCGGCTACGGCGCGCTTGCCATGGCTGGTGAACTCGCGCGCCAGCGCCTCGATCTCGCCGCGCGCCACGCCGCACAGCGCCGCGTACTCGTCCAGTGTCTTGAGGCTGGCCTGCTCATGCAGCTTGGCCAGCGAGGAGCAGACCGACAGCTCGGGGGCCTGGTCCGCGCCTTCGGCCTTCAGGCCGGGCACCGCCACGCGGGTGCGCACCATCAGCTGTGCAGGCTCGGCCTGGGTGTGCGGCGCCAGGCTGCCATCGGCACGCTGCACCACGAACACATCCTGGGACGGCTTGCCGTCTTCGGCTGGCGCGGGCAGGGCCCAGCCCAGGTCGGCGCCACGCAGAAAGCTGCCGTGGCGCGGGTGGCCGGGCTCGTTGACCAGCAGGTGCGTGGCATTGCTCCAGGACGCCTCGCCCGCGGCCTGCATGGCGGCCGGGCCGGGCTGGGCGAGAAAGCCCGTGTCATGGCGCGCCTCGTCCAGGATGACGCGGATCAGCGCCATGGCCAGGGCCAGGTCGCTGGCCGGCTTGACGGCCAGCCAGCGGTTGCCGCTGCCCGCAGCCAGGCTGGAAGAAGTGGGCAGCACGGGCGAGACCACCACGTAGCGGAAACGGTTGTCCTCGCGCGAGCGGGCCTCGGCCAGTTCGCGGCCCTGGCGCTGGAAGGGGTTGCCGGACTGCGCGGGTGCCGCGCCGATGAACAGGCCGAAGCTGGCATGGCTCCAGTCGGGCTTGCCGTGCGGCATGCCGGGCAGGTCGCCCAGGGCCGCTGCCGCACCCACGCGAAAGCTCTGGCCGCAGTAGGCGCCGTGGTTGCTGACGTTCACGGTGCCGAAGGACGGCCCCGCAAAGCGGCGCAGCAGCTGGGCGCGGCCTTCGTTGGAGGCGTCGGTCACCAGCAACTGGTTGGAGCGCGGGCCGAACTCGGGGTTGTCGGCGTCCAGCGGCGTCTTGGTGTCCCAGATGGCGCGCAGGCCCTCGACCTGGCCTTCACCGAACAGATCGCCGCCCTCGCAGACTTCCTGCACCAGCTGCTCGAAGGAAATGCTCTGCCAGCGGCCGCTGCCGCGCGGGCCCACGCGCTTGAGCGGGGTGAGCACGCGGTGCGGTGCGTTCTGGTGCTCCAGCATGGACGAGCCGCGCGCGCAGGCCGTGGCCCGGCCCTCCAGGCCCAGCTCCTTGCCCAGTTTGGCGTAGACCTCGCGCACGGGTTCTTCCATGGCGGCTGGCCGCGTGGTGGCCAGCGGGTGGTAGGGGTTGCCTGCCACGCGCAGGATGCGGTTGCTGGCGGTATCGACACGCACGCGCACGCCGCACTGCGTCCAGCAGCCCAGGCAGCTGGAGGGGCTGACCACCTGGCCGGGCTGGGTGGCGAGCGCGCCCGTGGCCGGGTCGATGCGGAACTCCGGCGTCAGCGAATTGCCGCGCGTGGCGCTGGCCGTGGGCGTGCCCGAGGTGCCTGCGACCAGGCCCTTGGCGCCACGTGCCAGCGTCTCGCCGTAGCCGGCCGCAAAGGCGGCCAGCCCACCGGCGGTGAGGCCACCGCGCAGCAGCAGGCGGCGGCGGGCGGCCTCGGCATCCAGGGAATCTTCGGGAGCTTGGGGGAGTTTCTTCTTGTCGGTCATGAAAGGCTTTCTGTGGCGCGGCCGGCCGGTGGCGGGCCGCGCTCCGTGAATGGGTGAGGGGTCGTCAGGGCGGCGGTGTCAGACGGCGCGGGCCGCGGCCGAACGCGCGGGAAACAGCTCCAGCGCCCAGGTGGCCAGCGTCACCAGTGCAATGCACAGGCCGGCCACGCCCAGCATGCCCAGCAGGCCGTCGCCGCCCAGCGGCATGTGGTAGATGTACAGGCCCGCGCCGTACTTGGGCACGCCTTGCACGCCCATGAACAGCGCCCAGCGGAAGGCCCAGGCCGCGGCGGCCAGGCCCAGCCCCAGGGCCAGCGTGTAGCGCGGGCAGGCCATGCGCTGCCCACCCCGCACCAGGGCCCACAGCAGGGCGGCACCGGCCACGGCCGAGCCCAGCATGCTCAGGCGCCAGACCGGAAACTGCTGCCACAGCTGCAGCGCTGCCAGGAAGGAGCGGCCCTGGCCCAGCCAGCCGGCAACGGCCCAGACCGCCACCATGGCCAGCAGGCACAGCGCCAGCGCCAGGCCCAGCACGCGCAGGGCCTGCAGGGCGCCGGCATCGGGGCGGTGGCGGGCGGGCAGAAAGCGCGCCGTCAACAGCATGCAGCCCACGGTGGCCAGCCAGCCCGTGAGTGCCAGGTTCAGCGGCACCCACAGCGTGTTCCACAGCGGGCGCGAGCGCACGGCCATCAGCTCGGCGCCGGTATAGGCGGTGATGGTCAGCGCCGACACGGCCAGCAGCGGCGCCAGCCAGCGCAGCCACTGCGGCCGGCCCAGCCACCAGGCCAGCACGAAGGCCAGCGCCAGTCCCACGAAGGCCGGCAGCAGCAGGGCGCCCACCGACATCCACGACCACGGCGTGAAGTGCGCATAGAAATGCCAGAAGCGCGCAGGCTGGTGCAGGTCGGCCAGCAGCGACACGGGCGCGGCGATGGCGCTGACGGCCAGCACCAGCACGGCGGCCGGCAGCAGGCGCGCCATGGCGCTGGCACGCGGCGCCCAGGCGCAGGCGGCGGCCAGCAGGGCGGCGCCCGTGGCAATGCCGGCCAGGAAGAAGTACTGCACGGCCCAGGGCAGCCAGGCCGATTCGTAGGCGGGGGTCAGGAGTTCGACGATGTGCATGGGGTGCTCCTTGCGTTCAGTGGGAAGTGACCAGCCGCACGCTGGCCTGCCCGTCCACGCCGTCGACGAAGGCGTCGGGCAATCCCAGGTAGTACACATGCGGGTCCGTGCCCATGGCGGGCTTGAGCACCTTGAGGTCCTTGGCGTGCTCGCGCATGCGCTGGCGGATCTCGCTGCCCTCGTCGTTGAGGTCGCCGATCACGCGGGCGCCGCCCACGCAGCTTTCCACGCAGGCCGGCAGCAGGCCGGCTTCCAGGCGGTGCTCGCAGAAGGTGCACTTGTCGGCGGTCTGCGTCTCGTGGTTGATGAAGCGCGCGTCATAGGGGCAGGCCTGCACGCAGTAGCCGCAGCCCACGCAGCGCTCGTTGTCCACCAGCACGATGCCGTCGCTGCGCTGGAAGGTGGCCTGCACCGGGCAGACCGGCACGCAGGGCGGGTTGTCGCAGTGGTTGCACAGGCGCGGCAGGTTGAGCATGGCCGGCGGCAGGTCCTCGTTGCCCGCGTGCTGCACCTCGTACTGCAGCACCGTGGTGCGGAACTGGCCCAGCGGCGGCAGGTTCTCCATGGAGCAGCTCACCGTGCAGGCCTGGCAGCCTATGCAGCGGCGCAGGTCCACCAGCATGCCGTAGCGCCTGCCGGCCTCGCCGGGGCGGCGCGGCGGCTGGAAACCCGGGGTGCCGGGCGCAGCCGCCGCCACGGGCAGGGCCACGGCCGCCATGGCGGCGGCCAGCAGGTCCTGCAGGAAGCCGCGCTTGCCGGCGGCGGGCTGCGCATGGGCGGCGGTGCGGGCGGGGATGTCCTGGGAGGAGGGCTTGCAGCTGCAGTCGTTGCAGCCGCTGCCGGCGCGGGATGTTTTTGGCATGGCCTGTCTTTCATCGTCCTGCGGCCACGGAGGGTGGTCGCTCAAACTCAATAAATCATTAAAAATATGCTTTTTATATTGAATTTAATATATGAAATTCAGGGCCTTGGCGGCTTGATGTGAGTCAAGCAATGGGCTTTCCAAGTGCCTGCCGAGTGCTTGCAAAGCGCCACCGACTGCCTGCCATGGACAGGCGTCCAAGGCAGTCCATAGCGTGTGGCGCAGGGATTAAGACGGGGTTAACAGGGTGACTGCATTCCTCGGGAATGCGGGGCGCGTATCGGAAATCACCCTCTTGTTTCCGCGCGCGGCCCCGGTCTACGCTGCTTGTGTCGCCACTGCCAAGGAGTTCTCCATGAACCATGCCCTGAACAGCCTTGCTTCGGAACTGGACCTTGCCGCCGAAGCCGGCGAGCACCTGAGGCTGCAATTCACACAGGCCTGCGTGGACCGCATCGCGCACCTGCTGGAAGACCCGGACGTCATCCGCTGCGCACAAGGCCTTCGCCGCTACCTGGACGGCCAGATCGACAGGCAGGAGCTGGACCGCCTGGCCCGCGAGGCCGCCAGCCTGGCCAACCACCACCAGGGATCACGCTCCCTCGACGGCTGCGGCCATGCCGCCGTGTCCGCCACCTATGCCACGGCCCATGGGCTGGCGGGCCGGGCGCTGCAGGCGGCCGACTATGCGGCCTACGCCATGGTCTATGGCGAGGGCGGCCACGGCGCCGTCACGGACCGCGAATCGTTCGAGCCCGAGTACCAATGGCAGGCGCGCTGCCTGGCCTCGCTGGCGCAGGCCGCTCAGCAGCGCACGTAGCACCAGGCCGACTGCTGCAGCAGGGCCAGTGACTCGATGCCGCCCTGCGGCAGCACGCGCATGCCGGCAGGCGCCTCGCGGCCCAGCTTCCTGAGCGTGTTCGGGCAGACCAGCGCATGGGCCAGGGCGGCCGCATCCAGATGCTGCGGCGTGCCCGGCGCGGCGTCCAGCAGCGCCTCGACGGCTGGGCCGTTGATGACGATGCGGACTTCGGCACCGGGCCGGTCCTGGCGCAGGTTGGCCAGATTGCTGCGTGCACGGGCCAGGGCGCCGGGCGTGGGCGCATGCAGCACGATGCGCAGCGGCGGCGCATCCGGCCGGGCGGGGAACAGGTCGCTCCAGTCGTTGGAGGCGGTGGAAGCGGCGGGACAACGGCTTGTGCTCATGGTCGTCCTCGTCATTTCCTGCCACGCGGCCCCATGACCTCTTCCAGCAGGCCCGGCGGCAGGCCGGTGCGCACCTGCACCAGCCCCTTGTCATCCTTCCAGACCAGGGCCGGCGTGGCACGCAGGCCCCAGGTGGACATCAGCGAGGCATGGCTGGCCAGCACCTGCCGCGTGGCCTGCGGCACCGGGGCCAGCGGCGTGGCGCCCGCGCCCTCTGCGCTGGCGCGGCCGGCCTTGGCATAGGCGCGTGCGTGCTCGGCCAGGGCCTGCTCGGGCTGGCGCGCGGTCAGCAAGGCGGCGGCCTTGCCCTCGCTGCTGGGCTTGAGGATGCCGACCAGAATGTGGCGCAACTGCACCTGGCCGCTCTCCACCCAGGGCCGGGCATCGTTCCACAGCTGGTTGCAATAGGGGCAGTTGGGGTCGGTGAACACATAGACCGTGCGCGGCGCGTCGGCGCGGCCATCCGGTATGGACTGGGCGCGCTGCACATCGCCCCACAGTTGCTCGCCCATGGGCTTTTGCACGGCGGCCTGCAGGGCCTGGGCGTTCACGTCGCGGCCCTGGGCGTCGATCACCGTGCCCAGCACCCAGTGCTTGCCGTCAGGCATGCGGTAGATGGGCACGGGCTGGCGGTCGCGGTAGGCGGCCCAGGCCTTGAGTCCGCCCACGGCCGGCAGCGGTCCCACCAGGGTCAGTCCCTGCTGGGCCAGGAAATCCTCCGATGGCAGCTCGGACGCCGCGGCCGGCAGGGCCAAGGCTGCCGACAGGGCCAGGGCTCCTGCCAGTGCAGGCAGGGGAAACAGGGGGGAAGCGCTCATGAACATTCCTTCAGATGCTGGGCCAGGCTGGCGCGCGACAGCTCGCCCATGCGCATGCCGCACAGCCGGCCGTCGGCGCCATAGAAATAGGTGGAAGGCAGGCCCTGCTGGCGCCAGTGCCGGCCGGCCTGCTGCTGCGGGTCGAACAGCACCTGGGCCAGCGGCAGCGGGGCCGTCGCCTGCTCGCGCTGCAAATAGCCCATCACGGTCTCGGCAGGCTCGCCCTGGTTGATCCAGATGAAACGCACATCGGGCCGCTGCTGCTGGGCCTGGGCCAGCACCGGCATCTCGCGCCGGCAGGGCGGGCACCAGGTGGCCCAGAGGTTGATCACCATGGGCTTGCCATCGGCCTGCTGCAACTGCTGCAGCGAGACCGGGTGCGCCTGCCCGTTGACCAGGGTGAAGGCCGGCAGGGCCGGTGCATCTGCGGACGGCAGCGCCTGCAGCAGGCTGCCCAGCACCAGCAGGGCAGCCCCCGCGCCCAGCGCCAGCCCTGTGGCGCGGCGCAGCACCGGGGAGCGGCGGCTGCGCCACAGCATGTACAGCAGCGCGGCCAGCAGGCCGGCCCAGAGGTTCCATCCCCCGTCGCGGATATCGATGATGCGGCCTGCGAAGGCCGGCATCCCGCTCCAATCCCAGGGGGCCGGCGCGACCTCGGTCCACCACTGCGCGACATAGGCCAGGCGCGCCGCCACCAGGCCGGCCAGGGTGCTTTGCCACAGCAGCGCATCCACGGCCTGGCCGGTGCGCCTTTCATTCCTGCGCGCCAGCCACTGCGCCAGCAGCCAGGCCAGCATGGCCACCACCACGCCCATCGGCAGGGCCAGCGGCCCCAGCGCCAGGCTGGCAGGCAGGTGCAGCCAGGCGCCCGCCGCCGATAGCGCTGACGGCCCGCCAGGCTCTGCCGCTCCGGCAAGAACAGGCGAAGGCGCCAGCAGCAGGCCAGCAAGCAAGGGCAGGAAGGACGAAAGAAGAGGGGATGACCGGAGATGCATGGAAGGGAGTTTCAGCCATGCGGGCTGACAGGCCGTGGATGCTGGCAGCGGGGAATTAACGGGGGGTTAACGGCCTCATGGCCATCAGGCTGCGACCGGTCCATTTCGCCCAACCAATCCCATGGCCGCAGACAGCAGCAAGGCCGCAGCGGCAAATCCGCCAGACAGCCAGAGCGTGGCGTGCAGCCCCCAGCCATCGACCAGTTGGCCGCCTGCCCATGAGCCCAGCGCAATACCGATGTTGAAGACGCCAACGTACAGCGCCGTGGCAATTTCCACGGCGCGTGGCGCAGCCTGCATCATCCAGGTCATCAGTCCCACCGATACGCCGCCGTAGGCCAGGCCCCAGACCAGCAGCACGGCGCCACCACCGGTTGGCGAGTCGCCCACGGACAGGAACAGCACAGGCGCCAGCAGCAGGCCCAGGGCGATCGCCGCCAGACTCGGCGCCGTGCGGCGCGCCGCGATGATGCCCGCCAGGAAGTTGCCCGCAATGCCCGCGATGCCGTAAGCCAGCAGCAGCGCGCTCATCCATTGCGCATCGAACCCCGACACCGTCAGCAGCAGCGGGCGCACGAAGGTGAAGGACATGAAATGCCCGGCCACCAGCAGCAGCGTCAGTGCCAGCCCGGCCTGCAGCCTGCGGTTGGCCAGCTGATGGCTGAACTGGCGCAGGTTGGCCGAGCCTGTGGCAGGCAGGGAGGGGAGAACGGCCACGTGCAGCGCCAGCACCAGTGCGCTGAAGCCTGCCATGCCACCGAATGCCCAGCGCCATCCCGCGAAATCGCCGATCAGCGCGCCCAGCGGCACGCCCAGCACCGAGGCCGCCGCCACGCCGCCAAAGATGACGGAAGTTGCCAGGCCCATCGACGCCTGGGGTACCAGCCGTGCCGCCAGCCCGCCCGCGATTGCCCAGATGCCGCCCATGCAAAAGCCCACCAGGACGCGCGCGGCCAGCAGCCAGATCAGCGACGGCGCCAGCGCCGAGGCCAGGTTGGCCAGCACGAGCAGGGCCAGCAGTCCGCACAGGATGCGGCGCCGGTCCATGCCGCCCGCCGCCATCACCACCAGCGGCGCGAACAGCGCGGCCAGCAGCGCCGGCAGCGAGAGCATCAGGCCGGCCCTGCCCATGGAGGTGCCCAGGCTGCCGGCAATCGATGTGAGCAGGCCGACCGGCAGCATTTCCGTGGTCACCACGGAAAAGGTGGCCAGGCCCACGGCGGACACGGCCAGCCACGGGCGGCGCGCGGCGGGTTCGGGCCGCGTGGAGGAAGACGAATTCATGGTCCAGATCCCTTCAAACAGGTGGGGGGTGTTGCACCGCCGTCGCGGGACAGAGAAAATACATACGCTGCGTATGAATAGAATCCTATATACATACGTAGCGTATGTAAATAATCATGCACGCCGTATGCAAGGAGATTGGCCATGGTTCGCCGCACCCGCGCCGAGATGGAAGAAACCCGCGCCACGCTGCTGGCCACGGCCCGCAAGGCCTTTGGAGAGCAGGGCTACGCCGATGCCTCCATGGACGATCTCACCGCGCAGGTGGGCCTGACGCGGGGCGCGCTGTACCACCATTTCGGCGACAAGCAGGGCCTGCTGGCGGCCGTGGTCGAGCAGATCGATGCCGAGGTGGATGAACGCCTGAAGGCCATCACCGCCCATGCCCAGGATCCCTGGCAGGGCTTTCGCAGCCGCTGCCGGGCCTACCTGGAAATGGCGCTGGAGCCTGAAATCCAGCGCATCGTGCTGCGCGATGCGCGAGCGGCTTTGGGCGGTGCGCTGCCGCAATCGCAGCGCCACTGCATTGCGTCCATGCAGGCACTGATTGCGGACCTCATGGCGCAGGGCATCGTGGCCCGGGCCGATCCGCAGGCGCTGGCATCGCTGATCTACGGCAGCCTGGCCGAAGCGGCTTTCTGGATTGCCGAGGGCGAGGACGCCGACCTGCGGCTGGAGCGCGGCGCGGCGGCGCTGGACCTGCTGCTGGGCGGGCTGCTGGCCCGGCCCTGAGCGGGCCACCTGGCCGCATTCTTGTGCGCGTGCCTGCGAGATTCGGCATGCTGGCGCACACCTCGCTACAAATCTGCGATGCTCAGTCGCTTTTCGTTCCCGACTTGGATACAGACGGCGGGGCCTGGCGCCAGGCCCTGCGGACAACAACATGCATGTTCTCTTGGTGGAAGACAACGCGCTGGTGGCCAGCGGCGTGCGAGCCGGCCTGCAGCTGCAGGGCTTTGGCGTGGATACCGTGGCCTCGGCCGGGCAGGCGGATGCGGCCATCCGCTCCTCGCATTTCGATGCCTGCGTGCTGGACCTGGGCCTGCCGGACGAGGATGGCCTCTCGCTGCTGGCGCGCTGGCGCGGCCAGGGCCTGCAGGTGCCCGTGCTGGTGTTGACGGCGCGCGATGCCGTGTCACAGCGCATCGAAGGCCTGCAGACCGGCGCCGACGATTACCTGGTCAAGCCCTTTGACCTGCACGAACTGGCGGCGCGCCTGCATGCGCTGCTGCGCCGCGCGGCCGGCCGCAGCGTGGACTGGATCGAGCTGGGCGAGGTGCGCATCAACCCCGCTGCAGGCCACATCCAGCGCCAGGGCCGCACGGTGGAGCTGTCGCGCCGCGAGTGGTCGCTGCTGCGCGCGCTGCTGCAGTCGCCGGGCCGCATCCTGAGCACCGAGCAACTGCGCGACAGCCTCTACGGCTACAGCCAGGACGTGGAGAGCAATGCCGTCAACGTGCATGTGCACCACCTGCGCCGCAAGCTGGGCCATGAACTGGTGGAGACGGTGCGCGGCGAGGGCTATCGCCTGGGCCTGCACCCATGATGCGCAGCCTGCGCGTGCGCCTGCTGGCATGTCTGTGCCTGGCGCTGTGCACGCTGTGGGGCGGGGTGGCGGCCTGGATGTTCTCGGACATGCGCAACGAACTGCGCACCGTGCTGGATGACCGGCTGATCGCCTCGGCGCGCATGGTGGCAGGCATCGTCCACCAGTTCCGGCCTGCCCGGGAGCTGCCGCAGGACTGGAGTCCCATGCTCAACGTGATCGCGCGCGACGGCGTGGCCTGCGAGGTCAGCCTGGTGCGCGGCGAGGTCCAGCCCGTGCGGCCCGAATCGGCCCTGCCGCAGGTACTGGCCAAGACCGAGGGCAGCCCCGTGTTCCCGCAGAGCATGCCGCTGGGCTTCTCGACCATCATCAAGGGCGGCAAGCCCTGGCGCACCTATGTGCTGGAGGACCACGGCGTGCGCATCGCCACGGCCGACCGCATCGATGTGCGCGAGGGCCTGATCCACGGCTTTGCCTACACCATCGTCCTGCCCTTCGTGCTGGCGCTGCTGGCCAGCATGGGGCTGATGTGGTGGGCCGTGACCCAGGGCCTCAGGCCGCTGGAGGCCCTGCGGCGCGAACTGGCGCGCCGCCCGCCCGGCGACGACTCGCCCGTGGCCCAGGGCCTGCAGACGCGCGAGCTGGCGCCGCTGGTGGGTACGCTCAACCAGCTGCTGCATCGCGTGCGCGCGGCCATCGACCGCGAGCGCCGCTGGAGCGACGACGCCGCCCATGAGTTGCGCACGCCGCTCACCGCCATCAAGACCCATGTGCAGGTGGCGCAGATGGCGCTGGCGGCGCCCGGCATGCCTGCCGGCCTTCTGGCGGCGCCGCCCGGCTCCATGGCCCGCGATTCGCTGGCCCAGGCGGGCGAGGGCGTGGAGCACCTGCAGCACACGTTGGAGCAATTGCTGCTGCTGGCGCGGCTGGAGCAGCATGAACCTGGCGCTGCCTCCGTGCTGGCCTGCGGCGATGCGCCTGCCGATGCGCTGCAGGCGCTGGACAAGGCCTGGCAACTGGCTGTGAATGCCGTGAGCTCCCAGGCCCCAGCGCCCGCGCTTCGTACATGGCTGGACAACGGCCAGCCCGTGCAGGACTGGCCTCTGGCCATCTCCGAGCCCCTGCTGGTCTCGGCCCTGCGCAATCTGCTGGAAAACGCCCTGCGCCATGCGCCGCAGCATCCCGTGGAACTGGCCGTGCGCCCCATTGGCGCCATGCCGGGCAAGACACAGCAGCCGGGCACAGGCTATGTGGAGTTCACCGTGGCCGACCACGGCCCGGGGCTCAGCGCCGAGGAATGCGAAGAGGCCACGCGCCGCTTCTGGCGCAAGCGTCCCCAGGAGCATGGCAGCGGCCTGGGACTGCCCATCGTGCAGCGCATCGCCGAATGCGCAGGCGGCTGCCTGCTGCTGCAGCCGCGCAGCCTGTGGCGGCCCGAGGAAGGCCAGGCCAGCGGCCTGGTCGCGCGCCTGTACCTGCCGCTGGCGGACGGCCCGGGCCCGCAGGCCCCGGCCCCCGGCCCATTAACGCCTGCCCATTAACGCCGGCTTAATCTCGGTTTCGTATCGTGCGGGCCTGGCTGGCCAGCCCTGCGGGCATTGCGCCTTGCGGGGCGGCGGCCGGTATCCCTATTCGATCCTGTCCGCCGCAGCCGCGCGCTCCTGGGTGCGTGGCGCGGACGCATGGCAGGGCAAATGCCTCTTCCCACGATGATCCGCATGAACAAACAGACCCTGTCCCGGTCGTGCATCGCCATCGGCATCTGCATGCTGATGGGCAGCGCCTGGGCGCGAGACGCCGCGCCCAAGGCACCAGCGCCCGCAGCGGCGCCCACAGCTGCGGTGCAAGGCAGTGCAGCAGTCGGCCAGAAAATCGCCCAGTCGGGCACGCCCCAGGGTGCGGCGGCATGTGCCACCTGCCACGGCGCCAAGGGCGAGGGCATGGCGGGCTTTCCCGCCCTGGCCGGCCAGCACGCCGGCTATCTGGCGCGCCAGCTCCAGCACCTGGCCGACGGCAGCCGCCAGGCCCCCGTGATGGCGCCCATGGCCAAGGCCCTGTCGGCCCAGGACCGTGCCGACGTCTCGGCCTATTACGCCAGCCTGCCGCTGCCCATCCAGCCCGTGCGCGGCCCCCTGCCCAAGGGCAAGGACGATGACGGCGCCTGGCTGGTCGAGCGTGGCCGCTGGGCGGACGGCATTCCCGCCTGTGCCCAATGCCACGGCCCGGGCGGCGTGGGCGTGGGCGCCGATTTCCCGGCCATCGGCCACCTGACGGCCGACTACATGCAAAGCCAGGTCGCCGCCTGGAACAAGGGCCAGCGCGAGGCCGGCCCGCTGGGCCTCATGGGCAAGGTCGCGCAAAAGCTCACGCCCGCGGACATCCAGGCCGTGGCGGCCTACTACGCCCGCCTGCATGGCGCCAGCACCAGCACCAGCACCGCAGCCACGGCCTCCGCGCCAGCCAAACCCTGATGGACCGGGAGCCGAACATGTCCGACACACAACCCACCCGCGCCTCTCAAAACTCCAATACCGCCGAGTACGTCGTCGTCGCCTGCCTGTTCGCCGGCCTGGCGGGCGCGCTCGCCTATGGCATGTACATCAGCCAGCCAGACATGCCACCTGCGCCGGCCCGCGTGGGCGCGGTCCCCGCTGCGGCTGCCACCGCAGCCAGGGCCGATGCAAATGCGAATGCCCAGGTCACCTCCCAGGCCGGGAAAGTGGCTGCCGACGGCGAAGCCTTCACACCCCCCGGCGCCCGCGACATCCCCGACACGCCCATGGGCGAGTGGATTCGCCGCGGCGAGGCCATCTTCCTGCGCACGCCGGCCAACGCCGTGGGCTTTTCGGGCAACACCCTCAACTGCGTGAACTGCCACCTGGACGCAGGCCGGCTCAAGGGCGCCGCACCCATGTGGGGTGCCTACCCGCTGTACCCGGCCTACCGCAAGAAGACCAACCACGTGGACACCTTCGCCGAGCGCGTGCGCGGCTGCTTCATGTACAGCATGAACGGCAAGGCCCCCGACGACGGCCACGACATCCTCGTGGCGCTGGAGGCCTACGCCTACTGGATGGCCCAGAAGGCGCCCACGGGCGAGAAGCTGCCGGGTGCGGGCTTCACCAAGGTGGGCAAGGCCGCGCAGGAGCCCAGCTTCGAGCGCGGCGCCAAGGTCTACGAGGCCAAGTGCGCGCTGTGCCACGGCGCGCAGGGCCAGGGCCAGGAAGCGGGCGGCGTGACCGTGTTCCCGCCGCTGTGGGGCAAGCAGTCCTACAACTGGGGCGCGGGCACGCACGAGGTGGACAAGGCTGCCAGCTTCATCAAGGGCAACATGCCCTACGGCAACCCCACGCTGGACGACCAGGAAGCCTGGGATGTGGCCACTTACATCAACAGCATGGAGCGCCCCCAGGACCCGCGCTTCACCGGCAACGTGGCCGACACGCGCAAGCAGTTCCACGACACCCCGTTCTCGCTGTACGGCACCGAGGTCAACGGCCGGCTGCTCAAGGGTCTTTGAGCAGGTCGGACAGGCAACGGCAGGCCGGGCGCAGGCCTGCGTTGCCGTGCATGGCAGGGCGCTGACGGCCGCCCTGCAAGCGCATCTGCGCCGGTGCGGCCTTTGCACCAGACGGCGTACGGTCATCGGTTTGACGGCCGGTATTTCATGATTTAATAAGAATCATTCTCACTGATTTGCCAGCGCATCCGGCTTGCATCGCAGCACACCGCCTTGCCGGCAAGCCAGGCCCGTGCCGCACAGGGCCATGCGCAAAGGCCTTCGCGCGACCACCGCGCAATGCTCAGGTTTGCCGAGGAAACCATGACCCAGACCTTGGACGACATTCAGCAACTGGCGCATGAGCACCAGGTGCTGCTGCGTGGCTACGGCCACGCCCAGTTGCGCAGCAGCGAGCTGCTGTGCCTTCAAGCCCAGGAAATAGAGAGGCTGCAAAGGCTGGTGATCCGCCAGCGCGCGGCCTTGATGGCCAAGGAAACCCAGCTGCTGTGGGCGCGCGAGGAGCGCGAGGCGCTGGAGAAGGCCATTCCCGGCCTCTCGCGCCGCGTCACATTGGCACGGCGCGTGGAGTCGCTGCTGGTGCGCGTGCAGGACCTGTTGCGCGAGCGCGCACGCTGGCAGCGCCAGACGGCCGCGCCCCTGGCGCAGCCCGCCATGCCTGCGCGGGAGCCCGAGCAGGACGCCGAGGCCTTCGAGGCCAGCCTGCGCGAGGCCGATCTGGTGATCTGCCAGACCGGCTGCCTGAGCCACGGCGAGTACTGGCGCGTGCAGGACCATTGCCAGCGCACGGGCAAGACCTGCGTGCTGGTGGAGCAGCCCGATGCGCTGCGCATCGTCCGCATACACCGGGGTGCCGAAGGCGGCGACAACCCCGCCATGACACTGACACACGGAGACACCACCGCATGACACGCAGCAAGATGCCCCTGAGCCCGGGTGGCGAACCCGAACTGCGCAGCGTCGGCCTGAAGGCCACGCTGCCGCGCATGCAGGTGCTGGAAATCTTCAGGCAGAGCGCGTCGCGCCACCTGCATGCCGAGGACGTGTTCCGCCTGCTGGCCGAGCGGCGCGCCGAGGTGGGCCTGGCCACCGTCTACCGCGTGCTGTCGCAGCTGGAGGCCGCAGGCCTGCTGCTGCGCCAGACCTTTGAAAGCGGCAAGGCGGTGTTCGAGCTCAATGAGGGGCCGCACCATGACCACCTGATCTGCCTGCAATGCGGACGCGTGGATGAATTCAGCAACGACCACATCGAGGCGCTGCAGCACCAGGTGGCCCAGGCCCACGGCTACCGCCTGGCCGACCACCGCCTGGCCCTGTACGGCCATTGCGGCGCGTGCTCGCAGCTGCCACCCGAATCACCGGCACAGCCCGAGCAGGCAAGACAGCCTGCGCTGCAGGACAACGAATGAGCACCAACGACAGATCCCTGACCCCCGAGCAGCGCGCCGCGCTGGACCTGCTGATGTCGCGCCAGTCACGCTGGCCGCTGCAGGAGCCGGCGCCCGGCCCCGGCGTGATCGACACCGTCATCGACGCGGCCTTGCGCGCCCCCGACCACGGCCAGCTGCGCCCCTGGCGCTTCGTGCTGGTGCAGGGCGATGCGCGCCATGCGCTGGGCGAGGTGTTCGTGCAGGCCGCCAAGGCGCGCGACCCGCAGGCCGACGCCGAGCGATTCCGCGCCAAGGCCCTGTCGGCCCCGCTGATCATCGCGCTGGGCGTGCACCTGCAGCCCGAGCACAAGGTGCCCGAAAGCGAGCAGCTGCTGGCCGGAGGCGCTGCCGCCATGAACATGCTCAACGCCCTGCACATCCTGGGCTTTGGCGGCTTCTGGGCCAGCGGCGCCAACAGCCACGATGCCCGTGTGCGCGAGGCCCTGGGATTCGAGCCCCATGACCGGCTCGTCGGCCTGCTGTATGTGGGCACGCCCGTCTCGGCCGGCCGCGAAGCCCTGCGGCCGCCGCGCAACCGCTTTGTCCGCGAATGGCAGCCAGGGCAAGGCCTGGTGCAAGGCCGGGCCCTGGCCCTGTCCTCCAGCGCGGCCGACGAAGGCTGATCCTGGTTCCCTGAAACAAGGATGCCCGGCTTGACCGGGCATCCTTCGTTGCGGCTGCGCAATCGGCCTAAGCCGCCGTCTCGACCGACTTCAGCTGGTAGATGGCATAGAAGTGCACGCCATAGGTCCAGCGGAATGCCGGCCCCACCAGCGAGTAGGGCGGGCCGTAGCCTTCCATCACCTGGTGCGCGGCCACCAGCTGCAGGCGCGGATGGGCTTGCGCCAGATCGGCCTCGCGGCGCAGGCCCCAATGGAACTGGGCCTGGGTGAGCCGGACCGAGGGGTGCTGGCTTGCGCGCCCGGCGGCCAGCCAGCACATGGCGTCGAACACCAGTTCCGAACCCGGCGGGCTGCATTGCGCAAACGTGGTCCACAGCGCCTGTATCTGCTCTTTTTGCAGGTACATGGAAACGCCTTCGGCCATCATGAAGACGGCAGGCCCTGACCTGTCGGCCGGCAGTCCCAGCCGGTGCCACCAGTCGGCGTCGCCCAGGTCGAATTCGCGGATCTCCTGGCGCTCCGATGGCCAGGGCAGCAACTGCCTGCGCAGTGCAACGACCGGCCCCAGGTCCGCATCCGTCATATGCATCTGCCCGTTGTCCAGCCATTGGAAATAGTCGCTGAGGCCGCAGCCCAGGTTCACCACATGGCCCTGCGGCTGGCGCCGGAGAAAGTCCTGCGCCAGCGCGCGAAAGCAGTGCGTGCGCGCCAGCACGCCGTAGATGCTCTGCCTGTCCTGCAGCCAGCGGCTGCCGTCGTCGCCCAGCTGGGTCAGGGTGTCCAAGGCATGGGCATCGCTGACGGCCATGTCCGGGAACAGCCGGTCGCCCAGGGCGCGGGCGGTCAGCGGAATGCGCAGCGTCTCGCTGACGTCGGACAGTTTTTCCTGCCGGGGCGTGGAGGGCGGCGCATCGGTGAAAGCCGGGCCGGCCGACGGTGCAAGAGGTTCGGGCATTGCTCGCTCCTGTGGTGCGCTGCAGGCCAGCATGCCAGGCCTGCGCACGTCATGAACCAGTTAACGGAAATCATTCATATTGGTTTGATGCAAGGCTGCCACGGCACGACCCGCGACGCTTCCAGGGCCATCATGCGCGAAGTCCGTTCAGAACCGGCAGTCCGCAGTCTGCACCAGTTGCGCAAAGGCGCCGCCCAGCGTGCGGTTGTGGTGGCCGATGATGAGCTCGGCCTGCAGCAGCGGCGAATCGGTGGTGGTATGGGCATCCGCCACCAGCACCGGGCGAAAGCCCAGGCCGGCTGCGGCACGGCAGGTGGTGTCCACGCAGAACTCGGTCTTCATGCCGGCGATGACCAGTTCGGCAATGCCGGCTTCGGCAAGCCAGGTGGCCAGGCCGGTGCCCTCGAAGCAGCTGGGCCGTGTCTTGTCGAAGACGCGGTCCCGCTGCGCCTCGATGCCCAGCTGCGGCAGCAGCTGCGTGAGCGGGCTGCCCGGGGCGATCGGCGAGCCTGCAGGGCCGGTGTGGCGCGCAGCGAAGATGGGCGCGCCGGCTTCACGGGCGCGGGCGATCAGTTGTCGGGTGTTCGCCAGCACGCGGTCCTTGTCGAACGGCGCATCGCTGCCGTTGAAAAGACCTTGCTGCATGTCGATGACGAGCAGGGCACGCCGTGGGGCGTCCGGTGCGGCCGTCGAGGATGGGGAGGAAGCGGCGGATGGGGCGGAAGCGGTGGAAGGGGGAATCTGCATGAAGTCTCTCCGGTGATGCCCTGGATGCACGGAGAAACGCAAAGGCCCCGTCCATCGTGGGCGGGGCCTTGGGGGATGGTGGCTGCCTTGCGGCGCTCAGGTATCCGTCCACGGTCCGCCGTTGGCGGTCGTGGTGGTGGTCGTGAGGCGGTGCGTGGCAAAAACCATCCGCGCATCCTGAGGCCGGCGATGCGGCCTGTCAACCCTTGCGTGCGCGGGCCTGGCCCTCACGACTTGTTGACCTTGTGGTCCTCGCCCTTGGCTTCTTCCATGGCCTCGGGCTCCAGTTCCTCGGCAGAGCGATTGAGGTGGATGAAGGCGCCCCAGCCCAGCAGCAGGACACCCACGGCGCTGACCAGGGCGGCGGGGTAGAGCAGGTGGGCGGGTTCTTCCTGCGTCTTGAAGGCGGCGACCAGTGCTTCGACGGCCAGCGCGACGACCAGCACCACCAGAAAGCGCGAGAGAAAGCGGCGCACGCGCGTGGGGCCGCTGATGTGGGCCTCGCGGATGACTTCCTCTTCGGTGATGGTCTGGGCGATCTGCAGCGCAACCACGCCGGAGGCCAGGATGCCCAGCGCCTCGACGATGCGCAGGCCCGATTCGCCATCCACGCCATGCGCCATGGCGTTCCAGCCCTTCAGGCCCGCGATCCAGAGCAGGGCCACGGCGGCCAGCGAAAACAGCAGCGCGATGAGGGCGTGCAACACGGTGAAAAGGGTATGGATGGCTTTCATGGCAGAGGGCGGAGAGTGGGCCGTGGCGCATGTTTCCACGGCGCCGGCGCGCCGCTTGTAGGAAGCGGCGAACAGCGGTGGACAGGCGGCCTGCCTGTCTGCGGTTCACGGGCATGGATAGAATCCGAGGACCATGTCCAGATGGTTCATCGCGGTTTTCTCCCTGCACTTCGTCGTCAGCGTGGCCTTGTCCACGCTGGGGCTTGCGCCATGGCGCGCCCTGCCGGACGAGCCATGCGAGCCGCCCGGTGTCCACCCGCGCGCGGCCTGCGCCGGCCCGGAGCGCGCGGCGGCGCCGCGGGTGGACACGGTCTCCCTGCTCGATGACTTCGACCACGCGCTGATGGACGATCAGCAGGACCTCCCCGATGTCGTGCACGCCGTGGACGGCATGCCGGCACCCCGCCTGCAGGCCGGGCGCCACATCACCGCCAGCCTGCGCGAAGGCCCGTGGCGCAGCCTGGCACCGCCCGACCGGCCTCCCCGGGCAGCCTGATCCCCCATTGCCTTTTTCTGACCTGCAGTGCCCTGCGCCTGCGGTGCCTCTGCCGCTTCGGGACCCTGTCCTGAATGCCCGGCCGCCGGGTTGGCCCCTGGCTTTCCTTCTTCCCGGACCCATCGCCGCATGGGCCCTTTCTGCCGCAGCTGCGGCTCCCGGTTCCCACAACACGCATCATGGAAATTGCCATACTTTTTGCGCTGATCCTGCTCAATGGCGTCTTCGCCATGTCCGAGATCGCGCTGGTGACGGCGCGCAAGGCGCGCCTGCAAAAACTCATTGACGAGGGCGATGCCGGCGCCGCCGCCGCCGCGCAGCTGGGGGCCGACCCCACGCGCTTTCTGTCCACCATCCAGATCGGCATCACCTCCATCGGCGTGCTCAACGGCATCGTCGGCGAGGCCGCGCTGGCCGCTCCCCTGGCCGAGTGGCTGCAGCGCATGGGCGTGCCCGCGCCCTATGGCGGCTACACGGCCACGGCGCTGGTGGTGGTGCTGATCACCTATTTCTCCATCGTCGTCGGCGAGCTGGTGCCCAAGCGCATCGGCCAGACCTACCCAGAGACTTTTGCGCGCCTGATCGCACGCCCAGTCAACTGGCTGGCCCATCTGACCAAGCCCTTCGTGGTGCTGCTGTCCGTGTCCACCCATGCGCTGCTGCGCCTGCTGGGCGTCAAGGAAAACAGCGGCAGCGCCGTCACCGAGGAAGAGATCCACGCCATGCTGGCCGAAGGCACGACGGCCGGCGTCATCGAATCGCACGAGCACACCATGGTGCGCAACGTGTTCCGCCTCGATGACCGCCAGATCGGCTCGCTCATGGTGCCGCGCAGCGACGTGGTCTGCCTGGATGCCGATGCGCCGTTCGAGGACAACCTGCGCGTGATCGAGCAGTCCGACCACGCGCGCTTTCCCGTGGTGCGCGGCGGCATGGACTCCATCATCGGCGTGCTCAACGCGCGCCAGTGGCTGTCGCGCGCGCTGCAGGGCAAGGAGCAGGGCCTGACCGACCAGCCCATGCAGACCGCGCTCTATGTGCCCGAGACCATCACCGGCATGGAACTGCTGGAGAGCTTTCGCCTGTCCGACGTGCACATGGCCTTCGTGATCGACGAGTACGGCGAGGTCCAGGGCATCGTCACCCTGCAGGACCTGGTGGAAGCCATCACGGGCGAGTTCCAGCCGCGCGATCCGCGCAACTCCTGGGCGCTGCAGCGCGAGGACGGCAGCTGGCTGCTGGACGGCCACATCCCCGTACCCGAACTCAAGGACCGGCTGGAGCTGGCCACCGTGCCCGAGGAAGAGCGCGGCCGCTACCACACGCTGGCCGGCATGGTCATGCTGCTCACGGGCCGGCTGCCGCGTGTCACCGACACCGTGCAATGGGAAGGCTGGCGCTTCGAGGTGGTGGACATGGACGGCAAGGCCATCGACAAGGTGCTGGCCATGCGCGTGGACGTGTCGCTGCAGGTACCGGGTGATGAAGACGGTGGTGCGGCCCATGCCGCGCGCTGAACGCCGGGGCCCGCGCGGCGCATGGAAACTGCTGGCATGCGCAGGCGCCGTGGTCTTCATGGCCGCCTGCCTGGACGGCGTGCAGGGCTACCCGCAGCAGCAGGCGCCCATCATCAGCCCCTACGACATGACCCAGGAGCAGCGGCTTGCCGAAATGAACGCCATGGGCGCGGCCGGCCATGCCGACCACCGCTGGACCTACGAACTGCGCCCCGGCTGCGTGCTGCGCGTGGACCTGGACGGCCCGCAGGGCCCCAGGCCTTCGCATGACATCGCGCTGCTGGGCAGCGTGGTGGCCGTCACGGCCCAGCGCGAACGCGGCAGTTTCCGCGTGGAGCTGCAGCCCGGCGACGGCCTGCAGGCCGCGCGCTCCCTGGTGCTGGAAAGCGCCAAATGGGCCGACGCCAGCTGGACCCAGCTGCTGTTGCGCCTGATGCAAAAGGGTTGCGTGGAAATGCAGGGCCTCTCGCATGGCCGGGCCGCAAGCCGGCACTGACACTGGCGTTGAAGGCGGCATCGCCATGGCACGGAGCGCGGCAGGCAAGCCGCTTTGCGCGCGCTTGAAAACAAAAGGCGGCACCGAAGTGCCGCCGGTTTGAACGCGGGACGAGAGCCCCGCGCACAAGGCAGATCGCCGGCTTACTTGGCCAGCGTCAGCGTGCCCTTCATCAGCGCGGAGTGGCCGGGGAAGGAGCAAAAGTAGCTGTAGGCCTCGCCGGCCTTCAGGGCGGCGGTGGAGAAGGTGACGGAATCGCTCTCGCCGCCGCCGATCACCTTGGTGTGGGCGATCACGCGGGCATCCTTTTCCTTCACGAAGTCCTTGGCCGCACCAGCGGCGATGCCGTCATTGGCCACGGGCTGCAGGTCGGCCGTCTTGCTCAGCACCCAGTTGTGGCCCATGGCCGTCTTGGGCAGCTTGCCCACATGCTTGAGCTTGACCGTGAACTGCTTGCAGCTGGCGGGCACGCTGATGGTGGGCTTGTTGAACTGCATGGCGTCATTGCCTTCGATCTCGACGGCGCAGTCGGCGGCCAGCACAGGCGCGGCGACGGCAGTCATTGCGAGGGCCAAGAGGACGGGCTTCCATTGCTTTGCCATTGTTTTCTCCTTGAAAAGCGGGTGAGGTGGCTGGCATCCGAGGGCCATGGACCGGCAGGCGGTCTGTCGCCATGGATGCCTTGTATGGCTGCCCCAAGCATAGACAGGATCGGGGGCGGCAGGTTGATTTGAATCAAGTCAAAAGAGTTCGAAGACTTGCGCTTGGAGCATGCGGTATGGCGTTGCGCATGCAGGGCATGCATTCGGGCTGCCGCAGGAAAACGGTTTTGCCGCCCGTGGTCTTTTGGCGACGGGCAACCCCACAGCTCGCATGCCTCTACTCACGTCAGTCACATTTGGGTACGATTGCGGGAAATAGAGGGAATGTATGAGATTGCTTGTTTTCATAGGCTCAATCATTGGCGCCATCTTTCTGCTGACGGCGTTCTTCGTCGACAGCTCCCATCAACAGGCGGCGCTGGCGGCCATGGCCTGCGCCAGCGTCCTCATTCCCTATGTGCTGTTCAGATTGCACTCGATCGCCGTCGAGCATGACCAGCTCGACCAGATCCTGCAACTGGTGCGAAAGTCCGGTAGCCAGGGCGAGGGGCTGGCGCAGGGAGGCGATGGGCCCCCTGAGGCGAGCGGGCCTGTGGCGCCCAGGTCCTGGATGTCCTGAGGCCTGGCATCGACAGGTCTGGGGGGTGTCAGGCGAACTGCACCACCACGCGCCGGTTGGTGCGGCTTTTCTTCTCGATCTTGGTGACGGCCACCGTGCCTATCTCGGCCGTGCTGCGCACATGCGTGCCGCCGCAGGGCTGGCGGTCCAGGCCGGGGATGTCGATGATGCGGATCGTCGCCGTGCCGCCCGGGGGCGCTGCGCCTGCGGTGCGCACCAGGTCGGGCTGTGCAGCCAGTTGCTCGGGCGTGATGCGGTCCACGTTCACGGCATGGCTGGCGGCGATCAGGGCGTTCAGGCGCTCCGTCAGATCGGTCTTGTCCAGCGTGGACTCGGGCAGGTCGAAATCCAGGCGTGCCGAGTCCGGCGAGATGCTGCAGCCCGTCACGGGCACAGGCACCAGCACGCCCAGCAGGTGCAGGCAGGTGTGCAGGCGCATCAGCCGGTGGCGCCTGTCCCAGTCGATCACCACCTGGACACGTTCACCCACCTGGGGCGGGGCATCGGTCTGCAGCACATGCAGGATGCGCTGCCGGTCATCGGCATAGACGGTGTCGATCAGGGCCAGGCTGCGGCCATCGGCCAGGGTCAGCGTGCCGGTGTCGCCGGCCTGGCCGCCGCTGCGGGCATAGCAGACGGTGGCATCGAGCTCGATGCCCTCGGCGCTGACGGCCGTCACGGTGGCTTCGCAGCGGTCCAGGTAGGCGTCGTCATCAAAGAGCTTGTGCGTCTGGGGCATGGGGTGTCTCCGGGGTCCTGGTTCTTGGGTTAGGGGCTTCAGCGCAGGGCGCACAGGCCCTGGGCGGTTTCCATCTGGGGATCTGGGGGCGTGGGAGCCGCCGGCCCGGGGTGCAATGCCCCGCAGGTCGGCCGCATGCTGGGCGCCGCGGTCCAGACCGGCTGCGGCGGCGATGAGATGGGCAGGCTCCCGTGTCATGTCGCGGTCCATGGTATCGGCGGCATGGCGGGGCCGGGCAGTACGCCTGGGCGAAAAGTCCCCAGTACAGTCCATGGCCCGCAGCGGTGGCAGTCGCCTGCTTGACAGCCTGTCAAGTGGCGGTGCCCGCGACCTGACAATATCGGCGCCCGCACCGCGTGCGTGCCGGGGAACAATGGCGTGGCCGTTGCGGATGGCGCTACAGATTTTTCCAAAGCTGACGACATACGCAGGGCATGAATCTGTGAGTTTTCCTAGGGACTGTCCGGATGGATCAAGAACTTTTGCTTCCGTCCGGTGCAGGCTCCACCCCCGTCTCCATCCCGGCAGGCCCTGGTTTGCGGCTGCCCACATTGTTCATCTCCTCATCTTTATGAGCACTACCGATCTTCACGCAGCTTCCCTGAGCGATCTCTATGACCGGCTGCATGAAAGCCTCAGCGACGAGGCCTTTGCCGCCGAACTCGACGCCCGCCTGCATGACGGGCGGGCCGACGAGGCATGCACCTTCCTGCGTGGCTGCGAGGAGCGTTGTCTCAACATCCTGGGGCATCTGAGCGGCAGCGACGCACCCTGGTCGCGTGACGGCGATCGCTGGCTGGCCTTTGCGCGGCTCACCGTGCCGCGCGGCCATGTGCTGTCGGGCCGCAGCGAGGAGCTGACCAATGCCCATGTGGCTGCCGAAGTGCGGGTGCTGGCCGAGCAATGGCTGGCCCACGCCCGCAGCGCCGACCTGCCTGTGTACAAGGGCATAGGCTTGGTGCTCGGCAGCCTGCTGCCCTGGCTCAGTTATCCCGGCATGCCCTATGACGAGGTGACGTCCACGCTGGACTGGGCGCTGGCGCTGCGCGAGGAGGCCGGGTTCCGCCGCAACCATGAGTACCACGCGGCCTGGAAGCCCCTGGTCGCCCAGCTGAACGATGCCGACCTGCTGCGCTACGCCGCCGTGGGCGGCAAGCTGTTCGACGATGTGCTGGACCACTACCGCAACGATCGCCAGCCCGGGCAACCCAAGGGCCAGGGCTGGAAGGACTGGCTGCCTTTCTTTGCCGAGCATCCCCAGCTCTTCGACAAATCCTACATAGATGATCCCGACCTGATCGGGCAACGCTGGGCCAGTGCCGGCGCGCCCCGGCGAGAGGAACTGGCCGCGCTGCTGCTCAGCCAATTGACCTACTCCCAGCGCGCCGAGCGGACGAGCGCATTGCAATTGCTGGACCGCCTGATGGCAGAGGATCCCGCGCCCTTTGCCAAGCAGCTGCGTGAGAACGGCCGCTACCAGATCAGCCTGGCGCTGGCCATGCATGTCATGAAGCACGACGATGCCGCCTTGCTGCCCCTGCTGCTGCCCGCCATGGCCCAGCGCTGCGACCGCGAGGACGAACTGCGCCGCTACCGCAGCGTGATCCGCGAACTGGTGACCCGCCGCCCGGCCGATCTGGCCGAGGTGCCTGTCAAGGACCTGGTCAATGTGCTGCCCGTGCTCGACACCGCCAGCCTGAAGGCCGCGCTGCCCACCTTGACCCCGCTCATCGCAGGCAGCAGCGCAAAAGGCCTGCGCGCCGCCATGGCCGGTCTGGCCGCCCATATTCCGCTGGCCAGCTTGGTGGATGCCGGCTGGCTGAACAAGCCGCCCAAGAACCTGCTGCTGACCTGCCGCGACGTGCTGCTGGCCCACCCCGACCCCGCTGTCGGTCCCTTGCTGGCGCAGTTGCTGGCCGGCGGCAAGCTGGATGCGGCCTCGGCCAGCAGCGTGCAGCAGCGGCTGCAGCAGTTGGGCCTGACAGGGCAGGGCGCCTCGACATCGGAAGAAAGCCAGGCAGATGCCGCATCGCCAGCGTCTGCCGCTGGCGGCGTGGATCTGGAAGCCCAGCTCGCCTCCATCAAGCGCCTGAGCGCGGCCATCAAGCCTTTTGACACGCCCGAGCTGCTGGCGCTGTGCGCGCCGCTGTCCGAACACGCGGCCCGCGTGCTGCTGCACGTATCCGCCATTGCCGAAGGCGGCCTGCCGCCGCTGGCCGGCGAGCTGCTGGCGCGCATTCCGGCCGACAACCGTGCCCGCCTGGCGCTGGCCATGGTGCAGCAATGGATTGCTTCCGAGGGCGAGCCCAAGCAGCGCTGGGCGCTCAGGCTGCTGCCCGGCCATGCCGATGACCGCGTGGTCGATGCGCTGGTGTCCGCCGTCCAGGCCTGGAACCGCCCGCGCCTGCAGCGCGCGGCCGCCGCCGTGGAGCATCTGGGCGAGGTGGACAGCCTCTACGCTCTGCTGCGCGTGCAGGAGATCTCCGAGTCGCGCTCGCTCAAGGACCAGGTGCAGCGCACGGCGCGCAGCGCCCTGCGCGCTGCCGCCGCGCGCCGCAAGATGAGCGTGCCCGAACTCTTCGACGAGCTGACGCCGGACTTCGGCCTGGGCCAGGGCCTGACGGTCACGGTCGGGCCGCAGAGCTACCGCGTGGAGCTGCAGGGCGATCTGAGCCTGCGCGTCATCAACGACAAGAACAAGGCCAGCAAGACCATTCCTGCGGTCAAGGACGAGGCGCTCAAGCCCGAATGGGAGGCCGCCACCGCGCAGCTCAAGACCCTCGCCACCAGCCTCAAGACCGTGGTCAAGCAGCAGGCGCCGCGCATGCTGGCGGCCCTGGTCAGCGGCAAGCGCTGGCCGCTGGATCGCTGGCAGCGGCTGTTCGTGGCCCACCCGCTGCTGCGCATCGTGGGGCGCAGCCTGATCTGGCGCGCAGAGGATGCGCCGGGCCTGGCGCGCACCAGCTTCCGCCTGGCCGAGGATTTCTCGCTGGTCGATGTGGAGGATGAAACCGTGGCCCTGCCGGCAGGCTGCAGCATCAGCCTCTGGCATCCGGCCACGGCCCAGCCCGGCGAGCGCGAAGCCTGGCAAACCTACATGGCCGACTATGAGCTGGAGCCCCTGGTTGACCAGCTGGGCGCCTGCGCCGAGCAGCCCGCGCCAGGCCAGTTCAAGAACGGCATGCTGCTGCCGCCCGCGCCGATCACGCTGGCGCAGGAGCAGCTCGGCGGCCTGCTCAAGAAGTTCGGCTACCGGCCCGGCCCCGTGGGCGATGGCCCCAGCATCAATGAGCATGTGTGGCGCCTGCCCGCGCTTGAGCTGAGCCTGGAGCTGTCGCACGGCTATTTCCCGCCCTACCTGGACCTGGGCCTGCCCGTGGCCGTGGAAGGCCTGCGCGTGCACGACCTGAGCAAGGAATACGGGGCCAGCGCCGACCCGGCGCGGCTGCCCAAGCCGCTGCTGGCCACGCTGCAAGGCCAGTGGCTGGCCCTGGCGGCCAAGGCGGCTGCCTGAGCCTTTGTGAACCTTTGCTCCCTTGAAACGTTGGCCGCCCGACCGCCCATCACCCAAGACTCCACAGACCATGAGCAACAACGAGACAGCAGTGCTTCCCCTGCAGGCTTTGTACGAACTGCACACGGCCGCGCCGGCCGGGCGCGAGGGCATGCCGGCCTTTGCCGCCGAACTGGCAAAGCGCCTGGCCCAGGGGCGCGATGCCGAGGTGGCGGACTTCCTGCGCGACAGCAGCAGCCTGTGCCAGGAACGGCTGCACCAGCTGCCCGGCGAGCATGCGCCCTGGCAGCGCGACCACGCGCTGTGGCTGGCGCTGGCGCGCATCAGCCTTCCGCTGGGACAGTTCTATGGGGGCAACTCGGGCGTGCCCCGGCGCAGTGCCGAGCTGACCGCAGAGCTGACGGCACTGGCCCGCGCCTGGCTGGATGACTGGGGCAGCCGCACCCACCAGCCCTGGAGATTGCGCGATGGCTACGACCTCGTGCTCAGGCAGGTGTTTGGCATGCTGGGCCATGAAGGCATGTCCAGTGCCGAGATCACCGGCCTGCTGCGCTGGGCGCGGGAACTGAGCGCAAAGGCCGGCATTGCGCCCGGCGCGCAGTACTACTGCCACTGGCAGCACCTGCTGCACCAGCTGCCCGAGCCCGAACTGCTGGCCATGGCCATCGAGGACGGCGGCGGCCAGCTCAGCCGCGACATCGTCCAACGCCAGCTGCCGCTGCAGCGCACGCGGCCTGCAGCGCAGCGCTGGGCGCTGTGGCGGGATTTTTTTGCGCAATTCCCCACCGTGCTTGACCAGCTGCGCCTGCCCGAACCCGTGCTGATCGCATCGCGCTGGGAAACGGCCGATGCCGCGCGCCGCGACCTGCTGGCCCAGGACCTGTTCAAGGCCTTGTGCTTTGCCTCGGACGATGACTGGCCGCATGACCGTGCCCTGGTGGAGCGCATGCTGCAGACCGATGCCGCACCGCTGGTCGCCTGGTTCAAGCAACTGGGCCACCTGGCGATCAATCCCGTCGTGGCGCAGCGGCTGTGGGACGCCCGGTGGCCGGCCCTGCTGCCGCTGCTATTGCCGGCCTGCGCAGACGGCTGCAAGCACGAATCCGACCGCGCCGGCTACGCCCCGGTGGCCGAGACCCTGCTGGCCGATCGCCCTGGCGACCTGGCCCGGCTGGCCGCCGGCCCGCTCACGCACCTGCTGCCCGCGCTGCGCGTGGACACGCTGCAGCGGCTGCTGCCGCAACTGGGCAAGGCCGCCTCCAGCAGTGCCTCCAAGGGCTTGCGTGCGGCGCTAGCCCAGGCCCTGTCTGCCCTGCCCGTGGATGCGCCCCAGGCCGCCGGCTGGCTGGCCAAGCCCAACAAGAACCTGGTGCTGGCCTACCGCGATGTGCTGGTGGCCCATCCTGATCCGGCGTCTGGCAGCCTGCTGTCGGCACTGCTGTCCGGTGGATTGCTGGAGGTGGCCGAGCAAGGCCCGGTGCAGGCGCGCCTGAAGGATCTGGGTGCCGCAGCCCCGGTTGCGGACGCAGCCAGGCCACCTGCCGGCGAGGCCGCGCCGGCAGGCAGCTATGGTGCCGGCTCCCTGGCAGAGCTTGAAGCCCAGGCCGCCAGCCTGCAGCGCCTGTCGCCCGCCATTGCCGCGCTGGACCAGCCGGCGCTGCTGGACCTGCTCGCGCCCCTGTCGGCCCAGGCCGCGCGCGCGCTGCTGCACCTGGCGGCCACCAGCCCGCAGGAGCTGCCGGCGCTGGCCCACCACCTGCTGGCCCAGGCCAGCGCCGAGAATCGCGCGCGGCTGGCCCAGGCCCTGGTCCAGCACTGGGTGGCTGCCGATGGCGCGCCCGAATCGCGCTGGGTGCTCAAGCTGCTGCCCGGCGCGGCGGACGACCGCATCGTCGATGTGCTGTCCTCGGCCGCCCTGGCCTGGCACAAGACGCGCAAGGAGCGTGCCGTGGTCGCGCTGCAGCAGCTGGGCCGGCTCGACACCGTCTACGCCCTGTCCTGCGTGCAGGCCCTGGCCACCGGCAAGACGCTCAAGCCCAGCGTGCTGGCCGCCGCGCAGGCCGTGCTGGCCGAGGCCGCCACGCGGCGCGGCATGGCGCTGGCCGACCTCAGTGATGAGCTGACCCCGGACTTCGACCTGGGCCGGGGCGTGCAATTGCAGGTGGGCGCGCAGACCTATGACGTGCTGCTGCAGGGCGACCTGTCGCTGCGCCTGCGCACGCCGGCCGGCAAGCTGGCGCGCAGCCTGCCGGCCCTGGCCGACGAGGGCCTGCGCACGGAGTGGGAGGCGGCCGCCGCGCGGCTCAAGACGCTGTCCAAGGGCATCAAGGCCGTGCTGCAGCAGCAGGCGCCGCGCCTGCAGTCCTGCCTGATGCTGGGCCGGCACTGGCCGCTGGACACCTGGCGCCGCCTCTTCCTGGAGCACCCGCTGCTGCGCGTGGTGGCGCAGGGCCTGGTCTGGCGGGTGGAGCCCGCGGCCGGCCAGCCGTTCAGCCTGCGCATTGCCGAGGACCTGTCCCTGGTCGATGCCGAGAGCGACGCGGTGCAACTGCCGGCCGAGGGCCGCATCGCCCTGTGGCACCCCGCGCAGGCCACCGACCAGGAGCGTGCGCAGTGGCGCGAATGCCTGGCCGACTACGGCCTCAAGGCCCTGGTCGAGCAGGTCGATGCGCCCGCCGACCTGCCGCTGGCCAGCCAGTGGCAGCAGGAGCTGCTGCAGCCCCTGGCACCGATACGGCTCACGCAGCAGGCGCTGGACGGCTTGGCAGGGCCATGGCGCTTTCATGCCGGCCCCGTGTGCGATGGCCCCGGCATCTACCTGCACCTGCGGGACTTTGCCGTGCAGCGCTGGCGCGTGGAACTGCTGCACAGCGCGGCCATGCCGTACTACGAGCCCGGCCATGAGATCGACATCGAAGGCTTTGCCCTGCGCGACATGGCCGCCGACCGCCTGCTGCCCCCGGCCGAATGGCCGCTGCCGCTGCAGGCATCGCTGTGCGCCATGCTCCAGGCCCTGGCCTCGCGCGCTGCGGGCGCGGCAGCCGCAGCAGGTGCAGCCCAGGTTTGACTCCCTCCAGAACCCCTGAATCCATGACCTCTTCGACCCTAGAACACACCGACCAGGCCACGCTGGAGGAAATGAGCGCCTCGCTGCCGCCCGCCGAACTGGTCCAGGTGCTGGCCAGCCGCATGCGCGCGGGCCGGCATGACGAAGTGGGCGCCTTCACGCGCAAGGCCTTCGACGACTATTCCAACCCCATCCGCGCCCTGGGCAACTTCGATCTGCCCTGGACCCATGACCATGAACTGTGGCTGGCCTTCGCGCGGCAGACCATCCCCTTCGGGCGCAGGATCGACGGCAGCCTGGACGGCGACATTCCACGCCACAGCCCCGAGCTTGCGGCCGAGTTCGAGCAGATGGCGCGCGCCAGCCTGGCCCGTCCACCTGCGCCGGACGGCGACAACGACTACCGTGAAATCCGCATCCTGGACATGTTCGGCTGGCTCTGGTACCCGGGCATCAGCCGCGAACGGGTGATGCAGCTGCTGGACTGGGCCGCGGAGCTGAACGTCCAGTCCGGCGCCAGGTATGACAGAGCCGACTGGAAGCTGCTGCTGGGCAGCCTGGACGACCAGGACCTGATGGAGCTGGCCGGGCGCGGCGGCGCGCTCTATGCCGACATCCGCGATGTCTACATGAAGCGGCACCGCGACGTTCCGCACCCGCAGCGCTGCGCGCCCTGGTACGACTTCTACCGCCGCCATCCCGACTGGTTCGACGACAAGCCCATCAACGAAGACCCGGGCCTGATCGCGCTGCGCTGGGACCTGGGCGCCGACGCCCAGCGGCGGCTGGAACTGGTCAACCTGCTGCTGGGCAGGGCGGACCGCGAGCCGGCTGATTACTTCATCCCCATTTTCGACCGCCTGGTGCGTGAGGATGCCGCGCCCTTCGTCGCCTGGATCGAAGGATGGCAGCCCAAGTACCACTTCGATGCGGTGGTCGCCCGCCAGATCTGGACGGCACGCTACCCGGAGCTTTTGCCCCATCTGCTGCGCTGCATATTGCAGGTATCGCGGATTGAGCCCTTCATCGGCCTGCTCAACCAGATGCTGGCCGAGCAGCCCGACTATCTGCGCGAGATTCCCACCGTGCGCCTGGCCCCGCTGCTGGCGCAGCTGGACCCGGCCATGCTGCATGCCCGGCTGCCCCTGCTGGGCGAACTGCTGGCGGCCAGCAGCTCGCGGGCGCTGCGCGAAGCGGTGGCGCGCTTCATGCAAGGGCTGGATGCGCAGGCCGTAGGCGCTGTCTTCGAGTCCAACGCCTGGCTGCAGCGGCGCGAGAAGGCGATGCAGCTGGCCTGCCGCGACATCCTGCTGGCCCATCCCGATCCCGGGGTCGCGCCGCTGCTGCAGGCGCTGCTGCGCACGGGCCTGGACCTGGGCTCCGAAAGCATGGTCGAGGGCCGGCTGCTGGCCCTGGGTGTCCCAGTGCCGGGCGCTCTGACCGTGGCGCAGGGGGAGGGGGGCCGGGTCCCGCTCGATGCGCTGGAGTCCCGCGTGGCGCGCTTCAAGCGCTTTTCCAGCAGCATCAAGGCCTATGACCAGCCAGAGACCCTGGCGCTGTTCGCGCCGCTGTCCGGGCATGCGGCCCGCACCGTGCTGCACCTGGTGTCCACGGCCGAGGAAGAGCTGCCGCCGCTGGTGGAGCAGTTGCTGGCCCATGTGCCGGCCGAAAGCCGCGCCCAGCTGTCCCTGCACCTGGTCAATGCCTGGGTGGCCCTGGAGGGCGAGCCCAAGGCGCGCTGGGCGCTGCGACTGGCCAACGGCCATGTCGACGACCGCCTGGTGCAGACCCTGGTGGCCGCCGTGAAGGCCTGGGGCTGGAGCAAGAAGCTGCGCGCCATCATCGCCGTGGAGCAGCTCGGTGCGCTGGACACGCTGTATGCGCTGTCCCAGGTCCAGACCCTGTCCACCTCGCGCAAGCTCAAGGACCTGGTGATTGAAGCCACGCATGACGCGCTCAAGGCGGCCGCCCAGCGGCGCGGCCTGAGCCTGATCGAGCTGTATGACGAGCTGACGCCCGATTTCGGCCTGGGCGGCGAAGGCCTGGTGCTGGAGGTGGGCTCGCAGCGCTACCGCCTGCAGCTGCAGGGCGACCTGAGCCTGCGCGTGGTGGGCGACAAGGGCAAGGCCTCCAAGACCCTGCCTGCGCTCAAGGACGAATCGCTGCGCCTGCAGTGGAATGCGGCCCAGGCCGAATTCAAGACCGTTGCCGCTGGCGTCAAGGCCATCGCCAGGCAGCAGGTGCCGCGCCTGGGTACCGCCTTCATGACGGGCCAGCGCTGGTCCGTCCCGCGCTGGCGCAGATTGTTCCTGCTGCATCCCCTGCTGCGCATCGTGGGCCGCAGCCTGATCTGGCGGCTGGAGCAGGGCGCGAGCTTTCGCATTGCCGAGGACTTTTCCCTGCTCGACGCCAAAGACGATGCCGTGGAGCTGCCCGACGATGCGCAGGTGCTGCTCTGGCATCCGGTCGATGCCGCAGCGGGCGAGGTTGAGGCCTGGCGCACCTGCCTGGCCGACTACGAGCTGCAGCCGCTGATCGACCAGCTGAACGCAGGCGCACAACTGCCCGAAGCCGGGCAGTGGAAGAACCATGCCCTGCACCCCGCCGGCCCGCTGCAGATACGCCAGGGCGCGCTGTCCGGCCTGCTGGCCAAGTGGAACTACCGCCCCGGCCCCGTGGGGGACGGCCCCGGCATCTACGAGCACAAGCTGGACCTGGCAGGCCCGCAGCTGTACATCGAACTCCACCACGGGCGCTACCTGCCGTTCATGGACCTGGACAACCGCGTGGACATCACCCATGCCGTGGTCTACGACAGCAGCCATCGCGGCGAAGATGGCCGCTGGCCCCGGCTGCAGCCGCAGCAGTGGCCGCGCGCGCTGCAGGCCACGCTGATGGCGCAGTTCGCGGCCATCGCCGCCAAATCGGCCAGCACCAAAGAGAGCGACTGATGGCCACCAAACGCATTGCAGCGGCCACCCCGGAGCCTGCCGCCCAGCGGCTGCCGGCCGAGATGGCCCACGCCCAGGAACTCGCGGCCCTGCAGGCCGCCGACCAGGGCCCGCGCCCCGACGGCTGGCGCTTGAGCCCGCGCTCCGTGCGGCGCTTCATCCTGGGCGGTGCGGAACCTGACGGCGGCGGACCGGCCATCGCGCGCAAGATCCACGGCAACGATGCCCTGGTCGAGCGCGCCATCGTCACCCTGGCCGGCCAGCGCGGCCTGATGCTGGTGGGCGAGCCGGGCACGGCCAAGTCCCTGCTGTCCGAGCTGCTGGCCGCCGCCATCAGCGGCGACAGCAAGCTCACCGTGCAGGGCGGTGCCGGCGTGGTGGAGGAGCAGATCCGCTATGGCTGGAACTACGCCCTGCTGCTGCGCGACGGCCCTGGCCCCGAAGCCCTGGTGCCCGGCCCGCTGCACCGCGCCATGGGGGAAGGGCGGCTGCTGCGTTTCGAGGAAATCACGCGCTGCTCCACCGAAGTGCAGGACTGCATGGTGCCCGTGCTCTCCGAGCGGCTGCTGCAGATTCCCGAACTCAAGCACGAGCAGCCCTGGCTGCTGGCACGGCCGGGCTTCAATGTGATTGCCACGGCCAACCTGCGCGATCGCGGCGTCAACGAGATGTCGGCCGCGCTCAAGCGCCGCTTCAACTTCGAGACCATGCGCCCGCTCGAAGGCGTGGCCGCGCAGGCCGCGCTGATAGGGCAGGAGGTGGGCCGCGCACTGGCGCAGCAGCGCATCGGCACCACCGTCGCGCCCGATGTGCTGGCCCTGCTGGCCACGGCCTTCCAGGAGCTGCGCAGCGGCAGCGTGGAGGGCACGGCCGTGGAGCGGCCGGGCACCGTGCTGTCCACGGCCGAGGCCATCGACGTGGCCTTCAACGCCGCCTGCCAGTGCTGGTACTTCGGGCAGGAGCAGGTGGGACCGGCCCACCTGGCGCGCCACCTGCTGGGCACGGTGATCAAGGACGACGACGAGGACCGGCGCCGTTTCGCCGAATACCTGCGCGTGTTGGCACGCCAGCGCGCAGGGCAGCCGCAGTGGCAGGACTTTGTCGCAGGCGGCCGTGAGCACTGACGCTGCCGCGTGGCTGGCGCCGCTGCCGCAGCTGCGCCTGGTGCCCGTGCGCCACCACAGCCCGCGCTGCGCCCACCACCTGCGCGCGCTGATGCGCGAGTTCAAGCCCACCCACGTGCTGATCGAAGGCCCGGGCGAGCTCGATGCCCTGCTGCCCGCGCTGCAGCACGCCCAGGCGCGTCCCCCGCTGGCCGCCTACCTGCATGCGGCCATGGCCGGGCCCGGCGCGGCCGAGCAAGACTGGCGCTGCCGTTGCTATGTGCCCTTTGCCGCCTTCTCGCCCGAATGGGTGGCCCTGCGCGAGGCGGCGCGGCTGCGCAGCGCCGTGCGCTTCATCGACCTGCCCTATGCCGACAGGCTGGCGCAGGCCGCGCAGCTGGACTACTTCGCCTGCGCGCCCGAACCCCTGCTGGCCGACGAGCCCGCGCGGCGCGCGCCCGACGTGCTGGCCGGCCTCATCCAGGCCAGCGGCTGCCGCGATTTCGACGAATGGTGGGACCGGCATTACGAATCAGGCAACGAGGACGCCTCGCCCCAGGCGTACTTTGCCGGCGTGCTGGCCTTCAGCCAGCTGCTGCGCGAGCAAGGCGCGGACGGCGGCGGCATGGATGCCGAGGACCTGGCGCGCGAGGCCCACATGGCCGCCCAGGTCAGCGCGGCCCTGGCCGAAGGCGGGCGCTGCCTGGTGGTCTGCGGCGGCTTCCATGTGCCCGGCATCGTTGCCGGCCTCTCGGCCCCCGCCCGGCCTGCGGACGCCAGGCCCGCCATCGATGTGGGCGTGCACCTCATTGCCTACACGCTGCAGCGGCTGGAGCGCGCCAGCGGCTACGCGGCCGGCATGCCCATGCCCGGCTACTACCAGGGCGTATGGCAGGCGCTGGAGCAGGGCGCTTCGCAACCCGATGCCCAGGCCTGGCCCGAGATGGCGGCACGCACCGTGAACAGCCTGCGCGCCCGGGGCATGCCCGCCAGTCTGCCCGATGCGGCCGAGGCCGTGCGCCTGGCCCATGGCCTGGCCGCCTTGCGCGCCTGCCGCGGCGGCCGGGCCGAGCTGCTGGAAGCGCTGGACAGCGCCGTGTTCAAGGAGCATGCCCAGGCCCTGCGACCGCAGCCTATGGTGCAGCAGACCGGGCAGCAGATTGGTCAATGGCTGCTGGACGCCGACGACTACGGCCAGCTGCCACCCAACGCGCCGGCCGCCCCGCTGCTGGTCGATGTGCAGGCTTTCTGCCTGCGCCACCGCCTGCCCGTGCGGCCTGCCGCACCCGTGCGCAAGGAGCTGGACATCTACCGCAGCGCGCGCCACCGCCGGCTGTCGCAGGGGCTGCACCGCCTGTGCTACCTGGGCGTGCCCTATGGGCAGCGCCTGGCCGGGCCGGACTTCGTGGCGGGCACGGGCCTGGCGCGTGTGCGCGAGGTCTGGACGCTGGGCTGGCAGGTCGAGACCACGGTGGCCCTGACCGAGGCCATGTGCCACGGCTCCAGCCTGGAGGAAGCCGCGGTGCACCTCGTGCGCGAGCGCCTGGCGCAGACGGCCCACACGGAGCCCGCGCAGCGCGTGCTGGAGGTGCTGGTCATGGGGCTGGACGGCATCGCCCAGCAGGTGCTGGACACCGTGCAGGCCTGGATGGAGCGCAGCCACGACGCGCTGGCCCTGGCCCGCGCCACGGGCTGCCTGGCCCTGGCCTACGAGGCCCGCCATGCGCTGGGCGGCGTGGGCCTGGCGCTGCTGCGGCGCTGCTTTGCCCAGGCCTGCCTGCGCCTGCCCTGGCTGGGCGAGGGCGATGCATCCCAGCAGGCACAGTCCCTGGATGCCCTGGCCGATCTGCACGGCATGGTCTGCCGCCACGCGCCCTGGGCCGACGCCGGCCTGTTCCATGATGCCTGTGCCGCCCTGCATGAGGCAGGCGCCGACAGCACGCCCGCGCGCGTGCGCGGCGCCACGGCCGGCATTCTGAGCATGGCCGGCCGCTGGCAGATCGCGCAGACCGATGCCGCCCTGCGCGCCATGCTGGGCCTGGCGCAGGTCGATGGCGCCGCCATGGGCGAATACCTGCAGGGCTTTGTGCGCGTGGCCAAGGGCTGGCTGCTCAGCCATCCGCCGCTGCTGCGCCTGCTCAGTGACGGCATTGCGCACTGGCCGGAAGACGCCTTCCTGGCCGGCCTGCCGGCCTTGCGGCTGGCCTTTGCCCAGCTGACCCGTGCCGAACTGCGGCAGCTGGCCGGGCGGCTGGCGGGTCTGTCGGGCGCGGCCACGCCACCCGGCGCAACCACACTGGCCTCCGTGCATCTGCCAACGGACGAGGCCCTGGCGCACAGCCGCGCCTTGGCGGCCCAGGTGGGCCGGCTGCTGCAACCCTGGGGACTGTCATGAGCCGGGAAGATCCGCCAATGCACGAGCCGCCAATGCAGGAACAGGCAATCGATGCCGCCACCCTGCGGCGCTGGCGCCTCATCCTCGGGCCCGAGGCCGCCCAGCCCTTGGCTGCCGCGCAGCCGCTCGATGACGCCGATGCGCGCCGCGACGCGGCACTGGACTATCTCTACCAGCGCGAGCACCGCCTGCGCGAGCAGCCCGACGGTGCAGGCACCGACGCCTGGCAGGGCACAGGCGGGCTGTCCGCGCGCCAGGGCGGCAGCGGCGTGCCCGAGCCCCAGGCCGTGCACTGGCTGGGCGAGGTGCGCGACCTGTTCCCGCGCAGCGCCGTGGAAACGCTGCAGCGCGATGCGCTGTCGCGCTATGGGCTCCATGGCCTGCTCAGTGATCCCCTGGTCCTGGCCGAGGCCACGCCCAGCATCGAGCTGGTGGCCGCCTTGATGGCGGTGCGCGCCAGCCTGCCCCCCGAGGTGCTGGCCGAGGCCCGCCGGCTGGTGGCGCGCGTGGTGGCCGATCTGCAGGCGCGGCTGTCCTCGCGCGTGCACTCGGCCCTGGGGCGGCGGCGCAGGCGCCGCAGTAGCCGGGGCCAGGGGCAGATGAGCGATCTGGACTGGCCGCGCACCCTGCGCCACAACCTGCGCCACTACCAGAGCGAGGAGCAGGTGCTGGTGCTGGAGCGCCTGTTCTTCAGGGAGAACGAAGCACAGCGCCTGACCTGGGACCTGTGGCTGGTGGTGGACCAGAGCGGGTCCATGCATGAATCCGTCATCCACAGCGCCGTCATGGGCAGCATCTTTGCGCGCGTGCGCGCCCTGCGCACCCATGTGCTGCTGTTCTCCGATGCGGTGGCCGATGTCACCGGCCAGCTGCATGCGCCCGAAGAGCTGCTGCTGGGCGCGCAACTGGGCGGGGGCACCAACATCGGCGCGGCACTGGCGCATGTGGCCGGGCAGCTTGCCGCGCCGCGCCGCAGCGTGATCGTGCTGATCACCGACCTGTACGAAGGCCATGACGAGGCCCGCGTCGTCGCCGAGACCGAGCGGCTGGTTGCCAGTGGTGCCCGCGTGCTGGTGCTGGCTGCGCTGGACCGCCGCGCCCACCCCGACTATGACCGCGACCTGGCCGCGCAACTGGTGGCGCGCGGCGCCCAGGTTGCCGCCATGACGCCCGACCATCTGGTGGATTGGCTGGCCCGGGCCATGCAGGGAGGGCGGCCCTCATGATGCAGGAATGGCTGCGCACCCTGGACGATGACGCCATTGCCGACTGGGCCAACAAGGGCCTGCTCAAGCGCGGGGCCAAGGCCCTGGCGGCGGTGGATGCAGGGCAGTGGGAACTGGCGGCCAACCAGGCCCGCGCCGGCATCGAAGGCCATGTCCAGACCCTGGCCGGCGCGGGCTTTGCCACGCTGCAATGCAGCTGCCCCGCCTTTGGCCCCTGCCACCATCTGTGCGCCTTGCTGCTGGGCCTGCGGGCGCGGCTGGCCCACGAGACCCCGGCCGATGGCATGGCCCAGGCGCCCGCTGCCCCTTGGCTCGACGGCGATGCCGGCGCCGTGGCCCAGGCCTTTGGAATGGCCGCCCAGCGCAAGGCCCTGCGCTGGATGGCCCAGGGCTTCGAGGCAGTGCTGGAAGAGGCCCCGGCCACGCTGATTGGCGAACTGTCCAACCCCGACGAAGTCACCGTGCGCCTGCCGCGCGCCGGTGGCCTGGCAGCGGCCAGTTGCAGCTGCAAGGCAGCGGCCTGCGCCCACCGCGCCCTGGTGGCTTTGCAGGCCCGGCGCCTGGCGGGCGCACCCATGCCGGAGCTGCCGGCGCATGCGCTGGAAGCCGGCGCACTGCAGCGGCTGGCCCAGGCGCGCCAATGGCTGACCGGCTGGGTGCTGCAGGGCCGTGCCGGCATGAGCCCGGCCTTCCTCGACCAGGGCGAGGCACTGGCCACCGAACTGCGCCAGGCCGACCTGCCGCGCCCTGCCAGCGTGCTCAACCTGCTGGTACGCGCCTTGCGTGACGAGCGCGCAGGGCGTGCCGGTGCGGCCGAACGCGTGGCGCCCTTGCTGGCCGCGCTGTGGATGCTGCTGCGCGGCCTGGCGCAACAGACCATGCCACGGCCCCTGAGCGAACTGGCGGGCGTGCACAGGCGCAGCTACCGGCGCGTGCAAGGCCTTTGCCTGCACGCCGTGGCAGCCGAGCTATGGCATGCGCGCGGCGGGCAGCGCGGGTTTTCCGTGCATTTGCAGGACGCGGCCAGCGGTCGGTATCTGACCTGGTCCGCATCGCGCGCCGAAGGCTTCGACCCGGAGTGGGAACCGGCCGGGGCGCTGGACTCGGAAACCCTGGGCGGCCTCACCGCAAGGCAGCTGCTGCAAGGCCCCCATGTGCTGCTGGACGGCTGGGCCAGCGACGATGGCCGCCTGTCGGCGCGCGACGCCACGCGGCTGGCACCGGCCCAGACGACCGGCCCGCTGCCGATCCAGGTGACCAGCCCGCTGCCGGTGGCCGACGATCCCCAGGCCCTGCTGCAGCGCCATCTGCAGGAGCTGCATGCCGACCCCTGGCGCCAGCAGCCGCCCCTTTGGGCACGGCTGCAGGTGGCCGGCAGCGGCCTGGCGCAGCGTGACGAGCTGCTGCAGCGCTGGACGATTGCATTGCAGTCGCCGGTGCCCGGGCCTTCCTTGTCCCTGGTGGGCGATCTGCACGGCATGCAGGGCAGGGCGGGTGAGGCACTGCGCAGGGAGCTGGCGCGCGGCCGCGTGCTGCAGGAAGTCTTTGGCCGCGTGGAATTTGTGGCAGGGCAGCTGCAGATTGCCGTGGCTTCCGTGCGCTGGCAGGACAGCGTGGACTGGCACCATCCCAGCACGGCCTGGCCGGCGCCGCTTGCCGAAGTCGGTTTGGAGAAGGCTCCATGAGCAATTCAAGCAAAGCAAGCAACGGGAGCACCACCGCACCGCTGCGCCATTGGCTGGCACAAGGCCAGGCCTGGCTGGCCGACATGCAGGCCGCAGGCCTGGCGGGTGCTGGCGCACCGCTGCTGGCCGCAGGCCGGGCCTGGGCCGACGAGGGCGCGCTGCTGGGCTGGGGCGCCCTGGCAAGGCAGATGGACGGCGTGCTGGACCCGCAGCTGCCGCCGGCGGAGCGCGCGGCCGCCCTGCTCGATATCGCGGTCTGGGTCATGACCGCGCAGCGGCTGCAGGCCGGTGCGGATCAGTCCTTGCCCTGAAAAAACCCATTGAGTTCGGCGCCCGGCGTGGCCTGGGCGAACGCGTCGAAGCGCCCCGTCTCGGCAATGGAGCGCGCCGCATGCAGAAAGCCGCCCCAGGCTGCGCGCGCCAGTGCGCCGCCCACGCTGATGCGGCGCACGCCCATGGCCTCGGCATCCTGCAGGCTCCATTCGCTGGCCCCTCCGATCAGCAGATTCACCGGCTTGGGCGCCACGGCCGCCACCACGGCACGGATCTGCTCGGCGCTGCGGATGCCGGGTGCGTACAGGCAGTCCGCGCCGGCCTCGGCATAGGCCTTGAGCCGGGCCATGGTGTCGTCCAGATCGGGCCGGCCCACGAAGAAATTCTCCGCACGCCCGACCAGCAAGGTGCCGCCACCGGCCTCGTCGATGGCGGCACGGGCGGCGCGCAGCCGGGCCACGGCTTCCTCGATGCTGCGCAAGGGGTTGGCTGCATCGCCCGACGAGTCTTCGATGGACAGGCCCGCCACGCCGGTGTCCACGGCCATGCGCACGCTTTCGGCGACCTCCTGCGGACCCAGGCCGAAGCCGCTTTCAAAGTCCGCATTCACGGGCAGATCGGTGGCCGCGACCAGGCTGCGCAGATGCTCCAGCGTCATCTCGCGGGAGATGGCGCCATCGGGCTGGCCCAGCGACCAGGCATGGCCCGAGCTGGTGCTGGCCAGCGCCTTGAAGCCCAGGCCCTGCAGCATGCGGGCGCTGCCCGCATCCCAGGGATTGGGCAGCACAAAGCAGCCCTGGCGGTGCAGGGCGTGGAAGGTGGCGCGCTTTTGTTCGGTGGTGGGGGTCATGGGGGCACTCCGTTGCGGGGTCAGGGCGCTGGTGGAAACAGCAGGGGCCGCGCGGCCAGGGACGGCAGCACGCAAGCCACATCATGGGCGCAGTCCGGCACCACGACGAAGCGGCGTGGCCGCTGCGGCGCAAGCAGCTCGCGCTCGTAGGCCGCGAAGGCGTGGCCTCGCTGCAGCCGGAACGGGCCTTGCAGCATGGCGGCGCAGGACTTGTCGAGGATGGGATAGAACGCGCCCTTGTCCGCGCTGCTGTCCAGGGCGCCTTCCAGGTAGTCGATCTGCGCGGCCGCATAGCGGGCCCGCGCGGCAGCCGCATCGCGCCCCAGGTGGCCGGGCAGGTCCTGCAGGCCGTACTTCCAGCGGTCATGGCCTGGACAGGCGCTGGCGGCGGGCGGCACCTGGAAGACATAGCTGCACGCCCCCGGAAACGCCGCGCCTGTGCCGCAGGCTGCCCAGTCGGTGCTCTGCCCGGCCATCTGCGGCTGTGGCCGCACGGGATCGAAATACAGCCAGGTGCCCGGGTCGGCGATCACGTAGCGCAAGGTCACGGAGCCCGGCGCATCGGCAGCAAAGGCCACGCTGTGCTGCAGCATCTGCGCCCCTGCCGAAAACCCCGCCAGGGTCACGCTGCGCAGGCCGGGCCAGCGCTGCAAGAGCTCGGCCACCAGCGCATCCAGCGCGGCGAAAGAACCTATCGGATGCGGCCCCAGCGAGGGTTCGCCGGCCAGCCAGCCCGCGCAGGTCCATGCCGCGTCTGCGCTTCCGGCTGCGGGCACGCCACGGCTGTGGCAATGCGCAGCCTGGTCTTCGGGCACCTGGTACAGCGGGGCGATGACCAGGGTGTCCTGCAGCCGCTGCGCGCCTTCGGCGGCCCGCAGGCCGGCCTCGAAGCTGCGGTTGGCATCGCGCGGATGCCCGTGCATCACCACCAGCGCGGACCGGGGCATGGCGCCCTTGCTGGCCCCCGGCGCCTGCGATGCGTAGTAGCGCATGCGCCCCGCATCGCCGGGCAGGTTGAAGGATTGCAGGCAGGCGGTGTCGGCCCGGTGCCTGCAAACGGAAGCATCGGCGGAAGCATCGGCGGATGCAGTGGCAGACGCAGCCGCGGTGACAGGTTCGGGAGCTGGCGCTTGCGCCAGCGCCTCGACCGAGATCGCCAGAAACAGCAAAAGCAGGGAGCGCAGAGGACGGATGGACGGCATGTGCGGGACGTCATTCGCAGGGGTGGGTCGGCCTGCTAGTATGCGGGCGGCCGCAAGCCATGGCCTGGCTTGTTTCTCAAGACCCACTCCCTTGTCGCATATGCCACTTCTGCCGCGTTTCAGCCTTGTCCTTGCCTGTCTCGCACTGCCGGCCTTCGTTCACGCCGCAGACTTCGACAAGAAAAACTGCACCTACAAAGGCATCCGCCTCTACGGCAAGGTCCAGATCGTGCACTCCTTTCCCGACATCAAGGTCCAGGCCACCAGCTCTTTCCCGGACCTCAAGGTCAAGGTGGTGGACTCCTTTGCAGACAGTTGCGGGGAGTGGAAGATCGTCACCTCCTTCCCCGACTTCAAGGTCCAGATGGTCAGTTCCTTCCCGGACCTGAAAGTCGACATGGGCAGCTCGTCGCCCGGCGTGCGATAGCCGCCTGGCACTGTCCAGCATTGCCCCACCGCAGCACCGTGACCTCCTCCACACCCGACGAATTCGAAGCCCTGCACGACCAGGCCTATGCAGACATGGAATGCGGCGCGCTGGCCGAGGCCGCCCAGGCCTTCGAGGCGCTGGCAGCCCACATGCCGGACAACCGCCACTACCACTACATGCTGGGCCTGGCGCGCAAGTACCAGCGCGATTGGCAGCCATCGCTGGAGCACAACCTGCGCGCCATTGCACTGGCCGGGGAAGACGATGAAGCCAGCCTCTGGAATGGCGCCATCGCGGCCACGGCGCTGTCCGACTGGACCACGGCGCGCAGGCTGTGGAAGGCCTGCGGCATCCAGGTGCCCGGTGAGCAGGGCCCCATCGAGGGTGACTACGGCGTGGCCGTGGTGCGCCTGCACCCCTGGCAGGGCGGCGAGACCGTGTTCATGCGCCGCATCGACCCCGTGCGCGCCCAGTTGCTCAACGTGCCGCTGCCCGAAAGCGGCCATCGTTTCGGCGACATCGTGCTGCACGACGGCGCCTCCACCGGCCAGCGGTTCAACGGCCAGCGCGAAGTGCCGGTCTTCAACGAGCTGCAGCGGCTGGAGCCCTCGGCATTCCAGACCTTCGTGGTCTTCATCACCTGCGCCAATGCGCAGGACTTGCAGGAATTGCTGGGTACCGAAGCCCCGGGCATCGGCTATGCCGAGGACTGGACGGCCAGCATCCGCCACTACTGCATGCGCTGCAGCTACGGCACGCCCCACCAGCATGCCGAGGCAGCTTCGCCACGCGAGGGCGAACCGTCCTGGCAGACCGATCGCAACCTGGGCATCGCCGCAGTGGACCGCGCCGCCGTCGATGCCTTGCTCAACGCATGGCAAGCCGGGGGCGCCGGGCGCCGTATCGACGCAGTGCAGACCCGCGAACTGCCCGTGCCCGACGAGGAAGAAAGCTGGGCCTGGTGGGTAGGGCCGGAGGGCGCGGAGGATGAGGCGCCGTAGCTGAGCAATGCGAGCGAGCATGGCCCGCATCGATCACCGACCCTGTGCGCGGGCCCCCTCAAGTCCGGGCGCGTGAAGCCGGACCCTGAAGCCTTCCGACACGCTGTAGCGAGGGATGCCGTGCCCCTCATACCGCCGCATCAGGCAAAGAAAGCGGTGCTTGAGCTGCATGGCCGCGCTGAACTCTTCCCAGGCGATCAGCGCACAGGGTGAATCGCCGTAGGTACTGCAGATGCGCACCTGGCGCTGGTCCGGCTCCATCTGCGCCCAGCCGTCCTCACGCAGGCTGACTGCGCGCACCTGAGGATTGCGCAGATCCAGAAGCTCGGCGAGATAGGGCAGGTCCAGGTCGTTGAGCCAGAAGTAATTGAAGAAGTGGTGCATCACGTCCAGTGCATCGGGCGAGCCCCGGGCTTCGAGATCCATGTGCATGCGTGCGATGCCATCGCAGACGCTCATGCCCCGCACACGCACTGCGCTCAACTGGATGTCTTCGGTGGTGTTCTCGCAAGAGAGGGTGTGCTGCATGCTGCCTGGTGAGGTGGGACGGATACGGTGCTTGCCAATGTAGCGTGCACGGCCCCGGATGGACGATGGACTTGCTTGATCCGCGACGGATTGGCCTTGGCCGTGCGTTGAAGTGATGTGGCAAGCCGGCATCGGCTTTCTGCAAGCAACGTCCGTCCACATCCTTTCAAGGAGAAACACCATGTCCCTGCGCAAAGCCTTCATGCTCGTCATTGCCACTGCTTCGTTGGCCGGCCTCGGCAGTGCCGCATCCGCCGCCACCTGGGACCAGGCCCATCCGCGCCGTGCCGAGGTCAACGGCCGCCTGGCCAACCAGGATCGGCGCATCCACAACGAAGTGCGCAAGGGCGAGATCAGCCATGGTCAGGCGGCTGCGCTGCACCAGCAGGACCACAGGATCCGCCAGGAAGAACGCCTCATGGCCAGCCAGAACGGCGGTCATATCACGCGCAGCGAGCAGCATGTGCTGAACCAGCAGGAGAACCAGGTCAGCCGTGAGATCGGCCACTGAGCAGGCACCGAGCAGCCACCGGTCAGATCTCGCCAGATCTTGCGCACATGACACAAGGGCCGGCCGCCTTGAGGCGCCGGCCCTTTTTCATGTTGGCGTGCGGCCCGCGTTCAGGACCTCAGCAATGGCGGCAGCGACCGCGCCGGGGCACCGCCTGGTAGGGCATGGCCTTGGGGGAACAGGTTGCGCGCCAGCCGCTGCGGGTCGATGCCGAAGCACTCGCCGGCTGCCGAGGCAATCAGCGCATCGACGCTGGTGGTCGGTTTCAGATCCCGGTTCTCCAATAGCTGGCCGGGCTGCAGGCCAGGCCAGTCGGCCAGCACGCGGCCGCCCTGAACCGCGCCGCCCATCAGCATGGCGACGGCGCCTGTTCCGTGGTCGGTGCCGCCGGTGCCGTTGGCCGCGGCCGTGCGGCCGAACTCGGTGGCCACCAGCACCACGGTCTGCGACCAGGTATCGCCGAGGCCGTCATGCAGCGCCGCAATCAGTGCATCGAGGTTCTTGAGCTGGGCTGCCAGCCGGTTGTTTTGTGCACTGTGCGTGTCCCAGCCGCCGGTTTCGATCATGGCGATGCGCGGCCCGTCCTGGCGGGCAAGAAAGCCGGCTGCCAGCTTGCCCAGGCTGGCGCCATCCAGGCGCGGCCGGTTGTTGCCACCGTCCATGGCCACGCCGCGCGTGTCCATGGCGGAAGTCCAGAGAGCATGCAGCTGCGCATCTCCCTCGTAGAGCCTGGCCACGCGCAGCAGCAGGTCGTCACTGGCCTGGGGCAGGGAGGAAGGCGCGTAGGAGGCCACTTCCGCCGCCCCGCGCAGCGCCATGGGCACGGTGGGCGCGAAGGCAATGGCCTCTTCCCGGTGCGGCAACTGGGCGACCAGGCGGTTGAGCCAGCCGTCCTTGACCTGGTAGGGCGCGCTGCCTCCGGTTTCCAGCACGTTCTGACCGTCGAAATGCGAGCGGTCGCTGTAGGGCGATGCGACCGCGTGCACGAACAGCGCCTGGCCCTGGGCGTAGAGCCTGCCGGTCTCGGCCAATGAGGGATGCAGCGCGAACATGCCGTCCAGCCGCGTGGCCGCAGCCGTGTCCACGGCGATGGCGCCGCGCAGGCGGGCGTAGCCGGGGTCGGCATAGGGAATCAGGGTCTCCAGCCCGTCGGCCGCGCCGCGCTGGATGATGAACACGAAGCGGCGCTCGGTGGCAGCACGCGCCAGCGCCAGGTGGGGCGCGGCCAGTGCCAGCCCGGTTCCTGCGGCCAGCAGGCCCAGGAAATGTCGGCGATTGCGCCTGGCCATCGTGGTGGCCGCGATCGCCGTGCTGGTCGCGATGTTCGTGGCGGTCGTATGGATCGTGGTCATGGTGTTCACCTGCGCAGGAAGTCGGGCGAGACCAGCAGCAGCGCGAGTGCGCCGCTGCCGCTTTCGGATCGGGCAATGGCCTCGGCCGTGCCCGCGCCCAGTGCATCGCCGGGCAGCAATCGGGGTGCCAGCGCGCGCGCATCGACGCTGTTGCCGGCCTGGGCTGCGAGCCGCTGCGCCAGCTCGACACGGCGCACCAGCGCATCGGGCGCAGCCCAGCTGGCGGCGATGTCGTCGTAGCCGGCCGGCGAGCCGGGGCGCCACACCGGCTGGCCGAGCTGGTTGAACAGGCCGGCGGCCTGAGCACCCTTCAACTCGCGCCGGCCCAGTGCGCGCATGGAAGAGACGGCCCATTCCCAGGGTGTCTTGAACTTCGTGGCTGGCGCGGCCCAGGGTTCTGGCGAATCGATCAGCGCGCGGTAGACGGCTGGCAGGTCCCCGCCGCTGCGCTGGTAGGCGGCCGCAAGGCGCTGCACCAGCGCGGGCGGCGGATCGTCGGCGACGAAGTGCCGTGCCAGCTTGGTCGCGACATGGAGCGCGGTAGCGGGGGAGGCCGCCAGGTCGCGCAGGATGGCCAGCGCCTGCTCCTGCCCGCCTGCGGCATAGCTGCGGCCCAGCAGGCGGCGCGGTCCGGGCTCGTGCAATGCCGGGCGGTACTGGAAGCCGGCACCGGCGGCCGGGCTGCCTGCGTCATTGCCCAGGCTCCAGCCAGTGAGCGCGCGGGCGAACTCGGTCACGTCCTGCTGGGTGTAGCCGCTGCGCACGCCCAGGGTGTGCAGCTCCATGATTTCCCGCGCCAGGTTTTCGTTCAGGCCGCGTGTCTTGTCCGGGTTGCGCCGGGCGGCGCGCTGTGCAGCGGGGCTGGCGGGTCCCACCGACTGGGCCTGGTCCAGATAGACGAGCATGGCCGGGTGGCGCACGGCGGCAAGCAACAGGTCCTCGAATCGGCCCAGCACGTGCGGGCGTATGGCCTCGGCCTCGTAGGCGCCGGCCAGGTCGAGCACCACGGGCTTTTCCACCGAGACCGCGAAGTGGTTCGACCAGAAATGCACCAGGCGTTCCACAAACGGCGCGGGTGTGTCGATGGCGCTGGCCAGGCGCGCGTTCACTGCGTCCAGGTAGCCGTTGCGTGCGCCACGGCGCAGCTGCTGGCGGGCGGCGGCGCGCTGGTCTTCAGGCAGGCTGCGCAGCTCGCGCTGCCGGGACTGGTAGTCGGACAGCAGCGCGTCCGTTTCCGTGTGACCGGCCCAGGCAGGGGGCTGTGGCTGGTAGCGCGCGAACTGGTCCAGCAGCCAGCGCTGCGGGTCGGCAGGCAGTGCTTCGTCAGGGCGGGCGCCCAGGCCGAAGCGGTTCAGGGCGATGGCGACAGAATTCATGGCTTCACCTCGAAAATCGCGGGCGTGGCGGGCGTGGCGGGCGTGGCGGGCGTGGCAGGCGTGTCCTGTGCTCCTCAGCGTCTGGCCGGGGATGCGGGCACATGGAAGGGGCCTTGCTGCGCTGCCAGCCCCTGCACCAGTGTCTGTCGCTCGGCCGGCGTGAGCTGGGCCGCGAAGTCGACCACGTGCGCCTCCACGCGCTCGCGCACCGCCGTGTCGGCGGCCCGGGTGCGTGCCAATGCAGCCTCGACGGCAGCGCGATCGAACTGCGGCGCAGCCAGCAGGCGAACCACCTCGGCGCGGCCTTCGCGGCTGCCTTGGGTCAGCGCAGCAGCCTCGCGCCGCACTTCACGCAGTCCTGTGCGGAAAGCCTGGCGCCGCTCGGGCGGCAGGCCGTCTGCGGCAAAGCGCAGTCCGCGCGCAGTGGCCGGGGGGCTGCCTGCCTGTGCTCCGGTGGGCGTTCCTGTCTGCGTGGACGTGGCTACCGACCTGGCCTCGGCCTGGTGTGCCCACCAGCGCCAGGTGCCACCGGCAATGCCGCCCACCAGAAACAGATTCAGCAGAGCAGAGGCCCACAGCCAGCGGCGCAGGTGCGTCGTGCGGGGGGCATCGCCGGTGGGGGATTCGTTCATCGTCATTCCTCGCTTCCTTCCACCAAGGCGCCGCCCGTGTCGAAGGCGGTGCCGGGCCACCAGCCGCCTTCGGACTGTGCCGGCCGGGTCGTGGGCAAGACCGTGCCTATCAGCAAGGCCACGGCCAGGGCGCCTGCGGCCACACCGGCCAGGCCCGCACCGGCGATGCTGGCGCCGGACCACCAGCCATGCCAGGGCTTGCGGCCGCTGGCGCGCACCGGCCGTGCGGGCGCAGTACCACGGGGCTGCGGCCATGCATGCGGCGATGGTTTGCCTGGCGCAGTCGCCATGCCTGGGCGCGCTTGCAAGCCGGCCAGCACTGCGCTTGCCAGCGCTGCGCTGGGGGGCGCGACGGCATGGCTGCCCAGCAGCGTGTCGAGTTCATTCGCACGGGCGAGCAAGGCCCGGGCCGCAGGCGCAAAGGCCGGCTGTTCCATCAGCGCGCGTGCCGCCGCCTGCTCCTGTGCCGGCCAGCGCCGCAGGTCGGCGCCCCAGGCGTCGGCCAACTGTTCAAAGCGATCTGGCGTCATGGTGGTGATCCTCCAGGGTCTGCGGGTGCAGCGATTGCGCTCGTGCTTGCGTCCTGCAGGCGGGCGCGCAAGCTGCGCCGCGCACGGGCCAGCAGGCTTTCCAGGGCATCCACGGAGACGCCCATGAGTGCTGCCGCCTCGGCCTGGGGCAGTGCCTGGTAATAGTGCAGCACCAGCGCCTCGCGCTGGCGCGGCGGCAGTGCATCCAGGGCAGCGGCGACCCGGGCGCTGTGCTGCGCGTGGTCCAGCTGCTGCTCCGGTGTGGGGCCGGGGTCGGCGAAGGCGGCGGCTTCGGCGTGCTCGTCCAGCGCTTCTTCGCGCCGCACCGCGCGCCGGCGTAGCCGGTCGCGGCACAGGTTGAGCACCACCTCATGCAGCCAGGTGTCAAAGCGGGCCTGGCCCGGCCGCCAGTGGCCAACCTGCTGCCAGGCGCGCACCAGGCCTTCCTGCGCCACCTCTTCAGCCTCGGCCCGGTTGCCCAGCAGGCGCTGGGCCAGACCCAGCATGCGTGGCAGCTTGCGCTCCACCAGTTCGCGGGCGGCCTGCGGCTCACCGCGGGCCAGTCTCGCCAGCAGGTCGGCATCCGGGTCATCGATTTCAGCCAAAGGGCATCGGTGTAGTGGCGGGGTCAGCCAGTGTCGCGCGGCTCAACGCCAGCCGCGATGCCAGCCGTAGACCGGATGGTGCCAGCCCCAGCCGTAGCGCGGGTGGTATTGCCACACGAAGCCGACGCTGGGCATCGGATAGGCAGGCGCCACATAGGCGACGCCCGGCGGCACCACATAGGGCCCAGGCGCCACGGGCGCAACAGGCGCTACCACGCAGCCGGCCAGCGCGGCCAGGCTGCCGGCGGCAAGCGCCAGCGCAAGCGGACGGACAGCGCGGCGAACAGTCAAACGCAATGAGGACATGAAAGACTCCTGCATCGGCCACATCAGGTGGCCTTATTGCGTTCAACGCGCGGGCAGCACAGATCCGTCGCGGGGGAGCGAAAAAATGTCGCGGAGAAAAGCGGGGGAGAGGTCGGCGGAGGGATAGATCGGGCCCGCGCGGAAGGCGGTCCGTGGGATATCAGTGGCGGATGTGTATCCGGGACTGATGGGCTTTGCTCCAGGAAATCTGGAGCGGGCGAAGGGAATCGAACCCTCATCATGAGCTTGGGAAGCTCAGGTCCTGCCATTGAACGACGCCCGCTTTGGCTAAGTCATTGTCAAGGCACGAATTTCCTCGCTAAGTGCTTGTTCTTCTTCGAAATCTCGCGCCGTTCTTGCCGCAAAACTTCAACTTAGCACCCAACGAAATCTATCTACACTTAGGACTTTGGCGTAGGTTCTGGCGTAGGTTTTTGCTTCCCCTACGCCTTTGGCAATAAAGCCTACGCCATGACTCTGGGGGAATTCTAGTGCTATTCGATTCGCGGTCCGCAAAGCAGCTTCAGCCAGGCTCGCATCTGCTCGTGCAGGGATGCGATGGATTGCGATTGGTCGCGTCCCAATCGCGCAAGACGTGGACCTATCGCTACAAGGACTCTGCTGGACTCATGAAACAGGTCAGGCTCGGCCATTGGCCAGAGATGTCGCTGGCTGAAGCCGTTTCGGCTTGGGGAGAAAAGCGAGATGGCCGCAGTGCTGGAGTTGATCCCGTTGCAGCGCGGCGCCAGGCAACCATGGCCAAGAATGGCCCAGCAGTGGCTACGACCGTGCGTGCGCTGCTGGAAGGCTTCCGCGATCACCTTGCTGGGCTACGCCAAGCCGAGGGCGCGGCCAGGGCTTGGAGCGCGTTGGAACGGATGCTGGATGAGGAGCCGGTGCTTGCAAAGACGGCGCCGCGTGACGTGACCCGCGCCCAGGCCTACGACGTGCTCGACAAGCGGCGAGACCTTCCTGCGGCAGCCAAGAAGCTACGGGCACTGCTGGGGCAGGCGTGGGATTGGGGGCTCGATGCAGGGAAGATCGATGGCGCGGCGCCGAACTGGTGGCGTAGCCTTCTCAAGGGCCAACTGCGTTCAAAGGGGAAAATCGTCGGGGGGGAGCATGTGGGGTTTCGGCGCCGGGTGCTGTCCCAGGCGGAGCTGCGCAAGCTCCTGCCGTGGGCCCGGGCCAATATGTCGCAGAGCGCGCTGGATGGGCTGCTGCTGTACCTCTACACCGGCATGCGGGGTGTCGAGATTTTTGCATTGCGCACTGAGTACGTGTCGCAGGAGGAGGATGGCTGGTGGATCACGTTCCCCGCACACCTGCTGAAGATGGAACGGGATGCAGACACTGTGGATCACCGTGTTCCGCTGTTCGGAGAGGCGCTGGAGATCGTGCAGCGCCGCGTGTCCGGAGCCTGGGAGGGATGGTTGTTCTTCACGGGCCGGGGCGGGAAGTTCCGGCCGTATCACCGCAACACGTTTTCCAGCTACGTCTATTCGTTGATGCCGGAGTCGGCCAAGGCCAAGCGGCGTGCCGGCGATGGGCTGATCTGCCCTGTGGCGGATTGGTCGCCCCACGCACTTCGGCGCACGGCGCGCACGCTGCTCAGCGCCATTGATTGCCCGGAGGATGTGGGCGAGGCCATCATCGGTCACAAACCCGGAGTCATGGTGGCCAGCTACAACCTCCACACCTTCGATGCCCAGAAGCAGGTCTGGGTGAAGAGGCTGTACCAGACCGTGCGCAAGCTTGAGGGTCTGCCTGCTTAGCCAGGTGGTGAGGCGGACTTGCCAGGTTTCCCTGCGCGGCCGTAGCCGCTGTCTGGCGCCGGCAGGCACTCGGACGGTGGCCGCGACATCACCCAGGCCTCCACCTCTGCAACGATGAAGCCCACGCGGCGCGCACTGAGCTGCCGAGGCCTGGGGAAATCGCCGGTCTGCACCAGCTTTTGTATCTGCGACTCGGACAGATCCACCGCCCGTGCTGCCTCTTGAAGGCTGATCGAGATGGGGCGCATCGTCACGATGGCCAGTGCATCACCGCCGCTGGCAGCTTCGATTTTTTCTTTCTTGGTCATGGCGTGTTCCTCGCGTGCCTGCGGTTGGTGCCAGGCGTGAAAAGGCCCGCGGGTGCGGGCCAGGTGATTGGTTCTTCGTCGCGGTGTGGCGCGCGCTTGTCGTGCCAGCCGTGTCGCTTCTTGCTGGCCATGGTCAGGTTTCCTTGATGCCTGGCAGCGGCTTGCGCGCCTCCAGCGCTGCTCTGGCCAGCCCGGTGCTCATGTTGTCGATCTGCGATATGACGCCGCGCAGCTCGTCGCAGAGGCCGAACTTCACCGCGCCACTGGCGTAGTCCGGATCGCTGCTGTAGTGCTTCTGGAAGAGGCTCATCGCAAGGCTGCTTGCCTCGCTCATGGCCTGCGCCTGGTCGGCCTGCAGGCGCTCGTTATCGGCCTGCACTCGGGTTAGCTCAGGCTCCAGGGCCTCAACTTTGCATAGGGCGTCGTGGCGCTCTGTGCGGAGGCGGTCGTTTTCTCGCTCCAGGCGTTGTAGTGCTGCAGCGGCTTCCAGCGCATCGATGCGGGGGATCGTCACTTGCGGCATGTCGGGCAGCGCGGCTGCAATCTCCAGCGCGCACGACAGCCGCCAGACCTGCTCGGAGGGTGTTGGTGCTGTGGTCACGGGGTCTGTCCTTTCTCGGCAGCCGGATCGATCTGCTTCAGAGCCTCGCGCACGGCATTGCAGATGCGCTCCAGGTAGCCGTACTCCGGGTTTGGCTCCTCGGATTCAGGGCCAAGCGCGTACCACCACTCCTGGTGGAAAACTTCTTCGAGGAGCTTGGAATGGCTCCAGCAGGAGCCCTGTGTTTCGCAGTCACTGAGATCGTCGGCTTCGTCAAACAGCTCGCGCGCCTGTTCTTTGTCTAGGCTCCCGTATTTCATCTGCGTGCGATGGTCCCGGAATCGGCGGCGCAGGCAGATCGTCTTGCGCGCGAACTTCGCCAGCGCCTCGCCGTTGAACCGCGTGGAGTTCAGGCCAGGCGCGAAGTTCTTGATCAGGTAGTGGTTGTCGCAGCTGGCGAAGAACTGCGCGATGCCCTGATCGCCCATGGCGCCCCAGTACGACGCCCAGGCTCTGCCGTAGCACTCGATGGTGATTCGGCCGCGCCCTGGCTCGATGTCATCCAGCGTGACGCGGATCGGGTCCAGCCGGTGGGATTCCATGATGTCGCTGATCGTGATGTGCACGACCGCGTTTGAGCGCTCAACCTTCATGTGGTCCTTTCTGCTGCGCCTGGGCGCGCTGCTCTCGAAAGTCCGCCACTGCCTTGATGGCCTCGGCCGTGGCCTGCTCGGCGAGGTCGGGGCGGCCGAAGAGCGCGAGGGTCCGAGCCAGTTCGCGCTGTGCGCTGGCAAGGCCCTCGAACGGGTCACGGCACATCGGGTTGCGGTTCCCAGCGCCGAAGTGCACTTCGCTGGAGTACCCGTCATCGCTGGTGTATGCGATGACGACGCGGATTCGTTTCAGTTTCGGGTCTGCCATGTGTCAGCTCTCCTTGTGCGCTGCGGGGCGCTGTGGCATGTGCACGCTGACGGTGAGTCCCGGCTCGTCCGTCAGGTCACGCAGCAGGGCTTCGGTCAGCAGGACGAGGCGGGGCAGGGCCTGCTCGGTGGGGCGGCGCACGATCTCCTGGGCGGTGGCCAAGTACTCGCGGCGCAGTGCCATGGGGTGAGTGGGGATCGCATCAGCCATTGCCGTGCTCCCCCTTGGCTGCTGCCTGGGCTGCGAGGCGGGCGTCGATGGTCGAGTCCAGTTCATCGCCACGCAGTACATCCCCCTTGCCATCGATCACGCTCCAGTGCTGGCCGCGACGGAGAAGGCGATAGCGGGCATCGTTTTGAACGATCAGCTCCGTATCGCGCACGACGTCCCCAATGACCGTCCCTGGCGCGAACAGCGGTTCCGCATCCACTGCAGGCGCAGCAGGTGCTGCCTGTGCACGCAGTACACGCGCTGCTCGGGACGGCCCGCTCAGAATCACGCCTTCCTCTTCTGGTGCGTCTGGCAGGCTGTCGAAGAATTCGAGGATGGCTTCCATCTTGTCGGCCTCGTCCTTGTGGAACTTGACCTCGCAGGAGCCATCCGGGAACGACTCGCCCCAGTCCTCCACTGCCGTGTTCACGATGCGGGCCAGCTGCAGCAGGTTCTCGATGACCTGCGTTGCGAGGGCCGAGGGCGCAGTAGGTGCTGCCAGCAGATGGTCCAGGTACTCGGATGGAGACATGGGCGGGGCGAGTTTTTCTTCCCGCTTGTTGACCGAGGGCGCAGCAGGTGCCTGGGGCGCTGCCTCGGCTGCCCGCAGAGGCGATCCCTGCAGGCCATTGCGCTTCAGGTAGTTCAGCGCATGGCCCGCGAGATCGTTGTCAGGTGCGGCCGCGCTCAGAGCCTGGGCGAGGTTCTCCACGAGCGCGACCAGGTCGTCCGTATATGCCGCAGGTGGCGGTGTAATGGTTGCCAGCATGCGGCTCCACATCTCCTTGCGCGCCCATTCCTCCTGAATGCTCACGCTGTCCGCGCCAGACCGCCGGCCTGCGTTCAGCATCTCCTGCGTTGGCTCAATCGGCACCAGCGCGAAGCCGGTCGGCACGGCCGGGGCTGCAGGCGCTTCCTGCGCTGGAGTCTGGGGCGCTGCTGCCAGCATGCGGTCTATCTCTTCATCCGCTTCGAGCGCCCGCGTGCGCAGCTCGCTGTCGTCGTAGGTCTTGCCGATGGCGTGGAGCGCGCGCCGGGCACGGTGCAGCGCTTGTACCTGCGCAGAGGTAGCCGGGGCTGCAGGCGCATCAAGGGCGGGCGCGGCGGCGCGGGCCATCCATGCGGCCCGCGCGAACTCCCACATGCCCTGATATGGCGTTCCCTGCTGGCATTGGAACCACTTCGTGAAAGCGACCTCCTCATTGCCAGCAGGGGCTGCAGGCGCTTCCAGGGCGGGCGCTGCCGGGGTGACGCGCATGTAGGCCAGCGGCATGCCGGGCTCCGTCGCAGCGTCCAGTGCGATGCCTGCCACATCGAAGTCCAGAAAGGGGCGGCGCGCCAGCCCCAACAGCAGCGTTGCCAGGGAGTCGCGCGTCTTGTCCCAGGCTACCCCAGCCACAGCGGCTGGCTGCGAAAGCGCGTGCTCCAGCACTCGCAGCGTCTCGGGCAAGTCGAGCTTTGTCTGGGCAAGGTCGCTGCCAGAGTCCTCGCCATTGATCAGGCGGCGGGCCTCGGCCTGAGCGGTACGCACAATGCCCAGCAGATCGCGCGCCCGGGGCGCCCCATCGGCAGGAGCTGCCCCGGCGTAGAGCGGCTGCGTGAACTTGCCGCCCGGGGTCACGCGCGCAGGCAGGTAGCGGCCAGCTTTCTCGCTCTCTGGGCCTTCGGGGTTGCTGTGGTTGGCCAACTGCCCAGGGCTCACGTACAGCACGGGCTGGGCCGGCTCCTCGATCTGGGCCAGGCACTTCGAGTCGCGCGCTGCGGCAAACACGTCCCTGCCGTAGGCCAGCAGTGCCGCGCGATCTGCGCCCGTCACGAAGTTCAGGGAGTGGGGCGCCATCAGCGACGTCAGGTGCAGGTCGTCGCCGGGCTGGATCTTTGTTGCTGTCATGCTGCTTCCTTGAGGATGCGCCAGTGGCTGGCAGTGGTGTTGATGACGTGGCCTGCGCGCTTCTGCAGCTGCTGGCAGGTCGGGGGCGGGGTCGGGGTCATGGGGTGCGGAAAAAGCAAACCCGCCGAAGCGGGCGGGTCAGTTGCGGAGCGCTCTGGCGAGCCGGGCGCCGATCCAGCGCACGACAGGCACTGGCCAGCTGTTGCCCAGAGCCTTGTATCGGGGGCCGTCTGGGCAGGCGTCAGCGGGCTTGCCGCGCCAGGGGATAGCCGTGTAGCCATCAGGAAATCCCTGCAGGCGCTCGCACTCGGTGGGCGTGAGGCGGCGGACCTGCATGGCGGTGATCAGCGCAGGCGGCGGGCTATTCGCATCAAGGCACGTCGTGCGCTCTTCAAAGAATTTCCCGGCGTTGTTGCTGCCGGTGTTGTGCAGCTTGGTCGTGTAGGCCACGCCGGTTGGATTGGTCGCTCCCAGGGCCGGGCTCAGGTTCTCGGTACTGGCATGCTGGGTCGCGGACATGCGTGCCGTGGCGACATCGATGGCGCCGCTCTGGTTGTTGCCGCCGTAGGCCTGAATCAGCCCGCCATCGCAGTCGAAGTCGGTTCCGAGGTCACCGCCGCCAGTGCTGCGTGAAGGGATCGCGGGAGCGACTTTCCCCGCTTCTCGGCTCGGCGCAGTATCCCGGCGCATGCCGTCCCACTCAAAAAGAACCGCTGCGGGATCGAACCCGTTTCGAGCGCTTGCGACAACGAACACACGGCGGCGTCGTTGGGCCACTCCGAAATATTGGGCGTCCAGGGTCCGCCATGCGACTGAGCGCGCTGGTCCATACACAGCACCAGCGTTTGCCCAGCGGCCCCCTGGTGGCTGAAGCGGCTCATCTTCTCCGGCAAGGCCTGCCAGAAAGCACCCGAATGCGTTGTCCTTTGTGCTGAGGACGCCCGGGACGTTTTCCCAGAGGATGCCGGCTGGAGGCTTTCCAGCGGCAAGTCGAACATGGTCAATTGCATCTGCAAGCTCCACGAATTTGAGGGTGAGATTGCCGCGGGCATCGGCAAGGGAATTGCGCAGGCCCGCGACGCTGAATGCCTGGCAGGGCGTGCCGCCACACAGGACATCGGGCGCGGACACCTCGCCGGAGAGCACGCGCCGCGCGATGGTGGTCATGTCGCCCAGATTCGGCACGGCCGGGTAGTGGTGGGCCAGCACTGCGCTGGCAAAGGGATCGATCTCGCTGAGCCAGGCGGGCACGAAGCCCAGCGGACCGAGCGCCACGCTCGCGGCCTCAATGCCGCTGCAGACGCTGCCGAATGTGATGGGTGGCGCGTTCGCCATGCAGGGTTCCTTTGGGCCAAAAAAAAGCCCTCGTGGCATACCGGGAGGGCTTTGGGGGAGGGGAGGTATCAGGGAAGGAGCCGCACGGCCCCTTCGCTCATGCATCGTTCAGTCGGGTGTGATCTGGAAGGGAGTGCGGTCCTTGCCGTTGATCCAGTTCGGCGGCTTGCCCCGGCCGGTCCAGGTGGAGCCGGTGGCGGGGTCGCGGTACTTCGGGGCGCCCACGCTGCCCTTGGCCTTGCCCTGGGGGAAGACATCGGCAGCGGTCAGGCCGTGCTCTGCGATCAGCGCGCGGGCCGCGGCGATGCCCTCGGCTTTGCGCTCGGCCTGGGCCTTGGCGATCTGGTCGTCCAGTTCGGCCTTGCGGGCCAGCAATTCGGTGTAGGAGGTCATGGGTTTCCTTTCGTGGCGCCGCGCGGGCGCCGTGGGTGGTTCAGTGGATGGTTCAGGCCTGGTCGCCGGTCACGGCCGCCGCGAATGCGTCCTCGGGCGTCTGGTTCACAGGGTGGTTCGGGTCGGTGGGCGGTTCGTCCTCGCCACCCACCTTCAGCTCCTGCTGGTCCTCGTTGTCCGGCTGGCTGGCGGGCGTGTCCGGCTTGCCGGCGCGGTAGCCCTTCTTGGCTTGCTGCAGCTCGGCCGGGGCCAGCAGCTTGATGTAGATCTCGCCCTCGGCTGCCAGGCCGGACAGCTCGCCGAAGACATCGTTGTCCTGCAGCTCGTCGCCGTTGTATTGGATGGTGCCCTTGATGGTGACGCTGCCGCCTTCGCTCAGCTCGTAGTGCAGGCCGGTCAGTACGGCGTCCATGAAGTCCACGTGGGCGTCTTCGATGCCCCAGTCCCAGATGAAGCGGTAGCCGCGCCACTTCTGGCCCTTGCCGTAGTGGTAGAGCAGGGGCAGCTGTGGGTGCCGCAGGTTCGGCAGCGGGATCAGCACGCCGGGCAGTTCGACCTGGCCGGCCGTGGCCGCCTTGTTGCAGTAGTGGTGCTCGCGCAGCCCAGGCTCCAGCAGGTCCAGCAGGGTGTTCTCGCCCGTGAGCGTGAACGAGATGTCGATTGCGCGCACCTTCTCTTCGCCGTGCAGCTCGCGCCGCGGGTTTGCGTTGGTAATGGTGACGGCCGTGGATTCGGCAAGTTCAAAGGCCATGGTGGTCCTCGGTGGTGGTGGTGGAAACAGGGATGGTCTGGCCCAGGGCCTGGGCGGCGTACTCGCGGCCGAGCTTCTCGGCCTCCAGGGAGACGCGGAAGAAGGCGCCGGAGACCTGCTCAGGGGTGAGGCTGTCCGCGCCGATGGGCAGACCTGTGATCAGGCCAGCCAGCCGCTGGGCGAACTCGGCGGCCGGGATGGTGGCGGCGGTCATGCCCCGGGCATCTCCGCGCGCAGGGCCTCGTACTTGGCATTGAGGTTCCTGCGGTCTTCCTCGACAGGCAGGTCGCCGATGAAGCTGGCCACCTCGTCCAGCTTCTCCGGGCTCTTGGCCTTGAGCATCTGGGCGAGCAGCTCGGGCGCGCTGTAGCCGATGGCGGGCGGCTGTGCTGGAGCCTGGGCGGACGCGGCCGGCGCTGCAGCGGAATCGATCGCGCCGTCCTGCTGCTGGTCGTCGCCGTGCGGCATGTCGTCCGGCATCATGGTGAACTCGCCGTCGATGATGTTGCTGTTGTCCAGGTTCTGGTCCTTGCCGGCCTCGGCCATTCCATCCAGCGCCGCGGCGGTCTGGAACTCAATGGACAGCGGCAGGTACTTGGCCAGGCGGCGGATGACGGTTTTGCGGCCCATCTCCGTGAAGTTGTCCTTCCAGGGGCCGTATTTGCCCTTGCTCTGGGTGCCGGCCATGATCTGCTCGACCTGCAGACGGCTCATGAACTCGAAGCAGTGGCCGCCATCCTTGAGCTTGGCCACGGCGTAAAAGCCGATCACCTCGCCGCGCTCGCCCATGGCGGGCCGGTGCTCCAGCTTCTCGTCCAGGCCGTAGACCAGATCGAAGGTATCCTGCTCGCAGACCTCGTGCGCCGCGATGCTCACGATCTGCCCGCTGCGCCGGGCCAGGTCGATCAGGCCTTTGTAGCCGATGATCACCTGCACGCTGTTGACCCAGCGCTCGACACCCTGCGCATCCTTGCGCTTCGTGTTGAAGGGCACGAGGTAGGCGTGGCCCAGTACCGTGTTGGGCTCCAGGCCCATCTGGGCGCACTGGCCGATGGCGCCGACCAGGCTGGCCACGTCGCACTTGGCCAGGGCCGGCGTGGTGGTGGCCGCGATCTGGGCTACCTTCAGCAGCCGCTCGGCGTTGAGGTGCTTGGGCAGCATCTTGGCGATCTCGCCGCGCTTGCTCTGCAGTAGGTGCGCGATCTGCTCCTTGGGCTTCATCTGCGCCAGGGGGCGGGCGGCGGCGGGCGCCGGAGGAATGGTGGTGGTCATGCAGGTTGCTCCTGGGTGTTGCCGCGCAGGGCGGCTTCGTACTGGTCCACCAGCTGCTTGAACTGCAGCAGCTCGGCTTCCATGGTTTCGATGTAGTCGTCGTCGCGTGGCACGCGCCAGCGCGTGAAGTCGCGGCCCATGGCGGCCAGGGCTGGGCAGTAGATGCAGAAGTCCCACCAGCGCCTGCCGGTGATCCACATCCCGCCTTGCACCTGGTCCATGAACTCGCTGATGTCGTTGTCCAGCAGGCTGGCGCGCAGGCGCAGCGGGTCGATGAGGCACTTGTATTCGGCGCCGCCGTCCGGCTCGATCAGGCCGTCTGCGCTGGCACCGAAGAAGCGGTCGGGCGTGGTGATGAAGCCGCAGGGCAGCACCTCGACGTCGGCATGCACTTCGTGCGCGGCGCGCGCCATGGGCTCCAGCTCGTGCCCGCGCCGCATGGCGTAGGTCTCGAAGCCTTCGTCCAGCGGCTCGCGGCTGCCGCGCTCGATGGCCAGGCGCAGGGCATAGCTCTTGGCGGCCTCGCTGAAGTCGCCGATGGGCAGCCCGTCGATGGCGCGCTGCACGGTCTCGGTGAGCTTGGGGCGCGTCTTGTAGCCGGCCTGCGCCGCCGCGGCATCCATGGCCATGCCGGCGCGGATGCCTGCCACCAGGGCCGCCTGTTGCTCCGTCAGGCCACCAACGCGCTCGCGCGCAGTGGAGAACATGCTGGCCGTGATGACGCCGGAGCGGTCGCGCTTCCATTCGTCCGTGCCCTGGGCGCTGTAGTGGACGATGAACTGGGGGGCGTCGGCCAGCGTGGTCATGCCAGCCCCGCAGCCACGCCCGCCAGGGCCAGCATCAAGGCGCTGATCCCGAGCCACAAGAAGAGATAGAACAGGACGTTCATGGCGTGGCCTGCTCCTCGGCCTCCGCATCCGCCTTCTTGGCCGCAGCCACACGCTGCGCAGCCTCCTTGGCGACCGCCTCCTGCACGAACTCCAGCACGGCCAGGGGGCGGTATTCCTGGGTGAGGTGGCCTTCACCGTGCAAGCGCTTGATGGGAAGAGGGAAGCCCTTGGGCTGCTGGCCGTTGCGCAAGGTGATGGACATGTAGGCGTTGCGCAGGAGGTGGTTCACTGCTCCATTGGCCAGCAGCTGGATGTCGTCGTCGGCGTAGTACTTGCTCATGCTTTTTCTCCCGTGGATTTCTTGAGAGCCTTTTCGGCGAGGTCCACTTCCCAGAAGTGGCTCCAGGATGTGGTGTGGCCGACACCCTTGAAGCCGGCCACGCCCGCGCTGTCTTTGACGATGGCCAGCAGGGCCTGCAGCGCGTGCGCCAGACCACCGTTGATCTCGGCCATGCGCAGCAGCTCGTCGGTGTTGGGGTGCTCGCGCTTCATGGCGTGCTCCAGGTGCAGGCCATGGCCGCCAGGTGGCGGGCCGCAGCCTTGTCGATCACGGACTGCACGGCGGCGCGTGCGCTTTGCGCCATCACGTCAAGCACCGAGTCCTTGATGGCCTTTTCATAGTCCCAGTACGGGAAGACGCACCCCTCGTAAGCGGACCTCAGCGCGGCAAGTGCAGCCTCTTCACAGAGTGCGCTGCTGAAGACATAGCACCGCTTCAGTGACTGCACGTCGGAGCGGATGCACTGCCGATACCCATCCATGGACCCGCTCCACCAGTGGTCTTTGAGTTTTTTCGTGGTGCCGTCCTTCATCGGGATCGTCAGTTCGCGGCCGGCGAAGGCTACGAATCGGCCGCTGCCGCGCGAAAAGACGAGCGCGTCACGGAATGGGCCGTCGGAACCGATGTAGTCATTGCCTACGCGCTCATATGTCAGCTGCAGCGGACGGTTGAGCACCAGGGCCTCTTCATCGTTGAACTGGACCACGGCCACGACGGACAGCGGCGCCAGGGTTGTCGCTTCAGGCATCTATCTCTCCTTGAAACACGAAACTGATCCGGCCTCGAAGACCGGGGTGAGGCCCTCGCAGGCACGGGCCGCGGCGCGCGCCATGCGCTGCTCCTGCGCCGTGGGCTGGGGCTCCTGGGCTTCTGCGGGGCTGCCGCCGGCCATGGCCAGCGCGACCAGCAAGCCCAGCACCAGTGCGAGCCAGCGGCCGTAGCGCGGCGGGCGCGACACGTCGAAGAAGGCAACTGCCTGCCGGGCATCGCACGGGAAGGCCTCGGCCAGCGTGCGGCGGTAGCGGGCGTCGGGGTCGGGGTTGAAGGGCTCTGCCGGGGTCACGCGCTGCATGGGGCATCCTCCAATTGAGAAGGCCTCCCGGAGGAGGCCTGCTGAACACGCTTGAACTCGACCACCCAGACCCAGGGGTTCTGGGCCCAGGAGCCGGGGCCGTTGATCTTTTCCCAAAGGGCGCGATAGGCATCAATGGCGCCATCGCCGCAGCCCTGCGCATCACACTGTTGCGGTTCGCCGCCGATGCACAGCCAGCCGCAGTCCCCGCACCGTTCGCACGATTCGGACTCCTCGGGGATGCCCTCGGCAATCGCATCCGCCTCGCTGATGTCATGCAGGCGCTCCACGCGCACACTGGTGATCTCCAGCAGGATGCGGCTGGCCCAGCGGGGCATGTGGATGCTCGGGCGCCAGCCGTGCCGGGTGGTTTCGCCGTCGGCCCTGTATTCCACGTCATCGGCGGTCAGGGCTGGCGGGTAGTAGCCCGTCTCGTGGTCGCATTCGTCCTTGAACCACCAATGCGACTCGCGCACCCACAGCCGGTCGCACACACCTCCATAGGGCGACGTGAACTGGATGCTGCCTTCTTCATCGCCGAAGGTGGTCCCGTTGTAAATCTGGCCGCGCTCCTGCGGGTCTGGCACTTCGACAACGTGGCTCAAGTTGTGGGCCATCGCTGGCTTGCAGATCCGGCGCGTCTGCGTCTTCGTGCCGGCCAGCAGGGCGCGAACCATGCTTCCTGAAAACAGGATCGGTCGTTCTTTCATGGCGTCCTCAGATTGCATCGGCGCAGTGCTGCAGCGCCTGGGGTTGGGTTGCGAGCGCAGCGCGCAAGGCTTCGGGTGCCAGCGGCTCAGGCCGGGCCAGCAGGGCGCGCAGGGATGCCTGCAGCCCGGCGTTGCTGGCCTGCAGTTGCTCGATCACGAACTCGGCCACGGCAGGGTGGCGCGCGGCCATTGCGGGGTCAGGCAGCATTGATGCCCTCCGGATAGCGGCTGGCGATGTGGGTCATGACGGCGGTGCGCACGTGGCGCGCGGCATCGCTGACCATCAAGGCGCCCAGTGCGACCAGGCTGTCGTGGTCACCGTCGGCGATGGCCTCGGCCAGCATCTCGTCGAAGGACATGGGCAGTCCAAACGGGCCGGGCATGCGCTCGTGGAACCAGTCCACCGGCGTCATGAAGGCCGCCGCGCGCTGCAGCTTCTGCATGGCGCGGGCCCTGTCTTCATCAGCCGCAGCGGCGCGGTGGTCCATCTCGCTCTCCCAGCGCTCCGCATCCGCGCAGGGGTTGGCGGTCATCAGCATGGCTGAATCTCCTGTGGTGGTGGCCGCTGCGGGCCGGGAATGAAAAAGGCCCGGAGCGGTGAAGCTGCGGGCCAGTGGAAAGAGCCGGCGCCTTTCGGCACGCCTGGGGAGTTGAAGGTTGGGAGGAGACAGTCCCCCAGGGCCCGGCTGGAAAGCTAGTCCGCGTGCTACGTGCGGACGGCGTCAGTAGCAGTTCACGCAGTACAAAGCGAGGACAGCAAAGACGAGTACAAAACGGCAGATACGCACTTGAAGCTCCTTGAAAGCGAGATGTTGGTTCTCGTATAGCTTCAAGCACGGTTTTTTGATCAAACCTCAGCACCCTCTCGGAAGACGCTGAGGTTTGGACCCTTGCGGACCCAATCGCGACGCACCCACGCCGCTGGTTTTTCTTGCTCTTGGGTTCCACCCTCACCGGAGGATTGGCTTGCATCCGGGCGCCCCGGGACTGAGTCCCTGGCGACTTGCAGCTTTGGCCTGCTTTGGAGCAGGTGGCTGGGTCGTTGAGGTGGATTCTTTCCCAAATGTGGGATGCAAGTCAACCCAAATTTGGGAATTCAGTGCAAATTTTTTCCCGCAATTGGGCGTTGCAGGGTGTTCTCGGGTGTTGCGGGGGCACAAAAAAGCCCGCTGGTGCGGGCATTCGGTTTTGAACTTCTTGGGGCGAGCGGCAGCGATTCTATGGAGCCCCATCCTTTTTCGAAGCTTCCCACTCCTGATAGACGTCCATAGCTTTGGCCTCGATCATCCCTTTTCGCCGGTCGGGCAGCGCGGCAAATTGCTGCGGAGAGATGTCCTCGAATGGCCAGGGCGACGTGCCCACTCCGCTCAATGGATCGAACTCCTCAGAGAGCAAGGCCCATATGGGTATTTGAAAGGCGCGCGCAATTCCAGCCAAGTGATCAACGCCAGTGTTGGTCTCGGCCTTGGTCATCCGCTCGACCACCCCCTTAGATACACCAGAGGCTTCCGACAGTCGCACGATCGTTCCGAGACGTGGATTGGCCTGCATCAGCGCGCGCACGTTTTTGGCAAGGATGTGTCGTGGTTCCGAACTCATCCTCCGAGTGTGCCGAAGGCTGTATCCCAGGAATGGGATTGACTGTGTCCCAAATTTGGGATTATGCTCGGCAGCCATGGAACCCATCATCTCTTTCCTCAAGCGTCGTCTTCGCGAGGCGGGCGCCGCGCGCTGGGAGTTGATTGCGGCGGATGCCGGGGTAGCAAAAACGCTGCCCCGGAAGATCGCTTGCAACGACCGAGACAACCCCGGCGTGCAGACCATCCAGCCTCTTCTGGACTACTTCCGCCTCGTTGACCTCGGCGAACGGAAACTTCCCGAACTGCCATCTGCAGCCCCGGCCCCCGCCCCCCAGGAGGCCGCATGAAGCTCTTCTCCTTCACCAAGCGCCAGAGGCCCGACCCTGTGCCGGAAGACTTTCCAACGCTCTCCGAGGTTGACGAGAAGGCCATTGAGATCCTGAAGTCGCTCAAGGGCATGCGGATGTGCGACGCCGAACAGGCCTTGTTCGGCGCCCACAACGTGCTGCTGCATTGGCATGAAAGGGCTCCTTTCGCCTGCCTTCCTCCGTCGATGAGCCTGGCGCCCAAGGGTGCCAAGCCCGCCCAGGAGCCCGGCCATGCGTAGCCGCACCGCCAAGAGGCCGGGCCCGCTGCAGCACCAGCAGCGCCTGCACCGTGCCCGTGAACAGCGCCGCATGGAGGCCTGGCACCAGGCCAGCCTGAACCTGCACGCTGCCATGCAGACCCTGAAGTCGCATCAGGCCTTGATCCAGGGGCTGAGCCATGCGTAGCCGCACGATCACCCTGCGCCCTGGCGAGTCCTTCGTCACGGCCGATGGCCTCACGGTGGAAGCGCGCACCGAAGAGCAGGAGCGGCGCGAGCAGGCCTCGCTGGGAGCGATCGAGAAGGCCCGCGCCGACACGGCGGCCGATCTGGTTCGCAGCGCTGGCGTAACGAGCCTCCCGCGCGACGTGGCCATCACCGATTTGGACGACCGCGTGGTCATCACGGTGGGCGATGTCGTGCTGCGCCTGACCCCGGAGGAAGCGGCCTGCCTGTTCTCCCTGGGATCGGTCTATGGCCGCAAGCCGCAGGCGTAGGGGACTGCAGTGCCATCCCGCTACGCCCGCCGCCGCGCCAGCCCATACAGCAACGCATCCAGCTCCCTGCGGCTGACGTCCCATTCGTCCGCTTCGCAGTCCTCCACCACCACAGCCAGGACCGAGAAATGAACCAACAGCAGCCTGCCTTCGCGCGCAGTCGCAACCCTGAACTGGACCGCACTGACCTGCGCGCCACGGTCCGCAAATTCACCATGGACGTCATCGATGCCGAGGTGAACCACCGCATCCGCCACACCGACGCGGGCGCGAGCCGGAACATGGTCATCAACGAGATCCTGGAAGCGTGGGCGTCTGAGCAATGGCATAGGGCAACTATGACCGTAGCCCTGGCGCCTATCAATCCGTTGCTGCAGGAATCGGAGCAGGGCGGGGAGGGCGGCAATGTCTGAAGTCGTCAGCCTCGACCGCATCAAGGCCCTGGCGCATGCAGCTCGCGCCGCTGGCCAGCCCCTCGAACAGGCATGCCCTTGGCCCGTGGAATCGCTCGCTGGCCAGGTCTTCGCTGCCGCCTATGAAGGGCACGCGCAGTGACTGAAGCCACCGAAAAAACCAAGCGTCCGGCGTTCCAGTTCTACCCTGCGGACTGGCGCAAGGATGTCGAGCTGCAGTCGTGCTCCATGGCCGCCCAAGGCCTGTGGATCAACGCCATGTGCATCGCACACGAGTGCGAGCCCTACGGCCACCTGATGGTCAACGGCCGCCCCATGAACACCGCGCAGCTGGGCCGCCAGGTCGGTCTTTCCGTGAAGGAATGCGAGGGCCTGGTCTCCGAACTTCTGGACGCTGGCGTGGCCCGCCGCACCGAGGAAGGGGCGTTGTTCTCCAAGCGCATGGTGCAGGACGAGACCACCCGAAACGCCCGTGCTGCTGGTGGAAAGACTGGCGCAGAGCACGGCGCGAAGGGGGCTTCTCATGGAAAGAAAGGGGGGCGTCCTGCTCAACCGAAGGGGGGTTCTGAAACCCCCCTTGCTGGAAACGAAACTACCCCCCTTCTAGGCTTCGAAGAACCCCCCCCTTCTTCTTCATCTTCTTCTTCACCTTCGGGGTTTAAAGAAGGAGCTAACGCTCCTCTGTCGAAAGCGAGGCTTCCGACCTGCCCGAAGCAGGCCATTGTCGACCTGTACCACGAGGTGCTGCCCGAGCTGCCCGGCGTGCGGGTCATGGACAAGGACCGGGAGAAGGCCCTGGCCGAGATCTGGCAGTGGGTGCTGACCGTGCCGAAGAAGGACGGTCAGCCCCGTGCCACCGACGCTGCAGGTGCATTGGCCTGGCTGCGCGGCTACTTCCTCCGTGCCCGCAGCAACGACTTCATCATGGGTCGCGGTTTCCGCTCTGCTGAGCACCAGAACTGGCGCTGCACGATCGAATACCTCGTGTCGAGCCGTGGCCGGAAAAAGGTCATCGAGGAGACGCAGGAGGTCGCAGCATGAACGCCCGCTCCATGCCCCCCCTGGACGAAGATTTCGACGGTGGCAGCACGATGCCGCTGGCCAGCTTCGAGGCTGAGCACGCCGTGCTGGGCTCCCTGCTGCTGAGCAGCGGCCTGTACGACGTGGTGGGCGACATCCTGCAGCCTGCGGACTTCGCCGACGAGACCCACGGCGCGATCTACGGCGCCATCTCCGCGCTGGCCGTGGCCGCCAAGGCTGTGGACCCGCTGACCGTGTACGAGCAGCTGCGCTGCGCGGTAGAGCTGACCTACCTGAACGACCTGGCGCAGGCTGGCTCCGTCTCAGGCTCGTCTGCCCGGCGCTACGCCGAGATCGTCCGGGAGCGTGCGCTGAGCCGCCAGCTGCTGGGCGTGGTGGACAAGGCCCGAGAGCTGGCGCGCGACCATGCGCTGCCCATCGGTGACCGCATCGAGCAGGTCTCGGCGCAGCTGGCCGGCCTAGCCTCCGATGGCCCGGGCGACGAGTGGATTGGCGCAGACGCTGGCGTCGTGTCGTTCCTGGAAGACCTGGACCAGCGCAGCGTCGGCATCGAAGAACCGTTCCTGCCCACGGGCCTGCGCGACCTGGACCGCATCCTCGACGGCGGCACGCGGCCGGGCGACTTGGTTGTCATCGGCGCGCGCCCCTCCATGGGCAAGACCGCGCTGGCCCTGGCCATCGGTGAGCACGCCGCGAAGCTGGGCCAGACCGTCGCCATGTTCTCGCTGGAGATGTCGTGCGCAGCGCTGTACGAGCGCCGCATCGCAATGGAGTCCGAGGTGTCGATGAGCATCATCCGGCAGCCCAAGGGCCGCATGACCGACAGCGACTATGCGGCTGTGTGCAGGGCAGGGGAGTGCATCCGCCAGCGCCCGTTCTACGTCAACGACCGCACAGGCCTGAACATCAACACGCTGCGCACCAAGGCCCGGGCCCTCAAGCGCCGGCACGGCCTGCGCCTGCTGATCGTGGACTACCTGGGCCTGATGGAGGGCACGAACCCCAAGGACACGCGCACCGCGCAGCTGGGCGAGGTCACGCGGAACCTGAAGAAGCTGGCCAAGGAGCTGGGCATCACCGTGCTGCTGCTGGTCCAGCTGAACCGCGAGGTCGAAAAGCGTGTGGACCAGATGCCCATGATGTCCGACCTGCGCGACTGCGGCGAGATCGAGCAGGACGCGGACATCATCCTCTTCCCCCACCGCCCCATCCACCTCAAGCCCAGCCTGGGCGATGCCTGGCGGTACTACGCCAGCCTGCGCGTGGCCAAGCAGCGCGGCGGCGCCACGGGCGATCTGAACCTCAGGTATGTGGGCCACCTGGTCCGCTTCGAGAACTGGAACGGCGACAAGCCGAGCACCACCCCTGGCCGTTCGGCCGACTTCGAGTGAAAGCCCCATCCATGATCACCCTCACTCTCCCGTACCCCATCAGCGCGAACCGCTACTGGCAGACCCGCGTGATCCGCAAGGGCACGACCAGCATGGCCATGACCTACGTGAGCACCGAGGCCAAGGCCTTCAAGGAGCGCGTGGGCTGGCTGGCCAAGGCCGCAGGCGTGCGCAGCCCCATCGCTGGCCGTGTGGCCATCGCCTACACCCTGCACCCGCACCGGCCCCAGGACTGGGCGCGCCGGGCGAAGCGCGACCCCATGGCCTGGGACGACACCGTGCAGTGCATCGACCTGGACAACGCCCAGAAGGTGCTGCTGGACGCGCTCAAGGGCGTGGCCATCGAGGACGACCGCTGGGTGCGCAGCATCAACGCCCAGCGTGGCGAGCCGGTGGAGGGCGGCAAGCTGGTCGTGACCATCACGTCGCTGGCTGTGGCCACCGCGCCCGTGCCGGAGCAGGGCGACCTGCTGGGAGCGCTGGCATGACCACGACCATCACCCTGGGCGAAATCAAAGCCCGGTGCGAAGAAGTCGGGGAGTGCTGGCTCTGGCAAGGCGCGACCAGCGACAACGGCTATCCCATCATGAAGCGCGGCGGAGGCCCATGCCTGCTTGTGCGCCGCGTGGTGGCTGGCATCCGGGGCACACCTCCCGCGGCCCGCCAGCCTGTGGTCGTGACCTGTGGCGAGAAGTGCTGCTGCAACCCGGCACACGTCCGCCTCTCGACCGTCAAGAAGGTGGCTGAAGCAGCCGCGAAGGCTGGCGCGTATTCGAGCATTGACCGCTGCGCGAAGGTTGCCAAGGCTCGCCGCACAGCGCCTGGCGCAAAGCTGGACGAGGGAAAGGCGCGCGACATCCGCCTGTCCGCGAAGACCAGTGCGGCGCTGGCCACGGAGTACGGGGTCAGCCTGAGCCTTATCAAGTCCATCCGAGCAGGACGCGCATGGAAGGACTACGCCAGCCCCTTCGCCCGCCTGGGCGCGAGGCCTCAGCAGGTGCGCCAGCCCCTGGCGCGTGGGGCGTCTGTATGAACGGACTGAACCGCCGCCCCTTCGGCCGCCGGCCCGCCTCCGCGCCAGCCCAGGACCGCGAGGAGCGCCTGGCCCAGCGTGCCGCGCGCGCCCTGGCTAGCGCCCGCGCCACGGCCGGTATGGCGTGCGCCAGCGCCGTGACCATGGGCTCGGCCACAGGCCAGGCCCAGCCCAAGGCCGAGATTCTCGAATGCGAAGCCTACCGCCGCGCAGTCGCTGCGCTGCCTTGCATCTGGTGCGGCATCGCCGACTACAGCCAGCACGCCCACCTGAACCTCGGCAAGGGCTTCGCGCTCAAGACCGACGACCGCACCGGCTTTCCGCTGTGCTGCACACGCCCGGGCATTGAGGGCTGCCATGCCGCTTATGACCAGTACCGCCTGGTTGAAGGCGGCAGGGAAGGGCACCGCGCCTACGGCCTCGAATGGGGCCGCATCACTCGCCACACGATCCAACAGCGCGGCCTCTGGCCTGCGCGCCTGCCTCTCTGTAAGGAAGACCAATGAGCGAACACCTCACCATCCTGCTGAAGGACACCGAGCAGGCCCACGTGGCCGTGACGAGCGCGTGGCGGCGCGCCAAGGGCTGGCTGGCCGACGGCAAGCGCCTGGTGCTGGAGATCCGACCTGAGCGCCGGCAGGAGCGGCACAGCCGCCACTTCCACAGCCTCATCAACCAGATCAGTGCACAGGTCGGCGGCGACCTGGCCGACACCGACGACGCCAAGCGCATCCTGATCAGCGCCTTCCGCCTGGACACCCTGCGCGATGCCCAGTTCTGCGACGAGTGGGCCCGCTTCGGCGAGGCACGCATGGGGCGCGGCCTGCGCGGCGAGGTCGTGGTGCTGGGGACGCAGACGAAGAACTTCACCGACAAGCTGGCCAAGGGCTTCGTGGAATGGCTGTACGCCTTCGGCGCCGAGGCAGGCGTCACCTTCAAGCCCTGGGAGGACCGGCCATGAAGCGGCACCACCAACACCGCGCGCCGGCGCAGCTCCCGAAGTTCTGGCGCCCGAAACTGGCCGAGTCCACAAAGCTCGAGGCCAAGCTCGTGCACCACGACCTGCTGCAGACCATCGCCCAGGGCGGCGCCACCTTTGCGGTTCTTCTCGATTGGATGGAGACCGGCACCACCTACAGCCGAATGATGTGGTTGCTCCAGCAGGATGGCGAGCCGCTGACCGAGGAGGCCGCCCAGGCCGTCAATGCGCAACTGGAGCTGTACGAACCGGTGTGCGCCCGCTGGGCACGCTGGGGGAAGGTGCAGCTGACGCAGCCAGAGCTGGAAATCGCGCTGCAAGCTGCCCAGGTGTTCGACCAGTTGCTGGAGATCGACCGCAATGGCATTGCCGTCGAGGCCGCGCACTGGTCAATGAAGGAGATGCTGAAGTTCCGGCAGATCCGGCCCGGATAAAGGAAAGCCCGCGCGAGGCGGGCGATCCCGGTCCTGTGACCTGAGCAATCGCAGTTTACCGGGAGAAGCCATTGACCACCACCACCACCACGCCGCAAATCGACGACCGCACCAGCGCCGACATCATCTGGGCCACCATCCAGGACCTGCACACCCAGGGCCAGGTCTGCGCACGCAGTGAGCTTCAGTCCATCACAGGCCTGAAGATGACCATCATCGACGACCACGTCTCGCGCCTGATCGATGACGGCCGCCTGCGCCGCATTCGGGATGGTGTCTTCGCGCCGATGATGGGCCGTCCCGAGCCCGAGGCAGTGTCGATGACGGAATTGCCGGAGGGGCTGGTGATCATTGAGGCCGGTGACCAGCAATTGCGCGTCAATGAGGCCACAGCCCGGCGCATTGCCCGTATGTTTCAGGGCTACGCAATGCAGTTCTCCAACATGCAGACCCAGCACGATATGGGCGCCATCCTGACGGAGTTCACAGTGCGCAATCGGCACCAGGCCGACGAGATCCTGGAGCTGCGCAAGGTGGTGCAGCAGCTGCAGAAGAAGGTGCAGGATGGGGATGCGGGGCAGATGTCGCTGATTGGGTGATGCGTTGATCTGAATTAGCCATTCTTTCGCTTCTGAGTTTGAAGTTATGCTGCTGCTTCCAATTCAACCACCTTAAAGGAAAGATGACGTGAATCTTACGAATGCAGAGAAGCTGATTGTCAGCATGCTTGCCGATGTGCAATTGAAGATTGGTGTTGAGAACGGAAATGCTGAGTTCATTAAGGCGGCAGTTCTTGAGGGGCAGACATGGGCGTTAAGCTGGGTACTGAAAGGCGTGGTAGGAGACACGCCAGATGACACGCCGGAAGAGGTGTCTGAAGTTGTTGCTCTGCTCGATATGTGGTCACGCCTTGAGCGGGTTATAGAGAAATTTGGCCCTGGAGAGAAAGAGGCATTCGATTCATGGTGGGGAGGCGGCCGCAAGTTCGAAGGATTTGATGGCAACAATGAGGCCGAGGAGATGGGTATAGCGAACTTCTTGATCCATCGAATGGATCGATTTACGGAATTCAAGGATCGTGAAATTAACAGTCGCGCGCCAACATTGGAGCGCTATCGAAAAATCTATGAAGCTTACAAGCCATTCAAGGATGGCTTGATGGCTGGCGCCCCCATGTCGCCAACCTCACTCGTCGAGATACTTCGTGCAGGGGCACCCCGCTAGGGTTCGCCTAAAAGACACGCGCCCGGGAGACTCCGGGCATGCCATCTTCACCGCATCCCGACCAAGCCCCCAGCGCAGGGGGCGTAGCCCCCGGCCCCCGCTCCCCTGACTGGGAGCGCATCGAGCTGGACTACCGGGCCGGCATCAAGAGCCTGCGCGAAATCGCCGAAGGCTCCGGCACCAGCCATGTCAACATCTCCAAGCGCGCCAAGAAGCTGGGATGGACGCGAGACCTCACAGCCAAGATCCAATCCAAGGCCGACGCACTGGTTAACGCGGCCCTGGTTAACACCCCGGTTAACAATGCGTCTCCAGCGGCAGAGCGGGAGACGGTGGACGCGGCTGCCACGACTCAGGCGGCTGTGCGTCTGGCCGAGCGTGGCGACATCGTGCGGTGCCGGCGCATCTGTATGGGCCTCATGGATGAGCTGGAGCAGCAGAGCGCGAGCCCGAAGCTGCTGAGCGATGTGGCCGCCATCCTGCGCAGCGCCCCGGCCGAGGAACTGACCAAGGAGCAGCGCGGCAAGCTGGCCGAGGCGGCGGGCAAGGCTTCCAGCCTGGCAAACCGCAGCAGCACCATGCGCTCCCTGTCCGAATCCCTGCGCGTGCTCATCGGGCTGGAGCGCCAGGCCTATGGCATCCGTGACGAGATGCCCGAGCCACCGGCCAAGGGGATGGAGAGCGTGACCACGGCCGAGCTGCTGGCCATGCGCGATGCGGTGAGGGCGCGCGCATGAACCTCTCCCCTGAGAAGCAGGCCGCCATGCTGGCCATGATCGAGCGGGAGCTGGCGGCGCGGCAGCTGGACCAGTACGGCCCCTACGGCAAGCAGCGAGAGTTTCACCGTGCTGGCGCGTCGTTCAGCGAGCGCCTGTTCATGGCCGGGAACCAGCTCGGCAAGACCAAGGCCGGCGGCGCCGAATGGGCCATGCACCTGACGGGCCGGTATCCGGACTGGTGGGACGGTGCCACCTTCGCCAAGCCGGTGACCTTCTGGGCGGGCTCTGTGACCAGCGAAGCCACGCGCGACAACCCGCAGCGCATGCTGCTGGGCCCGCCGGCCACGGTGGATGCCTGGGGTACGGGTATGGTGCCGCGCGATGCCATCAAGGCCACCACGCGCGCCATGGGCGTTGCCAACCTGCTGGACAGCGCCGTGATCCGCTGGGGTGGTGGTGGCGATGTGCAGGCCGGCGAATCCATCATCGCCTTCAAGTCCTACGAGAAGGGCCGCGAGAAGTGGCAGGGCCCCACCGTGGATGGCGTCTGGTTTGACGAGGAGCCGCCGCAGGACATCTATGCCGAGGGACTGACCCGGACCAACAACGGCCAGCGCGGCCAGTTCGCACAGACCACCTTCACCCCGCTGCTGGGCATGTCGGACGTGGTGATGCGCTTCCTGATGCCCGAGGCAGACGACCCTGGCGCCAAGGCCCGGCACGTCACCAGCATGACCATCTGGGACGTGGACCACTACTCGCTGGAGCAGAAGCAGTCCATCGTCGCCAGCTACCCGGCGCACGAGCGGGAGGCGCGCTCCAAGGGCATCCCGACGCTGGGTAGCGGCCGGATCTTCCCCGTGGAAGAGGACAGCATCAAGGTGCAGCCCTTCCCGATCCCTGCTCACTGGGTGCGCATCAACGGCCTGGACTTCGGCTGGGACCACCCCACGGCTGCCGTACAGCTGGCTTGGGACAGGGACAGCGACTGCCTCTATGTCACGCAGGGCCACAGGCAGAAGGAGTCCACGCCCATCCTGCACGCCGCAACCATCAAGGCATGGGGCGAATGGGTGCCCACGGCCTGGCCCCATGACGGCCTGCAGCACGACAAGGGAAGCGGCGAGCAGCTGGCCGTCCAGTACGCGAAGACCGGGCTGAAGATGCTCAAGGATCGCGCCACCTTCGAGGACGGCAGCAACGGCGTCGAGGCCGGCCTGATGGAGATGCTGCAGCGCATGCAGACCGGCCGGCTCAAGGTGTTCGCGCACCTGGAGGACTGGTTCAGCGAGTTCCGCCTGTACCACCGCGAGGACGGCAAGGTCGTGAAGAAGCAGGACGACCTAATGAGCGCCACCCGCTACGCCGTGATGATGAAGCGCAAGGCCATCGTGCGGCCGGCCCCGGCCCGCGCTGCAGCCTCGGCCTGGCAGCCACTGGACAACGAGATAGGGTACTGACATGCAAGCCACCACCAACCATGGGGGCCTGCTGGCCCAGCAGCACGACGACAGCGGCGAGCCTCAGCGCGACCTGCGCGCCGAGTTCGTCCTGACGCTCCTTTCCAAGCGCCGCGAGGCCATTGCCGGCCGCGCCGGCTCCGGTATCGAGGAGGAGTGGACCGAGGACGAGGAGCACTACCAGGGCATCGACGACGCCAACCGCAATTTCCAGAACGCCAACCAGCTGTACCGCAGCAGGAAGATGGCCATCGTGGGCGGCCAGCCCAAGCAGCAGGGCCCGGCCCGGTCGGTGGTGTTCCTCAACATCACGCGCCCCTATACCGATGCGGCCAGCGCCCGCGTGGCGGACATGCTGCTGCCTACGGATGACAGGGCCTGGGAGATCAAGGCCACGCCTTTGCCGACGCTCAGCCCAGCATTGCGCCAGCGGCTGATGGATGCCATGGGCGGGATCTACAAGCAGAAGACCGTGGAGGAATTCGTCCAGGAGCAGATCCACAATGCGGCCGAAGCCGCCAAGGGCATGCAGCGCGCGATCGAGGATTCGCTGGTCGAGAGCAATTGGCATGGAGAGATGCGACAGCTGATCGAGGACTCGGCGCGCATCGGCTCCGGTGTCTTCAAGGGGCCCTATCCCGTGATGCGCACCAGCCGGATGGCAATCAAGGACCCGGTGACGCAGACCACGCAGTTCGTCAAGTTCGATGAGATCAAGCCCGGCTCCAAGCGCATTGACGCCTGGAACTTCTTCCCGGACCCGGCCTGCGGGGAGAACCTCCACAACGGCAGCTACACGTGGGAGCGCGAGCACATCGGCCGGCGCCAGATCAAGGAGATGGCGGCCGATCCCAGCTATGAGACTGCCGAGCTGCTGGCCGCGCTGCGCGAAGGCCCGTCCCGAACCCGCGAGGGCACCGAGGCCGTTTACCGGCCGGGCGAGGACGAGTTCGAGATGTGGATCTTCTACGGCCACTGCGCCCGCGAGCACCTGGCGCGCCTGGGCGTGGAGATGGAGGAGGGCGACGAAGACCGCGTGCCCACCATGGCGGTGATGATCAACGACCGCCTGGTCAAGGTCGTGCTCAGCCCCCAGGAGGACGGCGAGTTTCCCTATGATGTGCTGGCCTGGCAGCGCCGCCCCGGCATGCCCTGGGGTGTCGGCATCAGCCGGCAGATCCGCACGGCACAGCGCATGCTCAATGGCTCGGCCCGCGCCATGATGGACAACGCCGGCCTGTCGGCCTCGCCGCAGATCGTCATCGGCAACGGCATCACCCCGCAGGACAACAGCTTCTCGCTGCGCCCCGGCAAGGTCTGGCGCGCCGAAGCCGATGCAGACGCCTCCGATGTGCGCGCCGCCTTCAATGCCTTCGTCGTGCCCAGCGTGCAGGCCCCGCTGATGAACATCATCAACTTCGCCCTGAAGATGGCCGAGGACACCACGGGCATGCCGGCCATGCTGCAGGGTATCCGCGGCGATGCACCCAACACCCTGGGCGGCATGCAGATGCAGAACAACAACGCCACCAGCGTGCTGCGGCGCCTGGCCAAGCGTTTCGACGACTACATGACCCGGCCGCACATCCAGCGGTACTTCGACTGGATGATGACCTACTCGGACGATGAGTCCATCAAGGGCGACTTCCAGATCGACGTGCGCGCCAGCTCGGCCCTGGTGGAGCGTGACGCCCAGCAGCAGTTCCTGATGACGCTGCTGCAAGTGTCGGCCAATCCCATCTACGAGCTGGACCCGGCCAAGCTGGCGGCCGAGCTGTGCAAGGGCCAGCGCCTGGACCCGGCCAACTTCCAACTCACGGATCAACAGAAGGCCCAGCGCGCCCAGCAGGGCCAGGACCCTACGGTGCGGGCCAAGGCCCAGCTGCTGGCCGCCCAGGCTCGCAAGGCCGATGCCGACGCCACCAACATCGGCATGGAGACGCTGTACAGCAGCGTGCAGACGGGCATGGGCATCGCTGGCAATCCTGCTGTCGCCCCTCTGGCCGACGGCTTGGCCAGGTCTGTGGGGTTCAAGGACCAGGACGCCGCGCCCATCGTGCCGCAGGGCGGATGGATCACACCCCAACAGCAGCCTGATCCTGGCGCCATGCCCAACAACACCGACCCGCTGACACCGCTGCGCCCGGACAGCCCGCTGCTGGGCGTGCGCCAGGGCATCGAGACACCGGCCGCTGACGGCGCGCGGGGCTGACCCCCGGCCAGGGTTCGCTCCAGAGGGCGTTCCTCTGGACACTGCAGCCATGACAAACCCGGGCCTGGACTTCACCTCACCGACATGGCGCGCCATCGAGCGCCATGCCAACGCGCAGATCGACACCCTGCGCAAGAAGAACGACAGCCCAACCATGGACGCGCTGCGCACCGCCGAACTGCGTGGGCGCATCGCGGCCTGGAAAGAACTGCTTGCGCTGGCCCCGTCAGCCCAGGCACAACCCGCCGACGCTGGTGGCGAAAGCTACTGACCTTGGCATGACACACAGGAGTGCATGACGCATGGATCCGCAACAACAGCAGGAACAGGCGCAGGAGCGGGCAGCTTTCGAGCAGGCCTTTGCCAGCGTGACCGGAACGGAACCGCCGCCAGCCCCCGCCGCAGCATCTTCGGATGCCTCGGCCGAGACTGGTGCAGCGCCCGCGCCGGCACCTGCAGAAGCCCCCGCACCAGCGCCCGCAGCCGCAGCGCCCCAGGCCAGCGTTGCACCACAGGACGGCTCCGATGCGCCGCCCGCACCCGAGGGGCAGCATGCCCAGCCGGTGCCCGCAGCAGTCGATGACGACCCCGTGGTGTTCGAGGGCTACAAGCGCAGCGAGATGCAGCGCCTGCTGGGCAGTGCAGCCAAGGTGGAAACGCTCGAGCAGCAGCTGCGCAAGGCCAACGGGAAGATCGGCGAGCTCAACAGCCGCATCCAAGCCCCGGCGCCCGCGCCAACTCCGACGCCAGCCCCGGCGCCCGAGTTGCCTCCGGAGCTCAAGCAGCTGGAGCAGGACTACCCCGATGTCGTGCAGTTGGTTCGCCACATGGTCGCAGGCCAGCAACCCCGCCAGGAAGCCCCGCCGGCTGAAGTGCAGCAACCCGTGGCCACGGGCGGCGCACATGCAGCTCAGGCCGAGCTCGACCCCATGGTGGTGGAGATGGCAGTGCTGGACCGCACAAACGCAGGTTGGCGCGAAAAGATCGACTCACAGGAATTCAACCTGTGGCTGACCTCCCAGGGGGAGCAGGTGCAGCAGGAGTTCGCCGAAGTGGCCACGGCCGACGGCATGGGCTCCCTGCTCGGCAAGTACGACGCATGGACCAACGCTCGCGCCACCGCCGCCGACAAGGCCGCGAAGGGGCAGGCACGGCTCAAGGCCGCCGTCACGCCCACAGGCAACGCACAGCGCCCCCAGACCGCGCCGACCGAACAGGAAGCATTCATTGCCGGCTTCAAGTCGGTGGTTGGCCGATAAGGCCGAAAGGAGAACATCGTGACTTTCACGACCGGAAATCCCGCCGAGCGAATCGGCAAACTCAAGGGTGAGATCCTGGGCCACGCCGTCGGCGTCGAAGTCCTGGGTATCACGGGCAAGCAGAGCGCCATGCCGCGCAATGTGGGCCAGACCATCGTCTATCGCCGTTACCTGCCCTACGGCGCGACGGCGGCGGACTTCAACACCATCAACCGCCCTCTGGTGAGCGTCAATGCCCACGAGCTGCAAGAAGGTGTGACGCCCTCGGCCGACTCCCTGGTGCCGCAGGACATCGAGGTGAAGCTGCGCGAGTTCGGCTGCCTGTACCAGCTGACCAACCGCGTGGCCGACACCTACGAGGACGACGTGCCCGCCGAGATGAAGAAGCAGTGCGGCGAGCGTGTGGGCCTGCTGCGCGAGATGATCCGCTACGGCGTGATCAAGAGCTGCGCCAACGCCTTCTATTCGGGCGGCTCCTCGCGCAATGCCGTCAGCGGGAAGATCACCTCGAACCTGCTGCGCAAGATCAGCCGCAACCTGCAGGCCAACCACTCCAAGCGAGTGACGGGCATTCTGGCTCCGTCGGCCAACATCAGCACGTCGCCTGTCGAGGCCTCGTATCTGGTGTTCGTGCACACCGATGCCGACTCCGATGTGCGTGATCTGCCCAAGTTCACGCCCGTGGCCGAGTACGGCAGCCGCAAGGTAGTGAGCCAGTACGAGCTGGGCAGCGTGGAGAACTTCCGCTTCATCACTTCTCCCGAGCTGGCTCCCTACGCCAACGCTGGCGCGGCCATCGGCAGCACCGGCCTCATGGGCGGCACCAATGTGGACGTCTACCCGTTCATCGTGGTGGGCGAAGACGCATGGGGCCAAGTGGCTCTGCGCGGGGACAACGCGCTGGACCCCACCTACATCCCGGCCGGCCAGAAGGACAAGAGCGACCCGCTGGGCCAGCGCGGCTACGTGGGCACGCGGTTCTACATGAACTGCACGCTGCTCAACGAGGGCTGGATGGCGGTGGCCGAGGCCGGCGTCTCTGCGCTGACCTGAAGCCACGGCGGCGCGAAAGCGCTCCCGCTTCCAACCCATTGAACCGACAAGGAGCACATCATGGCTGACAACGTTGCGGGCCAGACCCGCACCCGCTCGGACGACCAAGGCACGCCTGGCTTTGCCCAGGGCAAGGTCGTCTTGGACGCCACCACCATCGTGGCCGGTGACGATCTCTTCTTCCCTGTGGGCTTCAAGCCGCGCTATGTGCGGCTGCAAAGCTCCAGCGGCGTCTGCATCGAATGGTATGCAGGCATGGCAGAGAACTCGGCCTTCAAGGCTGCTGCTGACGGCGCACGCACGCTGTCCGCATCGGCTGGCGTGAAGACCGACCCGCGCGGCTTCCGCGTTTCTCAGAACGCCACGTTGGCGGCCGTGGTCGCGTCCCAGACGCTGTACTACGTCGCCCAGGTCTGATCCAAAGCCCGGCCCAGTGCCGGGCGCAACCCCCTCATTTCAGGAGAAACGCATGGCACGCAACACCACCGCAGTGGATGCAACCAACCAATACCTCGGCAAGGAGTCCACGGTCCAGATCGGCGAGATCGGCCAGGGCGACGTCGAGGTCGTCGACAAGCCGCTGCCCTCTGGTGCGCTGGAGCTCGAAGCCTTCATGAACGAACCCGTCACGGTCATGGTCTACGAGTCCACCGACGAGAACGACATGGACATGGTGCTGGTGGGCGTGAATGGCGTTTCCCAATACTTTCGCCGCGGCGTGGCCCAGACCGTGAAGCGGAAGTTCGTGGAGCGTCTGGCACGCGCCAAGCGCACCGACTTTGACCAGAAGCTCGATGACCGTTTGGGTGAGGCCATGAACAACCTGCGTCAGCGCCACGGCCTGCGCTACCCCTTCACCGTCGTCGAAGACCGCAACCCCCGTGGCGGCGCGTGGCTGAAGGGCGTGCTGGCTGAAACCCAGTAATCGAGCCGAGGCCCGCCATGAACCTCCAGGAGATGATCCAGCTGTATCGAGCCCAGGCCGACGATGCCGAGCCCGATCCGCTGTGCCGGGACCCGATCCTGACGATCTACGCCAACGAGGCCCAGGAGGAGGCGTGCCGCCGCGCCCAGCTGCTGCGCGATTCCACCTCTCCCATGTGCAAGGTGGCATTCGCAGCGGGCGACGAGTCTGTGGGCCTGGCTCCACAGGTGGTGCGCGTGCTGCGCGCCTTCGTGGTCGGCCAGGCCGTGGAAGTGCTCAACGTGGAAGAGATGGACTGCGCCATGCCGGGCTGGCAGTTCCAGGAACGCCAGGACGTGCCGCAGCGCCTGATCACCGGCATGACCACGGGCCGGCTGCACCTGTGGCCTACGCCAGCAGCAGCCGGCGAGATCCAGCTGACCGTGCAGCGGCTGCCCCTCAAGCCCCTGCGCTGCGACATCGACAAGCCCGAGATCCGCCCGGAGCTGCACAAGGCCCTGGTCGAATGGATGCTCTACCGGGCCTACAGCACCCAGGACACCGAGCTGTACAACGATGCCAAGGCGGCTGTCTGCATGCGCCGCTTCGAGGAAGAGTTCGGGCGCAAGGCCAGCGGGCGCAATGAGGAATGGGTGCGGACAATGGACGCGGGATTGGGTCCCGGACCCATTGCATAGGCTATTTCCTGCAGTTCATCAAGCTTTGCCAATCAGTTCCCAATCGTCTGAGTCGTCTCGCTTGTCTGCGCCTGAAACGTAGTAATCATTCACCTCACGAAAGACTAAGAGTGGATGCTTGCAATGAGGACAATTCAACTTGATGTCCTCTTTGCCCTTGAGCAAGTCGACTTGCTGCATAGCTTCTTCCATCAGATCTTCAGACAACTCTTTGGCGCAGTTGGGGCAGGTGGCTTTCATCAGGCATTTCCTTGGTTGAAGTGGGGAGGGCGATTCTATGTTTGTGCGTATGTGTGTCAATGAGCAGCTTGTAAACGGATATGCTTCACCCACCCAAGGTTGGAGTTCCAAGGTTGCTATCCGCACACTGCCATGAAGCAACCAAGGAACGCTCATGGCCACCAATCCTTTCCTCGAAGAAGCCCGCCGACGTGACGCTCTGGTGGGTCAGATCCCAACCGGCGGCCAGCGTCAGGCCCCGGCAGCGGACGGCTCGCAAGGCAACATCCTGAACAACGACCTCGGCCGTAACCTGGCCGCGCTACCCAGCGTGGGCAACATCCCAGGTGCGGCACTGCGTGGCACCGGGCTGGTCGCCCGGGCCTTCGGTGCTGCACAGCCTGCAATGTCCGGCGTGGGCCAGGCCGCGCAGGCAGCAGCACCCTATGCGCCCGTGGTGGCCGGCGGTGCCGCACTGGCCGGCGCCGCGAATGCCGACAGCCCAAGCACCACGCCGCCGCCCATGGCCCGGCCTGTGGCGCCCCTGGTGCAGGCTGCGCTGGACAACCCGGTGACGCCCACGCCCGCACCTGCTGCTGCACAAGCACCCGCTGCAGCACCGGCCACCACCTCCAACGTCTCCCGCATCGGCAACAGCTACTCGGGCACCAACGTGGCTGGCGACATCTCGATCAACGGCTCCGCGCCGCGTGGCTCCGTCACGACGCTGCCGGCCGGCGCCGCGCCCTCTGGCTTCGGCGGCCCCCTGGTCCAGGCCGCTGGCATCAGGCCCTGGGGCAGCGACCCGCCCGGCTTCAGCATCATGGACAACCCCCTTGTGGCGCGCGCCCTGGGCAATGGTCCCAGCGCGCAGAACATGGGTGCCGCAGACAACCTGGCCGCCCAGGGCAACATCGAATCCATGGCCCGCCTGCGTGCCTCGGGCCAGATCGCATCGCCTGGCCCCGGCCCGTCCATGAGCCTGTCCGGTGGCACCCTCGGTATCCGCCGTGCCCCGAGCATCGTGGCTTCCGAGCTGGGCGCACAGCGTGGCTTTGACCGTGCCGAGGGCCGCGACCCCGCATCCCTGCAGCGCGCCACTTCCATCTACCAGGCGCTGCTCCAGCAGCAGGGGCAGAACCAGCGGGCCGGCATGCAGGCCGGGCTGGACCAGCAGCGGATCAACATGGACCGGGAAACGCAGGGCTTCACGAACCGCCGCCAGAGCATCGTGGAAGCGTTGCGCAGCCAGGTGGCGCAGGAGCCGGACCCGACCAAGCGCCGCAGCATCGTGCAGTACATGCGCGACGTGGAGGGCGCGCAGACCCCCAGTGATTGGGATGTGAAGGTCACGCCGACCACGAAGAACGTCGATGGCTCAACAACCATGGGTAGCGTCATCCGCCACAACAGGGCTACAGGACAGGTGGAGCAGGTGCCGATGGGGCAGGGGGGCGGCCAGCCTCCGTCGCGCGACAGCCTAGTGCGCGGCCAGATCTACCAGACCCCACGCGGGCAAGCACGCTGGAACGGCACGGCATTCGATCCAGTGTGATCAGTTGCGAGCGGGTGGCAGGCCGTAGGCCTCTTCGTAGGTGAAGGACTTTTCATACAGCCTCCTGCACGCCATCCCAATGAGCTCCGCTGCCCTGGTGCTGCGCGTATCTCCCGCCTTCTTCGCTGTGCACTCTGGCCCGGACTTGAACCCCAGCATGCCCCGGCCATCTCCCTGGGGCACGGCCTGAATCCCGCCCGGGTGCTCAGCGCTGCAGACCTGGAACACTGCCTGGGCTGCGACATCGTTCTGCGTGCCGGGGAGCTTGTCCAGCAGGCAAGTGGCCATGTTGGCGGCCAGGGCGGGGGCGGCGAGGAAGAGGGCGGGAAGGAAGAGGAGGGGGCGCATGGGCGGAATGTAGCAGGAGAAGGATTCGCACAATGGGGAGAAATGGGGCGCTCTTCAATTGCTACGCTAATGTACAGTGCTGGCTTCTATTGACAGGAGGAGCAGTGATGGCAGAGAAAGACAGCACGCAAGAAGGCGCTCAGATTTTTGTGGCTTCTGACTACAAAAACATTCCAGCAGAAACAATGGGCGTTGCGCTCATGAATGATCGATCTCTTGCGCGCCGCATAGTTCTCAATGTGTTCAACAATGTTCCGACCCCCGATGGCATCGGTGGGAGCAACTACGAAGTCGACATGCGACTCACGGCGATGGCGGGGGTGAGCATGGATGTTCCAGTGGCGAAAAATCTTGTTGATGCGCTCAATCGAGCGATTGTTGCGATTTCCAAAGAAGAGCCAGAGTCGTCAGGAGCCGTCGACGCATCAATTCCTGCAAAAGAGTAGTGCAATGGCCGCGCCGAATAAGATTCATGGCTTTGAACTAATTGAAGGCGGAAAGGGGCGGATGGTTGGTCAGGGCGGCTCCGGATCTGCTCATGACCAATCAACGTCGGTTGGGGTCCTAGACGCTGGGCGACCGATGAAAATCTTTGGCGAATTCCGCCCCGCGAGGGGTTGGCTCAGCGGAAGTGCAGTTGGCGATGATCGGGCTGCATCTGAGCCAGGGTCTTCTGAAGATTTCGACACTGCACGGCTCAAAGCAAGCCTGGAGCAAATGGAGCAGAGGTTGGTATCGTCCTTTAAGGCGGCTGTCGACGTGACTAACGCCCGCACGACCGCCCCTAATCCTGAGGTACCCCCACAAGTTGAAAAAGCGCACAATCCACCCATGACCGAAGTGACCCGTGAACTCCTCGATGCGAAGCTCGACAGCGTGCGCGCTGAGGTGCGTGCGTCCATCGCCGAGTCATCCAAGGAGACTGTCGCTGCCATGGGCCAGCTCAACACGCAGATGGCCACCATGCAGGGCGAGATGCTGACCCAGATGCAGGGCCTGCGTGCCGACTTCGCCAACATGTTGAAGGACGTAGCCAAGGAGATGGCGGCAACCAGTGTTGCTGTGGCGGGTCAGGGCGAAAAAGTTGCCAACCTTGACGCCAAGCTCGCAGAGACACGGGGCGCGATACAGGGCGTCAATGGCTCAATTGATGGCCTCAAGTCGTCTATCACCACGCTCCAATGGGTGGTTGGTATTGCTGCGGCAGTTGCGGCAATCGTGATTGGCATCTTGCAGTACGACATCGCAAAGAACCCGCCTACTAATGCAGCCCCGGCTGCTGCTGCGACCCAGCCAGCAAAGTAGCCATCCACACCCCCAACTAAGCCCGCCCCGAGCGGGCTTTTTCACGCCCCCGCCCAGGGTTCGCGCCCCAGCCCCTGTGTGGGAACACTGGGGGCAAAGAAAAAGCCCGCTGGGCGGGCTTGGGTCTGAAATCAGGCCGTGGCCATTACATGCTCTACCTGTCGTAGCACGGGCTCATAGCCCTCAGTGGCAACGGCGAGCAAACGCCCAAATCGACACTGGCGACTGAACGAGTTCTCGCACAAGGTCAAGAGGGCCTTGAGTTGCTTCCATCCGTAGAGCAGCTCGTCACAGGAAGGCGACGTGTTGCGTAGTGCCCGCACCGATTGCAGTGCAAGCTGGACTGAGAGCAGCACATCTGTCTCGTGCTCCTCCCACTCCTCGTCCACGCGGGATGCCTCAACGGTAGAGGCCAGGTCCTTTTCGGCTATCGCCAAAGCCAAGCTCATCAGCTGCTCTGGGGTGATGGGCTGCGAAGGTAGCGCAGCCGGGGGGGCACAGGTATCATCCATGCTGAATTCCGTTCTGTGATGGTTCGGGTTCACCTTGAAAGCCTCGACGGGTCCAAGCGTCGGGGCTTTCTCCTTTTTGGGGCTGCCTACGACAGCAACAGCTTTTGCACCATGTCCAGCTGAGGGGACTCGCCGTGCAGCTTGGCCTGGTTGTCTGTGATGCGCTGCCAGTCGTTGCGCGTGTCCTGACCCAGCATGAAGCGGTCGCAGAAGTCAGCTACCTCAGCAGACTGGGCCTTAGTCATCTCCCGGAAGCTGAGCGACCCGGCGTATAGGTTCAAGAAGGCGTAGACCTTGGAGAACATCAGCCGGTGCTTGACCATCGCCTCGACAGCGAAGTGGTACAGCGGCAGGCGGTCCTGGATGTTGCTTCGCTTGTTCCCATCAACCATCGGCTGCCGGGCCTTGGTCGTGAAGTAGCAGTCTTCCAGTTGCTCGAAGACCTCCCAGGCTGCGTCGGTCTCCAGCATCTTGGCGTGCCGCGCCGCGCCGCGCTCGGTCCACAGGATGAGATGTGCGGCGCGCTTGGCAACCACACGACTATCAGTCGGTTGGTTGTTTTTGAATTCGCGCAGCTCGTCGCCCTCGATCTTGAAAAAGTGCTTCCCTGCTTCAAAGCGATCAGCATTGCGCTCGAAGTTCTTCTGGATGCTCCCCTGGTCGCTTCCGTACAGCTTCGCCAGCAGTTCGGTCGTGATGACCTTGGTGCCTTGCCACACGATGGCAGGCAACGCCTGCGGGGTGACGGGGTCGGTTTGGTTAGAATCGCGCACGATACTTTCCTCTTTCACATTGGTTGTGTCACTCGACGCCTCAGGACTCCTACCTCCTGGGGCGTCTCCTTTTGTGCCGCTCATGCGGCTGCGCCTTGCGGGCGCATGTTGCCGGCTTGTAGACGCCGGCTCTCCTCCAAGCGATAGACGACCTCCTGTTGAAGGGTGCGACCGTTGTCGATCGCTGCATGCTTCAGCCAAGTCTTGAGGTCAGTCTCGATGCGCACTTGCGTCATAGGGGTGGGTTGGGGTGTCTGCTTCATAGTTCCTCGGTTGCTTCACACCGCATCGGTGTAACTAAAATATGCCACGTAGTATGAGACATTACAACATGTTTGATGCAATCTGTGGGCGCGAACATGGTCCTGTACACTCTGTGGTCCATAGTTGCGATCAGAGGTATATATGGCGGAAGACAAGCGCAAGACGGCTGGGGGCAAGCTCTCTCGGTCGGAGGTGGTCACCGTGCGCTTCGATCAGAAGCTTCGCTACCTTGCCGAGCTGGGTGCGCGCAAACACCGTAGAACTCTCTCCAGCTACATTGAATGGGCCGTAGAGCAAAGTCTGAAAGAGGTGCTGCTCTATGACGGCGAACCCTACGACACGGATAACAGGCGCAGCGTCGCAGATGAAGCAAGCGCCCTCTGGGACATAGATGAGTCCGAGCGGTTCATCCGGTTGGCGATCAACTACCCAGAGTTGCTCACGCACGAAGAGCAAGAGCGCTGGAAGATGCTGTCGGATAGTGACTTGCTTGGACCCGCAAAGGGCCCTCGGGATCCTAGCGGCCATCTCTCGTGGAGCCGTGCAACCATGGACGATGAGGTTTATCCAATGGTCCGGCGCTACTGGCAGGGACTTCTTGACGCGCACAGCGGTGGCGCTGAAAGTCAGCGCAGATGGATTGATGAGACACTTGTGGCGGTACGTGCAGGCAAGGTCTACCCCGGCTACAAGTCGCCTCAGCAAAGAGCACCACGCTCTGGCTTCGATGATCTGGACGACAAGATCCCCTTCTAGTCCACGTTCCTGAAGTCATCCAACAACGCCCGCACCTGCGGGCTTTTTTTCGCCCGCGCGTACCCCCTACAGGGTTCGCCTGCCTTGGTCTCTGTGGCGAGACTGAGGCATGGCAAATGGCTCTTTCTCCTATGAGGAGGCCTTCGGTCCTCCATCCGCCGGCGGCAGCACTGCACAACAGCAGGGCAGTAGCTTCTCCTATGAAGACGCGTTCGGGCTTCCTCCTGCCCAGCCCAAGTCCCGCAACCCCCTGGCCGTCCTGAACGACACGGCCATTGAGGCGGCGAACGCGGCGGCCGGCGGTGTCTCGGCGGCGGCCAACTTCGTCAAGCCCGGCAACGATGTCTCGGGCTGGATCGACAAGAACATCATCCAGGCCGGCGAGGCTGCGCAGAGTGATGTGGTCAAGGCCTCGAAGCAGCAGTTCCGGCAGGAGGTGCAGGACGCTGATGGTGTAGGCGGCGAGTTGGCGGCCGTGGGCAAGTACGTGGCGCAGAACCCGCTGCTGGCTGCGGCGCAGGCTGCGGGCTCGTTCGCTGGGCCGGGCCTGGCGGTGAAGGGTGCCGGGCTGGCGGCGCGTGCTGGCGGCCTGGCTGGCAAGGCGGTGGAGACGGCGGGCCGCGCGGGTGGCGTTGCTGCTGGTGCTGCGCTGGCTGGCGGTGATGCCGCTGGCACGGCCTACGACCTGGCGAAGCAGGGCGGCGCCACCGAGGACCAGGCTGTTTCTGCTGCGCGCGGGGCCAGCGTGCTGCCGGCCGTGGTTGGTGGTGCTGGCGGTGCCTTCGGTGCCGAGCGGCTGCTGGCCGGCGGCAAGGGTTTTGCTGGTGGTGCTGCTGCGCGTGCCGTGAAGACCGGGGCCAGCGAGGCTGCGCAGGAAGCAGTCGAAGAGGGCGTCACCCAGTACGAGGGCCAGCGGGCGGCCATGCCGTTCGACCCGAGCATCGACCCCTCGAAGGGTGTGGCGGCTGCGGCCGGCATGGGCGCGGCCCTGGGCGGCGTCACGGGCGCCGGCACGTCGCTGCTGACGGGCGGGCATACGCGCGGCCAGCAGCCGCAGCAGGGCGACCAGCAAGCACCTGCCGAGGAAGCTGCCACGCAGGCCCCGCTGCTGCTGGGCAACCAGACGCCCGAGCGCCTGATCTCCTTCCCTGATGGCAGCGTGGGCCGCGTGGGTGAGGTCGAGAGCTACCTGGCCAACCTGCCCGAAGACCAGCGGGAGGAAGCCCGGGCCAAGATCATGGGCCAGTCCATCCGCGAGGTGAACGATCCAGCCGCGCAGCAGGCCCGCCGCTGGTGGGAGAACTACGGCGACGGAGCGCCCCAGGCGCCAGGCCCCGACTACCTGGCCGAAGTCCAAGCCGCCGTGCGCAGCGGCACCCAGTTCTCCACCCAGCAGACGGTGGACACGGTGCGCGATGCGATGGAAGACGCCTGGCTGGCCCAGAACGTGGGTGCCGATCCTGCTGATGCGCCAGCCCCTGGTGCCGGGCTGCAGGCGGCTGATGCCATGGGCGTGCAGCTGCAGGGCCAGTTCCAGCAGGCCAGCGAGGACGCCGGCATTGCCGCCGTGGACGCCCGCGTGCGCACCGGTCGCATCCTGTCCGGGCTGCAGAACCTGCTGGATGGCGGAGCCGAGAACAGTGCCCAGGTGCTGGGCGGCCTGAACGAGGGCCTGGCCCGCATCAACGAGCAGCCGCTGGACACCGCCGAGACGCAGCGCGTGCGCCGCATGGTGGATGCCTACATGGGATTCCGGGGTGTTGGCGAGCCGGCACCGCTGCCGGCCGACCGCGCACCAGCGGTGGACCCCTTCGCAGACAACGCCGCCATGGAGGCGCTGATCCCCCAGCGCCCGCTGCAGCGCCCGTCCGAGCGCATGGGCATCAACCCCGCAGACGGCCCGCTCTCGCGCGGCGCGGCCATGGCTGTGGATGCCGGCTTCGACGCCACCCAGCAGGCCGCCCTGCAGGCCCAGGAGATCGCAAATGCCCAAGGTGCCCAGGCACAGGCTGCCGCCGTGGCCGCCCCAGCAGCCATTCCCCCAACCGGACCCGGCGCCCTGGAAGCCGCTGGGCCTGGCCCCCTGACCCAAACCACAGGAGCCACCTTTGCCCCGCAAGCCGATCAAGCCCAGCAAGCTGGCGCGCAACCTCCGCAAGCAACTGGAGCGCCAGGCGCGCCGGCTGCTGGTGCTGCTGCAGCGCAGGAAGGTCTGACGAATGCCAGCACCACGACTTTCAACGATGGCGCGCAAGGCGGCCCGGCGCCAGGCCCGCAAGGACAAGCGCAGGCAGCAGCAGCCCGCCCGGCCAACTGGCGATCCAGCGCGCTTCCTGCCGGCCGCGTGGCCAGGAGTCTGGGAATAGATCCCAAGGGCAAGAGGCTGGCGCAGATCCTGGCTGAGGTGGATGCTGCTGATGCGGCGCGCGCCGGCCAGCAGCAGCCCAGCCTGCAGTTCAGCCGTGGCCCTGGTCCGGACAGCGAAGGAACGGCGCCGGCTGCAGCGCAGCCGCCGGCCATGCGCCGTGCCACCACGTTCGCCGAGGCACGCCTGGCGGCCAAGGCCTTTCAGGGTAAGCAGCTGACGAACGGGCAGACGGGTCTGCAGGCGGTGGTCTCGCGCAACAGCCTGGACAAGATGCTCAGCAGCAAGGCTGTCGGCAAGTCCTCGGGGGCGCCTGCGCACTCCACCGCCGTGGCCAGCGTGGATCGTCTGTTCGAGGGGGCAATACTGGGCTGGTCGAAGGAGGATCGAGACAGCAATTCGAACTTGGCCGCCGTGCATCGGTTCTTTGCGCCCATGGTGTTCGATGGGCGCCAGATGCTGGCCAAGATCACGGTGAAGGAGACGGTTGACCCGAATCACTCGAATCCGGTCTACACCGTGGAAGCCGTGGACTTCAACGAAAAATCCCCCGCAGCTCAATGGGTGGACGCATCTGCCAGGGCCGATGGCCTTGACCTGACTTCCATCCGCTCTGCGGGGGACGTGGTCAGTTTAGCGCAGGCCATCGAACAGCGCAACGCAGGGGGTCCCCAGCAGCGGGTGTGGGCCGGCGAGATAGCTGGCGAGACCGCCAGCCCTAGAGCGACCCTCACGCAGCCCCGCGACGTGAATCCGGGCCGCTCTACCGAGGACGGCGCCAGTGTAGGCCAGACCGGCGCGGAGCCCGAATTCAGCCGCAACATGCCCGAGGAGCTGGCCCAGGCCATCCGCCGCCTGCGCCCGCCGCCGGCTGCCGCCACGAATTCCTCTGTGCGCCAGGCCGTGAACCAATTGGTGGGCGGTATGGGTGTGCTGCCCAACAGTCTGGGCCGCATCGTGGTCACCACCTCAGACGACATCCGTGCCAACTGGGAGCCGCTGATCGGCCCGGTGGCCATGGGAGCCGAGGGCGGCGGCAAGGCCCAAGGCTTCTACGACCCCAACACCAAGACCGTGTTCATCATTTCGGACCACATCGTGGCCGGCGACGAGTTGGGCGTGGTGGCGCACGAGCTGATGCATAAGCACGGCCCTGCGGTGCTGGGCGAGGAGGGCTGGAACCAGCTGCATGGCGCCATCGGCGGCTGGGCCCGTGCGCCCGAAGGCAGCCTGGAGCGGCAGGTCTACAACGAGGCCACCGCCCGCGTGCAGGCCTCCGGCCCGGAGCTGTCCACCCAGGAGCTGTTCCCCTATGCCGTGCAGGTCGCCCTGGAGATGGGCGTGCGCCCCAGTCCCCTGGCCAAGCCTGGCACCGTGGCGCGCTGGCTGGACCAGGTGCGCAAAGCACTGCGCCAGGTCTGGGCCAAGATCACCGGCAACCGCAGCGACTTCGCCAGCCAGGACCTGGTGAACCTGGCCTTCGGCATCGCGCAGCGGGAGAATCCCGCCTTCGCTGGCGAACTGGACGGCGCTGCCACAGCCCAGGAGGCATCGAGCCCAACCGCAGCCCCGGCGCCATCGGCGCCCACGCCAGCGCCTGCCCGCCAGGACGTGCAGTTCAGCCGGGCCGCGCCCACGGCCAGCGACTACACCCCCAAGCAGGCCCGCGCCGCAGAGCGGGTCTTTGGCGCACAGGTCAAGCAGACGCTCGCCGAGAAGGCCCTGGCCATGCGCCACAACATCGGCACGAGGCTACGCCAGGGCCTGGTGGACCAGTTCGCACCTCTCAAGGAGATCAGCGAGAAGGCCTACATCCTGGCGCGCATGTCCAAAGGTACGGACGGCGCCGTCGAGGCTACGCTGCTCTACGGCAAGATCTACCTGCGCGATGGCATCTATGACGTGGACATCAAGGACGGCGGTTTCGCCAAGGCGCTGGCCAGCCTCAAAGGCGAGCACGACCGCTTTTTCCAGTGGGTGGCGGCGGTCCGTGGTGAAAGGCTGAAGGCGGAGGGTAAGGAGAATCTGATGTCCAGTGAGGATATCTCGGACCTCAAGACGCTCAACGCTGGCCGCATGGCCGACGGCACGGCACGCATGCCGCTGTACGCCGCGGCCCTGCGGGAACTCAATGCCTACAACGAGGCGGCTTTGAAGGTCGCCCAGGAATCGGGCCTGATTGATCCTGCAGCGCTGGAGATCATGAAGGGCCAGCCGTATGTGCCGTTCTACCGCCTCATGGAGGATGGCGACATGAAGGGACCGCGTTTCAGCGCAGGCCTCACGAGCCAGGAGTTCTCCAAGAAGCTCAAGGGCGGCACCCAGCAGCTCAATGCAGACCTGCTCCAGAACACACTGCTGAACTGGAGCCACCTCTACGCCGCTGCGGCGCGCAATCGGGCTGCCCTGGAGACCATGGCTGCAGCAGACAAGATGGGTGTCGCACATTTGGCGGTGCGTGCCGACAAGGACGGCAACTACCTCCTGGCAGGGCAGGAAAAGGGCATGATCAAGGTGATGCGCGATGGTGTGGCCGAATACTGGACTGTCGAGGATCCCTATCTGCTCGATGCCATCTCGGCCATGAGCTACACCCCCAGCGGCGCGGCCAAGGCCATGGCGCCGTTCAAGCGCCTGCTGACCTTCGGCGTGACGGTGAACCCCACCTTCAAGATCCGCAACCTGATCCGCGACAGCCTCTCGGCCATCGCCCAGAGCGACCTGAGCTACAACCCGCTGGAGAACGTCGCCAAGGGTTGGAAGGCCACGGACAAGAACAGCCAGACCTACGCCTCCATGCTGGCCAGCGGCGGCATCATCAAGTTCGGCACGCAGGAGAACACCAACCAGCTGCGTGGCCAGATCGAGCGCCTGGGCGGCACCATGCTGGACAAGCAGGGCTTCGACAAGCTCAAGGACCAGATGCGCTCTCTGTGGGAGGTGTATGAGGAATTCGGCGACCGCACCGAGAACGTGAACCGCACGGCGCTGTACGAGCGCCTGCGCGCCAAGGGCCTGAGCCATGCCGAGGCCAGCTTCCAGGCCCGGGACCTGATGGACTTCAGCATGTCCGGCAAATGGGAGACGGTGCGTTTCCTGGCCCAGACGGTGCCGTTTCTGAACGCCCGCCTGCAGGGCCTGTACAAGCTGGGCCGTGCTGCCGGCGAGGACCCGCGCCGCTTCGCCGCCATGGCCGGCGCCGTTTCCATGGCCAGCCTGGGCCTGCTGGCCGCCTACGCCGATGACGACGACTGGAAGAAGCGCGAGGACTTCGACCGCGACAACTTCTGGTGGTTCAAGATCGGCGACAAGGCCTTCCGCATCCCAAAGCCCTTCGAGGTGGGTGCCATCGGCACGGTTGCCGAGCGCACGGCCGAGCTGATGATGAGCGAGGAGATGACGGGCAAGCGCTTCGGACAGCGCATCAGCGACATGGTGTTCAACACCTTCGCCATGGACCCGACGCCCCAGGCCATCAAGCCCTTCCTGGACGTCTACGCCAACAAGGACAGCTTCAGCGGCCGGGCCATCGAGGGCATGGCCGACGAGCGCCTGCGTCCGCAGGACCGCTACAACGAGCGCACCTCGGAGGTGGCGCGCCTGCTCGGCTCCTGGGGTCTGCCCGATCCGGTGCGCCTGGCCAAGGGTGAGTACTCGGGCCTGAGCCCCAAGCAGGTGGACTTCCTGCTGCGCGGCTACTTCGGCTGGCTGGCCACGGTCAGCACGACGGCCACGGACACCATCGCGCGCCCGATGCTGGACCGTGGTGAGCGCCCGTCCATGCGCCTGCGCGATACCTTCCTGGCCGGCAACTTCGTCGAGGAACTGCCCACGGGCTCCAGCCGCTACGTGACCACGATGTACGAGCAGGCCAAGGGCGTGGAGCAGGCCTGGGCCAGCCACCAAGCCGCCATCAAGTCGGGCGACATCGAGCTGGCGCGCAGCATCCAGGAAGAGGAAGGGCCGAAGCTGCGCAACCGCATGGCCATCAATGCCGCCAAGCAGCAGATGGCCGAGCTGGGCCAGCGCGCCAAGAAGATCGAGGGGGATCGGCTCATGACCGGCGAGATCAAGCGCGAGCGCCTCATGCAGATCGAGCAGCAGCGCAACGCCATCGCGCAGCGCGTGGCCAAGCTCACAGACTGATGGCGCCGCGCCGGATGAACTGCCAGATGAAGCCCACGGCGCCGAGCCCGATGATGATCAGCCAGTAGGTCTCGATCATCGAGCGACGCTCGGCGGGCGTGGTCAGCTTGAAGAAGAGGATGGCTGCGATCACGAGCAGCCAGAAGATGATGCCGGGCATGCTGCGCATCGTAGGCGGCCTGGGGCGCCAGGGCAATCCTGGCAGCCCGGCATGACCCCCGCCCAGGGTTCGCCCAAATAGCGCACTCTCGGGAGACTGCAGTCCATGGCTGCAATCCGCTCCTTCCGAGGCTTGAACAACGTCACCGACCCGCTGCGGCTCGGCATGTCGTGGTTCACCCGCGCCGACAACGTCGATGTGACGGAATCGGGCGGGGTGCAGCGGCGCGCCGGATATGCGTTGGCCCAGGCTGGCGCACCGACCGGCATCTACGCCACCAAGGATGAGACCCGCCTGTATGTGATCGACGGCGGCGAGCTGCGCCAAGTCCTGGACGACATGACCGTGCGCCCCTTGGCGCAGGGTCTGGGCCGCGATGCGTACTGGACCGAGATCAACGACCAGGTGCTGTACGTGGCCGGCGACGCGGCCGGGATCATCACCGCCGAGGGCGAGGCGCTGCCCTGGCGCCTGCCCGTGCCGGCCGAGCCGCGCGTCCAGGTGGGCGAGGGTGGCCAGCTTCCGGCGGGCCAGTACCGCGTCTGCGCCACCTTCGTCATGCCCGACGGCCGGGAGACACCTGCCAGCATGGCGGCCGAGGTCGTGGTGGAGCAGGGCGCTGCACTGCAGATCAGCGGCATTGAGCAGCTGCCCGGCTGCGTGACGCGCGTCTATGTGGCGGCGGCCGACAGCACCGCATTTCAGCTTGCCTTTGGCGATGCCGGCCCGGCAGCAGTCTGGGCGCAGCCGCCCGAGGCTCTGGGCCAGGAGCTGCTGACCGATGGGCTGGACCCGCTGCCGCTGGGCGTGGACGTGATCGCCGAATGGCGCGGCCGTATTTTCGCCGCCCAGTACCTGCCCGAGGACGACAAGACCGTGGTCTGGCGCAGTGAGCCGCTGGCGCCGCACCTGTGGGATCTCTCCGAAGGCTTCTTCATGGTGCCGGGCAAGGTTTTGGCCCTGGCGCCGAACGACGCCGGCCTGGTGGTGGGCACCGACCGCGCCATGCACGCCTACACGCCCGAGGGCCTGGCCCTGCTGGCCGACTACGGCACGGTCCCGGGCCTGCCCTGGGCGCTGGACGGCAAGCGGACGCTCATCTGGTCTCAGCGCGGCCTATGCCAGTTCCCCGAATTCGCCAACCTGACCGCCTCGCGCGTGAGCGTGGCGCCCGGCCTGCAGGCTGGCGCGGCCGTGCTCGAGCTGGATGGTCAGACCCGTTTCCTTGCCTGCCTGCACGCGGGCGGCACCCCTTTCAACCAACGACGCGAGGTATCTCCATGACCGTCAAACTCTCTACCGGCCTGCGCAACGCCATGGCCGGCCTGGTCGGCTTTGCCGGCGCAATCAATGGCGGCGTGATCGAGGTCTACACCGGCCCCCAGCCGCTGACCGCTGATGCGGCGCCCACGGGCACACTGCTGGGCCGCGCCACGCTCAACGGCGCAGCCTGGAACGCTGGCGACCCCACGAACGGCCTGGTGCTGGATGCGGCCACGGGCGGTGGCGTGGCCAAGCCTTCAGGAGCGACCTGGAGGCTTGTGGGCCTGGCCGCGGGCAATGCTGGCTGGTTCCGCTTCCGCGCCAACGCCGTGGATGATGGCTCGGTCTCCACCACGCTGGTGCGCATCGATGGCGCCATTGCGGTGGGCGGCGGCGATGCCAAGTTCAGCACCGTGGCCATCACCGTGGGCCAGCCGGTGACCATCGACGTCTTCTCCTTCTCGATCCCGGCCCAGTAAATGGCCGAGCGCCTGCTGGTCACGTCGGCGGAGGCGGCGCAGTTCGTGCCGTTCGCCCGTGGCCGTGTGCGCACGCTACGTGCTGCAGGCTTCGAGTACATCACCCAGCGCTACGAGGTCGAGGGCTACCGCATCCGCGTCACGCTGCACGGGCAGGACGAGGTGATCGAGATCCAGGGCGGCACTGCGGGATATGAGTTCTGGGTGAACGACGACTTCCGCATCTACCCGGACGGCATCGGCTCGCAGGGCGAGGTCGGCGTGCGGCCCACGGACAGCGATGGTGTCGAGATCCCGGGCGAGGAGCCCAGCGACTTCGCAGCCGGGCATGCCGTGGCGCTGTCGCGCAAGGGCGAGGCCAAGGCCCGGTACAGCACGAACATCGAGCCCACCGACGACGGCCCGCAGTGGCCTGTGGTGTCGCCCCGGCGGCTGACCACGCTCACGCCGTCAAGCGGCACGGTGGCCGAGAAGGGCTGGTTCTACACGAAGTGGTCGTGGCAGGACCAGAAGCTCTTCGAGCACAGCTGGTGGAAGGACAACAAAGGCCCCTGGCTGATGACATCGGCCATCGGCACCAACTACGGACTGGCCACGAATGCGCCCCAGCGCGGCCCAGGCACCACGGCGTACAGCTACCGCTCCAACTTCCTGCTCAAGATGGGCGGCGACCGCCAGACCGACCCGCTGATGGGCGATGAGGGCTTCGACATCAAGACCTGCTGCTACTCGCGCGCCGGCGGCGTGCAGGTCGGGGCCAGCCGGCAGCAAGGGCCGAACGTCTGGTACCGGCGCGCGGCCGTGCAGACGGTGACGCTGCCCAGCGGGGCGAAGCGCGACTATGTGGTGCACTCCGACACCCATGGCCGCTTCACCATCTGGCCGCTGGGCGAATACCAGAACGTCCAGAAGTACCCGGAGCTGTACGAGCAAAACCCCATCGCCTATGCCGACCTGCCGTCCAGCGTGGCCCGGGTCTTCCTGCCGGCCTACCCGGCCTGGGTGGCCGTGCCCGACACCTCCAAGGCCGTGGCGACAGAGCACTGGACATGGCAGTTCAACAAAACCGGCACGCACGCGGCGACCGTGGCGCACGAGAAGGTCGAGGCATGGGTCTGGGTGTGGGTCAAGCCCGGCGAGACCAATGGCTTCGTCTACTACCTGGTGGACGGCAAGGCCCTGATGCCTGGGGCGCAGTTCAACAACTTCTATGCCACCCTGGGCGAGACGCCCGGCTATTACGACATCACTGCGCCAGGCCGCGAGGCGGACGGCTCGTTCCGGCCAGACCCCAATGACGACACCTGGGAATACATGCGGGTGCGCGAATACCGCCTGCCGCGCAGCTCCCAGAGCGACCAGGCTTTCGGCCGGGCCTACATGATCAACGGCGTGCTGGTGGCCTGCTCCACCGAGACAGGCGCGGACTCTGGCAGCCCGCGAGCTTGGCGCGCCGTGTCCACGCCTGAGCAGTACGAGCCGGCCTTTACCTACCTGCCCGGCCTTGTGGAGGTCGGCATCACGGTCTCATCGACCAACGAGACCGACCCCAACGATTTCACCGCAAGCTTGCAGGTGCTGCGCGACGAACCCTACAGCGCGACGAAGCGCTACCGCGTGGACGCTGCCTACTATGTCGCCACGCCGCGCACCACGGCATTGGACGCGGCCCAGGGCCTGGCCGACGACGATCTGCTGGTGGCCGAGGTGGAGGTCTACTGGCGCCCCGGGCAGGGCATCACGGACGACGGCCCCGGATTCCCAGCCGACCCCGTGGGCAGCAACACCTTCCGCCACCTGATTGCCGGCTGCCAGCACGCGCAGGGCGGCTCGCTGCTGGAGGGCATCCCAGGCCCGGCCGGCACGTCGAGCGGGCGGCGCTTCCATGACCACATCGACGAGCCATATCTGGAGAGCGCGCTGACCGCGCGCTTCAGGGCCGAGGGGGTGCACGCCTACTACACCGTTCGCAAGCACGACAGCCAGGCCATCGTGCAGCGCCTGTGCCTGGCGCACAACGAGCGCTGGGAGTGGGACGGATTCGACATCCTGACCGAGTTCCTGATGGCTGGGCAGGACCAGGCCCGGTCCTTCTTCCAGGCGGACGGCACTTCGGCGCCCTACGGTGGGCGCATCTTCATGCCGCGCACGACCATGAACACCGGCAGCGATGCGTTCGAGGTCGGGCTGGCGCGTGCGCAGATGATCAGCACAGAACGCATGCCGGCCACCTGCGTGACCATGATCGATGTGGCGGACTTGCGGTTTCTCAACTTTGTGACGCGGACCTACCAGCGCGCGGCGGCCACGCCCAGCAGCTACCAGCGCTCAACGATCCCGGGCACGAGCACCGTGGCATGGCAGACGACCGGGGCCAGGCGGCGCTACCTGAGCACGGTCTACCCGAACCACCACCTGCGCATTCACGGGTTGCCGGCCCGAACCATCCTGTACGCGCCCGATGTGGCAGAGCTGGGGCCGGACCCGGCCGCCAACCTGAACACGCCACCCGACGACGTGGTGCTGCTGCCCAGCATCCCGCGCGGCACGGCGCCCTGCGGCAACGAGGGCGCGGCCCTGGCCATGCAGCAGGAGTTCGCGGCCCGGCTTATCACCCCGAGCCTGATGCCGGGCAACAGCATTCCAGCGCACCCGGGCGGGCACTGGTCGGCCTGCCTGAACTGCACGCAGGGCGGCATCGAGTTCGTTGGTGATCTGCAGCCGCCCATCGCTACAGGGGAGCTGATTTCCCCCCTCCAGGGTTCGACCGAAGGGGGGCTGTCCTGGTTTGATGTGATCCATGTCCAGGGGCGCTCTGCAGAGACCTCGCACAAGGCGGCATTCAATGCCGCGTTCGGTCAGCAGCGCGACTACGGGCACTACGCCGATCCCGATGGGATTGGTGACGACGAGGAGTTTGGCGGCTTCATGGCCGGCGCCCTCTGGATCATGAATTGAGCGAGGACTGCCATGACATTCAAAGTTTCCACCGGCCTGCGCAACCACATGCTGGCCACTGGCTCGGCCCAAGCCGCTTTGGCTGGCGGCAAGATCAACATCTACAGCGGCCCGGAACCTGCGACTGCTGACGCGGCTGCCACGGGCACACTGCTGTGCGTCATCGACAAGGACGGCGCCGGCGCGGGCTTCTCGCTGGACACCACGGCGGTGGGTGGCGCGATCGCCAAGGTGCCCGCCGACGTGCTGCGCGGCACGGTGCTGGCCAGCGGCACGCCGGGCTACTACCGGCACGTCGGAGCCAGCGACACCGGTGCGGAATCCACAACGGAGCCGCGCCTGCAGGGCCGCATCGCCCAGTCCGGCGCTGAGGGCAACATCACCAACATCCCGATGGTGTCCGGCGCAACGCAAGACGTTGACGAATACAGCTTCGCGCTGCCCACGTTCTAAGCGGGGCGCATATGGCCGAGTTGGCTGGGTACGCCTATTGCAGTCGCACGGAGGTGCAATACACGCCTCCAGGTAGCCCCAATTCCTGGCAGGCCCAGGTGCATGTCCATGCGGTCAGCAACGATGGCAGCGTCGCATACCTCGGGGTTGCGCTCTACAAGGCCTCCTATGTCGATGCCGAGGGCATCACCTATGGCTACCGCCCCGAGCCGGATATCGACAATCCAGCCTATGAGGGGTACTACGACCTGAACCCCTCCTCGTTGCGCCACATCCGCCTGTCGCCTGAGCAGCCTCGCGCGTACCGCTATGCCTCCAATGCCACTGGCAGCTTTTTGCTATCTGGCGAGCCATACGATATCAGCGAACTGTCTGGTATTGACCCAGATACCGAATACATGGTGTGGTGCTATTGGGAGCAGCCGGACGAATGGGGCAGCTTTCCAAGTCCTGCACGGGCCGCCTTCATCGTGCCCATCACGCCCGCGCTTTGGCATGGCATGTATGTCGAGCAGGAGTGGCACCGGTTCGCCATTGGCTCGGATGCGGGCGGGCAATTGCCGACATTTTGGACTGACCTGGTCGGCGTCTCCGAGGTGCTGTGATGGCCAACGACCTGAAAAAACGCACCTTCATCTCCTACCAGCCCGAGATCCAGGCTCAGGCAGCAGTCCCGTACAGCCCGGCGCGCGCGGCATGGACAGAGGTCAAGACCACGCGCGTCTGCGAGATCGTGACCAAGCCGCAGGGCGGCACGACGGGCGGCCTAGTCAAGGTCGTCACGTACAAGGACGGCAAGCTGACCGTCACATGGGAGTACGCCGATGCCGTGCCGCCCACGTTGGTACGCACGCGCGTCTGCCAGGACGTCACGACGACCATCCACCACCCAGCCGTGCCAGAACAACTGGCGCGCCCGGCGGTGGGCTATCGGCCGGCAGGCCTCGTGCACGACTTCGGCCTGGGCTGGAATGCTGGCGCACGCTCGGTAAAGTTCCTGGTGGCCAGCGGCTACGCCGAGTTCAGTCTGGCTGGCGTGGGCGTGGCGGCCGGCTTCGCGCAGGACCCCGAGGGCCAGCTGTGGACCGACATCGAGCACGGGTTCTATGCGACCCGCCGCACGCTCAAGATCGTGGAGCAGGGCGTCGAGAAGTTCGCTGCCGGCAGCTTCGAGCCCACGGACGTGCTGCGCATCGAACGCATCGGCTCCCGCGTCCAGTTCCGCAAGAACGGCACGCTGCTCTACACCAGCACCCAGCCCAGCACGCGCCCGGTGTACCTGGATGCCTCGCTCTATTCGGGCGGCGACCAGGTGTCGAGCCCGAAGCTGGAGACCTTGAACGCCAGCAATGGCCGCATCGTTGCTTCCATGCGCCCGCCGCAGGGCATGCTGTCCGACCGGCCCTATGCCGTCTTCCGGGCCGAGATGGCCGCGCCTACAGGCGAGCTGTCGGCGCTGCGCACGCGCTTCCACGGCGCCATGCGCCCGGCCACTGCGCTGTGGGCTGATCGCCCCTATGCGCGCTTCCGTGCAGAGATGCGAACGCCGTCCGGGCGCCTGGTCACCGGCCTGCCGCCGCCGGCCTACGCACTGTTCAGCGCCCTGATGTATCCGCCCGTCGGCACCATGAACATGCTGTCGGGCGGCCTGCTGTCCATCAACACGATCATGGTGCCGCTGGACACGCTGTGGGCTGACCGGCCCTATGCCGCGTTCCATGCGGAGATGGCGCCAGCGATTGGGCAGTGGGTCGATTCCGGTTTCACCCAGCGCCCGGTGGCCCGTCTGCCGCGCGCCGGCCTGTTCCTGGCCACGGGCGTGCACGTGGAGCTGACCGGCCCACGCGCGCAGATGCTCATGGAGGCGCACGACGTCTCCAGCCGCGTCGAGCTGGTTATGCCGGCTGCATCACTGCAGTTGCAGACCGGCGCCCATGTGGCCCTGGCTGCGCCTGCGGCACGCATGGCTCTTGAGGCCGACGTCGCGGCCATCGCGCGCTTCGAACTGTCCGCCCCGGCAGCCAACATGCACCTGGAGGCCATGGTCGACGCCCTGGCCGAGATCACCCTGCAGGCACCGGCCATCCGCGCCGAGATCGTGACGGGCGGCCTGATCAGCATGCAGGGTCCTGTGCCCACCATGCACGCGGAGGCAACCACCGAGGTGCTGGCCGAGATCAGCATGGTGGCCCCGGCCGCGCGCTTGCTGCTGGAGGCCCAGGGCGAAGCCACCGCCGAATTCGTGCTGCGCGCCCCGGCCATGGTGGCGAACGGCTGGGTTGAGGCGGTGCTGTTCATGCCCCTGGCACGCGCACGCCTGGAGGCCACGGTGGTGGTGCCGGTCTCCTACGAGGCCTATGCCATCAACCTGCGCACTCAGGTGGAGGCCGGAGGCAATGAGGTCACGCGCTACACGGCTTTCCCCTTCACGCGCATCGTGCGCTGGCGCGGCCGCTACGTGGCCATGGCCGCCGATGGCCTGTATTTCCTGGGTGGCGACACCGACTCCGGCCAGCCCATCGCCTGGCACCTGCACACCGGCACCACCGACTTCGGCAGTGCGCAGCGCAAGGCGTGGGTCAGCTGCTACGTCGGCGGGCGCATGCCGCCCTGCAGTCGCTTCACCGTGGCTGTGGGCGAAAAGTGCGAGGAGCGCTACCCCTACGACACGCCACGCGGCGCAACGGCGCAGAACTACCGCCAGAAATTCGGGCGCGGCATGGATGCCCGGTATTACGCCCTGGAGCTGTCCGGCCGTGGCGCGCTGACCATCGACGACCTTGATTTCGAGGTCATCGCCAAGACACGGAGGATCTGACCATGGCGACCGCAGAAGAAATCATCGACGACGCCCGAGGCTACGCCGCCGGGGTACTGACAGACGCTCAAGCTGCGCTGGCCTCGGCCACGAGCACGATCACAGGCATCGGCTATGTCTCGCCCAACGTGGACGCGCCGACGCTGGACCAGCCGCTGGACCTTCCGGTGATCCGGTCTGTGCCAGGCCTGTCGGATGTGGTGTTCGACCTCCCGGCGCGGCCAGGAGATGCACCCGAGTACCAGGACATCGGCACCATCGACATCAACGGCGCGCCCACCAGCACCGTCACAGCGCCAACCCTGGTGATGCCGTCCATGCCCAGCAGCATGGAGGCGTTCCAAGGGGAGATGCCCATGGTCTTCACATCCATGGCTTTCCCCGACGCGCCGGATCAGCTGACGAACCCGGCGCCCAGCGAGCCCACCATCGTGGACCGCCAAGCGCCTACGGCCCCCAACATCGTGCTGCCCACCTTCGACGCTGATGCGCCGATCTTCTCGGCCGTGGCGCCCACGGACCTGGCTGGCAAGATGGAGCAGAGCTACTACGGGGCCAGCCCGGCCATGGTCAGCATGCTGGATGGCCAGGTCGATGCGCTGCTGGCGAAGTACTGCCCCGGCTACCAGGCCGGCATGGCCGCCATGGAGTCCAAGCTGGCCCAGTTGATGGCAGGCGGCTCGGGCTTCACGCCCGATGTGGAGCGTGCAGTCATGGAGCGGGCGAAGGACCGAAACCTGGGCGAGTATCGGCGTACGCGCGACGCGGCCTGGGCGGATGCTGCTGATCGCGGCTTCACGCTCCCCACCGGCGCGCTGCTGTCGGTGGCAGCCAAGGCGCGCCAGGCCGCCGCCGACAACAACGCCCGCGCCAACGTCGAGCTTGTGGCCAAGCAGGCCGAGCTGGAGCAGCAGAACCTGCAGTTCGCAATCAGCACATCGCAGGCCCTGCGCCAGGGCGTGCTGTCGGCCATGCTGGGATTCCACGGCAACCTCATCCAGATCAACGGCCAAGCTTTGGAGCACGCCCGCAGCGTGGCGAACCTGCAGGTGGAGACCTACAACGTCCAGGTCAAGGCCTATTCCGCGCAGCTGGATGCGTGGAAGGCAGAAGCCGGCGTCTATGAGGTGCGCCTGCGCGCCGCCACCGCCATGATCGACGTCTACAAAGCCGAGATCGACGCCCTGCAGGCGCTGTCGCAATACGACGTGGCCAGAGTGAACGTGTACCGGGCGCGCATCGACGGCATGCAGGCCCTGGCAAATGTCTACCGGGCTCGCATCGATGCCGTGGTGAGCCAGGCCCAACTGGAGCGCGTGAAGATCGACCGCTTTTCCGCCCAGGTCCAGGCATACAGCGCCCAGGTGCAGGCCAAGGCAAACGAGTGGCAGGGCTACCGCGCCGCGCTCGACGGCGAGCAGCTCAAGGTCCAGATCTTCGACAGCCAGGTGCGTGCTGAGGGCCAGGCCGCCCAGGTCTGGAAGACCAAGGTGGAAGCCATGGGCGAGGCCGTGCGCGCGGCGGCCCTGACCAATGACGCCCGCGCGCGCCAGTACGAAGTCCGGTGGCGCGCCTACACGGCCGAGGTGGCTGCGAAAGGGGAGGTGGCCCGGACGCAGCTGGAGAGCGATCGGCAGCAGCTGCTGGCATTCCAGGCTGAGACACAAGCCGCCAGCACGTATGCGCAGGTCCAGGCCACGCATTACAAGGCCAAGGCAGATGTGGAGATCAGCTACATGGGCATGAAGCTGCAGGCCCAGATGGGTCAGATCGACAGCATGCGGAACTTCCAGAGCGTGCTGGCAGGTCTTGCCAACGTGAATGCTGATCTGAGCGGTCGCTTGGCGGGGATGGCTATGGGTGGTATCAACACCCTAGCAATCAAAGACCAGTGACCAAGTTTCGCCCCCCGCTACTACCAATTCGTATTTTCACTGGACACTACCCTGGCGGATGCCTGACTTCCCATCGATTCGGAGTGAAAACGGAAACGTATTGCTCCGTGTCGCTGCAATAGCTTCCATCTGCTCGTTTTATAGCAGTTTTAGCTTCTGGTTTGATGCGTAGCACGTATTGATCCGAGGTGTAGGAGTAGTACCGAAGCCGCTCATAGAGAGTCGCTACGGCTTGCTGCAAGGGGGCATCAAAACGATGAAAGATTGCTTCGTCATTGAGTGGTGCATCTCCCCCGTCGAGGAACGCCCGATATGCATAATTATTGTGGTGGCGCACCATGCCCTGATCAATCTGCTGGAACAGATCAGAAAATACCGGTAGATAGTCGGTGGTATGCATGTCGACGATATGGGCGGTCTCACCTTGCCGAGTATGCGGCCAACGTGGTGGCTGATTCATTGAGGATCACCTTCACTTTTGAAAACTTAGTGTTTCATAGTGTATCAGTGAATTAATGAGACCTCTTTTATAAAGCATCAGTACTTTTAGCCGCGGAATGCGCCAGAGCATTTGTCCCCCCGGCTAGGGTTCGCCTCACGCGTCCCTGCCGGGAACACTGCGGGGCATGACAACCCCGGCATGCCTCGACTTCACCATCTACCAGGGCGCAACCTTCCGCACCGCCCTGGAGCGCTACAGCGTGGCCTATCCGGTGCGCGAAGAATGCGATGGGGTGGTGAAGGCCTGCAGCGGCGAGCCGGTGCCGGATGCCGACAAGGTGCCCGAGGACTACACCGGCTGCACGGCCCGCATGCAGCTGCGGCGCGAGATCGATGACCCGGAGGTGCTGCTGGAACTGAGCACTGCGAACGGCGGGATCGAGCTGGACGGCGCCTGGCTGCGCCTGCTGATGACGGCCGAGCAGACTGCCGCCTTTGAGTACGGCCCCGTTGCGCCCGGCTGGACATCGTGCATCGGCCAGATCGAAGTCACGCGCCCCAGCGGTGACGTGGAGCGGCAGTACGAGCTGCGCTTCGTCCTGTACCCGGAGAGCACCCGGTGACCACCGTCGTCTCTTCCGATCCCTCGGCCGCCGTCATCGAGCGGCAGACCTCGGTCGTGGTGACGCGCGAGGGTGGCAAGACCCATGTGGTTCAGCAGCCGGCGCCGCCCGCTGTCGTCGTGACGCGGGGCATCCCTGGTCCCCAGGGCCCCCAAGGCCCGCCCGGCGGCGGCGCTGGCGCGACCTACACCCACATCCAGAGCGTCCCGGCAGCCGTCTGGACCGTTGCCCACAACCTGGGCCGCTACCCCTCCATCACCGTCGTGGACAACCTCGGCGGCCAGCTCTACCCCGATGTCCGCTACGTGGACGCCGACATCGTCCAGATCACCCACAGCGTGCCGCTGACCGGCCGCGCCTATTGCAACTGAGGGCCCAGCCATGAAGATCACGAACAACCTTGACGCCTCGGGCAACCGGGTCATCAACCTGGCCGACGCGGTCAACCCGCAGGATGCTGTCACGAAGGCCCAGCTTGACGCTGCAGTGCAGGGCTACAAATGGAAGGAGCCCGCGCGCGCGGCCACCACGGCCAACATCACGCTGTCCGGTGCCCAGACCATTGACGGCGTGTCCATCGTGGCCGGCGACCGGGTGCTGGTGAAGAACCAGACCACGGGCTCGGCCAACGGCGTCTACCTGGCCGCTGCCGGTGCCTGGACGCGTGCCACGGACTTCGACGCCGCCAGCGAGGTGCTGGGCGCCGCGGTCTTTGTCTCCGAGGGCACGACACAGGGCAATCAGGTCTGGCTGATGACCACGGATGCACCAATCACCATCGGCTCCACGGCGCTGACGTTCGCCCAGGTCGGTGGCGGTGCCAGCTACACGGCGGGTAACGGCATCACCATCAGCGCCGGCGTCATCGCTGTTGATACCGGCGTGGTGGCGCGCAAGGCCTCGGCCACCGTGGGCGACGGCACGGCCACGACCATCACCGTGACCCACAGCCTCAACACCCAGGACGTAGTGGTCAGCGTGCGGGAGACCACGACGAATGCTGGCGTGCTGTGCGACTGGGTCGCCAACGGCGTGAACACGGTGCAGCTGACCTTCGCTGTGGCGCCCACCACGGGCCAGTACCGAGCCACCATCACGGGCTGATACTATGAAGCACGTCGGCCGCCGCACAGATCCCAAGGACATCGTGTCCCGGGACCAGCTTGTTTTCCGCGAGCTGCTCACCGCTGCGCGCACCTACTACGTCCGCACCGATGGCAGCGACAGCAACACCGGGCTGAGCAATACGGCGGGCGGGGCATTTAAAACTCTTCAGCGAGTTGCTGAAATTGTTGTGCCTATAGATTTCGGCGGATACACAATCACCGTGCAACTCGCTGACGGCACTTACACTGACTCTGCCGTATTCACCAAAACATTGAACGGTAGGGTGTCGATTGTCGGGAACGCGTCGAGTCCAAGCAACGTCGTCATATCGACATCTGCAAGCTGCATCACGTCCTCCGGTGCAGGTACTGACGTGACGGTCTCGAAATGTCAGCTTCAATCGTCATCTGTTTCTGCGCTGGTCGGCACAAATGGTGCGTACATCACCGGTACCGACAACATCTATGGGGTGTGCGCCTTCGCGCATGTAGCTGCACTGCTCCGGGGGCAAGTCGTCATCACGGGCACGGCGCAAATCATTGGCAACGCCCCATCCTTTGCAAACCTCGATAACGGCTTCCTCGACACCACACTTGTGGCGTTCACTCTTACTGGCTCTCGATCCTTTGCGGCGGCATTTATCTACGCTGGCTCGCTGAGCTATGCGCGCGTCGTACTTCCTACATTCACAGGTTCTGCAACCGGCTCACGTTTCACCACTGCGGGCAATTCGATGATCAACGTGAATGGGGCGGGGGACAGCTTCCTGCCTGGCAATGCGGCGGGGACTAGAACCAGCGGGGGTGAATACGCATGATCAGCTACCAGTTGTCGACCGAAGCGGGGCATGTATTTCTGTGGCGTGACGGCGTGCGCTCCACGATTCCGCTGGCTGACGTCTTGGGCTTGCCAACGAACACACACGCCGTGGAATACCGCGCCTGGCTCGCAGCCGGCGGCGTGCCGCTACCTGCCGAACTGCGGCCGGCCGCCGAGATCGCTGCGGGCCTGCGTTTGGCCTTGGCTGCCGAGTACCGCAAGCACATCCAGGTGATCGCCGCAGGCTATCCCCTGAGCGAGCGCGAGAGCTGGCCCGTGCAGACGGAGGAGGCGAGGGCGCTCGAGGCTGACCCCGCAGCCGCAACGCCGTGGATAGACGCTGCAGCGCTGGCGCGCGGGCTGGACCGCCTGGTGCTGGCCGATCGCATTCGGGCCAAGGATGACGCATATCGCCAAGTGCACGGCCTTCTGACGGGCACGCGCCAGCGCATCGAGGACCAGATCGACGCTGTGGCCGACGACGCCCTAGCGCTGTCCCAGATCGACGTCGGGGCCAGCTGGCCTGCGGCCCCCGTGTAGGGTTCGCCAGCGCGGCCCTGCCCCGGAATCATCGGGGGCATGAAAACTGAAACCCTCGACACGCTCGCAACGGCAGGCAGTCGCACCACCGGCGGCGGGGCTGTCGTCGGCTTTCTCGGCTGGCTCGCCTCTTCCCAGGCCATAGGCTTACTGGGCATCTGCATTGCGCTTCTGGGCACATTGGTGAACTGGTACTACAGGCGGGAGGCCAGCAGGCGTGCCACTGCCAGCCGGCAAGAGGAAGCTGCCGAGCATGCGCTGCGCATGGAGCTGATGCGCAAGACCGGCATCCCGCTCCGGCCAGTGCATGACGAGCCAGATACCTCTCCAACCGACATGGGGGTGTTGTGAGCAAGGCCCCGCGCACCGCCGTCGCCGCGCTCACCATCTCGGCGGCTGGGCTGCTGGCCACGCTGGGCGTTGAGGGCTTCCGGCCTGACCCGCACATCCCGACGCAGGGCGACCGACCGACCATCGGCCACGGCTCCACGGTCTACGAGGACGGCACGCCCGTGCAGCTGTCGGACCCACCGATCACCCGCGAGCGAGCGCTGCAGCTGGCGCGCAGCCACACCTCCAAGGACGAGGCCATGTTCCGAGCCAGCCTGCCGGGCGTGGCCCTGTATCAGGCGGAATACGACCTCTATCTGGACTTCACCTACCAGTACGGCATCGGCGCCTGGCGGACCAGCCTCATGCGCACCCGGCTGTTGGCCGGGCAGTTCGCCCCCGCCTGCGAGGCCCTGCTGGGCTATCGCTTCATGACCAGCCCGAAGCGCGAGGGACCGGGATGGGAGCCTCACCAATGGGACGCGGCAGGCCGGCCGAAGCGATGGCGCTACGACTGCAGCACGCCCGGCAATCGCATCTGCCGCGGCGTCTGGACCCGTCAGCAGGCTCGGCACGCCGCGTGTATGGAGGCCCAGCCATGAACGCTCTCTGGATCGCGATGTGGTGGTACTGGTGGAGGGGCGGGCGATGAAATGGCTCAGCCGCGACACGGTGCGCTTGCCGTACATGACCCTGTGCCTATCTCAGGCCGAGTTCTTGAAGGTCGCCACTCGCTGCAACGTGCCAGATCCAGGGGTCTGGATGGATGTCGATCGCCAATTGGCGGTTGTACACACATGGGAAAACGACAGCGGCTTGTTCTGCGTGGTTTGTTTGAACCAATCGGCCGCAGAGGCGGACCCCATATCCGTCGCATGCGCTTTGGTCCACGAGTCGGTTCACGTCTTCCAGAGACTGTGCGACAGCATTGGCGAGGAGAAGCCTTCGAGGGAGTTCGAAGCCTATTCCATCGAGCGCATCTCTGAAGCACTGATGCGCGAGTACGCCAGGAGGGTGTGCACATGATCCCCGCGCTCTACACCCATGGGGCCGCCGCCGCTGTGGCCGCCGTGCTGGCGTGGCAGTTCCAGGGCGCGCGCCTGGGCGCCGAGCTAGCCGAGGCCCGGCTGGAAACGACCACCCAGCAGCTGGCCACCAGCACCGCTCAGCGCGCGGCCGACGCCCGCGTGCGACAGGCCGAGAAGGCAATGACCACCAAGTATCAAGGAGCTCTCAATGCCGCCCGTGACCGCGAGGCGCTGCTGCGCCGTGATCGTGACCAGCTGCTCGCTATTGCTGACGGCCTGCGCGAGCAATCCGCAGATGCCGCCCGCCGACTTGCCAGCGCTCCCCCTGCTGCCGTCCTTGAGTACGCCTCTGCCCTCGGAGTCGTATTTGAAGACTGCCGCGCAGCGTATGGCGACATGGCAGCAAAGGCTGCAGGGCACGCAGCTGATGTCCAAACCCTCGGCGCCGCCTGGCCCGTGATCCCGAGCCTGCCGGCCGCAGGCACCACCACAGAGAGCCACCCATGACACAACACACCTGCGGCAGCAATGGCTGCGGCCATGCCTCCGATTGCGCTATCCACAACGAGCCCGCCATGCCGGCTGGGCCCTGCGACTGCGCCACCCGCATGCCTGGCACACTGGAGTCCAAGGCCTATGTCGATGGCACAACAGCCACCGGCCCAGGCCCTCTGCCCGAGCTCTCTCCGGCTGAGCAGTCCATCGAAGACGAGATCCAGGCCAAGGGCCTGACCGCGCCGCGCGTCACGCCGGATGACATCCTGCGGGAGATCGTCAGCGAGCACTATTTCACTGCGGCGGAGGGCGTTGCAGGTGAAGCGAGCCTCCGACGTGGCCTGGTTGTGGTCGGCGATACGACCCCGCCGCCAACCCTGGGCCTGCTGACCTTCTGTGTACTGGTCCTGCGGAACGGCGCCAAGGCGGTCGGCGTCAACTACGGCACCATCGATCCCGCGCAACACAGTGCGGAGCGCGGCCGTGAAGAAGCACGCGCGCAGGCCGTGGAGAAGGTTTGGGAGCTGCTGAACTTCCGGCTGCGCGACAAGCTTGCGGGCATCAACGACCCCAGCAAGGCGGAGCAGGTCTTGGAGGAAGTGCTGTCTGTCGTGCAGCACTTCCTCCCGCCGGATGGCGGGACGGTCCATGAAGCGATGGACAAGATCATCGGGCTGGTGGATCCCTGGCCATTGCATGCCCGGCCATTGACCTGTGGCGCGCAGACACGCACAACACAGTCGCCCATCGACGTGGCAGCTGAAGAATATGCCCGCGCCGAGCAGAACCTGAGCATGTCCAAACTGCACAGCCGCGAGGCACAGGATGCGGCCACAGCCGCCTTTGAAGCTGAGCGCGCCTCAGAAGAGGCCTGTAAAGCCGCACTGGTCAAGCTGGCCGAGGCGGCGTTACCGGCGCATCCTGACGCCATACAGGGCTGAGAGACAGTCCGCGGCGTGGGTCAGAACGGCGCAGGCGAGCGGATTACTTCGACAGGCCCGAAGCCACGGTAGACGACATTGCCGTCCGGGTCCAAGACGATGGACCACCACGGGGTTGTGTGAACAACCCGGTAGCACTCGGGGGCGAGCGGCAGGATCTCCTGCCCGCAAACCGCAGTCCACCCTGATGGCCACACAACTGTCGGGTGCAGGCAGTTCAGCGGATCGTCATCGTCATACATCGCGGGCCGCCAGAATCTGAACCGGCCCGAGGCCGCTGTACACCAGGGCCCCGCCCGGCCCACGGACTTCAAACCACCCAGGCTGCGCTTCCACGATCCGATAGGCCTCCGGCGGCGCTGGGAGGGCCTCCAGTTCGGGCACGCCGAACCACTCAGGCATGCTCAAGAGAGAGAATTTCGGGGATGGCTGCGGGGTGATCATCTGGACCTCCTGGAGATCGGGTTTGCATAATAACTGTACATTCATACAGTGAAAATGTCATGACCCACGATTCAACAGGGTTGCCCGATCTACCGGGCCGATACCGCTCAGAGGGCTGTGCGCCAGGCAGCGAACGGGAGCGCCAGGGTCAAGTCGATGCCGGCTGGCGCACGACGATGCTGCGTTTGCGCTTTTGCGGCGTCTACCTGTCCGTGCCGATGTTGCGGAGCGTGCACTGCGTCACAGGACTGCTGGTGACCACCCGGGCATACGAAAATGACCGTGTAGACATCGTTGACCCCGGAGGCTCGGGGCCCATCACGCGCGGGCTGGGGCAAGTTGAGATGCTGCGCATGCGCGAAGATGGGTCAATGCTGCTGAGGGGCTTGGAGTGGGATGAGGGCGATCTGAGGCGATGGCCGCAGACATGGTTGTGTTGCCCGGATCGCGCCGGCATCGACGCGGCACTCGTGCCTATGGCCAGTTGGCTGGGGCAGCGTTACGCTGCGGCCAAGGCTGCAATCGAGCGGCCCACCAAAAGGTGGCCCTATGTGTAATAGATACCAGTCGCCGCGAGAGACGGAGATCGAGCGTGCCTTCGCCCTGGGGCGGCAGGCTCCGAATAGGTGGTGGAAGCCGCACGTCACACCACTGGCCCTGGGTCCGTACATCAAGCCTGGCGGAGAGATGGAGGTGGGGCAGTGGGGAATGATTCCGCGCAGCTCACCGACGCGCCGGCCTATGACGGCCGACGGCAAGCCGATGAGCACGAACAACGCGCGGCGCGAGACCCTGGCGAAGTCCTGGACCTATGCGCCGGCATGGCGCGCGGGCCAGCGCTGCCTCATCCCCGTCGAGTCCTGGGTGGAGCCGTACTGGGGCTTGGGCAGCCGCAATGTGTGGTGGTCGTTCCAGCGGGCCGATGGGGAGCCCGCGGCTCTGGCCGGGCTCTACAGCGAGTGGACGGACCCAGAAACCGGCGAGCTGGTGCCGAACTACACAATGATCACGCAGCCCGCGGACGGGCACCCGGTGCTGTCGCTGATGCACCGGCCCGGCAAGGAAAAGCGCGGGGTTGTGATGCTGGAGCCCAGCGACTGGGACGCCTGGCTGCATGGTACGGCCGCGCAGGCGGATGCACTGATCAAGCTGCCTCCGCTGGGCGCGCTACGGTCAGGCGCGGAGAAGCCCGAAGAGGAGGCGTTGCTGCCGGCCGAGCAGCTGCAGGCGCTGCGTGCGGAAACCTGAAGCGACCCGAAGTCTCACCAAAAAGACGGCCCGCGATGCGGGCTTTTGGTGTCCAGTTTGGCGTAGGTTTTGGCGTAGGTTTTCGGGAATTCTCGCTGTTTTCAGAGGAGGCTTACGTTCTGCCATTGAACGACGCCCGCTTCTACTGGTGGATCAGCATCTTACGCGATGCCGGCATTTGACCCAATGCGGAGCGCTCCGCATTTTCAATGTCCTGTACTTGATGCCGCACCGGCACAAGCCTCTGCTTGGTCGCCTGAACCTTGGCGCCGCTGGCGCTTCGCTGTGCGCACCCGATGTATGAGCGCCTTGCATCTCTACAAAGCGGGCCAAAGCCGCAAGCGGCCCCCACAGAAAAGAAGCCCGCCAGCGGTGCTGCGAGCTTGTGAATGCCTGCGAAGTGCAGGCACGGAGAAGAAAAAGTCCGGTGCCCTTTTCAGGGCATGCCTATGAATTCCAGGAGGAGAACCATGAGTCAACCATAGGCCCGGCTGTTAACCGCATTTCAGCTCGTGACGGGGAACATCGGCCCTGCCAGCGTGGAGATGTACAGCGAGATGAGGGTCACCACGGACCAGAAAAATGTGAGGAAAATATGTCGCATCACAATCTCCTTCAAGTCATTGAACAAGTGCGCGAACCGCCCGAATGCAAGCCTTCGCAAAACGTCGCAAGGGGCTGCGAGATCTGGTGCTGCGCAACTGAATGAGCTGGTAGCTGCCCCTTACCGGAAAGGCATCCAGGAGACTCCGGTGGTAGCGGGCATCAGGGTCCGGATTGAAAGACTCACTCGGTACGACTTGACTCATGCTTATCTCCATCAGCAGGGCATTGCGGGCCTCGAATAGACGTTATTTCAACTGCTTGTGAGGCTTCCCTGTGCGAGCCAAGTAAGGGTGCTCATGTAGGTCGAGCATGCCCCGTATGTATGAGTTCTTTCGACACGGTGTCCGCTTGGAGCTGCGGCCGTTGAAGGGGCAACGAAAAGGGCCCGCAAGCGGCGAAGCTGCGGGCCCTGGAAGAAAAATGCCGATGCCGTGGTGGCGTGCCTGGGGAAGGGATTTGAGAGGGAGGGAGGAGAAAGCTCGCAGGCTCGGCGGAATCCGTTGCTGGCCAGTATGCAGACCTTTTCTGAAGGAAAGCTTTACGTCGTGTAAAGAAGTTGCAGGTCTGCTGTGTGATGCAGTTGGGCCGTGGCTTGAAGGCGGCCGTGTTCGCGCCTGCTCCGCGCGTAGGATGTTCAGGACGCGGCCAAGATCCCCTCCAGTCGTCGCGGCGTCAGGCCACTGATTGCCGCCATTCTATGCAGGACCTGGCTGCACCCTTCTTTAGGGTGTCCAGCGCGGGTCTCGTCATTTAAGGGGCGGCTGGTGCGCCCTGGGAAGAGCTACTTTCACACCCTGGAGTGATGCTGACCAGTGAGCCGCTGAGGTCACCACGAGCTGCCTACAATGGGCCTGGCCCTAGATATTTCCCAGAAGATCACGCACTGCCAGCCGCCCCACATATGAGCCGTCCAACTCCAGCACCGCACCTGCGAGACCCAAACTTGAACAATCCGCTGAGCTTCGAAGAGGCTTGGCATCAGGCCCATACGCAGCCCGAGCGGATCTACCATACCGCGAGAGGGTCAGCTTTTCGCGTGCGTGCCGCCTTGGCCGGCAGAGGGCCGCGCAAAGGCCAACGGGTTCTGCGGTTCATGCGCCCGTCTGGCGAGAGTAGCCGGGCATATCAAGAATGCTGGGGCTGCGTCTCCAACGTGAACCGCACCTATATCGACGTCTACACGCAGGCAATGCACCCGTAGTCGCAGGTCACCGCTCGTTCCTCAAGCCCGCCCCGCGCGGGCTTCGTCTTTTCAGGGCGCTGGTGCCACGAGCCAGCAACTGTGACAATGCCCCGCATGCACGAATGCGTCTTCACTCACAACGGCGTTGAGTTCAGCGCAGACTACGAGGCCTGTGGCGACGTGCTTCTGGTCTTCTTGCCGGACGACTCTGCCAGGGAATCGCCGTTGAGAGGTCGTGACCCGCACGCTGTAGCTCTGGATCACCTCATGTTCTACGTGGACACGCTGGGGACGAGGTAAAGCGCTGGGTCTCTGCCTATCCGTTGATCAGCAGCGTCAGCACACCCAGCACCACAGCCAGCCGAACGATGGCCAGCGCGGCCAAGCCAACGGTCACGGCTGGGCTGTTGTCGTCGTCTTCGTCCCGCTCCCTGTCTCGGCCTTCCATCGTTCCTCCGGTGCACGGCCATTGGGTGATCCTATGCACCAGCATGGGGCCGCCGCATTGGGATCATTCCTGTGGCGAGGGAGAGAGCGACACACGAAAAAGGCCCGTTGTACGGGCCTATTCGTCAGTAGTCGCCAGGCTTCGTCCCTGGCTTGCCTGTGTGCGGATTCACGTTCCCCTGCGTGGTCCAGTTATTGTTCTTTGTGTCGTCTCGATTGGTGGCGTGGTGGGGGGCGACATAGGTGCCATCTTTGCGGGTGTAGCCCTGAACAGAGTGGCTGCTTGACGAGCCACCGCTGTGCGAACCGGAGTAGCTGTGGGAACTGCTGCTTCCCCGGCTCGAAGACCCTCCGCTGTGGCCACCTCCGCCTTTGGCCAGCGCCAATGTGCATGCCGAAATTGCCGCTATCAGGATCACTGTTTTCTTCATTCTGACTTCCTTTAAACGTTCGGGTAGACGCACCGGTATGGGGCGTCTGTGACATTCTGCTACAGGTGTCGGATGAGAGCTGTTGGCCTTTTACGATGCGGGAATGGCCATGTCGACAGACGGTGTCAGCTGCTGCTGAGCGCCTGCGCTGAGCATCAGTTACACCAGCGCGATTCCAGAGAGTTCGAGTGCTTTGGTCGTGGGGTAGCTCTATGTGCCCTCTGAGCGCTACTGGGGCGGTGGTTGCCGACATGTGCGATCGCCAGCGCTCCAGAGGGGGTTCGGACAACCCCTAACTCGGCGCTTGATTTTGGGGCGTGCCTGTGGGGTACAACAGGTTCAGCGCATTTTTTCGCACAGTTTTACCCGGGGTGTCGCCATGCCAGATTCCATCCAAAGTCCATGCCCCTTGTGCAATCTTCCCTGTATCGCCTATCTCGAAGACTATGGAAAGTGGATGCACTTTTCCTGTCGCTGTTGTCACGAACTGAAGGTGAGCAAGATGGTGATCAGCAAACTGCGTGCCGAATCTGTCGATGTGCGCGAGCAGCTGTCGCAGCGTGCGCGGGCCCTAAGGGATGGCGAATACCTTCACATCGCTGCGACGGATCAGGGCTCGTTACAGCCCAGAGGGCAATCTGCCTGGACAGCTGAGGTGCGGACGCGGCCGATTTGAGCATTGCCCAAGAAAAAGGCTGCATGGGCGGGCCTGGCTGCCTGTGCGGCAGATGAGCGGGCTGAGCACTCGAAGAAGGAGGGCTCGATTTCTGAACTGCCTATGCGGCAGCGCACTCTCTGATCATCACCATCATCTCCATCGCCCTTTTCTGAGCAGCCTCATTGGCGGTGCCCGAAGCGTACCACTCCACGCCGGACGGGCACCCGCCTACGCCAGCGTGGCAGCGATCAACGCTGCTTACAGCCGAAACTGATATGTGCGGTACTCCAGACTCCGGTCACCAGCGATGTGCGTAAAGTCAAAACTGATCATCGCCAGCGTCAGGCATTCTGCGAGCGCAGAGCAGTGCACAGCCAAGGACTCAGCAGGAATGTCGTATCCATCGCCGTGAATCTCAAATGGCGCCTTGGGGTCGATGTTGCCCACATATCCAATCTCGAATTGTTCAAAGCGCAGTGCCCATTGACCGACTTCCACGGCGAATCCGGCAGACGTGAGGACCTCTGCCAAGGCCTCCTTGGAACCAAAAAAGTAGACAGTTCCCGCTGCATAGGATTCTTGATCGATCATTGCTTGTCTGGTTTCTGAAATACCTGCTTGGCAGTGCGCAGAGCCTACCATCTGCGACCCCGCCCTGGGTTCGCGCGATCCCGCACCGGTGCTGAGTCGGGGTAAAAAATGCGCACATCCGGTAAGCACCATGCACGGCTCAGCTATAGTTCGGCCGGTCCCGCTTTCTCACCTGGATACCAATGCGCAGTCGCTTTTCGTTGCTTGCAGTTGTTTGCACGGTTCTGTTCTGCGACGGAGCGGCGGCGCAATGTAGTAGCCCTGAAAAGATCGACGCGACCGCGAACCAAGCGCTAGATCGCTTGCAGAGCCTAGTGAATGCTCAGGAAAAACAGGGTGAGAGCCTAAAGAGCATCGCCATGGAGAAGGCACGGGAGAACAACTGGGATGCGGCCAAAATCCGTGAAGAGGTGCAGCGGTACCTCTCCTCTCCAGAATATCTGGCAATGGAGAGAGAAAGGGTGCCTCACCTGCAGCAGATTAGTGAGATTAAAGCGCTCCTCAGAACTGGACTGCAGCCGGGCAAGCGGTCTCAGGTTGAGCAGCAATTCTGCATGGACAGCGAACGGCTGATGGAGGCGATCGAAGCGAGTTTTGCGATCAACACGCGCGAAGTCGCTCTCGGCGCGAAGTTCTTTTCGGTTGAGAAGTAGCCACGCCTACGTCGCCGAGCTCCGGGACAAAGTGGCGCGACATGTACCTATGAGATAGCCCCCTGATTCCCCGGCGCCGGCCTATCGCTTATCTTTGAAGATAGGAACAGGACTGTGCATATGACTAGGCATATGGAGTCAATCGAGGTAGTCGTGAAGGACCAGCGCCGCAGGCGCTGGTCCCTCGCAGATAAGGCGGCGCTGGTGCGCTGAACCTACGAACAGGGCATGAGCGTGTCATTGGTCGCTCGGCAGGAAGGCGTTTCGCTAGACTGCTGTTCCAGTGGCGGAAGCTCGAACGCCAGGGTGCTTTGACCGCCGTCTCCGCTGGCGAGGCAGTCGTGCTGGCATCCGAGCTGGCGGCTGCCCGCGCGGAAATCGCCAAGCTGCAGCGCGTGCTCGGCAAGAAAACCTTGGAGAACGAAATCCTCAAGGAAGCCGTGGAGTACGCCGCAGAAAAAAAGTGGATTGCGCGCTCGCCATTGTCGCCCGGGGAAGACCAGTGAAAACGGTCTGCCGGGCGATGGGGCTGGCGCGCTCGTATGTGCGCGACCTGCTTGGGCGTGGTGAAGACTGGGCCGATGGCCGCAGCCATCGCACACCCAGCGACGATGCGGGGCTGCTCGCCGAACTGCGCCAGGAAATTGCCGACTTGCCCAGCTATGGCTACCGACGTGCCTGTGCTTTGGTGACGGTACTGGCGCAACTGCCAGTGGCCTTCGAGCACTTCAACGAGGTGCATCCGCATTCTTCGCTGAAAATGCGGTCGCCTCGGGAGTTCAGGCGGCAACAGGCTGCAGGGGTTGACCAGGCGTTTTATTGCGAACAGGACGGGGTCGGGAATACGGGGGCAAGATCACCTGGCCGGCAACTTCGTCGAGGAACTGCCCACGGATCCCAGCCGCTACGTCACCACCATGTGCGAGTAGGCCAAGGGCGTGGAGCAGGCCTGGGTCAGCCACCAGGCCGCCATCAAGTCGGGCGACATCGAGCTGGCGCGCAGCATCCAGGAAGAGGAGGGGCCGAAGCTGCGCAACCGTGTGGTCATCAACGCCGCCAAGCAGCAGACTGCCGAGCTGGGCCAACGCGCCAAGAAGATCGAGGGGGACCGGCTCATGACCGGCGAGATCAAGCGCGAGCGCCTCACGCAGATCGAGCAGCAGCGCAACGCCATCGCGCAGCGCGTGGCCAAGCTCAAAGACTGATCGCGCCGCGCCGAATGAACTGCCAGATGAAGCCCACGGCGCCGAGCCCGATGATGATCAGCCGTAGGTCTCGATCATCGAGCAGCGCTCGGCGGGCGTGGTCAGCTTGAAGAAGAGGACGGCTGCGGTCACGAGCAGCCAGAAGATGATGCCGGGCATGCTGCGCATCGTAGGCGGCCAGGGGCGCCAAGGCAATCCTGACAGCACGGCGTTCGCGAGATGAACAAGGACCGCACGGATCGAATCGCCGACGCGTCACCCAAGGCGCTGAGGCAGCAGATGCGGGAGATGGCTGCGGGAGTGGGCTGATTCTCCCGCAGACAAACTGGCAAATGAAGCGAACGACGTCGAGCCGCCCGGCGTTCAGTCAAATAGAAAATCTGCGATTATTTTAACCGCCATAGTCCTTGCGAAGTCTAAACACCCCGCCACCATCGAAATATCCGCAACGTCCTAGCCTCGGTTGGATTCCATCGTATAGAGGCCGCCCATTTGAATCGATCCAACTCCATCCATCCATTCCATAACTGGAGCAAACATATACTTCTGCACCCTTCGGAAGATTGCGAGTATCCCTTATGTGAAAGATGGTGTTAGAGGAATAGCCCGGGCAGCTGCCAGTAGATGTTTTATATACGGCCATTCCTCGTGGCAGGCTTAGATGGCAACTCGTTGAAAGGTCGCCTCCGTCATACACTTGGAACTCGCGCCAAGCCACCCAGGATGGGCTTGCAGTGGTTTGAAGAATGATTGTTCTGACAGGAATTTCCTTGGTGTTTTTGTATTCAAACCATTTGTTGTCCTCTGTTATTTCTCCAATTTCACCAAAGTCAAACCACTGTCCCGCGTTATTTCTACCCCAAACATGATGGATAGTTCGGCCAGCTGGACTTTGCATCGGAAGCATACGCAGTATAGAGAACACCCGCTCTGAACCAAGGTCAATGTCTATCCACTGTGTAGGTCCGCCACCGGCATTCCATGCGGTGTATGGGTTGTTATCGGCTGCCTTGCTCATGTCGGCTACGTTAGCCGACGCATTTGTGATAGTTATCGGCAGCAAAACTCCATGGCTTTGTGCAGCAGCTCCAGTCGTGAACAAAGTGGTGGCTGCAAAAAATGCGGCCGAGGCTATCTTGAATAATTTCATTTGCAACTACTCCTCCAGTGTGTGAAGCCATGCATGCTAATAGAGTTTTGCTTGAGAATTTGAAGAAATGCTCTATTGGAACTGTGAATGTGTTTCTTATTCATTCGTTATTGAGCAAACTATTACTCTGCTAACGATTTAAGATTTGGCAATGTAATTAATCGCACACTTCTGCGGAGCATGTGCCCCGGCTAGGGTCCGACGCATTCAGAGCCGCTCGGCAAAGTCGCGGTATGCCAGCAATCCGCTCCTTCCGAGGCCTGAACAACGTCACCGACCCGCTGCGGCTTGGCATGTCGTGGTTCACTCGCGCCGACAACGTCGATGTGACGGAGTCGGGCGGGGTGCAGGTTCGTGTCGGCCGCTCGCTGGCGATGGCATGCACGCCCACGGGCCTGTATTCCACCCGCGATTTCAGCCGGCTGTGTACGATCGACGGCGGCGAGCTGCGCCAAGTTCTGGACGACATGACCGTGCATCCCCGGCGCAGGACCTGGGCCGCGATTAATGATCGGGTGCTGTAAGTGATCGGCGATGCGGCCGGGATCATCACCGCCGAGGGCGAAGCGCTGCTGCGCCGTGATCTTGACCAGCTGCGTGCTGTCTTTGACGGCCTGCGCGAGCAAGTCAGGGATGCCGCCTGTAGATTTGCCGGCGCTCTCCCCGCCGCCGTCCTTGATGGCGTGACTCTTCCTTCTGGGACAGCGGCCACTCGGGCGGGGAAAAGGCCGAATCACGGATCTCGGGATTGGCCGACGAATCTGTGCCAACGATCTTGCCGGCCGATCTGGGCCAGAGTCCCAGGCTTCTGAACGCGGAGGTACCGGCCTCACCGTATGACGAGCATTACGAGATGGCGCTTGTTTATTGCGTGGACCGCACGGCGAACTATGTGTTCTGGCTCACCCGTTTCCCCGATCAGGATGAGATCGAGCTGATGGTGCTGGACCAGTTGGTAACGAGGGTGCGAGATCTTGAAGTCACCCTGGATGACCAAGTGCTGCGCGCTGATTTACCGCCTGAGGTAGCGCGCGATTTGGACGGAACACGCCAGTACGTGGTGACCCTGATGGCCACCGAGGTGGAACTGTAGCAGGTGAAGGATGCATTGGCGAAGATCTTCGAGGGCAAGGCCGGGCTGTTCATTGCCTCGTGATCGGAGCCCACGCAAGAAAAAGGCTCGCTGGGGGGTATCACTGCCTGCGCGGCCGTGAGCTGTGCATTTGCGCAGTGACGGCTGGGCGTTAACGGCTTGCTTGTCGTTCGTGCAGAGCGCTATCCCACTACTTGGCCGGATGGTCCTTGCGGTACAGCGTCCACTCTTCCATTTCCGTCCCGTTCGGCAGCACGCAGATGCCTTCCTGGCCCTGGGGCGTCTTCTCCATCCGGACTTGTCCGCCGATTTCACCGCAATAGACCGATGCGGGATTGGCCATGCCCACGGAGGGTGCCAGCTTCTGTTGGGCGCATGCGCTGAGTGCCAGTGCCACCAGGGCCACCAGCGCGATTCCTGAGAGTTCCAGTGCTTTGTTCATTGCGCCACTCTATACCTCTGGAGGTTGGGAGTGTTGTTGCATCCGCAACCTTCGGTTTGCGATGCAAAGGTATGTCAGCGCGGCATTTTGTGCATAGAATACTGACTCGCTAGCATACAACCCAAGAAAAGTCCATGACACCTGATTACAAGACGCTCCTGCAGCAAAAGGCAGAGATCGAAGCACGCATTGCCGAAGTCCTGAAAGCCGAAAAAGGCGGGGCCATCGCCAAGGTTCGCGAGCTCGTCCAGCAATTCCAATTGACCCAGGAAGATGTGTTCAGCACGGGCAAGCGCAAGTCGCCCGTCGGTGCAGGCGTGGCCAAGTACCGTGATCCGTCCACCGGCGCAACGTGGACCGGCCGGGGCAAGCCTCCTGCGTGGATCAAGGATGCAGTGGACCGCACTGCCTTCGAAATCTGACCAGCAGCCCGCACCCGCGGGCTTTGTCTTTTCTGGCCACTTGCGCTCAGTGGGCCCACGGCAGTTCACAAGCGTCACCTTGCGCCAAGGCCGACGCCCTTGTCATGCTCTGCGCTGATTGCCTTAGCTGTGCTTGTCCGACAGGGCCGGTCCCGGGCGGCGACCATGCTTGAGGCCATGAACAAACCTACTCCCAATACCCCGGGCCAAGTGCCCACCTCGTCTTCCCGCAACCGGTTCGCCACCAAGAGAACCATGTACATCGTTGCCGCTATCGTGGCTGTGGCACTGGTGATCATGTTTGTGCCCTGGTAGGCGCGCATCGACGTCCCGCTCCCGCGCCCGCTCATGTCCGCAAGGGCATGAGAAAGCCCGCCATCTGGCGGGCTTTCGTTTTGGGGAATCGCTTGCCTCAGTGCGCGTGGTGCGCCGTGGGTGCTTGCGCCGGGGGGAGTTGGGCCAACTTCTGCGAGCAGTCGCTGCACACATGCCACGCGTGGAATTGGCGGGCTCCTGTGGCGGGTTTTTCCTGTTCGCACTGGATGCAGAAGACGGCGGGGGCCAGGTCCATGAGCCGGATCGGCTCTCGGCCTTTCTTGGGACTACGCATAGCTCTCCTTCAAAGTGTTGCTCCTCGGTATCCATTGGGCGCCGGGTTGGAAAGGCCGGTCGTCAGCGGGCGCGCCATGGCGCAGCAGAAGCCAGCGCCATCGAGGGTGCGTGTTCAACTTACAGCCAAGCCGTCTCACGGTTGTGACTTCCGCATGACCGTGTGGGGAACGCGCCGCAGTGGTTTGACAGTGCAATTTGCGCAGTCTTAGAATTTGCCTCTTCCATTCCTGCGACCGCTGCGAGCCTGACATGAACCTGTGACGCCTTCGGACCCTAGTCCGACCGATCCCCCCGAAGCCCATTCCCGGCCCACGGCGGACGCCCGCGTCACCACCTGCATGCCCGTTGACTGCTCCGCGTTTTCTGAACGCAACCTCGCGTCGCCGTGCGGCCTCTTTATGAAAGAGTGCCCATGACAGAACCCATCGACATCCTTGCCCACAACACCGCCGCCTGGAACCTGCAGGCAGCGAAAGACTGCGACTGGTCGCGCCCGGTCGACAGCGCTGAAATAGCCCGGGCCCGTGCCGGAAGCTGGCAGGCGCGGCTCACGCCAGGCCCCTTGCCAGCGGGCTGGCTGGATGATGTGCGCGGCCTGCGCATCCTCTGCCTTGCCGGCGGCGGCGGCCAGCAGGGGCCCATTCTTGCGGCGGCGGGTGCGCAGGTCACCGTGTTCGATGCCTCTGCCGGGCAGCTTGCACAGGACCGTCATGTGGCGCAGCGCGAAGGCCTTGCGCTGACCTGCGTGCAGGGCGACATGCGCGATCTGGGCGTTTTTGCAGATGCCGGCTTCGATGTGATCTTTCACCCCATCTCCAACCTCTACGTGCCTGATGTGCGGCCCGTATGGCGTGAATGCGCGCGGGTGCTCGCGAAGGGTGGGCGCCTTCTGTCCAGCTTCTGGAATCCGGTGGTCTTCGTGGAGGACCGCGATCCCGCGTTGCGCGAGCAAGGGCTCATGCGGCCTGCGCGGCGCCTTCCGTATTCCGATGTGGTGGATTTGCCGCCCGCAGCGCTTGATGCCAAGCGGGAGCGCAATGAGGCGCTGGTGTTCGGCCATACGCTGGCCGATCAGATCGGCGGCCAGCTGGATGCGGGGCTGGTGCTGACGGGCTTTCATGAAGACTGGCAGCCCCATGCCCGTTTTGTGATCGAGAAGTTCGTGCCGACCTTCATTGCGACACGTTCGGTGAAACTCTGAAGGTACTGCTGCCTGGCCTTGACGCCCTCAGGTCGGCCTTAGGTCGCCCTTAGGTGCGCAAGGCCGGCGTCCAGGTCTGTTGCTGGGCGGGTTCGGTCACGGGCTGCGCCGGCTTCGGTCGGGGAGCCGGGCCCTTGGCCTGGGACGAGGGCTGGGCCTGCCGTGCTTGCTCGGCGCCGGATTTGGCCAACAGCATCATCACGGCCATGCAGATCAGCGTCAGCATGAGCACCACGCAGATGGGGCCCAGATCCACGGAGGCGATGTCCAGCCCCTTCAGCGACTGCCAGCGTTCTGAGCGTACTTCCAGTGGTTCTTCGGGATCGGCCATGGCACCTCCACTGCGTTGAGTGTGGACACATGCTAGGCGTAAGTGAGCATGCAAACAATATGGGGACTTCGCCAGGATGTGAGGGTATACAGCAGCCCCGGCTCGGTTGGCTTCACGCTGGAAGGCTCTTTCCGCTGCTGCCGTGTGACAGCTACTTGACCCACATCAACTGCACCGCCACGGCCAGGGCGATGGCCAGCAGCCCGAGCAGCACGGCCACTGCCACGACGGTGACCGCCCTGCGGCGCTTTGCCTTGCGGGGGTTGCGCAAACGGGGCGGGGTGGGAGGGGGCTGCGTGGCATCCAGGGCCGCAATTCTTGCCAGCCAGTCTTCGGCTGTGGGCAAGGTGGGGGTGGGCAATGCGCAGGGTGAGGCGGGGGGCGATGCGGGTGGTGAGACGGGCTTGCCACGGTTCATGGCCCCAGCTCCTGACGCATCTCTTCAAGCACCTGCACGGCGCCCTGGATCATGGCCAGCCTGTGCTGCAGCGCAGCCTTTTGGGCCTGCAGCCGGTCCAGCTGCTCGGCGACCAGCGCCTCGTCGGCCCGCAGCTTCTTCAGCCGCTCCTGTATGGCCTCCATTTCCGGGGCGCTCATCTGCCAATCCTCCAGCATCGAAGGGCGCCGAGCGTGGCCCGGACCCTTCTCACAATTCACACGAATGCCGGCAATTATCTGTGCGCCTTAGTGATTGGCTATGAATGAATTGACATAGATTGTCATCGACCGGCGCAGAAGGCCGAAGGCTGTGCAGTTGTTCAAAGCAGCCAGGTCCGGTTGGGCCGGTTGCCGTCGATTTCCACAAGTCCTGCGTCCTGCAGTATGGGCAGGATGTAGGTGATCACCACGGCTGCGTTGTCGTTGGCCTGTTTGGCCGCAAAGCCCAGAAAGCCGGGCCGGTGCTGGCTGGAGGCCACGATGCAGGGCCGCTCGGCGCCGTGATGCTCCTGGGCCAGATGGCGCAGCACGGCGCCGAAGGCTTCCCGCCTTATGCGCACCGTGTTGCCCTTGTGCGTTCTGACTTCCAGGCCGCTGTCGCTGCGGCGGATGACAGTGAAGGACGCGGTGCGTCCCTTGTCGGGCGTCTTCAGGGGCTTGTCCTGGGCGATGCCGTCCCAGAAGGCATTGAAATCGTTATTGGAGAGCACGCGCACGAAAAAGAGGTCCATTGCCTGGAGGTTTTCTTGGACGTGGAGTCTCCCTGGCTTCGACTGGCCGAAGATGAGCAAATCTGAGCAGTTCCGCTCAATGCGCGAGAAATTTGAGGAAGATCCGGCCTTGCCGCGTTCTGACCTCGGTCCCTTCGATAAAGCCCATCAGTCTGGCCGAACCGTCCATGGAGTACAGCGCCGGTCCATCGATGCGGTAGATGGGCCTGGTCCCGCAACGGACGAATTCATCGCCTTCGACACGCCCGATTTCGTTTCCGTGCCCATCAAGCACAGTCCACGAGCCTCCTGCAATCATGGCCTCACCCGGCAGTTGCCGGTTCCCAAGTGAAACCACCAATCTAAGGAACGCGAGGTGTCTGAATCTGAGCGAATCTGAGCAGTCGTGTAAAGCTGGGCCGCCGATGCCTTGGACAGGGTCCTGTGGAAATTCGTGTGCGCCAGGCCCAAGTCGCATCGCACCGGCCAAAAGAAGCTGGCTGCGATCTAGGGGCACTGCATGCGTGGGCGATTGAGCGGTTCGCAGCCAAGTAGAATTGTTTCATATCAAAGACATGCTGCTCTGAAAGTTGCAGCGACCGGGCCCGCTTGGCGGGCCTTGTGCATGGGGCGCGGTCCCGCAGCCGGTATCTGGGTGCATGTCCTGATTCTCTGTAGGCCCGGCCTGCGATCCAATCTCGCGCATGGGGCTGAGCCTTCTCGTCAAATTGCTCTCATTTATGAAGATCTGCTGTCGCCAACCGGATGCGCCTGCGGCATTGCCTTTCGGCTTGCCCGGGGGCCATGCCGTGTGGTGCACGCCGCGCTGCGGAGGGCGGGCGTGAGCGAACAGGCGCTGTACGATCTGGCCCCCGTTCTGGAGCTGATGCTGCTGGGCCTGTTGCTGGCGCTGGGCCCCCTGGCCTGGGTGTGGCTGCGCAACCGCAGCGGCGGCTCGCTCAAGCGGCTGCAGGCGCTGTCGGTGCTCACGCTGTTCCTGACCTTCGATCTGGTACTGTTCGGCGCCTTCACCCGCCTGACCGATTCCGGCCTGGGCTGCCCCGACTGGCCGGGCTGCTATGGCAGCGCCAGCCCCATGGGCGCCCGCGCGCAGATTGCCGAGGCCCAGGCCGCCATGCCCACCGGGCCGGTGACGCATGGCAAGGCATGGATAGAGATGGTCCACCGCTATCTGGCAACCACCGTGGGCGTGCTCATCATCGCCATGACCATCATGGCCTGGCGGCGCGCGCGGCGCCTGGGCAGGGCGGGTGGCGCAGGGGCCGAACGTACAGGGGCGGAGGGCGCAGGCGGTGCCCTGAGTCCGTGGTGGCCCACGCTGGCGCTGTTCTGGGTCTGCCTGCAGGGCGCCTTTGGCGCCTGGACCGTGACCATGAAGCTTTTTCCGGCCATCGTGACCCTGCACCTGCTGGGCGGCACGGGGCTGCTGGCCTTGCTGTGCGTGCCCGCCGTGGGGTTGAGCCGTGCTGCGCGTCAGCAAGGGGCGACCGTGATTTCGCCCGCGCTGCGCGCGGGGCTGTGGCTGGGTCTTGCGCTGCTGGTGCTGCAGGTGGCGCTGGGCGGCTGGGTCAGCACCAACTATGCGGTGCTGGCCTGCAGCAGTTTCCCGACCTGCCAGGGCAGCTGGTGGCCGGCCATGGATTTTTCGCAGGCGCTGCAGATCTGGCGTCCGTTGGGCCTGCTGCAGGACGGCAGCAACATCAGCTTTGCGGGCCTCACGGCCATCCACTATCTGCACCGCCTGGCGGCCTATGTGGTGGTGGCTGCGCTGGCCGGGCTGTGGTGGCGTTTGGGTGAAGTGCCCGCACTGGCGTCGCAGCGCCGCGTGCTGGGTGCGTTTTTGGTGCTGCAGGTGCTGACAGGCCTGTCGAACGTGGTGCTCGATTGGCCGCTGGTGGCCGCGGTGCTGCATACGGGCGGCGCAGCTGCGCTGGTGACAGTGATTGTTTGGTGCCTGGCGGCCAGCCGCCCGGGCGCACTGCGGGACGGTCTGCCGGTTGCCCGTGGAGAGATTGCATGAGTAAACAAGCTTCCCTGAGTGTCGAGCCCTCGCGCTGGACACAGTTCTATGCCCTGACCAAGCCGCGTGTGGTGCAGCTGATCGTGTTCTGCGCACTGATCGGCATGGTGCTGGCAGTGCCGGGCTGGCCCAACGCCGACCAGTGGCTGCACATGGCGCTGGCCTGCCTGGGCATCTGGCTGGTGGCGGGCGCGGCTGCCGCCTTCAACTGCCTGGTGGAGCGCCATATCGATGCGCGCATGAAGCGCACCTCCTGGCGGCCCACTGCGCGCGGCGAGCTGAGCAGCCAGCAGGCGCTGGCCTTCTCGGCCATCCTGTGCACGCTGGGCGCGCTGGTGCTGCTGCTGTGCACCAACCCGCTGACCATGTGGCTGACGCTGGCCACCTTCGTGGGCTATGCCGTGATCTACACGGTGATCCTCAAGCCTGCCACGCCGCAGAACATCGTGATCGGCGGCGCCTCCGGTGCCATGCCGCCCGTGCTGGGCTGGGCCGCGATGACGGGCCAGGTCGGTCCCGAGGCGCTGATTCTGTTCCTCATCATCTTCCTGTGGACACCGCCCCATTTCTGGGCGCTGGCGCTGTATCGCGTGGAAGACTACCGCCAGTCCGGCCTGCCCATGCTGCCCGTGACGCATGGCAGCGAGTACACGCGGCTGCAGATCCTGCTGTACACGGTGATTCTGTTTGCGGCCTGCATGCTGCCCTTCATGTACGGCATGAGTTCCTGGCTGTACCTGGTGGTGGCCGTGGTGCTGAGCGTGGGCTTCTGTGCCTATGCCTTTGCACTGTGGCGCAATTACTCGGACCAGCTGTCGCGCAAGACATTCCGCTTCTCGCTGATCCACCTGAGCGTGCTGTTCCTGGCGCTGCTGGTCGATCACTACCTCTGGCTGGGCTGATGGGTTGATGGCCTGAGGGCCATGGCCGCGCAATGACAAACCGGGCCCTTGAGGCCCGGTTTGCCTTTTGGTGCCTGCCGCCTTACTTGATCTGCCGCTTCTCCAGCTTGCGCGCCAGCGTGCGCCGGTGCATGCCCAGGCGACGGGCGGCTTCGGAGATGTTGAAATCGCTCTCGGCCAGGGTTTCGTGGATGTGTTCCCACTCCAGCGTCTTGATGGAGGTGGGGTTGCGCGACAGTTCCACGTCGGTGCGGCCTTCGAGGCGGCCGAAGGCGGCCTCGATATCGTCGGTGTTGGAGGGCTTGGCCAGATAGTGGCATGCGCCTAGCTTGACCGCCTCCACGGCCGTGGCAATGCTGGCATAGCCTGTGAGCACGACGATCAGCGCCTCGGGGCTGTGCTGGTGCAGCATCTGCACGCAGCTCAGGCCCGACGCGTTGCCCGCCAGCTTGAGGTCCATGACGGCGTATTGCGGCGAGTGCGTCTGCAGCAGCTCGCGCACTTCCTCGGCGCTGGCGGCCTGCAGCACGCGGTAGCCGCGCCGCTCGAACGAGCGCGTCAGCGTGCGCGCAAAGGTCGCATCGTCTTCAACCAGCAGCAGGAGGCGGGAGCTGTCCATGGGCGATTCGGGTTCCTGTGGGCGCCGCTTCAGGCGCCGGGTTCAATGGCAATCGATGACAGGGGCAGGCGGATCTCCACCTCACTGCCCCGCGGCGGGGTGTTCCTCACCTGAACGCGTCCGCCCAGCGAGCGCGCAACGTTGAGCACCAGGAATAGGCCCAGCCCCCGGCCCGGGCGCTCCGTCTTGGTGGAGATATGGCGCTGGCCCAGCTGTTCCAGCACGGCGGGTGCAAAGCCCGGTCCCTTGTCGCGCACGGTGATGCACAGCATGCCGGTGCGCACGGCCAGGTGCAGCGCCACATGGCGGGGTGAGGCTTCGGCCGCATTGTCGAGCACATTGCAAACCATTTGCTGCAACGCGGTATCGGAAAGAATGGGGAAGTCCTCGCCGGCCTGTACATAGTCGAAATGCTCCACGGCATGGCGTGACTGCCAGTGCGCGACCACGCCGTCCATGAAGGCGCGCAGCGTGGTGGCCTGTGGCGCATCGGCGCGGGTCTCGCCGGCCGACATGAGCACGCTGGAGACGATGGACTTGCAGCGCAGCAGCTGCTGCTGCATTTCCTGCAGGTCGGCCAGCAGGTCGGGGTCTTGCGTGATGGCGGGCATGCGCTGCCAGTCGCCCAGGATGACGGACATGGTGGACAGCGGCGTGCCCAGCTCGTGCGCCGCGCCCGTGGCCAGCAGGCCCATGCGCACGATGTGCTCCTCTTCGCTGGCACGCTGGCGCATGTTGGCCAGCCGTGCGTCACGCCGGCGCAGGTTGGAGACGATGCGGCGCAGGAAGACCACCAGCAGCACCGTGGTCAGCCCGAAGCTGATCAGAATGCCGCTCACATACAGGCCGGGCAGCCCGTCCGGTCCCGCCGCGCCAATGGGCAGGGGCCAGTGCACGATGGCCAGCACCAGGGTGCACAGCGAGGTGCTGGCAACGATGATCCAGGCGTGCACGGGCCTGAGCAGCACGGCGCCCAGAATGCCCTGCAGCAGGAACAGATAGATGAAGGGATTGCTGGCGCCGCCGCTCAAATACAGCTGTATGGCTAGGGCCAGCACGTCGGCCAGCAGGGCCAGGAACAGGTTGCGCGCCGAGATCTGGCGGCGGTGGCTGCGGTACCAGTAGATGTAGCCAAGATTGGTGAAGACGCTGGCCATCAGCACCAGGGCCATGGCCGGCAGCGGCAGGGTGATGCCGAAGCCGTAGTGCACCAGGGAGATGGTGATCACCTGCCCGACCACGGCAAACCAGCGCAGCTGTATCAGCAGCTGCATGTTCTGGCGTTCGGTGGTGCGCTCGACGCGGAACAGGGACTCTGAAGGCGAATTCACGCGGGCGATTGTGCGCTACCGCAGGCAGCCGTGGCGCGGCAGGGTCTTGTAGAGGACTGGCGTAAAAAAGGCCACCGATGTCATCGGTGGCCTTGTTGCCTGGAGCGACGGCTCTACGGCTCTACGGCTTTACGGCTTTACGGCTTGCTGCTTGCCTGCCGGTCATTGCGCCTGACCAGCCAGGCCGCGCCGACCACCATCAGCGCCAGCCCGTACCAGGTCAGCGCATAGACCAGGTGGCTGTTGGGGAAGCGGATCACGGTCATGCCCGGGCGCGGCCAGGTGCCGTCTGCCACGGGCTGGCCCGGCAGGCCTGCGTCGATGAAGTAGGGGGCTGCATGGTCCAGGCCCTGGGCCTGTGCAATGGCCGCCACATCGCGCGAGAACCAGCGCTGCTGCGCGGGATCGTTCTCTCGCAGGAAGCCGCCGCGCGGCTCGCTGATGCGCAGCAGGCCGGCCACCGTCACCGGGTCCTGGGGTGCCTGTGCGGGCTGATCCTGCCAGCGCGCGCGCTGCGCTGTGGGAATGAAGCCCCGGTTCACCAGCACCTGGTTGCCGTCGTCCATCTGCAGCGGCGTCAGCACCCAGAAGCCGGCGCCCAATTCGGTCACGGCCTGGGTCAGCACGGTCTTGCCGGCCAGCCAGTGGCCGCTGGCCTGCACGGCGCGGTACTCGTGGTCGGCGGCCGTGATCTGCGGCCATTCGGCGGGCGGGGGCAGGGCAGCGGGCGCGGCGTGCACGCGCTGGTCCACGCGCTCTATCAAGTCCAGCTTCCAGGCACGGCGCTGGACCTGCCAGCTGCCCAGGAAGATGAAGCCCAAAAACAAGGCGATGCCCACCGAGATGAGCATCGCCTGAGCGAGTGGGCCACGCCGGCGCGATGCGCCGGCGTGGCTGGAGGGCCCGGAGTTTCCGGATGCGGTCAAGGCGTGACCGAGGCCGGAGCCGTCTGCGCGGCGGGGTCGGCCGGCATGGTGTGCTGGGGCATCATGTTGGTGTTCATGTGGAACATGACCCACAGGGTGCCCGCAATGCCGATGGCCACGAAGACCACGGTGAAGATGGTGGACAGCAGGGTCCAGCCGCCTTCGATCTTGCCGTTCATGTGCAGGAAGAAGACCATGTGGACCAGGATCTGCACCACGGCGAAGCCGCCGAGCACCATCACGGCCGTTGCACGGTCCGAGATGACATTGCTCATCACCAGCCAGAACGGGATGGCCGTCAGGATGATCGAGAGCACGAAGCCCCACATATAGCCCGAGAACGTGCTGTGCGGGCCTGCGTCGTGGTGGTGATCGTCATGGCCATGATGGTCGTGGTGACCGTGGCCATGGCCGGCGTGGATGTCGTGTGCAGCCATTTACAGCACCCCCATCAGGTAAACAAAAGTGAAGACGCCGATCCAGACCACGTCCAAGAAGTGCCAGAACATCGACAGGCACATCAGGCGGCGGTTGTTCTCGTGCGTCAGGCCGTGCTTGTTGATCTGGATCATCAGCGTGACCAGCCAGATCAGGCCGAAGCTCACGTGCAGGCCGTGGGTGCCCACCAGCGTGAAGAACGAGGACAGGAAGGCGCTGCGCTGCGGGCCCGCGCCCTCGTGCAGCAGGTGGGAGAACTCATAGAGTTCCAGGCCCAGGAAGCACAGGCCGAACAGGCCGGTGATGGCCAGCCACAGCTGGGTGCCGCCCAGCTTGCCCTGCTGCTTTTGCAGCATGGCGAAGCCGAAGGTGATGGACGACAGCAGCAGGAAGGCCGTGTTCATCGCCACCAGGGGCAGGTCGAACAGCTGGGCGCCCGTGGGGCCTGCAGCGTAGTTGCGGCCCAGCACGCCATAGGTGGCGAACAGCGCTGCAAAGATCAGGCAGTCGCTCATCAGGTAGAGCCAGAAGCCCAGAGCGGTGCCGTTTTCGGGATGGGGCTCCTCGGCGAGGTGGTACTCGCGCGGGGCCAGGGCGGCAGCGCCGCCTGCGGTGTAACGGGTATCAGACATGACGTGCCAGCTGTTGTGTGCGCAGTTCTTCCGTGGCCGCGACTTCCGCGGCGGGGATGTAGTAGTCGCGCTTGTAGTTGAACGTGTGGATGATCGACGCCAGCACGGTGGCGGCGAACGACGCAATGGCCAGGGGCCACATGTGCCAGATCATCGCGAAGCCGAAGACCGTGGACAGCGCGGCGATCACGACGCCGGCGCCGGTGTTGGACGGCATGTGGACGGGCTTGAAGCCGGTCAGCGGACGCTGGTAGCCGTGCTTCTTCATGTCCCACCAGGCATCGATCTCATGCACCACGGGCGTGAAGGCGAAGTTGTACTGGGGAGGGGGCGAGGAGGTGGCCCACTCCAGCGTGCGGCCTTCCCATGGGTCGCCGGTCACGTCACGCAGCTGGTCGCGCTTGAAGTAGCTGACCACCAGCTGGATCAGGAAGCTGCCGATGCCCAGTGCCACCAGGCCGGCGCCCAGGGCCGCGATCACGAACCAGATCTGCAGCGAGGGGTCCTCGAAGTGGTTGGCACGGCGTGTCACGCCCATCAGGCCCAGCACGTACAGCGGTGTGAAGGCGACCCAGAAGCCGACCAGCCAGAACCAGAACGAGCACTTGCCCCAGAACTCGTCGAGCTTGTAGCCGAAGGCCTTGGGGAACCAGAAGTTGATGCCGGCGAACACGCCGAACACCACGCCGCCGATGATCACGTTGTGGAAGTGGGCGATCAGGAACAGGCTGTTGTGCAGCACGAAGTCGGCCGGGGGAACGGCCAGCAGCACGCCGGTCATGCCGCCGATGGCGAAGGTGCACATGAAGCCCACGGTCCACAGCATCGGCACCGTGAAGCGGATGCGGCCGCGGTACATGGTGAACAGCCAGTTGAAGATCTTGGCGCCCGTCGGGATCGAGATGATCATCGTCGTGATGCCGAAGAAGGTGTTCACGCTGGCGCCGGAGCCCATGGTGAAGAAGTGGTGCAGCCAGACCAGGTAGGACAGGATGGTGATACACACCGTCGCGTACACCATGGAGGTGTAGCCGAACAGGCGCTTGCGGCTGAAGGTCGAGACGATCTCCGAGAAGATGCCGAAGCAGGGCAGGATCAGGATGTAGACCTCGGGGTGGCCCCAGATCCAGATCAGGTTCACGTACAGCATGGGGTTGCCGCCCAGCTCGTTCGTGAAGAAGTTCGTGCCGACGTAGCGGTCCAGCGACATCAGCACCAGGGCTGCGGTCAGGATGGGGAACGAGGCCACGATCAGCGCGTTGGTGCACAGGGCGGTCCAGGTGAAGACGGGCATCTTCATCAGGTTCATGCCGGGTGCGCGCATCTTGATGATGGTCACGATCAGGTTGATGCCTGACAGCGTGGTGCCGACGCCGGCCACCTGCAATCCCCAGATGTAGTAGTCAAGCCCGACCCCGGGGTTCTGCGCCCCCAGGTTGGACAGTGCCAGCCAGCCGGAGGTGGAGAACTCGCCCAGGAACAGCGAGATCATCACCAGCACGGCGCCGCCCGTGGTCATCCAGAAGCTGAAGTTGTTCAGGAACGGGAAGGACACGTCGCGGGCGCCGATCTGCAGCGGCACCAGATAGTTCATCAGGCCGGTAACGAAGGGCATGGCCACGAAGAAGATCATGATCACGCCGTGGGCCGTGAAGATCTGGTCGTAGTGGTGCGGAGGCAGGTAGCCCAGGTTGTCGCCGAAGGCCATGGCCTGCTGCAGGCGCATCATCAGCGCGTCGGCAAAGCCGCGCAGCAGCATGACCAGACCGAGGATCATGTACATGATGCCGATCTTCTTGTGGTCGATGCTGCACAGCCAGTCGCGCCACAGCGGGCCCCACAGGCGGAACTTGGTGAGCAGGCCCAGCACGGCAAGGCCGCCGAGCACCACGGCGATGAAGGTCGCCAGCACGATGGGCTCATGCGCCATCGGGATGGAGTCCCAAGTGATGCGTCCCAGCAGCCAGTGGGCCTGTGCCGGGGAGGTATGTTCAGACATATCGAGTCTCTTAGGTCGTGATGGGAGCGGGCGGCGGTCTGGCCGTCGTCCGCGTCCGCTAACTGCTTATTGCTGCGCAGCGGCTGCGGAGCCGTCGCGCTGGTCCAGGAAGGCCACGACGCGGTCGGCGTTTTGCACCGTGCACACATCCTGGGGCAGGTTCATGCCCACGGCCTTGAGATAGGCTTCGCCGCCGGCAGCGTCGATGGCCATCATGTGATGCATGCACATCTTGCCTTCTTCGACACAGCGGTTGAGCACCTTGTCGTACAGGCCTTCGTCCACCGTGGCGAAGCGCTCGACCGGGTTGCGCTCGCTGGGCTTGACCAGGTTCAGGTAGGTATCGCGCGTCAGGGCCTTGCCTTCGGACTTGGCCTTGGCAACCCAGTGGTCGAACTCTTCGTTGCTCAGGCCATGGAACTTGAACGTCATGCCCGAGAAGCCGGCGCCGCTGTAGTGCGATGCCAGGCCGTGGAACACGCCGGGCTTGTTGATCACGGCGTTCAGCTCGGTCTGCATGCCGGGCATGGCATAGATCATGCCGGCCAGGTCAGGCACGTAGAAGGAGTTCATCGTCGAGGTGGCGGTCAGCTTGAAGTGGATGGGACGATCCACGGGAGCGGCCAGCTCGTTGACGGTGGCGATGCCTTTTTCAGGGATGAAGAACAGCCACTTCCAGTCCATGGCCACGACCTGCACCTCCAGCGGCTTGACATCGGTGCTCAGCGGCTTGGTGGCCGAGACGCGGTCCAGCGGACGGTAGGGGTCCAGCTTGTGGGTGCTGATCCAGGTGATGGCGCCCAGCGCGATGATGATCATCAGCGGCACGGACCAGATCACCAGCTCCAGCGTGGTGGAGTGGTGCCATTCGGGGTCGTAGTGGGCCTCGGTGTTCGACTGGCGGTATTTCCAGGCGAAAAGCAGCGTGAGGATGATCACCGGGATGATGATGATCAGCATCAGCAAGGTGGCCGTGACCACCAGGTTGCCTTGCTGCGCGGCGATGTCGCCGGCGGGGTTGAGCACGACGGCTTTGCTGCAGCCAGTGAGACTGGCTGTCAAAGCGGCCGCGGTGAGCCACGCAGGCCCACGGAGTTCCTTGATTTTTAGCATGCTAGGGGCGCAACAAGAGCGCGTTTACATAGAAACGCGGATTACAAGATCCGGGCAAATGTATTACGAAGTATAAATTTGTCCATTGGACATTTTGTCCAACGTCAAGGAGAACCCGGGAACTTTCTGCTACCTGGGCGGGTGCACGGCAGGCGCCTGGCGGTCCGGAGGCCGCATTTTCGCGTCGCGCGCAGCAGGACAAACACCGAGGCCGGTCGAGGTGGAAACCGCCTTGCGCCAGATCAAGCGAGGGCGTAGAACAGAGCTGTCAGTGAGACGAGACAAGGAGCATCCATCTATGAGCGGCCTCGACACAACTGCAAGCTTCCCCGGCGGAAGCTATGAGAGCAAAGAATCTCTGTCCCGCGCCGACACCCACGAAGATGTCACGCCCAACGAAATCGCCGTCGGCGTGATCATCGGGCGATCCTCGGAGTACTTCGACTTCTTCGTGTTCGGCATCGCCTGCGTGCTGGTCTTCCCGGCACTGCTGTTTCCCTACCTTTCCAAGCTCGACGGCACGCTGATGTCGTTCGCCATCTTCTCGCTGGCTTTCGTAGCCCGGCCGCTGGGCACGGCGCTGTCCATGGCCGTGCAGCGGCGCTGGGGGCGGGCGACCAAGCTGACACTGGCGCTGTTTCTGCTGGGCGTGTGCACCGTGGGCATGGCCTTCCTGCCCAGCTACCAGCAGGCGGGGGTGAACGCCATCATCGTGCTGGCGCTGCTGCGCATAGGCCAGGGCATTGCGCTGGGCGGCTCGTGGGACGGCCTGCCGTCGCTGCTGGCCATGTCGGCGCCCAAGAACCGGCGGGGCTGGTATTCGATGATGGGCCAGTTGGGCGCGCCGCTGGGCTTCGTGCTCGCGGCAGGGCTGTTTGCCTTCATCTACGCCCATGTGGGAGCCGACGAGTTCCTCAGCTGGGGCTGGCGCTATCCCTTCTGCGTGGCCTTTGCCATCAACGTCGTGGCACTGTTTGCCCGGCTGCGCCTGGTCGTGGGCCAGTCCTACACCGAACTGCTGCAGCAGCGTGAGCTGGAGCCCATGGGTGTGCTGCCGCTGATGCGCGACGAGGGTCGCAACGTGGTGATCGGCGCGTTTGCCGCCCTGGCCAGCTTTGCGCTGTTCCACCTGGTGACCATCTTCCCGCTGTCCTGGATCTCGCTGTACTCGGACCAGTCGGTGACCCATGTGCTCGGGGTGCAGATCGTGGGCGCCTTCTGTGCGGCTGCCGCCATCATGGTCTCGGGCTGGCTGGCCGACCGTGTGGGCCGGCGCAACACGCTGGGCACCATGGCCTGCCTGATCGGCATCTTCAGCTTCCTGGCGCCCTGGCTGCTGGGCAGCGGAACGATGGGGAACAACGTGTTCATCATCGTCGGCTTCATCCTGCTGGGCCTGTCCTATGGCCAGGCGGCCGGCACGGTGACGTCCAACTTCCCCTCACGCTATCGCTACACGGGTGCTGCTCTGTCCTCGGACATGGCCTGGCTGGTGGGCGCGGCATTCGCTCCGCTGGTGGCCCTGGGCGTGTCCTCGCGCTTCGGACTGGTGGCGCTGGGGATCTATCTGCTGTCGGGTGCGCTGTGCACGCTGGCGGCGCTGGGCATCAACCGCGCCATCGAGACGCGCGACTGAACGGGCGCAGCAAATCAAAGGCCGGCTCTGCCGGCCTTTTTCGTTGTGACTTCGCCTCAGGGGTTTTCACCGTAGCGCTGCTTGAAGTCGAATTCGAGCCTGTCGCAGTCCTGCACCGATTCAAACTGCTGCGTCTTGCGCTCGGCCTCTGGCCGCGCGGTTTCCTTGCGGCAGATCTTGATGGTTTCGCGCTCCACCCAGCGCGCCTCACCTTCGGGCGTGGACAGCAACTGGCCAGCCAGCATGAGCACAGCGAAGAAGGCCACGGGCAGGCCGATGAGCCAGGGCACGATGCGGCTTTTTGGTGGCTTGGGCGGTTTCGGCGGTGTTGGCGGTTTGGCCGGATCGGATCCGTTGGCGCTGGCAGCGGTGGCCGGTTCGCTGGAATGGGGCTCGGGTGTCTGTGGTTGCGCCATGGTGTGCTTGCTGTGGTTCCGGCTGGCGATTATCCAGGGCGCCCATCGCGCGCAGTCTGAGCGGGATCAGGGAACGGCGAGATCGCCTGTGCTAGCCATCTCCCCCATCTCCTGCACCAGCCATTTCTCCAGCGCAAGAATGTCGGCCCTGCGGCCCGGATGGGGCGCCACCCACAGCTGCAGGCGCCGTGGACCGGCCAGTCGCGCGCCGCTGTTGCGCGCTCGGGCAGATGGGAGGAGAGGCCTTCTTTGGCCACGTGCGTGATGGAGGCCAGGCAGGGCTCGCTGCCGCAACCATGGGGCAAACCTATAATGCGCGTTGGTCCCGACGGGACACCCTCCCGCCAGGGACAGCGCCCCGCGTGCGCGCTCCGAACTCCTAGACACCATGAGCACACCCACTTTCACCGTTGCCGACATTCGCAAGAGCTTTCTGGACTTTTTCGCATCCAAGGGCCACACCATCGTGGAGTCGAGCCCCCTGGTGCCCGGCAACGATCCGACGCTGATGTTCACCAACTCGGGCATGGTCCAGTTCAAGGACGTGTTCCTGGGCACCGACAAGCGCCCCTACAAGCGCGCCACCTCGGTGCAGACCTGCCTGCGCGCAGGCGGCAAGCACAACGATCTGGAAAACGTGGGCTACACGGCCCGCCACCACACCTTCTTCGAGATGCTGGGCAACTGGTCCTTCGGCGACTACTTCAAGCGCGAGTCGCTCAAGTGGGCCTGGGAGCTGCTGACCGAGGTCTACAAGCTGCCCAAGGAACGCCTGCTGGCCACGGTCTACGCCGAGGACGACGAGGCCTATGACATCTGGACCAAGGAAATCGGCCTGCCGCCCGAGCGCGTGATCCGCATTGGCGACAACAAGGGCGGCCGCTACAAGAGCGACAACTTCTGGATGATGGCCGACACCGGTCCCTGCGGCCCCTGCTCGGAAATCTTCTACGACCACGGCGCGCACGTGGCCGGCGGCCCTCCGGGCAGCCCTGACGAAGACGGCGACCGCTTCATCGAGATCTGGAACAACGTGTTCATGCAGTTCGACATGGACGAGCAGGGCAACGTCAAGCCGCTGCCCGCGCCCTGCGTGGACACCGGCATGGGCCTGGAGCGCCTGGCCGCCATCCTGCAGCATGTGCACAGCAACTACGAGATCGACCTGTTCCAGGCGCTGATCAAGGCCGCTGCGCGCGAGACGCACATCACCGACATCGAGACCCCCTCGCTCAAGGTGATCGCCGACCACATCCGCGCCACCGCCTTCCTGGTGGCCGACGGCGTGATTCCCTCCAACGAAGGCCGCGGCTACGTGCAGCGCCGCATCGTGCGCCGCGCCATCCGCCACGGCTACAAGCTGGGCCAGAAGACCCCGTTCTTCCACAAGCTGGTCAAGGACCTGGTGGCCGTGATGGGCGATGCCTATCCCAAGATCCGCGAGCAGGAAGCGCGCATCACCGAAGTGCTGCGGGTCGAGGAAGAGCGCTTCTTCGAGACCCTGGCCAACGGCATGGAAATCCTGGACGCAGCGCTGGCCGGTGGCGCCAAGGTGCTGCCCGGCGACGTGGCCTTCAAGCTGCACGACACCTACGGCTTCCCCCTGGACCTGACCAACGACGTCTGCCGCGAGCGCGGCCTGAGCGTGGACGAGGCGGGCTTCCAGACTGCCATGGAAGAGCAGAAGAACAAGGCCCGCGCAGCAGGCAAGTTCAAGATGGACCGCGCCCTGGAGTACACGGGCGATGCCAATGCCTTCACGGGCTACCAGAAGCTGGCCGAGGCCGCCAAGGTGGTGGCACTGTATGCCGAAGGCAGCGCCGTGCAGGAACTCAAGGCAGGCCAGAGCGGCGTGGTCGTGCTCGACACCACGCCTTTCTACGCCGAGTCCGGCGGCCAGGTGGGCGACCAGGGTGTGATCAGCACTGCGGGCGCACGCTTTGCGGTCGAGGACACGCTCAAGATCAAGGCCGATGTGTTCGGCCACCATGGCGTGCTGGAGTCCGGCAGCCTCAAGGTGGGCGATGCCGTGCAGGCCGAGGTGGACACGCAGCTGCGTGCCGCCACCATGCGCAACCATTCGGTCACGCACATCATGCACAAGGCCCTGCGCGAAGTGCTGGGCGATCACGTGCAGCAAAAGGGCTCGCTGGTCAACGCCGAGCGCACGCGCTTCGACTTTGCCCACAACCAGCCCGTGACCGCTGAAGAGATCCGCGAGATCGAACGCCGCGTGAACGCCGAGATCCTGGCCAACACGCCCACCGATGCGCGCGTGATGGACATCGAATCGGCCAAGGCCACGGGCGCCATGATGCTGTTCGGCGAGAAGTACGGCGACTCCGTGCGCGTGCTGGACATCGGCAGCAGCCGCGAACTGTGCGGCGGCACCCACGTGCAGCGCACGGGCGACATCGGCCTGTTCAAGGTGGTGGGCGAAGGCGGCGTGGCCGCCGGCGTGCGCCGCATCGAGGCGGTGACCGGCGAGAACGCGCTGGCCTACCTGCAATCGCTGGAATCCACGGTGGACCAGGCCGCCGCCGCGCTGAAGGCGCCGACGGCCGAGCTGAACACCCGCATCGGCGGTGCGCTGGAGCAGATCCGCGCGCTGGAGAAGGAAGTGGCTGCGCTCAAGGGCAAGCTCGCTTCCAGCCAGGGCGACGAGCTGGCCGGCCAGGCCGTGGACGTCAAGGGCATCAAGGTGCTGGCCGCCAGGCTGGAAGGCGCCGACGCCAAGACCCTGCGCGACACCATGGACAAGCTCAAGGACAAGCTGGGCGCCGCAGCCATCGTGCTGGCCGCCGTCGATGGCGACAAGGTGCAACTGGCCGCAGGCGTGACCAAGGCCGAGACCTCGCGCCTCAAGGCTGGCGATCTGGTGAACTTCGTGGCCAGCCAGGTCGGCGGCAAGGGCGGCGGCAAGCCCGACATGGCCATGGCCGGCGGCACGGACGCTTCGGGCCTGCCCGCGGCGCTGGCCGGTGTGCAGGCCTGGGTGGCAGAGCGCGTCTGACCCAGCTGCGCGGCAGATGATTCCTGCTGCCCCTTCTTCGGGACGCCCCGGTGGACTCCACCGGGGCGTCTTGCCGTGGGCGCTGCGTATGACCTACATGGCCTGGGTGATGGGCGTGCTGGCGCAGTCGGCCGCTGCCGCCGCGCAAAGCGTGGTCTTCATCAACCCCGGCCGGTCCGATGAGCGCTACTGGACCACGGTCAGCGAGGCCATGCAGGACGCGGCCAGCAGCCTGGGCATGCAGCTGCAGGTCCGCTATGCCCAGCGCGACCACCTGCGCCCCATCGAGATTGCGCGCCAGATTGCCGCCTTGCCCAAGGCGCAGCGGCCCCGGTACGTGATGTTTACCAACGACTACAGCGTGGCGCCGGAAATCCTGCGCACGCTGGAGGCCGCAGGCATCGACAGCTTCATGGCCTTCAGCGGCGTGCCCGAAACATTGCGCGGCCAGACCGGCGTGGCGCGGGAGCGCTATCGCCACTGGCTGGGCAGTCTGGAGCCGGGCGCCGAAGAGGCCGGCTACCTGACCGCCAAGTCACTGTTCGCCGCTGCACGGGCATCGGGCCAGGCGCGTGCGGCCGATGGCCGGCTGCACATGGTGGCCATTGCCGGGGACCGCTCCACGCCCTCCTCGGTGGAACGCAATGCCGGCATGCGCCGCGCGGCGGCCGAGGCCAGCGACGTGGTGCTGCAGCAGGAAGTCTTTGGCGAATGGCGCCGCGAACGCGCCGAGCAGCAGGCGGCCGTGCTGTTCCAGCGCTATCCCGAGGTGCGCCTGGTCTGGGCGGGCAACGACGAGATGGCCTTTGGCGCCATGCAGGCCTGGCGCGCGCGGGGCGGCTCGCCGGGGCGTGATGCCTTCTTCAGCGCCATCAATTCATCGGCCGCCGCCATGACGGCGCTGCGCACGGGCGAGCTGTCGGCACTGGCGGGCGGCCATTTCCTGACCGGTGCCTGGGCCCTGGTCATGCTCTACGACCATGCGCACGGAACCGATTTCGCCTCCGAAGGGCTGGAGCAGGTGCGGCCCATGTTCACGCTGCTGGACAAGTCCCAGATCGACCGCTACGAGCACAGGATCAGCGCGCCGCTGGCCCCTCTGGACTTTCGCAGCTACAGCAAGCACCTCAATCCCCGGCTGCGGCGCTACGGATTCGAGCTCAAGCACCTGCTGCGCTGAGCGCCTTCCATGCCCCGCTTCCGTTCGATCGCCTCCCTGCTGATCCTGCGCATCATGCTGCTGGCCGTGGCCTGCATGCTGGTGTTTGGCGGCGCCCACGCCTGGTGGGAGTACCGCAAGGGGCAGCAGGAGTTTCGCCGCTCCATGGAGACGCTGGTGGCCAACAGCATGATCTCGCTGTCCGCCGCGCTGTGGGACATCGAGCCGGCCCTAGTGCGCGAGCAGGTGCAGTGGCTGGGCAAGCTGCCCCTGGTGGGACATGTGCAGCTGCGCGTCACCTCCACGGGCGAGATGTACGAGGCGGGCGAGCCCAGGGATGGCCGCGCGCCCGCCGTGTCCATGCTCATTCCGGCACCGCGTCACAGCCAGTCCAGCCTGCCGCTGGGCGAACTGCAGGTCTGGGAGAACCGGGGCCACTACCTGGAGGTGCTGCGCGACTCCACGCTGCGCGTGCTGCTGGGCTATGCGCTGTTCACGGCCCTGGTCTGCCTGATGGTGGCCTGGGTGATGCGCAGGGAGCTGCGCCAGCCGCTGCAGCAGATTGCGGGCTTTGCGGCCAACCTCAAGCCCAATGAGTTGTCGAGGCCCTTGGTACTGGAGCGGGCGCGGCGCGGGCAGCGCGACGAGATCGACATGGTGGTGCAGGGCTTTGGCCAGTTGCAGCATGACCTGCGCGGCCACATCGAACATCTGGACCTGCTGGTGGCCCAGCGCACGGCCCAGCTGGAGGAGCTGGTGGAGGAGGTCAAGCGCATGTCGCTGACCGATGCGCTGACCGGATGCCTCAACCGCCGCGCCATGGACGAGCGCCTGGCCTCCGAGGTCGCCCAGGGCCAGCGCCTGGGTGCGGCCCTGAGCGTGATGTTCGTGGACGTGGACCGCTTCAAGCAGGTCAATGACAGGCACGGCCATGCCGCAGGCGATGCCGTGCTGCGCGAGGTGGCACGGCGTTGCCGGCACGCACTGGAGCGGGAGCCTTCGGCGCAATGGATGGCGCGCTATGGCGGGGAGGAGTTCCTGATCGTGATGCCCGGTGTGGCTGCGGCCCAGGCCTGGGCGCTGGCCGGGCAGCTGCGCGAGGCCATACGCTCCACGCCCATACAGGTCCATGGCCTGGAGCTGGCGGCGACGGCCAGCTTTGGCGTGGCGCAACTGCAGGGTGCCGAGAGCGCGCAGGAACTGCTGCAGCGCGCCGATGCCATGCTCTACGAGGCCAAGCACGCCGGGCGCGACTGCGTGCGCGTGGCCGGCCTCACCTGAACGGCACGGCGCCGGGCCGGCTCAGAACAGTTCGATGTCGTTGCTGTTCACCTGGGGGGCCAGCAGCCCCTGGGTGATCAGATCACCGTAGTACCAGGTCTGGTTGCGGCCATGCTCCTTGGCGTGGTAGAGGGCCTGGTCGGCATGGCCCAGCACCTCCACGGGTGCGCCCGTGCCCATGGCGGCAAAGCCCGTGCTCACGGTGATGCGGCCGACCTGGGGGAACTCGTAGCTCTCCACGTCGTGGCGCAGGCGCTCCAGCGCCTTGCGGGCATTGACCAGGCTGACCGAGCGCAGCAGCACCACGAATTCCTCGCCGCCGAAGCGGAACACACGGTCCTTGGCGTCGAAGCAGCTGCGCAGGATGTTGGCGACCAGGATCAGCACCTCGTCGCCATACAGGTGGCCAAAGCGGTCGTTGATGCGCTTGAAATGGTCGATGTCGATGGCGGCCAGCCACTGGCCGGGAACGTCTTCCGTGGCCACGCCCGGCATGGCCATCGGCGCCTCCTGCAGCGACAGGCGCAGGAACTGCTCGTCGAAGGTCTTGCGGTTGAGCAGGCCGGTCAGCGCATCGCGTTCGCTGTAGTCCAGCAGGCTCTGGTAGTTGTGATAGACGCCGAAGATGCCCTGGATCACATCGAGCCGGCTGGGCGAGAAGGCCGTGGACTGCGTGATCTCCAGGCAGTGGTAGGCCGTCTCCTGGCGCCACAGCGGCAGCCACAGCACGTGCTGGCCATCGGGCTGCACGGCCGAGGCGATGAGGGCGCGCTGCTGCAGCGCCTGCTGCAGCGCGGGCATGGAGGCCAGCTCCACGCTTTGCGGGTCGTACAAGGCCTCGGCATCGGTGGACATGACCTGATCGCCCTGGCTCCAGGTGCGCGCACGCACGCAGTGCCTGCCGTCGGGCATGGCGAACAGCTCCAGCGCCCGGACCTGCACCACGCCATTGAGCTTGAACAGGGTGGACAGCACCGAGATTTCCAATCGCAGATGGTCCCTGTGGGCCGTCATCTCGACCAGATTCTGTAGCAATGGCTGCATGCGAGGCCTTGTATTGGAAGAGGGCGCGACCGGCTCAGCGGCGCTCAAACACCAGATCCCACACACCGTGGCCCAGGCGGATGCCACGGTTTTCGAACTTGGTCAGCGGCCGGTAGTCGGGCTTGGCGGCATAGCCTTCGGCCGTGTTGGCCAGCAGGGGTTCCGCGCCCAGCACTTCCAGCATCTGCACCGCATAGGGCTCCCAGTCGGTGGCGCAGTGGATGTAGCCACCGGGACGCAGCCGGCGTGCCAGCTTGGCCACCAGAGGCTCCTGGATCAGGCGGCGCTTGTTGTGCTTTTTCTTGTGCCAGGGATCGGGGAAGAAGATGTGTATGCCGTCCAGGCTGGCCTCGGGCAGCATGTTGTCGATGACTTCGACGGCGTCGTGCGGCAGGATGCGGATGTTGGAGATGTCCTGCTCGCCAATGCGCTTGAGCAGGGCGCCCACGCCGGGCTCGTGCACCTCGCAGCACAGGAAGTTGTCATCGGGGCGCACGCGCGCGATGTGGGCCGTGGCCTCGCCCATGCCGAAGCCGATCTCCAGGATCAGGGGGGCCTGGCGGCCATAGGTGGCCGAGGCGTCCAGCGGCGCGGCCTGGTAGCTCAGCACGAAGCGCGGACCCAGCTCCTCGAAGGCCTTGGCCTGGCCTGTCGTGGTGCGGCCGGCGCGGCGCACATAGCTCTTGATGGTCTTGGGATGGGCCACGCCCTCGGGCGGCTGGCCTGTACGGGCGGCCGCAGGTGTGGAGGGCGAAGAGGAATCGTGCGGCGCACCGGGGGCAGCGGACATGGTGTTCGGGGTATCGCCGTCCATGGACTGCTCGGCTTGGGGGGAAGAAATTGGGTTCACGGGCTCAATTGTATGTATGGCGCCAGCCCCTGACCCAGAACTGCAGCGCTTCGCCCAATGCGGCCTGGGGTGATGGCTGGGGCAGTCCCAGGTGGGCGGCTGCGGTACGCAGCGCGGCCACGGGGGCGCTCAGGTCCAGTGCGGGGGCGCCGTGCTGCTTGGAAAGCTTTTCGCCGTCGGGCATGAGTACCAGCGGCGTGTGCAGGTACTGCGGGTGACCTATGCCCAGGGCGCGCTGCAGCAGCATCTGGCGGGGCGTATTGTCGGCGAGGTCGGCGCCGCGCACCACATGGGTGATGCCCTGCAGGCCGTCATCGACGACCACGGCGAGCTGGTAGGCCCACAGGCCGTCGGCCCGGCGCAGGACAAAGTCGCCCACGCCGTGGATCACATCCTGCTGCTGGGCGCCCAAGCGGCGGTCCTGCCAGTGCAGCACGGGGTCGTGGCGGGTGAAGCTGTCCAGCGCAAAGCGCCAGGCCCGGGCGCTTTTGCCGTGCAGGCCGTCGCGGCAGGTGCCGGGGTAGGGCCGTTCCACATGGCGCTCATGGGCCCAGCCCAGGTTTTCCCAGGCTGCCTCGATGTCCTTGCGCGTGCAGCCGCAGGGATAGGCCAGGCCGCCGGCCTTGAGCCGCTCCAGTGCGCTTTCGTAGAAGGTGTGGCGGCGGGACTGCCAGACAGGCTCTTCATCCGGCAGCAGGCCGCAGGTGGCAAGCTGGTTCAGGATGGCGGTGTCGGCACCGGGCTGGCAGCGCGGAGGGTCTATGTCCTCGATGCGCACGAGCCAGCGGCCGCCATGGGCGCGTGCATCCAGCCAGCTGGCCAGCGCCGCCACCAGGGAGCCTGCATGCAGCAGGCCCGTGGGTGAGGGCGCAAAGCGGCCGACATACGGGGATGGGGCGGGTGCGGAGCCGGTTTCGGCGGATTCAGGGGCGGCGGGAATCATCGGGGCCGGATGTTAAGGCCTTGCGCCGCCCCCTGCCAGGACCTGGTGGCCTGGTTCAGTCCGCAACCAACGCCAGGGCCATTTCCAGTCCCGAGACAAAGGCATCCTCCACGCGGCGGCCAATGCACCAGTCGCCGCACAGGCCAAGGCCCGCATCCTTGTTGCGCAAATGGCTGCGGCCCAGCGGCGACAGGGTCTGCGCATGGGGCCAGAGGTAGACGCTGGCATGGCGGGGAGGGATGCGGATGCGCGTGATCTCGCCAAAGGCCTTCTGCATCTTGGCCAGCACGCGCGGGGCGTCGTCGGCGCGGTGCTCCTGCGACCATTGGGGGCTGGCCAGCACGGTCCAGCGTTCGCTTTGGGAGCGGCCCGGCTTGGAGGATTCTCGTGCCACCCAGACCGCGCGCTCATGCGTGGTGCGGGCCGCATTCCACTGCGGCCCCAGGGTGGACAGGCCGGCCTCGGTGGCCATGGGGTAGGACAGCGTCAGCGCCCAGCAGGGCGCCATTTCCACGGCCGCCATGCCCTGCACCAGCGACAGGGCCAGGGGCGTGGTCTGCAGCAGCTGGCGCGCCTGTGGAGCGGGCAGGGCGAGTATTACTTCATCGAAGCCTGCGCGGATCTGCGTGGTCGGCTCGGTCGTCTCCACATGCAGGCTCCAGCCGCGCGAGCCGGGCTGGCGTTCGAGCTTGGTCACGCGCTGGCCCAGGTGCAGGCGGTCGGCATCCCACAGCGGCGCGGCCCAGGCCAGCGGCAGGGCCTGCATGTCGGGCGTGGCCACCCAATGGGCTTCGGTGGGTGCGGGGGCAGCGCTGGACTGGCGGCCCTGCGCATCCAGCACGCGCAGCGTGCTCACGCTCCAGGGGCGGCACAGGCCGGGCACGGTCTGCAGGGCCAGCTCGAAGCGCTTGTCGCGCACGGTGAAATACTGCGCGCCGATGTCGAAGGCGCCATGCGCGGCGTTGACAGAGCGCATGCGCCCGCCCACCTGGGGCAGCCGCTCGTAGACATGGACATCGTGGCCGGCCTGCATCAGCGTGCGTGCGCAGGCCAGGCCCGCCATGCCGGCGCCAATCACGGCAATGCGGCGTGCGCCGGCCTTGGGGCGCGCCTTGGAGGCTTCGGGGGGCTTGGTGGCCTTTTTCTTGACCGTGGACTTGGAGGCAGCGCGGGAAGCGTTCATGGAGCAGACCTTTGCGGGCAGTGGCAGATTCCGGGAAGCATGTCCTTTCCGGCCTGCTCCACCGCAGCGGCGTGGCAGGCCGGGACCTGTAACCACTCTACACCCGCGAAGACCGCCCGGCGGCGTGCGCCAGCTCAATGTCGGTGATGATTTTCCATGAGAGCGCGGCGCGTGGCGGGGCTCTCCAACTGCTGCAGCCACCACTGCAGCGCGCGCGGCGGAACCTGCTGCGGCGCGCCGGACCATGCGTAGTGCACGCGCACATTGCGCGAGGGCCGGGCGACCTGGCGCGTCACCAGCAGGCCGGCCTGCACATACACATCGGCCATGAAATGGGGCAGGAAGCCGCAGCCTATCCCGCGCACCTGGGCCTCGATCTTGGCCTGCATGGAGTCCACGGTGAAGATGTCCTGGCCGCTGAGCAGGCCCATGCTGGCGCTGTCGCGCAGGCCTGAATCGGCCACGGCGATGATGCGGTGCTGCAGCAAGGTGGCGTCGGTGATGGGCTCGGGCGCCGTGGCCAGCGGATGGTGGGGCGCCACGGCAAAGACAAAGTCCAGCTCGCCCAGCTCGCAGGCCTGCAGGCCTGCCACGTTGCTGGAGTTGACCGCCACCCCGATGGCCAGGTCGGCGCGGCCCGAGGTCAGCGTCTCCAGCGTGCCGGTGAGGATGCCGTCGCGCAGCTTCAGCCGCGTGGGTGGCTGCATGGCGTAGAAGGCCTCGACCAGCTCCAGCATCGGCGTGCGCGCCACGGCACCATCGACCACGATGGTCAGGTGCGGCTCCCAGCCCGTGGCCACGCGGCGTACGCGATGCGCCACGGTGTCGATCTCATGCAGCAGGCGCACCCCCTCGCGCAGCAGTTCCCGGCCGGCCTCAGTGGGCTGGGCGTGGCGCGAGCGGCGGTCGAACAGCAGCACGTCCAGCGCATCTTCGATCTGGCGCACACGGTAGGTCAGGGCACTGGGCACCAGGCCCAGCTGGCGTGCAGCGGCGGCAAAGCTGCCGGCCTCGGCAATGGCCTGGAGCATGGCCAGGCTGTCGGGGGTGAGCACGTCACGGGGGCTGGGCATGGGGCGTTATGGCTTCAAAAGCTTTGAATGATGCCATCAATCCTGCTGCGCCTTGCCTGCGGCAGCGGCTTCTACAGTGGAGCCATCGACGCAAGAGTTTCGAAGATCTGACACGTTGGAAAGGGACAAAAACATGATCGCCCTGCGCAAATCCCGGGAACGCGGCCATGCCGACCATGGCTGGCTGCGCTCGCACCACAGCTTCTCGTTTGCGGGCTACCACGATCCGCGCCACATGGGCTTTGGCAACCTGCGCGTGATCAACGAGGACCACATCGCCCCGGGCACGGGCTTCGGCTCCCATGGCCACAAGGACATGGAGATCATCAGCTACGTGCTCGAAGGCCGGCTCTCGCACAAGGACAGCATGGGCAACGAGCAGACCATCTCGCCCGGCGAGGTGCAGCGCATGAGCGCCGGCTCGGGCGTGGTGCACAGCGAGCACAACCACGCACCGGGCCAGACCACGCATTTCCTGCAGATCTGGCTGCTGCCCAGCGAGACGGGCATTGCGCCCGGCTATGCGCAAAAAGCCTTTGCCGACGAGGAAAAGCGCGGCCGGCTGCGCCTGGTGGCCTCGCCCGATGGCGCGGATGGCTCGGTCAGCGTCCATGCCGATGCCCGCCTCTATGCAGGCCTGTTCGACGGCGATGAGCAGGCCGAACTGGAACTGCCCGCCGGCCGCAAGACCTATGTGCACCTGGTGCGCGGCACGCTGAGCGTCAATGGGCAACGGCTGACAACGGGCGATGCGGCCCTTGTGGAGAATGAACCGCGACTGCGCCTGCACGACGGGGAACAGTCCGAGGTCCTGGTCTTCGATCTGCAAGCCTGAGAGCGTGCGCAGCACGCTCTGAAGATTCACGAGGAGTACCCATCATGTTGAACCGTCTGAGCAACCCGCTGGCGCTGGCCGGCCGCATCCTGATCGCGCTGATGTTCGTGCCTGCGGGCTTTCAGAAAATCGGAGGCTTCGCCGGGACCGTGGGCTATGCCGCATCGGTAGGCATGCCCATGCCGCAGATCGGCGTGGCGATTGCCCTGGTGGTGGAGATCGTCGGCGGCCTGGCCTTGCTGCTGGGCTGGTGCACGCGCTGGGCGGCCCTGGTGCTGGCGTTCTTCACGCTGGTGGCCAGCTTCTTCTTTCACGCCTACTGGAGCGTGCCGGCCGACGCGGCCATGATGCAGCAGCTGCTGTTCTGGAAGAACATCGCCGTGACTGGCGGCCTGCTGGGCTTTGCCGCCCACGGTGCCGGTGGCTGGAGCGTGGATGCGCGCCGCCATTGAGTGGGTCGGGCAGCGTTGGCCATGCCCTGATTTTTGTTAGGCTACTGTCTTGAGTGGGCCCCGCAGCAGCGCTGCGGGGCCCTTTGGCGTGGATGGATTGATGAATGCGGCGCTGGCTGGCCTGTGGCTGCGCAGGGCGTTCGAGGATTGGATTTCTTGTATGGCAGATATCGTGGTGGTCTACCACTCGGGTTACGGACACACCCAGCGCATGGCCCAGGCCGTGGCCGACGGCGCAGGCGCGCGCATGCTGTCGATCGACAGCGACGGCCAGCTGCCTGCGGGTGGCTGGGAGTTGCTGGCGGCGGCAGACGCCATCATCTTTGGATCGCCCACCTACATGGGCGGGCCGAGCTGGCAGTTCAAGCGCTTTGCCGATGCCTCTTCCAAGCCGTGGTTCGTGCAGGCCTGGAAGGACAAGCTGTTCGCCGGCTTCACCAACAGTGCCAGTGTCAACGGCAACAAGCAGACCACGCTGGACTATCTGTTCCAGCTGGCCATGCAGCATGGCGGCCTGTGGGTGGGCAGCGGCATGCTGCCGTCCAACGCGCGCGCCGCGCAGCGCAATGACCTCAACTGGATAGGCGCCTTCAGCGGCGCCATGGCGCAATCGGCCTCGGATGCCTCGGCCGCCGAGATGCTGCCGGGCGACCTGGAGACGGCGCGCGTGTTCGGCGAGCGCGTGGCGCAGCAGGCGCTGCGGCTGAAGGCTTAAGCCTTGCCTGGCGGGCTTGTCGGCTGTATCGGCTCCAGCGGCTCTGCCGGAGCCAAGGGCGTGATGGCCAAGTCTGCACCCACGGCCCGGCGCTCGTCAAAGACGAAGCAGCCGCCGTTATAGAAGGCGCCGTCGGTTTCCTCGAAGTACTTGAGGATGCCGCCTTCCAGCTGGTAGACATGCTCCAGGCCTTCGTCCCGCATCAGGATGGCGGCCTTCTCGCAGCGTATGCCGCCCGTGCAGTAGCTGACCACGGTCTTGTCGGCCAGCTCGGCCTTGTGGGCGCGCAGCGCGGGCGGGAACTCGGTGAACTTGGTGATGCGCCAGTCGATGGTGTCCTTGAAGGCGCCGGCATCGACCTCGAAGTCGTTGCGCGTGTCCAGCGTCACCACCTCGCGGCCCTCGTCATCGTGGCCCTGTTCCAGCCAGCGGCGCAGCGTGGCGGGGCTGACCGATGGCGCGCGGCCCTCTGCCGGGCGGATGGTGGGGTGGTCCATGCGGATGATCTCGCGCTTGACCTTGACCAGCATCTTGCGAAATGGCACGGTGTCGGACCAGCTTTCCTTGGGGGCCAGGTCGGCAAAGCGCTCATCGGTGCGCAGCTGGTCAACGAAGCTGTGCACCGCCTGGGCGGGGCCGGCCAGGAAGAAGTTGATGCCTTCCTCGGCCAGGAGGATGGTGCCCTTCAGCGCCAGGGCCTGGGCGCGTTCGGCCAGGGTGTCGCGCAGCGCCGCTGCATCGGGCAGCGGCGTGAACTTGTAGCAGGAAATATTGAGAATGTCGGACACGGGCAGGCAGGCGGGTGCGGCACAGGCCGCGGGTTGGATCGGGGTGCCGGCGAGAGGCGACCCGATCAGCCGCCCGACACCAGCAGGGCCTTGATTTTATTGGCCAGCTGGGCCACTGCCAGCGAAGCCGGTGCGCCGGGCATGGATTGCAGCAGCAACTGGCGGCGCATCACCGCCTCGCGCACGGCCGGGTCGGATGGAATATCGCCCAGGTGCGTGAGCCGCAATGGCTCGCCGGAGGCCGTGTTGACAAAGCGGTTGAGCACCTGCTGCAGCTGGCCCGTGATGGCGCGGCCATCTCCGGGGCGTGCCGCCTGGTTGATGGCCAGGCGGATCTGCTGGCGCTTTTGCTGGATGGCCAGCACCTTGATGGCCGCATAGGCATCGGTCAGCGAGGTGGGCTCGGGCGTGGCGATGACCAGCACCTCGGTGGCCATGGACACGGAGAACAGCACCACGTCCGAGATGCCTGCGCCGGTGTCCAGCAGCACGATGTCGTAGCGCGGGGCCAGTGTCTCGATGGTGTGCGTGAACTGCTGGCGGATCTCGGGCGTGAGCCGCGAGTACTCGATCATCCCGGAGCCGGCCAGCAGCACCGAGTAGCCGCCGGGCGCGGGCAGGATGGCTTCCTCCAGCGAGGAACGGCCGGTGAATACATCGTGCAGCGTGACCTTGGGGTAGAGGTTGAGCACCACATCCAGGTTGGCCAGACCCAGGTCGGCGTCAAGCACCAGGACCTTGAGGCCATGGCGTGTCAGCGCTGCGGCCAGATTGGCCGAAACGAAGGTCTTGCCCACGCCGCCCTTGCCGCTGGTCACGGCGATGATGTGTCCGCGCGGCTTGGCGCGCACGGCATCGCTCATCGGAACGGCAGCGGGCAGGGAGGGGTGGGGAATGGCGTTGTCGCTTACCACCTGGCTATCAGCGGAGTCCATCTTCGGGGTCCACATCGGTTGCAATATCTGGATTCAGCCCATTGTCAAACGGGGACGGGGCATACAAAGGTCCGAAAAGCAGGCTTTTTTCCTCCGCGCTTACCGTACTGTCAGGTTGTTCTTCAATGTGCACGCGGTTGCGGCCGGCGGATTTGGCCAGGTACAACTGTTTGTCGGCACGCTCGGTCCACAAGGTTGTGGTGCTGCGTATCCACTGCAGCGCATAGGCGCCGCCGATGCTGATGGTGATCTGCAGTGTCAGCGTGGGTGAGATGACGACCGGCATGCGCTCGATGGCGCTGCGTATGCGTTCGGCCACGGAGACACCGAAGGTCGCAGGGCAGGCGGGCAGCACGATGGCGAATTCCTCTCCTCCGTAGCGGGCCAGCGTGTCCATGGGGCGCACGCAATTGGTCAGGGTACGGGCCACCGACTGCAGAACCCGGTCGCCCACGATATGGCCGTGCTGGTCGTTGATCTGCTTGAAATGGTCGATGTCCAGCATCAGCATCAGGGCCGCTTCGCCAGACCGCGCCACGCGGTCGATCTCGCGCTCGGCAATGGTGCGGAAATGGCGGCGGTTGGCCAGCCCCGTAAGCGGGTCGCGCAGCGACAGCGAGCACAGTTCATCGATCAGCGCCTGCAGATATCGCGTCGGCGAATCCGTGGGCAGATGGACCGCCCCACCAGCGTGGGTAACCAGCGCGTGGGCTGTGGCCAGGCGCAGGTCGCGCAGGTATACGGATTGGTGGGATGCGGGGGCAGTCACGGAGGGCTGAATGAAAAGCCAGTGAAGTGTATCAGTGTGTAGGCTCGATTGTCGCCGCGCCGGCATCGACTTTTGCACCATCGGTGGTAACAGATGTTGATCCTGGTGCAGGCACGAACGGCGGCAGGGCAAGGGCGGCGAGGAATTCCGCATCGGTGCGGTACAGCCTCAGGTGCGGTCCGCGGTGCAGGGCGCCCGCCCGCCGCAGCACCTGTTCGGCCGGCAGCTTCAGGCCCACCACATGCAGCACGCCGCTGCGCTTGGCCGCCAGCAGTTGCAGGCGCACGAAGGTCTCCACGCCCGTCACATCGATGCGGTTGATTGGCTGGGCCAGCAGGCACAGATGGTGTGTCTCCGGGCGCAGCGCCCATTCGTCACCGATACGACGCTCCAGGGCCGAGGCCGAGCCGAAGTCCAGCTCGGCATCCATGCGCAGGGCCAGCAGGCCCGGCGCCAGCGGCGGCAGTTGCCAGAGGTTGCGGTCGCGCAGGCTGCCGTCGGGATGCTGGCCCACTTCGATGATGCGCGGATGCAAGCGCTGGTAGAGGAAGTAGCCCAAGCTCAGCACAATGCCCGCGAACACGCCCCAGTACATGCGCGGCGCCGTGACGATGGTCAGCAGCAGCGTGGCCAGCGCAATGCTGCCCTCCACGCGCGACACCTTGAACAACTGCAGCAGCACGCGCGGCTTGACCAGGTTGACCACGGCCGTGATCACGATGGCCGCCAGTGCCGCCTTGGGCACGTGGTACAGCGCCGGGATGAACCACAGCACCACGATGACCACCAGCAGGATGGAGAACACGTTGGACCAGCCCGTCTTGGCGCCGGCCAGCAGGTTCACGGCCGAGCGCGAGAACGAGGCGCTGGTGGCAAAGCTGCCGAACAGGCCCGCACTGATCTTGGACAGCCCCTGGGCGACCAGGTCCTGGTTCTCGTTCCAGCGCGTGCCGGCCTGCTGGTGCTCCACCTGGGCGCTGGAGGCCGTCTCCAGAAAGCTCACCAGCGAGATCACCAGCACCGGCATCACCAGGGCGCCGAACTCGTCCCAGCTCAGCAATCCCGGCAATTGGAAGCTGGGCAGGCCTGCCGGCAGGTGGCCGACCACGGCGCCACCGTCATCGGCAAAGTCCGTGGCCCAGCTGATCACGCCGGTCAGCGCAATGATGAAGATGGCCGAGGGAAAGGCCGCGCGCCAGCGCTTGGCCAGCACCAGCAGCGCAATGCTGGCAATGCCGTAGAGGATGGACTGCCAGTCGAAAAGCTGCAGTGAAGGCGTGTTCCAGACCGCGCTCCAGGTCGAACGCAGTCCCAGCAGGGTGGGCAACTGCGAGGCCAGGATCAGCAGCGCTGCCGCCTGTGTGAAACCCGTGAGCACGGGCGAGGTCACCAGGTTGAGCAGCCAGCCGGCGCGCATCAGGCCCAGCGACCACTGCACCAGGCCCGAAAGAATCGCCATCCAGGCGGCCAGGGCCACCCAGTGCGCGGAGCCGGGTTCGGCCAGGCCCGTGAGGGAGGCGCCGATCAGCAGTGCACTCAAGGCCGTGGGCCCCACACCCAGGCGCGGCGAGCCGCTGAACATCACGGCCACCAGGGCAGGGACGATGGATGCGTAAATGCCGGTGATCAGCGGCATGCCGGCAAGCGCCGCATAGGCCACGCCCTGGGGCAGAAGCATCAGACCAACGGTGAGACCTGCCCAGAACTCCCCGCGCAGCACGGCTGCCGAGGGTTTGGGCCATGCCAGGAAGGGAAACCAGCGCGCCAGGGAATGCATGGCCGCTATTGTCATGCTAACTGGATGGTGCCGGGATGTTCGGGCTTGTCCTACAGGCGCTTGCGTCGGCGTCGTATGGGTTTGTCCCAGGGCCATAAATAAAGTCGAGGCCTGTGTTGACCGCCTCACAACTATTCAAGGAGTAACCGCATGACTTTCATCACCCAACGCTGCTGCCACATCCTCGCCGTGTCCGCCCTGGCCTTCGGCCTCGCCGCATGCGGCAAGACCGAAGACACTGCCGGCCAGAAGCTCGACTCCGCCGTCCAGCAGTCCCAGCAGGCCGCGCAAAGCGCAGGCCAGAAGATCGACAACGCCATGAGCAGCGCCGGCACCAAGATCGAGGAAGGCGCGATGAAGGCCGAGACGGCCACCAACAACGCCATGAGCCAGGCGGGCGCCGCGCTCGACGATGCTGGCATCACCGCCCAGATCAAGGCCGACCTGATCAAGGAACCCGATATCTCCGCCCTCAAGATCGACGTGGACACCAAGGCCGGCGCCGTCACGCTGACCGGCTCGGTGCCCAGCGATGCGCTCAAGATGCGTGCCGGCGACATTGCCAAGGCCGTCAAGGGCGTGAACAACGTCAGCAACATGCTGGAGATCAAGGCCAGCTGATCGCAGCCACCGGCTTTGCTCCCCCAATGAAAACCAGGCGCTTCGTCCGCCTGGTTTTTTTATGCCTGAACGCCGTGGCCCAGCGCATAAGATGCGCTGCATGAGCACACCCGACCTGCAGATCAGCACCCATCTCATCCACCATCCCTACCAGCCGCCCGAAGGCTTTGTCGCACCGCAGCCGCCGGTGCACAAGGCCTCGACGGTGATCTTCGAGAACGTGGCGGCCATGCGCCGCCGCCAGTGGCTGGACAAGAGCAGCTACACCTACGGCCTGCACGGCACGCCCACCACCTTCTTGCTGGAAGAGCGCCTGAGCGCGCTGGAAGGCGGCCTGCAATGCCTGCTGGTGCCCAGCGGCCTGGCGGCCATCGCCACCACCTCCCTGGCCCTGCTGCGCACCGGCGACGAGATGCTGCTGCCCGACAACGCCTACGGTCCCAACAAGACCCTGAGCGAGGGCGAGCTGGCCCATTTCGGCGTGCGCCACCAGTGCTACGACGCCATGGATGTTGCCGACCTCGAAGCCAAAATCACGCCCAAGACGCGTTTGGTCTGGCTGGAGGCGCCGGGCTCGGTGACCATGGAGTTCCCCGACCTCATCGCCATGGTGCGCCTGTGCCGCGCGCGCGGCATCACCACCGTGCTGGACAACACCTGGGGCGCGGGCCTGGCCTTCAATCCCTTCGACCTGCTGGGCGACGGCTCGCACAGCCTGGGCGTGGACGCCACCGTCCATGCGCTCACCAAGTACCCCAGCGGCGGCGGCGATGTGCTCATGGGCAGCATCATCACGCGCGACCAGGCGCTGCACATGCGCATCAAGCTGGCCCATATGCGCCTTGGCCTGGGCGTGGGCGGCAACGACACCGAGGCCGTGCTGCGCTCGCTGCCCAGCATTGCGCTGCGCTACCACGCACAGGACCGTGCCGCGCGCGAGCTGGCGCGCTGGCTGCAGCAGCAGCCGGCCGTGGTCCAGGTGCTGCATCCCGCGCTCGAGGGCGCTCCGGGCCACGAGAACTGGAAGGCCCTGTGCGGAGCCGGCGGCGGCGGCGAGGGCGTGGCGGCCGGCCTGTTCAGCGTGGTCATCGACCCGCGCCACGGCCAGCCGGCCGTGGACCGCTTCTGCGACAGCCTGCGCCTGTTCAAGATCGGCTACAGCTGGGGCGGTCCCATCAGCCTGGTCGTGCCCTATGAGCTGCCGTCCATGCGCAGCTGCCCCACGCCCCAGCTGCGCAGCGGCACCGTGGTGCGCTTTGCCATCGGCCTGGAGGCCGTGCAGGACCTGCGTGCCGACCTGGAGCAGGCCCTGGCCGCTGCGTTCGCATAGTTGAGCGCCAGGCGCCGGTGACATGTGCCTGTCACCGGCAGCACCGATGCTCGTTGGCTTCATACCATCCCACGGGGGCCTCCAGGCCCTGGTCCAGCATGAAGCACAAAGAGAGCATCACCAATATCCTGCAGCACGCGAAGACCGCGTCCAATGGGTCCGGCATCGTGGCCAGCCGCCGCCATTTCGTGCGCGGCATGGGCGCATCGGCCCTGGCGCTGCCACTGGCCGGCTGCGGCGGCTCCGATGGCGACAGCAGCATTCCCGTCGAGTTCCGCCACGGCGTGGCCAGCGGCGACCCGTTGAGCGACCGCGTCATCCTCTGGACCCGCGTGACGCCGCCCCAGGGCCATTCCAGCGACATCGAGGTGGAGTGGGAGCTGGCCTCGGACGCCGACTTCAAGACCATCGTGGTGTCGGGCAAGGCCATGGCGCGCGCCACCCAGGACTTCACCTTCAAGGCCGACGCCACGGGCCTCAAGCCCGCCACGCGCTACCACTACCGCTTTCGCTGCCAGGGCATGACCAGCGCCACGGGCCGTACGCGCACCCTGCCCGTGGGCGCGGTGCAGCAGGTCAAGCTGGCCGTGTTCTCCTGCGCCAACTACCCGGCGGGCTACTTCAACGTCTACGCGCATGCCGCGCGCCAGGGCGACCTGGATGCCACCGTGCACCTGGGCGACTACATCTATGAATACGCACGCGGAGGCTATGCCAATGGCAAGGCCGAAGCCATGCAGCGCCAGAGCCTGCCGGCCAACGAAATCGTCAGCCTGGCCGACTACCGCCAGCGCCATGCCCAGTACAAGAGCGATGCCGACCTGCAGGCCCTGCATGCGGCGGCTCCCATGATTGCCGTCTGGGACGATCACGAAATCTCCAACGACACCTGGATGCACGGCGCCGAAAACCACCAGCCGGCCACCGAGGGCGATTTCGAACTGCGCAAGGTGGCAGCGCTCAAGGCCTATCACGAGTGGATGCCCACGCGCAACGCGCAGCCCGAGATCATCTACCGCAGCTTCGCCTTCGGCGACCTGCTGGCGCTGCATATGCTGGACACGCGCGTCATCGGCCGCGACGAACAGCTGGACTACGCCGACTACTTCACCGCCCAGGGCCTGGACGCGGCACGCTTCACCTCCGACATGGCCAATCCTGCGCGCCAGCTCATGGGCGCCACCCAGACCCAGTGGCTGGGCCAGCAGCTGGCAGCCTCGCAGGCCACCTGGCAGGTGCTGGGCCAGCAGGTGCTGATGGGGCGCATGGAGCTGCCGGCGCCCTTGCTGATGGACATCCTCAGCCCCGGCAGCGGTGTCTCGCTGCCGGCCTACGCGGCGCTGCTGGCCAAGGCGCAGGCGAACCCGGCCAGCCTGACGGCGGCGGAAAAGGCCATCCTGGCCCAGCCCAGCATTCCCTACAACCTCGATGCCTGGGACGGCTATGCCGTGGCACGCGAGACCGTGCTGGCCACGGCGCGCAGCCTGGGCAAGAACCTGGTCGTGCTGGCGGGCGACACCCACAATGCCTGGGCCAGCGAACTGCGTGACCGCAGCGGGCAGGCCGTGGGCGTGGAGTTCGCGACCTCGTCCGTCAGCTCGCCGGGTTTCGAGGAATACCTGTCGGGCCAGGACCCGGCCCAGCTGCGTGGCGCGCTGCTGCAATTCATCTCCACGCTCAAGTACTGCGATACCTCGCGCCGTGGCTACATGATCGTCACGGCCACGCCGCAGGCCTGCCAGGCCGAGTGGATCTACGTGGACACCGTGTTCAGCCGCCAATACCAGGCTGTGCGCGATGCGGCCTGGAAGGTGCTGCCCGGCCAGCCGGGCAAGCTGGTCCAGGCCTGAGTGCAGACTCGGGTACAGACCTGGGGGTCTGGGCGGGCCTCGGTAGTTTCCGCCATGGCAGCAGTGCCATGGCTGCGATAACTTTGGACTCGCTGATCCAGGAGGTCCAGGCATGCAGGCACCCCCCGCTCCCGAGAAAGCTTCCGACAACCCGGCCGGCATGCTGCAGGTGCAACTGCTGCGCATGGCCGATCCCTGGCGCTGGCTGGCCCTGGGCTGGCGCGATCTGCGGCGTGCGCCCGGCGTGGCGCTGTTCTACGGCCTGTGCTTCTGGGCCATGGCCCTGCTGATCGGCTGGGTGTTCCGCGCCAGCCCGGAATACAGCATGGCCATGGCCAGCGGCTGCCTGCTCATCGGCCCCTTCCTGGCCATGGGCCTGTACGACACCAGCCGCCGGCTGGAGCGGGGCTTGCCGCCCCAACTGAGCAGCTCGCTGACCTGCTGGGACACGCAGATGGGCAGCATGGGCATGCTGGTCATGGTGCTGCTGGTTCTGGAGATGCTCTGGGCGCGCGCCTCCATGGTGGTCTTTGCTGTGTTCTTCGATACCGGCATGCCCACCACGGCCGGCATGCTGCAGGCCGTGGCCCGGCCCGAGAACTGGGAATTCCTGGCCATTTACCTGCTGGTCGGCGGCGCCTTCGCGGCCCTGGTATTCGCCAGCATGGTGGTGGCGCTGCCGGCCATGCTGGACCGGGGCAGCGATGCGCTCACGGCCTGCATCACCAGCATGCGCGTGGTCGGCCTCAACCTGGCCGTCATGCTGCAATGGGCCGCGATCATCACCGTGCTGGTGGCTGCTGCGCTGTGGTGGCACGGCACGGGCCTGCTGCTGGTGGGGCCTTTGCTGGGCTGTGCCAGTTGGCATGCATACCGTTGCAGCGTGGGCGATTCCGCCGTGCCTGCGTCCACCATATCCTGAGGTTTTCCTGGCATGCCCCGTCTTGCGGCTACAGTGGGGCTTGCAACAACAGAGGAGTCCACCTGTGGCGACACCCAATTACGCCTATGAAAAACGCCAGCGCGAACTGGCCAAGAAGCAGAAGAAGCTAGAGAAGGAGAAGGCCAAGGCCGAAAAAAGACCCGACGACCATGAGGGCGGCGGCTCAGAAGGTAACGCGCAGGCATCTCCTGCAGCAGCCCGTCCCGGCGAGGAAGGCCGCGGCAGCTGACACCCTGCCTGCCCTGAGCTCAGGGCAGCAGCTTGCTGAGCTGGGGCCAGACGTTGTCCAGCATGCGCGGCTGGGCCTTGGCCGTGGGGTGGATGCGGTCGGCCTGGAACCACTGGGCCGAATCGGCCGCATCACCGATGCCGGCCAGCAGGAAGGGCACCAGCGGCACCTTCTGCTCCTGCGCCACCTTGGCAAACAACTGCTCGAACTGGCGCGTATAGCCGCTGCCATAGTTGGGCGGCACCTGCATGCCCACCAGCAGTACCTTGGCTCCGGCATCCCGGGCCGCGCGCACCATGGCGTCCAGATTGCCCTGCGTGCTTTGCAGCGGCAGACCCCGCAGCGCATCGTTGCCACCCAATTCGATCACCACCACCGATGGCTTGTGCTGCTTGAGCAAGGCAGGCAGGCGAGAGCGGCCGCCCGAGGTGGTCTCTCCACTCACGCTGGCGTTGACCAGCGGCACATTCTTTGGGCTCTCCTGCAGGCGCTTTTGCAGCAGTGCCACCCAGCCCGTGCCACGGGCCAGTCCGTATTCGGCACTCAGCGAGTCGCCCAGCACCAGCAGCGGGCCCGTCTCGGCTGCCCACGCGGACGTGGCCGTCCAAGTACCCAGCAGGCCGAAGGCCAAGCCGGCCGATATAAAGTGGCGGCGTCGGCGCATTGCGCGCAGCTTGTCTTGCATCGTCTTCCCATCCTCCATGTCACAAAGCACTGCCCAGCCCCTGATCGAAGTCGAGCATGTCTTCAAGTCGGTCAGCGATTCGACCGGAACACTGGATATTCTGCGGGATATCGATCTGCGTTTTGCCGCAAGGGAAACCGTGGCCATCGTCGGTGCCTCGGGCTCGGGCAAAAGCACGCTGCTGTCCATTCTTGCCGGCCTGGATACGCCCACGCGCGGCACGGTGCGGCTGCAGGGCCAGGACATGTTCGCGCTGGATGAGGATGCACGCGCCGCCGTGCGCGCGCAAAAGCTGGGCTTTGTGTTCCAGAGCTTCCAGCTGCTGGGCAATCTGACGGCGCTGGAGAACGTGATGCTGCCGCTGGAGCTGGCGGGCAGCCGCGAGGCCCGCCGCCGCGCCACCGAGATGCTGGAGCGCGTTGGCCTGGGGCAGCGCCTGGGCCACTATCCCAAGCTGCTGTCGGGCGGCGAGCAGCAGCGCGTGGCGCTGGCCCGCGCCTTCGTGGTCGAGCCCGCCGTGCTGCTGGCCGACGAGCCCACGGGCAGCCTGGACTTTGCGACCGGCGAAACCATCATGGAGCTGATGTTCGCGCTCAACCGCGAGCGCGGCACGACGCTGGTCATGGTCACCCATGACCGAGCCATCGCCGCGCGCTGCGAGCGCCGCGTGACCATCGAGGCCGGCCGCGTCGCCAGCATCGAAGAGGGGCAGGCGCTGGCGGCCTGATCGGGGCGCCAGCAAGGGGTGGCGCTCAGGCCGCCACGGCCTCACGGCGCCCGGCTGCCTCGCAGGCAGCTGCCGTGAAGATCACGTCGGTCGAGGAGTTCAGCGCGGTTTCGGCCGAGTCCTGGATCACGCCGATCACAAAGCCCACGCCCACCACCTGCATGGCCAGATCGTTGGAGATGCCGAACAGGCTGCAGGCCAGCGGAATCAGCAGCAGCGAGCCGCCGGCCACGCCCGAGGCGCCGCAGGCGCAGACCGCGGACACCACGCACAGCAAGATGGCGGTCAGCAGATCGACCTCGATGCCCAGCGTATGGGCCGCAGCCAGCGAGAGCACGCTGATGGTGACGGCGGCGCCGGCCATGTTGATGGTGGCGCCCAGCGGGATGGAGACGCTGTAGGTGTCCTCATCCAGGCCCAGGCGCTTGGCCAGCGCCAGGTTCACGGGGATGTTGGCGGCTGAGCTGCGCGTGAAGAAGGCCGTCACCGCGCTCTCGCGCAGGCAGGTCAGCACCAGCGGATAGGGGTTGCGGCGCGTCTGTGTCCAGACGATGAGCGGGTTCACCACCAGGGCCACGAAGAGCATGCAGCCCAGCAGCACGGCCAGCAGGTGCGCGTAGTCCAGCAGCTTTTCCAGGCCCGACTGGGCAAAGGTGCCCGCCACCAGGCCGAAGATGCCCAGCGGCGCCAGCCGGATCACACCCTGGATCACGCGGGTGATGGCCTGGCCCAGGTCCTGCATCACGGTGCGCGTGGACTCCGAGGCATGGCGCAGGGCCATGCCCATGGCCAGTGCCCAGGCGAGGATGCCGATGTAGTTGGCATTCATCAGCGCACGCACGGGGTTGTCGAAGGCGCTTTGCACCAGGGCCATCAGTACTTCGCCAATGCGCCCGGGCGCGCCCTGGGCCGGGGCGGCATCCTTGAACTGGATGGTGGAAGGGAAGGCCATGCTGGCCGCCACGGCGACCACGGCCGCCGCAAAGGTGCCCAGCACATACAGCCACAGGATGGGGCGGATCTGCGTGGCCTGGCCAGGCCGGTGGTTGCTGGTGGCCGAGACCACCAGCAGCAGCACCAGCACGGGCGCCACGGCCTTGAGGGCGGAGATGAACAGCGTGCCCAGCAGGGACACGGACTGGGCGGCCTCGGGCCAGAGCCAGGCCAGCAGGCCGCCAGCGACCAGGCTGATGGCGATCTGGCCGACCAGGCTGGTGCGGGCAAGCCGGGCGAAGAGGGCTTTGAGCATGATGGTTGGCAAAGAAAAGGAAAAAACTCAAGCGATGGAAAAATGCAAAGCGGCATGCCCGTGGCTACGGTGCATGCCGCAATGTGCAGGGCTGCTGGAAGGCGGCCAAGCCGCGCAGTGTAGCGGCTACGTAAAAACCACAGGAGCCGTTGCGCGCAGACGGGCTTCGCAAGGCGGGGCCCGGGGCACCGCTCAATTGGCGGGATAATTACGCCCCATGTCGTCCCCCAAAGTTCTCTTCGGCTTCCACGCCGTCGGCGTGCGCATGAAGACCGCGCCCCAATCCATCATCGAGGTCTACTACGAGGCCACGCGCCGCGATGCGCGCATGCGCCAGTTCCTCGACCGCGCCAAGTCGGCCGGCGTCCGGCTGATCGAGGCCGACGGTGAACGCCTTGCCAAGCTGGCCGGCAGCCACGGCCACCAGGGCGTGGCCGCTCGCGTGGAGGCGGTGGCCCAGGTGCATTCGCTGGACGAATTGCTGGAGCAGCTGGAGGCAGACGGCATCAGCAAGCCGCTGCTGCTGGTGCTGGATGGCGTGACCGATCCGCACAACCTGGGGGCCTGCCTGCGCGTGGCCGATGGCGCCGGCGCCCATGCGGTGATTGCGCCCAAGGACCATGCGGTAGGCGTGAACGCCACCGTGGCCAAGGTGGCCAGCGGCGCGGCCGAGACCGTGCCCTATTTCATGGTCACCAACCTGGCGCGCACGCTCAATGAGCTCAAGGAGCGCGACATCTGGATCATCGGCACCAGCGACGATGCGCCCAAGACCCTGTACGAGGTGGACCTCACGGGCCCCACGGCCCTGGTGCTGGGCGCCGAAGGCGACGGCATGCGCCAGCTCACGCGCAAGACCTGCGACGAGCTGATCGGCATCCCCATGATGGGTGCCGTCTCCAGCCTCAACGTGTCCGTGGCCAGCGGCGTGTGCCTGTACGAAGCGCTGCGCCAGCGCGGCCAGGGCACCACGCCTGCCGTGTCTGCCGCCCCGGCTGACCAGATCTAGGCCGGCGCGCCGCTGGCGCCCGCACTTGCACCCTCGCCCGTGCCCAGTTCCACCACGCTCTCGAAGCCGCCCCAGAACATGCGCTTGGCGTCGAAGGGCATGGTGGCCGGGTCCATGGAGGCAATGCGCGGGTCCTTCATGACGGCGGCATTGATGCGATCGCGCTCCGCGCGCGACGCATAGATGATCCATGAGAAGAACACGATCTCGCCTTCCTTGAGCTGCACGGCCTGTGGAAACGAGGTCAGCTTGCCCATGGGCACGTCATCGCCCGCGCATTCCCAGTACTGCAGCGCGCCGTATTCCATCCATACCTTGCCTGCGGCCTGCGCCACCTCGCGGTAGGCCTGCAGGTTGGCCCGGGGAACGGGCAGCACGAATCCGTCGATGTAGTGCATGGCTCTCTCCTGGTGAAATCCGGCTTCAGAGCCGGGCTGCGAGCTCGGCCAGCTGGTCAGTGCACTGGCCCCAGCCGGTGTGAAAACCCATGGCTTCGTGCTGGGCGCGGTCGGCAGCACTCCAATGGCGCACCCGGGCGGTATAGCGGGTCTGGGCGCCCTCGGGATCGAAGCTGACGATGCCCGTCATGAAGGGCTTGTCGGCAGGCACCCAGCCTTGGGTGTATGCGTCGGTGAAGACCAGGCGGCGGTTGGGAATGACTTCCAGATAGACGCCGCGCCCGGGCATCTCCTGGCCTTCAGGGCTGCGCATGACGATGAGGCTGTGGCCGCCGGGCCGCACATCGTTGTCCACGCGGGACACGCTCCAGGGGCTGGGCGCAAACCATTGCTGGATCAGCGCGGGTTCGGTCCAGCAGCGGTAGAGCCTGTCGGCGGGAATGTCCAGCAGGCGCGTGAGCACCAGGTCGTTGGCGTGTTCGGGAAGGTCTTGTGCTGTCATGGCGCTTCTCATTGCATGGAATGCAGGCCGATTCGGTTGCCCTCTGTGTCCACCACGACGGCGCAGTGCCCGTGGGGGCCTATGGAGAATTTGGCCTGCTCGATGCGCCCGCCTGCGGCCTCGACGCGGCCCTGTTCGATGGCGCAGTCCTCGCAGCCGAAATAGACCAGGGTGCCGCCGCCGCCGGAAGGTGCGCCGTCCATCCGCACCAGCATTCCGCCCGCGCCGGGGCCTGTCATGTCCATCGGAAAGGACAGCATCTCCTGGCTGTCGGAGCCATCGGGCGCGGGCAGATGCTCCAGCTTGCCCTGGAAGACGGTTTCATAGAACCGGCGCGCACGCGCCATGTCCTGCACATGGATCTCGAACCAGACGACGGGATTGGCGTTCATGAAGACTCCTTCTTGGGTGACAGAGGCAATGTGTCGGCCGGCCTTGTTCAGGCCTCGCCCTTGACGTTGACCATCCAGGGTGTGTTGAAGCGGTCCGTCACCATGCCAAAGCCCGGTGACCAGAACGTGGCCTGGAAGGGCATGGTCACCTTGCCGCCTTCGGCCAGCGCGTTGAAGATGCGGCCGCCTTCGGTGGCGTCGTCCACGCCGATCGAGATCCACATGCCCTGGGCCTGCTGGTAGCCACCGCCACCGCAGTTGTCGGTGGCGTCCGAGGCCATGAGCGCCTGGTCCTTGATCTGCAGGTGGGCATGCATGATGAGCCCCTTGGCGGAATCGGGCATCTGCTCCATGCCCGGTGTCTCGCCAAAGGTGCTCTGGTGCACGATGGTGCCGCCGAACAGCCTGGCGTAGAAGGCAAAGGCCTCGGCGCAGTTGCCGTTGAAGTTCAGATAGGGGATGAATTGCATGGAACGCTCCTGAAGTGGATGGGGCGAGGGGAGGGGGAGAGGAGTGGGGGGATGGGCGCAGGAGGCCTCAGCGGCCGTCATGCGCGCGCTCAAGAGCGGCGATGTCCAGCTTTTGCATGCCCAGCAGGGCCTGCATCACGCGCTGGGCGGCGGCCATGTCGGGGCCCCCCATCCAGCCCGCCATCTGGGCCGGAACGATTTGCCACGACAGGCCATGGCGGTCCTTGAGCCAGCCGCATTGACGCGCCGCCGGGTCGCCGCCCTCGGACAGTGCGCCCCAGTAGTGGTCTATCTCGTCCTGCGTATCGCAACTGACCATCAGCGAGACGGCCTCGTTGAAGCGGAACATCGGGCCGCCGTTGAGCGCCAGAAAGGGCTGGCCGTCCAGCTCGAACTGCACCGTCATCACGCTGCCCGCCGGCCTGCCGTGGATGTCGTGGCCGGCTTCGCCATAGCGGGCAATGGCCGTGATGCGGGAATCGGGAAAGACTTCCGTATAAAAGCGCGCCGCCTGCTCGCCCTGGTTGTCAAACCAGAGGCAGGGCTGGATGCGGCCGGTGTGCAAAGCCATGCTTGTCTCCTTGGTGACGGTGAAAACCGTTTTTGCCGTTCGATGCCGGCTTTTTATCGATTTCTGCCCGGCGTGTGTACGCCGTTCACATATGCTAGGGACTAAAATGGACGCTGTCCACATCAGGCGCTGTCAGCTTCGGTGTCAAGCTGTAAATCGGCGGGGCAGGGCTGTCGTCCCTTGCGTGTGACGTGGTCATGCAGAAAGAAAAAGGAACTAAAACAGTGACGCAGCGACGTGTCAGGCGTGAGTCATACCACCATGGCGACCTGCGCCAGGCCCTGGTCGAGGCTGGCCTGGCACTGGCGCGTGAAGGTGGTCCCCAGGCCATCGTGCTGCGCGAGGCCACGCGCCGGGCGGGCGTGGCGCCGAATGCCGCCTATCGCCACTTTGCCAATCGCCAGGCCTTGTTTGATGCCGTGCGCGCCGCCGCCCTGGGCGCACTGGCCACAGCCATCGAGGCCGAAATGGCCCTGGCCCACACCCTGCCCGATGTGCTGCAGCGCTCACGCGCCTTGCTGGCTGCCGTGGGCCGGGGCTACCTGGGCTTTGCCCAGACGGAGACCGGCTGGTTCCGCACGGCCTTTGCCTCCGTCGAGTACGACGTGGACCTGCCGCCCGACACCACGCGTGCGGCGGCCATGGGCCTGAACCCGTTCGAGCTGCTGGGCTACGCGCTGGACAGCATGGCCGAGGCCGGCGTGCTGCCGCCCGAGCGCCGTCCCCAGGCCGAGTTCCTGGCCTGGTCGGCCGTGCACGGCATGGCCTTGCTGGTGATCGACGGCCCGCTGCGCCGTGCCACACCCGAGCAGCGGCGTGCGCTGGCGCTGCGCCTGCTGGAGATGGTGGAAAAAGGCATTTGATGCGCCCTGGGGCGGCGCTGCCGCACAATGGCCTGCTTTTTTTCCTTCGCCCTCCGATGCCCGACGAACCTTCCCCCACTTCGCTGCCTGCGGCTGCCGCCGAACTGCCCGGCCAGGGTGAGCTGCACGAGCTGCGCGAGCGCATCGCGCATGCAGCGCACATCGCCGTGCTCACGGGCGCAGGCGTCAGTGCCGAGTCCGGCGTGCCCACGTTCCGCGATGACAAGAACAGCTACTGGGCGCAGTTCAACCCGCAGGACATGGCCAGCGAGGCGGGCTTTCGCGCCCATCCGCAGCGCGTGTGGCAGTGGTATGCGCACCGGCGCGAGGCCGTGGCGGCAGTGCAGCCCAATGCAGGCCACCATGTGCTGGCGCAGTGGGCCTTGCAGCACCCGGGCCGCATGACCCTGGTCACGCAGAACGTGGATGGCCTGCACCAGCGCGCGGGCAGCCCCGGCGTGCTGTGCCTGCATGGCGAGTTGATGCGCGACCGTTGGCTCGAGCGGCCCCGCGCCTGCTGCGACCTGGCAGGGCTGAACCCTGGCGAGCCTCCGCAGTGCCCTGTTTGCGGCAACCTGGTGCGCCCGGGCGTGGTCTGGTTCGGCGAGTCCCTGCCCATGGGCGTATGGCAGGCCGCCGAGGCTGCCGTGCAGCGCTGCGAGGTGCTGCTGGTGGTCGGCACCTCGGGCGCCGTGTATCCGGCAGCGGGGCTGGCCCGAATCGCGCGCCGGGCAGGCGCGCACGTGGCCGTCATCAATCCGGCGCCTTCCGAGCTGGATGACGCAGCGCACCAGTGCCTGCGCGGCCCATCGGCCCAGATCCTGCCCGCGCTGCTGGCGGGCTGAGAGGCCCCGGGCCAGGGCGGGCAGGCTGCCCTGGCCTGCGCAGGTCAGTCCCTTGCGCCTTCTTCCTGACTGGCCTGGTTGAGCTCGGCCACGTCCTGAGCCGACAGCTGCAGGCGCGTGGCCTGCACCAGTTGCTGCAACTGGGCCAGCGAGGTCGCGCTTGCGATGGGAGAGGTCACAAACGGGCGCTGCATCTGCCAGGCCAGGGCCACGCACGCGGGCTGGCTGTTCAGGCGCGCGGCCACGGCGTCCAGGGCCTGCACAATGCGCAGGCCGCGCGGGTTCAGGTAGGTGGCCACGGTCTTGCCGCCGCGCGCACTCTTGGCTGCGTCTTCGCTGCTGCGGTACTTGCCCGTCAGAAAACCTGCTGCCAGCGCATAGAAGTTGATGATGCCCACCTGCTCGGCCGCGCACAGCGGCGCCAGATCGCGCTCCAGCACGGCGCGGTCGTACAGGTTGTACAGCGGCTGCAGGCTCTCGTAGCGCGGCAGGCCCAGCTCGGCGCTGGTGCGCAGGGCCTCGGCCAGGCGCGGCGCGCTGTGGTTGGAGGCGCCGATGGCCCGCACCTTGCCTGCGGCGATCAGGTCTGCAAAGGCGCCCAGGGTATCGGCCAGCGGCACGCTGGCGTCGTCGTCATGCGACTGGTACAGGTCGATGTAGTCCGTCTGCAGGCGCTGCAGCGAGGCATCCACGGCCTGGCGGATGTACTCGGGGCGCAGGCCCACCCGGCCCTCGCCCATGTCCTTGCCGACCTTGGTGGCCAGCACGATGTCGGCGCGCCGTCCGCTGCGCTTGAGCCATTTGCCGATCACGGTCTCCGACTCGCCGCCCGCATGGCCCGGCGCCCAGCGCGAGTACACGTCTGCCGTGTCGATGAAGTTCATGCCGGCATCCAGCCAGGCGTCGAGCAGCGAGAACGACGTGGCCTCGTCCACGGTCCAGCCGAAGACATTGCCGCCAAAGCACAGCGGCGAGACCTGCAGGCCGCTGCGGCCCAGGGAACGAAGGGAAGGGGCTTGCGCCATGTACGGCTCCTTTTGACGAAAAAACCAGGGTAGTCCTCAGGACCTCTCAGATCCAGCCCAGCGCACCCAGCAGCGCGCCCGCGCCCAGCAGCCACAGCAGGTGGATGCGCGTGCGCCACACCAGCAGGGCGCAGGCCAGGGTCAGCAGCCACAGGCGCCAGTCCTGGGCCGGGCGGCCGCTGGCGCTGCCCAGCAGCCAGCCCGTGGCCAGCAGCAGCCCGATGACCAGCGGCCCCATGCCCTGCTTGAAGGCACGCACGCCGCGCCGGTTCTTGTTGCGCTGGCCCCAGCGCGAGGCCTGCCAGGCCAGCACGGAGCTGGGCAGCAGGATGCCGACCATGCAGATGGTCACGCCCAGCGCGCCAAAGGTCCATGCCAGCGGCCCGGTGCCCCCGCCCGCGTTCAGGCCCAGGTTCCAGCCCAGCAGGGCGATGAAGAGCACATTGGGCCCGGGCGCCGCCTGGGCGATGGCGATGGAGCTGCTGAACTGCGCCTCGCTGAGCCAGCCGTGGCCATCGACCAGGAAGCGGTGCATGTCAGGCGCCGTGGCAATGGCGCCGCCCACGGCCATCAGCGACAGCGTCAGGAAATACAGCAGCAACTGCAGCCAGTCGGCGGGCTGCAGGTTCAGGGCGATCTGATGGGCGGCGTTCATGGGGCGAGCTTTCTCCAGGTCAGCACGCAGCCGGCACCGCCGACCACCAGCAGCACCCAGGCCAGCGGCACGCGCAGCACGGCCATGGCAATGAACGAGGCCAGCGCCAGGGCCGCGCTGCACCAACGCCCCAGCGGGTGGCGGCTCAGCGTGCTCGTCAGCTTCAGCCCCATGCCCGCCACCAGGCCGGCCGCGACGGCGCCCATGCCGCGCAGCGCCCCGGCCATGGCGGGGTGGTCGGCCAGCTGCGAATAGATCACGGTCAGCGTCAGCACCAGCAGCATGGGAAAGCACAGCATCCCGCACACGGCGACCACGGCGCCACGCCAGCCGAAGTAGCGCTCGCCAATGGTGATGGACAGGTTGACCACATTGGGCCCGGGCATGATCTGGGCCACGGCCCAGTCCTCCACGAACTCGTCGTTGGTCAGCCAGCGCTTTTTTTCGACCAGCTCGCGCTGCACCACGGCCAGCACGCCGCCAAAGCCCTGCAGGGCCAGCCAGGTGAAGGACCAGAACAGGTCGCGCAGGTTGGCCGGGGCGGGGCGCTGGGCAGGCACATCGGCGGGGTCGTGTGGCGGGTGGGCCTGGGGCGGCGATGCGGGCATGTTCTGGCTTGTATCTGGGCCGCCCGGGCAGGGCCCGGGGACGGCATCGCTGTTGTCATGGGGTGGAACCGTGCGGGCCGGTCCTGTCTCCGTGCCTGCCTCGGGGTGGCACGCACGGAATATTAATCCTGCGCAGCGGCCTCGTCGGCAGCGGCCCCATCGGCAACGGCGATGGGGGCATTGCAAGCGCAGATGGCTTGCTGCCGGCATGCACCCGGGCCTGCCCGCCGGCCTGCCTGAACAGGAGTAGATTCTCTCCACCCACACAACCCGAGGATCTCCGGCATGGACATGGATTGGAGCAAGGCGCTGCAGGAAAGCCTGGTCTGGCTGGCGGCGGCCTCAGTGATCACCGTCGTGGCTTTCGCGGCCGTGGCGCTGCTGGTGGTGCGATTCACCCGCTGGGGTCGGCAGTTCTGGCAGCTGGCCGGCCCGTTCCTGCACCCCAGAAACAGCTGGTGGCCGCTGCTGGTGTTCACGCTGCTGCTGGTGCTGGCCCTGGTCTCGGTGCGCATGAACGTGCTGTTTTCCTACTGGTACAACGGGTTCTACAGCGCGCTGCAGGAACTGGACCAGAAGGGCTTTTGGCGATTCCTGGGCATCTTCGCGGTGCTGGCCACCATCCATGTGATGCGCGAGCTGTTCAATTACTACGTGAACCAGGCGTTCCGCATCCGCTGGCGGGTCTGGCTCAATGAGCGCGTGACCACCGACTGGATGCGCGGCGATGCCTACTACCGCAGCCACTTCCTGGACGAGCCGGTGGACAACCCCGACCAGCGCATCGAGCTGGATGTGAACACCTTTGTCTCGAACTCGCTGACCCTGGCGCTGGGCGCCGTCAGCGCCGTGGTCTCGCTGGTGGCGTTCACGGGCATTCTCTGGGGGCTGTCCGCGCCCATTGCCGTGGCGGGCGTGGAGGTTCCGCGGGCCATGGTCTTTGCGGTCTACGTCTATGTGATCATCGCCACGCTGATCGCCTTTCGCCTGGGCCAGCCGCTGATCCGGCTGAACTTCCTGAATGAGAGGCTGACCGCCAACTTCCGCTATGCCCTGGTGCGCGTGCGCGAATACGCGGAGAACATCGCCTTCTACCAGGGCGCGGCCATCGAGCGCAACACGCTTTTGACGCGATTCTCGGCGTTGATCGCCAATGTCTGGGCCCTGGTCTACCGCAGCCTGAAGTTCGACGGCTTCAACCTCACCGTCAACCAGGTGGCCGTGGTCTTTCCCTTTCTGCTGCAGGCGCCGCGCTTTTTCAGCGGTGCCATCAAGCTCGGTGATGTGATGCAGACCTCGCAGGCCTTTGGGCAGGTGCAGGATGCGCTGTCATTTTTCCGAACCTCGTACGACACCTTCGCCCAGTACCGCGCTGCGCTGGACCGCCTGTGCGGCTTTCTGGATGCCAATGCCCAGACCCGCGAACTGCCCCAGGTCGTCCACAAAGAGCAACCCGGCGCCCTGGACATCGAGGGTCTGCAGGTCAGCCGCCCTGATGGCCACCACCTGCTCAGCGGCCTGCAACTGAAGCTCATTCCCGGCCAGGCGTTGCTGATCAAGGGGCCTTCGGGCAGCGGCAAGACCACCTTGCTGCGGTCCATTGCCGGCCTGTGGCCGCACGCCGAAGGCACGGTGGGCCGCCCGGGCGGCCACCAGGCGCTGTTCCTGTCTCAGCGTCCGTATCTGCCCCTGGGTGACCTGCGCACGGCCATTGCCTATCCCGCCGATGCATCGCCGCAGGACGACGAGCGGCTGCAGCAGGCGCTGCGCCAGGTCAGCCTGGCCCACCTGGCCGACAAGCTGGATGTCAACCAGGATTGGTCCCGCATCCTGTCGATTGGCGAGCAGCAGCGCCTGGCCTTTGCCCGCGTGCTGTTCAACCGGCCCGCCATCGTCTTTCTCGATGAATCCACCTCGGCCATGGACGAGGGCCTGGAGCATGCGCTGTACAACCTGCTGCGCGAGCAGATGCGCTCGACCATGCTGGTGAGCGTGGGCCACCGCAGCACGCTGGCGGGTTTCCATACCCACGCGCTGGCGGTCGATGGCAATGGCGGCTGGACGCTGTCGGAAGGAAGCGCACCGCAGAGCGCGCCCCGGGCTTGATCCGCGTGCGGCCCTGGGCCGCGCGCGATCAATCGTCCATGGGCAAGGGATCGCAGTTGCCCAGGTCGGAGGGCGGCGGCTCGCGCAACTGGCTTACCGCGTCGCGCAGGGCGGTGCGCAGGCCCTCTTCCAGCACGGGGTGGTAGAAGGGCGCACGCAGCAGCTCGTGCACGGTTAGTTGCTGCTGCACGGCCAGGGCCAGCAGATGGGCCAGATGCTCGCCGCCCGGTGCGCACATTTCCGCGCCCAGCAGCAGGCCGCTGGCCGGGTCCGCATAGACGTGAAGCAGGCCCGCGTTGCGCTGCGCAGCACGGGCGCGTCCCTGGTGCGCAAAGTCCACACGGCCCACCACAAAGTCCTGACCCAGCAGCGCCTTCATGGGCTGGCCCACGACGGCTGCCTGGGGCGAGCTGAAGACGATGGACAGCGGCGTGCGCCGCTCGAAGCAGGCCACGTTCTCTGCCATGGCATTGGTGCCCGCGATATGGCCTTCGTCCACGGCCTCATGCAACAAGGGGCGGTCGCCATTGGCATCGCCCGCGAGGAACAGCGGCAGCTCGCCGACCTGCAGTGTCTCGCGGCTCACGGGCGGCTGCCCATGCTCGTCCAGCTCAAGCCCCAGCGTCTCCAGCCCCAGGCCTTCGAGCTGCGGGCGCCGACCCATGGCGGCCACCACGTGGTCCACGACAATGCGGGTGTCGCCTGCACGCACGACGATGCTGCTGTCCGGGCCCTTGCTCAACTGCACTTCATGGTCGGTGATCACCGTCATCTCTTTCTCAAGCAGATGCCGCAATGCATCGGTAACGTTCGGATCGGACAATCCCGCCAGCTTCGGGCCGCGTCCCAGTGCGGTGACCTCCAGTCCCAGCCGTGCCAGCGCCTGTGCAATCTCCACGCCCAGCGGACCCAGGCCGACGACGGCCACGCGCGGGCCCAGCGTCTTGCGTTCGAACAAGGTGTCCGTGGTCAGGATGCGCTTGCCAAAGCGCTTCCATTCCTCGGGCACCACGGGGCTGGAGCCCGGAGCGAGGATGAGCTTGCGCGCAGCCAGCACCTTGCCGTTGACCTCGATCCGATTGGCTGCCAGCAGCCTGGCACGCCCGTCGATGGCCCGCCAGCCCAGGCCCTCCGTGGCCTTGATCGTGCTTGCCACGAACTCGTCTCGCAGCTTGCGCACGCGGCGCAAAACGGCGGGCAGGTCCAGCTGCAGCCCGCTCGCGCCGCGTATGCCGAAGGTATCGAAGTGATGGCGCGCATGGAAGGCGTTGGCCGCCTCGATCAGGAGCTTGGACGGCATGCATCCCACCCGCGCACAGGTCGTTCCCCAGGGCCCGTCGTTGACGATGGCGAAATGCTCCGTGTGCTTGCGCACCTCGCGCAATGCCGACAGTCCGGCCGAGCCGGCACCGACGATGATCACGTCGAGGGCGGTGGTGGGTGGGTTTTTCATGCTGTCTGATTCCTTTGACTGTGGCACCAGGTCCCGAGGAGGTATCCGCTGCCGGTGGATGTGCCGAAAGGTGTGCCGACGGGAGTGCCGACAGATGGTCGAGATGACTGCCTCGCCTGCCATGGGACATGCGTGCCAGTCTGCATGCTGGCGCTCGCGGCAGTCGTAGGCGAAGGGCCGAAACCGCTGCTGGACATTCAGGCCCGGCCCGTGCCGCGCAGGGGCTAGCCGGATGCCCAGTGTTGCCATGCCGCGTCCGTGCGGCTGCCTGATGCGCCGAAATCCGCTTCCCGCGCAAAGCGCCTGAGGGATGTCTCGGTAACCCTCAAATGGCTGACACGGCACAAGCGGCTTTGTGCCGTCTGCAGCCAGCGGCGCAGGGACCAATCAAGCTGCGCCACCACCCCGCCGTGCACCTGTGCGCTGTGCAGGCGCAGGCGGCCATCGAGGATGAAGGCCTTCACCGTCCGGGCGGACAACTGCAGGTCCTCGCAGACCTGCCGCAGCCCGACGCCCTCGCGGACCCGGGTGCTCAGGCCGCGCCTGTGCATCTGGCAGCGAACGGAGCGCTCGCTGCGGTTCAGCCGGCGGCAGATCACCTGCACGGGCAGGACGCCGGCCCAGCGTTCGAGTGCAAGCAGTTCTGCGGGACTCCAGCGGCGGCGAATTGCGCCATTCGGCCATGCGCTGTCGGATGTCAGGCAGTGTTTGATTGCCATGGAAAGCTCCCATTCATATGGCGCTGCGCTGTGGCATGGCCTGAATCCCGGATGCCGATGAGACAATTATTGATGGGGGATTCTTTTGCAAGCTTTTGATTTTGTTGATTGTTTTTGTTGTTTTGATTGCTGCTCGGATGGACGGCTCCATACCGCGATGCCTATCGTGGAGCCGGGACGCGGATCACGGAAATAGCGTCTGCACCGGCGCGCATATGCCAAGCCCCATGCGGATTTCCTGTTCGGCGCCCTATTTCCATGAACGACTTCTTTGCTTTTTCAGGAGAACCCTTCATGCGCCTTCAGCCAAAGCATTTGAATTTTTCCGTTGCGTGCCTTGCGTTGCTGGCGCTGCCGGCCGCGCAGGCCCTGCCCATGCAGGACGTGGGCACGTCGGCAGGCCCGCAATGCGTGGGCCTGGACATCAACAACAGCGGCCACGTCGTGGGCTCCTGTGCAGAGAGCGACGGCTCGTCCGCAGGCTTCGTGTCGCTGGCGCCGGGCAGTGCGGCAGACCTTGTGCGCCTGTCGCCGGGGCGCAACTGCAACGCGGCGGCCATCACCAACAGCGGCCAGGTGGTGGGCAGCTGCCTGGACGGCAATTCGGTGTCCGTGGGCGTGTTCTGGAATGCGGCCACGCCGGCCACGGTGCAGACACTGCAGCCGCTGACGCTCGATGTGCGCAGCATGCCCACGGCATTCAACCAGGGCGGCTATGTGGCTGGCGTCAGCCTGAGCGGCAGCAACACGGCCCGCCCTGTTATGTGGCGCAACAATGAAACCACGGCACGCGCGCTGCCGGCGGGCCTGCTGGGCCTGAACAGCACCAACTGCATTCCGTCCGATGTGGACAATTTCGTGGTGGGCGGCAACATGCCGGGCATCGTGGGCAACTGTCCCGACAACAGCGGGCATCCGCGTCCTGTCTATTGGTCTGCCGCAGTCCTGGGCGGCTATATGGCCACGGCCCTGAACCTGCCTCTCAATGCCGTCTTCTGCCGCGCAAAGACCGTCGTCAATACCCGCATCATGGGCTACTGCGATTTTGGTGCCCAAGGTGGACGCACCGTCGTCTGGCTCAACTCGTCCTCCAGTCCGCAGGTGCTGTCCATATCGTCCCCGCCCGCGCGAAACAGCGGCGTCGATCTCAACATCCTCGGCGAGGTGATTGGGCACTACCAGTTGGCAGACGGGCGCAGCATGCCCTATTACTGGAACAGCCAGACCGGTGTCATCCGCGATATTCCTCCGCTGCCTGGCGGCATGAATGCACGTGTGGTGGATATCGGTGACAACGGAACGGTGGCGGGTCGCAGCGAGCTTGGCGATGGAAGTTCCCACGCTATCACTTGGACGCCGACGGGCGGCACGGTGGACCAGGGAACCCTCGCAGGCGGCGAGAACAGTGCGGCCTCGGCACTGAGCCAGGATGGCTGCTATATGACAGGCAAAAGCGAAGTCACGCAGCTTGCGACGCACGCTTTCATACAGAACCTGTGTGCGCCATGAAAGCCTGAAATCATTTCAAATCCAAAAAAGGTGATTTTATGAAAAAGCGATATGCAAGATTTACAGCGGCAGTGTCAGTTGCCATTGCGGCTTTTTGGTCATGTGGAGTCCAAGCAAATAGTATAGGGATGTGGTCATTGGAAAATCCAATTTACTCTTTTGGTGGATATTCTTCATTGGTTGGAATGGGTAAAGATGTCCAGCAAAAACTGATCGATGATCATTTTCTGTTTTGAGCACAACTGCCTTCGTTTCAAGCCGATTTCGCATATCCCTGGTGGCCGACCCAAGACCGCCGCTGAAGCGCTGCCTGTGGTCCTTGTCGGCCCTTGCAGAGGCCTCAGCCCGGCCGGGCAGGGCAGAGGCCTTGCCTATGCGACGGCTGGAGGGCCATCGCACATCAAATCGACCATCAGGCCTCGCAGGATTGCCAGCGTCGGCGCCTCGCTGCGCTGACGCAGCGTGACCAGTCCGAAGCGGGCGGTGCTGCGCATGGGCGGGTCCATGGGCAATTCGGCCAGGTCCGGGGCGACGGCGCGAACGGCCAGCAGCACGGTGTCGCTGTTGCGCGCAACGTCCACGAGGCTGGGCAGCTCCTCGCACTGCAGTGTGACGAACCGCGCCGGGTGGGCCATGGCGCCATAGGTCTCCACCAGCAGCCAGGCCACCTGGTCGCTCAGCGGGGTGGAGGCGACGGGGTAGCGCTGCACATCCTCGAAGCGCAGATCCCGCTGCAGGCGGGCCAGTGGATGGTCGGTGCGGCACATGAAGGCGGCGCGCATTTCGTGCACGACGTCCAGCGCAAGGTCGGGTGCGGGCCTCAGCGCGCGCAGGTCCACGACCAGGGCGTCGAGCAGGCGCTCGCGTAGCGAGTGCACCAGCAGATCGGTGCTGCCGCGCGCCACCTCGGTTCGCACGCCGGGATGGTGCACGGTCATGTGCTGCAGGAACGGCGTCATCAATATTGCGCCGGGGCCCGATCCCAGGCCCACACGCACGGTGCCGGCCGCACCCTCGCGCAATTGGCGCCCCCTGTCACGCAGCTCGTCGGCTTCAGCCACCAGGGCGCGCGCCCGTCCCAACATCTCGCGGCCGAAGGCTGTGAGTTCGCTGTGGCGGCCGATGCGGTCGAACAAGGGTATGCCCAGCTCCTGCTCCAGCGCGCGCACGCTGCGGCTGAGGGCCGGCTGTGTCAGATGCATGGCCTCGGCCGAGCGGCTGAAGGAGCCGGTCTGCGCCACCGATATGAGATGCCTGAGCTGCACCAGCGTCATGATTTTTCGCGCCCTGAAGTCTGCATGAAACTCATGCTAATGCAGCCAACAATGCATTGGACGTTCGATGACCCGGCTCCTAGGATGCCGCGTATCCGGCCGACCGAGCCGGAGCCATCCACCAAGGAGACATGATGAGATTTTTGTTCCAGCGCGTTTGGCTGACGGGCGCCGGCCTGCTGCTGAGCGCGGGCCTGGCCTGTGCGCAGAGCCCGTCCTCCAGGCCCGTGAGCCTGATGGTTCCCTATCCGGCCGGCGGCCCTTCGGATGCCATTGCCCGCATCTTCAGCGTGCCGCTGTCCAAGGCACTGGGCCAGCAGGTCATCGTGGAGAACCTGGGCGGCGTGAGCGGCGCCATGGCCGCGCAGAAGGTGCTGGCCGCTCCGCCTGACGGGCACTACGTCTTCCAGGGCTCGCCCAACGAGGTGATCCTGTCGCCCCTGGCCAATGCGGCCGTGCGGCTCAAGACGGAGGATTTCCGCCTGGTCCATCCCGTGGCCGAGGCCGTGATGGTGTTTGTCGCCCGCAAGGACCTGGAGGCCGGCAATGTGGACGAGCTGATCGCGCTGGCCCGCAAAAGCGCCAGCCGGCCGCTGTCGTACGGCAGCGTCGGGATTGGCTCGCTCTACCACCTGATTCTGGAGAAGGTGCAGCAGGACGCTGGCATACAACTCATGCATGCGCCCTACAAGGGCAACGCGCCGCTGCTGCAGGACATAGGCAGCGGGCAAGTCGATTTCGCTGTGCTCGTCTACAGCGCAGCCATGGGCGCGCTGGCCGAGCAGGGCCGGCTCAAGATCCTGGGCCAGCTGGGGGAGCAGCGATCGGAGTTGCTCAAGAATGTGCCCACGGTGCGTGAGGGCCGGGAGCTGAAAAACTTCGCCTACAAGACCTGGACCAGCTTTCTGGTGCGCAAGGACACGCCGCAGGAGGTGGTGCAAAGGCTGCACCAGGCGATAGGCGCCATGCTCAAGGACCCGGGTGTGCGCGAGCAATTGGCCCTGCAGACGCAGCTGGCCGCAGCGCCCATGTCGCTGGCCGAAGCCGCGCAGTTCTATGAGGCCGAGACCGCCCGCTACCGCAGCATTGCCCGCTCCATCCGCCTGCAACCCCAGTGAGACGCCGCACATGAACACCCTTCTGGACACTTTGCGCGGCTCGGCCGCAGCTTTCGTCGATGTGCGCCGCGACATCCACAGGCACCCCGAACTGGGTTTCGAGGAGCACCGCACCAGCGCCCTGGTCGCGCAGCAACTGGAGCAATGGGGATACCAGGTGGAGCGCGGCCTGGGCGGCACGGGCGTGGTGGGGCGGCTGGTGCGCGGCAGCGGCAGCCGGCGCCTGGGCCTGCGCGCCGACATGGACGCGCTGCCCATCGCCGAGACCAATGCCTTCGCCCACGCCAGCAAGCATGACGGCGTGATGCATGCCTGCGGCCATGACGGCCATACCGCCATGCTGCTGGCAGCGGCCCGGCATCTGGCCGAGCACGGCGGCTTCGACGGAACGCTCACGCTGATCTTCCAGCCTGCGGAGGAGGGCGGCGGCGGTGCCCTGCGCATGATGGAAGACGGGCTGTTCGAGCGCCACCCCTGCGACGCCATCTTTGCCATGCACAACATGCCGGGCATGCCCCAAGGGAGGCTGGCGCTGCGCGAGGGCGCAGCCATGGCGTCCTCCGACTACGCCACGCTCACTCTCACCGGCGTGGGAGGGCATGGCGCCATGCCGCACCGCACGGCCGATCCCATCGTGGCGGCCGCCAGCATCGTCATGGCCTTGCAGACCATCGTCTCGCGCAACATCGATCCGCTGCAGATGGCGGTGGTGACCGTGGGCGCCATCCATGCGGGCAAGGCCAACAACGTGATTGCCCACAGCGCTGTGCTGGAGTTGAGCGTGCGTGCGTTGGATGCCGATGTGCGCAGGCTGCTGGAGCAGCGCATTCGCGAACTGGTGAGTGCGCAGGCCGAGAGCTTCGGCGTGCAGGCGCAACTCGAGTGGCGACCCGGCTATGCGGTGCTGGTCAACACGCCCAAGGAGACGGACTTCGCGCGCCAGATCGCGCTGGAGCTGCTGGGTCCGGAACATGTCACGCTGCAGGCGCCACCCTTGCCGGGCAGCGAAGACTTTGCCTTCATGCTGCAGCGCGTGCCAGGCAGCTATCTGCTGATTGGCAATGGCGAGGGAAGCGAGCAAGGCGCCTGCATGGTGCACAACCCGGGCTATGACTTCAACGACGACAACATCGCCGTGGGCGCCGCCTATTGGGTGCTGCTGGCGCAGCGGTTTCTGGTGGCCGGTTGAACTGCTTGAGCCCGGCGCATCTCATTCGCCGTGGTGGACTTCCATCCAGCCCACGCGTCCTTGACCGCTCTCGTTGAGGCGGCTCACAAAGCCTTCAGCCTGCGACTGCGGCAGGCGCAGATCGAACTGCACCAGGGAGCCATGCTCGACCTGGAGCAGTTCGGCGCCTGCTGCATCGATCTCGCGGCGCACCAGGCCTTCCAGCGCATAGGGCACGGCGCAGCGCAGCGATTGCATGCGCTGCAGTGTCACTTTCTCGGCGGTCAGCAAGGCCTGGGCCACGGCATCGGTGTAGGCGCGCACCAGGCCACCTGCGCCCAGCTTGACGCCGCCGAAGTAGCGCACCACGGTGGCCAGCACGCCTTCCAGGTCCTGGTGGCGCAGCACGTCCAGCATGGGGCGGCCTGCCGTGCCGCTGGGCTCGCCATCATCGACGGCTGCCGACTGGCCGCCTGCCAGCAGCGCCCAGCAGACATGGGCGGCGCCGGGGTGCTCGCGCCATAGCGCATCGACCACCGCCTGGGCGCTGGCGCGGTCGGCCATCGGCTGCACGCAACCGATGAAGCGGCTTTTCTTGATGATGAGTTCGCTGTGCGCGGGCGCGCGGAGTGTCTGTGGCATGGAGGGCGGCAAGCTTACCCGATCGCCCCTGGCCCGGGGTTTGGCGCATGGATTCATTACGCCTTTATTACGAAGCGCTACACATTTGTGAGCATGCGTACCTTGTGTCATTTCAGCTTCAGAGGGTTGCATCCAGGTTTGTCCTACAGAAATCGTGAAAGATTCGCAGTAAGCTTTCTGTCAAGGAGGCGCAACCATGAACACCCCACCTTCCCGCGATCCCGTTCTCACCGAACACACCTTTGGCCGCGATCATTTCAGTCCCCCGCCCATGGCGCTGGAGCAAGCTGGTCAGGACCATGAAGCCGCTGGCGGCGGCATTCCTCTGGATCTGGACCAGCGCATCCGCAACGTCGGCGAATGGTGATGGCAGGTGCCGCCTGGCCAAGGGCCTGCAGCGGCATCAGTGCTGTCAGGTCCGGCTGGACCGTGCAGCGGCCCGCCGACAGGCGGTGACCCTCAAGCGAACAGGCCGCGAACCAGGCGCAGCAGGCTCTTGCCTCGCTGCGCTGGATTTATCATTCCAGTTTCCACATACCCACCCAGGCCGGCTGCGCGAAGCGCCGGCCTTTTTGCATTCCTGCAGGAACCATGAGCGCTGACACAGGGCGCAGCCATTGGCTGCTGGCGCCTGCCTCCGCCAGCGACGCCAGCCTGCCCGTGCCCCTGGGCGATGTGACGGCGTTGCTGGAGCAGGTGGGCCGCTCCAGCGCCAGCAGCGACGAGGTGGCCGGGCAGTTGCTGCATTTGCTGGGCCGGCACGTGCCGCTGGCGCAGTGCACCATCTTCTCGTTCCAGGGCCGATCGCGGCCGCGCATCGTGGGTTTTGGCGACCGGGCACGCACGGGGGCGCTGCCCATGATTTCGCAGGACTACAGCGAGCGCTTCTATCCGCTCGACGGCGCGCAGCGCGTGATGCAGGCGGAACTTGCGCGGCAGCAGCGCGACCCCCAGGCTCCCGCGCGCGTCTGGCTGCACCGCCAGCGCCCCTGCGATGTCAGCCATCCCGAGTACCGCCATGTCTGCTATGGGTTGCCGCGCCTGGTGGAGCGGCTCTCGCTGCTGACCCTGCAGCCTGGCGCGCGGTGGCTGGCAGTGAACCTGTACCGGGGCGAGGAGCACGGCTGCCTTGATGCGCAGTCCATCGCACGCATCGAAGCCTTTGCGCCCCTGGTCATGCAGGCCATGCGCCTGCACTATGCGGGCCAGGCGCTGCAGGACGATCTGGCGGGGCTGGTGCTGGCGCGCCTGGCCGGGCGCTTTGCCCATCTCACGCAGCGCGATCTGGACGTGGTGCGCTGCGTGATCGAGGGACTTGATGCCGAGCGGCTGGCGCAGCGCCTGGGCATCACCGTGTCCAGCGCGCGAACCTATCTCAAGCGGGTCTGCGCCAAACTGGGCGTGCAGGGGCAGCGTGAGCTGTTTGCCTTGTTGATGGCGCCCGAGTCGCTGTCCTGAGCCCCGGAGGCGGGCGCCGCAGTCTGTCCCCATCTGGGGACATCGCCATGGCCGGTGCTGCCTACACTGCGCCCTGAACAAGACGCACGACGGAGACCCCCATGCACCAGCCCCATGCCCAGCCCAGGCAGTCCATCTACTACCGCTACCAGGTGCATCGGCCCTGGCTGCCATCGGAGCATCCGGGGGTGCAGCGGCACCCCGTCGTCATCGTCGGAACGGGGCCGGTAGGCCTGACCACGGCACTGGAGCTGGCGCGCCACGGGCAGCGATGCGTGCTGCTGGAGTCCGAGCTGCAGGTATCCGAAGGCAGCCGCGCCATCGTCTTCACGCGCCGCTCCATGGAGATACTCCAGCAGGTGGGCGTGGCCGGGCGGGTCAGCGACAGCGGGCTGCCATGGCGCTTTGGCAACTCCTTCTACCGGGGCCAGCGCGTGTTTCGCATGGAAGCACCGCACAGCGAGGACGACCGCTTCTTCCCCATGACCAACCTGCAGCAGCAGTACCTGGAGGAGTACCTGGTCGATGCCGTGCTGGCCCATCCGCTGATCGAGTTGCGCTGGGGCAACCGCGTGGAGCGGGTGGAGCAGGCTGGCGAAGGCGCCGCTGCAAAAGCGCGGCTGCAGGTGGACACGCCCGAGGGGCCGTATGCGCTGGAATCCGACTGGCTGGTCGCAGCCGATGGCGCACGCTCGGGCATACGCACGGCCATGGGCCTGGTCATGGAAGGGGCGTCATACGAAGGCCGCTTCGTGATTGCCGACATCCGCATCGACCTGCCGCTGCCCACCGAGCGCCTGGCCTTCTTCGATCCGGTGTGGAACCCCGGCAACACCATCCTCATGCACCGCGAGCCGCACGGCATCTGGCGCGTGGACTACCAGTTGCCTGCGGGCGAAGATCCGCAGCAGGCACTGCAGCCCGAATCGCTCAAGGCGCGCATCGATGCGCAACTGGAGATGATCGGCTTTGGCGGCACCCCCTGGGAGATGGACTGGAGCTCGGTCTATTCGGCGCGCGCGCTGACCTTGCCGGACTACGTGCACGGCCGCGTGGTCTTCACGGGCGATGCGGCCCACCTGCTGCCCATCTTCGGGGTCCGCGGCGCCAACACCGGTTTCCAGGACGCCCAGGCCCTGGCCTGGCGCCTGGCCCTGGTGGCGCGCGGCGTGGCGCCGGCCCGCTTGCTGGACAGCTACAGCAGCGAGCGCGTGGGCGCGGCGCGCGAGATTGTCGAAGAGGCCGGCAAGAGCACGCGCTTCATGGCGCCGCCTTCGCGCGGCTTCCGGCTGCTGCGCGATGCCGTGCTGTCGCTGTCGCTCACCCAGGCCTTCGTGCGCCCGCTGTACCACTGGCGCACATCTCGCCCCCATGAGTACGCCCGCTCGCCCCTCAACAGCAGGGACGACGACAACCATTTGTTCAAGGGCGGTCCTGCCCATGGCGCGCCGCCGCAGAACGTGTGCCTGGCGCCGGACGACTATCTGCTGGACCACCTGGGCGGCGGATTCGACCTGCTGTATTTCACCGATGGCTCGGCCGTGCCGCCCGCGTTGAGCGAGGTTGCCCGCGTGGTGCGCGGCCGCGGCGTGGGCCTGCGCATCGTGGCCATCTCCAGCCAGGCGCAGCCGCAGCCAGTTCAGGGCGCTGACCTGACCCTTTCCGATAGTCAGGGCCGCTGCCGCGAACGCCATGGCGTGCCCGCTGATCCACCTTCTGGCGCCGCCTACCTGCTGCGGCCCGACCAGCACGTCTGCGCACGCTGGCTGGCGCTGGATGCGCGGCGCCTGCAATCCGCACTCGACAACGCCACCTGCACGCAAGGAGCCCAGGCATGAGCCCAGCACACACATCGCCAGACACGCTTGAATCGCCCGGCACCCTGGATATCGCCGGTCTGGAGGCCGTCTACGACCAACTGGCCACGGCCATTGACGCGGCAGGCCCGCAGCAGTCCGAGCTGTTTCTGGTCAAGCTGGCACTGCTGGCTGCCGAGCGGCTGGGCAGCGCCCGGCAGTTCTCCGAGCTGGTGCAGGCGGCGCAGCAGGATCTTCAGCCTAGGGTAAACAGCTAGCCCTGCCGGGTGGTTGCGAGGCCGGCGCTGGCTAACATCGGCCCGGAATCAAGGATGCCACGACCCCATGGATGTGCTGAGCGAAGTTCTCGATATTTGCCGGTCAGAGCGCGCCGTGACGGCGCGTTTTGCGCTGACCGCGCCGTGGAGCCTGAAGTCCACGGGCGTCACGGGCGCCATGATCCGCATGGCGCGCGGCGCGCCCTACTGGATACAGGTGGAGGGCATGCAGCCGCTGCGGGTCGAGCCGGGCGACCTGGTCATGCTGCCCATGGGTGCGGCACATGTGGTGGCCTCGGACCTGGGCATGGCCTGCGAGCTGTTCTCGCGGCTGATCTCCCGACATGCCGAAGGCCCGCAGGACGAGAATCCGCTGGTCTTCAGCCATGGCGGCGGGGGCGAGGCGACCGACATGTTTTCGGCCCTGCTGTGGTTTTCAGCCTATTGCCGGCATTCGGTGTTCCGCATCCTGCCGCCGCTCATCCACATACGTGCAAGCGATCTGCCACTGGCCGATTGCCTGGCCGCCACCATGCAGTCGCTCACGCTGGAGACGCTGGCGCGGCGCCCGGGCTGGCGCCTGTCGGCCGCGCGCATGGGCGAGCTTTTGCTGGTCAACATCCTGCGCGAGCACCTGGCGCGCGAGGCCGCCGTGGGTGAAGGCTGGCTGCGGGGCCTGGGCGATGCCTGCATTGCCCGCGCCATCGTCTGCATGCACCGGGAGCCGCAGCGCAGCTGGAGCGTGGAGACGCTGGCGGCCGAGGCCGGCATGTCGCGCACCCGCTTCAGCATGCGTTTCAAGCAGCTGGTGGGCGCCACGCCCATCGGCTACCTGACGGCGCACCGCATGGCGCTGGCCGCCCAGCAGATGGAAGCCGGCGGGCTGTCATCGGCCCGCATCGCAGAGAACGCGGGCTACGACTCTCCCAAGGTGTTTGCGCGGGCCTTCCGCCGCTGGTCCGGGCACACGCCCAAGGCCTATCTGGCGCAGGAGGCCGCAAAGAGGTCGGGCTGGCAGCAGCAGGAAGGCCGTATCAGGGGGCTGGAGCAAGACCCTTAGCCAGCAGGGTTGAGTGCCGAAACGTACACTGGCCGGTTCCTTCCGCACAGGCTCCCAGAAGCCGAACCGCCCATCATGAACGCCCCCGTTGACGTTTCCTTTTTCCATCGCGCTGCCAAGCCGCTGACCAGCTACCGACCGTACTGGGCCAAGCGCTTCGGCACGGCCCCGTTCCTGCCGATGAGCCGGGCCGAGATGGACCAGCTTGGCTGGGACAGCTGCGACGTGATCCTGGTGACGGGCGATGCCTATGTGGATCACCCCAGCTTCGGCATGTCGGTGATCGGCCGGGTGCTGGAGGCGCAGGGCTTTCGCGTGGGCATCATCGCCCAGCCTGACTGGCAAAGCGCCGAGGCCTTCAAGGCCCTGGGCCGTCCCAACCTGTTCTGGGGCGTGACGGCGGGCAACATGGATTCGATGATCAACCGCTACACGGCCGATCGCAAGATCCGCTCCGACGATGCCTACACGCCGGGCGACGTGGGCGGCAAGCGCCCTGATCGCGCGGCCATTGTGTACAGCCAGCGCTGCCGTGAGGCATACAAGGACGTGCCCATCGTGCTCGGCGGCATCGAGGGCAGCCTGCGCCGCATCGCCCACTACGACTACTGGAGCGACAAGGTGCGCCGCTCCATCGTGGTGGACAGCAAGTGCGACATCCTGCTGTACGGCAACGCCGAACGCGCCCTGGTCGAGGTGGCCCACCGCCTGGCCGCGCGCGAGCCCGTGGAGAGCATTACCGATGTGCGCGGCACGGCCTTCTTCCGCCGCGAGTCGGAAGCGGGCTGGTTCGAGCTGGATTCCTCCGTGGTGGACGAGCCTGGCGTGGTCGAGCCCCACATCAACCCCTACATGACCACCAGCGAGCAGGCCGAGGCCCAGGGCCAGACCTGCTCCAAGGAAGAGGGTGATGCCGCCGCGAAGCCGGACGGTGCCTCGGTCGCCGCCGTTCAGACCATCCAGTTCGTGCCCAACCCGTCGCTGCGCGGCAAGGGCAAGCAGCCGCCGCGCGACAAGACCGTGCTGCGCCTGCCCAGCTACGAGCAGGTCAAGGCCGACCCCATCCTCTACGCCCATGCCAACCGCGTGCTGCACCTGGAAACCAACCCCGGCAATGCCCGCGCCCTGGTCCAGGCCCACGGCGAGGGCGTGACCGCACGTGATGTGTGGCTGAACCCGCCCCCCATTCCGCTGACCACGGCCGAGATGGACTGGGTCTTCGGCCTGCACTATGCGCGCAGCCCCCATCCCAGCTATGCCGACGCCAGCGGCAGCCATGAAGGCGAGACCAAGATCCCGGCCTGGGAGATGATCCGCACCTCGGTCAACATCATGCGTGGCTGCTTTGGCGGCTGCACCTTCTGCTCCATCACCGAGCATGAGGGCCGCATCATCCAGAGCCGTTCCGAGGAGTCCATCATCCAGGAGGTCGAGGACATCCGCGACAAGGTCAAGGGCTTCACCGGCACCATCTCCGACCTGGGCGGCCCCACGGCCAACATGTACCGCCTGGGCTGCAAGAGCCCCGAGATCGAGGCCGCCTGCCGCAAGCCCAGCTGCGTGTTCCCCGGCATCTGCCAGAACCTGCACACCGACCACGCCCCGCTGGTCAAGATCTACCGCCGCGCGCGCAATCTGCCGGGCATCAAGAAGATCCTGATCGGCTCGGGCCTGCGCTACGACCTGGCCGTGAAGTCGCCCGAGTACGTCAAGGAGCTGGTGCAGCACCATGTGGGCGGCTACCTGAAGATTGCGCCCGAGCACACCGAGTCCGGGCCGCTGACCAAGATGATGAAGCCCGGCATCGGCAGCTATGACCGCTTCAAGCAGATGTTCGAGCAGTTCAGCGAGGAAGCGGGCAAGAAGCAGTACCTGATTCCGTACTTCATCGCGGCCCACCCGGGCACCAGCGACGAGGACATGATGAACCTCGCCATCTGGCTGAAGAAGAACGGATTCCGCGCCGACCAGGTGCAGACCTTCTATCCCAGCCCCATGGCCACGGCCACGGCCATGTACCACTCTGGCCGCAACACGCTGACCAAGGTGCGCCGCGAGATGCGCGACGTGAACGAGGAGTCGGTGGACATCGTGCGCGGTGAAAAGCGCCGGCGCCTGCACAAGGCGTTTCTGCGCTACCACGACCCGAACAACTGGCCGCTGCTGCGCGAGGCCTTGAAGGCCATGGGCCGTGCCGACCTCATCGGCAACGGCAAGCAGCACCTGATCCCCACCTTCCAGCCCCTGGTCGATGGCGGCTACCAGAGCGCGCGCCGCAAGAACAGCACGCAGGGCACGGGTGTGGCCGCACGTGCCGTGGTGTCCCAGCAAGGCAAGGCCTACGCCCTCAACAAGGCCGGCGGCAAGAATGCCGGGCCGGGCAAGGTGCTGGCAGAGTCGCGCGAGCCTGCGGGCGATGTGCGTTTCCGTTCCAGCCAGCCCCAGCCGGGCCGCATGCTGACCCAGCACACGGGCCTGCCGCCGCGCCCCGGTGTGGGCGGTCCTGCCCGTTCTGCGGGCGCTGCCGGTTCAGGCCGCAAGGCGGCGCCGGGCGGTCGCAAGCCGCGCTGACGCGTCTTTGCCTCTAGCTGGCGGCCGGCGCCAGCGTGCCCTGCCATTCGCGGCGGGCAGCCTGGGCGCCGCTTTCAAAGTAATGCGTGTCCAGCGGCACGGGCCGTGCCAGGGCAAAGCCCTGTGCATAGTCCACGCCCACGGCCTGAAGGGCCTGGGCGATCTCGCGGGTTTCCACATACTCGGCCACGGTGCGCTTGCCCAGAATGTGGCCTATGCGGTTGATCATCTCCACCATGGCGTGGTTGCTGGGGTCCTGGAGCATGTCGCGCACAAAGCCGCCGTCGATCTTCAGATAGTCCACGGGCAGTTGCTTCAGATAGGTCAGCGAGGACATGCCCACGCCAAAGTCGTCCAGCGCAAAGCGGCAGCCCAGGGTGCGCAGGGCCTGGATCAGCCGGGTGGCACTGGACAGGCTGGCGATGGCGCTGGTCTCCGTGATCTCGAAGCACAGCAGCTGCGGCGCAATGCCATGCGTGCTCAGCTGTTTCTGCACGAAGTCCAGCAGCCCGTCGTCATCCAGGCTGGGGCCTGACAGGTTGATGGCGCAGGTGTCGATGTGGCGCAGTGCGGCCGGATGCTGGGCCAGCGTGGCCAGCGTTCTGGCGATCACCCAGCGGTCCACCGTGGGCATGATGCCGTAGCGCTCGGCCGCGGGAATGAAGGTGGCCGGCGAGATGATCTGGCCCTGCTCGTCGCGCAGCCGCAGCAGCACCTCGAAATGCAGGCCCCGCTGGCCGTCGGGCTGCAGCGGTGCAATGCTTTGGGCGTACAGGCAAAAGCGCTCCTGCTCCAGCGCCATGCGTATGCGTGTCACCCATTCCATCTCGCTGACGTGGCGGGTGTACTCGCCATCGTCGCTGCGGTAGACGTAGATGCGGTTGCGGCCGCGCTCCTTGGCGCGGTAGCAGGCCATGTCGGCCATGCGCAGCAGGTCCTGGGCCGACTGGACCTCGCCGCCGATGTGCACCAGGCCGATGCTCAGCCCCGTGCGCAGCACCTGCTTGCCCCAGTGCACGTGCAGGGCCTCGGTGGCCTGGCGCAGCTTCTCGGCAATGCGCAGGGCGGGCTCGGGCGGGCAGTTCTCCAGAAGAACGCCGAATTCATCTCCGCCCAGCCGCGCGAGGGTGTCGGTCTCGCGCAGGTTGTGCAGCAGCAGGCGGCTGACCTCGCACAGCATCTCGTCGCCCGCCGGGTGGCCACAGGTCTCGTTGATGAGCTTGAACTGGTCCAGGTCCATGTACAGCACGGCCGAGGGCCGCAGCCTGTGCTGGCCCTGGTTGAGCAGGCGCTGCAGGCGGCGCTCGAACTCGACGCGGTTCTCCAGCCCGGTCAGCCCGTCGTGGCTGGCATGCCAAGACAGTTGGTCCAGATACTGCTGCTCGCGCGAGACATCCCTGAGCACGATCACCGCACCGGCCGGGCGCTCCCCGCCGCCGCTGATGGCCGACCCCATGAGCTTGACCGGCACGATGCTGCGGTCATGGCGCCGCAGCCAGCGCGTATGCTCCTCGCGCAGTTGCTGGCCCGACAGCAAATGGGCCAGCAGGCTTTCCGCGGTCTGGGTGGTGTCAATGCTGTTGAAATGCAGGCCCTTGGCCAGGTGCTGGCCCTTGAGCTGCTGCTCGCTGCTGCCCAGCAGGCCCAGCGCGGCGGGGTTGGCATAGTCCACCACGCCCTGGGCGTCCGTGGTGATCACGGCGTCGCCCAGCGAGGCCAGCGTGGTCTGGGCCCTTTCCTTTTCCGTCAGCAGGTCGTTTTGCACCTGCTGGCGCTGCTGCAGCATGCGCCGCGTATGCCAGAGCGCCACCAGGATCAGCGCCACACCCAGCACCAGATGGATGCCCTGCAGCCACATCACCATCTGCCGTGAACTGCGGCCCAGCGAGGCGCTGAACTGCTGGGTGGCCGGTGTGACGCCGGCGTTGATCTGCTCGATCTCGCGTTTCCAGGTGATTGCGTCCTCGGCGCTGACGCTGCCAACTGCGTGGCGCTGCTCTATCTCCTGGGCCAGCCTGTCGAGCTGCTGCAGATACTGATCGCCTTGTTTCCAGTAGCGATAAGGCTCTTCCAGAAGCTCGACATGGCGGAAGGTCTGCATGAGCCAGATCAGCGCCTCGGCATCGTCAGGGTGGTTGCCTCCCAGAAGAATGCCGGCACGCGCATCCTTGACCCTGGCTGGCACATCGTCCAGCGCCATGCGCGCCTGCCAGTCGCCCGCGGGAATGGCCATGGCCTGCTCGAAGCGCGCCATGTCGCGCGCCGAGCCGCTGTCCACATAGCGGCTCAGGGCGTAGATGGCGTCCTTCTGTGCCTTGGACCACAGGCTTTCCCCGGCCACGAAGGCGCGCACAGCAGACACAAGGTAGAGACTGCCGCTGGCCATGACCACCAGCACCACGACCACCAGCACTAGGGGCCAGATGCGCTGCACCAGCTGCAGTACCGGCACATGGGCTGGGGGCTGGCTTTGCATGGGTGGAGCAGGGGAGGGTTGGCCGTGTGGGCGGCTCAGGCGCTGGCGCCAATGCGCCGCAGAACTGGCGCCAAATGGCTGGGTGGCTGACGCGTCCCGGATATCCAGGCGGTTGATGGATGTTCTCGAACCATGGGGCTGCCTCCAGATAAGCCGATTATGGGTGTTTCCAGATGTGTTCGGGTTGTCCGGTTGTATGCGCAACTCCGATTTAAGAGGAGCGGGCTATTACGGTAAAGAGGGTCATTGGCCGCAGCATGCCCGCATACTGCGGCCAGCCATGACCTGCGCGGCTTGTAGGTTGCGGACAGGTGGTGCTTTTAGGTGTCCGCCTACAAGCGAGGCCGTGCCTGGGGTTGGCCGGGAAGAGGATGCAGGGGCAGATCGTGCTGCTCGGCCAGGTCTGCCAGCTCGGCGCAGGACAAGGGGGCCAGGAAGGCTTGCAGGGCTGCGTGCATGGCGGGGCTGCGCATGCTGGCGATGCTGCCATCGCCATTCACCGACGCCACGGCGCACAGGCGGGCCGCGAAATGCGGCTCCAGGGCCGCCACGGCCACCGATCCATCGGCGCAGGCGTAGACGCGATAGCCTGCGTGCGCACCGCCCACATCGCCATCGGGCCGGGTCAGGCCCCAATGCCAGGGTAAAGCCAGCCACTGCGCGGCCTGGGCCAGGCCTGTTTCCTGGAGACTGCCGTGGCCGCTGCGCTGGCGCAGCAGCCACGCCTTGAGCACGGCTTCGCTGGCCATCAGCGCACCGGCCATGTCGGCAAACAGGCTGGGTGGCATGGCGCCGCCCTGTACCAGCCCCGCCTCGGCCTGGTAGGTCAGGTCATGGCCCGGCACATCGGCCAGGGCTCCCGCGCTGCCGACGATGCGCACCAGCGACAGCCGCGGATGGCGCTGCTGCAGCGACGCCCAGTCCAGCCCCAGCTTGGCCAGTGCGGCGGGGCGGAACGAGGTGAGCAGGATGTCGGCCGCATCCAGCGCATCGTGCAGCGCCGCCTGTCCTTCCTCGCTCTTGAGCTGTGCCTGCCAGACCGCAACGCCCTGGTGCATATCGGCATAGGCTTGCGGGCTGTAGTGCGCCATCGGATCCGCGCCGGCCGCAGCGGGCTGTGCAGACGGAGGCTCCAGCTTGCTGCACTGCGCGCCCATGGCGGCACAGCGCATAAGGGCGGCGGGGCCGGGCAGATTCAGGGCCAGACTCAGGATGCGCACGCCCGACAAAGGCAGCCCGTTGGTGGGGGAAGAGGAGAGGGGCGCTTGTAGCGCAATGGGTTCAGGAGGCGCGTGATCGGGCATGGGAATGGAGCGTCTCGTTGTGCATTCGGTGTTTCAACTGCACGCATGATCGCACCCATGCCTCCCAGGGCCTGGCGCATACCGGACGGTGAGGGTGCAAAAGCCGCCCGGAAAAAGAAAATGCCGCCAGGGCAATGCACCGTTGGCGGCATGTCTGCAAACCCGGCGCATGGCCGGGCAGCCGGGGTGGGGGTCAGACCACCTTGGCGATCGACTGGCAGACGTAGTCGATGTTCTTGCTGTTGAGCGCGGCCACGCACATGCGGCCCGTATCCGTGCCGTAGACGCCGAACTCGGTGCGCAGGCGCACCATCTGGTCCTTGCTCAGGCCGGAGTAGCTGAACATGCCGATCTGGGTGGTGATGAAGCCCATGTCCTGCTGGACACCGGCAGCCTTCAGGCCGTCAACCAGCTTCTGGCGCATGGCCTTGATGCGCACGCGCATCTCGCCCAGTTCCTTTTCCCACAGTGCGCGCAGCTCGGGGTTGTTCAGCACGGCGGCCACCACGGCGCCACCATGGGTGGGCGGGTTGGAGTAGTTGGTGCGGATGACGATCTTGAGCTGGCTCAGCACGCGGGCCGCTTCTTCCTTGTCGTTGGCCACCACCGACAGCGCGCCCACGCGCTCGCCGTACAGGCTGAAGCTCTTGGAGAACGAGGTCGAGACGAAGATGTTCAGGCCGGCGGCCACGAACTTGCCGATCACGGCGCCGTCTTCGGCAATGCCGTGGCCAAAGCCCTGGTAGGCCATGTCGAGGAAGGCCACCAGACCCTTGGCCTTGACGGCGGCGATCACCTGGTCCCACTGCTCGGCCGTGATGTCATAGCCAGTCGGGTTGTGGCAGCAGGCGTGCAGCACCACGATGGTGCCGGCGGCCGCTGCGTTCAGGTCGGCCAGCATGCCTTCGAAGTTCACCTTGCGGTTGACCGCGTCGTAGTAGGCATAGGTGCCCACTTCGAAGCCTGCATTGGTGAAGATGGCCTTGTGGTTTTCCCAGCTCGGGTCGGAGATCAGCACCTTGGCGGCGGGGCTGATCTTCTTGAGGAAGTCGGCGCCGATCTTCAGGCCGCCGGTGCCGCCGATGGCCTGCACCGTGGACACGCGGCCGGACTTGACGACGTCGGACTCGGCGCCGAACACCAGGCCCTTGACTGCGGCATCATAGGCAGCGATGCCGTCGATGGGCAGGTAGCCGCGGGCCGTGGGCTTGTCCATCATCGCCTTCTCGGCGGCCTGCACGCATTCGAGCAGGGGCAACTTGCCGTTGTCGTCGAAGTACACGCCCACGCCCAGATTCACCTTGCTGGGGTTGGTGTCGGCAGCGAACTGCTCGTTCAGACCCAGGATGGGGTCGCGGGGGGCCATTTCGACGGCGGTAAACAGAGACATGAAGCGTCCTTGGGATGTCTTGGGAGGTGGAAAAAACGCGGCTAGCCCCAAGCTACGGTAGGCTTTCGGGTTAACCCATGAATTCTAGCGATCTCGCCGGCCGATACTCACTTTTGCGAACCCACGTCATGCACGAAGTCTCTGATTCCTCTCCAGCACCTGAGGCCTCCGGCCAGTTCGTGCATTTCGCGGACTCCCCCTTCGAGCTGTTCCAGCCCTATCCGCCGGCCGGCGATCAGCCCGCCGCCATTGAAAAGCTGGTCGAAGGCATCCAGGACGGCGAATCCTTCCAGACCCTGCTGGGCGTGACGGGCTCGGGCAAGACCTTCACCATGGCCAACGTGATTGCCCGCCTGGGCCGCCCGGCCATTGTCTTCGCGCCCAACAAGACGCTGGCAGCGCAGCTGTACAGCGAATTCCGCGAGTTCTTTCCCAAGAACTCCGTCGAATACTTCGTCAGCTACTACGACTACTACCAGCCCGAGGCCTATGTGCCACAGCGCGACCTGTTCATCGAAAAGGACAGCGCCATTAACGAGCACATCGAGCAGATGCGGCTGTCGTGCACCAAAAGCCTGATGGAGCGGCGCGACGTGGTCATCGTCGCCACGGTCTCGGCCATCTACGGCATCGGCGAGCCCGAAAGCTACCACCGCATGATCATGACGCTGCGCACCGGCGACCGCATCAACCAGCGCGACGTCATCGCGCAACTGATCCGCATGCAGTACCAGCGCAACGACCAGGACTTCAGCCGGGGCAAGTTCCGCGTGCGCGGCGACACCATCGACGTCTTCCCTGCCGAGCATTCCGAGCTGGCCATCCGCATCGAACTCTTCGATGACGAGGTCGAAAGCCTGCAATTGTTCGACCCGCTGACGGGCCGCGTGCGCCAGAGCATTCCGCGCTTCACCGTCTACCCCAGCAGCCACTACGTCACGCCGCGCGACAAGGTCCTGGCCGCCGTGGAAACCATCAAGCTGGAACTGGCCGAGCGGCTCAAGCAACTGGTGGGAGACGGCAAGCTGGTCGAGGCCCAGCGCCTGGAGCAGCGCACACGCTTCGATCTGGAGATGCTCACCGAGGTCGGCCACTGCAAGGGCATCGAGAACTACACCCGCCACCTCTCAGGCGCCGCACCCGGCGAGCCGCCCAGCACCCTGACCGACTACCTGCCCGGCGACGCCCTCATGTTCCTGGACGAGAGTCACCAGATGATCGGCCAGCTCAACGCCATGTACAGCGGCGACCGCTCGCGCAAGACCACGCTGGTGGAATATGGCTTTCGGTTGCCTTCGGCGCTGGACAACCGGCCGCTCAAATTCGAGGAATTCGAGCAGCGCATGCGCCAGGTCATCTTTGTCTCCGCCACGCCGGCAGACTACGAAAAGACCCACTCGGGCCAGGTCGTGGACCAGGTCGTTCGCCCCACAGGCCTCATCGATCCTGAAATCGAAGTACGCCCGGCCACCAATCAGGTGGACGACGTGCTGCAGGAAATCCGCCTGCGCGTCGAACGCACGGAGCGCGTTCTCATCACCACGCTGACCAAGCGCATGGCCGAGCAACTCACCGACTACCTGAGTGAAAACGGCGTCAAGGTGCGCTATCTGCACTCCGACGTGGAAACGGTGGAGCGCGTGGAGATCATTCGTGACCTGCGCCTGGGTGTCTTCGACGTGCTCGTGGGCATCAACCTGCTGCGCGAGGGGCTGGACATCCCCGAAGTCTCGCTGGTCGCCATCCTCGATGCCGACAAGGAAGGCTTTCTTCGCGCCGAACGCAGTCTCATCCAGACCATCGGCCGCGCCGCGCGCAACCTGCATGGCAAGGCCATCCTCTATGCAGACCGTGTCACGGAGTCCATGAAGAAGGCCATTGGCGAGACCGAGCGCCGCCGTGCCAAGCAAATAAGCTTCAACGAGGAAAACGGAATCGAACCCAAGCAGATTGTCAAGCGGGTGAAAGACCTGATTGATGGTGTCTACAGCGAAAAAAGTGGCAAGGAAGCGGAACGCCTGCAGGCCAATCAGCTCGAAAGAGCGCGTGTCGAGGACATGTCCGAAAAAGATGTGGCCAAGGAAATCAAGCGTCTGGAGAAGCAGATGCTCGAACATGCGCGCAGCCTGGAGTTCGAACAGGCCGCGCGGGTACGCGATCAGCTGGCGCTGCTCAAGGAGCAACTGTTCGGGGGCTCATCCGTGCAGGTTTCCTGAGGCGGCGCCTGGTCTGAAGCCCGTTAGCTCCTGTTACCCGACAAAATTGATGGGGAATGTGGTACACTAAGGGTCAACACTCAACAACAACAAAAACTTCGATGAAAAGAAGGGCTCTGAACCTTTTGAACAGGACGGAGTAAGGGCGGAGACTGTGCCCAACTCCAGTCAAATCGCTGGAGCGGGTGTTTCTGTAACGTACAAGCCTGACTGAAGGAGCTCGTAATGCGTCTCACCACCAAAGGCCGTTTTGCGGTCACTGCCATGATCGATCTGGCCCTGCGCCAGAACAATGGCCCTGTCACGCTGGCAGCCATCAGCCAGCGGCAACAGATTTCCCTGTCGTATCTGGAACAGCTGTTCGGCAAGCTGCGCCGCCATGAACTCGTCGAGTCCACCCGTGGACCCGGCGGCGGCTACACACTCGCCCGCAAGGCTGGCGACATCACCGTGGCCGACATCATCGTCTCCGTGGACGAACCCATTGACGCTACCCAGTGTGGCGGCAAGGAAAATTGCCTGGGCGAAGCCGGCCGCTGCATGACGCATGAGCTGTGGGCCGCACTGAACCAGCGCATGGTCGAGTTCCTCGATTCCGTGACGCTGCAAAAGCTTGTGGACGAACAACTGGCCAAGGGCATCCAGATCGAGGACAAGCCCGTGGTGCGTCGCGCGATTTCCACGGCTCCCGTGGTCAAGCCCATCCGTGTGAATGCCCCGAACTCGGTATTCGCGCTGGGCAACGCCTTCGCCAAGTCCTGATCGACTTTTGACACCCTGAGGGCAGGGCACCGCCGCGCATGGCTGTGTGGCGCGGTGTTGTCCGCCTGGATGGATTCACCGGAGTTCATCGCCTTCCCGTTTTTTGCCAGCCTGAACCTTGATAAGAGCCAGTCATGGACATGACCCCGCATTTCCCCATCTATCTCGACTATGGCGCGACCACCCCCGTGGACCCTCGCGTGGTGGACGCCATGATTCCTTGGCTGCGTGAGCATTTCGGCAACGCCGCATCGCGCAGTCATGCCTGGGGTTGGGAAGCCGAGGAGGCCATCGAGAAGGCCCGCGGCCAGGTCGCAGACCTGATCGGCGCGGATCCCCGTGAGATTGTCTGGACCAGCGGTGCCACCGAGTCCATCAATCTGGCCATCAAGGGCGCGGCGCATTTCTACCAGGGCAAGGGCAAGCACCTGATCACGCTCAAGACCGAGCACAAGGCCGTGCTCGACACCATGCGTGAACTTGAGCGCCAGGGCTTTGAGGTGACCTACATGGACGTGCAGCCTGACGGCCTGCTCGACATCGAGGCATTCAAGGCCGCGCTGCGCCCCGACACCATTCTGGTCAGCGTGCTCTTCGTGAACAACGAAATCGGCGTCATCCAAGACATTCCCACCATCGGCGCGCTGTGCCGTGAGAAGGGCATCCTGTTCCATGTGGATGCCGCGCAGGCAACGGGCCGCGTGGAGATCGACATGTCCAAGCTGCCGGTGGACCTGATGAGCATGACCGCGCACAAGACCTATGGCCCCAAGGGCGTGGGTGCCCTGTATGTGCGCCGCAAGCCACGTGTGCGTCTGGAAGCTCAGATCCACGGTGGTGGCCATGAGCGCGGCATGCGCTCGGGCACGCTGCCTACGCACCAGATCGTCGGCATGGGCGAGGCCTTCCGCATTGCCAAGGAAGAAATGGCTGAAAGCAACGCCAAGGCCTACGCGCTGCAGCAGCGTCTGCTCAACGGCTTGAAGGACTTGGAGCAGGTCTTCATCAACGGCAGCATGGAGCACCGTGTGCCGCAGAACCTGAACATGAGCTTCAACTTCGTCGAAGGCGAGTCGCTCATCATGGGCATCAAGGGTCTGGCGGTGTCCTCGGGATCGGCCTGCACGTCGGCCAGCCTGGAGCCCAGCTATGTGCTGCGTGCACTTGGCCGCAGCGACGAACTGGCGCACAGCAGCCTGCGCATGACGATCGGCCGCTTCACGACCGAAGAGGAAATCGACTACGCGATCAGCACCATCCGCACCAATGTGGTCAAGCTGCGCGAACTCAGCCCGCTGTGGGAGATGTTCAAGGACGGCATCGATCTCAGCACCATCCAATGGGCGGCTCACTGAGCATTGGCCGGCACGCGAATCAAGTATTGAAGAGGTAGACATCATGGCTTATTCCGACAAAGTGGTAGACCACTACGAAAATCCCCGCAACGTGGGCTCGTTCGACAAGAATGACGAATCGGTGGGCACCGGCATGGTCGGCGCTCCTGCCTGCGGCGACGTGATGAAGCTGCAGATCAAGGTCAACCCCGAAACCGGCGTCATCGAGGATGCGCGTTTCAAGACCTATGGCTGCGGTTCCGCGATTGCCTCGTCTTCGCTGGTGACCGAGTGGGTCAAGGGCAAGACGCTGGATGAGGCGGCTGCGCTGAAGAACAGCCAGATCGCCGAAGAGCTGGCTCTGCCTCCCGTCAAGGTGCACTGCTCCATCCTGGCCGAAGACGCCATCAAGGCAGCAGTCGATGACTACCGTGCCAAGCGCACTGCGGTGGTGGCCGCCTGATATGGCGATCTCGCTGACCGATTCTGCGGCACGCCACGTGAGCCGCTACCTGTCGCGACGCGGCAAGGGCATCGGCGTGCGCCTCGGGGTCAAGACCACGGGCTGCTCTGGCCTGGCCTACAAGCTGGAGTATGTGGACGAGCAATTGCCCGAGGACGTGATCTTCGAGGACCACGGCATCAAGGTGCTGGTCGATCCCAAGAGCTTGGCCTATATCGACGGCACGGAGCTGGATTTCGTGCGTGAGGGCTTGAACGAAGGCTTCAAGTTCCACAACCCCAACGAGCGTGATCGCTGCGGTTGCGGCGAGAGCTTTCGCATCTGACTGGCATCTGCCGGGCGGCCGGGCCTTTATGGCCTGGCGGCATGCCCGGCAGGCCCTGATTTCTTCTACTCCCTCAAGAGGCCGCCTTCGCTTCGGTGCTGGCGGCTTTTTATCGACATGAACCTGCAATCGGACGATTTCGAGCTGTTTGCGCTGCCGCGCCAATTTGCGCAGGAGCGCAGCACCATTGACGCGCGCTGGAAGGAGTTGCAGCGCGAGGCCCACCCTGACCGCTTTGCTTCGCAGGGAGCCGCCGCGCAGCGCGTGGCCATGCAATGGTCGGTGCGCATCAACGAGGCCTACCAGCGGTTGAAAGAACCACTCAGGCGCGCAGCGTATCTCTGCGAATTGCTGGGTGCACCCGTGCGTGCCGAGGACAACACGTCCATGCCCACCGCCTTTCTGATGCAGCAAATGGAGTGGCGCGAGGCGTTGGAAGAGGCGCAGGACGAGGCCGCCCTGGATGCGCTGGACGACGAGGTGCTGCAGGCGAGAAAGAGCATGCTGGCTGAATGCGGTCGTCAGCTGGATGAGCTGCACGATGCGCAGGCGGCTGTGCAGCAGGTCAGAGCCCTCATGTTTGTTGCGCGATTTGCGCAGGACATAGAGCGTCGCCGCGATCAACTGGGACAATAACCCGCGATCCGCACCTCCCACGAGAGACCCTCATTCACAAGGCAGGCCGGCCGGCCCGGACCTGCAATTTCCCCGAGTATTTTCATGGCGCTTTTGCAGATTTCCGAACCCGGTCAGTCCCCCGATCCCCACCAGCGGCGCATTGCCGTGGGCATCGACCTGGGCACCACGCATTCGCTGGTCGCCGCTGTCCGCAATGGCGTGGCCGAATGCCTGCCGGATGACCAGGGCCGAGTGCTGCTGCCTTCTGTCGTGCGCTATCTGCCCCAGGGCCGCCGTGAGATCGGCCACGCCGCCCAGGCGGCACTGTCTACCGATGCGGGCAACACCATTGCCTCGGCCAAGCGCTTCATGGGCCGCACGCTGGCTGACATTGATGCGCCGGAAAAGCTGCCTTACCGCTTTGCGGAGCAGGAGGCCGGCCGTGGCGTGATCGGGATCGAGACCGTCGATGGCACCAAGACAGCCGTGGAGGTCAGTGCCGAGATCCTGGCCACGCTGCGTTTCCGTGCCGAAGACACCTTCAATGACGACATCCATGGCGCCGTCATCACCGTGCCCGCCTACTTTGACGATGCACAACGCCAGGCCACCAAGGATGCGGCAAAGCTCGCCGGCATCAACCTGCTGCGCCTGATCAACGAGCCCACGGCTGCCGCCATTGCCTACGGCCTGGACAACGGCTCCGAAGGCGTCTACGCCGTCTACGACCTGGGTGGCGGGACCTTCGACATTTCTATCCTGCGTCTGTCCCAGGGTGTGTTCGAGGTCGTCTCCACTGGCGGCGATTCGGCCCTGGGGGGTGACGACTACGATGCGGCTTTGGCCGAGTGGGTGGCCCAGCAGACCGGCGTGATTCCCCAGACGGCCGAGGACAAGGCGCGCTGGCGCATGGCGGCACGCCTTTGCAAGCAGGCATTGACGGATGCACAGGTCGCAACGCTCACGGCCGAGCTGTCTACCGGCGCTGTGCATTTCGATGTAAAGCGCAGCGATTTCGATGCGAGCACGGCCCATCTGACGGCACGTTCGCTGGCGGCCGTGCGCCGCGCGCTCAAGGACGCAGGGCTGGCGCGCGACGAAGTGCAGGGCGTGGTGCTGGTCGGCGGTTCCACCCGCATGCCCCAGGTGCGCGAGGCCGTGGCCGAGTTCTTTGGCCGCGATCCTCTCATCAATCTCAACCCCGACGAAGTCGTCGCGCTGGGGGCCGCCATCCAGGCCAACCAGCTCGCTGGCAACAGCTCCAGCGGCGACATGCTGCTGCTCGACGTGATTCCTCTGTCCCTGGGCGTGGAGACCATGGGCGGCCTTGTCGAGCGAATCATCAGCCGCAACGAGACCATTCCCACAGCCCGTGCCCAGGACTTCACCACCTACAAGGATGGTCAGACGGCCCTGGCCGTCCATGTGGTGCAGGGCGAGCGCGACCTGGTGGCGGACTGCCGCAGCCTGGCGCGTTTCGAGCTGCGCGGCATCCCGCCCATGGCGGCTGGCGCGGCCCGCATCCGTGTGACCTTCACCGTGGATGCCGACGGCCTGCTGTCGGTAGGCGCCAAGGAGCAGACCAGCGGCGTCGAGGCCCATATCCATGTCAAGCCGTCGTACGGCCTGTCGGATGACGAGGTTGCCCGCATGCTGCAGGACGGCTTTGCCACGGCCCAGCAGGACATGCAGGCCCGCGCACTGGTGGAGGCACGTGTCGACGCCGATCGCATGCTGATGGCCACCGAAAGCGCTCTGCAGGCCGATGGCGATGTGCTCGCCGCAGACCAACGTGCAGCCATCGATGCGCTGATCGACGCCCTGCGCGCCAGCGTGGGCTCCGAGGATGCCGCCGTCATCGAGGCCGCGACACAAGCGCTGGCCAAGGGCACGGAGTCCTTTGCCGCCGAGCGCATGAACCGCAGCATCCAGCAGGCCCTGGCCGGCAAGAGCGTGCAATCCCTTTCCTGATTTCTGATCCGACAGCAGATCCGTCATGCCCGTTATCAAAATACTTCCCCACGCCGAATACTGTCCCCAGGGTGCCGAAATCGAGGCGCCCGCCGGAACCTCGATCTGCGAGGCCCTGCTGGACAACAACATCAAGATCGAACATGCCTGCGACATGAGCTGCGCATGCACCACCTGCCATGTGGTGGTCAAGGCGGGCTACAACTCGCTGAACGAGGCCGAGGAAGAGGAGGAAGACCTGCTGGACCGTGCCTGGGGCCTGCAGCCGCAGTCCCGCCTGTCCTGCCAGGCCATCCTGGCACGCGAGGACGTGACCATCGAGATTCCCAAGTACTCGCTCAATCACGCCAAGGAAAACCACTGAGGGCCAGCACATGTCGCGTCAAATCATTCTCGACACTGAAACCACTGGCCTGTCAGCCGACAATGGCGACCGGCTCATCGAGCTGGGCTGCGTGGAGATGGTCAACCGCAAGCTGACCGGCAACAACCTGCATCTGTATTTCAATGCGGGGCGCGACAGCCATCCGGACGCGCTGCGCGTGCACGGCATCACCACCGAATTCCTCAAGGACAAGCCGCGCTTCGAGCACAAGGTCGAGGAGATCTGGGAGTACCTGCAGGGCGCTGAGCTCATCATCCACAACGCGCCCTTTGACCTGGGGTTCCTGAACAAGGAGCTGGAGCTCGCCAACCGCCCGCCGATCCGCCAGTGCGTGAGCGGGGTCATCGACACCCTGGTCATGGCCAAGGAGATGTTCCCTGGCAAGCGCAACTCGCTCGATTCGCTGTGCGATCGCCTGGAGGTGGACAACTCCGGGCGCACGCTGCACGGCGCCTTGCTGGATGCGGAGCTGCTGGCCGATGTCTACATCAACCTCACGCGGGGCCAGGAAGCCCTGTTGATGGCGGAAGAGCCTGTCCAGTCCGAGGGTGGGCTGGTCGTGGCGCAGGTGGATCTGGCCAGCTTCAAGCTGCGCGTGGTGCACGCCAATGATCAGGAGCTGGCCGCACACGAGGATGTGATGGTGCAGATGGACAAATCGAGCGGCGGCAAGACAATTTGGCGCGGCTTCGAAAATCAGTCCTAGAAGTTATGACATAATCTAAGTCTTGTCGCAGTAACGACATATGGGTGATTAGCTCAGCGGTAGAGCACTGCCTTCACACGGCAGGGGTCACATGTTCGATCCATGTATCACCCACCATTTTTTCCAAAGAGGTTGGCCTAGCAGCCAGCTTCGCGGGTGATTAGCTCAGCGGTAGAGCACTGCCTTCACACGGCAGGGGTCACATGTTCGATCCATGTATCACCCACCAGTTTTTTCCAAAGAAGTTGGCCTAGCAGCCAGCTTCGCGGGTGATTAGCTCAGCGGTAGAGCACTGCCTTCACACGGCAGGGGTCACATGTTCGATCCATGTATCACCCACCATTTTTTCGAAGAAGTTGGCCTTGCAGCCGGCTTCGCGGGTGATTAGCTCAGCGGTAGAGCACTGCCTTCACACGGCAGGGGTCACATGTTCGATCCATGTATCACCCACCAATCAAGCCCTCCTGAAATCTGTTCAGGAGGGCTTTTTCATTTCCGCTCGGTGCATGGTTTTCAGGCCCTGGAAATTCCAATGCGCCCAGATGATCTGTGGCGCATTCGTGTCTGACGCCGTCTGATAATCGGCTGCTGGACGGCGAAAGGGCAGGCAAGATGAGCGAACAGGTCGATTGCGTGGTGGTGGGTGCGGGCGTGGTGGGGCTGGCGGTGGCCAGGGCGTTGGCGTTGCAGGGCAGGGAGGTCATGGTGCTGGAGGCAGCTGAAGCCATTGGCACGGGCACCAGCTCGCGCAACAGCGAGGTCATCCATGCCGGCATCTACTATCCCGAAGGTTCGTTGAAAGCCCGTTTGTGCGTCGAAGGCCGGCAGCGCCTCTACGCCTACTGCGGTGAGCGCGGCATTGCCCATCAGCGCTGCGGCAAGCTCATCGTGGCAACGGATGAGGCGCAGCGCGGCCAGCTCCAGACCATTGCACGCAAGGCCGAAGCCAATGGCGTCCATGACCTGCGCTGGCTTGAAGGTGCCGAGGCACGTGCCATGGAGCCCGCGCTGCACTGTGCGGCGGCACTGCACTCCCCCAGCACCGGCATCATCGACAGCCACGCACTGATGCTGGCCTTGCAGGGAGATCTCGAAAACGCAGGCGGCATGGTGGTCTGCCATGCCGAGGTGCAGGAGGCAGCCATCCATCCAGGCGGCGTGTGGCTGCGCACGGCCGATGGGACGGAACTGACGGCCCGCACCCTGGTCAATGCGGCAGGTCTTCAGGCGCCATTGCTGGCGGCCCGTTTGCAGGGGTTTCCGCAGCAGTTTGTTCCGCAGGCCTTCTATGCCAAGGGCAACTATTTCACGCTGTCCGGGCGGGCACCGTTCTCGCGCCTGATCTATCCCGTGCCCGAGGCGGCGGGCCTGGGCGTGCATCTCACGCTGGACATGGGTGGCCAGGCCAAGTTCGGCCCCGATGTGCAGTGGGTCGAGAGCCCAGGTGATCTGCAGGTCGATCCCGTGCGCGCCGATGCCTTCTACGCAGAGATCCGCCGGTATTGGCCGGGTCTGGCCGATGGCGCGCTGGTGCCCGGCTACGCCGGCATCCGCCCCAAGATCAGCGGCCCCGGCGAGGCCGCCGCAGACTTCGTGATTCAGGGGCCTCAGACCCACGGCGTTGCGGGCGTGGTGCAGCTGCTGGGTATCGAGTCACCGGGATTGACCAGCTGCATGGCCATTGGCGCGCACGTGGCGCAATTGCTGGCCTGAGGATCTGCCGGTTCACGACACACGGCCACGGCAGGCCTTGTCTGACAAGGCTCAGGCCCTCTCGCTTCCCGGAAGCCCCGGAACAATTGGATAAGATGCTTGCATGTAACAAGGGCCTTGCCCATGTTGCGTGACAGGTATCGGGCGACATGATTGCCTGCTCCCCGCTGTATTTGTTTTCACCTCAATAGAAAGGCTCATCATGACGAAATCGATCACTGACACCGTCTCCACCGCACAAGCCGATCTTGAAAAACTGGTCGGCGACCTGCGTGGTCTGCTGTCTGCCAAGGAGCTGGATGCCGTGCCGGAAATCCATATGCTGCGCCAGCGTATCGATGATGGCATGTCCAATGTGCGTGAGTCCGCGGTGCGTGCGGCGCAGGAAGCGGCCCGCCAGGCCAAGGATGCCGCCTACGCTGCCGATCGCTACGCCCACGATGAGCCGTGGCGCGTTGCAGGCGCGGCCCTTGCCATGGGCGCCTTGCTGGGCTTCCTGCTGGGTCGTCGCTGATCAACGGCATGCCTGACCAGAAAAGGATGCCTGTGAATTGGATTTCCCTTCTGGGTTTGGATGCCTGGGTGGCGCGCTGGCGCGCTTCCGTGATCGAGCTGGCCATTGCCGCAGAAGACCGCACGGACCTCGCGCGGCTTGAATGGGCCGAGCACAAGCGCAGCATGCAGACGGTGGTCGTGCTGCTGATTGCGCTTGCTGGACTCAGCGTCGTGGTCATGCTCACGCTGTCGGTGGCCTTGCTCGTGCAGTTCTGGGACACCGAGCACCGCGTGCTGGTGGGCTGGCTGGTGGGCGGTGGCTGGCTGGCGGTCTGGGCCATTGCCCTGTGGCAATTGCTGGCTGCCGTGCGCCGCCTGGCCCGCCCCTTCATCCTTACCCGCAACGAGCTGAGCCAGGACTGGCAGGCGCTGAAGAAGAGGCTGTAGCCATGGTCGATGCTTCCAACGCTTCCCCGTCCCGCAACGCTGTCACGCCACCCGCGCCCACGGGGCTCAATGCGGAGCTCTGGGTCACATCCACCGTTGAGCAGCAGCAGGTGATGCAACGCATTGCCCAGCAACGCGAGCGCCTCAAGGCGCGCTCTGCGGCCGTGGCCCAGGCCCGGGCATTGAGCCGCTCTGCCACCCAGGTGCAGCCTGATGCACCGCTGGTGGAGCGTGCCATCACCTTTGCGCGCCTGCATCCCGTGGCTGTGGCCGTAGCGGCCGGTGCCGCACTGATGGTGGGCCCGCGCAAGCTGCTGCGATTCGGCACCACCGTCATGCCCCTGATCCTGCGCTGGCAGCAGCGCAGGGGGTGAGGGCCGAGAAGCCTGCTTCTCTCCCAAAGAAAGAAAACGCCCGGCATGCCGGGCGTTTTCGCGTTCAGCGTTCAGTGCGCCAGCACTGGCTGTGTCTTGACTCAGCTGCCTTGGCTCGAAACGCCAGGCAGCCACCTGTCTGGCACGGGCCTCAACGCAGCTGGGCTATGGCGCGTGCGGTCTCGGGCACCAGGGCAGGGCCTCGGTAGATCAGGCCGCTGTAGATCTGGACCACGTCGGCGCCTGCGCGGATTTTGCTGACGGCATCTTCGCCGCTGAGAATGCCGCCCACGCCGATGATGGGGTAGCGACTGCCCAGGGCGGAACGCAGTTGGCGGATGACCTGGTTGCTGGCCTCCAGCACTGGCGCACCGGACAGGCCGCCCGTTTCCTGCGCGTGGGGCAGGCCCTTGACGGCTTCCCGGCTGATCGTGGTGTTGGTGGCGATCACACCATCCATGCCATGGCGCTGCAGCGTGGCGGCGATGACGCCGACCTGCTCTTCATCCAGGTCGGGTGCAATCTTCACGAACACCGGCACCCGATTGCCATGCTGCGTGGCCAGATGCTCACGGCGCTCGGCAATCGCACCCAGCAGGGCGTCCAGCGCTTCGTCGCTTTGCAGGGCGCGCAGGTTCTTGGTGTTGGGCGAGCTGATGTTCACCGTCACGTAGTCGGCATGCGGGTACACGCCGTCCAGCGCCTTGAGATAGTCGCTGGTGGCATCTTCGATGGGAGTGGTGGCGTTCTTGCCGATGTTCAGCCCCAGCAGCATGGGTTTGCCCTGGGCGCGGGCCTGTGAGCGCTTGACGTTGCTCAGAAAGGCATCCAGGCCTTCGTTGTTGAAGCCCAGGCGGTTGATCAGCGCATTGCGTTCGGGAATGCGGAACATGCGCGGCTTGGGGTTGCCCGGTTGGGGGCGGGGCGTCACGGTGCCCACCTCGACGAAGCCGAAACCCATGGCGGCCAGCGCGTCGATGCAGCGTGCATTCTTGTCCAGACCCGCTGCCATGCCCACGCGGTTGGGGAACTTGAGGCCGGCAAGCTCGACGGGGTCACTCACCATGGGCTGTGCCCATGCCTGCTGCAGGAGCGTGTTCTGCCCCTTTGCCATCAGGTTCATCGTGAGATCGTGGGCGGATTCGGGGTCCATGCCGAAGAGAAAGGGACGGGTCAGGGCGTAGGGGATCAGAGACATGGGGATAATCAAAGGATTACCTGGATTTTCCCTCATGACGACATCTGCTGCCTCTTTTTCCCAAGATGAACTCAAAGCCCTGGTCGGGCAAGCCGCTCTGGCCTATGTGGTGCCCGGCGAAATCGTCGGCGTTGGCACCGGCTCCACGGTCAACAAGTTCATCGATGCACTGGCCACCATCAAGGACCAGATCCCGGGCGCCGTGTCCAGCTCCGTGGCCAGCACCGAGCGCCTGAAGGCGCTGGGCATCAAGGTGCTGGACGCCAACGAAGTCGCCAGCCTGTCGGTCTATATTGACGGCGCCGACGAGATTGACGGCCGCGGCTACATGGTCAAGGGCGGCGGCGCCGCGCTGACGCGCGAGAAGATCGTCGCTGCGCTGGCCGAGCGCTTTGTATGCATTGCCGATGCCTCCAAGCGCGTCGAGGTGCTGGGAGACTTTCCGCTGCCTGTGGAGGTGATTCCCATGGCAGCTGCCCAGATTGCGAACCGTTTCAAGGCCATGGGTGGCTGCGCCGAGATCCGCATGAAGGACGGCGCGCCCCTGGTGACGGACAACGGCCAGCACATTCTTGATGTGCGCGGCCTGAAGATCGCAGAGCCTCTGGCCTTCGAGTCCGACGTCAACCAATGGCCTGGCGTGGTGACCGTGGGAGTGTTTGCGCACCAGAAGGCATCGGTCTGCCTGCTGGGCACGCCCGAGGGCGTGCAGACGCTCAACTATTGAGCGAAGACCTTCCGGCCTCGGCTAGCCGAGGCTCTCGAACGCCACGGCGCCTGTGATCCAGGCGAGCAGGGCCAATGCACCCAGGCACAGCGCGCGCAACGAAGCTTGCGCGCGTTGTTTTTTGTGGCGCTGCATGAGCAAGGCGATGGCCGCCAGCCCCGTGTAGACGGCAAGGAACGCAGCCGTCGCCATGTAGTAGGCCAGACGGTTGAGGCCATTGCCCAGGCCTCCGTCATGCATGAACCACAGCGTGATCAGGCAAGGCACCAGCGCCAGGATGGCCAGCCTGAAAGGCTCGCGCCATGAAGGCCTTGCAACCAGGGTCCACGCGATGAGCGCGGGCAAGCCGACAAGCGTGGCAAGCCTTGCCATGGTCCAGACCACATCGGACAGCATGGAATCCACTGCCGGGCTCCTGATTGCGGCAGGCGCTTGCCTAGAAGCTCAGGCCTGCCGGGTTGTCGTTGGTGCGTGCACCAGGCGCTGGGGCGGGCATGGGGGTGCGTCTGCTGCCCGGGTCCTCGGCAGCGGCGGGTGCTGCTGCGGGCGCCGATGCCGCCGATGCAGCGGGCGTAGGCGTGGTCAATGGCTGTGCCGATGGCCGCTTGTACTGGGCAGGCAGTTGCGAGGTCGCAGGATAGCCTGCGGCATCCAGGTATTGGGTCCATTCGCTGGACGAGAAGCCGCTGAGGAACTGCTTGCCAACGGTGGCAAACGGCAGGCTGTTCTGGCCGCTGAGCTTTTGCAGGGCAGAGGCGTCCGCCTCGGTCTGCACCAGGCGTTCAGCATAGGGAATGCCTCTGGATTGGAGCAACTGGCGCGCGCTGTCGCAGGGCGCGCAGTCGGACGAAGTGTACAGCGTCACCGGAAAGCGGCCTGCGATCTGGCGCAACGCATAGGGCAGGGAGGCATTGCTGTCAGCTGTGCCCGCGACTGACGGGGAGGCAGAGGCGGCAGGCGCTGCCTGCTGCTGGGCGCTTTGGGCCGGGCGGTCCGAGAAAGTGACTTTTCCATCGGGCCCGACGATACGGTAGACCTGTTGTGCGCTGGCCGGCAGCGCGGCAGCGAGGCAGACGAGGGCGAGGCATGGCATCAGGTGGCGCAGGGCGCCGCGGCCAAGGCTGGGAGAAGACTGCATGGACGATCTCGGTTCGGAAGAAGGGTTTCGTGCCGGGGGCCACCACTCGTCGGATGGATGCCCGCACAGGAGTGCCTGCAAGCATAGCGTGCCATTCATCCTGGGCCATCTTCTGGAGCCACAGGATGTGGCTGCGCGCATCCGATGGGGTGGCCGGGCCAGGAAAAAGCGCCCCGTCGGGGCGCTGCAGACCTGGGACCGGGCTCTCAGGCCTGGGCCATGCCCTGGTGGCGCAACAGCGCATCCAGCTGGGGTTCGCGGCCACGGAAGGCCTTGAACGACTCCATGGCCGGGCGGGCCCCCCCGGCCTCCAGAATCGCCTCACGGTAGCGGCGGCCTGTCTCGGGGTTGGGGGTTCCATCGGCCAGCATGGTTTCCTCGAAGGCCGCATAGGCATCTGCCGAGAGGACTTCAGCCCACTTGTAGCTGTAGTAGCCGGCTGCATAGCCGCCTGCAAAGATGTGGCTGAAGGTGTGGGCCGAGCGGCTGTAGGGGGGCGACGGCAGCACGGCCACCTCGGCGCGCACGCGGGCCAGCAGCGGCATGATGTCTGCCTTCGGATCGTGCTCGGTATGCAGCAGCATGTCGAACAGCGAGAACTCGATCTGGCGCAGCGTCTGCATGCCCGACTGGAAGTTCTTGGCTGCGATCATCTTGTCGTACAGGGCGCGCGGCAGCGGCTCGCCGCTGTCCACGTGGGCGGTCATGTGCTTGAGCACTTCCCATTCCCAGCAGAAGTTCTCCATGAACTGGCTTGGCAGCTCCACGGCATCCCATTCCACGCCCGCGATGCCCGAGACGTCGCGCTCGTTGACCTGGGTCAGCATGTGGTGCAGGCCGTGGCCGGTTTCATGGAACAGCGTGATCACGTCATCGTGCGTGAGCAGGGCCGGCTTGCCGTCAACGCCAGTGGCAAAGTTGCAGACCAGGTGCGCGACCGGCGTCTGCAGCCTGTGGTTGTCAGGGCGCAGCCAGCGGGTACGCACATCGTCCATCCAGGCGCCGCCACGCTTGCCCGATCGCGCCGGCTGGTCCAGGTAGAACTGGCCGACCAGCTCAGGGCCTTGCGGCGTGCTGCGCTCGATGCGGTAGAACTCGACGGCAGGATTCCAGACCGGCGCCGCGTCGCGGCGGATGGCCACGTCGAACAGCGTCTCGACGATCTTGAACAGGCCGGCCAGCACCTTGGGCGCAGGGAAGTACTGCTTGACCTCCTGCTCGCTGAAGGCATAGCGCGCCTCCTTGAGCTTTTCGGAGACATAGGCCCAGTCCCAGGGCTGGGGATCGGCCAGGCCCAGTTCATCGCGTGCGAAGGCGCGCAGGTCGGCGACATCCTTCTCGGCATAGGGGCGGGCCCGGTGCGCGAGATCGCGCAGAAAGTCGATCACCTGCTGTGGCGAATGCGCCATCTTGGGAACCAGCGAAATCTCGCCGAAATTGCGGTAACCCAGCAACTGCGCCTCTTCCTTGCGCAGGGCCAGGATCTCCGAGATGTTGGCCGTGTTGTCGAAGCGGATGGCATCGCCCTCGGCCTGGTCGGAGGCGCGTGTCACATAGGCGCGGTAGAGCTTCTCGCGCAGCGCACTGCTGGCCGCGAACTGCATCACGGGCAGATAGCAGGGCATCTTCAGCGTGAGCTTGAAGCCTTGCTTGCCTTCGGCCTCGGCGGCGGAGCGGGCTGCCTGGCGCACATCCTGCGGCACGCCGTCCAGCTCTTCGGCCGTGGCGTAGTAGGCGAATGCATCGGTGGCGTCGAGCGCGTTCTCGCTGAACTTCTGCGTCAGTTCGGCCGAGCGTTCCTGGATCTTGGCAAAGCGCAGCTTGTCCTCGCCCCGCAGCTCGGCACCGGAGAGCACGAAGTTGCGCATGGCATGGTCCCAGGCCGCACGCTGCTCGACATTGAGCGTGGCGGGGTCAATGGCCTTGTACTTGGCGTACAGGCGCTCGTCGGCACCCAGGCGCGTCCAGAATTCGGTGACCTTGGGCAGGGACTCGTTGTAGGCGGCTCGCAGCTCGGGCGTATCGGCCACGCTGTTGAGGTGGCTGACAGCGCCCCAGGCCGTTCCCAGCTTCTCGGTGGCGACATCGAGCACGGCCGAGATCGAATCCCAGCGCGCCGGAAAGTCGGGTGCCGTGACGGTCTCCAGGGCCTCTGCGGCCCCGGTCAGCAGGATATCGATGGCCGGGCCGACATCGGCAGGGCGTATGCGATCGAACAGGGGCAGGTCGGAGGATTCGAGGAGGGGATTGCTCATGCGTGTCAGATGCCGTCGGGTGCATTGAAATCAAGCGGCTCCCCAGGGAGCCGCCCGATGCTTGTCAGCTCCTGGTCAGCCGGCGGCGCGCTCGGCCGCCTCCATGGTGTTGACCAGCAGCATGGTAATCGTCATGGGGCCGACACCGCCGGGTACGGGCGTGATGAAGCCGGCCACTTCCTTGACGCCGTCAAAGTCCACGTCGCCGCAGAGCTTGCCTTCGTCGTTGCGATTCATGCCCACGTCGATGACCACGGCGCCAGGCTTGCACATGTCAGCCGTCAGCACATTGCGCTTGCCCACGGCGGCGACCACGATGTCGGCCTGGCGCGTCATGGCGGCGAGATCGGCCGTGCCGCTGTGGCAGATGGTGACGGTGGCATTGGCGGCCAGCAGCATCATGGCCATGGGCTTGCCGACGATGTTGGAGCGGCCGATGACCACGGCGTGCTTGCCGCGCAGGTCCTTCATGCCGATGGATTCGAGCATCTTCATGCAGCCGTAGGGGGTGCAGGCCTTGAAGCCGACCTCGCCCACCATCAGCGCGCCTGCACTGGCCACGTGAAAGCCATCCACGTCCTTGAGCGGCGAGATGGTCTCGATGACCTTGTGGTCGTCGATGTGTGCGGGCAGCGGCAGCTGGACCAGGATGCCGTGGATGCTGGGGTCGTTGTTCAGCGCCTCGACGCGGGCCAGCAGTTCGGCCTCGGTCATCGAGGCATCGTACTTCTCCAGCACCGAATGAAAGCCCGCGTCCTCGCAGGCCTTGACCTTGTTGCGCACATAGACCTGGGAGGCAGGGTTGTCGCCGACCAGGACCACGGCCAGGCCGGGCGTGGTGCCGCGGGCCTTCAGGGCGGTGGCGCGCTGGGCGACTTCGGCACGCAGTTGGCGGGAGAGGGCGTTGCCGTCGATAAGTTGGGCTGTCATTGCAGTGAATACCAATAAAAATGCTGCTAGGGCTTGTTGATCAAGCGCTAGCAGCTCTTTGAAAAAAAGCGGTGGTGTCTTGGCTTATCCGGCGACGGCTGCCTTGGCCGCTGCAGCGGTCTGGCCCTGGCCCAGGGCGATCTTGAGCAGATCGGCCACGGTGTTGGCGTTGAGCTTTTCCATGATGTTGGCGCGGTGCGCCTCCACCGTCTTGATGCTGATGCCAAGATCGTCGGCGATCTGCTTGTTCAGCCGGCCGGCGACGATGCGCTCCAGCACCTGGGCTTCACGGCTGGTCAGCTTGGCCAGCAGCGCATCGCGGCTGGCGGCCTGCTGGTGGCCGGCAAAGGCTTCGCGGGCATGGTCCAGCATGCGCTCGACCAGGTTCAGCAGTTCCTCTTCGTTGAACGGCTTCTGGATGAAGTCCAGTGCGCCCTTCTTCATGGTGTTCACCGCCATGGGCACGTCGCCGTGGCCGGTGATGAAGACGATGGGAAGGGGGGACTTGCGTTCGATCAGGCGGTCCTGCAGTTCCAGGCCCGTCATGCCGCCCATGCGGATGTCGACGATGAGGCAGGCGATCTCGCGTGGGTCGTAGCGCGAGAGGAAGGTCTCGGCCGAGTCGAAGCAGCGCACACGATAGTCCTTGCCCTCCAACAACCATTGCAACGAATCACGAACCGCTTCGTCGTCATCAACTACGTACACAGTGCCTTTTTTCGGGATCAAGCTCATGCAATCGTCCTTGTTGTGGGTTCAATGGTCGCTGCCGGCGTTGTCGCGTCGCCCGGCGGGGCCAGCGGCAGCCAGAATGAAAACCGGCAGCCGACAACCTCGGAACCATTGTAGAGGTTCTCGGCACGCATCCGGCCCTGGTGGGACTCGACAATGCTGCGGCACAGATTCAGCCCCATGCCCATGCCTTCGCTCTTGGTGGTGAAGAAGGCCTCGAAGAGGCGTTCCAGCACCTCGGGCGGCAGGCCCTTGCCGGTGTCCTGCACGTTGAATTCGATGACGCGCTGGTCCTCGATGGTGCGCGGCACCACGCGCAGTTCCACGTTGCGCTGGTGGCTGGGGCGGCCCGACTGCTCGATGGATTCGGCGCCGTTCTTCATGAGGTTGACCAGCACCTGCTCGATGAGGATGGTGTCGGCCATGATGGCCGGCATGCGCTCGGCCACGTGGTAGGTCAGCTGCACATTGCGGCGGCGCAGCTCGATCCCGGCCAGCTCCACGGCCTCGCTGACCATGTCGGTGACCTGGGCCAGTGTGCGGTTGGGCTCGCTGCGCTTGACGAAGGAGCGTATGCGCAAAATGATCTGCCCCGCGCGCTGCGCCTGGTGGGCGGTTTTCTCCAGCGCGAACTTCATCTGCTCTTCGGTCAGCGTGCCCTTTTCGAGCCGGGTGAGCATGCCGCTGCAGTAGTTGCTGATGGCGGTCAGCGGCTGGTTGAGCTCATGGGCGACGCTGGAGGCCATCTCGCCCATGGTGATCAGGCGGCTGACGGACTGGGCGTGCTCGGCCTGGCGATCGGCCTGCTCCTCGGCCAGGCGGCGCGGCGTGATGTCGGTGGCGATCACCATCTGGGCCAGGCGGCCGTCCACCCAGCTCAGGTAGCGCGATCGCACTTCCAGCCACTTGCCCAGTTCGGGCAGGTAGATCTCGGCGTTTTCGCTGCGTGCGCTGGTCAGCGAGTCGGTGGGCAGGCCCATGAGGCCGTCCTCGTCGTCCATGCCTTGCGGCTGCGAGCGCACGGGCAGCACGCCGGCTTGGGCGACGAGCTGCAGGTGGCCATCGGTCTGTGAGCCAAACCATTGCCGGTACAGCTTGTTGGCGAACAGCAGCTCGGCGCTGCCCAGCGGGGCGACGGACACCGAGGCGTCCAGCGCCTCCAGCACGATGGTGAAGCGCTCATAGGAGGCAGACAGTTGCTCGCGGATGCGGTTGGGCTCGGTGATATCGGTCATGGACGACATCCAGCCCGTGTGCTGGCCATGGGCGTCGATCAGCGGCGAGACATACAGGCGCGCATCGAACTGCGTGCCGTTCTTGCGCTGCACGCGCACCTGAAAGCCGCCGACGATGGTCTTGCCCGAAAGCTCTTCGCGCAGCTTGGAGTGCAGGTTGTCGTAGTCGTTGTCGGGCCAGTAGGAGTAGGGCGGCATCTGGCCGACCAGCTCTGATTCGCTCCAGCCCGTCATCTGGCAGAAGGCTGCATTCACATAGGTGATACGGCCTTGCAGGTCCAGCGCGCGCATGCCGGTGAGTACGGAGTTTTCCATGGCGCGGCGGAAGTTGGTTTCCGCGACCAGGGCCTCCTGGGCGCGCTGGCGGCGGCGCGTGTGGCGCCAGGTGGCCAGCAGCAGCCATGCCGTCATCGCACTGAGTGTGCCCACCAGCCAGAACAGGCCGCTGCCGACCACGCCCAGCGAGGTGCGATAGGCCTGGGCACGCAGCACCAGACTGTTGCCGACGGGAGCGACGGGGGCCTCGTCCTCGTTGGCAACGGTGCGCCAGCGCAGCAGTTCGGTGGCGGTCTGCTTGCGCGGTGTCAGCGGCGTGCCTGCCAGCACCTGGCCCCGGCTGTCGAGCATGGTCATGGCGTAGCGGGCCATGATTTCGGTGGGCGTTCCATAGCGCAGCAGGCTGTCGATGGAGTACTCGCCCAGCAGCTCGCCGATGTAGCGGCCGTCCTGTGCCAGCGGCACATGCAGTTGCAGCAGCGGCGCGGCTTCCCCCTTGTGGGCCAGTCCCTGCACGTAGATGGGTTGCTGCATCTCACGCGCGAGCTGGTAGGCCTCCAGCGCGTCTCCGGCGCGCAGCACTTCACGCGGGATGCGCAGCTGCTCGCTGCTCACTGTGGGGGCGGACTGGCTGGCCAGGATGCGCCGCTGTGCATCGATCCAGGTGATGGACTGCAGTTCCGGGTACTGGCTGATGAGTGCTTCGGCGCGGCTGGCGAAGTCGGACTCGCCCAGGTCGTGGTTGCCGATGTCGCGCGCCATGCGCATCAGTTGCTCCTGGCGCTCCAGCAGGCGCAGGCGCACGCGTTGCTGGGCATATTCCACGTCGCGATGCAGCGCTTCCTTCTCGCGGTCGATCTCCTCCATGCGCAGGTACCAGAAGGAGGCCACGATGGCCGCCATGAACATCAGTACGGCCGCGAGGGGGGCGAGCGCCGCGAAGCGGTCCTGGCGCGTGGGAGAAAGACTGCGCCACCAGCTGCGCCACCAGCGCACTGGCGCGGCCACGCCTGCCATGGGGGCAGGGCTGTGCGTGCCGTGCTCGGAAGGGGAGGATTGCATGCGCCCAGTGTAGGGGAGAGTCTGACTGTTTTTAAGGAGTATTGGAGTCGCCGCCGAGGCGCTTCGGCGACGTTCTTTGGGGTCTTCACTGTATGTGCGTTTGCAGCAAAATTTCAAATTATGAAATCAAAAAGCACCATTTGAAATTCGAAAAAAGTATGCGACACTCGCCGAGCATTGAGGCAGTGAATCGGTATTTTCAAGTTCGCCAGACAGGGTCTGTGCCGCGCAAGGCGTGGTGAACTACCCGCCTGCGTTGGCGCGCTGCGCCGCTCACTGGTTCGACCCCAAGACGCTACCTTCTGCAAGGAGACATTCCCATGACAGCTCAGACTGACCCGCAAGGCAATGCAGGCGTTCCCGCCGGCCTGGACCAACAAGAATCGCGCGAATGGATGGACGCCCTGTCGGCCGTCATCGACCGTGAAGGCGCCGAATACGCGCACAAGCTGATCGAGGACCTGCTCGAACACGCACGCCAGAACAGCGTGGACATGCCTTTCTCGGCCAACACCGGCTATGTGAACACCATCGAGACCTCGCAGGAAGCCCGCTGTCCCGGCAACCTGGAAATCGAAGGCCGTCTGCGCGCCTACATGCGCTGGAATGCCATGGCCATGGTGGTCAAGGCCAACCGCCTGCACCCGCCCGAAGGCGGTGACCTGGGCGGCCACATCGGCTCCTTCGCTTCGCTGGCCAACATGTTCGCGGCCGGCTTCAACCATTTCTGGCACGCCGAAAACGAGAACCACGGCGGCGACTGCCTGTATATCCAGGGCCACGTATCTCCCGGCATCTATGCCCGCGCTTACCTGGAAGGCCGCATCTCCGAAGAGCAGCTGCTGAACTTCCGCCAGGAAGTGGACGGCAAGGGCCTGTCCAGCTACCCGCACCCCAAGCTGATGCCCGAGTTCTGGCAGTTCCCCACGGTGTCCATGGGCCTGGGCCCGCTGATGGCCATCTACCAGGCGCGCTTCCTCAAGTACCTGCATGCCCGTGGCATCGCCGACACCGAAAGCCGCAAGGTCTGGGTGTTCTGCGGCGACGGCGAAATGGACGAGGTCGAGTCGCTGGGCGCGATCTCGCTGGCCGCGCGCGAAAAGCTGGACAACCTGATCTTCGTGATCAACTGCAACCTGCAGCGCCTGGACGGCCCGGTGCGCGGCAACGGCAAGATCATCCAGGAACTCGAGGGCGAGTTCCGTGGCTCCGGCTGGAACGTCATCAAGCTGCTGTGGGGCAAGGGCTGGGACGAGCTGCTGGCCAAGGACAAGGACGGCGTGCTCAAGAAGATCATGGCCGAGTGCAATGACGGCGACTACCAGTCGTTCAAGGCCAATGACGGCGCCTACGTGCGCAAGAACTTCTTCGGCCGCGATCCGCGCGCGCTGAAGATGGTCGAGCACATGAGCGACGACGAGATCTGGAACCTGCGCCGTGGCGGCCACGATTCGCAGAAGGTCTACGCTGCCTTCCACGCCGCCAATTCGCACAAGGGCCAGCCCACCGTGCTGCTGGTCAAGACCGTCAAGGGCTTCGGCATGGGCAAGATCGGTGAAGGCAAGAACACCGTTCACCAGACCAAGAAGCTGGGCGACGAGGACATCAAGGCCTTCCGCGACCGTTTCAACATTCCCATTCCCGACAGCCAGATCGCCGACCTGCCTTTCTACAAGCCGGCCGACGACACCCCGGAAATGCGCTACCTGCACGAGCGCCGCAAGGCGCTGGGCGGCTACCTGCCGCACCGCCGCGTGAAGGCCAGCGAGCAATTCACGGCACCGGCGCTGGATACCTTCAAGGCCATCCTTGAAGCCACGCCCGAAGGCCGTGAGATCTCGACCACCCAGGCCTATGTGCGCTTCCTCACGCAGCTGCTGCGCGACAAGGAAATCGGCCCGCGCGTCGTGCCCATCCTGGTGGACGAGGCACGTACCTTCGGCATGGAAGGCCTGTTCCGCCAGATCGGCATCTACAACCCCGCTGGACAGCAGTACACCCCGGTCGACAAGGACCAGGTGATGTACTACCGCGAGGACAAGGCCGGCCAGATCCTGCAGGAAGGCATCAACGAAGCCGGCGGCATGAGCAGCTGGATCGCGGCAGCCACGAGCTACAGCACGAGCAACCGGATCATGATCCCGTTCTACGTGTACTACTCGATGTTCGGCTTCCAGCGCATCGGTGACCTGGCCTGGGCGGCCGGCGACATGCAGGCGCGCGGTTTCCTGCTGGGCGGCACTTCGGGCCGCACCACGCTGAACGGCGAAGGCCTGCAGCACGAAGACGGCCACAGCCACATCCTGGCCAACACCATTCCCAACTGCGTGAGCTACGACCCGACCTTCGCCCACGAAGTCGCCGTGATCATGCAGGACGGCCTGCGCCGCATGGTGCAGAACCAGGAAAACGTCTTCTACTACATCACGCTGCTCAACGAGAACTACGCCATGCCCGGCCTCACGCCCGGCACCGAGCAGCAGATCATCAAGGGCATGTACCTGTGCAAGCCCGGCCAGAAGGTGCCGGAAAGCGGCCTGCGCGTGCAACTGCTGGGTTCGGGCACCATCCTGCGCGAATCCTTCTTCGCCCAGGAACTGCTGCTGGCCGACTGGGGCATTGCCGCCGACGTGTGGAGCTGCCCGAGCTTCAATGAGCTCACCCGCGACGGCCAGGACGCCGACCGCTGGAACCTGCTGCATCCGCTGGACACCCAGAAGGTGCCCTTCGTCACGCAGCAGCTGCAGTCGCACAATGGCCCGGTGATCGCATCCACCGACTACATGAAGGCCTACGCCGAGCAGATCCGCCCCTACATGCCCAAGGGCCGCACCTACAAGGTGCTGGGCACCGACGGCTTCGGCCGCTCGGACTTCCGCCGCAAGCTGCGCGAGCACTTCGAAGTGGATCGCCACTACATCGTGGTTGCCGCACTGCGCGCGCTGGCCGAAGAAGGCAAGATCAACGCCACCACCGTGGCCGAAGCGATCGCCAAGTACGGCATCAAGGCCGACAAGATCAACCCGCTGCACGCTTGAGTAAGAACGGGAGACACATATGGCATTGGTAGAAATTCAAGTCCCCGATATCGGTGATTTCGACGAAGTTGCTGTGATCGAAGTGCTGGTCAAGGCCGGCGATCAGATCAAGGCCGAGCAATCGCTGATCACAGTGGAGTCCGATAAGGCCTCCATGGAGATCCCCTCCAGCCACGCTGGCGTGCTCAAGGAGCTGCGCGTCAACATGGGCGACAAGGTCAAGCAGGGCAGCATCATTGCCGTGGTCGAGTCGGCGGAAGCCGCTGCCCCGGCACCTGCAGCCGCCGCACCGGCCCCCGCCGCTGCAGCCCCGGCCCCGGTGGCTGCGCCTGCACCGGCCACTGCTCCCGCTGCCGCGCCTGCGGCCTCGGGCGCCGCCACGCAGATCGACATCAAGATTCCCGACATTGGCGACTTCAAGGACGTGGCCGTGATCGAGATGCTGGTCAAGGTCGGCGACACCGTGACGGCCGAGCAATCGCTGTTCACCGTCGAGTCCGACAAGGCCTCGATGGAAATCCCGTCGCCAGCGGCCGGCACCATCACGGCGCTGACGCTCAAGATCGGTGACACGGTCAACGTGGGCGACGTGGTCGGCCAGATGAGCGTGCAGGGCGCTGCCGCGCCTGCAGCCCAGGCTGCGGCCCCGGCACCCGCTGCTGCAGCCCCTGCACCGGCAACTGCTGCCCCGGCCGCTGCAGCTCCGGTGTCTGCCGCTGCAGCATCGGCTCCCGCCGCTGCGCCTGCGCACAACCCGACCGTGGCGCCCACGGGCAAGCTGCCCCATGCATCGCCCTCGGTACGCAAGTTCGCCCGCGAGCTGGGTGTGCCGCTGGACGAGGTCAAGGGCTCGGGCAACAAGGGCCGCATCACGGCCGACGACATCCAGGCTTTCACCAAGTCCGTCATGGCGGGTGCCGTGCAGACCAAGGCCCAGGCCGCGACCGCCCCCAAGGGTGGCTCCGGCGGCGGCGCAGGCCTGGACCTGCTGCCCTGGCCCAAGGTGGACTTCGCCAAGTTCGGCCCGGTCGAGCGCAAGGACCTGTCGCGCATCAAGAAGATCAGCGGCGCCAACCTGTCGCGCAACTGGGTCATGATCCCGCACGTCACCAACAATGACGAGGCCGACATCACCGACCTGGAAGCCTTCCGTGTCTCCACCAACAAGGAGAACGAGAAGAGCGGCGTCAAGGTGACCATGCTGGCCTTCGTGATCAAGGCGGTGGTTGCGGCGCTCAAGAAGTTCCCCGAGTTCAATGCCTCGCTGGACGGCGACACCCTGGTCTACAAGCAGTACTTCCACGTCGGCTTTGCGGCCGACACGCCCAATGGCCTGGTGGTCCCCGTGCTGCGCGATGCCGACAAGAAGGGCATCCTGCAGATCAGCCAGGAAATGGGCGAGCTGGCCAAGAAGGCCCGCGACGGCAAGCTCGGCGCTGCCGACATGCAGGGCGGCTGCTTCTCGATCTCGTCGCTGGGTGGCATCGGTGGCACGAACTTCACCCCCATCATCAACGCCCCCGAAGTGGCCATCCTCGGCCTGTCCAAGGGCCAGATGAAGCCGGTGTGGGATGGCAAGCAATTCGTGCCGCGCCTGACGCTGCCGCTGTCGCTGTCCTATGACCACCGTGTCATCGACGGTGCCTCGGCCGCGCGCTTCAATGCCTTCCTGGGCCAAGTGCTGGCGGACTACCGCCGCATCCTGCTGTAAACGGAGGCCCGACACATGGCAATCATCGACATCAAGGTGCCCGACATCGGCGACTTCGCCGAAGTGGGCGTGATCGAACTGCTGGTCCAGCCCGGTGACACCGTCGCCAAGGACCAGTCCCTGATCACCGTGGAGTCCGACAAGGCCTCCATGGAGATCCCCTCCAGCCATGCCGGCGTGGTCAAGGAACTCAAGGTCAAGATCGGCGACAAGATCGCCGAAGGCGGCCTGATCCTGACGCTGGAGGCCGCTGGCGAAGCGGCCGCCGCACCCCAGGCGGCAGCACCGGCCCCTGCAGCGGCGGCTCCGGCGCCTGCCGCTGCAGCGCCCGCAGCATCGGCTCCCGCTCCGGCCGCAGCCAGCTATGCCGGTGGCGCGGCCGATTACGACTGCGACGTGGTCGTGCTCGGCGGCGGTCCTGGCGGCTACTCGGCAGCCTTCCGTGCGGCCGATCTGGGCCTGAATGTGGTCATCGTCGAGCGCTACAAGAGCCTGGGCGGCGTCTGCCTGAACGTGGGCTGCATCCCGTCCAAGGCACTGCTGCACGTGGCCGCCGTGGTGGACGAGGTCAAGCACCTGGAGGTGGCCGGCGTCAAGTTCGGCGCGCCCGAGGTCAACATCGACCAGCTGCGCGGACACAAGGACAAGGTCATCGGCAAGCTGACCGGCGGCCTGGGCCAGATGGCTAAGATGCGCAAGGTCACCGTGGTGCGCGGCTACGGCAACTTCGTCGGCGCCAACCACCTTGAGGTGGAAGAGACCACGGGCGACGGCCAGGAAAAGACCGGCAGCAAGAAGATCGTGCAGTTCAAGCGCGCCATCATTGCTGCCGGCAGCCAGGCCGTGCACCTGCCCTTCATGCCCAAGGACCCGCGCGTGGTGGACTCCACCGGCGCGCTGGACCTGGCCAGCGTGCCCAAACGCATGCTGATCCTGGGCGGCGGCATCATCGGCCTGGAAATGGGCACCGTCTACTCCACGCTGGGCGCACGCCTGGACGTGGTGGAGATGATGGACGGCCTCATGCAGGGCGCCGACCGCGACCTGGTCAAGGTCTGGCAGAAGATGAACGCGCCGCGCTTCGACAACATCATGGTCAACACCAAGACCGTGGGTGCCGAAGCCACGCCCGAAGGCATCAAGGTCAGCTTTGCGCCTGCCAAGGACGGCATCACCGTGCCCGAGCCCCAGGTCTACGACCTGGTGCTGCAGGCCGTGGGCCGCACACCCAACGGCAAGAAGATCGCTGCCGAGAAGGCCGGCGTGGCCGTCACGGACCGCGGCTTCATCGAAGTCGATATCCAGATGCGCACCAATGTGCCCCACATCTTCGCCATCGGCGACGTGGTGGGCCAGCCCATGCTGGCGCACAAGGCTGTGCACGAGGCCCATGTGGCCGCCGAAGTCATCGCCGGTGAACTGCAGGGCAACAAGGAGCTGGCTGCCAGCGCCTTCAACGCCCGCGTGATCCCCAGCGTGGCCTACACTGACCCGGAAGTGGCGTGGGTGGGCCTGACCGAGGACCAGGCCAAGGCCCAGGGCATCAAGGTCAAAAAGGGTGTCTTCCCCTGGACGGCTTCGGGCCGCGCCATTGCCAATGGCCGCGACGAAGGCGTTACCAAGCTGCTGTTCGACGACAGCCCCGAGGCGCACGGCCATGGCCGCATCCTGGGTGGCGGCATCGTCGGCACGCATGCGGGCGACATGATTGGCGAGATTGCGCTGGCCATCGAAATGGGTGCCGACGCCGTGGACATCGGCAAGACCATCCATCCTCACCCCACGCTGGGCGAAAGCCTGGGCATGGCGGCCGAGGTGGCGCACGGCTCCTGCACGGACCTGCCGCCGCAGCGCAAGTAAGCGCAAGGCCTGGCGTTCAGGCCAGGCAAGAACAGAAAGGCAGCTTCGGCTGCCTTTCTGCTTTGGGATACGCAGATAAGGACACAGACATCAGCCCGGAAACCGGTCCAGACACAGGCACGGCAAAGAGGGCAGACCTGTTCAGGCCTGGGCGCGCAGCCACTGCAGCAATTGGTCGTGCACGCCATCTGGCGTGGGCGGAGCGGGGGACAGCAGGCAGTAGCGCGAACCGTCCTCGACAAAGCCCATGGGCGCTGCCAGCACGCCGTTGGCGATGTCGTCGCGCACCAGTTGCCAGGGTCCGATGGCCAGTCCCATGCCTGCCACGGCGGCCTGCAGGCTGAAATAGAAATGGTCGAACTGCAGCTGGGATCCCGACGGCGGCGGCTGGCCGCTGTGCTCTGCCCAGGTGGACCAGGCCCCCGGGCGGGTGCGGCTTTGCAGCAAGGGCGCCTCCGGGCGCAGCCCGGTGGCATGCCCCTCGTCGGAGCGCGTGCACCACTGCGCCAGCCGCTCGGGCCGGCAGACCGGGCCTATGCGCTCGGCAAACAGGGTCTCGGCATGACAGCCCGCTGGCGGAGAGAAGTCATCGCGCCGTATGGCCAGATCGATGCCGTCCGCGAAAGAGAAAGGCCCGCCGCCCGCCATCAGGTGCAGCTGCAACTCGGGATGCTGTTCCTGGAACTGGGGCCAGCGCGGGATCAGCCAGCGCATGAGCAAGGTGGGCTCGCAGGACAGCACCCAGCGGCGCGCCTGCTGCGCGCGCGAGCGCAACTCCTGCGTGGCCTGGCGCATGCGCTCCAGGCCTTCGTGCACGGCCTGGGCCAGGTGGCGGCCTGCCTCGGTCAGGAAGACGCGGCGGCTGCGGCGGTCAAACAGGGTCACGCCCAGATCGTCCTCCAGCAGGCGCACGGCCCGGCTGATGGCGCCATGGGTCAGGTGCAACTCTTCTGCCGCCTTGCTGAAGTTCTCCCGCCGGGCGGCCGCTTCGAAGCAACGCAAGGCCTGCAGCGACGGCAGCCGCTTGCTCGGGGTATGTGAGTTGAGTTCACCAACTGTGTCAGAAAACATCGTTATGCATTTTCATGGAAGGCCAATACTATCCGGCGCGTTGCATTGAATCGAATGGATAACCGATGACCGAATGGATAGCTGTAGTCACCATTACCTTGCTGGCCGTCATCAGCCCAGGGGCGGATTTCGCCATGGTCACACGCAACAGCCTGCTGCGCTCGCGCCGCGCGGGCCTGCTCACGGCGCTGGGCATTGGCCTGGGAGTGCTGGTCCATGTCGGCTATACCTTGCTCGGGGTCGGACTGCTCATGCAGCAGTCCACCTGGTTGTTCGACGTGGTCAAGCTGCTGGGTGCAGCCTATCTGATCTATCTGGGCGTGACCATGCTGCGCAGCCGCCCGGAGGGCGATTTGCCCAACCAGCCCGTGGCCGCGCTCTCCGACATGGCGGCACTGCGCACGGGCTTTCTGACGAATGCGCTCAATCCCAAGACCACGGTGTTCGTGGTCAGCCTGTTCCTGCAGATCGTGGGACAGGACACGCCGCTGGCCACGCAGCTGGCATATGGCGGATTCATCTCGCTGGCCCATGTGGCGTGGTTCTGCATCGTGGCGCTGTGCTTTTCGGCTCAGCGGGTGCGTGCGCGGCTGCTGGCCGTGCGGCATTGGATAGACAGGGCCTTTGGCGGCATGTTGGTGGGGTTTGGTTTGCTGCTGGCAACGGCCAAGCTGCGGCTGTGATGTGGTGATGGTCTGACAGGAATTGGTGGGGGAGGACGGGCAAGCAGGCGGCTGCTGCCCGGCATGCGAGGCCTGCGGGGTGCCATCTGGTACCTCGCAGGCTTGGCTGTTTCTGGCGAGTGTCATGTTCGCCCGGCAAGCGGGCCGGCGTCCCAGTGGCTTGCGGTTCGACCCGGCACGGCAGGTGTTCATGGTGGGGGCGTGCCATCGTCTCCATGGTGAATGCCGGCGCCAAGGCCTGCTCCCATGCCCAGGCCGCCCATGCCTGCGGCGCCCATTCCTGCGCCGGCACCGCCGCCACCGCCGCCGCCACCGCCCTTGCTCGAAGCGCCGGATTCCGCGCCACCTTTGCGCGCCCCGCCCGCCGTGCCGCCCGGACGCGTGGGGCCCTGGTTGGGAACGCGCAGGCTGTCGGGGATCGGCTCCAGATCCAGCGCTTCGCGGATGAAGGCGCGCAGCGAAGTGACGAGTGCCGCAGTCTCGACAGGCTGGCCTGCCACCATGTCCTGGGCCGCCTGGGCGGCCATGCGCACCTGGTCTTGCGTCCCGAGCAAGATGACATCGGACAGCGCGGCTTCCACCGCATCGCGAATGCGCCGTTGGCGCTCGCTGCCAAAAGCTGGTGGTGCATCGGTGTCGGCATCGTCGGCGGCGGGCCTGCGCAGATCGCGCAGGTGCAGGGGATTCACATGCAGCGTGCCCGTGAAGGAGCCGCCCAGCGTCTTGTAGGCGGCGATAAGCGACTTCAGGCGTTCGTTGATCTGGCGGTTTTCACGCTCGCGCCGCTTTTGCACGGTCTGCATGAACAGCAGGCGAATGCCCATCATCAGGCAGGTGACCAGCAGCAGGCCCAACACCGTGGACAGCAGCGAAGACCAGGAGCTGAAATCTAGTGATGAGCGCATGCGCAAGGCCTCGGGGGTTGATCCAGGCCTTCAGTGTGCCTCCATACAGACGGGTCGGCGGGTAAGAAGAGTGCTGTTTGCAGGCGCCGCTTGGCCTATGCTTTCGATACTTCACACATCAGCGACAGGGCGCATGGCATGCGCCCCCGGGAGACAGCATCCAGTGAAAACAACGAAGCAGGGGGTGCATCCCTCATGGATCGTCGTGGCGGCCGGCGTCAGCGCGGCTCTGCATGTAGGCAAGCTGCCGCCGGCTGTGCCGGTGCTGCAGCAGCAATTGGGCCTGTCCCTGCTGCAGGCCGGCTTTCTGCTTTCCACCGTGCAGGTGGCCGGCATGGTGCTGGGCCTGGTGGTGGGTCTGGGTGCAGACCGCTGGGGGCTGCGGCGCAGCATGCTGGCAGGCCTGCTGCTGATGGCGGGTGCCAGCGCCCTTGGCGCCACCGCTACGGGGTTCGCAGCGCTGCTGGCCTTGCGTGCCGTGGAGGGACTGGGCTTTTTGCTGGTGGCCATGCCGGGGCCGGGTCTGATCCGGCGCTGCGTGGCGCCAAGCGATCTGAGCGCGCGCATGGGCTGGTGGGGCACCTATATGCCGTTGGGCAGTGCCATCGGCTTGCTGCTGGGGCCGTGGGTGATGGCCTGGGCATCCTGGCCCGCATGGTGGTTGCTGTTGGGGCTGATCTCGGCACTCGCATGGGTCGCCGTCTGGTGTGGCGTGCCGGCAGACAGGCCGGTGCCCCTTGGCGCGTCGGTGGCGGGCGGTGGCTGGCGTCCTCGCCTGGCGTTGACCCTGCGCAGCCCCGGACCGTGGTGCGTGGCTGTGGCCTTTGCCGTGTATTCAGGGCAGTGGATGGCCGTCATCGGCTTTCTCCCCACGGTCTATGCCGAGGCGGGCCTGGGCGCCGCATTGTCGGGGACGCTGACGGCCGTGGTGGCGCTGGCCAACATGGTGGGCAATGTGGCCTCGGGCCGTTTGCTCCAAGGCGGCTGGAGCGCTACGCGCGCCTTGCGCCTGGGCTTTGGCTGCATGGCGGCGTGTGCGCTGCTGGCCTATCTGCAATGGCAGGGGCAACCGCTGGCGCCGTTGTGGCTGCGCTTTGTGGCGGTGGTGTTGTTTTCGGCGGCGGGCGGGCTGATCCCGGGCACGCTGTTTTCCATGGCAGTGCGGCTGGCCCCCGATGAGTCCACGGTATCGACCACGGTGGGTTTCATGCAGCAATGGTCCAGCGTGGGGCAGTTTGCAGGCCCGCCCCTGGTGGCGGCCGTGGCCGTGCAGGCGGGGGGATGGCAGTGGACCTGGGTGGTGACGGCGGCCATGTGCGCCATGGGCTGGTGGCTGGCTGGCGCGATCGGGCGCATCAGCGGTGCGGCTGCAGCGCCGCGCGGGCGCGCTGCAGTCTGATCACGCGTCGCGCGAGCCTATCAACGCCTTCAGGGCCTCTTCCATCTGCTGCGCATGGTCCAGCGCGGGCAGCCAGGCCTGGGGTACCGGCTGGGCGGGTGCCTGGGGAGCGGATGCGGCCAGTTGGGCCAGGGCGTCATCGGGCTGCAGGGCCACCACGTTGCCGTTGGCGGACAGCTGGCGGCAGGCATCGACCAGCCATTCACAGTGCAGCACGATGGCGCGCGGCATGAGGCCACTGTCATGCGACATGCCGCGCACCAGGCTTTCGCCCAGCAGCAGTGCGCTGGCATACAGGCGCACGGCGTGGCGGTCATAGCGCCCGGTGATGGTCTGCAGCCCCGCGCCACCCAGGCGGCCGCGCAGGGACCAGCGGCTGGCGCTTTGCGCCTCCACCATGGCTGCGCGCAGTGCGCTCAGCGCATCGCTGCTGCGCGTGAGCTGGCCCAGCGCGACGGTGGCATCGGGCGTGTCGTGGGTGGCGGTGGCACGCAGGGTGGCTTCCAGCCCCTCGGCCAGCTGGCCCAGCAAGGCGCTTGCCGAGCGCGACACGGCGCGCAGCGGATTGGCCGTGAAGATCACCTGGCTGAACATCAGGCCGACACCGGCGCCCACCAGTACATCAACCAGCCGGGTCTCGCCCGCGGCGCTCGGCCCCATGCTCAGCACCAGCACGACGGAGACGCCCGCCTGTATCGGGACGACCGGCGGCTGCCCGAGCATGGCGGCCAGAGACAGGGCGACCAGCGAGGCCAGACTCAGCCGCAGCAGCGGAATGGTGTCGGGCAGCAGCCAGGCCAGTTCGCCGACGATGATGCCGATGGCGCAGCCCAGCACCAGACCCCAGGTCTGCTTGAGGTGGCTGGGCAGTCCGGGCGCCAGGCAGACCAGGGCGGTGACGGCGGCAAAGACGGGTTTGGGGTGGCCGAGCAGGTAGTGGGACAGCTCCCAGGCCAGCATCGCACCCAGGGAGGCGGCGATGGCGTCGCGCAGCGCCAGCCGCAGGCGGCCGGGCGCAGCGGCCATGCCGCTCTTGGGAGTTCCAGGGGGTGTTTTTGCTTTTGCTTTTCGCCAACGCACGAAGATTCTCCCTCCAGCATGCGAAATCCAGGTTCGCAAATGCCCAAAAGCATAGCGGCCGGTGCAGGTCCGGCGTGCAGGAGAGAAGCTTCTTGCTTGTAAGAAAGCAGCCCGCGGCGGAGCGGGCCGGCAGGTCAGGCGGGTTGGAGCAGGCCTTCGATGAAGGCCCATTCCTCGGGCGTGACCGGCGTGATCGACAGGCGGTTGCCCTTTTGCAGTACACGCATGCCGGCAAGCTCGGGATGCTCGCGCAGCTCGGCGATCTGCAGCGTGCGTGTCTTGCGCAGCGCCTGCACGTCCAGCGTGAGCCAGCGTGGCTTGTCGGGCGAGGACTTGGGGTCGTAGTAGGGACTGCGCGGGTCGAACTGCGAGGCATCGACGCGCAGGTTGCCTGCAATGCGGGCGATGCCGTAGATGCCGGGCTCGGCGCAACTGGAGTGCCAATACAGCACCCCATCGCCCACCTGCATGGCATCGCGCATGAAGTTGCGCGCCTGGTAGTTGCGCACACCGTCCCAGGCGATGGTGGCCTGCGGCGCGGCCAGCGCGTGGTCTATGGAGAATTCGTCGGGCTCGTTCTTCATGAGCCAGAACTGGCGGGCGGAGGTGGGGGCGGCAGTCATGCCGCGATTGTGGCAAATCCCCGGGCGCCGTGGCGGCGTTCCGCGCACGCCGGCAAGAGCGCGCCGGTGACGGGACAATCACTTTCAGCCGGGCACCTCTCCCCAGCCCGCGAACCACAGGAATCCTGCATGACCGACAGCTCCACCTATGTCCCGCCCGCCGTATGGCAGCCAGCGCCTTCGGGCGGCACCTTTGCCAACATCAACCGCCCGGTCGCCGGTCCCACCCATGACAAGGCATTGCCGGTGGGGCAGCAGCCGCTGCAGCTGTATTCGCTGGCCACGCCCAACGGCGTGAAGGTCACCATCATGCTGGAGGAGCTGCTGGCGCTTGGCCATGCCGGCGCGGAGTACGACGCGTGGCTGATCCGCATCAGCGAAGGCGACCAGTTCTCCAGCGGCTTTGTCGAGGTCAATCCCAATTCCAAGATCCCGGCGCTGGTGGACCGCAGCGTCGAGCCGCCGGTGCGCGTGTTCGAGTCAGGCTCCATCCTGCTGTACCTGGCCGAGAAGTTTGGTGCGCTGCTGCCTGCCGAGCCCGCTGCGCGCACCGAGACGTTGAACTGGCTGTTCTGGCAGATGGGGTCGGCACCTTACCTTGGCGGCGGTTTCGGGCATTTCTATGCCTATGCGCCCGAGAAGTTCGAGTACCCCATCAACCGCTTCACCATGGAGACCAAGCGCCAGCTCGATGTGCTTGATCGCCAGCTGTCCCTGCACCCGTTCATTGCAGGGGCCAACTACAGCATTGCCGACATCGCCATCTGGCCCTGGTATGGGGCCCTGGTGCTCAACGAGGTGTATGGCGCGGCCGAGTTCCTGTCAGCCCATGAATACACGCATGTCATGCGCTGGGCCAGGGAGATTGCCCAAAGGCCGGCCGTGCTGCGCGGCCGCCGCGTGAACCGTACCTGGGGAGATGAAGCCACCCAGGTGCCCGAGCGCCACCAGGCGTCGGACCTGGGCTGATAGCCGTCTACTGGGAGCGGCCCCAGGGGCCGCGATCGGGCTGGCGCCAGAAGCGCGGGCGCTTGCCGGAAGGCTCGGGGGCGGGCTCGGCCTCGCGCCCGTCCTTGTCGGTCCTGTCGGCCTTGCCAGCCTTGTCGGCCTTGTTGGCCTTTTCCAATTGCTGACCTGTCTGCTCGACCTAGCGCGCCGTGCGATCCAGCCGCGAGGGAATGTCGAGTTCTGCATGCTCGACCACACGAATGCAGTCCTGGATATGCCGCTCGCCCAGATAGCGCAGCGTGGCATAGCCCAGCGCTGCCGCTGCGGCCTGGCCTGCCAGCGGCACGTACTTGGCGGCCTGCGTGGCCGTCATGCGCATGCCGGCCGCGCGCGCCAGGCGCACCACCATGTCGCGCGTGATCAGCTTGCCGATCAGCACCGAGCCCACCATGGCCACGGCCTTTTGCACCTGCTCGCGCTTGCCGGGTTCCAGCTTGTCCAACTGTTCGGGTGTGAGGCCGAATTCGCGGTTGATGCGCGGCAGCAGCCGCGCCAGCAGTGCCGCATCCACCAGCCAGTCCAGGCCCGGAATGGGCAGGCTGCTGGCTGCTGCGCCGACCAGCGCACGCCGGTGCAGCAACTTGCGCGCGCTCTCGGCCGCCTGCGCCACATCTTGGCGCGGTGGTGGAGGGGGAGGGGTTTTGTCCGATGTGCGAAAGATCATGCGTGCCAGTGAAGACGGGGCAGATGTCGATCAAGAAAATGCGCCAGCCGGCGGATGCGGCTGGCGCGCAGGGGGTCAGCGTGCGCTCTTGCTGCGCACCAGACTGTAGATGAAGAGGATGACGATGGCGCCCACGATGGAGGCGATCCAGCCGGCGGGTTGCCCGGCCTCGTACCAACCCATCGCGACACCGACGTAGCTGGCAAGAAACGATCCTGCCACGCCGAGCAGGATGGTCATGATCCAGCCAAGGCTGTCATCGCCGGGTTTGAGTGCCCGCGCCAGCAAGCCAACGACCAGGCCAACGATGAGGGTACCAATCAAGGACATCATGCTTTTCTCCGAACTGAAGCTTCCATGCCGCGACTCTAGGGCCCGGCACCGGGTGGCCCTGTCGGACAGCATCTCAACCTGGGACGAAGCCAGAGCAGGGCCCTGAAAAACAAAAACGCCTGCATGTGCAGGCGTTTGTGGATTGGCGCAAAAGACGCTGCGATCACTGCAGCTGGCTTGCCTGCATCTGCAGGGCCAGAGCGGCCTTGCTGGCGTCAAGGCCCAGGCCGTCGGCGTCCTGCACGCGGCGGGCGCCATCGAAGCGGCGGGCCCAGTACGCGCTTTGCATGCTTTCCACGCGAACCTGCGCACCGGTGCGCGGTGCATGGATGAAGTTGCCGTCGCCGACATAGATGCCGACATGGCTGAAGGTGCGGCGCATGGTGTTGAAGAACACCAGATCACCGGGCTTGAGTTCGTTCTTGTCGATTTTTTCCGTGGCCTGCGCCTGCTGGTCAGCGCGGCGCGGCAGGACCTTGCCCAGGGTTTCGGAGTAGATGGCGCGGACGAAACCGCTGCAGTCGAAGCCGGTCTCGGCACTGTTGCCGCCGCGGCGGTAGGGAACGCCGATGAAGCCCATGGCGGTCACGACCAGATCGGAGGTCTTTTCGGCGACGCTTTGTCGTGCTTCCTTGACGAAGTCGGAAGTGCGTTCCGCCATGTGGTGGCGGGCTTCGCGCAGCTGCGAGATGAGGCTGCGGTTGACCAGCAGCTGGTTCATATCGTCGTCACGCATTTCGGGCGGAGCCGCGTGTGCCGTGACGCTGACAAACAGGAGTGCAATAAGCCATCGGGACATGGGGCGCGAGATTACCACGCAAAAACGTAGGACAAATTCGATAAGACCCCCGAAAGCCTGGGTTTTTGAGTTACCTCAGGAATCCGGGCTGCGCGGCAGGGAGCGCACGCAAGCTGCGACAATGGAAAGCTTTCCCTTTTGTCCTCTATAAGAAGGGCGGCCCGCGCCGCCCCATATTCCCAAGAAAGATCCGCCATGCTGCTTGAAGCCACCGACTCCCAGCTCGTACTCGTCGATTACCAGGAGCGCCTGATGCCGGCCATCTTCGAGGGACCGGCAGTTCTGGCCAATGCCGTGAAGCTGGCGCGCCTGGCGCAGCTGGTGGACGTGCCGGTCTTCGGTACCGAGCAGAACCCCTCGCGCCTGGGCGCCAACGACGCCGAACTGCGCGCGCTGTGCGACCGGACCCTGTCCAAGATGCATTTCAGCGCCGTGGCCGAGGGCCTGGGCGAGTGGCTGCGTCCTCCTGCACGGCCCCAGGGCGGCAATGCACGCAGCCTGCCCAAGCACCTACAAAAGCCCCAGCAGCAGGCGCCCGAGCGCAGCATGGTGGTGATTGCCGGCTGTGAAGCCCATGTCTGCCTGCTGCAGACGGCGCTGGAGCTGCTGGAAGATGAGTTCGATGTCTGGGTCGTCACCGACGCCTGCAGCTCGCGCACCGAGCGCAACCGCGATGCCGCCTTCGACCGCCTGGCCGGAGCAGGTGCCGAGCTGGTTACCACGGAGATGGTGGCCTTCGAGTGGCTGCGCAGCTGCGAGCATCCGGCCTTCAAGGAGCTGCTTGCTCTGGTCAAGTAAGGTACGGGTTCCTGGTTCCGCCGTCTTGGGGCGCTCTTTGGAGCGCCTTTTTTCATGGTGACCTGTCTGTTCTCGGGAGGCGGGCCGTCGCTGCACCGCGTAGTTCTACGGAGCTGCGTGCGTAGCCGGCCGAATAGGCGCGGGCAGGGCGTTTTTCTACAGTGGCGGCATTCCCCCAAGAGAGACTGTATGAAGCACGTTCTGACCTTCACCGCCCTGATCCTGACCGCCTCGGGCAGCGCTTTGGCTGCCGACCATTTCTATGGCGCCGTCCGCATCAACTCCGCCAACTACAAGGCCCACGATATGGACTCCAGCGCCCGCCCCGGCTTGGGGCAGTTCGTGCCTGGCGACGACAGTCGCCGCGCTACAGGCGGCTCTCTGGCCCTGGGTTATCAGCTCCCGTCGGACTGGCGCCTGGAAGCCGAGTACACCCTGCCCAGGAGCAACGAATTCACCAGCGGCTCCACGCGCTTTCCCACGAGTTTCAATCACCACAGCATCCGTTCTCAGCGCCTGATGATCAATGCGTACAAGGATTTCCCCCTGAACGCGCAGTTCTCCGTGTACGGCACGGCGGGCCTGGGCCTGGCCCACCTGCAGTCCAGCGGCTGGCAAGGCAATCCGAATCGCCAGTACTTCAGCGATTCCCAGAACAATCTTGCCTATGCGCTGGGCTTTGGCGTCAGCTACTCGCCGATTCAAAAGGTCAGCATCGACCTGGGCTACCGCTATGTGGGCATGGGCAAGACCCACAGCGGCGCCAACAACTTCACCAATGTCCGTGGCCTGCAGGATGAGCAGATGCGCGCCAAGCTGAGTTCCAGCGAGATCTCGGTCGGCCTGCGCTACAGCTTCTGAGTTTGAAGGGGCCTGTCTGCCCGCGCAGCGCGGAGTTGTCAGCTTTTGGCAAGCGCATTATGAATAATTATGAATTCAGAAGCCACCAATCCATGACAACGACAGGAGACAGACAATGGCCCCGCGTTTCGACGATTTCCACCGCCGCTCCATCGAGGAGCGCGATGCCTTCTGGGCCGAGCAGGCCCGCCGCATCGACTGGCATGTGCCGCCCCAGCGCATCTGCGACTACGACAATCCGCCGTTTGCAAGGTGGTTTGTCGGGGGGCAGACCAATCTCTGCCACAACGCCGTGGACCGGCACCTGGCCGAGCGCGCCGACCAGAACGCGCTGATCGCCATCTCCACCGAGACCGGCACGGAAAAGGTCTACACCTACCGCGAACTGCATGCCGAGGTGCAGCGCATGGCCGCCGTGCTGCAGTCGCTGGGCGTGCAAAAGGGCGACCGCGTCCAGATCTACATGCCCATGATTGCCGAGGCGGCCTTTGCCATGCTGGCCTGCGCGCGGCTGGGTGCCATCCATTCGGTGGTGTTCGGCGGCTTTGCCTCGGCGGCGCTGGCCTCGCGCATCGACGATGCCGAGCCCAAGGTCATCGTCAGTGCCGACGCGGGCTCGCGCGGCGGGCGCGTCGTGGCCTACAAGCCCTTGCTGGACGAGGCCCTGCAACTGGCCAGCCACAAGCCAGCGGCCGTGCTCATCGTGGACCGTGGCCTGGCGCCTGCGCCCATGCGCGCCGGCCGTGACCACGACTGGACCAGCCTGCGTGCGCTGCACGCCGACGCCCAGGTCGCCTGCACCTGGGTGGAATCCACCGACCCCAGCTACACGCTCTACACCAGCGGCACCACGGGGCGCCCCAAGGGCGTGCAGCGCGATACGGGCGGCTACACGGTGGCGCTGGCCGCCAGCATGCCGCTGATCTTCGGGGCCGAGGCAGGGCAGACTTTTTTCTGCACCAGCGACATCGGCTGGGTCGTGGGCCACAGCTACATCATCTATGCGCCGCTGATCGCAGGCATGGCCACCGTGCTCTACGAGGGCCTGCCCATACGCCCCGACGCGGGCATCTGGTGGAGCATCGTGGAGAAGTACCGGGTCACCCACATGTTCTCGGCGCCCACGGCCATCCGCGTGCTCAAGAAGCACGATGCCGAGTACCTGCGCCGCCACGATATCTCCAGCCTCAAGGCGCTGTGGCTGGCCGGCGAGCCGCTGGACGAGCCCACGGCGCAGTGGATCAGCCAGGCCCTGGGCAAGCCCATCATCGACAACTACTGGCAGACCGAGACCGGCTGGCCCATCCTCACGCTGTGCAACGGCGTGGAGCAGCAGACCACGCGCTTCGGCAGCCCCGGCAAGGCCGTCTATGGCTATGACGTGAAACTGATCGACGAGGCCACGGGCGAGGAACTGCTCGGTGCCGGGCAAAAGGGCGTGCTGGCCATCGAGGGACCGCTGCCGCCGGGCTGCATGCAGACCGTCTGGCGTGACGATCAGCGCTTCGTCAACACCTACTGGAAGAGCATTCCGGGCCGCATGGTCTACAGCACCTTCGACTGGGGCATTCGCGACGAGGACGGCTACTTCTTCATCCTGGGCCGCACGGACGACGTGATCAACGTGGCCGGCCACCGCCTGGGCACGCGCGAGATCGAGGAATGCATCTCCGCCCACCCCCAGGTGGCCGAAGTCGCCGTGGTCGGCGTGGCCGATACGCTCAAGGGCCAGGTGGCGCTGGCCTTTGCCGTGCCCCGGACGGCGCTGGAGGGCGAGGCCGAGCGCTCGGCGCTGCAGGCCGATGTGATGAAGCTGGTCGATGCACGCCTGGGCGCCGTGGCCCGGCCCTCGCGCGTGGTCTTCGTCAGTGCGCTGCCCAAGACGCGCAGCGGCAAGCTGCTGCGCCGCGCCATGCAGGCCGTGGCCGAGGGGCGCGACCCGGGCGACCTCAGCACCATGGAAGATCCGGCCGCGCTGGCCCAGGTGCAGCAGCAGCTGTGAGGCAGGGCACGCGCCGCAACCGCTTGCGGCTGGGGTGATGTGCGCCGGCGCCCCTGCCTGCCGCGCCTACAAGCCTGCCGCGCCTACAATTGCGGCTTGGGCCGCAGCCGGGCCAGGTTCCGGGCTGCGGCGCCCTGTTTTCAACCGACGAGAAAGCGTTTTCGACGTGCAGGTCGCATCTTCCATCTTCAAAGCCTATGACATCCGCGGCATCGTGCCGTCCACGCTCAACGAGGAGGTCGCGCTTGGCGTGGGCCGCGCCTTCGGCATGGCGGCCCTGGCGGCCGGCGAGACCGTGGTGGCCGTGGGACGCGATGGCCGCCTGTCGGGACCCTCGCTGTCCGCGGCGTTGATCGCCGGCCTGACCGAGGTCGGCATCGAGGTGATCGACATCGGCCTGGCCACCACCCCCATGCTGTACTACGCGGCCAGCACACTGGCGCGCTCGGGCATCCAGGTCACGGGCAGCCACAACCCCAAGGACTACAACGGCTTCAAGATGGTGCTGGCCGGCCGCGCCATCTACGGCGAGGAAATCCAGGCCCTGCGCCGCCGTGTTGAGAGCGACGACTGGACCCTGACGGGCACCGGCAGCGTGCGCCGCGCCGATGTGCAGGCCGACTACCAGGCGCGCATCGTGGGTGATGTGAAGCTGGCGCGCCCCATCAAGATCGTGGTGGACTGCGGCAACGGCGTGGCCGGTGCCTCGGCGCCCGGCATCTTCCGCGCCCTGGGCTGCGAGGTGATCGAGCTGTTCTCCGAAGTGGACGGTGAATTCCCCAACCACCATCCCGACCCCAGCAAGCCCGAGAACCTGCGCGACGTGATCGAGGCGCTGCGCACCTCGGACGCCGAGCTTGGCCTGGCCTTCGACGGTGACGGCGACCGCCTGGGCATCGTCACCAAGGACGGCCAGAACATCTTCCCCGACCGCCAGATGATGCTGTTTGCCAAGGACGTGCTCTCGCGCGTGCCGGGCGGCAGCATCGTCTACGACGTGAAATGCACGCAGCGCCTGGCGCCCGCCATCCGCGAGGCTGGGGGCGAGCCCGTGATGTTCAAGACCGGGCACTCCCTGGTCAAGGCCCGCATGAAGGAACTGGACGCGCCGCTGGGCGGCGAGATGAGCGGCCACATCTTCTTCAAGGAGCGCTGGTATGGCTTCGATGACGGCACCTATGCGGGCTGCCGCCTGCTGGAGATCGTCGGCCGCGAGGCCGACCCCAGCGCCTTGCTCAACGCGCTGCCCACCAGCTTTTCCACCCCTGAACTGAACGTGGCCTGCGCCGAGGGCGAGCCCCATCGTCTGGCCGCCGAACTGCAGGCCCTGGCCGCCGAGACCTTTGCCGCACCGGCCCAGGTCAGCACCATCGACGGCCTGCGCGTGGACTGGGCCGACGGCTTCGGCCTGATCCGCGCCAGCAACACCACGCCCGTGCTGGTGCTGCGCTTCGAGGGCCAGACCCAGGAGGCGCTGTCGCGCATCGAGGCGCAGATGCTGGCGCTGCTGGAGCGCGTCAAGCCCGGCGCGCAGGTTGGCGGCGCCGCGCACTGATTTGCGCGCCAGGCGATGACTTCACGCTCTCCCACGTCCTGGGCGCGCGCGCTGTACAGCGCCGTGACCTGGGCGGCGCAGCCGCTGCTGCGCCGCAAGCTGCTGCGCCGCGCCGAGGCCGAGCCCGTCTATGCCGAGCACATTCCCGAGCGCTTTGGCCGCTACCAGCCGGCCACGCTGGGGCAGGACGGACACGGCCGGTGGATCTGGATCCATGCCGTATCGCTGGGTGAGACGCGCGCTGCCGCCATCTTGCTGACCGCGCTGCGCGAGCGCCTGCCCGGTATGCGCCTGCTGCTGACCCATGGCACGGCCACGGGCCGCACAGAAGGCCGCCGGCTGCTGCAGTCCGGCGACCTGCAGGTCTGGCAGCCCTGGGATACCTCAGCGGCCGTGCGCCGCTTCGTGCAGCAATTCCGGCCCGCGGTCGGCGTGCTCATGGAGACCGAAGTGTGGCCCAACCTGGTCGCCATCTGCCGCGAAGAAGGCGTGCCGCTGGCGTTGGCCAACGCACGGCTCAGCGACAAATCACTGGGCCAGGCGCTGCGCGTGGCGCCGCTGGCGCGGCCCACCTATGCCGCCCTGGCCGCCGTCTGGGCGCAGACCGAGGACGATGCCCGGCGCCTGCGCCTGCTGGGTGCGCCCGTGCGCGGCGTGCTCGGCAACCTGAAATTCGATGCGCGTCCGGACGCTGCGCTGCTGGAGCGCGCCCGGCAATGGAAGTCCGGCCTGTCCCGCCCTGTGGTGCTGTTGGCCAGCAGCCGCGAGGGCGAGGAGGCCATGCTGCTGTCCGCCCTGCGCACGCTGGGGCCGGCAGGCCGGGCCGTGCAATGGCTGGTCGTGCCGCGCCATCCGCAGCGCTTTGACGAAGTGGCGGCGCTGATGGCTGGCGGCGGCCTGCATGTCTCGCGCCGCAGCCAGTGGGTGGGTGGCCCGCCCTGCGGGGCTGCGGCGGATGACATCGACATCTGGCTCGGTGATTCGTTGGGCGAGATGGCCCTGTACTACGGCCTGGCCGACGCCACGCTCATGGGCGGCAGCTTTGCGCCGCTGGGCGGCCAGAACCTCATCGAGGCCCTGGCCTGCGACTGCCCCGTGGTGCTGGGGCCGCATACCTTCAACTTCAGCGAAGCCTCGGACCTGGCCTGCGAAGCCGGCGCCGCGCTGCGGGCGCCCGACATGGCACATGGACTGCGCCTGGCCGTGGACCTGGCCGGGGACCGCCAGTCCCACGCCCATGCCGTGGCCCAGGCGCGCGGCTTCCTGGACCAGCACCGCGGGGCCGCACAGGCCACGGCGCAGGCGGTGGCCGGGCTGTTGCAGTCGCTCGCCTGATCGTCCTGTGCCAGGGGGCGGGCAGGCAAGACTGCGCAGCAAAAGGGCTTTTGCCCGTTCAGCGAAAGGGCGACTCAAAGGGGTTGACAAGCGCCACGCCAAAATCCGCGAAGTCGCGAATGTTGCGTGTGGCCACGACCAGCCTGTGGCGGATGGCCGTGGCTGCAATCATTGCGTCCTCATACAGCGCATCGGAGCGCCCGTGCATCAGCCGGGCCCAGATGCGGAAGGTCTCGGCATCCATCGGCAGCACGTTGTAGGAGGTGGAGACCAGATCTGCCCAGCGTTCGATTTCCTGGGCCTTCTCAGCATCCTGTTGCCGGGTCAGCTCTATGCCCGCCTGGATTTCGCCCAGGCTGACCGCGGACAGATGGAGCTCCGGCTCAGGCAGGGATTGAAGCCAGGCCAGGACGGCTCCGTGGGGCCTGGGGCGCCGCAGCTCTGAAATGATGTTGGTGTCCAGCAAATACATTTCTGGCGCACTCAGTTGGCGGGTTCGATGGGCCTGCGGTGTGCCTGGCCGCGCGGCGGGATCAGCAGGTCTGCGCGGCCCGCTTCCGAAAGCAGCAGTTCCTTGAGCGAAGCAGCTTCGGCAGCGGGATGCAGGCGGCGCCACTCTTGCATCGGAACGAGCACGGCAGTGTCTGCGCCACGCCGGGTCAACACTTGCGGGCCATCGGTCAGGCAGGCTTCGAGAAGCTCGTTGAAGTGGTCTTGGGCATCTTGCACAGGCCAGGATTTCATGATTGCGCTCCTTCGCTCACGGGTTACAGGCCCAGTCTAGTTCCTTGACTGTTGGCTCTGCAATCCTGGGCCCATGCACGCATCAAGGGCCCTATCCTTCCTGCAGCACGGGCAGGCTCACACTCGCCAGCAGCCCGCCATCCTCCGCACTGAGCAGCTCGATGCTGCCGCCGTGCCGCTCGGTCACGGTCCTGGCGATGGCCAGGCCCAGGCCGCTGCCGCTCTGGCTCTGGTCGGGTACGCGGAAGAAGCGGTCGAAGACACGCTGGCGCCAGGCCTCGGCGATGCCCGGGCCACGGTCGCGCACCTGGAGCACGGCCCGGTCGCCCTGGCGCTGCAGGCGCACGCTGATGGTGGCGTGCGCGGGGCTGTATTTGATGGCGTTGTCCACCAGGTTGTCGATCAGCGAGACCAGGCCTTCGCGTTCGCCCATCACGCTCAGTGGCTCGCTGGCTTCCAGGGCCAGTTCCACCGGGCGCCGGCAGGCCAGGGCGTCGAGTGCGGCGAGCCGGTCCTCCAGCAGCAGGTCCAGGCGCAGCGGCTGCATGGCCATGCCGGGCGCTTCGGTCTCGCTGCGCATGAGTTGCAGCAGCTGGGCCACCATGCGGCTGGCGCGCTGGTTGCTGCGCAGCAGGCTGTCCATGAGTTCCTGCTGGCGCGGTTCGCTGCCAAGGCGCAGCAGGGCCTCGACGTTGACGTGCATGGCTGCCAGCGGCGTGCGCAGTTCGTGGGCTGCATCGGCGATGAGGTTGCGCTCGCGCTCGCTGCTGGAGCGCACGCGGGCCAGCAGGGCGTTGATGTCCTGCACCAGCGGCCGCAGCTCGGCGTGTGGCGGCGCATAGATGAGCGCGCTGAGGTCGTCGGGGCCGCGCGTGGCCAGCTCGTCGCCCACGCGGCGCAGCGGGCGCAGTGCCGCGCGCACCGACCACCAGGCCGGAAAGGCCAGGAAGGGCAGGCTGATCAGCAGCGGCAGCAGGTAATAGCTGCGGGTGTTGAGGGTGATCAGCAGTTCCTTGAAGGACGGCAGCATCAGCGTGACTTCGGTCTGGCCCGAGGCCGAGCGCAGCGTGCTCATGCGCCAGGTCTGCCCTTCGAAATCTATGTCCTCGACCGTGTCCAGCACGCGGTTGCGCAGCGTGGGTGCCGGCGTGGGCGAGCGGTACAGGAGCTGGCCGCGCTGCCAGACCAGCAGCGTGGGCGTGAAGCGGATGTCGTCGTCTCCGTCGCCGTACTCATGGCGCAGGGCCGTGTCCAGCGCGGCCAGGCTGTGCTGCTGGCGGTCCGGAAGGTCGGCCAGGTCCTCGGCCACAGCCATGACAAGTTCGTAGACAGGCTTGCTGACCAGCAATTCATTGTGGAAGTGGGCCATGTAGATGGCTGCCACCAGCAACGCGGTCCAGATCGCGGTGAGCACGCCCATCTGGGCCAGCAGCATCCGCCGGCCCAGTGTGGGCCGCAGCCAGCGGCGCCATCTCGGGCTGGCCTGGTGCCCCTGCAGGGTGTGCGATGTCATGGTCAGGACAGGGGTGCCATCGGCTGCGAGTCGATGACATAGCCAATGCCGCGCACCGTGCGTATGAAGCCCGGCCCGATCTTGCGGCGCAGGTTGGAGACATGGACCTCCAGCGCATTGCTGCCGTTGGCGCTGCCACCCGGGATGACTTCCTCCTCGATGCCGCTGCGCGTGACCACGCGGTCCATGCGCCGCAGCAGCAGGGCCAGCAGGTCGAATTCGCAGCGGGACAGCTCGACGTTCTGGCCTGCAACGCTGACACGGCGCGTGGGCTCGTGCAGCGACAGGCCGCGCAGATGCAGCGTTCCGTCGCCCTGCCCATAGCTGCGGCGTGCCAGGGCGCGCACGCGTGACACCAGTTCGGCCAGGGCAAAGGGCTTGACCAGATAGTCATCGGCGCCGCTGTCCAGGCCGTGCAGCCGGTCGTGCAGGCTGTCGCGTGCGCTCAGGATCAGCACGGGCAGGCGGCGCCATTCGCGGCGCAGGCGCGTGAGCAGGCTGATGCCGTCGCCATCGGGCAGGCCCAGGTCCAGCAACACCATCTCGAAGCTTTGCTGCTCCAGCGTGCGCAGCGCATCGGACAGGCGGCGCACCCAGACCACGTCCATGGCGTGATCGCCCAATGCGATGCGCACGCCATTGCCCAGATCCAGATCGTCCTCCACCAGCAGCAGTCTCATCGTGTGTTTCCTGTGCCGCTCCCATGCCGTGGACCGGCGCCTGCGGGAGGGCTGCCGCGAGTATCGGTCAAGGCGGGGACGATGCGCTTCAGCATCCCTTCAGGAAAGCCGGGGCAGGTCTTCAGGCTGGTTTGCCACAGTGGCCCGCTCGACAACTCCCACGAAGGCAAGGCGCGCATGCCAAGACTCTCCCGCTGTTCCTTGCTGAGCCGTCTGGCGGTGCTGTGCGCGCTGGCTGCCTGGATGCTGGTCGTGGCGGGTTTGCGTGCCTCGGCTTTGCCAGAGCACAGGACTGCGGCGCCAGGCACGCGGCCCGCGGTGGCCGGGCATCAGCCCGGGGCACTGCCGGCCGTGCGGGCGCTTCAGGGATTCAAGGGGCTGGCGCGCGGAGCGTCAGCGCATCGATGGCGCGCAGGTCGTCGTCGCTGAGCGTGCCGGCGGCCTGGCGCAGCTTGAGCTGGCCCAGCAGCACCTGGTAGCGCGCCAGGGCCAGGTCGCGCTGGGTCTGGTAGAGCTGGCTTTGCGCGTTGAGCACATCGATGTTGATGCGCACGCCGACCTCGTAGCCGAGCTTGTTGGCGTCCAGCGCGCTCTGGCTGGACGCCAGCGCGGCCTCCAGCGCCTTGACCTGGGCCTGGCCCGACTGCACGCCGAAGAAGGCCGTGCGCGTGCTCTGCTCCACGTTGCGCTGGGCGTCGTCCAGCTGTGCGCGCGCCTTGTCTTCCAGCGCCAGGGTTTCCTTGATGCGGTTTTGCACGGCAAAGCCGGCGAACAGGGGCAGGTTCATGACCACGCCCACGCTGGCGGCATTGGTGCGGTAGCTGGTGCCGATCTGCGGTGTGACCGAGCCATTGGGATAGCGGTTGACCACGTAGCCGGCCTGCAGGTCCACGGTGGGCTTGTGGCCGGCCTCGGCTTTCTTCGTTTCCAGCTGGGCGATGTCCAGCGCCAGGCGGGCCTGGCGCAGCTGGGGCTGGCCTTGCAGTGCGGTGTCCACCCAGGCCTGGGCGTCGGAGGGCATCAGGGCCGGCAACTGCAGCGGCTGGGCCAGGGGGCGGGGCACGGTGCCCACGGCGCCAACGATCTGGTCCAGCACCAGGCGCTTGACGCGCAGATCGTTCTCGGCGGCGATTTCCTGCGCGCCGGCCAGGTCGAACCGGGCCTGGGCTTCGCGCGAGTCGGTGATGGTGGCCGTGCCGACCTCGAAGTTGCGCTTGGCAAATTCCAGCTGCTGTGCAATGGCCGCCTTCTGTGCCTTGACCACGGCCAGGCTGTCCTGGGCGCCGAGGACATCGAAGTAGGCCTGGGCCACGCGCACCAGCAGGTTCTGCTCGCCGCTGTCCAACTGGGCGCGCGCCACGTCCACGCCGCGCTGGCCCTGGTCGTAGGCGATCTTGTTGGCCGGGCGGTACAGCGGCTGTTGGGCGCTGAGCTGCAGGTTCTGCTGGGGCGAGCGAAAGCTCCCTGGCAGCACGCTGACTTCCACATGCGAGGTGTTGGCACCGGCCTGCAGACCCACGCTGGGCAACAGGCCCGAGCGTGCCTGCTCGGCGCGGCTGGCGGCGGCCTGGGCGTCGGCCTGCTGGGCCTGCCACTGGGCGTCGTAGCCGCGGGCCTTGGCCACCAGTTCGGACAGGTTCTGGCCCGTGGCCGCAGATGCTGTCAGAGAGGGCAGGGCAGACTGTGGGGCCGCAGGGGCGGGCGCAAGGACGGCTGGGGCAGGAGCCTGTGCCAGGGCCGAGCCCATGCCCGCCGCGCACAGCAGCAAGGCCATGTGGCGCAGGGGCCAGGCGTATGGGCGGGTCAGGGCGGAAGCGACAGGGGCAAGGGGCCGAAGCAGGGGCATAGAGGTCCTCGAATCAAAACACAGTCGTCACGAAGCACCGGGGACGGCGGGTGTACCGCCGTGTCCCGGGTTTCTTTTGCGTGTTGCCGCTCAGTAGCGCGGCACGCCTGGGTCGCGCTCGCGCGACCAGGCATCGATGCCTCCGCTGATATTGGCCACGGTCTCGAAGCCGTTGTTCATCAGGAAGGCAGCGACATGCATGCTGCGTGCGCCGTGATGGCACAGGCAGGCTGTGGGGTGATCCGGATCGAGTTCCTGCAGGCGCGAGGGAATCTCGCCCATGGGGATGCAGCGCAGCTCGAAGCCCTCGGGGCGTACGCTCGCCTGGGCCACTTCCCAGGGCTCGCGCACGTCCAGCACCAGGGGCAGGGCATCGGAGCCGCTGGAGTGCTGGTTCAGCCAATCGTTGAGTTGCGCGGGAGGCACTTGGGGAAGCATCGGAAAGATCCTTGCGGAATGGAGTGGAGTTGCCGCAGCGGCCGAAATCCTCTGGACCCCGGCCGCCGTGGCGGATTTCAGAACGTGAAGCGCGAAGGCTCTTCGAAGTTGGCCAGGCGTGCGGTCACCACGTCCCAGGGCTGGCTGGTTTCGAACTGGTGGCCGTTCTTTTGCACCAGCGTGAAACGCATCATGGGCAGTTGGCCGACGATGGCTGCCAGGCGGCCGCCGTCGTTGAGCTGGGCCAGCAGGGTCTGCGGCACCTGGGCGACCGAGCCGCTGAGCACGATGGCGTCGAATTGGCCCAGAGCGGCCGCAGCCGTGGCGCCATCGGCCAGCTTGACCTCGGCATTGGTGATGCCGGCGCCCAGCAGGTTCTCGCGGGCCATCTCGGCCAGCTCGGGGACGATTTCCAGTGTCACGACTTCCTTGGCCTGGGCGGCCAGCAGGGCGGCCATGTAGCCCGAGCCGGCGCCGATTTCCAGCACGCGGTCGGTGGGCTTGATCTTCAGGTCCTGCAGCATGCGGGACTCGATGCGCGGGGCCAGCATGCACCAGCCCTTGGCGGCGGCTTCCTCGGCCGGGGCGACCAGGGGGATTTCCAGGTCCATGAAGGCCAGGCCGGCATGCTCGGGCGGCACGAAATTCTCGCGGTGCACCTTGCCCAGCAGCGCCAGCACTTCTTCATCAAGCACGTTCCAGGGGCGGATCTGTTGCTCGATCATGTTGTAGCGCGCGTGCGCTTGGGCGCTGTGGTGTTCGGGCAGGCTGTTCAGGGGCAGGCTCATGGGGTATCTCCGGAGAAAGACTTGTCAGGACAAACCTTTGATTCTACGAGTCTCGCGGCGGGGTGGGGGCGCTGGCGGCGCCTTGGCCGGGTGCCGCGTCGTGCCGGTTGCCGTTCCACAGGCGCCGCAGCCACTGGGAGAAGTCGTCAAGGTAGCAATAGACCACGGGCACGACCACCAGGGTCAGCAGCGACGAGGTGACCACGCCGCCGATCACCGACTGCCCCATGGGCGCGCGCTGCTCGGAGCCTTCGCTGAGTGCGAAGGCCAGCGGCACCATGCCGAAGATCATGGCCAGCGTGGTCATCAGAATGGGGCGCAGCCGCACGCGTGCTGCCAGCAGCAGGGCCTGCTCGCGCGGCAGGCCGTCGCGGATCTGGCCGGTGTCCGGGTCGCTGTGCGGGCCGCGCGCGCGGATGGCGAAGTCCACCAGCAAGATGGCGTTCTTGGTGACCAGTCCCATGAGCATGACCACGCCGATGATGGAGAACATGGACAGGGCCGAGCCGAACATCATCAGCGCCAGCACCACGCCGATCAGCGTCAGCGGCAGCGAGGTCATCAACGCCAGCGGCTGCAGGAAGCTCTTGAACTGGCTGGCCAGGATCATGTAGATGAAGATGATGGCCAGCGCCAGGGCGGACACCGCATAGCCGAACGATTCGTTCATGCTCTTGGTGGCGCCGCTGAACTGCGTGCGGTAGCCGGGCGGCAGGGCGATGTCGGCCAGGGCATTGCGGATGTCTGCCGAGACCTCGCCGCTGGAGCGCAGGTAGACGTTGCCGCTGAAGGCGACCTCGCGCGTCATGTCGCGGCGGTTGATCTGGCTGGGGCCGGTGGCGGGCGTGACGGTGGCCACCTGGTTCAGCCGCACGATGCGCATGCCGCCGTCGCCCGAGGTGGAGGGCAGGGCGAAGGGCAGGCGCTCCAGGTCCTGGGGCGTGCTGCGCGACTCGGGCGCCAGGCGCACCTTGACGTCATAGGTCTGGTCGTCGCTGGCGCGCCAGTTGCCCACGGTCTGGCCGGCCACCCAGGTGCGCAGAGCCGTTGCCATGGAGCCTACCGACAGGCCCAGGTCGGCGGCGGCGTCGCGCCGCACGGTGATGTCGATCACGGGCTTGTCGGGCTTGAGGCTGCTGTCCAGGTCCACCAGTCCGGGAATGCCGCGCAGGCGTTCCATCACCACGCGGTTCAGGCGCTCCAGCTCGCCCAGGTCCGGGCCCTGCAGCGAGAATTCGACCTGTTTTTGCCCGCCCACGGGCTCGCGCTGGCCCACATGGGTGACGGTGATGCCGGGCACGCTCTGCAGCTGCTCGCGCAGCACGCCCGAGAGTTCATCGCCGCTGCGCTGGCGCAGGTGGCGGTCCAGCAGGCGGATGTAGATGCTGGCGTATATCTTGCCCTGGGCCGTGCCGGTGTTGATGGTGGCCAGCGTGTAGCGGACCTCGGGCAGGGCGCGGATGATGGCATCGACCTGGCGGGCCTTGGCCTCCGTGGCCTCGATGGACGAGCCCACGGGCGTGTTGAAGCTCACCGTGGTTTCCGAGAAGTCGGCCTTGGGCACGAATTCCGTGCCCAGCAGCGGCACCAGGAAGATGCTGGCCACGAAGATGGCCAGCGCCGCCGCCAGCGTGGTGATCTTGTGGCGCAGCGCCCAGCCCAGCACGTCCTGGTAGAAGTGGGACAGCGAGTCGGTAGCGCGCTCGAACCAGGCCGTGACCCGTCCCAGCGTGCGGTCGTAGAGGCTGTTGCCGCGCTTGTCGCCGTGGGCGTGGATGGTCGGGTCATGCCAGACGCTGGAGAGCATGGGGTCCAGCGTGAAGCTCACGAACATGGAGATCATCACGGCCGCCACGATGGTGATGCCGAATTCGTGGAAGAACTTGCCGATGATGCCGCCCATGAAGCCGATGGGCAGGAACACCGCCACGATGGACAGCGTGGTGGCCAGCACGGCCAGGCCGATCTCCTGCGTGCCGTCCAGCGCGGCCGCATGCGCGTCCTTGCCCATCTGCACGTGGCGCACGATGTTCTCGCGCACCACGATGGCGTCGTCGATCAGCAGGCCCACGCACAGCGACAGCGCCATCAGCGTGATCATGTTGATCGAGAAGCCGAACCAGTACATGAACAAAAAGGTGCCGATCAGCGCAATCGGCAGCGTCAGCCCCGTGATCACCGTGGAGCGCCAGGAGTTCAGGAACAGGAAGACGATGAGCACCGTCAGTGCCGCGCCCTCGATCAGCGTCTGGCGCACGTTGTTGACGGCCACGCGGATGGGGCGGGCGCTGTCGGCAATCGGCTCCAGCCGCACGCCGGCCGGCACTTCGGCGGCGATCTCGCGCAGCGTGGCGTTCAGTCCGTCCACGACTTCGATGGTGTTCTCGTCCTGGGCCTTCTGCACGGACAGCAGCAGGGTGCGGCTGCTGTTGTACAGGGCCACGGTCTCCAGCTCGCCCGCGCCGTCCTGCACGCGCGCCAGCTGGCCCAGCCGCACGGGAGCGCCGCCGCGCTGGGCGACGATGATGCGCTCGAAGTCCTGCGGGCGCTTCATGCGTGCGTCGATCTGCACTACGCGCTCCTGCTCGCGCGAGCGGATGGCGCCCAGCGGCAGGTCCTGGTTCTCGCTGCGCACGGCGTTCACGATCTGGTCGGGCGTGATGGCATAGGCTTCCAGCGCCTCGGGCTGCAGGTAGATGTTGATCTCGCGCGGGGTGGCGCCCACCAGGTTGACGGCGCCCACGCCGCGCACGTTCTCCAGCCGTTTCTTGAGGACCTGGTCGGCCCAGCTGGTCAGCGCGACGGCATCGGGCGCCTTGGCGCCGGCATCGGCCTGGGGCAGCACGGCCACGGACCAGATGGGCGAGCTGGCCGGATCGAAGCGCAGCACGCGCGGCTCCTTGACCTCGTCGCGCAGGGTGGGGCGCACCGAGGCCACCTTCTCGCGCACGTCTTCGGCAGCGCGGCGGCCATCGACATGCAGCTGGAATTCGATGATGACGACGCTGGTGCTCTCATAGCTGCGCGAGGTCAGCGCGTTGATGCCGGCAATGGAGTTGACGCCTTCCTCGATCTTCTTGGTGACCTCGGACTCCACGATCTCGGGCGAGGCGCCCGGATAGTCCACCGTGACCACGACCACGGGGAAGTCCACATTCGGGAACTGGTCCACCTTGAGGCGCTGATAGGAAAACACACCCAGCACCATGAGGGCCAGCATGAGCATGGTGGCGAACACAGGGTTGGCCAGGCTGACGCGCGTGAACCACATGGTCAGCGGGCTCCGGGGGCTGGCGCAGCCTGGGGTTGCTGCAACGGTTGCAACGGTTGCAGCTGCACGGCCGTGCCTGCGCGCAGGCCGCCCACACTGCCGGCAAGCACCCGGTCACCGGCCTGCAGGCCGCTGGACACGGCAATCCAGGTGGCGCCATCCTGCGCGCTCTGGCTGCCCAGCGTGACCGGGCGGTGCTGCACGCGCAGCAGGCTCTTGTCCGCTTCGGACTCGCCCGCAGGCTGCAGCAGCTGGACATAGGGTTGGGGCTGGTCGGTGCGCACGGCGGTCAGGGGCACGGCCAGCTGTTCGGTCTGCCCGGTGACAATGCTGCCCTGCAGGTACAGGCCCGGGCGCACGATGGGGATGGATCTGCCGGCGGCGCCTGCGTTGACCGGTGCAGCCTGCACACGCAGATAGACGGCCACGCTGCGCGAACCTGCCTGGGCGCTGGGGTTGATGCGCACCACGCGCGCGGGCACGGCGGCCACATCGTCGCCCGCACCCTGGACCTGCAACTGGGCCTGCTGGCCGACCTGCACGCGCACCGAATCGGCGGGCGCCAGCTGGGCCACGACTTCGAGGTCGGACGGATCGACGATCTCCAGCACCCGCGTTTCCACGCCCACGCGCTCGCCGTCCTGCACCAGGCGCTGCGCGACCTGCCCGTCCATGGGGCTGCGCAGCACGCTGTCGGTCACGCTCTTGCGGGCCACATCGGCGGCGGCCTGGGCGGCGGCCAGGTTGGCGCGTGCGGCATCGAGGTTGGATTGGGAGGTGGCCAGCGCCGTGGTCGAAATGAAGCCTTGCGTGACCAGGGCCTGGTTGTTGTCGTGCTGGCGCTGGGATAGCTGCAGCTGCGCCTGGGCCGCATCGGCCTGCTGGCGGGCCTGCCTCCAGCGGGCCTCGACCTCGGTGGCGTCCACGCGGGCCAGTTCCTGGCCCTTGCGCACGCTGTCGCCCTCGCGCACCTGCAGGCCGCGCAGCTCGCCGGCCACATAGGCCTTGACCACGGCGCTGCGCACGGCCTGTACCACGCCGCTGACGGGCACGGTCAATTGCAGCTGGCGCGGCTGCAGCGGCACCACTTCCTGCGGACCCACGCGCACCGGCATCTCGCGCGGCTGGTTGGCTGCGGCGATGGCGCTTTGCTTGCTGTGCCGGGTGGATGCGGCGCGCCATACGCTGGCGCCGATGGCGATCAATAAGGCCAGGCCGATCAGCCAGCCGGTGCGACGCTTCATGGTGTGGGCGGGGAGGAGGGTGGTGTGGTGGCTGCAAGTGGCTGGCACATGCCATGCAGCAGATAGTCGATCTGGGATTCCAGAAACTGCTCGGGATCGAAGTCGCCATGGGGCAGGCAGCCGCCCAGCGAATGCTTCCAGATCATCAGAAACATCATCGGGGCGACCACGCAGTGCACGGACAGGTCCAGATCCATGGGCCGGAACTCGCCGCGCTCGACCCCGCGCTGCAGGATGCGCCGGATCAGCTCATGGCCTGGAAGAACCACTTCCTGGTGGTAGAACTGAGACAGCTCGGGAAAATTGCCCGCCTCGCTGAGCATGAGCTTGGTGATGCCCGACGCCTTGGTGCTGCCGATGCGTTCCCACCAGGACTTGAAGCAGTAGCGCAGCAGATCGGTTGAAGGCGCGCAGTAGTTGTCGAGCTCTTCGCTCCACTCGCCGAAGCGGCCCGCGATGCTGTGGCGCACCACGGCCTTGAAAAGCTCCTGCTTGCTCGCGAAATAGAGGAACAGCGTGCCCTTGGAGACCCCGGCGCGGGCGGCGACTTCTTCGACGCGGGTGGCGGCGTAGCCCTTTTCCACGAAGAGGTCGAGCGCCGCTTCCAGCAACTCGCCGGGACGCTCCTGCTTGCGGCGGCTGCGCTTTCCGGAAGGCTCGGCGGGGGCGGGTGAAGAGGCGGGGGAGTCGGTCACGGAAAATTAATGACTGATGGGTTAGTTATCGTAACCGCAGAACCGTTCGTCGTCACCTGGCTTGTGCATGGGCTAACCTGTAGGAGCGACGGCCCGCATGCATTGCGTGTGGTCATTTTTTCGATTTCTTCACAGAAAAGGCGCATATGGCGACTGAAACCATTTATCTGGGCGGCGGCTGTTTCTGGTGCACCGAAGCCGTTTTCGACCGCGTGCGCGGCGTGAGCGACGTGCAAAGCGGCTACGCCAATGGCGATCTGGACGATCCCAGCTACGAAGACATCTGCACCGGCGAGACCGGCCATTCCGAGGTCATCCGCGTGCAGTTCGATCCAGCCGTGATCCCGCTGCGCGACCTGCTGACCGTGTTCTTTGGCACGCACGACCCGACCACGCTCAACCGCCAGGGCAATGATGTGGGCACGCAGTACCGCAGCGGCATCTACACCACGAATGAGCAACAGGCCGAAGTGGCGCGCACGCTGATCTCCGAACTCACCCAGGCCGGCGCCTACGACGCGCCCATCGTCACCGAGGTGCAGCCCCTGGCCAGCTACTGGCCGGCAGAGGACTATCACCAGGACTACTTCCTCAACCATCCCAACCAGGGCTACTGCGCCTTTGTCGTGGGGCCCAAGGTGCAGAAGTTCCGGGGCGCGTTTGCGCGCTGGGTCAAGCCGTGAGCGGGTGGCGGCGCGTGATGTAAGCGGTTGTGATTCGCAGGCATAATGCAACCCGGTTGCGATAATGCCGCCTGGCTGCCCTGCAGTGTTCAGCGGCCTGACCTTTGATCACCCATGTCCTTGCCGATCCCCACTTCCCTGCCCATACCTGCCGGCATGCGTTCGACGCGTGCCACGCGGGCCGTGCTGGCGATGTGGGAGTCGCGGGCCGACGCACTCCTGAGCGAAGCCGATGTGGAAGCGGCCCTGCACGCCCAGGGCGTGCAGGTCAACCGCGTCACCGTCTACCGGCTGCTGGACCGCCTGGCGGCAGCCGGTGTGTTGCGCCGCAGCGTGGATGCTGCCCGCGTGGCCCGCTACGGCCGGTCCGTGCCGGGCGCGGCCAGGCAGGCTGATGCCGCTGCGCATTTCGAATGCGCGGACTGTCACAGCGCTTTTCGGCTGGGCGGCGAGGGCGGTGGGGGCGGCGAGCCGCTGCAGGCCGCTTTGCTGCAGCTGCGCCAGGCGCTGGCCGCCAGCGGCCTGCAGGGCCGGGCCATCGACGTGGCGGTGACAGGGCTGTGCCAGGACTGCAGCAGTGCAGGGCCTTCCCGAAATGCTCCGTCTGCCTGAGGCGATCGCCCTAGCCCCTTTCTTCTCTTGCATAGCTCTTCAGGATTTCGCATGACCCTTGCACCGTTGCGCCCCGTTTCCTTGATCCTGGCCGCTGTCTTCCTGGCCACAGCAGCCCAGGCACATGACCACGACCACGACCACGCGAAAGCCCAGCCGGACGCCAAGGCACAGGGCGCCTCGGCGCCGCTCGATGCCCATGCCCGGGCCGACATGGAACGCCATCGCGCCATGGCCAAGGCCCACGAAGCCGCCGCGCAGTGCCTGGCAGCCGGCCGTGACCACGAACAATGCCAAAAGCAACTGCAGGCCGATTGCAAGGGCCTGGCGCTGGGCAAGTTCTGCGGCATGCGCCATGCGCATTGAGTGCGGTCCTGCCCGCCGTGTGGCGCCGTGAGCAATCGCCAGTCTTTGTGACGGGATGGTGAAACCTGCCCCGCAAATTGGCGCATACACTCTGCGCTGCCCATCCAGCCCCTGATCCCTCCATGCCCTTGCAACCCCCGGAACGTCACTTGCCAGCTCAGGCCTCAAGGCTTGCGTTGCGCGGCGCCGTGCCGAGTCGGGCCTGGTTGGTGGCCTGGCTGCTGGTCTGGTCCATTGCCCTGGCGCCGTTGCTGGGCCAGATGCACCGCGTGGTACACGCGGGTGGCCTGGCTGCAGCCACGCTCCATGGCCCGGTGGAGGTGGTTGCCACTTCCTGCAATGCACCTGTCGATTGGGTCCATGCGCTGTTCTCGGGCCACGGTCCGGCGGATTGCCAACTGCTGGACCAGTTGCACGAAGGCATGGCGGGGCCGCCATCCGCCGTGGTGCTGCCGCCTTTCTGGGGCGAGCAGGCCGAACCCGTCCGGCCGGTCATCGTGCGCGATGGCCGCATGCTGGCGGCCTTCTTCGATGCGCGGGGTCCCCCGCATCCCATCACTGTCTACCTGGCGGCTTGAATCTCCGGGACTGGCGCTGCATGCGCCTGCCCTGCACAGCCGTTTGGCCGCGCCTTGCTGCATTGATCGCAACAAGGCGCCGCGCCCAGGTCCGGCAGTTCCTTGAATGCATATCCGATCGGATGGCTGCATGCGCCTGCAGGGCGCGCCGTGGCCGTCCGCTTCCGACGCCATTTTTTGCAGCGCCCGGATTTCCACGCCCCGCAGGGCCGTGGCCGGCCGCTGCCGGGAAGAACAGTGATGAGAGTGACAACAAAGCAATACCACCAGGACGCCAAGGCGCAGGGGGAGAGGACCAAACTGCGCCCGCTGCTGCAGCAACTGCTGCTGGCAGGGGTGCTGGGCCCGGCGACGGGCGGCCTGGCCATGGCGGCAGAGCCTGCCGACCCCATGCCCGCAGCAGGACCCGCAGCCGCAGCCGCAGCTGCCGCCGAGGCGGGCGCGCCGCGCAGTGATGCCCCCGTGCTCAATGAGGTGACGGTCAAGGCCAGCGGCCTGGGCCTGACCTCGGCCGACATGTCCACGCCGGCCACGGTGCTGGAAGGCGACGTGCTCACGCTGCGCCAGGCCGCCACGCTGGGCGAGACGCTGGACGGCGAGCCCGGCATCCATGCCAGCCATTTCGGCGCAGGCGCAAGCCGGCCCATCATCCGCGGCATGGACGGCCCGCGCGTGCAAATCCTCAGCGATGGCTCCGAGCTGCACGATGCCTCCACCATCAGCCCTGACCATGCCGTGGCCAGCGAGCCCATGCTGGCCACGCAGATCGAGGTGCTGCGCGGCCCCTCGGCGCTGATCTACGGCGGCGGTGGCGCCATGGGCGGCGTGGTCAACATCCTGGACGACAAGATTCCCACGTCCATTCCCAAGAACGGCATCACGGGCTCGGCCCAGCTGCGCGGCAGCACCGGCGCGGGCGAGACGGCGGGCGCTTTCTCGCTGACGGGCGGCGCCGGCCAGCTGGCCATCCACGCCGAGGGCATGGCGCGCGATGCCGGCGACTACCGCGTGGGCAGCGGCTGGGCGCCCAACGGCCAGTCCCAGGGGCGCGTGGGCGGCAGCTTCAACCGCACGGACACGGGCAGCCTGGGCCTGTCCTGGATCGGCACACAAGGCTACCTGGGCCTGGCCTACACGCGCCAGACTGCGCGCTATGGCCTGCCAGGCCACAACCACAGCTTCGAGGGCTGCCACACCCATGGCGACCATCTGCACTGCGGCGGCCATGACCACGGCGACGCGGACGGGCACGACCATGGCGGCGACGACCACGATCACGACCATGGCAGCGTGCCGGTGGTCGATCTCAACAGCGAGCGCTGGGATCTGCGCGGCGAATGGCGCAATCCGACGGCTGGCATCGCGGCGCTGCGCGTGCGCGGTGGCTGGACCGACTATCGCCATGACGAGATCGAAGGTGGCCAGGTCTCGACCACGTTCAAGAACCGCGCCCATGACCTGCGCGTGGAGGCAGAGCTGGAGCCCATCGCCGGCTGGCGCGGCGTCATCGGCCTGCAGACCGTGCAGCGCAAATTCAGCGCCGAGGGGGAGGAGGCCTATGTGCAGCCCACCGAAACCCGCCGCAACAGCATCTACCTGCTGGAGGAATACCGCTGGCAGGACTGGCGCTGGCAGGCTGCGCTGCGCCACGAGCGCCAGACCGTGGACGCCCAGCAAAGCGGCATCTCGCGCAGCCACAGCGGCACATCGTTCTCGCTGGGCTCGGTGTGGAAGTTCACCCCGGGCTACAGCCTCTCGGCCTCGCTGACGCAGGGCAACCGCCTGCCCACGGCCGAGGAGCTGTACGCCAACGGCCTGCACATGGCGACTTCCACCTATGAGCGCGGCAATGCCGACCTCAAGCGCGAACGCTCGCAGGCGCTGGACATCGGCCTGCGCAAGACGGCAGGCGACACCACGTTCAGCGTCAATGCCTTCCACCATCGCGTCAAGGGCTATATCTACGGCGCCACGCTGGATGAGCATGACGGCCTGCAACTGCTGCAGTACACCCAGGCCGATGCGCGCTTCACCGGCGTGGAGGGCCAGGTGCGCCAGAAGCTGTCGCGCCAGTGGGGCGTGACCCTGTTCGGTGACGCCGTGCGTGCGCGGCTGGAAGACGGCTCCGCCTTGCCGCGCATCCCTGCTGCGCGCGTGGGCCTGCGCGTGGACACCTTCTACAAGGGCTGGGATGCCCAGGCCGAATGGGTGCAGGTGCTGCGCCAGAACCGCGTCACCGCCTATGAGACCGAGACGGACGGCTACGGCATGCTCAACGTCTCTGCCAGCTACACGCTGCGCACCTCGGGTGGCATGCCCTGGCAGTTCTTCATCAAGGGCAACAACCTGACCAACCGCCTGGCCTTCGCCCACACCTCGTTCATCAAGAACGCTGCGCCGCTGATGGGGCGCAACATCACGGTGGGCGTGAAGGTGTCGTTCTAAGAACGCACTCCAGGGCGAACTGCCCGCTGCGCACCAGCGCCGTCTGCTACAGGTAATGCTGCAGATGGCGCAGGGCGCGCGCGCTGTCAACGCCTATCCACTGCACGACTTCGGTCTCGGCACGGCCCGCGCGCAGCCACTGCACGATGGCCGTGTTGCGCAGCACCTGCGGGCCGACACGGTGCAGCGGCGCCTGCTGCGCCGAGGCAGGCTGCGCGGCATGGGCGCGCTGTATCAGCTGTGAAGCCACATGGAACAGCACGCGCACCGACAGCGGCTGCCCCTCACGCGAATAAAAGACCGTGGCATCGGGTTGAACGGCCTCCGGCCCGCGCTGGCCGGCGCTGAAGCCTTTCCAGTCCTGCAGCGCCTTCACCACCGTTTCCGACAGATCCAGCGTGCGCTGCTGCGCGGCGCGTGCGCCATCGATATGCAATTGACAGGGGAGGCCATCGCCTGGTCCGGCGCATTGCACATCGCGCCAGCACAGGCCGCGCACCTCCTCGGGTGCCAGCGCCAGTTCGTACAGCAGCAGCAAGATGGCGCGGTCGCGCGCCGACTGAAAGCCGTCGGCCATCGGTATGTGGCGGGGCAGGGCATTCCACAGCGGCGCGGGAAGGCAATGGCCCTGGCCGTCTTCGGCAGGTGGGCGTTCCTGCGGCGCCAGCCCTGCGGCGGGATTGGCGCTGACCCAGCCGTGGTCCAGCGCATGGTCGTAAATGCGTTCCAGCAATCGCCAGTAGCGCCTGCGCGTGACCTCGCTGATGCGGCGGCCGGGCTGGTGGCCCGACAACTGGCCTTCGCGCGGGCGCAGGAAATTCTGGACATCAACGGCGGTGGCCTGTTGCCAGGCGCGGGCCTTCGCCTTGACTTTGCCTTTCGGCGGGGCCGGGGAGGGGAGACCTTCTTTGGCTGACATGCCGGCATCGCCCAGGCTGCGCAGCCAGGCACGCCATACCTTTTCGTAGCCGCTGTCGGGTGCCGTGTCCAGGGCATCCCAGCCCTTGGCGCCCTCGGTTTCCAGCCAATGCCGGAACAGGGCCAGTCCGTCGGGGACAGTGGACGGCGGCTTGCCGGCAGCGGGTGCCTGAGATGGTGATGAGGTCATGGGCGTTGAGAACAAAACGAGCCAACCAATGGAGTTGTTCAATGTAACTTACATGAAATCAAGTGGCAACCTTGTTATCGACTGATGAACACCAGTGGCGACAAGTCGCCAGAAAAAGGGCCGTTCGGCCTGGATTCGAGTCCTTGGCACGTCTCTAGACGTGTGTTGGGCACTTTCAAGCACCCGCGCCGGCTCTGCGCGCTGGTGATCGCAAGCGCTGGTCCAGGGGGCGCAAGGGGAGGGCAGAAGGCGGCCCCTGTCTTCAGGACAGGGGCCGCCACGGTCAAGCCGCCATGCGCCCGAATCGGCCAGCGTTGAAGTCGGCAATGGCCTCGCGGATCTCGGCCTCGCTGTTCATCACGAACGGGCCGTGGCCCACCACGGGCTCTGCAATGGGCTCGCCCTCCAGCCACAGCACGGTGGCGTCGTTGTTGGCCTCCAGGCGCACCAGATCAGCCTCGCGATCGAAGTGCACCAGCTGGCCTTCGCGAACAACCTCGCCGTCGTTGACCAGCACCGTGCCATGCAGCACGACCAGGGCCAGCGTATGTCCGGGCTTGGCGCGCAGCTCGGTGGTGCTGCCGGCTTTCAGGCGCAGGTCCCAGACATTGATGGGCGTGAAGGTGCGCGCCGGCCCCTCGCTGTTGCCAAAGGCTCCGGCAATCACCCGCACCCGGCCTGAGCCGCCTGGCAGTTCCACAGACGGGATCTGTCCATCCACCAGGGTCTGGTAGCCAGGCGCAACCGACTTGTCCTTGGCGGGCAGGTTCACCCACAGCTGCACCATCTCCAGCCGCCCGCCGCGTTCGGTGAACGCATGGGAATGGAATTCCTCATGCAGGATGCCCGCGCCAGCCGTCATCCACTGCACGTCGCCAGGGCCGATCAGGCCGCCAGCGCCGGTCGAGTCCCGGTGCTCGACTTCGCCCTCATAGACGATGGTCACGGTCTCGAAGCCGCGGTGCGGATGCACGCCCACGCCGCGAGGCTGGGCAGCCGGCTCGAAGCTGGCGGGGCCTGCGTGGTCCAGCAGCAGAAAGGGGCTCAGAGCCGCACCATGGTTGCCGTAGCTGAACAGCGAGCGCACGGGAAAGCCGTCGCCCACCCAATGGGCACGGGGAGCGCTGTAGACGCCGAGCATCTTCTTGAGCATTTGCTTCTCCTTGGGAATCGTGGCTGCCGCAGCGTTAGCGCCAGCCACTTTTTGCACATGGGAGAATCTTAGGATTTGAACGATGAATGCGGTAGATGGCAAAATTTGCCTTCATCGTCCTGAATAAAGAACAATGACCATGCTGCGTGTGCTGGCCGAAAGGGCGCAGTGCCTGGTCGTCCTGCCCGGCTGGGAGCCGCGCCGCGAGCTGATCCATGCGGTGTACGCATCCTGGCGCGGGCAATTGCCCGCCGTGCGGCTGCTCATCGAGCATCTGGCCCAGGCCTTCGAGGCCCTGGAAGAAGCCTGAATGAGGCAGGGCCTGGCCTGCGGCGCATAATCTGCGCGCGCCGCCAACCTGCGCAGGCGCAGCTTCCCGATCCCGCTTCAGTGAACTCTCCCGTCTTTGCTTCCCTCATCCCCGTCATTCTTTGCATTGGCGCAGGCTTTCTCGCCGCCCGCCTGGGCTGGGTGCGGGCCGCCGCCATCAAGGATTTGTCCAACCTCGTTTTCCTGGTGCTCACGCCGGCGCTGCTGTTCCGCACCATGGGCGCGGTGCGCGTGCAGGAGCTGGACTTTCAACCCGTGGCGCTGTATTTCCTGGCGACCGCTCTGATCTTCGGGGTGTCCATGGTTCTGGGCGGTTTTTCCACGCGTTCGGCCGCGCGGGGGCTGGCCAATATGTTCAGCAATACCGTCATGATCGGCGTGCCGCTGGTGGGGCTGGTCTACGGGGAGGACGGATTGGTGACGCTGTTCACCCTCGTTTCGCTGCACGCGCTGATTCTGCTCACGGCGGCCACCATCGTGTTCGAGCTGGCCGAGGCTCGCGAGCACCAGCGGTCGGGCCAGAGCGCGCCGCGCCCCATGTGGCGCACGGTGCTGCAGGCGGTGCGCAACGGCATCGTCCATCCTGTGCCGCTGCCCATACTCGCCGGCCTGCTGTTCGCACAGACCGGTCTGGCTCTTCCTGGCGTGGTGGATCGCTCCCTGCAGGTCTTGGGCCAGGCACTGGGCCCCATGGCGCTGCTGCTGGTGGGTGTGACCCTGGCCTATACCAAGGTGGGCCAGAACCTGCGCGAGGCCGTGGGCATCGCGCTGGTCAAGAACCTGGTGCATCCGCTGCTGGTGCTTGCGCTGGCCTGGGCCTTCGGTCTGGGCGGCCTGCCGGTGGCCGTGATGTTCACGGCGGCTGCACTGCCCGTGGGGGCCAACGTGTTCCTGTTCACGCAGCGCTATGGCGTGATGCAGGAGGAGGTGTCCGCCAGCATTGCGGTGTCCACGGCGCTGGCCTTGCTTACCGTGCCGCTGATGCTGTGGCTGGCCCAGCGTCTGCTGGGCTGACGGCTTTCAGCAGGAGCAGCGTCAGCAATCCAGGGGATCAGGGCGCCAGGCGTTGGCGCAGCCAGGTTCCAGATTCCAGCTGGTAGCACAGGCGGTCGTGCAGCCGGCTCTTGCGGCCTTGCCAGAATTCCCAGCGTTCGGGCACGAGCCTGAATCCACCCCAGTGCGGCGGGCGCGGCGGGTTCAGCAGGAATTGCGCGCCGTACTTGGCCGCATTGGCCACCAGTACGCTGCGGCCGCTGATGACCTGGCTTTGCGGACTGGCCCAGGCACCGATGCGCGAGTCCAGCGGGCGGCTGTTGAAGTAGGCGTCGCTTTCGGCATCGCTGACCTTTTCCACGCGGCCCTCGATGCGCACCACGCGCTCAAGCTCCACCCAGTGGAACTGCAGCGCTGCAAACGGATTGCCTGCCAGTTGCTGGCCCTTGCGGCTGTCGTAGTTGGTGTACCAGACCAGGCCGCGCTCGTCATAGCCCTTGATGAGCACGATGCGCGTGCTGGGCCGCAGGTCGCCGCCCACGGTGGCCAGCGTCATGGCATTGGGCTCGGGCACCTGGGCGCTCAGGGCTTCCTGCAGCCATTGGTCAAACTGCTGCAGCGGATCGGCCAGGGAGGCCGATTCGCTCAGTTCCGCGCGCTCGTAGCTTTTGCGCAGATCGGCGATCGAGGTGGAAATGCTGCTCATGGCCTGCATTGTGCCTGCGCCCGACCTCCCATTTGCTGCGCTAGAGTTGCGCATGCTCAGAGACTTCAAAGGCCGCCCCTGCGTGATCATCCTCGCCTCGGGCCGTGGCGAGCGTTTCCGCGCGTCGGGCGGCACCATGCACAAGCTCGCCGCGCCGCTGGGCGGCAGCACCGTGCTGGAACACACACTGGCCGCCGTCCGCGCCAGCGGCCTGCCCTGGCATCTGGAAGATGCGGGCCACCCCGGAATGGGCGATTCGCTGTCTGCGGCCGTGCGTGCCACAGCCGATGCGCCAGGCTGGCTGGTCTTGCCGGCCGACCTGCCGCTGGTGAGTCCACAGACCTTGCTGAAAGTAGCCGATGCATTGCATGCGGGGGCCCAAGCCGCCCAGCCTGTCCATCGAGGCGAGCGTGGACATCCCGTGGGTTTCGGCGCCGCATGCGGCGCGGCGCTCATGGCGTTGAGCGGAGAGAAGGGCGGGGCGCCTGTGCTGAAGGCGCTGCGCGAAGCCGGACATGTGGTTCAGGTCGATGTGGACGATGCTGGTGTGCTCACCGACATCGATACGCTGGACGATCTTGCGCGCGCTGAGGTGTTGCTGCAGAACCGGCCTGAAGTGGGCTGAATTCAGGCTTCGCCGTCTGCCGTAGCGGGGCCGCCTTCGGTCGCTGGGTCGGCTTGGCTGCCTTGGCAATAACCGCGCAGTTTGAGCAAGGCCCGATACATCACCTCCCGTTCCTCCTGCGTCAGCGCCAGCAGAGCAGCGGCCTGGTGTTGTCGGGCCACGGGCATCACCTCGTCATGCAACTGCCGGCCCGCAGGCGTGATGGAGCACAGGATCTTCTTGCGTGGAGTGGAGCCTTGCGCCAGCAGGGCCACCAGGCCGCGTTCCTCAAGCAGCCGCAGCGCCCGGCTCACCAGGGCCTTGTCCGAAGTGGATTGCACCACCAGCGCGCTGAACGGCAACTCGCCTGCATGCGCGACAAGGGCCAACAGCCGCCACTCCGAAACCGTCAAGCCCGCCGTATCGGCATAGGGCACGGTGATGGTGCGCCGCAGCGCATTGCCCACCTGGCTCATCAGCGTGGTCAGAAAGGCATCGACGGTCAGGCTGCTGCCTGCCTCGTCAAGGTGGGTCCAGGGATTGCCTGCGGGCGTGCTGGGCACAGGGAGAGGAGAAGGTGGGATGGACATGTTCCCATCAATTGTTTCACAGGCTGCCTGACGTTTGTCTTGTGGAATTTCTTTGGAGAAATCAATAGAGGTCAATCAGTGTTTTCAGTAAGTTGATTCATCAACTTACTGGAGAAAATCGTCATTGATTCTTTTGAGGATCAATGTTTCATGGGTGAATCGTATGGATTCATCCCATAGCCAGCCCCAGCTGCCATGCCCGTATCTGACCGATGCATGTCCGCGCTTTCAAAGGAGCCAGTGATGACACCCCATCGTCGGCAAGGCCTGACCATTGCAGCATTGGCTTTTGCCACCGCTGTCTGTGGTCCGGCATTTGCACAGGACTACCCCGCCAGGCCGATCACCGTGGTGGTCGCCTATCCCGCAGGTGGTGACACGGACGCCATGGCGCGCCTGTTCGCCGAAAAGCTCACGTTGCGTCTGCGCCAGCCCGTGGTGGTGGACAACCGGCCCGGGGCGGGCGGCACCGTGGGCAACAACCTGGTTGCGCGGGCCGTGCCCGATGGCTACACGCTGCTGTTCACGCCCAACCCCTTCACCATCGCCCCCATGGTGATGAGGCTCCCTCCTGCCGCGACCTATGACCCCTTGAAAGGTTTCACCCCCGTGGTGCAGACCGCCAGCCAGGCCGTGCTGCTCGTGGCCCATCCCTCCACGGGATTCAAAAGCGTGGCCGACATGGTGGCTGCGGCCAAGGCCGGCAAGACGCTCAGCTACGCCAGTCCCGGCGCAGGCTCGCCCATGCACATAGGTGCCGAGTGGCTGAACCGCGCTGCCGGAGTGAGCATTCAGCATGTGCCCTATCGCGGCGTGGCACCGGCCGTCAACGATGTGGCTGCGGGCCATGTAGGACTGGCCTACGTCACGCTGGGGCCGGTGGCCCAGTACATCCAGGCGGGCAAGCTGCGCGCGCTGGCCGTGACCGACCCGAAGCGTTCGCCCCTGCTGCCCGATGTGCCTTCGCTGGCGGAACTGGGCTACAGGGACATCGCCGCGGGTGCCTGGAATGGCTTCTTCGCGCCCAAGGGCACGCCGGCCGCCGTGGTGCAGACCTTGAACACCCATCTCAACGAGATCCTCAGGATGCCGGAGGTGGCGGCAAAGATGGCCACTTTCGGTGCCGTGCCCGTGGGCGGGTCGCCGCAGGTGCTGGCCGATGTCAACGCTGCCGACTACGAGCGCCTGGGCAAGGTGATCCGCGAACTCGGCATCACCGCTGAATGACATGAATACCTCGAATTCCACGCTGGGCCGCGAGACGGCCCAGGTCACGGCGCTGTCCAAGGTACTAGGTCGTGCCCAGTACGCGGGCGACCTCAAGCTGCCGGGCATGCTGCATGCCAAGCTGTTGCGCAGCCCCTATCCGCATGCGCGCATCGTGCGCATCGACATTGCTGCAGCGCGTGCGCTGCCCGGTGTGAAAGCCGTGCTGACCGGGGCAGATGCACCGCGCACGCCCTGGGGCGTGAGCCACAAGGAGCGGCGCATCCTGGCCGACGGCCTGGTGCGCTTTGCGGGGGAAGAGGTGGCAGCCGTGGCTGCCGCCACAGAAGAGATCGCCCGCGATGCGCTGGACCTGATCGAGGTCGAGTACGAAGAACTGCCCGCCATCCTGTCGTCCGAGGAAGCCCTGGATGAAGAAGCGCCCGGCGTTCATCCGGGCCGGGGCAACATCGCCCACGAGATCCGCTTCGAGCGCGGCGATGCAGATGCCGGATTCGCCGCAGCTGATCTGGTTCACGAAGCCACGTACACCACGCATGCGCAGTACCCGGGCTACCTGGAACCCATGGCAACCCTGGCCTCCATCGACGCCGATGGCCGCCTGTTGGTACAGACCTCCACGCAGTCGGTTTTCCTGGCGCGTGCCCGGCTGGCGGCGGCGCTGGAGCTGCCGGTGTCCGCCATCCGCGTGGTGCAGGCCACCACGGGCGGCGGCTTTGGCGGCAAGATCGTCGAGGACGACAACCAGCTCGTGGCGGGCCTGCTGGCCCTGCGCACCGGGCGGCCCGTGCGCCTGGTCAACAACCGGCTGGAGGACTTCCTGGCCTGCTGCTCCAGCGTCCCCGAGCGCATCACGCTCAAGCTGGGCATGGCGCGTGATGGCCGCATCCTCGCCAAGCAGGTGCACATCGTCGCCGAGTGCGGTGCCTATGCGGGTCTGTCGGCCGAGGTCATGCACGTCAGTGCCATGCGCAGCGACAACATGCACAGGCAGGGCAACGTCCGATCGCACGCCACCCTGGTCTATACCAACAACCCGCCGCACGGCGCGTTCCGCGGCTTTGGCGGTACGCAGATGCTGTTCGCGCTCAACAGCCACATCCACATCATGGCCGAGCAGCTGGGGCTGGATCCGGCCGAAGTCCACAAGCTCAATGCAGTGGAAGCCGGCGACGTGACAGTGCATGGCTGGAAGATCGGCAGCGCCGGCCTCAAGGAGTGCATAGACCAGGCCACCGATGCCATCGACTGGCGCGGCAAGCGCGCCCGCCCCCGCCAGGCCCTTGGCGCCCGCCGCAGGGGCGTGGGCATGGCCGCGGCCATGCATGTCAGCGGCAACCGCACCATGGGCAACTGGGACGGCTCCACCGTGGTGGTGCGCATCCATGAGGATGGCCAGGTGCTTGTGCTCAGTGGCGAGTGCGACATGGGCCAGGGCGCGGCCACCATGCTCAGCCAGATCGTCGCCCATGAACTCACGCTGCCGTTGTCGCAGGTCCGCGTGGCCGCACCCGACACGGACAGCACGCCCTTCGCCATAGGCTCGCTGGCCTCGCGCGTGACCATGGCTGCAGGCAATGCCGCCATAGGTGCCGCGCAGGCGGCCCGCAGCAAGCTGCTGGCCCTGGCCGCCGTCGTGCTGGAGGCGCAGGTCGACGACCTGGAGCTGGCCGATGGTCAGGTGCGCGTGCGCGGCACCGACCGTGCGGCAGGCGTGGCCGAGCTCGCACGCCAGCACATCTGGCGCCATGGCGGCGAGGGCATACAGGTCAGCCACACCTGGGATGCCCAGACGCAGATGCACGACGCCCAGCTGCACGGCAACATCGCGCCGGCCTATTCCTTCGCGGCCCAGGCAGTGGAGGTCGAGGTCGATACGGAAACCGGCCAGGTCCGGGTGCTTGACAGCTATGTGGCCGACGACTGCGGCAAGGCGCTGAACCCCGTCGCCATCCATGGGCAGACCAACGGGGCCACCGTCCAGGCCATGGGCTGGGCCCTTTACGAGCAACTGCACCTGGAAGGCGGGCGCCTGGCCAACGGCAACTTCGCCGACTACACCATGCCAACGGCCGACGCCGTGCCCTTGCTGCGCGGCGGCTTTGTCGAGTCCAACGACCCCAACGGCCCCTATGGCGCCAAAGGGGCCAGCGAAACCGCCATCCTGCCGGGAGCGCCTGCCATCGCCAACGCCGTGTACGACGCCATCGGCGTGCGCATATGCGATCTGCCGATCACACCCGAAAAAATCCTGGCGGCGCTGCGCGCACGCGCCGAGGAGGGCCGTCATGCATGACTTCGACTTCCTGGAGCCCACCTCGGTGGCGGAGGCCAGCCGGTTGCTGGCCGAACTGGGCGAGGACTGCCGCGTGATCGCCGGCGGCACGGCCTTGATGCTGGGCATGCGCCAGCGCATGCTCGCGCCCACGCACCTGGTCTCGCTGGCTGGCATCGATGCGTTGCGCGGCCTGGACTTCGACCCGGTGCGTGGCCTGCGTATCGGCGCCCTGGTGCGCCATGCCGAACTGGCGGCCTCGCCGCTGGTGTCGCATCACTATCCTGTCCTGGCCGGCATGGCGCAGCGCATGGCCAACCCGCAGGTGCGCAATCAGGGCACGGTGGGCGGCAATCTCTGCTATGCCGACCCCTCCACCGACCCGCCCGGCTGCCTGATGGCATTGGGCGCCCAGATCGTGCTGGCCAGCGCAAGAGGCGAGCGCCTGCTGGACATCGAGGACTTCCTGGTCGACTACTACGCCACGGCGCTGGAAGGCGACGAGATCGTCAGCGAGATCCGCGTGCCGCCCATGGGGCAAGGAGACGACCGGCGCAGCGGTGTGTACACGCGCTTTCTGCGCACAGCGGCCGAACACCGGCCGCTGGCCAGCGTGGCCCTGGTGGCGCACACCGCCGGGGGCATCTGCCGCGACGCGCGTCTCGTCGTGGGCGCCTCTACGCCCATACCCGTGCGCCAGCGGCGCGCCGAGGGCTTTCTTGAAGGCCGTGCCCTCACCTGGGCCTTGGCGGCCGAGGCGGGTGACATCGTCGCGGCCGACATCACACCGGTTTCGGACCTGCGCGGCTCGGCGGATTTCCGCCGAGAAATGGTGCGCGTCAACGTGCGGCGCACCGTGGCCGAACTGTTTGGCCTGGACCTGGCACTGGAACAAGGAGAGCTGGCATGAGCCGACATCGCATCGAATGCACCGTCAACGGCGAGCCCTGCAGCGTGGACGTGCCTGCGCGCCGGCTGCTGTCGGATTTTCTGCGTGATGACCTGCACCTGACGGGCACCAAGCGCGGCTGCGAGACGGGCGTGTGCGGTGCCTGCTCGGTGCTGCTGGATGGCGAAGTGGTGAAGTCCTGCCTGCTGCTGGCCGTGCAGGTCCAGGGCCGCGCGCTCACCACCATCGAAGGCCTGGCCGACCGTATTGCTGGGGGTGCGGGCGCAGACCCGTCACAACGGCTGCACCCGCTGCAGCAAAGCTTCATGCAATGCGGCGGCCTGCAGTGCGGCTACTGCACACCGGGCTTCATCATGGCCGCCTGCGATCTGCTGGGGCGTAACCCCCTTCCCGGCGCGGACGAAGTTCGCCATGGCCTCAACGGCAACCTGTGCCGTTGCACGGGCTACACCCAGATCGTGGAATCGGTCCTTGTGGCCGCGGAGAAAATGCATGGAAATTGAGAAAACCCTGACTGTTTCGGCCTCGCGAGAGCGGGTATGGGCCTTGTTGCTCGATCCCCAGGTCATGGGAGGTGCCGTGCCGGGCATGCAGTCCATCGAAGTGGTCAGCCCCACCGAATACGTGGCGGTGATGCACCAGAAGATCTCCTTCATCAGCGCCAGATTCAAGCTGCGCACACGCATCGTCGAGCAACGCGCTCCCGAGTATCTGCGCGTGGAAGGAACGGGAGAAGACACCTCGGTGGCCAGCTCGCTCAAGCAGCGCAGTGAAATCTTCCTAAGCGCCACGCCGGATGGAGGCACCGAACTGCGCATCAAGATCGACGTGGACCTGCTGGGCCGTCTGGGCGCCTTCGGCCTGAGCGTGATGAAGACCAAGGCCGACCGAATATGGGAGGAGTTCGGTAACAATCTGGCCGCGCGGCTCGAAGGCGGGGGAGGGGAGCCCGCTGCGGGCGAGGCGACCATGCAGGCGCCTGCACCTGTCGCGCCCGCGCCGGCCTCCGAGCCAGCCAGGGAAACGGTGGTGCAAGCCCCGAATTCGCCAGCACCAGCGCCAGCTTCGGAGCTCTCCTCCACGGCCCAAGACCTGCGGGGCCGTGGCTGGTGGGGGCGGCTAGTCGGCAGCTTGAGCGGTGAGGGCAGCGCGGGCGCTGCCGACACCATTCATGTCGAGCTGCGCCGTGGCGACACCACGGTCAGCATCCAATGGCCGGGCGCGCGCGCCGAGCAGTGCGCGGCGTGGCTGCGCGACTGCCTGCGCTGAACGCAGACCCGGCCGAGCACATCATCCGCGCGTGATCACCGCACAGGCCAGGCGCGCGCCCGAATTGCCGGTGGGTTGCGTGGTGTAGTCGTCCGGGTCCTTGTGCACGATCAGGCCACGACCCACCACGCTGTTGGGCCCCTGGTCCAATGCCAGGCCGCGCGACACGAAGTCGATGCTTGCCATGCCTTGCGCATCGGATCGCAGGCTGGGCAGGTCGCCCGTGTGATGGGTCGAAGAATCGAAGCGGCCATGGGCCTGGCCGGTCGGGTTGAAGTGGCCGCCCGCGCTCAGGCCGTCAGGGCTGGAGCAATCGCCTTTTTCATGGACGTGAAAGCCGTGCTCGCTGTTCGGCGCCAGCCCCTGGACGGAGCCTTGCACGCGCACGCTGCCATCGGCCTGTGCCGTGAACTGCAGGCTGCCGCTGACCTTGCTGCCTTGCGTGGGCTGCAGCTGGGCCATGGCCACATTGCGGGAGGCGGGCGCTGTCGCGACGGCTGCCGGGGTCGATGCGGAGGCTGCGGCAGGAGGCTTGGGCTGGCTGCCACAGGCGCCCAGGGCCAGCACCATGCCGGCAGCCATCAACAGCTTCACGGCGGTGGACGGGGTGGAGGGCTGCGAAGTGGCGGCGTGGCTGGATTGGGAAGCGTTCAAAGGCATGGCGGCAATCTCCTGTTTGGAATGGGAACTGAAAAAGTCACGGGGGCGCACGGCGCGCAGCCGCCATCATGCAGCGTGCGATACGGCGGCCATGTCGGAGAGCACAGCGTTCTGCGGCCGTGCGCGGCGATGGCGTCAAACGGAGCCTTGCCGCGCGCCTGCGTCGGGCTGGCCCGCGTAGCTGAGCAGGCGCTGGAGCGCGCGGTCACGGATGCCCAGGCGCTTGAGCTCATCGAAGGTTGCGCGCGCATAGTCATGCGTGCTGCCGTAGATGCCCTTGGCCTCGCTGAAAATGCGGCGATAGTCCTCGGGCGCCAGTTCGCCCGTGTGATTGGGGCTTTGCCGGGACAGCGTGAACGCCAGCGCCTGCACCGTGCCCTGGCCGGTGCGGCAGGGCAGCCAGCGGGGGTCATAGACGGCATTGGCCATCTCGCGCTGCCACAGCTTTCTCATGACGTCATGGCCGTGGTGCCGGGGAATGCGGAACACCATGCCCTGGCAGCTGCCGCCGGACAGCATGCCAAAGACCAGACCAGGGTTCTGGGGCGTGCCGCGGTTGATGGTGCTCCACATCTTCAGCGCCCGATGCCAGCCAAAGACACGCGCCGTGCGGCGTTCGCAGAAATCGAAATCCGGCCGCCAGATCAGCGAGCCGTAGCCAAAGATCCAGAGGTCATCGCTCCCGCCCCATCGGTGCAGCGCCTCGTCCAGCATGGGCTGTGACTCTCGGCGGGCGAATGAAAATTCTGGCAGGGCGGACATGGGCGCGACAGCATGAAAGAACAATGACGTTTTAACGCCTGGACGCGCAAACGGTGCACAAGCGCGTGCTTTGCCCTTGCAGGGCCGGTCTTCTGTCTCCGCCGCACCACAGTTTTTGTCGGCCGTCACTGCGGGGTTTGGGCGTGGCGCGGGGCCCTCGACGGTGGCCCTCTACAATCCACCGGTTTTTCGCAGTCTTTCTGGTCTTCATCCAACAGCTCATTCACGGAGAGTGCTTCATGTCCTTCAGTCATTCCGACGACGACAGCCAACAACGTTTTGCCCTGGGTTTCCTGTTCGCGCTGATTGCGCTCGTCGTCTCCACGGTCGTTGGCGTCGTCGTCTACCAGCGCGGCATTGCGCATGGCCCGGCGAAGATGGCAGGCGGCGCTTCCCCTGTGGCAGCAATGGTGCCCGTGGTCTTGGAGGAAGATGTGGCCCGCGTCGTTGTCGAAAACGGCGTGGTCAAGTTCTACTTCGCATCGGCCAAGGCCGAACTGGCCGCGGGCGCCAATGAAGCGCTGGCCGACGTGGTCGCCGGTGTGAAGGGCGGCAAGCGCGCCGTGATCTCGGGCTACCACGACGCCACGGGCAGCGCCGAACTCAACGCCGAACTGGCCAAGAAGCGCGCCCTGGCAGTCCAGGCCGCCCTGTCCGCGCTGGGCGTGGCTGAGGAAAAGGTCGAACTCAAGAAGCCCGAGCAGCTGCAGGCTGACGGCAGTAACGCCGAAGCCCGCCGCGTGGAAGTGATCCTGGTGGACTGAGCCTCGGTCTTGCCGCTGTAAACGGCCAAAAAGAAAAGGCCCGGAGCGTCAATCGCTCCGGGCCTTTTCTTTTGACGGCTGCGTGGATCAGGAATTGCGCAGCGGGTCGAACTTCGCGTCACCGTCAGGCTGGGTCCCGGCATGGGCTCGCGAATTCTCTTGTATGAGTTCGATCTTGTAGCCGTCCGGATCCGTCACAAAGGCAATCACCGTGGTGCCGCCCTTGACGGGGCCTGCTTCGCGCGTCACGTTGCCGCCGGACGCCTTGATCTTCTCGCAGGCGGCATACGCGTCTGGCACGCCAATGGCGATGTGGCCATAGGCCGAGCCCATGTCATAGGCCTCGGTGCCCCAGTTGTAGGTCAGCTCGATCTCGGCTTGGGCCGGGTTGCCGCCCTCGAAGCCCAGGAAGGCCAGGGAGTATTTGTACTCCGGGTTCTCGGAGGTCCGCAGCAGCTGCATGCCAAGAACCTGTGTGTAGAAATCGATGGAGCGCTGGAAGTTGCCAACGCGCAGCATGGTGTGGAGGATTCGCATCCCTCGATTGTGCCGGGATTCCGCCATCTCTTCAGCCGCCCGCCAAGCGCCTCGGTGATCTCCTCCCGCACAGGTCTCGCGCCTTCCCGCAGATCGGGCGCTTCAGGTCCCGGCGGCATCTGGCCCGAATCCATTCAACCATTGGTTCAACTGTCTGTTGAATTCTAGGAGTGGGCCCTAGGACTGGTACCCGATTTTTCGGCAATAAATCTTGCAAATCAGACAAATCTTAGATTTTTGGATTGAAAAATCAGACAAATCCAATTAAATCCTAGTAGCCGGCTGCCTAGAATAGGAATGTTCTTCGTGCGACTTATTTTAATTTTTTGAGTCATGAAAAATTTCGTCTTGCGGATATTAATTGCCGATGACCATCCGGCAGTTCTGGCAGGCATAGAAAGTGTTTTGGAGGATAAGCATGAAATAGAGATTGTAGGTCGAGCGAAAAACTCCACGGAAATCATAAGTTTTCTGAAGAAAAACGAATGTGATGTTCTGGTAACTGATTACTCCATGCCCGGTGGAACCTACGGTGATGGTCTGGTGATGCTGAATGTCATTCGTAAAAGATTTCCAAGTGTCAAGATCGTCATGCTGACAATGATCGAGAATATTGGAATCATCAAATCTCTTACCAACCAAGGAATCTACAGAATTGTCCATAAAACGGATTCCTTGGGAAGTCTGCTGCCCGCCATCTACGCTGCATACACGGATGGTCAATTCATATCTCCCAGTGCAAGCAAGCTGCTGGGAGGAGAATGGCTGGGTGCGGTGCGGACATCGATAGAACTCTCAAAACGGGAAGAAGAGGTTCTGCTTCTTTTCATCTCTGGCATGACGGTGTCCGAGATAGCAAAAAAGCTCTATCGCAGTATCAAGACGGTCAGCACGCACAAGGTGGCTGTCATGAACAAGCTGGGTATACGCAAGGACATTGATCTCATTCGCTATGGAATTGAGATGGGCTGGATTGACGTAAGAAAATAGGTGCAGAAATGCATCGTCATTGCCGCAGACGATCCGACCAAGCTCCATGCCATCCGCAGCTTTCTTGCAAAGATTTCTTTTATTACATGAGGAGATCCACAGCCTGATCGATGGTTGTATCTTGATGCCCAGATGGAAATATATAAAAAAGAGGCTGGAGAAAAGGAAGAGCTCCACCTTCTGACCAAATACAACAAGACACTGCTTTTTGGCGGTGGCCTGGTTTTCTCTCTTCTTATCATTGTTTTGGCAATGCTTGCGGCCCTGTTCGAGCTCAATGACTTCATGGAGGAAAGAAGAGCCGTATTCCAGAGCAAGAGAACCCGGGTTCTGGTGGAAATAGAAACAAAGCAAGTCATTATGATGCGAGGAATCATTGCATCAGAGTTGCTTTGGGGGCAGACGCACACATCTCATCCCGGCGTCTTTGCCGGGGCAGATGCTGTGATGGCAGGGGTGAGCCCTGTAGTATTGCTTGAGAATAAGATCAACAAGAATGTACACAAGCACTACAGAGATATGTTGGGAGAGCTGGCATATTTGGCAAATTCCAGCTTTCTTCAAAATGGAAGAGCAATATCTGCCTATGTCTTCAGTCCGGACAGATCGTTCATAGGCGTCCTTGTGCCGCAGGTGCCAAACGAGCATGAGCGAAAAGACATGCTCTTGAAACTCAGGGAACATATTTCGACTTTGCCTGAAGATAACGGCACCATCATTCCGTCCGTCCAGCTGCGCCATCCCATATGGCTGCCTCCGAGTAAAAGCATTCTGACGGGGGAGATGTCATTTCAGATTGTTGTCTCGGCATTCCAAGATGGAAAGCCATTTCTCACGGTGGTGAGCGACATGCCGACTCAGTATATTGAGAGCCTTATGCAGCAGGGTGATGGTAGGAACTCCTTGTTTATTCTTGATTCTCAAGGCAACGTTGCGTTGGGTGGGGGAGGCGGCGATGCAATAGGGGATTTTTTTGATATCGAGGCGTCGAAATTTCACGGAGGAATGATAAGTAGATATATTTTGAGCAAGTATGGTGCCGTCTATAGGAATGGATATTTTTATTACTATTCGAGGATATCAAATACAAACATGATACTTCTCCAGGTGTTTTCCTGGAAAGATGTGTATTTAAATGGGAAGTCCCTTGTATATTTGCTGTTTTCATTGATATTCATCATTTTTTTCTGGTGTTTTCTGATATATTTTTATGATAGGGTTTTTATTCCAATATATGGAAAAGCCAAGAATGTGTTCGACACGGAACATCTGAGCCGCACCATCATTGCCATGGCGCCTTATGGACTTGGTCTTCTTGATTTCAAGGAAAAGAAGATGCTTTTGGAAAACAGCATGATGTACAAGTACAAAGAAAGCATGGTGTTGGATGACAAGTCTGCTGGTGAGCGGTTGATTGAATATTTTCTCAGATTCTACGGTGAGAAATATCTGAGTGGAAAAAAGACTGAATATTTGCCGGTAGTCAGCGAAGTCGTGATCTCTTACAACGGAACAGTTGCAGAGATTTCAGTGATCATGGTGAAGGCCAAATATCAGGGGCGGCATGTCCTGCTGTGTGGATTTGCCGATATCACTGCGCACAAGCAGGTGCAAAGAAATCTGGAAGATGCCAAAAAGGCGGCAGAAGAGGCAAACCAGGAAAAATCTTCTTTTCTTGCTGCCATGAGCCACGAGATACGCACGCCACTGAATGCAATATTGGGCAATCTGGAAATACTGGGAAGAAGCTCCATGTCAGAAGAGCAGCAAACCAGGCTCACCACCATATCATCTTCATCCCATTCTCTTTTGACGCTGCTGAATGATGTTCTCGACTTCTCGAAGATCGAGTCTGGTCAGATGAGTGTGGAATTGGCCAGCTTTGATCTCAAGTCTGTGATCCGGCAGGTGGCTGCCATTTACAAACCGCTGGCTGCGGAACTGGGTATAGGATTTTCCTTGATCATTGATCATTCGCTGAGGGATGGATATATAGGAGATGGCGAGAGAATAAAGCAAATCCTCAACAATCTTCTCAGCAACTCCTTGAAATTCACCAAGGCTGGCAAGATTGACGTGTTTGCATCAGACAGGGCCGGTGAGCTCAAGATCAAAGTGTCAGATACCGGGATAGGCATTCATCCCTCACAGCACCCATTCATCTTTGATGCATTCAAGCAGGCAGGCTCGGATATAGCGGCGGAATTTGGTGGTACAGGGCTGGGCTTGACGCTGTGTCAGCGTATGGCACATCTCATGGGCGGGGAAATCCGGTTCTTCAGCGTGCCGGGAAAGGGCAGCATTTTCGAATTGACCTTGCCCGCATGCCACGTCCAGCCTGTTCCTGCTTCCTTGGGTTGGGACGATGGCGATGTCATGCTTGCAGACGATGAAAGCGCAGGTTATTGCGCAAGGATTCTCATCGTCGATGATCACCCGGTCAACAGGCTGCTGCTTCTGGATCAGCTGAAAATCCTCGGCTTCGAGGCGGAATCTGCAGAAGGCGGGGAATCCGCATTGCGAATGATGTCGCGGAATATGTATGACCTGGTTCTTACGGACCTGCAAATGCCTGGAATGAGCGGTTATGCACTTGCTCAGCGCATCAAGCAGAATTATCCGGGAATTCCTGTGGGAGCAATAACGGCACATGCAGGCAAGCAGGAAAAATTCAAATGTGCAAAATTTGGCATCGCAGATATTCTTGTCAAGCCGGCCTCCTTGAAAAACCTCAAGGAATTCATTGGAAAAAATATAGGAAAGTCTGGCAAGGGTGTCGTTGAAGCTGCGGAAGTTCAGGGCAGCAGATTGCCTTATCGTGATGTATTGATTTCAGCAACCGAAAGCTCATTGGCTGCGTTGAGAAAGCATTTGCTGCAAGGTGATCTGATGGCTGTGCACCGTGAAATTCATGCCATGAAAGGGTCATTTGCGGTGGCTGGGCTGAAGGATAGAGTGGAAGATATGGACCGATTGTCATCTCTTGTCAATATGCGGCACCTCCATGCAGTGGATGAGGCCCTGACCGACCTGCTGGAGAACCTGAGAGATATCTGATGAGCCGTGGTGCAATGATGCTGCACTGAACGATTGTGTTTATTCCGTTGATGGTGCCAAAGCATGTTTCCCAATATGAATCATAGAAAAGATTTAAATATATCCGTACTGCTGGCCGATGATCATCCTGGAATCATCTCAGGCATCCGGCATGAGCTGTCTTCAGAGCTGGAAATCCTGTTGAAAGCCAGCGTTTCAAATTCAACCGATCTGGTGAAAAAGTTGGATGAGGGTGGCTTTGACGTGCTTGTGTCGGATTACTCCATGCCTACGGGTCAATACGGAGACGGCTTGAATCTGTTTGGCTATATATCCAGAAGATTTCCGAACCTGGGTTTGGTGGTTCTGACCATGCTGGACAATTCGGCCATTCTCCAGGCGCTGGGCAAGGTGTCGAACATCAGCATCGTTAGCAAGGCGGACCCGGTGCTGCATCTGGTTCCAGCCATTCATGCCGCCTATACAGGAGGGACATACTTCTCCCCCGCCATTTCCGAGCGACTGGAAAAAATGAATGCGGGTGTCATGGGAGGCGAAGGAAAATCACCGGGGGTGCTCAGTCCCAAGGAATCGGAGGTGGTAAGGCTTTATGCGGCCGGTTTGCGTATCGACGAGATCGCGGCCAAGCTGAACAGAAGCAAGAAAACCATCAGTACCCAGAAAGTCAAGGCCATGCACAAGCTTGGAATTGAACGAGACATTGATCTGATGAAGTATGCCCTTGAGTGCGGATGGGTGACCTCATCGAGATCTCAATGACGGCCGGTTCTTTATCTGCCGTTCAAGGTCCGGATTTCTTCCAGGAGCTGGTCAAGCTGCAGTTCCAGCGCCAGCAGCGAATGCGCATGGTGCATCAGCCCATCATGGTTGATGCCATTTTCCAGGCCGGCGCAGCGTATTGACAGCTCAGTCAGGTCAAAAAATCGCAGTGAACCGGAAAGATTGTGCAGCTCTCTTTGCACATCCTTGCGATTCTTGCTGGATTTGATGATCGCCAGCGACGAACGTGCAGAATCCAGAAAGGCCGTTCTGATGGGCGCCGGGATCTGTTGAAAATGGGCGACGTCATCGGTCGACGAAATGCGGCCGCTGTTGGCAGGCCGGGGCTGAACGGCCAGTTGCAGTGCATCAAAGAGGCCCTGCAGCGAACGCCAGGAGACTTCGATGATGCGGGCGTTGATCACCTTGGGTTGCAAGGGGTGATCGGCCTCGCATTCGATGATGCTTGCAGCTCCTGCCACCAGGCGGTTTTCATCCTTGGGATTCCAGGACGTTTTCGATCCGCAAAGCACAACAACCTGGAACTTCTGAAGGCGATCCTGGCGAATGGCCGTGGGATGGTGGCAGGCCGTGGTCGCCAGGCCCCAACTTTTGAGGTGCGGGAGCAGATGGGCGTGCAGTTCATCGGATGACGAGATGAACAAAACCTGCTCGCCTGAAAATGACAAAGCGGAGGAGGGGGGCTCTTCTGTGGTGGTTATCGATTCGGCGGCAGTCGAGAACTTTTCAGAACGGTATGGTGTGGGTGCACTGTCCAAGGTGGATGTCTGTTTTTTCATGGGTGGCCGAGCATCTGGCGCCGGCATCTGCAGCCAGTCACTCGCTGGAGGCTTCAGATCCGGCTGGAAGATTGGACCACGGCATCCATCCATGGTGCATGTTTAAGGACATGTCCATAGAGCATTCTTGTTTCACCTGCGCGGCGTCTGGCCTTGGAAGCCCAAGCCCGGGCATTCAGGTGTGGCAGCAAGTGCCGCCAGAATGAAAAAAGCCTGCAGAGAACTGCAGGCTGTTTTCATGGAGGCGTTTATCCAGGCTTCAGATGGCGAACTGGGCGCGATCCTTGTCCTTGATCCAGGCGGGGGGCTTGCCACGGCCGGTCCAGGTGTCACCGGTTTCGGGATTGCGGAACTTGGGGGCCACGGTGGAGGGGGCGCGGCGTGCCGTGAAGATGTCGTCGGCAGTCAGGCCGTAATCCTGAACCAGACCGCGAATCTTGGCGATCACATCACTGACTTCTTGCTTGCGTGCTGTCTGGATCTGGGCCTCGAGTGCCTCGCGCTGTGCCAGAAGTTCTTTGTATGTGGTGTTCACGGTAGTTTGCCTTTCATGGATTGAAGCGCGAATATTAACGGTTTTTTAAGAACAAGTTTGCATGCTTTCGATCATTTTCTCCTATGACTGCCATTGGCCGTCCTGACCGTGTTCAAAATGACCGGTCAACGCCAGGTAAAGGCCATGTAAAGAGCCGGTAGTTATGGGGTGCTGTATGTTCCGGAGCCCTTCAAAATCCTGTATGCCCTCGCTTTCAGGTTTGAAGCGCGGTGGTTCACAGGAGTGAGTGACCGGCTGCGAAGGAGTTTGGGCTTATTGAAGGGGATGTGAAAGGCGATGCCGTGATCAAACTGCACCGCACATTGGAAATTCTTGAAACCCAGTCTGTACGCTGCTTGCCAGCGGCTTTTTGCGTGGGGTTTGGGGGAGGATGGCGAGCAGAATGCAAGCGAAAGATGAGGGTGTTGGTGTTCCCGTGACATCCTTCGCGAAAGACACGCGTTTTTGCCTACAAAACTGTTTATTCATACAGTATGATGCGGCCATGAGCATCGATCAGATCGCCTTCGCACTCCCCGCAGTCCTTGCCGTCTGGCTGTCGCAGTCCCGTTCCGTTGCCCTGCGGCGGTGGGCCTGCCTTCTCGGCCTGGGATGCATGCCTTATTGGATATATGTGGCTCTGTTGGCCGGGCAGTGGGGCATGTTGGCCTTGGCAGGCGCCTTTGCGCTGGGCTGGCTCAAGGGGCTTTGGGTGCACTGGCTGGCACCTCGTCGGCGTGAGGCCGTGGGCTCGGGCCTGGGCACCATCCAGATCACGCCGGGCACCCGTTGACGGCTGGGCCGCTGGTCCGCGCCTTGTGTTCATCGATGCTGCAGGCGGGCGCGTGTTTTACGGGCGCTGTGCATGGCGTGCTCGGGAATTTCAAGCGTTCTCACTGGAATTTGATGCAGATAAAAGCCGAGTGTTTTGCTTGGTTGGTGTGATGGCCGTGCCGATGCGCCGGCTGCCAGGGTGGCCTGCTGTCTTTATGCCCAGCCGTGCATGGCTGCAAGACCGGGCAGGGGCCGTGATGCAAGAATTTCTGCCCTTTGTGCACTGTGGTGGTGCACATCTTTCGGGGCTTGGTGCAGGTTTCGGATCGGCTGGTAGCGCTGTGTTTTTGCGGATATTTCCGATCTTTATGGTGAGTTATGTGAGCAAAAAGCCACGGAGTTTGCGGGTCTGTGCAGGTCCTTGGATGGACGCCGGCTGGCAGTGATGGGCAAGTCCGAGGCATAGAATCGTTTGCATACAACAGGCAGTCATCTATCAGAGTTGCCTCTAAAAACCACGTGAAAACAGCCCACCCCGTTGGCGGTGGGCTTTCTTTTTCGGGCTTGGCCGCGGCGAGTCCGTCGCCTGATTTTTCAGTGCGCACCTATGGTTTGCACCTGTTGTCAACCACAAGGTTTGCACACGATGAAATTCACTCTCAACCAACAAGAGGTCGAGATCCAGGGCGTCAGCCCTGAGACGCCGCTGCTTTATGTGCTGCGCAACGACATGCAGCTCAACGGGCCCAAGTTCGGCTGCGGCCTGGGCGAATGCGGCGCATGCGCCGTGCTGATCGACGGCAAGGTGGCCCGCTCCTGCTCCGTTCCCGTGAGCGTGGTCCAGGGCATGAAGGTCACGACGCTGGAAGGCCTGTCCCAGGACGCGACCCAGGCCGAGCACGCCCGCGTGGCGCGTGACTGGGAAGCAGCCCATCCGGCCGCCGTGCCGGGGATGCCTGCCGGCAAGCCGGCAGCCGATGCACAGGGCAAGGCCGTCTACCGACTGCACCCTGTGCAGCAGGCTTTCATTGACGAGCAGGCTGCCCAGTGCGGCTACTGCACCAACGGCATGGTCATGGCCCTGGTGGCCTTGTTCGACCACAAGCCCACGGCCACCGACGAGGAAGTCACCCAGGCCCTGTCCGGCCACCTGTGCCGCTGCGGCACGCATGTGGAAATCATGCGTGCGGCTGCTCGCGCCCGCGTGCTGATCGCCCAGGGAGGTGCAGCATGAGTGCATCCAACCCCCTTCAACTGACGCGCCGCAACCTGCTCAAGCTGGGCGGCATGGTCATGGTCAGCTCGGTGGCGGCCGCTGGCCTGGTGGCCGAAAGCACGGGTACGGCGCCCGCCGTGGCCGGCGCCTTCCCCATTCCCCCCATCGACCGGGTGAGCAGCTTCATCGCCATTGGCGCGGACGGCAGCGTCACGGCCTACCACGGCCACGTGGACCTGGGCACGGGCATCCGTACCTCGCTGGCGCAGCTGGTGGCCGATGAGCTCGATGTGGAGTTCGAGCGCATCACCATGGTGCTGGGCCACACGGGCCGCACGCCCAACCAGGGCCCGACCATTGCCAGCAACACCATCCAGGTGGACGCCATCCCCATGCGCAAGGCCGCCGCGCAGGTGCGCCAGCTGCTGCTGGGCCTGGCTGCCGAGAAGCTGCAGCAGCCCGTGTCCGCACTGACCACGTCCAAGGGCGCGGTGGTGGCCAAGGGCGGGCGACGCATCGGCTACGGCGAACTGGTCCAGGGCCAGGACCTGAACATTGCGCTGGACAAGGAAGTGCCGCTGCGCACCGGCGGCTTCAACTACATCGGCAAGTCCGTGCAGCGCGTGGACATTCCGGCCAAGGTGCTGGGCGCGCTGGCCTATGTGCACGATGTGCGCGTGCCCGGCATGCTGCACGGCCGCGTGGTGCGCCCGCCCTATGGCGGTGCCGATGCGTCGGCGCCTCTGGGCAGCAGCCTGATTTCGGTGAACGAGCAGTCCGTGGCGCATCTGCCGGGCATCGTCAAGGTGGTGGTGCAGGGCGATTTCGTGGGCATCGTGGCCGAGCGCGAAGAGCAGGCCATTGCCGCCATGCGCCAGCTGGAGGTGAAGTGGAAGGACTGGGCCGGCGTGCCCGACCTGTCGCTGAACGCCATGCACGACACCCTGGTCAAGCACGAGAAGACCGACCGCATGCTGCGCGAGGACGCGGGCATTGACGAGGCCTTCTCGGGCGCCAAGAAGGTGATCGAGGCCGACTACGTCTGGCCCTACCACCTGCATGCCTCCATCGGCCCGTCCTGCGCCGTGGCCGAGGTGTCCGCCAGCCAGATCCAGGTCTGGACCGGATCGCAGAACCCGCACGACGTGCGCAAGGACATCGCCACGCTGACCGGCATGGCAGCCGACCAGATCAATGTGACGCGCCTGGAAGCCTCGGGCTGCTATGGCCGCAATTGCGCGGACGACGTGGCATCCGACGCCGTGCTGCTGTCGCAGGCCGTGGGCCGCCCGGTGCGCGTGCAGCTGATGCGCGAGCAGGAAGCCGCCTGGGAGCCCAAGGGCACGGGCCAATTGATCCGCGTGCGCGGCGGCCTGGACGAGAACCATGCCGTGCTGGGCTATGAGCTCAAGACCTGCTACCCGTCCAACGACGCGGCGGCCCTGGCCCTGATCCTGACGGGCAAGGTGCCCAACAAGCCCAAGGTGCTGCAGATGGGCGACCGTACGGCCATCCCGCAGTACGAGTACCCCAAGATGCGCGTGGTCTCGCAGGATGCGGCGCCCATCGTGCGCGCTTCGTGGATGCGTGGCGTCTCGGCCCTGCCCAACGTCTTTGCCCATGAGTGCTGGATCGACGAATGCGCCTACCTGGCCGGTGAAGACCCGCTGGCCTACCGCCTGCGCTACCTGAAGGACCCGCGCGCCGTGGCGCTGACGCACGCTGCGCACAAGCAGGCCGGCTGGCAGGATGGCCCGGCCCACCGCAACCCCGCGCCGGCCGACCAGCGCCTGGTCAAGGGCCGCGGCTTTGCCTATGCCCGCTACTACCACAGCAAGTTCCCTGGCTACGGCGCGGCCTGGGCCACCTGGATCTGCGACGTGACCGTGGACCGCGAGACCGGCGTGATCAAGGTGGACAAGGTCTTCGTGGCCCATGACTGCGGCGAGATGGTCAACCCGGCCGGCGTGCGCCACCAGGTGCACGGCAACATCATCCAGTCCACCAGCCGCGTGCTCAAGGAGTACGTGACCTTCGACAGCAAGGGCGTGACCTCGCTGGACTGGGGCGGCTACCCCATCCTGCGCTTTGACGAGCTGCCCGAGATCGACGTGCAACTGGTCGAGCGCCCGGGCGAAGACCCCATGGGCGCGGGCGAATCGGCCTCCGTGCCCAGCGCCGCCGCTGTCTCCAACGCCGTGTTCGACGCCACCGGCGTGCGCCTGCGCGAAGTGCCGTTCACCCCGGCACGCGTGCTGGCCGCACTCAAGGCACAGGCTGCCGATGCAGCCCCGGCCGACAAGGCACAGAACTGAGAGCGGAGGACCGGAACATGCACACACTCAAGAAAATCACCCTCGGCGTGGTCGGCCTGGCCGCCGTGGCCGGCGCCGCCTTCTGGCTGGCCACGGGCCGCAGCGAAATCGCGCCCCTGCAGCAGATCCCGGTGCAGGAATTCAGCCAGCAGCAGATCGACCAGGGGCGCCGCCTGGCGCACATGGGCGACTGCGCGGTCTGCCACACGGCACCGGGCGGCCAGCGCAACGCAGGCGGCCTGGCCATGCCCAGCCCTTTCGGCACCATCTACTCGACCAACATCACGCCCGATGCCGAAACCGGCATCGGCCGCTGGTCGTACGAGGCCTTCGAGCGCGCCATGCGCCATGGCGTGGACCGCGAGGGCAACTACCTGTACCCCGCCTTCCCGTACACCGCATTCACCCGCGTGACCGATGAGGACATGAAGGCGCTGTATGCCTTCCTGATGTCCGAGCCGGCTGTCTCCAACGAGGCGCCCAAGACCGCGCTGAACTTCCCGTTCAACGTGCGCCGTGGGCTGGCCCTGTGGAATGCGCTGTACCTGGAGCCGGGCGAGCAGCCCGCGCCCGCCAACCAGTCGGGCGAGTGGATTCGCGGCGCCTACCTTGTCGAAGGCCTGGGCCACTGCGCGGCCTGCCACTCGCCGCGCAACCAGTTCGGCGCCGAGAAAAAGGGTGCCGACCACTTGGCCGGCGCCTTCATCGACGGCTGGGATGCGCCCGCGCTCAACGACAAGGCCGTGGCCCCGCTGCCCTGGACGCGAGAAGACCTGGTCCGCTACATGCAGACCGGTTTCTCGGAGCGCCACGGCGTGGCCGCCGGCCCCATGGCGCCCGTGATCGAAGGCCTGTCCCACCAGTCGGCCGAGGACATCAACGCCATGGCCACCTACCTGATGTCGTACCGCAAGCCCGTGGCAGACGCCGCTGGCGCAGGGGACGCCCAGGCCCTGGTGAAGGAAAAGACCGAGGTTGCCAAGCTGCCGGTCGACGCCCAGGGCTACCGCCTGTACCAGGGCGCCTGCATGGCCTGCCACCGCGCCGACCCCAGCGGCGTGCTGGCCGGCAGCAGCTTCGGCGTGCGTCCCCAGCTGTCGCTGAACACCAACCTGTACAGCGATTCGCCGACCAACGCCATCCATGTGGTGCTCAACGGCATCACGCAACCGGCGCGCCCGCAGCTGGGCACCATGCCCGCCTTCCGCCACAACCTCAGCGACGATCAGATCGCCACGCTGCTCAACACCATGCGCAGCCAGTACGGCCTGCAGCCATGGCCCGGCCTGAGCGACAAGGTCAAGGCCCTGCGCGAGGAAACACGCCCCGGCAAGGTGGCGGCGCACTGAGCCTGCGCTGCGTCATCTGCGCAGCCTGTGCGCTGCGCTAGGATGGCAAGGGACCGCTGTGCCCACAGCGGTCCCTTTTTTTATGGTGACCCGCAAGATGACAAGCCACATACCCGATTTCCCCCTGCTGACCGGCGCCGACCGCCAATGGCTGGATGCACGTGCCCAGGCGCTGGATGCCGGCAACGGCGATGCCACGGCCGCCGTCGTGCCCTATCTGGCCGAAGCCGGGCTGCTGGGCCACGGCTTGGCGGATGCCTTGGGTGGGCAGGGCGCAAGCGCCGGCGATGCCATTGAGGCGATTGCCCAGGTGGCCACGCACTCCATGTCCGCCGCCTTTGCCTTCTGGGGCCAGCGTGTGCTGATCGAGATGCTGGCGAACACCGGCAATGCGGCCCTGCGCGAGCGCTGGCTGCCCGCGCTGCTGGCGGGTGAGGCGGCCGGTGCCTCGGGGCTGTCCAACATCATGAAATTCCTCAGCGGGCTGGAGGCACTCAACATCCGCGCCACGGCCCGGGAAGGCGGCGGCTGGCTGCTCAACGGCAGCGTGCCCTGGTGCACCAACCTGCGCGGGCCGCGCTTTCTGGCCGCCATTGCCGTGGCGCGTGACGACGGCGCACCGCCCATGATCGTGGCCCTGCCGTCCGATCGTCCCGGCCTGGAGCGCTCGCCGGATCTGGAGTTGATTGCCCTGCGCGGCACCAACACCGCCGCCTTGCAACTCAAGGACGTGGCCATCACCGAAGACGATCTGCTGGCCGAGCGCGCCGGCGGATTTCTGCCGCGTGTGCGGCCGGCCTTCCTGGGCATGCAATGCGGCCTGTCCATCGGCCTGGCGCGCGCGGCCTGTGCGCAGGCCGCCTCGCGCATGGGGCAGGGCGGGCATGTGCTGCAGCAGCCGCTGGACGATACCCGCAGCCATCTGGAGCAGGCGGTGGCGGCACTCAAGGCCGGTGTCGAGGCCGGCGATTTCGTGGAGGCGCCCGAGCGGCTTTTCGCGCTGCGCCTGGCCCTGCACGACTGCGTGCAGCAGGCCATGCAGCTGGAGCTGCAGACGGCCGGCGGCCGTGCCTACAGCCTGGATGCGGACGATGGCTTTGCCCGCCGCTGGCGTGAATCGGCCTTCATCCCCATCGTCACGCCCAGCGTGATCCAGTTGCGCGCCGAGCTGCAAAAACTGCAAAAGCTCGGCGCCTGACGGCTCAGCCCGCCTTGGCCGCGGGCTGCAGCGCCGGCTCCAGCGCCGTGTTCAGCAGCAGCAAGGCGGTTTGCACTGCAGCCAGCAGCCGTTCGCGCGGCACGCCATCGCGGGCCTGCACCGAGATGCCGTGCAGTTGCGTGGCATAGAAATCCCCCAGCGCCTGCACATCGGTGCCGGCGCGCAACTCGCCTTCATCCAGCGCGCGCTGAAGGCGGTCGATCAGGGACTGCGTGCGCTGGCGGCGGTGTTCGGCCAGCCAGGCGGCGACTGCCTCGTTTTCCTCGGCGCAATTGGTGGCGGCGGTGACCACCATGCAGCCCAGCGGATGGGCATCGTCCGTATAGGTGACCACGGCATCGCGCAGCACGCGGGCCAGGGCGTCGCGCACGCGCGGCTCCTGGGCCATGGCGCGGTCGGCAAAGCCGCCATCACCGGCCTCGTAGCGCTGCACGGCCTCGCGGAACAGGTCCTGCTTGCTGCCGAAGGCCGCATAGATGCGCGCTGACGCAATGCCCAGCGCCTGCACCAGGTCGGCCATGGACGTGCCCTCGTAGCCGCGCCGCCAGAACGCCAGCATGGCGCGCTCCAGCGCCTGGTCTCGGTCAAATTCCCTGGGTCTTCCGGCCATCTTCCTCATCCTTCTCAACAGTCAGGGCGGCATCTTAGCGGCGCCGTGATGCTGTCTTGCATCGGCTTCGCAAAAGCAGCCGCATTGGCGTGATACTATTCTTTGTCGATCAACAAACAATAGCTCAACGCAAGGAAGCCACATGCAGACCATCAAGGGCCCAAGCCTTCATCTGGCGCAATTTGCCGACAACAAGGCGCCGTTCAATTCCCTGGAAGACATCGCACGCTGGGCAGCCGGCGTGGGCTTCAAGGGCCTGCAGATTCCCGCCTGGGACCAGCGCCTGTTCGACGTGGCCACGGCCGCCAGCAGCCAGACTTATTGCGACGATGTCAACGGCATGCTGGCCTCGCACGGCCTGGTGGCCAGCGAGCTGACCACGCACATCTTTGGCCAGCTCGTGGCCGTGCACCCGGCCTACGACGCCATGTGCGACAGCTTTGCGCCCGAGGCGCTGCGCGGCAATCCGGCCGCACGCACGGCCTGGGCGCTGGAGCAGCTCAAGCTGTCGGCCAGTGCATCGCGCCGCATGGGGCTGAGCGACATGGGCACGTTCTCGGGCTCGTTCGTCTGGCCCTATCTGTTCCCGTTTCCGCAGCGCCCGGCCGGCCTGATCGAAACCGCCTTCGAGGAGCTGGCGCGCCGCTGGCGCCCCATCCTCGACGCGTGCGACGAGCAGGGCGTGAACCTGTGCTACGAAATCCACCCCAGCGAAGACCTGCACGACGGCACCAGCTTCGAGCGCTTCCATGAACTGGTGGGCCAGCACGCGCGCTGCAAGATCCTGTTCGATCCCAGCCATTTCGTCCTGCAGCAGCTCAACTACCTCGACTACATCGACATCTACCGCGAGCACATCCGCATGTTCCATGTGAAGGATGCGGAATTCCTGCCCAGCGGACGCCAGGGCATCTACGGCGGCTATTCCTCGTGGCTGGAGCGGGCAGGGCGCTTCCGTTCGCTGGGCGACGGGCAGGTGGACTTCAAGGCCATCTTCTCCAAGTTCGCCCAGTACGACTACCAGGGCTGGGCCTCGCTGGAATGGGAGTGCTGCCTCAAGGACCAGGAAGACGGTGCGCGCGAGGGCGTGGACTTCATCAACCGCCACATCATCCGCGTCACCGACAAGATCTTTGACGACTTCGCCGGCGCTCCCGTGGACCAGCGCCAGATCAACGCCATGCTCGGCATCGCCTGAGCACGCCCGCAGCCAAAGAACCTCAAAAAGAATCCAACAATGAACGCTTTCACATCGAACGCCCTGCGCAAGCAGGAAGACCAGGCCCACGAGTTCTCGCACGACTACGTGCGCATCGACGGCCGCCGCATCCACTGCATCACGGCCGGGCAGGGCGCGCCCGTGCTGCTGATCCCGGGCTGGCCCCAGACCTGGTATGCCTGGCGCCACGTCATGCAGGCACTGGCGGCGCAGGGCTTCCAGGCCATTGCCGTCGATCCGCCGGGCACGGGCTTTTCCGACCGGCCCGACACCGGCTACGACACGGGCTCCATCGCGCTGACCCTGCACCGCACCATGCTGGCGCTGGGCCATGAGCGCTACCAGGTCGCCGGCCACGACGTGGGCATGTGGGTGGCCTATGCACTGGCCAGCGACCAGCCGCAGGCCGTGCAGTCCCTGGCGCTGACCGAGGCCGTGATCCCCGGCCTGGCGCCCGAGCCCAGTATCTTTGCGCCGCCAGAACAGAACATCTTCCTGTGGCACTTCATGTTCAACCAGCTGGCCGACCTGCCCGAGACCCTGATCGCGGGGCGCGAGCGTGCCTACCTGGAATTCATGTTCAACCGCTGGTCGCTGCGGCGCGACCGCGTGGCCGTCGACGTCTATGTCGATGCCTATGCGGCGCCCGGTGGCCTGCGCGGCGGCTTTGCCTACTACCGCGCTATTCCCGAAACCATCCGCCAGAACCGCGAGCGTGCGCTGCGCCCGCTGGCCATGCCCGTGCTGGCCATTGGCGCCGAGCACGCCACGGCCGATGCGCCGCTGGCCACGCTGCGCGGCCATGCCGATGACCTGTCGGGCGTGATCGTGCCGGGCTGCGGCCACTTCATCATGGAGGAAGCCGCCGAGCCCTTCATCGCCGAGCTGCTGCCCTTCCTGCAAAGGACGCTGTGACCATGGGCCTGGACGCTGACATTGCGCGCTATCTCGCCGAGCTGGCGCAGGCAACCCAGGCCGTGGCCCCGCCCACGCCGCCCACGCTGGCGGCGCTGCGCGAGGCCACCGACGCCGGGCTGCGCGCCCTGCACGGCCCGGCCGAGGCCGTGGCCCGCACCGAAGACTTCACGCTGCCCGCGCGCGACGGTGCGCCGCTGCGCGTGCGCATCTACCGGCCGCTGGCCTCGGACACACCCACGCCCCAGCCCGCCCTGGTCTTCGCCCACGGCGGCGGCTGGTGCCTGGGTTCGCTGGAGGTCTACGACAACCCCTGCCGCGCATTGGCCGCGGCAACGGGCGCCGTCGTGGTCTCGGTGGACTACCGGCTGGCGCCCGAGCACCGCTTTCCCGTGCCGCTGCATGACTTCTGCGATGCCATTGCCTGGACCTTTGAGCAGGCCGATGCGCTGGGCCTGGATCGCAGGCGCATCGGCGTGGCCGGAGACAGCGCGGGCGGCAACCTCGCGGCCGCCGCCTGCCTGCTGGCGCAGGAAAAGCAAGGCTGGGGAGCGGCGGACGCACCGGCCATCGCCCACCAGCTGCTGCTGTACCCGGCACTGGACGCGGCCATGGATTCGCCGTCGTTCCAGCAGTTCGGCGAGGGCCACTACCTCACGCGTGCGGCCATGGAGTACTGCTATGGCGCGTACCTGGGCGATGCGGCATCGGGGCGGCAAGAACTCGTCTCTCCGCTGCGCGCGGAACACCTGGCAGGCCTGCCCCAAGCCACGGTGATCAGCTGCGAATACGACCCGCTGCGCGACGAGGCCGAAGCCTATGCACAGCGGCTGGCGCAGGCCGGTGTGGCGGTGCAGGCCGTGCGCCTGCCCGGCATGGTGCACGCCTGCATGCACATGCTGGGGTTGGCGCCGGCATCACGCCGCCTGTTTGACGAAGCGGGTGCCGCCGTGCGCCAGGCTTTGGGCACGGCCATCGGCTGAGGGTTGCTGGGTGCAGGTCAGGCCTGCGCCAGGAACACGGCCACCAGCGCATTCGCATGGCCGTGCCCCATCTGGTGCTGGGCCTTGAGCCAGCCCACCAGTTCCATGTGCTTGCGGGTGTCCTGCTGTTGCAGCAGATCCATCCAGTGCGCAATCGGCTGGCCGTAGGTCTTCTCGATGGAAGGGAAATACGAGGCCGGTCCCTTGACCTTGCTTGTCTCCGTCATGGCGCTTGTCCTTTTTCTGTGATGCGGGTGGCAGATTGTGCCGCTGGCGCTGTCCGGGCCGGCAGGCGGGGTCAGGTCAGGAACAGCACATCCTTGTGCTGCGGCGCAGGCGGCAGCACCTCGCCGGTCAGCTCGCGCAGCGTGGCCTCGATCATCTGCGACATGGCGTCCAGCGCCAGGTCGTTGGGCGCCGTGCCGAAGGGCTCCTCCAGCTCGGCGCCCAAGGCCTCCAGCGCGAAGAAGGTGTAGGCGATGAAGGCCACGATCACCGGCGTCATGAAGCCGATGGAATCCACCAGGCCGAAGGGCAGCAGCAGGCAGTACAGGTAGATGGTGCGATGGATGATCACCGCGTAGGTGAAGGGAATCGGCGTGCCCGCAATGCGCTCGCAGCCGCCCAGTGCCTCGCCCAGCTTGCACAGCGGCGCCTCCATGGCGGGCACCAGCACCGGCTGCAGGCTGCCGTCTTGGCGGCGCGCCTGCAGCCATTCGCCGGCCATGAGCAGCAGCACGGCAGGCTTGAAGCGCGCCGTGGCCAGGCGCTCGCAGTCGGCGGCGGGCAGCAGGCGGCGCATCTCGGCCGCGGCATCGGTGCCGCGCAACTGGTGGCGCAGCGCATGCACAAAGGCCGCCAGCACCATGGCCAGGGCCGGGGCGTGCTGCGGCGCGTCCGTCAAGGTCCGGGCCTGGCGCACCAGGGTGCGTGTCTCGTTGAGCAGGGTGCCCCACAGCGTGCGCGCCTCCCAATAGCGCGCGTAGCTGGTGCTGTTGCGAAAGCCCAGGAAGATGGCCAGCGTCAGCCCGATCAGCGAAAACGGCACGAAGTTCAGCGGCACCTTCCAGGCGAACAACTGGCCGTGCAGCGCCGTGACCAGCACGGCGAACAAGGTGGCGGCCATCAGCTGGGGCAGGATGTCGGGCAGCACCGAGCCGCGCAGCACGAAGAGCATGCGCAGCCAGTGGGGGCGGGGCCGGATGATCATGAAAGCTTGTTCCGTGATGGAAAAGAGGGCGCAGCAGCCCCACAACTCTAACCGCCCCGCGCAGTCAGTGCGCCACCTGCGCGCCACTCATGCGCCACTTATGCGCCACCCGGCACGCGCCGGCTGCGGCTTCAAAGATCGCTGCCGTGGCTGTCGTGGTTGCCGTCTGGCTGGAGAAGGGCCTGTGCCGTGACCGCTGCTGTCTGCTCCGCCTGCCATGCCGTGCGCATGGAAGAGGGCGCCACCGTTGCGCGCGGGGATGGCTGGCTGGTGATGGTGCCCAGGCTGATGAAGCCGGCCAGGTGCTCGCCCTCGCGCAAACCCAGCGCTGAATGCAGGGCCGGGTCAAAACAGCGCTCGCCACTGAGCACGATGGCACCAAAGCCCAAATGGTGGGCGGCGTTGAGGAAGTTGCCCAAGGCCGCGCCCGCAGCCAGCCATTGCTCACGCACCGGCACGCGCGAGCGCGGCCGGGGCGAGATGATGAAGGCGATCAGCGCCGGGGCGCGCGTTGCATGCTCGCGCGCACGGCGGATGTCGTCGGCCGGGGCCAACGGGTCGCGGCGCAGTTTTTCCTGCTCGAACAGGCTGGCCAAGGCCTCGCGCTGGTGGGCGGGAAACTCCAGAACCCGCCAGGGGTGCAAGGCACCGTGGTCCGGAGCGCATAGCGCCGCCTCGATCATCAGGTCCATGTCGCCGCTGTCCGGGCCCGGAATGGCCAGCCGCCTGGGCGAGACGGAGCGCCGCGCCAGCAGGGGCGCCAGGCCTGCCCGCTTGCGCGTGTCGGCAAAGCAGTGCTTGAGTGCATCCACCGCCTGGGCGAACTGCCGTGCCCAGGCCAGCACCTGTTCGCCCTCCGGCGTGAACCCCTGGAAGGTCCGGCCCGCACGCACCAGCGCGTGGCCGAACTCCGCCTCGGCCGAGCGTATGGCCTGGGCCAGCGCGTTGTCGGAGATGCCGCAGGCCTGCGCTGCGCGCGCCCAGTCACGCTCGCGGTCCAGGGCCAGCAGATGGGGGATGTATTTTTGCGTCAAGTCGGTTCTCCAGCGCGGGCCTGCAGGTGCGCCCAATCAGGTTGCGGTAAATGGCCGGTGGATGATTTCATTATGTTTTCAAGAATACAGCGAAATGCGTGCGCAGAATGCTTGCCGAACCTCGCCAGGCGTCAGGCCTTGGTCAGTTCCTGAGGTGCCTGGCCCAGCGTCGCAATCAACTGCTCGTACATGGCATCCACGGCCGCCGAGCCCTGCGAGGCCTTGCTGCGCAGGGCCGACACTTGCATGGACACCAGCGGCGGCAGCTCGAAGCCGGCCGGCAGGTTTTGCAGCACCTGCAGGTGCGGGGGCACGCTGCAGCGCGTGAACACGGCCACGGCCAGGCCGCTTTCCACGGCGGCCAGCTGGCCGGCAAGGCTGGAGCTGTGATAGACCACGCGGTGCGCGCGCCGCTGGGCCGCCAGGCTGGACAGCGCGGCCGTGCGCGCCAGGCTGGCCGCCTCGTAGACGGCAATCGGCAGGGGATTCTTCCTCCACACCTCGTGCTGCGGCGCGCCCACCCAGACCAGGGGCTCGTGGAACAGCAGGCGCCCGCGCTGGGGCCTGTCGCGCGAGACCAGGGCCAGGTCCAGCGTGCCTCGCACCACCTGCGGGATGAGTGCGGTGGACTGCTCGCAGGTCAGCTCGATCTCCACGCCCTGATAGCGGCCTGCAAAGCTGCGCAGCACCGGCGTCAGATAGGTGGATGCGTAGTCGTCCGGCACGCCCAGCCGCACGCGTCCGGACAGGTCGGGGCCGAACAGGGCCGCCTGCGCCTGGGCCTGCAGCTCCAGCATGCGCCGCGCATAGCCCAGCAGCTCGGCGCCGGCGGGCGTGAGCTGCAGATGGCGCGGGCCGCGCAGCAACACGGGCTGGCCCAGGGCGGTCTCCAGCTTCTTGATCTGCATGCTCACGGCGGCCTGTGATCGGTGCAGCAGCGGCGCGGCAGCCGACAGCGAGCCCGCATCCACCACGGCCACCAGGGCGCGCAGCCAGTCGATCTGCAGGTCGGGGTGGTTCACGGCACGCTCCATGGATTCGAATATCGAATACTAAACCTGCAAACTATTTGCTTTACGAGAATTTACTGCCACGAGACGATCGCGGCCATGCAAGACAGAACCCATTCCTTACAGGCCGCCTCCGTAGCCTCCGCCGCGTCCGCACAAGCCGCTCCCACAGCGCAGGAGACACGCGGCCAGTGGCTAATGATCGCGGGCGGCGTGCTGCTGGGCACCGTGGGCGTATTTGTGGAAGAAGCCCGCCAGCACCCGTTGGTCACCGTGCTGTTTCGCTGCGCCTTCGGCGCGCTGGCGCTGCTGGCCTGGGGCTTGGCCACGGGCCGCATGGGGGAGTTGCGCGTGCGCGGCAGGAGTTGGCCAGTGGTGGTGGCCACCGGCGTCCTCATGGTGATGAACTGGGCGCTGTTCTTTGCCGCCATACCGCGCACCTCCATTGGCGTGGCCACCATCGTGTTCCACATCCAGCCGGTGTGGATCATGCTGTTCGGCACCCTGGTGCTGCGCGAGGCCGTGGCGCCACGGCAGGTGGCGGCCATGCTGGCGGCGCTGCTGGGACTGGTGTTGACCACGGGGCTGCTGGGTGGCGATGCGGCGGCCTGGGGGCCGGACCATGTGTCCGGACTGCTCATGTGCCTGGCCGGCTCGCTGTGCTATGCGGCCGTGACCATCCTGGCCAATACCGAGAAAGTGGTCACGCCGTTTGCGCTGGCCTGGTGGCAATGCGCGGTCGGCACCGTGCTGCTGCTGTGGGTGCCGCTGGTTCATGGCTGGCCGCAGGCGCCGTCGTCCTGGGCGTGGCTGGCAGGGCTGGGCGTGCTGCACACCGGCCTGGCCTACGCCATTCTCTTTGCGGGCATGGCCCGCCTCACGCTGGGCCGCATCGCCGTGCTGCAGTACGTCTATCCGTTGACGGCCATGGTGCTGGACTGGGCCGTCTACGGGCGTGCGCTGGACGCCGTGCAACTGGCCGGTGTGGGCCTGATGGCCGGGGCGCTGCTGGTGGTCAAGGCCCGACAGCTGCGATGAGCCGTGCGGACCCTGGCATAGAGCCTACTACTTGCCCAGCGCCTTGTACTGCTCGTACAGCTCGTCGGCCAGCCGGCGCAGGGCGCGGCCTATGGCGGCGTACTCGTACTCGTTGAGGTTGGCCAGCGAGGCGCGGCCCGAGGGCCGGTCGGACCCGAAGCCCCGGCCCGGCAGCAGCACGATGCCGGTCTCATCGGCCACGCGGAACAGCATGTCGCCCGTGGACGACTGCTGCACGGCCCATTGCGAGAAGGCCTCGCCATAGAGCCGGCAGGTCACGTTCTGCAGGTCGATCAGCGTGTAGTAGTTGACCGAGTTGGGGTTCTCCAGCGGGGGCATGCCCAGCTCGCGGTACAGCGTGGCCTCGCGGCGGCGGATCAGCTGCTTGAGCGCCTGCTTGTAGGCGTCCGCTTCATCCATGAGCGCAAACAGCGAGAACAGCACCATCTGCACCTGCTGCGGCGTGGACAGGCCGGCCGTGTGGTTCAGCGCCACCACGCGGCTGTCGGCCACCAGGCGGTCGATGAACTTGAGCGAGCGCACATCGGGCAGCAGCGAGCGGTAGCGGTGGTCCAGCGCCTTCTTGGCGGACTCGGGCAACTGCGCCAGCGCATGGTCGAACACGTTGTCCTTGTGCGCCGCGATCACCCCCAGGCGCCAGCCCGTGGCCCCGAAATACTTGGAGAACGAATACACCAGCAGCGTGTTCTGGGGGCAGACCGAGAACAGGGACTGGAATTCATCGGCAAAGGTGCCGTAGACATCGTCGGTGAGGATCAGTAGGTCGGGCCGCTGCTCGGCCACGATGGCGCGCACGCGGTCCAGGCTGCGCTGGTCCATCTTCACGGACGGCGGGTTGCTGGGGTTCACGCAGAAGAAGATCTTGACGTCCGGGTCCTTGAGCTTGTCCAGCTCGGCGTCGGAGTACTGCCAGCCGTTGTCGGGGTCGGCGTGGATGGGCACTTCCTTGAGGTCGTACTGGGCCAGTTCGGGGATCTCGATATACGGCGTGAACACCGGCATGCCGATGGCCACCTTGTCGCCGGCCTTGAGCAGGCCGCTGATGCGCAGGCTCTCGAAGATATAGGCCATGGCCGCCGTGCCCCCCTCGACGGCGAACAGGTCCACCGACTCGGGTGGCACGGCGCCGCCTGCCATCTCGCGCACGATGTACTGGCGCACGACCTGCTCGCTCACGGTGAGCATGCGCGGCGGAACGGGGTAGTTGCAGCCCAGGATGCCGTCCACCATCTCGTGCAGGAAGGCGGCGGGGTCCAGCCCCAGCTGGTCGCGCACATAGCTCAGCGACTTGCCCAGGAACTTCACGCCCTCCTGGTCGCGGTGCTCGGCGATGAAGCGCTCGAAGCGGCCCTCGATGCCGTCGAGCTTGGCCAGCCCGCCCACGCCCACCGTCATGTAGGAGTACGACAGCTCCGACTCCGCCGCCGCGAACAGCCCCAGCCGGAAGAACGCCCGGCGCGGCGTGGTCGCCAGGAAGTTGGGATTGCCGCGCCCCGCATTGAGCATGAGGCGGTTGGCCTTGCCCGAGGCCACCTTGATCAGCTCGTCCTTGAGTTCGAACGGGCTCAAATTCGCCAGACTCCGATAATCCTTGCTCATTGCGCAGCTCCTTGTGATGGTCCTTGGTGGTCCTTGGGAATAGATCAGGGGTGTTCAGGCAAAGGCGATGACCAGCGGGCCCAGCAATGTGAGGAACACATTGGCCAGCGCATAGGTGATCGCAAACGGTGCCGTGGGAATCGAGTTGTCGGCCTTGTCCAGAATCTCGCCAAACGCCGGGTTGGCGCTGCGCGCCCCCGACAGCGAGCCCGCGAACACGGCCACGTTGTCATAGCGCAGCACGTACTTGCCGAACAGCATGGCGATCAGCAGCGGCACGATGGTCACCACCACGCCCAGCAGGAACAGCGTCAGGCCCTGCTGCATCACCGTGGTCACGGCCTGCTGGCCTGACTGCAGGCCTACCATGGCCACGAAGCCGGCCAGGCCCAGGTCGCGCAGCAGCGTGGAAGCGGCCGTGGGCATGTTGCCGAAGGTGTGCTTGCGGCTGCGCCACCAGCCGAACAGCAGGCCCGCCAGCAGGGCGCCGCCGCCGCTGCCCAGCGTGATGGGAATGGAGCCCAGGCGCAGCACCAGCAGCCCGATCAGCAGGCCCACCGTGATGCCCAGGCCATGGAAGACAAAGTCCGTCTTGTCGCTGGGCACGATGATGGGGCCCACCGACTGCGCAGCCTTCTGCACATCCTGCGGCGTGCCGAACAGCGTCACCACATCGCCCGGCATGACCATGGTGGCCGGCGCAATCGGCACCGGCGTGCCCGCGCGCATCAGCGCCACTGCGTACACGCCGTGCTTGAACTCCTGCGACAGGCTGTCCAGGATGTCCTTCACGCTGCGGTTCAGATACTGGTTGTTGGAGATGGCCACGTCGCGCCGCACCATCACCACGTCCATGCCCTCGGCGCCCTGCAGCTCCTCGCCCACCGAGGCGCCCAGCGCCACCACGGCCGCACGCCGGCCCACCAGCAAGATGATGTCGCCGGCCTCCAGCGCCAGGCTGCCGTCCACGCCCACCATCGCGTTCCTGCGCTGTATGCGCTCCACCGTCACCGTGCCGCCGTTGGCGGTGGCGCTGGCCTCCAGTTCGGCCACGGTGCGGCCTGCCTGTCCCACGCGGAAAATGCGGCCCACCAGATCCGGCACGGCCGGTGACTCGCCGGTTCCGTACACGCGCACGCCCTTGAGCAGCTCCTGCTCGGCCTGAATCGCGTCCTCGCGGATCTTGCGGCCCGTCAGCCACTGCAGCACGTTCACGCACATGATGATGGCGCCGAAGGAGCCGAAGATATAGGTCACCGCATAGCCGATGGCCACATTGGCCTGCATGCGCTGCACCTCGTCGGGCGCCAGCCCCAGCTTCTCGATGGCCGAGCCCGCCGTGCCGATGATGGCCGACTGCGTCAGCCCGCCCGCTGCCAGCCCCGCCGCCAGCCCCTTGTCCAGATGGAACACCCGGGCGATCACCACCACCGTGACCAGCCCCGACACGGCCACCACCAGGGCCATCAGGATCTCCTTGACCGACTGCCGCCCCAGCGAACGGAAGAACTGCGGCCCGCTCTCGAAACCCACGGCATAGATGAACAGCGCGAACAGCACCGCCTTGATGCCCGAATCAATGGTCACCCCCACCTGGCTGATCAGCACCGCCGCCAGCAGCGACCCCGCCACGCCCCCCAGCTGGAACGACCCGAACCTGAACTTGCCCACCCAGTAACCGAGCGCCAAGGCCGCAAACAGCGCGATTTCCGGAGCCTGATGAAAGATGCTTCTGAGAAAGTCCACAGCCACCTCTGCTTCTGGGTTGAGGTCCACGGCGGTGCAAGGCAACGGGGAAACGGGAACGGCTGCCCGCGAAGGGCAGGGGGCTTGCGTGCGCGTGGACCTGGGGGAAACGGTGTCGCTATTAGAAAATGCCTATCGATATTTGATGAATGCGGTGGTTTTCGTATTCATCAATATTCAATTGGATATGGCGTTTCCATTGGCTTGCTTGAATCAGTATCTTGTCGAAAACAGAGCCACTATTCATGACAAAAAGGAGTGGCGATGTAGGACTTGGCCGTCAGCCTGGAGGCGGCTTATGTCGTAGGACCTGGACAGGCAGGGCTGCACTGGCCGCCCTGCGCCTGGGCAGACCCTGTGCCATTCACGCTCTCAAAAAATATCCGGCTCCGGCACAGCCCTCCCAAAGCCCGTCTTCAGAAAATCAAAATCGCATCCCTCATTGGCCTGCAGGATATGACGGCCGAACAGCCAGCCGTAGCCGCGTTGATAGCGCGCGGGCGGGGGCGTCCAGGCGGCGCGGCGGGTGGCGAGCTCTGAGTCGCTGACTTCCAGGTGGATGCGGCGGGCGGGCACGTCCACCGTGATGCGGTCGCCCGTGCGCACCAGGGCCAGCGGCCCGCCCACGGCGGATTCGGGTGAGCAATGCAGCAGGCAGCCGCCGTAGCTGGTGCCGCTCATGCGGGCGTCGGACAGGCGCAGCATGTCTTTCACGCCTTGCTTCAGCAGCCTGGTGGGAATGGGCAGCATGCCCCATTCGGGCATGCCCGCGCCCTTGGGGCCGGCGTTGCGCAGCACCAGGATGTCTTCGCCGTTCACGTCGAGATGGGGGTCGTCCACGGCCTGCTTGAGGCTGGGGTAGTCGTCGAATACCAGGGCGCGGCCTGTGTGGCGCAGCAGGTGCGGGGCGCAGGCGCTGGGCTTGATGACCACGCCGTCCGGCGCCAGGTTGCCGCGCAGCACGGCCAGCGCCCCTTCTGCGTAGATGGGGCGGGACAGGGGGCGGATCACGTCGTCCTGGTGGACCTGGCTGCCTGCAATGTTCTCGCCCAGGGTCTTGCCGTTGACCGTCATGGCCCCGGTGTCCAGATGCGGGCGGATGCGTTCCAGCAGGGCGCGCAGGCCGCCTGCATAGAAGAAATCCTCCATCAGATAGCGGTCGCCGCTGGGCCGGATGTTGGCGATCACGGGCACGCGGCGGCTGAAGGCGTCGAAGTCATCGAGGCTGACCGGATGGCCCGCGCGCCGCGACATGGCGATCAGGTGAATGATGGCGTTGGTGGAGCAGCCCATGGCCATGGCGCAGGCAATGCCGTTCTCGAAATGCGCGCGCGTGAGCATGCGGGCGGGCGTGAGGTCTTCCCACACCATCTGCACGATGCGGCGGCCGCACTCGGCGCTCATGCGGATGTGGTTGGCGTCGGCGGCCGGAATGGACGAAGCGCCCGGCAGCGCCAGGCCCATGGCCTCGGCAATGCCCATCATGGTGGCCGCCGTGCCCATGGTCATGCAGGTGCCGTGGCTGCGGGCAATGCCGGATTCCATCTCGCGCCAGGCCTGTTCGTCCAGCCGGCCGGCGCGGCGTTCGTCCCAGAACTTGAAGGCGTCCGAGCCCGAGCCCAGCACCTGCCCCTTCCAGTTGCCGCGCAGCATGGGGCCGGCCGGCAGGTAGATGAAGGGAATGCCCATGGAGATCGCCCCCATGGTCAGCCCCGGTGTGGTCTTGTCGCAGCCGCCCATGAGCACGGCGCCGTCCACCGGGTGGCTGCGCAGCAGCTCCTCCGTCTCCATGGCCAGGAAGTTGCGATAGACCATGGTCGTGGGCTTGACCATGCTTTCCGACAGCGAGATGGCCGGCAGCTCCAGCGGAAATCCTCCCGCCTGCAGCACGCCGCGCTTGACGTCTTCCACGCGCTGCCTGAAGTGGGCATGGCACTGGTTGGCATCGCTCCAGGTGTTGACGATGGCGATCACGGGCTTGCCCATCCAGTCCTCGTAGCCATAGCCCATCTGCAGCACGCGCGAGCGGTGGCCGAAGGAGCGGAAATCATCGGGAGCAAACCAGCGTGCGCTGCGCAGGGATTCGGGGGAACGTGTCATGGTTGTGGGGCTCCTCAGTAGCTGCCGGCGGTGGATGCGGGCCCTGGCGGGTTCGCTGCCAGCAGCCCTTGCCTGAAGCGCGCCGCCGCCGCATCCAGCCCGTCGCGCAGCAAGAGCGTGTCCAGCGCCACGGCCACGAACTGCGCGCCCAGCTCCAGGCATTCGCGCGCCCGTGCCTCGTCCACCATCAGGATCCCCGGCGCCTTGCCGCAGGCGCGGATGCGGGCAATGGCCTGGTCGATGGCCCGGTTCACCACAGGGTGGCGCGCCTGGCCCGGATAGCCCAGGCTGGCCGACAGGTCGGCGGGGCCGATGAAGATGCCGTCCACGCCATCGACGGCCGCAATCGCCTCGATCTGCTCCAGCGCCTCGGCCGTTTCCACCTGCACCAGCAGGCACAGCTCGTCGGCCGCACATGCCACATAGTCGGCAGTGCGCCCGAAGTTGGCCGCGCGAGTGGAACCGCCCATGCCGCGCATGCCCTGGGGTGCATAGCGCATGGCGCGCACGGCGTCCCGCGCTTGCTGCGCGTTCTGCACAAAGGGCAGCAGCAGGGACTGGGCGCCCAGGTCCAGGTAGCGCTTGATCAGCACCGCATCGTTGCAGGCGGGCCGCACCACGGCGTGCACGGGCGGGGCGCCCGGTGCGGGCAGGGCGGCGGCCACGGCCTGCAGCTGGCCCAGCATCAGCGGCACGTCGGTGGGCGTGTGCTCGGTATCGAGCAGCACCCAGTCGTAGCCCGCGCCGCCGATCATCTCGCAGACAAAGGGGGAGGGAATGGTGGACCACAGGCCGATCTGCGGGCGGCCTTCGCGCAGCGCGCGCTTGAACGTATTGGCGGGCAGCATGCTCATGGGGACTCTCCTGAAGCTGTTCACTGGACCTGGATGTTTCCCTTGCGCACCACCTCGCTCCAGCGCGCCACCTCGGCGGCGATGAAGCTGGCGGCCTGGGCGGGCGTGCCCGGCGTGGGCTCGTTGCTCATGGCGGTCAGGCGGGCCACCACCTCGGGCTCGGCCAGGAGGGACTGGCAGGCCTGGTTGAGCCGCTGCACCACATCGGCCGGCATGCCCGGCGGCCCCGCCAGGCTGGTCCATGAATAGTTGACGACCTGCGGCTGGCCGGCCTCGGCCATGGTGGGCACATCGGGCAGGGCCGCCAGGCGCCGGTCGCCTGCCACGGCCAGCGCACGCAGCTTGCCCGCCTGCGCAAAGCCCACGGCCGAGGTGGCGGGCACGAACAGCAGGTCTGCCTGGCCGCCCATCACATCGGTCATGGCGGGCACATCGCCCTTGTAGGGAACGTTGTTGAAGCTCACGCCGGCCGCCTGGCGCAGCAGCTCCGTCGTCACATGGCTGGACGAGCCAATGCCCGTCAGCGCCACATTCACCGTGCCGGGGCTGGCCTGGGCCAGGGCCACCACATCGGCCACCGAAGCGACCTTCAGCCTGGGCGAGGCCAGCAGCAGCATGGGCACGCGCCCCAGCATGGCAATGTGCGTGAAATCCCGCCGCGCGTCGTACTTCACGTTGGAATTGACCAGCTGGTTGATGGCGTGCGTGCCCGGCCCGCCAATCACCAGCGTGTAGCCATCGGCACGCGCTCGCGCCACGGCCTCGGAGGCCAGCGAGCCATTCACGCCGGGCCGGTTCTCCACCACCACGGGCTGGCCCAGGCGCTGCGACAGGCGCTCTCCCACCAGCCGGCCCACCACATCGGTCTGGCCCCCGGGAGGGAAGGGAATCACCAGCGTGATCGGCCTGATCGGCCAGGCAGCCTGGGCCTGGGCCTGGGACTGGGCCTGGGACTGGGCCTGGGACTGGGCCGGGGCCGGGGCCAGCATCGAGGCCGGAGCCAGGGCCGCAGCCAGCAGGCGCGCCATGGCGCTGCGGCGGTTGGAGAGCGAAGGGCGCATGGTGGTCTCCTCTTGAATGATTGCGCAATCATTTCAAGCAAAGGCAGCGCTCTCCATTCGGACGTACGAGGGGAAACAATCAGACCGTGCTGATGGACATCATCGTTAACATGACCACGCAATCATCCTCAAGCCGCCTCTCCATCGCCATTCCAGGCAAAGGCCTCGCATGACCCTCCGCACCCTGCGCAACGCCAATGCGCCCACGCTCAAGGACCTGGCCCGCATTGCCGGCGTGTCGCCCATCACCGCCTCGCGCGCGCTGCACCGGCCTGAATTGGTGGCCGAGGCCACACGGCTGCGCGTGGCGCAGGCCGTGGAGCAATCGGGCTACGTGCCCAACTCCCTGGCGGGCGGGCTGACCTCGCGCCAGACGCGGCTGGTGGCGGCCATCGTGCCCTCGGTGGGGCACTCGCTGTTTTCCGACATGCTCGATGCGCTCATCCACACCCTGGCCGCGCAGCGCTATGAAACCACGCTGGGTATCTCCAGCTATGACCCGGAGCATGAGGAAACCTGGCTGGCCGCCATGCTCAGCCGCCGCCCGGACGGCATCGTGCTCACCGGCACCGAGCACACGGCCCGCACGCGGCGCCTGCTGGTCAATGCCGACGTGCCCGTGGTCGAACTCTGGGACTACCAGCCCCATCCGCTGGATATGGCGGTCGGCTTCTCGCAGGAAGACGCAGGCCGCGCAGCCTTCCGCCACCTGGCCGCCTGCGGCTACCGGCGCCCGGCCATCCTGCGCGCCGATGACAGCCGCGCCGCCCGCCGCGCCCTGGGCTTCACCCGCGCCGCCGCGGAAGCCGGTGCCCCGGTTCCTGCGCAAATCGTCTTCTCGGAAGCCATCCCCCAATCCGGCCGTGGCCGCGATGCCCTGAACGCCCTGCGCGCCCAGGCACCGGAGGCCGATGCCGTCTTCTGCAGCTCCGATGCGCTGGCGCAAGGCGTTCTCTCCCACGCCCACGCGCTGGGCCTGCGAATGCCCGAGGAATTCGGCGTGCTGGGCTTTGGCGACCAGGCCCTGGCGCTGGACGCCTGGCCCGCCCTGTCCACCGTGCGCGTGGACGGCGCCGCCATCGGCCGCCTGGGTGCAGAGGCACTGATTGCGCGCATGGCCGGTGGCGTGGCGGTGGCCGCGCAGGATATGGGGTTTGAGGTGGTGGGGAGGGGGAGTACGCGGGGGCACGAAGATGCGCGCTGAACGACTGTTGCAGTGACGATGTACCAATATTTGGATATATCGGTACGTCATCTGGAGAACGCCATGAGCCGAAACACATCCGTGGCCCTGGGGCCGCACTTCACGGAATTCATTGATGCCCAAGTCCAAGGCGGGCGCTATGGCTCCGCCAGTGATGTGGTCAGAGCCGGGTTGCGGCTGCTGGAAGAGCACGAAATCAGGGTGAAGTCATTGCAAGAGGCTCTGAACGCTGGCCGTCAGTCCGGCGAGCCGCGCCCGTTTGACAGCGAAGCGTTTTTGAGCCGCATGCACGCAAAGCATGGATAAGCCCTACCGACTGTCGCCGCTGGCCGAAGCCGATCTGGAGGAAATCTGGCTCTACACGCTCAGGCACTGGTCGGTTGAGCAGGCAGGCTCCTGCCTTCGCAACCTTGTGGAGACATTCGAGGGATTGGCCAAGAGCACGAAGCAGGGCCAGCAGGCCGGCGCCCCGTACCAGCCAATGCTCGCCGGCAAGGCCGGGCCGGATCCTGTTCCCCTGCCATGAGCGCGGGCGCCAGGGCGACGGCGGTCCGGCCCGGGCGCCTGCGCCAAGGGTAGGCGTATTACGACGCACAGGAAGGCGTTGGCCCGATGGCTGTACCGAGGGCCACACCGCATCCTGAAGGCGTTACGGACCAAAGCCCCACCATGAACACAGAACTGCTGGACCCCCCACGTATCGAACCGGCCGCTGGCGCAGGCACGCTTGAGCCTTCTTTCCTGCATGTGCCGCTCTACGAGCGCCTGGCCAACCATCTGCCCACCGAACAGGAGCGCCAGGCTGCTGCGGACTTCCTGCACGGCGTGATTGCCGAGACCTCTGCCGATGCCGATGGCCTGCCGGACAACCCGGAGCACCTGACCGACTGGATGCGTGCCAATGTCGAAAAAGTGCACGCCCAGTACCAGGCCTACCTGGCAGAGCGCAAGGCGGGTGCGGCACGCCGCTACTTCGGCAACCGCGCCCATGCGCTGTACTTCCTGCGCAATGTGGCGCCTACCAAGCTGGTGGACGGTTCCTGGCTCTACGGCCTGTGCGCGTATGCGGGCAACTCACGCATGTCGGACCTGGTCACCACCTATGTGGAAGAACTGGGCGACGGCATGGCCGACAAGAACCACGTCAAGCTCTACCGGGAACTGCTGGCCAGGTATGGCCTTGATCCCGTGGAGGACCTGCCCGACGAGCTGTACCGGCAGGGGCTGGTACAGCTGGCGCTGGGCTGGAATGCGCAGCAGTTCCTGCCCGAGATCGTGGGATTCAACCTGGGCTATGAGCAATTGCCGCTGCACCTGCTCATCACCGCCTACGAACTCAATGAACTGGGAATAGACCCCTACTACTTCACGCTGCATGTCACCGTGGACAACGCCGACACCGGCCATGCCCGGCGCGCCTGCATTGCCGCCTGGGAGAACGCGCCGCGTATTGACGATGGCGGCGAATACTGGCGCCGCGTACGCGCAGGCGCCCGGCTGGCAGACACGGGCACCAGCACGCTGGACGTGATCAGGTCCTTCGACATCGAAGCTGAGGTGGTGCGCATCCTGGCGCGCAAATCGCCTTCCGGGCATGGCGCGCACTCGGACTTCTGCAAGGTGGCTGGCCGCAGCGTCAATGACTGGCTGTCCCGTCCGCAGGACATGCCTGCCTTCCTGGCCGCGCTGGAGCAGGCACGCTGGATACAACGCAACCGGCCTGCTGAGGAAAGCCGCTTCTGGCAGCTGCTGCAGGGCGAGCGGGCAGAGATGTTCGGTGTTTTCTCTCCCTATGAGCTGCAAGTCATTCATGACTGGCTGCGGGGGCCGGCCAGTGCGGATGGCGCCTCCTTCGAATCCGTGGCCGAGCCCGGCGAACCGGCGCGGCGCATGAGCTTTCGCGTGGCCGAGCGCCTGCGCACATCCCGTGGTGCGCGGCCGGACCCGGGCCGCAGCGCGCAGGAGCTGGACACCGACCTGATGCTCTTCGAGCAGCGCTACCCCACGCTCGATCCAGCGGCCCAGCATGAGTTGCTGGTACAGGCCATGTCACCGGGCCTGCACTGGACGCCCCTGGGCCTGCGCGCCACCCGCCTGTTCCTGGGCCGGTAGGCCATTCCACCCTCTTTACCTACCCGGAAAAAATCATCTGGTCATTGGGCAAGACGGGCTTGCTCTTTGACCCATTCCCGGCTTTTGCCACGCACGCACCAGTCAGGATTTTTCACCCAATCTGAATAATAAATATTTGGGTGGCCTTCTAATATATTGCAGCGTGTATATCCTAATCTGGGCATGGCGTAGTACTGAAGAGGTGTAACAACAAGAAGGCAGAAGATCATAATTCCTCCCCCTGTGATTACAGAGATCGCAAGAATGCGTTCTGAGATCATTAGAGTGCGTGCTTTGCAGGGGATTGCTTTTTGTATCACTGATACGAGTATCGTAAATCCCATTATCGGGAAATATACCCCGACCAAATCACCAGGTGTGATTCTTACCGAGGGCGCTGAATTCCTTAAATCGGCGATTGTTTTTAGAAATGAATGTTCTGTATTCCAAATTGAGAAAAACAAAACAAATATAATTGATGGAATTCCATATATCAATGATTTTCTGACATCGGCTAGGTTGTTTGTTTCCATTTCGATATCCATCAATCTCTCCGGCGGATAGGGAGTGCCAGATTGTCTGGTTGCATCCAAAGATTCGATTTTTTTATTTATTCTTGCATGGGTGTCGCCTAATTAATCGAGGTAATGACGGTGGCACTGGTTTCCCACAGGCACCACGTCAATCAGCTTTAAAATGAAAACACCTTGAATGCCATTTCATAAAGCTCGATGAGCTGAATTATTTGTACAGACGGGATTGCTCATTAACCCATTCCCGGCTTTTGCTACGCACGCACCAGGCGGGATTCTTTACCCAGTCTGTAAAATAAATAGTGAGGTGGTCTTTCAAAATATTGCAGCGTGTATAGCCTAATTTTGGCATGGCATAGTATTGCAAAGGAGTTATTACAAGAAGACAAGTAATCATGATCACTACTCCCGTGATTGTGGTAATCGTGAAAATGCGCTCTGAGATTTTCAGAATACTTGATTTGCAAGGAATTGATTTTTGTACAAGAAAAATAATTCCTGTGATTGACATTATTGGGAAATACGCCACAAGCAAACTGGATGGTGTAATTCTTACGGATGGAGCGGAATTTTTTAGATCAATTATTGTGTTTAGAAATGAGTATTTTGTACTCCATATTGATAGTGCTGAAACCAATAGAAGGGAAGGAATGCCATGGATTAAAGATTTTCTGAACTCGGTCAGATTATTTTCTTCCACTTAAATATCCATATTTTCGATTAATAGGTACCAGCAGATTGCTGAACTGTACCGAGCGTTTGTCTTTGTTTTTCTTCTTTTACTTCTGTTGCTTAACTCTCTCAGGTTGATGGCGCTATCTCTGATTCCCTTTGTCATACCACCACTCAGGTGGATACGCCTTGTACGACATTTCACCGAGATCCATGGTCTGAATCATTGGGCAGGCGAGCTTGCTCATTGACCCATTCCCGGCTTTTGCCACGCACACACCAATCGGGATTTTTGACCCAGTCAGTGAAATATATGGTGGGATGATCTTTCAGAATGTTGCACCGCGTATATCCAAGTTTTGGCATGGCATAGTATTGCAGAGGGGTGATGACAAAGAAACAAAGAAGTACAACGCCAGTCCCTGTGAATACAGAGAGCGCAAAGATACGCTCTGCTATTTTTAAAGTACGCTCTTTGCAGGGGATTGATTTTTGTATCATGGCAATAATTCCTGTGACTGCAATTACTGGGAAATATACAATTGCCAGATGAAGTGGTGTAATTCTTACTGACGGAGAAGAATTCTTCAAGTCAATTATGGTGTTGAGAAAAGAGTATTTGATGCTCCAAATTGATAGGGCCAAAATAAGTAAAAATGATGGGATACTCCATATTAGAGATTTTCTGATTTGGGTTGTGTTTGTTGCCTGCATTTTAAATTGGATTAATTATTTATTAATAGGGGATAGCCTATTGCTAGACTGTCGCGAAGGGAAGTCATCATTTCTTGTTAATTCTTCACTGTTATTGAGTTCTTTGGGTGTGATGTTGTCGGTTCTTACGCGATATATCCCTGGGGTCGTACTATCTGTTATTGTCTTTAGTACATCTATTACGTTATTTTTTATTTGCCATGACTTATCTGCTTCATTCAAAATCGCACTTGTAATAAGTACACTCACAGCCATGGCGAATAAAGGAATAATGGCAATTGTTGTTAGACCTGAGGCTATCACCGCCATACCTATACTTGCACCAACCTTCGTCGCCAACCCTGCCTTGACCGCCTCCACTCCAATCCCTCCCACCAGGTCATGCATGGTCTTCTCGTCGTTGAAGATGAAGTCCAATGTCTCCACGCCGATGCCCACGACCAAACTCAAGATGAAGCCCCCTCTGGCAACGCCCTGAAGGCCGCGCATGCCCAGGCCCATCTGGACCATGCGGGGATTGGTGGTGAGAAAGCGCGTGCCCTGCAGCAGATTGCCGCGAAACCCGGCTCGGCCCGTGATGATGATATAGGTGCCCTTGGGAGTCGCCTTGACATAGGTGCGCGCACCGGCAAGGCGCAATGCAATCAGCGTTCTGGTGAACAGGTACGCGTCATTGGCCAGCATGGAGGCGGGGATGGTCCAGGGTTTGCCGGCATTGGGGCTGGCCGTCTGCGTCCAATACCGGCCCAGGGCGCTTTGGGCCAGGATGGCGCGCAGGCTGGCCGCCAGGCGCGGGTCATTGCGCGACCTGTCTTGCAGGACGCCTAGGAACTCTTGCGGCGTGAGTACCACCACGTCCACCTGCTGGCTGTCCATGGCGCGGGTGATCTGCCTGTTGAAGGCCTTTTCATAGCTGATATACGGGCGGGTGAGATCTGTGGATGTTGCCATGGCCTGCAAGCGAATGGTTAATGGAATGAATAAGGAAATGGTGGTTTGCCAAATGCCAGAAAAATCACAAACGCAGGCCTCCCATCAGGCCTGCGGCAAATCAGGTCCGATCAAGGTATGAGTGTGGGAATTACGCGTTCACAATCATTCCCAAGGCCAATGTCAATCAATGGCCTGGGAATTCCGTTGTGGGAGTCCGGCTATTTGATTTCTTGGGTATCTGGAAGTCAAGCAGAAAGGCTTGTGGCTGATTATTTTCAGATTATTCCTAGATGCATATACGAGATGCATGCCTTGAGTGCAGTCGATATGGATTTGGAATGGGGAAGAGAGCGGTGACAAGGCTTTGCCAGTCAATACAGCCATTTGCCCCAGTGGGCGCGGGCCAGCCGGCACCGCCGTGCTGCGGGCCTTTGCGGCCACAGGCACGGCGCCGTGGCGATACGGACATGAAGACCCGGTACAAGGAAACCGCGCGCAGCGCGGCTGGCGTTCCATATCATCGAGTGCTGCGCGGGCCTGGCAGCACAGCCCCAACCGCCAGCCGCCATCATCCAGCCCGTTCACAACCTCGCACATCCATGACAGCCAGTGAAAGATTGAAGGCCTGGGCACGACGCATCAAGCGCGATGGCGTCACCCTGTGGTTTGCCTGCAAGAGCCCGATGACGCCTTGGTACGCCAAGGCCCTGGGTGCCTTCGTGGTCGCCTACGCCCTGAGCCCCATCGACCTGATCCCTGACTTCATCCCCGTGCTGGGCTATGTAGATGACGTCCTGCTGCTGCCCGCGCTGATCTGGCTCACCGTGCGGCTGCTTCCCCCGGCCGTGCTGGCCGACAGCCGCCAGCAGGCCGAGGCCTGGATGCAGGCCCAGGGCCGCAAACCCCGAAGCCGTGCCGGAGTCGCCCTGGTGGTGGGCGTCTGGCTATGCGTTTGCGTGGGGGCCTTCCTTGTGTTCCGAGGGCGCTGGGGTCTTTGAGTGCGGCGCCTTGCTTGGCTGAGCGGCGGCGGGCGAACAACAGCCAGGATGCGGGCGCTGCGCCAGAGCGCTGTATCATCTCGCCCAGGTGCTGAACACACCTTCACAGGCGGACCCCGCCACACTCCCGAAAGCAGTTGGACGTACTCACAGGAGGCCTCATGGCTGCTTTCTTTGCGGGCGTATCAATGCCCGAACCATCTCTCAATCCTTTGCATGACCCCGTGCTTCTAGCGCATGGGCATTCCTTTGTGTCAGCCGCCAAGCGTGCTCATTGAGGAGTTGTCATGCTGTACTTTCAACTTTCCGAGCCGGAGTACAACAGCCTGCGGCGCGTGCAGGATCAGTTGGGCTTGATTTCCAGTTTGATAATTGGTGCTTATCCGGGGCATGCATTGGAGCCGGTGACTCCTGGGCAATTGCTTGCGTTTATTCAGGCGCAGGAAGAGGTGCTTGAGGGGGTGATGGGGGGAGTTAGTGAGCGCGGGGTGGTGCGGGGGACAGATTGACTGGGGTGCTGCACTGGGAGGCCACGCATGATTTGCGTGGCCTTTCTAAGTGGTTTGGGGCTGCTAGCGGGGTTTGGAGCATGTGGACCGTCAGTCTCTTGAGGACTGCTCTCGGCCATGAGCCGTCGCTGACGGAATCAAGAAGCAGACATTCAACGTTTGATTTCAGTGAGCGCCGAAGGTGGTCCGTTGCAAGGATGGGTTAGAGCGCATTCTCTCGGATCCTCCATACGAACTTAGCTTTGCTCGAATTGCCCCCTGCCTTGACGGCTGACTCATTATTGGACCCCGAATTGTTGCAGCCGCTCCAGCAATTCCTTCATACCATCCGATTCACTCGGAACGGCACAGCCATGATCATTGCCGCTAAGAATCCAGAAGAAATCAACTACAAACGGTCTTTCATTCATCGGAATGATGGCGACCGACTGAAGGCGTGGCCTGCGTCGGTGTCCGCGTTGAACGATCAGTTAGGCGGGGGCACCTTCGTTTGCGCATGACTACTCGAAAAAGTCAACATTAATAATTCGGACCTGTGTGCGAAGTCGAGTTCCTCGGCCAGCCATCCGGACTGTGCGTTTATTTTTGTGCGCATCCACCGCAATTTTATATTGTGCGTTGTTCAGTGTGGCCGTAAAGAAAGTCCTGTCGCCATAGAAGTCCGCAGCAATTTTAATGTGATTTCTATCGCCTTCAGGGTCGCGAGACCGAAGTTCAATGATGGAGCCTGATATATCAATGTTGTTCTCGCCTCTGAGTTTTTCTTTAATGAAGGTGACAAACGATTTGAGCCGATTCTTCTTTTCCGCTGAGAGCCAGCCGGTAGACGTCATGCGAACCCGATTGCCGAGTTCAAACGTGAATTCAATTGAATTCAATTCCGGGGCAACGATAACATCAGACACTGCTGATAGCAGCTCGACATCAAAAAGTGAAATGGCATTAGATAGCGTCGTTTCGTCATCGAATGGTATGTCTGTGCCCAGAATTGTCTCATTAATGAACTGAAGAGCCGAAAATAAAGATGAAGAAACTTCAGTTGAGTCTAAGCTTGGCTCTCCAAAAAGGTCTGCTTGACGCAGCACGGTGGGCGGTATTTCAACTTTTGCAATAAAGCTACCAACCGAAGTTTGAAGAAAAAGGCAGTCTTTCGCGAATTGTCGCGCAGCCATTTCATTGGCGACGGAATCATCACCGAGTTTGTACATGGCACCTCGGTACAGCGTGTGCTCCATGCTGTTGGCGTATGCGGCCAGTGACGCAAGCGGGATTGCACCACTTTTCGTTGAGTCATCGAGGAACCTCGAAATTATCCGCGTAGAGCGGTCCATATCGCTTAAGGAGGCTGCTCGATTTAGAAGATCCCCAATTTTACCGTAACCATATATTTGAACCAGTGAGTCGGCTGCGTCATGAATTAGGCTGCTGACGCTTTGGCGTTCAGCATCCTCAGGCAATGCAATGGTGTACTTGCCTTTTATACCAAGGCTCTCAGGGGGACTAAAAAAATTGAGTCCGCGCGCTTGCCGAGTCTGAGTCCAGCCAGCCTCCAACATAAAGGACTTGATTCGATCAGCTAGCTCAACTGAGTCGGTGGATTGGCGTTTCATATTTCAATCCCCAAATCTTCAAATCGTTCTTTAACGAAATGTGCACTGACTCGATTGGCTTTCGGGATAGTGATGCGAATTTGATCCTGATTTTCACTCGGTTGTTCGTTTTCTCCCGGCAGGTACCAGTAAGCGTGTCCCAGAACGCTCAGCTTTTGATGGTCGATGTCGATGCAGTTGGGAGGTGTGGAAAATAAAATAACAACCAGCAAATGCAGAGGAAGTGGGTCGCCACGTCGCTCGATTAGATCATTATAGTTCTTGACCTCCAAGTCATATTTAACTTGATGTTCATCTTCGATAATGCCTTTGGGTGTAGTGGCTTTCAGCTGAAAATCAAGTTTGTATTGTGAGTCAAGATAGCGAAGGCGCCCGCTCGGTTCTTGACGGACCGTTACTGGACAGACGATCATGTCCACACCATGGTCCTGCGGTGGCTCAATAACCTTGAAACCATGTGCGTTGGCTAGTACTCGAAGGAACTCCTTTGAGATCGCTTCCTTTTGTTGATCTTCAGTCATTCTCCCAGTCCTGCTTTAGTACCGTCTAAGAAATCCGTTCACCATCTTGTGGCTCTGTTGTAGCTTATCGCGAGCGCATCGCCTTCATCTGCGGCCTAACGTAATGCAGGCCGCATTAATCCTCAGGCCATAGGTCTAAATTGGCACAAAAACCGCGGAAAGGGGCTTGTAGCCGCTATTTGAATGCAGGTGTGCTGTATAAAAATGCAGTGCCAAATTCAACCATAAAATCAGCCTTCTCCTCCTGTGTTGCACGCCACACGGTTGCGGGACCAAGCCGTAAGCGAATTCGTTACAAATTCTATAGCCTGCACACCGAGCAGGCCTACTTGCAGGGGATGTGCGTGTTCGTGAAATGGCATGGCCTGCGGCATCCACGAGACATGGGCAGCTAAAAATCGAAGGCCCAGCCATGTTTGCTAGCGAGCGGCGGGTGGTGGCCGCCTGGTGTAGTGGCAGCTTGGAGGCTTCGAGTTGTGTGGCGGCTCTGGGTCGAAAGCAGGCCATCTACAAAATCAATTCCCATCTCCAACCCCAACCATCTCCCGAGTCCCTCGACACCCCGCACCAAACGCCGAGCATCCCCAAAACGCCTTTCCCGCAGCAGGCCCGCGCTTCGCAACCCGCTGAACCATGGCTTTCCCGCATTGAGGACAGCCGGGTATTGGGGCGGCAGCCGGTTGCACTGCGTCAAAAGCAGGCTCCGTCTTTTCGGGCTCGGCCACAGGCACAGTGTTCGCCAAAGGTGCAGAAGTCCGGGCCTTGGTTGCTGAAGTCGCTTCTGTCTGGGCCTTTGCCTCCTTCAGCAATTTCATGAGCGCGGCGCCGTCCATGAGGTGGATATTCCTCCCTGCAGCAAACGCCACAGCTTCCTGAGTGAACCGGCCAGAGGTCACCACAAAGCCGGCAGCGGCCCCATCAGCCGCCATGACGCCATAAAGCTCGCGCACCGTGGAAACGCCCACTTTGAAGGCTTTCCACTGCTTGCATTGCACCAGTGTCTTTTCGCCATTCTTCGAGAGGACCAGGTCCACGCCACCATCGGGCCCGCCGCCACCGGTTTCCTTGACGCTGAAGCCGCGCCGCCGAAATCCCTCACCCACAAGCGTTTCAAACTCTCGCCATGACATGTTCTGCAGCGCATCCGCGCTGGAACTGGCCGAGGTGGTTTCGAACAACTTGCTGCGGCGGCGCTTGCGCACGGCGGAAATGGCCGCGCCGGCCAGGCAGATGAGGGGAAGGATGTATTGGCCACCGGTAGCCAGGCCCTGCCAGATGGCTGTTGTGGCCAATTGGCCTATTTGCTGCGGGTTTTGCGCTGCAGGCAGGGGACGGATGGCAATGGAGTGCAGCACCATGTAGCTGGCGAGTGCCAATGCAATGCCGGCCCACCAGGGCAGCATGGCGACCAGGTCCATGAGGTCTTCTGCCGTGCTGGTCTTTCGTTTTCTTGCCACTCCCGCTCCTCCATCGTTCAAATTGCCGAACATTTTGCAACATTTATGGGTGAGGCGAATTCCTGTGCCAATGGGTGCGGTGAAATCAAGAGAAATTGACACTGATGGTGTCTTCTGGTTGGCGATGAATGTGTGCAATGCGCTATTGATTGCATAGCGGGTGGTGTATGCCTGGTCTACGAAATTCCCTATCTCGTCGTTTGAGGCAATGGACTGATCGTGCTCATTGCCATGGGTCACGCAGGGGACAGGCTCCTTGGAGCGTGAGAGAGCTGTCCGGCTGCTGTCCTTATCCCCAGTGCTGTATGAATTTGTGTCACTTGTTTGGGGGACATACAGGGCCATGGCGGCTACCTAGCATCCGGTCGACTGGAGCGCAAAAGGAGGGCGGGCGATGACTGCGGTGCGGTCATTTTTTCAACGCCGCCGCTTGTTTGCACGACGATTCGAGGCCGGATCCGGCCTTTCACCATCAGGAGCCTTCGCCATGTCCGACGCTGCAAATTCAACGAATGCCTTCACTCCGTCTGCCGATATCTACAAGGGAATCTCCGTTCTCAGTTCAGAGGACTGGATCGGGCTGACGACGTTCTTCGAGTCTGCAGTCACCGACAACCCGACCACCACGGAGCTGATGCGCGCCATGCTGGGCATGCAGAAGCAGGATGCGTTTCGGCCGGAGTTTTCCGAAGCGGTGGAGCTGTTCGTCACGCTCAAGGGTGTCGGCCAGAAGTTCAAGGCCGATGTGCAGGACAAGATGCTGACCCTTGCCGACGATATCGTTCAGTACAACGATGTGGCGGCAACCACCTATGAGCGGTTGATCGAGCTGGTGGACCGTTTCGATCTGGAGGGGGCGCCCACCCCATCGGCGGAGCCGGCGGTGGAAGCGAAATGGAAGGCCCTGGTCAAGGTTTGGGAAAGCGATACGCCCAGCGGGCGTTCGGAGCAGATCAAGCGCAATTTCAGCAGCGCGCTGGAGCAGTTGATTGAAGACGCCAATGCGCGCTCGGTGCGTGCCTTCGCGCTGCAGAACTCCATTCTTGACAACGGCAACGGAATACTGGTGCGCCTGAATGCCTGCAAGACCGCATTCAATGGACAAAAGCAGAAGTTCACGACCACGCTGGGCGCCGAGGGTGCTGCCAACCAGAAGCTGAAGGCCGCCGTGGAGAAGCTGGAGAACGACTTGAAGGCCCTGCGCCGCAAGGAAAAGGATGAAGTCATCGTGCTGTCCACCTCTCCGGCCTATCTGGCGATTCCGCTTTTCGGGCCGCTGATTCTGGCGGGGGTGGATATCGGTGTGGGTGCGGACCTTGCGGTCACGCGCAGGAAGATTGCCGAGAAGGTGGATGAGGTGAGAACCATCCAGGCCACGATGGCTACGAACGAGCGATTCATCGGCTACTACAACCGAAGCAATGATCGCTTTGACAGCATCAGCAAGAGCATTGAAGACCTGGGTCCCAAGCTCAAGACGCTGGGCGAGGCATGGCGTGCGATTTCTGCCGATCTGGGCAACATACACAAGGTCTTGAGCACCACCGGCCGCAAGTCCCTGCAAGGGGAAAACTGGTTCAGCCTGACGGTGGTGCTGGGCACGGCCAAGAAGGGCTGGGCGCGTGTCGCCGGACAGGCAGACCATTTCCGCCGCTTTGGCGGCACGCCGAAAAAGGCGCAGAGCGTGGACCAACTGGTGGAGCTTGCCAGCAAGAAGGCAGCCTGAGCGATCTGCTCCGGCCTTTGTCCCACCGCTGCACAGGTGCAGTGCCTTACCTGGAACCACCCGCCATGACTTCAGCAATGACTCCCGCGCTCACTGCCGCGATGACTCCCATTGAATTGCGAACCCTGATCGATCGCTACAGAGCCGAGGGCCTGGTGCCGCCAGGGCCGCTGGTCTGCAGCGGTGGCCGCGCGCCGGACGGCAGTTTCAATCCCTTCGGCATCGTGGCCGATCTGGTGGTGGACCTGAAGGTGTTGCTGGACGAGGCCGACGCGGCCGGCCTGCAGGCGCTGGACATCCATGCCGATACCGTGGTGGTGCCCGAGGGGTTCGACAGGCGGCTTGACGGTGCGGTGCGGCGGCTGACGGTGATTGCCCGTCGCATTGTTTCCGAAGGCACGACGGTGCTGCGGATGCTGCATGACGAGGACAACGAGCTCAGCAGGGTGCGCATTTTCGTGGAAGCCGTGGAGGGCCGGTTCACGCTGTACGGCGGCCCCACGCGCGACACCCCTTATGCGCTGGAGGGGGCCTGGGACACGGTGGCGCGGCCACAATTCAGCAATTTCCTGTGGCAGGACAACCGGGCTGTGGTGAAGCACACCCCCGTGCCGCCCGGCCTGCTGGAGCATGGCGAGCCGATGCACAGGGTGCTGGCCGCGCTGTTTGCCCTGAGCGCCGGCATGGCGGGCAGGCCCGGCCACAGCGCGGCCGAGCTGGCGTTGTGCCATGAGGCGCTGGGCTGGATCACGCGCTGGTCAGGGGTCGAGTCCGGGTTTGGCGAGTTGATCCAGGCGGCGGGTTCGCTGCACCGTCTGCTGCCGGTCATGGGTGTTGACGGGCTGGCCAGGCCGATTCCTGATCTGAGCGCAGGCAGCTATCTGTCGCTGGCCAAGGCCCGGCAGGAGGTGATGGCGGCCATGGAGGCCCACCTGCGCAGCCTGCGCGCCAGCGGCGAGCTGGCAGGTGCCGTGGGCAGCGTCGCGCAGGCGTTTGCCGACCGGGATACCTTGGACCTCAAGACGCTGGAGGCACGTTGCACCGAGCTGGAGCAGCGGTTGATTCAGCAGATCGAGGCCCTTGACCGCGCCGCACGCACGGTGCGCCAGGAGGAGCTTGAAGCAGAACTTGCCGCCATGCGGCTGAAGCTGGCGAGCGACGTTGCCCAGATCGTGCGCACCGTGAAGATGAGCCTGGAAATCGCCTTTGGCGTCATTGCGGTCGCGGGCAGCGTGGCCGCCCTGTGCGTGGGCGTGCCGCCCGACCCGAAGGCGTTGACCGAGACCGGTCAGAAAGGCGTGCTCGGCCTGAAGGATTTGTACGGGCAGGCCAAGACGCTTGGCGGCAGCATAGACGGCCCGCTCAAGGCGCTGAAGGCCCTGGGCCAGTCGTTTGCCATTCCGCTGCAATGGGCCAGGCACAACTCCAGCACGCTCAAGAATCTGGTGGATCCCGCCAAGGGCGCATTGAATGCGGTGCTGCCGGTGATCCGTGGGCCGCTGGGTGGGCTGGATGTCGAGGGGATTTCCCGGGAGCTGGGCGACACCATGCGTGCACTTGCGCTCATGCCGGATGCCAATGAAGCCAAGGCCGCCTGGACGGTGCTGGAGAACGATGCCGTCAACCGGCTGGATCTGGTGCTTGCCACGGAAGGCACCGAGGCGGCCGTGCGCAACGCCGCCAACACCCTCAAGACACAGGTGCAGAAGGTGGCCGTCTATGGCCGCCTGCTGGCAGAGCAAAGCGCATCCAAGAATGCCATTGCCCGTGAGCTTGCCACGCTCAAGCTGGAATACGTTGCGGTGATCGGCAAGCGCAAGCGCCTGCAGGCGCTGGAGCAGCAGGCGCTGACAGAGCTGGAGCACAGCGCGCGGCTGCAGGGAGAAATCACCCTCAGGGCAGAAAGTGCGCGCCGCGGCTTCTTCGTGGACTGCTTCGGGGTCCGCGCCGCACAGGCCTACGAGACAGGCAAGCAGCCCGGCCACCGTCTGTCGATGCCAGGCACGGCCGCTGCCATGGCAGATGCACACGCCACCCTGCTGGCAGACCACGCCAGCGCGCAGGCGGCCAATGCGAGGACCAAAGGGGATTTGCGGCGGGAATTGCGGGTCACTGACGCCGCGCTGCTGCAGCAGCTGGCGCATGGGCAGCCCATCAGCCTGTCCATTGCCACCAGCCATCCGGCACTGGCCAGCTACCGCCGCGTCCGCCTTTCGTCGGTGCAGGCCTGGCTGGAGTTTGCCGATGCCTCGGCCCAGCGCATCAATATCGACATGGTGACCGGCAGCGACTTTCACGACAGCACGGGCAACGGGGACGAGAGGCTCTTCTGCTCGCCCCTGAAGATCAACTTCACCTACGCCGGCGACCAGATCGAGTTCTCGCAGCATCTGGGAGATGTCTGCCCGACGCCGTTCACGACGTGGCTGATCGAAGTGCTGGAGCCCCGACAGATGCCGGCGGCGCCTCGGGCCCTGCGCCTGTTGATGGCCGGCACTGCTGCCAAATGACCCGGCTTCTGTGGCTGCCCGCCGCTGCCACGGCGCTGTGCTGCGGTGGCGCCATGGCAGCGAGCTGCCGCGTCGAAGCCGAGCCCGCGCGTGAGCCAGTCGCAAGGCAGGTATGGACCGATATCGCCGAGTTCTCGTTCCTGACCGGGCTTGATCTGGACGATGCCAGCGGCCGCATGACGCTGGTAAGGAGCCTGGAGAGCATGCCGTCGTTCCCTGCGCTGAAGGCGGCATCGGCCGCTTGGGGCACGCTGCGTGCCCGTATCGACGGGCTGGCCGACACGGTGCAAAAGCTGGGGCAGGCCGTCGGGCGTTTGCAGCAGCTGTGCGACCAGCTGGATGCCGTTTCGCTGGCCCCCGACGCGCCGCTGGACGAGGCCCGATGGAATGCGGGTGTCGCAGCCGTCGAGACGGAGATGGATGCGGCCATTGCGGCGGCTGCACCCGTCGTGGCGCAGCTGGAAAGTCATGCCTCGCTGCTTCGCGTGGCCGCCGCGCACCATGCCAGGCAGCCGCCACCGGCAAACGCGGTGGTCCGCCTTGGGCCCGCGCCGCAGGCGATGGCAACGGAATTCAGCACCCTGGCGTTGCGCTGGCGGGCCGTGGCCTCCGACCTGGCAAATGCACGCCGCATCTTGCCGGTGAGGCCGGTGCGTGGTTCATCCACGCCCTTGATCGCCATGACGGCCGCCATGCGGGAACTGGCACGGATCTCCGCCGAGGCGCACGCACTCTCGGCCCAGCGGCTCAGCGATGCGGATTTTCGGCGCTACGAGACGGGTGACTACCTGTACGACCAATGCCCCATGCTCAAGGACCGCCAATGGGTCGGGCTGCAGAACCTGTATTGGAGTGAAAGGCGCAATGCGGTAGCGCTGCTGCAGGGCACGGGGCTTGTGTCGCCTCCCGGGCTGTTCAACGTCGCGCCATTTCAGATCTCCGTCCCGGCCATGATTGTGGGCGCCGACAGATGGAGGTTCCTGCGCACCGGCAAGGGCTACTGGCTGGTCCAGAATGCGGCGTTCGGACCGGGCACCATGGCGCTCGATGTCACCAGCGTGGCCGGGAAATCGCATCTTGAGCTGAAGATGACGGCGTCGGCGGGAGACTCGCCACGCTTCAGCGGCCAGCAATGGCGTTGTGCCCCCAGTGAACTGCCGGGCCAGTTCCATCTCTACAACCGCTTCCTGTCGGATGCCGTCGTGCTGGATACGGCCAATGACAATGGCATTGCCGTCATGCTGCCGGCCACCAGCCGCTCCTCTGGCCAGTATTGGCGCGTGATCGAGCGGTAAGAGGTATTTGGGGGCAGGACCCCCTTGATCTCAACCGCACTTGAGGTTGCATGCTCCAGGCTTCTCGTCGCCATGGCACTGCGCCATGGCCGGCGCAGACCCCTGCAACCAAGAAGCATCCATGCCCCATCAAGATTCCCTCACGCTGGACGATCAGGTCCGGCCGACGACCGCCGAGAGCTGGTCCATCCTGTCCTCCCCCTACCGCCTGACGACGATCGGCATCGTCTCGCTGGTGGCCTTGATTGCCTTTGAGGCCCTGGCCGTGGCCACCGCCATGCCGGCGGTGGCCCGCGCGCTCGATGGGGTGCCGCTGTATGCGGTTGCCTTTGGCGTGACCCTGGCCACCAGCGTGGTGGGCATGACGGTGGCCGGCGGCTGGTGCGACGCGCGCGGGCCGGCGGCGCCGCTGTGGTCTGGCATGGCGTGTTTTGTGGCGGGGTTGCTGCTGGCGGGCTTTGCGCCTTCCATGCCGGTGTTCCTGGCGGGGCGGCTGGTTCAGGGGCTGGGGGCCGGTGGCATGTCGGTGGCGCTGTATGTGCTGGTGGGCCGGCGGTATCCCGAGGCACTGCGGCGGCGCATTTTTGCGGCGTTTGCCACGGCCTGGGTGGTGCCCGCGCTGGTGGGGCCGGCGTTGAGCGGCCTGGTGGTGGAGCACCTGGGCTGGCGCTGGGTGTTCCTGGGCGTGCCCCTGCTGGCCTTGCCGGCCGGGGCGATGCTGCGCCCGGCGCTCCAGGGCCTGGGCGGCCATGGCCAGGGCATGCAGGGCGGTGTGCGGCGCGGGCTGTGGGCCTTGGGCGCGGCCACGGGCATCTGCCTTCTGTATGTGGGCGGGCAGAGGCAATCGGCGGGCGCCTTGGGGGCGGTGGCGGTGGCCGCGGCCTTGTCGCTGGTCTGCACCTGGAAGCTCTTGCCGGCCGGCACGCTGCGCGCCGGGCGCGGGCTGCCCAGCGTGATCGCCTTGCGCGGTCTGGTGTTTGCAGCATTCTTCGGGGCCGAGGCGTTCCTGCCGCTGGTGCTGGCGCGCGAGCACGGGCTGTCAGCGCCCATGGCGGGTCTGGTGCTGAGCGCGGGTGCGCTGGGCTGGTGTTCCGCCTCCTGGTACCAGGGACACAGCCGCAACGGGTGGAGCCGTCACCGATTCCTGCGCGTGGGAACCAGTGCCGTGCTGGCGGGCGTGCTGCTGACGGCATCGGTGGCCTGGCCGGCCGTGCCCGTGTGGGTGGCGGTGGTGGGCTGGATCGTGTCGGGGCTGGGCATGGGCCTGCTCTCGGCAAGCCTGTCGGTGCTCACGCTGTCCATGTCCGCGCCCGGCGAGCAGGGCGCCAACAGCTCGGCCCTGCAGCTGTGCGAGGCCATTGCCGTGGCGGCCACCCTGGCCATTGGCGGATCGCTGTTCGCGGCCTTGCTGGAGACTTCGGCCCAGGCGGCCTATCTGGCGAATTTTGGGGTTGCGGCGGCGGCGGCGGTGCTGGCGGCGGTGATCGTGGGGCGAACGGATACGCGGCAGGTGTTTGTGGGGTGAGGAGGCCGGCTTTGCCATCACAAAGATCGCTGGATGAGTGTTTAAGCCTGGCTCTGTAGGACGTGCGCGCAGGGGCTGGCGCGCCCCGGGACCACGCCTTGCCCTGTGGCGCCTGTGCTGTGATGGCGGCTTGTCCAACCAACGCACAGGAGAAACACATGTCCGAGAAAACCGCTTCCGTCCATTGGGAAGGTGCAGGCAAGACCGGCCAAGGCCGCATCAGCACGGAGACCGGCGCGCTCAAGGACCATCCCTACGGGTTCGGCAGCCGCTTCGGGGATGACCGCAAGGGAACGAATCCCGAGGAGATCGTGGGCGCCGCACATGCGGCGTGTTTCACGATGGCCTTTGCCTTTGCCTGCGAGAAGGCGGGCATCGCCACCGAGATGCTGGACACCACGGCCAAGGTCCGGCTTGCCAAGGATGGCGAGGGTTTCAAGATCGACCGCATTGCCCTCACGCTGCAGGCCAAGGTGCCCGGCATCGACGATGCGCAGTTCCAGAAAATCGCCCAGGAGGCCAAGTCCCAGTGCCCGCTGTCCAAGGCGCTGGCAGGCGTGCCCGAGGTGACCTTGGCGGCCACGCTGCTGCATTGAACGCGCAGGCCCTTTGGGCCTTTGCCGCGTGGTGACGCGGCCTCAATCCTCCAGTACCAGCCTTCCCCGCATGGGCAGCGCATGCGAGGGATACGAGCAGAAGTAGGTATAGCTCTCGCCCTTTTGCAGGCGCGCCACGGGGAAGGTGACCGTGGCATGCTCGCCGCCCGACAGCATTTGCGTGGCGGCGATGACGCGTGCGTCAGCGTGGTCCACCCAGGCACGGTCGGGGCCGGCGCGCAGGCCGTAGGCGATCACGGCGTCGATGTCGGCGCTGCGGGCCAGCACCCAGTTGTGGCCGGCTTCCTGCCAGGGCTTCCTGCCGGTGTGGACCAGGTGGACGGTGAAGTTCTCGCAGCGCGCGCTGACGCGGATTTCGGCCAGGCTGAAGCGTTTGCCGGGCTGGCCTTCAATGGTGGTTTCGCAGGCGGGATGGGCCACGCTGGATGCGGGCGTGGGTTGGGCATGCTGGGCCTGGGCGTTCAGGCAGAAGGCGGCCAGCAGGGCAGCGGCTGCGGTGATGCGGGTATGCATTCGGAAGCTCCAAAAAAGCGGATGGATCTGGAATCGGCGACCGGGCTCAGGCCGCAGCCGTCAGCCCGTCCACGATGACCTGGGGCAGGCCCTGGGAGCAGGGCTCCACCCGGGCCTGCACGCCGTAGACGCGGGCCAGCAGGGCGGGGGTGATGGCCTGGGCGGGCGGGCCGTCGGCCAGCAGCTGGCCTTGCTTGAGCACGATGACGCGGTCGGCGTGGCGCAGGGCGGCGCCCAGGTCGTGCAGTACGACGAGGGTGGTCATGCCGTGGCGGCGCGTTTGCTCGCGCACCAGCTGCATGACGTGGAACTGGTGGTTGAGGTCCAGGGCAGACAGGGGTTCGTCCAGCAGCAGCACGCGCGGTTCGCGGATCAGGGCCTGGGCCAGGCCTGCAAGCTGGGACTGGCCGCCAGACAGCTCATCCAAGTGGCGCATGGCCAGGTGGGCGATGCCCAGGTGCTCAAGCAGGGCGGCGGCCTGGGTGACCGCATCCGGGGAGCCGGCCTGCTGCGGGCGCGTGGCGTGTGGCGAGGCCTTGCGCGCGGCCAGCAGTGATTCGATGACGCGCAGGTGCACGGCGGCCGGCAGGGCCTGGGGCAGGTAGACGATGCGGCGCGCGCGCTCGGCCAGGCTGGCGTGCTGCAGTTCCTGGCCTTCCAGCGTGATGCTGCCCTGGGCGCGCACCAGGCCGGCCAGGGCACGCAGCAGGGTGGACTTGCCGCTGCCGTTGGGCCCCAGTACCACGGTGAGCGTGCCGGCGCGCAGCGGGGCGATGTCCAGCGATTCGATGACGCGTCGGCGCCCGTAGGCGACGCTGAGACCCTCGATCTGCAGACCATCTTGCGTGAGAGGTGGCAGATAGGTGGGTGCGAAGTGCGGGGTATTCAGGGAGGGGTTCAGGGTGGTGCTCATGTCCGCCCCCGCGTGCGCAGCACGATGGCCAGGAAGAAGGGAATGCCCACCAGCGAGGTGACGATGCCCACCGGGATGATCACGCCCGGGATCAGCGTCTTGGACGCCACCGAGGCCAGCGACAGCACAGCGCGCCGACCAGGGCGGCGGCGGGCAGGTAGAAGCGGTGGTCATCTCCCACCATGCGGCGCGCGATGTGCGGTGCCACCAGGCCGATGAAGCCGATGCTGCCCACAAAGGCCACGGACAGCGCGGCCAGCAGGCTGATGCGCAGCAGGGCACCCAGGCGCAGTCGGCGCACGTCCACGCCAAAGCTGGCGGCACGGTCCTCGCCCAGGCGCAAGGCGGTGAGGCGCCAGGCGTTGAGCAGCGAGAACGGCAGCACCAGTGCCAGCGCGGCGGCCAGACCGGCCACCTTGGGCCAGGTGGCGCGCGAGAGGCTGCCCATGGTCCAGAAGACCAGGCCCTGCAGCGCCTCGGCCGTGGCCACGAACTGCAGCAGCGAGACCAGGGCGTTGAAGCTGAACACCAGGGCAATGCCGAACAGCACCACGCCCGATGCGCTCATGCCGCCCCAGCGCGCCACCAGGTCCAGCAGCAGGGCCGAGGCCATGGCGAACAGGAAGGCGTTGGCAGGCACGGCCCAGGCCGTGGGCACGCCGGGCAGGCTCCAGTCCAGCACGATGGCCAGGGCCGCGCCGAAGGCGGCGGCCGAGGACAGGCCCAGCGTGAACGGGCTGGCCAGCGGGTTGGCCAGCACGGTCTGCATCTCGGCGCCGGCCAGGCCCAGGGACAGGCCCACGGCCACGGCCATCAAGGCGTAGGGCAGGCGAATGTCCCAGACGATGACGCGCAGCGCAGGCGGCGCCTGGTCGGCATGGCCCAGGGTGGCGATCAGCTGGTCCAGCGCCAGCCCGGAGGGTCCGGTGGTGAAGTCCAGCAGCAGCGCGCCCACGATGGCCGCAGCCAGCAGGGCCAGCACCAGCACGCGCAGGGCGGTCAGGCGCCGGTAGCCCCTGGCCAGCGGTGCTGCATTGGCGGCCGGGCTGGCGAGCTCCACGGGCAGGTCGGCGGCCATGTTCATCGCGCGGCTCCGCTGGCCGCTGCCTTGGCAGGTGCATCGCCCCAGAAGGCGCCGTGCATGGGCAGGGCGGGCAGGAAGCGGCGGTTGATCTCGTCCAGTGTGGCCTGGGGGTCGATGTCGCCAAAGCGCTCTGGGTAGAACCACTTGGCCATGGCCTCGATGGCCAGGATGTTGGTGGGCGCGTCGTAGAAGTTGTGCCACAGGCCGTGGGCGCGGCCCTGGCGAACGGCGCCCAGCACCTCGAAACCGGGGCGCGCGGTCAGCGCCTGCAGGCTGGCCGAGAGGTAGGCCGGCGCTACGCCGCTGCCGGCCTTGAGCATGAGGCGGTTGCTCTGCGGGCGGCTGCCGGTGGCGATGTAGACCTCGGGGTCGGCGGCGATCAGGGCTTCCTGGTGCATGTCGCCGATGGCGCCGGGCACCTTGCCGGCCGCGACGTTGATGCCGCCGGCCGCCTCGATGAATTCGCCCATGTTGCCCTTGCCCACGGTGTGGCAGCAGCCGTCCCAGACGCCGGCCAGCAGCTCGGCGAAGACGCGCGGGCGCTGGCTGGTGGGAATGCCCTCCACGCGCTGGCGCACCTGCTGCAGGTGCTGCTCGTAGAAGCGCGCATAGGCCTCGGCCTGTTTCTCGCGGTGCACCGCCTTGCCCAGGATGCGCATGCTGGCCAGGGTGTTGCGCACGGGCTGGGCGCGAAAGTCGATGAAGACCACGGGCACGCCGGCCTTCTTGAGATCGTTGACCAGGCCGCTCTGGCGCCCCGGACCATGTCCGCCCAGGCCGAAGATGGCGATGTCGGGCCGGGTGGAGACCGATTGCTCGGCGCTGACGCTGTCTTCCGAGGTGCGGCCGATGACCGGGATGCGGTCTATGGCCGGGAAGCGGCGCCGGTAGTCGGCATAGCCGTTGGGGTCGGCGAAGGGCAGCTCGCCCTGCCACCCGGCGATGCGGGCCAGCGGCCGATCACCCTCGATCAGGGCCAGGGCATAGAGGAAGCGGCCCTCGCCCAGCAGGATGCGCTCCACCTTGGCGGGGATTTCGACCGTGCGGCCGACGATGTCGACCACGGTGGCGGCCGGTGCATTGGCAGCGGTGCCGGCAGGCGAGGCCGCAAGCGCGGAGGCGGACAGCAGGGCGGCGGCGCAGGCTGCGGCCAGCGCCAGCAGAGCACGGCGTGTGGAGAGACGTTTGGTGGATGTCATGGTATGGCCCCGGCTCAGAAGGACATGTCCAGGCCCGCCGTGTAGGTGCGGCCCGCGCCCGGCACGCCGTAGAGCTGAAAGCCGTCCAGCGAGGCGCCGATGCGGCTCCAGTAGAAGCGGTTGGTGAGGTTGTTGATGTTGAAGCGGGCCGTGAGCTGGCGGTTGATGCGCCAGCTCAGCGCCAGGTTCTGCACGAAGTAGCTGGGCGCTTTTTCGTGGTCGGCCACATAGATGGGGTGCACGCCGTTGGGGCCGTTGACGGTGCTCGACGTATTGTTCTGGCCGCCCACCATGACGTTGTCCGTGTATCGGCGCTCGCCCACGTACTGCGCGCCCCAGCTCAGGGTGACGACGGGCGTGACCAGGAAGGACGTCCAGACGCTGCCGCTCCAGTCGGGCACGTTCCTGGCCTCGGCACCTTCGTTCGCGCCCTTGGTGAGGCGGCTCTTCAAGTGGGACAGGCCGGCGTACACCGCCCAGCGCGACGTGATCTCGCCCTGGGCGCCCAGCTCGAAACCCTGCACCCGCTTGGCGGGCAGGGCGCGCACGGGCGAGATGCTGTCGGGGCTGTACTCCCACGATTCACTCAGCTCGGTGCGGAACACGGCGCCGGTCAGCGACAGGCGCCCGCCCAGCACGTCCCACTTGCTGCCTGCCTCCCAGGTGCGCGACAGGGCCGGCGCATAGGCCAGCTGGGCGGCCGTGCCGTAGACGCCGTTGTTCGTGGTCACGCCCATGGCCGAGGGCTGGGCCGCGCGGCTGTAGGAGACATAGATGGAGCCCTCGCTGGCCGGCTTGTAGACCAGGCCCAGGCGGCCGCTGAGCGCGCCGTCCGTGCGGCTGGCGCCGCCGTTGTTCGCCTGCCAGCGGTCGTAGCGCAGCGCCGTCTGGGCCTGCCAGCGCGGCGAGAAGGTGATGGTGTCGTTCACATACACGCCCGCGTTCTGCACCGTGGCGCGCGCGCTGCCCGCGCCCACCACCGTGGGCGTGCCCGGGAAGATGGTGGCCGGGTTGGCCATGTCGAAGCCCAGCGTCCCGGTGGGCAGGTCCATGCTGCGCTCGCGGTCGCCATAGGTCTCGCGGTACAGCTCCAGCCCTGCCGTGAGGTTGTGCTTGAAACCTGCCGTCTCGAAACTGGTGCGCACATCGGTCTGGTTGTTGGCGATGGTGTAGCGCTTGGACACTGGCACCGAGGCCAGGCGCAGCGAGGCATTGGCGCCCGTGGTGTCCACCAGGCCGTAATCGCCATAGGACAGGATGCCGCCCGGCGCCGTCACCAGCCCGCCCAGGCCCACATAGCCCAGCGAGTTCTTGCTGCTGCCGTTGTTGAAGCGCGCGGGCGCCAGCACGCTCCAGTTGTCCGAGCGCTCGTAGCGGAACTGGTTGCGCACCGTGGTCGTGGGCGAGAGGTCATGCTCCACGCGGGCCGTCACCATATCCGTGCGCGACTGCTGGGTGTAGAGGTTGGAGGCGCCGTACCAGGCATTGCGCGGCACGCCCGGCATCACCTGGCCGCCCGTGCCGCGCTGAATGGGCAGGCCGCCATCGGGCGTGTTGTCGTCCACCTGGTGGAAGACGTTGACCACGGTGCGCGTGGAAGTGCCCAGGCCGTGGGCGAACGAGGCTGCCACGCCGTAGCGGTCGTAGTCCGCCCCGTTGCGGCCGGCCACGTCGTTCTGGTGCTTCATGACGTTCAGGCGCACGGCGCCGGTCTCGCCCACGCTGCGGTTCAGGTCGGCCGTGGCGCGGCGGTAGCCATCGCTGCCCACGCCCACCGAGCTGTTGTAGAACGTGTCGCGCCTGGCTTCCTTGCTGACCAGGTTGACGCTGCCGCCCACGGCGGACACGCCCGACTCCACCGAGCCCGTGCCCTTGTAGACCTCGGCCTGCTCCAGGTTGAAGGTGTCGGTGCGGCTGGCCATGCCGCCGTCGCGCACGCCGTCGATGGTGATGGCCTGCTCGGCCGAGAAGCCCCGGATGGTGAAGAAATCTCCCCAGCCCAGGTTGCCCTCGCCCGAGGTGAAGGTGATGCCGGGCACGTTCTGCAGCACCTCCTGCAGGCTCTGGGCGTTTTGCTCGCGGATCAGCTCGGCCGGCACCACGCTGATGCTTTGCGGCGTGTCGCGCAGCGGCTGGGTGAGCTTGGGCGACTGCACGGCGGCGGGCTGGTAGGCCGGCGCCTCACGCGTGGAGCGGACTTCGACCGTGCCCAGGGGCGATGCCGGAGCGGCCGCAGTCTGGGCCACGGCCAGGGTGGAGAAGGCGCCCAGCGTCAGCGCAAGGCTGGTGGACAGGGCCGGAGGGAAACTGCTGGAGTGCTGAGAAGACATGGCGACGAATCACTAGAATGAAAATCGTTCTTATTGACGAGCAGGACTCTAGTGACGCGACAGCGCAGACAGGCCAGCGGCCGCCGGGCAAATGCAATGCTCCATTGCACAGGCCGCCGCCACAACATTCCATTACAAAACGCCGTGCGCCAATGCAATCCATGAGCGCACCGGCCGCCGCATCCCCGGCCGCCCAGGGTCCGCGCATCCTGGTGGTGGACGACGATCCCGACATCCGCGAGCTGCTGTGCGACTACCTGCGCGCCTCGGGCATGCGCCCGGCCGCCGTGGGTGACGGCCAGGCCATGTGGGACTGGCTGGGCCGGCATGCGGCCGACCTCATCGTGCTGGACCTGATGCTGCCCGGCACCGACGGCCTGGCCCTGTGCCGCAGCCTGCGCGAACGCACCCACATCCCCGTGGTCATGCTCACGGCGCGCGGCGCCTTGCTGGACCGCATCCTGGGCCTGGAGATGGGGGCCGACGACTACCTGCCCAAGCCCTTCGATCCGCGCGAGCTGCTGGCGCGCATCAAGGTGGTGCTGCGCCGCGTGGCCCAGGCACCGGCGCCGGCCAGCGAGCCGGAGCATCTGCCCGTGCTGCGCTTTGCCGGCTGGACGCTGGACATGCGCGCGCGCGAGCTGCGCTCGCCCCAGGCCGTGCTGGTGCCGCTGGCCCAGTCCGACTACCGCGTGCTCTGCGCCCTGGCCAGCAACCCGCACCGCACGCTGAGCCGCGACTACCTGGCCGACCATGTGTTCGGCCGCGAGCGCCAGGCCCAGGACCGCGCCATCGACGTCTGCGTGAGCCGACTGCGCCAGCACCTGGAAGACCCTGCGCGCCAGGCCAGCCTGATCCGCACCGTGCGCAACGCCGGCTACGTGCTGACCTGCGACGTGGTGCCGCAGGCATCGTGATGGCTTGGATGCAGGCCGGCGCGCTGCTGCGGCGCCTGTGGCCGCAGACGCTGTCCGGGCGCGTGGCCCTGATCCTTGTGGCCGGCATGCTGGCGGCCCAGGCGCTGACGGGCACCATCTGGTGGGAAAGTCGGCGCAGCCAGCTGCTGGAGGTGCCGCTGCGCCTGCTGGGCGCGCGCGCCGCCGATTCGCTGCTGCTGCTGTCCTCCCTGCCGCCCGAGGCGCGGGCCGCCGCCGTGGGCACGCTGAGCACGCAGGGCTACCAGCTGACCCTGATCGATGCGGCCCGTGCGCGGCGCCTGATGGAGGACCTGGCGTCCGATCCCGCCGATGCGGCCGACGCCATGGCCGGCGATCTGCTGGCCGATGTGCTGGCGCGGCGCGTGGGCGCGGCCGTGCCGTTCCACCTGCTGGCGCTGGAGCTGCACGGCGGCGCGGAAACCCTGCTCACCGCCCATGAGCCCGAAGCCCATGTACGCATGCTGCTGGGCCTGGGCAACGGCCAGTGGCTGCAGGTACAGGCCGTGGAGGGCGAGGCCGGCTACCCCGTCAGGCCCTACTGGGCGCTGGCCGACTACGTGCTGCGCATCTATCTGCTGCGCATCGTCGTGGTGGTGGTGGTGGCTCTGCTGGCCGTGCGCCTGGCCATGCGCCCGCTGGCACGCATGGCCAGCGCCGCCGACGCGCTGGGCAAGGACCTCAAAAGCCCGCCCCTGCCGCTGGACGGCCCGCGCGAGGTGCGCCAGGCGGCCCAGGCCTTCAATGCCATGCAGCAGCGCATCGCCGATGGCGTGGCCGAGCGCACGCGTTTCTTTGCAGCCGTCTCGCACGACCTGCGCACGCCCATCACGCGGCTGCGCCTGCGCTCGGAAATGCTGGAGCCCGAAGCCCTGCGCGACAAATTCCGCCGCGATCTGCAGGAGATGGAAGCCATGGTCACCGCCACGCTGGACATGCTCACCGGCGCCGACGCGCGCGGCGAGCACCAGGCGCTGGACATCAACGCCCTGGTGCAGGGCGTGGCCCAGGACCTGGGCGAGGCGCATGGAGTGCACATCCCCATCACGGGCCGCGCCCTGCGCCCGCTCGATTGCTATCCCCACAGCCTGCGCCGCTGCCTGCAGAACCTGCTGGAGAACGCGCTGCGCTATGGCCGCGACGCCGAACTGCGCATCAGCGACAGCGACGATTTGCTGCGCATCGACGTGCTGGACCAGGGGCCGGGCATTGCCCAGGAGCAACTGGCCCAGGTGCTGGAGCCGTTCTACCGCATGGAGGCCTCGCGCAACGCGGGCTCTGGCGGGTTTGGCCTGGGCCTGTCCATTGCCGATGCCGTGGCCAAGGCGCACGGCGGGCGCATTGTGCTGGGCAACCGGGAGGGGGGCGGGCTGGAGGCGGTGCTGGAGCTGCCGCGCAAGACTCCTGCCCGCTGATCAATCCTGGGCTGTGAAGCCTTTGCCGCAATCGCCGCAGATCAGGTTCAGCCCCGGCTTGCCCCAGACATTGACGGGCGCCGCGCAACCGCCGCAGCGGTACTTGACGCGCAGGGACTTGTTGACGGGCTGCACCGTGGTCTCGCCGGTGGTGGAGCCCGGCACAGCCACCGAGGTGCCCACGGGCCGCACGGCTTCGGCCAGGGCGGGCACGGAGGACATGGGCGGCTGCGTGCCCTGCATGCCCTGGATCTGCGTGGCCATGCTCCACTGGCCCGTGACCACATGCTCGATGGCCGGGAAGCGGTCGTACCAGCTCAGTTGGAAGCGCGTGGTCAGCAACTGCTCGCAGGCCGCGAGGAAGGGGCCGCCCGCCATGGCGTAGTCGGCCATCATGTCGCCCGTGCGCCGGCCGCCCGGCCGGCCCGTGGACGAGGGCATGAGGCCCAGCGATTCCAGCTTGTCCGCCCATTCCTCGTTGTGATACCGCGCGCGGCCCGGCTTGCCGAAGTGGTGCTGCCACAGGTGCGTCATCTCATGCACCAGGGTCTGCAGCGTCTCGATGATGGGCACGGCCGCGAAGTAGGCGGGGTTGAGCGCAATCTCGTCCGTGGTGCTGCCATCCAGCGACGCAAAGCGCGCCGCAGAGAAATAGCCGCAGGTGCGTTTCTCGCGCTGCAGCGTGATCAGGCAATGGGGCAGGGCATCGTCGAACAGGCGCTGGTTGAAGTGCTCGTATGCCTGCTGCAACTCGGAATAGGTTTCGCGCGTGGGTGCGGTGCGTACGGGGGCAAGGGAAGAGGCAGTGGCCGAGAGCATGGTTGGATTGTGCAATACAGCCATGGCGCCATTGGCGAGTTTCAGGGCGATCCGTCCTGCACGTTCAACGCCTGCCCAATCGCATAGAACTGCCCACCCGCCACATAGTGCAGGCTGCGCAGCGCGGGGTCGGCGTCCTCGAAGTGCCAGTGGCCGTCGCTGAACACGCGGGTATCGGACCAGGCGCCCACGATCTCGCCGATGAACAGGTCGTAGGCCTGCTGGTTGTGGGGCTCGGGGATGAGTCGGCAGGCCAGCCAGCCGGCGCAGCCGTCCACGAAGGGCAGGTCGAACCCGTCCATGCCGAACAGCTGAACGCCGCTGGTGGCGAGCTTGCCGGCATCGGTGGAAAGGCTGAGCGTGCCGACCTGGTGCGTGAGTCGCAACTGGGCGGCCGTGGGCACCTGGATCACGAACATGCCGCTGTGCTCGACCAGGGCGCGCGTGGCCGTGGCCTTGTCCAGCACCACGGTGAGCTTCGGGGGCGCAAAGTCCAGCGCGCAGCACCAGGCTGCGGCCATGACGTTGTCCACGCCGCCATGGCGGGCCGAGACCAGGACGGTGGGGCCGTGGTTGATCAGCCGGTAGGACTTGGCGAGATCGACCGGGGCGATATGCGGGTTCATGCGAGCTTTCTGAGAGGTTCTTGACTGTGCATGGTGTTCACTCGGCCAGCGCCTCGGAACCCACGATATGGACGCCGGGCCTGGCGTTGACAGCAGCCTCTATCAAGGCCTGGGCAATGCGGTGCGCGGGGTTGAGCCGCCAGCGCCGGGGAAGCAGCGGGCCCAGGGCGCCAAGAACGCCGACCATGGCGCGCTCACCCGCGCGGTGCTCGGTGCGCGGGCCGCTGATCAGGCCGGGGCGCACGAAGGTGAGGGACGCAAAGCCTTGCGCCTGCAGGTCGCGCTCGAGCTCACCCTTGACGCGGTTGTAGAAGATGCGCGAGCCGGCGTCGGCGCCCATGGCCGAGTTCAGCACATAGGTGGGCGTGCCGTGGCGATGGGCCAGGCGGGCGGCCAGCAGCGGATAGTCATGGTCCACACGCTGAAAAGCCGGCTGGCTGCCGGCTGTCTTGATGGTGGTGCCCAGGGTGCACACCAGGGCGTCGGCGCGCCACCAGTCGGCATCTTCGGGCAGGCGTTCGAAATCGACGATGGGGGCGAGCAGCCTGGGGTGCTCCGGCAGCGCCCGGCGTACCGGGGCCACGATGCGGGTGATGCGGCTGTCGGCCAGGGCCTGTTGCAGCACCTGGCTGCCCACCAGCCCCGTGGCGCCCACGATCAGCAGTTGCATGGCTTGGTCTTTCGCTTGGTCATTCGATGGGGACGCAGGTCAGCCAGTGTGCCGCAGATCGTGGGGCGGATGGCCGGCTCAGGCGGCCACTGGCCAGTCCGTGTAGCCCTGGGCGCCGCCGCCGTAGTAGGCCTCGTGCGGGGCCACGGCCAGCTCCTTGCCGTGGCGCAGGCGGGCCACCAGGTCGGGGTTGGCGATGAAGGGGCGGCCGATGGCCACGGTGTCGATCAGGCCCTTGGCGCGGCGGTCCATGGCCAGTTCCAGGTCATAGCCGTTGTTGCCCATGTAGGCGCCGTCAAAGAGCTTGCGCAGCGCGTCCAGGTCCACGCCCGGCGGCAGTTCGCGCGAGCCGCCGGTGGCGCCTTCCACGACGTGCAGGTAGGCCAGGCCGAAGCGGTTGAGCTGGGGGATGAGGTAGCCGTAGAGGGCCATCACGTCGCTGTCCAGCGGCGTGTTGCCGGCGTTGGGTGTGACGGGCGACAGGCGGATGCCCACGCGGTCGGCGCCCCAGACCTTGGCCACGGTGTCGGTGACTTCCAGCGTCAGGCGGGCGCGGTTTTCGATGCTGCCGCCATAGGCGTCGCTGCGGTGGTTGGTGGAGTCGCGCAGGAACTGGTCGAGCAGGTAGCCGTTGGCCGAGTGCACTTCCACGCCGTCAAAACCTGCACGCTTGGCGCATTCGGCCGCATGGCGGTATTGCTCGACGATGCCGGGGATTTCGCTGGTTTCCAGGGCGCGGGGCATGGATACCTCGGCCACGCCGTTGGGCGTGAAGGTGACGCCTTCGGCCTTGATGGCAGAGGGGGCGACAGGGGCCACGCCACCGGGCTGCAGGTCCACGTGCGAGTAGCGGCCCACGTGCCACAGCTGGGCCACGATCTTGCCGCCGGCCGCGTGCACGGCGTCGGTGACCTTCTTCCAGCCGGCGACCTGTTCCTCGGTCCAGATGCCGGGCGTGAGGTTGTAGCCCCGGCCCTGGGCGGAGATGTTGACGGCTTCGCTGATCAACAGGCCCGCGCTGGCGCGCTGGGCGTAGTAGGCGGCGTGCAGTTCGGTGGGCACGCCGTCGTCACCGGCGCGGCTGCGGGTCAGCGGGGCCATGACGAAGCGGTTGGCGAGCGACAGGCCGCCCAGTTGGGTGGGGGAGAACAGATCGGTGTGAAGGCTGTGGTCGGTCATGGTGTGCAGTGGTGGTGGTTGAACAAAGAGGAAGAGGGATGGGTAAGAGGTGAAGGGTTTGAAGTTGACCAGTCGTCTACAAACAAGGCAAATAAAAAGAGGCGGCCAGGCCTGCTCAGCCCAGCAGCCGCTTCGTGGACACAAGGGCTGCGGCAAATGGCTCCTCATGCCTGCCCAGCTTGGACAGCAGGGAGGCGCCCAGCCACAGCTGGTACAGCGATTCGGCCAGCGCAGGCGCGTCCAGGTCGGATGTGATGGAGCCATCGGCCTGGCCGGCGCGCACGCAGTCGGTCAGCCGGGTGATGATGGCGTCGGTGCCGGTGCGCAGCACCGAGCGCATGTCGTCGGACAGGTCGCAGACCTCGGGGCCCAGCTTGACCACGAGGCACTGGCCTCCTGCATGGGCCGAGCACTGGTTCTGCGTCCAATGGCGGAAGTAGGTCATCAGCCGGGAGATGGCCGGATCGGGCGTCTCCATGAGCGCATCGATCTTGGCCAGGTACTCGTCGAAGTACTCCTGCAGCAGGGCCTGGCCGAACTCTTCCTTGGATTTGAAGTAGTAGTAGAAGGAGCCCTTGGGCACGCCCGCAGCCGCGACGACCTCGGCCAGGCCGACGGCCGTATAGCCTTTCTGGGTCATCAACGCCTTGGCCACATCAAGGATGTGCTGGCGTGTTTCCTGTGCGGGTTTCTTCATGGGATCGAAGTCTAACGCAAAAACCGACCAGTCGTCTACAAACTTTGTTCCCGCGTCATTCCGGCGGTCGCAAGGCCTGTGCCGTGTCGGGCAAGTCACCCGGCCGGATGATGCGCGCAAGGCCCATCCTGTCGCTCAGAAAGTCGATCAAGGCCCGGGCGGCGCCGGACTGGAAGCGGTTGGGCATGTACAGCATGAACATGCGGCCCTGGTTGATGCTGAATTCGTAGTCCTGCATGGCCAGCACGACGCGGCCATCTTCCACCTGGCGGCGCACCATGTAGTCGGGCACCAGCCCCACGCCCAGGCCGGAGGTGATGCAGTCGCACAGGAAAGGGTAGCTGCGCGACATCAGCGTGGGCGTGATGTCCAGCTCCTCCAGCGGCTGACCGTTCCGCGCAATCTGCAGGCGCACCTTGCCGCTTTCTCCGCCCGATGTGATGAGCGGCGTGCGCGACAGCTCGGACGGGGTCTCCGGCAGGCGGTGGCTGCGCAGCCAGTCGCTGGAGGCGCACAGGCTGTAGCGCACCGGCCCCATGTCGCGCGCCACCAGCATGGGTGGCGGGTCGGACATGACGCGGATGGCGATGTCCACGCTGTCCTTGAGCAGGTTGTCTATGAAGTTTTCCAGGCGGATGTCCAGCACCACCTGCGGATGGGCGCGCTTGAACTCGATCAGCCACGGCGCCATGACCAGGTGGCCGTAGCCGGTGGGCACGCTCAGCCCGATCTTTCCCGAGATGTCGTCCGTGCTGCTTTGGGCCAGCTCGCGCACCAGCTCGGTCTCGTTGAGGATGTTGCGGGCATGGCGGTAGATGCGCTGGCCGACCTCGGTGGCCTCCACGCCCTGGGGCGTTCTGCGCAGCAGCGATGCGCCCAGGGACTTCTCCAGCCGCGCCAGGTGGTAGCTCACGTTGGCCCGCGACATGTTCAAGAACTTTGCCGCCTGGCTCAGGTTTCCGTGCTCGATGATCTGGACAAGGATGTTGAATGCCAGGAGATCCATGCGCTGCAGTCCGAGGGGGTGTCAATATTGTTTGACATGATGTCAACCGCCGCCGCCATTGTCAAAGAGGGTGCGCTGGGCAGAATGGGCCAGCCAGAACACATAAACATTCAAGGAGACAAGATGGCAGGCATCACAAAAAGACAGGCGTTGGCCAAGGGCATGGCGCTGGGCGCCATCGGCGTGGCTGCGTTCGCATCGCTGTGCGGGGCGGCGCAGGCCAATACCGATACCGGCGCCTGGCCCGACAGGCCGATTCGCCTGGTCGTTCCCTTCCCGCCGGGTGGGCCCACCGATGGCGCAGCGCGCGTCTACGCCGAGGCGCTGGCGCGCCAGCTGGGCCAGCCCGTGGTGATAGAGAACAAGCCCGGCGCATCGGGCGCGGTGGCGGCAGGCCAGTTCCGCACGGCAGCGCCTGACGGCTATACGCTGATGATGATGGTCACGCCCACCATCATGGCGCCGCATTTCTTCAAGAACGTCAAGTTTCACCCGGCCACGGATTTCGCCTCGGTCACCAAGATCTATGACTTGCCCAATGTGATTGCGGTCAATGCGCAGTCGCTGCCCAAGGTGACGGACCTCAAATCGCTGTTCCAGTACGCCAAGGCGCAGCCCGCCACGCTGGACTACACCAGCTCCGGCGCGGGCAGCTCGGGCCACCTGAGCATGGAACTGATGAAATCCGCCAAGCTGCACACCATGCAGCACGTGGCCTACAAGGGCAGTGCGCCTGCCATGAACGACACGCTGGGCGGCGTGGTGCCGGTGATCTATGCGGACATGGTGTCTGCGCTGCCCCATATCCGCAGCGGGCGGCTGAGGGCGCTGGCGGTGGGCACGCCGCAGCGCGTGAAGGCGCTGGACGGCGTGCAGACCATGGCCGAGCAGGGCTTTGGCGGCTATGAGGCATCGTCCTGGGGCGGCCTGGTGGCACCCAAGGACACACCGCGCGCCATCATCGACAAGCTCAGCGCCACCTCGCGCCAGCTGCTGGCCACCGACGAGGTGCGCGACCGTTTCGAGAAAATCGGCGTGACGGCCGCCTACCTCAACCCCCAGGACACCGAGGGCCTGATCCGCAGCGACTACACGCGCTGGGGCGAGGTGGTGCGCACCAACGGCCTGGGTGCGGAGTGAATCCATGGCCATGAGTCCTATCCCTGTGCAATCCATGTTCCGGCCCCTGCGGGCTGTGCGTTCCCTGGCCGATGTGGAGGCCATCGAAAGCCAGCCCATGGCCGGGCTGATCACGGCGCAAACGGTCTACGACCTCTTTTGCAACTCCGCGCGTGAGCACGGCCAGGGCAGGGCGCTGAGCTTTCTACCCCAGGCCGGCAGCGTGGATGACGCCCGGCACCTGAGCTATGCCGAACTGCTGGGCAAGATCCACCAGACGGCCAACGCCCTGCATGCGCTGGGCATGGGTGCCAGCGACACGGTGGCCATCCTGCTGCCAGGCTGCATGGAGTACCACTTTGCGCTGTGGGGCGGCGAGGCGGCGGGCATCGTGCAGCCCATCAATCCGCTGCTGAGTGCCGAGAAGATCTCTGCCCTGATGCGGACCACGGGCGCGCGCTTTCTGATCGCCTGGGCGGACGAGGACGATGCCGGCATCCGGGACAAGGTGGCGTCGCTGGATGCGGACCTGGTGCATGTGCTCTGGGTCTCGCATGAAGGCCGCGTTCCCCAGGGGGATGGACAGCGTTGGCCCGCCAGCGATCTGCATGCCGCCCTGGCCGCCCAGCCCTCCGACCGGCTGGTGAGCGGGCGCCAGCCCCAGGCCGGCGACGTGGCGGCCTACTTCCATACCGGGGGCACCACGGGTGCGCCCAAGATCGCCGTGCAGACGCATGGCGCCCAGGTCTACACCGCCTGGGCCAGCGTGCAGATGCAGGGCCTGAACACGGCCGACCGCACCATCAACGGCTACCCGCTGTTCCATGTGGCGGGCGTGCTGCCGGGCTCGCTGGCCTGCTTCTCGGCCGGAGCCCACGTCATCATTCCGACCACCGGTCTGTTTCGCAACAAGGCCGTGATTGCTGGCTTCTGGCGGATGGCGGCACAGTGGAAGCCCACGCTGATGTCGGCCGTGCCCACGGTGCTGGCCGCGCTGGTGGAGGTGCCGCTGCAGGGGGCCGATGTGTCCTCCATCCGCTACTTCCGCACGGGCGCCGCGCCGCTGTCGCCCGAGGTGGCGGCGCGCTTCAAGGCGCACAGCGGCTTCCATGTGCACGAGAGCCTGGGCATGACCGAGATGACGGGCATCTCCACCATCACGCCGCCCGGCCTGCACGCGGCGGCCGGCCATGTGGGCCTGCGCCTGCCGTTTGCGCGCCTTGCCGTGCGCCGCATGGGGCCGGACGGCAGGCCATCGGACCAGGAAGCGGCGGCCGGCGAAACCGGCATGGTGGTGTTCCAGTCGCCCAACCTGTTTTCCGGCTACCTGGGCGGCATCGAGCCGTCCAGCTACCTCACCGATGACGGCTGGCTGATCACGGGCGACCTGGGCTCGGTCGGCGACGATGGCCTGCTGCGGCTGCGCGGGCGTTCCAAGGACGTGATCATCCGCAGCGGCCATAACATCGATCCGCAGGTGATAGAGCAGGCGCTGGAGCGCCATCCCGCCGTCAAGGCCTGCGCCGCCGTGGGCGCGCCCGATGCCTATGCGGGCGAGGTGCCTGTGGCCTTTGTCGCGCTCCAGCCCGGCGCCCAGGCCGATGAGACCGAACTGCTGGCCTTTGCCGCAGCCGGCGTGGACGAAGCGCCTGCGCGCCCGCGCTATGTGCGCATCATTGATGCGCTGCCAACCACCAACGTGGGCAAGGTCTACAAGCCACGCCTGCGCAGCATGGCTGCGGAAATCTACGCCCGCACCCTGGTGGCCCAGGCGCATGAGCGCATGGGCCTGCCGCTGCCGCCCGCCGACAGCACCACGCATGCGGAGGGCGAGGGCTTTGTGCTGCGCCCGGCCAGGGCGGCTGACCGGAGCCCTTGGGAGCAGGCCGCTGAGGCGCTGGCCTTCACGGGCGAGCCGGTGCGCATCGAGGATGCCGCCTGAACGCTGGGCCGGACCCCATTGCAGCCACCTGGTGAACTGCGCCGGGGCGGTGCGCAATGCGCATAGAATGCAAACCATTCGCATTCAATAATCAATGCGGCGCCATGCGGCCGCACCCCACTCCCCAAGCACGTTCATGCCGTCGGCCCGTTGTGGCGCCGATGGCTGTTTTTTTGTCCTTTGAGGAAGCTGCAATGAAGAAACACTGGATTCTTGTCTCCGCACTCCTGGCCGCCAGCGGCGCCAGCCAGGCCCACCAGATCTGGCTGGAACAGCCGGCCGGCGAAACCGCCGTGATCCGCTTTGGCGAGTTTGGCGACAACCTGCGCGAGACATCGCCGGGCCTGCTCGACAAATTCGGCAAGCCCGTGGCCACCCTGGTCTCTGCCCAGGGCGAGAAGGCGGCCGATGGCCGCAAGACCGGCACTGGCTTTGCGCTGCCCTTCAAGGCCGGCCAGGGCGACAGCATCGTGGCCGAGGATGCCGGCTACCCGCTGTACACCAACAAGAAGGGCGAGCAGGAACTGCGCAACTGGTACCACCCGGCCGCGCGCCTGATCACCGGCTTTGCCGCCCAGGCCCCGCGCCTCACGCTGGATGTCGTGCCCTCGGGCAAGGCCGGCGAGTTCAAGGTCATCTACAAGGGCCAGCCCCTGCCCAAGGCCAAGGTGGTTCTGACCGTGCAATCGGGCTGGAGCAAGGAAGCCCATGCCGACGAGCAAGGCCTGGTGCAGTTCGACATGCCCTGGAAGGGCACTTACGTGGCCGAAGCCACGCACGACGAGCGCAGCGGCGGCGAGCGCACCGGCCCGAACGGCGCAGAAAAATACGACGGCGTGCACTATGTGACCTCGGTCACCTACGTCAAGCCCGAAGGCGTGGCGCCCATCGCTGCCGGCCCTGCGGCCAAGCCCAACAAGTAAGCGCTGCGGCCAGACACCTTGGCCCGAGACGCAGGCAGCCATGCCTGCCGGCCTCCATGCCTCATGCACGGAGGTTTTTTTATGGGCGCTGCAGTAGGAACACATGGGTGGGTGCGGGATTCGTCGTATACGATTGAATATTTCGTAAAGAGAGGGGCGTGGGCTTCAACGCCGCGTTCTAGAGGAGGAAATCCATGTTCAAACGCATACTGTCCCGCGGCTTGGCGCCGCTCCTGGCGCTGTTGTTGGCTGGCTCGGCCAGCCTGGCCCATGCCGATGAAGGCCTGCTGCTGGCCGCTGGCGCCGGCTACCGCAAGCCCGTGCTGGAACTGCTGCAGGCCTTCAGTCAGGCCACGGGCATTCGCGCCGAGGCCAGCTTTGGCAACATGAAGCAGATCGAGACGCAGGCCCGCCAGAACCCGGAGATCGCCGTGCTGATTGGCGACCGCGCCTTTGTCGAGCCCATGCAACTGGCCGAGCGCTACATCACGCTGGGCCAGGGCCAGCTGGTGCTGGTGGCCTCGCGCGGCCAGCGCCTGGAAAGCGTGCAGGACCTGGCCAGGCCCGAATTCAAGCGCATTGCCATCGCCGACCGCAGCAAGGCCGTGTACGGCAACGCGGCGCGCATCTGCCTGGAGCGCCTGGGCCTGGTGCAGACGCTGGGCGATCGCCTTGTCGAAGTGGCCACGGTGCCCCAGGTCAGCGCCTATGTGACCACCAGCGAGGTGGACGCAGGCTTTGTCAACAAGACCGAGGCCCTGGCCCTCAAAGACCGCGTGGGCGCCAGCGTGCCGGTGGCGGCCAGCTGCCATCCGCCCATCGAACTGAGCCTGGCCGTGCTCAAGGGCCGCGCCTCATCGCCGCAACTGCAGGCGCTGCTGGACTTCATCGCCACGCCGCAGGCCCGCCAGGTGCTGGAGCGGCACGGCCTTTGATGGGCCACCCAATCCCTGCTGGCAACTGACAGTCCATGACCTACTCCGTTTGCGCCCAGGCGCCGCTGGCCCTGACCGCGCATGTCATTGCCTGGAGCCTGATGCTGCAATTGCTGGTGGGCGCAGGCCTGGGCTGGCTGCTGGCGCGGCGCCGGTTTGCGGGGCGCCAGCTGGTCGACGCGCTGGTCAGCCTGCCGCTGGTGTTTCCGCCCATCGTGCTCGGCTACGGCCTGCTGGTGCTGCTGGGCCGGCAGGGGCTGCTCACCCAGCTGCTGCCCGATGTGCTGCGGCCCGACATCGTTTTTTCGCAAACGGGCCTGGTCATTGCGGCTTTCATTGCCGGGTTGCCGCTCATGGTCAAGCCCACGCAGGCCGCCTTTGCCGGCACCTCGCCACGCCTGCTGGAGACGGCGGCCATGCTGGGGCACCGCCCCTGGTCGGTGTTCTGGCGCATCGAGCTGCCGCTGGCCCGGCGCGGCATTGCGGCCGGCCTGATCCTGTCGGGGGGCCGTGCGCTGGGCGAGGTCGGCCTGTCGCTCATGCTGGGCGGCAACATCATCGGCCGGACGGAAACCCTGTCACTGGCCATCTACAACAACGTGCTGGATGGCAATCTGGCCTGCGCCAATCAACTCTCTCTGATGCTGGGCGTGCTGGCCATGGCGGCCTTCATGGTGCTCAGGCGGTTTGGCGCGCTGTGAGCAGCGGGCAGGGCCGGGCAGGGCGCAAGCTGGAAAGAACTCAGGGCAGGAACGGCGAAGACAGCAGCCGCAAGCCGATGGAAAACCACCGCTCCTGCGTGCTGCTGCCTGCGCGATTGCCGTAGGTGGCATCGATCTGCACATGTCCAGGCACCAACCAGTAGCGCAGGCCCATCTGGTAGAAGGGCTTGCCCTGGTTCTGGCCGAATGTCTCGGCAATCAGCCAGGTGCTCTGGCTCAATTGGGCCTCGGTGGCCAGTCCCCAGGTCATGAGGTTGCGATGCGTCTGCGCCGTGCGCAGCCAGCCCACGTTGGTGTGGAAGAACAGCCGGTCATCGCGCAGCGAGAACGTGACGGGCACATAGGCGTACAGATCTCCCCGGCCCTGGCCCTCGTCATTCGGATGCCGGGCATTGCCCACGGCCAGGCCCCAGCCCCAGCCATTGGGCTGCAGTTCCTTGAACAGGGTCTTGCCCTGGATCACCACGTCCGTGGTCCGGCTGCTGCCGTCCTCGCGCGTGCGTGCCGCGCCCAGCGTCAGCTCCAGATTGCCCGTGAAATTGCAGGCCGGCTGCGCCCAGAATTCCGTGCTGTCCTTCCTAGACTTGACCCAACTTTCCAGCTGGCAGGACTTGGCATCGACGATGCGGGCATCGTCCGTGATCATGGGGCGAGCCGAGTGGGCCGGGCTGGTGCCGAGACAGGCTGCCAGGCCCAGGGCTGCTGCCGTCCAAAGGGAGTGGGAATTGCGCATGGCCCGCCATCCTAAAGCCGAAAAATGACGCCACTAGAACATTGCTGTGCCAGGAGCGCCACAACAACGGCTGTGCACGGATTTACCCCATATGACCCCATATGACCCTATGCCCTTATATGGCTGGCACATCGAGGCACAGACGCAGACCCGCCATCTGCCCGGGCATGTTGGCCAGCGGCAGCTGAAGCTCCGTCAGCAGCATGGCCTGCTGCACGGGATGCTGAAACGGATAGAACGCCGCCGCACCGCCACGGATGCGCCACTCGTGCGGACTGGCCTGCAGCCGGGTGAATGTGGCCACCGCCAACGCCGCCATTCCCGAGGAATTGGCGGCCGCGCGGTTGAGCCGACCATCGCCAAACTGCGTCAGGCACACATCCCCGGACAGATCGCGCTGGGGAGCCGCGTCCCCGCACACATACAGCCGCTCCGTGCCTGCCTTCGCAACGTACTCCCACTCATGCTCCCAAGGCATGCGATAGCCCGTGGCGGCCAAAAAGCGCTGCGCTTCCTCTTGCGTGACATAGGCGGGAAACGGCCCGTCCTCGCTGTAGAAATCAGGCCGCTCCAGCCCATCGCACAGCTCCACATGCTCTTCAATCACCCACTCGAACGTGGGAAAGCGGCCCATCAGAAATGCGGGCACATGCACGGGACCCTCCTGCGCTGCATGGACCACCGGCGCAATCAAGGACCAGTCCTCCGCAGGAATCGAATCGCGCAACGTCGCCAGCCGCTGCGCCGTTGCCCCGTAGGTGAAATCGCCGCCCAGGACCAGGGTCAGCGTTGACTCATGCTGCGCGTCGTAAAAGCAGGGAACCTCCCATGCCGCGCCCTCAGCAGGCTCTGTAGAGACGAATGGTTTGGCGAACTCGAAGCCGCGCGGCAGCCCCTCCAGAATGGCTTGGCAAATCTCTTCGCGGCGGGAGGGCAGGGTGGATTGCCAGGATTGGGGGCTGGCGAGTTCAGGGATGGTGCGCATGGTCGGGACAAAATCACATGACTTCAAACAGATGAAATTTGATGCTGTGCGGATTTTTGCCGAAATCTCCAGGCAGTTCGCCACGCATGGTCAGATCGCACCTCTTGTCTTGCCTGAAAACATCCATCTCGTAGCCCCAGCCTCCGTAATTCAATCGATAGACCCTGATTGAGGAATTTTCATCGTCGGCACAAATTTCATCTTCTTCCAGAATAATCTGGCTACCTATTGGAGGAGGTGCAAGCGAGGTGAAATCGTCTTTGCCGAGATAATTTTCCAATGCTTCAAAAGCCTCATCCATTTGCAGTGGGCTGATACCGAAGTGGGCTTCAAGGGTTTTCAGATCTTGGTGAAAGAATGCGGTCGCCAGCAAGCGGATGTATTTCTCTGCGGTCTCCAGATTTAGTGGATGAAAATTTTGGGTTGTATTCATATGAATGGGCAGCTGCCATGTCTGGATCTTAAATAAAGATTGTAGAACCATTGGTGGAAATTATTTCAATATATGGCCCGTGGCTACTAATATTTGTTTTATTTTTCTAAGCTTCCTGTTACTCCTTCTCGCCAGTACTGCAGATATTTCAGCGAAGTCATTTTCAACAGCCTTGGTGGAGATTTTTCTGTTTTTCATATCATCGATTATTGCGGCATTGGTTTCAAATGTAAGGGCTAGAGGGTTTTCCTTGTGGTATGAAAATCTACAAACGCATAGATCATTAATGATGAGTGCGCCATCGGAATTTTTGTTGTCAAGGAACAATCTCATGTTGGCTGGCTTATTAATCATCTTAAGGATGGTGGATAACCTGAATCCATGGAAATCAAGGCCGCTGCCCCATATTTTCCCTTTGATCGTGTATATCTTGAAGTTGATTCCCTGGTTTCTATTGACTACGGAATAATATTTCTCGAATAATTCATGGTCATTCGGATCTCCCCCTCTGGAAAATCCCGTGGATGCCAGGTCTTCTATGCTTTCTGGCACCGTTGCCAATGTTTCAACATTCAGACATATTTCTCCAAATAAATATTTGTTTAAAATAATGCTTATATTTGGGTAATCGATTGTCATAATTGGGCTATGTATCCAACTGTATGGACTTCAATAATACATTTTCCTTTTGCAAAGGGTATCTTGTGGCGGCAAAGAAGGTTAGGCAATCGGCTCTGATTCTTAAGATGTTCAGTCCCACAGTGAGATGCCACGACCAGTAGACCAAGAGTAGGCCGTGGTGCGGCCAAGACCCCTTGGCCTTGTTCGTCGGTCAACTCGAGTGGCGCGCCAATCTGGTCGCATTGGTACCAGTAGGGGCTGTGTCCCTCGCCCGCTCCCTGAATGGTGGCCAGTGGCACAAAGCTTCCTGGCTCATAGATGTATAGCGCCTGTCTTGCGCCCGCCGGCTGTGCACCATGAGGTCGCGATCCCAAAGGTAGTGGGTGCTGCCGAAGGCATCGCTTTTGGCGACACGTCGGCCCAGGGGATCGTATGCATAGCGCGTGGCCTGGGTGACGCCATGGCGCGTGGTGTTCGATTCGATGAGCTGGTGGTCTGCGTTCCAGGTCAGGTCCAGTACTTCCTGGGTACCGGCTTTCTGGTTGCCCCGGGTGCGGCGGATGACGTTGCTGTGGACGTCGTATTCAAAGTGCAGGTCCTGGTAGAAGCGCAGGCGGTTGTCGCCGACGACGCCCAGGGTGGTGTCCACGGGCTGGCCGTCTTTGCCGGGCAGGGAGTCCAGCAGGTTGCCAGCGGGGTCGAAGGCAAAGAGTTCGCGGGCCAGCGGGCTGCCTTCTGACGGCGGGCTGGCGAAGATGCGGCCCGTGGGGTCGTAGCGGAAGTCCTGGCGGCCGCGCAGGGAGTCGCCATGGACCACAAGCTGGCCTGCCGCTGCTGGTCCGGGTTTGTAAGGATTAATTTGATTTTTGGGGCAGGTCTAACGAATTTACACATTTACCTAATTCTAAGAAAATATCCCTCATCAAAAAAATCACGATTAAAACTATTCCTTGCATTTTCAATATTTATTGAAAGCTCTGTCAAATTTAAATTAATAGTAGATTGATTATTAAAGACGAATTTTGCGATGTTTGGAATAATGCAATCATTGGTCAATCTTTTTTCAATAAAATCGAATAATATTTTTATATTATCTGCGCGCTCACTATTTTTCTGAAAAAACCCGTTGCAACTTTGATGCGTCTTGTCTGAAATCATTGCTGCATTAAAACTGCGGCCGTTAATGGTTGCAAGAATACTGCCGGCAAATATTGTTTCAGGTATCTGAAATAATCCAACTTCAGCAAATCCTTTGTAATTTTTAGATATTTGATTTTTTTCTTCGAAATACAATAAAAATGATGACATAATATTATTTAGGATAAAAAATGTGTGAATCGCCTACGGTTCCTTCATGATTGTTAGGATGAACATGTGGTAGACGACCTTCTGTACTGCCTGTTTCTTTGTTAGGGTGGGCAGGATGCTTCATAGGCGTACCACAAGCACACCTTTTCGCAAGACTGATTGCCTCACTACGGCTATCTGCATGTACATTTTGTCCTCGCTGCGCTCTTTGGATAGCCTGTTTATCTGTTATAGAACGACCGGTTTTCACGCTGTCTGTAGATTTATCTATCTCTGCCGTACGATAACCCATTAGACCCAATGGATCTATCCAAACAATCGGATCAACTGCGTACTGATATAAGTTATTTCCTCCATTTATCCCGATAGGATCCTGACTAACAAACCGCCCAACCACCGGATCGTAATACCTAAACCGGTTGTAGTGCAGCCCCGTCTCCTCATCAAACTGCTGCCCCTGAAACCGGAAGGGTTGCTCAACGGGCTGTGGTGGAGGTGGTGCAACAGGCTTTGAACCCCAAGCCCGCGCGCTGATCGGCCGATCATCGGTGCCGGTCCTCAACACGCTGCGCATGACTGCCTCGCCCCAGACCTTGTAATCAGCAGCCCAGGCCACCTGGCCTTGTTCGTCGGTCAACTCGAGCGGCGCGCCGATCTGGTCGCACTGGTACCAGTAGGTGCTGTGCTCCTCGCCCGCTCCCTGGATGGTGGCCAGCGGCACAAAGATCCCCGGCTCGTAGATGTACAGCGCCTGCCTTGCACCGCGTTGGCTGTGCACCATGAGGTCGCCATCCCACAGGTAGTGGGTGCTGCCGAAGGCATCGCTCTTGGAGACGCGCCGGCCCAGGGGGTCGTAGGCGTAGCGGGTGGCCTGGGTGACTCCGTGGCGCGTGGTGTTCGATTCGATGAGCTGGTGGTCTGCGTTCCAGGTCAGGTCCAGTACTTCCTGTGTACCGGCTTTCTGGTTGCCCCGGGTGCGCTTTGTGACGTTGCCGTGCACGTCGTATTCAAAGTGCAGGTCTTGGTAGAAGCGCAGGCGGTTGTCGCCCACCACGTCAAGAGTGGTGTCCACGGGCTGGCCGTCTTTGCCGGGGATGGAGTCCAGCAGGTTGCCGGCGGGGTCGAAGGCAAACAGTTCGCGGGCCAGAGGGCTGCCTTGTGCGGGCAGGCTGGCGAGGATGCGGCCCGTGGGGTCGTAGCGGAAGTCTTGGCGGCCGCGCAGGGAGTCGGCACGGACGATGAGCTGGCCTGCTGCGTCGTAGGCGTAGCCACGCTCCAGCGTTGCGTTGGGGCTGCCGCTGCCGGGCCGGATCACGTGGCCGCTGCCTTGCAGCGCTGCGCGGTGGCGCAGCAGGCGCCCGGCCGGGTCCCAGTCGTAGCGGCTGGACAGGGCACCCTGGGTGCGGCGCACTTCGCGGTGCAGGGCGTCGCGTTCCATGTCGGCAATGACCTGGTGTGCGGCCGGGGGCTGGCCTGGCACCTGGAGGGGCTCGATGTTGATCTGGTGCAGGTGGCCCGAGCCATAGAACAGCCAGTGCAGGGTGCGGCCGTCAGGCATGCGGGTGTGGATGCGGTTGCCCAGTTCGTCATAGCCGTGCGAGAGGCTGCGTTGCAGCTTGAGGCGGGCCGGGCCTGTGGCATTGCCCAAAGTCCACCAGCCCAAGGCTTTGTACCTCACCCTGGGCGGCCAGGGCCAGCGGGCGCTGGTCGTGGGTGAACACCGCCGCATCGTCCGTGCCGGTGCGCAGATACTGCAACTGCTGGGTCTGGCCCCAGACCTTGTAGTAGCTGGCGGCCCAGACGATGCGGCCGGCTTCGTCGGTGAGCTCCTGGGGGGCGCCGATCTGGTCGCAGTGGTAGTAGTAGGTGGCGAAGCTGGCTTGGTCCGCTTCTGCCTGTGCGTTGCGGTTTTCTTCGCTCTTCCATTCCGACTCCAGCTTGGCCAGGGGCACGAAGCTGTCGGGCTCGTAGAGGTATTCGCTCAGGCGTGAGCCACGGATTTCCCTGGTGAGAATGTCGCCGTTATGTCGCGGGGCGGTGCGCTTGAATGCATATCGCGATCAATGCGCGGCGCCCACTGCAAAATACAGTGGATTGTTGTCCAGTTGTCGCGCCACTCTATGGAAGTATTGAAGTTCCATGTGTATGGCGGATCTATTAAACAAGTCTAACCCTCCGGAAAAGCACAGCTGCCTACGAATAGATGCACCGCTGTGAATATGAAAAAGTTTTACATAATGACTAATCTTCGGTGACGCTTCGATTTAATGCATTGAGCAATGCATCGAGAAAATCATCACCTATTTTTTTTGCACTTGCCCAGTCTAAATCACCAAGAGGCACAGCCCAGACGGAAGAATCACTGGGAAGATGTTTGAATATATAGCCTACTCCGCCGCCATTAGTGGCAAAACACAGGGCCTTATCCCCAAGATATTTTTTAACCAAAAAATCATTATTTAGAATCTCCAGCTCATCTATTGGCCAAAATGATAAATATAGACTACCAAATTGCCCTTCTCCTCCGTTGGCCCAGCGCATCCACTCAACGTAATTTGCAGGTAGGTTTAATATTTTGGATATATCATTAATATTTCTTTCTTCTAGGGGTGGGTCACGGTCATATTGATTTAATACTCTATTTTTTATAGATTCAATAATATTATTCATAATCAAAATGCTCCAATTTCATCAAAATACTGATAACTCTTCTTTAGTGCTCTCTTTCGGCATTTTTCCGAGACTCCAGCAGCTTTAAGATCCTTTGAAGAATATTCAAATTCCTCTCGAATTGTGCTTGACCATTTCCCGTTGCCTGCTGCAACACGAGCATCGCGTCTGGCATTTTGTCGTGTGGTGATTGTGGCATGATTTGGACTTCTATTTAAGAGAATGGAAGGCGCATCACCTGAATTATATTTGGCGTATCCTTGACTTTTGGCCCATTCGTCTTGAACTACATGATGCGAGTCTTTGGGCCTACGTGGTGATGGTTGATCGCGGTGTCTTGTAATATCGCATGGATCTCTGCGGCATCCGCACCTCTTCTTGGGAGCTAGTCCTAATGCATCGCTCCAATTACTAGTATTCGGTGCATACAAGAATAAATTATCACCCCCCTCCAACCCAATCGGATCCTGATGCACAAACCTCCCAACCACAGGATCGTAATATCTGAACCGGTTGTAGTGCAGCCCCGTCTCGCCGTCAAAGTACTGTCCCTGGAACCGTAGCGGTTGCTCCACCAGTGCAAGGCTTTGTACCTCACCCTGGGCGGCCAGGGCCAGCGGGCGCTGGTCGTGGGGGAACACCGCCGCATCGTCCGTGCCGGTGCGCAGGTACTGCAGCTGCTGGGTCTGGCCCCAGACCTTGTAGCTGGCGGCCCAGACGATGCGGCCGGTTTCGTCGGTGAGCTCCTGGGGGGCGCCGATCTGGTCGCAGTGGTAGTAGTAGGTGGCGAAGCTGGCTTGGTCCGCTTCTGCCTGTGCGTTGCGGTTTTCTTCGCTCTTCCATTCCGACTCCAGCTTGGCCAGGGGCACGAAGCTGTCGGGCTCGTAGAGGTATTCGCTCAGGCGTGAGCCACGGATTTCCCCGGCGAGCAGGTCGCCGTCGTAGAGGAAGGTGGTGCGCCCGAAGGCATCGTGCTTGTCGATGCGCCGGCCCAGCGCGTCGTAGCGGTATCGCGTGGTCTGGACGGTGGCGGCAGGCTCTGGCTGCGCATTCGATCCGGCGATCTTCGGTTCGGGCCTGTCGTGGTAGCGCGTGACCGTGGATTCGAGCATCTGGTGCTCGGCGCTGTAGCGAAAGCGCTGCACGGTGTGCCAGCCGATGCGGCGCTCCACGATGTTGCCGTGCAGGTCGTACTGGAAGCGCAGGTCCTGGTAGACGGCGAGCCGGTTGGTGGGCACCTGTTCGCGTTCGTTGCTGGTGCCGCCGCTGCTGAGGTCTCCACCACGGTTGGGGTTGAGCAGGTTGCCTGCGGGGTCGAACGCGAAGGTTTCCAGGTTCCGGCCCGAGGTAGGCGATCCGCCGGCAGCATTTTTCTGGGCGGCGAGGATGCGGCCCAGGGCGTCGTAACGGTACTGGCTGTCGCCGCGCAGGCCGTCGCGCGTGGCGACGAGGTTGCCTGTGGGGTCGTACTGGTACAGGCGGGCGATGCGCTGGCCGGAGGGCAGGGGAGTGTCCCGGTCCCAGAGGGCCTGGGGTGAAGGCCTGCCGGGCTGACCCTGGAGTGCTCCTTGCTGGCTGACCTTGTGGGAGGTGAGGCGGCCCATGGGGTCCCAGCCATAGCGGCTGGTCAGCGTGCCTTGGGTGCGTTCGATTTCCTGGTGCAGGGCGTCGCGTTCGATGTCGCTGAGCACTTGGCCGTCGGCGATGATCTGGTGCAGGTGGCCCGAGCCGTAGTAGAGCCATTGGACGTGGCGGCCCCCGGGCAGCCAGCAGTCCGTGCGGTTGCTCAGCGCGTCGTAGGCGTGCCGATAGCTGTAGGTCGCCAGCGCTTGCTCGTCTGCACTGGGCGCCATGTGCACCTGGGTCTCTTCCACCAGCCGCGATAGAGCGTCGTAGGCGAAGCGCACGTGCGCATCGGGGTTGCTGGCATGCAGCATGCGGCCCAGCAGGTCGTAGCCATAGGTGGTGGTTCCTCCGTCTCCATTACCTGCCGCGTCGCTGCCCACGTGGATCTTGGCGACAAGGCGGCCCAGCACATCCCTGCGAAACAGGGTGCGCTTGGGCAGGGCTGCGTCGGGCCGTGGATCGTAGGGCGTATCCGGGGGCAGGTGGGCATCGCGCTCGTGCAGTTCGGTCAGTTCGCTGGCGGCGTTGTAGCGGTAGCGCTGTATGCGGCCGTCAAAACCGGTTTCCTCGATCAGGTTGTCTGCGGCGTCGTAGGTGAAGCTGGTGACGGCACCGTTTTCGTTCTGCAGGGCGATGAGCCTGCCCACGGCGTCATAGCGGTAGCGCAGCGTGCCGCCCAGCGCATCGCGGCGCTCCACGGGCTGGTCCAGGCCGTTGTAGGTGTAGCAGGTGATGGCGCCTTGCGGGTCGGTGTAGGAAAGCAGGTTGCTCTGGGGGTCGTAGGCATAGTGATGTTCGGAACCATCAGCGCCCCACATCCGGCGCAGGCGTCCAAGCGCGTCGTGAAGGTAGCGGGTGGTCTGACCCAGGGCGTCGGTGGAGGCCACGAGGTTGCCCAGTATGTCCCACGCATATCGCGTGACCTGGCCCGAGCAGTCGGTGTAGGCCACGAGCTGTCCGGCTTCGTCCCACTGCAGATGGCGGGTTTTGCCCAGCGCGTCTTCTATGGCGACGGGCAGGCCGCGCGTGTCGTATTTCCAGCGCGTGGCGTGGCCGAGCGGGTCCAGGCGCTCGACCAGGTTGCCCTGGGCGTCGTAGGCCTGCCGCCAGACATGGCCCAGCGCGTCGGTGACTTCTTCGGGCAGGTTGAGCTGGTTGTATTTGAGGCGGGTGGTAGCACCTGATGCGTCCGTGACGGCCAGCAGGTTGCCCTGGCCGTCGAATTGCCAGCGGGTGGTGCGGCCCATGGCGTCCCGCGCCTGTTGCGGGTTGCCGGCGGCGTCCATGCGCGTCTCGGATCGGACGGGCTGGCCATCCGGCCCGGGTTCGACGATGGCGATGACCTCATGCCGGGCGTTGTATTCGTAACTGCTGCGCCTGCCCAGGGCGTCGGTGACATGGGTGGTGCGGCGGCCCAGGTCGTAGTCGAAGCGGGTGTCCAGCGTGCCGGGCTCGTCGGTCCAGGTCCGCACGACGCGGCCGCCCGCGTCAAGCCGGCTCCATTCCTGGTGGTAGGTGAAGCCGGTGCGGCTGCTGTAGGCCACCATCAGGTGCTGGCGATAGCGATAGTGCGCCGCGCCGCCCATGGCATCCGTGGCGGACTGGAGGTTGGCGTGGGCGTCATCCGGGACGTTGCCATCCGTCCCATAGGCATAGCGTGCCAGCAGGCCGCCGACCTGTTCCACACCGTCGATCACACGGGATTCCAGGTGGATTTCCTGCAGGAGCGGGCCGGAGGGTCCCTGGTCTTCACTCCAGGTGAAGCGCAGCTTGCGGCCAGCGCTGTCGGTCAGTCCCAGCGGGCGGGGCGCGCGGCCATCGATGCCTGTGGCAGTGTAGGCCGGGTAGTGAAGGCTGATGGTGTTGCCATTGCGGTCCACCAGGTGCACCAGTGGCAGACGCCATTGGCCGGTGGCCGGGGGGGCGAACAGGTGCCGGGTGCCATCGGCGCTTTCAACGCTCCAGCCGCCTTGCTGGTGGTGGGTGACGGTGATTTTTTCGCGCGGGTCGAAGTGGCTGGTACCGGCGGTAATCACGGGCAGCTGTATGCGGCGCCCGCGGGCGTCGTAGTAGTGCACCGCATCGTGGACCAGCACCAGTTCGGTGGACAGGGGCGTGCTCCATCCCCATCCAAGCCAGCCAGGACGGCGGTCGCTGGAGCGGTAGTACCGCTGCCAGGTCAGGGCCATGGGGCCGGGCAATTCGAAATCCGTGTCGCGCAGGATCTTGGTGCCTGTGGCAAAGATCACGGGATGGCATGTGCCCAGCTCGCAGGTCGGTGGCGTGGCAATGCTTCCCTTGGAGGCGTTATCGATGATGTTGCCCTGCGTGTTGGGATTGACGCTGTTGTCCGTGCGCTGTGCCACGGGGTTGCGGCGCGATTTGGCGCGCTGGGCGATCTTGCCCAGGACAAAGCCAATGGTGATGGCGGCCACGCCATCGGCGATCACTTCGGCGACCTGGTCGATTTTTTCGTCGGTCAGGGGCGGTGTCAGCAGCTCCTGGATTTCCTGGGCGAGTTCGGCGACTTGCTCGGCCGCCTGGGCCATGGCGGCCCCTCCGACGACGAGGTTGACGCCGGGAATGAGCTTGCCCACGAGCTTGAGGGCGGGTCCGATCAGCGCGCTGGGATCGGTCAGGCTTTCTCCAAGGGCCGACAGCTGGCTGGAGAAGGCGCCCGGCAGCTTTTCGATCACCTTCTGCGCCAATTGGTCATAGGGACCGGGCAGCGCCTTCATGGCTAGGCGCATGGCCCAGCCAGGATTGATGACCATGGCGTTGCTTTTGGTCGTGTCGAAGGACCGCACGCTGCCCCGGCTCTCGAACTTGGTATCGCTGCTGTAGCTGGTGGGTTCGGCCGCGCCGCCGACAACGCCGGAACGCACGCCCGCGATGCCGCCCAGCTTGTCTGGCGTTGCGGGAACGGACTCGAAGCGGCTGCCGGCCACGGCCACGGGGTGCCCATCAATCTTTAGCGTGGCCGTGCCGTTTTTCAGGCCCGGGCCATGGGCCATATTGAGGATGGGAACCGGTGGTCCCTGAGGCTTGGGAAAGACGGGGTTGATCGGGCCAGGAATCATGGCCGGATTGCGGCCTTCGTGGATCGCGCGGCGGTCGTTGACGTAGGTGGCCATGGATGGACTCAGGACTCTTGGGAAATGGAGGATTGGCGCCGCCCGGCTGCGGAAGATCTTCCTGCCGTGCGGGCATGGCGATTCCAGGTGGCGCTCCAGGCGGCCACGCGGGTGTTCAGCCCGGTGACCGTGAGCAGGCCTGCGTGGCCTGCCAGGGGCGACGGCATGACGGGGTGCGTCAGCCACTGGCGCATCTCATGGAACAGGCTGAGCATGAGAGGCGCCCAGGCCGCGCCCATTTGACCAAGCAGTGCTGCCGGGTCCTGGGCTTGCGGCAGGCCGCCCTGTGACGCCAGCGCCGCGGAGAGGCTGGCCAGCTCTGCGCCCCGCCATGCCGAGCCATCCATGTCGGACCAATAGGAGTGCAGGGCGTTGACCGGCATGTGCGCTGCCTTCAGCGCACCGTGGCTGGCCTCGATCAGTGCGCGGCCATCGGGCAGGGTGTCGCTGTCCAGGCGTGAGCGTGGCTCGTCTGCAAAGAATGGTGGATAGACCGTGACGAAATCTGCAGTGGCCGGATTGCGGGACAGCCGTACAAAGGCTGCGCCTTCCGAGGCAATGAAGCCTTCGCAGACGCCGTTGACCTTGGCCCAGCGACGCTGGTAGAGCACGTCCGCGATCTCCGTGTCCACGAAGCTGTCCACTCCGCCGATGATCACTTCGGGCACCGAGGGGTTGTCGTGCATGAAACGATAGGCCTGCGACAGCGCATCGGCGCCTGCCACTGCGCCGCCCGGGTAGACCTTGATGGGCAGGAACTCTGCGGCGAGGTCCAGTGCACGGGGAAGCTCCAGTGCGAATCGGCCGGCGTCTATCCAGCCCGGCAGTTCAGGCAAGGAGTCGGGCAGTGCCACGAAGAGGGGGATGGGCCGCTGCAGCGGCCAGCCTGCGGCAGGCGCCGGCTGGCCGCGCAACGCTTCGTGCAGGGCAGGGGCTGCGAGCCGGATCAGGCGTTCCGTTCCTTTGCAGGCTGCATCAATGGCTTGCACCCGGGATACGGTGGCACGGTGCTCGGCCTGGCCGGTGATGGCCTGCCGGGTAAAGCTCGACTGGCGTGCAGTGAAGCCGCAGCCGGTCTGCCAGGCCCGGGTGCCGATGGGGGTGCATGCACCAGTGGCTGCGATGACGAGAGGGTTCATGGTTGTGGCCTGCCGATGTTGAATGCCGCACGTTCGATCACGGAGGCTGTGCTGCAGGCCAGGGCCTGAACGACGGCCAGATCGTCGGCCTCGATCCACAGCGCTGCGCCCACGCGTGAGAGGTGTTCCAGATAGAGCAGTCGTCGCAAGGGCGCTCCCACCATGGCCGAAGACTCTTGCAGAACCACCTGTGTGCGAGGGCGGCCCAGACGCAGTGCAGGGCCTGAAACAGGAAGCGCGGCCAGGGCAGCATCCACGCAGGCGGCACGGCCGGATGCCTCATTGCCCATGTCGAAGGCGATATCGGCAGGCTCTCCTGTAAGCAGGGCCGTGGCGTCAGCCAAGGTGCGGCAGGCCTCTTCATCCTCCCAGGCCGTATGGGCAGCAAGCTGGCGAAGCAGAGGAATGTCTCCTACAAGCGAGGCTGCATAAACCTGCTGGCCCCAGGACATTTGGGGATGCCGGCCTTCCCGCAAGGCGCTTGCCAGCGCATGTCCATCCCTGGCGGCCAGCAGGGCCAAGGCCACGGTGGAATGCGGCATCCGGGCCAAAAGAGTGCGTGCCACAGGCGTTTCCTGCCGGCTGCCCATAAGCGCCAGCGCCAGCAAGGCGGCCTGCGCATCGCTGTCTTGTTGCGTGGCTGCGATGGCCTTGGCTTCATCGCCACGCCCGGTGCATCGCCAATCACACAGGGCCGCCACGCCGCCCGGCAGACCGGATGTCCATGCAGAGATGGCTTGTGCGAATTCGTCGCTGACAGCCGGCCGGGAAATGGCGAGGCGCTGGAGCAACTGTGCCAATGGCGCGCTCTGCCTGTGCTGTTCCTGGGAGAGCAGCCAGGTGAAGTATTCGGCGACGGTGTTGTCAAAGCAAAACCGCATGGCGTTGAAGACCGCGTTCGGCTGGGCATGGAGATGGGCTCCCAGCGTTCGCTCCAGCCCATCGTGAACGTGCTTGCGTTGCAGGTGCAGGGCTTGCAGGCAGGCCAGCGCGAAGATGCGGGAGGGCTCATCCAGGATTTCAGCGCCAGCTGTTTCGATGGCCTGCTGGCAGGCATGGTCCAGCTCGGGTGCGTGCATCAGGTGCTGCTTCAGGCCACTCAGCGCCTGCACGATGCTGTCGTCGAACACGGCAAATGCGTCGGGGCGCGACGCGGGGCGCTGCAGCAACTGGGAGCGGCGCCAGTACTGCGTTACCAGCGTGCGTGCCAAGCGGGGCGCCTGCCCGTCCATGACGGGGATGTCGATGGCCCGGGGAATGGGGAGTTCAATAACGGTCATGATGAAAAGAGGCTGGTCGCTACGTCGCAGCGGCATTGCATCAGGGACAATGCCGCCCAGGAGGAACCCAAGCGATGCTGGACAATCTGACGCCGTTTGCTGCGGAAATACTGCCGGGACACAGCGCCGACGGCGGCCTGTGCTCCACCGTGGTGATCAAGGCCACGCTGGATTTCGCGGGCCGCGCAGTGGCACAGGGCAAGGCGGTGCCGGTGTTTCGGGGTGATGAGTCCTTTGATGGGAGCGGGCACGTGGTGCGCCACGAGGCCGATATCGCCCCGCTGAAATCCCGCGTGGATGTTCTGTTCAATGGCCATGCCCATGCACCTGGCGGCAAGGCTGTGGCACGTTTCGACGCGGGTCTGGCCATTGGCGGCGAAAACCGCGTCATCCGCGTCTTTGGCAAGCGCGTTTGGCGCCGCAAGATGGGGCTGGTGCCGGTGGTGCAGGAGCTGGAGCCTGCGCTCAAGGTCCCCCTGACCTACAACCTCGCCTTTGGCGGTGCGGATGCAGAAAATCCCGAAATATTTCACGGCCCCAATCCGGTGGGGGCGGGCTTCAGTGCAGGCCTTCCCCAGGACGGAGCGCCGATGCATCAGCTCGAATGGGCCGATGACCCGCTCCGATCGCCAGCCGACCGGATTTCGCCAGCCGGCTTTGGCTGCATAGGACGCAGCTGGTTGCCGCGTCGTGCCTTGTGGGGCAGCTATGCGGCTCAGGAGCTGGAACAGTCGCCGGGCCTTCTCTCGCGCATGCCGGCCTCGTTTGATCCGGCTGCATGGAACTGCGCCCATCCGCGCATGCAATTCAGGCGGGACCAGGTACGGGCGGGAACGAGGGTTGCCTGGGTCCACCTGAGCGCCGAGGGCGAGGGGGAGACCATCATTCCTGCTATCCGTCCGCAGCTCAGTTGGGTGATGCGTGGTGAGCGCGGCGCTGCAAGTCCCGAATTCGATACGCTGATCATTGAACCCGAGCATGGGCATCTGGTGCTCATATGGCGGCACACGCTTGCAGGGCATGTCCTGCGTGGTCTCGAAAGCGTTCAGGTCCATCTCTGATCCAGCCTTCAGTTGATGCGGACTTCGGCCGCATCCAGATCCAGCAGGTCCCGCGCGTCCTGCTCAATCGTCAGTGCGACCAGACGGACAAGGCCCTGGGCTGTCAGCTTCAGCGTGGCTTGCCCGCAACTGAGCGTGATGCAGTCCTGCGACTGCAGGCGGATGGCACGCTGCCCCCACGGCGCTGCAGGAGAAGGCGAGAGAACGGCTGTAATGGTGGCCCGCCCGGTGGGCAGGACTGCGAGCAGGACCTCGTCTCCGGGAACCAGTTCCGGAAGCAGAACGCCAGCGGGAGCCTGAAGCGAAACCACGGGGTCTTGCGCAAGGGCCACCAGATACAGGTCTTGTTCCTGAGCTTCGATGACTCGTCCAGCCAGGAGCTGTACGTTCGACACGGCGTGCTGCAGGCTGCCGTCATCGGACGGTTCGACAGGAATGCGTGCTTGTGGGATTGCCATGGGATTTCCTTCAAGCGGGGTTGATATGGCTGTCCGGAGACGACACGGTCACCTTGGAGCTGCCGCTGATGGAGATCGTCTGTCCGTTGACCTGCACGGTGCCGTCGCTGGTCATGCGCAACACGGCCTTGCCGCACTTGATCTCGATGGCGTCGCCCACGGTGATGGCCATTTCCTTGCCCACCGTGATCGTCTGCACCTCGCCAACGGTGGTGGCGGAGTTCTTGCCGACCGTCGCCGTATGGTTGTCGGCCGTGTCGTCGGTGCGGTTCTTGCCCACGCTGGTGGACTGGTTCTGACCTACTGAAACACTGCGGTTCATGAGCACCGTCGTGCTCTGGCTCAGCCCCACATTCACCACCATGGCCGCGCCCACATTGACGTTGTAGGCGGCGCCGATGTTCACCATCTTGGCCAGGCCCACGTTCTGCATGTAGGCCAGTCCGATGGTCTCTGTCTTGAAGCTGCCCACCTTGATCGACCAGTTGTTGCCGATCTTGTCCTTCTCGTTGCGGCCTATGGTCTTGCTGCGGTTCTTGCCGATGGAGATGTTCTCGTCGATGCCGACATCCTCGTTGCGGTTGTCGCCTATGCTGATCTTCTCGTTGTGGTCCACCCGCTCCGTGCGGTTGTTGTGCACGGTGATGGTCTCGTCGCGGTCCACGGTCTCGGTGCGGTCGCGGTGGATGACGTTGGTCTCGTCACGGTCCACGGTCTTGCGCCGGTCGTTGCCCACCCATTTGTCCTCATCGTTCTCGACTTCGGTGAGCTGGTCCTTTTGCGCATGCAGCCACAGCTGTTCGGCGCCCGCCTTGTCCTCGAAGCGGATGGCGTTGGCGTCGCCCTGGCCGTTCTTCATGCCCGCGCCCGGTGCGCCGCCCTTGCTGGATCTGGTCTTGATGCCCGATTGCGTGGCGTTGGCCGGCAGCGCCCAGGGCGGCATGTTGGAGGCGTTGTAGACGCAGCCCATGACGATGGGGTAGTCCGGGTCGCCGTTGAGGAAGTCCACGATGACTTCCATGCCGATGCGCGGGATGTGCACCGCGCCAAAGCCCGGCCCGGCCCAGCTGGTGGCCACGCGCATCCAGCAGCTGGAGTTCTCGTTCATACCGCCGATGCGGTCCCAGTGGAACTGCACCTTGACGCGGCCGTACTGGTCGCACCAGATCTCTTCGCCTGCGGGGCCGACGACGACGGCAGTCTGGGGGCCCGTGGTGCGCGGTTTGGCGGTGATGCGTTCGGGCTTGAAGGGCAGGCTGGTGGGCTGGGCCTGGAGCACGAATTTCTGGATCGAGCCCTCGCCGCTGCCGCCGTCGCTGACGCGCGGGTTCTCCTCAAAGGCATAGTCCACGGCCGTGACCAGGTAGGCCTGGTTCTGGTCGCCGCGCGGGTAGTTGTCCAGCGTGAAGGTGTAGCCCGGCGCCATGGCGCGGTGGTTGGAGCTGCCCTGCACCGTGCTCTGGCGCGTGAGGCTTTGCTGCAGGCGCACGCGGATGTAGTCCTCGCCGTCGCCGGTCTCGGTGTAGCCGCCCGGCCATTCGTAGATCTCGTAGGCGTCGTGCGCATGGCCGGGCGGGTTGCGCCGCATGTTGGACAGCTCGGCCCGGGGCTTCTTGAAGTCGTAGTCGTCGTTGTAGTGCCGGCCGGGCTTGACGCGCTGGTGCAGTTCCCAGGCGTGTATGCATTCCTCGCGCGCCACGGCGGCCTTGCCGGGCGGGTGGAAGGGGATGACGGCGCCGCCCTGCAGCGGGTCGTGCGAGGCGACGATGTCGTCGCCCAATGTCAGCACATGCTGGCCCGCGCTGTGCTGGTGGTAGTAGCAGATGCCCTCGTGCTCCATGAGGCGCGAGACGAACTGGAAGTCCGTCTCGTTGTACTGCACGCAGTACTCCCAGGTGCGGTAGGAGCGCGTCAGGCGCTGCTGCATGGGGTGGCCGTAGATGCCCAGGACCTCGTTGATGATGTCCGGCACGGTCTTGTTCTGGAAGATGCGGAAGTCGCTGCGGCGCGTGGCCAGCCACAGCCAGGGCGACAGGCGCGCGCGGTACAGGAAGTTGCGGTGCTCGTCCTGGCCGCGCATGCCGAAGGCCGTGACCAGGCCATCGATGTAGCGTTTGCCGCCGTCCTGGGTCTCCACCACCACGGTGGCGCCCTTGCCCAGCAGGGCCTTGGGATCGATGCCGTCGCTTTCGCTGAGCAGGTCGATCTCCAGGGCGAACAGATGGCTGATTTCCTCGCGACCCTGCAGCCGGCGCAGCTGCAGCTGGTCTGCCAGGGGGGTGTTGATGGTGACTCTGCGTGTCATGGTGTCGGATCTCGCGGTGCTTGGGGTGGAAGAGGGGTCGGGGCTTCAGGCCTGGATGGCGGGGCCTGCGTGCGCCGGTCGATGAAGGGCTTGCATGGGGTGGCTGGAAGGTCCTCTGCTGCTAGCGGGCTGCGTACACCAGCCCTGGACGGGCGCCATCGGCGTCATCCTGGGCGTCATCCATGACAGGGTGGCTGTCGAAGGGCTGGCCCAGCGCAATGAACTGGTAGTTGCCGCGCCGGTCGGTGAAAACCGCCAAGCCGCCCGGCGTCAGGGCTACGTTGAACCAGTCGTTGTCGGTTCCGGGCTGGTCCGGGTCCAGCGAGCCTGGCCGGCTCCGGGCCAGCACGCTGCCGGCCAGGCTCGCCTGGTTCAACACCCGGGTCTGCCGGCCATCCGCGCCATACAGCCGTAGCTCCCCGGTGGCTTCGACCTTGCGCAGGCCCTCGCCCAGTGGGACGGAACGCTTCAGGCTGGCCAGCACGAACCGGCCGCCCGGCGCCAGGTGCAGGTCGGGCGGGATGTCGTTGCCACCGCTGCGGAACTCGGCCAGGTGCACGATGCGCGCCTCGGCGCCCAGTGCCAGCGCGGCGCTCATGCCGCGCTGCCCGGGCAAGGCATAGATCAACAGCACATTGCCTGCCGACCATGCCTGGGCGCTGGTCCAGGCCATCGCATCCGCTGCCGTCCAGGCCTGGGCCTGCGCGGCCATGGCGGCGGCCGTGTCCTTGTCCTGGGGCTGCACGGCCAGGGCTCCATCAGCGGCGCGGGCCAGGCGGGGCAATGCATCGAAGCTGCCCAGATTGCGCGCTTGCTGCAGCGTCCAGCCCGGCAGGGCGAAGGTCAGCAGCTGGTAGGGCTTGCGGCCGTCCGCATCGGGGTCCAGCCGGCTGCTGGCAATGATGTTTACCACCCCGTCACTGCTGTCCTGCGCATCCTGCGTGACGACAGGGCGGGCAAGGCAGCCGCCAGGTCGAACTCCTGGCCGTGGCAGCGCCGCAATGGCCGCAGGCTTGCCGCTGCGCTCTGACAGTTGAAAACTGCCTGTCTTGGCCTGGTTCTTCAGATCGAGTCGATCCACCCGGCCATTGCAGTACACGGCATACAGGTAGCGGTACTGGCTGCGGTCGGTGGGATCTGCGGGATCGAGTGCCTTGGCCGCAACTGGCGTAGCGAGGGCAACCCGCATCTGGTCGGTGCTGGACGAGCAGCCCGCTGCCAGCGCGCTGGCAGCCATGACTGCACAAGTCACGAAACGGGCGGGGTTCAGGTGCGGTGGCATGGCGGCAAGGGCTTGTGGGTCTAGCGCGACGCCTGCGCGGTGCGGCTGCGATCCAGGTGGAGCACGGCGGCGTCCAGCAGCGGGTCGCCGCCGGCCTGGATGGAGGCGGTGAAGGCCGCGTCCACGGGCACGCGCAGGCGCGGGGTCAAGCCTTGGGCTTGTGCGGCGGGGTTGTTGCCGCCAGCGGGGCCGGTTTCTGCGAGCAGGGGGACTTGCACGATGAAGCCGGCTGGCAGGTGCACGCGCGTGGCGGGGCCTGTGGCGCCGGCCGTGGCGCTGGTGGCGACGATGTCGGCACGCTGGCTGTGCTGCAGCCAGGCAGCGAACAGTTCGCAGGGGCCGGCGCAGCCGGGGCCGGTGAGCACGGCGACGGGGGCCGTGAAGGGCGTGCCCGAGGCGGCCAGGGGCAGCTGGGCCGGCAGGCCCAGGCCGCCACGGCTGCGCCAGACGCGGGCGGCGGGGTCGAACAGGCGCTGGGCGGCGTCCTGCATGCGCAGCGGCTTGTCGCGCGTGTAGAGCGAGGCCAGCATGTGGGGCACCAGTTGGTAGGCGTCGTCGCCCCGGTGGGCGCGCAGGTCGATGACCAGGCCCGTGACCCTGGCCTGGGTGGCGGCGGCCAAGGCGCCCTCCCAGCGGTTGAGCTGGCCGGTGGCGCCGTCGGCAAAGCTGTCGAGGGCAATGTAGGCCAGGTTGCCGCCCTGGGCGCTGCGCAGCAGGAAGGAGGCGAGGGCGGGCTCGGCCGCAGGCAGGGCCGTGGTTGCGGCTGCGGCGGCGTCCAGGCGCAGGGTCTGCTCCTGGCTGGCCGAGGGGGCGCCGGCTGCGGTGCGCAGGCTCAGCGTGGCGGGCGTGCCCATGTCCAGCGCCAGCAGGTCGGCGCGGCGGGCGTCGGCACCGGCGCGCAGCGAGGCGGGGGCAATGCGGTCCAGGTAGCGTGCCGGGCTTTCCCCTTCGATGGCGAGGATGTCGCTGCCGGGCTGCAGGCCCGCCTTGGCGGCGGCTGAGCCTGGCGCCACGCTGGTGATGGCGATGCGGCCGTCCTCGCGCAGCCAGGTGCGCGGCATGGGCAGGTTGACGCTGCCGCGTGCCAGCAGCTGCGGGGACAGGCCCCGGTCTGTGCGGGCGGGCCAGGCCTGGCCGCCGGGCAGCAGAACGCGGTATTGGCCGTCGCCCAGGCGCTGGCCCATTTCTGCCAGGGCCTGGGCCTGTGCGGCGCTGTCGCCGCGCTCGGCGGCGGTCTGCAGGCGCTGGCCGTAGTCGGCACGCAGCTTGCCGGCATCAAAGCCGCTGGCAGCGGCCAGCGGGTGGCGCTCGGCAATGAGGCCGATGAGGGCCTGGGCCGCATCGCCTGCGCCCAGGCGGGACAGGTCGATGTCCTGCGCGGGCTGGACGGCGTGGAAGGCCAGGGCGATTTCCCGGGCGCGGTCGAAGCGCAGGCCCTGCGGCTCCAGCGTGACCACGGTGTAGCCGCGCGGCAGGGTGACCATGGGGTCGTCGGCGGTGAACAGGCGCCCGTCGGCGCCAAAGCCGGAAGGGAAGCGCTGCGTGGCATCGCTGGCCCAGACCAGCAGCTTGCCGCCCGTGGGCTCCAGGATGTCGCCGCTTTGGCGCGGCCATTCGGTGCGCACCGAGCTGGCGCGCAGCATGGCGTGCTGCTCTATGGCGTCCAGGCTGCGCCGGCCCGCGCGCTGGGGCACGTCGGCGTGGACGGACAAGGCGAAGATGCGCACGCCCCGGCCACCGGGGCGCGCGCGGCCGGTGGACAGGTCATAGGTCGTGCCTTCGGGGTCGCCGGGCAGTTCGATGGCCACGCCGGTGCTGTCGCCGCGCGGCAGGGCCAGCCATTGCGACTTGGCCGGCGCCACATGGGCGGCCTGGCGCTGCACGAGGTACGGCCCCTGGTCCATGAGCGCGACCACGGCCTGGCCGCGCCGGGCGCTGTCCGTCCAGGCGTCGCCCAGCACGGCCATGACGCGGCGTGGGCCGCCCTGGTCGTCCTGCACGGGGGCGGCGCCGGAGGGCGGCGACTGTGCCGCCTCGGGCTGGGCCTGGTTGCGGTCCCACCAGGCACGGGCCTCGCTGGTGGCACCGGTGGCCGCGTTGGTGGCCGTGCTGGCCGCGCTGCGGCCGGCCTCCAGCGCCTGCTGGCCGGCCGTGGCGGCGCCCGAAGCCCGCTGCACGGTGTCGGCAGCCTGGCCGATGGCGCCCAGGTCCAGCGCCTGCGCGGCCGGGGCGGCCAGCAGCGCGGCGGCAATCACTGCCGTGGTGGCGCGTGGAAGATGGCGCCCGCTCATGCGGGCTCCGCAGCGCGGGTGCGCACGTCCAGCGTGAAGTCGTCGCCGCTGGCGCCGGCGTGCAGGCTTTGCAGTTCCTGGCCTTCCACGGTGGCCTGCAGGAAGTGGGTGGCCATGCGCGGCAGCAGGTTCTGGGTGAGGATGCCATCCACCATGCGCGCACCGGACTCGACCTCGCTGCAGCGGCGGCGCACCAGGTCCACGGCGGCTTCGTCGAAGCTGAACTGCGCGCCGTGGCGCTCTTCGATGCGCCGCTGTATGCGCAGCATCTGCAGCCGGATGATCTGCTCCAGCATGGCGTCGGAGATGGGGTAGTAGGGCACCACCGTCAGGCGGCCCAGCAGCGCGGCGGGGAAGGTCTGCAGCAGCGGCTGGCGCACGGCCTGGGCCAGGCCTTCCGGCGTGGGCGCCAGGTCCGGGTCGCGGCACATGTTGGCAATCAGGTCCGAGCCCACGTTGGAGGTCAGGATGATGACGGTGTTCTTGAAGTCGATGTAGCGGCCCTCGCCGTCCTCCATCCAGCCCTTGTCGAAGACCTGGAAGAACATCTCGTGCACGTCGGAGTGGGCCTTTTCGATTTCGTCGAGCAGGACCACGCTGTAGGGGCGGCGGCGCACGGCCTCGGTGAGCACGCCGCCTTCGCCGTAGCCCACGTAGCCCGGTGGCGCGCCCTTGAGGGTGGAGACGGTGTGCGCCTCCTGGAACTCGCTCATGTTGATGGTGATGAGGTTCTGCTCGCCGCCATACAGGGCTTCGGCCAGGGACAGCGCCGTCTCGGTCTTGCCCACGCCCGAGGGACCGGCCAGCAGGAACACGCCGATGGGCTTGCCCGGGTCGTCCAGCCGCGCGCGCGAGGTCTGGATGCGGCGCGTGATGGCCTCCAGGCCGTGGCGCTGGCCGATGACGCGCTTCTCCAGCGTGTCGGCCAGCGAGAGCACGGACTGCACCTCGTCGCGCACCATGCGGCCCACGGGAATGCCGGTCCACTCGGCCACCACGGCGGCGACCACGCCGGCATCGACCACGGGCTGCAGCAGCGGGGAATCGCCCTGCAGCTCGGCGAGCTGGCGGCGCAGCGCTTCCAGCGCGGCCACGCTGGGGGGCTCGGCAGGTTCGGTTGCGGTGGCTTCGGCGGCCGTTTCCGGTGCCGCAGCGGACGGGTCTGCGGCTGCGCCGGTGGAGAAGACGGGTGGCTTCAGGCCCATGAGGGCAGCCTCGGTTTCCAGGATGCGGCGCGCCAGCGCGCTTTCCTGGCCAAAGCGTTCGGCCAGCGTGGCCTGGCGGTCGCGCAGGCTGGCCAGGTCGGTTTCCAGCGCCTGCAGGCGCTCGGCCGTGGGCAGGCCGAGGGCGGCCTCGCGCAGCAGCACTTCCTGCTCCACGCCCAGGGCCTCGATGCGGCGCTGCACGGCTTCCAGCTGGGCGGGCGTGGCATGCAGGGCCATGGCCACGCGCGAGCAGGCCGTGTCCAGCAGGCTGACGGCCTTGTCGGGCAGCTGGCGCGAGGGAATGTAGCGGTGCGACAGGCTGACGGCCGCGGCCACCGCGTCGGCCGCAATGCGCACCTGGTGGTGGTTTTCCAGCTTGGCGGCCACGCCGCGCAGCATGTCCACGGCGCGGGGCTCGTCGGGCTCGTGCACCTGAACGAGCTGGAAGCGGCGGGTCAGGGCCGGGTCTTTTTCGATGTATTTCTTGTACTCGGCCCAGGTGGTGGCGCCGATGGTGCGCAGCGTGCCGCGCGCCAGGGCGGGCTTGAGCAGGTTGGCGGCATCGCCCGTGCCGGCCTGGCCGCCCGCGCCCACCAGGGTGTGGACTTCGTCGATGAAGAGCACGATGGGCGTGGTGCTGGACTGCACGGCGTCCAGCAGGCCGCGCAGGCGGTTCTCGAACTCGCCCTTCATGCTGGCGCCGGCCTGCAGCAGGCCCACGTCCAGCACGCGCAGCTCCACGCCCTGCAGCGGCGGCGGCACGTCGCCCTGGGCGATGCGCAGGGCCAGGCCTTCGACCACGGCGGTCTTGCCCACGCCGGCCTCACCCACGAGGATCGGGTTGTTCTGGCGGCGGCGCAGCAGGATGTCCACCATCTGGCGCACTTCGTCGTCGCGGCCCGTGACCGGGTCCAGCTCGCCGGCCTTGGCGCGGGCCGTCAGGTCCACGGTGTATTGCTGCAGCGCGCCGCCCTGGCCGGGCGCGGCGCCCGTGGCCTGGCTGGCTTCGCCCGGCGTGCCTTCCAGCCCGCTGCCATCGGCCGCGCGCATGCGTGCCTCGGGCGAGTCGGGCAGCAGGCGGGCGAAGGCATCGCTGAGCGCGGGCTCGGAGATCTTGTCGAATTCGCGCGAGATGGAGCGCAGCTCATTGGCCAGCGAGCGCGTGCGCACCATGCCCGACAGCAGATAGGCGCTGCGAATCTGGCTGTCGTTGAACATCAGCGTGGCATAGACCCAGCCGCGCTCGATGGCGGTCTCTATGTGCTCGGAGAAGTCGCTGATCGAGGTGGCGCCCCGCGGCAGCTGGTCCAGGCGGCGCAGCACATCGGCGGCCAGGCGGTCGGAGGCGATGTCGAAGTGGCGCAGGATGCGGATCAGGTCGCAATCGTTTTCCTGCAGCAGCTGGTGCAGCCAGTGCACCAGCTCCACATAGGGATTGCCGCGCAGCTTGCAGAACACGGTGGCGCCTTCCAGCGACTTGAACAGCAGCGGGTTGAGCTTGCCGAAGAGGGATTGGCGGCTGATTTCTGTCATGGGTCTTGGGTGCGAAAAAAGAGTGAATGAATGGGGGCCGGGAATGCCGGCTAGCGGCGGGGGCGGACTTCGACCTTGCGGCCCTTGGCCTGGCACTGCGCCAGCAGCCGGTCGACCCAGGCGCGTTCGACGAGGAAGCTGCTGCCGGTGATTTCCTGCGCCGTTTCACGGACGCCAGTGGCCAGGCGGATGGATTTGTTGCGCGCCATGCCTTCGCCGTACTCCTCGGCCTCCTGCGGCGTGGCATGTGCCGGGGCCACCAGCGAGCCCAGGCTGAGAATCTCGCCGCCGTCTTGCCAGATCATCCAGACGAAGGGGCTTGGATCTTCGGGCGGCGCGGAGTGCTGCTGGACAAAGCAAAAGTGCTGACGCCTTCCCGCCAAGGAGGTGTCTGCGTACTGCAGCTTGAGTCGAAGGTAGGCGCGCAGTACGGCAGGCGAAGGGATGCTGGCCTTGACGGGACGTGAGAAGTCGTCAGGAGGGAGACCCTGGGAGGTTGCTGGCGCAGGGCTGCCGTTGTCTGCCGCAGCATTGGCCTGAGCCAGGACTGTTGCGGGCAGGGCCAGCGCGGCCACCAGACAGGCCATCCGGCACATCCGGCTGGGCGGCAACCAGGATTGGTGGAGATGCGGCATTCGGCTATCGGGCAGGAGCCACTTTGATGGTGCGGCCCTCGGCCTTGCACTGCGCCAGCAGCAGGTCCACCCAGGCACGCTCGACGAGGATGCTGCTGCCGGTCGTTTCCTGCGCCGTTTCACGAACGTCGGTCGCGAGGTGGATGGCCTTGGCTTCGGCCAAGGCATCTCCGTCCCATTGCGCTTCATCCGGCGATGGTTTGGCGGTGAAGCGGCGCTGCCCCAGATTGGCGATCTGGCCGCCTTCCAGCCAGACCATCCAGACCGATGAGCGCGCAGGGGTTACGGTGCGGTTGTGCTGCTGCACGAAGCAAAAGTGCTGCCTGCTCTGGGCTTTCTGGGTGTTGTTGGCTTCGTCCTTGGCTTGCAGATAGTTGCGAAGGGCCGCAACCGATGCCACGTAGTGCGAGGCCGGGCGCGAGAAGTCGGCGGCCGCGGCGTGTTTTGGTGCGGCATCGGCTGTGTCTGCCGGTGCTGCAGCGCCAGCGTGCCAACTTGCGACTGCGAGGAGGGTCAGGCATGCGGCTCGTGCGAGACCGACCGAGATGCTGGCCGGCTTCGCAAGGGCAGGCATTGCGCAATGGCCGTGGTGGCTGGGCTGGATGGCTTGTTGAAGTTCAGGCATGGGCTTCAGTCCTTCTTGCGCAAGCGGGTATGGGTGTAGAACGTGTTGCCGGACAGGGTCTTGTGTTCGCGGAATTCGGGGCCTGGCTGGGGGGCTTCAGTGGTTTTCCAACCGAAGAGCCCTGTGGATGTGGGGTCCGGGGGCACTGGCGCCTGGGCGATGTCGATGGCGGCCTGCACAAAATCCAGATAGGCCTTGCGCTGCGGGTGAAGGCCGTTGTTGGCGTTCTGGAGATACTTTTGAAGGTTTCCTGCCATTTCGGATGGCAGCGTGGGATACAGGTTGAATCCGTGGAACTGGACCGATCCACGGTCGTTTGCCATGACGATGTCTTTTTCGCTGGTGGCGCCACGTGCCATGAAATCCCCGGGATTCGGGCTCTTGAGGCGGTTTTCGATCACGCGCCGCATCCATTGCATGGAAGTCCGAATGTCTTCAATTCGCCAGCTTGAGCCACCGAGTGCGGGCGAGGTGTTCTCCGCCAGGAACAGCCTTGCCAGCATCCCCTCCGTCGTGCTCTCCGCAGGCAGCGAAATGCTTTTCTCCACCTGCACGGTGATGGCTGCGGGCATGACGCTGAGCCCGGCTCCCTGCACAGCCACGATGCTGAGCTTGGTGAGCCCGGGCTGCTGCGCCACGAAGTCGAATTGCCAGCTGTCGGCGCGGGCGTTGTGGGCGGGGGGCTGGGCCGCAAGAATGCTGGGCGCATCGATCCTGGCGCCCAGCTTGTAGGTCTTTGCGACAGCCTCGATCTTGACGCGCAGGCGGTTGCCTTCGACCAGCGTCAGCGTGGAAGGGACCGGGGCGTTGTGCGGGAACTTGATCTGTACGGTGGGCATGTGTGCGAGCAGGGAAGTGGTGATTCAGTGGTTCGGTGATTCAGTGGTTCGAGGGCTGGGGCCGGGGCGCCGGCCCCGCACGGGCTGGCGGCGCTGGCGCAGCCAGGCTTCGGGGTCCAGGCGGAAGTCGCGCGCGTCCTGGGCGGGCTCGGCGTGGGTGAGCCAGGTGGTCCAGCCCAGCTGGGTGCTGCTGCCCAGCCGGGCGGCAGGCACTTCCTGGCGGCGCAGCACCAGCACGTAGTCCCAGGCGAATTCGATGCCCAGGTAGTTGCGCACCCAGTCCACCAGGGTCTGGAACAGTGCGGCCTGGGGCAGCAACTGCTGGTATTGCTCCAGACCCAGCGGGCCGAGCACCAGGCGGAACTTGCTTTGCGCATCGGGCACGCGCGAGCCCACGACGGCGTCCACGCCCAGGCGCGAGTTGCAGGGGCGGCCCTGCAGCCGGGTCTGCTGCTCGGGCTCCAGCTCCAGGTGGTGCAGGCAGTTTTCTTCCAGCTTCACGGGAATCTGGAAGTAGTGCGACAGGGCCTGGCACAGTCCTTCGGGGTTGCGCGTCCAGCGGGTCAGATGGCCGGCCATGAAGCGCTTGGCGTGGTCTGGCACGTCGTCGCGCGCGCGCTGGCTGGGCAGGCCGGCGCCTATGAAACTGTCTATGTAGCGGCCAAAGGGGTCTTCGCCCGGGCGGTCCAGCGATGCGGTGGGCTGTGCGTCCGACCAGGCGCGGAACAGCAGCAGCAGCATGCGGTGGTGAAAGATGTCGGAAAAGCGTGCCAGCGTGGCGTCGTCATGCTGGCGCAGGCGCTCGCGCACGTATTCGGTGATATGCGTGGGCAGCGGGCCGTTGGGGCCGTAGAGGCCGAAGTTCCAGACCGTCATGCGCTCGGGCTCGCCGGCGCGCGAGGGCAGGATTTCTGCAATGGTGGCGGGGGCGAAGGCCAGCGACGGGTCCTGGCCCAGGCGCAGCGGCTCGTCCTTGGGGCGCGTGGCTTGGCCCAGGCGCGGCAGCGCGGGATGGCGTGCCTGCAGGTAGCGCAGGCTGTGCATCAGGTCGAACTGGTAGGGCTTGGCGCTCAGGCGCTGCCAGAACAGGCGCGCCCGGGCGTCGTCGGGCCCGGCGGCCTGCACGGGCGCACGCGCGGGCGCCGGCACTGGAGCCGGAGCCGCAGACTGGGGGTGTTCCGGTTCGGGCAGCGGGGCGTGGGCGGCATTGCTCATATGCCGGGCCTTTGTCCGGGGCGCGGAGTCCAGCGCGCGACGGGGCCGCGCTGGCGCGAGTGCAGCTGCAGCTCGGTGAAGCTGTTGACGCCCACATGGCGGGCGAAGAATCGCTCCAGCACATTGGACAGGGGCCAGGGGCTGACGCCGGCCATGGCCGGCTCGTCCACGCTCAGGTGTACGCCCACGCCACGGCCGTAGACCAGCTGGCGGTGCTGGGGCAGGCGGCGCGTGATGGGTTCGATGCGCATGCCCTGGATGGCGGCGATCTGCCCGGCCAGCTGGTGGTTGCCCAGGTCCAGGTACAGGCGCAGCAGCTCCTGCAGCGTGGCCGCGCCTTCCTCGTCGGACAGATCGGTCATGGCCAGGTAGTTCAGGCTCAGGTGGGAGATCAATCGCCAGGTCAGGCCTCCGTCGGCCACGGCGGGGATGGGCGCGCTGGGGCCGGCGATGGCGCGGGCCCATTCCACGGGCGCCGATTCCTGCAGCGCAAAGTCGCCGCCCGGCTGGTTGACGCGCATGAGCAGGGGCAGGTCGCGGTTGGTGCACAGGGTGTGCATGGACAGCTGCTTGAGGTCGTCGGAGAACGGGGCCTCGCGCTGGTCTACCAGGGAGATGAAGACTTCCGAGCCCAGGTACTGCGTGCGCGGGCCGCTGCGCAGGCTGCGCTCGGAAAACAGCCGGGGCTCGCGCCGCGTGGTGAAGTAGGCCTGCTCGGTGGAGTGCAGGCCGTGCGTGGATGCGTACAACGGCGCGAATTCGCGGTCCTGGGTCTTGCCTTCGTGGTGGCCGGTGACGGCCTGCACGCCGTAGACCTCGAAGTCCAGCGGCCGCGTGCGGTCGGGAATGACGTGGTACTCGTGCACGTTGGAGGCCACATGCAGGCGGTCCGCCGTGTACTCGAACAGGTTGATGGCCGGAATGCAGTGCATCAGCAGCTTGGCCGCGTCGATCTGCGGCTCCAGCGTGGGCGCGGCGCGGCGCAGCAGCACGGTGATGCCCACGCCGTCATGGGCAATGCGGCGCATGCTGCGCGACAGGCCGTTGATCGAGAAGAACCGCTGCCGTGCGGGAAACGCAAAGTACTCGTGCAGCAGACGGTGGCCCTGGAAGGCGCGGTGCGAATAGGGGATCAGCGCCTGCTCGCTGTCATGGCCTTCGGCGCGCAGTGCATCGGGCTGCAGCACGTCCCAGACCTGGCGCGGGTCCTGCGGGTGGTGGACAACGATGGCCAGCGTCTGCGTGTGGATGAGTTCCTGCAGGTGGGAGGCGACGACATCGCCCGCATGGATGTAGACCCACAGCTGGTCCATCGCCAGCTGCATGCACTGCGAGGCGTCCAGCGTGGCCAGCTGCAGGCGCAGGTGGCCGCCGGCCTCGCCCAGCTGGGGCACGAGGGCATGGGGCAGGTCCAGCGCCGGGCCGCCCAGGCGCGCCTGGCGTATTTCCAGCGGCCACAGCGTCAGCGGCCCGCCGGTGCGGAATTCGCAGATGGTCTGCTCTTCCTGTGACTTGTGGGTGCGCAGCACGCTGTCAGAGGGCAGGGTGAAGCCGTCCACGAGGTTGCCTTCCTTGGCGCTGGGCTTGAGCTGGACTACCACCATGGATGGCGTGGGCGCCAGGTAGTGGGGGCAGACCATCTCCATCATGCGCTGGGACAGGCGCGGAAACTCCGCATCCATCTTCAGCTGGATGCGCGCGCTCAGAAAGCTGAAGCCTTCCAGCAGGCGCTCCACATAGGGGTCGGCCACATCGGTGTCGTGCAGGGAAAGGCGGCCCGCCACCTTGGGGAAGGCTGCGGCGAACTCGGCGCCCAGCTCGCGCAGATAGGCCAGTTCGCGGTTGTAGTACTCGACGAGGCGGGGATTCATGGTGTGTGTGGCGGCGTCCGGGCTCAGGCCCTGAGGTTTTGCAGCGAGACCTGGCCGGTCTCCAGGTCCAGGCTGGTCTTGAGCAGCAGCTCCAGCGGATAGGGCATGGACCAGAACTGGCAGCGGATCTCGAACTGCAGCGTGTTGTGGTGGTTGAGCTGCTCGGTGGAGGCCAGCAGCGTCACGGCCAGCGTCTTGGGCAGGATGCGCGGCTCGAAGGCCAGGATGCTTTCGCGGATGCTGCGCTCCACATGGCTCCAGTCCAGCTCGGACAGCAGCTGGCCGGCCAGCGGCGGCATGCCGTAGTTGATGACCGAGCGCTGCACATGCTCCAGCCCCTCCATCTCCACGTGGTCCCAGGCATCGCGCGCATTCAGCAGCCAGCCCAGGTCGCGCAGCAGGGCCTCGCGCAGGCGGGATTCGTTCACGAAGACCGCATCGGGCCGCTCGGTGCGCAGATGGGGCTCATGGTCGGTCAGCCGGTCCAGCAGGGCGGGCTGCAGCCGGTCCTTGGCTGCGGTCGCCTGGTTCTGGCGCGTGCGCAGCGTGGGCATGGGGTTGAGGGGACTGGGGCGCATGCAGGGTCCTCAGGAGCTGAAGTGGCTGGAAAGGGAGGGCAGGCTGGAGGACTCCTTCCCCCGCAGCGCCTGCTCATTCACCCATTCCCGGCTTTTGCCGCGCACGCACCATGCGGGGTTGCTGACCCAGTCGGTGAAGTACATGCTGGGATGGCCTTGAAGGATGTTGCAGCGCTCGTATCCCATCCGGGGCATGGCGTAGTGCTGCAGTGGCGCAACCACCAGAAAGGACACGGCAATGGAAAGCACATTGATGGCGAGGACGCCCATCAGTGCGTACTCCACCTTCTTGAGCACGGTCTTGCTGCAGGGAATGGCATTGGCGATGACCGCTGCAACCATCACCAGCGGGAAGGCGAGCGCTGTGATGGCCAGTGGCGACAGCGGCGTGATCCTGACGGCGGGCGCGCGATCGAGCAGGCCCCGGATGTCGGGCGCAATCTCCGCCAGCACCAGGTACGCATTGGCCGCGAGCAGGGCCATGCCAAGGGGGATGGCCCAGATGGCGTTCCTGCGGTTCTGGCGGACGCGGTCTTGCATGGAGTATTCGGTCCCTGTCACTTCTGGCGGTTGATGCTGCACAAGAGGCCGGTACTGCCGGGGCCGGGCGCGCAGGCGATGTCGCCGTCGGGCTGCTGGCCGTTGTCCTGGTTCAGCTTCTTCCATTCGGGCGACTGGGTGTTGACGCGGTACAGGCCTTGGGGCGTGTCATCGGTCAGGGATTTCAGGGCGGAAATCACCTTTTGCTTGATCTGCCATTTCTGGTCGGCTGCATTCAGCGCCATGCCTGTGACCAGCACGGCCACGGCCATGGCGGCCAGCGGGAGCACGGCCACGGCGGTGGCGCCAGCCACGGCAGCGCCTATGCCAAGGCCCACCATGGTGGCCAGGCCGGCCTTGACGGCCTCCACGCCAATGCCCCCGACCAGGTCGTGCATGGTCTTTTCGTCGTTGAACATGAAGTCCAGCGACTCGATGAGGCTGGAGACCACCACGCCCAGGATGAAGCCGCCCCTGGCCACGTTCTGCAGCCCGCGCATGCCCAGGCCCATCTGCACCATGCGCGGGTTGGAGGCCAGGTAGCGCGTGCCGCGCAGCAGGTGGCCGCGCAGGCCCGCATGGCCCCTGATGATGATGTAGGTGCCGCTGGACGTGGTCTTGACGTAGGAGCCCACGCCGGCCATGCCCAGGGCCTGCAGGGTTCTGGCGATCATGTAGGCATCCATGGAGCCCAGGGCCGCAGGCGCGACCCAGGGCTCGCCCACGTTGGGACTCATCACCTTGGTCCAGTACTCGCCCAGCGGCGTCTGCGCCAGGATGGCGTGCAGCCGGGAGGCGAGCCGCGGGTCGATGCGTGCCTTGTCCGCGAGGATGCCCAGGTACTCCAGGGGCGTGAGCACCAGGACATCCAGCTGGCGCCGTTCCATCTCATCGGCGATGGACTTGGCGTAGTTGACTTGGAAGAGGGTGAAGGCAATCGATGCGGACATTGTGGGCAGGTGTCTGGTCTTGCGGGTGATGAAAAAGAGGCGGGGGATCAGGCGGCGGTGCTCAGCGTGAGCTGGCGCACCTGCAGCATGGGAAAGTCCTCGGAGTCGGTGACCCAGATGCGCTGGCCGTGGCCGGCCACGTGGCCCGAGGATTCGTCAGGATCGGAGGCATCTGTGTCCAGCGGGCTCCACTGCGTGCGGCGCGACATGCGGACGGCGTCGTCATCGCCGGGCGCCAGCGGATAGCGCGCAGGCATGAAGCCCTGCAGCGCGCCACCCTCGCGCAGCGTGACCTCGCAGGGCAGCCAGATCAGGTCGCGCAGGTCCTGCACGGGCTCGAAGCCGATCTGTGCAATGGCGTCGAAGGGCAGCCAGTAGTAGCTGCCGTGCGCCAGCAGCTCGCAAACGGGGCCCAGGCGGGTATCGCTGTCGGCCAGCCATTCGAAGCGGTGCTCGCCCATGTGGCCGGCCGTGGCGGGCGCCTCGTCCAGGGCGCGGGCACGCAGGTCCTGGGCGGCCGCTCCTTCATGGGCCAGGGCGTCGATCAGGCAGGCCAGCCATTGCGCGGGCTCGCCCATGAGAAAGGGCTTTTTCTTGCCGGCGAAGACCTCGGCGCGCAGCACTTCGCAGCGGATGGCCTCGCGGTAGGCGCGCGCCATGGGCTCGCACGACGGGTCGAGCTGGGCGCACAGCTGCAGCTGCTCCAGCGCCTTTTGCCATTCGCCCAGCACGCACAGCAGTTGGAAGTAGTAGACGCGCAGGGGAGCAGAGGCCGGGGCCTGGCGGATCTGGTCCTTCAGGGCCTTGAGTTGCTCGTCCAGGGAAAGCTGTGAGGTGAAGCTGGGCAGGGGCATGGTGAAAACGCAGGAAAAAGAGAGGGGCGGGGTGCGGATGCGCCCCGGTCAGTCGTCGTAGGAGCGGCAGCCCCAGCGCACGGCGTCGGGCGCCTCGCCGGCCACATGGCCGATGACGATGCGCGGTGGCGTCTCGTCCAGGCCCTTTCTGAGCGGCATGGCGCGTGCGTACTGGGCGGGCAGCTCGCCGAAACCTTCCAGGTTCCAGCTGCTGCGCGCCTGTGGCCGGGCCTTGGTGCGCTGGACCAGCGCCTGCAGGCTGCCCGTGGCGCGCGCCGCGACAATGCTGCCGCTGCCGCCGCGCACGGTGATGGAGGACACCTGCGTGCCATCGATCTCCAGCGGCGTGGCAAACAGATAAAGCAGGTCCAGGCTTTCGCCGGGCGCGCGGTCCACCACGGTCACGCCCTGCGCGCGCAGGCGCTGGGCGAGCGCTTCGTCGCGGCCATCGGGAAACTCGATGCGGCAATGCAGGGCTTCGGCGAACAGGGTGGTGATGTCCGCTGCCGTTGCTGTTGTCGTGACGGGGGCGGCCTGCACCGTGGCGCAGGCCGTGCCGGCCAGCAGCAGGGTGAAGCAGGCTTTGGAAAAGGCGTTCATGGCGTGGCTCAATGGGCGCATCAGGGATGGCGGTAGATCTTGAAAGCGGGCTTGTGGGTGCGGTAGCCGGGGCCTGCCCAGAAACCGTTCTGCTTGAAGTCCGAGATCCAGACGCTTCCGTCGAACATCTGCATGTGGCCGGCGGGCGATGAGGTGAAGCCCTGCATCACGGCCACATCGCCTTTCTTGTAGCCACCTTCAGGCATGGCGTCGTAGCGTGTGAAGCCGGCGGCCACCAGGCTGGTGCCGTAGTCCTTGGCATCGCGCGTGCGCTGCAGTGCGATGCCGCCAGCGCCGATCGCATCGCGCACATAGCGCGCGCAGTAGCCGGCGGAGCTGGCGCGGGCATTGGTCTGCAGGGTGGCGACGGCGTTGTCTACATTCCAGGGCATGAAAAGCCTCTCTGAGTTGGGTCCTGGAGGGGAAAGCTTCTCCAGGCCTGTTTCTTGTTATGGGGCCTGGCCCTGGTGCGAGCGTGTCGGCACCAGGAGCCAGGTAGGCGGGCAGTCTTACTTCGCGCCCTGCTTCACGGAAGGCAGCTTGGACACCAGGCGCAGCGACACGGTCAGGCCTTCCAGCTGGTAGTGGGGGCGCAGGAAGAACTTGGAGGTGTAGTAGCCGGGGTTGCCCTCGACTTCCTGCACCTGCACCTCGGCGGCGGCCAGGGGCTTGCGGGCCTTGGTCTCCTGCGAGGAGTTGGCCGGGTCGCCGTCCACGTAGTTCATGATCCAGTCGTTGAGCCAGCGCTCCATGTCGGTGCGCTCGCGGAAGGAGCCGATCTTGTCGCGCACGATGCACTTGAGGTAGTGCGCGAAGCGGCAGCAGGCGAACATGTAGGGCAGGCGCGCCGACAGGTTGGCATTGGCCGTGGCGTCGGAGTCGTAGTACTCGGCGGGCTTGGCCAGCGACTGGGCGCCGATGAAGGCGGCCACGTCCGAGTTCTTGCGGTGCACCAGGGGCATGAAGCCGTTCTTGGCGAGCTCGGCCTCGCGGCGGTCGCTGATGGCGATTTCCGTGGGGCACTTCATGTCCACGCCGCCATCGTCGGTGGGGAAGGTGTGGGCCGGCAGGTTGTCCACCGCGCCGCCCGATTCCACGCCGCGGATGGAGGTGCACCAGCCGTAGTACTTGAACGAGCGGTTGATGTTGACCGCCATGGCGTAGGCCGAGTTGGCCCAGCAGTACTTGCCGTGGTCGCCGCTGTCGGTTTCTTCCTCGAAATCGAATTCATCGACCGGGTTGGTGCGCGCGCCGTAGGGCAGGCGTGCCAGGAAGCGGGGCATGGCCAGGCCGATGTACTTGGCGTCGTCGGACTCGCGCAGGCTGCGCCAGGCGGCGTACTCGGTGTTGGTGAAGATCTTGGTCAGGTCGCGCGGGTTGGCCAGCTCCTGCCAGGATTCCATCTGCATGATGGCGGGCGCCGCGCCCGAGATGAAGGGGCAGTGGGCCGCGGCGGCCACCTTGGCCATTTCACCGAGCAGTTCCACGTCCGGCGGGCTGTGGTCGAAGTGGTAGTCGCCCACCAGGCAGCCGAAGGGCTCGCCGCCGAACTGGCCGTACTCCTCTTCGTACACCTTCTTGAAGACGGGGCTCTGGTCCCAGCCCACGCCCTTGAAGCGGCGCATGTTGCGGTGCAGCTCCTTCTTGGAGATGTTCATGACGCGGATCTTGAGCATCTCGTCCACCTCGGTGTTGGTCACCAGGTGGTGCAGACCGCGCCAGGCGCCTTCGAGCTTCTGGTAGTCGTCGTGGTGGATGATGCGGTTGATCTGCTCGGACAGCTTGCGGTCGATCTCGGCAATGATGGCCTGCACCGTCTGGTAGGCATCGTTGGACAGCGTGATCGCCGAGCCCAGGGCCTGCTGGGCCAGCGTCTGCACGGCCGCTTCCACGGCTTCGCGGGCCTGGTCGGTCTTGGGCTTGAATTCCTTTTGCAGCAGGCTGCCGAATTCGCTGCCGGCCAGCGCCTGGGTCGATTGTTCGAGTTGGGTTGCGGTATTCATGACGTGCTTGCCTTCCTGATGTGCTGCCTCAAGCCTCGGATGCAGGGCCCGAGGCCTGCGGGGCAGTGATGTTGGGCGCGGCGGCCAGCGACTTGAGCAGCGCAGGGTCCTTGAGCACCTTGCCGATCAGCTCTTCGGCGCCCTGCTTGCCGTCCATGTAGGAAAGCAGGTTGTGCAGCTGGGTGCGGGCCTCCAGCAGCGAGTTGAGCGCGCCCACGCGCCGCGCGATGGCGGCGGGGGAGAAGTCCTCCATGCTCTCGAAGCTCAGGTCGATGTTGAGCTTGCCCTCGCCCGTCAGCGTGTTGTCCACCTGGAAGGCGACGCGGGGCTTGATGGACTTCATGCGCGCATCGAAGTTGTCGATGTCGATTTCCAGGAACTTGCGGTCGGCGATTTCGGGCAGCGGGTCGACGGGCTTGCCCGACAGATCGGCCAGCACGCCCATCACGAAGGGGATCTGCACCTTCTTTTCCGAGCCGTAGATCTCGACGTCGTACTCGATCTGCACGCGCGGCGCACGGTTGCGCGCGATGAATTTCTGACCACTCTTGCCGGTTTTGGTGAGCGACATGCGGGTGTTCCTTTCAAGAAAAAAATAGGTCGCAGAAGTAAAAAGCCTGGAGTCCCGCCTTGCGGCGGACCGAAGGGCTGAGGGCGCAAGAGGCCGTGTGGAAACAGGTGGACGGGGTGGGTGTCATGGGGCAGCCGGCTCCTTGAAAGCGAAGTCCGGGTCCAGCAGATCCGTGCATTCCTCGCAGTAGAGGTAGGCGATGGAGCGCTTGTTTTCCGTCGTCCCCCAGCCGGTGCCGCTGTCGATGGTCAGATTGACCTGGCGGCCGCCCTTGAAGCGCACGACGGCACTGGCGCTGCAGCTACCGGTTTCATAGGCACGCGCGTAATTGAACTGGCTGCTGGGCCTGGCGTGGCGCAGGAAGTAGCGCGCGCGCTTTTCGTCAATGCGCAGTGAATCGCAATGGATGCTGGGGTCTTCGCTTTTGGCGGTGCCGTCGCGGATCGTGATGCGCTCGATGGCGTTTGCAGGCCGTGCACCGGCATCTGCGAAGGCTGGCGTCGAGAGACCCACGCCCAGGGCCATGAAACAGCATTTGGCCTTCATGTCTGCTGCTCCTGCAGGTGGGCGCCCGTGATCACTTCCACCTGGGCCAGGCTGTCGGGCGACAGTTCGCGCAGGATGTCCATGAAGCCCATGCGCATGAAGCGGGCGGCGCGGCGGATGAGCAGGGGGGCGGGGTTGGAGGGCTCGGTGCGCTCCACGAAGGCGGCGATTTCCAGCAACTGGGCAATCGCCTGTTCGCGGTTGCGCGCCGGGGCGGGTGCCGAGCCTGGCGCGGGGTGGGCCACCGTGCCGCCCTCTGTACCGGTTTGTGCGGCCGGATCGGTTTCGGCGGCCGTGTCGGCATCGCCTGTGGACTGGGGCTGCCATTGCTTGAGGGCCAGCAGCAGCTGGCGCAGGCCGTCGAGCTCGGGCTGCTGGTGGCTGGGCAGGTGCTGTTCGCAGCAGGCGCGGATCCGGTCGAGTTCCTGCAGCGCAGGGGTGACGGCCAGCAGGGTTTCGTGGCCCTCGGCATGCGCGCGGGCCGAGGCCATGCGCAATTCGTCGGCGGTCAGGTGCGGCAGGTCCTCGGGCACGTTGCCCTTGGCCATCAGTTCGGCGTCGCGCACGCTGATCTGGCCCAGGGCGCCGCGCAGGAAGTCGGCGTTGCGCAGGTCACGCACAAAGCCTGTCACGTCCGACAGGGTGCCCAGGGCGTTCATGCGCATGAAGTAGTCGTCGCCATCCTCGGGCAGGGGGTGGACATGCTCCCAGTGGCGCTCCAGCAGGGCGCCGCACAGCTGCAGGCCCTGCAGCGTGCCGGGCAGGCCGTGCAGGATGGTCCAGGCACGGCACAGCAGCACGGCCACGCGCAGGTCCTTGGTGCGCTGCATCAGGGCCGAGGCCTGGCGCTCCACGTCGCGCCAGTCCGGTGGCTCGGCGGGGATGACGGTGTCACCGAACTGCTGTTCTACCTTGCCCTGGGCAGCGCTTTCCATGGCCTGGAAATCGTTGTCATAGGTAAGGTCCGGGCCGCAGGGCGGCTCGGCGGCGGTCTCGGTCAGCAGGTCCTGGATATTGGCCATGGGCGGGTCGGTGTTGCTTGGGTATGGTGTGGAGTGGACGGTGCGATCTGGACGAACTCAGGCGCCCTTGAACAGCCGGGTGAACAGGCGGCGGTGCAGCACTTCGTGCTGGACCACTTCGTCAGGGGCGTGGCGCGGTGTGGCCGAGATCCACCAGACGGAGGTGGTGGAGCCCGGGCGCATGCAGGCGCGCCAGTCCATGCGGGGCAGGCGCGCGGCGTTGCCTTGCGAGGCGCCCATGTCGAGGTCGGCCAGCAGGCTGTGGATGGAGGCGCTTTCGGAGGCGCGGCCGTCCTGCTGGAACGGCCATTGAAGGGTGGCCAGCCGCTCATCGAGCTGCTGGGCCGATAGGGGCAGGCGCCGGGCGTCGATGAGCGCATCACGGGCGCCGCTCAGAAAGCGTTCGATGTCCTGGTCCGACGCCGGCATGCCGGAGCTGCCGTCCACCGTGGCCATGATGGCCAGCGGAAAGAGCCGGCCGATGCGGTCGGAGCTGGGCCCGATCACGCCCACCATGGGCTGGCCCAGGATGGAGGCGGGGCACAGGAAGAACCACAGCGGCGAGTGCACGAAGCGCGTGGACCAGTTGTCGGCCGCATCGCTGCGCAGCTGGTCCATGCCGTTGCGCAGCCATTCGTCCCAGCGCATGGTCAGTGCGTGGGGCATGCGCCGGCCGACGAAATCGCCCTGGCTTGGCAGCTTGCCCCACCAGGCGGCGCAGGGTCGCTGGAGGGTCATGGCGTTCACAGCCGGTCCGGACATTCGAATTCCTCCATGGCCTTGAGCCGGAATGGGTTGAGGACGCTGCTGGTGGTGACTTCCATGCGCAGCTTGCGTCCGTCGATGGTGAAGATGGCTGTGAAACGCTCGGGCGAGTTGCCCGGCAGGATCTGGGCACGGTCGAACAGGCGGTGCAGCGCCCAGGGGCCTTCGGTCACGATGCCGGTGTTCTGTGCGCCGGCGGCCGTGATCTGCAGCCGGGCCTGGCCGGTGCCGCGCGTGCCCGGCCAGGAGACGGCCTTGGGGATTTGCGGGCCGTGCTGGTAGCGCACGATTTCGCCGTCCACGTCCAGCACCATCTGGGAGATGGAGGCGTCCATGTCCAGCGGCTTGATCTCCAGCCGGATGCCGGGCGTGTTGCCGCCTGCGCGGAAGAACACGTCGCGGATGGAGGCCGCGCGCTGGAAGGCGGCCAGCGAGGCAGAGCCTCCTACCGGCGTGCCGTCCACACCCTGCTTGAAGGTCCAGGGCACGGTGGAGATGTCCACCATGGTCTGCAGCTGGGTGCGGAAGAACTCGTCCATGGTGCCGCCAGTGGCGAACAGGCGGGCGAAGTCGTCCGTGGTCACGTCGCGCGTGGCGCTCCGCGTGAAGGGGTAGCGGCCCAGGATGGCCCGGCGGCAGAAGTCGCCGATGGTGGCGTTGAGGTTGCCGCCCAGCGTGCTGCGCACGCTGCTTCCCACAAAGGACGATGTGGACGTGGCCAGGGCCTCGTACATGCTGTTGAGCGGAGGCGGCACGCGCTTGGCTTCCGAGCGCACCTTCTCCAGCGTGCCGCTGAGCGAGGGAGGCACGCCGCCGCCCTGGATCACCTGCTGGCGCGCCGAGGCGATGACGGCCGCCGCCTCGTTGAGCACCTGCAGGCTGGCGGTGATGGGCGCCGGGCCCGAGCCGTTGCTGGTGGCAAGGCGCCGGTATTCGCGGAAGCGGAAGTCCACGATGTCGGCCTCCAGCGTGCCCGTGGCCAGCATGCCGCCCACGTTCAGCGGCTTGCCGGTCAGGCGGCTGAGCTGGTGCTGTTCCTCGCGGATGCGCTGCAGTTTCTCGCCCAGCCAGCTGCTGGTGCTGCCCGAGCTGCCGCCTTCCTGCTGGTCCGGGCGGCGGGCCAGCGTGGTCTCGCGGGCCACGGCGCGGATGAACTGCTCCAGGCTGGAGTTGGCGGACGAGTACAGGCGGGCCTGCTCGCCGGCCTGCTCCAGCGAGGCCGTGCGTATGGGGCGGATGTCGGCCAGGAAGGTTTCCCACAGGCGCGCGTACTCCATCAGGTACAGGCGCTTGACCTCGTTGGCCAGCTGGCCCGTCAGCACTTCCTGGGCCACGCTGCGCCGGCCTTCGGCCTGGCCCAGCACCCAGGTTTCCTCCTTGGCCAGCAAGGTGGTGACCTTGGGCAGCTCATGCAGGAAGAGGCCGTGGTAGCCGTCATAGGTGAACAGGCCGCTGATGCCCTGGGTGAGCGGCTTGCCGCTGGCACGCGCAAAGACCTGGGGCGCCTCGGGACCGCTGGCACGCACCACGCTGAAGTCGGGCGGCAGCTTGTCGCCGGTGTTCAGCAGCTGCTTGAGGCGGCTGTAGGCGCGCTGGGCGGGCGACATCTGGGCCAGGCGCTGGCGCACCTCGGCGACCAGGTTGGCGTCGATGGGCTGGGCGGAGACCACCACGCGGCCGTCGATGAGGCGGTCCAGGTGTTCGGACAGCTGGTCCACCAGGCCGGCCTGCACCAGATGCTGGGGCAGGGTGTTTTCCCAATCGCTGCGCAGCCAGGCCTTGACGAAGGTGGCGTCGAAGTGGTCGGGCTCGTAGAGCATGAGATAGGCCTTGAGCGTTTCGTAGCTGGCCTCGGGGCTGCCGGTGCTGACCTGGCGCAGCGAGCGCGCGACATGGCTGCTCAGGCGCGGCAGCCAGGCGTCTTCCAGCAGGCGCAGGTAGGTGGCGTGGGCGGCCGTCTGTACCTTGGGCACCTGCAGCAGGCCCCAGCGCCAGCCCAGCGGGGCCGATTCCTCGAAGCGGCTGCTCTGCGCCACGCGCGCCGCGTGGTTGAGCATGGGCACCAGGGCGACCACGTTGTCGGGGTCGGTGGCCTTGGATTCCTCCACGGCCTGGCGCAGCGTGCTGGCGTTGTCGGCCACTTCGTTCAGGTAGCGCTGGTTGTTCTCGTAGCTCAGCGTCCAGGCCAGGGCCGCGCCGCCCAGGGCCAGCAGCAGCGCGCACAGGCCGGCGGCCTGCATCAGGCGCAGCTGGCGCTCTTTCTTGGCGTTGCGCCCGGTCAGGCCGGACTCGTTGAACATCACGTCCTTGAACAGCGACTCCAGGAAGTAGCTGCGGCCCTGCTGCGGCACGGCATCGGCCGGCAGGCGGCCACGCAGCGCAAAGCGGCGCGACAGGGCCGACATCACGCGGTCGAAGGGCATGCCCTCCTGCGTGCCGCTGGTGAAGTAGACGCCGCGCAGCAGCGGCTTTTCCTTGAAGCGCGAGGCGGAGAACGCCGCATCCAGCGTGTCGCGCACCACGTCCTTGAGGCCGGCAAACTGCTGGGGCAGTGCGTAGAGCAGGCTGCGGCGCGCAAGGTCGGGCTCGGTCATCAGCCGCTGGGGTAGCAGGCGGTTGATCTGGGCGACCAGTGCGTCGAACTCCTCCATGTACAGGGCGCTGGCGGCCTGCGGGTCGCTGGCGGGCGAGCGCTGGGTTTTTTCGTCATAGGGATAGGTGAAGCCCCAGACCTGGGCGCGCTCCTCGCGGCTCATGGCGCCGAAGAACTCGTTGAAGCCCGCCAGCAGGTCGCTCTTGGTGACCAGCACGTAGACGGGGAAGCGGATGGTCAGCTCCTCGCACAGCTCGCTCAGGCGCAGGCCGATCAGCTGGGCCAGCTGGGCGCGCTCGGCGTCGCTGGCACTGAGCAGTTCCTGCACGCTGAGCGTGACGATCACGCCGTTGACGGGCTGGCGTCCGCGAAAGCGCTTGAGCAGCTGCATGAAGCCCTTCCAGGCTGCCTTGTCCTGCTCCGCATCGCTTTCCTGGGTGGTGTAGCGGCCGGCCGTGTCCAGCAGCACGGCCTGGTCGGTGAACCACCAGTCGCAGTTGCGCGTGCCGCCTATGCCGGGGATGGCGCGCTTGCCGAACTGGGCCGCCAGCGGGAAGTCCAGCCCCGAGTTGATCAGGGCCGTGGTCTTGCCCGAACCCGGCGAGCCGATGATCAGGTACCAGGGCAGCTGGTAGATGTAGCGCTTGTTCCAGCGGCCGAACAGGCCGCCTTCGGTCTGGCCGAAGCGGGTCTTGCTCAGCGTGTCCAGGGCTTCCTTGAAGCGCGACTCCAGCTCGGCCACTTCCTCGGAGCCTGCTGCGGGCGTGCCGTCCGCCTCGCGCGGCGAGGTCAGGCGGGCCAGGCCGGTCATGAGGTGCTCGTTCATGCGCTGTGCGCGCCACCAGCGCAGCAGCAGGCGCAGGAACCAGAGGATGAACAGGCCGGCGATGATCCACCAGCGCACGGTGGGGCTGCCCAGCGGCTGGTAGGGCTGGATGAAGACGAGCGGGCCGACGAACCAGATGAGCAGGCTCAGGGCCACCAGGCCCAGAAGCTCCAGCATGTAGCGGTTGAACAGCCATGAGGCGATGCGACGGATCATGGGATCAGTTCCTGGTCTCGGGTGCGGCAGGCAGGGCCTGCAGTTGCTGGTCACGTTGCTGGGGCGCGACCAGCAGGACGATTTCCACCCGCCGGTTCAGCGCCCGGCCTTCTGCCGTGTTGTTGGGGGCGACGGGGTCGCTGTCGGCACGGCCCTCGGCATGCAGGCGCTGGCGGTCGCGCAGCGAGCCGCCCAGCATCTGGGACACGGCCTGGGCACGTTCCTGCGACAGGTTCCAGTTGGACGGGAAGCGCGCCGTGCGGATGGGCAGGTTGTCGGTGTAGCCATTGACGACGACCTTGCCCGGCACTTCGTCCAGGGCCGCTGCCACGCGGTGGATGACCTGCACGTAGCGGGGCTTCACGACGGTGGCGGCCGGGTCGAACAGGCCGTCGCCGCGCAGGATGACGGTGCTGCGGTCGGCCTCGTCGCGCACGCTGACCAGGCCTTCGCGGATCTCGGGCTCCAGGAACTGGCGCAGCCGCGGCTTGAGCGTGGCGACGGTGGCGGCCGCTGAGGTGCGCGGGAAGCGGATCTCGTTGATGGCGGCGAACAGGTCGTCCGAACTGTTGGACAGCCGGTAGCTGAACCACAGGTAGATGAAGAACGCCAGCAGCAAGGTGATGGCCGCGGCCACCCACAGCGGCACCATGGCCCAGGGCGGCGAGGCCAGGCGCTGCACGCCACGCCAGTGCACGGACAGCAGGCTGCTGCGGTCGCCGCGCGTGGATTCGATGAGCTGCAGCAGGCGCGCCTTCAGCGTTTCCAGCTGGGCGCGGCCGTTGTCGATCACGCGGTAGCGGCCTTCAAAGCCCAGCATCACGCAGTAGTACAGCAGCTCGATCAGGTCGATGTGCTGGTGCGGCGTCTGCACCAGGCGGGCCAGCAGCTGGAAGAACTTCTCGCCGCCCCAGGTTTCGTTGTGCAGGGCGACCAGCAGGCTGTGCTTGGGCCAGACGCCGGCACTGCCCCAGGGCGTCTGGGCGGCGGTCTCGTCCAGCACCGTGCAGATGCAGTAGCGTGCACCGATGATGGTTTCCATGGGCACGCCGCTGGCGCCTGCGCGCTGCTCGAATTCGCGGATGTGCTCGAGCAGCAGTTGTTGCAGCGCGCGCGGGTCCTCGTTGGTGACCATGGCGCGGATCTGGGGGATGAGGTTCAGCAGCCGGTTGGCGGCGGCCACCAGCGGGTTGCCGCCGCTGACCACGTCGGGCAGGTTGGAGCGCAGCGGCTCCTGGCCGGCAGGCGCGGGCGCGGCGCTGGCCGCGCCTTCGGCACGGCCCGTGTCGGCGTCGCCGCCCCAGGGCATTTGGTGGCTGATGTTGGAACTGTTCATGTCGGAAGATGCGTCGCGCCGTCAGCGGCGGATGGCCCAGAACTCCAGTTGCAGGTCAGGGAATTCGCCGGAGACGTGCATGGCAAGGCCGCCGGAGCTTTGCAGCTGGTTCCACAGGTCGTGCGTGGTGTCCACCTCGAAATAGTTGTAGCCCGCGTGGTAGGGAATCTCGCGCGGGGCAATGGGCAGCGGCCGCAGCGTGACGCCGGGCAGGTGCAGGTTCACCAGGTCGCGTATGCGCTCCACGGGGCCCAGCTTGGTCTGGGTGGGGAAGTGGGTGCGCAGGAATTCCGGCGTGGTCTGGGCATGGGCGGCCAGCACGAAGTCGCAGGTGGTGAGCAGTTCGGTGGACGGGATCAGCGCCACGCGCACGCCGTACTGGCGGTCGTGCAGCGGGATCTGGATGGCGTTTTGCTCCAGCACCGAGGACAGGCTGCGCCGCAGCTCCAGCATCAGCGGCGGGAAGCTGCGCCGCAGGTCGTCATGGTCGTAGGCGGGCAGCACCTCGGGGCGGCGGCGCTCGTGGTCGAAGGTGGTCAGCTCGGCGGCCAGGCGCAGCAGTTCCTCGAACAGGCGCTCGGGGTGGATGCTGGCGGTGCGCACCCAGTGCTGGGCAGCGCCCGTCCAGTGGTTGATGAGCTGCAGCAGCAGGAAGTCGCCGACCTCGCCGATGCCGCCGCGCTCGGGCTGGATCATGCGCTGGGCCAGCACTTCGCCGCGCTGGCGCAGCAGGCCGTGGATTTCCTTGCAGAAGGTGTTGAGCACCGAGCTGGGCCCGTTGTTGACCACGGTGGGGATGAAGCCGGGCTCCAGCAGCACGCCGCCGCTGGCCTGGCGCTCCACCACATGGGCCACGGGCAGGCTGACCCAGCCTTCGGTCAGCTCGTGGGCGGGGCGCAGGCTCAGGCGCAGCCGGCCCAGCTGCACCTCGGCGGGCTGGGCACCCACGTCGTTGCTGTCCGCCACTTCGGTCACGTCGCTGAGATAGCGCGCAGGGCTCTGGGAGCCTTCGCCAAAGGTCACTTCGCTGCCCGAGAAGCGGCGCAGCGGCAGCGCCAGGTGGACCACCACGTCCTTGAAGTCCTTGCCGATGTCCAGCGGGGTGGGCGCCTCGTCGTCGCCCGGCAGCTGGAACGGCGTGCCGTCGGGCAGCACGCCGTGGGCCGAACGGATGCCCAGCTTGCCCATGCGCAGCAGATCGGTGTCCAGCTCCAGTTCCGAGAAGCCCCAGAAAAAGGGCTGCCCCGGCAGGCTGCGTGACTGCAGTTGCCGGAACAGGAAGCGCTCCTGCTGCTGGAAGTGCTGGGGCCGAAGGAACATGCCCTCGGCCCAGATGACTTTGCGTTGCCAGACCATGGTGGATAGATGTGCGTTTATTGGGATGCGGGTTGAATGCGGACGGTGACCTCTTCGCGGGTCAGGTGCACCTGGTAGCGCACGGGCTGCAGCTTTTCGGTGGAGCCCATGCCCCACCAGCGCCTGCGCAGCTCCACGGAGTTGGGCGCGACGGCCGAGGCGCGCCAGGTGCTGCGCTCCAGATCGCGGTAGGCGGCGAACAGGCCGAAGGCGCGCACATCGGGGTTGCCCTTGCGCTCAATCACCTGGCGCTGGCCGGGCGCGACCAGGAATTCCTCGCGCCGCACGAAGTCGCTGCCCAGCTGGCCGTCGTCCTTGTCCTGCAGGTCGAAGAAGCCGGCGCGGTCGAAGGCGGCGGAGGCGCGCAGCTCGTAGATGCGCAGCAGCACGGGCTTGGGAATGCCTTCACGGTCCGGGTTGATGTCCATGTCCGCCACCACTTCGAATATGGCGGTGGGAACGGCTGTGGGCGCCACTTCGGGCGCGCGGCTCAGGGGGTTGAGGGAGCCGCAGCCGGCCAGGCCGGTCACCACGGCCGTGCCCAGGCCCAAGGCGCCCAGCGTTTGCAGCGCCTGCCGGCGCCCCTGCGATCCCTGCGGTTCCTGTGATCTCCACATGGCTTCTCCTGTCTCGATGTCAGTCATTGGTTTCACGCGGGCAGATCCACACCGTCAGCGCGCTGAGGTTGTCCTGGTGCGGATTGCCGCTGGATACGACGCGGCCGACCATGCGCTGTATCCATTCGTCGGGGCGTTGGCTGGCGGCCAGCAACTGCTCCATTTCCGACTCGTGCATGCCTTCCCACAGGCCGTCCGAGCACAGCAGGAAGACATCGCCGGCCTCCAGGGCCACGGCGTCGGCGCGGATGCTGGGCGGCACCTGGCCCTCGGCGCCAATGGCGCCGGCCAGCACGTTGCGGTTGGGCAGGCGGCGCGGGTCGTTCTCCTCGTACAGGCCGGCGTGCAGCAGCTGCTGCACCAGGCTGTGGTCTTCGGTGCGCAGGTGCATGCGGCCCGCGCGGAACCAGTACAGGCGCGAGTCGCCCCAGTGCGCCCACAGGGCCCGGCCCTGCTCGGGATCGATGCACAGCACCACCACGGTGGCGCTCATGTGCATGCGAGAGACCGAGGTGGACTGCTGGCCGCTGACGCGGTGCTCCGCCTGGGAAATCAGGGAGGCCAGGCTGGCGGGGGCGAACAGCGGGTTCTGCCGGAAGCCATCCACCACGGCCTGCACGGTGAGCTGGGCGGCGAGTTCGCCATGCCCATGCCCGCCTGCGCCATCGGCCAGCGTGCAGCACAGGCCGCCGGCGCCCAGGTCCATCAGGCCCATGGCGTCTTCGTTGCTGGAGCGCCTGCCGCTGTGGGATGCGCTGGCCACCTGGATGCTGTAGCGGTGGCCGTCTCCGTCGAGGTAGGCGATCACGGCTGGCCTTTCACGGACTGCTCGGCGTTTTCGTAGGCCTCGACGAAGGTGCGGCCCGAGAAGGCCATCAGGTCGTCCTCGGCATGGCGGCGCAGCACGTCGAAGTTGTGCTTGTAGTCGTCCCACAGCGCGGCCTTGCGGCCATTGGTCAACAGCTTGTCCAGCAGGCCGGGATTGGTTTCTGTGCGGCGCTCCAGCTCGGTCGGATCGAACCGGGTCAGGGCCTCGGCATAGGCGGCGCGGATGCCGGCCATCAGGGCCAGCTGGTGCACATGCAGGTCCTGGAAGGCGTCCTGCATGGCAGGCAGCGGCTTCATGAAGCCCGGGAAGGTCTGGTGGACCATCTGCATGAGCACGCCCTCGGAATTGGGCAGGAACTTGAGCGGGTTGTTGGCCCCCGTGGCAATGATGGTCACGCCGGCGCGGAACTCGCGCTTGATCTCGGAGCGCGCGGCCAGCAGGTCGATGGTTCCCTGCACGGCAATGCGCAGGGCTTCGCCGAAAGTGCGCATGAATTCCGGTGTGACCTCGAAATGGGTCTTGGCCGGGTTGAGGCCTGCGCCCTCCATGAAGGCTGCGGCCAGTGCCTGCAGATCGGCGCTGGCGGCCGGCTGGGGCTGCACGGGAATATCGACGGGCGCGGCGGTGGAGGGCAGGGCGCCGATGGGGATGGCGGCGTCGCCCTGGCCGAGGATGCTGGAGGCCGCGGGGATATTGACGTTGATGCCTGCGTCAAGGGGGGGAGCCGAGGCAGCGGCAACGGCAGCCCTGGCGACGGGCGCAACATGGGCAAGACCGGACTTGAAGAGGTCCAGATCCAGTCCATTGGTGGGCAGCAGACCGTCCAGCGCGGCCGGCTCGGCGGGGATCTGGGGCACGGGCGCCGGGGCAGGCGCGGCAACCGGGATGTCCTGTGCCTGAGTCTGTACCTTCGTCTGTACCTGTGCCCGTGCCTCCACCTGTATAGGCAGCTGCTCCTGCACTGCAGGAATCACGGTATCGATCACAGGCGGGAGTGCGGGCTGGGCCGGTGCTGCCGCCTCCTGCGGTAGCGCCGGCTCTGCGGGCTGTGCATGCGATTGCATGCGCGGCAGATTGAAGGCCTGGCCCAGTTCGGAGCCCCGGCCCGAGGCCTGCTGCAGCGGCTGCGCATCGGGGGGCATGCCGCCCTGGTCGAACAGCGCAAGCGGGTCGAGCTTTTGGGATTGCTCGAAGCACGAAGGCAGGCCTGTATGAGAGGCATCATGCAAGGCCTCGGTGCTCAGGCCCTTAAGCGGCAGGGTGTGGACCATGCCGTCATGGCGCTGCTGTATCAGCTCGCCCGTGCCTTGCGATGGCAGGCCGGCCCAGCCTTCCTCCTGCTGCCGAGCCTGCTGGGGCGGCGGAGCAAAGGGGTCGAAATCGTTGGGGATCAGCAGGGGGCGATGCTGCGGCTTGGCGGGCTGCGGCATGGCCAGTGCAGCCTGCTCGGGCGGGATGGCGCTCTCGATCGAAGGCACGGCAGGGGTCTGGATGGCATCCAGGCTCAGTGCCGTCAGGCCTTCCCAGGGATCGGCGATGCCGGGGGCGGCGGCAGGCAATACGTCTGCCAGCGGCGCTGCCTCTGCCAGCGGCGTTGCTTCCGGCAGCGGGGGCTGGGCGGCGACGGGAGGCGGGACGATCTGGGGCTGCGGGGCGGTTGTGGCGGGTGGGGCCGCTGCCTGTGTTGCTTGCGCGGCTTGTGTGGCTTGCGCGTTTTGCATTGCAGCCGAAGGCGGTGCCTCGAAAGGCGTGCCCGGCGCCACGGCGGCCAGGGTGTAGGCGCCGATACGGATGCGCGCGCCCAGGGGCAGGCCCACTTCCTGGCCCGAACGCACGGGCTGCTCTGCCACCCAGATGGGATCACGCTCGCTCAGGTTCGCAACAAAGGCTCCCTCGGAATCCAGCCTGACCATGGCGTGCACGCGCGCGACGGAAGCGTCCGGGTCCGAGATGATGAGCTTGTTCTGGCCACTGCGTCCGATCGTGCCGCCGGCCATGCCGAATACGGCATGCCAGTGGCGATCGACCGGAACGCCATCGTGGTCCACGACCCTGAGTTCGATTTTGTCCATGGAGTCTTAGGCTAGGCAGTTTTCAGGAAGCGTCGGGATGCCTCAGGAGGCTTTGCGCGCGGGCGCAGGGCGCTTGTTGCGCAGCGCGGCACGGGCGTTGTTGAACTCCCGGCCCCAGATGGGATGGCCCTTTTCGGCCTCGGTCAGCTGGAAGGTGGGGTCCAGGGCCAGGGCCATGTCGAAGTGCTGGCGGCAGGGCTTGCGGCGGCCTTCCACGCAGTGGCTGAAGGCGATGTACTTCAGCGCCTTGACCTGGCTGCTCATGGGCAGTTCCTGCGCGGTGGACAGGGGCGTCAGCGCCGTGATGGCGTCCTCATAGCGGCCGTCCACATAGAGCTGGATGGCTTCGACCAGCTCCTGCTCCTTGATCACCACGGGGTCCACGGGCTTGACGGGCTCCGGAGGCTGGACCACGGTCGGGGCCGGCTCGGGCTCCACGGGCTTGGGCGCGGTTTCACACGCGGCCAGGCCGAAGGCAACGGCCAGGGCAAGGGTCAGGCGCTGGATGGAGTGAGGAATATTCAGGGTCATGGACATGGTCAGCGGGCATCAAAGTCATGGGAAAGGGTCACCGACTGGCCGTCGGTGATGCGGATCACCTGCCGATAGCTCTCGAAGCCGGGATTGCGCAGCTCCACCGTGTGGGAGCCTGGCGCCAGCTTGAGCAGCACGACGGGAGGGGTGACGCCGGACGGCTTGCCGTTGATCAGCACGTTGGCCCAGGGGCTGACCCTCAGGCGCAGGTTGTGATCTGTCCGTGGCGTCTCAGACCGTGCGGCCAGCGCGGCGGAGCGCGCTGGAGCAAGGCCGGGTGTCAGGGCGGTGATCGAGGTGATCACGCGGCTGTTCAGTGCAAAGCCACCGGCGGTGGGTGCCGCAGGCGCCGTGCGCAGCCGCTGCGCGGAAGGGCAGCGCTGGATCCAGCGGTCCTGGGCGCGGCTGTAGGCGTCCCGCCACGGCGTACCCGTGGTTTCGTAGGCTTGCAGTGCAAAGCCCGGGTGTGCGGAGAACGCGGAGTCGAAGGCCGCCTCGCAGCGCGCCCATTCCTTGTGCGTGCAATAGGTGTAGGCCAGGTACTTGTGGGCGGAGGCCCGCTCCATGGGATCGGCCAGCCCGCCAAACAGCGCAGCTTGCAGCGCACGCTCGGCCTGGGCCAGGTCGCGCGCCTCGAACAGCGCAATGCCCTGCGCCAGCTGCGGGCGTCCTGCCGAGCCGGTTTGGGCCGGCGCTGCCTCTTCGCATGCCGCCTGGGAATGCGCCAGGCAGGGCAGGCCGAGCACTGCAGTGCACAGCATCCATCGCCAGCGGTGGTTCATCAGTCGAGCCATGGGCCGCGCTCATTCGAAAAGATGGTTCACGGTCACCGACTCGCCCTTGGTGACCGTGATGGTCTTGGTCACCGTGGAGGCCGCACCCGGGTTGCTGATGTCGATGCGGTACTCGCCCTCTGGAAGCTCCATCTGGGTCAGCGGCGGGCTGGTCCGTGCCGGGGCGCGGTTCACGGAGACATAGCCCCAGGGCACGACCCGGAACACCACCTTGCCCGTGGCCGCTGCGGGCTTGACGGGGCGGGCTTCGGTCTTGGGCGGCTCGGTGGGCAACGGCTCGGACCCGGTGGCCACCGTGACGGGGACGACGGGCGGGCTTTGCTCGGGCTGCGAGGGGGCAATCTCGGGCAACGCGGCCTGCTGCTCGGGCGCGGTCATCGGCTGCACCTGCTCCGTGGAGGCCAGCGAGGCCTCGTTGAGCAATTGCTTGAGCAGCGCCTGGGCCTCGGTGCGGTGCTGTCCTTCGGGGAAGCTGTCCAGGTAGTCCTGCAGGCGGGCCAGGCTGGACTGGCTTTGCGCCTGCTGCCAGGCCAGGCTGTCGCGTGCTGCCAGGGTCTTGGCGCGTGCCTGGTCCTGGGAATGGTCGTACCACAGCACGCCGCCGCCCGCGATGGCAGCCAGCACCAGGGCGCCGATGGCCAACGGTACGGCCATGCTGCTGCGCCTGGCCTTGGGCGCAGCCTGGGCCCCCGCAGCTGGAGGCCGGGCAGCCGCAGGCTTGGCCTGGACGGCCGGCGCTGCGGCGGGCTGCTCGGGAACGGGTGCCGGTGCTGAAGCCGGAGCCTGAACCGTAGCCTGAGGCGCCGGCATGCCTGGCAGTGCCTGGTCGATGTCGATGAACGGCCCGTTGCCCAGGCCCATCGGGTCGGCTGCAGAGGCCTGGGGCGCAGATGGGGATGCCATCTGAGGCGTGGCCATGGCGGCAGGTGTGCTGGGGGCCGGCGATGCCGGGGCCACGGGTGGAACCGTTGCAACAGGCGGCACGGGCAGCACAGGTGCCACAGGTGCCACCGGCATGACCGTCGCCACGGGCGCAACCTGCGGGGTGGGTGCGGGAACGTAGGTTTCCGTGATCGGCAGGAACCGGGGTGCCTGCGCGGATGCCGACTCACTGGCCATGGCGGCCTGAACGGCCGCAGGCGTCGTGATCGGGATGTAGATGGGGCTGGGGCTGGGCTCCACAGGCGCAGGCGCCGCCCGGTTTTCGGCAGACAGGCCCAGCAGGCTGCGCAGTTCGGCAATCGACTGGGGCCGGTCCTGCGGGCGCACGGCCAGGGCTTTTTGCATGCCCTGCAGGAAGGCGTCGGAGTAGCCGGGAACCTGCTCGGAAGTCAGCGGCTGCATGGGGTCCGTGACCATGCGCGCCACCGAGGTGGCAGGAGTGCGGCCGGTGGCGGCCTGGTGAATGAGGGCGCCGACCTGGTAGATGTCCGTCCACGCGCCCTGGGGCATGGCGCCGTCGTCCACGTACTGCTCGATGGGCGCAAAACCGGGCTTGAGCACCATGGTCAGCGCCTGGGTCATGTCGCCGATGATGCGGCGCGCGGCGCCGAAATCCAGCAGCACGGGGCTGCCATCGCGCTGCACGAAGATGTTGTCCGGCGCGATATCGCGGTGGAAGCAGTCCTGTGCATGCAGGACCTCGAGCACATCGAGCAACGGAGCCAGCAGGGTGCTGAGCTGGGCCTGGTCGATGCGGCCCGACGATGCCTGCAGCACGCGGCCCAGCGTCTGGCCCTCGTAGTGGCGCATCACCATGTAGGCCGTGCCGCCGGCTTCGAAGAATCGGTAGACATGCACCAGGGTGGGGTGCGAGAAGCGCGCCAGCAGGCGGGCCTCGTTGATGAAGCTGCGCAGCCCGGCGTCAAACGCGCCACGGTGCTGCGAGCGCACATGCACCTGATGGGAGCTTTGCCGCCCGGCCAGGGCCGAAGGCATGTACTCCTTGATCGCGACCTCGCGGTCCAGCGAGAGGTCACGGGCCTTGTAGACGATGCCGAAACCGCCTTCGCCGATGACATCGAGCACGCGGTATTCGCCAATCTGGACACCTGCCGGAAGGCAGTTGGTCGAACATGCTGCTTCGCTATCCATGCAATCCCACCCAAGATGTTGTTTCACACCCTGGCGGGCGATGTCTGTCGCGCAGCCAGGGTGCCGAACCTGTTCGAGGCCATTGGACAAGGAGAAAGCCGGCATCACACCGGCAATCTGTCTCTGTAAACCGTTGGTTTTCCTCAATCAGCCTATTGTCTGAAGCCAGGGGCCAAAGACGAGCGTCATGGATTCGTCATGAATACAAGATCGTATTTCAATCGGACTCCGAATGCGGCGTGAGTGTAGCTTGAGTTCCGCAAAAAGCCATGACACGAATCGAATGGATATGAGGTGGATACATTTTTTTTCAGATGTATCCGCCGTAACAATTCAGTCTGCTCAATTGTTTGTATTTTGCCGGCCTTATCCACTATCATCGCGGCTCCAACAAAGGAGGGCGGTTCACGACAGTGAGGATTGCAGGCGATTGTCAATACATTCCTTGACCATCCAGGGTATGCGCCGCACTGATCTGAATCACGTGTTAAGTGAATCGGTTTCGTGCGCTCTACCCGAGAGTGGTTTCCCCTTTGTTCGCGTGTGAACTATCCGATGCAATCAGGCTATTGGGTTGCATGCGAACGTTTAATCCATTAGTTCGAGAGGTGTGCAATGTCCGTTGATATGTTCATGAAGGTCGAGGGCGCCAGTGGCGAGTCCCAGGATTCCAACCACAAGGGCTGGACCGACATCGACTCCTTCACCTGGGGTGCTACCCAGCCCAACACCATGTCCAGCGGCGGCGGCGCCGGCGCCGGCAAGGTGAGCTTCCATGACCTGAACGTCATCGCCAAGGTGGACAAGTGCTACCCCGCCGTGCTCAAGCACTGCGCCACGGGCAAGCACCTGGGCCAGGTCGACATCTCGCTGTGCAAGGCCGGCGGCTCGCAGATCGAGTTCACCAAGATCACCCTGACCGACGTCATGGTGACGAACGTGACCGTCAGCGGCGCCAACTCCTCTGACACCGTGACCGTGAACTACTCGTTCCAGGCTGCCAAGGTCAAGACCCAGTACTGGGAACAGACCAACCAGGGCGGCAAGGGCGCCGAGAGCCAGATGGGCTTCAACATCAAGGAAAACCGCGAAGCCTGAGCTTCCTCCCGCAGCTGTGCTGCTGCGGCAACCCGCGTCGGACGCGTCTGGCGCGGGTGTTGCCGTGGACGTGCGGGAATATGGCCTCCATCTATCGATGGAGGCTTTTCAGTATGGAAAGCCGAAATCAGGCTGTTGGGGGAATATCGGAGAGACGTGCCTTGAGGTCGCGTGGGTAACCGCGTGCCTGGCTGGTTTTTGTGTCATTTTTTTGACCTGGGCCAGCTTTCCATTCCTGTCAAAAGCTGAATGTCGTTAGGCTTGTCAATCTTTGACAAACACAAAAACCCATGGCCACGGGCATGGAGAATCGACTTGCTCGCTGCACTATCAATGTGCAGAAAATTTCTGATAAAAATGGATTGCCGTGGATATGCGCAGGATTACCGCGCGTGGGTTCCTGTGTCTATTGCTCAGGCACATTGAATGCCTGGTGCCGGGGCCTGCGAACCGTTGTGGTGCGTTTGGCCCGTACTACGGCGAGTGGCGGAGCATACACGAACATCGGACGTTGTCGAGAATATTTTTGCCGGTCCAATTATTAAAACGCAATTCGTTTCTTTAATAAATTCCACTGCCAACTTGTGTACAAGAAAGAGTACTAAATGCGTGAATGGACCATTGCCCATTGCCGGCGTGCAAATCCGTCAGAGAGATTGCAGCAGCAATCGGCGTATACCCTGTCACCGGCCGCAAATCTGCACGGTGCCGAAGGCATGGCTTCGCACTTTTCCACCGCCTTGAGCCGGGTCCTGGCTGGCCTTGGCTGTCGCCAACGGCAGGGGCGGTGTTCTCCAACCGGCATGGCAGTCGCATGAGCATCGCGGTTGCCTCCCCGCCCGTGTGCGAGACGCGCCAGGGGCCTGCAAGCAGCGCGCACTCGCTGGCCGCGCAGATCTATGCTTGCCTGAAGAACGACATCTTCGACTTCCGCCTGCTGCCCGGCGACCGCTTCAGCGAGGGCGAAATCGCCACGCGCATGCAGGTCAGCCGCACGCCCGTGCGCCAGGCGCTGTTCTGGTTGCAGCGCGATGGCTATGTCGATGTGCATTTCAAGAGCGGGTGGCAGATCAAGGCCTTCGACTTCAAGTACTTCGAGGATCTCTATGAGGTGCGAACCCTGATGGAGACCAGCGCCGTGGCCAGCCTGGTGGGCGAATCGCTGAAGTCATTGCAGCCGTTGCGCGAAGTCTGGTGCGTGCCCGAGGAGCAGCGCGAGACCGACCCCGCCGTGGTGGCCTCGCTGGACGAGGCCTTCCATACCGGCCTGGTGGCCGCGACCGGCAACCAGGAGATGGCGCGCATCCACCTGGACATCACCGAGCGCATCCGCATCATCCGGCGCCTGGATGTCATCAAACTGCCGCGGGTCTCGGCTACCTATGACGACCATGCCGCCATCCTCGCGGCCATCGAGGCTGGCGATGCGGCGCGGGCCCAGTCCTGCCTGAGGGAGCACATCGCCGACAGCCGGGCCGAGGTCAAGCGCATCACGTTCTACATGCTGCAAACGGCGCGCGAGCGCTATGGCGCCCTGACGCAGATGGCCTGAGGGCCGCAATGTGTTGCTGGAGGGCCTCTTCGGAGGCCCTTTTTCATGGTCGGGCCGCTGCGGGAAGGCGGCGGACATCCGTTCCGGCGCAGCAAAGCCTGCAAGTCGTGGGCAAGGGGCCTGCTTTTCCCCGCATCGCTGCGGCGGCGTCCCGGTAGTCTTCCTGCCAAACCGTGGACGGGCCTCGCGCCCGCGCCATCTGCCAACTCACAGGGAAGAGAACATGAGCATCAGAACCGACAACCTGAACGTGCAAAGCCTGCTGGCCCGCGCCCAATCCAAGCTCAACAGCAGCACGACGCAGGCGGCTTCGGATTCGGCCGGCAAGAAGAGCGCTGAGGAGACCAGCGCCACCAAGACGGACAGCACCAAGACGGAGACCACCGAAGCGGAGAAGGTCCGCAAGCTGGCACCGTCGCTGACCAAGGCGCACGAGCGCATTGCGGCCCAGGCCCAGGCGGGATCGACCTCGCTGTCGGCGTTGGGGCAGTTCAAATCATCCCTGGTGGACCTGGCCTCGGCGGGCAAGGATGTGGCCGCGCTCTCGGCCACCAGCACCACCCAGTCGGTGCAAGGCGCGCTGGAAAAGCTGGTGGCGCGCTACAACTCCAGCGTCGCCAAGGGCAGCGTGAGCGCGGCGGCCGGTTCTTCCACCGATGTGGGTGCCACCCGTGCCCTGCGCGAGCTGCGCTCGGCCATCATGAGTGTCACGGGCAGCGCGACCGCGCCCAGCCTGGGCAAGCTCGGCATCGTCCAGCGCCAGGACGGCACGCTGGCGGTGGATGCCAAGGCCCTGGAAAAGTCCATGGCCGCCGATGCCGCCGGCGTGACCTCGGCCCTGGCCGGCATTGGCAAGGCGGTGGAGAGCAGCGCCAACTCTGCGCTGTCCACGGGCAGCCGCCTCAGCTCGTCCATGGCCAGTCTGGGTGACCGGGTCAAGACACTGCAGCAGCAGCAAAGTGCGGTGGTTGCCACGGCCGAGAAGCTGGGCGATTCCCTGGTCGGTTCGGCCAACTGGAACCGCATGGTGCTGGACGCCTACCTCAAGAACTGATTTCAGCACCATCCCCGCCCTGCATCCTGCTCCCGGAAAACATGAAAAACCTACGCATCGGCCTCCGTCTCGGAGGCGGCTTCACCATTCTTTTGCTGATCATGCTGTTGATCAGTGTCACCAGCATCGTCAGCATGGGGCACATGGCCCGCTCGACCACGGAAATCACCGAGGTGGCCCTGGCCAAGGAGCGGATGATCAGCGACTGGTTCCGCAACATCCACTCGGGCTCGCGCCGGACCACGGCCATTGCCAAGAGCAGCGATCCTTCGCTGGCCACCTTCTTTGCGGAAGACGCGGCCGAGTCCTCGCGCCAGTCGGGCAAGCTGCAGGACCGCATCGAGCCGCTGCTGCAGACGCAGGAAGAAAAGGACATCTGGGTCGAGATCAAGAAGGCGCGCGCCGGCTACCTGGCGGGTCGCGACGTGGTGACCAAGGCCAAGGCCGAAGGCCGTGCAGAAGATGCCGAGCGCCTGTTCACCCAGGAGTACCAGCCCGCCACGCAGCGCTATATAGAGATCGTGCAGCGCCTGCTGGACATGCAGCGCGCCGCCATAGACAGCTCCGCCGGTGAAGTGCAGGTGCGCTTTTCTGCCAGCCGCGCCACCATCATCGCCGTGGTGTCCCTGGCGGTGGTGCTGGGCGCGCTGGCCGCATGGTGGATCACGCGCGGCATCACCGTGCCGCTGGCCGAAGCCCTGCGCGTGGCGCGCACCGTGGCCAACAACGACCTGACCAGCCGCATCACCGTTGATTCGCGCGACGAAACCGGCCAGTTGCTGCAGGCGCTGCGCCAGATGAACGACAACCTGGCCCAGGTCGTGGGGCAGGTGCGCTCGGGTGCCGACAGCATCGCCACGGCTTCGGGCGAGATCGATGCGGGCAACCAGGACCTGTCCTCGCGCACCGAGCAGCAGGCCAGCTCGCTGGAGCAGACGGCTGCCGCCATGGAGGAGCTGACCAGCACGGTCAAGCAGAACGCCGAGAACGCTCGCCAGGCCAATCAGCTGGCCGCTTCGGCATCGCAGACTGCGGTGCAGGGCGGCAAGGTGGTGGCGGGCGTGGTGGACACCATGGGCGGCATCAGCGAGTCCAGCCGCAAGATCGCCGACATCATCGGCGTCATCGACTCCATTGCCTTCCAGACCAACATCCTGGCGCTGAACGCTGCCGTGGAAGCGGCACGTGCCGGCGAGCAGGGCCGTGGCTTTGCCGTGGTGGCGGGCGAGGTGCGTGCGCTGGCCCAGCGCAGCGCCTCGGCAGCCAAGGACATCAAGGACCTGATTGCAGACTCCGTGTCCAAGGTGGACGCGGGCACGCGCCAGGTGGCAGAGGCCGGTCGCACCATGGACGGCATCGTGCAAAGCGTGCAGCAGGTCAGCGACCTGGTGGCCGAGATCACGGCCGCCAGCCAGGAGCAAAGCAGCGGCATCAACCAGGTGCACCAGGCGATTTCGCAAATGGACACGGTGACCCAGCAGAATGCCGCGCTGGTCGAGGAAGCAGCAGCTGCGACCGGCTCGCTCAAATCCCAGGTGAATCAGCTGGCGGCCGCTGTGAGTGTGTTCCGTATCGACGGCGTGGCGCCTGCCCGTGCAGGCACAGGAGCAGCTTCGTCTTCAGTACCTGCCGCGCGCGCGCCTTCTGCGGCAGCGCCCATGCGTCCTGCGGCCCGATCGCTGGCCGCGTTCGCCGCCGCTGCTGGCACAGCACCCGCTACTGCCCCACGCAGCGCATCTGCCGCCCCAGCGCCCGCCGCAAAGCTGCCTGCCGCCAGGCAGACCGTGGCGGCCAAGGGCAATGACGACGGGGACTGGACTTCGTTCTGAGTCCGTCCGGCTACGGTTGAGTTCTGCCGGGTTTGGCCGAGTTCAGCTACTTGGGGGCGCCCAGTTGGTACTTGGAGCCCTCGCCCTGGCCATCGGAGATGGCGGCGGCCTGGCCAGCGGCAGGGTTCACGCCGCCGGCATCTTCCTTGTTCGTGGCTCCTGCGCCGCTTGCGGGCTCCGATGCCTTGGCGGGCAGGGGCGCGGCTGGCGGCAAGGGCTCGTGCGGATCCCCCTTGGCATGGGGCATGACCTGCTCGGCCATGATCACGGGCTGGCCCAGCAGGGGCTTGTCCGGCGGGGGCTGGTTGAAGCGCGGCACTTCGGCCATGGGAAATCCCGCGCGCGTTGACGAGGCCTCGCCCGAGCAGGCGGCCAGCGTCAGCAAAGAGGTTGCGGCGACGCCCAGGGCCAGCCGTCTGGCGAGTGTCGTGGCCTGCACAAATTCATGGGGCATGGTTGTTCTCCGATGTCGATCTTCCGGCCGACATGCTCCCATGTGTCCAGGACTGGTGGCGTAGGTCCATGCCGGATTCCCGGTGACAGGCCACCGCAATCCTTGCTCAGGGCTGGCTGCCGCTGGCCTTCCACGATCCATCTGACTGCTTGCAGAACCAGAAACGCCAGTTTTCCGAGGTCTTTTTCAGGCGCACGTCGGCCGACAGCAGGCGGCAGCTTCCGGCCGAGCCGGTCTGCACGGTCTGCTGCGGCTGCAAGGCCATCGTCACGCGCTGGTTGGTACGGTTCGGGCGGCTGGTCCATTCGGTCACGGAGCCGTCGGCGGCCTCGTTGAGCACCTTGGCCACGGCGGCCTTTGCGTCGGGCAGGTCCCTGGCGGGAATGCGTGCGGCGATGGTGTCGTTGAGGAAGATCAACGCTGCGGCATTGGCGCTGGTGGACACCAGCGAGGCGGCGGCGGCCAGCGATGCGACGGTGAGGGCAAAGGTTTTCATGCAATGGTTCCTGGAGTGTGGGCCGACGACCGCAGCGGGATGTCGGAAGGAAGGTATCGGGCCATGTTAACGGCTGCCGTGGTGGCGCCGTGCGTCGCGCACTGCTGAAACCAGCGCGGACTGCGGCCGAGTGTGGTCGAGTGCTGCCGAGGGCCGCGCAAAACCGTTACAGTCCCTGGCGGATTCCTTCGTCCATTTCCGCCAGAAATTCCACTGCATGCCACGATCTTCCAGCCACCAGACCACCCAGCGCTTTGCCATTCCATGGACGCTTGTTGCAGGCTTTGGTGCAGCGGCCCTGGCCACCCTGGTCATCGCCTTCGTCAATTTCCGGGCGTCCGAGGCGCGGGGCCAGGCCGTGAATGCCATGGACCGCACGACGCTGGCCATGCGCCAGCTCAGCCAGCTCAATGCCTCGCTCAAGGATGCCGAAACCGGGCAGCGGGGCTTTCTGCTGACGGGTGACCAGGCCTATCTGCAGCCCTACCAGCAGGCGCGCGATGTGCTGCAAAAGCAGCTGGAAGCGCTCAAGGCGCGCACGTCCAGCGACTCCGTCCAGCACCGGCTGCTGGACCAGATCGAGGACATCTCGACCCAGAAGCTGCGCGAGCTGCAGGAAACCATAGACTTGCGCAAGGCCGGCGACCTGGACGCCGCCATGGCCCTGGTGCGCCTGGACGTGGGCAAGAACGCCATGGACCGGCTGCGCGAGCTGATCGATGATCTCTACACCCGCCAGACCCGTGAGCTGGAGCAGCGCCGCCAGCTGTGGGTGGAGGCCTCCACCACCTCGACGTACTACTCCTGGGGCGGCTCCCTCATCTTGCTGGGCCTGATCCTGGCATCGGCCGCGCTGACGGTGCGCGAGTACCGCGTCAAGGCGCGCCAGTCGTGGGTGACGTCCGGTCTGTCCGGCCTGGGCCAGCAGTTGCAGGGCGACCGCCGGCTGGAAGACCTGGGCCAGAAGGCACTGGAATACCTGGCCACCTACCTGCGCGCCGAGGTGGGCGCCGGCTATGTGGTGGACTGCGCCGACGGCGGTCTGCGCCTGTTCGGCGGCTATGCCTTGCCGCGCGAGCGCCTGCAGCACAAGCTGCTGCCCGGCGAGGGCCTGGCGGGCCAGGCGGTCGCCTCGCGCAAGCTGCTGCATGTCAGGGACGTGCCCGCGCAGCATCTGCCGATTTCCTCGGGCACCGGCCAGTCCAGCCCGTTGCAGCTGATGGTGGCGCCCGCCATGGAGAACGGCGAAGTGTTCGCCGTCATCGAACTGGGCTTTCTGCGCGGGGTGAGCGAGGCAGAGCGCAGCCTGCTGGAGCGGGCGTCCGAAATGCTGGCCGTGGCCATCCGCTCGGGCCTGGACCGTTCGCGCCTTGAGACCTTGCTGGAAGAAACGCGCCGCCAGTCGGAAGAGCTGCAGGCCCAGCAGGAAGAGCTGCGCGTGAGCAACGAGGAGCTGGAGCAGCAAAGCCGCATCCTGCAGGAGTCGCAGACGCAGATGGAGCACCAGCAAAGCGAGCTGGAGCAGACCAATGCCCATCTGGAGGAGCAGACCCAGCAGCTGGAGTACCAGCGCGAGCAACTGCTGCGCGCCCAGGGTGCGCTGACCGACAAGGCGCACGAGCTGGAGCTGGCCAGCCAGTACAAGAGCGAGTTCCTGGCCAATATGAGCCACGAGCTGCGCACGCCGCTGAACTCCACGCTGATCCTCGCCAAGCTGCTGGCCGACAACAAGCCCGGCAACCTGCAGGCCGATCAGGTCAAGTACGCACAGACCATTCATGCGGCGGGCAGCGACCTGCTGGCGCTGATCAACGACATTCTGGACCTGTCCAAGATCGAGGCCGGCCAGGTCAGCGTCCTGGTGGAGCCCATGACCATCGCCACCGCCTTGCAGGCGCTGATGGAGCCGCTGCGCCCCATCGCCCGCGAAAAAGGCCTGGAGCTGGCATGGACGGTGGACCCCGGCGTGCCGGCCTCCATGCAGACCGACCCCATGCGGCTGGCCCAGGTGCTCAAGAACCTGCTGTCCAACGCGCTCAAGTTCACGGCCAAGGGCTCGGTCGACCTGCAGGTGTCCCGCGTGCCCGGGGGCATGCTGGCGTTTGCCGTGCGCGATACCGGCATCGGCATTGCCGAGCAGCAGCAGCAATTCATCTTCGATGCCTTCCGCCAGGCGGACGGCAGCACGCATCGCAAGTTCGGCGGAACGGGCCTGGGCCTGTCGATCTCACGTGATCTTGCCGGGCTGCTGGGCGGCACGCTGACCGTCTCCAGCACGCCGGGGCAGGGCAGCGTGTTCACGCTGACCGTGCCTGTGATCCTGGAGCTGGTGGAGCCTGGCCAGGCCTTGGCTGCCGCGCCGCTGCCCCGCCCGGCGCGGGAATCGCTGGCGAATGCGCAGACACAGACGCAGGTGCCGGTGTCATCGCCCGCGTCCGTGCCCGCCGTCGCCTCGGCCCATGTCGCGCCGGCTGCGCCCGCGTTCGCGCCGGCCATGTCGCCAGCCATGTCTGCGCCGATGTTGCCTACTTCGTCCGCCGCGAATGCCCTGCGAAAGAGCGGGCAGAGCGGGCGCCGCATCCTCGTCATCGAGGACGATCTGCGCTTTGCCGACATTCTTTCCGAGCTCGCGCGCGAGATGGATTTCGAATGCGATGTGGCCAACACCGCGTCCGACGGCCTGGCCATGGCGGCAAGCAACCAGCCCAACGCCATCGTGCTGGACATCAACCTGCCCGATTTCTCGGGCCTGGGCGTGCTGGACCAGCTCAAACGCAACCCCGTCACGCGCCACATTCCCGTGCACGTGGTCTCGGTGGCCGACTATTCGCAGGAGGCCATGGGACGCGGCGCCGTGGGCTACGCGCTCAAGCCCGTCAAGCGCGAGGAACTGGTCCATGCCCTGAAGCGGCTGGAGGCCAAGTTCACCCAGGACCTGCGCCGCGTGCTGGTGGTGGAGGACGACGAGCGCCAGCGCGAGAGCGTGCGCCACCTGCTCAGCCGCAGCGACGTGGACATCGTCTGCGCGGGCACGGCGGCGGCGGCACTGGAGCATCTGCGCGGCGCCACCTTCGACTGCATGGTGATGGACCTGAACCTGCCCGACATCAGCGGCTACGAGCTGCTGCAGCGCATGACGGACCAGGACGATGTTTCCTTCCCGCCTGTCATCGTCTACACGGGCCGCGCGCTCTCGCGCGATGAAGAGCAGCAGCTGCGGCGCTTTTCCAAGTCCATCATCATCAAGGACGCGCGCTCGCCCGAGCGCCTGCTCGACGAGGTCACGCTGTTCCTGCACCAGGTGGAGTCCGAGCTGTCGGCCGAGCACCGCCAGATGTTGCAGGTGGCGCGCAGCCGCGAGTCGGCGCTGGAAGGGCGCACGGTGCTGGTGGTGGAGGACGATGTGCGCAATGTGTTCGCGCTGTCCAGCATCCTGGAGCCCACGGGCATCCGCGTGGAGATCGCGCGCAACGGGCGCGAGGCGCTGGAAACCCTGGAAGCGCGGGGCACGGCGCAGGCCGGCATCGACCTGGTCCTGATGGACATCATGATGCCCGAGATGGACGGCTACACCGCCATGCGCGAGATCCGCAACCGCCCGCAATGGCGCCGCCTGCCCATCATCGCCCTGACCGCCAAGGCCATGAAGGACGACCAGGAGAAATGCCTGGCCGCCGGTGCCAACGACTACATCGCCAAGCCGCTGGACGTGGAGAAGCTGCTGTCGCTGGTGCGGGTGTGGATGCCCAAGTAGCAAGGAGGACGCGATGCCGCAGCTGAATAGGAGGACGCGATGCCTCAGCTGAAAAAAGCCCGCACCGCCGACATCGAGCAGCGCCTGCTGATCGATGCCATCTACCACCGCTACCACTACGACTTCCGGGGCTACGCCCAGGCCTCGCTCAAGCGGCGCCTGCAGTCGGCCCTGGTGCAGTTCGACTGCAAGACGCTGTCGCAGCTGCAGGACCGTGTGCTGCACGATACAAGCGTGTTCCCGGCCCTGCTCGAGTACCTCACGGTCCAGGTCAGCGACATGTTCCGCGACCCGACCTACTTCCGCTCGCTGCGCACCGAGGTCGTGCCGCTGCTGCGCACCTATCCCTCGCTCAAGGTCTGGGTGGCCGGCTGCAGCGCGGGCGAAGAGGTGTATTCGCTGGCCATCCTGCTGCATGAAGAGGGCCTGCTGGACCGCACCCTGATCTACGCCACCGACATCAATCCCCATGCGCTGAAGGCGGCAGAGCAGGGCGTGTTCGACATGGCGCGCGTGGCGGCCTTCACCGACAACCATGCGCGCTCGGGCGGGCACAGCTCGCTGTCGCACTACTACACGGCGCGCTATGGCCGTGTGGTCTTCGACAAGGGGCTGCGCGAGCACATGGTGTTCTCCGACCACAGCCTGGCCACCGACAGCGTGTTCGCCGAGATGCACCTGGTGTCCTGCCGCAACGTGCTGATCTATTTCGAGCGCGAGCTGCAGGACCGGGCGCTGGGCCTGTTCCGCGATGCGCTGTGCCATCGCGGGTTCCTGGGCCTGGGCTCCAAGGAGTCGCTGCGGTTTTCAGGGCATTCGGAGGCCTTCGAGGACTTCGTGCTCGAAGACCGCATCTACCGCAAGAGGGCCGGGCTGTGATGCCCGCGACCACGAACACACCCGCCTCGGACGCCGCCACAGCCTACGAGGCCATCGTGATCGGCGGCTCGGCCGGCGCGCTTGATGCGCTGTCCGTGGTGCTGCCCACGCTGCCCGCCAGCCTGCGCGCTTCGGTGCTGGTGGTACTGCACCTGCCGCGCGACCGGCGCAGCCTGCTGGGCCAGCTTTTCGGGCCGCGCTGCGCCCTGCCGGTGCGCGAGGTGCAGGACCAGCAGTGGCTGGAGCCGGGCTGCCTGTACTTTGCGCCGGCCGACTACCACCTGCTGGTGGACAGCGGGCCCAGGCTGGCGCTGTCGCTGGATGCGCCCTGGCATTTTTCGCGGCCCTCGATCGATGTGCTGTTCGAGTCGGCTGCCGACTGCTATGGCGAGCGCCTGCTGGCCGTGCTGCTGTCCGGCGCCAACGAGGATGGCGCCCAGGGCATGGCCAGCGTGCACGCGGCCGGCGGCCTGGCGGTGGTGCAGTCGCCAGACAGTGCCGCAATGCAGACCATGCCGCGGGCGGCCCTGGCCCGCGTGCCACAGGCCCAGGTGCTGGCGCCGCAGGGCATTGCCGCGCTCATCGCATCGCTGCACGGCCAGGGGAGGCTTTGAATGTCCATTCAGCGCGCTCCCACCAGACAAAATACCGAGAGAGAATCCATGTCCCAAACAGATCGCGTCAAATGCCTGATCGTCGATGACATTGCCGAGAATCTGATCGCCATCGAAGCGCTGCTGCAGCGCGACGGCATCGAGTTCCTCAAGGCGCATTCCGGCCCCGAGGCGCTGGAGCTTTTGCTCGACCATGGCGATGTGGCGCTGGCCCTGCTGGACGTGCAGATGCCCGAGATGAACGGCTTCGAGCTGGCCGAACTGATACGCGGCAGCGAGCGCACGCGCCACATCCCGCTCATCTTCATGACGGCCGGCTCGCGCGAGCACAACTGGCAATTCCGCGGCTATGAAAGCGGCGCCGTGGACTTTCTGTACAAGCCCATCGACCCGCACATGCTGACCACCAAGGCCAACGTGTTCTTCGAGCTGCACCAGCGCAAGCAGGCGCTGGCCCAGCAGCTGCAGGAGCGCACCGAGGCGCTGCGCATTAACGAGATGTTCATGGCCGTGCTCAGCCACGACCTGCGCACGCCGCTGCAGTCCATCAAGGCGGCGGCCACCGTGCTCACGCGCCAGCCCGATCCCGGCAAGGTGGCCAACATGGCCGAGCGCATGCTCAGCAGCAGCCAGCGCATGTCGCGCATGATCGAGGATCTGCTGGACGTGACCCGCATCCGCCAGGCAGAAGGCCTGCCGCTGTCGCCTCAGCCGGCCAGCCTGCAGACGTTGCTGCAGCGCACGCTGCAGGAGGTGGAGACGGGCTTCCCGGAGCGGCGCCTGGAAAGCGAGATGCTGGGCAATCTGGAAGGCATCTGGGATGGCGAACGCCTGTGCCAGGTGCTGACCAACCTGCTGGGCAATGCCATGCACCACGGAGATCCCGCGCAGCCGGTGCAGGTGACGGCCGATGGCCGCCAGGACGATCGCGTGTCCATCACGGTGCGCAACGGCGGCACCATTCCCGCGGAACTGCTGCCCACGCTGTTCAACCCGTTTCGCGGTGGTGAACGCCGGCCCGGCCAGCACCAGGGACTGGGCCTGGGGCTGTTCATTGCGCACCAGATCGTGCGTTCGCATGGCGGGCGCATCGATGTGCGCTCCGCCGACGGAGTGACCAGCTTCAGGGTGGAATTGCCGCGCGAGGCGGTGGCGGGAGGCTCCAAGGCCGCGCTGTGACGGCGGGAGCCGGGGGGCGCGAAAGCGCGAACGCTTCAGTGGGCAGGGTTGCCGAGCGCTTCCTGGATGGAGTCCAGCAGCGTCTCCAGGTCCTCGATTTCGAAGGGCTTGAGCAGGGTCCGCACATGGGGGCCCCAGGCCGTGGGGTAGGGGCCCAGGTCGTAGCCGGAGCACAGGATGATCCAGCGCTGCGCATCGGCCTCCAGCAGCTGCCGCGCCAGGTCGGTGCCTGACAGGCCAGGCAGGCTGACATCGGAAACCACCACGTCGAAAGGCTGGGCCGCATCCAGTTCCAAGGCCTGCTCGGCGGTGGCGCAACTGGTCACGAAGCGTGATTCGCTCTCCATCAGCAGGCCAATGGTTTCGCGCAGGTCGGCATTGTCTTCAACGTACAGGATTCGCATATCTCTTTGTTGCAGTGCATCATGCTGCTATCAAAAAAGCAGCATTGACGAGGGCTGATCATCCACACCCTCGGGCGGCCATCGCGTAGGACAGCATGCAAACTTTTCTGCCGCCGCCTGCGTGGAGCCGAGGTTGTGGATTGTGCAATACAACGAAGAACGCCAGAGCAAGGCTTGCGCGCGTTCAGCGGGTGGAGGCCTGCGGCGGGTCCAGAACATGCTTTTGAACGGGCAGGAATTCATCCGCCTGCCGTGAATAGTCCCAGCGCGTGAGCTCGCGGCGCCAGGCCGGGCCCTGTCCAGCCGAGTCCTCCTGCTGCTCCAGCGTGAACAGGCTGTTGGGAGCATGCGCGCGCAGCCGCAGCGATACCGCAGTGCCCGCCTGCGCCGCCCACAGCCCCGGCAGCGGCTGGACCAGGCCGGGGTCATGTCCATGGCCTGACAGCACCAACTGCGCTCCGGCGTCGCGCCAGGCCGCCAGGGCCGTTGCCGCGCGGTGCGGGCGGTGGCTGCGGTCCTGGGCATGGGCGGCTGCCAGCGGGTGGTGGCTGACCACAATGCGCCAGTCGCCGGGGCTGGCCTGCGCCAGCCTTTGGGCCACCTGCCGGATCTGGCTGGCCGACAGGCTGCCGCGCTGGTGGCGCCACCAGCGCGTGGTGTCCACGCCAATCACGCAAAAGCCCTGCTCTGCGCACCAGGGCTGCAGGTCGGCACTGATCCAGCGGGCGTAGCGATCATGGGCATGGCCGCCCAGCCGCTCCCACCAGGCAAGCAACGGCAGATCGTGGTTGCCCGGCACGACCAGGCGGCGCGGTACGGGAAGGGCATCGAGAAACTCGCGCGCCTGGGCAAACTGTGCGGCCGTGGCACGCTGGGTCAGGTCGCCGGAGACCACCAGCAGCGCCACGGGCAGACGTGCGGCCAGTCTTGCCGCGGCGGCGCACACGGCCGGATCGTGGGCGCCGAAATGCAGGTCCGACATATGCATGAGCAAAGCCATGGGCGTTCCTTGTCCCTTGAGATCAGGAGGAGGGCCCGGCCTCGCCCGGCACGACCAGCCACAGCGGCTTCTCGCCCAGGCGAAAACGAATGGGCGGCGCCATCCATTCGCGCTCGCCATCAAAGGCCACCTTCAGGCGCCGCGGGCGCCGGCCTGCGGGCTCCGCCACCAGCTCGGTGCAGGCCAGGCTGGCCACCGCATCGTCCTGCGCCAGCCGTCCCAACACGGCATTCCAGACCACGCGCGCCGGGGCCTCGCTGGCCTGCGGCAGCAGCAGCACGGCGGCCAGGTGCTGGCCGTCGGCCACGGCGCGGGCTTCGGCAATGCCCACGCGCTCCAGCTGCATCGGGTTGTTGCCCACGAACAGTGTGCTGGCCAGGTGCTCCTGCTGCTGCAGCGGCGCCTGGCGGTCGGAGCGCAGGGCGATGCGCCAGCGGCGTGCGCTGCCACCGCGAAGAATGCTCCAGATGGAGGCCGCAATGGCCACCAGCCGCGTGCGGCCAAAGCGTGTGGACGCGCGCTCGCGTTCGTCCAGCAGGCGCGGGTACAGGCCCAGGCTGGCGTTCACCAGGAACAGCCGTTCGTTGACCAGGCCCACGTTCACGGGCCGCATCTGGCCGGCCTGCAATGCCTGAAGAATGTCCTGCACGGCCTGGGCGGGGTCCAGCGACAGCGCCTGCTCGCGGGCGAAGTAGTTGAAGGTGCCCAGCGGAACCACGCCCATGGGCACGCCCTGCGCCCAGGCTGCGGCGGCCACCGCATTGATGGTGCCGTCACCGCCGGCGGCCACGACCAGGCCGCCATCCTGGCTGGCCCTGTCCACGGCGCGGGCGGCCAGGTGCACGATGTCGGCGCGTGCGCCAGGCACATGCCACTGCACGCTGCGCTGCTGCAGCGCGGGCACGCTGGTGAGGCGGGCGCGCAGCTGTTCCAGGTCGGCGCCTGGGCGCAGGGGCACGATCAGGTGGATGGGGCCGGCGGGGTCCAGACGGGGCGGGGGCGGCTGGCTCTCGGAATAGGTGGGCGTCATGGAAGGCGGGAGGCTGGAACAGGCGCCGATTGTTTCGTGGATTGCAGCTGCATGTGCACCGGATCATGCAAGCGGCACACGTCAGCCAAAGCCGACAGGCAGGGCACCACAAGGCAGCAGCGGCTCACCAGCGGATCGTCAGCGTCTCACTGCTGGCTCACTCGGGCCAGGGAGAGCGGTACTCCAGCATCTGCGCCAGCGGCACGGGCCGCTCGAACAGATAGCCCTGTGCATGCTCGCAGCCCAGCGCGTGCAGCAGCCTGGCCTGGGCCTGCTCCTCCACGCCTTCGGCCACGACCTTGACGCCAAAGCCCTGGGCGATGCGCAGCACGGCGGTCACGATGGACTTGTCGGATTCGGACTCCGGCAACTGGCCGACGAAGCTCTGGTCGATCTTGATGCAGTCAAAGCGCAGGCGGCTGAGATAGGCCAGGGAGGAGTAGCCGGTGCCGAAGTCGTCAATGGCGATCTTCACGCCCAGCGCGCGGATGGCGGCAATGCGCTGCAGCGTGGCGTCGCTGTCGTCCAGCAGCATGGATTCCGTCAGCTCCAGGGTCAGCAGCCGGGCGGGCAGGCCGCTGGTGGCCAGTGCCTGCTCCAGCGTGGAGGCGAAGTCGGACTGGATGAGCTCGCGTGCCGACATGTTGACGTGCAGCTCGAAGTCGGCGGGCAGCCGGGGCAGGTGGGAGGCGATGTCGTGCGCCGCCGTGCGCAGCACCCATTCGCCCACGCTCAGGATGAGGTCCGACTCCTCGGCCACCGGAATGAAGACGCCGGGCGGCACCATGCCGCGCGTCGGGCTGTTCCAGCGTACCAGGGCCTCGGCGCCGACCATGCTGCCTGTGGCCAGGTCCACCACGGGCTGGTAGAACACGCGCAGCTCGTTGCGCTCCACCGCCTGGCGCAGCTCCATGGCCAGCTGCGTGCGGCCCAGCATTTTCTGCGCCAGGCTGGGCTCGAACAGCAGGAAGGGGTGCGAGCCGCGCTGCGCCTCACCCAGCGCAATGCTGGCGTTGCGCAGCCACTCGGGCAGCGCGCCCGGCAGCAGCTCGCCGCTGACGGCGCCCGCGCAGGCGCGCAGCACGATGTCGTCCTTGCCCACGGAAAATGGCTGGTCGAAGATTTCCAGCAGATGGCGGCATTTGTCCTGCATCTGCTGCGGCGTGCAGTCATGCAGCCACAGCATGGCGAACTCGTTGCTGGCCGTGCGCGCCAGCAGGGCAGGAAACTGCAGATGGTGGTTGCGCAGCCGCTCGGCCACGGCCCGCAGCAACTGCTCGCCCGTGCCGTGGCCCACATCGTCGCGGACGCTGCGGAAATTCTGCAGCTCCAGCAGGCACAGCGCTGCAGGGCAGGGCGTGTTGGCGGCTGCCGCCGCATCGGCCTGCTCGATCAGGCCGGCGCGCGTGAGCAGCTGCGTCAGGCTGTCGTACTGCAGCAGGGTGCGCATGTGCTCGAACGATTCCTGCAGCCGCTGCGCCATGTTGTGGAAGGCCGAAACCAGGGACGATGTCTCGACCAGGGACGTATCCGGCAGCGCCCCTACCGCGCTCCAGTCGCCCTTGGCCAGGCGGTTGGCCGCATCGGCCGTCACCGCCAGGGGGCGCAGCGCCCGGCGCAGGCACCACACGCCCAGCCCCAGTCCCAGCAAGGCCAGGCCGAAAGCGAGGACCAGCGCATGGCGGCTGTCCGCCCGCATGCTGCTGACCAGATCGGATTCGGGCTGCAGCACCAGGATCCGCCAGTCGATGCCGCGTGCATCGTGGAATGCGGTGACCTGGCCGTGGTAGATCTGCCCCTGTTCCTTGAAGCTCAGGTTGATGGTGTTCTGGGGGGCCGCTGGCGCCGATGAATCCGCGCTCAGATGGGGAGGCAGCAGGGCGGCCAGGCTGCGCAGCGCAAGATCGGGGCTTTCGGACAGCCGTAGGCGCACGGGTGGGTCATAGGGGCCTTCGCGCCGTTTCAGCACCGACAGCTCGGACGAGTGCGCCACCATGTAGCCCTGTGCGTCGACCACGGCGATATGGCCGTTGCCACGCAAGGGCTCGTCGCGCAGAAAGCGGTTCATGCTGCTCAGCCGCACATCGGCGGCCACCACGCCGGCCAGCTGGCCGGACACCCGCACGGACGTGGATGCGGAAATCGTGGTATCGCCGCGGTCGCCAGTCACCGTGTAGATGGGCGACCAGTGCGGGCCGTCTTTGTGGATGGCAGGCTGGTACCAGGGGCGCACGCGGGGGTCGTAGCCGGCAAGGCTGGACATGGGCGGGCCCGGCTCCAGCCCCTCGAAGATCTGCAGGGCGCCCTGGGTGCTGCGGTCCTGGAGAATCAGGCGGTAGCGGCCATCGGGCTCCAGCCGCACGCCCGTGTATTCACCTTGTACGCCGCCAAAGCTCAACAGGCTGATCTGGTGGTGCTGGGCATACAGCTCGGTGAATGAGCGTGTCAGATAGCCATAGATGGGGCGCAGGTCGCCGGGTGTGTAGAGCGCCTGCCGGGCCACGGTTTCGGCCAGGGCCTGCTGCACGCGCAGCGGGGTCTCCAGGTAATCGGCCAATTGGTGGCGCGTGGTGGTGGACAGGGAGTCGAGCAGCCGCAGGCTTTCGCGGTTGATGAGTTGGTCCACCTGGCGCTGCTGCCATGCCGCCAACAGCCCGGCCGTGACCACGAACACCGCTATGAAGGGGGCTGTGACTGCCGTGCGAAGTGAGAGCCTGAAGGCGGGCATGCAGAGGTTTCCGTAGCGTGCGCCGGGCAGCCAAGGGCCGGATCTGCCTGCGACAGCGGCCATTGTGCAGTGCCTTCGCAGCCCTGCGCCGCCGCCGCCGCAGTCCGCGCCTGGGCGCTCCTGTGGTTGATAGGAAAATTTGTTGATAAATGGTTTTCGGTAGAAAAAATGAATTCTTGATGGCGATTTACCAGAACGCAAAGGCCGGGCCGTGGCCTGCGCAAAGCCGGCCATTGCGCCACTCGGTTTACATATCCGTTTACAAATTGATCACCATTACATGTAGACATCACATGTAATGGTCGCTATGGTATCCGCATGGAACAAAAGACATCAGCCCATTACCAGCGCCTGCACCGGCAACGGCTGCGCGAACAGGGGCTGGTGAAAAAGGAGGTCTGGATTCTTCCAGAGTACGGCGCGGCATTGCAGCAATTGGAAAAGCAAATGCGCGTGCCGGGATTGCAACCGGAATCAATGGTTCTCATCCACAAGGAGGGCGGCATGGACAACAGCAGACAGGCATATCGGGATATTCACGCCTTGGCGGGCGATCTGCAGCAATCGGCACTGGTGCAAGGCGGCCGGCTCCATATCGAGGTGCTGGAAGGCGCAGACGCAAGTTTGCTGGTCAGCCTGCCCGAATTCGGCGATCTGCCGGTGCATGTGGCGCTCTCGGGCGACCAATTGGTGGTGGAGGCCTTCCTGTGGCCCGCCGACCAGGTGCACGACCGCGCCGGTCTCAACGAGCAAATGCTGCGTCTGCAAAAACTGTTTCCCTTCACCACGATGGCGCTGGAACCCCAGGCCCACGGCGGCGAGGGCTATGTGATGTTCGCCGCCCTGCACGCCAGCAGCAGCGAGGGCGACATCATTGCCGAGATCCTGACCCTGGCCGACAGCGTCATCCAGGCCACCGAGGCGCTGGCCCACTACCTGACGCCTGTGCCCGCACCCGCGTCCGCACCCGCATCCGCGCAGGCCTGACGCCCCGCCCGTTGAAGACACTGAGCCCCTAGGAGATCATCATGACCATCTGGAACAAGCTGGTGACAGCGTTGCGCGGCGCCGCCCACGAGGCCGGCGAGGCGGTGACCGACAGCCAGGCCCTGCGCATCCTGGACCAGGAAATCCGCGATGCCGACAGCGACCTGAACAAGTCCAAGGAAGCGCTGGCCGACATCATGGCCAAGCAGAAGCTGGCGGCCGGCAAGCTCAAGCAGACCCAGGAACGCATTGCCGAGTACGAGGGCTATGCCGTCAAGGCGCTGGACACCAGCGACGAGGCGCTGGCGCTGGAAGTGGCCGGCAAGGTCTCCGTGCTGGAGACCCAGCGCGACGAGGAGCAATCCCAGCTGCACGCCTACACGCAAAGCGTGGAGCAGTTGCGCGTGGCCATACAGACGGCGCAAACGCATATCAAGCGCCTCAAGCAGCAGGCCGACACGGTCAAGGCCACGGAAAGCGTGCAGCGCGCCCAGGCCACGGTGGCCGGCCGCTACGCAGGCTCGCAGACGCGCGTGCAAAGCGCGCTGGATTCTCTGGAGCGCATCAAGCAAAAGCAGGCCGAGCGCGGTGCGCGCATGGAAAGCGCGGCCGAGCTGGCGCGCGACAGCAGCGAAGATGCGCTGGATGCCAAGCTGCGCGCTGCCGGCATCACGCCCCAGGCGGGCAATGCGCAATCGGTGCTGGAACGCCTGAAGGCGCAGCGCGCCGCAACTGGCGGAAAAAGCGCTTGATGCGCGGCCGTTGTCCAGGCAGGCACTGCCAGGCCTGCCGCCTCGGCTGCCGGATTTGAGGGGAGGGGAGAAACATGTCTGCGTTCCTGCAATACGCGTTTGGCTTTCCGACTTTCATCTTTGGCGCCTTGCTGCTGTTCATGCTGCTGTACTGGCTGATCGCCATGCTGGGCCTGCTGGAGGTGGACTCGCTGGACCACTGGGTGCTGTTCGACGGCAGCGACCATGCGCACGGCGTGGAGCATTCGGTCAGCGCGCTGGCCGGGCTGCTGCTCAAGGTGGGCCTGGGCGGCATTCCGCTCACGGTCATCCTCACCGCGCTGTTCCTGATGTCCTGGCTGGCCTCGTATGTGCTGTGCCATTTCGTGCCCATGCCCCAGGGCTGGACCCTGGTGAACCTGCTGACCGGCTCCCTGGTGGCTGCGGCAGCCATGGTGCTGGGCTTTGCCGCCACCGTGCTGCTGCTGCGCCCGCTGCGGGGCATCGTCAACAAGGTGGCGCCTGCAGAGGAGCCCAAGGTGCTGCTGGGCCGAACCGGCCTGGTGCGCAGCGCCGTGGTGGACGGCACGCAGGGCTACGGCAGTGTCGAGGACGGCGGCGCGGGCCTGAACGTGCAGATGCGCTCGCCCGAGCGCGCACTGGGCCGGGGCACCGAGATCGTGCTCATCGAGCACCTGCCCGAGCACAACGCCTGGCGCGTGGTCAGCAAGGCCGAGTTCGACGGCACCGAGCTGCCGCGCTAGTTCCGGGATTCCCACAAGGCCCGAGCGTCCGTTCGGCGGGCGCGGCCTTTCCGTTTTTTCAGCGTTTTCACAGATAGCAATTCACAGGGGAGATTCGCATGAACATGAGCAACATGGAGTGGTATATCGTCGCCGGGGTGGTGATCGGTTCCGTCTTCGTCGTCATCCTCGGGCTGTTCGCCCTGGTCAAGGCCTTCTACATCAAGGTTCCGCAGGGCACGGCGCTGATCATCAACGACACCACGTCGCAGCCCAAGGTCAAGTTCACGGGCGGCCTGGTGCTGCCGGTGATCCACAAGAAGGAGTTCATGCAGATCTCGCTGCTGACGCTGGAGATCGACCGGCGCGGCAAGGAAGGCCTGATCTGCCGCGACAACATGCGCGCCGACATCACCGTGGCCTTCTACCTGCGCGTCAATGAAACGGCAGAGGACGTGCTCAAGGTGGCCAAGGCCATCGGCGTGGACCGGGCCTCGGACAAGACGGCCGTCAACGAGCTGTTCAACGCCAAGTTCTCCGAGGCGCTCAAGACCGTGGGCAAGCAGATCGAGTTCGTCAAGCTGTTCGAGAACCGCCAGGATTTCCGCGACCAGATCATCCATGTCATCGGCAACGACCTCAACGGCTATGTGCTGGAGGACGTGGCCATCGACTACCTGGAGCAGACGCCCAAGTCCTCGCTGGACCCCAACAACATTCTGGATGCCGAGGGCATCCGCAAGATCACCGAGCTGACGGCCAACCAGAACATCGTCACCAACGAGCTCGAGCGCAACTCCGACCTGGCCATCACCAAGAAGAACGTGGAGACCAAGGAAGCCATGCTGGCGCTGGAGCGCCAGCAGGCCGATGCCGAGGCGCGCCAAAAGCGCGAGATCGCCACCATCCAGGCGCGCGAGCAGGCCGAAACCCAGAAGGTGCAGGAAGAAGAGCGCCTGAAGGCCGAGCAGGCGCGCATCCAGACCCAGGAGCAGCTCGACATCCGCGAGGAAAACCGCCAGCGCGAAGTGGCCGTGGCCCAGCAAAACCGTGAGCGTGCCGTGGTGATCGAGGTCGAGAAGGTCACGCGCGCCAAGGAGCTGGAGATCGTGGCCCGCCAGCGTGAGGTGGAGCTGCAGCGCATCGAGAAGGAAAAGGCCATCGAGGTCGAGAAGGCCAACATCGCCAACGTGGTGCGCGAGCGCGTGGTGGTGGAAAAGTCCGTGGCCCAGGAAGAGGAACGCATCAAGGAAGTGCGCGTGGTCTCCGAGGCCGAGCGCATGAAGCAGGTCACCGTGCTGACCGCCCAGGCCCAGGCCGAGGAAGACATGGTGCGCCAGGTCAAGAAGGCCGAGGCCGAAGAGGCTTCCTCGCGCCACAAGGCCGTGGAAGTCACGACCATGGCCCAGGCCGAGCTGGAAGCGGCCAGCAAGACCGCCGAAGCCAAGAAGAAGCTGGCCGAGGCCATCGAGGTCGAGCGCGCCGCGCCCGGCCTGGCCGATGCCAAGGTGCGCGAAGTCACCGCCGCCGCCCTGGAAAAGGAAGGCCTGGCCCAGGCCCGCGTGATTGCCGAGAAGCTGATGGCCGAAGCCAAGGGCCATCAGGAAAAGGGCCTGGCCGAGGCGCGCGTCATCGAGGCCACGGCCGATGCCAACGAAAAACAGGGCCTGGCCGATGCCAAGGTGCTGGAAGAGCGCCTGCTGGCCCAGGCGCGCGGCGAGGCCCAGGTGGGCGCCACCAAGGCCACGGTCACGCGCGACGTGGGCATGTCCGAGGCCGATGTGCTGCGCGACAAGCTCTTCGCCGAGGCCAAGGGCCTGACCGAGAAGTTCACCGCGCTGGCCTCGCTGTCCGACCAGGCGCGCTCGCATGAGGAGTTCCGCATGCAGCTGGAGAAGAACTTCGAGCAGGCGCTGGCCGCCATCGAAGCCAACAAGAGCGTGGCCAAGGACCAGTCCGAGGTGCTGTCGGCCGCGCTCAGCAAGGCCAACATCGACATCGTGGGCGGCGAGGGCGCCTTCTTCGACAACTTCGCCAAGGCGCTGTCCGTGGGCAAGGCCGTGGAAGGCGTGGCGGGCAAGAGCCCCATCGTGCAGGACCTGATCAGCAAGTTCCTCAGCGGCAAGGGCGGCGCATCGCTGCTGAATGCGCTGGGTGACGGCAAGGGCCTGCCGCCCACGCAGAGGGTCGACTGAACGGGGCGGCCGCCCGGCCGCTCCCTCCACCGGCTGCCCAGCCTCCCGCATCCGCCTTCCTCCGCCCCCCTGCCTGCCAACCAGTCAGCTGGCCGGGGAGGGCGTGAATGGTCCCTGACACGCGAAAGCCCGTGACGCCCATGTCCCAACCGTCCCCATCGTCTTCACAGTCCCCGTCCCCCGACACCGCAGCCTCTGCCGTGGACCAGGCAGTCGCCAGCGGCGGCTCCTACGAAGTGCTGGCCAAGCGCCTTGACGGCCAGGGGCAGGCGCTGGAGACGCTGGCACGCCAGCTCAACGAGGAGCGGCTGGAGGAATTCGGCCGCAGCCAGATGGAAGTCATCGGGCGCATGCGCGTGCGCACCGAAAACAACTGCCTGGGCCGCGACATCGCCCAGGTCGGCGGCTATCTGCTGTTTGGCTACAACGTCTTCATGGGCCTGAAGCAGTCCACGCGCGTGGAAGACGTGTTCGTGCTGTACCGCCTGCACGAGGGAGAGCAGGGCTACGAGGTCACGCCGGTCGATCTCAAGGACAGCTTTCTGGGCATACAGAGCTTCGTGCAGGACTTCCAGGAGCTGTACGCCTACTACAAGAACACCCGGCTGATGCAGCTGGCCGTGCGCGACGGCAAGCTGCTGGCGAGCTTCCAGATCGGCGAGCGCCTGTCCGATGTGCGCGTATTCCGCTGGTCCGTGCCCGTCGATGGCCAGCCCATCCGCTACATAGACAACCGGGGCGAGCGCGACATCGAGCTGCCCGCACCGCATGACTTCGAGTGGCAGCGCGCCGGGCGCGAGCAGCTGGTGCAGGGACGCCATCCGCACATCAACATCCTGGACAAGGTCTTCGTCGAGACGCTGGGCGGCGACCTGACCATCAAGGTCGAGAACAACACCAACGACGGCCTGGGCATCTACCGCGAGCCCGTGCAGGAGAAGAACCAGTCGCTGGACGACGCCGTGTTCGAGTACGCCGCCGTCGGCAGCCTGATCCTGCTGAAGATCCTGCCCTACCGCGAAGAGCAGTGGCGCTACCTGATCTTCAACACCCTGTCGCGCCAGGTTCTGCGCATGGACGCCATCGGCGCGGCCTGCATCCAGCTGCCGCAGGACCACGGCATCATCTTCCCCGGCGGCTACTACCTGCAAAGCGGCGAGAACCGCTCGTTCGAGCAGAACATGCAGGGCATGCGCTACCGGCGCAGCATCCGCTCGCCCAACGGCGAGGATGTGCTCTACGTGTTCTACGAGCCCGAGAGCGGGCGCATGGCGCTGTTCAAGTACAACCTGATCGAGCGCGCGCTGCAGCCACCCATCATCGGCCACGGCTATGCGCGCATGGACGACGGGCGCGTCGTCATCTTCGCGGCCGAGAGCAACGAGGCCTCGCGCGTGCACCCCATGCAGGTCTGGCGCACGCCCTTCGCCTCGGACGACTATGCGGCACGCCAGCCGCAGCGCGACAGCTTCCTGGGCCGCATCGGCAATGCCGAACTGGTCAGCGGCATCTCCGACCTGTACAGCGTGCGCAAGGAAATCGCGGCCACCGAGGTCTCGCTGCCGCGCTACGAGCGCCTGATCGACGCCGCGCGCCGCCTGTTCGAGCGCTACCACTGGCTGGGCGCGCCGCAGCTCAAGGGCGTGCACGAGACCCTGCTGGGCATTGTCGCCACGGGTGATGCGGTCATCGACGAGTACGAAAAGGTCGAGAGCATCCGCAACGCCTCGGCCAAGGCCATGGGCGAGGTTTCCAGCCGCCACGGCCAGTTGCTCAAGACACTGCGGCTGGCCGACTGGAAAAGCATTGGCGAGTACGTGGACGCGCTCACCCAGCTGGGCCAGTTGCGCGGCCAGCTCATGGCCACGCGCGACCTGCGCTATGTGGACCAGGCCGCCATCGACACCATGGTGCAGGGCGTCAACGAGGCCCAGGCCGAAGTCTCCCAGCGCACGGCCGCCTTCATTGCCACCGACGAGGCCATGCAGCCCTATGCCGACCAGCTGCAGGCACTGGACCAGGCCGCGCAGGCGGCAGCCACGGTGGCGCAGATCAACGAGCCGCTGGCGCGCATGGCCGACATGGCGGCCGCGCTGGACATGCTGTCCGAGCTCATGGGCAGCCTGTCCATCGACGACGCCACGCAGCGCACCCAGGTGGTGGATCGCATCTCGGCCGTCTACGCGCGCCTGAACCAGGTGCGTGCACGCGCCGAGCAGCGCCGGTCGGGCCTGGGCGGCGCCGAGAACGTGGCCCAGTTCGCCGCCCAGCTGGCGCTGTTCTCGCAAAGCATCGTCAGCGCCCTGGGCCTGGCGCAGACGCCCGAGAAATGCGACGAGCAGCTGGCGCGCCTGCTGGTGCAGCTGGAGGAAATCGAAAGCCGCTTCGGCGAGCACGAGCAGTTCCTCGGCGACATCATGGCCAAGCGCGAGGAGGTGCTGGAGAGCTTCGAGGCGCGCCGCCAGTCGCTGCAGGACGAGCGCCAGCGCAAGGCGCAAGGCGTGCTGGACGCGGCCCTGCGCATCGTGCAAAGCCTGCCCAAGCGCACCGAAAAACTCGCCAGCGCCGATGCCCTGCATGCCTTTTTTGCGGGCGATCCGCTGATCGGCAAGCTCAAGGAGCTGGCCCAGCGCCTGCGCGAGCAACTGCATGACCCGGTCAAGGCCGACGACATCGACGGCCGCGTCAAGAACCTGCGCGACCAGGCGTTTCGCGCGCTGCAGGACCGCACCGAGCTGTACGAAGGCGACGGCGCCATCATCCGCCTGGGCCGCCACCGCTTCAGCGTGGGCAACCAGGAGCTGGACCTGACCCTGCTGCCGCGCAACGGCGAACTGTTCCTGCACCTGGTCGGCACCGAGTATTTCGAGCCCATGGACAACCCGGAGCTGGCCGCCCTGCAGGCCTACTGGGATGCCTCCACGCCGGCCGAATCGCCGCAGTTCTACCGGGGCGAATACCTGGCCCTGGAAGTGGTGCTGGCCGCGCGCCAGCGCCGTGACGGTTGGAGCGAGGCCCGGCTGGCCCAGTTGCTGCCCGACGAGGCGGCGCTGACCCAGGCCATCCGCGAGTTCTCCGCGCCGCGCTACCGCGAAGGCTATGAGCGCGGCATCCACGACCATGATGCGGCCCGCATCCTGCAGGTGCTGCTGCCCCTGCGCGATGCCGCCGGCGTGCTGCGCTTTGCGCCCGACGCCCGTGCGCTGGCCCTGCTGTTCTGGAGCGCACAGGCCCAGGTGCAGCAGCCGCAGCTGGCTGCCGCCATGGCGCAGTGGCCGCTGCGCGCCCAGCAGGCCCAGGCCATGCAGCAGATATTCGGCAGCGAGGCCGAACAGCTGAGCCTGCGCACCGACATCTCCGAGCGCCTGCGCGCCTATGCCGAAGAGCGGGGCCTGCTGCGCGACCTGCTGCCAGGACAGGCGGCGCCCGCAGACAGCGATATCGACAGCCTGATCCACGGCGCCGCCGACTACCTGCAGGCCGAGCTGGCGCAAAAGGCCGTGCGCTTTTCCTTCTCCAGCTACAGCCAGTCGGCCATTGCCGCGCTGCAGGCTGCCGTGCAGCAGCAGGCCCAGCCGCTGCAGCGCTGGGAAGAAATGCAGGCCTACTGGCAGGGCGAGGACCGGCGCGACAAGGCCGTGGCGCCGCTGGACCAGCGCTGGCGCAGCGCGCTGCACTGGCTGCAGACCGCCTGCCGCGCGCTGGACGACGGGCAAGGGCAGGCCTGGCTGGCCTATTGTGGCGAGGCCGCCGCCTGGCTGTGCTGTGCCGGCCAGTTGCCCTGCAAGGTCAGCAGCGTGGACCTGCGCCACGAAGTGCCGGGCCTGCTGGGCCAGCATCCGCGCATTGCGGACGGCCGCATGTGGCTGCAGATCGACGACCTGGGCCAGCGCGCCGCGCGCCATTTCCGAACCTTTGTTCCCGAATTCGGCCGCTACCAGGCGCTGCGCCAGCAGCTGCTGCAGGACTGGCGCTCGCGCGTGCGGGTGGAGGAATTCAAGGCCCGGCCGCTGTCGTCGTTCGTGCGCAACCGGCTGATCAACGAGATCTACCTGCCCGTGATCGGCGACAACCTGGCCAAGCAGATCGGCGTGGCCGGCGAGAACAAGCGCACCGACCAGATGGGTCTGCTGATGATGATCTCGCCACCCGGCTACGGCAAGACCACGCTGATGGAGTACGTGGCCAACCGGCTGGGCCTGATCTTCATGAAGATCAACGGCCCGGCGCTGGGCCACTCCGTGCGCTCGCTGGACCCGGCCCAGGCACCGGACGCCACGGCGGCCAAGGAGCTGGAAAAGCTCAACCTGGCGCTGGAGATGGCCAACAACGTGATGCTGTACATCGACGACATACAGCACACGCACCCGGAGTTCCTGCAGAAATTCATCTCGCTGTCGGACGGCACGCGCCGCATCGAGGGCGTGTGGAAGGGCCAGACCCGCACCCACGACATGCGCGGCAAGCGCTTTTGCGTGGTCATGTCGGGCAACCCGTACACCGAGTCGGGCGAGGTCTTCAAGATCCCCGACATGCTGGCCAACCGCGCAGACATCTACAACCTGGGCGATGTGCTGGGCGGAATGCAGGAGGTGTTCAAGCTCAGCTACATCGAAAACAGCATGACCTCGAACGCCGTGCTGGCGCCGATGGCCACGCGCAGCCTGCAGGACCTGTACCTGCTGCTGGACAAGGCGCAGGGCCGGGAGGTCTCGGGCAATGCGCTGTCGCACGACTATTCATCGGCCGAGCTGCGCGAGATCGAGGCCGTGCTGGCCCGCATGGTGCAGGTGCGCGAGCTGGTGTTCAAGGTCAACCAGCAGTACATCCAGAGCGCCGCGCAGGACGACGGCTACCGCACCGAGCCGGCCTTCCGGCTGCAGGGCAGCTACCGCAACATGAACAAGCTGGCCGAGAAGATCACGCCCGTGATGAACGACCAGGAAATGCAGCAGATGCTGGCCGACCACTACCAGGGCGAAGCGCAGATGCTGACCACGGGCGCCGAGGAGAACCTGCTCAAGCTCGCCGAGCTGCGCGGGCAGATGAGCGACGAGGACAGCGCCCGCTGGCAGCAGATACGCCAGCAGTTCCTGCGCCGCCAGGCCGCAGGCGGTGCCAATGCCGACGCCGCCACGCGCGTGACGGCACAGCTGGTCGATCTGGTCGCCGCCACGCGCGAGGTGGCCCAGTCGGTGTCCCAGTCCCAGCAGCAGGCGGTGCAGGAAGACGCCGCCGGCCAGGCCCACGCATCGGCAGCGGCCGCGCAGGCCGCCGCCAGGGACGCTGAATCCCAGACGCTACAGGCGCTTCAGGCTCTGCTGGCGCGGCTGCTGCAAACCCAAAGCGCGGCAGGCGATTCGCTGCACGGCATACGCGAGCTGATGGCACAAAGGGCGGCCAGCGAGCCCGTCAACACCCAGGCCAGCACCCCGTCGGAGGTACAGGCCGCCCAGGACCGTCAGGCCCTGGTCCACATGATGGGCCAACTGCTGACCCGCTCGCTGGCCCAGTCCCTTGAGCCCGTGGTCACGCACCTGGACCAGGCCCGCCGCCAGCAGCTGGGCCTGCACCGCGTGCTGATGCAGGTGGCCACGCGCATGCAGGAGCAGATTGACGCCCAGCGCGCGGGCCGCCCCGTGCCGGCTGCGGGCGCCATACGCTCCGAGGAAATCGACAAGGCATTCGAGCGCATGCAGCGCGGCGACGTGCCGCCTGCGGCCTAGGCCCATCGCTGGGGCAAAGCCGGGGCAGGGCACATCGGCAAAGGCTGGGGCGCCTTGCTGGCGCTGCCTTTGCATGGGCGGGGGGCCTCGCACGTCTGCATGCGCTGATCCGTCATCGGACAACCCGATGTCCCGGACGTTGGACCATCACCTACAACCCGGGGCGCGTCCCGAACCGATGCTTGGAGTGGCGTGTTCGCAGCAGTGTGCACGCCCCACGAACGAGCCAACACGATGGACGCCCCATGGAACACAACACCCAGCTTTCCGTTTCGCGCAGGGACCTGCTGATTGCAGGTGCCTCCACGGCTGCGGCAACGGCCGTGCCTCGATCGGCCGGCGCGCAAGTGCAGCCCCCCTCCATCCCTGAAGGGGTCCAACTGCCCGTCACCCTGCAGGTGAACGGCCAGGAACACCGCCTGGACCTGGACACCCGCACCACGCTGCTCGACGCCCTGCGCGAGCATCTGCACCTGACCGGCACCAAGAAAGGCTGCGACCATGGCCAGTGCGGGGCCTGCACGGTGCTGGTGAATGGCCGGCGGGTGGTGTCCTGCCTGAGCCTGGCCGTGATGAACCAGGGCGCCGCCGTGACCACCATCGAAGGCCTGGGCACGCCGCAATCCCCGCACGCCATGCAGGCCGCCTTCGTGCGGCACGACGGTTTCCAGTGCGGCTACTGCACGCCGGGGCAGATCTGCTCTGCCGTGGGCGTGCTCGATGAAATCAAACGCGGTATGCCCAGCCATGCCAGCGAAGACATCGTGGCCCAGCCCCTGGTGTCGGCCCATGAACTGCGTGAACGCATGAGCGGCAACCTGTGCCGCTGCGGGGCGTATTCCAACATCGTCGATGCCATCACCGAAGTGGCGGGGGAGGGCAGGACATGATTGCCTTCACCTACGAACGCGCCCAGTCCCCCGCGCAGGCTGCCGCCGCCGTGGCGGCCCGGCCGGGCGCCCGCTTCATCGCCGGGGGCACGAATCTGCTGGACCTGATGAAGCTGCAGATAGAAACCCCCGTGCATCTGGTCGATGTGAACGGCACCGGCATGGACACCGTGGAGCCCACGGCGCAAGGCGGGCTGCGGATTGGCGCATTGGTGCGCAACAGCGACCTGGCCGCCCATGCGCGCGTGCGCCGCGACTACGGCGTGCTGACGCGCGCCCTGGTGGCCGGCGCCTCGGGCCAGTTGCGCAATATGGCGACCACAGGCGGCAATCTGCTGCAGCGCACCCGCTGCCCGTATTTCTACGACACCAATATGCCGTGCAACAAGCGCGTGCCGGGCAGCGGCTGTTCGGCCATTGCCGGCGTGAGCCGCCAGCATGCGGTGATCGGCGGCAGCGAGGCCTGCATTGCCACCCACCCCAGCGACATGGCCGTGGCGCTGCGCGCGCTGGACGCCACGGTGGAAACCATCCAGGCCGACGGCAAGGCCCGCGTCATCCCCATTGCCGACTTCCACCGGCTGCCCGGCAACACGCCGCACGTAGAGACGGCGTTGCAGGCCGGCGAACTGATCACCTCCGTCACCCTGCCGCCGCCGCCGGGCGGCACGCACATCTATCACAAGGTGCGTGACCGCGCTTCCTATGCGTTTGCGCTGGTGTCGGTGGCCGCCATCGTGCAGCGCGACGGCAGCGGGCGCGTGGCCCTGGGCGGCGTGGCGCACAAGCCCTGGCGGCTGGAGGCTGCCGAAGCACAGATGCCACAGGGAGCCAAGGCCGTCACCGACCGCCTGCTGGCAGGCGCCCGGCCCACGCAAGACAACGCCTTCAAACTCCCGCTGGCGGAGCGCACGCTTGCCGCCGTGCTGCATCAGGCAAGGAGCTGACGCCATGAAATTCGACACTCCCGCAACGGTCAACCCCATTGACCAGCTAAAGACTATCGGCCAGCCGATGAACCGCATCGACGGCCTGCTCAAGACCACCGGCACGGCGCCGTATGCCTATGAACGGCATGACGTGGTCCAGCACCCGGCCTATGGCTATGTGGTGGGCTCGGCCATCGCCAAGGGCCGCATCCGCAGCATCGGGCTGGCGCAGGCAAGCCGCGCGCCCGGCGTGCTCGCCATCGTCACCGCACAGACCGCTGGCAAGCTGGGCCAGGGCAAGATGAATACCGCGCCGCTGCTGGCAGGGCCCCAGGTGGCCCACTACCACCAGGCCGTGGCCCTGGTGGTGGCGGAGACCTTCGAGCAGGCGCGCGCTGCCGCGCAATTGGTCCGTGTGGACTACGAGCCCGTGGCTGGCGCCTATGACTTGGCCAAGGCCAAGGACTCCGCCGTGCCGCCCGACAGCATCAATGGCGATGCGCCGGATACGGCCATTGGTGACTTCGACGGTGCCTTCGCCTCTGCCCCCGTGAAGGTGGACGCCACATACACCACGCCAGACCAGTCGCACGCCATGATGGAGCCGCATGCCACGCTGGCCGCATGGAAGGGCGACCAGCTCACGGTATGGACCTCGAACCAGATGATTGCCTGGGGGCAGGGCGAGCTGGCAAAGACGCTGGGCATTCCCAAGGACAAGGTGCGCCTGGTCTCGCCATTCATTGGCGGCGGTTTTGGCGGCAAGCTGTTCCTGCGGGCCGATGCACTGCTGGCCGCATTGGGCGCCCGCGCGGCAGGCCGGCCCGTTAAGGTCGCACTGCAGCGCCCGCTGATGGCCAACAACACCACGCACCGCCCGGCCACCATCCAGCGTGTGCGCATCGCGGCAGGGCAGGACGGCAGGATCACCGCCATCGGCCATGAAAGCTGGTCGGGCGACCAGCCCGGAGGAACGGCGGACGGTGCCGTGGACCAGACCCGCCGCATGTATGCCGGCACCCATCGCATGACCGCCACCCGCCTGGCCGTGCTGGACCTGCCCGAGGCCAATGCCATGCGCGCTCCCGGCGAAGCCACGGGACACATGGCCCTGGAAGTTGCCATGGACGAGCTGGCGGAAAAGCTCGGCATCGATCCCGTGGAGCTGCGCATCCGCAACGACACCCAGGTGGTCCCGGACAGCGGCAAGAAGCCGCAACCCCAGGCGAAGGAGGGCACTCCTGCCCAGGAGCACAAGCCGTTTTCCCGCCGTGAATTCGTGCAGTGCCTGCGCACGGGCGCCGAGCGCTTCGGATGGAGCCAGCGCAATCCCCAGCCGGCCCAACGACGCGATGGCCGCTGGCTGATCGGCCTGGGTATGGCGGGCGCCTACCGTGGCGCGCCTGTCATGAAGTCCGCCGCCCGCGTGCGCTTGGACAGGCAGGGCATGCTCACCGTGGAAACCGACATGACCGACATCGGCACGGGCAGCTACACCATCATTGCCCAGACGGCGGCCGAGATGCTGGGCCTGCCGCTGCAGCAGGTGCGCGTGCGGCTGGGCGATTCCGGCTTTCCCGTCTCGGCCGGCTCGGGCGGGCAATGGGGTGCGGCCAGTGCCACCTCCGGCGTCTATGCCGCCTGCCTGAAGCTGCGCGAGGCCGTGGCGCGCAAGCTGGGCATGGACCCGGCGACGGCCGAATTCTCGGATGGGCATGTGCAGGCGGGCGGCAAGCGCCGGGCCCTGGCCAGCGCTGCCGGCGACGCCGACCTGACGGCCGAGGACGCCATCGAATTCGGCGTGCTCGACAAGAAGATGCAGCAGTCCACCTTTGGCGCGCACTTCGTGGAGGTCGCCGTGGACGCCTTCACCGCCGAGGTCCGCGTGCGCCGCATGCTGGCCGTTTGCGCGGCCGGCCGCATCCTCAATCCCAAGACGGCCCGCAGCCAGGTCATCGGCGCCATGACCATGGGCGTGGGAGCGGCCCTGATGGAAGAGCTGGCCGTGGACACGCGACTGGGCTATTTCGTCAACCATGACCTGGCAGGCTACGAGGTGCCCGTTCATGCCGACATCCCGCACCAGGAAGTGATCTTTCTGGACGAGGTCGATCCCATGGCCTCGCCCATGAAGGCCAAGGGCGTGGGCGAGCTGGGCATCTGCGGCGTGAGCGCAGCCATTGCCAACGCCATCCACAACGCCACCGGCGTGCGGGTGCGCGACTACCCGATCACGCTGGACAAGCTGCTGGCAGGACTGGGGAGGCTGGCATGACAGGGGACTGCACCTGAGGCAGCCCGCTCGGTCCCTGGATTCTTGATGAACGAAGGCCGGTCACCTCTGGGTGGCCGGCCTTTTGCCTGTGGCCATCAATAGAACGCATAGCTTGCGCGTCCGTCGGCATTGGCCTGGAAAGGCTGGCGTGGAGATACTTTTTGCACTGGGGAATGTCGGCGCTGTGCGCTCCGAATGCAGGCCGCCCCCAGTTTTCCCACAAAAGAACCTGGCCTGGGCGCAAAGCGCCTGCCAGGGCAAAGAGACAACCTGCTCCGACAAGGACTTGTATGAAAGATATCCGCAAGACGATGGACGAGGGCGCCATGGCGCCGTTCCAGTGGCTGGCCGTGGCCATTTGCATCCTGCTCATCATGCTGGACGGCTTCGATGTGCTGGTGATGGCCTTCACCGCCTCGGCCGTCGCTGCCGAATGGAAGCTCAACGGGGCGCAGCTGGGCGTGCTGTTCAGCGCCGGTCTGATCGGCATGGCCCTGGGCTCGCTGTTCCTGGCGCCCGTGGCCGACCGCCGCGGCCGGCAACCCATCATCGTGCTGTGCCTGGTGCTGGTGTCCGTGGGCATGCTGCTGTCTGCGGCAGCGCGCAGCCATGTCGAGCTGGCAGCCCTGCGCGCCATGACGGGCGTGGGCATTGGCGGCATGCTGGCCAGCGTGGGGGTGATCACCTCTGAGTATTCATCGAACAAATGGCGCAGCACGGCGATTGCGCTGCAGGCCACGGGCTATCCGATTGGCGCCACGCTGGGCGGACTCATGGCCGCCTGGCTGCTGACACACCATGGTTGGCGCTCGGTCTTTGTGTTCGGCGGCCTGGCCACGGCGCTGATGGTGCCCATCGTGCTGTGGCGCCTGCCGGAGTCGGTGGATTTCCTGGTGGGCCGTCACCCGGCGCGTGCGCTGGAAAAGCTCAACCGCCTGATGGCACTCATGGGGCACCCCGCCATGCTGCAGTTGCCCGCGCAAGCCGGCAGTGACGTCCAGCAGGGCAATACCGTGGCCGCCTTGTTCAGGAACGGCCTGGCACGCCCCACGCTCATGCTCTGGGCCGGCTTCTTCCTGCTGATGTTCAGCGTCTACTTTTCCCTGAGCTGGACGCCCAAGCTGCTGGTGCAGGCCGGCCTGTCGGCACAGCAGGGCGTGACGGGCGGCGTGCTGCTCAACCTGGGCGGCATTGCCGGCGGCAGCCTGTTCGGCCTGCTGGCGGTGAAGGCCAAGCTGCGGCATCTGGCCATGGGCAGCCTGCTGCTGAATGCCTTGTTCACCGCGCTGTTCGGCCTGGCCTCGGCCAGCCTGGGCTGGGCGTTCGCCGCAGCGGTGGGCGTGGGCGTGTTCCTGTTCGCCTCCATGGCCGGGCTGTACGGGTTGGTGCCGGCCACCTATCCGGCCCAGGTGCGCGCCACCGGCATGGGCTGGGCCATAGGCATTGGGCGCATAGGCGCCATCGTGGCGCCCACCATGGCTGGCCTGCTGCTGGACGGTGGCTGGCAGCCTGCCTCGCTGTACTACGTCTTTGCCTTGCCGCTGATTGCCGCTGCGCTGGCCGTGTGGGCCACGGGCGCCGGCCGCGCCCTGGCGCCGGGGGGTGGCGCGCTGCGAGCGCCTGGTGCTTGATCCTTGAACCCCTATCCGTGAGCACGCGCCCAAGCGCAGGAGAAACACTTCCATGGCATTGGACAAACCCTATCTCGACGTACCGGGAACCACGGTCTTCGACGCCGAGCAATCCCGCCAGGGCTACTGGCTCAACCAGTTTTGCATGTCGCTGATGAAGGCCGAGAACCGCGAGCGCTTTCGGGCTGACGAGCGCGCCTATCTGGGCGAATGGGCCATGACGGCCGAGCAAAGACAGGCCGTGCTGGACCGCGACCTGAACCGCTGCATTGCGCTGGGCGGAAACATCTACTTCCTCGTGAAGATCGGCGCCACCGACGGCGTCAGCGTGCAGAACATGGTCTCGACCATGAGTGGCATGAACAAGGAGGACTACCGCCAGATGATGCTGGGCGGCGGACGCAGCATCAATGGAAACCGCTACCTGCATGAGCAGGCGCAGCAAGCAAAAGGCATCTGATGGCACGCATCACCGCATCCGTCTACACCTCGCATGTGCCCGCCATCGGCGCGGCCATGGACCTGGGCAAGGCGGGCGAGCCCTATTGGCAGCCTTTGTTCAAGGGCTTCGAGCATTCGCGCCAATGGCTCAAGGACAACAAGCCCGACGTGATCTTCCTGGTCTACAACGACCACGCGACCGCGTTCAGCCTGGACTTCATCCCGACGTTTGCCATCGGCACGGCCGCCGAATACCAGCCGGCCGACGAAGGCTGGGGCCCGCGCCCCGTGCCCAAGGTCATCGGCCATCCGGAGCTTGCCAGCCACATCGCGCAGTCGGTGATCCAGCAGGACTTCGACCTGACCATCGTCAACAAGATGGACGTGGACCACGGCCTGACCGTGCCGCTGTCGCTGATGTGCGGCCAGCAGGACGCGCGCACGGGCGCCTGGCCCTGCCCGGTGATTCCGTTTGCCGTCAACGTGGTGCAGTACCCCGTGCCGTCGGGTCAGCGCTGCTTCAACCTGGGCCGTGCCATCCGCCGCGCCGTGGAAAGCTTCGACGAAGACCTGAACGTGCAGATCTGGGGCACGGGCGGCATGAGCCACCAGTTGCAGGGCGCGCGTGCGGGCCTGATCAACAAGGAGTGGGACAACCGCTTCCTGGACCTGCTGATCGAGAACCCTGCCGGTTTGGCCAAGATGCCGCATATCGACTACGTGCGCGAGGCTGGCTCCGAAGGCATCGAGCTGGTGATGTGGCTGATCGCGCGCGGTGCCATGGCCGATGTGGATGGCCCGGCGCCGCTGCCCAAGGTCAACCACTGCTTCTACCATGTGCCGGCATCGAACACGGCCGTCGGCCACCTCATTTTGGAGAACGCAGCATGAGCCGGCCTTGCGTGGTACTTCTGCCGGGCCTGCTGTGCGACGAGACGGTCTGGCACGAGCAGCAGGCGGCCCTGTCCTTTGCCGGTGCTGCCGAGTGCATTGTTCCGTCCTATGGCGCGGCGGCCACCATCGAAGACATGGCGCGCCTTGTGCTGGACTGCGTGGCGGCCGAGCGGTTTTCGCTGGCGGGCCATTCCATGGGCGGGCGCGTGGCCCTGGCCATTGCCGGCATGGCGCCCCAGCGCGTGGAACGGATGGCCTTGCTGGACACCGGCATGGACCCCATCGCCCCGGGCGAGGCCGGCGAGAGCGAACGCGCCAAGCGCATGGCGCTCCTGCAGATCGCCCGGCACAGCGGCATGCGCGAGATGGGCCTGCAATGGGCGCGCGGCATGGTGCATCCCGACCGGCTTGACACGCCACTGTTTGGCGAGGTGCTCGACATGGTGGCGCGCTTCACGCCCGAGGTGTTTGCTGCGCAGATCAATGCCTTGCTGAACCGCCCCGATGCGGGCCATGTGCTCCGGCAACTGCGCTGCCCGACCCTGCTGGCCTGCGGTCGCCAGGATGCCTGGAGCCCGCTGTCACGCCATGAGCGCATGCAGGCCCTGTGCCCGGGCGCCGAGCTGGTGGTGATCGAGGACAGCGGCCACATGAGCACCATGGAGCAGCCGCAGCAGGTGTCGAGGGCACTGCTCGACTGGATGGGCCGCTGAGCGAGCGCTGCACTCAGGCTAGGCCGGCAGATCGCCCACGGCCCGCCGGCAGGCCTGCATGAACAGCTCCAGGTCCTGCGATGCCGTGCTCAGCGCACGCGTGGCCAGCCCGATGCGCCTGCGTGTGGAAGGCAGGTCCACGGGCACGATGGACAACTGGCCGCCGTGGTCATCCTGCAGGGCCTGTCCGCGCGAGGCCAGGGCCAGCCGGCCCGTCTGCAGCACAAAGGCCAGCGTCATGGTCGGGCTGCTGGCGCGCAGGCTGGCGCGCGGCGGCTCCAGGCCCTGGCTGCGGAACAGCTGGACCATGGCGCGATCGGCCGGCGTGCCGGGCAGGGGCGACACCCAGGGCCATTGCAGCAAGTCCTCCAGAACCAGCTGGCCGCGGTCCAGGCAGGCATGGCCGGCCGGTGCCACCACGACCAAGTCATCGTCGAACAAGTGCAGCTGGCGTACCTCATCGGAGGGCATGTCGGCGCGCAGGGCGCCGGCGATGGCGTCGATGTCGGCGCTCAGCAGGTGCTGCACCAGGCTCTCGTAGGTGCCGTCCACGATGCTGACCTCGATGTCCGGGTGGCTGGCGGCCAGGCTGTCGACCGCGCGCGGCAGGAAGATTCCCACCGACAGCGGCAGCACGCCGACCACCACGCGCCCCCGGATCTCGCCGCGCCAGGCGGAAATATCGCTGTCCATGCCGCGCACCTCGGCCAGGGCCAGCTTGACACGGCGCAGCAGCGCTTCGCCGGACGGCGTCAGCCGCGTGCCGAAGGCCAGCTTGTAGAACAGCTGCATGCCCAGACTGGTTTCCAGCCCCTGCAGCGCCGCATGCACGGCGGGCTGCGTCAGGCCCAGCCACTGCGCGGCCAGGGATTCGCTGCCGCAGTCGGCAATGGCCATGAGGGCGCGCAGCTGGCCCGCAGGCACGGTCTCGGCAAAACGCTCGGGCAGGGGAGGGCGCCTGGCCGCCAGCGTGGCGGCGGCCTGGGCGTCGGCCGCGCCGCTGCCCAGGTGCTGGAGCATGGCTTCGATGCGGCCGGCCAGCTGGCTGCCCAGCGGGGTCGGCATCATGCCGCGCGCCCCCCGCATGAACAGCGGCAGGCCACAGGCCTCTTCCAGTTGCAGCACCGAGCGCGCCACGGCTGGCTGAGAAAGATGCATAGCCTGGGCGGCCCGCGTGGTGCTGCCGTGGCGCACCACGCCCAGCATGGCGCGCATGGCCCGCAAATGGCCTGCCAACTCGGGAAAACGCGAGGGATTGCTGGTGGCCGGGCCGGTCCAGGGGGCAAGGTAAAGGTTCATGGAAAGGCGCTGAACGGCACGTTGGAAAACCGTTTTTTGATTGTCCCATAAGAAAAACGCATTGATGGCCGGGGCTCCGGCATTGGCCGGATCGATGCCGGCGTGGAATGCTTGGGGCCTGATCAAGACAGCCCATCGCAGGCTGCGAATTCCGGGGAGACAAGAAACATGAACCATGAAATCGACCGGCTGCTGGCCCGCCAGGCCTGCCTGGACCTGGTGCTGCGCGCTGCTGCCTTTGCGGATGCCGGAGATGCCCGAGCCCTGGCGCAGCTGTTTGCCGAAGACGGCCAGCTGCAACGGCCCGGCGGCGAGGTGCTGGGCGGGCGCGCAGCCATCGCCGCCGCGTACTCCCGGCGTCCCGCGGGCCGCATGACCCGGCATCTGGTCACCAACACGCTGGTGGAACTGCAAGGCCCGGACCGCGCCAGCGCGCGCAGCCAGGTGCTGCTGTGGTCCTGCGACGAGGCCGATGCCATCACGCCGCACGGCCGCCCGGCCCAACCGCGCCAGCTCGTTGGCGAGTTCGATGACATCTTTGGCCGCAGTCCTGAAGGCCATTGGCTGATCACGCGCCGCGTGGCGCGCTTCGTCATGTACCGGGACCTCCCGGGCACCTGAAGCGCAGGGCGCCCAGCCGCTTTCTCCCATTTCCTCGCGCCCGCCACTCTCGCCTTTCCCAAGGCGCAGCGTTGCGGCATGCCGATTCCGCAACGACAACAACAGGAGACAAAAGCATGAAACGCATTCTCAAGAGCATTCCCCACCCCCCAGCCAAGCGCCCACTGCGGGCTTGTCTGGCCCGCCTCGCCCCGCTCGCCATGCTGGCAGCAGCAGGCGGCGCCCAGGCCCAGACCGGCTCATCGGTGACGCTGTACGGCCATCTGGACACCGGGATCGAGCACCTGACGAATGTGCAAGGCGGCGGATCGCTGACGCGCATGCCCGGCCTCACGGGAACGGCACCGTCGCGCTGGGGGCTGCGTGGGAGCGAGGATCTGGGCGGCGGCCTGAGCGCCGTCTTTGCGCTGGAGTCAGGCTTTGGCCCGGATGCCGGCACCTTCAATCAGGGCGGGCGGGGTTTCGGGCGCCAGGCCTGGGTGGGACTGTCCGGCGGCTGGGGCAGCGTCTCGCTGGGGCGCAACTACACCATGCTGTACTGGGCGCTGTTCGACGCCGACCTGCTGGGTCCCAACGCCTTCGGTCTGAGCAGCCTGGACAGCTACATCCCCAACACGCGCACCGACAACTCCCTGGCCTACCGGGGGCGCTTCGGCGCCTGGAGCCTGGGTGCGGCCTACAGCCTGGGACGCGATGCCGTCAACGCCGGCCCCAGCCCGGCCGGCACCAACTGCGCCGGCGAATCGGCCACGGACAGGCAGGCCTGCCGCCAGTGGTCCGCCATGCTGAAGTACGACACCGCGCCCTGGGGCTTTGCGCTGGCCGTGGACGAGATGCGCGGCGGCGCCGGCGCATTTGCAGGGCTGACGCGCTCGGACCTGAAGGACCGCCGCATCATGCTCAACGGCTATGCCGCGCTGTCACCCACCATCAAGCTGGGCGCCGGCCTCATGCGCCGCGACAACGACGCGGCCCAGGCGGCCTCGGCCAGCAACGGCGCCACGCCGCGCAGCACCCTGGCCTGGGGCGGCCTGTCCTGGTCCCCCAGCGCCGCCGTCGTGGTCGATGGCCAGCTGCAGCAACTGCGCTATGCCCAGGGCGGCGACCGCTCCACCCTGCTGGCCCTGCGCGCCACCTACAGGTTCTCCAAGCGCACGGCGGTCTATGCCCAGGCCGCGCGCATTGACAACGGACAGCGCCTGGCCATCTCGGTCAGCTCGGCCGCAGCCGGCGGCAGCCCGCTGGCGGGCGCATCGCAGACCGGCCTGATGCTGGGCCTGCGCCACTCGTTCTGAAACCGAAGGCCAGGCCGGCCGCGTCCAATGCGACGCCTGGAACGTGTGATCACCAGCGCGAAGAGCCAACGCGCGGGCACTTGAAAGTGCAAGCCACGCTCTAGATCTGTACAGCGCGGCCGATGAACTGAATGGGCCCTGTCGGGCGTCCGCTCGGGGAGCCGCCTTCTGGCTCCAGGGTGAGCTCGAAAAGCTGATTCGGCTGCAGAGGCGGCAACTGGTCTACCGGCACTTCGATGGCTTCGCCCGGTTTGACCAGACCCAGGGACACCGGCGCTTTCCAGCCGTCGGCCTTGGTCCAGAACTGCAGGGATTTTTCTGCCGGAATGGCATCCTTGCCCAGTGGCACAAGGCGCAGACGGCCTTCAGACTGGGCCTGGACCACCCACCCGGGGGCCTGATTCTGCGGCGCGGCCAGCACGACGAAATAGCGCGGTGCAGCCGGCGGTGATGCCTCTCGCACCACCAGCACAGCCGCGAGCAGTGCTGCAGCTGCAAAGCCGCCACCCGCCAAGCCGCGCCAAAGGGCGAGGCTATCCCAGTGCCACCAGGCACCACGCCGTGCGCGGACCGCTGGCCTGGCCGGCTTGACGCTGGCCGCGATGCGCTGCCACAGCGTTGCGGAGGGCTCGATGGGGGGAGCCAGCTGAACCAGCGGCAGGAGCCGTTGCTCCCATGCCTGCACGGCCGTGCGCAACGCAGGCTCGTAGGGCAGACGGGATTCGATGGAGCGGCGCTGGGCTGCATTGAGGGTGCCCAATACGTACTCGCCGGCCTGCATCTGGAGATCGTCCGGGGAGCCGCCATCCGTCGACTCTGAGGGATTGGGGTGGGTGTCGCCGCTCATTGCATGCACTCTCTCAGGGCACGCAGTCCGCGTTGAACCCAGGCCTTGACCGTACCAAGCGGCGCCTGCACACGCGCCGCAATTTCGCTGTGGCTGCAGCCGTCCACGTAGGCGTGCAACAGGCAGGCGCGGCGCTCGGGGTCCAGCCGGTCGAGGCAATCGCCAAGACGACCCAGCGTCGCCTGCCGCTCCCATTCACTGCCGCCTTCCTTCCAGGCCGAAAGTGCGGCCTGGGCGTCATGCGCTTCATGGGCGGTTTCATCCAGCACGGTTTCGCGTGCGCCATCCCGTACACGGTTGAGGGCGGCGTGCCGCACCACGCTGTAGATCCACCCTCGACCACTTCCGCGATTGCCGTCGAAGGTGGATGAGCGGTTCCAGATGGAGACAAACGCATCGTGCAGCACGTCTTCCGCAGCGGCGCGCTCGCGGACGATGCGCAGTGCCACGCCGAGGAGAAAGCGCGCCTCGGCCTCATAAATCCGCTGCAAAGCATCGCGTTCGCCGCGTGCACATGCATGCAATGCTGCGTCATGGTCGAAAGCTTCGTTGTTCTGGGAGGCAGCGGGCGGCACGAAATGGAGCGAAGGGGACGTTGCAGGAAATCCTTCGTCCAGTGTATCCGCGCCGCTGCCGGCTCTTACATGGGCTTCCAGAAGATGTAGTCGGCCTGGTACTTCACGGTGGTCTTCTGGCCCTTGTTGGCGGCCATGCAGGGCTTGTCAGCCGGCGCCACTCCGCCCTGGAGCGCCACGCGCTGGATGTAGCTCACACCCTCCAGCGCGCCGCTGCCCATGGCCGGGTTTGCCTTCACCAGCTGGTAAGGCAGATTGCCTGCGCCGGACGGCGCCACAGCCAGCTGGGTGGCGGTGAGTTTGGAGCCGTCGTTGGCCTCCCAGGTTGCAGGGGGGCCGTAGTAGCGGCCCACTTGTTTGCCCATGCGGTCCTTCAGCACTGCATCGGGTCCCACAAAGACCCATTCCGTCTGGCCAGGCGCGTTGGCCTTGTCGCGGCACTCGTAGGTGATGTCACCGCTGCCGACGGTTTCCCACGCGACCTTGTTCCCTGCAGGAACCTGGATGGGGGCGGGCAGCGATGCCTGGGAGAAAGTGCTGGCCGGCTTGTGCATCGAGCCACAGGCAGCGAGCAGGGCCGCTGTGGCTACAGCGAAAGAAACGGCGGCGGTGCGGGATGCGGAACGAGAGGTCAACATTGCGATTCTCCAAACAGTTTTGTGAAGGGGACTGAAGCAGCGCATTTTTTGGGCTGCTGCTGGTACTACCCGCCATCGCGTCGTTTGGATGCACCCCATGCAAAAATATTTTCGACAAATGCCAGCGCCAGACTCCATCAGACTGCGGTTGGTGACATTCTTGACCTGCAGCACCCGGGCCACCTCTCCCGAGGCGCGCTGCTCCCAGTACGATCTCAAAGATGGGCGAGCATGTCCTTTGACGGAACGAAGAAGGCAATGCCTGTCACCGCCGCCGAAAAGTCAAGGATGCGGTCGTGGAGCGGGGGCGGGCTTCCGATGAACATCCGTTCGAGCATCTGCTCGATCACCCACAGGTGCCTGGAATAACCGATGAAATAGGTTCCGTACTCCTTGAGTGCAGGCCTCGCGAAGGGCATGTTGTCTCGCAGGATGTCGTGCTCGACGCCGTCCTGCGTGATGGTGCACAGCGTCTTGTGTGACTTCTGCTCCGCCTCCGAGGCATCGGGAAGCTCGTTGTAGGTGAACCGGCGCAGCCGGCACAGGGAGCGTGTTCCATCTGGCGCTACAGACAACATCACGGACGGTTTCGCCAGATCCTCACTCCCATTTTTTCGGCATCCTCCCGGTACTCCTGGATTTTCTGCCTCAGGTACTCCTGCAGCGGCCTGCCGACCAGGGAGTAGGGGTACAGGTCGAAATTCTCCAGAAGTGCCATATAGCCAGGAAGGCCCATCGCCTTTTGCAAGGTGTCGGACCAATAGCGTATTGCCGATGGAGGCGTGCCTGCCGCCATATAGAGACCCCTGACCGTCATCCAGGTCACATCGACGCCTTGCTCCATTGCGGTCGGGATATGCGCGAGTTTTCCGGGTACGCGGTCCGATGCCAGGATGGCAAGTATCCTGATTCTTTCCCCGGCGGAAATGGCATGCTGGGCTTCGGCCGCATCGCCAGGAAATGCGACCACATGTCCTCCGGCCAGGGCGCGCAGCGCCTCTCCGCCTCCCTCGAATGCCACGAATCTCATCTCGCGTGGATCACGTCCGGCCGCACGGACCAGGCGCGCCGCCTTGATCCAGTCCTGGCTGCCTACCGTGCCTCCCGCGCCGAAAGGAATGGCTGCCGGATTGGCCCGGATCGCTCGCAACAGGTCGTCAAGCGAGCGATAGGGCGAATCGGCCCTTACCGCAACCACTCCATAGTCTGCGGCCAGGACCCCCAGCCAGTTCACCGAGGCAATGCTGTGAGGCCCGAATCTTCCTTGGGCAATATTGAGCAGCGATCCGCTGGAAAAAGCGATCAGCGTGCGTTCATCACCGAGCTGTTGCGTCGCGGCCTTGTCATAGGCCAGCGCACCAATTCCTCCCGGCAGATACTGAATCAGTGTTTTCGCATCGCCGCTGCGCGCGCCATCGAGCGCCTTGGCTGCCAATCGGCATGTCAGATCGAAACCGCCGCCCAGCTTTGCCGGGGCGATGCACACGGCATTTTTGTTGACTCCCGGGTCCAGAACTTGCGTAAACGCGCTTGGCGATGTGGCCAGAACAGGAATGGCCGTCAACAGGGCTCGGCGTGTTTTGCACGCGGCATCCTGACGGGACGCAGCCAACCAGGGATTTTGCATTTGTCTCCATCCTTATTTTTTGGCAAGTGGCGCACTGTCCGTGTCTTCCCACTCAAGACTCACCAGCAAGCCCCTTGCGCCGGAACCGTGCGCCAGGGTGAGCTTTCCTTTGTGTCTCTCTGCAATGATTCTTGCAATCGCAAGGCCCAGGCCGGAGCCCGAACCATCCATCGGTGATTGGCGGCCTCGTGTATAGCGGCGGCCCAGCAGAGCCAATTCGTCCTCCGGCAGCCCCGGTCCATTGTCTTCGACGGCCAGAATCCATCCCGTATCCGAACGCCGGCCTGTGATGGTTACCACGCTGCCACAAGGACAGTATTCAAGTGCATTCGATGCCAGATTCAGCACGGCCTCCTGAAGCAGCAATTCATCGCCCGTTGCAAATACTTTCTCCTCCACATTGACGCCCAGGTCGATGGAGCGCTGCCGTGCCTGGGGCAGCAAAGAGACGGCAATGCGCCGGACCAGCTCGCCCAGGTCGAAGGTCCGGAGATTCACCTCGGCCGACTCGCTTCTGCCCAGGGCCAGCAATTGCTGGGTCGTACGGGTCACGCCTGTCAGCTCTGCGTCCAGAGCGCCCAATGCATCATGGATCTGCGCGACATCATTTATCCGCTGCGCATAATCCATCTGTATGCGCAGCGTGGTCAGATGTGTGCGCAGTTGATGAGATGCGTAATCCAGAAATTCATGCTTGGAGGAAACAACAGCCTTCGTCACTTCAATCTGACGATTGACCGCCATGACCAATGGCCGCAAGTCCGATGGAAGCTCCTGCGTGCTTATCGGCGCAATATCATCGGCCCCACGTTCCCGTACCTCTTTGGCCAGGCGGGTCACCGGCCTGAGCGCCGCAGCAACTGCAAGTGCCGTGGCGATCATCATGGAAAGGAACACGAAACCATCACGAACAAGGGTCCGCTGAAAGAACTTGTCAATGAATTGCTGGCGCGATTGCTTGCTTTCAGCCACTTGCACCGTGACCGTGTCGGCGGAGCTGCCGGCAGGCTTTGCCGGCAGATCTCTCATCAGCGCGGCCACCCTGACGGGTTCGCCAAAATAGAAGCCGTCGTAGAAAATGGGATTCTTTGACAACGATGTCGGAGGCGGCGGCATGTCGGCGCTTCCCAATTCCACCAGATTGTCCGAAGTGGCAACCCGAAAATACACCTGGCCGCTCGCCGTGAGCTCAAAAAGATCGAATATGGAATAGGGGAGTTCAACCGAAAGTCCCCCTGAAGCGGTCGATATGTTTGAATCTATCGAGCGAAGTGCACCCAACAGCGATCTGTCATAGGCAGCGTTGGCCGAATCGATGGCATCCTGCCGCGTCAGATAAAGCTCCACGGATGTCACTGCGCCAAGAATCGGCACAAGAACCAAGCCCAGTCTCTGCCATAAGGTCAGCTTAGAAAGAAGGCTTGGGAGCATCTATTTCCAAGGCGTAGCCAAGTCCTCTCAACGTGACGATGCTGACGCCACTGCCTTCCAGCTTTTTGCGCAGTCTGTGAATGAAGACCTCGGCCGCCTCCAGATGGACATCAGACTCTTCGGGGAAGACGCGCTCGATGATCTGCTTTTTTGTGAACGGCTCACCAGAGCGCTGGATAAGCACACGAAGTACCGAATACTCGCGTTTCGAGAGTGGGACAGGCGCGCCATGCAGCATGAATTGCTTGGTGACACCGTCCAGGACCAGCGGGCCGCAAGCGAGCCTTGGGTGATCGCTCCCCCTGGCGCGGCGCACCAGCGCATGCAATCTTGCCTCAAGCTCGGCCAGGGCAAAGGGTTTGGCCAGGAAGTCGTCCGCGCCCGCGTTGAGCGCACGGACACGCTCATCAACAGAGTGGCGCGCCGTAAGAATCAGCGCGGGCAGACGCTGGTCTCGCGTCCGCAGCCTCTCCAGGACGACATCACCGCTGAGGTCAGGCAGGCCCAGATCGAGAACGGCAGCGTCGTAGTCCTCGGTGGCCAGCCGCCGATCGGCAAGCTTGCCGTTGTCCACCCATTCCACCTGAATTCCCACTTGGGTCAACGCCTTGGACAGCCATGTGCCAAGGGCGTGCTCATCTTCGGCAAGCAGGATTCGCATCGGGAAAAACAGGGTTGCTGACGGCCGCCGGGCACATCAGTCGGCTTTGATCTGCGCCTTGGCAATGACTTGCTTCCAGCGCGCCTGCTCGCGGGCGATGAATTCGGCAAACTGTGCCGGGGTATCGCCAATGACTTCGGCGGCGTCTGCATGCAGACGTTCGACCGAGGACGGAGCCCGTACTGCCTTGCTGGTTTCGGCAGCCAGCAGGTCTATCTCACTGGAGGAAAAATTGGCCGGCGCGAGCATGCCATACCACTGCGTCATCTCGAACCCGGGGAAACCCTGTTCTGCGACGGTCGGCACGTCGGGCAGTTGGGGAATGCGCTTGCTTGAACCCGTGGCGATGCAACGCAGCTTGCCGGACTTGATGAACGGGATCACGGCCGCGGCCCCGATCGCCGAAGCGCCCACGCGGCCGGACAGCAGGTCCGTCATCATCGGGCCGGTACCCCGATACGGGACGTGCAGCATGGAGAACCCGGAAGTCAGCTTCAGGTATTCAAACGCCAGATGACCCGCACTTCCATTGCCGGCAGAGCCGTAGCTGAGGCTTTCCGGATTGGCCTTGGCATATTCGATCAGTTCCTTGATGTTTTTCACCGGAACCTTGGGATTAACGACATAAAGACTCGGTACTTTGGCCAGCAAACTGATTGGCTTGAAGTCCTTTTCCACGTTGTAGGGAAGTTTTGCGAAAATATAAGGGTTCACGGCCAGGGTGCCGATATGGCCGAGAATGACGGTATGGTGATCCTCGGCACGGGCGACTTCAGACATCGCAATATTGCCCGCTGCGCCAGGCTTGTTGTCCACGTAGACACTCTGGCCGATCGTCTTCGTCATCTCGGCTGCCGTGGAGCGCGCAACTATTTCAGAACTGCCGCCAGGGGCAAACGGCACAACAAATCGTATTGATTTATTCGGCCATTTCTGGGCGAGGGCAGGGGTGGCAATATGGGACAGACCGACCGCACCGGCCAGTCCAAGCAGCTTGCGGCGATCAATAGGGTTGAACAGGCAGGAGGGCAGGTTTTCTTGCATTGCAGTCTTCCAAATGATTAAGTCGAATGGAAGATGCTACACAAGCCAAACTTTCAGATGGCTGTCAATTTCCTGTGCCGCTCTTCATAAATCATGGGTAAAAACCCTAGGAAAGTTTATCTTTTATCATATTTCAGCTTTCAAAGTGCTTTCAATTTTCAAAATACCTTGCGCTCAGTGCTTACACCTAATTCACGTGAATGACAGCCACTTGAAAGTTCCACGGAAATAAATTTGCAATGCACAACGCTGTGGGCGTGAAGTGTCTTATCAACGATTGATCATCAGGAGACAAACAATGAGAAAAACCGCAATGACTGGACTGATTGCCATGGGAATTTCGGCTGTGGCTGTAACCGCATGCGGAGGCGCAGGGGAGGGCGCATCCCAACCCACGGAAATACGCACGACATGGTTCGGCATCAGCAACTTCCATTATCAAATCGGCTCCACCGGCATCATTCTGGATGGTGAGGTGGTGAACACCGGCAGCGCGCCGTCGCCATCAGCAGTCACCAAGGTGCTTGGTGCGCTTCGCAAGCGTGGCTCGGTGGACTATTTTCTGGTGGGCCATGAGCATGGTGACCATGCCTTGCAGATTCCAGAGTATGCAAAGCAAACCGGCAAGCCCATATATGCCCCGGCAGCCGTCTGCCAAAAGGTCGTTGCCTATGGCAATCCGGCGGCACAGTGCACGACATTGAAGGGCGGCGAAGTGATATCGCTCAACGAAAATACGACGGTGCGCGTGGTGCGCTGGCTGCACAGCATCGACTGCGGCGAAGTCGGCGCGGGAACGGCGGGAGTGGAAACGTTTGGATTTCTGATCAGCACGAAGACACCGGACAAGGTTCTTTCCGTCTATGCATCGGACAGCGGTGCGGGTGGACAGGAATTGTTCTATCCACGCATCGTCAACAAGGGCCTTCCCAATCAGGTGGTCTACGGATCGCCATTCGACAATCTGTCTGCCGCCGTGAAAGATGCCGGAATATCTAACATCGACCTGTGGCAAGGCGGCCCCGAGTCGAATGTCGTGGCACAGGCCCGCGTCATCATTCCGGCCTTCAAGGTGAAGTATTTCCAGCCGCATCATCTCGGAACCCGGGCAACGAAGGTGGATGGAAATTCCGTAGGCTTCAGCCTCGAATACGGACTGCATTTTCCCTACCTCGAAACCGAAGTGCCGCGTCTGACGGACTATCTTAAGTCTGCGAACGCGTTTGCCTACAACCCCGTGAACTATTTCGATGCATGGTCTCTTTCCAAGGACGGCTTCAAATCACAGGACAACGCCGACGTGAAGGCCGTGTATGGACTACCTGCCACCGGTCCCGGCCCTGGCAAGCAAGGTCCGAACCCCCGGGCTGGCCAGTTGGAGTGCACCGGTGCGTAAGAATTCTTGCCCTCTGCTATGTTTGATACGATGTATATACTCTAGCCAGTCAAAGTGAATTTACGCGTCATTTTGAGTGTAGTTAGAGTCTTTTGAGGGCAAAAGCGTTCTCCACCTTGTTGTTTGGTTCAACCATTCAACGAGGTATCTATGCTCACAATCACCGTGGTCTCCACCAAGGGCGGAGTCGGTAAAACCACTCTTGCTGCCAACCTTGGCGGCCTCCTTCACGACCTGGGCCTCAGTGTTCTGCTCATTGACGCAGACATCCAGCCGTCGCTTTCACGCTACTACGAGCTCAGCCACCAGGCTGAAAAAGGCCTCACCGAATTCGTGAGGTCGGGCGTACTCACGACCGACTGCATCTCTCACTGCAAGCTGAGCCCGTCTGGCTACCTCGGCAAGCCGGTCGTCTGCCCCGCCCCCAACGCCAAGTTGCACCTTGTGCAGTCCGACACCCGGGATGGCGTACTCCAGGACTGGATGGCCACCCGCAACCCCATGGACATGCTCATGAGGTTCAACAGGCCTTTGCAGCATGCTGACGTGACGCATGCATATGACGTGGTGATCATCGACACCCAGGGCGCTGTAGGGCACTTGCAGGACGCTGCCGTGATGGCTGCAGATCTGCTGCTGGTGCCCGTGTCTCCAGACGTGGTTTCCGCCCGTGAGTTCCTTCATGGAACCGCTGCGCTGATTGAGCGTCACGAATGCGTTGCCGACTTCGGCATGAAGATGCCACCCATGAAAGCAGTGCTCAGTCGTTCGGAGAAAACGAATGATTGCCGGATGATGACGGACATCATTCGCGAGAATTTCATCACGATGCGTGGCCGCGTCAATATGCTAAATACGGCTGTGCCATCAACGGTGGCATACAGAAAAGCTGCTACCGCTCAAGTTCCTGTGCACTGGATCGACAGCATTAAAGCATCCGAAACGATGCATGAACTGCTGTGGGAGCTCATTCCCAGCGTCGCGGAAATGTACGCGCCAAATCACAAGAGCTTCGTAAATTACGCTGCTTAATCCTCCTTATTAACCAGGAGGTTATATGCGTACACCCGTAACGCTGAATGCAGCGCAGCGCGCTGCGGATTTGCAGCGAAACAATTCGTCAGAAACAGGCATCAGCGGCAAAGCCGATTTGCCGACTGCACAGCCAGAAGTGAATTCAAAGAGCATGAACGATTCCGCCACAAAACCGAATAAGCAAGCCCTGCAACTCGAAGCTGCACGCAAGGCTCTGGCTGCACCCACTGCCACCCCTCGCAACGCGACGGCAGGTGTTGATCCACTTGCAGAAGTAGACGGTGCGGTATCTACCCTTGATCCCGACGAGATCGAGATCTACAAGCACAACCCGCGAACTCGCCCCAACCCGAAAAGAGAAGAAATCAAGGCGAGCATGATTGCCGAAGGTCGTATCACAAATACGATCATGGTTACGCGCCGCTCCCCTGCTGAAAAATATTTCCCGTATGGTGGTGGCAATACGCGCGTGTCCATTGCTCAAGAACTCAAGCGTGAAGGCGATACACGCTTTGATAAGCTTACCGTCATCACACGTAAATGGCCAGGTGAAGCCGCTGTTATTTCCGCACATCTCAGCGAGAACGACAATCGCGGCGATATTTCCTTCTGGGAGCGCGCCAAAGGCGTTGCTTCATACAAGGCAAAATACGAGGAGGAGAATGGTTGTGCACTTTCCTCGACAGAGCTTAATAAGGCCCTGAAGAAACAGGGGCTTAACTACGGCATTCGCATGATTCAAAATTTTGCATTTGCCGTTGAGCACATGCATTTCATAGGTAATTGGCTTCGCACGGATGAAGTCAATAATGTATTGAAACCGCTTATCAGCGGAATATACGAAATTGCTGAAAAATTCGATAAATCGAAGGAAGCGCGAGTTGCACTGGAGGAGATTTTCCTCATGCATGGCCAAGACCTCGAAAGCTTGGAAGCCTCGAATGTGTCCAAGGACCCGGCTGAACGCAGGGATGTAGTTGTCGATTTGCAAAGTCTGGTTCTTGATCTGCAAACCGTTGGTGCGAAAGCCATTGGCATAGAAATTGATAATCTTCCAGCGGCTGTTTCTGCATTGGTGGCTAATCCCAAGATCACAGCAGAGGAGCTCGCCAGCGTGAAAGCTGCTGCACCCGAAGCGAAACCTAGTGGGCAACAGGCACCATTGGGCGGAATGCTGGGTGCTGTAGGGAGCGGGGCGACCAATCAACAGCCTGCGGCTTCACGCAAAACCAGCCAGGGCAAGACAGCGGATTCGGACGCAGATGCATTGGCCAACTTCGCCAAGCGACTCTCTGACGATATTCTCGCACTGAATTCCGTAGTGCCTATTTCTGATTTCATCGTCGTAGAGAGCCTGATGCCTTTGGGATTCATTGTGGATTTCCCCAGTGATGTTCAGATGGTGGGCGGGCAAGCACTTGATGAGGAAAAGCAAGACCTGCGAACTGCTCTTTGGTCTGTCCTGGCAGTGTTCACGGGTCAATTCAATCAAGAGCTTTCTAACCTGTGTACCAAAGATACTCGCTGGAGCCAAGCATTGAAAACGAACGAAGCCGAAATGCGAGAAGTATGCGCTGCCGCTGGTCTCGCGTTTAAATCGGGTGTTTTATATACGCATTCCCTGCATTTTGCTCGACTGCTGGGTTCTCCCGTTATCGGTACTCCGTTTGTAAAGTTTCTCGGAACGGTTTCTGATTTTTTTGCTGCATATCCAGCAAAAGCACAGATTCCTTATAAACCTTTGTTTTCCTGATTTTTGGTGTGTGCAATGACAAGTCGAAGTGTTCCTGTTGATATTCGTGATAACGAGAAGTTCAATTTTATTGTTCTGACGGAAGTTATTCGCGTGATTGAAACAGAGGCCGGACTCGATCAGTTGTTGCTGCTAGGACTGACTCCGGAGCTAATTGATACGCTCCGGACTCGTCAAACGCGCGATCTGATTGATCTGGCATCACGTATGCGAAGTATTCGTATAACTTTAGCTGTGAATGAGATTGCTGGACATTTGGATGGAATTGATCGTCAGCGCCGTGATGACGAGATGTGCGAGTATTTTGTTCGCAATGGTGCAACTAGATCGCTGGTCACAAGATTATTTAAGCGCTCCTCCGAAGAGGTGCGGAGGTTGCGCGATTTGCTGGGTGGTGCCAGTGTTGGGAGAACAAAGCTCCCAAAAGAACACGATGTTGTTGACCATATTCATATTGTTTGGCACGAAATAAGGCGAAATGCCGGCCCTACTGAAAATTTGAGAGATTGGCTTTACGCGCTTCATCAGCAATTCCCAGACTACTCTATAGATTCACTTCATACGTGCGTGAAGGAATATGAAAGCTTCTATGGTGATGATTCCAATTCAAGCGCCAAAGCACTAGGTAACCACTGATTCGGTATGACGGACGAAAACTATCTCCAATCCGCAATGCTTCTTGACCTGGTCGGTCAGGCGCCTATTACAATTAACCGTGCATTTGTTGATCTGACCGGGAATGTCCTAGCTGCTCTCTGGCTCTCCTATGCAGTTGAGAAGGGGTTGGATAGGGACAATGGACCCTCCTTTGTCCTGGAGCTTTCCGCAAGTGATGTGGAAAAAGATACGGGCATAACGCGTGCTCAGCAGCAGACATGCCGCCGCACCCTGGCCGCAATGGGTCTGCTGACCGAAGAGGGCGGCAAGGGCCGCACGCTGATGTATCGCGTGCATCTCGATCGGCTCATGGAACAGCTGCAGAAGCAGGCACAGCCCCTTGCTGCCGCCATGGCCAAATGTGATCTGGGGATTGAGCTTGCGGCAGCCGATAGGCCTGCAAGCCCGGACTGAGCAGGAGTCACTCAGTGCGTCTTCAACCACTGCTTGCTGAGCATGCACCCGTGGCGGGTGGCAATGACTCCGGTGCAGTCGAAAGCTCCGGGCCTATTGCCCAACAGATCATCCTTCATCTTGAAGATCGCGGCTTCGTACCTTTCCACCCCGCACTGTCGGAGCGGTTTGGGCACAAGGCAGCCATCTTTGTTGGCATGGCTTTGTATTGGACACGCCATAGCCTGCGCAACCATCCACAGCGCGGTGGATGGTTTCACATGTCCATCGCCCAATGGCAAACCGCAATCGGTCTGACCAGGACTGAGCAAGCCACTGTGCGAACAGAGTTGATGGGTGCCGGGGTTCTCGAAGAACTACTGATCGGCCGCCCCAGCGTGATGAACTACCGCATCAACGTCAAGGCGCTCACCGCGGCCCTGGGTACCACAAAGCACGGACCATCAAAGCCCAGCCTGGAGGCGGTCGCATCCTGGATGCGAAGCTGCCGGGTCTACTACAAGCCCCTGGCCGACATTGCCAGCAACATCGCTGCAGGCCTCTACCTCTCATACCTTCTTCAATGCCATCGCGATCAGTTGAGGGCTGGCCAGCTGGACAACGGCTGTATCTCTGCCTCTCAACTCGACATCAGCGAATCCCTTGCACTCGGAACGAAGGTGCAGCGAAACGCCAGAGACCGCCTGAAAAAAGCCGGTCTCATCCAGGAGTGCGGCGCTGGCGGCTCGCTTGTCCGACTCAACTTTGAAGCCATCCTGCTGTGCTTGCGTGGTCAGGCCATTAAGCCGTTGAAGAAATCGGCACGTAGCACGGACTTGGGTGTTGGTGCCATCACAGCCAAGGCCAGCGAGGCCCACGTCGCCCCCACCGCGTTGCCTGAGCGTCCAGCTGCGTCTGGGCGTGGTCTGGACTTGTCTGGCCTCGGAATCGGGCTGCAGCAACTCACGCTGACTCTGGAAGGCGTCACAGCGACTCGCCCGCCTGAGCCGAAGCGTTCTCGGGATTTGCTCCTCCACTTCCTGGAGGACAGCTTTCCAGCACCTGTCGGAAATCGACAGGTTGGCAAGGCGACCTGTGGCGCCCAAAAGTCACTGGAGTCAGCCGTAAAACGCAATAGCGACAGTGACTTACGTGAATTTCCGAACCCCCTTGAACGAGCCCAAGCACCAAGACAGAAAAATGCCGTTTCCTGCATCCTTGGGTCCTCGGAATCTGCCGTTTCCTGCAACGAACCTCTCCAAACTTCTGCCGAATCCTGCAGGCTAGATTTGCCGTTTCCTGCAACCTATATACAAGACGATTTTTCAATAACTACTACTACATCAGAGGTTGCTCAAGAACTTGAAGGTAGTAGTAGTGGTCTTGAGCTTGCTCCGGAAGAAGGAGAGGTCGGTCTACAGGAGGAAAAAGCCCAGCTTGTCTACCCTATCGCTCTGTCAGCCTCTCACCGCGAAGCTGTTGAGCGGGTCATTAACGGACTGGCTTTTCATGACCAGCAAGAACTGCTGGATGAGTTGCAAGGGCAAATGGCGCGCGGCAAAGAGATTCGCAGCCCAGCCGGATGGCTTCATGGAATCGTCACGAAAAAGGCTCAAGGGCAACCCGTGGCGCTGGTCTATGCAGCCGAAGTTGCGCAAGCTCGCATCGACACCATGACACGCGAGAAATTTGACGAGCTTGGGGAGAGGTTTGGGCAGCCAGCAGAGCCGAATCAGCGGTTTGTGCAGAACATCGAGATGAACGAGGTGTTTTCAAAACTGACGCCGGGCGTGGTTTACGTCATTCGCTCTACGGGTTCGCTCGTTCAGATAGACGGCTCCACAAATGTTTTGCGTGTGAAAAGGTCAGATCAGCAAGCCTGGTTTGTGATGTTGAACGCTGGCCCTCTGGTACGAGCCTTGCGAACAAACGATCTTTTCCCAGCCGAGGAATGATTCGATGAATTCGATTTCAATTCAAGTCAAGGATTTAAAGGCTTACTCTGCAACTTTTCATTTTTCCGCGTACACCGAATCGACGTACCGCGCACGGCGTGCCGCGTACACCGAATCGATGCACCGCGCACGGCATGCCGCGTACACCGAATCGACGCACCGCGCACGGCGTGCCGCGTACACCGAATCGACGTACCGCGCGACATTCCATGCGTCTGGACGAGAAATGCTTTTTATGGCTAGGCGCAGCTAATCTTTTAGTTATGGTATTTGGTGATAAGGAAATTTGTAATGAATGCTAATTCTTTGTTTGTCCAGTTGGTCCAGCGGTTGCATGACTATCCAGAAGCTTCCGTTCTTTGGGTCTTGTTGAAAGAAGAGGCTGATGTCAAAGAATATTCTATGACTGCCGGAAAAATGGCGACCGAGCATCTCTGTGAAACTTTATCTGCTGCGACTGTTCGTCGTTCAATTGAGCGTCTGGCGGGAAAGGGATTTATAAGTGTGCGTGTTCACAAAAACACAAAAACACTAGTCACAGTTAACCGGGATGCTGTGCTGAATCTTCTCCGGAAGCGCCTGCCCTCACGGCTTCCGGCAGTTAGTAAGAAGGAATTCGATTTTTTAAATGCTTGGGCGGCAGACGAGGCAGCGTAGGTTAATGATGAATGTGGAGATATTTTTTTTGGAGCTTATGTTTAGCTGCGCTACTGCTTCTGGAGTTCCTGATCGTCAAGGGACTTATGGCTTATGTGGACTTGCTACCCTGACCGAGGGGTCAATTTTTTAGATCAACACTGACTGGGAGAAGAAGATGGCAACAAACCAAGGTAAACAAGAAACAAAGCGCGTCGGTGGCATTGATGCCATTGACCTGCAGAGCATATTGGGCCCTGCAAGAATGAATTTCGAGAAGGAAGAGGGCTCGCCTTTCTCCGATGGTTATTCCATTCGTGGTGAAGAATTTGCGTTGGCGGACTACATCGAATCCGGCGCATCTGAGAGTGATCATCGCTTTGATCGGTATGTCGAACTCCTCGACCGCCGTGAACGCTTGTCTCAAATGAAAGCCGAGCACCGCGAGCGCAGGGGAGTTGATCCGCTGGTGCCAATCTCGGATACCCAAGCGATAGATGATCTGGGGATGCTGGTCGATGACGGTGTTGATCAGATGACGATCCATACCATCGAAGCACTGCGGATGTTTTATGGCCGTGCCCGTGAACCTGGCTCGAAAGTGGCCCCCATCATCGGTGGCCGGCGGATCGCGGCTTCACTTCGGAACTTGTGGCTGCTGACTGCCAACAACAATCCATACGCTGACTGGGCACTGGTTCGGTACGAGCGTGGTCTGCAGGAGGTGCAAGAACACCTGCGCGGGGCCATCCAGCACTGCGAAGAGCGCCTCGATCAACAGCGCAAGTTGGGGCTCAACTACACGGTTGCCGCCTCTTCGAATCCCGTCAATGTGAACCTTGGCTTCAAGAGTCCATATGGCTACGACATCTCGACTCTGATCGTTCAATACGACTACTTCGTCCGCCTGCAAAAGACGCTCAACCGCAAGAGCCTGCAAAGCGATTCGCAAATGCGGGAGTCCCTGAGCATTGCCTCCCGGGCAATCCTGAAAGTGTTCTATGACACGGCGCGCTTTTCACGGTGGTTGTCTCGCAGTGAGATGGCTGATCTCAACCGCGCAGACTGGGTCGGTGCTGACGAGCAAGCACGTAAGCGCATTGAGTTTGCGATGCAAGTCTTCGGTCCTGTTCCAGCAGTGATTTACAAGGTCGAAGTTGCACCTTCGCATTCACGTCGTCGCTATTCGCTTACGGATGCTGAGCGAACGGTCCTGCAGCAGGTGGGCGCGCAGCTTGAGGCCGAGGAGCAGGCTCAGCGCCTTGCTGAGGCTGATGCGTCTATTGAAGCTCCAGCCGAGCCGACGAATAGCACAGAAACTGTGTGATTTAAATCACGGGGGTATTGGTATGAAAGGGGATGGTGTGAAAGGGCAGGTGTTGAAAGGGCAATCCCAGCATGCCGGCGATGAACGCATCGTCAATCATGTGGTTTGGGCAAGGCATACCGCAGTGAATCAAGACTGTCAAAATCAGGTTGACGTAAAGGCCCTTACGGGTAGGGGTGGGCTCGCCGCCCTGCGCCAAGGTGTTGCCAGTCTTGATGCGGTGGCTGAGAAGATGCGGCATCTCTCGGAGCAGTCCAAATCTGTCAAGGGCGTGGGTGCATATCTGGTGGTGCACCAGCGCAGTTCGCGCGGCTCCGTGTTTCTGCGCTGGCGTCAGCGGCTTGGCGCAAACCGGCATCTGAGCTGGGATGAGCTCGAAGAGATTGCCTCAATGCTGCCTGGTGATCTTCGCGCCTGGTGTCTGCGCGCATCCAGGGAGGCCCAGCTACTCAATGAAGAACACCTTCAACTGCGCTCAAAGATCAAGATTGCGCGCAGGTCGTTGGAGCTCTCCGAGCCTCACCTATACCCTCGTTCTAGCTTTTCTTCTTAATCGAGTTGCCTGGCAGTGGTGCAGCCGGGCAATTCTTTATCACGCACTATCGGAGCCATATATGCAAAACATTTTTATCGGTAAAGGTAATCTCGGTCAGTCGCCCGATCTGCGCGTCATTGCCGGAGCCAACGGCGACTTCGAAGTAGCGAGCATGCGCATCATGTTTGGCCGCTACGCCCGCAACAAAACGACAGGTGATGTCGAGCAGGTTGGAGGCTTCTGGAGGGAAGTGGAAATCTATGGTCAGAAAGCCCGGGATGCTGCCCGCCTACTGCGCAAGGGCAGCCGCGTCCTGGTGTATGGAGAGGAGCGGGACTTCATGGCCAAGGATGCGGCAACGGGCGCTGAGGTGCAGGTCATCAAGATCGTCGCTGAAGACATCGCCCTCCAGTTGTCGCGTGTGAAGAGCATCGAATTCGAGTCGGCTCGACGCCAAGCACCAGAGCCCGTAGGTGAGCAAGAAATGTCGTCCGCCGCTTGAGCAGCTGGTTTAGGCCTTAGTAGCAACTGAAGGAGAGAGCTTTGAAAAGTACGAGTCAACCAGCAAGCTACGAAGAGCTGTGCGTCCTGGACGACGGTCAGTTCTATGTAGTTGTCGTCAAGAGTGCAGGCCAGCGTGAAGAGGACGCTTCTGCATTTTTGCTGATGCGCGAGACTGGCGCCGCCAAAGATCCATGCGTTGGCAGCGCGATACAAGAGCTCGATGGCGCCTGGAATACTCGAATAACTGTCACATACGATGAGGTCTCTGAGACGGATTCCATTCATGTCGGCGATTTCGATAGCCGTGTTGAGGCCATTGTTTTGATGTGGCGCCGACGGCATGAGTCAAGCTATTTCCCGGCGCAATAATTAATTTCTCCTAGTGACGCATTTGCGACCGCCAGCCTATATAAGCTGTCACAGGAGTGGGTGGTGAATTCAAGTTGTTGCAACGAGTTAAATCGTAGACCATTGATTCAAGATGGCCGTTTGGTTGAGTCCAACTGGGACGATTTCTGCAATGCCATATTCGAGAGAAATATCATTGAGTATGGCGCATCATTTGATCAATTTATTCTGATGGCCTGCGAAGAGTTTGATGCCGCGATAGCTCTTCTCCCTGTGCCAGTCCATCCGCAAGCAATAAAAATAGCCAGGAACTGGGGTTATGAATCTCCTGAGATGCGGCGTTTGAGAATAGATGAATTGAAGGAGCGTGGGCATTACCCCATTGAGAAGCGACCTAATATAGACAAAGTGGAGTGGGTGATCTGATGGCTGATCGTCAGAGCAAACCTATGCATATCGGTCCAGTTACCATCACGCCCCCGGACCTGCTTTTGCAGGCTGCCTTTGACGGGCTCAGGGTTGGCTTGCAGCTCACGCACGTGCCAGGTCTGAAGCGGCCCTTGGCTGCCTACGATGCCTGGTGGTGTGCAGCACGGCGCATGTGGATGCTTGATGTCAATGATCCGGCGCGCGTCGAGCAGATCCTGCAGCATGCATACGCCGGTCAGTTCGTGGACTTGGAGCGCCTCGATGTGACGCTCCGGGCCGCAATGGCAGCCCCGCAGCAGGACTACTTCAAGCAACTGCTCGACGTACAGGTCTTCCCGCTTGCGAAGGGTGATCTCAGCCGTGGCCGGCATGCCGTCAGCTTCACATACGACCCGCTGTGCGTGCGCGCCATGCGTGCCCTGGGCGGCTACTTCCACAAGCATGCATCCGCCTGGCAGGTCAGGGCCACACCGCAGGAGATCCAAGAGCGCCTGAAATCGATTGCTGGGGTGGAGCCCGAGTTCGTGTTTGTGCACGAGCAGCCTGTCGTCATTGAGGAACTGGCGAGCACTGGCAACCAAGGCTCGCCCATCAGCGTACCGTCCGCGCCACCCCCCAGCGGTGGTGGGTCTGGCACAAGCGAGGAGGAGGGCAGTGGCTTCCTCTCGACGGAGCGCGGCCATGTCGCTGATTTGCCCTATGACGCTGTGGCCCTGGCCAGCATGGTCGCGTGCGGCACGCTGCGCGACTACCAGGCCGAGGGCGTGGTCCACATGTTGCGCCAGTCCGGCGCTTGCATGGGCGACGACATGGGCCTGGGCAAAAGCCGGCAGACCGTGGTTGCCTCGCGCATGGCCGCTGGCAGCGGCCGTGTGCTGATCGTGTGCCCTGCGTCGCTGCGGCTGAACTGGGAGCGCGAGATCCGAATGGTCTACCCGGACGCCCGAATCGGCATGGTGGGCGAGGATCGCATGGCCACGCTGCAGGGCTGCGATTGGGTGATCGGCAACTATGAGCGCATGGGCGGCCTGGTGCGCGAAACAGGGCTGGATTTCGCGGTGATGGCTGTTGACGAGGCCCACTACCTCAAGGAGTACCAAAGCGGGCGCACGCGCAACGTCTTCCTACTGGGCGCGCGTATCGAGCGCTGCTATGTGGTCACGGGAACGCCGCTGTTGAACCGGGAAGTCGAGATGCACACGCTGCTGCGCATCACTGGCCACGAGCTGGGACACCTGACGTTGGCGGATTTCCGCAAGCGCTTCGCCGGTGCGCCCGAGAAGCGTGCGGCCCTGGCCGAGGCGATCAAGGGCTGGATGATCCGCCGCAGCAAGTCGGTGCTCAAAGACCTGGGCAGCAAGGAGCGGCAGATGCGCTACCTGTCGCCGGCGGAAGGCTTGGATGTCTACAAAGAGATCTACGGCGACATGAGCCTGCAGGCGATGCCCAAGATCGTGCGTCTGCGCAAGGCGCTGGAGACGCTCAAGATCCCGTTCCTGCTCGAGACCGCAGAGGCGCTGGGCGAGGACGACAAGCTCATCATCTTCTGCGAGTACATGAGCACCGTGGAGGCGCTGAAACAGGCCCTGGAAGCGATGAGCATGCGCAGCGTCAGCCTGGTAGGCGCAGACAGCGCCAAGCGCCGCCAGGCTGCTGTGGATGCCTTCCAGACCGATGCTGGGATCAAGGTGTTCATCGGCACCACCATGGCAGCCGGCGTGGGCATCACGCTGACGGCCGCGAACATCGTGGCCTTCGCGTCCATGCCATGGACCCCAGCCCTAATGCGCCAGGCGGAAGATCGGGCGTACCGACTTGGGCAGAAGAGAGATGTCCTGGTGCTGGTGCCCGTGATTCCGGGAACCATCGACGAAGGAGTTCAGGCGTTGCAGGAGAACAAGCGCACGACCGAGGAGGAGGTCATCGAAGCTGCCAAGACAGCGCTTCCCACGGCACAGCGGCAGATGCTTGTGGTGGTGCCACCTGAAGTGGTTGAGGAGCAGGCGGCGCTGTTGGTGTGAGGTCATGCTGCAACGTCCACCTGGCTGTAAAGATCGGCCAGCGTGGACGCGTCCCCCCCGCCCCCTTGAGGGGTGCAACTTCCAGCAGTACAGATGGCTTGACCAGAGTGAGGCAAATTAACGGAGAAGCGGCGATGACGGCTTCAGCGCCTGCAGCTGCGGAGAACACCAGGGCGATGCAGTGGGTCAAGAGGCATGCGCAGACAAAAGAGTCTGCCATTGGCATAGCACCGGTTTTTATCCATGCCGCCACTTTCCTTGATGTGGTGCCAGGTCTCGCTCAGCAGGTAGCCAGGATACCGCTGGACGGCTAAACTCAATGTAATTCGTTCATAACAAACAATTGCAAGAGTGGCAAAACCCCCAGTAATCGAGGATAAGCAGATCGAGCATCTGCTCAAAGCGACGGCGGCATACAGCCGCGTTCCGCTGCGCGACACCGCATTGCTCCTTACGCTCTACGGCACGGCCATGTCGGTCACGGAACTGGCCACCATCACTGTTGGCGACTACCTGGATGCCAAAGGCAACGTGCGCGTCACAAGCGCAGTGCGCGTCGAGGTGGCCCACAACGGCGAAGAGCGCCCGCTTTTCTGGTCGAACAAGCGTGTGGTGTCAGCACTTGATGCCTATCTCACCTGGCGCGTAGAACGCAATCACGGCGTCACGGTGAAGAAGGGTGCCTACCGGGGGCTCGATTCAGAAAGCGCGTTGTTCCTGACCGAAGACGGTGGAGCCTATGCGCTCACCAAACGAAAACTCCCTTCTGGCGTCTGGAGCTATTCCTGCAACACCTTGGGGGCCTACATCTCGCGCCTGCATGCGAATGCTGGGATCGAGGGCGGGAGCGCCCAGTCCGCTCGCCGCACCTTCGCCGTGAAGCAGCATCGCCAGGGCCGCGACCTTGTGCATATTGCTGCCATTCTTGGGCACAAGAGCGTCAGCACCACGAAACGGCTGGTGGAGGGTGACCCGGTGCGATTGGCGGACATTGTTGCGAGGGCCGTATGACCACCCAGCAGCAATACCTGCGTGACGCGGCGTCCCTACTTGGGTTGACCCAAAAGGGCCTTGCTGAGCGCATGGGAGTTCCATGGTCAACCTTCGAGAAATGGCTTGCTCCCGAAGCATCTAAGAGCTTCCGGGAGATGCCTCAAATGGCGTGGCGACTAGTTCGAACCGTCATTGAGAAGGATGTCCTTGCCAAGCGTCTTGAGTCGTTGACAAGCCCCCCAATGGGGGGTAGTATCCGTCCTATCCCATCAGACGAGGACTACGACATGGACGATGATGAGTTTGCAACTTCAAAGCGCGACATTTTGATTTCTGAGTACCTGCAAGCTCGGGGTATTTACGGCATCGAAGACGCCCCCGACGACATGTTGGAAGCGGCCCATGCAGAGGCCGATCAAGTGCTCGGCAAAGGCCTGGACAACTAGGAAAGAGGATGACCCAAATGACCGGGCTGAAGAGATCAATCACCCGAATGGAATTTGAGCGCGAGCTGGGCCCGGAGACGCTTTCCGTTATGGACGCGATCGCTTTGCTTATCTTCGCAAGCCAAACCCTCCTGAGCACCGTTCCGACGTTTAAGGGAAGCGGCAACCCAGATCTGGACTTTCGGGCGGCGAAGCGTCGGGCCGATCCGATACTGAAGGCGTGCCGGGAGACTGCAGGTGCCCTTCAGACGACGCTCTTCCTTAAGGTGAAGGTTCGAGGTCCAAGGCTCGCGGCTGCACGCGAAAAATTCCTCCCAGAACTTGAGAAGGTGCTGCTCGATGCACGATGGCTAGAGGAGCAGGCGCGTGAGCACTCGTCTAACGACGTGATCGAGAAAACGGTGGTGCCAGCGCTGGAAAGCGTCATTGCGGCCTGGAAGGGCGGCGAGCTTACGCATGTAGCCTAGGAAAGCAGATGAATCTCAAGCAGCTGCACGAATGGGTCGGAAAGCTTCTCGACGCTGGAGTTGATCCGCAACTCGCCGTGACGTGCCTGGTGGACGGATGGCCCTGTGAAGTGTCGGATGCGGCCTTGGCAACTGGAGAGTTCAAGGGAGATCCGTCGCCGCAGATGGTAGCCTTCAGCCAGTCATCAGGGCACACGCTGTTACTGGTGCCCATCGGTCAAGACCAGGCCGAGCTATTCAACCAGGGCGAAGCGGGGCTCCCCCCGAGCCATCTCGAATGCGAACTCCCGGTCGAGTTCCCGACCTATGACAGCACCAACTGAGCACGTCTTGCGCAGCATCGCCCGAGTTGCAGCCAGGAACGCTTTTCGACAGGCGCAAACCGCTGATGCGCAGCTGCTGGATGAAGCCAGGATGACGGACCGTTTCAGCTGCACTGATGCCGAAATGCTTGTGCTGCTGCGTGCCGAGCTGGCCCGCATTCAAGGCCAAAGTCGCGGTGGTCATGTGACTGCAGTACGTCGCAGATTCACCAAGAGCTTATGAAGGAAAGCATCATGGCGCAAACAGCAGGCCTTTGGCCCTTCACCCAGCTAATTTTGGAGCAAATAGAGCTTCTTGGGGGCAAGGTGCTCAAGATCGAAGCTCATGACGAAGACGACCAAGAGGGATCAGATCTTCTTTGGGGTTCATTGACTCCCGAGCTCCAGTTGTCGGAAGGCGAATATCTACAAGTCTCGATGGAGTTTGAGCGGGGCTATTCAGCGTTTGGCATGCGAGGCTGCAGTGGCGGTGACTCAACTTGGAGTGATCGAAATCACATGTTCTTAACTGCAGAGAATGCGGCACTTGTTGCAGGCGACTACATGCATCAATTTTCGCGCAACATCATCTAGGAAAGCAACATGAGCAGGACTCTCGACGCGATTCGGAAGCTGGCCTGGGTGTCGGCAGTAGATGACGAGCGCGATGACGGCAGCTCAATCATCGTGACCCTGCGCATGGACTACGAGTTCTGCAGCGAAGATCCTGGCTGCGGCGTCAAGGGTTTCAACACGGTTGCAGAGTGCCGTGCCGGTACTGCTCGCCGTGATGTTCAACTCAGCTCGCCTGTAGGCGTGAAGTGATCGGAAAGCAGAAAGTCAATCTTATGAGAACAAAGCTCAAGCGAGATCCAGAAACTCAAACTGTGGTGATTACTCCAGTTTTCACCTGCAGCATCTCCCCAGGCCACCACACAGCGCAAGGTGGAGTTGGCGAACATATCTATCAGATTCTGGGACGTTGGACTGCCACTAATTTTCCTGACCGCTCAGTGTTGAGGGTTCAACAAACTTCAATGACGACTTGGATGGCTGTACTGGACGGCAACAGCACAGTTGAATTCACCATCATCATCTAGGTCGAGGAAAGCCGACATGAAGATCATCTCTCTCCATCACGACCACATTACATCGGCTGAAAGCGACGATGGGCTTGTGACAGCTCTCGCTACTGCGACGACGCGTTTGTATGGCAATGACACACTGCGCTGCAACACATCCGGGAAGTTGATGTGGCGGGGTGAGTATCTCGATGCCAGCGGCAAAGTGGACGGCACGAAAGTGCCTGCACATATCTGGGCATCTGCTGTGGACCTGATGCACGAGATTGATGCACATAACGGTGCAGCAGAGGACGCTGCGGCAAAGCGGGCGCACCAAATCCAAGAGTCCCGCGTCACAGCCACCAGCGAGCGCATCGCGGCAGACATGAATCGTGCGGATAGCGATCTGTAAGAGGAAGAGCTGGGCATGCATAAAGTGCTTTGCGACGAAGGTTGGAAAGGCTAAGCGTTTTGGTTGTTGCGATTGATCAAGGCAGCAATCAAGTTGAAAGGTTTCAGGATGAAAATTAGAGCTTTGTATTTTGAAGATGTCGGTCCGTTGGGCTCGCAGAGCATCGATTTTCTCAATGATTGGGATGACCGAATTGAATCGCGCACGTTGTTGTCCGGTCCCAACGGCTGCGGAAAATCTACGGTGCTGCGTACCGTAGCAATGCTGTGGGAAGCGTTGGGCTATTGGCTGGACCACCGCAAGGCGCTACCCAAAAGCAGCATCCCGCGTGAGTGGCTGCAGCGTTGGGGCGGATGTGCTGTGGTGCTGACGGATGTGCCCGCTCCCGGCGAAGTGGTGGGCCTAATATTTGGTGATTCAACCTGGTGCGAAAGTATGCGCGCCAAGCATGCTGATGTTGCGTGGTTGGGTGAGAGTGTTGCTCGAACTGGTAAACCAGGTAACCCCAAGCGCGAAGTTTTCATGCCTTCAGAAGACTGGGTCATGGCATGGTCTGAAGCGCGCAAAAGAATGATTCTGTCGTTTGACAAAGTCGAAATACCCAATGTCGTATTTTTGGATGCAGAAGAGCGGCGGTGGGTCGCTGCGCGCCGTAATGTGGGCGAGCATTCTGCGGAGTTGCCTGGCCGTAGGTGGTTGCCCAAATACCAAGCTAGTGAGGACTGGAAAGACCAGCTAGAAGCTTCTCTCATTACGCTCAAAACGACACAACTGCGTAAATACCATGAAGTCATTCGGCTGTTGAACACCTTCTTGTCGGGCAAGGAGATCGACCCGAACATTCAGCTAGGTGACAGTCGCTTGCGGGTGAAGCTAAGTGGAAGACGTGGGCAATCACACGGTCTTGATGATCTGAGTGCCGGTGAGCATCAGGTGCTCATATTGCTGTACTTGTTGGCCCGGTGGGCGGAGCCTGGGGCTGTGATATTGATAGATGAGCCGGATCTGTATTTGCATCCGTCTTTGGTAAATGGCTTGTTGTCCAGCCTGGAGAAGTTGGTGACGGACATTGGTGGGCAGCTCATTATTACATCCCATCAACCCGACATCTGGCAGCGTTATGAGGCCTCAGGCATGCGCATTGAGCTGGGGAAAGCCCTATGAGCACTGTGCAAGAGCGTATCGACGAGATCAAAACCCAGTTCATTGGGGTTACAGGGCGGCGCGTGCTGCTGGTGGAGGGCGCAGATGATGTTGATGCCTTCCGGATCTTCTTGAGCCGCAAGTTTCCTACGTGGGATATTAAATGGCATCTCGCCTCAGCAGGGAGCAAGGCGGATGTTGTCAAGATGCTCAAGAAGGAGGCTGGATGGCTAGGCTTGGTCGACCGTGATGAGTGGACCAATCATGAAATTCAGGAGAAGCAGGCGGAATGTAATAATCTGACTGTGTTGCCACGCTTTTGCCTAGAGAGTTATCTCATTGATCCTGCCGAGCTTTGGGCTGCTTTCCCAGAAAAGCAGAAGGTGAAAATAACGGGTGGAGAGAATGAATTTCGTACCAACATACTTGAGACTCTGAACGACTGGGTTCGACATGCAGCGCTGTGGCATGGGGTGCGTCCGCTATGGCGTCAGCTTCGCCAACACGGCTTTCCTGATTCGGTTTTGGCCAATCCGCCGATGCCGGATGATGCCGCTTTGCGGGCAAAATTCGCCCAGTGGCATGCCACGTTGGATGCAGATACAGTTTTAACTGGTGTGCATGACTTGGAGACCAGTCTTAAAGCTGAAGAACTCAGTACCCTTTTCGCCCAATGGATACACGCAAAGATGTTCTATACGGAGGTTGTGCATAAAACATTGAATGATCTACTGGGCCAAAAGGATGCCAAAGATCGGCGTGTTGCGATTCTTCGCACCCGCGCGGTTCCAGCTGATCTAGATGTGCTTTGGCGGGCAATGGGTTTGCTGCCATGAGTCAACAACGTTGAGAACGTCACCGAGAATAGTATTTGTAGATGTACGCTCGCTCAATTAAAGGTTAAAAGAGATGAAAAATGCGATTCCGAAGGATAGCCGCGAAGTGGTCGAGATGGCTGATGTTCTCAAGCAGCGCGTGATCAAAGGCCAGCCATTGGTGGTGACGGGCAAGGTGGATGAATCCGTGGCCAAGTTGCATGCAGAGACGGTCGATGGTTTGCTGACTAGCACTGGGCGATCAGTCACCGTCGTGCACATCTCCAACTGAGAGGAGGCCAATGCTACTAGCCCTTTTGAAAAGCTCGGTAGTCGTCACCTTGCGATGAACATCACAGTTTGTATCGTGGTGCTGATTATTTATCACTGGCTTGCTGCACTTTTGAACTATCAGAACATTTAATAAAAAAGGCTACCGAAGTAGCCTTTATTTATGCGATAGCAAACTGCGTGCGATCCTTGTCCTTGATCCAGTCCGGAGGTTTTCCGCGTCCTGTCCAGGTCTTGCCGGTGGCGGGATCTCGAAACTTTGGCTCGCCGGTAGAAGTCTTGTATGTGCGCTTTGCAGTGAAGATATCTTCTGCAGTGAGGCCGTAGTCCGCCACAAGGCTCCGAACCTTCGCAACTACATCACTGACTTCCTGTTTGCGAGCGGCTTGAATCTGGGCTTCCAGTGCTTCCCGCTGGGCGAGAAGTTCTTTGTATGTGGTGCTCACGGTGTTCGCCTTCAAAGTTAATGAAGCCTAAATGATAACTAAATTTCAGATGGGTTGTTGATATTAAGTTTGTTGTGGTTATTACGTATTGGTGGCTCCTATATCTTAAGCTTTCGCTAGTAGTTCAGAGTTGCTACAATTAGTCCGTGACCGCTCGTCGAGCACCACGCAGCGTCTGAGCCCTTGTGAGACGCGCGCCTGCAGCTGCAGGCAGGGCACACCTCTTCATCTTCCCACCGGGACCAACGAGTCCCAGCTGGGGGTCGTTGTCCTTCACTCGAAAGCAACGACATGTCCTCATCCCCCCGCAAACCCCAACAAGCCGCATCCGCCTTTGTCAGCGCCTCCCAGTGGGACGCCAAACATCTGGCAGATATGGTTTCACGGGTTCAAGATCCCCTGGTCGCTGATATTTTGATCGGGTTGCTCGAAGAGCATCCCGATCTGAAGATGCAGTACCTGGGTGTCTACACCAAGGCCTGGGAAACTCTGCGACGAGCAGAGCAGATCCGGGAACGAGCTTACGAAGCAGGTCAGAAGTACGTAGAGCGGCGCCACAAGGTCGCCAAGTGCGTGACCTGGTCAGTGGGACTCTTGCGTGATTTCTATCGCCTTGTGCGACAAGAAATCCAAAAAGCTCGTGCTGAAACAACTGTGAAACAAGCTGAAAAACCTGCACCACTTAAGCCGCAAGGCGATAACGTGATCTGCCTTCCAATGGCTCAACGGCCAACTGGAACGGACTGCTAAGCCTTTTGGCTTCAAACGAATCCCATCATCGAGCATACGCTCGTTGGTGGGATTTTTACTGTGTAGTTTCCTTTGTATATTGGAGATTGAAAATGATTAAAGCTGAAGAATTGGCCAAGGGATTGATATCAAAGAATAGTAACGCCAGGAAGACTCAAGCAACTACCATCATGCGTTTGATCGGTGGGCTGCGAAATTTTAAGAATGGCGAGCTTGAGTTGGATGCCAAAGAGTCCCTTGCTATCGTGGAGGCAATCTCTATACTGGAAAAAGGCGCTCAAATCCTGAAAAAAAACAGCAAAACTCAGGCTTGAAGATGAACAGCGTAGAGCGAAGCGACGTGCAGAAGTAGAGAAAGCTGTGAATGCTAGCCTCTTTGCTAAGCTGAATACAGTTGGCGAGCATGTGGCACTTTTAAGTATTATGGACTTCCATAAAATCGCCTGGTTCAATGACGACAGGTTAGGCGTTTTGTATTTATATCGTGATTGCCATAAAGACTGTCTGAAATCTATGGTTGATAGCATTGCTTATAGGACTGAGCCAGTTGCCGAACAGTTGGATAGAGCCTGGAGCAATTTTCAAGAAAAACTTCCCACTCTTAAGCAGAAGCATTCAGCTTTGATCTTGCGGATCACGGACTTGCTGGAGCAGGACAAGGCTGGGCTGCAGGAAACTGTCAACCGCATTTGACTTGTTGAAAACGGTCTGTTAGCCTTCTTTTCGTGAACCGCCGCAAGGCACACAGTGACTGAGCTCTTTCTAGTCACAGCATGGTCTCCCAAGGACCATGTAGAGCATTTTTTGTAACCCGGATGGGGACCAGCTGCCCCATCCAGACCTCGCGGTCCGGTGCGTGCATCTGCGCTCCCTTTCCACATTCTGGAAACTTTGGAGATCACCATGCAAGCATCGAACGCACAACGCGAGTATTTCAACCTGCACACCAACGGCGTCGGCTATTTGAGCCGTGTCCGCTGGGTTACGCCGCAAGGCCGTGGCCGCAAGTCTGAGCCTTTCCTCGCATGCGCCATCAGTGCGTTGCGTGGGAGCTCTGATTCTTCCGACACGACCTACTTCGACCTCCGCGTGAGCGGTGCCGAAGCGATCGGCTTGATCGAGAGCATGAAGCAAAGTGTGGACGAACGTCGCAAGGTCACTGTGACCTTCCGCATCGCCGACACCTACCCTCATGTCTACGAGCGCGATGTGCGCGACCAGGAAACCGGACGCCCCACGGGGCATAAGGAAATGGCCGCGCTCATCAAGGGCCGCCTGATTCTCATCTATTCGATTTCGGTCGATGGGGAGTCGGTGTACAAGCGCAGCGCAGATGGTGCTGAGCCTGCAGGTGAAGATGCTCCTCGTGAGCATGAACCGCAGGGTGAAGGCTTCTACCAGGACGAGTCCTGGCTTGAAGACCAGCAACAGCAGCAGCCGCGCCAAGCTCCACAGCATGCGCCGCAGCATGAGGCCCCCCGGGGCGCTCAGCAGCAGCGTCCTGAAAATGTCCAACGGGCGGGCAGCGCCTCCCAGGGCTATGCTCAGCCGCGTCAAGCAGCCGCTCCGGCCGCTCGTGGCCATGGCCCCTCGGCATATGCTCGTCGTCCAGCACCGCATAGCGGAGCTGGCTACCGAGAGCCTGCCGGTCAGCGATAAGCTGAACTAGCGCCAACCAGCCCCTGTCCTGCATCGCAGGGCAGGGGTTGTTTTTTGGCCCAGATTTACAAGTTTTGCGCTATGCTCAAGGCTTCCAAGCGTTTGCAGGTATCGCTCAAACCTGTGGCCACTCTGTGGCAAGGCATGTGAGCTCCTGAGACATGCACGCCCTCGGGTTGGAGCACTTTGATTTTGCGCACCATCTCGTTGACGCACACACTTCGCCGGTGTGCGAGATCACACAGCCGGCTGACTGGAAATCTCCCGGAACATCCAACCAGCACTCCATGCGTTCGCGTGTGGAGTGTTTTTTTTCACCCATGGGGCCTTGCCCATGGGCTCAGGCTCCGTCTTTTGGAGCAAGAGCACATGATCAAGCTCTCCGGCGTCACGCTGAGAGTCAAAAAAATCCGCGGTGGTCGCAACGGCGACTTTTGCGTGGGAGAGTTGTTCACCGACATCGGTGAATTCCGCGTCTTCGACCAACTGCTCGACCAGTTCGATGACGGCGTCTACAAAGGCACGGCTTGGGTTGAGCGCATCTTTTTGAAGCAGTACATCCACTTCAACAAGTCCATCACTGAGATCCGCGCCGTGCTGCACGATCTTCAGATCGATGACATGGAAGAGAGGCCTGCAGAACCCCATCTTGTCGAGGCTGACCCAGCGGATGAAGAGCCGCGAGCCGTTCCGCAACCGCCACCTCGGGCGGTACCAGTCAGCACCGCATCGACGCCTCCACCTGGTTCGAGCCCGGCCCAGTCCAGAGCGAATGTGGAAGAGCTGAAAAAGCGCATCCAAAAGCGGCTGGCGAGAGGGGACCAGGCTTCGACAGCAGTGTCGGCTTCTGACCCCGTACCTGCTGAAGATCCGCAGTCCGCGCAAGAGGCGCAGCTGCAGGAGCTTTTCGGGGAGCTTTGGCCGCAAGTGCACAGCCGGGACGCTGTGAAGCTCGATCCGACCGTGGATCGTCTTCGCCTGCGTCAGCAAGTGGCAGCCCTCAAGGACTTGGGCTACAGGATGGCAGACATTCAGAGCCAGACCTGGCATCCGATCTGACCTGACACATCAGCCCGCGTCGCGGGTTGTCTCTTGCGCATCTGGCGGTGCTCAATAGACAGCCTGCAGGACCCGACAGGGTAGGGGGCTCTCCAATTGGGGTGGCTGCGACCTGATGCGCAGCGGCTTTGCGATAGTGCAGCCACGGTGAAAGCCAAGCCGTGCCTGTGACCGCGCCTTTCATTGGTCGCCTGAGCTCCACCTGGTGACCGGCCTGCCTCTGGCGGCCAGGAGCATTGTGAAATCTGTGGAATCCGATGGGTTCCCTCAGCAGCTGCAGCTGCGGCTGCTGAGGGAAACCATCCAACCAATCAGTATGGTTTCGAGCACATTGAGCCCCGCAAATGTGCAAAGCAGTTCGCTGCTTGGGCATTGCCATCATCACCACCCTTTCGCGGGCACAAGAGCCCGTCAGGGAAGGCGTGCCCGCTCTTTTTTCGGGAGGAGTAGACTCATGGGCATGCCCATCAAACTGAGCGTCTTTGAAGCACTGACCGAGGCTGGCGTCACGCCAGACAAGGCCCGTGCTGTGGAGCGTGAGCTTGAAAATGCCATTCAGTCCGGCCAGGATGCTGTGCGTGCAGAGATGCGCGACCAGATCATGACCAAATCTGATGGAGCCGAGCTGAAATCTCAGATCGCCAACGTGCGAACTGAAATCTCGGCATCTGAGACTCGTCTCAATGCCCGTCTCAATGACCAGCTGCGCTGGATCATCACCACTCAGATTACGGTTGTCGGGCTCGCCATCGCGGCGGTCAAACTTCTGTAGTTCACCTTCTCATCCACCCTCGGGGACCATCGTCCCCCAGGGCCGGTTGTCCTCATTTCTTTAGAGACAACCATGACCAACCCTCAAGTTCTTCCTGTCTGGACGGCCGAGCAGCGCGCGCGCACGCATCAAGCGTTCAATCGCTGGCTGCTGGCCTGTACGGAGCAGGAGTATCAGAAGCTGATGGATCTGCGCGAGCAGGTCGCGCCAGGTGAAGTGTGTTCGATCGTCAAGCTGGTCCAGTCGTGCTACGCACGTCCGGAGTTGCTTGCTGGTCTGCCTGCCAGCCTGGTTCAACTGATGCGAGAACGGAATTTGCCGCAGCCTTTTGCTGTCGCATCCGCTGCCGCAGGATAGGAAGCGCATCACGCGCATCGAGCTCCTCGAAGAGGTGGACCAGGTCCAAATCTTCGACGGGGCTTCCTTCAATCACTCTCAATGTGTGGCGCGTTTCGGTCATCCGAAAAGTGTCGCACGAATTCAACCTTCCCCCTCCCGGATGGGCCGTGTCCCGTCCGGGCGCGCTCGTCCATTTCTACATCAGGAGAAATGTCATGACGCAAGTCGAAATCCCAAGCGCAGCCAAGGCGGACAGAACTGTTCAATTTGGTGCTCTTGCCCGCGCTAGCGGGAGGGAGTATCCGATTGAAATTCTGCGGAGTGCTGCGGGCTTCTACCTCGGAACCTGTTCCGACAGTGGTCCCTTCACCCGCGAATCTATGCAGTATTGGCCGACCCGTGAGAAGGCCAAGAAGGCATGGGATGAAGGGCGCTGGACACAGCGCACCTATCTCTGACCACCCACCCAGTTCACAGGTCCTCCTGTGGCTGGGACTTTCTATACCTCAACTCAACTTCAACCCGGATGGGCCGTCCCGTCCGGGGGCGCTCGTCCATTTCCCCTCAAGGAGAAATGACATGTCGCAAGTTCAATTCGCAACGTCCGCAATTTCTGCAATCGCGCCCTTCGGCCTGCTCGCAGCCCAACGCGGAGAGTTCCTGCAGCTGCAGGTGCTGTCCAGCGATGGAGACTTCTACCTCGGTACGAGGTCTGAGCATGGTCCGTTCACGCGGGAGTCTGATGAGTCCTGGAAGAGCGAGCGTCAGGCCATCTCGGCCTGGAACTCCGGAATGTGGACCCAGCTGTGATCTACCTGGCAAAGCTTGCTTTGCCATCTACCAACCAGCCAGCACCAGGGAACTTCCCTGGGCTGGCTTTCTTCTTTGAGGAGAGCAGGCCATGGCCCTGATCTTCGCGCGCCTGGCGCGCAACTACATCAAGGCCGGGTACTACCCGACCGATGAAGAATCGATTGCCCGCATCTCAAATCTGCTGCGCATGCCCGATCAGGGGAACGTGCGCATGTTGGACCCCTGCTGCGGCGAGGGCACGGCGCTGGCCGATGTGCGCCAACTGCTGACCGTCGCTCGCGGTGGGGCCGCCGGCGCCGAGGCCTTCGGCATCGAGCTGGACCGCGACCGTGCGCGGCACGCCAAGCAGATCCTCGATCGCGTGTTGCAAGCCGATGTGCACGATGTCATCGTGAAGCCACGCAGCATGGGTCTTCTGTTTCTCAACCCGCCATACGGCTACGGTGTCTCTGACCAAGCCGCGCAGCGATCCCTGATCGACGGCCCGGACAAGGCCGAGCGCTTGGAGCGAACGTTCCTGCGCAAGACCGTGCCCTATCTTGCTTACGGCGGTGTGATGGTCTACATCATTCCGCACTACGCCCTTGACGACGAGATCCGCGGCTACCTGGTGCGCAACTTTCAGAACCTGCGCGTCTTCATGGCACCCGAGCAACGCTTTCGGCAGTGCATCGTGGTCGGCACCCGCTGCCGGCCGACGCATGCCACCAAGGCCGCATTGCAGCCGCTGGTGGACGCGCAGGCCTCGGAGGAGGGCGTGCCCTTGTTACCGGACTCGTGGGAGCTGGAGCCCTATGTGATCCCTGCGCTGCAGGGGGATCTGGAGCTCGACTTCCATGCCGTGCAGATCGATGAGGAGCAACTGGCCGATGAGCTGGCTAAGTTCTCTCACAGCCTACTGTGGGAGGGCCTGCAGGGGCACTTCGCCCAAGCAACCGGCGCATGCCGACCGCCCCTTCGTGACCTGACACCTTGGCACCTGGCCTTGGCCTTGGCCGCTGGCCAGGTCACGGGAAAGATCACAGCCGGCAACGGCCGCACCTTTCTGATCAAGGGCGACACCTACAAGCGCAAGGAGCGCAAGGTCAGCATCGACGTGGACGAGAAGGGCAATGCCTCGCAGTCCACCGTGCTGCTGGACCGTTTCGTACCCGTCATCAACGCCATCGAGCTCACGCCCGATGAGCGCCTTGGGCAGATCGTCAAGATCGCCTAATTTTTTAACCCCCTGGGGCACCGAGCCCCACGGGCCGGCCGCCTCGACAACCAAGGAGGTGGCCATGCCACGTCAGCAACAAACCAATGTGGAGTTCCTCACCGAGCTCATGGAGTTCTCGAAGTTCGGGCCAATGGTTCAGGGCTTCGTGATTCAGGCCTTGCACGAGAAGGCGGACGAGATCGCAAACGATCCCCATCCGGAGCGCTATGACTGCGGGCTTTTTGACGGCACGTACTGGCAAGCGATTGCCCAGGATGTGGCCCGGCAAATGGCCGAGAAATATGGCGACTACAACCGCAACCAGCCTGCGATTGACTGACCTACAAATTTGCTGAGGCCCCCGCCTGGCCTGGCGTTGAGCAAGGCAAGTCAGGGCAGAACTTCTTTTCTTTTCACCCAATGGGGACAGCCCCATTGGGGGGCCGTCCCTGCACCACAGGAGATGACCATGGAAATTGATGACCTGGTGCGGCCGGCCGCCACCATTCCACAGACCACACCCTTTTTTCACGCGGGCCGCTGGGCGACAACGCTCGGCGTGGACGATCTCATCTGCAAAGGTGAAGTCGATCTGCACGAGCTGCTGCGCCGGCACCAAAGCGGGGATTGGGGGGAGATCCACACGCTCGATCGCGCGCTCAACCAGCACTCGCTGGTCGATCGCGCCATGGTGATGTCCGTCTACAAGGTGGGCGATCACACGATCTGGGTCATCACCGATGCGGGGTGGCAGACAACCACGTTGTTGCTGCCCTACGAGTATTGATGATGTCCGCGATCAAGACCCTCAAGCAGATTGCAGCGTTGGATCGCCATGGCCTTACGGCCCTGGATGAATCGATGCTGGATCTGCTTGCAACGCTGCCGGCACTGGTGCCGGACATCCTGAAAACCTTGGACCTGGCCAGCGATGCGCAAGCATCGTTGGAGAACGTCCTCTGCCATCTTGGCAACCGCATGACCGCCGCCGATCTTCGTGCGCGCGACCTTGTGGCCACCGAGCTCCTGCAGTCCCTGCAGGTCCTCTCGGGGCAGCCTGGCAGCAGGCTGCACTGACACCTTTCATCCACCCACCCGGGGCAGCAGCCCTCGGGGGAGGCTGTCCCATTTTCTATGGAGATAGCCATGAACCAAACTACACATCTGCCTGCTCCCGGAGCGGTTTTGTCGTTCCAGCAATGGGAAACATCCGTGATCGAGCTTCTTGTGAAGCAGCCCAAAGGCTGTGCCCTGAAGTTGGATCAGTACGGTGCGATCTTGCTGGTACTGGGGGAGCTTATTTACCTTGAGACAGGAGACGATGTAAGGGATGGCGGCAGCTGCGATTCATCGGCCTGGGACGAAGAAAACGCTGTGTCTTGCACGCAGGCTCTGTATGCCCGAGAGCTCTTTCAGCGTTGCACTCCCGACCAGGTGGAGTCGCATGAGCTGGAGATCCTCAACTTCTTCCTGCAGCGGCAGCCACATCGAGATCCAACCTACACAGACTTCGCCCGTCTCGTTCGTGCGGTGCTCATCCGGCATCCCGCCGGCACTGCCTTGCAAGTGCCTGGGCACCTCGACTACATCCTGGTCGGCGGTCTGGTCAGCTGCATCGAGAGCCAGTCCAGCATCGACGGCATTTGCTTGCGAGATGCCAGCGACTGGTCCTCGATGGAGGCTGATCTGAAGGCACTCATTGCGCCAAAGTTCATTCAGCGGTTCAGCGCCGAAGAGTTGGAGGCATACCTGCAGGAAGAGCCATCGACGTGCAGCAAGTTCGCACTTTCGGCGTCAGTGGATACCACTCGCATGAGTGCACTGGAGTACGAATGCGCGGTGATGGAGCTGCTGGTCGGACATCCAAAAGGCACGGGCCTCAAGGATGCGCGTGGAGCGATCTTCATCATCGATGGCGAGCTCATGCACGTCGCGGAGGGCAAGGAGCTCGATGATGCAACCGACTGCGATCCCGAGGCCTGGGGCGACACAGATCCAACACCGGATCTCGAAGCCCTGGCGCGCGCTGAGCTCGTGCAGGTCTTCTCTACTGCGGACGTGATCGCCTTCGAGCGCACACGGTCGTCTTGACCACCTTTCAGCGCTGCTGAATTCAACCAAAACCGGCTACAGCCGGTTTTCCAGAGCTTGCCAAGGGGTGCGCTGCGGAAAACCGTTTGAACCACTCAAAAACGGTTATAGGCGCGCTGAGCCTTGAAAGCGCGCCGGTCGCAAGACCAGGCATTTTTCCAACCACCCCTGCGGGCATCGTCCCGCAAGGGCGGCGCTCGCTCTCTCAATCCAATTTGAAGGAGCATCTCATGCGTACTCACCACAACCACTCCACACGCGATGGCCACAGATTTGTCACGATCGTTGACCTGGGCGGCGCCCGGGAGCTCGACATCTGCACCCTCAAGGGACTCGGCGGCGCTTTGGAGTCCCGTGCCTCGGTCCACCTTTGCTCCGGAAACTCTCGCCGCCACGTGATTGGTTTCAACGGCGATGGCGACTTCAATCGCCTCTTCCTTTCGACCAGCCCCAAGCGTGTCACCGAGAAGGTGGCCCGGGAACAGCACACGCTGATCCTGGCCCAACTCGAATCCATCAAGCTGGCCGTGGAAATGCACTATGCGGCGCAGGAACGAAAGGAGACCGCACATGCATGACATGGAAGTTGCTGCGCGCGGCGTCGTTGACACCTGGGAGCAGGGCAACTTGGCCCAGGCCGTCTGCGCCCTGGACAGATCCCTGCAGGACCAGAACCAATGGCGATTGGACTGCGCAGTGGCCATCGCTCGGGCGCGTGAGATCTATTGTTCTGAGACCTGCCTGATTGACACGCTTCCGCTTGTGGCGCCCTCGCAAGAGGGCACCTTTGTCGCGGCGTGGCTGTGGGTGCCAAACGCTCACTGATCCAACCTTCAACCCATGTGGGGCACGCCCCGCATGGGGCTGCTCCGTCTTCTTTGGAGCATCTTTTGACACCTCATCGCAGCCTCTACCGTATCGAAGGCTACGCGGATCTCTGGGTTGACGCGTGCCTGCGCAACGACGAAGGCGAGCTCATGTTCCTGTCTTTCTACGGCCGCGATGCCTCTGCCATGCAGTTCATCGCGGCCGCCGAGCTCGGCAGCCAGGCTGAAGCCGGCATCAGCCGCTTCAGCCTGGTCGGCGCCGGCGGCAAGCGTCAGCTGGTGGACCTCGGGCCTACCGACCGCCTGGCCAAGTTCAGCGGCCGGTTGCCACGCCAGAACCTGTTCGGGCCGCTGAGCCACCTGTGGCTCTACGACAAACGCCTGCGTGCGCTGGACAAGGCAAATCGCATCGGCTGGGTGCTGGCCACCACTGGTGACATCGAGGCGCGTGTGTGGAGCCTTGTCAAGGAACTGGCGCCCATCGCCTTGCTCGACGCCTGGCAGCAGCCGCTGCTGGCATGGTGTCAAGACAAAGGCGCTGTGCACGAGCTCGGCCAAGGTCTCTATCCCCGCATTGGTGAACTGCGAGCGCTGCGCGTGAGCATCACCGACCACTTCATCCGGCACGTCAGTGCCGGCGTCCGCGAGCGTCTGCTCGTCGCCTGAACCATCCTTGTGAGCCCTACCTGGCATCGCGCCAGGCCTCGGGCCCGCCTTCTCAACCACCTACCAGGGCGCACCGCTGTTCTTCAGCGGCGCGCCCTTATTTTTTGGAGCAAATCATGGAAGTTTCCACACCCCCCACACCCGTCCTGGAGCAGGACACAACTACCGTTGCACCTGTTGCAGCATCGGATGCTACGGGCGAATTCGGCCAGATCGAGGGCGAGGACTTCCTGGCCGAAGTGATCAGCGAGACCATCCCGCTGGGCGATTTCATCCGCGAGTTTGGCCAGGGCCTGCTTGACCAAGTGCGGGCCCAGCACCCGCCTGTCTACATGCCTGAGCGAGACAGCCAAACAAGCGTCTGGCAGGAACGCCAGCAGATCCTGCAGGGGCTCAAACGCAAGCCGTTCGCCGCGCAGTCGGAGGCCGTGCAGGCCATCGTCAAGCTGTTGGCCGACCGGGGTGAGCCCGCGGCCGTGCTGAACGCAGAGATGGGCACGGGCAAGACCATGATGGCCATCTGCACCGCCGTGCTGCTGCAGCGCCTGCAGCAGCGCAATCCTCGGACACTGATCATCTCGCCGCCCCACCTGGTCTACAAGTGGCGGCGTGAGATCCTGGAGACCGTGCCTGGTGCGCGCGTGTGGGTGCTCAACGGCCCGGACACGCTGCGCAAGCTGCTGGCCCTGCGTTCGCGCCTGGGCCTGGAATCCAGCCAGCCGGAGTTCTTCGTCCTGGGTCGCGTGCGCATGCGCATGGGTTTTCATTGGCGGCCGGCGTTCGTCGAACGCAAGCTGCTGATTGAGGGCCAGGTGTTCTCTGCGGCGTGCTGTCCCAACTGCATGCGGCCGCTCGAATCCAAAGGCGAGGAGGGCGAGACGCTGCCGCTGTCGGCCCCCCTGGCCAAGCAGCTGCTGAGCGAGCGCCGGCGAAAGTGCGACAGCTGCAGCTCCACGCTGTGGACGCTCATCCGTAGCGGGAAGCCCATCCAGTCCATGTACGACCTGGTGCTCGACGCGCTGCAGCAGCTGCCGACCATCGGGCCGGTAGCGGCCAAGCGTCTGCTCAAGACCTTCGGCGAGAAGACTTTGGCGGCCATGCTTGAGGACAACGTCTACGAGTTCGTGAACTTGATGGACGAGAACGGCGACCTGGTGTTTTCCGACCGACAGGCAAAGCGCATGGAGCGCCGGCTTGCCAACTTCGAGTTCTCGATAGGGCAGGGGGGCTATCAGCCCACCGAGTTCATCAAGCGCTATCTGCCCAAGGACTACTTTGGGCTGCTGGTGGTAGATGAGGGCCATGAGTACAAGAACGAGGGCTCGGCCCAGGGGCAGGCCATGGGTGTGCTGGCCAGCCAGTGCTCGAAAGTGCTTCTGCTGACAGGAACGCTCATGGGCGGCTATGCAGACGACCTCTTCCATCTCCTGTGGCGGATCAACCCCGCCGCGCTGATCGAGGACGGATTCAAACCGTCCAAGAATGGCTCCATGGCTGCGGCGACGATGGGTTTCATGCGAACGCACGGCGTGCTCAAGGACGTGTACAAGGAGTCGGCATCGACCTCCCACCGCACGGCCAAGGGCAAGCAACTCACGGTGCGCACATCCAAGGCCCCGGGCTTCGGCCCGGTGGGCATCATGCGATATGTGCTGCCCATCACGGTCTTCCTGAAGCTGCGCGACATCGGCCAGAAGGTGCTCCCGGGCTATGCCGAGTCCTTCATCGACGTGCAGATGCAGGAGGACCAGGCCGAGGCCTACCAGGCTATGGCGCTCAACCTCGTGCAGATGCTCAAACAGGCCCTGGCCATGAAAGACAGCACGCTGCTGGGCGTGGTCATGAACGTGCTGCTGGCATGGCCAGAATGCTGCTTCAGGACCGAGACCGTCAGGCATCCCAGGACCAAGGCACTGCTTCACCTGCAGGCGCCGGTCTTCTCGGAAACCGAGTGCACACCCAAAGAGCAAAAGCTGATCGAGCTGTGTTTGGAAGAGAAAGCACAGGGCCGCAAGGTGCTGGTCTATTCCATCTACACGGGCACACGCGACACTACCGCCAGGCTGCGCATGCACCTGGAAGCCCGAGGCTTCAAGGTCGCTGTGCTGCGCGCCAGCGTGGACGCATCGAAGCGAGAGGACTGGGTGGCTGACCAGGTCGATCGCGGCGTCGATGTGGTCATCACCAACCCTGAGCTCGTGAAGACTGGCCTGGATCTCCTGGAATTTCCGACCATCGTTTTCATGCAGTCCGGCTTCAATGTCTACACGATGATGCAGGCGGCCAGGCGCTCATGGCGCATCGGCCAAAAGCTCGACGTGCGCGTGATCTTCCTGGGCTATGCCGGCACGAGCCAGATGGATTGCCTGCGGCTCATGGCCAAGAAGATCACAGTGTCTCAGTCCACCTCGGGCGACATGCCCGAGTGTGGCTTGGACGTGCTCAATGACAATGAGGGCGAGAGCATCGAAGTGGCCCTAGCCAGAGAGTTGCTCTCAACCTAGCAATAGCCAAAGCCCCATCAGGTTGGATCTGATGGGGCTTTGTATCATTGTATTAGTATAATATTGTTGCCAATTGCTTTATTTTATATGTCAACATTAATTCGAATTATCACACCCTCGCTCAATTTGAAGCCGTCTACGGCACGGTTAATTTCGAGATCATTAGCAATCCTTTTGTTTCTTGCATTTGTCCTGGAAATAGCGCCGTTTATTACTAGAGATGACACGGTGCATCAAGCCCTCTCATCAGCGAATTATAAATCTGCTAAAGAAAGGGCTATGAATATAGTTTCATATACTAAAGATTCTAAAAAAGACATTTATGAGTACCAAGCTAGTAAGTTTGTTAGTGTCTTGGTGCCTATGGAAATAGGCTACAATAACATAACGGACGAGCCGTGGATAGATGAATCCAAGCCAATCTTAAGAATTAAATACGATATAGTTATACTGTGGCTAGGTTTGGTCTTGGCTGCATATGCGGGAATTAGAACTCTTTTTCTTGAGGGTAATAATAATGTATCCGATATAACTGCAGAAAATTCAAAAAATCAGCCCGAGAGAGATTTGGGGAATCTTTCGCCTGTTGTACAGTTTGAAAAAGAAGTACAAGCTGCGCGGAAAAGTGCAGACGAAATATTTTCCAGAGCAACATTCCTAGTTTTTGTTGGTGTCATACTTGCTTTTGTTGGCGTGGCTATTTTCTATATAACTCTGCCAGAGACGAAAAGCGATGAAAATCTAAACGTTTATTTGGCAAAAGTTTTGCGCCCCACGGGTGTGCTGATATTTGTGGAAGCAATTGCATGGTTTCTGTTGAGACAATATAGGTCTCTTGTGGAAGATTATAAATGGTTTTATAGTCTTTATTTGAAGCGCTCTAATTTTCTTGCGGCAATTCGAATCCTAGACAAAGAAGCAGTCAGAGCAGAAGATATTTTTATAGCAGCATCACTGGTTCAAGAAGATTTTTCTGGCAAACTAAAAACAGGCGAGACAACGGAGTCGCTTGAGAAGCTAAAAATCTCTGAAGATAGTCCTGTTACAGAATTAATCAAGGTGTTTTCAGCACTACAGATGAATCAAGGTAAAGGTGTCGTCGGAAACACAAATCAAGATAAATAATGCACATTAAATTTATATGATGTGGTTGTTTAATGAATTACTTGAATGTTAAAGGTGCTTTGCAATTTATATTTACACTGACTATAATATGGATATAATGACTCATTCAGAATGGTTGTGAATATCTCTCAACTCCTTTATGCTTGCCGCATCATGAACTAGGGAAAGTGCACTGGATATATCAATCTTTTTGTGCTTCATAAGATATTTCAAACTCTGCGCAAACGGAGAGCTGCCAACACCTATTCTTCTTTGCTGACTAAGAAAATCTTTTTCAAAGCTTTGAAGTTCTGTGCCATCACTTTGAGGCGACAGCATTTTCTCAACTGTTTCCGCCAGCAAAGTGACACCATTCTGTTTTGCTGTGAAATCCATGATTTCAAAAGCCAACGATTTCGCGTGCGAGTTTGTCGTTGGCAGTAAAGCTTGTGCCAGAACTCCCACTACATTGGTCGCAAAAGACAGCTTTTCGCCCTGCGTATCGAGAAAGCCCAGCGCTTTTCGGATTGCGCCCATGGCATTGGCGGCGTGGATAGTGCCGAACACCAGGTGACCCGATTCACCGGCGCGCACGGCAGCCTTCATAGTCTCTGCGTCGCGGATCTCACCGATGCTCAGAACGTCCGGAACATACCGTAGCGCTTGTTCAACTGCGTTGGCATAACTGTCTACATCGTTTCCTACCTCTCGGTAGGTAAACCGCGACATCCGAGCCTTGTAGATAAATTCAATGGGCTCTTCAATGATGACGATGTTGGATGAGCGTTGCTTGTTAATCTGGTTGAGCATTGCTGCAATGCTCGTGCTCTTTCCTGCACCAGTGCGGCCAGTTACCAGAACCAGGCCACTGCGTGCATTGCATATACTGGAGAGTGTCTCCGGAAGACCCAGTTCGCTCAACGTCTCCGCTACCGGACGCAGACACCGCAGCATCAAACCGATTCCCCCCATATCTTGCTGTTGCAGCGTGCACCTAACGCGAAATGGTATTACCTCGCCTTCGGTTTTTCCTGGAGCATCCAGGGTAATCATCGGATGAAGACATCCGTTGTTCTTCTCAAGCAGATCATTCCATTTCCCCCCTGATTGCGGAGTCTGTTCCCTTTTGGAGAAGAGATTGGTGATCAGTTTGTTGAGATCGCCGGCGGTGTAGACGAGCTTTCGAGGTGCTGCACCATCGCTGCTTATTTCAAAGTCAGCCCATTGATTGCTGGTAATTCTCAATCTGACAGGCTGTTCGGGCTGAATATACACATCAGTGTACAGGGCCGAGTCATTGGTATTGAAAATCTTGTTTATCAGATCCGTGAAGTTATCAAGCTCAACAAATGAATTTTCTTGCATATTTCCGCCTATTTGCTCAACCGATTTGCAAATGCCTGGACCTCAGCTGATGTAAGGAAGTCAGGCAAATTGATTTTCCAACCCGCGCCACAAGATTCATATCGATTCTGTGCACGCGATGCGATACAGGTTGACCGATCTGCATCTGGGACGACTCCACCATTTCCTTGCGTGTATCCTGATGCTGTCAAGGCGCTGTCATACAGCTTGGGATCAGCCAGGACGATAGGGGCAGATCCATCGACTGTCGCAGAGACGATAAAGCTTTCCACCCCACCTGTGGGTTTAGGAGGATCGTCACGGTCATATACGAGTTTGAATATAGCAACCCACCGCTCTCTGTACGGATTGAGATCACTTGCCGTCGCTGGCAAGGCAGCATGGTATTTAAGCATGCTGCTATCCACAGCGCATCTGTGCAAAGTCGGGTCATATGTGATGGTTCCACCTTCTCCGGTCACACTGTTCACATTGACCTTGCATAGCTTGTCCGCATCTGTTCCGTCCGTCATGGCTGCTATGTAAGCCGTTCTGTTGGAGTTGAAATGTGCATCAGCAGCTATTGCGAATTGCGTCCAGTCGCTCGATATGGACTTTGCCTTAGTTACTTCGTTGCCCTTTGATAATAAGCTAAAACTTGCCAGCAGAATGATTGAAAGCAGCGTCAATCCAACAGCTATCTCGATCAGCGCTACACCTCTGTGTTGGTTTTTCATTTTGTCTTTCCTACATACTGCACAGTAAAGTGGCGGACTCTGCGATTTCTTGATCTCCGACGGCATAGTAATTCTCTCTTTTCTGAATCTTCGGTCCTGATTCTGCGTCGGGAAACAGTTGAGCAATGTTTGCCAGGGCTTCCTCGCTGATGTCAGTACAAGCAGACCACGCACCGTCTTCGCCTTTGATTACATACCAGGAAGAGCGCATATCAGCTGTGTTCATGCCAGAAGGGGCGCTCACCTTGATGTCTCGCCAGTAAAGTCTCTTCAGAGCGATTCTGTCACTATCAGAAAAATAATGATCAGCAGCGGTCATGAATGCTTTGTACTGCTTTATTTCTTCACTCGCGCTTATCTTTATTTCTGTGGCGCCGGAATCACCCTGCGAGGACGCATAGCTGAATATTGCAGCCAAAAAGAATGCAATGTATACGAAGATCCACATTCATCACTCGCAGTCAAGGTAAACGAAAACCGCCGATGGAGCCAGTGACTGTTCTACCGCCTGAAACTGCTGCAATCGTTGGAGGTGTAGACGCATACAGTCGCGCATTCGCCTGTCGTTGCGCCTCTTCATTAATTCCTGAGTAGTTGCCCTGAGAAATACGCTGCTGTACGACCAATGTTTTCTCTAAGAGCTGAACTTGGAGAAGTTTGTTTTCCAGGCGCTGAAACAGCAAGCCGCGTAGCAACTGAGAGAACATCTCTATTTGTCCCTTCTCAATTCTGTCGCTAAAGCTTTGGACGGCTGTGGCTACATCAGAGGCAAAGCTGGTCGTTATGACGAGAAAACCGTTTCCTGCTGCGCGCAAGGCCTCTCTTGCTGCTCCGTCTTCACGAATCTCGCCAATAAATAGCATGGATGGAGTGCCAACGGCTTGCGATCGCAAAACACCCTGAAGTGCCTTTTCCCAGCAGCCGCTTCCGTTCTCTTTAACTTGGGTTTGAGTGCAATATCCTAGTCCATGCCAACCATTGAGCGGGTGTTCTACTGGCTCTTCAACTGTGTGAGCATATCCACTGAATTCAATCAGTCTGGATACGACAGTGGCGGCAGCGGTAGTGCTTTTACCGCTGCCTGTCGGCCCACAGATGAGTATGAGCCCCCCTGATGAATGTCGTTGATCAAGAAGGAATCGCTGTGACGCTTCAGAGAGCTTGGTGGGCAAGCTCTCCAGTGTGGGCGCACTTGATTGCATTTTTCTGAAGCGAATCCAAGTTCCGTCCACAACACTTGAGTCCAAGTGACCACGCCAATTATTGCCCTGGAACGAAACAGTGCCGTCTTCAAGGTTCAGCTCCTTGAAACACTTTGCGAGACTGATAGCGTAGTCTCGAAGCAATGGATCGAGTTGCAGGGGGCCCGGAAATTGAATGCTTTTCTCAGGTGCAGTGAGGCATACGCCAAGGTCGGAAATGCCTCCTATGAGGCTGCTCAGGTCTGGTGCGGTGACGGCGTCAATGTTCATTTTATTTCAGGAGACTGCACTCTACGGCGCTATACATAAAAACGACTTGTCCGGGCAAATTGGATTTTTCTTCGTAGTCACTCCCGTACTCATACGATCTGAGAGTCGGCTTTCGAGTCAGTTGAAATTCTGTTGGGTCACCATAATTTCCCACATGCGAGAGTTGGTAGTAGTTCGTTACGAAAGAGCAGTTGTAGCCGCCACATTTTGGTACTGTCAGCTGGTCGTTGGATGCTTGTACCGCTATGCTATTTAGCCTTTCTTCATAGCCCCAGCTGCCGCCCCAAGTGGTGCGTGGGGCAGGAGATCCAGCACGTCCCCAAGCACCTCCAAAGCCAGGAACCATGCTGTCATTGGCCTCAGCATTCATATCCAAAGGAAATGACAATCCATTGGAGCCCGAGCGTGTAGGTGTTGCTGGAATCCGTGCATCCAGATACATCCACCACTTTGCAGGGCGCATTGATTCCGGCGTGCTTTCTGCCCATTGATGAATAGGCCGTTGCCAAAATGCCGGGCTGCGCGTCGTATCTCCAATAGGTGCGCTGTTTCCATCAGGATATGTGCTGACCCCGCCGTTGTGGCCGCTGCCGGAAGTGCCAGGATTTGCGCCGCCTCCGCCTGCACCTGGCATCGCGCTGCCGCCTTGGCCAGGGGCATAGCTGGAGCCCGCTCCACCGCCGCGCCAGCCAGCACCACCACCGCCACCTGAAACTCCCGGCCATCCCGAGCCGCCACCGCCCCCAGTGACGATGCGCACGCTGTCACCGGGCGCCACCTGGAAGTCTCCCTTCGTCACCGGAGCTTCCTGGCCACCGTTGCCCCCTGGGGCGATGACCGCCGTGCTGCCATTCAGAATGATGGCGGTGGAACCGCCACCGCCTCCGTTCGTCCCTGTGCCGCCATTGCCGCCAGCCGCTTTGTAGTAGAGCCGGATGTGCTCCAGCCCGTAGAACTCCGGGGCCTGCAGCGTGAAGCTCACATCCGGCGATTTGATGGCCACGTAGCACTTCTGCAGTGTCTCCACGCGGCCGCTGGCATTGCCGGAGCCGCTTCCACCGCCTGCCTTAACTGGTGGATAGTAGGTGTAGCCCGACAGAGAGCCCGGTGTCACAAAGACAGCATCTGCCAAGGCATAGCTGGTACTGAGGCCCAGGGTCGCGGTAGCGCAGGCCTGGGCGACCAGGTGGAGCAGGGCTCTGGGGGGTGTCGTCCTCATTTGCATCGTGCTTCTCTGTCGTAGGTGCTCAGCGGGCCTGGATGGCGATCTTGGTTCCTGCCTCGGCGCAACCCGTCGTCAGGCCCGTTTGATCCAAGGTGGCTCCGTTCTTGTAGAGGTTGCCCCCCGAGATGACGCCGGCGTTTGCCGCTGCAGAAGCGCCCACGCGGATGGACATGGCCACCGGCTCCAAGCGGGCCACCAGGTTCGCGCAGTCGTCCTTGTCCATGGGCGCTGCGGTACCACCCAACGTCATTGCGAACGTGATGCGCGAACCGTTGAGGGCCATCTGATTGCCGTAGCCGTCGTACAGCTGACCAGCGTCGAACTTGATGGGGTTTTTGACAATGCCGAGCTTGTCCACTTCTGCGGCCGTGACACTGGAGTAGTCGTTCGCCCGATGCCAGTGCTTTTGAATATCCATTGCCAGATAGAGCGCCTTCTCGCCCATGTTGCCGGCATTGATGCCCCCCTTGAGCACGCCCAGTGAATTGAGCACGATGGCGGCCACGATACCCGCCAAAAGTGTCCATGCTGCCATTTCGATCATGGACATGCCGCGTTGGTGCTTTGCTTGAAAGGCGCGCGGTTTGAAAGTGGTGCTGTGAATGGTCATATATGTTGCCTGTGAAATTTATTTGAGAGTGCCGACGATGCCGTACATGGTCACGGCGATCCACAAGATTGATCCTGCAATAGCAAGTGTTCCCAAGATGTCCGCCACCATGGCGGTTGTTTTGGCTTTTTCGATCGAGATTTCAGAGAACTCGTTGGCGATGTGATCCAGGGATTGCCCGAAATCGCTAGTTCTTCCATAAAGACTAATAATCCATGCGTTCTCCTCTGGAAATAAGTTGCATGAGGTCAATGAAACGTGAGGCGGCTTTCCTTGCTGCGTGAGTCGCTTGATATGATCCAGCTTGCTCACCATGTATCTGTCTGCGCCCTCGGAGATCGAATTCACGGCTGTTCTAAACGGAACACCCGTTCTGAGAAATCCGCTCAGGCTTCCCAATGTCGCAGATGAATTCAGCAAACGAACTGTGGTAAATGGCCAGATGTTTCTATCCAAGAAATTGCGCACGGGGCCGGTCAAATTTTTCTTGAGATAGTTGAACGCCCAATAAATGAAAGCAATAAATAAAAAGAAGCCAATAATGAAAGCAATGATGTGATCTGCCACAAATCCAAAACTCTGTGCGGCCTGTGTCCATCGATGCCTTGGAGCGGCCTGCTCCATTTGCGGGATAATCTCAAGAGAGAAATAGTAATAAATGACGGACATCATGAGCGCATACCACAGCACGCGCGACACTCCAGACCGAATGATTTTGATGATCTCGGACTGACTGCGCGCATACTTTGCAGCTTGAAGCAAACCCAAGGAGATATTTCCCTGTTCTTCGCCACTGCGAATAATCATGGCCTCATTATTCGGGACCAATCCCAATAACACGTCTCCGAGCTTCAGGGTTTGAGTCTCTCTCCCTTCAAGAGAGACTCTTTTGCTTCCGCCGCCCTTCATCCTTCGCATCACTTCCTGAAGCAACGGATGGAGAAAATGTTTTTGCTTGCGGTACTCTGCTTCCATCTCTGAGAGCGCTGCGCCGAGGGGTATTCCACCGGCAGGCCCTGTCATGGAAGCGAGCGCGCCGTATAGCTTGGCCCTGATATCCGTGGTGAGGCGGATTTGGAACAGAATTCTTTTGATATTCTTCATCAGAATCCGTCCCTTCTGAGCATCCCAATACTGTGCTCAACATCGCGCGGATCTACGAGGCCCTGCCGCATTTTTTGAATCGCGTGAGAAAGTGCAGAAACTCCGAGGCCATATTCCACTTTTTCACCCAGCGTGGTGAGCCAGTAATCACGCGCTCCTGCTTCATCCTTTTTCTTGATGAAGCCTAAGAGCTTCTCATCGGGAATTATTATTTCTGCAATGGGTGTTCTTCCGAGGATACCTGTGCCATTGCATGTTTCACATTTGCATCCTGTATCTAACTTGTTCTCTGCGTTGATAAAATATCTGCCTTCGTTGATGAAGCGAATATTGTGTTTATCGTCACTTACTGAGGTCAAGCGATTAAAAAGACCTTCATTGATCATGCCGGTCGCACGAGCAAGATCAAGTGGCAATGAACATTCGGGGCAAACAATGGGCAATAGCCTTTGATATACGAAACCGGAAACGAATCCAGGCATAGTCATCAGGTCAATATCCACACCCAGCTGCTCAAGACGAGAGAATGCAGCCATCGCCGAGTAACCGTGGATGGAAGACAGAATCTTGTGGCCTGCCAGCACCAGATTCTTGACGGTCTTTGCAGCCTGACTCTCCCGGATTTCTCCGACCATGACCACGTCGGGGTCCTGCCGTAATGTGGCTTCCAAAAGTTCGTTGAACGTATCCTTCGTTGCGGGCATCTGGCATGCGTTAGGAATCTCGTACTCCACCGGAGATTCAATCGTGCATACCTTGATATTTGGTCCACGGTTCTCGTAGAGCTGCTGGATGCAGCTCTGCAGTGAGGATGACTTCCCCGAGTTAGTCGGTCCGACAAATACGACCAGGCCCGAGCCACCGATCAGCATTCTTTCGACCTGCTCGCGCTGAGCGTCGGAGTACCCAACTTCGCTTAGCCTCTTGAAGCCGCCCTCCACGTTGGCAGGTCTGAGCAGACGCAAAACCAACTGGAATTTATCTGGATGGATGGCAGTTGAGTGGAACCGCACTGTCAATAGGCGCTTGTTTTTCTTTGTAGGGTCATCCCACACGTCAAAATTGGTGTCCTTGATTTCTCGCTTGGTCCAAGATCCTTTTCGGGCGATGTCTGTAGATTCAAAATTGAAGAGCACCGAACCATAGTCTTCAGCAGTAGCCAAAGAGATGTCTCCCATTTTGTAGCGACGACCATCAATACGGAGCAAGACTTCGGCCTTGTTCTCGCGTGCTTCGATATGAATATCTGATGCGCCTGATTTTGCAGCGTCTAATAGCATTTGCCGCACGCGCGTCTGTGTTGACGTTTGTTCGGAATCCGAGCTGCTGATTTCGCGTGCGTTGTTGTGGTGTACCGCCCGTATGATTTCCCAAGTGGAGATCAATGGATAGATATTTAGATAGTTGTCTGCCTTCAGACGCTGGGCAACGTCCAACATGCCCCTGCTTTGCAGATACATGTCAGGAGTCATCAGCAAATAGGTACGATGGCTTTTAGCGCTCTTGGAGTCTGCGAGTGGCTGATTGAGGGCGAAGCCGACAATTTTCTGCTCGAAAAGCATGTCGCTCTGGATGGCCGCGAAGTGCTCCAGATGCTGTTCACCCAGGGGGTGAGTGAGTTTATGAAGATTGATATACTCACCATCAGGAACTGCCGCTACGTCAGAAACAGCGTATCTCTCAAGCACTGCACGCTTTTCGTTGTGGTCCTTCAATTTCTGCTGGAGCGCTTCCTTGGCTTTCGCATGCTGATCTTGATGTTTCTCGCCCCGTCGCCCGGGCATTCTCAATGTGATACCGAGTTCCATTTTTTGACCTATTCCAGGATATAGAGCGTTGTGAAGGCGCTAACCTGCGCGCCCACCGCTGTGGGATTGCTCCAAATCACTCGTTCGAAATTAATGGGATATTTATTCAGGATTTCCACGGCCCAATGCATGCTCAAGAGATCGCTGCTACTGGCAGTGTTCAGCTGCAGCTGGATTTTTCTTCCTAACCTGTATTCGCTAACGCCGGCCAGGCCTTTGATTTCAGAAGGCGGGCGCAAGGTGACTTCTTCTTCCTGCGAGAATTTGAGATTCTTGAGATTATGGGATGCCCAATCCAGAATCTCCATCTTCACGACTCTTGGATCTACTTTCTGGGCCGGATTCCCGTGTACTGCACTTCTGCCAATCGGAAAATCCGAGACGATAGGGCCTTCAGTGTTCAGTGGATCAAGGATTCCTGGGAGCTTTGTGCGGTCCGCAATGCGTGTATGGGAATTTGCGGGGGACCATTCAATGGTTGCTTTCTTCGCTTGGAAATCGCATTTCAGAATCGCCGGCTTGTAGCCCATCGAAGTGTATGGCAGCGACTTTCGTACTTGCTCGCACTCATGCCATTGCGACAGTGCGACTTCTTGCAGACCGAAGTTTCGTTGCTCTGATGCAATTTTTTCTTGGTATTGTTGAATCAGATTGGCTATTCGTTGCTCCTGGGCTCGCTTTTCTTGTTGACTTTGGAGCAACGCTTTCAGAGCGGCCATTCGACGCTCTTCATTGCGCAGGTTCTCTCGCTGGGTCGCTATGAAATACGAGCCTGCGGCAGCGACTGTCAGAAGGATGGTCGCTGCAAAAATCTTTCTTATATCCAGACCATTTTTCCGCAGTCGACATTGCTGCAATTCCTCAGATTTGAGGTCTTTTGCGGCCTCTATGATCTTTTGGATGGTATATCTGGCGTTGATTGTATCTCCGACAATCACTCCATCGTGTGGAATGTATTCGGCTGCAGTCGAGTACGCCTGCTTTGCCTCTTCGGCGTCATAGACGATACGATCGAACGTAGGCTGAGGTACACCGTCCTTGATCAGGCATATCCAGAATGTCTCTTCTGCAATTTTCTGAAAGACAAGGGCATTGTCCAAAAGCTTGGCCACAAGCGCTGCTCCCGCATAGCAGCCTGCCATCTGCGAAGTGCCTTTGGCCACGTTCAGCTGACCACTGACACTCAAAGTCAAATAGGCATTGTTTTTTCCAACAAAGCGTTTTGCCGTTTTCAGACTATCTGCCTCGGTCCAAGTTAAACCGAGAGCCAACCTGTAGCCATCGATTTTCCATATCTGAGTTGAGCTCTGATCAAAGCCAGAAGGCGAGCCGGAATCCTGTGCAATATCACTTGCGGAAAGAGTTGGCTCAGTCCTGGCTTTTTTGAACGCGCGCTTTAGCATCTGTGGCGCCTCACTGATTGCTTTGTGCAGGCGCCTGGCCGGCGTGTGCAGGCATTTGATTGGGCGTTGGGCCATTCCAGATGGCCGATCCTGGTGAGGGCAGGGCGGGCTGCGCCTGGACCAGTCCTGCAGGCATGGCCAGCGGCGCCGCCGGCATGCCGGCCGCTGCTCCTTGGCCTGGCCATGACATTCCTGGCGCAGCCGCGCCGCCCGGCGAACTGGCGGCCTTGAACGCCAGCGTCATGGGCACTGGCTTCTTGCTCTTGGCGTTGGGCAGGGGCTCAATCCGGACCTGGACCTTGCGCGGTGCGACGCTGGCCAGCGTCATGCGCTCCGCTATCTCGTCCCCCTCGGTGAACGTCAGCACTGCGCCGTTGGCCAGGGCCAGGCGGGCAGTCCTCTTTCCATCGAGAATGATCACCGACACGACCGTCGGGAGGCTGCCCACGATCGGGTCCGTGCCCAGCATGTCGCGGATCTGCCGCTGCTGCTGAAGCAGCTGCAGCTGCACTTCGTTCTCGGCCGCCATGTCGGCCGGCGTTTTCTCCTGGGCCAGGCCGGCGCCTGCGAGGACGACCAGTGCAGTGGCCAGAAGGCCTGCGACGATGAACTTGCCCTTGGGGGCATTGCGTTGCTTAGCCATTTTTCTGACCTCCATACACCTGCATCACGATCACCGACATCGTTCGATCGCCGCGGCCGCGCTTGCTCGCGCCCGCGATCGACAGTTGGTCGTTGACTTCCTCGCTGCCGCTGTCGAACCCGAACAGCACCAGGGCGTCGCCGTCCTTGACGAAGGCCTGCTGCTGCATGCTCTGCCGTGCCACATCCGGTGAATACGTGGTCACGCCGTTAACCACTTCAGGGTTCATGTTTGTGACTGACGAAAGCTCGAATTGGTACTGCAGCAGGATGCGGTTGTCACCCAGGATCAGCGGCACCACGTTGGCCGTCAGGCCCGTGGTGATACGGCTTTTTTGCTCGGTGGTCTGGGCGCCAACGTTTGCAGTTAGAGAGGTCTGGCGCGTGGCGGTAAAGATCCTGTCTTGAACGACCTGGAAGGGAGACGGCTGGCCGTTGATGGCCAGGAATTGGCCCTTCTTGAACAGCGCCACGCTGCCGACCGTATTGAGTGCCTCGGCAATGATCTTGGTCCCGTTGAGCCGGGAATTGGCGTCGGCGAAGCTGACCGTGAATCGCCCGGGCTGCCCGGTGGACGGCTGGATCGGGCTCGTCCCGCCGAGGCTCACGCCATTGCCATTGAGCTGCTTGTAGACCATGTCCATCGACAGGCCTGCGGCCTGCTCCTTGGCCAGCGTGACGTTGTAGACGGTGAGGTCGATCATCACGTTGCGTGCGTAGCGCGCGTTGATCGAATTCAGTAGGGTGCTGATGCGCTGCAAGCTGTGCGGCCTCGCTGTGACCGTCACGATCCCGAGCTCCGGTGTAGCTGCGGCAAAACCGTCCTGGCCAGCCACGGCCAGCCTGGAGTTCGATGATCCGGCACTGGACCCTGCTGAACCGCCAATTCCGCCAGCTGAGCCGCTGGCTGCCGAAGCACCTGCACTGCTATTCGCGCCGCGCGACTGAGATGCAGTTCCTGGCTGGATTCCCAGGATGGCCTGAACCGAGCTCATGATCGATGTCCAAGGGTCAATCAGCTGGTTCTGTGTGACCGACACCGTGCCGCTGTTGCCTCCGGCACTGCCCGAGCTACCACCGGTGCCACTGTCTCCACCGCTTGAACTCGAGCCGGTGGCAGACAGGCTGATCGATGCCGCCAGCGCCTTGGCGCCGCCAGGGATGTTCATGTCATACGTGCGGGTCTCGAAGCGGAAAAACTCGATCACGTTGCGCGAGCTCGCGTAGCGCCACGATGCTTGGTTGCGCTGGGCCAGGTCGTTGAGCAAGGCCTTCACCGATCCGTTGTGCTCGACCTGCGTGAAGCCATTGATGCCCCGGGTGCCGGCAGACTGGGCCTGCCCCTGCTGGCCCAGGTCTGCACCCGGCGCGCCTACGATTTCAGTTGCTGCGATCGGGATGCCGATGCGCGTGCCGAGCTCTTCCAGAACCTCGCTGAGCTTTTGCGAGCCATGTGTGGCGTAGGCGATTTCGCTCTCGAAAACTGCCGGCAACGACTGGCTCTTGTGCAGCCGGATTTCCTTGCCTGCGATGCGCGGTACTGCTAGGCGCGTGACGCCTGCAGGAGCGGCGATCTGGGTGCGTTCTGTCAACAGTCGGCGGGCCTGGTCGTTGGCCGCTTTCGTGTTCTTCTCGGCTTCCTGGATCGTCGTGCAGCCGTGCAGAAGCAGCACGCTGATCGCCGTGGCGAGACATGTCAGGCGCTGGGGGAGGTGCTTATTCTTCATTGCCGTCTTTGCTTTCTGCAGTGATGTCCGTGGACGTGACTTCCATGACCTGGTTGGCGGCCGCCACCGTCAGCAGGACCTGCTTGCCCTCGGCCCGAAGGATCGTGACCACGGCCTCTACAGCTGCAGCGACATCGAGGTCGTCGCTGAAGGCCGAGCTCGAAATGACTTGCCACGACACGCGCGGATACCAGATGAGCTTCCAGCCTGCGGCCTGGGCCCAGCCCTGCAGCTGCTCGTGCACTGGCTGACCTTCGCGCAGCACGTAGCGCTGCGTGGCCACCTGTGCGCCAGCTGCAGAGGAAGTGATCTGGACCGAGGCGGCAGCACGGCTCTGGCGCGCGGCCAGTTCCTGGGCACCGGCCTGATCGCAACCGGCGGTGCTTGACGGCGCAGCTGCGCCGGCGCCGGCCCATGGCGACGAGGTCGGGCTCAGAGGGCTCGTCCTGGCGAGCTCAAGCCGCAGGCCTGCCGCGGTGCTGGCCAGCTCCAGTACCTGGCCAGGCTGCAGCTGCAGGTTCACCGTGCGCAGGGCATCGCTGATGCTCGCTGTGTCGCCCTGTTCGACATGCACCAATTGCTGCGGATCGGTGGGACAGATTTCGAGATATGGCACGCCCATGCGCTGTGCGATCAGCTGGCCGAACTCGGACACCCGGGCGCGCCATGAAATAGCCACCTGGGCTTGCAGCAGCGCTTCGCGCGAGTCGTTGCCGCCAGCTGGGCCGTTGGCCAGCACAGGCCAAGAAACGGACATGGCCACGGCCGTGGCGCATGCACCGAGCATGTGTTTTTTCATCTTCATTCCTGGTTGCCTCAGCGCTGCGCAAGCACACGGGCCTGGGCCAAGTGCCACATGGCCACGGCGTGGAAGGTTGTGCCGCGCATGCTGTTGCCGTTGAAAAAGCCACCGCTTTTGAGCAGCCGCTTTGCTGCTCGACGGTGCTGTCGCTTGCGCTGACGCGCGTCATCGGCGAAGCCCATTCGCTGGACTTCGCTCTTGGTGAGGGGGCGTGTGCTGCCTTTGAACATCTTTTTTCCAACGTTCAGCGGATTGCTGCTTCTGCAAGGGCGAACTCGCGGTACAGCGCGAGCACCTTTGGCACGTACTGCTGTGTTTCCCGATAGGGCGGGATGCCCTTGTGCTTGCGCACGGCGCCAGGGCCGGCGTTGTATGCAGCCAGGGCCAGGGGCCAGTCCCTAAACTCGAACCACATCTTTCGTAGGTACGCGGCCCCGGCGGCAAGGCCCAGCACGGGGCTGTAGAGGTTGCTCTCGGCGTCCTGCAGCCCAACACCTCGCGCGGTGTCAGGCAGGACCTGCGCCAGGCCTCGGGCATTGGCTGGGGAGCGTGCCTGGGCGTTGTATTTGCTCTCGACGGCGACGAGTGCCTTGAGCAACGCGGGCTCCAGACCGTAGTGGATCGCTACGGCGGTGATAGCGCGTTCGTGCTGCCAGTAGTTCTCGAGCATCCGCCGGCAATCGGCGTTGGTCTTGTTGCCTCGCAGGCAGTCGAGCGTGCTTGCATGCGCCGCTGAGCCGACCAGGGTGGCGACCCCGATTGCTGCTGCCAGCTTGATCATTCGGAGCCGGCTCATGCGACGGTCATCGCAATCGCGATGAATGCAAGGAGGAGCCCGGCTTGCAAAGCATGGCGTGAAAACTGGTCGACGGCCAAGCCACCCTTCGCGTAGCGGCGCCATATTCCCAGCAAGGCCGAGCCCACAATCAGCGCAGTTGCACCGATGCCGATTGTGAGGATGGTCTTGCGGACGTTGCCCATGCTCTGGCCCGAGGCCTGGCGAAACCCTTCTTCCATGCTCGGGGCGACCGGCACTTCAGTGATGGGCTTCCAACCACCACCGCTTCCACCAGTTCCAGGTTTGATACCGCCCCCGCTACCACCAGGCGATGGCCCTGTACCGCCGGCCATCCGGTCAGCCATGCCACAGATCGTGGTCCCGTTGCTGTCTGCGAATCCAGAGCAACGGCCTGACGTGATCATCCTTCGGCAGTTGCCAATACCAAGCTGTACGCAGGCCAGCACCAGGTTTCCATCCACGGGTCGGCCATCGAACGTACCCAGAGCCAGTAGATCTCTAACGACACTGGACTTCATGGCTTCTGTTGTCAGAGCCGACCACGCATCAATCTGTTGCTGAAGGCTTTGTTGCCGGTATTTTTCAGGAGGCACACGCGCATATTTGGCAATGTTTTCCTGATTCATCTGCAGGACGCCATAGCAGCAACTGCCGTTGTATGCGTTGGTATCTCCGCGGCTTTCGACGTTGATCGCGAGATTGGCGACCGCCTGGGCGTTCTGCTTCAGCCATGGGCTCGCATTCGGCGAGTTCTGAATCGCTGTGACGATGTCAGCCGCACTGACGATGGCCGCAAGCGCTACTACCGGGGCTAGGGCGAGCGTGAGCGGAGACCGTTTGCGCCAGTCCGCGACAAATCTCAACAGCTTCATTTGCGCCCCCCAACACGTCCGCCTTTTTCGAGCTCTTCCAGGAATTGCTCGGGAGGGGTGGCGCCAACAAGCCGCTTGCCGCTGGCAAGGACCACGGTGGGGGTGTTGTTGATCTGGTAGCGCTCCCCAGTTCGGAGGATTTCGACCAGGCCATCGACATTGCATGCCTCGGGCAATTTGGGCCTGGCGCCGTCCATCATCGCCTTCCAAACCCCGGCACGGTCAGGAGAGCACCAGGCCATGCGCGCGAGACTCTGACTTTGCGGGCTGATGACCGGGAGCATGAACCTGTAGACCGTCACGTCATCGATCTGGTCTACGAACTTCGTGAACACCCTGCAGATTGGGCAGTTTGGATCTTCAAAAACTGCCATCGACCGGCTGCCATTGCCATGTACTTCCTTGATCGCATGTTTGAACGGCAGCTGATCGAACGGTATGGCCATCCGCTTGTCCTGGACCCGTGCGGTGAGGTCCACGCGCTGCTTCAAATCCATCAGTGATCCTCCTATGAAACTGTAACGACCTGTTTCATCGGCGTAAAATACTTCCCCCTCCGAAAGCACCTCGTAGATGCCTTTAATTGGCGTGGGGCTGATCTCGTCAACTCGGACCGAGTTGCCGGTATTGGCAGAAATCGCTGCCCTCAACTGTCCTGCTACTTTTTCTGAGACACCCTCAGCGAAAGACGTTGTGCAGACTGTGAGGAAGGCCGCTGCAACAGCAGCGGGCAGGGCCGTGCGTACCAGACTTGCGCACGAAAAACGAGGGGGGTGGGTAGGCATGGGCGCACTGTATGCAGCCCTCCTCGGACACTCCAGCGTAAAACGTTCGATACATACCGCACGTTTTACGCTTGACTTTTTATGTTTTATTTGATCTAGAATTTGGCGCGTCGAGGTGTGCGTCTCGCCAGCGGGGACGGCTCTCTACGCCATCCGTGCTGGCCCGCCACTTGAGGACAGCATGGATAGAAAAGATCCCTGGATGCACCAGGGCGAGCCCTCTCGTTTTCACGAGGGCTGGGATTCCCGTTTCGAAGATTTTCTGACTGATCTCTTCTTGGTTGAAGGCATGGCTGATTCCACGAGAAGAACACTTCAGGTTGAGATCTGCGCGTTCAACAAGTGGTCAATCCAAGAGACAGGGCGCACATGGGAGGCCCTTTCGGGCTCGGTCCTGCAGTCCTATTTACAGGGAGCTAAAGCCGCCGTATCAGCCGCCACTTTTCGCAAAAAGCAATGGTGCCTGCGCAGGTTGTACGAGTGGGGCTTGTCCGAGTCGATCGTGGACATGGATATCAATCCATACCTACTGCCAGTACGCGTGTTCTCGCGGCCGCAGCATGAAGTGCCCAGCGCTTCGCAGATCCAGAGTGTTCTTGAGCAACCGGACGTGAAGACGCCAGAGGGCGTACGCGACCGTGCAGTCCTTGAGCTTCTCTACGGCGCGGGCCTTCGCGCTGCAGAGCTACTAGAGTTGCCACAAGACATGTATCTCCAGGGCCGCTGCCTGCCGATCATGGGGAAAGGGAGGAGGGAGCGTCTTGTTGTGCTGGGAGAGCCTGCGCTGTATTGGATTGCACAATACAAAAGGGTCCGCAACGATATCCTGCGTGCCGGTGGACATGTTGCTCGATCGACAAGACGATTCTTTGTGTCCAGCGGACACTATCCCGACTACCGATATCTCCAGTTATGGCGCATGGTGCGCCGGTACTCCGGCATGTGTGGTCTGGATCTATCCCCACACAGCTTCCGGCATGCATTTGCCACACACCTCTATCAAGGTAGGGCCCCGCTCGACACCATCAAGCTGCTGCTGGGCCACGCGCAACTGGAGACCACGGCGATCTACGTGTCCAGGCACGGTCTGGATGACAGAGAGCTGCTCTGTCGGCATCACCCTCGTGGCGAAACATACAAGCCATTCCTCCGCTGGGACAGCGCAAACCAACACGGCTAGTGATCTACAAATGCAGCTTGGCATTCGCCGCAGATGAGCTTGAGCCCTGGCTTGCCCCAAACGCTGATCTGGTCAGTACAGCCTGTGCAGCTGTACTTGATGCGGTTCGATTTGTTCAACGGCTGTACCGAGTCTGGTCCGCCGGCGGCTGTGGGCACCGTGTGGGCCACTGGCCGCACTGCCTGCGCCAAAGCGGGTACGGACGCCATTGGGGGCGTGGTGCCGGCCATGCCCTGCAGCTGCGTGGCCATGCTCCACTGGCCGCTGAGCACGTGCTCGATCGCAGGAAAACGGTCGTACCAACTGATCTGGAAGCTGTCCGTCAGCAACTGCTCGCATGCCCCGAGGAAGGGCCCTCCTGCGATGGCGTAGTCGGCCATCATGTCGCCCGTACGCTTCCCTCCGGGCCGGCCGGTAGATGACGGCATCAAGCCTATCGCTTCCATCTTTCCGGCCCACTCCTCGTTGTGGTAGCGCCCCCGCCCCGGCTTGCCGAAGTGGTGCTGCCATAGATGGGCCATCTCGTGCACCAGCGTCTGCAGCGTCTCGATGATCGGCACGGCCGCGAAATAGGCGGGGTTCAGGGCGATCTCGTCCGTGGTGCTGCCGTCCAGCGACGCAAAGCGCGCGGCCGAGAAGTACCCGCAGGTACGTTTTTCTCGCTGTAGCGTGATCAGGCAATGGGGCAGAGCATCGTCGAACAGGCGCTGGTTGAAATGCTCGTACGCCTGCTGCAACTCGGAGTAGGCCGCACGAGTGGGCGTGGCGCGCAGGGGCAGTGCAGATGCTGGCAGAACGATGTGTGTGGCGGGATTGGCGACAAGCATGTTTTGTATTGTGCAATACAAACGGGGCTTGACCCAGCCGTCCAGGAACTGCTGCCATGGGGAAGTTCGTCTAAATCCTGGCATAGCGCCGTATACTGTATATAACCACAGTATCGATAAAACCCATGACCAACGCTCACCTGCTCCCCCCAGAGCCGCCCGTCCAGCTCAGTGAGGCTGCTTGCTACGTTATCGCCGGCGATGCTTGCATCCGAGCGGGGTTTCCGTCGCCGGCGGCCGACTTCGGTGGCAAGCGAATTGACCTCACAAGCACGCTCATCACGCATCCCCAGGCGACCTTTCTGCTGCGGGTTGCCGGGAGCTCCATGTGCGAGGACGGCATCGATGACGGAGATCTGATCCTTGTAGACCGAGCGATCAAACCTCAGCATCGCCACATCGTTGTTGGGGTGGTGGACAATGATTTCACGGTCAAAAGGCTCCACTGCGCGGGGGGCAACATCCGCCTGCAGGCGGCGAACGCGACCTACCCTGACATCGTGCCTAGGGAGGGTCAAACCTTGGTGATTTGGGGCGTGGTCACCGCATGCATCAAGCGCTTCCGGGCATAACCTGAAGGCTGTCCAATGTTCGCGCTCATCGATGGCAACAATTTTTACGTCTCGTGCGAGAGGGTGTTCCGGCCCTCGCTGGCGGGCCTGCCAGTGGCAGTGCTCTCGAACAATGATGGATGCGCGATCGCCAGGTCAAATGATTATGTGGAATGCCGTCAGCCGTCAACAGCATAGCCTTTCACCATCATCGCTATCAGCAAGGCATGCTGCCGAAGTTGGCTTGAAGTCCATCAATACGTCCTGACCTGCTGCCGGGTTCGAAGACATTTGGTGAGTTGGCAGATCAAAACGGTAGCAGTCCGTTGGGCCAAGTAGACGTGGCGGTCGTTTCCGGCCAGAAGCTGCCGTCCGGGCCGTAGCCGTAAACGGCAGGTCTAGGCTGATCTGAGCCATTCACGGTGCAGTGCACGAGTGACCGCAACGATCAACACCGGTCGTTGAGCGGTTCCGGTCATGGACGACCGCTCCAACCTTGGAAGCTGCCAGCCGATTGCTCGATTCGTCCTGCATCGGTTTGAAGGATCGACTTCGCGCAGCGCGGTTGAATCCACCACCCAAAGCAGTCATTCTGAATCAGCGCAATTGAGCTATCAGTCTTTTAGCTATGTACTGAGCATCTGGCCCCACACCTCGCAATGTGGCCGATGCAAAGCTGCGCTGCTTGGGCAACCCTACGAAGTACAGGCCCGGCACCGTAGTCGAGACACCGCTTTTATGAGCTACCCGATCTTGTTGATCGAACACTGGCAGCTGACCGAGTGCTCCCAGGTTCGGGCGAAATCCTGTGGCAAAGATGATGCTTTCAACCGGCTCATATGTCCCGTCTTGCCAGACCACACCATCACGCGTCACTTGATGGAACATGTCTTTGTGCCGAATCAGCCCAGAGTGCAGCGCACGTCGATAGGTCCCACGATCGAGCACAGGGGTGCTTTGGTCGTTGAGCCATCTGGTCTTCTCTAAACCAGTCCATTTCAGCCAAGCGTGGAAGTCGATGCCAAAAGGCCGCTGGGGAAAGAAGCGCACAGGTTCTCGGGTCGCTAACGTCACATTCGCCAGTTGGGCCAGCTCATGCGCTATCTGTACCGCAGAGTTTGCAGCGCCCACCACGATGACACGCTCTCCAGAGTACTCTTGGGCTCTTCCAAAACTTGCGCTGTGGAGCACGCGGCCCTCAAAGTCCTGCAGGCCTGCTATTTCGGGGATGTAGGGGTGGCTGAATGCCCCCGTGGCCACCACGACGGCCTTGGAAAAAAAGATCTGTTCATCTGCTGTTGCGACGCGAAAGCCTGTCCCCTCTCGCTCCACCAGGACAACCTGCGCTTTTTGTTTGATGGGCAACTGGAAGAGCTCACTGTATTGCTCCAAGTACCCAACCACCTCATCGCGCAGGGGGTAGCGACCTGGATCTCCCGGAAATGCCATGCCAGGCAACCCCGAGTACCGTGCCGGCGAAAACAGCGTGAGGCTGTCGTAGTAGTTGCGCCAATTTCCCCCAGGCCTGTCTAGCGCATCCAGGATTACAAAGTCACGCCCTTGGCGTTGTAGGTGCCACCCGCACGCCATGCCAGCCTGGCCGCCACCGATCACGATCACTTCGAAGTTATTTATGTTCATTTGTGCGCACATATACACATATAGGATGAAAAAAACTACCGCTGATTGCCAGGGCAGCAGTGAGCTGCAATGCCTTTGGTGTGTGAAAGCATGTCCTCCAGCCGCTGGATGATTGAGGGACCGTCCACCTCATAGAACATCTGTCGGCCTGACTTCTGCGCGCGCACGATGCCAGCCTCAGACAGTATCTGCAGATGGCGAGAAACCACAGAGCGCTCCTGGGGCAACTCGGCAGCGATCTCCGTTACATCAGCGCTCCCAAGTTGCATCACGCGCTTGAGCACTGCAATCCGGGCAGGCTCGCAAAGCGCCTTGAAAAAGCTGCTTTCCAAGGACCCGATGGCGGCGTCAATAGCATGCGTACGGTTGAGAGGCGAGGTAGTCATGTGCCGAATAATACGTGCATTTACATGCACATGTAAACCGACGCACCAAGCGGTGCCTACGCTGGCACTTGGGCAGCAAGGTACTGGTCAATCTCGGTTGCAGTGGAGCGCGCGGTGCGCATGACACCTATGAGAGTGGCCGATGCGGGCCCGGTCCACTCGCCGTAGCCGACCAGCCAGAGGCCTGTCACATCGCGCGCACGTGTTCCGTCTACGGTGACTTTGCTATCGGCCACCACGCCAAGAGACTCCAGATGCTGGAGTGCGGGCTTAAACCCGGTGCACCACAAGATGGCATCAAACGTGCGGCTGGTGCCGTCCGCCCACTGGGCGCCTTCAGCTGTCAGCCTCTCAAATGCTCCTACGGCATGAAGCACGCCACGTGCGCGGGCATCCACGACAGGGGGCACCATGACGACATCACCAAATCCCCCTGGCAAGTCTGTCGGGTCACGGCCTTCTTGGATTGCCAGCCACCGTGCAGTTGCGCGTTCAAAGAGCACTCTTCCATCCACATCGTCTGCCAGAAAGGCAGGCGGGCTCAAAGTGGCCCAGGTAGTGGACGCAGCAACCTGCGTAACCTCGGCCAAGATCTGCGCACCCGAGTTGCCACCGCCGACCACCATGACGCGCAGTCCTTGAAATGCGCTGGGCGATACGTAATGTGCGGAGTGAACCTGGAGACCGCCAAACGCGGACCGACCTTCGAGTTCCGGAATAAACGGGTTGCGCCAAGTCCCTGTGGCACTCACTACCACGCGCGCATCCCACGACCGGTCACCTGCCGTTACGGCAAAACCGTGGTCTCTACGCTCCACCGCCGTCACCAGCACGGGCCGCTGTACCGAGAGGTTGTAGCGGGCTTCGTACTGCCGCAGGTAGCTAACAACCTGGTCGCGGCTTGGGTACTGCTCCCCGGAGCTAGGCATGGGCCAGCCAGCAATGGAGCTCCAATTTGCAGGAGAGAACAGGCGCAGAGAGTCCCAGCCATGCTGCCAGGCTCCTCCACCTGCATCCTCGGCGTCCAAGATCAGCACTGAGCGGTTTGTGCGCCTCAGGAAGTAGGCAACGGACAGTGCTGCCTGGCCTCCTCCAACAATGATCACGTCATACAGTGTCACGCTCACATCGACCTCCAAATTTATTGCGCACTTGCAGCGCGGGGCTGAATGCGCATGGCCCACAGCGCAAAGAACGCGGTGATGCCGAGCATTGAGGAAAGCCACAATGCTCCCAGCGCCCAATGGGATACAGCCATTCCGAAGAGAAACGGGGACCCCGCTTGCACGATGCGCGCGGGCACCATCAACCAGCCTTGCCGCTGTCCATAGCCCTGTGCACCAAACACTTTGAGCGGCAACGTGCCCACGGCAATCGTCAAAATTCCGTTCCCAAGCCCGTGCAAGACTGCAAACAGACTCACTGCAGGCGCTCCAATCAGATACAGACACAGTGCTGCAGCGGGATGCGCCAAGATGGCCAGCTTGGCAGACAGCAGAGGGTGGGCGTTTTTCAGGAACCCGTATTCCACCAACCGCCCCGCCACCTGCGAGGGCCCCACCAGCGCAGCGGCTCCGATGGCAACGCCAATTGCTGCTCCAGTCGTCTGCAGAAGCTGCGGCAGGTGCGCCGCCATCGCCGTGCTGATGAACCACGAAACCGCAAACACATAGGCCATCAGATAGGCTGTGGATCTGTGCGGCTTGCCAGCTGCGCTTGAATGCTCGTGGGGGCTGGCCGCAGGTTGTTTTTCACCTGGTTCCGGTTCAGCTACTGCAGCAGCTGCGCGCGGCAGCAGCAGGTTGAGCGGAAGTCCCAAAAGAAGGTGCAGCAGTGCCCACGCCAGACATGCCTCACGCCAGCCAAACTCATGCGCGAGATAGCTGGAAAGCGGCCAGCCTACGGTACTGGCGAAGCCGGCAAACAACGTGATGCCAGTGATGGCACGCCTAGCGTCCTGGCCATACAGGCGAACGACAGTGGCAAAGGCGGCTTCGTACAGGCCGCTGCCCATGGCTATGCCCATGACGGCCCAGGCCAGGAACACATGGCTGGCCTGCGTGGCTAGACTAAGGATCACCAGTCCAGCAGCGAACACCAGGTTGCTGGCGACCAATACTGGACGGCCACCGAAGCGGTCAATGAACCGTCCTGCAATGGGTCCCATGGCAGCGGAAACCAAAAGCGCCACCGAGAAGGCCGCGAATACCGTGGAGTACGCCATGCCGACCGCGCTGCTGATCGGCTCTGCTAAAACAGCAGGAAGGTAGTACGACGAAGCCCACGACAGCGTTTGGGCCACGCCCAGCATGGCAGTGATCCGGGTGCGGCGTTGCATCGTCTCGGCGCTTTAGATGCTTCGCTGATTAACGCGTTGCGAGAGTGCTTGTGCAGACTCACGTCGCTCGCTGTAGCGGTCCACAAGGTAATCTGCACTGTCGCGGGTCAGCAGCGTGAACTTGACCAGCTCCTCCATCACATCGACCACCCGCTCATAGTAGGCAGAGTGCTTCATGCGACCGACTTCATCGAACTCCAAGAATGCCTTGGCCACCGACGACTGGTTGGGGATGGTGATCAGACGCATCCAGCGTCCCAGCACGCGCATCTGGTTGAGTGCGTTGAATGACTGCGAACCCCCACTGACCTGCATCACCGCCAGGGTCTTGCCTTGGGTCGGCCGCACAGCGCCCACGGCGAGCGGAATCCAGTCAATCTGGGCTTTGAGGATGCTGGTCATTGCGCCATGGCGCTCGGGTGAAGTCCACACCATGCCTTCGGACCACTGCACCAGATCGCGCAGTTCCTGGACCTTGGGATGGCTCTCCGGCGCATCGTCTGGCAGCGGCAGCCCACGTGGATCGAAGATCCGAGGCTCTGCCCCTAGTTTGCGAAGCAGCCGAGCAGCTTCCTCCGTCAGCAGTCGGCTGTAGGAGCGCTCACGGGCCGATCCATAAAGCAGCAAGATGCGAGGTGCATGCGTTGCGCGCTGGGCAGGCAGCAACCGAGTCAGGTCCGCAGTCTCGAAGGAGTGTTCGTCGAGGTTGGGTAAATCAGTGCTGTGCAACACGTTGTCCTTTCGCGTCGATGACGGCCTCTCCGTCTTCTTTGGTGAATGCGCCCAACTGAGGGCGGGGCAAAATGTCCAGCACGGCCTCAGACGGCCGGCACAGACGAGTACCCAGCGGCGTCACCACGATGGGTCGATTGATCAGAATTGGATGCTCAAGCATGAAGTCGATCAGCTGCTGGTCGGTCCACTTGGGATCGCTCAGACCGAGTTCATCGAACGGCGTGCCTTTTTGCCGCAGGACCTCGCGCACCGGCACGCCCATTTCGGCCAGCAAGCGCTCCAAGATGGGCCGATCAGGAGGCGTCTTGAGGTATTCGATGACCGTGGGCTCTTCGCCGCTGTTGCGGATCAAGGCCAGTACGTTGCGGGAGGTGCCGCAGGCGGGGTTGTGATAGATGGTGATAGTGCTCATACCGGCTCCAGGACAGAGGGGTGTGTTCAGGCAAAGATGCTCAGGCGCAATGCCAGGGCAGCCAAAGTGGCAAGCAGTACGGGTACGGTCAGCACCGAGCCAACCTTGAAGTAGTAGCCCCAGCTGATCGTGGTGCCCTTCTTTGCCAGCACATGCAGCCACAGCAGCGTGGCCAAGCTACCGATGGGGGTGATCTTGGGACCCAGGTCACAACCGATTACGTTGGCATAGACCATCGCCTCTTTAACGATGCCGCTGACACTGGAGGCGTCGATGGACAAAGCGCCCACCAGCACTGTCGGCATGTTGTTCATTACGGATGACAGCAAGGCAGACAGCAGTCCCGTGCCAATGGCTGCGCCCCATACACCGCCATGTGCAAAACGCTCCAGCATCGCAGCCAGATAGTCCGTCAGGCCTGCATTGCGCAGCCCGTAGACCACCAGATACATGCCCAGCGAGAAGATCACGATCTGCCAGGGGGCACCATGCAGCACCTTCTTGGTACTGATGACCGACCCACGGCCTGCCACGGCCAGCAAGATGACCGCGCCCGCTGCCGCTACGGCGCTCACAGGCACTCCCAATGGCTCCAGGCCAAAGAAGCCAATCAGCAGCAACGCAAGTACTACCCAGCCAGCGCGGAATGTAGCTGGGTCTTTGATGGCATCGGCTGGGCGCTTGAGCTGGCCAAGGTCGTAGGAGGCTGGAATATCCCGGCGAAAGAACAGCATCAGCATGGCCAAGCTGGCGAGCACCGAGACCATATTGACTGGCACCATGACAGAGGCGTACTCGTTGAAGCCGATCTTGAAGAAGTCGGCAGAGACGATGTTGACCAAGTTGGAGACGATCAGCGGCAGGCTGGCCGTGTCCGCAATGAAGCCTGCCGCCATCACAAAAGCCAAGGTCGTTGCCGGCGAAAAGCCCAGCGCCACGAGCATGGCCATGACGATGGGAGTGAGGATCAGCGCGGCCCCATCGTTGGCGAACAGTGCCGACACGGCGGCGCCCAGCAGCACGATAAAGGCAAACAGCTTGGAGCCTTTGCCGCCGCCCCAACGCGCGAAGTGCAGCGCTGCCCACTCGAAGAACCCGGCCTCATCCAGCAGCAAGCTGATGATGATCACCGCGACAAAGGTTGCGGTGGCGTTCCAGACGATGTGCCATACCACGGGAATGTCGGCCAGATGCACCACCCCCAGCAGCAAAGCGATACCGGCCCCCAAAGAGGCACTCCATCCAATACCCAGGCCTCGTGGTTGCCAGATGACCAAAACCAGGGTGAAAAAAAAGATCAGTACAGCCGAAAGCATCGTGATGGAGACCGTGGGTAAGTGATGGGTGTGCGTTGGCGAGGCAGTGGATCAGTGCGCGATCAGTTCGCGGGCTGAGCCCTGCAGTCGTGCCTTCTCCAGCTTGTCTGCGGGCAGATTCACCAGCAGCTCCAGACGGCGGCGAATCATGTGCATGGTCTGGCGGAAAGCTTCGAGCTTGGCGTCGTCATCAGCATCGCTTTCAGAAGGATCGGGGTAGCCCCAGTGCGCAGTAGCGGGGTGTCCGGGCCAGATGGGGCAGACTTCGCCTGCGGCGTTGTCGCAGACGGTGATGATCAGATCCATCTTCGGCGCATCGGCCACGGCAAACTCGTCCCAGCTCTTGCTGCGCAGGCCCTCTACGGACACGCCTGCGCGTTGCAGCACTTGCAAGCCCAGCGGGTTGGGCTGCTGGTTGGCTCGTGGGCTGCTTCCAGCCGAATAGGCCTTAAAGCGCCCCTGGCCCATATCGTTGAGCAAGGCTTCCGCCAGGATGCTGCGCGCCGAGTTGTGGGTGCACAGAAACAGAACATTCAAGGGTGTTGTAGTGTTGGTCATAAAGCCTCAGCAGCAAGACTTGGAGTGGGAAGTTTGGGGGTGGGGTGCACAGCATGAAGACGCAGTGGTTGTCGCCGCTGCGGCAGGACTGCAGCAGGCGCTGGCCTTGGGCGCCGACTGCGCCGCTTCATTGAACACAGGGATGTTTTCAAGGGAATGAAAGTGCTCCCAGGCGATGCCTTGGGGGTCGGTGATCCAGTGCTTGTCGCTGCGGGCGTAGCAGCAGGTGGTAGTGCCCTCATCCAGCAGTGCCATGTCCGCAGACTCGGCGCGCGCCTTGAGCTCTGCCAGCTCCACTGCTTCATCCACCTGGAAGCCAAGATGGTCCAGCCCAGGCTTGTTGCCCCGGGTCGAGATGGCGAAGTTCACCCGAGGTTCATCGAGCATCCACTTGGCGTAATCGGTTTCCACCCGGACAGGTTCTGCGCCAAAGAGCTGGGAGTAGAAGGTGATGTTCTTGGCCAGATCATCGACATGCATGTGGACGTGGAAGCGTTTCATCGTGTGCTCCGTTAGCAGTTGCAGGAAGAGGCATCTGCCGAAGTGCACACAGCGCCCTGGCAGCAGTTTTCGGTGAGGTAGGCCAAGAGGTCGTTCATCGCAGGGAACGCAGCCCGGTACAGCACGTTGCGTCCCTGACGTTCCTGGCTGACCAGCTCAGCATGGGACAACTCTTTGAGGTGGAAGGACAGTGCATTGGGAGCGATGCCCAACTGCTCGGCCAAGACACTGGGTGTCAGCCCTTCGGGGCCTGCGACCACCAGGGCGCGAAAAACGCGCAGGCGGGCTTCATGGGCCAGGGCGGAGAGAGAGCGGATGACTTGGGCTTCTTGCATCTGACAATAATACATCAAATGTTGAATAGTTGAATGAAGTTGAGAGAGTGACATCCGTGAAGGACTTCATTGCCGAGACTGACATTTCATAAGCACGCAAGTCAGCCGACGTCGATAATTCCCGCGTAGCCGGCGTGGAGCACCGGCAACGCGGCGACTTCGGTCAGTTGAGAAGTGCATTCTGTAGTCCCCTTTACTCGATGGGAGACCATCATGGGAACCACAGGCAACTTCATACATCGCGAGCCATGGAACAAGGGCAAGCTCGTCGGCCAAAAGGTGCCCTTCAAACTCAAGGAAATTTGGGCGCTGCGCGTTCGGCTCCAGATGGACGGCAGGGTTCGTGAACTCGCCCTGTTCAACCTCGGTATCGACAGCAAGCTGCGCGGCTGTGACCTCGTCGCACTCAAGGTTCGGGACGTGTGCCATGGCGATCAGGTGGCGACGCGCGCCATCGTCATGCAGCAGAAGACACGGCGACCGGTCCAGTTCGAGATCACCCAGGTAACGCGAGACGTATTACAGGTCTGGATCAAGCAGGCCCGCCTGAAGTCCGAGGACTTCCTGTTCCCCAGCCGGCTGCACGAGTCGCCTCATTTGGGCACCCGACAGTACGCTCGGATCCTCGGGCACTGGGTAGAGGAGCTCGGCCTGGACGGGGCAGAGTACGGCACGCACTCTGTGCGCAGAACAAAGGCAACGCTGATTTACCGGCGCACCAAAAATCTCAGGGCGGTTCAACTGCAAGGCCGACCCCGGTAACCCCCAATGAACGCCCGCCACCCAAAGCAAGGAGATGCGAGCGACCCGCAAGGGTCTGGGTACATTAGGGCGGTTATGGGAAGAGGTGGGAGATGTCTGTGAGAACGCTACGGGTCGTTGTGGTGGGTGGGGGCGTCATTGGGGCTGCGGTGGCGTGGTACTTGGTACGCGCCGGTGCACGGGTCACATTGTTCGAGCGGGGAGCAGTGCCCGCATGTGGAGCAACCCGCTGGTCCTATGGATGGGTGGGCACTGGCAGCACCTTACCTTCGGAGAATCCTGCGCGCTTCGCTCTGGTGCAAGCGGCCTTGCCCGAATTTTCGACGTTGCAAAAAGCACTGGGACCGTTGCCAGTGGCGGCGCGTGGCGCGCTGGTATGGCTGGAGTCGGAGACCGAAACGACTGCATTTGTCGCGGAGCAGCGGGCCGCGGGCGTCCGTATTGAGGAGATCGGGCGCGCTGCGGTGGAGGCCATGGAGCCTGGCCTGGCAAAGCCACCTGCGCTTGCGGCCTGGATGCCGGACGACTTCGCCGTGGAGCCCATCGAGCTGACGGCACAACTGCTTTCGGCAGCCCAGGCGCTGGGCGCCTGCGTACGGTATGGATGCCAGGTCGAGTCGGTGGAAACGCGGAACGGCCGCTGCACAGGGGTTCACACGCCGGCAGGCGCGGTGCCCGCCGACGTGGTCGTACTGGCCAACGCAGCGTCTGCGGGACAGTTGGCGGCGACAGCGGGAGTCAGACTGCAGATTGTGGAGAAGCCTGCCGTATTGCTGCAGTTCGCGAGCTCGCCATGCCCGATCAAACATATGCTCTATGGTCAGGGATTGGAACTTCGTCCATCACGCTCGGGAGGGTTGGTGTCTGCAGCAGAACTGCCGGATACCGGCAAAAACGGCCTCCCCGAGCTTGAGGCCCGGACAGCTTCGGCTATTGCTGAACTGATCAAGCCCCCACTGCAGCTGGCAACCGTCTCCGTGCGGTCAGCGATGAGGGCCATGACGCTCGATGGCGCGCCGCTGAGAGGGTTCGTGGACAGTGTTCCGAGTCTGTATGCGGTGGTTGCGCATCCTGGCGTGATCCTTGCGCCCCAGCTCGGGAGGCTTGCGGCGGGAGATATTCTCGCTAGCAGCTAGGAACGGCCAGGTGCGGACGTTCGCGTCTCGGGCTAGATGTGACAGACTCGTGGTTAGTTTTATGGCGTATTGAGGACTTCATGGAGATTCGTCGGTTCAGGCATGGTGATGAAGCTGCGTTGTTCCGTGTGTACTTCACGGCCATTCATGAGGTCGCCTCTCGCAACTACTCACCTGAGCAAGTAAAGGCATGGGCGCCGGCGGACCTCGACATGGACCTATGGGCGAACAAAGTTCAAGGAATCCGACCCTTCGTGGTCGAGCTCGACGGTGAAATCGTCGGCTATGCGGACGTTCAGCCGGACGGCTACGTCGACCACTTCTTCGTGTCAGGCACCCATCCGCGACAGGGAATTGGCACACTTCTGATGGCTCGTATCCATGAAGAGGCCAAGTCGCTTGGTCTGAGCGAGCTGACGTCGGACGTGAGCACGACTGCCGAGCCGTTCTTTGCTCTCCACGGGTTCAAGGTCGTCGAGCGACGACTACCAGTGCTTCGGGGTGTGACCGTCCAGAATTCCTTGATGCGCAAGGAGCTTCAGCGTGGCGGATGAGCGTCGGCTCGAGCAGTCCTGTGACCGGCAGAACGCTGGCCCGGAGCGGTCCTTCAGACACGGCTCTAGGAGAGAATTCGGTCCATGAAAACCTACGAAGGCTCATGTCACTGCGGCGCGTGTCGCTTCGAGGTTGAGCTTGATCTCGACCACGTGCGAAGTTGCAATTGTTCTGTGTGCACACGCCGAGGTGCACTGATTCACCGGGTTCCCAAAAAAGCGCTACGAATGCTGAGCTGCTTGGATAGTCTGAGCGTGTATGAATGGGGTACAAGGACGGGCAAGGACTACTTCTGTCCAAGTTGCGGAATCATGCCTTTTCGTGTCCCAAGCAACCCAACGGAAGACGAACTGGCTGAGGGCAAGCTTCCATTCGAGGGATGGGCCGTGAATGTACGTTGTCTACAGGCCGTAGATCTCACCGAGATACCGGTGGTTCTCATAGATGGTGCGAACCTCAATTGAAAAAGCGCCTCACGGGTTTCAATGCGCTCGCTTTCGGCCGCAACAGACGGTCGCCGCTACCATTTCCTCATGAAAACTTGTCCTTCAAGAATTCGACCTGCGTCTGTCACAGACGTGAGTGCAATGTTCAAAGTCAGAGCATCGGTTGGAGAAAACACGATGACTGTCGACGAGCTTTCAGCGATAGGCATCACGCCGGAAGCCATCGCCCTGGCCATCGAAAGCGGACCTTGCGCTTGGGTTTCGACCATCGAGGAGGAGGTTGTTGGCTTTGCGATGGTCGGCTTGGACGACGCGTGCCTGTTCGCACTGTTTGTGTTGCCTGAACATGAGGGGCGCGGTATAGGTACACGCCTGACCCAGACATGTGAAGCCGCATTGTTTGAGCGGCACCATGCCGCATGGCTCGAAACCGCCGCCTGCAGCCGCGCTGCGCGACTCTATCGTCACCTAGGATGGGGTAGTGAGGTAGATATTGGTGGCGGAGACATCCGACTGGAGAAACGACGACCATGACCGCTTTGGGTCGCAAGCTCCTGTTCGCCCGACGTAACAGCGGACATCTAACGCCCAATCCGCATGAACTCGAGGATAGCTGTCCGATGCACAACTGAAACCCGGCATTGGGTAGCCACCTGCGTCGATGCGCGGATGGCCGGTATGGGACGGTGACCGTGAGGAAGCGTTGCGGCTACGGGCGTTGGCAAGCGCAACGAAGCCGACACCGGCAGGTCCAGGAGGAACGACCGCGACGGGTCGCCAGCCGACTGCTTGCCGATAGAGGCCATCGTAGCGTGCGGCAGTTATGAGTTCAAATGCAACGCTCATAAATCACCGCAATGCATTCGTTGCCGCCCCGACAGAAGCGAGTTCCCCAGGTGTTCGCCCGTCAGGTGTGGGGGTATTGCGCAGGCTGTTCGCCAGCTTGGTCATGGCCTCAATGCCATCCTCCACTGCTGCCCGCTCGCCGTCCTGCAACGGGATCTCTTGAAGCATGCGGGATAGGTTGGCACTCGCCTCCAGCGCTTGAGCTTTGAACGATTCTTTGGGCAAGTAAAACGAGCACTTGGCGCAGGCCATGCGGTGCGGGCATTGGTCGAAGAAATCGTAGGTGCACAGCCCATGCCCAAGGTCGTAGTAGCGCCAGGGCTCTCCGCGTGCAGCACTCCCGTTGCACACCGCGTCCTTGTCGACGAGCACGGCAATGGTCCGCATATTGCGTGCGAAGTAGCCAGCCCGCTCGATCGCACCGGCCAGCTTCGTCGGCGTCACGGTGACGTAGTGACGGGTCGATTCAACTGATCGGTGCCCAAGCCATGCCTGAAGCTCGAAGAGGCTCAGTGGCTCCCTGGCGTTGTACAACTGGCTGGCGATCGTCGCACGGGCGCGATGACTGGTGATACGACCACGTGAGTCCTGGAGCGGCACGCCGGCTTTCCTGCACAGGAGCGGAATGACGGTCTGATTAAGATAGGCCAGCCCTACACGTCGGCCGCGGTGAACAAACAGGTAATCAACCAGGCCTCCAGTCTTGGTATCGGGCATACCTGGGTGCGGCAGACGTTGCTGTTCCCAAGCTTCGACCGCCAGTCCGACCACAGCGTCAACAGGTTTGGTGAAAGCGGTCGATGTCTTGTTGACCGGCACATCGAGCATACAGGTCGGTGCTGCGACAACGTCGCCCGTATGCTGTCGCCACCGGATGCAGCCCACCGGCAACCGCAAGAGTTCGTCGCGACGCAACCCAGCGAACAGCCAAAGCATTGCGACGGCCCGGACCATCGCAAGGGGGTAACGTGGCGGTTGCTTGGTACAGCCCTCATGACCAAGCGCAGGTTGCAGATCCTCGTCAGCCAGGTTGAGGCCGGCCCAAACCAGCTTCGCCCAAGCGTCGTCGGCAACCACCCGGGCGTTAGGACCAATGCTCGCGCCAATAGTGCGAGGCAATCCAAATGCCCGCACTGGATCGAAGCGCAGCGGAATCCACTCCCACTCCTGCACGTCACGGAAGAAGCTGCGAATGCTGCGCAAGTGTGCCGCCTTGGCGGCAGGCTTGAGAGAACAGCCCTGTTTGCCCAGGTACATACCTCCGGGATGCGACCACTGGCCAATCGTCATGCGGGCAACGGTCGCAACGTATTCGAGCGCCGTCGCACGGCTCCAGTCCGCGGGACTCTCGATTTCGGGATGCATCATCGCCAGCCATCGGCCGCACTTCAGGAGCGCGTAGTAGCTTGTGGCGATCGATGATGGGGCGCCCACCGAGGTCGCTCTCCAGCGCTCGCACCAGTCCAGCCAATGCGCAGAAACGTCACCGATCGCCCGATACTCACCCGCAGGGCGGCGACGGCCGTGACGGCGGTGATCGAGAGCATGATCGAGCAAGCCCATCCGCACCAGCGCGCCTGACAAGGTCGCTGCCCCGCCGCGAACGTATGCCGTTCCATTGACGGCAACGTGCTGCAGCGTGTTCAGGGTCAGATCTTCGAGACGCGCGCTGCGCTGCATTAGCAGCGCCATGCAGAGCGCATTCGAGACATCGGATCGATCGGTGAGACTGAAACCGACCTTTGTCATGTCGTCGAAAACGACGCTGAGTGCATGGTACACGGCCTCACGGCCGAACACCTTGATGGCCAACCGGTACTGAAAGTAGCGACCGATCTCCGCGAGTCGATCAAAGCCGCACAAGACATAAGCCACCGCAATGACGTACTGCCGGCAGTTGCCGCTGCCGCCATACCGCTCCTTGAAAGCGCCCTCGCTGCCGCACAGTACTTCGAGCCACTGATCGCTCGACCATCCCCAGTAGGCAAGGCTGAGACGGTCCATCTCGGCAACGACGATGTGAACGACCGCGTTGCGGGGTACATGGGCCGCATGCATCCAGTCGAGCATGGTGCAGAGAGGCGTTATCAAACGGTTCAGCGCCACACGGGATCCGGCTGGCCACTGGCGCTGATGAGTGGAAAAGCGCGTGCCCAGGATTTGGAGCGTTGCATACTCGATTGCGGAAAGGTCAGGCGTGCGATCCCACTCCGGAAAAGGTTCAAGCGGTATGGCATTCGCCGGTGCGGCGGTATGGGCCACCATGCTCATGACGCACTTCCTCGAAGCTGATGCAATCGTTCTTCGTGGACAGCCGCCATGCTGCGAGCGAACTTGTCCGCGAGATCCTGGGCACTCAAATGGATGTAGAGCAGCGTCGACTGAATGCTGCGATGACCGGCGAAGCTCGCGATCTCTTCGATGTCCCACCCGGTGCGGGCCAGATCGGTGAGGCACAGATGGCGAAAGCTGTGCGTCGTCAGCGTGGGTACCCCTGCGCACAACGCCAGCCTTCGGACGACCTTCGACCAGGTCCACTTGCTCATCGGTGCTGCGCGATTGCGAGTGGACTCCGACAGGAAAAGGGGCCCGCGCGAACTGCCCAAACGACGGCGCTCAGCGAGGTAGGCGAAGTAGAGATCGGCGCTCACTACCGAGTAGGGTACGACACGCTCCCGTTTGGTCTTGGTCGTCTCTGCGCGCACTCGAAGCAGGCGTCGTGCTGGATCGATGTCGCCGGTGGCCAGCGAACACAGTTCTTCCCGGCGCAACGCACAGTCGTATGCAAAAGCAAGCATCAAACGGTTGCGCACGGACTCGCTGGAGGCTGCGCTCAACAATGCGCGCCACTGCGTATCGTCCGGAATCCAGGGCAGCCTGCGTTGCACGGGGATCAGCCCTCGCTCTCCGACACCTCGACCGCCAACAACCGCACCGCGACGGCCACGGGCCACCGGATTCGTCGTCCTAACACCCTCTTCGATCAGATAGTCGTAGAACAACCGGACGATGGTGAGTCGATGACGTATTGAGGCGTTTGACAGACCTGTGACTAAGCCGGTGGTGCCTGCAGCGCTGGATTGTGGCTGAACCAACGCACGTGTGTAACTGGCAATCTGCGCCCGATCGGCGCTCGTCGCAGCGATGCCACTGCGACAGCAAAAACCGAGATAGTGGTCGAGGCCTCGGGCGTAGGCATTGACGGTGTTCGGAGCAAGCAACAGGTCGGCCTGCAATGACACCCATGCACGCGCGTGGGGGTCATTGCGGATGTTGCTCAGCGCGTGCCACGGTGGTACTGAAAGCATCGTGCGTTTCCTGTCCGAGATACACACGCTACTCCGATCAAACGCTGCCGTTAGCGGTGCATTCCACATAACTGATAAGCCCGTGCCATCGGGGTAAGCATGGGCCAGCCATGGTTCGAGTTCCGACATCTCCAGCACACCCATGGGCTCGTTGCGCTCTCCGCGAACTTCGCGCTTTATGGAGACATGAGCGACCGGATGATGAGCATCGCTGCAGGCTTAGGTCCCACGCAGGAGATCTACTCGATCGACGAGTCCTTCATCGGTGGGCTGGAGGGGATACGCGACTTGAGCCTTCGGGCCGCAGCCGTGCGGGAGCGCATCCTGCAGTGGGTGGGCATCCCATGCTGTGTGGGCATCGGCCCTACAAAAACGCTGGCGAAACTGGCAAACCAAATCGCCAAGGCTGCGGAGCGCAAGCCAGGCAGCTATCCCGGCGACCTGGCCAGGATCTGCAACCTTGCAGAACAGTCTCCGGAACGCCGGCAGCAGTTGTTGCGTGCGACCGCTGCAGCCGACGTGTGGGGGGTGGGCAGACGCATTGCTGCTGACCTGGCCGATGTCGGCGTGCTCTCGGCCTGGGATCTTGCGCAGCTTGACTTGGCCATGATCCGTCGACGCTGGAGCGTTACGTTGGAACGCACTGTGCGCGAGTTGCGAGGTCAAGCCTGCATTGAACTGGACCTAGCGCCGGCGCCCAAACAGACGATCGCTTGCACACGATCTTTCGGCCGGCCGGTGAGCGAGTTGCAGCCTTTGCTTGAGGCTGTGAGTGAGTATGCAACCCGCGCAGCTGAGAAGTTGCGAATGCAGGATGGTCTGGCCAGCCAGCTTCAGGTTTTCGCGCACACTTCGCCGCACCGGCCTGGGCCGCGCTTTAACCGTTCCATGGTAGTCCCGCTGCGACCCACAGCCGACACTCGACAACTCGTCTCGGCGGCCGTATGTGGTGCGCGCGCTATATTTGAGCCAGGCTATGACTTGGTTAAAGCCGGCGTAATTCTTCTTGACATCACTGGACCCGACGCAGTGCAACACGAACTACCGATTGAGGAAGCACCTTGTCGAGATCAAAGCAAATTGATGGGTGCAATTGATGCAATCAATAGCCGCTTTGGTAAGGGGACCGTGCATGTCGCAAGCACGGGCCAACAGCAACCAAATAAATCTTGGGATATGCGTCAAGAACGCCGCACTCCAAGATATACAACTGAAATTTCTGAAATCCCGTTGGTGCGTGCTTGATTATTCAACCAAGTTTTAAGGTTTTATTGCATTCTTCCACAATTTTTCCGTACTGAATGGTGCGAAAGTGAATGGCTTGATGCGAGGCATCGTAAAGATATTCTATTCTATTTTTTGCTTTATCTGCACTAGATATTTTACAATATCCGTTGAGTACTGCAGCAGTCCCAGAAGGAGTTGGCCAAGGTAAAACCTTCATCTTGCATCGAACATAGATATCATGCGCACTCGCGCCGTTTTCAGCATCTGTACATAGATCACTTCCTGCCGTATCGAACATGGAAAAGACGATTCTTTTACTTCCATTTCTTACATCACCAACTAACACAAAGGCAGGAAAGACTCCGCTTGCATCTCGTCTTACGGCGGCAAGTTCTTTGCTCCAAATTTTTGATAGTATTTCACGGTCTTCCTGGGTGGCTGTGGACTGAAACTCAACACTGTTGAAAACCGCCAATCGCATAGGCGCCCACTCAGCACTGCCAGCTGCAGCGCGCGCCGAAGGGGTGGAGCACATGGCAGAGACGGCTATAAGGGTTGCGAGTCTAAGAAACTTGTTGCTGGACATGAAATTTTTGGACGTTGTGACAAGAGTAGACCAAATTCGAGACTTTACAAGACCAAGCTCTAACGTTACGATGTGTCAACCGTTGGCATCAACAACGGACTTGGAGGCTAAGGTTCTCCTTAGCAGTGGAGCTATAGCTTCATGAAGTATACGTTCTGGGCTTTGTGCCGCACGGTTGCTTCCATATGATCACACTACGTTCTAGCTTGAGGAACCGATGCTTACGTACACCTACCGATTTTTTGCAGCCACACTTAAATTCTCTTGGAAAATTTTCATCATTATTGGTGGTTTGGTTTTTTCTTCCATAGGTAACGCGTTTACTGCTTTTATCTCGGATTCGCACGATGGTTTTGGTGACGAGACAGAGCCGGAACATCAAAAGCCGACTATCGTTGATAGAAACAGCGCAATGCAAGCATTTGGTTCCGGTGAATGTGGCGCAGCCGAAGTGGCTCAATACTGGAATTTTGAAGATAAACGCTGAAAGATCATCGACCAATCTTTCTGGCAATTTTTCCTCCACCGGCTTTTGAGCTTTGTGCCGCGCTGTTGGCCATGTGGCTACCACCTTTTATATCGTCTATGCCTGCGGTGATATTATAACCAATCCAGGTCATCATACTCGTCCAAATCACTGGGAGACCTATAAAGAGAAGTAGCAAGAGTATATTTAATATCATCCGCTTATATAGTTGTGGTTGCCCGGAACTAAATACTTGGGTGATTTCTTGCATGATGGCAGAACCTGAAAATCCAGGGTACATGGCCTCTATAAGCCGCGCATCAATCCATCGCGCAATAAACCACATCACAGCCCAGAATTTCACGGTAAAAATTGCCATCGCTCCGATGAGCATCATTTTTAGGTCGTAGCCGCTGAGAAAAACGATCAACGGCAGAAACGTATAAAGCGCCATTAATACCAAGGCCTGCACCATGGGCAGCGCGTTGAGCAGAGGAATCATGGCTAGAGAGGCATCCAGCGCTTTATTTGCCACGCCGAATGTGCTCGCCGCCCCGACGATGGACCTGCCGATATTGGTTGCAGTACCGTAGTCGTCTCCCATGATCCGATCTGGTGATACGAATGTGGGATTGGCCTTCTCAAACCCCAGCCGCGCAACGCTGTCCTTTGCTTCGTCCGCATTGGCGAAGGTCAGCGTGTTCTGAACCTTTTGGGTCAGGTTTTTCCAGGTGCTGGTGTTGTTGATCAGGCGATCGCGCAGGCCGGTCGACGCGGACTCCCACCATTGCGTGCATGTTGGTCGCCCCCAATCTGGGTTGACGTAGCCATGCTCTGGCGTGCCTTCAGGTGCCGGCGTCTGGATGTACTCCACGTCACGCGAGAAATCGATCGCCCAGCCTGGCACCGGGTTGTAGGAGCGCATGTTCGGATAGAAGCCTGCCTCGGTGCGGAAGAACTGGCTGCCGACCCAGTCCACGTCGGTCGGCCCGTAGCCGCTGCCCTCAGCCAGCAGGGCTTTGCCGGTCGGAGAAATCTTGCTCTTGTCCATGGCCAGGTACTGGCTGCGTGCGGGGATGAAGCACTCCGAGTAGAAGCGCTGCAGGTCATAGAGCAGGCCTGGATCTTCGATCGTCGCCATCCTGGCCATATCCTCGATCATGCGGAGGTCGCGGCCCGCGTTGCTCAAGCCAGCCCGGAAAGCGCCGTTGACCCCGGCGCTGATGGCCATGGTGGAGTACCACCACAGCGGCACATACGACAGGTTGCCGGCCTTGCTGAATGAGCCGTTGACGGCATCCGCCATGGCCGTGTCGTAACCCGACCTGGTGCCGCCCTTGAGCGAAACTGGCTGTGGTTCCGACCCATCGAAGCTACGAGCGGGCACATAGGTCATGTTGACGTTGTGCAGCGACGTGATGGGTGTGGTGGCAAAGCACATGGACATCACGAACAGGGCCGTGATGATCCGGGTCTGGACGGACTCCAGCAGAGACCTCACGCCTTCAAAGCCTTGGCCGCGGTCCTTGGCTTCATGCCATGTCCTAAAGACGATCAGCGCGAAGGGCAGGGCCACCAGGCCGGTGCCGACGATGATCTCGCCGATCAGGTTGGCGAACGCCCAACCGTACATGGTCGTAAAAAGCTCCAGATAGCTATCGAGCTGCATGATTCGCTCCGGGATCAGTTGAACCAGCCGAGCACTGCCCGGCCAAGGTTGCCAGGCCCGATGGGCAGGGCGATGAGATAGAGGGCCAGGAAGCCGGCCGCGCGCCAGCGCATCAGGAGGATCTCGCGGTGCTCTGCCTTGCTGACGAAGCCACGGCGCCGGCCGTAGGCCACCAGGCGACGCCAGTGAGCGATGATCCACACGCACAGGAGGACCTGCGCAAGGGCGCCCAGGCGGGACGCGTTGCGAAACCAGGCCATGAGCTCCAGCACCTGGGCGGGAGCCAGGCGGATCAGCACGCTGGCCACCAGCGTTGCGATGGCCAGCAAGCCTATCGCGCACAGGAGCCAGGGAATCCAGCCGCGCAGCCACCAAGGCGAATGGTGAGCGCTCGGGGCGGGCGGTTCATGCACGTCGATGTCGCTGCGAAATTCCTCGTTCATCGCTGAGCTCCCACATGGCCATCGACCAGTGGTGCGCGGTCTGCACGCCCGCCGCCGGCGGCGCCTGCTGCAGCCGAGCCAGCTGCCAGCTGGTTTTGCATGATCGCCAGCGCTGTGTCGCCGGTCATTTCCTTGCGAATCCTGAACTCAAACATCATGTCGTCGATGTACTGCGTCAGCCGGTCGATGCGCTGCTGCACTTCGTTGTTCACCTGCTTTGCGGCCGTGGCCTGGGGCAGACTCATGCCCGAGATCAGCGCGTTGCGCGCGATCAGCGCCTTGTCGATGACCTTGTGCATGGCGATCTCCTGGGACAGGCGATTCACGGCAACCGAGCGCATGTCCGTGGGCAGCTTGCGCACGGCATCCATGAGTTGGGGGCTCACCGCCATGCCCGGCGCGCTGACCTTGGCCAGGTCAGCCTGGCTGGCAGTCTCTGCCAAGGAGAGCGTCCGCATAGTAGGCAGCACGCCTTCGAGCTCCTGCTCGTACTTCGGCGCCAGGCCTGTGGCGGTGACGGTCGCTGTGGGGTTCGGGCAGCTGGCGTCCTGGGTGCAGAGATAGATCTTCTGGTCGCCCAGCACCTCGGTGCTCCACTTGGCCAGATCCTCGGGAGCCTTGAAGGCCTGGACCAGGCGCGTTGAGGACAGCGAGGAACTGCCGTAGTTGGCCGTGGCGATGGTGCTGGCCGACTTGTTGATCGTCACGTTGTAGCCGGCCACGGCCAGGTCACGGATGGGCTGGATCGGTGCTGTGCCGATGCCACCAGCCCTGGAGCCAAACACCCAGTCCAGGCCCCGCTTCTGCGCTTCCTCGTTCTTGTTGATGTCCACCTTGGCCTGCACCACGTCGCCGGACAGCGAGGCTTTGATCTTCCACGCGTCGCCCTTCGCCAGGGCGATGTAGTCCTCGTAGGGGTCCTTGCCGGACTTGATCATCGACTCCATCTCTTCGCAGCTTTTGAGTGAGGAGGCGACCAGCAGATCCGCCTTCTGGCTGAAGTTCTGAAAGAGCTGATACAGGCCCGGTTGGGCGCGCTGCAGGAAGTACAGAGGCAGGGCGGCGATGCCGGCCTGCACAGCCCCGGCGACCGTGGCACCGAGGTTCTGGATGCTGTTCATCAGCGTGGACCAGGACATGCCGATGTCGAACTTGCCGCAGGAATAGTTGGCCCGCACGCCAGCGCTGAGCTGGGTGGACAGGGAGCCCCGGTTGGGCGCCATGCCGCTGGGCGAGCCGCCGCCCATGCGGTAGTACAGGCTGGAGGACGAAACGGGCTGTGCTTGCGCGGGCACGCTGAGGGCGGTCAGCGCGCAGGCCAAGGCGACACACGAGATGGCCTGCAGCGCCTTGGGCTGCCGGCGAGATGAAGCAGTCATCGGTGATCCTTCAGGGAACGGAGAAGAGAAAAATGCCGCGGCGCTGGCAGCAGATGTAGTGCTGCCAGAGATTCCAGGCGTAGCCATCGGCTGGATCTGTCTGGCCATCACCGAAGGTTGTCAGCGACAGGGAGTCGTTACCGCCAAACGTCAGGCAGGAGGAGGCCGGCCTGGGATGCAACATCTGCCACTGGTGGCCACGTCCGCCAAAGTAGACATGGCTGCCGCTGGGTGGCTCCACCTTTGTGTAGATGTGGGGCTGGGCCGACTTGTAGATGATCGAAGCGATCCGCTCAGCCAGCACCGCCGAGGCCTTCACGGGGTGCGACTGGATGATCTCGCCGGTACGCGGGTAGGTCGGCCCCCAGGTCTGGGTGTAGCCGCTTCCGACTTCTCCGAGGCCAGGCACCCACGACTGCGGATACAGCATTTCCAGCGGAAGCACGCCGCGCCAGAAAGGGGCATCGATCTCCGTCTGGATGTGCAGTCCGAAAAGCGTGGCGCCGCCAGGGCAAAAAAGCATGGACCCGCCCGTTGCGCCGGACACCATGCTGCCCAGCTGCTGGAAGCCTTCCAGCCCGCCCTGGATCTGCTGCACGGTTTCGGCGATCTTGATGACCTGGCCAATGCCCTGGATGGACTTCATGATGGTCTGCAGGCTCTCCAGCATCTGGGCGGGTGCCTCCAGCATCTTCTTGGCGTCCGAGGCGACGGTGTTCGCGATGTCCTTGGGCACTGATGCCCACTGCCGGCCGATATTGGGCAACTCCTGCGTGGGGAATTTGGCCAGCTCGGTGACGGACGGAATGGTGAGCGTGGTGGGCATGGAAACGCTGCCGCCGGCGACCATGGCAGCCAGCGCACCGGCTGGGTTGCCGATGGCATCGGCGCTCTTGTAATTGGTCATGGCGGAAGGCGTGTCCAGGCCTCCAGCGGACGAATCAAGGGTCCGGCCGATGATGGAAGAGCCTGCGGCCGTCAGCGTGGTGGCCACCAGCGTCCCGAGATCGGCCCAGGGGTGCATCAACGGGTCGTTGTAGGTGCTGACAACCACGTCTGGCACGTAGTGGCTGATCTTGATACTGGTCTCGATCCAGCAGAAGGTGAGCTTGCAGCGCAGGAAGAAGCAAACGCCTTCCACCATGTACGACACGCACGAGGGCGCGGCCGCAGCGGTGTAGCCGACGACGCCGGGCGTCGTTATGGCTTTGGCGGGAGCAGGGGCCAGCGCCAGGGTCATCGATGTCACCGCTGCAGCGATCGACGTGAGGAGGGTGCGACGACCACGCTGACTTGTGGGACGTGTGGTGCTCATCGACGGCCTTTCGACTGCAGGTACAGGCCCACGGCGTGGTCCACGTCTGCCACGCCATAGATCACCGAGTTGCGGTTGATGACGATCGCAGGCAGGCGGTCCAGGCGATAGTGGATGGCCAGGGACATGCCGTTGGCAGCATTGACGATCTGGTCCTTGTAGCGGGCACGGATGTTGGCCTCCTGCTGCAGCATGTAGGCCTTGGCCTGGGCCTCATCCATAGGCAGGCGGATGCTCATCTGCTGGCTGATCTGGGCCATAGCATCGAGCCGGAAAACGCGCAGCGCGTAGGGCGAGTTCTGCTGGGCCCGGACATGGGTAGCGGAGTTCGCGAACACCTCGACGGACGTGACGGTGGCAGCACTTTGGGCAGCGGCGCCGACGGCGGCCATGCTGAGCAGGGCTGTGGCAAGGATCTGCTTCATGCCCGTGCCTCCGCCAGCTGCTCGGCCACCTTGTATGCGGCCTCGACCATGGTGCAGCCATGCTCTTCCATGATCCGGCGCCGCTGGGCTTTTTCATGGCCTTCGGTCATGGCCAGGGCGATAGGCAGAGCCGGTGGCACATTGCGGAACAGCCATTGGCCCAACGCGCTTATCAGCACGCCCTCGGTGTACTTGGGCGGCTCCTTCTTGGCGGACTCCATCATGGCCCGCTGCTCCGGGGTGAGGTTTCGGAAGCGCGCCACTTCCTGGATCTCCGACTTGTCCATCGTCAGCAGCATCCAGAACTCGCACATGGAGAGCACGCGTTCCATGGAGTCAGGGAAGTCGCGCAGGTTCTGGGTGGCGAGCCAGAACCAGATGGAGAGCTTGCGCCACATCTTCGTGGCCTTGGCCAGCTTGGGGCCGAGCAACTCATTCGTGGTGATCAAGTGGCCCTCGTCGGTCAGCTTGACCAGGGGCCGGCCCTCGGCCTGGTACTTCTCGCCGCGCGACTGCACCGAGTCGATCAGGCTGGAATACGCCAGGGCCAGGGCATCGCCGTAGCCATCCTTGGTGAGCGTGCCCATTTCCACGAGCGTCACATCGGCATCAGGCCAGTCGCCGCCATAGGAGTTGAAAAGCGTGCCGCGCAGGCCCATGGTGAAGGACATCATGGCCTGGCCCATGTCCTCGGCGCGGCTCTGCCGTTGCGAGGACAACGAGGGGTCGCGTTGCATGCCCATGAGCTCCAGGGCCACATCCTGAGTCAAGGGGTGCTTGCGTTGCTCCTCCTTGGCCCGGACAGCGGCCCGAATGATGGCGCGCGATACCAGGTAGCGGTCAGCACGCGACATTCGATCGACTTCTGCTTTCTCGCCACCCGTGATCATGAGGATGGCCGAGATCAGCATCTCGCCCATGAAGTCGCGCTTTTCGTCTTCCTCATCCTCCTCGGTCTCTGCGGCTGCCGCAGACGCCGGATGGGCAGGCGCCAGGGCAGGGGTGCTCAGCGCATTCTCGACGGAGGCCATCAAGGGAGTCCCATCTGCAGCCTCATCGACCTGGACGCCGGCCGAGGCACGGGCGCGCTCCTCGGCGGCATGGTAGGAACCCATGATGTCCTGGTCTTCCAGCAGCTTGAAGCCATGCACGAATGGCGGCAGAGACTCCTGGCAGTCAGGCGAGAGAGTCACGCGGTGCACGCTCAGGCCCTTGGCCGCCATGTCGGCCACCAGCAGGTCGAAGGATTCGCCGGCATCGACGATCACCATTCGTGGGCGGTGGATGGCCATGGTCATCATGGCCAAGTAGTTCAGCGTGGCGGACTTGCCCGCGCCGGTCGGCCCGAGCGTGAGCATGTGGGCGTTCTTCTTGCGGTCGCGCTTGTTCAGGGGATCGATCCACAGCGGCTCGCCGCCACGGTTCCAGAACCAGAAGCCCGGGTGGGGCGTGCCGCGTGAGCGGCCGTAGACCGGCATCAGCGCTGCGATGTGGCTGGCGAATGTCAGGCGAGAACGGCTCAGGTACTTCTTGTCGAAGTCCACATCGAAATTGAAGGGCAGAGCCCGCATGAACGTGTCCAGCGGCACCAGGTCCTGGCGGGGATCGATGAAGCGCAGGCCCGAGGGCCCGAGCAGGGCGTTGGCTTCGGTGACAGCCTTGTCCAGCTCGCCTTTGTCGCGGCCAGTGAGGTACAGCGTCATCATCATCGGGAAAAGCTTGTCCCGATTGCCGATCATGTGATGCAGCACACGCTCGCACTCGGCGTGTGTCTCCATGGCCTGGGGCGTGTGGGCGCGCGACTTGTCGCGGATGCGCGTGATCTGCTGCTCGACCTGGTCCTGCCGGGAGATCACCACGGTCATCGACAACATGGAGCCGGCCGGCAGGCGGTCGAACCTGGCGAAGGACTCCTTGCCCGTCTGTGTTTCTGCCGAGAAATGCCCGATGGAGGGCTCGCTGCGCATGTTCTGGAGCGTCAGCGCCTTCACAGGCACGCCGTCGAACTCGAAGTAGCCGCCGGCATGGTCCGTGCGTGGCTGGGACAGGGACAGGGATTCGGCCAGGTCCCAGTCGAACATCGTGGCGGGCTTGGGACCGGGGTATGGGTAGGTCTTGATCAGTTCGCCCGGGGTCGGGGCCCACGGCACATCACGGTTGAAGAAGGGCAGCAGCCATTCGTAGAAGTCCTTGCCGTCGCAGCGCCTGGCGGCGATGCCCGCCTCGTTGAAGGTGGCCATGAGGGTCGTGGCCACGGATTCCATCTGCTGCTGGGGTGTGCCTGGCTCGGATGCTGCGCTGGTGAACTTGCGGTAGATACAGCAGCGCACGCGCCGCTGCTGGCCCCGCCAGACCTGTCCCGTGACCTGCGTATCCGTGAACAGGCCCTGGGGCCGGGAGGCCTGCTCCAGGTGCTTGCGGAACTCCTGCAGCACCGACTGGGTGTATTCGGAATTGATCACATCCTGGCCCCGCGCCGGGTTGTCCTTGTGCTGGCTCAGCACGTAGTCATGAAGGTGCTGTTGCAGCTGCTCGATGTTGCGGTCGTCATTGACAAACCACTGCACGATCCAGGGCGTGGTGTCGGATTCGGGCAGGGCCGTGATCGCCTCGCGCACCTTGTCGCAGCGCTCTTGCAGGTAGCTCAGCGGCTGGGCCTCGGTAGCCACCGGATCGAGCTCGAACATGGCGCCCCAGGTCGCGCCGTCGCGCATCACGAAAACTTGCTCGCCAGGCGAGTAGGTCACATAGGGGAGCATCTCGGTGAAGGAGGGCGGGCGCTGCGCCATGCGCTGGCGGTCCCCCACGGTCATCGGTCGCTCAGCTGCAGGGGCGGACACATCACGTGCAGCTTGGCCAGCCGAGGGCGCCGAGGTGGACGGATTCGACGGAGTGGACGAAGTCTTGGCCTTGCCACCCAAAATCAGATCGAGGATGTTCATCAGCGGGCCTCCCCGCCGCCGGCGCGGCCACTGAAGGCGGCGCGGCCGCGCTGCAGATCCTCGGTGGACTCGCCGGGCATGGCGTACTCGGTGGACTCGTACATGGGGAAGACCGTCACGTAGCCCGGCACCGGGTATTTGCCCCGGGCCAGGTGCGGGTAGACGACCATGACCAGGTCAGGATTGGCGACACGCGCGAAGCGCTGCTGCATGGGCTCCAATGCCGACCAATAGCGGGCCGTGCCGCCGTCGCCGTGGGCGATGGGGCGGGCCTGGGAATCGCGTTCCAGCCGGTCGCGCGCGGTCTCCTTGGCCGAGGCCTGCCTGGACCCCTGCTCGGCCCCCTGGGCGAGTGCCTGGCCGGGCAAGCTCTTGCCACGGTAGATGTCCAGCAGTGTCGGGCTGTCCTTGGTGACATCCTTGAGCGGCGATTCGCGCGGGCCGGTGACAGAACAACCGACGAGGTTGCCCGCCGCCAGGGCACATGCCAGGAGTCGGGTGATGGGAAAAAGCTTATTCGAGGCCATAGCGGGCTCCTGACAGGGCATTGGTGGCTTGCGTGCGGTGCACGACCTTGCGTGGATTGACGGGCTTGTCGATCTGGATCTCGCGGTCCAGGTGGACGACCAGCTGGGCGCCGGAAGGCGTCACGACCGCGTCGAAGCTGCTCTTGAGGCGCTCGGTGAGCCAGCGGGTCAGTTCTTCGGTGGCGGCAGATCCCATGCGGCCCAGGGCGAAGCTGCCGGCGTTGCCGGTGACCGATGCCGAGGTCGAGTCGCCGCGGTTGAGCGTGGTGGTCTGGGCCTGTGCCAGTGCCTCAGCAGCCACACCCAGGCCCTTGGCGCCGATGATGTCGGTGAGGTAGGTGGGCGCATTGGTCACGAACTTGCCCTGGATGCAGGGGTTGCCGTGCAAATCGCTGATGAAGCCGAGATCGGCATTCGATGCCGAGGACAGCCCCCCGCTGGTCGATGAGCCGCTGCGGCGTGCCGACACCGTGCGAATGGCGCCGTCGTTGAATACGAAAGTCATGCTGCGCACCTTGCCCTCGGTGCAGGACAGGGCCATATCCCCGATGGCCACGCCGGTGATGATCATTCCGGCCAGGTCCTCGGGCAGCTCCCAGCCGTTGGCCGCCAGGTTGTCGCGGCCCACCATGGCTTTGAACTGCATGGGATCGGTCACGCGCCCGTTCACAGGCACACGGCCGATGAGGCTGGTCATGGCAGTCACGCCAGCCAGCGTCGAGTTCTCGGGAAGGGTGTAGTAGGGCTCGGGTTCGGGCTTGATGGCAGCTGCAGCCTGCGCTGCGCGCGTTGCAGAGCCACCCTGGCCCGAAGGGCCGGGAGCCACTTCAGCTGCTCCCGGTGCACGCACGTAGCGCGTGGTGGACTTGCCATTGGCCGTACTGGTCTGCTTGGTGTAGCCCATGGGCGCGAGCACCTCGTAGCCCGACCCGGAGCCCATGTCGAACGCGGACCCGGCGCCCGTGCCATACGAGCCTTGAAGGGGCGGCTGCGAGGCACCTGCAGGGCGTGGACCGCCGATGTTGCCGAAGGCATCGGAGGCGTTGCCCCACGCATTGGCGATCACATCGACGGGGCCAGCCCCAGGCTGGCCGAAACCTGTGGATGTGGCAGGCGAAGGCGAGGAACTTGCTGCTGCAGGAGCTCCATTCATCGTCATGCGCTGCTGCATTTCACGGTTCTCCCGGGCAAGCTGCTCGTTGGCCTGGATCACCTTCTGGATATCCGTGCGGAGCTCTCGATTGCTTGCTGCCACCGTGGCCAGGGTCTCGGCTGCCGTGTCTTCGTCCGCGCCGGCCGTGGCCGGCAAGGGCACAGCAGCCATCGGTGCTGCGGCTGGTGGCGCGCTGCGACCCATGAAGAAAATGCTGACCACGCCCGCCAGCGTGAGCGCCCCGAGAAGGGGGATGAGTTTGTTTCTTGGAACAGCCATGTGTCTCCCCTACAGGCAGGACTCGAAAGAACGCTCGCAGACCAGGTAGATGGCCGTGGTGTCGGTGTCGCTGCCGGCGGGGCCGAGCCGGCCGTGCTGGGCAGTCGCCGCGATCCAGCGGCCGCGCACGCTTTCCAGCGGCACTTCCAGGGCAAAGCGAGATTTGTTGGTGACGCGCACGGCCGTGACATACAGCGCGCCGCCCTTCCACTGGCCCACCGGCGCTGCATCGACATTGGCGCCACGCAGCAGGGCCGGCAGGGGGTCCGAGCTCACCGCCACTTGCATGACACCAGGTGCAGCGTTGGCGAGCCGGCGCGGGGCATAGAGCTGGCGTGCTGCGTGGCGCGTCAGCTGCACCATGTCGATGCCCGCGCCTGCAGCTGCAGACGTGACCTCATCGGCAGAGCGCGCTGAGGGGTTGGGCACGCTGCCGGGCTCGATGACGGACACCTGCAGCTCGCCTTTGGAGGAAGTCGCGCGTGCTGGCTTGTCCACGACTGCCACCAGATCCATGGGGATCTGCTGGCCGCTGTCCACGAGCTCGGCCACGATGCGGATGGGCACAAAGGGCACCAGCGCGGTGACGTAGATCGTGCCGCCGATCGACTCGATGCGCGCCACGGCCGAAATGTCGCTGGGCACATGCAGCAAGGCGTCCGAGGGCAACGTGACCAGGCGCTCCTGGCCCACGGTCAGGTTCACGCGCACGGGCTCCCGGGCGAACACTGTGCGCTCGGCAGGGCCAGACGCAGTGCCGCTGAGCGGGGCAGGGCCTACGCGGCGCAGCGTGGCCTGGGCCGCTGCGCTACGCGCGATCGAGCCGCGCGCTGCAGCTGCCAAGGGCGCCGGCACGCTCATGCCGGCGACGGTGCTGCCTGCGCTAGAGGAGGCAGCCTGGCCCAGATCGATGTTCTCGGCAGTTTGGCCAGCCTGGACATTTGGCTTGTCGTTGGTGAATTCAGGAGGCGGACCTGAAACACTCAGGGGTTCGACTTGCTGGGCGAAAGCGCCCTGCAGGGGCTGGAACAGCAGCAGGCCAGCCAGGCCGCATGCAAGGATTTTGCGGTGTTGCATGGTCAATCGACAGAGGTGTCGCGGGGCAAACTGGACGGAGAAATCACGCTTGGCAGGCGCGGCGCCGCAAGGGTGGCCTGCACCGGGTTGCCGGCCTTGAGCTCAGCAGGATTCAGGCGCGCGGGCCGGTTGGCGCCAAAGCAGTCCAGTGCCAGGCGCCAGGGGTTGCGTTCCCGGTCCACGTCGAAGCGCACCACGCGCAGCGGATAGCGGATGAACACGTCCTTCACACCCTGGCCACCGAAGGTTTCTGTGACCTGCATGTCCAGCAGCACGGTCCAGGCGTCGGGGCCTTCGCTCAGCACACGGTTCTCGGAATAGGGGAAGCCTGGGATTTCAGTGATCTGGCGCGTGCGTTTGCGCAGCTCGCCCTTGCCCTGGCGGGTTTCCATATCTGCTTGCAATTGCGCCTGGCAGCGAGGCGTCAGGTAATACTGCATATTGAAAATTTGCTGGCCGTAATCCTTGACACCATCGGTTTGCCAGCGATTGATCTGCTGCCAGATGTAGTAGGCAAATCCGTACACATTGGGCTTGGGCACAGGGGAATGCCCCCCCGTGACATGCACCGTGTCGCCGGCACGCACATCAGGTGCGAGATGCACGTCAACGCTTTTGGGCTGCCGCCAGGCAAACCAGACGGCGAATATGGCCAATACGAGCAGCGCAAACTGGCTGGCCATTTGCCTACGGCTGTGCCTCCGCTCCATTTCCAGAGCGTTCATATATTTTTCACTGCTCATACTTGATCTTTGCTTTTTTGGCTGAATGGATCGGAATTGATTCTCCGGCCCAGTTCCATATAGCCATCGTGAGTGATGTACCGGCTTTTGACGATGCCTTTGCGGGCAAGGTAGATGCGAAATGCCTGGACATACCAGCGTTCAGGCTTTGAGCGTTTGATGCTCTGCAGGTAAAAGGACGAATACCAGATGGTCACCATCGGCAGAGCGATGCCCAGCACGAAGATGAAATGCCAGTAACCTGTCAAAGAAAACAGGACGAGCCCGAGCACGACGCTGACCGCGAAGGACGCTGCGCCGATGTACGTTGCCTCCGTTGCCGACATACCATTGATGATCGCAGGCTCCGCATTGACGCGATCGGTCAACGGTGCGCCTCGCCGATCCTGGGGGTGCTGTTCGTCCGCCATGCTTTTTTCAGGCGAGCACCGAGAGCGCGTAGTTGGCCATCATCACGATAAACACAATCAAAATGACGCCCACAATGAAGAATTCCTTGAGATCCGCGAATTCGGCCTGGCCGCGCGAGTATTCATTCCATTTTCGCAAGCCACCACCCATCACTTTGATGAATGACAGGCCAGCAAGAACCAGGGCAAGAATGCTGATGCCTGCCTTGAAATAGGCTCCCATCTGGCCCATCCAGTCACCATCCTGGACCTGGGCACCACCGATGCCGCCGCCTTGAGGCGTCGGGATGTTGGGAAGTGCAGCGAACACGCTTTCATGCACCATCACGGACAGCAGAAGGGCGACCTGAGAGAACTTGGAAAATGCCGAATTTTTCATAAAACTAATCCTTAAAGCGGTAAATCAGAATACCTAAAGCCAAGCAACGAATGCAAATATCAAGCTGACAATCACAATCACAGTAATGATCGAATCAATCGCATCAGACTGTTCAATCTCACCGTCTGAATAAGCCTCCATAATCATTTTTCCGAACCACGCGGCAATAACCAGAATCACGCCAAAAACCAGCGTGACGACAACGACCTTCATTCGCGCTGGATCAACGCCCGAGGCGTCCATGAATCCCGCTTTCATATCGCCGAACATGGTTACGCTCCTGGGTTACTGGCGGTAGTCGCCGCGCAGCGGTGTCACGGGGCGAGGTTGGCGGGGAGCATCGATGTGGGTGGTGATGCCCTGGCGCAGCATTTCCAGATCACGCTGCAGCCAGTCGTACCGGAACTTCACGCGCTGGCCCGTGGGAGAGCTTTGCTCGGCCTGGCCAACCATGACCTGGACCTGCTCAATCTCGGCCGCGATGCGCGCCAGGCGCTCACGCTCCAGATCGTCGTCGGACACCGTGGCCCAGGCCGATGCCGTGGTGGCCAGGATGCCGATCACGAGGATGGCGAAAAGCGGGCGGGGGGATTTCATCAATTTCTCCTTCGGAAAAGTCATGCGTATTTCTTGAATGCGCCCACGGTGGTGGACAGCGATGCGGCCACCAGGACAGTGAAGATCAGCACCATGTAGGCGGGGTTGAAACCGGGGAAGGGCCATGCGAGATACAGGCTGAATCCGCCCGTGAGGGCCCAGTGCGTGTATCTCTTGGAGTGGTGGTAGACAAACGAGGATTCGCGCCCGCCGATCCAGCGGCGACGGTCACGGCGCACCAGACCGTCAATCACGCCCATCAGGCACGCAAGCACGAACGCGGGCATGGCATAGGCCGCGATGCTCAGGCGCAGCACCACGTCCTGGGCCACGAGCATGCTGATCACGGCCCATTCAGCAGCGATCTTGGAGACAACGCGCGTTGTTGCGCCCACGGCCTGCAGTGGGGCAGACAGCTTGGCCATGGCCTGCATGGGCTCGTCGGTGAGCGATCGCTGATACCAGCGCAGAATGCCGAGCCTCTCGTAGGGCCAGCGCACATATCCGAGCAGCTGCAGAGAAAAGCCCACGGTGTCTGGCACCAGCACGCTGCGCGGCGCCGCCGCAATGTATTGCAGGTCTTGCTGGAGGACCGACTGGGCGTGCGGGATGCCCTGGCCCTTCCAGAAGAACATGCTGCCGCCGATCTCGATGACCATGCCGACGAGCCAGCTGGTCAGTGTGATGCTGACCAGACCGAAGGCGATCTTGGCCACCAAGTCCACAGGGCCGACTGTGGGGGCCTTGGAGGGTGCGCGCTGTGCTGTAGCCATCAGTGGTGCCCTCCCACAATGGAGTCAATCACACCGGTACTGCGCAGGGCACTGCCATGGGCGCCAGACACGGCCGTGTACTCGGAGTCGCTCTTGGCTGCGCTGTGCGCCAAGTCGATTCCGATGAGCTCGTGGCCACCGGAGCCCAGATGGTTGTGGCCCATCCAGTCGGTGTCGGCTGCCCAGGTCTCGCTGGTGCGGTAGCGCCGCTTCATGTCCTCGGCAACGGCCCTGAGGGACTTGGGCACAAATGGATCGTTCGTTGTGTCGGCCAGCGGGATGCGGATCTTGAAAGGACGGTTGCCTTCCAGCAGCGCAAAGGCCTGGCCCTGGGGCAGTTCAAGGATGTCCGAGGGCTCGATCAGCGGTGCCTTCGTTGTGGTGGCAATGTCATCGTTGCGGCTGGTGAAGTCCACGCCGTTGCCTGTGGCAGCGGTGTCCGAGACACCGGACACCGGCGTCAGGTGCGTCACGTTGACCTGGGGCACCTGGTCGGTCAGCAGGCTGGCCGTCGCGGCCGAGCGCACGCGCAGCATGCACAGGTGGTTGAAGTTGTCCAGGATCTGGCCGGCCTTGGCTTTGTCGCCCACGCGGGCCTCGATGTCGAATACGGACTGCGTGTATGCCGTGATCTGGAAACCTGAGCCACCGAGCTTGTTGACCATGGGCACGAACTCTGGACCGGCGATCTCATTGACTTCATCGAAATGGGCGCAGACCTTGGGCAGCTTGAGCTTTCCGTCAGTGGCATGCGGATCGAGGCCGGTCTTGTAGAGGCGCCCGCCCACGCTCACCAGGTCGGACAGCATGGAGTTGCCCACGGCAGAGGAGACCACCGAGTCGGACAATGCGTCCAGGCCGGCGTAGACGATGCCGCCCTGGCGGAAGACCGTCATCCAGTCGAAGATGGGCCGCTGGTCGTTCGGGTCGAAGTAGTCCGGGGAGATGAGCTTGCCCACGGCGCCGGAGGTCAGCTTCTCCAGGAACGGGCCGAGCGAAGCGATGATCTTTTCGTAGAAGGAGCGCTCGTAGCTGACGGCAGCGGCCAGGCCCAGGAGCACCTTGTCATCGGGCTGGCACTCCTTGATCCAGACGAACATGGCCACGATCTCGGGAGGACGGTCTTGCATGCTGCGAGACACCGGAATCTGGTTTTTGATACCGAGCAGTTTTTGGATTTCTGCGAGTCGCTCCTGGTAGTTCTTGTACCGGCCCTGGGCGGCCTGGGCGCGAAAGAACATCGCGGCATAGTCCATGAACAGAGGATCAATGCCCGTCACGTCCTTCAGGAGGGATTCGTAGGTTGGAATTCGGCCCAGTGCCACCTGCGCCTGGGCAACGATGTTCGTGAAGCGCCACGAGAACTCCTTGAACGCCGCGCTGTTTCCGGAAGAGGGCAGGGCATTGGTGGCGCGACTGGCGACTTCGGTGATGCGCGCAAAATTGCCTATGCCGTTGTAACGGGCGCTGATGTCCGGGTAGCCCAGGTGGAACAGGTAGAAGCTCTTCTCGCGGCCGGCGCGCCGCGCTTCGGCATGCATGCGCAGCATCAGTTCAGCGTCACCCTTCGGATCGATCACGATCGTGACGTGGCCGGCGTGGATGTCCTGGGTGCACAGCAATTCCAGCAGGCGCGTTTTGCCCACACGCGTCGTGCCCAAGACAAGCATGTGTCCGTTTCGGGAGCCCTGGCGGAGCAGCACAGGCTTCTCATCCTGAACGCCGACACCGTGCAATATGGGCGAACCGCCCAAATCCACGCCCGAGGCAAATGGATTCGCTGGTCCACCGATATCCACTGCACGCCGAACGAGCTTGCAAAGCAGGCTATCCGTCTTGGTCTCGGCCCATTTGCGAACCTGCTCGCCGGCATTGGCCAGGCGCATCTCTGCAGGAGAGGGCTTGACATACTCACGGACCTTGACAGCCTGGGTGTCCAGCTTGCGCTGTGTATGCAGCTGGGTCCAGGCGAAGCCTTCGCCGAGATACAGGTGGTCCTTGGTTCCAGGCAACTGGTGGGGCGCCACGCGGGTCATCTTCGTGAACTTCAGCCCACGCTGGTAGGCATACACGGAATAGGCCTCGCGGGCGCGCTTGCAGCCAAAGCCTGCAGCAATGGCTGCGGACACGGCACCCAGAGAGTGCGGCATCATCAGCGCCCACGGCGCAGCTGCAGCCACGCCAGCAATCCCGAAAGCTGTGGCAGCGCTCCATGCTTCCACAGGCGGCCGCAGCAGGCCTTCCATCACGCCCTCGCTCATGCCCAGCCTCCCGTGGCCAAGCTGGAACAGGCTGCGGCCCAACGCGCACCAGAAATGTTCCAAGCGCGTGTCGTCATTGCGGAGACTCCGCGGTTTGCTGGAACATTTCCTGGCCCAGGATCTGGTACGCACGTCCGTTGGAATGCACCAGCACCGGGTAGGCATTGGCGCCTGTGGCAACCAGCTGCTCGGAGAGCCAGCTACCCGTTTCCGGTGCCAAGCGAAGCGGCATGGCCAGGCGCTGCAGAGACTTGAAGGCCAGAGGACTGCCGGCCTGCACCACGATGCCAACAGCCTGCAGCTGCACCAGCTTGTCCTTGTTGAACGAGAGCCAGCGCATGGAAAGCTCATCGGCGGCCAGGACAAACATCGGCTGTGTCATCCAGGCACCGTCAAAGACCTTGAGCCCCTCCTGTGCCAACACGCCGGTACGCAAGAGGCGCGCGCCAAAGGGGAAGCGCAGCCCGTCGAGCACTCCAGGATCGTCCGCATCGCCCACCAGCTGGGCGACATAGGGAGCGAACGGCACACTGCGGCCGCTGTCGTGCAGCACCTGCAGCTTCTGGGTCTCGGGCAGTGGCTGCCCGGCGACTGCAGGAGCGGCTGCAACTGAGCACAGGGCCAGGGCACAGAGGAGGCGGAGATTCATCGGCGAAGCGCTCCTCGCGCGGGGGCCGGCGTGCCGGCAGCGGGTTGCGGCTCGATGATCTGCGTGCGGGGCACGCCCAGCATGTCGGCGGCGCCGACCGAGCTATGCACCTTGGGCATGCCGTCGAAGCTGATCATGGGATCGTTCGGGAACAGCCGGGCCATGGCCGCTTGCATTTCGCGCTCCCATGCAATGGAGCGCTCAACATCCGCGCGGAAGATCCGCGCCATGCGTTCGGCATACTGCCGGCGCTCCGCTTCGGAACGAGCGTGGATACCGAGGATCTCGAGCGGTGAGAGCTTCTCGACCGAGAAGTTCGCACGCGGCCCCATGGCCAGCACCTTGGCCCGGCGCATTTCTTCGGCGTTGAGCCCCCACATCTGCTGGACCTGGCGGTCGGTTTCGTCAGCTTGGCTGCGCGAATGGGCCGTGTTGGCGGCTGTGGAGCTTCCTTCGGTGGTCTGAGTGGTGCGGACCTGGGCGATAGCCAAATCAGGCATGCACGCCACCGGGGCCAGCAGAAAACCTGCACTGAGACAAATAGCGGCTCGCATGTTTAGCCTCCCTGGCTCACGGAGAGCGTCAGGCCAGGGCTGCCCGGGGCCACAAAGGTCGCTGTGCGGGACACAGGATCGGCGGACTTGAGCGCCATGCCATTGACCACGTCACCCGGGCGCAGCACGCGCATGCGGCGGTCACCAGGGATGCCCGAGGCCACCACGACCGAGGGCTCGCCGTTCCACATATCGACGGCGATCAGCTGGCCGGAGAGCGCAGGCGCCGCTGGTTTTTCGGCGGGCACTGCTTTGGAGGTGGTGGCTTTCTTATTGACTGCAGGCCGCGAAGTAGCGGCCCTGACTGGCTGGGCCTTGACCAACACGCGCGGTGTTGCTGCAGGGGGCCTGGCAGCACTGGGCTCGGGAGCGGTCGGAGCGGGCGCAGGCGCTGAGGAGTGAGCCGGAGCGACTGCAGCTGCAGTCGCGGGCGCAGCCTGGACAACGGCCGGTGCGGCGGCTCGCGCTTTGACATCCTCCTCTCGCATGTGCGCCAGCTGCTGGCTGAGCTCGATCATCATCGCTTCCATGCGCTGCATGCGCGCTGCCAGTTCCGGATCAGCGGCAGTAGAGGAAGCGGCTGGAGCTTGCACAGGGGCGGCCACGAGAACATTGGCTTCGAGCTCGGCCTGGATCTCTTGTGGCTGGGCCAAAGAAGGCTGTGCAGGTTTGGCAGAAGTGCCCAACTCCGAAATGCCCAGCTGATCCAAGCCCCCGAGCCGTGGATCAATCGGTGCCCGGAGCTCGTCCGGGCCGCTGGGCTCGATCGTGCCCATGGTCGGCAGATTTGTCCCAAGAAGGTCGGGAACCTGGCGGATGGATGGGCCGTACTGGAGATAGCCCAGCAGCGCGATCCCTGCCAGGGACACAGCCATCAAACTGCGCCTTCCCGTGGAAGAATTTAGAAGGGCTGTTTTGCCCGTCTTGGCTGGAGCCTGTGCGGTCGCCTGATGCGCTGAAAATCTTTCGAAAGCAGGTGCATACGCTTGGGCCGATGTGGCAGCAGCTGAAGGATCTGTGCCTGCGGCTTTGCCGGGTTGATCATGCTCTGAGGGGACTTGGTCCTGCCGCGTTTCCATGTCCTGCATCCACTCCAGCCCGCCGATGTGGGGGGTGAAATCCATGCCTGGCACAACGGGATGGCCGGACGTATGAAATGACGGCCCGCTCATTGGTCTTTGCCCGATTTGGAAGGAGACACGATGGGCTGGAGCCGGCGCGGCGGCTGTGCGCTGCCGGCATTGCCCAGGACGAACCACACGCGGCGCGTCACATGGTCTGTTTGCCACGTCCAGGCCTTGCCCACCAGCACAGCCAGCATGTCCTGGACGGAGTAGGGACCGAGGGTGCGATGTGCTTCAGGCAATGGAAGCCCGAGAAAGCGGCGGGCTTCGGGAGACAGCGCCGTCAAGTCGGTCAAGGCGTAGCCGGTGCGCAGCAGGGTGTAGTCGATGGCCTCGCCAATCGTCGTGACTTGTTCGCGGGGAAAGGTGATTTGCGCAACGAGCGCCAAAGGTTCGCTCAGCCCCAGTTGAGGCTGCGCTTCAGCGGTCGTGTAGCGACCGAGTTGTAGGCGCTTATTGCCATCCACCAGGGGCGTGTTGGCGTGGCAAACGCCGGCCGCCAGCCATGCCATGCCAGCGATGAGATATCGGTGCGAGTGCCGGGACATGCGGGAGAAACTCCAGAAGAAAAATCCCGGGCCGCATGACGAAGAGGAGGAGAAGACATGCAGCCCGGGGAAAGGACACATTCGCGTCCGCCGGTCGGCATATTCGGATTTGGAGCATTTGCTCTCAAGCGTAAAACGTGCGGTGCATACCGAACGTTTTACGCTTGACATACAAGTAAAAAAAAGGCAGGTGTTGAAATGGCTTAGCAGCCTGCAAGCAGAGGGCTGCTTGCTACGGGAAAAACGGCTCTTACCGGCTTACAGGCCCTACTCAAAGGGCGCGGCTGCTCCTCAAAATTGAGGAGCAGCCGCAAAGGATTTACGGGTACTGGTAGAGGGCTTTGACGGGCTACGGGCCGGATTGCTGCCCCCGGGGCGGGGTAGCAATCCACAAACGGCCGGCGTCATGACGCAGAAAATCCATGTCACAACTGAGCCGGCGTTACACGCCCTAACATAAACGAATCGGGATTTCAAGCGTAAATCGTGCGGTGCGAAGTGCTCGATTTACGGCTGACCGCATCGACGCATCCCTGTACCGTGCGCGGCCATGGATACACCGTCGTTTCGCAGCCAGCACATGCCAGTTCGCCCTTCCCAGGAGCACCCGTTCTTAGGGCGTGATCCGCTGGACCATGGCTGTGCGATCTTCACCGTCATAGAGTCCCTGCAGCAGCTTGGTTTGGAAAGCTGGACGGCGCGGCTGCTGAGCTGGCTGGGCAGGTTTGAAGGGCTGGAGCGCCATTTGGAAGAGGACTGCGATCCGGTGCTGTGTGTGCGCCAGATTCTCCTGCGGCATGTAGCTGATCAGCCGAGAGGCGCCGGCAAACAGAAAGGCCTTGCAGATGTGACCTGGCACAGCATCGTCCACACCATCGTGGCCCAGCCCTTCGTGCAAGTGTGCTGCGACTGGAGCATGGACGGATTGCGGCCGCGCATTCGCTGGGACCCCATTGAACACACCTTTCTGCAGTTTGTGGCTCTTGGTCAGGCAGAGGAAGAGCTGTCCGTCTGGACTCCTGCCGCAGGCATGCCCTGCAGGGTGAGGAAATGCGCAAGTTTACTTCAACGGAAGCCGAGATAACAAACTTGCTTAAATGTAAGGCTCTTTCACGAACAGTTTGTTTTGAAAAAACTAAAGTCCAAACATAGCTCTGATTTCAGCATCAATAGTTTCCCGTTCTGCTTTCAGGTCCGTGTAATCAGGTACTATGATTTTAAATTCTTGAACCTGCTTAAGTGCTTTCCAAGCGGCATAGTTATGAAATGGATTGAGGCCCATCACGTTACCGAGGTCAGTATCAGACGATCCAGCCCTGGCAGCAATTATGGAGAAATCTTTCAAGGCGAGTTCAACTTCCCAATCACGAACGAACAACAAAAGGGCAGAGAAAGCAAGCGCACTACTCACAAAATTCCCTTTTGGCTTTGAGTCCTTCAATGGAGTGTAATTATTCGCTATGAATTCTGATAATTCACAGGTCTTATTGTACTCTGCTTCCAGCGAAGATGGGTCGAATGCTGAACGACCTTGGTATCGACGACATATCGAGGCTATTTGCTCTATAACGCCAAAAAAATTAAATCGCCGCTTATCGAATTCATGCATGAATTCCTGGTAGCTAGGGTGACGGAGAATTTGTTGACGCGCTACTTCTGCTCTTAATGAAAAACCATGTAATGCAGCGATTTCAGCAGTGAGCGGCACGCCTTGGGGCAGACCTTGCTTAGCTTTGTATGCTTCATAATTGAGATCATTTATCCAATATGGGAAGCGGGCATCCAAAGAGACGAGGAACATAGACTGGACTTTTTTTCTGAAGAACCACTCTCTCATATCTCGGATTGACCGCTGACTGAAAATTCCCAACCCAATCCCGGTACACACAAGTTCACGAATAGCTCTTGTCACCTTCGTCTTCGAATCATTGAACAATATCAGATTTTCCGGTTCAGAATTGGAAAAATCCGAACTATCAAAATCACAGTACTCTCTGTGTCTTGGATTGCTGAAGCGGAAAAAAGCTTGGCGAAGGGGCTTCTTGCTTTTACTCGACACTGCCTCTCTAACTATTTCAGCCCCCGTCACGAAGCAACTAGGGCACTGAAGATCTTGACGCATGAACTCTCGCCAGTGATCAGGCACCTTATCAATACTAGTGACCTGTTCACCAAACTGGGCCGAGAGGCGCCTAAGCACCTGCTCGACGTCACACTCTATTTCCGAGAATTTTGAGTAAGCTGTTAATGGCATAAATTTCCTTATCCAAGGATATTGGCATTGCCTGCATGTTTAGCCGCCACAGATTAATTAGAATACGAAAAGTCAAGCGTCATAGAGTAGCTGTTTCCAGATATAGAAACACAGCCGACCAAGAACCTAATGATTCCAAATTGAACAAGTTGCAGTCAGCGCTCTATAAGAGTGGCATGATTTTTTGCCAAGGCAGTGCGAAATTTTTCCAAAGTCTCTGGATTCTCGTCAATACTAATAATTGGCAATAATTCAAGACCAGTTTTTGTTAAAGTCAATCCCATCAACGAGGGGGCGTCATCTGTGTAGAAAATATTATTTTTGGGAGCTTCCAATTTAACCTTAATCCCCCAGCGTTGATTTTGAAATGAAATCTCAAAATCATCTTCTTCGATTCTTGCTGATTCATCTAAATCGCGAATTCGATGAATATATTTCCACAAATCTGTTCCATCGGGCAATATTCTGAACAAACCAGTTTCAACCAAATCATTGTACCTTAAGGGCTGGGGGGATTTATCATTATCCAAATCAATAAAAAATGTCGATTCTACATTATTGGTTCGGCCTATAACTTTAATGACTGTGCTACAGCAACGTGCAAAAAATTCTGCCGATTCTTGATCCATTTCGGAAACTGTCCTTAAAGTCTTTATTGAAAAACTTCGAGGTTTGCATATTTCGCCAGCAAGAATTTTTCCAAAAAGTTCCTGCATATATTCACTGCTCATTTTCTCGGCTTCAGATGCGAATGAATTTAGCCAGTCAAGTGTTATTGTGCTCTCTGGCTCAGGAGTAACAGCGGCTTGATTTGCAACCCTGCTTAGCTCAGAAACTGCATTTGAAGTGACATTGAGTAGATTTAAATCTTTACCAAGTGCTCTGGCTGTGTATATTTGTGTTGCTTCATCGATAGTCTCAGAACTTGGGGTGGCAAGCCTATCTGCAACATTTTTGGAAGCAGCCATAAGCAGTGCGACTTGTGATGCCGTGGTTGCACGTTCCAATGCAGGAGCGCGTTCTGCTCTCGCGACATGTGCATCAATTTTGAGTGCAAACCAGTGGCTCAAAACTTTGAACAAGCCTTCAGCCGCTTTTGGAGCAAGAGTCGCTGCAACCTGAACTGCCTGAGTTGCAATCGGCCCAGTAAAATCGGCCCCTTGAATCATCGCCTGCAAATCCGTTGACTCCATCTCTACTCCTCAATCAAAGTATAAAAGAGCTGGCAATTAACTTCAGTCGCCAGCTAGCCAGAAAGCAATACTCGCTCAACATGCAGCACGTCATGCAATCGGACCGCACGGCCTAGAGGCTAACAGCTTTCTCTAACATTAAAAAATGCGAAAAGTCAAGCGTAAAAGCTGCGGTGTTTGCCGAACGTTTTAAGCATGACTTGGGCTAGCGTCGTCCGTATGGTGCTGGCCCATGGCAATCGAACGTCTCCAACTGCGTACTTCGTGCCCCGAGGGGCATTTCAAGCCGCAAGGGTCTTTATCTACATCTCAGGGCTTACAAGTCCGTCCATCCCCGAAGAAGCGCAACTGCGAACCATGTTCGAGGGCAAGATGAAGGGCTTTGCTGCACAACTCTTGGCTATGTTGACCTGGCCTAGACGCAGCAGTTTGCTGCATCATGCAGAGGACAAGCAAGGGCCCGTCGAAGTCCCCGCGCCAGCCTCCGCCCAGGTGCCGACTGTAGCGGGCACCGAACCAGGCTGGCTTAGGGTGCTGACCTCGGACCAGCTTCTTGCTGTTGTGCGCGCAGAAAAGGCTGTGGATGCCATGTGGCGCCAGTCGCACCAGAGCCGTGAAGTCTGGGAGCGAGATCTGCTGCCGGCCATCCATCGGTATGCAGCGTTCGTGCAATTGATGCCCGCGTCAGAGGCGCACCACCATGCCCACGCCGGCGGGCTGCTCTCTCACACCATCGAGATGGTTCTGGCAGCCTTGACCTGGCGCAACGCCATGCTGTTGCCGGGCGGCTCCCAGATCGAGGAGATCGATGCGCAACGTGACCAGTGGAGCTACGTGGTGTTCTTCGCCGCGCTGCTGCACGACATCGCCAAGCCCATGACCGATCTGCGGATCCAGTGGCGTTGTGATGGCATGGCCGATTCGATTCGCTGGACACCTGCAGGCGGCAGCTTGGTCCAGATCACGGCCCGGCGTGCTGCCGCCGAGTACCTGGTCGATTTCACGCCCAAGAGCCAGCGCGACTACAGCGCCCACGGCAAACTGGCGCAGCTGCTGCTGTCGCGCATTGCGCCAGAGTCGGCACTCGTGTTCCTGGCCCAGACGCCTGCAGCCATGGACGCCCTGGAGCAGTATCTCAGCGGCCAGGACCGCGACAGCTTGGTGGCCCAGCTGGTGCGCCGAGCCGACCAGGCCTCGACGCAGCGCGCTCTGCTGTCGGGTCACAAAGGCCGCTTCCCGACCTCGAAGTCCAAGCCGTTGATCGACTTGCTGATGCAGGCCATCACCAGCATGCTGCAGGCCGGCACCGAACTGCCGCTGAACCGCTCAGGTGGCGCGGCCTGGGTGTTTGAGGGAGCCATCTGGTTCGTGGCCAAGCGCTTGGCGGATTCGGTGCGCGAATGGATCAAGCGCAATGAGCCCGATGAGGCTGTACCAGGGGACTCGAAGAACGATCGGCTATTCGACACCTGGCAGGACTATGGCGTCATCGACCTGAACCCTGCCACCGGGCAGGCTATCTGGCATGTGACCGTGCAGGGAGAGGCCTCCGAAGCTGCGGCAGATCGAGGAGGTTATGAGCACGACCTGGCCATGCTGCGATTTCCCTTGGCCAAGGTCTTTTCGCACGAGAGCAAGTATCCGGCGCCGATGCAAGGCAGATTGGTGCTGCGGCAAAAACGCAAGGATGAGACGGGGGAGGGTGGGGCCTCGGCGCAGGCCGTGCAGCTGCAGATTCCTGCGGCAGGTTCTGGTGGTAAGGAGGATGCGGCAGGACATGCACCCGAAGCTGCAGCACTACCAGCCACTGCTCGCGCGCCTGCAGCTGCAGTTGCGCCCAAGGCTCCCAGCAAGCAGGAATTGAAGCTTGCGGCAGTCATGCGTGAACCTGCGTTCAGAGCACCATCTGTTGCGGCAAAGTCACCTGCGGTGAAATCCGAAGCTGGCACAGCACATCAGGCACGAAAGAATGATGCAACGCCAGTGAGCCCCCGCGAAACGCCTGCACCCGGACGGCCCCCTGCAACGGCTCCAGCAGAAGCTGGCCCAGCAACCAAGGCAGAACCAGTACCTGGTCCAGCTCGGCAACCTGAAAATGCGGCAGTACCAGCGCCGCCGCCGGCGGCGGGATCTTCAATCGATTTTGATCCAGGCGAGGCAGCCTACCTACTCGACCAGAGTGACTTCCTCGACGAAGCTGAAACTGCAGCAGCGATGCGACCACAGAAAGGCCCGCGGCCGCCGAAGCCGGCGCGGGCGAGGGAGCAGGGCGGGGCGGTGCGCGAGCAATCATCTGAAACTGCCGCAGGCCTGGACGCGGCCCAGGCTACGCCAGAGCCTCCAGTACCACCCACCGCCCAGATCCTTTCATCTGAAACTGCAGCAGTGCCTGCGCCCAGCGAGACGCCCCCACCGCCTGTGCCGCCCACTCGGCGCGCCGCGAGTGTTGCTTCGGAATTTCGGAGCCTGAGCGACGAGCTCGATGACTTGCCCACGGTCGTGGTGCGGGCCAAGCCCGAGCCACAGGCCCACCGTGCAGACGAGCCCCAGCCTGTGTTGCTCTTGCAGCAGCTGCCCAGGATCGAAGGGCAGGAAAGGCCAGCACACGAGCCCAGCGAGCTGGCAATGGACTTCATGCGATGGGTACAGCAGGGCTTGGTCGATCGTGAGATCAAGTTCAACGAAACGGGGGCAGCTGTGCATTTTGTCGAGCAAGGCATGGCCTTGGTGTCGCCGCTGATCTTCAAAAAATTCGCACAGGAGCATGCCGACCTGGCAGAAAGCCCGACCGAGCTGGCCACGAAGGTGCAGCGGGAGGTCATCAAGTGCGGCTGGCACTTGCCTGCAGCCAATCGCACCAACATCGTCGCGTTCGAGATTTACTCGCGTGGTGATGTCAAAGGCCGGCTCTCGTGCGTGGTCCTGGTGGAGCCAGGACGATGGGTTCAGCCAGTTCCACCGAGCAATTCTGCGCTCAAGATGGTTTAGAGAATTTTCAACCCGCTATCTTCGAAGGAGAAAACATGCAATTTTCCATTCAGCCATTCAGCCATTCAGCCATTCAGCCATTCAGCCATTCAGCCATTCAGCCATTCAGCCATTCAGCCATTCAGCCATTCAGCCATTCAGCCATTCAGCCATTCAGCCATTCAGCCATTATATACCATTTCGCAGGGCTGTATTGTGCATTCCAATTATAATTGCATTTATTTTGCCGAATAATTCATTTGCTGAAAAAATATTTGTGACTCCTGGTTCATTGGCTGGCTATGTTTATTACCCTCCAATTAAAAATGGAGCGACAGGTAGTGGTGAAGGTGGTGAGGACTCTTCGACATTGCAGCGCTGTACATTTAGTCCAAGTTTGGGTGATCAAACCGTAACTGTTAACCCAGAGAAATTGTACGAGTATACAAAGCCGATACAGCTTCAATACACGATTGCTGGGGGTGATGGTGGAGGTGGGCTAGCAGGAGGCGGCGGTGGATCGTCGGCCATTCTTTTAAATGGTGCTGTTGTAGTGGTTGCACCAGGTGGCGATGGAGGTGAAGGTGCACGCGAGGTCAGAGGGCGTATTACGTTAAAAGCAAATGACAGAATTCGATTTGTGTCGGGTGGGGGTGGAGGGGGAGGCATGGCCTTTGCAGATTCAATGGGCGGTCAGGCCACTGTAGGAGGTGGCGGCGGGGCTGGGTGGAGGGGGGGCGGTGCCGGTGGCTCACACCCTAGTCGGAGCATTGACTTCTCCGAGAGCAAACCTGCTGCTGGCAGAGGTGGCTCGGGTACGCCAGGGCAGGGGGGAACTGTAGAAGGCGGCACAGCAGGTACTTCGGGCAGTGGATCACAAGGGGGCGTTTCTACATTTCCAGATGGTAGTAGTTTAAGTCAGGGTTTTGATAATGGTGGCGTATATAAAAACACTGGAAGTGTATCCGGTGATTATGTGAGTACGTTCAAACTCGTAGAACCTCAAGTATATCGACTGCCTGCTACTGAAAATCGTCCAGGTTCGATGGCTAAGTATTTTTTGAGAACGTACCATCGGAATTATCCAAATCCAACGGCAATAATTAATGGTACGACGAACAATTTACTTAATTGGTATTCGAATTTCTTAATTGTTTATGGTGGTGGCGGCGGCTCGCTGGGGCGTTCTGGATTCCCCGCTTTTATGGTTCACCACGGTGGTGATGGTCTCTGGTATGGATCTGGGTACGAATTTCAGTACATCTTTAACAGCAATGTAAACGTCATGAATAACCGAATTGGACCAGTTAAGGTTGGAGAAACAATTAGGAGTTTACCTGCTCACAGTTACGATTTGAACCTGACTAGGCCTGTGGCCGACGACAGTAAGGGCGCTAACCCTGGACAGATCGTTACCAGCTATCAAGCCCCTATTTGTGGATTGCTTGAATAGTGGTGCCTTACGAGTCAGGGGCGCTGGGTTCAGTCGGTTCTGCCCAGGACGCACGTAGTTGAGCATCGACTCTGCAGGAATTTCGAAAAGACAATATCAATCAACAACTTATGACATTCAGCGCTTTTTTTAAAAACCAAGAACCGAAGGTGGATCTGGATGCGGACCAGCGCCTTGCTCTGTGGAGGTCTAGACCTTGGCAGCACCGGGCGCTGTATCGGTGGAACGTCTTCTTGGCCTATGCCGGCGGGCTGGTCAAGGCCAGACATGTCTGGGATGCCTTGCGCCATCCTCACCAGGTGATCATGTTGCCGTTGCGGTCGCCGAAGCGCGGGATGATTTTTGTGTGTCCTGCGGCCGTGCGTGAGTACACGGAGATGTGTGAGGCGAACAACTCAGCCGCGGACTCTAAAAGCGTAGCGCTGGAGGCGCCTGAGCAGCCATCCAGCGCTCGGGTAAAAGTTCAAACGGTTGACAGTTTGGAGCGCAGCCCATAGAGTCCGAATCGTGCGTCAACGAGGTGGAGAGTAACTCTCAAAAGCATTAAGTTAGTGACCGCTACGACTGTGAGCCGCTTCAAAGCTCACTTTTTTTGGCAAAAGTCTACTAGACACGATGTATATTATGTTAAATAACAAACGCAGATAAAGGCCTGAAAACCAAGGCAAGGCACTCCTCCAGTGCCTTGCCTGCTTCGTTTTCAGCTGTTCAGGACGGTTTCCACGCCTTCAAGCTCCTGCTTCAGCAAAAGCGCGGTTTCCTGTGGCTCGAACTGGCGCTGCAGCAGCGGGATGGTGAAGACGTAGCTTGCATCGTGCACGCCGTGGGTTTCATCGCGGCGCAGGACGTAGGCCAGTTGCAGGCGCGCCAGGGACCGGCGCAAGGCCTGGGCCTGGCCGGTGGCGCCGTGGGACTGGACCAGGGCGTCGAGTGCGGTCAGGCTGGTCTGTCCTTGCTGGGCCGTGTGATAGACGGCGATGCGGTCCAGGCGGCAGGCCTGTTCGTCGGTGCTCAGGCGGCCCCATCCCACCAGCGCGTCCTGCACAGGCTGGGATGCCATGGCCTGGCGCAGGTGGCGTTCTTCGATGACGCGTTCGTCGGGTCCCAGGGCTTCCAGGCATTCCTGGCAGAGGATGGCGACCAGGTTGGCGCGCCTGCCGCTGGCCTCTATCAGCCGCTCGGCCAGAGCGTCGTTGGCAAAGCCCAGGCGCAGCCTGCGCAGCGGTTCGGTGGCCAGGGCTTGGCATGCCGCTGGCTCCAATCCCCCAATGGCCAGGATTTCGCCGAAGTTGCGCAGCGGCGACTGGTAGTCGAGCAGCGCTGCCGCGTACAGATCCCAGAATCCCGCCAGCATGAACCAGCAACGGCCCTCCTCGCTCAGCGCGCGCAAGGCGCTGAGCTGGGGGTAGCCATTGCGGGCTTCGTCGCGGAAGAACAGGTCGGCCTCGTCGATCAGCAGGTACAGCCGCCTGCCCTGCGACTGCTTTTGCAGGTGTTCAATGATAGCCTCCAGCGGTGTTTCCACGGGAAGGCCGAACTGCGTGGCCAGACGCGGCGTGAGGCGGTGGTCGCGCAGCGAGATGTAGTGGCAGGCGATGGCCGGATGCTCCTGCAGCCGCCGCTGCACGGCCTTGAGCAGGCTGCTTTTGCCGAGCTGGCGTCCTCCCACGACCAGGTAGTTGGCCGGTTCGCGGTTGAGCACGCGGGCCAGCAGGCGCTCGCGGCCAAAGAAAACGTCCTCGCGCGTCACGCCGCCGCGCGTCTGGTAGGGCGATATGCGCGTGACCTGCAACTGCGTGGCCAGCAGCCGCAGCAGCACTTGGTCTGGAGCGCCGCCCAGCAGCCATTCGGTCTGCCCCGGGCTGTCCAGCAGCACGTGCAGGTTGGCGCGGTCCTGGGCATGGCGCTGCAGCAACGGCATGGGCGACTGGGGATGGTGCGGGCTCACGATGAGCACCACATCGCCGCCGGTTTGCAGCAGGCGCAGCTGGCGCACGAGTTCGCCCTCTTCCAGCTCCGCTGGGGGCGCATAGACCAGGCAGCGGCCCAGGGCGATGGGCAGCTCGGGTGGCAGCGTCCACTCGAACATGTCGCCGGGCACGGGCCATTCGCCTTGCGCCGGTTTGCAGACGGCGGACAGGCGTTCGGCCAGGGCCCGCACGCGGGCGCCTGGGCTTGCGCCGGCAAGGCGCAGGGCGCGCTGCCAGTCCGGCAGGCGTATGCCTGCAGCGCGCAGGACGGCGGAACGGCGGCCTGTGAGCCGCAGCAGCCGGTCCAGCTGGGGCAGATGCTGGTAGGGCTTGCGGCGCAGGCGCTCGGGCTTGAGCTGTGCCGGGCCTATCAGCGGATGGCGCACCAGCCACAGCAGGGCCAGGCAGCCAAAGACCAGTGCGCTGGTCCAGATGACGCTGCGCAGCCATCCAAAGGGTTCATGCTCGGGCTGGCCCGGCGAGGGGCTGCAGTTCAGCGGCAGGTAGCGCGGCGGAGTCGGAGGCAGGCCGCCCTGGCAGCTCCAGTCCCAGCGTTGCCTGTCCAGTTGCAGCAGGACCTGGGTTCCGGCGAGCACGCCCATCTGGCTGTCGCGCACCACGTCCGCCTGCAGCACGAAGGGCCTGGGCGAGCTCATGCGCACGCGCGGTTCGGCAATGTCCGGCGCCAAGCTGGCCAGGTCCTGCGGCCAGCTTTCATGCTGGCGCACATAGTCCATCAGGGCCAGGCGCCACAGGATGATTTCGTTCCAGACCCGGCCCGAGCTTTCCGCGCCCTGCAGGCTGCTGCGGGTGACGGGGTTGTAGCGGGGCAGCAGGATGGCCGTGCCGACGAACAGCGTGACCAAGGCGAGCAGCGCGGCGCGCCACCAGGATCTGGGCAGTTGCACAAGCCGGCCCAGGCCGCTCATGCCTGCAGCACCGCCACGGCGGCTTCGCGGGCGATGTCGCAGCGCCAGTGCAGATGGGCGCCCTCACCTGCTCCGCGCACCTGCAGCAGATTGCCCCAGAACAGGCGCCGCAGCACGGCATCCTGCAGATAGGGGCGTGCACGGCCCAGCGATGCCGCATCCACCAGCCCGCGCAGTTGCTCGCGAGTGGCAGGTTCCTGCGCCAGGGGCAGCAAGGTCTGCCACAGGCGCGCGCTGGCCACCAGATGGGCGCGCAGCAGGGGCGAGTGCACGGAAGCGACGCCCACGCCCTGCTCCACCAGCCATTGCAGCGCTTCCTCGAAAAGCGCGGGATGCCCGCCCGTCAGCGCCTGCAATGCCTCGATGACCTCGGCCGGCCAGGCCGTGCCGGGCCAGCGCTGGCGCGCCATCAGGGCCAGGTCTTCCAGCGTGGGATCGGGCCAGTGGGCCACCTGGCCGATGTTGAGCAGCGACAGGTCACCGCTGCGGTACTTGAGGTCGGCCAGGGCCTCGCTGCCGCACAGCAGCAAGTGCAGGCGGCCGCTGTGCATTTCGCTGAGGCTGCGCAGAATGCCGGCCAGTGTCTCGCGCAGCTGCGCCGTGCCCTGCTCGAAGCGGCTGACCAGGCAGAACAGCCGGCCGCCGGCCAGCAGGCGCTTTTCCAGCAGGGCCTCGAATTCGTAGTCCGAGCCCACTTCGCCCAGCCCGCATTGCCGGCCCAGGGCCGCAAAATAGTCGGCCGCAGCCGTGCTCACGCTGTAGGGCGGCTGGATGTGCAACACCGCCTCGGCGCCATACTGGGCGCGGGCGCGCAGCAGCAGTTCCTGGCGAAACGGAGGCTGCCCCCAGTGCGCGGGCGACAGCAGCATGGTGATGGCATAGGGCCGGGCCTGGGCCAGCTGGGCGAAAAGCCGGTCCATGAAGCCTGCAAAAGGCTGGGCGCCAGCGGCGGCGGCCTGCAGCGGAAACTCCGTGGCAAAGCCAGCGGCGGAGAACAGGCGATTGGTCTCCGCCTCCGTCAGGCGCAGGTACTGGGCGCAGGCGGCCAGCCGGTCGCGCGAGCGTGGATTGGGCAGGGAAACCCCATTCCTCCAGTTGTTGACGGCTTCCCGGCTCAGCCCGATCTCGGTGGCCACGCCCGAGGCGCTGGCGCGGATGCGGCGCATGTACAGGCCCAGCAAATGGCCGAAATCCTCGTGAACGCCTGGTGCCACGGCAGCACCCTGTTCAATGGCGGTGGGCTGCATCAGCGACGGCTCCGCTCAGGAAAACAGCGCCTGCTGGCGCAGATCCATCCTGCCGGGGCCATGGTCCGTATCCTCATCTTGTTCACCCTCTCCTGGGATTCAGCTGGTCTTGTGCAATTTGTTTCATTTTGCCAAGCGCGGATTGTCTCAGGATGCGGCATCGCCGCCACCCTGCCCCGCAAACTCCCGTCGCGCGCCGGCCATGCGGTACAGAGGCAGCACCACCGCCAGCACCAATCCCAAAGCCAGCCAGAGCCACAGTCCCTTGCCTCTGAAGGCCAGGGCCGCAATGACGGTGAAGGCCACGGCCTCGCACAGCCCGCGAAAGCCGGCCCGCAGCATGAACAGCCCCACGATGCCCTGCACGGGCGACACGCCGCTTTTGCGCAGGCTGGCCATGGTGTCCAGCAGGGCCTGCACGGATTCCTGGGCCTGGCGGTCACGCTCCTGGTCCCGCTCGCGCAGCCGGGTGATGGTCATGGGCTGGGCCGGATTGGTGAGGGCGGTGCCGTCGGCGCCCTCTTCCTGGCCGGGCTGCGGATAGACCTCGCCATTCGTATCGACCAGCACCTGGCGCTCCGGGTAACGGGACAGCCAGGCGTGGTGGCTGACCCATTGGCCGGCATCGAAGTGGTAGCGCTCGCTCTCGCCCACCTGGTCGTAGAAGACATGCAGCACCGCCGCCTGCAGCCCGTGCTGGAACAGCGTCTCCAGCAATCGCCAGGGCATGCCGGCCGTGGTGCGGGTGTCAAAGCCCAGCTCCAGGTGCTGGGGATGGCCCAGGGCGCTGGCATTGGCCCAGTCGTCATCCCACAGCGCGGACCGGTCCAGGGCGGGGTCCAGCTCATGGATCCAGCGCTCGGCCTGCTCCCAGGACTGCCGGGCCAGGTACTGGCAGATCAGCTGCACGCGGCGCAGCTGCAGGGGCGTATCGAAGAAAAGATAGAGGTGATGGACGTTGCTGGACATGGCGGGCCTGAGGCGTTTGCAGGAATGCCGCGATTGTTCAATTGCAGCCGCCAGCCGACCCTCCCAAGCCTGTCCAGCACGCGGCTGGCAGGCGCTCCCACCGGTTGACATTCTGTCCACTGCAAGAAGCGGGATGCAGGCGCTGCGGCGGCGCCCTAGACTGCGGCAATTGCCCACAGCGCCCATATTGCCAACCGCGCCCATACCGCCAACCCAGCCCGCCATGCACAACCTCGGTCTTTTCGACAACGAAGCTTGCGAATCCGCCCCGCCCTGCCACTGGACGCAGATGGAGCACCAGCTCAATGAGCAAGGCTGCGCGCGCCTGCCCGGCCTGCTGGATGCGCAGCAGTGCCGCGACCTGTCCGCTCTTTACGCAAGGGGGGACGGCTTTCGCTCCCGCATCGTCATGGCACGCCACGGTTTCGGGCGCGGCGAGTATCAATATTTCGACTACCCCTTGCCACCGCTGCTGCAGCGCCTGCGCGAGCAGCTGTATCTGCGCCTGGCGCCGGTGGCCAATGTCTGGAACCAGCGCATGGGGCTGGAGGTGCGCTATCCGGACCGGCTGCAGGACTTCCTGGCGCGCTGCCACGCGCAGGGCCAGTTGCGGCCCACGCCGCTCATCCTTCAATACGGTGCGGGCGACTACAACTGCCTGCACCAGGATGTCTATGGAGAGCATGTGTTTCCGCTGCAGGTGGTGCTGCTGCTGTCGCGGCCCGGGCGGGACTTCACGGGTGGCGAGTTCGTCATCACCCAGGCCGATGGCGACCGGCAGCGGGCCGATGTGATGGCAATGGACCAGGGCGATGCGCTGGTCCTGGCCGTGCGCCACCGGCCCGTGCCCGGGCGGCGCACCGGCTACCGCCGCGTGGCCATGCGCCATGGGGTCAGCCGCATCCACAGCGGCCATCGCCATACCGTGGGGCTGATCTTTCATGACGCACTTTGATGGATGGCCGGTATGAGCACGCTGGATCTTTTCGCCGATGAACAGCCCACCGGGGCCGAATCCATAGGCCCCCAGTCCGTGGTGCTGCGCGGCCATGCCCTGCCCCATGCCGCGCAGTTGCTGGAGGCGGTCGAAGGCATTGCGGCGCGGGCGCCGCTGCGCCATCTGGTCACGCCGGGCGGCTTCACCATGTCGGTGGCCATGACCAACTGCGGCGCGCTGGGCTGGACCAGCGACAGGCGCGGCTACCGCTACAGCGCCATCGACCCACTCAGCGGCCAGCCCTGGCCGGCCATGCCGGCCGTTTTTGTCCGGCTGGCGGGCGAGGCGGCCGCTGCGGCGGGGTTCGAAGGCTTTGTGCCCGATGCCTGCCTCATCAACCAGTACCTGCCCGGCACCCGGCTTTCCCTGCACCAGGACCGCGACGAACGCGACCTGGGCGCGCCCATTGTCTCGGTCTCCCTGGGCATGCCGGCCACGTTTCTGTTTGGAGGACTGGCGCGCGCGGACAGCACGGCCAGGGTGCCGCTGCAGCATGGCGACGTGGTGGTCTGGGGCGGCGTGGATCGGCTGCGCCACCACGGCGTATTGCCGCTCAAGGACCAGCCTCACCCGCTGCTGGGCGGGCGGCGCATCAATCTCACTTTTCGCAAGGCGGGCTGAATGGTTGGACGGTCTGAAATGGACAGGCTCAACAGCCAGGATCGCTTCGCCCGCCTGGATTGGGCGCGGATTGCCGCTGAGCTCGATGCCGAAGGCCATGCCCTGCTGCCGCAGCTGCTGACTGCGGATGAAAGCCGCGCCTTGGCCCGCGAGGCGGCCGCCGCGTCTGGCCTGCCGCCCTGCGTGCAGGCATGGCGCCCGGTGCTGTATGGGCATCTGCTGGCCCTGGCCAACCGCTGGCGCGAACACATGGGCTTGCAGCCTGGGTTGCCAGGCTGCTTCGAGGATTTCATGCGTCAGGGCCGGCAAGCAGGCCAAACGCAGCCGCAGCCACAGCCACATCTGCTGCGCGTGCCGCAAGCGGGCCATGCCCCGCTGCGCTCGTACGGCGAAGGTGCGCAGGTCTTTCCGCTGCAGCTGGTGGTGCTGCTGTCCCGGCCGGGCCAGGATTTCGAGGGCGGCGAATTCGTGATGACCGAGCAGCGCCCGCGCATGCAATCGCGCCCCATGGTGCTGCCGCTGGGCCTGGGGGATGCGGCCATCATCGCCACGGGGCCGCGCCCGGTGCGCGGTGCGGCAGGCTTTTACCGTGTGCACCTGCGGCATGCCATCAGCCGCGTTCACCGTGGCGAGTGGCTGGGTCTGGAGCTGCTTTTGCACGACGTGCCCCAGGCGCCCAAGGCTCTGCAAACAGAGCGCTAGCTATAATGCCGCGCCTGCAAAGGCATCCGTGCAACAGGTGTCCACATGCCAGCCATGGGGATGAAACGGGAACAAGGTGACTGCCAGCAAATGCTTTTTGCGCTGCCGGCACAGGCCTTGGCTGCCCCCGCAACGGTAAACAAGTCAAGGCGCTCCATGCCTGTCCCGCCAGTCTCCGCAACCCTGCGGGGGGCGATGACAGGCTGTCACTGGTTCATGGCGTGGTCTGCAACATGCAGCTTTTCGCGGGTGGATTGGGAAGACGGGGCGCTGGGCGCAAGGCATGTCCTTGCGCCGCTTGTGAGCCCGGAGACCGGCCTGCTGCGTTTCGCGCCTGCTGTGCAGGCGTTTTCTTGACTGTCTGCGGGGTGCGGATGGCAACGTCCTGCGCCCTTTCCTCCCACGCTGGCTGGAGAGGTGGCAGTGCCTTGCTTTCGCATCAGACGGTCGAAGACCGATGTTCGAAATGCATTCTTCCTTTTCCAGGGTTTCCAGCGCTCGCGCTGCCCAGTCCCTTTCCGTGCGGCTGAGCCCGCTGGCCCTGGCCTGTGCCTTCATCTGCCTGCCGGCGCAGGCTCAAACCCAAACGCCCACGCCAACGCCCCCATCAACCGCCCTGCCCGAGGTCCAGGTCACCGGGCAGGCCGAACGCATCGGCCAGCAACTGGCCCAGCCTGCGCGCTCTGCCAGCCATACCGGCGTCTCCAACCAAGAAGTGCCGGCCAGCGTGGATGGTGTTTCTGCCGAGCAGATGCAGGAGCGCGGCGACTACGCCCTGGTGGACGCCGTCACGCGCACCGTGGGCCTGACCTCCAGCAGCACGCCGGGCAATGGCGGCCTGTCCTTCAGCAGCCGCGGCTTTGCGGGCGTGAACTCCGTGGGCGTGGCCGAAGACGGCATGGTGCTGGGCGTGGCCGCCGGCACCACGGCCTATCCGGGTGACAGCTGGGGCTACGAGCGCATCGACGTGCTGCGCGGCCCGGCCTCGCTGATGTACGGCAGCGGCACCATGGGCGCCACGGTCAACGCCATCCGCAAGCAGCCCAGCCGCACGAGCTCGGCCGAGGTGCTGATGGGCGCGGGCACGGACGACACGCTGCGCCTGGGCCTGGGCGTGACCGGCGCCCTGGGCGCCTATGCCAGCTACCGCATCGACAGCTACACCGCCCGAAGCGCAGGCGAGCGCGATCTGGACCAGTCGCGCAACGGCAAGTTCATGAGCACGCTGCGCTTGGAGCCCACGAGCGACCTGCAGATCGACCTGATTGCCGACCGCAGCGTGCAAAAGCCCAGCCGCTACTGGGGCACGCCGGGCCTGGACGGCAAGGTGGTGGAGTCGCTGCGCGACCGCAACTACAACGCCGAAGACAGCGTGCTGCGCTATGCCGACGAGCGCCTGCGCGCCAAGGTGCAATGGAAGGCCAATGACTGGCTGACGGTGCGCAACGAGCTGTATCACGTGAAGTCCGACCGCCACTGGCGCAACATCGAGGCCTACGCGCTCAACCCCGCCACCTGGACCGTGGGCCGCTCCGACTACCTGGAAATCCTGCACGACCTGGAGCAGACCGGCAACCGCCTGGGCCTGAACGTGGACCGGGGCTCGCACAAGATCGCCATGGGCTGGGAGGCCGCGCGCATCAACCTGCGGCTGTCCAACAATTCGCCCTATGGCGGCTCGTCCACGGTCTCGGCCTGGGATCCCGTGCATGGCAGCTGGGCCAGCCCCGATCTCACCGCCGCCAAGACAGAAACCGGCGTGACCCAGCATGCCCTGTACCTGGAAGATGCCTGGCGCATCAGCAACCGCTGGCTGGCCATGGCCGGCCTGCGCCGCGATGTCTACGACTTTGCCAGCCACTCGCTGGTGGGCGGCACGGATTTCAACAAGACGCTGGCCGCCACCTCCTGGCGCCTGGGCCTGACCTATGAGCTGGCCCGCAACACCCATGTCTATGGGCAGATCAGCTCGGGACACGATCCCGTCAACAGCCTGGTGTCGCTGAACCTGGCCAACACGGCCTACAAGCTGAGCAAGGGCCGCCAGGCCGAGATCGGCATCAAGCAGCAGGTGGCTGGCGGGCGCGGCGAATGGACGCTGGCCGTGTTCGACATCAAGAAGGACGACATCATCACGCGCGACCCGGACCGGCCGGCCATCTCCATCCAGGGCGGCAGCCAGTCCTCGCGCGGGGCGGAAGCCACTGCCGCCTTCCAGGCCACGCCCGCGCTGCGCCTGGAGGGCAATCTGTCGTACGTGGACGCCCAGTTCGACAAGCTCATCGAGGCTGGCGGCAACCGCGCAGGCAACCGTCCGCAGAACGTGGCCAAGACCACGGCCAACCTCTGGGGCCACTACCGCGTGGGCGCCTGGCAAGCCTCGCTGGGCCTGCGCTACGTGGGTGACCGCTTTGGCAACAACGCCAATACCGTGAACCTGCCCGCCTACACCGTGGCCGACGCCGCGCTGAGCTGGCAGGTGGACCCGCGCACCACCCTGAGCCTGATCGGCCGCAACCTGGCCGACAGGGTCTATGTGGGATCGAGCTACGGCAGCCAGTTCCTGGTCGGGCAAGGCCGCCGCTTCGAGATCGCGGCCCATATCCGGTTCTGATGGCCATGGCGCGCTCCAAAAGCCTCCACGGCCTGTGCGCTGGCGCCCTGGCGGCCACCCTGCTGCTGGCCGGCTGCTCGCGCAGCGATTCCGGCACCACCAGTGAACTGCCGGCACCGGCTGCCGCACCGCAGGCGGCCGTGACCGTCAATGTCTGCGGCAGCCCCGTGACCTACGCCAACGCACCGCTGCGCGCCGTGACCCATGACGTGAACATCACCGAGATGTTTCTCTTCCTGGGCCTGGGCGACCGGCTGGTGGGCTACAGCGGTATCACGCAGGCCAAGCAGATCGACCCGGCCTTCCAGGCCCAGCTGGCCCGCGTGCCGCGGCTGGCGGAGCGCGAGATGAACCTGGAGGCCATCCTGGGCGCCTCGGCAGATTTCGTCTTCGGAGGCTGGAGCTACGGTTTTCGCCAGGGCCAGGTCACGCCCGAGGTGCTGCAGCGCCACGGCATTGCCTCGTATGTGCTGTCCGAATCCTGCATCCGCGTGGGGCCGCGCAGCCAGGTGGCGCTGGAAGACGGCCTGACCGACCTGCGCAACCTGGGCCGCATTTTCCGCATCGACGCCCATGCCGAGCAACTGGCGCAGGGGCTGGAGCGCGACCTGAAGGACCTGCGCGAGCGCATGCAGGGCGTGCGGCAGCGGCCTTCGGTCTTCGTCTACGACAGCGGCCAGGACATCCCCGTGACCGTGGGCCGCTACGGCATGCCGCAGGCCATGATCGAGGAAGCGGGTGGGCGCAACATCTTCGACGACATTCCCAGCAACTGGCCTGCAGGCAACTGGGAGGACGTGGTGCAGCGCAACCCGCAGTGGATCGTCATCATCGACTACGGCCAGCCCCATGCCCAGGGCAAGATCGACTTCCTGCTGGCCAAGCCCGAGCTGGCCGGCGTCGATGCCATTCGCGAAAAGCGGTTTTTCGTCATGACCTATGCCGAGGCCACGCCCGGCCCGCGCAATATTGCGCGGACCCGCGCCCTGGCGCAGGCCCTGCACCCCGACCGCATGCCGGCGCCCAGCCATGCGGCCAACTGACTCCCGCTGGCCCAGGCGCCCGGGCGCCGCCCGCCTCTGGTGCCTGCTGCTGTTCGCGGCCCTGTTGCTGGTGATGACGCTGGCCATCACCTGGGGGCCAGTGGACATGCCGGCGGGCACGGTCTGGCGCATTGCCTGGAGCCGGCTGCTGCAGGTGCTGGGCATGCAGCCGCCACCACTGGAGGGCATCACGCCGCAGCACCAGCAGATCGTCTGGCTGATCCGCATGCCGCGCGTGCTGCTGGCGGCCTTGGTGGGCGCGGGGCTTGCCGTGGTGGGCACCATCATGCAGGCCATGGTGCGCAATCCGCTGGCCGATCCCTATCTGCTGGGCGTGTCCTCGGGCGCGTCGGTGGGCGCCGTGGCTGTGCTGGCCTTCGGTGCGCTGGCCTCGGCCGGCATGTACGCCCTCACGGCCGGGGCCTTTGCCGGGGCGCTGGCGGCCACCGTCGCCGTCTACCTGCTGGCGCGCTCCCAGGGCCGCATTCATGCCACGCGGCTGATCCTGGGTGGTGTGGCCATCGGCTATGTGCTGGCAGGCGTGACCAGCCTGATCACCCTGTCATCGGGCCAACGCGACCTGGCCAATGCCCTGCTGACCTGGACGCTGGGCAGCCTGGCCGGCACGCAGTGGGAGGAACTGGGCATTCCCGCCGCCGTGCTGGCTGCGGGAATGCTCTGGCTGGGGCTGCAGACGCGCCCGCTCAATGCCCTGCTGGCCGGTGACGAGGCCGCCGCCACGCTGGGCGTGGACACGGCACGGCTGCGGCGCGCACTGTTCCTGGCAGTATCGTTGCTCACGGGCACCATGGTGGCGGTCAGCGGCGCCATCGGCTTTGTGGGGCTGATCGTGCCGCACGCCGCGCGCATGCTGGTGGGCACGGACCACCGGCGCGTGCTGCCCGTGGCCGCCCTGGCCGGCGCCCTGCTGCTGGTGCTGGTGGATCTTGTCGCGCGCACGGCCTTTGCGCCCATGGAACTGCCCGTGGGCGTGATCACCTCGCTGATCGGCGGACCCTTCTTCGTCTGGATGCTGGTGCGCCAGCCGGTGCAGGGAGGGCGCGGCCCATGAAGCTGCAAGCCCAGGACCTGTGCTGGAGCGCTGATGCCCGGCGTGCCGACGCCCGGCGCATCGTGGACCAGGCCAGCCTTGCCCTGCACAGCGGCGAATGCGTGGGGCTCATCGGCCCCAACGGCAGCGGCAAATCCACCCTGCTGCGCATGCTCTACCGCGTGCTGCGCCCCGACGCGGGCTGCGTGCTGCTGGACCAGCGCGACATCCGGGACATGACGGCGCGCGAGTTCGCGGCCCAGGTCTCGGTCCTCGCGCAGGAGGCGCCGCAGAGCTTTGACTTCACCGTGCGCGAGGCGGTGATGATGGGCCGCATCCCCCATCAGTCCCCCTGGGCGGGCGACAGCGCCGAGGACCTCGCCTGCATGCGGCAGGCGCTGGCCCAGGTGAATGCCCTGGCGCTGGAGGAGCGGCGTTTCTCCAGCCTGTCCGGCGGCGAGAAGCAGCGCGTGCTCGTGGCCCGCGCGCTGGCCCAGCAGCCACGGCTGATGCTGCTGGACGAGCCCACCAACCACCTGGACATACGCCATCAGCTGGAATTGATGTCACTGGTCAGGCGCCTGCAGATCAGCAGCATCGTCGCCCTGCACGATCTCAACATCGCCGCCCACTACTGCGACCGTCTCTATCTCATGGAACAAGGCCGCATCGTTGCCCATGGCACACCGGCCCAGGTGCTTACCCCGGCCACCATCGGCCAGGTCTACGGCGTGGCTGCCGAGGTGGACATCCATGCCACCACCGGCCGGCTGCGCATCAGCTTCATTCCCGATGAACTCCTCTGAAACATCCATCCCGCCCGGGCCCGACGCCGTGATCGTGCTGGGCCGCGGCGGCACGGGCGCCGCCTCGCGCCAAAGCCTGATCGAACTGGCCGATGCCTTGCGCCAGACGCTGGAGCCGGCCTGCAAGGTCGTCACATCCTTCGTGGACAAGGCCGCACCCTCGCTGCCCGAGGCGCTGCAGCAATGCCTGCCGGCGCGCTCCATCGTCGTGCTGCCCCTTTTCTCGCCCGACGAGCCTGCCCTGCTGCGCTGGCTGCACAAGCTGGCCATGCGCTGGCGCTCGCAGTTGCCGGACCAGGGCGTGCAGGTGCGGTTTGCCGACCATCTGCTGGGCGCTGCGGCCATGCCCGCGCTGCTGCTGCCGAAGATCAGGCAAGCCCTGCAGAACCCGGACGTGGCCGAAGCCGCTGGCGACCAATGGCAGCACGATCCCCAGGCCTGGTCCCAGGTGCCAGATCACCAGCACCACGCCCTGGTCTGCACGGGGCCCCGCTGCACGGCCCTGGGCGCCGTGGCCGTCTGGCAAAGCCTGGGCGAGGCCGTGCAGGCCAGCAGCGAACTGCGTGCCAGGCTGCGCCTGCTGCAGACCAGTTGCCAGTACCCCTGCAACCATGGCCCGCTGGCCATCGTCTATCCGGACGGCGTCTGGTACGGGCGGCTGGCAGCCGGGAATGCGGCCCAGGTGGTGGAGGCCCATGTGCTCTCGCGGCAGGTCTGCGCGGAGCACCACGTGCACGGGCCTGTGGAGCTGGGGACGCGGGATTCGTGAAGTCTCAGGGCTGTGCCGCCTCCAGCTCCGCCAGCCTCACCGCCACAAAATCCCGCAACGCACGCACCAGCGGCGTGAACTGCCTGCGGCTGGGGGCGACCAGGAACAGCGGAACGCACTCGGTCGTCCAGTCGGTGCACAGCGCAAGAAGGCGGCCCCGGGCCAGGTCCTCGGCCACGTCGAAATACGATTTGTAGGCAATCCCCCGCCCGGCCACGGCCCAGCGCCGCACGGCATCTCCGTCATTGGCCACATTGCGGCCGCGCACCCGGACATGGACGGGCTCAGGTACGGCAGCCCCCTGCCCTGCCGGCCAGAAGCTCCAGCGGTCGTGCACTTCCTCGCCCAGCATGAAGCACAGGCAGTCATGGCCGGTCAGGTCGTGGGGGGTGGCGGGTGCGCCGCGTTCCTGCAGATACGAAGGCGCGGCGCAGAGCACGCGGCGGTGCGTGTCCGACAGCGGCAAGGCCACCAGGCTGGAATCCTGCGGCCTGCCGTAGCGAAAAGCCGCATCCACAGGCTCGCTGTAGACATTGGCAGCGCGGTCGGACAGGTGCAGGCGCAGATCCACGCCTGCGTGCTGGCTCTGGAATTCGTCCAGCCAGGGCATGAGCACGTTGCGGCCCAGGTCGGAGGGGGCGGCCAGTTGCAGCGTGCCGCGCAAAGCGGCCTGGCCGCCAGCCAACTGGTCGCGCACCTGGCGCAGGCCGGCCAGCGCGGGGCGGCAGTGCTCCAGAAACAGCTCGCCCTCCTGCGTGAGCCGCAGGCTGCGCGTGGAGCGCACGAACAGGGTCACGCCCAGCTCTGCCTCCAGCCGCTTGAGCGCTGCGCTGGCCGCAGCCGGGGTCAGGTCCAGGGCACGCGCCGTGGCCGAGAGGCTGCCGCTGTCTGCGGTGCGCACGAAGATATCCAGGTCTTGCAGGCTTTTCATGGGCATTCGCCAGGCTTTGATTTTCAAAAACTATTTGAAGCTTAGTCCAACGAGAAACCCATTTGTCGTGCTTGCGCCAACTGGGCGCACGGCCTGGGATGGAAGCCGGCTTCCATCCTTTGGCAGCGGATCTTGGCGCCGGGGCAACCGTAGTATGGTTGCCGCCATGCAGCTCAAACATTTCGCCGGTGCCTTGGCTGGCAGCCTTGTGTTCGCCACAGCCACGGCAGGGGTCACCGCAGCCAAGACCCCCTCCTATCCCGATGCCGATGCCAGCGACCCCGCAAAGCTGGGCTGGATGGTGGGCTCGCCGCCACCGCCGGACCGCACGCTGCGCTTCGACGACGGCTCCTATTTCCAGTTTCCCGCCATGCGCTGGAGCGTCTCGCACTTTCGCCAGCTCATGCCCACGGTGAATGTGTCGCGCGGCCTGGCGCCTGCGGCGCCGCTGGCCCAGGCGCTGCGCGACGACATCGACGAGTTGCGCTTCACGCCATTGGGTGCCAGCCAGCCCATGACCTGGCGCGATTCGCTCAAGGCCAACTACACCGACGGCATCGTGGTGCTGCACAAGGGCCGCGTGGTCTATGAGCGCTACTTCGGCGTGCTCAAGCCCGAAGGCCAGCACGGCGCCATGTCGGTGACCAAGTCCTTCGTCGGCACGCTGGCGGCCATGCTGGCTGCCGAGGGGCAGCTCGACCCCTCGCGCCGCGTGTCGGAATACGTGCCCGAGCTGGCGGCCTCGGCCTTCGGCAATGCCACGGTGCGCCAACTCATGGACATGACCACGGGCATACGCTTCAGCGAAGACTATGCGGACCCCCAGGCCGAGGTCTGGGCGCACGCGGCAGCGGGCAACCCGCTGCCCAAGGCCAAGGACTACACCGGGCCGCGCAGCTACTACGAATTCCTGCAGACCGTGAAGCCCGAAGGCGTGCACGGCAAGGCCTTCGGCTACCGCACGGCCAACACCGATGCGCTGGGCTGGGTGCTGGCGCGCGTGAGCGGCCAATCGGTGGCCGATCTGCTGTCCGAGCGCATCTGGAGCCGCCTGGGCGCCGAGCAGGATGCCTACATGTCGGTGGACTCCACGGGCACGCCCTTTGCAGGCGGCGGCCTGAACCTGGGCCTGCGGGACCTGGCGCGCTTTGGCGAGATGCTGCGCAACCGGGGGCAGTTCAATGGCCAGCAGATCGTTCCCGCAGCCGCCGTGGACGATATCCGCCGGGGCGGCGATGCGGCGGCCTTTGCCAAGGCCGGCTACAAGCTGCTGCCGGGCTGGACCTACCGCAACATGTGGTGGGTCACGCACAACGCCCATGGCGCCTTCGCGGCGCGCGGCGTGCATGGCCAGACCGTCTACATCGATCCCAAGGCACAGATGGTGATTGCGCGCTTCGCCTCCCACCCGGTGGCTGGCAATGCGGCCAATGACCCGACCTCGCTGCCCGCCTACGAGGCGCTGGGCAGGCTGCTGGCTGGGGAGCGCTGAAGGGGCGCGAATTTCCCGCATAGGCTTCGGCGGCCAGGGGGCACCGCCTGCAAGAATGCGTATTGTCAAGAAAATTTGCTAACGTATGTAGCATCTTCTTGCAATAAGTAATTCTTCTATGTTCCAGTCCCTGCGTGCGCGACTCATCGCGCTCAGCGTGGCCATCGTCACCGTGGCCATGCTGGCCCTGGCCATTGCCAACTTCCTCACGGTGCAGCGCCATGTGCTGTCCACCCTCGACGACCAGAGCCGCCAACTGGTGAACGCCCAGGCCCAGGTGCTGGGCGAATGGGTGGCGACCAAGCGCCTGCTGACCCATACCCTGGCGCAGGCGGTCGATACGCCGGACCCGCGTGCCGTGGTCCAGGCGCTGCGCGACGGCGGCGGCTTCTCGGATGCCTACTTCGGCTACACCGACAAGCGCATGTTCTTCCTCAACGAGATGGCTGCCGACTACGACGTGACGGCCCGCCCCTGGTTCAGGCAGGCGCTGAAGGAAGGCCGCCCCATCGTGACGGCGCCCTATCTGTTTGTCTCTCCACCCGAAGTGGGCGTGACCTTTGCCGAGCCCGTGGGCCCGGCCGGCAATCCCGTCGCCGTGGTCGGCACCGACGTGCTGCTGACCACGGTGGTGCGCACCGTGGGCGCCATCCGGCCCACGCCGGGCAGCTTTGCCTTCTTGGTGGATGAGGCCGGTGCCATCGTCACCCACCCCGATCCGGCACTCACGCTCAAGCCCGTCTCCGCGCTCTCGCCCCAGTTGCGTGCCGACGCCATCCAGGCCCTGCCCAAGGAGGACACCGGCATGCGCACGGCCGTCGGCGGCAAGGACTTCCTGCTCTACGGCCAGGGCGTGCCCGGCACGAACTGGCAACTGGTGGTGGCCGTGCAGCGCGACGAGGCGCTGTCCGCGCTGGGTTCGCTGCTCAAGGTGTCGGGCGCCATCGTTGCCATTTCGCTGATCCTGGCGATTGCGCTGCTGGGCGCCGTCATTGCCCGCGTCACGCGCCGGCTGGCCGTGGTGCGCGATGCGCTGGAAGACATCGCCTCGGGTGACGGCGATCTCACGCGCCGCCTGTCTGTGCAAGGCAATGACGAACTGACGCAGATCGCACGCGCGTTCAACCACTTCACCGACAAGATCGCCTCGGTGCTGGTGCGCATCCGGGAATCGTCCGAGACCGTGCGCCATGCCTCCACCGAAATCGCCAGCGGCAACCAGGACCTGTCGGCACGCACCGAGCAGCAGGCCAGCTCGCTGGAGGAAACGGCTGCCGCCATGGAGCAGCTCACGGCCACCGTGCAGCACAACGCCGAGAATGCGCGCCAGGCGCGCCAACTGGCCAGCAGCGCCTCGGACATCGCCACGCATGGCGGCACCGTGGTGGACCAGGTGGTGCGCACCATGGGCGGCATCGAGCAGTCCTCGCACCGCATTGCCGACATCATCGGCGTGATCGACTCCATTGCCTTCCAGACCAACATCCTGGCGCTGAACGCCGCCGTGGAAGCGGCCCGCGCCGGCGAACAGGGCCGCGGCTTTGCCGTGGTGGCCTCCGAAGTGCGCACGCTGGCCCAGCGCAGCGCCACGGCCGCCAAGGAAATCAAGGCGCTGATCGACGACTCCGTGGGCCAAGTCGATGCCGGCAGCCGCCTGGTGCAGGACGCGGGCGCCACCATGGGCAAGGTGGTGGAAAGCGTGCAGCGCGTGACCGCCATCGTCACCGAGATCAGCAATGCCAGCCAGGAACAGAGCACGGGCATTGCCGAAATCGGCACGGCCGTCAGCCAGATGGACCAGTCCACCCAGCAGAACGCGGCCCTGGTCGAAGAGGCCACGGCCGCCGCCCAGTCGCTGCAGCAGCAGGCCGCGCAACTGGCGGACGTGGTGGCAGGCTTTCGGCTGGACAGCGAATCATCCCGGTCCAGAAGCATCGCCCTGCATAGGTGAAATCGGCGCCGCACGGCAGGCAACCCACCGCCGTGCCCCACCGCCCTGCCCCGGCGGCGCCGGTCCGGTTACTGCAGCGCGATTGCGGCCTGCCGTACCAGCTTCTCCGTGCGGGGGACCTCGGTTTTGACGAAGGCCTCGAAGTCGGCAACGCTGCCGCCACGGGCTTCGGCGCCGGTGGCCACCAGGCGCTCGCGGAACTCAGGGGTGTTCAGCAGCTTGTTGATCTCGGTGTTGAGCCGGGAGACCACGGCCGGCGGCGTGCCGTGGCTGGCCACGATGCCGTACCACGGGGCGATGTCAAAGCCTGGATAGCCTTGTTCGGCAATCGTCGGGATGTCCGGGGCCATGGCGGCGCGGCTTGCAGTCGATACGCCCAGGGCGCGCAGCTTGCCGGCCTTCACCTGGGGCAAGGCGGTCATGATGGTGTCGAAGTACAGGGAGACCTGGCCCGATATCAAGGCCGGGATGGCCTCTGCCGCACCCTTGTAGGGCACATGCACTATGTCGATGCCGGCGGCCTGGCGCAGGAACTCGCCAGCCATGTGCGAGGTCGTGCCGGCCCCGAACGAGGCATAGGTCAGCTTGCCGGGGTTTGCCTTGGCATAGGCCACCATCTCAGCCAGCGTACTGAACGGCAGGGACGGGTTCGCCAGCAGCACATTGGGCGTGACCGCCACGATGGCCACCTTCTCGAAGGCGTCCGGGTTGTAGCTCAGCTTCTTGTACAGAAAACGGTTGGTGACCATGGAGGCCGGCCCGCTCATCAGCAGGGTGTAGCCGTCGCCCGGGGCCCGGGCCGCGGTGTCGCTGCCGATCATGGCGGCGGCACCCGGCTTGTTTTCCACCAGCACGGGCTGGCCCAACGAAGTGCTCAGCCCGGCCCCCACTTGCCGGCTCAAAAGATCCGTGGCGGACCCGGCCTGAAAGGGGACGACGATGCGAATGGGCTTGCTGGGCCAGGCGCCGGCCCCCTGGGCAGAGGCTTGAGCGGATGCGACAAGGGCCAGGGCAGACAGCAGGGCCGTGGCCAGGGGAGTGCGGAGCGTTTGGAGAGGCATGGTCTTCATCAGGTTGGAGAGCAGGCATGGCGAAGGAACAGGTTCCGGTTGCCATGGGGAAAATGCATAGATATTTAGATATTTGTATCCAATCATGCGGAAGACTAGCAAGCAATAATCGAACCAGCTCTAGGGAAAACCGCCTCTTGCCATCACCTGCACAGGCATGGCTGCGTGGAAACCGGCACAAACGGGGTCCCGGGAGGCGCAGGCAGGTCCCCGTAGAATCGGCGGGCCCCTGCCCTGGGCGAAAGACACCGGATAAACCATGCTGACCGACCGACGCGCCTCGTTTGACACTGTCCATGCCACGGCACAGGAAGAGGCCTACCAACACATCAAGCGCGGCATACGCACGGGCGAACTGCGCCCGGGCATGCGGCTGGCACCGGATGACATCGCGGCCGAAATTGGCACCAGCCGCATGCCCGTGCGCGAGGCGCTGAACCGCCTTGCCACGGAGGGGCTGATCGTCAACCGTCCCAACCGTGGCTCGGTGGTCCGGGTGCTGACGGAAAAAGAGGTGCGCGAGGTGTTCGCCATGCGTTCGGTGCTGGAGGGCCTGGCGGCCACCCTGGCGGCCGAGAACGTGACCACCAATGACATCCACGATCTGGAGCAATTGCTGCAGCGCATGCACCGCAGCGGCCTGAATGCATCGGAATGGATCACGGCGCACCGCCAGTTCCACGAGCGCCTGTGCACCATTGCCGACGCTCCCCAGCTGATGCGGCAGATCGCGTCCCTGCACTCGGTCTCCGAGCCCCTGATGCGGGTGTGGCTGGAGGGCAAGCCATCGACGGACTACGTGCACGACAGGCACGAAGAACTCATAGGCGCATTGAAGGCCAGGGATGGCGCAAAGGTGGAAGCCCTGATGCGCGCCCACATCCTGCGCACGCTTCCAGGCATCCTCCAGGCGAACCAGGCCGACTGAATCCGCACTGAAAGCCGCGCCGGCCCCTTCGCTGTCACGACAGCCTGGAGCCAGCGCGCAGGCTGCCGTCCGTCAGGAGCGGTTGGCGCCCATGGCGCAGCCGTCCTTTCGATGGTCGGATGCGCCGTGCAGTACGCCGTTGTCCCAATCCACCCGAATGGCCTGGGCGCCGCCGATGGCAGGATAGCCGGGCGCCACCAACTGGTAGCCCTGCTGCTCCAACGCCAGCGCGACATGCTGCGGCAAGGTGTTTTCGACCTCCACCTTGTCGGTGCCGGGAATGGGGAACAGCCGTGGCAGATCGCTGGCGGCCTGGATATCGCAGCCGTAGTCGATCACCTTGGACAGAAAGTGCGCATGGCCCATGGCCTGGTAGTGGCCGCCCATCACGCCGAACACCAGCTCCACGCGGCCATCCTTCGTGGTCATGCCGGGGATGATGGTGTGCAGGGGCCGCTTGCCGGGCCCGATGCAATTGGGGTGGCCCTCAGCCAGTTCAAAGCTCTGGCCCCGGTTGTGCAGCAGCACGCCTGATTTGGGCGCCATCAGGCCGGAGCCGAAGGGGTGGAAGATCGAGTTGATGAAGCTGGCGCAGTTGCGATCCTTGTCCACCACCGAGATGTAGACCGTGTCCTTGTGCTCCGCTGCCGCATTGGTCGCCTGGGTCTTGAAATGCTCCGGGAACTCGCCGTTGCGCAGCTGGGCGGCCAGCTCCTGCGACAGCAGATAGTCGATGTCCACATCGGCAAAGCGCGGATCGGCCAGCAGCGCATCCCGCACGCGGTAGGCCATGCGCGTGGCATCGATCTCGGCCTTCAGCCGCTCTGCCGAGAGAGGGTCCGCACCCGGCTCCAGTCCCTGCAGAATGTTCAGCAGCAGCAGGGCAATGATGCCCTGCCCCGGTGGGGGGCACTCGTGCACCACATGGTCTCGGAACCTGCTCTTGACCGGCTGCACGAACTCGCCACGATAGGTGGAGAAGTCCTCAAGCGTGTGCACGCCACCGAGGCCGCGCAGATAGGAGACGATGTCTTGCGCGACCTCCCCCTCGTAGAAGCCGGCGCGGCCCTGCTCGGCGATTTTGCGCAAGGTGGCGCCCAACTGCGGCTGGCGGTGAACCGATCCGATGGCCGGTGCCCGGCCATCGACCAGCATGATGTCGCGCGCAGTGGTCGCGGCCAGCAGTTGCGTGTGCATGGCCCAGTCGGTGCCGGCACGCGGCGCCACGGCATAGCCCTGCTCGGCGAAGCGGATGGCATCTTCCAGAAGGCGGCCCATGGGCAGCCGGCCGAACCGGTCCGTCAGGGCGACCCAGGCGTCCACGGCGCCAGGCACCGTGACCACGTAGGGCGACTGGCGGCGCAATTGCTTTTCCTCGCCCGAGGCAAGAACGGCCTTCAGGGAGGTGGCCTGGGGTGCCCAGCCGGCGCCGTTGTAGGCCGTGATCTGGTCGGAGCCCTTCTCGCTGTACAGCGCAAAGCAGTCTCCTCCAATGCCGGTGGAGCCAGGCTCCACCACGCACTGGACCGCACAGGCCGCGACGGCGGCATCCATGGCGGTGCCGCCGGCCTCCAGGATGCGAACAGCGGCCTGGGTGGCGGCCGGGTGCGAGGTTGCCGCCATGCCGTGCGTGGACATGACGACGGAACGGCCAGGATTCTGGAAATTACGCATAACGGTTCTTCTTCCTTGTGTTGCTGGGACTTGGATTTCGGGCAATGAATGGGGGGCCGGGGCTGCCAACGCTGCTTGCAGCGAACCGCCATCGACGCAGGGCGCGATGGCAGCCTCGAGATTACCGTATCCTGATATCTTTGTATCCAATTTTTCCAAAGATACCCAAGCAACCACCATGCCTGGATTGGCCGTACACAATGCACCATCAGGGTGCGCCCTGGACCCTGACAGCCAAACCTAGAATGACGACCGGGCTCCGCCCACCCCAGAACCATCACCATGCCGCCACTTGCCACCCCCTCGCCCGATGCGGCACAGACCAGTGCCCACGAAGAGGCCTACCAACACCTCTCTCATGGCATCCGCATGGGGCTGCTGAAGCCGGGCGACAGGCTGGTGGCCGATGACATTGCCAACTCCATCGGCATGAGCCGCATGCCGGTCCGCGAGGCCTTGCGCCGGCTGACTGCGGAAGGCCTGTTGGTCATGCCGCCGAACCGGGGCGCGATCGTGCGGGAGCTTTCCGAGAGCGAGGTCATCGAGGTTTTCGAGATGCGTGCCGTGCTCGAAGGCCTGGCCGCAGCCATGGCCGCCAGGCGCTGCACCCAGGCGGACGTGGACGACCTGCAGGACCTGCTCTCGAAAATGAAGCGTTGCGAGAGTGACCAGTCGGAATGGATCACGGTGCACCGGCGCTTTCACGAGCGCTTTTGCCGCATCAGCGCAGCCCCGCGCCTGTGCGAGCAGATCTCGGCCCTGCATTCGGTGGTCGAGCCGCTGATGCGGATCTGGCTGGAAAACAACGAACCCTCGCCTAGGTTGCAGGAGCACCACCAGCAACTGGTGGCCAGCCTGCAGGCCGGTGACCCGGATCGCATGGAGCGCGAAGTGCGCGCGCATGTGCGTGGAACGGTAGACAGCATCACGCAGGCCATGCGCAGACATCGGCCGCCCCAAGGCAAATCGCGCGCCAAGGCCTGACCTTGGCCTGGGCGATACGCCCTAGCCTCTCCTGTCCTTGAGGCGCGTCATGGAGCGGCGCGCCGCGGACAGGCTGCCGCGCCGGCCCAGCGAAAGCCCCGCGCCGGCATCCGGCAAGGCACCGCCAGCGGCCAACCGCTGCTGCGCCTCCAGCAGGCTGCGCAGGTCCGCCGCACGCTCCTGCGCCAGGGCGGCCGCATTCTGGGCGGTCTGCAGCTGGGAGTGCAGGCTCAGCTGCTCCTCCTCACTCTTTTCATAGCGGCCTTGCAGCTCTGCAAGGCGGGTCGCTGCCTTGCGCTCCTGCTCGGTGGCTGTCTTGCGCGCAGCCGCCAGTTCCTGGCGTGCACGGTCCACTTCGTTGAGCATGTGGCGCTCATTGCCCGCGTATTGCTCGGCCATGCGCTGGCGCTCCAGCGCGGCGGACTGCATTTCCTCGCCATGCTTTTGCTGCAGCGCCTCGCGCTGGCGGGCCGCTTCGGCCAGCGCATCGCGCATTTCCTCCAGGCGCTCGTCGCGGTCCTGCAGCTGCTGCTGCATTTCATCCAGCCGGCGCGACAAGTCCTGCGACTGGGCCTGGGCCACTTGCAGGGCCTGGTCCATGGCCTCTTTCTGCGCCTGCATGGACGCCTCGCGCCGTGCCATTTGCTCTTGCTGCTCCTGCAGCTCGGCCTGCGTGGCCTGCGCCGCTTCCTCGCGCGATTGCAGCGCGGCGCGGGCGGCCTCCATGGCGGCTTCCTGGGCAGCGTCCCAAAGCTGCTGCGCCAAGCGCTGAACGGGATCGGGCACGGACGAGGGCAGCAGCTCGCCCTGCCCTGCCGCCACGCCCAGGCGCTGGCCCAGGGTGGCAAACCAGGTCTCCAGCATCGGGCTGACGGTATTTGGCGAGCCTCGGCCGATTTGCTGGCGCACGCGCTCGATGGTCGGCCGCAGGCCCTGGGCGATCAAGGCGTCTGCCGCGGCCCAGACATCGGCTTCCTGCACGCCGCGGGTGGATGTTTTCTGCATATCGTGAACTATTTTCCAGATTACCAACGATAAGTGATTGTTATCGTGAGTTATTTTAATAATACGTAATACATCATATGTGTCATGTATTAAATATTACATATGAAATTTTCATACAGTATGGATACGCACATTACACGGCTTTGCTCAGGCAAAAAGCCGCTGCAGCCTCTGGAAAGCCTGGAAACTGAACTTTGCATGGCCTGCATTGGCCCTGCACGGCCGCAGGCTCCGTGGCGGGCGGTCCTGCTGCGTCGGGCGACAATCCACGGATGCGCAACGGCCCCTTTTCGCTGATTCCCCAAGACCAGCCTCCGGAAGAAACAAAGCAAGGCAGCACCCTGCCCTCTGCGGGGCTGGAGCCTGCCGCCCAGCAGGCTGTTCGCGAGTTGCTGCGCGAGGGCGAATCCACCAACACCAGAAACAGCTACCAGAGTGCGATGCGTTACTGGGCCGCCTGGCATGCGCTGCGTTTTGAGCGGCAGATGCAGCTGCCGCTGGATGTGGCCTGTGTGCTGCAGTTCATCATTGACCACGCCCAGCGGCAGACGGGCGCGGGCCTGGCCAGTGAAATGCCGGCGCACATGGACCGCGCCCTGGTCGAGGCCGGATACAAGGCCCGCGAAGGCCCCCTGTCGCACAACACGCTGGTGCACCGCATGGCGGTGCTGTCCAAGGCCCATCAAGTACACGGTTTGGCCAACCCCTGCCAGGACGGCGCGGTGCGCGAGCTGATGTCGCGCACGCGCAAGGCCTATGCGCGGCGCGGCGAGCAGCCCGCCAAAAAGGATGCGCTGACGCGCGACTTGCTGGAGCAATTGCTGCAGACCTGCGATGACAGCCTGCGCGGCCGCCGTGACCGCGCCCTGCTGCTGTTCGCCTGGTCCAGCGGCGGGCGCCGCCGCTCGGAGGTGGCCGGGGCCGACATGCGCCACCTGCGCGCCGTGGGGCCGCAGGAATTCATCTACACGCTGGCGCACTCCAAGACCAACCAGTCCGGGCGGGATGTGCCCGAGAACCACAAGCCCGTGACCGGGCGCGCGGCCCAGGCGCTGGCCGATTGGCTGCGTGCCGCAGCCATACAGGAAGGGCCGATCTTCCGGCGCATCCGCAAAGGCGGCCATGTGGGCGAGCCCCTGTCGCCAGCGGCCGTGCGCGACATCGTGAAGCAGCGCTGTGCGCTGGCGGGCGTGGAGGGGGATTTCTCGGCGCATTCCCTGCGCTCGGGCTTTGTGACCGAGGCCGGGCGCCAGAACGTGCCCCTGCCCGACACCATGGCGCTGACGGGGCACAGCAGCGTCAATACGGTGCTGGGCTATTTCCGTGCGGATTCCGCGTTGAGCAACCGTGCGGCCCGGCTGCTCGATGCCGGCGACGACGATGCGGCCGCCGCCGCGCAAGGCAGCGGCGGACCGCAGCCCTGAGCTCGGAGCTCAAACTCTCAAAAAGCTCACTCCTGTACCGAGGTCCGCGTGCCGCTCAAGCCCAGCTTGCGCAGCAGCGTGGTGTCGGCTTCCACATCGGGGTTGCCGGTGACCAGCAGCTTGTCCCCGTAGAAGATGGAATTGGCGCCGGCCATGAAGCACAGGGCCTGCACGGCGTCGCCCAGCTGCTGCCGGCCTGCCGACAGGCGCACGCGCGCCGTGGGCATGGTGATGCGCGCCACCGCGATCACGCGCACGAAGTCCAGCGGATCGACAGGCTCGCTGTCCGCCAGCGGCGTGCCGGGAACGCGCACCAGGCTGTTGATGGGCACGGATTCGGGATGGGGGTTGAGATTGGCCAGCTGGGCGATCAGGCCCGCGCGGTGCACAGGCGCCTCGCCCATGCCGATGATGCCGCCGCAGCACACGCTGATGCCTGCGCCGCGCACGGCCTTGAGCGTGTCCAGGCGGTCCTGGTACTGGCGCGTGCTGACCACGTCCTGGTAGTACTCGGGCGCGGTGTCCAGGTTGTGGTTGTAGTAGTCCAGGCCCGCTTCGCGCAGCGACTGCGCCTGGTGTGGCTGGAGCATGCCCAGCGTGGCGCATGTCTGCATGCCCAGACCCTTCACGGCGCCGATCAGCTCGTTCATCTTCTCGATGTCGCGGTCCTTGGGCGCGCGCCAGGCCGCGCCCATGCAAAAGCGCGTGGCGCCCGCGTCCTTGGCGGCCTGGGCGGCCCGCGTGACTTCGTCCACGCTCATGAGCTTTTCCGCCTTGACGCCGGTATCGAACTCTGCCGCCTGCGGGCAGTAGCCGCAGTTCTCCGGGCATCCGCCCGTCTTGACCGATAGCAGCGTGGCCAGCTCGATGTCGCCCGCAGGCCAGTGCTCGCGGTGCACGCTCTGGGCCTGGAACATCAGTTCCATGAACGGCTTGTCCAGCAGTTCCTGGATGGCCTGCACGCTCCAGGCGCCTTCAAACGGCAGCGTGTCGCTTTTGGAGGGGCGTGCGTGCCATTGCAATGGGCTGCCGGCCGCAGGCTGTGCGGAGGTGGCGGAAGTCGTCGGGGTGGTGCTGCAGGCGGTCATCAAAAACTCCTCTGTGGGTCTGCTTTTTTCATTCTGATGAGCAAAAAAAGCCTTGGGAATGAAAAAGCCGGCTCCTTGGCAAAAATAGTTGCCCCATTTTCATGGCCCGCAAAAAGAGCGAACTTCGCTCATTTTTGAGCGATGTTCGCTGCGTTTTGGCAGAAGTTTTTCTGCATGCATGCTTCATGCTGCAAGCACGCAGCCATTGGCGGCCAACATCGCTCAATTGTCCGATGCAGGCCGAAAAAGATGTGCAAGCGGGCGCAGGCCTTGATTCCCAATACCTGCCAGATGCCTCTCCAAAACGACCACAATGGGTGCCCGCCGTCGTCGCCACGGCGGTTTTCATTGCCACGGCCCGTGCTTCCACCCGCTTTCCACCACTTTCCCCCGATTCGCTCCGATGTCCCTGCGCTCCCTGGAATTTCCCACCGATCACGGCCAACCGCTGCTGCTGTCGCGCGAGCAGCAAGCCATCCTGGCGCATGAGGGACGTTCGGCCATCGTGGCGGCGCTGGCAGGCGTGGGCAAGACGACCACGCTGGCCTGCAAGGTGGTTCAGGCCTGCCGCAGCGGCCAGGCCCAGCGCATCCTGGTGCTGGCCTATTCGCGCTCCGGCGTGGCGGCCTTTCACCACCGGCTCAAGCAACTGGTGCGCGAAGTGCCGCCCCAGGTACAGATCACCACGGTGGAGCGCTGGGCGGCCCAGCAGATCCGCCGCCGCGACCCTGCGGCCCGCTTTCTGGCCGACCGCGTGGCACTGCAGGCCCGTGTGCGCGAGGCACATGCCGCGCGGTGCGAGCGGCTGGCCTGGCAGCCCGACCCTTTGTTCGATCAGCCCGGCGATCTGGATCTGGACGCCTTCTGGGACTTCAACCTCAGCGCCAAGAAGTCGTTGCTGCCCCAGCGCCTGGCCGAGGAAGGCATGGGACTGGCGAGTTTCTGCGAGGAGTATTTGCTCGACTACCGCATGGCCGGCCTGTTCTTCGAGTACGAGCGCCGCCGCATCGACCACTGCGGCGACCCGCTGTACTACGCCGAAGGCGACTGCAGCCATGCACTGGCCAGCGACGCCCTGCAGGGCCAGGCGCTGGACCTGCCGCGCTACGACCTGGTGGTGTTCGACGAGATGCATGACCTGGACCCGGCCTCGCTGCAACTGCTGCGCGCCCTGGTCGGAACCAGCGGCTGCGCCTTTCTGGGCGCAGGCGACTTCAACCAGCACATCGAGGCACAGGCCTGGTCCGTGTTCCGCGACAAGCTCCACCAGCTCGATGACTTCCTGCCCCAGGCCACGGCCACGCTGGCGCTGACCCAGTCGCGGCGCTTTGGCCCGCAGATCGCCAAGGCGGTCAATGCGCTGTTCAACGTTGGCCTGACTGCGGCGCCCACGCGCTTCAGCACCGTGCAGCAGCTGCAGCACGCCGATGACAGCCAGTGCATTGACCAGCTGCTGCAGATCCAGGCCGGTCTGGCCCGCGGCACGCCAACGGCGGCGCCGGGTGAGCCCCCGTCGCCCGGCGCGCGCAATCCCTCGCTGACCGTGATCCTGCGCCATGAGCAGGATGCCTGCGCGCTGGAATGGGCCATCCACCGCGCCGGCAAGTCCGCCAGCTTCTACGGCTTCAAGCGCTTTTACCTGCAGCGCGAGATTGCCCTGCTGCTGGGCCTTTGCTACGCACATGGCATGCAGGCGCTGTCATGGAAAGCCGAGGTCAGCGTGCTGGGCAGCGAGATCCTGGCGGCCTTTGTGGAAGGTGCGCTTTTCTACGGCAAGGGCAGCGTGGATGGCGCCGACATGGCCGATCCGTCAAGCCGCCATACGCTGGCCCAGCGCATGGCGGGCGAGATGCTGCACAACCCGCAGATCATCTGGCGATTCCTGGGCAACCAGTCCAGCCTGCAGGGCGGGCAACGCAACTTCCAGGCCTTTGGCAGCTTTTTGCAGCTGCCCTTGGCGCTTCAGTCAGACGCACGCAGCCTGCTGGAGCAGGCCGATGTCTGGGGCCTTTTTGCGGGCGTGGCCCTGTCGCAGGCCCAGACTGAGGCCTTGCGTCAGCGCGTGAAGGCCTTCATGGATTCGGTGGCGGGCATGGCCGTGCCCGACATGCTGGCCCAGGTGGCCGCCATGGCCACGCGCTTTGAACGAACCGTGCGGGCCGAGCGCGGCTTCGATTTTCATCTGAGCACCATCGAGGAAGCCAAGGGCAAGGAATACGAGCATGTCGCCCTGCCCTTCATGGAGCCTGGCCGCTTTCCGGCCTCGGCCCCGCACGCGCTGGCCTTTCTGGAGCGCAACCGCCTGTACGTGGCCATGACGCGCGCCCGAAAAAGGCTGTGGCTGCTGGAGCATGCCGAGCGGCGCGTCCAGCCTTTCGCCTGAAGGCATCTCAGCCCAGGGCGGCGATCACCTCGGCCGGCGCCTGCACCAGCTCGATCAGCACGCCCTCGCCAGCGATCGGAAACTCGTCATTGCTCTTGGGGTGCAGAAAGCAGATGTCGTAGCCGGCCGCGCCCTTGCGGATGCCGCCGGGCGCAAAGCGCACGCCCTGCGCCGTCAGCCACTGCACGGCCAGCGGCAGGTCGTCGATCCACAGGCCGATATGGTTCAGCGGCGTGGTGTGGACGGCGGGCTTCTTGTCGATGTCCAGCGGCTGCATGATGTCCACCTCGACCTTGTGCGCGCCCTGGCCCATGGCCAGGATGTCTTCGTCCACGTTCTCGCGCTCGCTCTGGAATGTGCCGGTCTGGGTCAGGCCCAGCATGTCCACCCACAGGCGCTTCATGCGCTGCTTGTCGGTGCCGCCGATGGCCACCTGCTGTATGCCCAGAACCCGGAAAGGACGCTGTTCGCTTGCCACTGTCTCACTCCTGTTGATTTATGAAGAATCACATTGTGGAGCCAATCCGCAAGGCCGCAGCCCATCGCACAGCGGCTCAGAACTCCCCCAGCACCCAGCCGCTGATCACCGCAAAGTACTCGCGCAGCCAGGCGTTGGCGCGGATCGTCACGGGCGTGGGCGCTCCCACGGTGAAAGCCTGGCCGTAGCCGCTGCGCTCGGCTATCCAGCCGGCGCGCAGGGTGTGGAAGTCGCTGGTGACGATGGCGATTGCCGCCTGCGGCTCCACCCCGCGCGCCTGCAGCAGGGGCAGGCTCCAGGCCAGGTTCAGCGCCGTGCTGGTGCTGCGCTCCTCCATCAGCAGGCGCTCGGGCGGCAGGCCGTGGCGCTGCTGCAGATAGCGCGCCATGATGGCGCCTTCGCTCTCGCTTTCCCCAAAGTCCACCCCGCCGCTGGTGAGTACCAGCGCCTTGGGCTGGCGGGCGGCCAGCTCGGCAGCGCGGTCCAGCCGCTGGGCCAGCGTGAGCGACGGCTGGCCGTCACGCGTGGCACTGCCCAGCACCACGATGGCCTGCACCGGCTGGTCCGGTGGCAACCCGGACGAGGCGGACAGCAGGTGCGCCCAGAACACCAGCAGGCTGACCAGCCACATCGCCAACGACGCCCAGCCCAGCCACCAGGCGCGCCGCAGCCAGGCACTGGCGCGCAGCCTGCGCGCAATGGCCGGGCGCCAGAAGCTGCAGGCCATGAACAGCAGGCCCAGCACCGCTGGCAGCGTCACGCCCAGATTGAACATGCCGCGCGCCATCAGCACCACGGCATCGCCCAGCAGTACGGCGCCAGTGATCAGGCCCAGCCACTGCAAGGGCCCCAGCCGCCGTAAGCCCGAGACGGCGTTGCGTCCAGGCACTGGCCCGGGCGCGGGAGAGAGCTTGTGCAACAAGCGCCCTCAGTTCCAGCGTTGGTTCGGGCCGCCGGCGCAGGACCACACGATCACGGGCTGGCCCGGCCGGGCATTGCCGCCTTCGATGTCCAGGCACTTGTTGGCAAAGCGGCTGCGGATCTGGCCACGGCTCCAGTCCCATTTCTGGTTGGGCTGGTTGCGGCATTGCCAGGCAATCACCCGCGCACCATTGCGGGTGTTGCCATCGGCCACGTCCAGGCACAGGTCGCCCACGCGCATCTCGCCATCACGCGTCAACGTGAAACGCTGATTCTCACCGCCGCTGCAGTGGTAGACGATGAGCCCATTGCCTGGGCGAAGCCCCCCGGATATATCCAGGCACAGGCCGTTCTGGCCCCGCACCTCCCGTCCACCCCACGAGGGATAGCCGGGCTGCTGGCCCGGATAGCGGTCATCGTTCCATTGCTCGTCGCGGTCACGTTCGCGGTCCTTGTCGCGCTTGTTCGCCAAAATGGCGGCGCCGGCAATGGCTGCCACGGCGGCACCGGCGATCCATGCGCCCGTGTTGTCGCTCCCGCCTTCCTGGCCCTGCGCGCCCTGGGGCAGGCCGCTCAGGATGCGGAAACGCCCGCCGCAGCCGCCCTTGACCCACATCTCCCGGCGGCCCAGGTCATAGCCCCAGTTCTGGTTGTAGCTGCAGTTGCCAGCCAAGGTCTCAACGAGTTGCACCTGCTGCGCATCGTCGGGCAGGCTGTAGGTCTGGTAGCGGCCATTGGACATGAGTTGCACCGTCTCTTCGCCTGCATGCGCAGGCAGAACCGGCAGGATGAAGCTGCTGGCCAGCAGGACGGAAATGCATTTCTTGATTTGCATGGGATTTCTCGGGCTGCGTTGATCTGAGGGGCGGCTACGCGCAGCAACCAGCCTTTTCTTTCAGGCCAAGAATGCAGCCACCGCCTCTTTCCAGGCTGTGGAGTTTAGCCAAGCAATTTGTAGGATTGCGCCAGATTCTGGCAAGGCTGGCTCAAATCATTGCCTGTTGAATCCCGCCACCCCCGCCCGAAACTCCCCACTCCCATAAACCGCCGACACCAGATCCTCATCATCCAGCCGCTGCTCCACGACGATGCGCCTCAGGCTTTCCTTGACCGCTGACTGGGTGGTTGCCGACAAGGCCATGAGCTGCTCGGCCAGCGCCTGTGCCTGGGCTTGCAATTGATCTGCCGGCACCACCGCATGCACGAACCCGCAGGCCTCGGCCTGCCCGGCTGACAGGTAGTCCGCCAGCAGCAGCATGCGCTTGACGCGTGGCACGCCCAGGCTGGCCACCAGGCGCGCGATGTTGCGTGACGACAGCGTGTTGGACAGCGTCTTGGCAATCGGCGCACCGAAGCGCGAGCTGGTGCTGCAGATGCGAAAGTCGCAGGCCGTGGCCAGGGCCAGGCCGCCGCCGACGGCCCAGCCATCGATGACGGCGATGGTGGGCACGGCGATGCGCTCCACGGCGTCGATCACGCGCTCCACGAAGGCTTCGTAGGCAATGCCTTGCTGGCCGTCATGGAAGTCCTTGAAGTAGGCGATGTCCGTGCCCGAGATGAAGGATTTGCCGCCCGCACCGCGCAGCATCACGCAGCGGATGGCCGGGTCGGCCTGGCAGCGTTCCAAGGCCGTGAGCAATGCCTCGTACATGGGCAGTGTCATGGCGTTGTGGCGTTCGGGGCGGTCGATGAGGATCTCGGCCGCTCCCCCGGCGTGAACGGTCAGCGCCACGGATTCATGCAGGGCCGTGCTCATGCGGCGGCCTTCAGTGCCTGGAGCTCGGCCATGATTTCTGCGTTGTGCTCGCCCAGCAGCGGCGGATGGCGGCGCACCTGCTGGGGCGTGCCGAGCATCTTGACGGGAAAGCCGATGTTCTTGACCTTGCCTTCGATGGGATGGTCGATCTCCATGCACATGCCGCGGTGCTGGCCGTGTTCGCCCTCGAAGGCCTGCGGATAGGTGAGCAGCGGGCCTGCGGGAATACCTGCCTCCAGCATGCGGTCCACCCAGTCGGCGCTGTCGTGATGGGCAAACTCCGCTTCCAGTGCCTCTATCAATGCCTCACGGTGCTTGAGGCGCAGCGCCACGGTGGCGTAGTCGGCATGCTCGACCAGATCCGGGCGTTCGATCAGCGCGCACAGCCTGGCCCAGAGTTTCTGATTGGTGGCGCCCATGACGAAGTAGCCATCGCGCGCCTTCACGGCCTGGTAGGGGGCGCTCATCTTGTTGCTGGTGCCCAGCGGCGCGGGCGGCACGCCGGTGCCCCAGTATTCGGACATGTCCCAGATCGAGAAAGCCATGGCCGAGTCGAACAGCGAGGCGTCTATGTGCTGGCCCTGCCCTGTCTTCTGCGCGCCGATGTAGGCGGCCAGCAGTCCGTAGGTGGCGAACAGTGCGCAACCGATGTCGGCCACGGGCACGCCGGCCTTGACGGGTTTCTCTCCCTTGTAGCCGGTGACACTCATCACGCCCGACATGGCCTGGGCCATGAGGTCGAACCCCGGCCGCTGGGCCCAGGGCCCGCTCTGGCCGAAGCCCGAGATGCTGACATAGACGATGCGCGGATTGATGCGGCGAATGCTTTCATAGTCGATCTTCAGGCGCTGGACCACGCCTGGCCGGTAGTTCTCGACGATGACATCGGCTGTCGTGGCCAGCTGGTAGAAGGCCTCACGCCCCTCCTCGCTCTTGAGGTCCAGCGTCAGCGACCGCTTGTTGCGGTTCATGTTCAGAAAGCCCATGCTGTCCGGGCCCTTCATCTTGAAGCCCATGGCGCCGCGCGTCTGGTCGCCGGTGCCCGGAGGCTCGACCTTGATGACATCGGCGCCCAGGTCAGCCAGCAGCATGCAGGCAAATGGGCCGGCCATGACCTGGCTGACGTCGAGCACGCGGATGCCTTGCAGGGGCAGTTGAAGCGGGTTGGATTGGGGATTGCTCATGCCGGGTCCTCAGCTTTCTTCGGTGATTTTTGCAGCGCGCACCACGTCGCCCCACTTCTTGTATTCGGCAGCCATGAAGGCCGCGAACTTGTCCACGGAGCCGCCACCGTCCTCCACGCCGTATCCGTCGAAGCGGCTGACCACGTCGGGCATGGCCAGCACGCGGTTGATGTCGGCATTGATGCGCTGGGCCAGTTCCCTGGACATGTCGCGCGGGCCGACGACGCCGTACCAGCTCGATGCGTCAAAGCCCTTGAAGCCCTGCTCGTCCATGGTGGGCATGGCCGGGAATCCCTTGGCACGGTTTACGCGGGTCTGGGCGATGCCCAGCATTTTTCCTGCGCGGACCTGGGCAGTGGCGGCCGTCATGGTGTCGAAGCTGAAGTCGATCTGTCCTCCGATCAGGTCGGTCTGCATGGGGCCGGACCCTTTGTAGGGAACGTGGATGCTCTTGACACCTGCCGCCATGTTGAACATCTCGGCCGCAAGGTGCTGCACCGAACCTGTGCCAGAAGAGCCGAAGCTGACCTTGCCGGGGCTTTTGCGGCACAGCTCCACCACTTCCTGCACCGAGGCATGGCCGTTCCTGCTGCTGGTCACCAGGATGTGGGGCGTTGCGCCGATCAGGGCGATGGGCGCGTAGTCCTTGAGCGGGTCATAGGTGATGGATTTGAAGATCTGCGGCGAGATGGCGTGCGTGTTCACATGGGCCATCAGCAGGTTGATGCCTTCTGTGAAGCGGGTCTTGGCAAAGTATTCGGCCGCCAGCGAGCCCGTGGCGCCGGGCTTGTTCTCCACGATCACGGGCCGGCCCCAGACCTCGGACAGCTTCTGGCCCACGATGCGCGCGAACACGTCGGTGCCGCCGCCCGGCGCCCAGCCCACCAGGATCTTGGCGGACCCCTTGGGCAGTTCGGAGGCCGGGGGCGCGGCCCCTGCCCAGGGTGCGGCCAGCGCGGTGGCGCCGGCCGCGATGAAGTCGCGGCGTTTCATGTCTGTCTCCTGCACATCGTTGTTGTGCAGTCACTGTCGCCGGGCGCCGATATCGCGGCAAGCCTGTGTGCCGCATGCCTGGTTTCGCAATCTGCGAAACCAGAAGGGTCAGTTCGCGCGTTCGCCCTGCAGCAGGGCGGCGACGACGTTGCGCAGCGCCTGTTCCTGGGCCTGTCCTTCGATGAAGGACAGCACGTAGCTGCGCTCGTGCCAGTCGCCTTCCAGGGTGGCCCAACCCAGGTCGGGCTCAGGGTGGAAGCTGCGCAGCACGCCGGGTGGCATCAGCCCCACGCCCAATCCTTCGCGCACCAGGGCCAGCATGGTGTCGAAGCCGCTGACGGCGAAATCGTTGCGAAACACCCTGCCCCGGCTGCGGTGGGCGCGTCGCAAAGCGGCCAGGATTGCCGAGCCCCGGCCCAGGCTGACGATGGGGCAGTCCAGCAACTGGTCCAGTACCACTGGCTCGACGGCAAAGCTGAAATGCCTGCGGCTGTAGACCAGCACCAGGCTGTCCTTGCGGTAGTCGGAGCGTGGCAGATCCACGAAGCCGCTGGTCTTCTCGAAGATACCGATGTCGATGACCTTGTCGCGCAGCAGTTGCTGGACGATGCGGCTGTTCTCCTCCATCACCTGCAGCGTGATGTGGGGATAGCGCCGCTGGGTGACGGCGATGTCGGCGGCCAGGAACTGCAGGATGGCGGATTTGGGGGCGCCGATGATGATGCGGCCGTCGCGCCCGCGGCCCAGGGCCTGGGCGTCGGCTTCCAGCCGCTCCACCAGGTTGCCTATCTGACGGATATGGGCCAGCAGCTTGAGGCCAGGCTCGGTGGCGCGCACTCCATGGGGCTGCCGCTTGAACAGCCTGGCGCCCAGTTGCTGCTCCAGGTCACTGAGCCGCCGCGAGGCCGCTGCCACCGCCAGTTGCAGCCTGTCGGCCGCGCGCGAAATGCTGCCCTCCTCGGCAATCGCAAGCACAAGCTGCACGGTGGTGGAGTCGATCTTCATCATGGCGGCAAGGCCCTCTTGCGCAGGCGGCGTCTGCTGAGGGCGCGATTGTGCCCCAGTGCCGCAACCGTGCTCAGGCCTGTGCGGGACACTCCAGCACGTCGCTGAGCCTAAAGCTCTCCAGGAACGGCAGGACATGCTCCTCGTTCATCGGGCGGGCGATCAGAAATCCCTGGACGTACGTGCACCCGAGCTGCTGCAGGTGCAGAAACTGCTCCGTGGTTTCCACGCCTTCCGCGACGACTTCAAGGCCCAATCTGCGGCTCAGTGCCAGCGTGGCCTCGACAATCGCGGCAGCCCCGGCGTCCTTGTCCATGGCCTGTATGAAGCTGCGATCGATCTTGATCAGGTTGAAGGGAAAGCGGTGCAGGTAGGAAAGGCTGGCATGGCCGGAGCCGAAGTCATCGATGGCGAGATTCACGCCCAGCGCCTTCACTTGCCGCATGACGGACAGTACCTGCTCATCATCTTGAAGCAGGGCCGATTCCGTCACCTCGATGTAGCAGCGCTCGGGGGTCAGGCCGGCGCGGTCCAGATGTTCCTTCAATTGCACCGCCATGCCTGGATCGAGAAATTCAAAGGCCGGGCAGTTGATGGACACCGAGATATCGGACGGCCATCCGTTGGCAACCAGCAGCGGGGAGCGCTCCACCATTTGGTCGATGGGAAGCAGCAGGCCGCGCCTCTCTGCCATGGGAATGAAGACGCCTGGCGGGACAGACCCTCTGGCCGGGCTGTTCCAGCGCATCAGCGACTCGAACCCCGATATTTTTCCCGTGGCCACATGGCAGATCGGCTGGTACGCCATGAACAACTGGCTTGTTCCGATGGCGGACCGGAAATCCTGCTCCAGCAGCAGTTGCTCCTGCATGGGGCCATCGGCGGAAGGCTCGAATTTCACGAATCGCCCACGTCCCTGGGATCGCGCCCGCTCCATTGCCGCGCGCCCGTCGCGCAGCAGCTGATTCCAGTCCTCGTTGTTTTTGCAGGCCGCCGTCCCTACGCAGACAGACAGCAAAATGCTGCGCTCACCCAGCATGTAGCGCTTTTCACCCAGTCGGATGGAGAGTGTCTCCGCCATGGAATCGGGGGTCTCCTTCATATTGGGCGACACAGAACTCCTCGATGGCAAGGCGGGCGGCGACGTCATTCTGTCCAATACAGGAGCGCAATTGTTTTGCCAGTTGCGAGATCAGTGGGTTGTCCATTCCAGGAACCAGCGTATCTGCCAGCACTTGCAAATGCTCAATACCGATGACATGGATGGCAACAGGACGCCGCTGTGCTTGCGTTCTGCTCAGCAGTTGCTCAAATCCGGTTGAATTGAGCAATTCGGAAGCAGGATCATGGAAAAGATGGTGCCTCAGCTGTGAATGCACCTGCACCAGATCCCTCGCCTCGAAATAGGATCTTCTGCGCTCACGCATCCACAATTGCGCCAGTAATAAAAAAGAAGCCAGGCTGATGGCCGCCCATGCCATGATGGTTTTTCGAAACCTCCACCATGGAGCCGCGAGCTTTGCCTTGGCGGCCAGCGTGGCATAGGCGAGATCCATGCCGCCTTGGCTGGAGTGGTGCATGGCGACGATCCAGCCGTGTCCAAAGCCATCGTCAGCGTCCAATATGCCCTCGCCTGCAGCCATCATTTTTGCAAGCCCCGAATCCATCCCGTCCAGAATGTGCGGATGCTCCTGGGGAATTCTGACCAGATCTTTGCCGTTTGGCAGGCTGACCATGACCTGATGGCCATCCAGCAGCAGTGAACCGAATGCCTGGCGAATGGAATCCACGTTAATGAAGGCCACCACAATGCCAGTCAGCGCCCCACTGGAGTCACGTACCGGACGCCCCAGCACCAGGGACGGTATATCGAAGACCGGCGATTTGCTTGCATCCAGCAAGAAGAAGCCGCCACGCTTTGTCTGCAGAGCTGCATTCCAGATGGGGCGCTCGGGGTTGTCGGGAGACAGCGGCAGCTTGCTGAAACGTGAGGAAATGGACCATTTCCCATGTCGATCAAGCACGCTCATGCTGATGACGCCGGGCAGCGCCGCCACCTCCTGGATCAAGGCATTGCGGATATCGGTGCTGGCATCAGGGTCTGCCGTGATTTCGCCTTGGCGGCCTGGTGTCAGCAAAAGTTGCTCTGTTCTCTCTACCGCCAAAGAGGTGGCAAGAATGATCTTGTTGGTTTCAGCGGCAGAGGCAGACAGCGCATGCAGGAGATTCGACTTCTCTTCTTGGAGCAATGTCTCGTAGCTGGAGATCAGAGAAACGCCCGCAACGCCAATGAGCACCAAACATACGATGAAAATACAGGCATACCAGCGCCTGGGCTGCCAGCTTGGAGGTCTTCTCTCTGCATGCATCATTCAACGGTCATCTGGTCAAAATACGAGCGAACAGGCGCCGTTCTCCTGGCAGGCAAGCCTGCCAGGAGAAACGCTTCCCGTTGGCTTGACGCACTGGTCTGAATTTCCGTCAGGACGCGGAAAGGCTCAGCGGCCTCATGGGTGAGGGGATTTTCCTCAAGACAGGGACCTCCTTTTCCGCGGGGTCCAGCTTGAAAATGGAAACTGCCGAAACCAGGGCCTGAGCCTGCTGGCTGAGACTTCCGGCCGCCGCTGCCGACTCCTCCACCAGAGCGGCATTTTGCTGGGTGACCTGGTCCAGCTGGATGATCGCATCATTGATCTGATCGATGCCCTGGCTTTGCTCCCTGGTGGCCCCACTGATCTCTTCGATCATGCTGGATACCTTCTGTACCTGGGTGACGATATCTTCAATGCTGCTGCCCGCAGCCTGGGCAAGCTGGTGGCCATTGCCGACCTTGGAAACACTGTCCTCGATGAGAGACTTGATCTCTTTTGCGGCCTCTGCGCTTTTCACTGCAAGGCTGCGAACTTCGGCGGCAACCACCGCAAAACCACGGCCCTGCTCTCCGGCGCGGGCTGCTTCGACAGCAGCATTCAAAGCAAGAATATTGGTTTGAAACGCGATTGAATCAATGACGTTGATGATGTCCTCGATTTTCTTGGAGGACGTGTTTATTTCATTCATCACGTCCACCATCTGTCGGGCCATGCCCCCGCCGTGCGCTGCGGCATCGCGCGCTGACTGGGCGAGCATGGTGGCAGTGATCGCCGCATCGGAATTGCTTTTCACCGTGCTGGCCAGTTCCTCCATGGAGGCGGCAGTCTCTTCAAGATTGCTGGCCTGCTCTTCCGTTCGGCTCGACAGGTTGGCATTGCCTGCATCAATCTGCGTGGCGCCTGTGGCAATGCTGTCGCTGCTGCTGCGCACGGTGCCCACGACGCGTTGCAGCGATACCTGCATTTCCTGCATGGCCGTGATCACACTGCCAGGGCGTGCCCTGGACAGGTCGATCCTGGAGGTCAGGTCCCCTCTTGAGATGTTTTCGGCAATGTGCGCCACATCTGCCGGCTCTCCGCCCAGCTGGCGTGTGATGGAAATTGTGATGATCACACCAATGGCCACCCCCACAATCACGCCGGAGATGGTCAGGAGGGTGAGCATCAGCCGGATCTTTTCGTAGATCCTGTCGGTCTCGTCATTGAGCCAGCTGGCATTCTTCTTCTTGATATTGACAACCTCCGTCATCAGGCTGTCGATCTTGTCGGACTCCATCCGGAATCTGTTGATCAGATCAATCGATTCCCTGGATTCCGAAAGATGCTCTGACTTGATTCTTTCAATCGTCTGCAGCAGACCCTTTTCATAGATGACGAGGGTTTCATCAATGGACTTGAGCTTTTCCTTGCCATCGCCCTCGGCAAAAAGCCTCCTGCTGTTGTTCAGTGCCTCTTTCAGCAGTTGCAGCCTTTGCAGCACGGCGTCCGTGTGCCGGTTTCTGCTTTCATCATCGTTTGCAAGCACGGCATTTCTGATGGCCCGGCCCGCCGCGATCAGCTGGACATTGGCCTCGGATATTTGTGACAGGCCCAGCAGTTCCTTCTCGTACATCTGCGTTGCGAGATCATTGATTTCCCCTGCCTTCAGTATTCCATTGATACCGATGAATGCACCAATGCATGAGACCACAAGAAAGCCCATGGTCAGTTTGGTGATCACTTTTGATTTTTTGAAGCTCAACATCTTGATTGCCGAATGAATAATTTTCAACGATGAAATATTTGCCGTGACACCAGGATTCTTCGGCCGTAGAAAATCGGGAACTTGAAAAAAAATAATCCACATCTTCTAAAAAAGACGTGGATTATTCTCGAAAATGATATATTGATGTTATAATTGCTCGATGCTCGATGCTCGATGCTCGATGCTCGATGCTCGATGCTCGATGCTCGATGCTCGATGCTCGATGCTCGATGCTCGATGCTCGATGCTCGATGCTCGATGCTCGATGCTCGATGCTCGATGCTCGATCAATAAAAATTGGCACTGGCGCCGCGAGGCGCCAGTGCCAATTTTTATTTTCAGGCCCTGCAACGGCAATTGCATTTTTCTTGGTAGGTAAAGAATGATTGCGGCGGAAACTTCAGGTGGCAATTATTCTTGTGCATATGCGAATGTTTCAAGACAGCCTATTGATATCGTCTTGTCAAAGGGCTGTTTGAAGGATAAGCAATGATTGTAACGTTGTGTTATGAAATCAATCCCTCCTTTCCTCGTACCTTGACTTTGCATTTTGCGCAAACATTGCCGCAATACGCATAATTTTCAATGGATTCAAGTCCCCATCCCCAATCGATGGCCCAGACAAACAAAAGCGGCCCCTTGGGGGCCGCTGGTTCTGGGGCAATGGCGACTCAGGCGCTGCGTAGGCTTTTGGCTGCGCCGGCCAGTGCGGTGATCCGCTTCCAGTCACCCTGCTCCAGCGCATCGGCAGGCACCAGCCAGGAGCCACCCACGCAGACCACGTTGGACAGCGCCAGGAATTGCGCCGCATTGTCCGCCGACACGCCGCCCGTGGGGCAGAACCGCACATCGCCGAACGGGCCTTGCCAGGCCTTGAGCATGGCCGTGCCGCCCGCCTGTACGGCGGGGAAGAATTTCAGCTCGTTGAAGCCGTCGTCCTGGGCAGCCATGATTTCGCCGCTGGTGGCCACGCCGGGCAGCAGCGGCAGCTGCAGGGCCTGGCAGGCCTGGCCCAGTGCGCTGGTGTAGCCGGGGCTCACGGCAAAGCGCGCACCGGCGCTGGCGGCGGCACGGGCATCGGCAGCGCTGCGCACGGTGCCGGCACCCACGATGGCCTCGGGCACGGCACGTGCAATGGCTTCGATGCTGGCCAGGCCCTCGGGCGTGCGCAGCGTGACTTCCAGTACGCGGATGCCGCCCGCGACCAGGGCCTGGGCCATGGGTACGGCATGTGCGACGTTGTTCAGGACGATGACCGGGATGACCGGCGCGTCCTGCATGATGGCCAGTGCCGTCAGTCGTTGATCCATGTGCAAGCTCCCTCTTCTGCGCTGAGCGCGTGGCGCCGGAATCCGGCAAACAGTTCACGGCCAAAACCCCGGCCATTGGCCTGGCGCAGTGCCTGCGGCATGGTGGCCAGGGGCCGCTGCTGCCATTCGGTGTCATCGACCAGCACGGCCAGGGTGCCAGCCACGGCGTCCAGGCGTACCAGGTCGCCGTCTTGCAGGCGCGCCAGCGGCCCGCCCACGCAGGCCTCGGGCGAGACATGGATGGCGGCGGGCACCTTGCCCGAGGCGCCGCTCATGCGGCCGTCCGTGACCAGGGCCACCTTGTAGCCCTTGCCCTGCAGCACGGCCAGCGGTGGGGTGAGCTTGTGCAGCTCGGGCATGCCGTTGGCGCGCGGACCCTGCCAGCGCACCACGCAGACGACATCGCGGTCCAGTTCGCCGGCCTTGAAGGCCTGCTGCAGCGCTTCCTGCGAGTCGAAGACGCGCGCAGGCGCCTCGACCACATGGCGGTCCTCGGGCACGGCGCTGACCTTGATCACGCTGCGCCCCAGGTTGCCGGACAGCAGCTTGAGCCCGCCCGTGGCGCTGAAAGGCGCATCGGCTGGGCGCAGCACGGACAGGTCGCCGGAGACTTCGGCCTCGTGCCAGACGAGATGGCCGTCGTCCACGGCGGGAATGCGCGCAAATTCCTGCAGGCCCTCGGGCCGCACGGTGAGCACATCGCCATGCATGAGGCCGGCCTTCAGCAGCTGGCCGATCACATAGCCCGGCCCGCCTGCCGCCTGGAACTGGTTCACGTCGGCGCTGCCGTTGGGATAGACGCGGGCCAGCAGCGGCACCACGCCCGAGAGTTCCGAAAAATCATTCCAGTCGATGACGATGCCCGCCGCACGCGCCACGGCCACCCAATGGATCAGGTGGTTGGTCGATCCGCCCGTGGCCAGCAGGGCCACCATGGCGTTGACGATGCAGCGCTCGTCCACCACATGGCCAATGGGCGCGAAGCGGCGGTTCTTGGTGATGGCCAGCGCACTGCGCATGGCCTCGCGCGTGAGCAGTTCGCGTTCGCCTTCGGCCGGGTTGATGAAGGCCGTGCCCGGCACATGCAATCCCATGGCCTCCAGCAGCATCTGGTTGCTGTTGGCCGTGCCGTAGAAGGTGCAGGTGCCTTCGCCGTGGTAGGCAGCCGTTTCGGCGGCCAGCAGTTCCTTGCGGCCCACCAGGCCCTGCGCGGCCTGCTCGCGCACCTTGGCCTTGTCGCCATTGGACAGGCCCGAGGTCATGGGGCCGGCCGGCACGAACACCGTGGGCAGATGGCCGAAATGCAGGGCGCCGATCAGCAGGCCCGGCACGATCTTGTCGCAAATGCCCAGCATCAGCGCGGCGTCGAACACGTCGTGCGACAGCGCGATGGCCGTGCCCATGGCAATGGCGTCCCGGCTGAACAGGCTCAGTTCCATGCCGGGCGCGCCCTGGGTCACGCCGTCGCACATGGCCGGCACGCCGCCGGCGACCTGCGCCGTGGCGCCGAGCTTGCGCGCCTCGTCCTTGAGGATGTCGGGATAGCGTGCCAGCGGCGCATGGGCCGAGAGCACGTCGTTGTATGCGGTGACGATGGCGACGTTGGGCGCCTTCTCTTCCACAATGCGTATGCGGTCGCCGCCTGGAATGCCCGCAAAGGCATGGGCCACATTGGCACAGCCCATGGACTGGGCGCCGGGCGGGCGTGCGGCCATGGCGTCCACCTGCTCCAGGTAGGCGGCGCGTGATTGGGCACTGCGCTCGCGGATGCGGCGCGTGACCTGCTCGACGATGGGGTGGATGGTGCTCATGCGGGGTTCCTGCGGATGCGCTGGTGCGCGTTTTCTCTCTGTCGCGTTGTCTTTATGGGAAATGTCGGCCGGGGCATCCCTCCCAGGTGCGTCCGGCCCTGCACCGAAGCTTACTTCACTGCGCGCGCCTGCTTGACGGCGGCCTGCACCTCGTCCCACGTGCCCTGACCCACGGTCTTGGCAATGCCGGCATTCACCGCCGCGAGCTTGTCGCGCATGCGGCTGGCTTCTGCGGCGGGCAGCTCGTTGACCTGCATGCCCTTGGCCTTGATGTCGGCCAGGGCCTTGGCGGCTTCCTCGCGCGTGTCCTTGCGTTCGAACTCACGGCTCTTGACGGCGGCATCCTGCAGCACCTTCTTCTCGGCCGGGCTCAGCGTGTCCCACCACTTCTTGCTGACGGTGACGATCCAGGGGCTGTAGACGTGGTTGGACACCGTGAGGTACTTCTGCACTTCATAGAACTTGCTGGACAGCACGGTGTTGAAAGGGTTTTCCTGGCCATCGACGGCACGGGTCTCCAGCGCCGTGAACAGCTCGGAGAACGGCAGCGGCACGGCATTGGCGCCCAGGGCCTTGAAACTGTCCAGGAAGACGTTGTTCTGCATCACGCGCAGCTTCACGTCGGCCAGGTCTTCCATCTTGGCGATGGGGCGCTTGTTGTTGGTGAGGTTGCGGAAGCCGTTTTCCCAATAGACCAGGCCCACCATGCCCTTGGGCTCCAGCGTGGCCTTGACCTTCTCGCCCACGGGGCCGTCCAGCACGGCGTCGGCTTCCTTGACATTGCTGAACAGGAAGGGCGTGTCCCAGACGGCCATCTCGGGCGACAGGCCCACCAGGGTGGCGGTGGAGCCGACCATCATCTCCTGTGCGCCGCCGATCAACGCCTGCTGCATCTGCGTGTCCGAGCCCAGCGAGGCATTGCCGATGGCACGCACCTTCATCTTGCCGCCCGTGGCCTTCTCGACCTCCTTGGCAAAGAAGCGCGCCGCGCGGCCCTGGTTGGACTCATCGACCAGGCCATAGCCGAAGCGCACGATGCGCGGCTTGAAGTCCTGGGCCATGGCCTGGCCCGTGGCGGCCAACGTGGTGACGGCGGCCATCAGGCCGGCGAGTGCAAAGGGAATACGCATGTTCATCTCCTTGGGTTGTAGTGAGGGATCAATGCATCCAGCGCAGAGGGGCCAGGATGATTTGCGGAAAAATCACGAAAAGCACGGCAAGCAGCACATAGACCATCAGGAACGGGTTCGTGCCCTTGATCACGGTCTCCATGCGAAGCCGGCCCACGCCGGCGACCACGTTCTGCACCGTTCCCACGGGCGGCGTGATCAGGCCGATGCAGCCCACATAGATGAACATGAAGCCGAAGTAGATGGGATCGATGCCGGCCTTGACGGCCAGCGGCGCGCACACGGGGCCGAAGATCAGGATGGTTGGCGTCAGGTCCATGGCCGTGCCCACCACCAGCAGGAACAGCATCATCGTGGCCATGAACAGCACGGGACTGCCCAGCAGGCCCGAGAAGCTGTCGGCCAGCATGTTGGGCAGGTCGGCCAGGGTGATCATGTAGGCCGTCACCGTGGCGGCGCCGCACAGGAACATGACCACGGCCGTGGTCTTGGCGGCGGCCAGGAACACGGCGTAAAGCCGGGTCCATGTCATCTCGCGGTAGATCACCATGGACACGAACAGCGCATAGACGGCTGCGACCACGGCCGCCTCGGTGGGCGTGAACACGCCGCCCTTGAGGCCGCCCAGGATGATGACCGGCATCATCATGGCCCAGAAGCTCTTGGCCAGCGCCTTCAGACGTGGGCCCCAGGCCATGCGCTCGCCGCGCGACAGGTCGTACTTGCGAGCGATGGACCACCAGGCAAAGATCAGGAACACGCCCATGATCAGGCCCGGCACCACGCCCGACAGGAACAGCTTGCTGATCGAGGTGTTGGTCGTCACGCCGTAGATCACGAAGGGCATGGACGGCGGAATGATGGGCGCAATGATGCCGCCCGAGGCCAGCAGGCCCGCGCTGTAGCTGTCGGGATACTTCTGGTCGCGCATCATGGGCAGCAGGATGGTGGCCAGGGCGGCGGTATCGGCAATGGCCGAGCCGCTCATGGACGCCAGCAGCACCGCCGCGCCAATGGCCACATAGCCCAGGCCGCCACGGATATGGCCCACATAGGCACGTGCCAGGTCGATGATGCGGCGCGACAGGCCACCCGCGTTCATCAGCTCGCCGGCCAGGATGAAGAAGGGCACGGCCAGCAGCGGGAAGTTGTCGAAGCCGGCCTGCAGGTTCTGCGCAAGCAGCTGCGAGTCGAAGAAGTCCAGGTGCCACATCAGCGCCACGCCGGTCAGCACCAGCGCCTGGGCGATGGGCATGCCGATCACCATGCCGCCAATCAGCACGGCCAGAAAGATCAGGGTCACAACCATGGTGCGTACTCCTTACTCGACCGCCGTTTCGGCATGGTTTTCTGCCGGCGCGCCACGGCGCAGGTCGCGCAGCGTCACCACCAGCAAGCCCACGGCCAGCACCAGGGTGGCCGCGGCGCCCAGGGCCAGCGGGTAGCCCAGCACCGTGCTGTAGCTGTTCAGCCCGGCCTCCACCTGGGCCCAGGAGCCCCACAGCAGCAGGCCCATGCAGACCAGGACCAGCGCCTGCGACACCCAGAACAGCGCCTTGCGCACGCCAGGCCCCACGCGGGATGTCACGAGGTCGAAGCCCAGGTGGCTGCCCTCGAAAGCGGCGACGATGGCGCCAATGGCCACCAGCCAGACGAAGAGCAGGCGCGAGATTTCCTCATAGGAAACGATGCTGGTGTGGAACACATAGCGCAGCACCACGTTGACGAACACGGCAATGACCATGCCGGCCAGGGCCAGCACCATCAGCACCTCGGCAAAGTGCTGCAGGCGCGGCTTGGGCCGGACTGCGGGGGAATCGGATTGCATGGGGCTTGTCTCCTGGCGTTATGGGTTTTGGGAGAAGGTGTCGGCCTGCGCCGCGGGCAGGACCTGCCAGCTTTGGGCGCGGAGCACGATGTCGGTCAGCGGCAGCGTGGCGTCCACGGACAGCACGGCGCACTCGCCATCAGGGCGTTCCAGCGTGGCGAACTGGTTGGCCACCAGCTCGGGCGAGAAGAAGTGGCCGGCGCGCTCCTGCACGCGCTGCAGCGCCGTGTCGTAGTTCAGGTCCAGGAACACGAAGCCCACGGCACCGGCCGGGCCGGCGGCACGCAGCCGGTCGCGGTACTTGCGCTTGAGGGCCGAGCAGGTCAGCACCACGCCCTGCCCCGGCATGGCCTGGGCCAGCAGCTGGGCCAGCCGGTCCAGCCAGCCGCTGCGGTCGTCATCGGTCAGGGGGATGCCGGCCTGCATCTTGCGGATGCTTTCCTCGGCATGGTGGGCATCGCCCTCGTGCAGGGTCCAGCCCAGGGCATCGGCCAGGGCCTGCCCCACGCTGGACTTGCCGCAGCCGGAAACGCCCATGACGACCAGCGCCCGTGGGCGGGTGTCTGCGGGGGCGGTCGCGGTGATTGTTGGGATAGCGCTATCCATGTTCTTGCAAAAATTGGCAGACCAGGGTCTGCCTTGGATTTCGTTGTGCTTCAGAGGCCTTCGTCCGGGTTTACACGCAGGAGCAAGGGCCTTCGAATGATTGGGATAGCGCTATCATAATCTTCAACACTCCCGCCCCCGACCTAGGACAATCCCTTGGCCCGTCAGATTCCGCCTGCCTCCCCAGAATCGCCCTCCGCCGATGTTTCCGGCCCGGCCCTGCCCGCCACGGGGCGCGCACGCTCCTCGCGGGCCAGCGGGCGCATCACGCTCAGCGATGTGGCACAGGCCGCTGGCGTCAGCCCCATGACGGTCTCGCGCGCCCTGCGCGGCGAGCGCCGCGTGGACCCGGCCCTGGTCGAGAAAATCCGCACGGCCGCCGCACAGATGGGCTACGTGCCCGACCCCGCCGCACGCGCCCTGGCCTCGCAGAAAAGCGCCCAGGTGCTGGTGCTGGTGCCCATGCTGTCCAACACCCTGTTCGTGGACCTGATCGAGGCGGTCCACAAGGTGCTGTTCTCCGCGGGCTACCACGCGCTGATCGGCGTGACCCACTACGACCGGGCCGAAGAAGAACAGCTGCTGCGCACCTACCTGCCCATGCGCCCGGCCGGTCTGCTGCTCACGGGTTTTGACCGCAGCCCCGCTGCGCGTGAACTGGTACAGGCCAGCAAGGTCCCCTGCGTGCACCTGATGGAACTGGGCGGCGAGCCTGGTGCGCCCAGCGTGGGCTTTTCGCAGGCCGAGGCCGGAGCCGCCATCACGCGGCACTTGATGGAGCGCGGACACAGGCGCATTGCCTTTTGCGCAGGCCAGCTCGATGCCCGCGTGATGCAGCGCGCCGCGGGCTACCGCCATGCCCTGCAGGCGGCGGGCCTGCATGACCCCGCCCTGGAACTGCTCTGGCCCCGCCCCACGTCGATGGCGCTGGGCGCCGAGCTGCTGGACGCGGCCCTGCGCCTGGACCCTGCTGTCGATGCCCTGTTCTTCTGCAACGACGACATCGCCCAGGGGGCACTGCTGGAGGCTCTGCGCCGGGGGATACGCGTGCCCGAGCAGATCGCCATCGCAGGCTTCAACGACCTGCCCGGCAGCGACCAGATGGTGCCGCCGCTGACCACCATCCGCACGCCGCGCGGCCATATCGGCACCGAAGGTGCGCGCATGCTGCTGCAGCTGATGCGGGGCGAGGCCGTGGAGCCGCCCAGCGTGGATCTGGGCTACGAACTGGTGGTCCGGCAGAGCAGTTGAAGCGAAGAGGGCTTTGGGCGCCCTCCTCCGTGGCCATCAGCCCGGCAGCAGGCGGCGCAGGGTCTCGGCCAGATCCTCTGCCGCGAACTTGGCCACGTAGCCATCCGCGCCAACGCTGCGCACATGGTCTTCGTTGGCCGATCCGGACAGCGAGGAATGGATGAGCACGGGAATGGAATGGAAGCGCGCGTCCTGCTTGATGTGGCGGGTGAGCGTGAAGCCGTCCATCTCGGGCATCTCCAGGTCGGTCAGCACCAGGGCGACCTTGTCGGCCACCGTCAGACCCTCTGCCTGGGCGCTGTCGGCGATGGCGTTGAGGCGGTCCCAGGCCTCCTTGCCGGACTTGAGCATTTCATACGGTGCCTGCAGGACCTTGAGCTCCTTCTCGATCAGCGAGCGCGCCACGAAGGAATCATCGGCGGCCAGCACGATGGCGCCGGGCTTGAGCTTGAGCCTGGCGCCCACTTTTTCCGGCGTGATTTCCTGGGCGTCGGTGGGAGACACCAATTGCAGGATGGCCTCCACATCCAGCACCTGGGCCAGGCGTGAGTTGTCGGTGTCGCCATCCAGGCGGGCGATGCTGGTGACCAGCTTGCCGCCGGTGCCGCTGGCCTCGGCCGACAGCACCTGCTTCCAATCCAGGCGCACGATGTCCTCGACGGACTCCACCGCGAATGCCTGGGTGGTGCGCGCATATTCGGTGACCAGCATGATGTTCAGGCCGGTCTGGGGCTTGCAGCCCATGATGGCGGGAAGATTCAGCACCGGGATCACCTGCCCGCGCAGGTTTGCCACACCCAGCGAATGGGCCGTGCCCCCCGCGATGGGCGTGATGTGCGGCATGGCCACGATTTCGCGGACCTTGAACACATTGATCCCGAACAGCTCGGACTGGCCCAGGCCGGAGTCGCTGCCCAGCCGGAACAGCAGCAGCTCGAACTTGTTGTTGCTGGTGAGGTTGGTGCGCTCGTCGATCTCTCTTTGAGCTGCCTTGGAATTGAGGTTCATGCCGGTCCTGGAGAGTGACACATCTTTTTACAAATTCTAAAGCGAGCGCCTCGGATTTAGCAAAAATTTATTGCGCAACGCAGCTTGCCTGTGGCGCCAACAACGCAGCAGCGCTGGGTCAAGGTATGGGCAGGCCGTGCGACAGCGCCGTCGGGTTCAAGGCCGGATCTGAACAGACAGGTCCGTATCCGGTCAATATAGGAAGATGGATCTTTCCGCCAGCACCATGAGGAGCGCGCCATGCCACCCGTTACCGCCCAACTTTTCGCCACCGATGGCGTTCAAGCCGTAAAGCTGCCTGCCGAGTTTCGCTTCGAAGATCGAGCCGAGGTGTATATCCGCCGCGATGAAAACACCGGAGACGTCATTCTTTCGACCATTCCTCGCGCGGACTGGAGTGAATTCATGCGGCTGCGCCAACAGCTGGGGCATGCGGCCGAGTCGGCCCTCCCCGTGCGCCAACAGGGCAGCGAGCAACGCGATCCCTTCCAAGGTTGGGAGGAATGATGCTGTACATGCTGGACACCAATGCCGCCAGCGAAGCCATCCGGGGCAATCCCTTGTTTGATGCGCGCTTACAAGCCCTCGCACCAGGGCAGTGGTGCGTTAGTGCAGTGACCTGTTCCGAGCTGCGCTATGGAATTGCCCGGCGGCCCGAGGCGGTACGGCTGGCACGGATCGTGGAGGCGTTCCTGCACATCACCGCCATCCTGCCCTGGGACGCCAAGGCGGCCAACCAGCATGGTCAGCTGCGCGCTTATCTGCGTGCCCAGGGCTTGCCGATTGGAGACTTCGACGAAATGATCGCCGCCCATGCGCTGGCCCTGGACGCGATCCTGGTCACAGACAATGTGCGGCATTTCGAACGCATTCCCGGGCTCAGGATCGAAACTGGCTGCGCCAGGGGCATTGATCCCGGCGCCGGGAAAGAGGTCACGCGCAGGAATCACTCGAATTCCAGGATCACATCGTCCACCGCGAGCGAATCGCCCTTGGCTGCACTGATCTTGCCGACCACGCCGTCCTGCGAAGCGAACAGGATGTTCTCCATCTTCATCGCCTCGATCACCGCCAGCTTCTCGCCCGCCTGCACCTTCTGGCCCGGCTGCACGGCCACGTCCACCAGCAGGCCCGGCATGGGCGACAGCAGGAACCTGGACAGGTCCGGCGGCGCCTTGTAGGGCATGAGGCGGTGCAGTTCGCCGCCGCGCGGCGAGAGCACCAGGGCGTCGATCTGCGTGCCGTTGTGGATGACGCGCAGGGCCAGCGGGTTTCGGGCCGTGCCGCGCTCGACCTGGGCCGTGAAGGGCTTGCCGTTGCAGCTGCCCTGCACGCACATGGCACGCATGGGGGTTTCGCTGCGGAAGGTATAGGGCTTGCCATCCACCGTGACGGTGCTGGCGCGGCTTTCGGCATCGAAGTCCGAGACCTGCACGGCGCGGTACTGGTGCTGGCCTTCGGCGCCCAGCACGACCACGCAGTAGTCGGCCGAGACCTTGAGCTCGTGCCCCCGCATCTGGCCGCTGATGGTGGCGGCGCGCGCGCGGTAGCGGCGGTTCATGTGGCCGGCCAGGGCGACCAGGAAGTCCGGATCGCCGTGGGGCACGTCCTCGGCGTGGAAGCCGTGGGAGTAGTGCTCGGCGATGAAGCCGGTGTTGAAGTCGCCGCTCTTGAACTTGGGATGGGCCAGCAGCGCGGCCTGGAACGGGATGTTGGAGCTGATGCCCCGGATCACGAAGGCATTGAGCGCCTCGCGCATCTTGGCGATGGCGTCGTTGCGGTCGCTGCCGTGCACGATGAGCTTGGCGATCATCGAGTCGTAGAACATGGGGATCTCGCCGCCCTCATAGACGCCCGTATCCACGCGCACGCCGTGCAGGTGGCCGGTGTCGGCCTGCCACATGGTCTGCTCGGGCGGCGCAAAGCGCACCAGGCGGCCCGTGGAGGGCAGGAAGTTGCGGAACGGGTCCTCGGCGTTGATGCGGCACTCGATGGCCCAGCCATTGCGCTTGACGTCTTCCTGCGCGATGGCCAGCTTCTCGCCAGCGGCCACGCGGATCATCTGCTCGACCAGGTCCAGGCCGGTGATGCACTCGGTCACCGGGTGCTCCACCTGCAGGCGGGTGTTCATTTCCAGGAAGTAGAAATCCTGGTCCTTGCCGACCACGAATTCCACCGTGCCCGCGCTCTGGTAGCCCACGGCCTTGGCCAGGGCCACGGCCTGCTCTCCCATGGCGCGGCGCGTGGCGTCGCTGATGAAGGGGGACGGCGCCTCTTCGATCACCTTCTGGTGCCGGCGCTGGATGGAGCATTCGCGCTCGTTCAGATAGATCACGTTGCCGTGGCCGTCGCCCAGCACCTGGATCTCGATGTGGCGCGGCTCCTGCACGAACTTCTCGATGAAGATGCGGTCGTCGCCAAAGCTGTTGCGTGCCTCGTTCTGGCAGCTGGCAAAGCCCTCGAAGGCTTCCTTGTCGTTGTAGGCCACGCGCAGGCCCTTGCCGCCGCCGCCGGCGCTGGCCTTGATCATCACAGGGTAGCCGATGCCCTTGGCGATCTCCACGGCGGCCTCGGGGCCGGCGATGGGATCGTTGTAGCCGGGGATGGTGCTCACGCCGGCCTTGTCGGCCAGCTTCTTGGAGGCGATCTTGTCGCCCATGGCCGCAATGGCCGCGTGCTTGGGGCCGATGAAGGTGATGCCCTCTTCCTCCACGCGCCGGGCGAAGGCCTCGTTCTCGGACAGGAAGCCGTAGCCCGGGTGCACGGCCTGGGCGCCGGTCTGCTTGCAGGCGGCAATGATGCGGTCGGCCTGCAGGTAGGACTCGCGGCTGGGCGCGGCGCCAATGTGCACGGCCTCGTCGGCCAGCTTGACGTGGCGTGCCTCGCGGTCCGCATCGGAGTACACCGCCACGGTCTGTATGCCCATCTTGCGGGCGGTGGCGATGACGCGGCAGGCAATCTCGCCGCGGTTGGCAATCAGGATCTTCTTGAACATCTTCGCAGCCTGTTTTTTCTGGATTCGATCTTTGATATCAGGGCCTGGTCACAGAGGGATGTTTCCATGCTTGCGCCACGGATTTTCCAGCTGCTTGTTCTTGAGCATCTGCAGCGAGCGGCAGATGCGCTTGCGCGTCTCATGCGGCTGGATCACATCGTCGATGAAGCCGCGCGCGCCTGCCACGAAGGGGTTGGCGAAGCGGGCCTTGTACTCGGCCTCGCGCGCGGCCAGCTTGGCAGGGTCGTTCTTGTCCTCGCGGAAGATGATCTCCACGGCGCCCTTGGCGCCCATCACGGCGATCTCGGCATGGGGCCAGGCCAGGTTGACGTCACCGCGCAGGTGCTTGGAGGCCATCACGTCATAGGCGCCGCCGTAGGCCTTGCGCGTGATGACGGTGATTTTCGGCACCGTGGCCTCGGCATAGGCGTACAGCAGCTTGGCGCCGTGCTTGATGATGCCGCCGTACTCCTGGCTGGTGCCGGGCATGAAGCCGGGCACGTCCACGAAGGTGACCACGGGGATGTTGAAGGCATCGCAGAAACGCACGAAGCGCGCGGCCTTGATGGAGCTCTTGATGTCCAGGCAGCCGGCCAGCACCAGGGGCTGGTTGGCGACGATGCCCACGGTCTGGCCGTCCATGCGCGCAAAGCCGGTGATGATGTTCTTGGCGTAGTCGGGCTGCAGCTCGAAGAAGTCGCCGTCGTCCACGGTCTTGAGGATCAGCTCCTTCATGTCGTAGGGCTTGTTGGCGTTGTCGGGCACCAGGGTGTCCAGCGACTTGTCGGCGCGGTCCACGGGGTCCGAGGTGTAGCGCGCGGGCGCCTTCTCGCGGTTGTTCAGCGGCAGGTAGTTGTAGAGGCGGCGCAGCATCATCAGCGCCTCCACGTCGTTGTCGAAGGCCATGTCGGCCACGCCGCTGCGCGTGGTGTGGGTGATGGCACCGCCCAGCTCCTCGGCCGTGACCTCCTCGTGCGTCACGGTCTTCACCACTTCGGGGCCGGTGACGAACATGTAGCTGCTGTCCTTGACCATGAAGATGAAGTCCGTCATGGCCGGCGAATACACGGCGCCGCCCGCGCAGGGGCCCATGATCATGGAGATCTGCGGCACCACGCCGCTGGCCAGCACGTTCTTCTGGAACACGTCGGCATAGCCGCCCAGGGAGGCCACGCCTTCCTGGATGCGGGCGCCGCCCGAGTCGTTGAGGCCGATCACGGGGGCGCCGACCTTCATGGCCTGGTCCATGATCTTGCAGATTTTCTCGGCATGGGTCTCTGACAGCGCGCCGCCGAAGACGGTGAAGTCCTGGCTGAAGACGAAGACCAGGCGGCCGTTGATCATGCCGTAGCCGGTGACCACGCCGTCGCCGGGGATCTTGCTGTTTTCCATGCCGAAGTCGGTGCAGCGGTGCTCGACGAACATGTCCCATTCCTCGAAGGTGCCGTCGTCCAGCAGCAGCTCGATGCGCTCTCGCGCCGTGAGCTTGCCCTTCTTGTGCTGTGCGTCTATGCGCTTTTGGCCGCCACCCAGGCGGGCCTGTTCGCGCTTTGTCTCCAGTTGATCCAGGATGTCTTGCATGCTGCGATTCCTCTAACGTCTAACGGTACGGGTTGCTGGTGTTGTCTTGTCTGCGGTCACTGCGGCGCTGCGGCGGGTGCCATTGCAGGCACGGCCTGCGCCTGCAGCAGATTTCTGGCGGCCGTGCTGGCCGCGATCCGCCCTGCTGCCACGTCGGCCTGCAGTTGGGGCAGCAGCGCCCGCACCTGCGGATGCTGCCGGAAGGCCTGCTTGAGGCCGGAGTCGATGCGCTCCCACATCCAGGACAGGGCCTGGCGTTCGCGGCGCAGCGCCAGGCGGCCGTTGGCCTGCTGCAGGCGGCGGAATTCCTCCACCGCGCTCCAGAAGCCGTCAACGCCCTCTTGCTTGAGCGCGCTGATGGTGATGACCCTGGGCTGCCACAGGCGCTCGTCGTGGTGGGCGTGCTCGGGGTTGCCGTGCATGCCCAGCAGGCGCAGGCTGGAGGTGATCTGGGCCTGCGCGCGCGTGGCGGCATGGGGATCGATGTCGGCCTTGTTGATGACGACCAGGTCGGCCAGCTCCATCACGCCCTTCTTGATGGCCTGCAGGTCATCGCCCGCATTGGGCAGTTGCAGCAGGCAGAACATGTCGCACATGCCCTGAACGGCGATCTCGCTCTGGCCCACGCCCACGGTCTCGACGATGACCACATCGTAGCCAGCCGCCTCGCAGACCAGCATGGCCTCGCGGGTTTTCTCGGCCACGCCGCCCAGGGTGCCGCTGCTGGGGCTGGGGCGGATGTAGGCGTCCAGGTGAACGGACAACTGCTCCATGCGCGTCTTGTCGCCAAGAATGGAGCCGCCCGACACGGTGGATGAGGGGTCGATGGCCAGCACCGCCACCCGCAGGCCGCGTGCGATGAGGAACAGGCCCAGCGTTTCGATGAAGGTGCTCTTGCCCACGCCCGGCACGCCGCTGATGCCCAGGCGGAAAGACCCGCCCGTATGCGGCAGCAGGGCCGTGAGCAGCACATCGGCCGCCGCACGGTGGTCGGCGCGCGTGGATTCCAGCAGGGTGATGGCCTTGGCCATGGCCCGGCGCTGAACGGCGGGGTTGCCGTTCAGGATGCCGTCTTGCATTTGCTCGGGAGTCACTGCGGCGGGCTCAGAGGCTGTTGGCCTGGCGGATCTGTTCGAGCACATCCTTGGCGCTGGCCGGTATGGGGGTGCCCGGGCCGTAGACGCCCTTGACGCCGGCGTTGTAGAGGAAGTCGTAGTCCTGCGCGGGAATCACGCCGCCCACGAAGACGATGATATCGTCCGCGCCCTGGCGGCGCAGCTCCTCGATGATGGCCGGCACCAGGGTCTTGTGGCCAGCCGCCAGCGTGGACACGCCCACGGCGTGCACGTCGTTCTCGATGGCCTGGCGCGCACATTCCTCGGGCGTCTGGAACAGCGGGCCCATGTCCACGTCGAAGCCCAGGTCGGCAAAGGCCGTGGCCACTACCTTGGCGCCGCGGTCATGGCCGTCCTGGCCGAGCTTGGCGATCATCACACGCGGGCGTCGGCCCAGCTGCTCAGACGATGCGTCAATCTCGCCCTTGAGCTTTTCCCAGCCCTCGGCCGAGTCGTAGGCTGCTGCATACACGCCGGTCACCTTCTGCGTATCGGCGCGGTGGCGCCCGAAAACCTTCTCCAGTGCATCCGAGACCTCACCCACCGTGGCGCGCAGGCGCACGGCCTGGATGGCCAGGTCCAGCAGGTTGCCCTCGCCGCTTTCGGCGGCCTGGGTCAGCGCCTGCAGGGCGGCCTCGACCTTGGCCGCATCGCGGCTGGCCTTGATCTGGTTCAGGCGTGCGATCTGGCTGTCGCGTACCTTGACGTTGTCCACCTCGAGGATGTCGATGGGATCTTCCTTGGCCAGCTTGTACTTGTTGACGCCGACGATGACATCCTTGCCCGAGTCGATGCGCGCCTGTTTCTCGGCGGCGGCGGCCTCGATCTTGAGCTTGGCCCAGCCCGAATCCACGGCGGCGGTCATGCCGCCCATGGCCTCGACCTCCTCGATGATCTTCCAGGCGGCGTCGGCCATGTCCTGGGTCAGCTTCTCCATCATGTAGCTGCCGGCCCAGGGGTCGATCACATTGGTGATGTGGGTCTCTTCCTGAATGATCAGCTGCGTGTTGCGCGCAATGCGGGCCGAGAACTCGGTGGGCAGCGCGATGGCTTCGTCAAAGCTGTTGGTGTGCAGGCTCTGCGTGCCGCCGAATACGGCGGCCATGGCCTCGATGGTGGTGCGCACCACGTTGTTGTAGGGGTCCTGCTCGGTCAGCGACCAGCCCGAAGTCTGGCAGTGCGTGCGCAGCATCAGGCTCTTGGCCTTCTTGGCGCCGAAGCCCTTCATGATGCGGCACCACAGCAGGCGGGCCGCGCGCATCTTGGCGATTTCCAGGTAGAAATTCATGCCGATGGCCCAGAAGAAGGACAGCCGGCCTGCGAAATCGTCCACATCCATGCCCTTGGCCGTGGCGGTCTTCACGTACTCCTTGCCGTCGGCCAGCGTGAAGGCCAGTTCCAGCGCCTGGTTGGCGCCCGCCTCCTGCATGTGGTAGCCCGAGATCGAGATCGAGTTGAACTTGGGCATGTTCCTGCTCGTGTACTCGATGATGTCGCCGATGATGCGCATCGACGGCTGGGGCGGGTAGATATAGGTGTTGCGGACCATGAACTCCTTGAGGATGTCGTTCTGTATGGTCCCCGACAGCTGGTCCTGGGCCACGCCCTGCTCCTCGGCCGCCACCACGTAGCCGGCCAGCACGGGCAGCACGGCGCCGTTCATGGTCATGGACACGCTGATCTTGTCCAGCGGGATCTGGTCGAACAGCACCTTCATGTCCTCGACCGAATCGATGGCCACGCCGGCCTTGCCCACGTCGCCCGTCACACGCGGATGGTCGCTGTCGTAGCCGCGGTGCGTGGCCAGGTCGAAGGCCACCGACACGCCCTGCCCGCCGGCGGCCAGCGCCTTGCGGTAGAAGGCGTTGGACTCCTCGGCCGTGGAAAAGCCCGCGTACTGGCGAATGGTCCAGGGCCGGCCCGCGTACATGGTGGCCTGCGGGCCGCGGATGTAGGGCTCGAAGCCTGGCAGGCTATCCGTATGGGGCAGGTTGGCCGTGTCTGCCGCGGTGTACAGCGGCTTGACGTCGATGCCGTCGGGCGTGGTCCAGTGCAGTGCCTGGATGTCGCCCCCGGGAGCGGCCTTGGCGGCCGCCTGGGCCCATTTCTGCAGGTCGGCAGTTGCGAATTCCTGGCCGTTCTGCGCTGTCGGATGGTCTTGTCTCATGTTCTCAGGCTCGTGAATGACAGGTGCCCTTGAGGGCATGCCCCAGAGCTGCCGCAGTTTACATCATTCATAATTATTCATTCAAAATATCTTTGCCGATACAATCCGGGCCACATGTCGACAAACACCCTCACTCCCCGCGCTCTCTACGAACAGGTTGCAGAGAAGCTGCGCCTGCGCATCTTCGAGCACGAGCTGGCGCCCGGTGACTGGATCGACGAACTGAAGATTGCCGAGGAATACGGCATCAGCCGCACCCCGCTGCGCGAGGCCCTGAAGGTGCTGGCCGCCGAGGGCCTGGTCACCATGAAGGTGCGCCGTGGCGCCTATGTGACCGAGGTGTCTTCCAAGGACATTGCCGATGTCTATCACCTGCTGAGCCTGCTGGAATCCGATGCCGTCCAGGTGGTGGCCGAATCGGGCAGCGACGAAGAGCTTGCCGCCCTGCAGCAGACCCACGAGGAACTCAAGGCGCAGACGCGCGATGCAGACCGCTTCTTCGAACTCAACGAGAGCTTTCACATGCAGCTGCTGCAGATTGCCGACAACCGCTGGCGCAACCAGCTGGTGGCCGATCTGCGCAAGGTGATGAAGCTCAACCGCCACAAGTCGCTGTTCAAGCAGGGCCGCATCGAGGATTCGCTGGCCGAGCACGAGACCGTCATGCAGGCCCTGCTGCGCCGCGATGGCGCTGCAGCGGCCCAGGCCATGCGTCAGCATTTCCAGAACGGCCTGGCTGCGGCGTCCTGAAGCCTGCCGTTCGGCGCTCTTGCACAGCCGGCACCATCTGGCGCGGCCATAACGCGCAGGCGGCCGCCCCGTCTGGAATCGGGCCTGGTGTGCAACGGTGGCGACGTAGGCAGACATGCGGCTCCTGGTTGGTTTCAGAGTGGACACACGAAAACGCTGCAGTGCAGCATAAACGCGTGCGCCGCACCCACTCATGTCCGAAGCTGACGCCAGGACCTGCGGAAAGCCCCGGCTATCATCAGCGGCTACATACACTTCGGCCCGCACCCTTCTCGCATGAGCATCCAAGACCCAGCCCGCGCCCCTTCCCTGGCCATGAGCCTGCCAGCCGATGCCAGCATGGCCACGGCCTCCACCCTGGTGGAAATGCTGGCCCTGCGCGTGCAGCAGACGCCCGCAGGCGAGGCCTACCGGGCCTATGACGAGGATGCGCGCAGCTGGAAGACGCTGAACTGGGCACAGGCCGGCGAGCGTGTGGCCCTCTGGGCGCAGGCGCTGGCCGCGCAGGAGCTGCCGGCAGGGTCGCGCATCGCCATCCTGCTGCCCAACGGTCTGGACGCCATGTCCATCGACCTGGCCAGCCTGCGCTGCGGCCATGTGCCCGTGCCGCTGCACGCCATAGACAACGCGGGCAGCATTGCCTACATCCTGGCCAACGCCCAGGTGTCCATGCTGTTCGTGGCACAGCAATCCACCTGGGACAAGATCTGCGCCACGGGCCAGGCCCTGCCTGCGCTGCGCAAGGTGGTCGTGGCATCGTCCAAGCCGGCTTCCCGGGCCGCAGAGCCTGAAACCGAAGGCGATGCCGCCGCACTGGAGGCCCTGCGCCAGATCCCCGTGCAGCCGCTGGCCCAATGGCTGGCTGAAGGCGGCGCAGTCCCCTTGCCCCCGCCTCCCTCTGCCGAGGACCTGGCCGCCGTGGTCTACACCTCGGGCACCACGGGCAAGCCCAAGGGCGTGATGCTCACGCACCGCAACGTGGTCTCCAACGTGCAGGCGGTGATGCAACGGCTGCAGCCGCGCAGCGATGATGTTTTCCTCTCCTTCCTGCCGCTGTCGCACACCTTCGAGCGCACGGCTGGCTACTACCTGGCGCTGGCCGTGGGCGCCTGCGTGGCCTATGCGCGATCGGTGGCCCAGATGGCCGAGGATCTCAAGACCCAGCGCCCCACGGTGCTGGTGTCCGTGCCACGCATTTACGAGCGCGTGCACGCCAAGGTCATGGAGACGCTGGCCCGTGCACCGCTCAAGGCCCAGCTGTTCGAGCTGGCCCAGGCCAGGGGCTGGCAGCGCTTTTGTGAAACACAAGGCATTGCCGATGCGCAAGCGCCCCAGCCCGAAGTGCCGGGCTGGATGCAATGGCTGCCCTGGCCGGTGCTCAACCACCTGGTGGCCGAGCCGCTGCTGGCCCAGTTCGGTGGCCGCGTGCGCGTGGCCGTCAGTGGCGGCGCGCCGCTGTCGCCGACGATTGCGCGCTGTTTTCTGGGCTTGGGACTGCCGCTGATCCAGGGCTATGGAATGACGGAAACCTCGCCCGTGGTCTGCGCCAACACGCTGGAGGACAACCACCCCGCCACCGTGGGCCACGCCCTGCCCGGCGTGGAGGTGCGGATTGGCGAGAACCGGGAACTGCAGGTGCGTGGCCCCTGCGTGATGCGCGGCTATTGGGAGCGCCCCGAAGACACCGCCAAGACTTTCACCGACGACGGCTGGCTGCGCACGGGCGACCAGGCGGTGATCGAGGACGGGCGCGTGCGCATACAGGGACGCATCAAGGAAATCATCGTCACCTCCACCGGCGAAAAGATTCCACCGGCCGACCTGGAGCTTGCCATTACCGGCGACCCGTTCTTCACCCAGGTCTTTGTCGTGGGCGAAGACCGCCCTTTCATCGCCGCCGTGGCCGTCATCGAGCGCGGCGAATGGCAGGCCATGGCCCAGCGCCTGGGCCTGGATCCCGAAGACCCCAAGAGCCTGAACCACTCCGCCGCCGAACGCGAGGCACTGGCACGCATCGAAAAGCAGGTAGCCAGCTTTGCCCGCTATGCCGTGCCACGCGCCGTGCATCTGGAGCTGGAGCCCTGGACCATAGAAAACGGGCTGATGACGCCTACCCTCAAGCTCAAGCGCAACAACCTCATGGCGCGGTTCGAGTCGCAGATCGCCGCCATGTACAGCAAGCCTGCCGAGCGCTGGCAAGGCCGCAACAGCGCGGGTTGACCCCCTGTTCCTGACAAGAAGCCGCCGCTCAAAACGGCGGCTTCTTCTATTTTTGATATGGATTCAATTTATGTAAGTTACATTGAATTGATCAAAAGAAAGGAAGAGCGCACTGCGCACGCTCTTCCTGGGTCTGCGTCAAGCAGCTGCCAATGTCAGGCCGGGGCTCGCCATGCCGATCTCCTTCGCCGAGCTGATCTGGAACGTGGCCACCGCCTGTGCCAGCACCCGCGCCTGCCGTTCCAGGCTGGCTGCAGCGGCTGCCGACTCTTCCACCAAGGCGGCATTCTGTTGCGTGACCTGGTCCATCTGGGAGACGGCCTGGGTGATCTGCCCCAGGCCACCGCTTTGCTCCACGCTGGAGGCAGAGATGGCCTCGATCAGCGACGCCACCTCGCTCACCTGGGCTTCAATGGCATCCATGGCCTTGCCTGCTTCCCGGACCTGGTTGCCGCCCGTTCGCACCTTGTCGGTGGATGCCGTGATCAGTGCCTTGATCTCCCGCGCCGCTGCGGCGCTGCGCTGGGCCAGGGAGCGCACTTCCCCGGCCACCACGGCAAAGCCCCTGCCCTGCTCGCCTGCCCGCGCGGCCTCCACCGCTGCATTGAGCGCCAGGATATTGGTCTGGAAGGCAATGGAGTCGATCACGCCCGTGATCTCGGCAATCTTTCCACTGCTGGCCGAGATTTCGTCCATGGTGCCGATGACCCTGGCGACCGCGCCGCCGCCCACGCCGGCCACCTCCTTGGCACGCACGGCCAGGGCGCTGGCCTGCCGCGCGTTCTCGGAACTCTGGCCCACGTTGCCGGCCAGCTGCTCCATCGACGCCGCCGTCTCCTGCAGGCTGGAGGCCTGGTGCTCAGTGCGGCTGCTCAAATCCTGGTTGCCGGCAGCGATCTGGCTGGAGGCCGTGGTCACCGACTCCACCCCGCGCCGCACATCGCCAACGATGCTTGCCAGCGACTCGCGCATGGCGCTCATGGAGCGCAGCAGGTCGCCGACCTCGTCACGCCCAGTGGCCTGGATTTCCGAAGCCAGGTCGCCCTGCTCGATGTGCCGGGCCACTTCCACGGCCGACTTCAAGGGCACCGTGATGGAGCGCGTGACCATGTAGCCCAGGGCCACGGCCAGGATGACGGCCGCCGCCACAAAACCGTAGATCAGCATCTGCGACCGTGCAAAAACCTCCCTGGAGTCCCCATAGACATCCTCCGACGTCTTGAGCTGCAGCTCGACCAGCTCGCCGATCTTGGCGCTGATGGGGTCGATGCTGGCATACAGCGCGCCGTCGAACTCATCCAGGCTGCCGGCCTTCTTGCCGTCCAGCTGCTTGAGGCGCTGCAGCAGTTTGTCGATGCTCTGGTTGGCCGGCGCGAACAGTGCCTGGGCCTGTTTGGCCAGCACGGCCTCCTGCGCTGTGAGCTGGGTGGACGAGTAGCTGCGCCAGGCGGCCTCGATCGCGGGCAGCGTGCCCGAGATGCTGGCCGATGCCTCCTGCGCCGTGATCAGGCCCGCATTGGCTTTATTGACCGTGTCTATGACGTTGACGGCATAGGCATCCGCAATCTGCTTGAGCTGCTTGAGTGGAACCACACGGTCCTGGTACAGGGTCTCCGTGCCCGAAAACACATGGCCCAGCGCCCTTGCGCCGACGCCCCCTACGGCCATCAGGCAGACCAGCAGGACAAGAAAGACGGCTGTAAGCCGGGTACCGATACGCACATCGCTGAGTTTTTTCATCGCAGAACCTCTGGCCCAGTGCTGCCGTCGGTATAGGCCATCGCTATCGCATCCAGGCAGTCACATTAGCTGCCTTATCGGTAGCGGTGGCCGATTTCTTGAGAGACAAAACTCAATAAGTTCCGCGAGATGTGTAAAGACACCCGCCACAGTGCGGATGCCCCGCCCCTGCCCTCAACCCCGTTGCCAGGCCAACCCATCTCAGGCACGGCCAATCCATTCATGTAAGTTACATTAATATCATCAAAAAAATGGCCCATGAAAGCACGAGCCATTTCCATTCAGACGTAAACGTCAACCACGCCACCCAGTCCGGGCGCCTTGTTGCTCTTCGGCTGGGACGGCGACTTGGCTTCGGCCGCCTGCTGCTGCTCGCGCTGCTTGTCGATCTGGGCCTGCTGCCTGGCGCGCATGAGCGCCTCGATCTGGCTTTGCACCATCATGATCTGCGACTGCAGCAGCTTGGCCTTCGTCTGCTTGGCCTTGGCGTCAATGTTCTCGGAAGACACTTCCTTGAGCGCCTGCTGCAGCTCCTTGAGCTTGCGCTGCAACGCAGCGATGTCATTGCCGCCGGAGGATGAAGCGGCTCCCGAGGCGGAAGCCGATGTGGAGGATGAGACTTGCATGCCCCGTACATCGACCACCGGCGCACGAACTGAAGGCCAAAAACACCGCTGTCCCGCCCGCAATCACCCCAGCCAATGCCGCAGCGCTCCCGCAGATGCAATGCCGATCAGCACCGTCGGCAGAATGGGCAGCCGGCTGGCCGCCACCAGCGTCACCACCAGGGCCAGCAGATCGGCCGGCCGCTCGGACACAAACGCCGGGGCAATCACCGAGATCAGCACGCAGCCCGGCAGGCTTTCCATCACGTACTGCATTCGCGGGCTCAGCGTGCGCCCGCGCAGCAGCAGGTAGCCGATCACCCGCGTGAAATACGTGCTGCACGCCATGAGCACCAGCGTCAGCAAGGTTGTGGCTTCCATCGCTCAGCTCCTGGGCGCCAGCAAGGCAGCGCAGACCAGGCCCGAAACGGCGCCGGCCGCCACATACCAGGCGCCAGGCACCAGCTTGTAGACCAGGGCCGCCGTCAGCAGGCTCACCAGCCAGGGCCGGCAAGGCCTGACGCCCTTCCACATGCCGCGCAGCAGCACCAGAAACACGGCGGTGAACGCCATGTCGAAGCCGTACTGCTCCAGGTCGCCAATGCGCGGTCCCAGAAAGGCACCGGCCGCCGTGCACGACACCCAGGCCATGTACAGGCCTGCCGACACGCCCATGTAGTAAGGCAGGCTCACGCGCCGGGCGGCACTGCGCTGCGCGTCTGCCAGGGCCAGCGCCCAGCTTTCGTCGCACATGAAGAACAGTGCCGGCAGCGCACGGCGCCTGGGCAGATGGCGCAGATACGGCGCCAGCGCCGCACCCATCAGGATGTGCCGGCAATTGACCAGGAAGGACATGGCGACGATCAGCAGCACATGCGGCGGCGACGTCCACAGCCGTATGGCCGTGAACTCCGAGCCGCCACCGAAGTTCATCCCGGTCATGAGAGGAACTTCCAGAGGTGCCAGCCCCTTTTGCACGGCCTGGGCGCCCAGCACCAGGGCAAAGGGCACGAAGCCCAGCATCACGGGAATCGCATCCCTGAAGCCGCGAAAGGCCTCGGAACTGCGGGAGACGGAATCTGCCGAAACGGCAGCGGGGGAAAGTGGAATGGATGAAGACATGGAGAGCGGCGATTGTCGGCCTGTGCCGCTGGAATTTGCTGCCGATTCATGCTTCCACCAGTCATTTCACAGCTGTTCATGCCGATTTATTCGATTAACTTGAAATTATCTGCTGCACAAGCGCTGCACAAGCGCCGCTCAACCCATTTCCATGGCTGGCGGCGCTCCTCGGATGGCCGCGCCTGCCCTCCTGACATTTCACGAAACCCAACAGCCATTGGCTCCCGCCATGCTGCAGTGCGTCGCAAACGGCTGTGCCGGCCAGGGCGGCGGCGGGACCATGAAGCCCTCATCACTTCGCTTCACCTGAAAGGTTCCCCATGCGCACTTCCGACTTCACCCGCTTCGTCGCCCTGGCCGCCCTCAGCCTGGGCCTGGCCGGCACCACCCTAGCCCAGGACGCAGCGCCCTCCTCCACTGCTGCCCCCACCGACCTCAGCCGAGCCCAGGTGCTGGCCGACCTGGAAATGTGGCACCGCGCCGGACTCACCTATCTCTCCGACCGCGAGATCGATGTCCGCTCCACCGAATACCAGCGCGGCCTGGAGCGCTACCAGCAACTGCGCGCCAGCCCCGCCTACCGCGAGGCGGTAGCAAGGCTGGAGAAGGGACATGCGGTGGCCCAGGACAAGTGAGCTTGAAGGCGCCCGGTGGCGGATCTGGGGAGCTGAAAGCCACCGGCGGGTCTGGATAACCCTGATACCGTCCCCGGCACCCTCGCGTCACACGGTCAAACGGTGTTTCTGCAATAATTGCCGCAACAATCATTGCGCAGTCAATTATTTCACCCGCAGACACCATGACCCAGCCTCCCCTGCCCAGCGGCCTGCAGCCCTCGGACTTCTACAGCCCAGGCAGCTACACGCCCTTCGAGAGCGTGGGGTTCCTCATGCGCAAGGTGCTCAGCTCCATCCTCCAGCAGGCTGATGCGCAGTTGGCCGAGCATGAGCTGACCTATGTGCAGTGGCTGCCGCTGTACAAGCTGCTGCTGTGCAGCGACGCCACCAATGCCGGCATGGCGCGTGACCTGGGGCTGGATCCGGCCTCCATCACGCGGGCGCTGGACCGGCTCGAATCCAAGGGCATGCTGCGGCGCGAGCGCTCCACGGTGGACCGGCGCGTGGTCAAGCTGGTGCTGACCGATGAAGGCCGCGCCATGGCGGCCAAGGTGCCGCAGGTGCTGTCCAGCGTGATGAATGCCCACATGGCCGGCTTCAGCCATGAAGAGTCCCGCCAGCTGCTGGACATGCTGCGCCGCCTGCTGGCCAACGGCGATGCGATGCGCGCGCCGGAGGCTGCGCCCCCGGGCACAGCGCCCGCGGCCTGACAGCGCCAGCCCCCTTTTTCCGCCCCGGTTTCCGATTTCCTGATTCTTGACCCCCAACAGGCAGACCACCATGCCCAAATCCTTTGTTTCCGTGTCCGCCGCGCCCCGCCGCGTGGCCGCCGCAGCGGCCACCCTGTGCGCCGCGCTGGCCCTGGCCGGTTGTGCTTCCCAGGGCCCGGCCCATGAGCCGCTGGCCCGGCTGGGCGCCGCCGACCTGGGGCTGACGACCCAGTCCGAGACAGGCGCCAATACCAGCCTGCCCGCCGCCGATTGGTGGAAGTCCCTGGGCGATGCCCAGCTAGATTCGCTGATCGCCCAGGCGCTGCAGGGCAGCCCCAGCCTGGCCATGAGCCGCGCCCGCTTCGACAAGGCCGCCGCCCTGGCCACGGCCACCAGCACGGCCACCGATGTGCGCGGCACGCTCGGCGTCGACGCCACGCGCCAGCACTACAGCGCCAACGGCCTGGTGCCCGCACCCATTGCCGGCCATACCTACAACACCGGCAACCTGCAGGCCGGCCTGAGCTGGACGCCGGATTTCTTTGGCCGCCATGCCGCCGACCTGCAGGCCGCCCTGGGCCAGGCCCGTGCCGCCCAGGCCGACAGCGCCGCCGCCGCCAACCAGTTGGCGGCCCAGGTGGCGCGCAGCTATGTGGCGCTGGCTCGCCTGATTGCCCAAAAGGATGTGGCTGGCCGCACGCTGACCCAGCGCCAGTCGCTTCTGGACCTGAGCCAGCAGCGCACGCGCGCCGGGCTGGACAGCCAGGTGGAGCTGACCCAGGCCCAGGCCGGCCTGCCCGATGCCGGCACCCAGATCGAAATGCTGGACGAGCAGATCACGCTGGCGCGCCGCACCATCGCCGTGCTCTGCGGGCAGGCGCCCGAGGCGCAGCTGCAGCTGGCGCCCCGTCTGGCCGCGCTGCAGATCCAGGCCGTGCCCGGCCAGTTGGGTGCCGATCTGCTGGGCCGCCGCCCCGATGTGGTGGCCGCGCGCTGGCGCGTGGAGTCCGCAACGCAGGGCATAGAGAGCGCGCGGGCGGATTTCTATCCCGATATCAATCTCACGGCCTTCATCGGCCTCAATGCCATCGGTCTGGACAACCTGTTCAAGGGCAGCTCGCGCCAGATGGGCATCACGCCCGCGCTGCGCCTGCCCCTGTTCGACGGCAAGCGCCTGCGCGCCCAGTTGCGCGGCACGCAGGCCGACCTGGACACCGCCATCGCCCAGTACAACGGCGTGGTGCTCGATGCGGTCAAGGAAGCGGGCGACGCCATCACTTCCGTGCAATCGCTGGTGCGCCAACAGCAGCTGCAGGCCGAGTCGCTGGAGAAGGCCGAACGCGCCTACGACTTTGCCGTGCAGCGCTACAAGGCCGGCCTGGCCAGCCAAGTGACGGTGCTGAACACCGAAACCCAGGTGATCACCCAGCGCCGCCTGGACGTGGACCTGCGCGCCCGTGCGCTGGACACGCGCGTGTCGCTGATGAAGGCGCTGGGCGGCGGCTGGACCGATGGCACGGCTGCCGTGCAGGTCAGCCAGCACTGAGATCGCAACCCGCACAGGAATCCACCGCACTCTTGACCCTCCACCGGGCAGACCGCCAGCCAGCGTGACAGACCGCCAGCTCCCTGCCCCGGCCGCACAACCACATTCACAGATAACAAAGCGCCGTACACCATGACCGACACCAACAAGCAAGCACCCAGCCCTGCCGCCGCACCGGCCGCAGCCTCGCCCGTAGCCAATCCGCAGGGCCGCCGCAAGGGCCTGACCCTCATCGCCGCTGCCGTCGCGGTGGCCGCCGTCGCCTGGGGCGGCTGGCACTGGATGGTGGCCCGCAACTACCAGACCACGGACAACGCCTATGTGGCGGGCAACGTGGTGCAGATCACGCCGCAGATCGGCGGCACGGTGATCAGCATCGGCGCCGACGACACCGACTACGTCAAGCCCGGCCAGCTGCTGGTGCAGCTGGACTCGGCCGATGCCTTGGTCGCCCTGTCCCAGGCGGAGTCGCAACTGGCCCAGACCGTGCGCCAGGTGCGCACGCTGTATGCCAACAACGCGCCCCTGGTGGCACAGGTGGCCCAGCGCGAGGCCGACCTGGCCCGCCTGCAGGCAGATGCCGCCCGCGCCCGCGAGGACGTGGACCGCCGCCGCCCGCTGCTGGCCACGGGCGCCGTGGGCAAGGAAGAGTTCGACCACGCCCAGTCCCTGGCCCGCACGGCAGGCAATGCCGCCTCGGCAGCAGAAGCCGCCGTGCGCGCCGCCAAGGCGCAGCTGACCGCTGCCGAAGCCCAGACCAAGGGCAGCAGCGCCGAAGAGCACCCCAGCGTGATCGCCGCTTCTGCCAAGGTGCGCGAGGCCTATCTGGCGCTGCAGCGCACGCGCCTGGTCTCTCCCGTGGAAGGCTATGTGGCCAAGCGCGGCGTGCAACTGGGCCAGCGCGTGGCCTCGGGCGCGCCGCTGATGACGGTGGTGGGCCTGCACAACCTCTGGGTGGATGCCAACTTCAAGGAAAGCCAGCTGGCCCAGCTGCGCATAGGCCAGAAGACCGAACTGACGGCCGATGTCTACGGCGACAAGATCAGCTACCACGGCACCGTGGTGGGCATGGGTGCAGGAACCGGCGCGGCCTTCTCGCTGCTGCCCGCGCAGAACGCCACCGGCAACTGGATCAAGGTGGTGCAGCGCGTGCCCGTGCGCATTGCCCTGTCGCCGGAAGACCTGGCCCAGCACCCGCTGCGCGTGGGCCTGTCCATGGAGGCCAAGGTGGACGTGCGCGACCAGCAGGGTGAAGTGCTGGCAACCGCCACGCGCAATGCCCCCGTGGCCCAGACCTCCATCTACGACATGGCATTGCCCCAGGCCGAGGAGCGCATCGCCCACATCGTGGCAGGCCAGAACGTGGCGCCGCTCAAGCAGTTGCCCGAGCTGCCACCCGTCGCCATGGCCGATGCGCAAGACAGGGCACAGGGCAAGGCGCCAGCCGCAGTGGCCTCCGCGCCGGTTGACGCGCAGGCCACGCAGTCCAAGTAAGCAGGCATCGCTTCCCCGCCTTCCCAGAACCTACGCGGACTGCCTATGACTTCCTCTACCACCGCCGTGCCGGAGCCGGCGCAGCCGGGTGGGCCGACCGTGCCGCCTGCCGCGCCACCCTCGGCACCGCCTGCCATGCCCGCACGGCCCGCACCGCTCAAGGGCGCCCAGCTGGCCCTGGGCACGCTGGCCCTGTCGCTGGCCACCTTCATGAACGTGCTGGACTCGTCCATTGCCAACGTCGCCATTCCGGCGATCTCGGGCGACGTGGGCGTCAGCCCCAGCCAGGGCACCTGGGTGATCACCAGCTTTGGCGTGGCCAACGCCATCTCGGTGCCGCTCACGGGCTGGCTCACGCAGCGCTTCGGCGCAGTGCGCCTGTTCACCATGAGCGTGCTGCTGTTCGTGCTGACCTCCTGGCTGTGCGGCTTTGCCTCGTCGCTGGAGATGCTGGTGCTGTTCCGCGTGCTCCAGGGGCTGGTCGCCGGGCCAATGATCCCGCTGTCGCAGACACTGCTGCTGTCCAGCTACCCGCCGGCCAAGGCCGGGGTGGCGCTGGCGCTGTGGGGGATGACCACCCTGGTGGCGCCCGTGGTCGGGCCGCTGCTGGGGGGCTGGATCACGGACAACATCTCCTGGCCCTGGATCTTCTACATCAACGTGCCCGTGGGCCTGCTGTCGGCCCTGATGACCTGGAGCATCTACCGCAGCCGCGAGACCCCCACGCGCAAGCTGCCCATCGACTCCGTGGGCCTGGCCCTGCTGGTGCTGTGGGTGGGCGCGCTGCAGCTGATGCTGGACAAGGGCAAGGAGCTGGACTGGTTCGCCTCGGGCGAGATCGTCACGCTGTGCGTGCTGGCCATCGTGAGCTTCGTGGTCTTCCTGGTCTGGGAGCTGACGGATGCGCACCCGGTGGTGGACCTGCGCCTGTTCATGCGCCGCAATTTCGCGGCGGGCTCGGTGGCGCTGTCGATTGCCTACGGCCTGTTCTTCGGCAACGTGGTGCTGCTGCCGCTGTGGCTGCAGCAGTGGATGGGCTATACCTCCACCACGGCCGGCATGGCGCTGGCGCCGGTGGGCATCTTCGCCATCATCCTGACGCCGCTGGTGGGCCGCAAGGTCACGCAGTGGGACCCGCGCAAGATGGCCACGGGCGCCTTCGTGGTGTTCGCCCTGGTGCTGTGGATGCGCTCGCGCTTCACGGTGGAGACGGACTTCATGCACATCCTGGTGCCCACGCTGATCCAGGGCGGGGCCATGGCGTTCTTCTTCATCCCGCTGACGACGATCACGCTGTCGGGCATCTCGCCGGACCGTATCCCGGCCGCCGCCGGCCTGAGCAACTTCGTGCGCATCACGGCGGGGGCCATGGGCACCTCCATCGCCACCACGCTCTGGGAAAACCGCGCCGCGCTGCACCATGCCCATCTGACCGAAGGGCTGATCCAGGGCCAAGGCGTGTTCGGCGTCACCCTGCAGGGGCTGCAGGCTGCGGGTCTCAGCCAAGCGCAGGCGCTGGCCCAGATCAACCGCCTCATCGACCAGCAGGCCTATACGCGGGCGGCGGACGACATCTTCCTGGCGTCGTCCGTGCTGTTCCTGGTGCTGATCGTGCTGATCTGGATGACCAGGCGCCCTGCGGGCCATGCCGGTGGTGCCGAGGCGGCCGGCGCCCATTGAGGCCCAGCTTGCGGCCATCACGACAAGGAGCTGCCTGCAGGGGCAGCTCCTTTTTTGTTTACATGACGACACGCAAGGCGCCTTGAATCGGGCCGCCAAGACCACCATCTCGACAGGGCTGCGCCACCGGTTCCATGATGGCGGCGGCCTGAACACCGACGGAGCACCGTGAAAACACCCCGCATCTTCCGCGCCCCGATTGCCGACTACACCCAATCACCCCAGTCGGTGGGCGGGCGCTTTCGCAACGTCCATCCCCGCCCCGCCAACGCGCCCCAGCCCGACGCCAAGGTGATGTGGGACTTCTTCTTCAACAAGCCCAAAGACACCGAGCCTGCGGCGCCCCTGCCCGTGCAGCGGCTCACCCCGGCCGACCTGGCCGCCGCGCCCGAGCGCAGCCTGTACCGCCTGGGCCACTCCACGCTGCTGATGAAGCTGCGCGGCGGCTGGTGGATCACCGACCCGGTGTTTGCCGAGCGCGCCTCGCCCTTTTCCTTCATCGGCCCCAAGCGCTTTCATGCGCCGCCCATCGCCCTGCATGAACTGCCCGCGCTGCGCGGCGTGGTGCTCTCGCACGACCACTACGACCATCTGGACCGTGCCACCATCCGCGCCCTGGCGCCCCGGGTCGACTTCTTCCTGTGCACGCTGGGCGTGGGCGACCGGCTCATGGACTGGGGCGTGGCCCCCGAGAAGGTGCGCCAGTTCGACTGGTGGCAGGACGTGCAGGTGGACGGCCTGCGCTTCACGGCCACGCCGGCCCAGCATTTCTCGGGCCGGGGCCTGCGCGACGGCAACCGCACGCTGTGGGCGTCCTGGGTCATCGAAGACCTGGAAAGCGCCGACACGCTGCGTGTCTTCTTCAGCGGCGACGGCGGCTATTTCGACGGCTTTGCGCAAATCGGCCGGCGCTTCGGCCCCTTCGACCTCACGCTGATGGAAACCGGCGCCTACGACCCGCACTGGCCTTATGTGCACATGCACCCTGCCCAGACCGTGCAGGCCCACCGCGACCTGGGCGGACGCTGGCTGCTGCCCATTCACAACGGCACCTTCAGCCTGGCCATGCATGCCTGGTGGGACCCCTTCGAGCGCGTGCTGGCCCTGGGTGCCGAGCACGGCATTGCCGTGGCCACCCCCATGATGGGCGAGCGCGTGGACCTGGATGCCCCCCATGCAGGCGAGCGCTGGTGGCGTGCCCTGGTATCCCCTGCCGTGCAGGACGCAGCCGCGTCAGCGCCACAGGCCCAGCCGCGATAAATCCGTTTTTGCTGCATTGCGTCATCGGCCTACGCGGGCCGGCATCCATCTGGATAAAGTGAACCCAGCTTCAGGAGTGCACATGGCAAATCGCAAAAATCCCCGGGCCGCCCTGGTCGCCCGCCAGGCCACCGACCTGGCCGTCGCAGCGCCCCAGGTCGTGGCCCATCGCCTCACCCGCATGGCCATGGCAGGCGCCAATCCCTCCGCGCGGGACCGGCGTGAATTCACACGCATGGTGTCCGAGAAACAGACAGCCTTCCAGCAATCCTGGGCGGCGATGGGCATGCAGTCCATGGTTGCCAGCCAGGCCTTGATGCAGGCCTGGATGCGCATGTGCTGGACACCCTGGAGCACCGCCACCTGGAACGGCGGAGCCCTGGCATCGCAGGCCTCGCAATGGCAAAACGCCATGTGGGGCGTGGTGGGCAAGGGCCTGGCCCCCGTGCACCGCACGGCGGTGGCCAATGCCAAGCGCCTGGCGCGCGGCTGAGCGCGGCCAAGCACGGTTAAGTGCGACTGATCGCTGCTCAACGCGGCTGATCCACCCATATCAAGCCCGCTCCATTCACCGGAGCGCGGCAGTGCCGATGCGAGGGCGAGGTTCGGGTATCCTCGCGGCCTTCGTTCCGTTTTGCTGCGCTGCCGCATTTCCAGGCATGGACTCCATGCAGAGACTGAAAACACAGCCGCGGCAGGCGGATTTCCCCCTTTCTGCCATCGCTTTGCCAGTCTTCCCCGGAGTTCTCTGATGACACACAAGGCCCCGCCAACCGGCCAGGGCCTGCACGGTCAAGACGACCTGCAGCGCAATCTCACCAACCGCCATATCCAGCTCATCGCCATCGGCGGGGCCATAGGCACGGGCCTGTTCATGGGCTCGGGCAAGACCATCAGCCTAGCCGGCCCGTCCATCATCTTTGTCTACACCATCATCGGCGTGATGCTGTTCTTCGTGATGCGGGCCATGGGCGAGCTGCTGCTGTCCAACCTGCAGTACCGCTCCTTCATCGACTTCTCGTCCGACCTACTCGGCCCCTGGGCCGGCTTCTTCACGGGCTGGACCTATTGGTTCTGCTGGATCGTCACGGGCATTGCCGATGTGATTGCCATATCGGCCTACTCCCAATTCTGGTTCCCGGACCTGCCGCAGTGGGCACCGGCCATCGCCTGCGTGGGCCTGCTGCTGAGCCTGAACCTGCTGACGGTGAAGCTGTTCGGCGAGATCGAGTTCTGGTTCGCCATGATCAAGATCGTGGCCATCGTGGCCCTGGTGGGCACGGGGCTGTACATGGTGGGTGCTGCCTTCGTCTCGCCTGCGGGCCGCACGGCCAGCCTGTCCAACCTCTGGAATGACGGCGGCATGTTCCCCAACGGGATGATGGGCTTCTTCGCGGGCTTCCAGATCGCGGTGTTCGCCTTCGTGGGTATCGAGCTGGTGGGCACCACGGCGGCCGAGGCCAAGGACCCCGAGCGCACGCTGCCGCGCGCCATCAATTCGATTCCCGTGCGCATCATCGTGTTCTACGTGCTGGCCCTGATCGCCATCATGGCCGTCACCCCCTGGCGCGACGTGGTGCCCGGCAAGAGCCCGTTCGTGGAGCTGTTCGTGCTCGCAGGCCTGCCGGCCGCCGCAGGCGTGATCAATTTCGTGGTGCTGACCTCGGCCGCCTCGTCGGCCAACAGCGGTGTGTTCTCCACCAGCCGCATGCTCTACGGCCTGGCGCTCAAGGGCGATGCGCCCCGGGCGTTCCACCGGCTGTCGCGCAGCAGCGTGCCCTCGCGCGGGCTGCTGTTTTCCTGCACCTGCCTGCTGGCCGGCGCGTTTCTGATGTGGGTGGTGCCCGATCTGGTGGAAGCCTTCACGCTGGTGACCACGGTATCGGCCATCCTGTTCATGTTCGTGTGGTCGCTGATCCTGCTGTCCTATGTCGCCTACCGGCGCCAGCGCGCGGCCCTGCATGAGGCTTCGCGCTACAAGATGCCCGGCGGCGTGGCCATGTGCTGGGCCTGCCTGGTGTTCTTTGCCGCCATCCTGGGCCTGCTCACCCTGCAGGCCGACACGCGCCAGGCGCTGGTGGTGACGCCGGCCTGGTTTGCCCTGCTGGCCATCGCCTACCAGTTCGTGCGCCGCCAGGCATCGCGCCAGTCGGCGGAGCGTTCCACCGCCCTTGCAAGCACGGCAGCCGAACCGCGCTGACCCTCTTCCGGCCGCCCCCCTGCGCATGGGGGCGGCCATTGCAGGGGGCCTTTGGCGCCCGCGTTCCCTCTGCGGCCCCCCTTCAGCGCCTCCCTCAGCGCCTCCCTCAGCGCCTCCGCTGCCCCTCTTGCTGCGCACCAAACTTGTGCACAGCATCTTTGGCCTGTCCAGCAGTTAGATAACGAGTGAACAAAAAAACAACTGTCTTTACGCCGACAAAAAGATGTGGATACAAATCGTTATCATTCGCACCTTGATTTTTAACCAAACCGGAACTTTACAAAGATGGTCAGAATCTCGGTGCTCCGCCCGCTTCCTCTTTGCGCCGCCCTGGCATGCACAGCCATGGCCCATGCCCAGTCAGCCGACAACAAGGCCGACACGTCCCTGTCCACCGTGGTGGTGACCGCCTCGGGCACGGCCGTGGACATCAAGGAAGCGCCGGCCAGCATCAGCGTGATCACCCGCGAGGACATCGAGCGCAAGCCCGTCACCAGCATCGGCGAGCTGCTGTCCACCATTCCCGGCGTGACCGGCGGCCTTTCTGGCACGGGCGCCCAGTCCAAGATCAAGCTGCGCGGCCTGCCCGAGAAGTACACGCTGATCCTGGTGGACGGCAAGCGCCAGGGCAACTCGGCCGGCATCAACTACCGCGACGACCTGGGCTCGCAGGATCTGGACTGGATCTCGCCCGAGATGATCGAGCGCATCGAGGTAGTGCGCGGCCCCATGTCCTCGCTGTACGGCTCGGACGCCATGGGCGGCGTGATCAACATCATCACGCGCAAGATCGGCAAGCGCTGGAGCGGCTCGACCACGCTGAACTACAGCAAGCCCTCCGACGGCGACCGCGGCGACACGCGCCAGCTGGGCTTCAACATCAGCGGCCCGCTGTCCGACAAGTTCGGCCTGCGCCTGGGCGGCAACTACACGGACCGCGCTGCCGACGAGAGCACGGGCGGCTTCCCGGGCACCTACCAGTCCACGGCCGGCTCGCGCAAGCAAAACCTCAACGCCCTGCTCAACTGGCAGCTCACGCCCGACCAGGTGATCGGCATCGAGGCCGCGCAAGGCATCCAGCGCGCCACGGGCTCCGACGCGCGCACGGCGTCGGGCGACCAGGTGGTCTATCCCTGGGGCCTGAGCAAGCTGGAGCAGACCAAGTTCGGCCTCAGCCATGACGGCCGCTGGGGCGACCTGACCTCCAAGCTCAACCTCGTGCACAACAAGTACGAGGACAAGGGCGACACCATCGGCAACAACTCCAAGGAAACCACGCTGGACGGCCGCATCGACAAGCCGTTGAAGCTGTGGGGCCTGGACCAGGCCATGACGCTGGGCATGCAGTGGCGCCGCGAGTCGCTGGACAACCGCGACACCATCGGCCTGGCGCCCATCGACTATGCGGGGCACCCGGTCTCGGGCTCGGGCCTGAGCGCCACCACCTGGGCGCTGTTCGGCGAGGACCAGATCTTCCTGCGCGAGAACCTGGCGCTGACGCTGGGCCTGCGCATGGACCACCATCAGAAGTACGGCAACAACTGGAGCCCGCGCGCCTACCTGGTCTACCACCCGGCCTCGGAGTGGACGGTTCGCGGCGGCGTCTCGCGCGGCTTCCGTGCGCCCAACCTGAAGGAAAACTCGGCCAGCGCCGCCACGCAATCCGGGGGCAACGGCTGCCGCAGCCTGGCCGGCATGGGCTGGACCAACACCAGCGTCAACGCCGACGGCACGCGCGGCTGCTACATGGCCGGCAACCCCGACCTGCAGCCCGAGACCAGCACCAACTTCGAGCTGGGCACCAGCTGGGACCGCAATGGCTGGGCGCTGGGTGCCACCTACTTCCACACCAACTTCAAGAACAAGATCGACTACCAGCCGCTGGGCTTCTACAACGGCTTCTGGTGGACCCGCATGGCCAACGCCCAGCGTGCCCGCACGCGCGGCCTGGAAGGCTTCGTGAACGTTCCGCTGGCCAAGGGCCTGACCTGGAACACCAACATCACCAAGATGTTCGAGTCCAAGAACCTGAGCACGGGCGCCTCGCTGCTGGCCGTGCCGGAGCTGTCCATCTACTCGTCGCTGCAGTGGCAGATCCGCCAGGGCTGGTCCGCCATGTTCAGCGCCCGCCACGTGGGCAAGGAAGTCGTGACCACGGGCACGGCCACCACCTTCGCCAAGGCCTATACGACCTTTGACGTGTCCATGAACTACAACGTGACCGACACCCTGACCCTGCGCGCCGGCATCATCAACCTGGCAGACAAGGAAACCCGCACCATCGGCGCCAACTATGACAACGGCGGCCGTACCTACTTCGTGGGGATGACGGCGCGGTTCTGATGGCCCGTTGCCGGCCCTTGCGCTGACCCAGACAAAGCGCCCGTTGTGACGGGCGCTTTTTTCATGGCGAGGAGCAAAGCCTCACTCCCAGACACCGCCCTGCGCAGGGGGCTTGCGCGTCAGCAATTCCTCGTCGGTCAAGGGCCGGCCTGTCCAGACATTCACCTTCGAGGCCCCGGCCGCGCTGCCCAGCTCGCGCAAGGCCCTCAATTCCACCTGGGTGAATCCGCCCTCGGGGTCGCCGAGCGGATGGATGACGATGTGCGGGGAGGCCGCCAGCCAGGCACGCCGATGCATGCGCCTGAGCTGGTACTTCAGAAGCTGCTCGGCCAGGATGAAGTCCGATATCAGCGAACGCGGGTGGGCGAAGGGATTGACGACTTCGGCAGGCTCCGATGCAGCCGCGAGCCTGGCCTGCGGGCCGGCCGCGAGAATCCGGCGCCGGGGCGGCGGACTCAGGGCCAGCTCGGGAACCTCCGACAGGGTCTGCCCGGTCTTCGGATCCTTCAGCGTCAGGCGCTCGGGAGAAATCTGTACGTAGATGAGTGATATGAAGGCAGAGAGCATGGATATCCATCAATCGATTTTCTGAACCACGGTCTGGCCCGGCAGCAAGGCCCGGCCATCACCACCGCGCGGCAGCATGGGCGCGACAGGCAGGCCGGTCTGGCGATCCAGCAGCAGCGAATGCGCCTCACCCGGCGCGAACAGATGGCCTTCGCCCCACTGCCGCAACGCCACGATCACCGGGAACAGCTCAAGGCCCTGGGCCGTGAGCACGTATTCCAGGTAGGCCGAACCTTCTGCGGCCGGGCGGGTTTCGAGGATGCCGGCCTCCACCAGCCGGCGCAGCCGGTCGGCCAGGATATTGCGGGCCGCGCCCAGGCTGCGCTGGAAATCGCCAAAGCGGCTGATGCCGTCAAAGGCATCGCGCACGATGAGCAGCGACCAGCGGTCGCCGATCACATCCAGGGAGCGGGCCACCGGACAGGGCTGCGGTGTGTCAGGACGGGTGTCTTCTTTCATGACGTCATTGTGGTTGCATTTCAAAACTGGTTCAACTAGCATCCAACCAGTTTTGTTTTGCAACCGGATTCAACCCATGAACGCCTTCCCTGCTCCGGACACGGTCCGCATGCCGCGCAGCCTGGTGCTGCTGTTCGCCGCTGCCAGCGGCCTGAGCGTGGCCAATGTCTACTACGCCCAGCCGCTGCTGGAGGCGCTGGCGGCCGACTTCGGCATCAGCCATGCAGCCGTGGGCGGGGTGGTCACGGCCACGCAGGCCGGCTGCGCGCTGGCACTGCTGCTGCTGGTGCCGCTGGGCGACCGGCTGGAGCGGCGGCGGCTCATGCTTTTGCAGTTGCTGGGCCTGGTGCTGGCCCTGGCGGCCGTCAGCACCGCGCGTTCGGCCGTTCTGCTGCTGGCGGGCATGCTGGCCGTGGGCCTGCTGGGCACGGCCATGACGCAGGGGCTGATCGCCTATGCGGCCAGCGCCAGCCAGGCGCATGAGCGCGGGCGCGTGGTGGGCGCAGCCCAGGGCGGGGTTTTCATCGGCCTGCTTTTGGCGCGCGTGTTTGCCGGCGCCGTGGGTGACCTGGCTGGCTGGCGTGGCGTCTATGCCTGCTCGGCCCTGCTGATGCTGGCCCTGGCCTTGCCCCTGTGGCGGCAACTGCCCCGGCTGGCGGTGCCCTTGCATGCACCCAGCTACACGCAGCTGCTCGCCTCCATGCTCCAGCTGCTGCGCCAGGACCGCATGCTGCGCACACGCGGCATGCTGGCCCTGCTGATGTTTGCCACCTTCAACATCTTCTGGAGCGCCCTGGTCCTGCCGCTGAGCGCGCCGCCCTACAGCCTGTCGCTCACGGCCATCGGCGCCTTTGGCCTGGCCGGCGTGGTGGGCGCACTGGCAGCAGCCCGTGCCGGGCACTGGGCCGACCAGGGGTTCGCGCAGCGCACCAGCCTGGGAGCGCTGGTGATCCTGCTGCTGGCCTGGGTGCCGATTGCGCTGCTGGAGCAATCGCTGTGGGCGCTGGTAGTCGGCATCGTGCTGCTGGACCTGGGCGGCCAGGCCCTGCATGTGACCAACCAGAGCCTGATCTTTCGCAGCAACCCGCAGGCGCACAGCCGGCTGGTGGGCCTGTACATGCAGTTCTATGCCGTGGGCAGCGGGCTAGGGGCGCTGATTTCCACCAACGCCTACTCGCGGTTTGGCTGGCACGGCGTCTGCGTTGCGGGGGCGGCGTTCAGCCTGGCGGCCCTGGTGTTCTGGGCCATGACGCGGGAAACGGCTGCCCAGGCCAGCGTTCCCGCCTAGACCCGGCTCACCAGCTCCGAAGGCACCCGGCCCAGCGCCTTGCGGAACATGGTGGAAAACGCGCTGGGGCTGTCATAGCCCAGGTCCAGGGCCACCTGCGTGACCGATGCGCCCGCAGACAACCGCGACACCGCCGCCAGCAGGCAGGCCTGCTGGCGCCAGGCGCCAAAGGCCATGCCTGTGTGCTGCTGGAAAAACCGGCTGAAGGTGCGCAGGCTCTTGTTCAGCGCCTGTGCCCAGTCCTGCGGCGTGGCGCGGATGCTGGGCTGGGCCAGGAACTGCTTGCACAGGGCGGCCAGCTTTTCGTCGCGGGGAATGGGCGCGAACAGCGGCAGGCTGCGGGCCGAGGCCAGCTCGTGCAGCACCAGCGTGACCAGGGCGCCGTCGCGGCCCGCTTCGTCGTACAGCGCCGGCAGGTCGGCGCAGGACAGCAGCAGCTGGTGCAGCAGCGGGGTGACGACCAGGGCCTCGCAGTGCACACCCGGGCGGGGCGCAGCAGCCGGTTCGATGTACAGGCTGCGCGTGCTCACGCCCTGCATGCGCACGCTGTGCGGCTTGCTGGCCGGAATCCACACGCCGCTATAGGGCGGGATGGTCCAGGCGCCGTCGTCGGTTTCCACTTCCATCAGCCCGCTCATCCCGTAGAGAAACTGGGCACGCCGGTGGCTGTGCGTGGGCAGCAGCGTGCCAGGCGTGTAGTCGGTGCCGATGGCCAGCACATCACGCGCCACGGCGTCCACGGAATGCAGCGGGATGTTGAGCATGGGAATGTCCGGAAAACAGCCAACAGGCTTTGGCAGGAATTCGAGGATTATTGACCCATCCGCGAAAGCAGGCCAAACCGCGGCATCCTAAGGTTCAGTCCTTGCTCGTTTTTTCCAAAGGACTGTCTGTGTTCCCTCTCCTGCTGCTGGCTTTCGGTGTGCTTGCCGGCGTGACCACCGTGCTCTTCGGCTTTGGCGGCGGCTTCGTGGCCGTTCCGCTGCTTTATGCGCTGCTGACCTCCATCCACGGCGCGGACTCCGCCGTTGGCCAGGCTGCCATGCACATTGCCGTGGCCACCTCCACCTGCGTGATGATTTTTGGCGCCTCCATGGCCACGCTGCGCCAGCACCGCGCGGGCGCCCTGCCCTGGGATCAGGTGCGACCGCTGGCCGGCTTCATCGCGGCCGGTGCCGTGGCGGGCGCGGCGGCCGCCACCTGTATCAGCGGGGAATGGGTGCGCTGGGCCTTCATCGCCTACCTGGCCCTGACCATCGCCGACGCGCTGCTGCGCCCGGGCTTCGTGCACGGCACCGCCGCCCAATTGCAGCCCATGGGCCGCAGGCCCGCCGCCATCGCAGGCTTGGCGATTGGCGCGATTGCAGCCTTCCTGGGTGTGGGCGGCAGCGTGATGACCGTGCCGCTGATGCGCCGGCGTGGCGCGAGCATGGCGGCGGCCACGGCCATGGCCAGCCCGCTGTCCCTGCCCATGGCCGTGGCGGGCACCGCTGCCTACATGCTGGCATCGCAGAGCGCGGGGCTGAGCCCCTGGCATGTGGGCTATGTGGACCTGCAGGCCTTTGCGCTGCTGACGGCCGGATCGTGGACGGGCATCAGGCTGGCAGCCCCGCTGATCGGCCGCATTCCCGATGCCCTGCATGCCAAGGCCTACCTGGCCCTGCTGGGCCTGGTGCTGCTGGTCATGATCGTGGCCTGAGCGTTGCGCTCAACCCTCCTGGAAGATCGCCTCGATCCGGGTCTCGAACACTCGGGCAATGGCAAAGGCCAGCGGCAGGCTGGGGTCGTAGCGGCCTGTCTCGATCGCGTTCACGGTCTGGCGCGACACGCCCAGCAGGTCCGCCAGCGCAGCCTGGCTCCAGCCGCGCTGGGCGCGCAGTTCACGGATGGTGTTTTTCATGGGAGGGGCACTTTGGCGGAACAGCTCATCGGCTGCGCAGCCAGTGGGCCACCGAGGCAGCCACCCAGAGCGCACCCATCAAGGGCCACACCATGAACATGCTGAGCTTGGGAAAACCTGCCATTTCCAGGAATCCGTAGGTGAAGGTGATGCCGGCCGTGCCCGCCGCCGCAATCGCCAGCTGCTCCAGCATGGACTTGCGCAGGAATTCGTCGGTATCGCGCACCAGCCGCACGATGGCCCGCACGGCCAGCGCAAACGCCAGCATGGGGCTGAGCAGCAGGGCCGTGCGCAGGGCCCCGGCCTGCATGTCGGCGCTGAGCAAAAGCGCCCCCACAAGCAGCGCCATGTAGAGCAGCAGCGCAAATCCAAGTTCCTTCTGGTAGCGGCGGTTGGTGACCGTTGTTTGATTCATGGAAGTCTCTCGCAATGTGTAAAGGATGCTTGACATTGTGCGATGCCACCGGTGGGTATGTCAAGCAAGCTTTACATCGGTACTGAACGCCCCGCCGTACAATCGCCGCCGTTGGTGCCAGCAGCCCCAGGGGCTGCGGTTAAACGGGAAACATGGGGCGGCCAGATAAAGCCGCCCGCATGTACTGCCCCCGCAACAGTGAGTGAAACGCCGCGTGCATTGCACCGGCCCCCGCCAAACCCGTGCCACTGGGCCCTGAGCCCGGGAAGGCCTTGGCGAGTGCGTCACCAGTCTGGATACCGGCCAACAGGCGGCCGGCCGCGCATGCAGCGCAGCCGGTCTTTTTGGTTTCCGTGCCGGCGGGGTCGCTGGCGCGCAACTGGCTCGCATCCATGCACACCCTCGCCCTCGCGCGCGCCCCTGGCGCCGCTCTTCGCTCGCCCTCGGCGTTTCCCGTACTGCGCACGTTGTCCGCCCTGGCTGCGGCCTCGCTGCTGGCCTGCCAGGCCCAAGCACAGGCACAACAGGCACAACAGGCGCAGCGCGCACAGACCTCCCAGCTCGATACCGTGGTCGTCACCGCCTCGCGCAGCGAGCAGTCCCTGCGCACCGTCACGGCCGACATGACCGTGATCGACGCCGAGACCATTGCCCGCAGCGGCGCCACCGGCGTGGCCGACCTGCTGGTGCAGGTGCCGGGCGTGCAGATCAACCGCAATGGCGGGCCGGGCCAGGTCACCTCGGTCTACCTGCGCGGCACCAGCAACCAGCACACTGCCGTATTCATCGACGGCGTGCGCTACAGCTCGCAGGAGCTGCAGGGCGGCGCGGTCTGGTCCACCCTGCCACTGGCGCAGATCGAGCGCATCGAGGTGCTGCGCGGCCCGGCCGCCGCCATCTATGGCTCAGACGCCATGGGCGGCGTGATCCAGATCTTCACCAAGCGGGCGGACGGCCAGACCCGCGCCTATGCCGAGGCCGGCATAGGCAACCAGGGCACCAGCAAGCTGGCCACGGGATTTCAGGGCGGAGCCAACGGCTTCACCTATGGGCTGAACCTGGCTGACGAGCGCAGCGACGGCTTCGACGTCTACCCCGGCAACACCTTCTCGCCCAACCCGGACAAGGATGGCTACAGCAACACCTCGCTGGGCCTGAACGCGGGCTACAAAACGGGCATCCACCAGATCGACGCCAGCCTGCTGCACAGCCGCCTGCGCACCCACTACGACCAGAGCCCGCCACCGTTCGACGACTACGACGTGGTCAAGAACACCACCGGCAGCCTGCGCTGGCAGGCCGGCTGGAACGCCCTCTACAAGAGCGTGGTCCAGATCTCCCATACCGACAGCCAAAGCGACCGCCACACCCAGTCGCCCGAAAGCGCCAAGGGCCGCTCCACCAACTACCTGCTGCAGAACCTGTTCACGCTGGGCCAGCACCGTTTCAACATCGACCTGGAGCGCCGCGAGGACAAGCTGGACACGCAATACGCCTGGACGCAGAACACCGACAGCCGGCGCGTGCAGAACTCCCTGTCGGCCGGCTGGCGCCTGACGGAGGGACGCCACCAGTTCGACGCCAACCTGCGCCACGACCAGGTGCGCGACCAGCAGAACAAAACCACGGGCGGCCTGGGCTACGGCCTGCAGATCGACGAGCGCTGGCGCTGGGTGGCATCGGCCGGCACGGCCTTCCGCACGCCCACGCTGTACGAACGCTTCACGGGCCAGGCGGCGGCCGACCTCAAACCCGAAAGCAGCACCAACGTGGAAACCGGCCTGCACTATGCGGCCGGTGCCAACCGCCTCTCGGCCGTGGTCTACCGCAACAAGTTCAAGAACCTCATCACCTACGACTGGAACAGCGCCCTTCCCTGCAACTGCTACCGCAACTGGCAGAGCGTGGAAATCACCGGCCTGACGCTGTCTGGCGGCACGCGCCTGGGCAGCGCCAACCTGGGCGCCTCGCTGGACTTCATGAACCCCGAGAACCTGGAGACCGGCAAGCTGCTGCCCTACCGCTCCAAGCGCATGCTCAAGCTCAACGCCGACACCCAGGCGGCCGGCTGGACGCTGGGCGGCGAAGCGCAGCTGTACAGCGGCCGCTACGCAGACGAGGCGAACACCCTGCAACTGGGCGGTTACGGCGTGGTCAACCTCTACGCCCAGCGCCAGCTGACCAGGCAATGGACGCTGCTGGCCCGCGTCAACAACATCGCCGACCGCGACTACGCCCCCACGCGCGGCTACGCCAACGCAGGCCGCACCGTGTTCGTCAGCGTGCGCTGGACTCCCCTGCCCTGACCCCCATGCATCTGCTTTTGCGCCTGCCCCGCCTTCTGCTGCTGATCGCCGCGCTGGCCTGCGCGGGCGGCGCCAGCAACGCCCATGCGCAAAAGACGGGAGACGCGAGCCAAGGCAGCACAAGCACAGCCACTCCCTACACCATTACCGACATGCGCGGGCGCCAGGTGCGCCTGGAGCGCGTGCCGCAGCGCATCGTCTCGCTGCTGCCCTCGCTGACCGAATCGCTGTGCGCGCTGGACGCCTGCGAGCGCATCGTGGGCGTGGACGAGTTCTCCAACCACCCGGCCCGTGTGGCCGCCCTGCCCAAGCTGGGCCACACTTTTGCCCCGCTGGTCGAGGCCACCGTGCGGCTCAGGCCCGACGTGGTGCTGATGGCGTATTCCGCACCCGTCATCGCGCAGCTGGAGCGCTTCGGCATTCCGGTGCTGGCGCTGGACGCCAACGACATGGCGCAGCTGGAGCAGGTGCTGCACAAGCTCGACCAGCTGCTGCAGGCGCAGCGCGCCAACGCCTTGCTGGCGCGCATGCAGGCCGAGGTGGACCAGCAGGCCAAGGCGCTGGCGGCGCTCACGCCCGCCGGGCAGAAGGTGTATTTCGAAGTGGACGCCACGCCTTACGCGGCAGGGCCGGACTCCTTCATAGGCCAGCTGCTGCAGCGCCTGGGCGCGCGCAATGTGCTGCCGCAGAACCTGGGGCCCTTCCCCCGCATCACGCCCGAATACGTGCTGCGCCAGCAGCCAGAACTCATCATCCACACGCCGCAGACGCCATCGGCCAGCTTTGCCACCCGCCCCGGCTGGAGCCGCATGCCCGCCGTGCGCTCGGGCCGCATCTGCGCGCTGGACCTGGTCGAAACAGACGTGGTCTCCCGCCCCGGCCCGCGCCTGGGCGAGGCGGCGCGGGCGCTGGCCCGCTGCCTGGAGCTGCCGGGCGCAGCGCCGCGTTGACTTCGCTGGCCAGAGCTTGACCCGCTTGGCCGATAGCCTTGCCTACTCCAGCACCACGGCCGTGCCGCTGGCAGACACCATCAACATGCCGTTGCCCTGGCCCAGCACTTCGTAATCCAGGTCCACCCCCACAACGGCATTAGCGCCCAGTTCCTGGGCACGTTCCTCCAGCTCCTTGAGCGCAATCTCGCGCGCCCGCTGCAGCTCGCGCTCATAGGTGGCCGACCGCCCGCCCACGATGTCGCGCAGTCCGGCAAACAAATCCTTGAACACATTGGCGCCCAAAATCGCCTCGCCCGCGACCACGCCACAGTAGCGGGTGATGCGGCGGCCTTCGATCTGGGGGGTGGTTGTGATGATCATGAGAAATCCTCGGTGGTGAATGACGGAGATGGGCCTTGATCGCCAAACCGGCCGGCGATCGGTTCAAGGAAGAACTGAACCAGGGCAGTCTGCCATAGGCCTGGAGTATCATCTCGCGCAAAGTGCTGAACACACTTCTTGCTAGCCGGTAAGCCGCTCCCGAAAGCAGTGTTGGAAAAATGCTTGGAGGCCTTATGGCTATTTTCTTTGCGGGCGTTTCAAAGCCCTTCCCCATCTCAATTTCCACTGCGCCACAGCTCTCTGATCTGTACATCGCTTCTTACCCTTTCTCCGCGCCCGGCTCCAAGCCATTTCGCTAAGGAGTCGCCATGTTGTACTTTCAGATGTCGGAAGATGAGTTCAACCAACTGAACCGTGTGCGAGAACAATGGGGACTCATCTCCAGCTTGCTGATTGGCGCTTACCCCAGCAATCCCATGGAGGTTGTCGAGTCCAATGAGCTGCTTGCCTTTATCAATGCGCAGATTGAGGCGATGGAGGCAGTTGTGGGGGCGATAAGGCAAAGGGGCGTGATGAAACAGCTGACTGAGGAGAAAATCCTGGCGAAAGCCGTATCCGAGATCCGTCTTCTCCTGAGCGGATATCTGGGAAGCAACGTGGATGCGGATCCGAGCGTACGGATCGCAGCGCACCTGGCCTATGCCCTGCACAACGACGCATTGGCCGTGCTGGCGGGAAATGGCTTCAGCGCCGACGAAGCGCTGAAGCGGGTGGCGGCCGTGGACTCTCTTCTAGGAGTCGAGGTGGGGAGCGAATTCGTTCGCAGCTTGGAAGCTTAGGGCTGCCTTGCCAGGCCGGTGTAACGCGGGATATTCCATCTGGCGTGATCGCTGCGGCCGTGCGGGGTAGTACGCGCGACCACAGATGAGGGCAAGACCGGCTTTCCTGCCCGGGCCTGCGGTCACCCGGCTCGGCAGCAGGTTCAGGCGGGTGACCTTCCTTTCATCGGCCTGCATGATCCGGACACCACGCGGCTGCCCGAACAGCCCCATAATCTGGCTTCAAAATTTCACGACACCAATGACACAGTCCCTCAAAGAACTCCTTGCGGCCAAGGCCGCGCTGGACATGGAAATTGCCAAGGCCCGCACCTCGGCGGCCGACGCTGCCCTGTCCAAGGTCCAGAAGCTGGTGACCGATTTCGGATTCACCCAGCAGCAAGTGTTCCCCTACATCCCTGAAAAAACCAGTGCGCCGGCGAAGTATCGCGATCCGGCCACGGGAGCGACGTGGACAGGTCGAGGCAAGCCTCCGAACTGGATCAAGGACCAGGATCGCGAAGACTTCCTCATCGAAAGCAAACCCGAAGCGGCCCAAGGCCCGTTCCTCGCCGAAATGGCGGCAGCGGCAGCTCGCAACTGAAGGCACTGCACACGGCGGAACGCAGGATGCCGTGCGGTGCGGTGGAGTTCCGATGCGAAGGAATCTGTGCCTTCCGAAAAAAAGCCCTCTGAGCATTCAGCGGGCTTTTTTTCCGGCCTGGCGCCGGCAATGTGGCTGCCCTGTGCATCTTTGCAGGGCGTCCATGGCGGTCGTGCAAGAGGGAACCAGCAAGGCCTGCGCTGCAGGGTGGTGCCCATCGGGATTTCTGTAGCAGATCCCGTTTTCAGAGCTTGGGCTTCACAGCCTTGGCACGTTCCGCGTCGAGGGCGTTCTTCTTTGCCGAGTCGGCCGCGTCCTGCTGCTGCTTTAGCGCGTCATAGACGTGCTGCGTCTCCACGATGGTGACCTGAAGCTGCTCCACCAGCTTTTCCGGATTCATGAAGTTCCACTGTGCCTGCACAAACGAGCCGCAGCGCTCGCCGAATTTTTCCGGGGTTGAACCACGGTTGCGGGTACCTGGGCATGGGGCCTGTCCACGCGCGCCTTTGTAGATCTTGCCAGCGCGATCGAATTGCCATGAAGCCAGTCCACGCAGGACATCCACGTCAGTGAAAGAAGGCTCGCCGTATTTTTCCTTCAAGGCTGCCAAGGTGGCTTCCTTGGTTGGACGCGAGCCGGTTTCATAACGCTGCTCCCGGTACACGAACCAGGTGGCATTTCGCTCGTCGAAAATGACCTTGAGCAGATCGGGCGGAAACACCTTGCGCGGATCATCCTTGGCCTCGAAACCTGCGACTTTCTCCTCTCCGGCGCGCCGCAGATCGGAAAAAACATATTTCGGATTGGCGGCCGCAGCGGCAGCACGGGCCTGATCTGGCGTGGCGCCCAAGCGTATGCCGCTGATATTCAAACTGGACTCTGCATGTGCTGGAAGAACAAGAGCAAGAACGGCAGCCCCAGTAAGAAACGCGGAAAACTTCACAAAAACCCCTTTTTAAAATAAATGAATAATCAAGCAGGAATATAGGAAATATTCTTGATATTTGATTATCAAATTCCAGAAAGCACCCATCCACGGCCTGAACAAGCCAATGAACAATGCAGATGGTGTTTCTGTAGTCTAGCCTCTCGAGACTGGGGAAAATCCGAACACCCTGGATTCCTTACACTTGAATACAAGTGCACCAGCCTGACGATTGCCTGAAATTGTTATTTTTCTATTATTTCTTCATTCTTCATTTGTTTTTCTTATTCAACCGGCAGCGTCATGCCGGCCCGGGCAGACACAGCAGACGCCCTCCCGCGCCTGCCTTTTCTGCTTTTTTTGCTTTGATGCCCGGCCTGCCCCTCAGGCGTGGCTGACCGGGCAGCTGCCTGCCTTGCCCATGATGCTGTCCGCAGGCGCCTGCGCGCGGTCGTTCAGGCCATAGTCGCGCAGTACCTGGGTGACGCGCACGCGGTAGTCCTTGAAGATCTTGTCGCGGCCGGCGCGCTGGGCGCTGAGGTGGGCTTCCACGTTGCGCCACTGGACGACAGCTTCCTCGTCGCGCCAGGTGGTGACGGACATGACTTTCTCGGGGTTGAGCGTGCTCTGGAAGCACTCCACGGAGATGAACCCCTCCATGGGCTTGAGCATGGGGGTGAGCTTGTTGACCAGGTCCACATAGGTCTGGTTCTGGCCGGGCAAGGCCTGCAGTTCGAACAGTACGACAACCATCTTCAACTCTCCTTTTTTCGGGAACAGAGATTCCGGCGCCGCGCAGCGGCGGCTCCGGCGTGGGGGAAATGGGTGAATGGGCGGCGCCGCAGGTTCAGCGGCTGCGCTCCAGGTTGGTCAGCCAGGCGGCCAGCACATCGCGCGCGGCCAGCGCCAGCAGGCCGCCGTATTTCTGGGCATCGGCGCGCAGCGTGCGCGGGTCCACTTGGGCGACGCCCAGTTCGCAGGCATGGCCGACCAGCCAGCGCTCCAGCCGGGCCGCATCGGCCTCCAGATGGAATTGCAGGCCCAGCACCTGCGTGCCGACGGCGAAGGCCTGGTTGGCGCCGATGGCGGTACCGGCCAGGTGCACGGCGCCTTCGGGAATGTCGAACTGGTCACCATGCCAATGGAGCACGGGCACGCCGTCCAGTTTGGCGAGGGGCGAGGCCAGGCCGGCGTCGGTGAGCGTGAGCGGCGAAAAGCCGATTTCCTTGACGCCCAGCGGGTAGACCCTGGCGCCCAGCGCGCGCGCGATGAGCTGCGCGCCCAGGCAGATGCCCAGCAGCGGCTTGCCGCTGTCCAGCCAGCGGCGCACGGCCGCCAGCTCCTGGGCGACGAAGGGATAAAGCGCCTCGTCATAGGCACCTATGGGGCCGCCCAGCACGACCAGCAGGTCGGCACGGCCCAGGTCCAGGGTGTCAAGGTCGCCGATGCTGGGATCGACGTACTGCACTTCGTAGCCGCGGCTGGCGAACTCGGCATGCAGGGTGCCCAGGTCTTCGAAGTGGATGTGGCGCAGCGCGATGGTTTTTTTCATGGGAGGAACTCAGGTGGATACAGGAGGGTGGCTTGGAACGTGCGGAGCCCGTCAGGCGCCGGGTTTGAGGTCGACGTGGATATGGCCTGCCGAGGGGAAGGTGCAGCAGGCCAAGGCATAGCCGGCTTCCTTTTCCCTGTCGCTGAGGCAAAAGTCCGCCTCCAGCCGTGAACTGCCTCCCGTGATGCGGATGCGGCAACTGCCGCAGATGCCGGCCCGGCACTGGCTGCGGATGGCAATGCCCACGCCCTCCAGGATTTCCAGCAGGCTTTTGCCGGACGCGGCTTCGACAATCTGCCCGCTGTGCGCGATCTGCAGCTGGCATGCCTGCGCGGTCTCGCCTGGCTGGGCGGTGGATGCGGCAGGCGGCGTGAAGGCCTCGATGTGCTGTATGGCACCGGGAAAGCAGGCCCGCGCATGCTCGCGAAAGGTCTGCGCAAAGGCGTGGCCACCGCAGATGACCACCGCCTGGGGCTGGCCCAGCGCCAGCAGGGACTGCGGCGAGGGGCGGCCCGGCACGAAGGGCCCGTGGGCGGCGATGTCTTCGCGCGTGATGTGGATACGCAGGTCGAACCAGGGTGCCGTTTCGCACAGCTGCTGCAGCTCCTGCAGGAACGGAATGTCGGCCATGCGCGCAAAGCACAGCAGCAGCGTGGTGCGTGGCACGCGCTGGCCCTGCTGCTGCAGCCGCGCCAGTTCGCGCAGCAGCGCCAGCGGCAGGGTCAGGCCGATGCCGCCGGCCAGCATGACCAGGGAGTCCAGGCCCAGCACCAGGTCGGCCGTGATGTCACCGGCCACGTGGCCGAGCGGCAGCGTGGAGCCTGCGCGCAGCACCGCATGCATGTGGTCGGAGACGCTGCCCCGGCCCGAGCTTTTGACGGCAATGTCGAACTGGCCGGCGCCGTCGTGCTCGCTGCAGGGCTCGTAGCGGGTGATGGAGTACAGCCGCTGCTGCACGGCGCCACTGGCGTCGGCATGCTCGACGGCCACATGCCGGCCGGGCCGCAGGCCGCCAAGGAATTGCGCCGAGGCGCCCTGCACGCGCAGGGTGTAGACCATGACGCCGCCCGCCTCTGCCCGTGCCGCGGCGCAGCGCGCCAGCGTGCTGCCTGCCTGGAGGGCGGCGCTCATGCCTGCATCTCCTCGAGGACCGAGGACACCAGCGCCACGCTGCCGCCCAGGTTGCGGCCTGCCAGGCCGATGCGGTCGATCAGGCTTTGCACCGAGTCGGTGTAGACGCCGATCTCGTTGCTGTCGCCCACGTCGTGCAGGATGTCGCGCGCATGCGGCATGCCGACCATGGTGAAGACGGTGGACCAGGCGCCCAGCTCGTTGTTGGCGAACATCTGCACGGTCTTGAGGATGATGGAGCGCAGGTAGCTGCGCTCGCGGTTGCTCAGGCCCTGGACGATGTCGGTGGCCACCGAGCTGAAGACGCTGGAGTGGCTCCATTCGTCCACGGCGTGGGTGCGGGTGACCTCGTGGCAGATGGGCTGGATGGAGCGGTCCTCGGCCATGGTCTTGAGGTAGTCGGTGATCAGGGTCTCGCTGGCGCAGGCAATGGCGAAGCGGGCCAGGCGGCGCTCCCATTCCGCGCCGCACTGCGCCAGCACGCCGTTGCGCCAGCCGACGAGGTTGAAGTCCGCGTAGTCCAGCGGCGCCAGGCCGCGCATCTCGTAGATGTAGTTGCAGGCCATGATGGACATGCGGGTGTGCAGGGCCTCGTCCAGCAGGGCCTGGGACATGACGTCCTGCAGCAGCGCACGGTTGGCGCTGGGCGGCGGGGTCTTGATGATGTCCTCGCAGGCCGGCGTGACCACGTTGCACTCGATGTAGATGGTCTTGAGGTTGTAGATGCCCCAGGCGTAGGACAGGCATTGGTCGCGCAGGTGCTGGGGTGCCTCCACCCATGCCTGGTGATCGCGAAACGGCAGCAGCGAGGCGGTGAAGTCCTGCCGGGCGGGGTCGAACGCCAAGCCGCAGTAATCAGGCAGGTCCTGATTCACGGCCGCTCTTGACTTCCAGAGCAGGGACAGCTTTTTGAGCGCATCGCGCACGGCGTCATCTGTCCGAGAGATATCGAGATTCATTTTTCAACTCCGTGTGATTGAACTTGATTGATCTGAGTCAAATCGCCTATTCCCTCCCCCCGCTTTCTCCATCTGCCGCAATCACCAATGGCGCCGCAAATGGCACTGCAATTGACGCTGCAGATGGCAGATACGTTGTCATGGATTTCTTCACTCTGTCATATTCCGCCTTGAATCAATCTGCCCGACTGCAGATTGCGGATGATTCGTGGCGGTATTGGATCTCATGACTTTCAACGTCTGGCGGCGAATTCTATGGAGAGAGCATGGATTCAAACAGACCTATTTTCGTCAATGAACCAGACCGCTTTTTTCAACGGTTTACATTGGCATGCCACCTTAATTGGTCTGCCCACCCGCTGAAACATGGTCGGAATCAAGGCAGCTGCACTTTGTAGACTGCCCATTACCGATGCGCCCTGGTTTCCAAATGCTTCCATAACCCGGGCGCTGCCGATTCCCGTGCTTCAGCGCCTCCAAGACAGCCAATGCGACATGGACGATTTATCGCTCCCCAAAATCAATTCACTGGATCTTCAACAGGCAGACAGCGAGGCCTGGGATGCCATCGCGGCCGAGCGGATTCGCCAGTCGCGCTCGATTGAATTGATTGCCTCCGAAAACTTCGTGAGCCGCGCGGTGATGGAGGCGCAGGGCTCGGTGCTGACCAACAAATACGCAGAGGGCTACCCGGGCGTGCGCTACTACGGCGGCTGCGCCAATGCCGATGCCGTGGAGAACCTGGCCATTGCGCGTGCCAAGGCGCTGTTCGGCTGCGCGCACGCCAACGTGCAGCCGCACTCGGGCAGCCAGGCCAACCAGGGCGTGTACCTGGCGTTCCTGGAGCCCGGCGACAAGATCATGGGGCTGGACCTGCGCTCGGGCGGGCACCTGACGCATGGCTCCCGCGTGAGCGTGTCGGGCAAGTGGTTCCAGTCCATCAGCTACGAGGTGGACGCCCGCTCCCAGCGCATCGACATGGACCAGGTGCGGCGCATTGCGCTGAAGGAGCGGCCCAGGCTCATCATTGCCGGTGGCTCGGCCTATTCACGGCAGATGGACTGGGCCGAGTTCCGGCGCATTGCCGACCGGGTGGGCGCCATCTTCATGGCCGACATCGCGCACGTGGCGGGGCTGGTGGCCGCGGGCGTGTTCCCCTCGCCCGTGGAGCACGCCCATGTGACCACGACCACCACGCACAAGACGCTGCGCGGGCCGCGCGGCGGCATGATCCTCTCGGCCGACGCCGAGATCGCCAGGCGCATAGACGCCGCCGTGTTTCCGGGCCTGCAGTCCGGCCCGCTGATGCATGTGGTGGCGGCCAAGGCGGTGGCGCTGGGCGAGGCGCTCAAGCCCGCCTTTCGCACCTATGCGCGGGCCGTGGTGGACAACGCCCGCGTGCTGTGCGACCGGCTGTCGCAGGGCGGACTGTCCGTGGTGTCCGCAGGCACGGACTGCCATCTGGGCGTGATCGACCTGCGCCCCTGGGAGCTGACGGGCAAGGCCGCCGAAACGGCGCTGGAGCAGATCGGCATCACGGTCAACAAGAACGCCGTGCCCGGCGACGGCGCGCGGCCGCTGGTGACCTCGGGCATCCGCGTGGGCAGCGCGGCCTGCACCACGCGCGGCATGGGCGCCGACGAGTTCCGCGAGATCGGCGACATGATTCTTGCCACGCTGGGCGGCATACGCAGCGGCACCATGAACGCGCGCACGCTCAAGTCCATCCACGAAGGCGTGTCCGACCTGACCGGGCGCTTTCCCCTGCCCTATTGAGGCATGCAGCGTCCGGCGTCTCCCAACCTGTCAGGGTTTTCGCAGCGCGTTGGCCAGGCGCAGCACGGCGGCCTCGATCTCGTAGGCCGTGAGCGAGGCATAGCCCAGCAGCCAGCCCGGTTGCCGCTGCTCGCCCGCGTACAGGCGGCTGAGCCCCTGCAGCAGCACGCCGGCCGCGGCGGCGCGGCGGATGGTGTCCTCCTCGGACCAGCCGGGCTCCAGCAGGCAGGGCACCTGCATGCCGCCCTGGGGCCGTGGCGCGGTGACGATGCCGGCCAGGTGCCTGCCTATGGATTCGAGGATGACCTCGCGCCGCCCCGCGTACAGCTTGCGCATGGCCCGCACGTGGGAGTTGTAGTGGCCGTCTTCCATGAAGCGCGCCAGCGTCAGCTGCTGGATCTGGGGCGTGTGCCCGTCCATGATGCTGCGCGCCTGGACAAAGGCGCGCACCAGCTCCTGCGGCAAGGCCATGTAGCCCATGCGCAGGCCCGGGTACAGGGTCTTGCCGAAGGTGCCGATGTAGATGGTGCGCGCGTGCTTGTCCAGGCCTTGCACGCAGGCGGTGGGCATGCCGTCGTAGTGGAATTCGCTGTCGTAGTCGTCCTCGATGATCCAGCGCCCGCTCTCGAACGCCCAACGGATCAGGTCCAGCCGCCGCTCCAGCTGCATGGTGACGCCCGTGGGGTACTGGTGCGACGGCGTGACATAGACGCAGGTGGCGCCGCTGCGGTCGGCATGCAGCAGGTCGGTGCGTATGCCTTGCGCGTCCACGTCGATGGGCAGGACCTTGGCCTCGGCCGACTCGAAGGCCTTGCGGGCGCCGAAGTAGCCCGGGTTCTCCAGCAGGATGGGCCGGCCCGCATCCACCAGCAGCTGCGCGCACAGGAACAGCGCCTGCCGCGTGCTGCTGAGCACCACGATCTGCCCGGCGTCCACCTTGGCGCCGCGCTCCAGGTTGAGGTAGGTGGCAATGGCCTTGCGCAGCGGCTCGGCGCCCTGCGGGTCGCCGTGCAGCAGGACGCTGGCACGGTAGTCCTTGAGCGCCTGGCGCTGCAGCCGCTCCCAGACATCGGTGGGAAAGGTGCGCGTCTCGGGCAGGCCGGTGGCAAAGGCCCGAATGGTCTGCTGGTCGGCGATGCCTCCGCCGTCAACAATGGCCTGGCCGCGCCGGCTCAGGCCGGCACCGGCCCTGCCCGCTGCGGCCACCTGGGCGCTGCGCTCGTGCTCGGGCGACCGGCCGCGCCGCGCCGCCCGGCCCCGCAGCTCGGTGCCGATGGTCTCGGAGACATAGCTGCCCGATCCCTGGCGCCGCACGATGAAGCCGTCGCGGTGCAGCTGGGTGTAGGCGTTCTCCACCGTGTCGCGGGCAATGCCCAGCGAGTCGGCCAGCGAGCGCGTGGCCGGCAGCTTCAGGCCCGGCAGCAGCGCCCCATCCAGGATCAGCGCACGCATGGCGCGCTGCACCCGCTGGTGCAGGTCCAGCTGGCGCAGGTCGGCATCTCCCATGCGGATCTTCAGGGTCTCAAGCTCGAAGGTCTTGCTCATGCGGTCTGCTGCCTTTCAACTCATTGCACCTCTTGGGCAGGCCATTGTACTGACGCAAACGCTGCGCGCCCATTGCAAAGTGGTCTGCAACAAGAGAGCGAAGTGTATGGATCATTCAGTCCACTTCAGCGCTCAAATACCCTTTTCCCCAGACAGCCAGGAATCCAATCCCCAAGGAAAACGAGAAGACCATGCCTTCATCAGACACACACTCACCCCTTCGCTTCAGCGACCTCATCCACCCCGTTGTGGCCGGGCTGATCTCGGTCATCGTCAACTACGGCGGCACCTTCATCCTGGTGTTCCAGGCAGCCAAGGTGGCCGGCCTGAGCCCGGAACTCACGGCTTCGTGGGTGTGGTCGATTTCGATTGGCGTGGGCGTCACCGGGCTGGTGCTGAGCTGGCTCTCGCGCGAGCCCATCATCACGGCCTGGTCCACGCCGGCCGCCGCCTTCCTGGTGACGGCACTGGCCACCACGCCGTATGCCGAGGCCGTGGGCGCCTATGTGGTGTCGGCCGCGGCCTTCGTGGTGCTGGGACTGTCGGGCTGGTTCGAGCGCGTGATCCGGCTGATTCCGCCCGGCGTGGCCTCGGGCCTGCTGGCGGGCATCCTGCTGCAGTTCGGCATCAAGGCCTTTGGCGGCATGAGCGTGGACCCGGTGCTGGCCGGCCTGCTGATCGTGGCCTACGTTCTGCTCAAGCGGCTGACGGCGCGCTATGCGGTGGTCGGCATCCTGGCGCTGGGCCTGGCGTTCCTGCTGGCGCAAGACCGTGTGGACCTGTCCGGGCTGCAGCTGCGCTTTGCCGCGCCCATGTTCACGCGGCCGGAATTCACGCTCAACGCCCTGCTCAGCGTGGCCCTGCCGCTGTTCCTGATCACGCTGACCGGCCAGTACATGCCCGGCATGCTGGTGCTGCGCAACGACGGCTTCAAGACCAGCGCCAACCCCATCGTCACGCTGACGGGCCTGGGCTCGCTGCTGATGGCGCCGTTCGGCTCGCACGCCTTCAACATCGCCGCCATCACGGCCGCCATCTGCACGGGCAAGGAGGCGCATGAAGAGCCGTCCAGGCGCTGGATCGCGGGCATCGCTGCGGGCGTGTTCTACATCCTGGTGGGCGTGTTCGGCGTCACGCTGGCGGCCGTGTTCATGGCGTTCCCGGCCACCTTCATCACCACGCTGGCGGGCCTGGCGCTGCTGGGCACCATCGGCGGCAGCCTGGCCAATGCGCTGGCCGACGCCAAAACCCGCGAGGCCTCGCTGATCACCTTCCTGGCCGCTGCAGCCAACATTTCCATGCTGGGCATAGGCGGCGCCTTCTGGGGCCTGGTCATCGGCCTGGTGGCCCATGCCGTGCTCAACGGCCAGTGGCCGCGCCGGGCCGTCCGCAGCGAGGCGGGCACCGGCAACGTGCCCTCCGCCGATGCCGCCATCAAAAGGAGCTGAAACCATGTTTGCGACACAAGACACCACCGGTGGCACCGCCCAAGCCGCCGACACCCTGACCCGCCACGACCAGCACGGCCGCTACCCCCAGGCCGAGACGGTGGACGATTTCCGGCACAACCTGGCCACCGTGCAGGCGCGCATGGCCGCTGCCTGCCGCCGCGCGGGGCGCGACCCGGCCAGCGTGCGCCTGCTGCCCGTGAGCAAGACCAAGCCCGAGTCCAGCCTGCGCCTGGCCCACGCGGCGGGCTGCCGCATGCTGGGCGAGAACAAGGTGCAGGAAGCCTTCGGCAAGTGGGAGGCCATGCAGGACCTGGCCGATCTGCAGTGGTCCGTCATCGGCCACCTGCAGACCAACAAGGCCAGGCTGGTGGCGCGCTTTGCCAGCGAGTTCCAGGCGCTGGACAACCTGCGCGTGGCCGAGGCGCTGGACCGCCGCCTGCAGGCCGAAGGCCGGGCGCTGGACGTGTTCGTGCAGGTCAACACCTCGGGCGAGGCCAGCAAGTACGGCCTGCCGCCCGACGAGGTGCAGGGATTTGTCCAGGCCCTGCCCGCCTTCAGTGCGCTGCGCGTGCGCGGCCTGATGACGCTGGCCCTGTTCTCCAGCGAGGCCGAGCGCGTGCGCCAGTGCTTCGTGCTGCTGCGCAGCCTGCGCGACCAGCTGCGCCAGAGCGCGCCGGCGGGCATCTCGCTGGATGAACTGTCCATGGGCATGTCCGGCGACTTCGAGATCGCCATCGAGGAAGGCGCCACCGTGGTGCGCGTGGGCCAGGCCATCTTCGGCGCCCGCGCCCAGCCGGACAGCTTCTACTGGCCCGCAGGCGGCCCCGATCCTGCCGCCCAGGCACTGCCATGAACGCGCCCCCTCGCCCCCCTTTTCGATTCAACCCTGACCCCGCTTGAGGACCTTGACATGCAAAAAGCCATGCAACCCCTTGATTCCCGCCTGATGAAGGCCTATGCCCGCCAGCCCGTGTCCTTCGTTCGTGGCCGTGGGGCCCGGCTGTGGGACGAGCACGGCACCGAATACCTGGACGCCATTGCCGGCGTGGCCGTGACCGCCCTGGGCCACGCGCACCCGGAGATCGCCGCCGTGATCGCCGAGCAGGCCGGCCTGCTGCTGCACACCTCCAACGTGTTCCGCATCGACTGGCAGGAACGCCTGGGCCAGCGCCTGTGCGCCCTGGCCGGCATGGAGACGGCCTTCTTCTGCAACTCCGGCGCCGAGGCCAATGAGGCCGCGCTCAAGCTGGCGCGCCTGCACGGCCACCGCAGGCAGGTGGCGCGGCCGCAGATCCTGGTGATGGACAACGGCTTTCACGGCCGCACACTGGCCACGCTGTCGGCCACGGGCAACCCGGCCAAGCAGCGCGGCTTCGAGCCGCTGATGCCGGGCTTCGTGCGCGTGCCCTATGACGACATCGCGGCCGTGCACCACGCCGCCGCCCAGCATGGCGACATCGTGGCCGTGCTGATCGAGCCCGTGCAGGGCGAAGGCGGCATCCGCCTGGCAAGCCCCGACTACCTGCGCCAGCTGCGCAGCCTGTGCGACCGGCACGGCTGGCTGCTGATGCTGGACGAGATCCAGACCGGCCTGGGACGCACCGGCGCCTGGTTCGGCCACCAGCATGCGGGCATCGCCCCCGATGTGATGACCCTGGCCAAGGCCCTGGGCAACGGCATTCCTATCGGCGCCTGCCTGGCGCGCGGGCCTGCGGCCGACCTGATCTCGCCCGGCCAGCATGGCTCCACCTTTGGCGGCAACCCCCTGGCCTGCCGCGTGGGCTGCACGGTGCTGGACATCATGGAGAGCGAGGACATCCCCGGCCGCGCCACGCAACTGGGCCGGCGCCTGCTCAACGGCCTGCAGCAGGCGCTGCACGGCCACCCCGACGTGCTGGCCGTGCGCGGCCAGGGCCTGATGGTGGGCATCGAGCTGAACCGCAACTGCCAGGAACTGGTGGGCCGCGCGCTGGCCCAGCAGCGCCTGCTGATCACGGTGACGCGCGAATCCACCATCCGCCTGCTGCCGCCGCTGATCTGCGACGAGCGCCAGATCGACGACATCGTCGCCCGCCTGGCCTGCCTGCTGGAGTCGGCCAGCGCCGCGCAGGCAGGCGCGCCCGCCGCAGGCCAGCTGGCAGCTGCATGACCATCGACTCTCCCAGCCCTTGCCCCGACACAGGAACCACTCACCCATGTACGACGCATCCCTGACCCTGGCCGACTTCGACCTGCAGCTGGCCAAGGCCATCCAGAGCGAGAAACGCCGCCAGGAAGACCATGTGGAACTCATCGCCTCCGAAAACTACGCCAGCCCGCTGGTGATGGCGGTACAGAACTCGGTCTTCACCAACAAGTACGCCGAGGGCTACCCCGGCAAGCGCTACTACAGCGGCTGCGAGAACGTGGACGTGGCCGAGCGCCTGGCCGTGGAACGCGCCATGGCGCTGTTCGACTGCGACTACGCCAACGTGCAGCCCCATGCCGGCGCCCAGGCCAATGCCGCCGTGTTCCTGGCGCTGGCCCAGCCCGGCGACACCGTCATGGGCATGAACCTGGCCCAGGGCGGCCACCTGACGCATGGCAACCCGTCCAACTTCTCGGGCCGCCACTACCGCATCGTCCCCTACGGCCTGGACCCCGCCACGGGCCTGATCGACTACGACGAGATGGAGCGCATCGCCGTGGAGCACCGGCCCCGCATGCTCATCGGCGGCTTCTCTGCCTACTCGCGCCACAAGGACTGGGCCCGCATGCGCGCCATTGCCGACAAGGTGGGCGCCGTGTTCTGGGTGGACATGGCCCATGTCGCAGGTCTGGTGGCTGCAGGCGAATACCCCAGCCCACTGCCCCACGCGCATGTGGTCACCAGCACCACGCACAAGACGCTACGCGGCCCGCGCGGCGGCCTGATCCTGTCCAAGGGACAGGACGAAACCTTCAACCGCCGCCTGAGCTCGGCCGTGTTCCCCGGCGTGCAGGGCGGGCCGCTCATGCATGTGATCGCCGCCAAGGCCGTCGCCTTCAAGGAGGCGCTGCAGCCCGGGTTCAAGGCCTATCAGCGCCAGGTGCTGGCCAACGCCCGCGCCATGGCCGCCGTGATCCAGCAGCGCGGCTACCGCATCGTCTCGGGCGGCACGGACAACCACCTGATGCTGATCGACCTGTCCGACCGCAGCTACACCGGCAAGGATGCCGACGCCGCGCTCAGCGAGGCGCACATCACCACCAACAAGAACACCGTGCCCAACGACCCGCGCTCGCCCTTCGTGACCTCGGGCCTGCGCATAGGCACGCCCGCCGTCACCACACGCGGCTTCGGCCAGGCGCAGTGCGAGCAGCTGGCCGGCTGGCTGTGCGATGTGCTCGATGCGCTGGACGCGCAGGAAGGCGCCCGCTTTGCCAAGGTGGCGGCGCAGGTCAGGGAGCAGGTGACGGGGCTGTGCGCCCGCTATCCGGTGTACGGATAGCCCGCGCGCAGCCGTGGTGGATCAGGGGTTGGCGTTGAGGTTGGGGTTGGCGCAGGCGCCATCCATCCCCGCCATCTCCGCCAGCTTCTGCATGCGCGAGCGCTGGTCCAGGCAGGCCTGGTGCTGGGCTTCGGCCGCCTTTTGCTGGGCCAGCTTCGCGGCCTTGGCGCGCTCGGCCTGCAGCTGGGCGATGCGCTCGCGGATCTGGGGCATGGCGGCCACGGCGGCCTTTTCGCCTTCAAGAATGGCGCTGGCGCGCTGGGTGAAGTCGGCCGGGCCGATGTCCAGCACCTTGGGGCGGATGGTGATGTCGGCGCGGGCCAGTTCGGCCTGGCCCAGCTTCTGGCCCATGATGGCAATGGACTGGCCCAGGGCGCCCAGCATGTTCTCGGGCGCCTTGCCACGGGCCTTGTTGGAGATGTCCACGGCAATCACCAGATCGGCGCCCAGCTGGCGCGCGGCGTCCACGGGCACGGGGCTGGTGATGCCGCCATCGACGAAGTGGAACTTGCCGATGGCCACGGGCTGGAACACACCCGGAATGCTGCTGGAGGCACGCACCGCCTGCCCCGTATTGCCGCGCGCGAACACGGTGCGCTCGCCGTCTTCCAGCCGCGTGGACACCGCCACGAAGGGCTTGGCCAGCTGCTCCAGCGGCTTGCGGCCCACCTGTTCGTTCACATAGTCTTCCAACTTCTGGCCCACCAGCAGGCCGCCCGAGGACAGCTGGAGGTCGCGGATTTTGGTCTCATCCAGCGCCACGGCCTTTTCCTGCAGCTCGAAGGCGTTCATGCCGCTCGCATACAGCGCCCCCACCACGCTGCCCGCGCTGGTGCCGGACACCACCGCAGGCGCAAGGCCATTGGCTTCCAGCATCTTGATGACGCCGATATGGGCAAAGCCCTTCACGGCCCCGCCGCCCAGGGCCAGACCGATCCTGATGGGCGCCACGGGCGTGCCCGGCGCGGTGGGCGTGGACTCGGGCGTGGCCGCCGAGGGGCTGGGCGGGTTGCTGCCGCAAGCGGCCAGTCCCGCCAGGCTCAGGTACACCAGTGGACGCAAAAGGGCTTGGAGGCGCATGCCGGAAGATCCTGCTGTCGGATGACGAGATTCGGGGCGGGCAGTATAGCGGCAGGGGCAAACCACCGCCGGCGACGCATCATGCTGCGGGCGGCAGAGGGCATCCTGAAGTCGCTCAGGGATGCGTGGGCTCAAACCGCTGGATTCGCGCCAGCACGTCCGCCATGGCATCGCGGGCTTCGGCAAGGTCGTAGTCGGACTGCAGGTTGAGCCAGCTTTGCGCGTCCGTGCCAAAGAAGACCGCAAGGCGCAGCGCCGTATCCGCCGTGATGCCGCGCATGCCCTTCACGATCTCGTTGATGCGCCGGGGCGGCACATCGATGGCCTTTGCCAACGCGTACTGGCTCAGGCCCATGGGTTCGAGCCACTCCTGCATCAGGATTTCTCCTGGGTGCGGCCATTTGACTTCGCGGGTCATGTTGTAGTCCTTTCAGTGGTAATCCACGATCTCGACCTGGCTGGCATGGCCATCTGCCCAGACGAAGCAAAGGCGCCATTGCTCATTGATCCGAATGCTGTACTGGCCCCTGCGGCTTCCTTGAAGAGCCTCCAGTCTGTTGCCTGGCGGAATGCGCAGGAACTCCAGGGAGGTCGCGGCGTTCAGCTGCACAAGCTTGCGCATGGCAGCAGCCTCCAGGTTGGCGAACCGCGCAACGCGCTTGCCAAGCATCAATGCCTGGGTGTCTGCACATCTGAAATCGAGGATCATGGATCAATAATAACGACTCCCGTTATTAGCGGATGCTTACCCCGCCTGCAGTAGGCCCTCTTGCATCAACTCCGGGGACTGAGCAACTCCCGCATCCCCTGCACAGCCTCCCGCAAAAACCCCCAGACCGCCTCGATGCGCTGAACCTGCCGGGCATCCGAGGGCATGCTCATCCAGAAGGTGCGGGTGAAGCAGGCCTCGGCGGGCAGCACGCGGCTGAGCACGGGGTCGCGGTCGGCGATGAAGGCGGGCAGCACGGCCAGGCCGGCGCCGGCGCGCACGGCCTCGTACTGGGCGGTGATGCTGGTGCTGCGAAAGGCAAAGCGCTCGGGCTGGAACAGGGTGGACAGCAGCTGCAGCTCGCGCGTGAACAGCAGGTCGTCCACATAGTGGATGAAGCTGTGGTGGCGCAGGTCCTCGGTGCGCGCCACCAGGGGGCGGCGCGCAAGGTATTCGCGCTGGCCGTAGAGGAACAGCCGGTAGTCGGTGAGCTTGGTGACCACGGCCGAGCCGCGCGTGGGGCGCTCCAGCGAGATGACGATGTCGGCCTCGCGCCGCGACAGGTGCAGCAGGCGCGGCAGGGCCAGCAGGTCGATGCTCAGCAGCGGATGGCGCTGCGTCAGCGCGGCCAGTTGCGGGGCCAGCAGCTGGGTGCCGAAGCCCTCTGTGGCGCCCACACGCACCAGGCCCGACGGACCCTGGCTGGTGGATTCGGCCGCCAGCGGCATGCGCTCCAGCCCGGCGGCGGCGCGCTGCATGGCGTCTGCCACGCCCAGCAACTGTCGGCCGGCCTCCGTGGGCCGCCATTGGCCCGCTTCGCGCTCGAAGAGCACGGCCCCCAGCTGCTTTTCCAGGGCCTGGATGCGGCGCGACACCGTGGTGTGCTCCACGCCCAGTTGCCGCGCAGCGGCGGCCATGCTGCCGCTGCGCGCCAGCTCGCCAAAGAATCTCAGGTGGTCCCAGTCCATGGGTCGAGGCCGCCTCAGTCGGCTGCGGCGCGGCGCGCGGCTAGCGTGCTGGGCGCACGCGCCAGCTCGTCGTTTTGCCGCACCAGGACGGCCATCATGTCCATGAACAGGCCCCGCTGCTCCTGCGGCAGCGGCTCCAGCATGCGCTGCTGGGCCCGCAGCACCGAGGGCTCGGCAGCGGCCAGCAGCGCGGCGCCTTCCGCGGTGACCGACAGCAGGCGCACGCGCCGGTCGGCCGGGCTGGTGTTGCGCACCATGAGGCCGCGCGCCTCCAGCCGGTCGATGACGCTGCCAATGGTCGAGGTATCGAAGCCGATCATCCGCGCCAGCGTGCGCTGGTCCACGCCGGGCTGGCGCAGCACGGCCGACAGCGCCGCGTACTGCACGGGGGTCACGCCGAACTCCTGGGTCTCCTCCATGAAGACGGCCACCGCGATCTGCTGCAGGCGGCGGATGTGGTAGCCGGGGTAGTTTTCTAGTTCTGCGGGTTGGTAGTCCATGGCCATTGCGCTCTTTTCCGGGTCCCTGCGGGCAAGCGCAGATGTTCGCATGAACCGCGCCCTCCGTTGGCCTTGGCTGGCAGACAGGTGATTCAACTGAACACGCAGTCCATCACCGTTTTGCCTGCACCCAGGGAAACCCCAGGCTGGCCTGACGCAAATCAACACTACACTTATCGTCAGCATACTGTTTAATTATTCTCGACGCAGCTGGCCCGCAGGCTGCCGACACGCACCACGAAGCACAGGACATCCATGAGCACCAGCATTTCTTCCCGGGCGCTGCCCGTTCTTGTGGCAGGCGGCGGCATTGGCGGCGTGGCGGCCGCGCTGGCCCTGGCGCGCCAGGGATTCGCCGTCAAGGTGCTGGAGCAGGCGCCGCAGCTGGGCGAGATCGGCGCCGGCATACAGCTGGGGCCCAACGCATTCGCGGGCTTCGACGCGCTGGGCATTGGCGAGCTGGCCCGTGGCCGCGCGGTCTATACCGACGAGATGGTGATGCACGACGCGCTCGATGAGCGGCTGGTCGGCCGCATTCCCACGGGCGAGGCGTTTCGTGCCCGCTTCGGCAACCCGTATGCGGTGATCCACCGCGCCGACATCCACACCTCGCTGCTTGAAGGCGCGCGCGCCCACGGCCATATCGAGACGCTGACAGGCACCCGCATCGAAGCCGTGCAGCAGGAGGGCGACACCGTCACCGTGCGCGACCAGCACGGCCAGGTCCATGTGGGCCAGGCGCTGATCGGCGCCGATGGGGTGAAGTCCGTGGTGCGCCAGCAGTATGTGGGCGATGCGGCGCGTGTCTCCGGCCACGTGGTGTACCGCGCCGTGGTGGAGAAGAACGACTTCCCCGAGGACCTGCGCTGGAATGCGGCCAGCATCTGGGTCGGCCCCAACTACCACCTGGTGCACTACCCGCTGCGCGGCGGCGAGCAATACAACGTGGTCGTCACCTTCCACAGCCGCGAGCAGGAGGAATGGGGCGTGCGCGAAGGCAGCCGCCAAGAGGTGCAAAGCTACTACAGCGACTGCTGCCCGCGCGCGCGCCAGCTCATAGACCTGCCCAAAAGCTGGAAGCGCTGGGCCACGGCCGACCGCGAGCCCATTGGCCAGTGGAGCTTCGGCCGCGCCACGCTGCTGGGCGATGCGGCACACCCTACCCTGCAGTACATCGCCCAGGGCGCCTGCATGGCGCTGGAAGACGCGGTGACGCTGGGCCAGGCGCTCAAGCGCTGCGGCAACGACTGGCCGCAGGCGCTGCGGCTGTACGAGCGATCGCGCATTGCCCGCACGGCGCGCGTGGTGCTGTCCGCGCGCGAGATGGGCCGCATCTTCCACGCCAGCGGCGTGGAGCGCCTGGTGCGCAACGACCTCTGGAAGGGCCGCACGCCCCAGCGTTTCTACGACGCCATGGAATGGCTGTACGGCTGGAAGGCCGAAACCTGCCTCGCCGAAGACTGAACACAAGGAGACCGCCATGCAAGAACTTGGCCGCCTGGAAGACCTGCCCCAGGACTACCGCGACGAACTCACGCGCAACAACCTGGTGCCGCTGTGGCCCAGCCTGCGCAACGTGATGCCGCCGCACACGCCGCGCCCGCGCACCCAGCCCATCGCCTGGCCCTACCAGTCCATCCGCCCGCTGCTCATGCAGGCCGGCGAGCTGACGCCCATCGAAAAGGCCGAGCGCCGCGTGCTGGTGCTGGCCAACCCCGGCCATGGGCTGGAGAAGATGCAGGCCAGCTCCTCCATCTACCTGGGCATGCAGCTGCTGCTGCCCGGCGAGTGGGCGCCCTCGCACCGCCACACGCCCAATGCCGTGCGCATGGTGGTGGAAGGCCAGGGCGCATGGAGCCTGGTCGATGGCGAGAAATGCCCCATGGAGCGCGGCGACCTGATCCTCACACCCACGGGCCTGTGGCACGAGCATGGCCATGACGGCGACGAGCCCGTGGTCTGGCTCGATGTGCTGGACCTGCCCCTGGCCTACTACCTGGAAGTCACCTACCACGTGGACGGCCCGCGCCAGCCCGCCCTGCCCGGCCGTGGCGACCGGGCGTATGCGCGCGGCGGCCTGGCACCCACGCAGGTGTTCGCCCGCAGCGCCAAGGCCTACCCCATGCTGCGCTACCCCTGGAAGGACGCGCGCGCCGCGCTGCTGGAGCTGGCCGCCGACCGGCCGGACCTGGACTGCGTGCAGCTGGCCTACACCAACCCCGAGACCGGGGCCGACTGCGAAAACATCCTGGGCTTCTACGCGCTGATGCTGCGCCCGGGCCAGACGCTGCAGCTGCCCGCGCGCTCGCCGGCCTGCGTGTTCCATGTCATCGAGGGCGGCGCCAGCGTGGCCGCCGTGGACCGCCATTTCGACCTGGCCCCGGCCGACACCTGCTGCGTGCCCGGCTGGGCGCCCGCCACGCTGGCCAATGCCAGCGCCAGCGAGCCCGCCTTCCTCTTCCTGGCCGACGAGGCGCCTTTGCACCGAAAGCTGGGCCTCTACGAAGTCCGGCCTTGAATCCTCCGATTTCTCTTTACTCCCTCATCGCCAATACCATGACCGCCCCTCAATACCTCTGGACCCCGCCCCCCGTCCAATCCCTGCCCGTGCGCGGCAGCACGCAGCGCCTGCCCGTGAACCGCCTGTTCTTCGTGGGCCGCAACTACCACGCCCATGCCGTCGAGATGGGCCGCCCGGTGGACAAGAGCGTGGAGCGCCCCTTCTACTTCACCAAGGCCCCCTCCACCCTGACCGAATCAGGCGCCACCGTGGCCTACCCGCCCGAGACGAACAACTACCACTTCGAGATGGAACTGGTGGTGGCCATCGGCAAGGCGGGCTTTCGCATTGCGGCGGACCAGGCGCATGAACACATCTACGGCTACGCCTGCGGCCTGGACATGACGCGCCGCGACCTGCAGCTGGTGGCGCGCGACAAGGGCCGGCCCTGGGACCTGGGCAAGGATGTGGAGCAGTCCTCGGTGGCCAGCGAGATCGTGCCCATGCCGGGCCAGGTGATCGAATCCGGCGCCATTGCACTGGCCGTCAATGGCGAGACCAGGCAGCAGTCCGACGTGGACAAGCTGATCTGGAACATCCGCGAAATCATTGCCGACCTCTCGCTGTTCTATCACCTGCAGCCCGGCGACCTCATCTACACGGGCACGCCCGAAGGCGTGGGCGCCGTGCTGCCGGGCGACCGCATCACCGGCCATGTGCAGGGCGTGGGCGAGATCGCGCTCACCGTGGGCCAGCCCGAATAAGACCGGGGAGACCACCACCATGAAGCTCTACAGCTTTTTCCGCAGCGGCACCTCGCACCGCCTGCGCATCGCGCTCAACCTCAAGGGCCTGCGCCCTGACTACTTCCCCGTGGACCTGCGCGTGGACGAGCAGGCCCAGGCGCCGTTCAAGCAGGTCAACCCGCAGGGCCTGGTGCCGGCGCTGACGCTGGACGATGGCCGCACGCTGATCCAGTCGCCGGCCATCATCGAATGGCTGGAAGAGCGCCACCCCGAGCCGCCGCTGCTGCCCGCCGACCCCGAGGACCGCGCCCAGGTGCGCGCGCTGGCCGCCATTGTGGGCTGCGACGTGCATCCCATCAACAACCGCCGCATCCTGCAGACCCTGCGTCGCCAGTTCGGTGCGGACGAGGCCGCCATCAACGCCTGGTGCGCCACCTGGATTGCCGACGGCTTCGACGCCATCGAGGCCCTGCTGGCACGCGACACGCAGCGCGGCGACTTCTGCTTCGGCCACGCACCCACGCTGGCCGATGTCTACCTGGTGCCCCAGATCGAAAGCGCACGCCGCTTTGGCGTGGACCTGGACCGCTGGCCGCTGATCAGCGCTGTGGACAGGGCCTGCGCGGCCCTGCCCGCCTTTGCACAGGCCGCGCCCCTGGCCCAGCCTGACGCCGGCTGAACCTCGCCTGAACCCCGCCGCGCCTTTGCCGGCAGCCCTACCTCGCCCCGAGTCCTCGCCAGAAGGACCGGGGCATTGCAAGCAGTGAAAAAAGCAGATCCAACAGGAGACAGACTGTGAAAGCATCCCCATCCAACCGCCTCGGCGCCGCCCCCTCCCGCCGCAAGGCCCTTGCAGGCGCCGCCCTGCTGCTGGCTTCCATCGCCCCGCTGCATTGCGCCTGGGCACAGGCAGGCTCCAGCAGCACCGCCAGCTTTCCCACGCGCCCCGTCACCGTGATCACGGCCTTTGCCGTGGGCAGCGGCCCTGACGCCGTGCTGCGCATCGTGGGAGAAAAACTGGCCGCGCGCTGGAAGCAGGGCGTGACCGTGGACAACCGCCCAGGCGGCGGCGGCTTTGTCGCCATCGAAGCCGCACGCCGCGCCAAGCCCGACGGCTACACCCTGCTGCAGCTCGACAGCGAACACATCTCCGCCCTGCCCTACCTCTACAAGCAGCGCAACTTCCATCCGCTGCAGCATTTCGACCCGGTGGCGCCCCTGTTCCTCACGCCCTTCTTCGTGGCCGTGCCCACGAACTCGCCCTGGAAAAGCATGGGCGACCTGATCAAGACGGCCAAGTCCGAGCCCGGCAAGGTCAGCTACGGCTCCTGGGGCGTGGGCAGCCCCGGCCACCTGGGCGGTGAATGGCTGGACTTCCTGACCGGCAGCAAGATGACCCATGTGCCCTACCGCGAGGTCAGCCAGCTCTACACCTCGGTGGCCAATGGCGATCCGGCCTGGAGCTTTGCCAGCATTCCCTCCAGCCAGGGCATCTACAAATCCGGCAAGATCCGCTACCTGGCCGTGGCCGCGCCCCAGCGCATCGCCCAGATGCCCGACGTGCCCACCGTGGCCGAATCGGGCGGCCCCGCCGACCTGATCGTGAACTCCTTCGTCTCCCTGCTGGCGCCCAAGGGCGTGGACGCCGCCCTGCGCGACAGGATCCATGCCGACGTGGTCGCCGTGCTGCAGGACCCGCAGGTGCGCGAGAAATTCGCCACCTTCGCCTTCCAGCCCATCACCTGGGAGGTGCCGGAGATGGAGAAATTCGCAAGGACCAAGGCGGACCAGTACAAGCTGCTGATCCAGAAGGCGAATATCAGCCTGGATTGAGCCCGCCGCCTGCCTCAACCCTGGGACTGCGGATTCGCAAACCCCGCCACCTGCTCGTAATGGCGGGCAATGGCACGCAGCTCGTCCTGGCTGATCAGCTCGTCGATATGGCCGAAGGGCTGGCCGCCGCTGAGTTCGTCCGCCTTCATGATGATGAAGTCGGGCGGCGTGGAGCGGTTGGTCAGCACCACCTGGCTGGTGGCGGGCAGGCGGCTGGCCTCATAGGCGGCCAGCAGCGCCAGCGGGTCGCCTTGCGGGTCGGCGGCCAGCAGGTCGGCCAGCACCCGCGCATCGCGCATGGCCTGGGCCGAGCCGTTAGAGCCGCGCGGATACATGGGGTGGGCGGCATCGCCCAGCAGGGTCACGCGGCCGAAGCTCCACTGGTCCACGGGGTCCTTGTCCACCATGGGGTACTCGAAGATGGTCTCGGCCGAGCGGATCAGGGCCGGCACATCCAGCCAGTCGAAGCTCCAGCCGCCAAAAATCTCCAGCACATCCTCCATGCGCCCGGCGCGATTCCAGTCGTTCATGCGCATCTGCGGGTCGCGGATCTCGGCCACCCAGTTGATGCGCTGCATGCCCTGGCCGTCGACGTTGTCCTCGATGGGATAGATCACCATCTTGCCGGTATCGACCGAGCCGATGCGCAGATAGCTCTTGCCCGTCAGGATGGGCTTGAAGCGCGAGACGCCGCGCCAGGTGTTGATGCCGCCGAAGGCCAGCTCCTCCTGCGGATAGAACTGGCGCCGCACGGCGGAGTTGACGCCATCGCAGGCCACGACGATGTCGGCCGTGGCGGACGGCGGCACATGGCCCTGCGCATCCGGCGCGAAATGCACGGTGGCGCCATGGGCCGACTGGTCCACGCGCACGCAGCGGTGGCCCGTGTGCACGGCACCCGGGCCCAGGCGCTGCACGGCTGCCTCGAAGAGAACGCGGTGCAGGCGGCCACGGTGGATGCCCAGCTCCGGCAGCTCGTAGCCCGCATGGCGGCCGCGCGGCTCGCGGTAGACGAACTGGCCATAGCGGTTGAAGAACACGCTTTCCAGGTTCTCGATCGCCTGGGCCTCCAGCTGCGGCTGCAGGCCCAGGTCGCTGAGTTCGCGCATGGCATGCGGCAGCAGGGTAATGCCCGCGCCGATCTCGCGGACCTCGGGCACGGCCTCGAAGACTTCGCAGGCAATGCCTCTTTGATGCAGGGCCAATGCCAGGCACAGGCCTCCGATGCCGCCCCCCACGATCGCTACTTTCATCCGCTGACTCTCCATGCTTTCTCCAGGGGCGCCTTGGGCGCCCGTCCCGCCTACTCGGCGGTAATCCCCCGCGCCTTGACCAGATCGGCCCAGCGCCGGGCGTCCTTTTGCACCAGGGCCTTGAACTCGGCCGGCGTGCTGCCGGCCGGATCCATGCCCTGGGGCGCGAAGGCATGCCGGACTTCCTCCGACGCCAAAATCACGCGGATCTCGCGATTGAGGGCATCGACCTGGTCCGCCGGCATGCCGGCCGGCGCAAACACGCCGTACCACATATCCACGTTCACATCGCCCGCCTTGGCCTCCTTGAGCGTGGGCACATCGGGCAGCAGCGGGTGGCGCCGCTGGCTGCCAATGCCCAGCGCGCGCAGCTTGCCGGCCTTCACATGCGTCAAGGCCACATGAATGGGCAGGAACATGCATTCCACCTGGCCGCCCAGCAGGTCCGTCAGCGCCGGCCCTGTTCCGCGATACGGGATGTGCGTGATCGACACCCCGGCCGTGCTCTTGAAAAGCTCCATCGCCATATGGTGCGGAGTGCCCACTCCCGGCGACGCGTAATTGATGCGGCCCGGCGAGGCCTTGGCGGCCTTCACCAGATCGGCCGCCGTCTGATAGGCCGAGGCCGTGGGCGTCACCAAAATCAACTGCCCCCAACTGGTCAGCGTCACGGGTTCGAGGTCTGTCAGCGGATTGAATGGCAATTTGGGATACAGCGATGCATTCATCACCAGGGTATTCACTGTCACCAAAAGCGTCTGGCCATTGGCGGGCGAGCGCACAACGGCCTCGGTGCCGATATTTCCAGAGGCGCCCGGCTTGTTCTCCACCACCACGGGCCGGCCCTGGCGCTTGGCCAGCAAAGGTCCGATGGTTCGCGCTATCGTGTCGATTCCAGTCCCCGGAGTGAAAGGCACAATCAATTTCAGAGGCACACTCTCGGTACTGGCGATGGCACCTGCTACGGGTAAACCCAATACTCCCAATCCGCTCGTCTTCAAAAATTGCCGTCTGCCAACAAAATTTCGCATGTAGACCTCTTTTGTAGTTAGCATGCAAACGCATGGTAATCATGCACCAAAATGGGCACAATTGGTGGAAATCGAATGAATACTGGACACTTCTGCAAGAATACTAGACGCATATGGACACGATGACGCCTGCACCACTGCCGCTATATCAGCGCCCTGGCTTTTTGCTGCGGCGCGCCCACCAGATTTCGGTCGGCATTTTTGAAGAGCAATGCCGCCCCCTGGGACTGACGCCGCCACAGTACGGCGCCCTGGTCCTGATCGACGCCTCCCCCGGCTCCGACCAAAGCTCCCTGGCGCGCGCCATGGGCTTTGACAAGGTGACCACGCTGCGCCTGGTGCGCGGGCTGGAAGAGCGCGAATACGTGCACCGCGCCCTGAGCACGCGCGACCGCCGCCAGCACGAACTGACGCTGACCGACAAGGGCCGCGCCCTCCTTGCCGCCAGCGTGCCGCTGGTGGACCAGGCCTACCACCGCTTGGTGTCCCCGCTGGAAGACGGCGAGCTGCAGGAGCTGCTGCGCCTGCTGGCCAAGCTGGAGTCCGGCCTGGGCGCCAATGCCCGCGTGAAGCTGGAGCCGCTGCGCAAGCCCGGCGCCCGCGCCGTTCAGCCTCCTGCTCCTGCCGACGACGCCCGCCTGCCGGCCACCGGCACGGACTGAGCCGCTGACCGCCTGAACCAGCATGGCCTGCGCCTGCCGCAGGCCATGCTCTTTTTTGCGCCAGCCTGTGCAAAAACGCACATGAATACTGCATATATCTCCATTGCTTGCGAAAAACCGCACAGCTACCATGCGATGAACGCCCGGCGCACGCATGCCGGGCTGACACCACCGCAACAGGAGACAAGCCATGAATGCATCCACGTCCGCCAAGGTTTTGGCGCCCACGGTCAAGCTGCTGATCAACGGCAAGCTGGTCGAATCCCAAAGCACCCAATGGCGCGATGTGGTCAACCCGGCCACGCAGGAAGTGCTGGCCCGTGTGCCCTTTGCCACGCCCGACGAGGTCAACGCCGCCGTCGCCAACGCCAAGGAAGCCTTCAAGACCTGGCGCAAGACCCCCATTGGCCAGCGCGCCCGCATCTTCCTGAAGCTGCAGCAGCTGATCCGCGAGAACATGAAGGAGCTGGCCGCCCTGCTGACCGCCGAACAGGGCAAGACCCTGCCTGACGCGGAGGGCGATGTCTTCCGCGGCCTGGAAGTGGTGGAGCATGCGGCCAACATCGGCTCGCTGCAGTTGGGCGAGCTGGCCAACAACGTGGCCAACGGCGTGGACACCTATTCCGTGCTGCAGCCGCTGGGCGTGTGCGCGGGCATCACCCCCTTCAACTTCCCGGCCATGATTCCGCTGTGGATGTTCCCCATGGCCATTGCCACGGGCAACACCTTCGTGCTCAAGCCGTCCGAGCAGGACCCCATGGTCACCATGCGCCTGTGCGAGCTGGCCCTGGAAGCCGGCATTCCGCCCGGCGTGCTGAACGTGGTGCACGGCGGCGAGGACGTGGTCAACGCCATCTGCGACCACCCCGATATCAAGGCCATCAGCTTCGTGGGCTCCACCAAGGTCGGTACCCATGTCTACAACCGCGCCAGCCTGGCCGGCAAGCGCGTGCAATGCATGATGGGCGCCAAGAACCACGCCATCGTCATGCCCGACGCCAACAAGGAGCAAACGCTCAACGCCCTGCTGGGCGCAGCCTTCGGCGCGGCAGGCCAGCGCTGCATGGCGCTGTCGGTGGCCGTGCTGGTGGGCGATGCACAGAAGTGGATTCCCGAGCTGGTGGAAAAGTCCAAGACCCTGAAGGTCAGCGGCGGCACCGAGCCCGGCACCGACGTGGGCCCGCTGGTGTCCTGCGCCGCGCTGTCCCGCGTGGAAAGCCTGATTGAACGCGGCCTGGCCGACGGCGCCAAGCTGGAGCTGGACGGCCGCAAGCCCCAGGTGGCCGGCTACGACAAGGGCAACTTCGTCGGCCCCACCGTGTTCAGCGGCGTCAAGCCCGGCATGAGCGTGTATGACCAGGAAATCTTCGGCCCCGTGCTCTGCCTGGCGGCTGCCGACAGCCTGGACGAGGCCATCGAGTTCATCAACGCCAACCCCAACGGCAACGGCACGGCCATCTTCACGCAGTCGGGCGCTGCGGCGCGCAAGTTCCAGGAAGACATCGACGTGGGCCAGGTCGGCATCAACGTGCCGATTCCCGTGCCGGTTCCGCTGTTCTCCTTCACGGGCAGCCGCGCCTCCAAGCTGGGCGACCTGGGCCCCTACGGCAAGCAGGTCGTGCTGTTCTACACGCAGACCAAGACCGTCACGGCGCGCTGGTTCGACGACAGCACCACCAGCCAGGGCGTGAACACCACCATCAGCCTGCGCTGATGCATGGGTGGGCGGGCCTGGATTGATCCGGGGCAGGCCCCGGCTCTGGGATGATGGCGGCATGCGTTTTCCAATGACCGCCTCCCTCTCCCGGGGCCTGGGTGCCGCCTTGCTCACCGCCCTGGCCGCCCTGCCCCTGACCCTTCACGCGCAGGCCGGTGCAGCCTGCGACCCGGCCTCCACCGCCGCCGCCAGCCGCAATGCCTGCGCGGTCCAGGCCTTCCAGGAGGCCGACACCGCGCTCAACATCCGCTACCTGGACGTCATGCAGCAGCTGCCCCAGGGCAAGCGCACGGGCCTGCGCCACGACCAGAACGGCTGGATCAAGGGCCGCACGGCGCGCTGCAAGGCCGCCACGCGCGACAGCGAAACCCAGCCCGAAGGCCCGCGCCTGTACCACGAATGCCTCACGGCCGCGACACAGGAGCGCATGCAGGCGCTGGAGCGCTGGCTGCAGCACTGACCGCCGCACGCACCGACAGGCACCGAAAGCCCCCCCCAGAACAACAAGGGCCCCAGAGCCCAACGCAGGAGACAAGCCAGCCATGGACTTCGAACTCAACGACGACCAGCGCGCCTTTGCCGAATCGGCCCGCGCCTTTGCCCAGGCCGAACTCGCGCCCCATGCCGCGCACTGGGACCGTGAATCCATCTTCCCGCGCGAGGCCATCGCCAAGGCGGGCGAACTGGGCTTTTGCGGCCTGTACGCGCCCGAGAACGCTGGCGGCCTGCAACTGCCGCGCCTGGACGCCACCATGGTCTTCGAGGAACTGGCCGCCGTCGATCCCTCCACCACCGCCTTCATCACCATCCACAACATGGCCACCTGGATGCTGGGCACCTGGGCCACCGACGCCGTGCGCGCCGAATGGGGCGAGGCCCTGACCAGCGGCCGCAAGCTGGCCAGCTACTGCCTGACCGAGCCCGGCGCAGGCTCGGACGCCGGCTCGCTCAAGACCCGGGCCGAACTGGCGGGCCATGAATACATCATCAACGGCGCCAAGGCCTTCATCAGCGGCGCGGGCAGCACCGACATGCTGGTGCTGATGGCCAGAACGGGCGACGCAGGCTCGGGCGCCAGCGGCATCTCCGCCTTTGCCGTGCCTGCCGACCTGCCCGGCATCAGCTACGGCAAGAAAGAAGAGAAGATGGGCTGGAACAGCCAGCCCACGCGCGTCATCAGCTTCGACAACGTGCGCATCCCCGCCCAGAACCTGCTGGGCCGTGAGGGAGAAGGCTTCAAGATCGCCATGAAGGGCCTGGACGGCGGACGCATCAACATCGCCACCTGCTCCGTGGGCGCCGCCCAGGGCGCGCTGACCCAGGCCCAGCAATACATGCACGAGCGCAAGCAGTTCGGCAAGCCCATTGCCAGCTTCCAGGCCCTGCAGTTCAAGCTGGCCGACATGGCCACCGAACTCGTGGCAGCGCGCCAGATGGTGCGCCTGGCCGCCTCCAAGCTCGATGCCGGTGCGCGCGACGCCTCCACCTACTGCGCCATGGCCAAGCGCTTTGCCACCGATGCCGGCTTCATGGTCTGCAACGAAGCCCTGCAACTGCACGGCGGCTACGGCTACATCCGCGAATACCCGCTGGAGCGCCTCATGCGCGATGCCCGCGTGCACCAGATCCTCGAAGGCACGAACGAAATCATGCGCGTCATCATCGCGCGGCGCATGCTGGAAGGCGATGCGCCCGACATGATCCGCTGACTCATCCACATCCAGCCCACGCCATGCCCGCCCGCCCGCTCTCCGACACCACGCTGCACCTCATAGACGCCGTGCGCGAAGCCCTGGCCGGCTGCGACGACGTGCAGGAAAAGCGCATGTTCGGCTGCCATGTCTTCATGGTCAACGGCAAGCTGTGCCTGGGCGTGGAAGACGACGAACTGCTGGTGCGCCTGCCGCCCTCGCAGCACGCGGCCGTGGCCGAGACGCCGGGCCTGCGCCCGCTCTCGTCCAAGGGCCAGATGGACGGCTACTTCTTCATCGGCCCCGCCGCCTACGCCACGCGCCAGCAGTGGCAGCACTGGATTGCCCAGGCCCTGGCCTTCAACCCCCACGCCAAGGCCACGCCGCCGAAAAAGCGCAAGCCCCAGGCCAGCGAACCCGCGCCCGCCGACGCAAAGACCCCGCCAGCGCCGCCCGCCCCGGCCGGGCGCCGCACACGCAAGCACCCCATCTTCGGCGACGAATAAGGCGCCTTTGCAGGAGAGCCCCATGCCCATCCGCATCGTCCAGCTAGGCAGCCCCCGCCACGCCGATGAAGGCCTGCGCATAGGCACCGTGCGCCGCCCGCCGCGCGGCGTGCCCAAGGCCGAATTCGCCAGCCGCGACTACTACGACGTCTGGTACCCCGAACTCTCGCCCCAGCCCGACACCATGCACACCGCGCTCGAATCGCACCGGCTGCAGGACCACGGCCAGCAGGCCGAGGCAGACAAGCTCTGGCAGCAATTCGTGCGCAAATTCCGCAAGGAAATGGCCGAACCCGCCGCCAGCCGCACCCTGGACCTGCTGGCCGCCCTCTCGCAGCACAGCGCCTTCGCCATCGGCTGCTACTGCGAGCAGGAGGCGCGCTGCCATCGCGGCATCCTGCGCTCCCTGCTCAAGGAACGCGGCGCCGACATTGCGAACGGCGGCATTGCGGACGGCGACATGGACACCGGCGACATGAACCCCGGCGAAAAGTACACCGACGACACGGTCCACTGAGACACACCACAAGCTTCACAACACAGGAGACAAGCACATGCAGATCGCATTCATCGGACTCGGCAACATGGGCGGCCCCATGGCCATCAACCTGCACAAGGCCGGCCACACGGTCAAGGCCTTCGACCTCTCCAAAGACGCCTGCGCCAAGGTCGCTGCAGAGGGCGTGAGCATTGCCGCCAGCGCCGAAGACGCCGTGCAGGGCGCCGAAGCCGTGGTCTCCATGCTGCCCGCCAGCCAGCACGTGGAAGGCCTCTTCCTCGGCCGTGACGGCGCGGCCGGCCTGCTGCAGCGCATTGCCAAGGGCGCGCTCATCATCGACAGCTCCACCATCGCCGCCGCCACCAGCCAGAAAGTCGCCAAGGCCGCACAGGCCGCAGGCATCGCCTTCATCGACGCCCCCGTCTCCGGCGGCACGGGCGGCGCCATTGCAGGCACCCTCACCTTCATGGTGGGCGGCAGCGACGCCGACCTCGAACGCGCCCGCCCCCTGCTCGAAAAAATGGGCGCCAACATCTTCCACGCCGGCGCCGTGGGCGCGGGCCAGACCGCCAAGATCTGCAACAACATGCTGCTGGGCATCCTCATGATCGGCACCAGCGAAGCCATCGCCCTGGGCGTGGCCAACGGCCTGGACCCCAAGGTCCTCAGCGAAATCATGCGCCGCAGCTCGGGCGGCAACTGGGCCCTGGAAAAATACAACCCCTTCCCCGGCGTCCACGAAAACGCCCCCGCCTCCAAGAGCTACGCAGGCGGCTTTGGCACCGACCTCATGCTCAAGGACCTGGGCCTCGCCCAGGAAAACGCCATGGCCGTCAAGGCCTCCACGCCCCTGGGCGGCATGGCCCGCGCCATGTACGCCATGCACTCCATCGCCGGCAACGGCGCCCTGGACTTCTCCAGCGTCATCCGCTCCCTGCAAAAGAACGGCTGACCGCCAGGCTCAGGCCAGCGGCCAATGCCCCTGCACCCGCGCCCGCCTCCCCAATCCCGTATGCCCGCGCCTGCGTCGGGCCGCATGCGGGGTTGCAGTCCTGCCGCAGGACAGGACTGCCTCGTCAACTGACTCGCCGCAGTTGTCTGAACGGAGCGCGTAGCGCGCAGTGAGTTCTGCGGCGAACCCCGCAGGCGGCCCGACGCAGGTTGCCCCGCAGCGCAGCGAAGGGGTCGCGGGCATTCGGGCGCGTTTCTTTGCCGACTTTCTTGCCGCGCGGCAAGAAAGTCGGTCGGCCGCCGGGCCGAAACCCGGCCTCGAAAAACAACCACCCGGCAGGGTCAAAAACCAGAAACCCCGACCGGGGTTTTCTCTCTTCAGACCCATGGCAGCCCTACGTAAGCTGCCACCGCCACCATCCGCCATTCCACAGAACACCCGCCAGCAACCATGACCACTACACCCCCCACCTTCTCCCCCATGCCCACCGAGGAAGGCTACTTCGGCCCCTACGGCGGCCAGTTGGTCCCGCCCCACCTCAAGCAGGCCATGGACGACATCAACACCGCCTACGCCGAAATCACCAAACGCCAAGACTTCCAGCAGGAACTGGCCCAGCTCTTCGCCGACTACGTGGGCCGCCCCAGCCCCATCTTCCACGCGCGGCGCCTGTCGGAGCAGCTCGGCGGCGCACAGATCCACCTCAAGCGCGAAGACCTCAACCACACCGGCGCCCACAAGATCAACCACTGCCTGGGCGAGGCGCTGCTGGCCAAGTTCATGGGCAAGAAAAAGGTCATCGCAGAAACCGGCGCCGGCCAGCACGGCGTGGCCCTGGCCACGGCCTGCGCGCTGGTGGGCATTCCCTGCGAGATCCACATGGGCCAGGTGGACATCGAGAAGGAACACCCCAACGTCACCAAGATGCGCATCCTGGGCTGCAAGCTCGTGCCCGTCACGCGCGGCGCGGCCACGCTCAAGGAGGCCGTGGACAGCGCCTTCGAGGAATACCTCACCAACCCCACCGACTACATCTACGCCATCGGCTCAGTGGTCGGCCCCCACCCGTTCCCGATGATGGTGCGCGACTTCCAGAGCATCATCGGCCGCGAGGCGCGCGAGCAATTCCAGGCAAAACACGGCAAGCTGCCCGACCACGTGGCCGCCTGCGTGGGCGGCGGATCCAACGCCATGGGCATCTTCACGGCCTTCCTGGGCGATGCCTCGGTCAAGCTCGTCGGCGTGGAGCCCTCGGGTGAAGGCACGGACAAGCCCGGCCGCCACGCAGCCACCCTCAGCATGGGCAAGCCCGGGGAAATCCACGGCATGAAGTGCTACGTGCTGGAAAACGCAGACGGCACGCCGGCTGCCGTGCACAGCATTGCCTCGGGCCTGGACTATCCGGGCGTGGGCCCGCAGCACAGCTACCTCAAGGACCTGGGCCGCGTGCAGTACGAATCCGTCACCGACAAGGAATGCCTGGACGCCTTCATGCAGCTGTCGCGCGTGGAAGGCATCATCCCCGCGCTGGAAAGCGCCCACGCCGTGGCCTGGGCCATGCGCGTGGCGCCCGGCCTGCCCAAGGACCAGCACATCCTCATCAACCTCTCGGGCCGGGGCGACAAGGACGCCGACTACGTGGCCAAGGTGCTGGGCCTCTGAACGCAGAGCTTGCGCTGGATCAAACCGCAGCACACCGGAGGGGGCAAAGGGCGCCCTCTCCGACAACCGCTCTCCGGGACGGTGGAGACAATGGCCCCGACCGTTGTCTTGTCCAACCCCATTCCCGGAAGGAGCCACACCCATGAAGCCTGCCCCGTTCGCACGCACTGCCGCCCTCTCCATCGCCCTGGCCCTGACCTGCGCCACCGCCGCCCTGCCCGCCGCCGCCAAATCGGTGGCCGAATGGCAGACCATCACCAGCCAGGCCAAGATCCCGCTGGAGCAGGCCATCACCCGCGCCACCCAGGCCGTGCCCGGCAAGGCCATCGAAGCCCAGCTGGACGACGGCGACGGCATGGGCCCGCGCTACGAAATCGAAGTCATCACCCCGGCCGGCGACAGCGTGGAAGTCTGGGTCAACGCCATCACCGGCCAGGCCGCCCAGCACAAGAACGACGGCGCCGCCAAGCGCAAGGACCGCCAGCGCCTGGAAAAGGCCAAATCCACCATAGAGCAAGCCATCCAGGCCGCCACCCGCCACACCCCCGGCACGCCCGTCAGCGCGGAACTGGACTCCCACTGGGGCCAGACCAGCTACCAGGTCGAAGTGCTGCAGGCCAACGGCACGCTCATGGAAGTCAAGATCGACGCCGTGGGCGGCGAAGTCATCCGGGCCAAGAAGGACTGAGTCTCGACCCCAACCCGGCAGCGCGCTTCAGCATGGGGCGCGCTTTTTTTCGCCCATTTTTTGCGTCGTTCCCGCCATATCCGCAGGCCATCCGCGCCTGCAGCACTCCTCAGGCCAACGCTACCGACACCCCCTCATCCGCAAACCGCTTCGCAGCCCTGAGCAGATAGCTCACGGCATAAAGAATGGGGTCGTCGGCCTCATCGCCATTGAGATGCTCCACCACCTCAATGGCATAGCCCAGGTTCACCGCCGTGTCGTGCAGCAGGCCCACCAACTCCTTGTCCTCCGGCTCCAGCGACTGCGCCTGATCGGCCTTCACGTAATAGATGCGCAGCAGATCCCGGCACACGCAATTGATGGCCGTGACCTTGTGGCGAGCGTGCAGGTCCAGCACATCCAGCGCAGCGCCCATGTGCAGGACGGCGTCTATGGCGAAGTCTTCGAGTTTGGGTGAGGGTGTGGTGGCGGGGGTTGGCTGGGGCATTGGAGTCCTGTCGAGAGGGTCCCGGTCCCAGAGCCACTGCACGCAGTGGAAGCGAGAGAACCGGACAGCAAAGCTTCCGGCTTTGCCAAGTCTCTGTCTGCCACCTGTAGTTGGAATTTTGTAAAGAGGCAGGGAAGGCTCTTCACAGAAGGTGATACGAGGCCAAGCCTTCGGTCTGCCTTCAAGCTGTGCAAGATGTTGGGGTTGCGCCGGGGGATGTAATGGGTGAGGTGGATAGGCGAGTAGAAAGGTGTGGCGGTGACGCTTTGTCAAGGAGTGCTGCCAGCCAAAGGCTACCAATGGCAATGCCCGCTTGGCCGACTCCTTCAGGCTGGTCGCTGTCGGTCCGCGGAAGTGTTCAGGGAGCGGACGCCGCTCAATCCGCCATCCGAGCATTGACGTTGGCGACTGTCTAACGACAGGTAGCGAGTGAGTTGCAGCACAATGGCTGTCAGTTGTTGGTGGATGCTCTCTACAACCTCGTACGGACAGGCGCTTGCGACAAAAAGCAATCTTTCGATCCTCGTAGGAAACCGCCATAAAGTGAGCACGATAGTGTTCTGCCCTGATCAAGCGCATTAAAAATGCTCAATGATAGGAGCCAGGTTATCCTCAGATAGATTTAAAAATTAAGGGAGAAATGCAATGCTATTTTTGAAAATTGGATGGATGAGCTTTTTATGAAGAAAAATCTTCTCTCTCTAATCCGCATGCTTGCAAACAGCCTCAATAGTGTATTGTCTTGGTTGGAAGCTAAAGATGGCTCCACCGACACCCACACCAAGTTCTTGGATCTCGCGCCAACTGATAAGGCGGACAACGCTGGCGTTTATTCCGAGGCGATTCTGTTTGCAACAAACAATTCGAAGGTTTCCAATATTGCCCTAACTGGCCCCTACGGCTCGGGAAAGAGCAGCATTATTCAATCTTTTTTGAAAAATTATCGACGGCCTGCTCTTCATATCTCTCTTGCGACGTTTGTCCCCGAGACCAATTCGGGTGAGGAGAAGGTAAGCCGCCAAGAAATTGAGAGAAGTATTCTGCAGCAGATGCTTTATGGGGCTGACGCTAACAAGCTCCCGCTATCACGGTTTAAAAGAATCCAGTCGCCTAGTTTTTGGTCCATCTTTAAATCTCTATATATAACACTGGGAATTCTCGCTCTTTTTTTCGTGTTTAGTAAAAGACTGGACATTATTAGCGGAAAATTTTTCACCCCGCTCGCATTTAGCAATGGATTCAATCTGGGGATCGGTACATTCGCAATAATGTTCTTATGGATGACGCTGCATCATTTTTATGTTGCCAGCTTCGGCTTATCTCTTAAAAGCGTTTCATTGAAGGACGTTGAGATACGGCCTGCGCACGATGACCAAACATCAATACTAAACCGTCACTTGGATGAAATCCTATACTTCTTTCAGTCAACCGATTACGATCTCGTAATTATCGAGGATCTGGATCGATTCAATGATAGCGAAATTTTCGTAACATTACGCGAAATAAATAGCCTCGTAAATGAGAATGCGGGTATAAACCGGACCGTCAGATTTCTCTACGCCTTGCGCGACGACATGTTTGTTAATACCGATCGAACCAAGTTTTTTGAATTTATTATTCCAGTAATTCCAATTATCAACACGTCAAATTCGATCGACATGGTTTTGAAGCAAGGGAGAAGACTTGCACTTGACGAACGTCTCGATCGACAATTTCTGCGAGAGGTCTCACGCTACCTAAACGACCTGAGGTTGATTAACAATATATTTAATGAGTACACTATTTATGCTGCCAATTTGGAAACCGACGGAGATAACCTGCTCGATGCCAACAAGCTTCTGGCGATACTGATCTATAAAAATGTCTATCCAAGGGATTTTGAGCGACTGCACCGCGATGAGGGAAATCTCGCTGAAATATTGAAGCATCAGCATAAACTCATTAGACAAGGTGAAACCAGATATAGGAAAGAGATCGAGGAGCTCGAAAGAATAATTGAAATTAGCGAGCGGCAAACGCCTTTAGATTTGCGAGAGTTGCGCCAGGTCTATGCCATGGTTCTTATTGAGAAGCTTCCGGCAGGCGTTGCCAATGTTGGCATTGATCGGAACACATTGATTTCGCTGACTCAATTAGTAAGTAGCGACGCGTTCGAACAACTGATTGTGGCACCACGCATATATTGGCACATTCCCAATAATCACTCGTCTTGGATTGACAACCCCAATCTGCAAGCCGAAGTGGATTCTCAAAAATCCTACTTTCAGCGCAAGGAAGAGATCGAAAATAAGGAGTCTGATAAAAAAAATAGGATTCTGAAAAAAATTCACGATCTCAGATCAAAAATCCCACAACTCCGAGTGGCAAAGCTAAATGAGCTGTTGCGCTTGAATACCGACTACATAGACGAGCTATTCAAATGCTTTGAAGAGAACGGGGAACTCGCTCGTTTTTTGATTTTAGAAGGCCATCTCGATGACACTTACTATCAATACACTTCGCTTTTTCACTCAGGCCGCCTGTCACCCAATGACAACAGGTTTTTAATTCAAATAAGGGCATTCGTCGCGCCTGACCCAAACTTTCCGCTTGACAATCCCAAAGAGGTCATTGCGGCAATGCGAGATGAAGATTTTCGGCAGCGCTATGTCTTGAATGTTAGGCTTGTCGATAACCTTCTAAGCGACCAGAGTATTAACCTTACTCAAGCACAGAAATTTTTTTATTTTCTCTCATCAAATTTCGAGAGCTGCGAAGAATTTCTCAGCGCTTATTACGCCAGCGGCGTTAACGTTTCTGTGCTTCTACAGGAATTGGCCGACGCTTGGAAAAATCTTATACCAAATCTAATTGCCAGCCCTAACAATATTTCTCACGTGAGCCAACTGATCGCAAATATACCGATAAAATCACTAAAAACACTCGCAAATGATTTTAGCGATCTATCGAAATTTGTTGCTGCGAATCTTCCCAAAATTCTGGCAAATATTCCAGATCTAGAACCCGACCGCTTTGATTTTCTAGATTTTGAGGTGAGCAATCTAACTGACATCAAGGATTATCCTGAAATTGTACGCTTCATGTTCGATGAAGGAAGATACGAGCTCACGATAACGAATCTTGAATATATCTATCAAGAAATCTTGATACAGAGCGACCTGAAGCCAATGCGCGTAAGGAATTTCACCACCATTCGTTCGATGAACAACATAGCCTTGATAAATAGGGTGGAGCGAAATTTTAATAGTTACCTGAACAATATTCTTTTAGAGTTACAAGAAAATTCAGATGAGGATGTCCCTGCGATTCTAGCCATTCTTAATCAAGATTCACTTGATCACAGCACTCTTCAAAAATTTCTTGAAATGCAGAGAGCCCAGCTGCCGACTCTAGAGGGTGTTCCCGTGAAATTGCTGGCGACACTTTTCCAGCTAAATTCGATAGAAGCAACTTGGACCAACTGCCTCGAATTCATAGAATCTGCTGGGTTTGAGGCAAATAGTCTAATTGATTTTCTTGATTTAGAAGTTGTACGTGAGGCTATCCTGCAACATCCCATACCAAGCGATGCGGATTTATCAAGGCTGCATCAGTTCCTTCTTGATGCAGATTCGCTGTCTGATTCTGCCTATAAAGCTTATATCCAAGCCCTGCCGAAGCCGATCCAAAATCTGCCTCAAGGACTTAAACCAGCCAAGCTTCAAATTCTGATATCTGAAGAAAAAATCACATTCACAAAAGAAAATTTTGATGCAATAGCTGATATTGAGGATTTGGATGCCATTTTTCTCAAGAACAACATCGACATTTATCTTAATGACCACAACAGCTTTTCACTTGACGACGATTTACATGAGAAGCTTCTACGATCTGATATTCATAGTTCAGCTAAGCTCCAAATAGTCGCATTGATGAACTTGGAAGCGCTAGAACAATTTCCAGAACGATCGGCACTTATCGGTCAGCTTATTGTCAATACGGGCGGAAATATATCAAAAATTGATAGCAGCATTGCTCAGTCGTTGATAGTTCATTCTCGCCCTGTAACAGCGCAAATCTCACTGCTTAACAAATATCATTCTCTTATGTCTGTTGGAGAAGTTCGTCATATTTTGGCCATTTTGCCGCATCCATTCTCTGAGATTAAACCAGGCTATGCTACGCCGAGGCTTAAAAATAGCCCTGAGAATCTAGATCTTGTAAAATGGCTTCACTCAAGAAAATTTATTTCATCCTGGGGTGAAGATCGTTTATTTACAGATAATATAAAAATTAATCTTCATAGACGTTAAAAGCGGCTTTTAAAATATGCACCGCCTCGGCATCGCTTATACCTCACCATAAGCGGCCGTATGACGTATTAACAGTTTTTGCCCTTCGGCAGTCGTGGAAACCTCTTCCGTGATGGGCAGCAGCCGCTGCTACGGCGGGCCTTGACCGAAGTCATGGAACGACCGCAAAGGGTCGACTTCCGACAGCCAGCAATCGGCATAGTCTCGTGGCCATGGATTACCTTGGCCCATATTAGTCACTCCATTCACCTCAGCTTCTCAGAAAGCGCCGCCAAAGCCGCGCGAGGTCATGATATTGAACCAGCGGCGAGCGAGCGAGGCGCTGCGTGCCAGCCCTTGCAGCAACCTGAAGCTTATCCAGTGGCATTGCGCTACAACAACGGCGCTACTGATCGGCATCAGCGCCTCTAGGAATCGCCCTTCGTTTGCGCGGTAGCCAAGCATTCCTGACGCATAGAATTTCACTCTAATTCTTGTGTGTGGCTGACGCTGCAATTGGCACCAGAACACGCCAACCCTTTTTTTCGTGCGATGTCGATTTGCAGACAACTTGAACCCTTTTTCCTAAAACTCCACTGTCTGAAGATGCCCAGTCCGATTCAAGTGGAACAGCGCACTGTTCGACTATTATTTTTGAATTGATTCGAACAGCAGTGAATTGCGTTCTCTTCTGCCTGTTTTCCTTTATCAAGAATTCATGTGCAGATCTCTTTATTTCTTTTAAATCTTGGATTGGTGATGAATTTTTCTCACCAGCAGACGTGGTGCCAGAAATCATGATCCCCACCAACATAAAGAAGATTTTCATCATTGCCTTTGCACAGTTGATCTACGGTGGTGTCAAATATGAAGCGCAACACCTGAACCTCAGGTAACTTGCACGGATGACTTCACCCTACACACACCGGCAACCAAAAGATTGCCTGGCCTTGGCATCACTAGTGTGTCTGAGCCGGGGTGCAGCGTTCAGGAGCCTTGCCATGCGAACGCCAGGCGACAGATACCGCTCGGCAACGCTGCTCCGTGCAAACGCACAGCTGCCGCACATCGGCAACTTCGGCGGCTCGGCGTATCCCATCGATCTGGGGTTCATGGGCTTAAACCGTGCGCGCCGGGCCTGCACGGCCGATTCGAGTCAGCCTCTGGGTGGCCCTGAGGGTGCCTTTGAAAATTCCGAATTTTCAGGGATGGGGATTGCTAAGACGATGGACCCACTCAGTTCAAGTGGAGACAAAAAATGCGATTCGAATTCCGTCCAATTGCCACGCTGGCCCGGCATGCACGCCATGGCTTGTTCATCGCAGCGGCCCTGTCCGGCGCGCTGGCGCTGGCGGCACCGTTGCCGTTTGACACGGCCACCACGTCCGAGCAGCGGTTTCAACTGGCCCTGGAGGCCCAGACTGCGGGTGACTACGCCTCCATGCTCGCGTTGCTGCGCCAGGCGGCCCGAGATGGCGAGCCACAAGCCCAGGAAACACTGGCATGGATTCTTCTGGCTGGCCCAACGCTGTACGGCACCGCGGTGAAAGCGGATCGCTGCGAAGCAGTGCACTGGCTGCGGCAAGCCGTGGCAAAAGGGAATCAAACGGCCAAAAGCCAGTTGGATTTCCTGAACCGCCTTCGACATGCACCGAGTGGCAAGATGGCATGCGCATCCGAGTGGGAAGGGTGACATGCGCAAAATCCTTTTCGGATCGCAGCGCCATCCTCAAGAATGCGCTGCGGGCACAACGCTACTGGGACCACGCCTGGAGCACTGACCACCTCACGACGGACTTGTGCCCGTCCTCACCCCGCATCCACCAGCGCCTTCGCAAACGCCCCTTCTCCCGCCACAGTCAACACCAGTTTTTGTGTCGCCCGCGTCGCAGCCACATAGAACAGTTTGGCCTCGTCCGCCGCATCTTCGCCTTCACGCGGCATCTGCCCCACTCCTGCGACGGCCACGACCGGGAACTCCAATCCCTTGCTGGCGTGCATTGTCATCACTTTGATGGTGTCGGCCAGCGGATCGAAGTCACCTGAGCGATGTCGCACGCGATGCGGCAGTTTTCGGCGGCCAAGTGCCATGGCGCACTGGTTCATGGAGTCGTGATCGCGGCACAGGATGGCCATGTCACCCCAGGCGTGGCCTTCCTGATGCGCCGCAGCCAGCAGCTCGGCGATCTTGGCGGGTTCGTCCCGCAAGCTCGGCAGGCGCACGATCAGCGGCTCCTGCCCTTCGCGGCCGCAGCTGATGGGTTGCACCAGCGGAACACCGTCATCATCCTGGGCATTGGGTTGCAGGAAGTCGGCGGCGACGCGGTTGGCGATTTGCAGAATCTGCCTGGTGTTGCGGTAGTTGATCTTGAGAATGGTTGTGCGCCCAGAGGCCTGGATTCCCACGCTCTTGAAGCTGAACCCACGCGCCTTGCTCTTGCCATAGATGTTCTGGGCGCTGTCGTACAGGATCAACAGGCTGTTGGTCTCAGGGTCCACCATCTGGGTGACGAGCTTGAGCCATTCAGGCTGAAAGTCGTGCCCCTCGTCGACCATCACGGCCTGGTACTGCCCGGACGGAATCTGTTGCCGGTCCACGCCGCGAATCACAAACTCCACCATCTGATCAAACATGCCTGGGCCCTGAGCGGGTAGCGTCTGACCATAGGCCACCAACTGCTGGCGACACCACTTGTGGAAGTTGCGGGCGTGCACCCGATCGGCCAGGCCCTTGGCCGCAAACCAGGCATTGAGCTTCACTGCCAAGGGCTCGTTGTAGCAGAGCACGAGGATGGGCTTGGTCGAAGCGGTCTTGGCCAGGTGTTCCGCACGATAGCCAAGAATCATGGTCTTGCCTGAGCCGGCAACTCCGTGGATCACGCGATGCCCATCGCCCAGGCTGCGCGCGAGTTGCTCCTGCTGCAAGTCCATGACGCGCATGATGTCCGGCAGCTCGTCCGCGTCTTCCGGCAGAAGGCTGCCTTGCACCGGAACACGCACCTGCGGGAACATGATCCACCGCATGCGCTCGAGCTGCGGCACCGACATGGCTTTGCCGAAAGCGTGGGGGAACATGTTCCACAGGCGTTGCTGAAAAGCCTCCGCATCAACGGATTCCAGCATCTCGTCCTTGCAGATAACGAGATGCGCATCAATCGTCTGGTCCAGTGCAGACTCTTCAAACTGCTTGCGCGTGATGTTGGTGAACACCACGCCGCTGCCCCAGGGAAATGCCAGCTTTCCCTGATGAGGGCCTTCGCCGTGAATGAGTTGCTGATCTCGCTCCAGTGCATTGACCACTTGAATGGCGCAGTGTCGCGCCTGAGCTGCCGGATTGATGACGACCTTGGGCCTTCCATCCACGATGAGCGTCCAGGCCTGTTTGGTCGCCTCTTGAACCGTCTCGAGCCGCCAATCCTTGGTCTCAAGAATCAGAACGCCCCTGCGTGGGTGAATGACGACAAAGTCAGGATGCGTCTGCTTGGGACCGATGGGCACGTCATACCAGAGCATGTAATCGTCTTCGAGCTTTTGCTCCAAACGCTCGGCCAAGCGTCGCTCGCCAGGCGTCATGCGCCCAACGCACGCCCCCATCGCAGGAATCAGTACCGCCACTTTCTTCTCCTCCACAGAGCGGCTGAGGATACCGCACGCGCTGTCTCTTCAGGAATTCGATGACTGGCCAATCCCAAGCCATCGGAAATCCGAGAGGGATTCTGAACGGGACACTGCTCACTGTTGAATTTCCTCGATTCACGGGGAAACCAGTATGGAATCCGAGGGCGCTTTTGAAATGACCAAGCAGAGGGGGATTTGATTGTGAAAGTGCTTGGCTCGGACGTATGCCTGTCATCTACGCACTCAACGACTACCGCTTTGGGCAATGCCGGAACACTGCCGAAGGTCGAAAGGACCAGTCATTGCGGCAAGCCCACACTTGCGCCGCAACGGCGGCGCCGCTCCGTGCAGATGCCAGAGGGGGCGACATCAGCGTTGCGGCCCGTCGCAGCGCCTTCGCGCTGGACGAACCGCCCTGGACCGCCGTGGCCCCGTTGTCTTGCCTATGCCATGCAGTCGCAGTCGCAGTCCCAGTCGTTCAGGGAGCGCCGTATTCGCTCAGCTTCTTGCTGAACCCAAAGGTCCACAGTCGCTGCGTGCGATCGTTGACGTCATTGGTGGTAAAGCGCAGGCTCGCCGCGCCCTTGGCGCATTGGCCGTCGTTCACGATCTTGCCTTCGGCGTCCACCATGCATTTGGTGACGTCCGAGCCTTCGATTTCCTTGCCGCTGGCGTCCAGCACGGCCAGCGAAACACCGAAGTCGGTGTCGTTGGTCAGCGCCAGCGTGTAGTCATCGACCAGTGCCAGGCCTTCGGCCTTCTCGGCCACCCAGCCGGTGGCGTTCAGGTTGAAGAGCCGGGTCTTCTTGAGCGTCACGACCTTGGAATAGTCCGAGCCATTGACCGGCTTGCCAGTCAGGCTGCTCTTTTCCAGGTCGGAGCCCAGCGCGGTGATGTCGGTGGCGTTGGCCGGAAACTCGATCAGAACCAGGTCGTTGAAGACTTTTTTGTCCTTGCCCGTGCCTTGCTCGATGGCGATGAATTTCCCCTTGCCCAGTGAGACCACATCACCCAGCTTGGCATTGCCGGTCTTGCCTTGGTTGTACCAGCGGCTGTCCACGGGCAAGGCAAACAGGCGGGTTTTCTCGGTGGTCGGGTCAAATTCCACCCAGCGCACAAAGCGAGCGTAGTCGCGCACGTTCTCCGACTTGCCTGTGGCGTCGGCAACGGCAGCGGTGGTGTAGTCGGCCTTGCCGTCGTCCAGGGGGCTTTGCAGGAAACCGTGCAGCTTGCCGCTGGCCACATCAATGCTCAGCCCCTCCATGCCACGGTTGGCGCGGCGCTTGGCGAGAATGGCCGGCAGATCGGCCGCGCCGGTGCCGGGCCCGTATTTCTTCTGGATGATGCCGGTCGCCGGGTCGATCTTCACGATGAAGGGTCCGTATTCGTCGGACACCCACAGCACATTGCGTGCGGCATCCACCACCACGGATTCTGTGTCCAGGCCGAATTCGCTGTAGCCCTTGGCCTTGCCGGGATAGGTGAAGGAGTCGTCCAGGACTTGCTCGCCCGTGTTGCCTGTGATGCCCCGTGGCTGCACGCGGCCGTTGGCGTTCTGTGTGGCGCTGAATCTGAGCGGCAGGGTGGAGACGAGCCTGGCTCCGTCCTTTCCGAGGGCGATCACGCCGATGGACGGAGTGAAGTTGGGCGAGGGAAACACCGTGGAACTGGCAAAGCCCGCGGGATTGGAGCCGTCGGTGATCTGCGTGACCGGGCCGGTGGTCGCGTTCGGGCCACGATCGGTGATGGCGTAGAACTCCAGCGTGCCGTCGGCACGCCTGCCCTTCAAGGCCAGGCCCGAACCGTAGGCTGGCAGAAAGCCCTTGGGGAAATCGGCCTTGGTGGCGGGGTGTTGGCCTTCGTAGGGGAAATAGAACCTGTCGTCGAACTGGACGTCCTGGCGCGTGACGATGGCGCGGATGCTGCCGACGCCGGTGGTCTGCGTCACCGTCTCGGAGCCGGCGACCTGGAGCGGGCGGGTGTCGGCGCAGGCGCTCAGCAAGGCAGCCGCGGCGGCGATCACTGCCATCAGGCAGGAAGAAGAAGTGGGGGGTCGCATGGCGAGTAGGTCTTGAGAAGAAGAGGCAAGCCTGATAGGCAGATCGGCAGATAGGCAGATAGGCAGATCGGCAGGCCCTGCGTGGCAAGGGCCTGCCCCATCTTGAAGGCTTCGTTTCTGAAAAAGGCGCTGTGCCGTTCAGAACGAGTGGCTGATGCCCAGATCCACACCGGTCGAGCCGGCGTTGGCCACACCCGCAGGGCCACCGATCAGGCCGACGCTGGCGCCGTTCTTGTTGTTGACACGCGCCAGCCCGGCGTACAGAGAGGTGCGCTTGGAGAAGTCGTAGACATATCCGATCGAATACTTGTCGGCCTTGCCGCCGCTGCGCGTGAGGGCTGAGGCGTTGCCGCTGAACTTGGCGCTGGCGTACTTGATGCGCAAGCTGCCTTGCCCCATGGGGATGGTTGCGCCCAGGTAGAAACCGTCCACCTTTCCGGAGGTTGCGCCGTTGACGGGTTCCCACTTCAGGCTGTTGTATCCGCCATTGAGCAGGAAACTGCCGAAGTTGTACGAGGCGCCCAGCACCAGGTCTTCCAGATCGCTGGTTGCGGCGATGGCGCTGGGCGAAGCCACGGCCGCGGTGCCGTCGATCCTGCCGTAGCCGATACCCACGTTCAGCGGGCCAGAGCGATAGCCCAGGTTGCCGCCTATGTACCTGCGGGCCTTGCTTGCGCCAGAGCCGGAGGCGTTCTCGTCGCCAAAGGAAACCGAGAACTGGCCATAGACACCGCCCAAGTCGCTCGGCAGGAAGTAGCCCACGGCGTTGCTGATGCGCGTGCGGTCGACCACGCCGCTTTGGCTGGCGGCGTTATAGGCAGTCTGGCGGATCGTCTGGAACAGATTGGCCTGCACACCGGTGGTGGTGTCGGGGCCCGCGAAAGCGGTGAAGATGTTGTAGCTGGGGGTGTAGTCGCGACCCAGCCGGATTTCACCCCAGGATTTGTTGCTCAGCCCGATCGTGGAGCGGCGCTCGAAGCCAAGGGAGCCGCTGCTGCCGCCAGTGCCGACATCGGGGTTGAGGCCGCCTTCAAGCCAGAGCTGAGCTCTGTTGCCGCCGCCGAGGTCCTCCGTGCCGCGCAAGCCAAGCAAGCTGGTCTTGCCTTGGCTGGAGTTCAGTGCATTGAGCCTGTTGCTGCCGGACTTGGCAATGGTGACACCGACGTCCACCACACCAAAAATGGTGACGGAAGATTGTGCCAAGGCCAAGCTGGAAGAAGAGGCGAAGAATGTGCCCATCGCGAGTCCCAGAATGCGCGAGCACGTTTTTTGATTTTTCATTGGCGAGATACGAACTGAACTTATTAATGAGAATGACGGTGGCCTCCTGCCACCGCTGCGGGAACTCTAGGTAACACATAAGTATTCTTCGTGACAGCTGTGCTGTGTGACATGAAAGTCACAGCAGCAGCGGTGCCTGCGGCACGTTTCCTGCAGGGAAGCCCTCTCGCCGCCACCCTTCAGCCATGGCCTGCACGACGGGGCAGATCATTCATTGCCGATTTGTTTGATTCATATTCGGGAAATTGGCGGAAATATGCATTCTTTTGCCATTTTCTCAATAAGTTTCTCGACTTCCATATTTTCAATGGCACATTTCGAGCGTTCGTCGACCGATTCATCGGTCATTGGGGACCCAAATTCAGCCCATTGCACGGCCAGTTCAACCCAATAGTCCCTGGGAGGGCGAAGTCCCACAAGAATTGCCGCACCGAGGACTGCAGCCTCAACATCGGTCGCACCAGCAGTCACAGCTATGATCCCCAGGCAGCATCGCCGTCCCCGCCTGCGGCGAGCTGCCCCCTCTCCTCCACCCAACGCCCCGCTCCATCCCCCCATGATCCAAGAGTCCGAAGAGATTGCCCTGCTTCGCGAGGAAAACGCCCGGCTGCGGGCGCAACTGGCGATTGCCGCGGCGGGCCATGCCAGCGCCGTACAGGGCGCGGGCGCCAGCGATCAGGACCCCTTCGATGCACAGGTGGCGGACCAAAAGACACTGTTTTCGGATTTCATCGAGCATCTGCCTATAGGCCTGTGCCTGGTGGGCAAGGGTGGCAAGGTGCTGATGTCCAACCCGGCCTACCGCCATTTCCTGCCGGACACCCCCATCCCTTCGCTGCTGTCTGCCGAAGAAGACCGCGGGCGCTGGCGCAGTTGGGACAAGGATGGCAAGCCCGTCCCCCGCGACCAGTTTGTGGCTGCCCGCGCGTTCCGCGGGGAGCTGGTGGTGCCGGGTGTTGACTGCGTCTATGACACGCCCCAGGGGCTTGAGGTATGGACGCGCGTGTTCGGGGTGCCGCTGCGCAATGCGGACAAGGAAGTCGTGGCCACGGCCATCGCCATTTTGGACATCGATGCGGAACGGCGGGCGCTGGACATGTTGCGCCAGAGCGAGGAACGGCTGGATGCGCTGGTGCGGTCCTCGTCGGAAGTGCGCTACTCCATCAGTGCGGACTGGAGCGAGCTGCACCAGCTGGCAGGCGGCGGGTTCATCCCCGACACGCAGGCGTCCAACACGAACTGGCTGGAAGACTACATCCCCCCGGAGGACCGCGACCTTGTGCGCGCGGAGATCGCGCGGGCCATCCGCACGAAGACGGACTACGTGATCGAGCACCGGGTGAACCGGGTCGATGGCAGCGTGGGCTGGGCGTTCTCGCGCGCCGTGCCGCTGTTCGATGCCGCAGGCGCCATCACCGGCTGGCTGGGAGCGGCCTCCGACATCACCGAGCGCAAGCAGGCCCAGGCCGCGCTGGAGCGCTTGAATGCCACGCTGGAGGAACAGGTGGCAGAGCGCACGGCCGACCGCAACGCGCTGTGGCAGCTGTCTTCCGACATCATGATGCGCTGCACGTTCGAGGGCATCATCACTGCGGTCAACCCGGCCTGGACCGAGGTATTGGGCTGGCGTGAAGACGAGCTGCTGGGCACGACGCTTTTTCATCTCATCCATCCGGAGGATCTGGCGCGCACCATCCAGGACACGCAGGAGCTGGCCACAGGCATGGCGCATGCCCGGTTTGACAACCGGTATCGCCATCGGGACGGTAGCTACCGCTGGATCTCCTGGTCCACGCGTTCGGCGGCAGGCCGCATCAACGCCGTGGGCCGCGACATCACCTCCGAAATGGCCAAGGCCGAAGCACTGGCCAAGGCGCAGGAGCAACTGCGCCAGTCTCAGAAGATGGAGGCCGTGGGCCAGTTGACGGGCGGCCTTGCGCACGACTTCAACAACCTGCTGGCGGCCGTCATGGGCAATCTGGAGCTGCTGCAGCGGATGCTGGCGCGCGGCCAGGTGGACAACCTCACGCGCTTCATCCATGGAGCGCAGGGGGCGGTGCGGCGCGCCGCCACGCTCACGCAGCGGCTGCTTGCGTTCTCGCGCCGGCAGATCCTGGACTCCAAGCCCACCGATATGGCCGCGCTCCTGGCCGATTGGGAGGACCTGCTGCGAAGGACGGTGGGCGCCAGCGTGGATATCGACATCGTGCCGGCAGCCCATCTGTGGCATGTGCAAATCGATGGAACGCAGCTGGAGAACGCCATCCTGAACCTGTGCATCAACGCCCGCGATGCCATGCCCGAAGGCGGCCGGCTGACCATCAGGACAGCCAATATCGAGCTTGAAGAGGCGGCAGCCCAGGAGTGGGATCTTCCGCCGGGCGGCTATGTGTCGCTGTGCGTCACCGACACGGGTACCGGCATGTCGGAGCAGACCATTGCGCGCGCCTTCGAGCCGTTCTACACCACCAAGCCGGTGGGCCATGGAACGGGGTTGGGGCTGTCGATGATCTACGGCTTCGCGCGGCAATCGGGAGGAGCGGTCAGGATCTTCTCCCAGCGGGGCCAGGGCACCACGGTCTGCCTGTATCTGCCCAGGTGCGACGCCGCGCCCGTTGCAGAACGCGCGGTCGATGCGGCAAGGCAGGTGGTGGTGCCTGCCCAAAGGACCTTGCTGGTCGTGGATGACGAAGCCCCGATCCGCCATCTCATCGACGAGGCGCTTGTCGATCTGGGCTACACGGTGCTTGCCGTGGCCGATGCAGCTGCCGCACTGCAGGTACTGCGCGCCGGAACCCGGGTGGACATGCTGATCACGGACATGAGGCTTCGCGGCGGAATGAACGGCAAGCAGCTTGCCGACGAGGCACGCCTGGCCCGTTCCGACCTGCCGGTGCTCTTCATCACCGGGTTCACCGAGGCATCTCCGCTCAGCCAGGAAAACCTGCACCCCGGGACGCAGCTTCTGACCAAGCCGTTCACATTGGATGCGCTGGCGCTCAAGGTGGCGGAGATTCTGGGCAGTACCGACGCTGTGCCATCGGACTGAGTTGCGCGGCTGGCGCCGTGGTGACCCGCAGATTCCGGGCGCCTGTCTCGCAGCTCAAACCCTGACATATCGCATCTCCCTCGGCCCTCGTAGTGGCTATGTGGGCAGACTCGATTGCCGACGACAAAGGGGCACTGCCAAAGCGGCAAGAGCACTCGGATGCACGGCACCAGGAACTTACGGATTCATCAAGCCTGCGAATCAGCGCAAGCCTTGCTCATCAGGCCATCCGAATGCGTGTGTTTAGACCGTTTATCGTCAATTCACGTCAATTCCTAGGAAGTATCTTATTTTTTAGAACAAACAGAAAACGACAGCAGTCTGCACTTGATCTGAAAATGCTAAAGAACTTAGACTAATAGCGCCACTCACTGAGATGTGGCAGCAAAGGCTTATTAACATTTCAGCACAGAGGGAACTATGCTAAGTAAAATTCTCACCGGATCCATACTTGTTCTCGGTTCAATATCTGCAATGGCCCAAGATTTTTTGATAGGAAATGAGGAAATTGAAAAGAACGGCATGCCAATGGTCGCCAGAAGTATTTCTGGCAGCATGGCTGGAATGAATGGTACTGTGACCATAAATCTAGTCAAGCTATCAAATGGATCTTATCTCTACGAAACCACCAATCAAAATGATGAAGCAATTGAATTCAACAAGAGGTTGTGTGAAATGTACGGAGACAAAAATCCAGAATCTCCTGGAAAAATGGTAATTGGTAGCGATGAAAGGAATATACCCCTTCATTGTGAACCGGCTTCCCTTCAAAAGGAAATGTCATTTAATCAACATTCCAACTACTATTACATGCCTGGTGGCCAATGGGACTACAGACCTGTTCTATCTCTAAGCTACGACCCTTACCCACGTGCTGGTTCATATACAAGAGTATCTGCAAGTGCAGGAGTTGACTTTTCTGTCGCGAGAGGTGGCGATCTTTCACTCGCCGTTGGAGTTCGAGGAATTCCAAATTGCTATAACAATGGTTTCACCATGGCTGGTAGCATTCCAGTAGCAAATTTGCAAGTCGCAGTTCTGTGCTACATGTACCCCCATTTGGCCGGCACAGGGGGAAAGGCCGTTTCTGCTCGAGCAGTTTCGGAAAGCAAATACTCGGCCAGTGAGAATGGGATAATGGAAATCTATTGAAGCAATAATAAACCAAGTGTATGACACCAGGAAGCCATGGTGCCTTCTTCAGCCTAAAACAGAAGAAAGTACCATGGCAACCCGTCTTTGATGATGGTGCCCGCACAACGCCGCACATCCGCGCATAAATCCAGCCAGTATCCGGCCATCAACGGCCTTGGCCAATTACTTCACAGGCCGCTGATATGAAAAAACCATGTCAAGATACAGTTTTTTTCGCAGTTTGTTGGCTGGTGCAGCCTTGCTGATCACCGCATGCGGGGACGCAAAAAACGCAACCGCTTGCGATAACCATGACCTTAATCTGGTTCGGACGAATGTACTGAAAAAACTGAAAGAGAAGTTTCCTCAGTACGCATTCGATATCACCAAGGTGACGTTTTCTCCGGGAGAAAAATTGCCTTTTTGGTACGTGGAGGCCATCACCCAATCGAATGGTAAGGAGCTGGTGGTTTTCGCCATGCACTACTGCGAAGGGTCTGTAGAGGTGACAGCCCTCAACCCCTACCACCCTTGACGGCGGTGGATGCCATCGCCCTCACCCTCTCAATGAAAGCCTGCAGCACCGCCGCAGGCTGGTCCGCCCGCCAGGCCATGACAGCGGGCGTCATGGCCTGCTGCGGCCCGCGCAGGGGCACGAACACCACGCCGTTCATGCCCACGCGCTGCATGCAGCTGGGCACCAGGGCCACGCCCTGCTCTGCCGAGACCAGGGCCATGACGGTGAGCCACTGGCGCGCCGCGTGGCGGGTGTGGGGGTGGATGCCGGCCTGTTGCAGGCAGGCGATGACGTTGTCGTAGTTGGCCGGGGCCACTTCGCGGGCGAACATGACGAAGGTGTCGCGGGCCAGTTCGCGCAGGTCGATGTCGGGCTGCCGGGCCAGCGCGTGCGTGGCGGGCAGGCAGCAGACAAAGGGTTCCTCGCCAATCGACAGGGTCTGCAGGCCGTCTGGCGGGGTGCCTATGTTGAGAAAGCCGCAGTCGATCTGGCCGCTGGCAATGGCCTGCAGTTGCTCGCGCGTGGACATTTCGTGCAGGCAGACTTCGACCAGGGGGCGCTCGGCGCGGAAGGCGCGGCAGAAGTCCGGCACCTGGCGGTAGACCATGGAGCCGGTGATGCCCACGTCCAGCCGGCCCTGCATGCCTTCGGCCACGCCACGCACCACGTCGGCCGCGTGCTGCAGTTGGGCGAGCACCTTGCGTGCCTCGACCAGGAAAGCCTCGCCCGCAGGGGTGAGGCGCACGTTCTTGGCGTCGCGGTCCATGAGGCTGGCGCCCAGGTCCTGCTCCAGGGTCTTGAGCGCCATGCTCAGCGGCGGCTGGGTGATGCACAGGCGCTGGGCCGCGCGGCCGAAGTGGCGTTCCTCGGCCAGGGCGACGAAATAGCGCAGCAGGTGGGTCTTCATGAGAGGCGGCGGATGGGGAGCAAGCGAGATGGCATCTTGCACCATGGCTACCTCTGAAATACAGATTGATAAATCATGGGACTTCAGATGGTTCGCAGCCACAAAACCCGCGCACCTCAACTTTGAGACACCGAGGAAGGGCCGCCCCGCACCGAGGGTGTCGTCCCCCTCCGCGCAGCGAGAAGGGGGAAGGCGCGAAGCGACTCAGGGGGTCAATACGATTTAGGCAAGCCCAATACCTTTTCGGCGATGAAGCACATGATGAGCTGCGGGCTGACGGGCGCCAGGCGCGGGATCCAGGATTCGCGCATGTAGCGCTCCACGTGGTATTCCTTGGCGTAACCCATGCCGCCGTGCGTGAAGATGGCGGTTTCGCAGGCCTTGGCGCAGGCTTCGGCCGCCAGGTACTTGGCGGCGTTGGCCTCGGCGCCGCAGGGCAGCCCCCTGTCGTAGAGGAAGGCGGCCTTTTGCACCATGAGGTGGGCCGCCTCAAGCCCCATCCAGGCCTGGGCCAGCGGGTGCTGTATGCCCTGGTTCTGGCCGATGGGGCGGTCGAAGACTACGCGCTCCTTGGCGTACTGGGTGGCGCGCGCCAGAGCGGCGCGGCCCAGGCCCACGGCCTCGGCGGCGATGAGGATGCGTTCGGGGTTGAGGCCGTGCAGGATGTACGAGAAGCCCTTGCCCTCTTCGCCGATGCGGTCCTCGGCGGGGATGCGCAGGCCGTCGATGAACAGCTGGTTGGTGTCCACGCATTTGCGGCCCAGCTTGTCGATCTCGCGCACCTCGATGCGTTCGCGGTCCAGGTCGGTGTAGAACAGGCTCAGGCCTTCCGTGCCCTTGCACTCTTCCACGGGCTTGGTGCGCACCAGCAGCAGGATCTTGTTGGCGACCTGGGCGGTGGAGATGAAGACTTTCTGGCCATGGACCACGTAGACGTCGCCATCGCGCACGGCGCGTGTCTGCAGCTTGAGGGTGTTGAGGCCGGCATTGGGCTCGGTCACGCCGAAGCAGGCCTTGTCCGTGCCCGCGATCAGCGGGGGCAGCCAGCGGCGCTTTTGCTCGTCCGTGCCGAAGACGACGACGGGGTGCAGACCGAAGATGTTCATGTGCACGGCCGAGGCGCCCGACAGGCCTGCGCCCGTGGCCGAGATGGTGTGCATCATCAGCGCCGCCTCGCTGATGCCCAGGCCCGCGCCGCCGAATTCTTCGGGCATTGCAATGCCCAGCCAGCCCGCGTCGGCCAGGGCCTTGTGGAAGTCGTGCGGGAAGCCGCCTTCGTGGTCCTTGCGCAGCCAGTAGTCGGCGTCAAAGGGGGCGCAGGCGCGTTCGACGGCGTCGCGTATCTGTTCCTGTTCTTCGTTCCACAGAAAGTCCATGGTGTGTTCTCCGTTGCTTGATGCTGTTCGCTTGTCGTGTCTGTGGGGTGACGGCGCTCAGGCTGCCGGCCGGCGCACGCGCTCGGGGTTCTCGCCGTACGGCGGGCTGTAGAAGACCAGCAGGCGCACGGGCTCGGCGCTGGTCACGCGGAAGATGTGCATGCAGTCCTCGGGGAAGAAGCAGGTGTCGCCGGGCTGCATGGCAAAGCGTTCCTTGCCGTCCGGGGTGTCGATTTCCACCTCGGCCGTGCCGGCCAGCAGGTAGCAGGCCTGCTCCATGCCGGGGTGGGCATGGGGCAGCGCGCCGCCGCCCTGCTCCAGCGTGCCCAGCACCAGCTCCATGTGGCGCGCGCCCACGTTGGCGGCGCTGACCAGGCGCCGGTTGACGGTGCCGTGGTGGTTGGCGGGGCTGTAGCCGGGCACGTCTTGTTCACGGATCAGATAGCGGGGCATGGGCGGTTTCCTTCTGTTTGTGCTTGTGCTTGCGCTTGTGTTTGTGGTGGGGCGTCTTGCAGCGCGGCAGCCTGGCTGCAGGCGCGGCTGGCCTGCAGGGCGGCCAGCTCGGCCTCGGTCAGGCCCGCGTCGCGCAGCACCTGCAGGGTGTGTTCGCCCAGGCGTGGCGCGGGGGCGGCGCGTTCTGCGGGTGGCGTGGCGCTCCAGCGCGTGGGGCTGGCCGTGGTGCGCAGCCGGCCTTCGCTGGGGTGGTCTATCTCGTGCACGAAGCCGGTGGCCTGGTGCTGGGGATCGGCGATCAGATCCTCGGGCGAGGCCATGGGCATGTTGGGCACATCGGCCGCGTCCAGCAGCGTGCGCCATTCGGCGGTGGTGCGCCCTGCCATCAGCCGCGAGACTTCGGCATAGACGGCATTGATGTGCAGGGCGCGCTGGCTGTGGGTGGCGAAGATGGGCTCGGCCATGCGCTCGGGCTGGCCTATGGCGTTGAAGAAGCTGTGCCAGTGCTTGTCGTTGTAGATGAGAACGCACAGGTGGCCGTCGCTGGTGCGATAGGGCCTGCGGTGGGCCGTGAGCAGGCGCGCATAGCCGGGGCCGCCCAGCTGCGGCTCGAACGACAGGCCCGCCATGTGGTCGCCCAGGATGAACTGGGTCATGGCCTCGAACATGGGCACGACCACGGCCTGGCCCTTGCCGGTCTTCTCGCGCGCATAGAGGGCGGCCGTGACGGCGTAGACCGCGTGCAGGCCGGTGACGCGGTCGCCCAGGGTCATGGGGGCATAGGCCGGCTCGCCACCGCCGTATTGCTGCGCCAGCCAGGGCACGCCGGTGGCGCCCTGGATGAGGTCGTCATAGGCGGGCCGGGCCGCGTAGGGGCCGCGCTGGTCGAAGCCGCAGCAGCTCACGTGGATGATGCGCGGGTTGCGCGCCGCCACGTCCTCGTAGGCCAGGCCCAGGCGCGCCATGGCCTGGGGCCGCACGTTGCTGACCAGCACGTCGCAGCCTTCGGCCAGGCGCAGCAGGGCCTCGCGCGCGGCGCCCTGCTTGAGATCCAGCACCACGGAGCGCTTGCCCTGGTTGGCCTGCAGGAAGATGTGGCCCATGGCGGGGTTGCGCATGGGGCCGACGTGGCGCATGTTGTCGCCCTCGGGCGATTCGACCTTGATCACCTCGGCCCCCAGGCCCGCAAGGATCTGGGTGGCAAAGGGGCCCATGACCACCGAGGTCATGTCCAGCACCTTCACCCCTGCAAGAGGGCCTTGCTGCCCTTGCTGCGCTTGTTCCATGCGGCTCTCCTTCACTGCGCCTCGATGCCCGCCTGCTTGACCAGTTGCCCCCAGCGGGCCATCTGGTCCTTCACATAGGTGGCGAACTCGGCGGGCGTGGCCGTGGGCCAGACCTCGAAGCCGACCTGGGCCAGCTGCTCCTGCACGGCCTTGTCCTTGAGGATGGCCTGCAGCTCGGTGTTCAGCCGCTCGGTGATCTCGGCCGGCATGCCGGCCGGGCCGAAGATGCCGTTCCAGGAAGTGATGTCGAAGCCCGGCAGCGTCTTGCCGATGGCCGGCACATTGGGCAGGAGGGTGGAGCCCTTGGCCGCCGTCACGGCCAGGGTGCGCACGCGGTCGGTCTTGATCGTGCCCCAGGCGGAGCCCAGGTCGGCCACATAGACCTGGATCTGGTTGCCCATGAGGTCGGTCAGCGCCTGCGGGCTGGACTTGTAGGGCACGGAGGTGATCTGGGCGTGCGTGACGTACTTGAAGGTCTCCGAGGCCACCAGCGAGGTGCTGTTGGGCGTGCCGTAGGACAGGCGGTCGGGATTGGCCTTGGCGTAGTCGATGAGTTCCTGCACGGTCTTGGCAGGAACGGAGGGGTGGACCAGCAGCGCAAACGGCAGCTCGCCCACGCGCGCCACGGGCGTGAAATCCTTGACGGGGTCGTACTTCAGGCCTTTGACCAGCCAGGGGTTGGCCGAGTGGGAGGTGTTCGTGGTCATGAACAGCGTGTAGCCGTCCGGCTTGGCCTTGGCCACATGGTTGGCGGCGATCTGGGCATTGGCACCAGCCTTGTTGTCCACGATCACGGGCTGCTTGAGCCGCTCGCCCAGCCGGGTAGCCACCAGGCGCGCCACGGCGTCCGTGCCGCTGCCGGCCGCGAACGGCACGACCAGGGTGATGGGATTGGAGGGGTAACCACCCTGCGCCGACACGGAGGGCGCGGCCACGGCCGCAATGGTGCTGATAGCGCCAAGGGCCAGGGCCCTGCGCAACGGGGAATGCTTCATTTGCTTGTCTCCTGTTTTCTATCCTGTTTCCTATGGAAAGCGGCGCTGTGTGTCCAGCGCTCGCCGCCATGGTGCGGATGTCAATGATTCAAGTCCAATTCTTTAAAACCAATCAAGGATTCGATTTATGAATCATTGAATCCTGCGCCAGGCTCCATGTCCCGCCTCTTGCGCAAGGACTGCATCGGTGCGAGGCTGGCAGCCTTGCACGACACCACGCCAAGGAGTTCCGCATGTCACACACCGTCCACACCATCCGGCTGCACCGCGTCCTCAAGGCGCCGCCGCAGCGCGTGTACCAAGCCTTCACCACGGCCGCTGCCCTGGCCAAATGGCTGCCGCCCCACGGCTACATCTGCGAGGTGCCCGAGTTCGACGCCCGGGTCGGCGGACGCTACCGCATGGCCTTCGTCAATCTGTCCACGGGCGGGCGCAGCGGCTTCGGCGGGGAGTTCCTGGACCTGGAGCCTGGCCGGCTGGTACGCCATACCGACCGCTTCGACGACCCGCAACTGCCTGGCGAGATGATCACCACCATCACGCTGCGCGAGGTGTTCTGCGGCACTGAAATGGATGTGACCCAGGAAGGCGTGCCCGCCGTCATTCCCGCCGAGGCCTGTCACCTGGGCTGGCAGGAGTCTCTGCAGTTGCTGACCCTGCTGGTGGAGGCCAGCGTGCCGGGCTGAGACCCTGCACAAGCCCCTGCTGTCACACAGCTGCGGTTGATGGATTGCCGTGCTTCGGAGGACAATGGCAGTATTGCCCGCCAACGCCCGGAGGTCCGCCATGGCCACCCCCTTTGCACTGACCGCTCAAGCCATCGATGTCCTGCCGTTTGGTGCGCGGCTGGCGGGCGCCCGGACCTGCGCCCTGTTCAAGTCCCAGGACATGGAAGTCATCCGCGTGGTGCTGCGCGCCAGCCAGTCGCTGCCGCCGCACAAGGTGCCGGGCAGCGTCAGCCTGCACTGCCTGGAAGGCGAGCTGGAGGTGATGCTCGGCGAAAGCCGCCAGTCCCTGCAGGCCGGCCAGCTGATGCACCTGCCGGCCAACATGGCGCATGCGGTACGCGCCATCGAAGACACCTCCGCTCTGGTCACCATCGTTCTGTGCAGCTGAACGGCTGACGCGGATCATGCTGCCTCGCGCGCGGCCTGCCCGCGTGCGAATGGTTGTGCCTGCGCCTCATTTGCGATTCATTCTCATTAGCAAATCTATAATCACGCCTTTCTCGTTAGCTCACGCCATGGACGCAGCCGCCGCCAGCCCTTCGCAATGCATGACGAGCCCCGTGATTGCATTCGTTGAATGGACGCTCCATGGACGCGCAGATTTCCCAGGCCGCCAAGGCGGCAACCAGCGTGGAAAGCCTGTACCACAGCCACCAGAGCTGGCTGCAGGGCTGGTTGCGGCGCCGGTTGGACGACTCCTTCGACGCGGCCGACATGGCGCAGGACGTGTTCATGCGCCTGCTCACCCGCCAACCCGGCCCTGACGCAACCGGCCTGCGCCAGCCCCGTGCCTACCTGAGCACCATTGCCCATGGCCTGCTGGTGGACCACTGGCGCCGCCGCGAGCTGGAGCGCGCCTGGCTGGAGACCCTGGCCCTCATGCCCGAGGCGCAGGCCCCCTCGCCGGAAAGCCGGCTGATCTTCCTGGAAACCCTGGTCGCCATAGACCGCATGCTGGATGCCTTGAAGCCCCGCGTGCGCAGCGCCTTTCTGTGGGCGCAACTGGAAGGACTCACCTGCCCGCAGATCGCCGAACGACTGGGCGTGTCCCTGGCCACGGCCGAGCGCTACATCGCCACGGCCCTGCGCCACTGCTACGCACTGCGCTTCGGGGCATGAGCAGCGATCTTTCGCCCGGCCTGATCGACGAAGCCATCCAGTGGTCCGTACGGCTGGACTTCAACACGCCCAGCCCCGCCACACGGCAGGCCTTCGAGCAATGGCTGCATGCGCAGCCCGCCCACGCCCTGGCCTGGGATCGGGTGCAATCACTGAGGACCGACTTTGGCCGCATACCGCAACGCCTGGCACTGGACACGCTGGATGCAGCGCAGCGCCTGCGCCAGTCCCGCAGCGTCTCGCGCCGCCGCGCCCTCAAGCTGCTGTCCTTGTCCGGAATCGCCACGGCAACGGGCTGGATGGCGTACAGCCACACGCCTTGGCAGCGCCTGCTGGCCAGCGCCAGCACCTCGGTGGGCGAGCAGCGCACCGTCAGGCTGGACGATGGCAGCACCATCGTGCTCAACACGGACACGGCCATCCGCACGGAGCTGGACTCGCAGCAGCGCCTGGTGGTGCTCAGCCGTGGGGAAATCCTGGTGACCACGGGCGCTGACGAGACTGCACCCGGCCACCGGCCCTTCAGGGTGCGCACGCCGTTTGGCGATCTGCAGGCTCTGGGCACGCGCTTCGTGGTCAGGCTGCACAAGCATCGGGCCCTTGTCAGCGTGCAGGAAGGCGCCGTACGGCTGACGCCTGCAAAGGACGCAGACAGCGCCGCACCGCAAACGGCGATGCCCGGCTCGCCGTGGTGGCTGTCGGCCGATGCCAGTACCCCGGCACCTCCCCCGGACTTTGGTGCGGACGACTGGGCAGATGGCGTGATGGCAGGCCGGGCCATCCGCCTGGGTGACCTTCTGGCGGAACTGGGGCGCTACCGCCATGGGCACATCAGTTGCGACGAGCGCGTGGCAGGCCTGCGCCTGTCAGGCACCTTCCATGTGCGCCAGACCGAGCAGGTGCTGCAGCTCATCGCGCAGACGCAGCCCGTGAGCATCAGCCGGCGCACGCGCTGGTGGGTTCATGTGGGGCCGACATCCGGCCAGTGATTTCCACTTTTTTTCAGAAAAAGTGAGGGGATCCGGATTTTCGTACGGCCTGGGAATGAGTCCTTCAATCCTTTCCCGTATTCCATCCAGGAGAACCCAGCATGTCCCGTCATCACCCGCCCAGGCCCGGTAGCCAACCGCAGTGGCGTCCCCGGCCGCTTGTCACCCTTGTGCAAGCAGCCGTCATCGGCATGGCGATGTCGACCCTCGCGCCTTCAGGCGCAGCATGGGCGCAGACGGCCACAGGCCAGGCCGGAGGGCTCACGCGCGATTTCAGCATTGCAGCAGGTCCGCTCGATGCGGCACTAGATCGCTTCTCGCGCGCAGCGGGCGTCAGCCTGTCCTATGACCCGGCCCTGGTGGCGGGCCTGCGCACGGGCGGGCTGACCGGCAGCCACGGCGTGTCGGCCGGGTTGCAGCAACTGCTGGCGGGCAGCGGCGTGGCAGCCGTGCAGCAGCCTGGCGGAGGCTTTTCACTGAAGGCTGCCGCGCCCTTGCCTGCTGCGGCAGGCCCGACCCCACCGTCTTCCGCCAGCACGCTGCAGACCGTCAATGTGACGGCCGATGCGGAGCGCAGCAGCGCCACGGAAGGCACGGGCTCATACACCACGCCCAGCATGGCCAGCGCCACGGGGCTGAACCTGTCGCAGCGCCAGACGCCGCAGTCCGTGAGTGTGGTGACGCGCCAGCAAATGGATGACTTCCACCTGAGCACCCTGCAGGACATTGCCAAGGTCACGCCCGGGCTGTACGCCAAGAACCCGGCCGTGTCCGATTCGGAGTCCACCTTCTACGCGCGCGGCTTTGCGCTGGAGCATGTGAATGTGGACGGCCTGCCGCTGGACGTGACGGGCTTCAATTCGCGCAATGTCTCGGCCGACCTGCTGATGTATGACCGCGTGGAGGTGGTGCGCGGCGCCACGGGCCTGATGGATGGCGTGGGCGCGCCTTCGGGCTCGGTCAACCTGGTGCGCAAGCGCCCTACGGCCCAGCCGCTGCTCAATGCCACGCTGGGCCTGGGCAGCTGGAACAACCGCCAGGCCTCGCTGGACGCAAGCCGTGCGCTCAATGCCAGCGGCAGCGTGCGCGCTCGCGTGGTGGGCGGCTGGCGCGACAGCGACAGCTTTGTCGATGTCACCAACACCCGCAATGCCAGCCTGTACGGCATCGTGGAAGCGGACCTCACGCCCGACACCACGCTGGGCCTGGGCGCCTACCGCCAGCGCACGCGCACCAAGGGCGTGTTCACGGGCCTGCCCACCCTGCCCGATGGCGGCCATATGGACCTGCCGCGCTCCACCTTCCTCAACAACGCCGAGTCTTTCCAGAACCGCGACAACGATGGCGTGTTCGTTGATCTGGAGCAGCGCCTGCGCAACGGCTGGACGGTCAAGCTGGGCATCAACCATGTCGAGGCCGACTCCGATATCCGAAACACCACCAACAGCCGCGTCGCGGGATCGACCACACAGCTGGAGCAGTCCGAGACGGGCTGGCGCTACGGCACACGCCAGACCGTGGCCGACCTGCGAGCCCGGGGCCCGGTCGAGTGGTTCGGGCGCGCGCACGAGATCGCCGTGGGCGCCAGCTACCGCAATGACAGCTCCCGTGCGGCCGAGACCTGGGGGTCGTCGGCCTCGCGCATCGTCGACATTGCGAACTGGAATCCCTACTCCGCGCCCTGGACCGGCTCGGCGCCTGCCAATGGCGACCTGTGGGGCCGCAAGACGCGCGAAAAAGCCATCTACGCCAGCGGCAACTTCAGCCTGGCCGATCCGCTGCACCTGATTCTGGGCGGGCGTCTGGGCTGGTACGAGCAGGACACGACGGGCTGGTACACCGGCACGCCCAACTGGAAGCGCAGCCTGGACGAGAGCGCCAGGTTCGTTCCCTATGCGGGCCTGGTCTATGACGTGGATGACAGGCATTCGGTCTATGCCAGCCTGACACAGAGCTACCAGCCCCAAAGCTCGATGGACGTGCGGGGCAACACCCTGGACCCGATGACAGGCACCAACTACGAGCTGGGCGCCAAGGGCGAGTACTTTGACGGGCGACTCCATGCCAGCGCCTCGGTGTTCCGCATCACGCAGCGCAACCGTGCCGTGCGTGACGATGCCAATTGCCCCACCAGCGGCGCCATCAGTTGCTTTCGCGCGGCCGGCGAGATCCAAAGCGATGGCCTGGAGTTGCAGCTGTCCGGACTGCTGCAGCCCGGCTGGCAGGTTTCGGCCGGCTACACCTATGTGCGGGCGCGCTACACCAAGGACCGGATTGCCACCAACATCGGCCAGCGCGTGAGCACCGACGAGCCCCAGCACCTGCTCAAGCTCTACACCAGCTATCGCCTGCCCGGCGAGTACGGGCGCTGGAGCCTGTACGGATCGCTGCATGCGCAAAGCAAGATGTTCCGCCGCGAAACCGGCTTCGAGACCACGCAGCGCAGCTACGCCCTGCTGGGCCTGGGCGTGGGCTACCAGGTCAATGCCAATGCCCATGTGCAGCTGAGCGTGGACAACCTGCTGGACCGCCGCTACTACCAGGATCTTGGCTATTCATGGTCGGGGGGCCTGGCGCGCTACGGGGCACCGCGCTCGGTGGCCGTGACGCTCAGCTACAGGCTCTGAGGCCGCGCCTCAACGCACGGGCAGGAACTGCATGAACGGCCCCGCCACCAGTCCCTGCCCGTAGCCGATGAAGGAGCGCCTGTAGCGCTCGGTGGTGTAGTTGGCGATCAGGTCCAGCCGGCCGATGATCTTGCCCATCTCGCGCTCGAAGCTCAGGTTGCGCGCGTCGTCGCCCAGGTGGTTGGACAGCAGCAGCGGCCCGCCTGCGGCATTGCGCCTTGAGTTGAGTATCCAGTTGGCCACTTCCACGTTGCGTGCGGCGTTGTAGATCAGCTGCGGGTCCAGCCCATGGACCAGGGTGAAGCTGGTGCGCCCGCCGTGGGCGGTGATGATGGTGTCGGCCAGCGCATGGACGAAGGCGGCCACGCGGTCGCCCTTGAAGTCGGGCTGCAGCGCCAGCGAGAGCGCGGCCACGTCCTGGGCGCCGCGCAGGTCGGCCCAGGGCTGGCGCTCATTGATGGCGATGCGCACGTAGGCGGATGCGGCCTCGCGGCTTTCGGCGGTTTTCTTCCACTCGGAGGGGTTGCGCAGGTAGAGCTTGTCCATGATGCGCATCAGGCTGTCCAGGTTCTCCTTCATGGCCAGGGTGGCCATGCGGTTGCTGTCGGACTGCACGATTTCGCTGGGCTCGAACGAGGCGCCCTCCACCTTGCCGCGCGGCGCGGGCGTGTCGGCACAGCCCGCTGTCAGCAGCAGCGCCAGCACCGGCGCCAGGCGGCGCGCCGCGCCGCCTCCCGGTCGGGGCTGGCTGTCGTTCACCCCGGCTCTGCGGCCGGCCTCCCCTGGCAAGACAAGCTCAATAGTCATCCCGGAACGATAGCAGCGCACTACCGGGGCGCCGAGGCCCGATGCTCTGTCTTACATGCCCTGGCGCCGGCAGCGTCAACCTCCCGTCAGGCAGTGTTGCTGCACCATCCGGTCATCCACCACCGCCCCGGTGCTGCGCCAGCAGGTGGCCGAGGATCTTCCAGGTCTGGGGCTGTTCCACCATGGGCACGGGAATGCGCAGCATGCTGCCCGCGGCCTGCCTGGGCGAAAACAGCAGGCCCGGCGCCAGCAGCAGGCCCTGCGGCGCGGCATGGCGGGCCAGCACCTCCGAGTCCACGCCGCAATCCACCCAGGCGAACATGCCGGCCTGCGGTTCGTGCGGCGCGCGGCAGTCCAGGGCTTCGAGCATGCGCAGGCAGCGGTTGCGCGCGCGGTCCACGCGCTCGCGCAGGCGGTCCACATGCTTGCGGTACTGGCCATCGGCCAGCACGCGGTGCACCACCTGCTCGCCCGGCAGCGCCGTGGTCAGCCCGCCCAGCAGCTTGAGGTCGGTCAGCCGCCGTATCAGGTCGGTGTGCGCCGCAACATAGCCCACGCGCAGGCTGCCGGCGAGGGTCTTGGAGTAGCCGCCGACCAGGAGCACGCGCTGCAGCCGGTCCATGGCGGCCAGGCGCACTGGCACGCCGGGCAGGAAGTCGGAGTAGGTGTCGTCCTCGGCCAGGTAGAAGTCATGGCGCTCGGCAATGCGCAGCACCTCGTGGGCCACGCCGGCCGACAGGGTCTGGCCCGTGGGGTTGTGCACGGCCGTGTTCAGGATGAAAAGCCGGGGCTGGTGCTGGCGGGCCAGCCGCTCCAGCGCCTCCACGTCGGGGCCGCCGGGCAGGCGGGGCACGCCGACCACGTTCACGCCCAGGGCGTTGAGCCGGCCGAAGATGAGGAACCAGCCCGGGTCTTCCACCAGCACCGTATCGCCGGGCCGCACCAGGCTGCGCACGATCAGGTCCAGGCCCTGGGTGACGCCGGCCACGGTCATCAGGTGGGCCTCGGGATGGGCGGGCACGTCCTGGGCCTGCAGCACCGAGGCGATCTGCTGGCGCAGCGGCAGATAGCCCTGGGGCACGCCGTAGGTCAGCAGGCTCGGCCCCGTGCTGCGGCCCACGGCGCGCAGGGCCGAGGCCAGCATCTCCTGGTCCAGCCATTCCGGCGGCAGCATGCCCGCGCCCCCCGAATGCTCCATGCCCTCGCGGAACATGCTGCGCAGCAAAAAGGCGGTATCGAAGGCCGCGCCCTGCTCCAGCGTAGGCAGGGCATCGCTGGCGCGGGGCGCCGCCTGGGCCGCACGCCGGGCGCTGACGAAGACGCCCGAGCCGCGCCGCGAATGCACCAGGCCCTGGGCGGCCAGCCGGTCATAGGCCTGCACCACGGTGTCGCGGCTCACGGCCGCCTCTTGCGCCAGGGCACGCACGGAAGGCAGGCGCGAGCCCGCGCGCAGGCCGTGGTGGCGGATCAGGCCGCCGTAGTGGTCCACCAGCTGGTCCACCAGCGAGAGGTCGGAAGACCGCAGCGGGCGCCAGGGCGCAGCGGCCTGGAAAGCCGTATCTGAGGATGCGCGCGGTGCCTGCGGTGTCTGCTGTGCCTGCGCTTCCTTCGGCGTGGCTGCGGGATCAAGTGTCAGGGTCATGTGAGCAGGCCAGTTGGCAAATTGTTCTGGCAAAGTGTACTGCTACTGTACCGAACACTGCCATTAGCATGGCCTGACGGCGCCGCGGCCTGCGGCATGCGCAGACAGGGCGCCGGATTCCCTGCCATGCCTGTTGCCACCATGCCCTTCGATACCGCCCACACCTCGTTCCTGCTGCCGCTGGCCATGTTCTCCTTCGTCAGCTCCGTCACGCCCGGCCCCAACAATGTGATGCTGACGGCCTCGGGCGCCAGCTTCGGCTACCGCCGCACGGTGCCCCACATGCTGGGCATCACCCTGGGCGTGGTGGTCATGGTGCTGCTGGTGGGCGCGGGCCTGGGCGCGGTGTTCCAGCGGCTGCCGGTGATCTACACCGCGCTCAAGTACCTGGGCGCGGCCTACCTGGTCTGGCTGGCCTGGAAGATCGCGGGCAGCGGCGGCATCGACGGCGGCAACGCGGGTGCCCGGCCCTTCGGGTTCTGGCAGGCGGCGGCCTTCCAGTGGGTCAATCCCAAGGCCTGGATCATGGCCATCGGCGTGATTGCCACCTACACGCCGCGCGAGGATTTCTTCATCAACCTGGTGCTGGCGGCGCTGGTGCTGGGCATCGTGAACTATCCCAGCGTCAGCGTCTGGACGCTGTTCGGCAGCGCCGTGGGGCGCGCGCTGCGCTCACCGCAGGCACTGCGCCGCTTCAACTGGGGCATGGCCGCCCTGCTGCTGCTGTCGCTGTACCCGGTGCTGGCAGATTCACACGCCTGATTCAAACGCCTGATCCACGCGGCTGCTTCATGCGGCCGATGCCGCATCCAGCGCCAGTATCTGCTGCGCCAGCGCGGCGATGCCGGCCTCGCTGAGGTCGTCGGCCTGCACCCTGCGGCGCGTGCGCCACTGCGTGAAATGCCGCTCCTGCGAACGCTCGTAGTGCGGGTCGTAGTGCTGGGCCATGAGCTCGGAGAACAGCGGCGAGAGGCTGCGCTCATGCGCCCAGGCCTGCCAGCGCGAGATGGTCTCCTTGCCCTGCAGCTCCTTGAGCCAGCCCAGCTTGTCGGCCAGCATCTGCGGATCGTCGCCCAGGTAGGCGTAGTCGCGCAGCAGGTAGGCCAGGCGTGCCTCGGGCGTGGCATCGAGCGCAATCACGGGCGACTGGCGCATGTGCTCGACCAGCACCAGCGGCAGGGACACGCGGCCGATCTTGGCGCTCTCGCCTTCCACGTACACGGTGCGCGACGGATCGAAACTCTCCAACTGCTGGGCCAGCAGCGTCTCGAAGTATTTCTGGCTGGGCTGCTCCACGCCGGGCAGGTTGCCCAGCAAGGAGCCCTTGTGGCTGGCATAACCCTCCAGGTCCAGCACCTGCTCGCCGGCCTCGGCCAGGGCGTGCAGCACGCGGGTCTTGGCGCTGCCGGTGGCGCCGCACAGCACCTGCAGGCGCAGCTGGGGCACCAGGCGGTCGATCAGCTCGATCACATGGCCGCGATAGGACTTGTAGCCGTTGGCCAGTTGCTGGGCATCCCAGCCGACCAGGCGCAGCCAGGTGACCATGGAGCCGCTGCGCAGGCCGCCGCGCCAACAGTAGACCAGCGGCTTCCAGTTGGCGGGCTTGTCGGCGAAGGTTTCCTGCAGATGGCGCGCCAGGTTGGCCGAGACCATGGCCGCACCCAGGCGCTTGGCCTCGAAGGGGCTGACCTGCTTGTAGATGGTGCCGATCCGGGCGCGCTCCTCGTTGTCGAGCACGGGGCAGTTGATGGCACCGGGAATGTGGTCCTGCGCGAATTCGGCAGGCGAGCGGGCGTCGATCAGGGTGTCGAACTGGTGGCGGTCGGCGATGCGGATGGGCTGGCGGTGGGACACGGGCAAACGGTGATCTGGCGATCATGCGGGAGGCAGAAACAACCGGCGCCATGGCCTCAGGGGCTCATGGGCCGGCACCGGAACCAGGAAAGTGGATCGAGCCTCGACACGCACCGGCCCGCCCCGCTTCGCGCCCTGCTTGCGCGAGCCGGGCATGCGGCCGACCTTGGAAGGCGGGATTCTCGCACGCCCGCCGTGCCCGCGCACGGCTGTCAGGGCAAGGCAGTCAACGCAAGGCAGCGGCGATCAGGCCCTGCACGGCAGCCACGCGCTGCACCTGCTGGGGGCTGTCGTAGTTGCCCATGAAGACGGCATACACCAGCGAATGCTGGGGCACGACCACCAGCCGCTGGCCGCCCAGGCCGATGGCCATGTAGTACGCCAGGCCGGCGCGGGTCTGCCCCACGTACCAGTGGTGGCCGTAGCGCAGGCCGGGCCAGGCGTCCACGCGCGGCTGAATGGATTGCACAATCCAATGCCGGGGTACCAGCGCCCGGCCCTGCCATTCGCCCTGCTGCAGCACCAGCTGGCCGATGCGGGCCAAGTCCCGCGCCCGCAGGCGCAGGCCGGAGGCGGCGGCCGCCTCGCCGTTGGTGCCAGGCGTCCACTCGGCCTTGTCGATGCCCAGCGGAGCAAACAGCCTGTGCCGCGCATAGTCCAGCAGGGGCATGCCGCTGCCCTGCGCGATCAGATGGCCCAGCAGGGCCGTGGCCCCGCCGCTGTAGCACCAGCGTTCGCCAGGCGGGGCGACGATGGGCTGCTCCAGCACGTAGCGGTAGCGGTCGCTGCTGCGCTCCATGGCGATTTCGCTGTTGCGCGGGTCGGAATACGGAAGGTCCTCGTCCCATTGCAGGCCCATGGTCATGCCCAGGGCATGGGAGACCAGGATGGCGCGCCGGCCCTCATCGGCCGCCAGATCGCTGTAGGCGGGAAAGGCCTGGACCAGGGGCGTGTCCAGCGCGGGCACCTTGCCGTCGGCCAAGGCCATGCCGTAGAGCAGGCCGACGACGCTCTTGCTGACCGAGCGCACATCGTGCAGGGAGTCGGCGTTGAAGGCCACCTTGCCCAGCGGCTCGCCCCAGCGCTCGTCCTCGCCCTCGAAATAGCGCTCCAGCGCCAGCCGGCCGTGGCGCATCACGACGACGGCGTGCAGGTTCGCCAGTTCTCCGCGCTGCACGCCCTGGTCCAGGCGTTCGCCCAGGTCCTCGGCCAGGCCGGTGCCGGTGCCGGTGCCGGTGCCGGTGGAAAAGGCACCGCCCTGCCCCACGCTGGCACAGGCCGTGCAGCCCAGCGCCGCCAGGGCTGCGCCCGTCTGCAGCCATCTGCGCCTGTCGGTGCGAAAGCCGTTGCTTGTCATGTCCCTCTCCCTTAACTTAATTAGTTGCCTTACGTACTTACCGCTTGGGCGAAGACCCGCTGCCGCGCGGATGGATCAGCATGCGGTCGCCGCGTATTTCCACATCGAACTGGCGCAGGAAGTTCTGGCCCAGCAGCGCATCCCTGTCCGTGCTGCCGGTATAGCCCGTGCCCACGCGCAGGCCGCTGACCACCAGGGAGGCCACGCGCACCTGCTCGGCCACCACCATGCGGCCGTCGCGCTCGCCATTGGCGGTGCGAAAGCGAACCGGCTCGCCGCCGTCCAGGCCTGCGCGCTCGGCCAGCGGCTCGGTCACGCCGACCATGCTGGCTCCCGTGTCCACCAGGAACATGACGGGCTGCCCGTTGACGGCCCCTTCCACGCGGAAATGCCCGTCGCGGTCACGCGCAATGGCCACCGTGCCATCGGCCTGGACCTTGACGCCGGCCGGCTTCAGGTACATCTGCATGGCCCAGTACAGCACGCCCATGACCAGCAGCCAGAACAGCAGAAAACCCAGCATGCCGCGCCGGGCGACGGACTGGACGCTGGGCTCGGCGGCCGGGGCGGAGGAAGCGGACGGATCGGACGGATCGGGCGGAGGCGGCGTGGATTTGAGGCGCATGGCAATGCAGACGGGATCGACGATGGCAGCACGGTGGCTGCACGGCGGCAGTCGCCCATTCTGCCTGCGGCCCTGCCCCGTCACGGGCAAGCCAATAGCCGCTACAGTGGGCGCCTTCATCACAGCCCGCTCCTGCCATGACCACGACCGCGCAGCCGCCCTTTGTCCTCCACTACATCTTCGACCCGCTGTGCGGCTGGTGCTATGCCGCCGCGCCCCTGGTCAAGGCCGCGCGCAGCGTGCCCGGCGTCACGCTGCAATGGCATGGCGGCGGCATGCTCACGGGCGCCCATACCCGCACCATTACGGCCGACTGGCGCGGCCACGTGATGCCGCACGACCAGCGCATTGCCGAGATGACGGGCCAGCCCTTCGGCACGGCCTACTTCGACGGCCTGCTCAACGACCTGGGCGCCGTGCTGGACTCCGAACCGCCCACCACGGCGCTGCTGGCCGCCGAGGAACTGGCGGGCCGGGGCCTGGACATGCTGGCGCGCCAGCAGCAGGCCCACTACGTGGAAGGCCGGCGCATCAGCGATCCGGCCGTGCTGCTGGAACTGGCCCGGGACCTGGGCCTGGACGTGGCGGCCTTCACCGACGCCTTCCAGCGCCTTTCGGGCGCCGCCACCCAGGCCCATATCGCCCAGGCGCGCGAATGGCTGGAGCTGGCCCAGGGCCAGGGTTTCCCGACCTTCGCGCTGGAGTTCGACCACCCCGAGGCAGAGCAGCCGGGCCAGCGCGCCATACAGCGCATCGACATCGGACCCTGGCTGGGAGATGCACAGGGCTGGGCAACGCAGCTGGGCGAGTGGGTGCAGCAGGTTGCGGCCATCACCGCCGGCGAGCAGACCGCGCCCCAAGGCGAGGATTGCGGGCCCGATGGCTGTGCGCTGCCCAAGAGCTGACCCGTCAACGACCACCAAAGAAAAACCGCGCCCTGGCGCGGTTTTTTCATGGAGCGCGGGCGCCCGTCAATCCATCTTGGAGATCATCACCTCGCCAAAGCCGGAGCACGACACCTGGGTGGCGCCGTCCATCAGGCGGGCGAAGTCGTAGGTCACCTGCTTGCTCTGGATGGCCTTTTCCAGCGCGCTGATGACCAGGTCGGCCGCCTCGCGCCAGCCCATGTGGCGCAGCATCATCTCGGCCGAGAGGATTTCGGAGCCCGGGTTCACATAGTCCTTGCCCGCGTACTTGGGGGCCGTGCCGTGCGTGGCCTCGAAGCAGGCCACGGAGTCGGACATGTTGGCACCGGGCGCAATGCCGATGCCGCCGACCTGGGCCGCCAGCGCGTCCGAGATGTAGTCGCCGTTGAGGTTGAGCGTGGCCACCACCGAGTACTCGGCCGGGCGCAGCAGGATCTGCTGCAGGAAGGCGTCGGCAATGGAGTCCTTGATGACGATGTCGCGGCCCGTGCGCGGGTTCTTGAACTTGAGCCAGGGTCCGCCGTCGATGGGCTGGGCGCCGAACTCGCGCGCGGCCAGCGCGTAGCCCCAGTCGCGGAAGCCCCCTTCGGTGAACTTCATGATGTTGCCCTTGTGGACCAGGGTCACGCTGGGCTTGTCATTGTCGATGGCGTACTGGATGGCCTTGCGCACTAGGCGCTCCGTGCCCTCGATGGACACGGGCTTGACGCCGATGCCCGAGGTCTCGGGGAAGCGGATCTTCTTGACGCCCATTTCCTTGACCAGGAAGTCGATGAGCTTCTTGGCGTTGTCGCTGCGCGCCTCGTACTCGATGCCCGCGTAGATGTCCTCGGAGTTCTCGCGGAAGATGACCATGTTGGTCTTCTCGGGCTCCTTCAGCGGCGAGGGCACGCCCTTGAAGTACTGCACGGGGCGCAGGCAGACGTAGAGGTCCAGCTCCTGGCGCAGCGCCACGTTCAGCGAGCGGATGCCGCCGCCCACGGGCGTGGTCAGCGGGCCCTTGATGGAGACCACGTACTCGCGCAGGGCCTGCATGGTTTCCTCGGGCAGCCAGACATCGGGGCCGTAGATGCGCGTGGATTTCTCGCCCGCGAAGACCTCCATCCACTGGATCTTGCGCTTGCCGCCATAGGCCTTGGCCACGGCGGCATCCACCACCTTGATCATCACGGGCGTGATGTCCACGCCGGTGCCGTCGCCTTCAATGAAAGGAATGATGGGCTGGTCTGGCACGTTCAACGACATGTCGGCGTTGACAGTGATCTTCTGGCCCTCGGCCGGCACCTGGATGTGCTGGAAGCGGTTCATGGGGACGGGTCTCCGTTGGCTGGTGCACGAGGCAAGAGTGAATGCCCGGATCGGGCACGAATTTGGTGCAGAAAATTCTAACGACAATCGGGCCGCCCTCCTGTCAACGGCGATACAGTAAACGCGTTGAGCATGTGCGGTGCATCAAGAATTTCGCACCGTTGTCTGATTCAACTTGGCTTCTACCGCTTTTCTAGGAAATGGCATATATGAAAAAACTCCTCGCTGTCCTGATCGCCGGTTCGTTTGCCGCAGGCGCCTTCGCACAGGCCGCCGCAGCACCCGAAGCGCCGATGTCGGCTCCCACGGCCGCTTCCGCAGCTGCTCCCGCTCACACAGCCAAGAAGGCCAAGGTCGCCAAGAGCGGCAAGCACTCCGGCAAGAAGCACGCCAAGCGCTCCACGAAGAAGGCACACAAGGCCGTGGCCTGATCCATGCCAAGGGATGCCAGCAGGCATCCCCTCAAAAAAGCCCGCAAGTCAGCAATGCACTGCGGGCTTTTTGCCGCCCGCCCGGCCATGATGGCCCGGCCAGGCCGATTTTTGCGTCCGGCCACGCGCCCCCTGCGACAGAATGTGCAAGATGACGAAGCCTTCGACACCCCTCCACACATCCCTTTCCCGCCGCGCGCTGCAGCGGTTGCTCATGGCCGCCTGCCTGGCTGGCGCCGCCGTATCGGCAGGCGCACAGCCCCAGGGCAACCCCCAGATGAATCTGCGCCGCGTGGAGTTGACGGCCGGAATCCACCGCATCGATGCCCAGGTGGCCGCCTCGGACCGCGAGCGCGCCATCGGCCTGATGTTCCGCCAGGAGATGCCCCAGCAGGAGGGCATGATCTTCGTCTTCGAGGTGCCCGCCGTGCAGTGCTTCTGGATGCGCAACACCTTGCTGCCGCTGACCGCCGCCTTCGTGGCCGATGACGGCACCATCGTGAACCTGGCCGACATGAAGCCCATGACCGAGGACTCGCACTGCTCGGCCAAGCCCGTGCGCTATGTGCTGGAGATGAACCAGGGCTGGTTCGCCAAGCGCGGCCTGAAGGCTGGCGTCAAGCTGGGCGGCAGTCTGTTCACACCGACGCCAGCCCCCAAGCCATAATCACGCCCCATGCAAGCGCTTCGCTCCTCGTTCTGGCTCACCCGGCTGATATTGGCCTGGTTTGCCGTGACGCTGGGCGTTGCCGTGGCCTCACCCCTGGTCCATCCCCAGGGATTCGAGCTGGTCTGCACGGCCAGCGGCGACGTCAAGCTGGTGGCGCTGGGCGACAGCGCGGCCCCTGGCATGGGCCACCACCAGCTTGACTGCCCCATGTGCCTGCCCGCTGGCGCACCGCCGCCGGCCCTGCCGGCGATGGCCGTGCCCCACGAGCAGCCGCTGGCCCACGCGCTGCTGCCACTGGTGGCGGCGCACATTGCCTCCGTCACACGCGCGCCGCTGCCGGCGCGCGGCCCTCCCCCGCTGACTGCCGTGTTCTCTTGAATCGCCGCCGGGCCTGCTGATGCGCGCCCGGCCCGCCTGTGCCGCACCTGTGGCCCAGGACTGCGCCGCATGCGCGGTGCAAGACCCGGAGTCAGTTCGTGAATTCTTCCCCTTTCCCCGCGATGGCGGCGCCGGTGCGCGCATCCACGCACGCCTTTCGTCTCCATCCCCTGGCCACGGCGCTGTGCTGCGCGCTGGGCGCCGCATGGGCACCTGCCGCGCACGCGCAGGCCCTGGCCGAGGCGGCACTGCCCGCCGTCGAAGTCTCCGACCAGGCCACGGCCGACGCCAACGGTCTGCTGCCGCTGAACAAGACCGTGGGCACGGCCAGCCGCCTGGGCCTGACGGCGCGCGAGACACCGGCCTCGGTGCACATCGTGGACCGCGCCGCCATCGAGGCGCGCGGCGCCCAGGACACGCAGGAGATCCTGCGCTCCATTCCGGGCGTCACGGCCTACAGCCCGCCCGGCAACATCGGCATCAGCTACCGGGGCTTCGGCACGGGGTCGGTCAGCCAGCTGTTCAACGGCATCAATCTGCAGTACTCCATTGCGGCCCGGCCCGTGGACAGCTGGATCTACGACCGGGTGGAGGCCATTGGCGGCGCTTCCGGCTTTCTCTACGGCGCAGGCGGCGTGGGCGGCACGCTGAACTACATCACCAAGCTGGCCCAGCGCGACAGCTTCACCGAAGGCCAGCTGCGCCTGGGCAGCTATGGGCTCAAGGAAGCCTCCGTCGGGCTGAACCGCCGCCTGGGCGATGCCGGCGAAGGCCAGGGCACCACCCATTACCTGCGCCTGGACCTCAACCACCGCGACGCCGGCAGCTGGGTGGGCGGCACGCAGTCGCGCTCCACGCAGCTGGCGGCCTCGCTGCTGTCCGACCTGGGTGGCGGCCTGACGCACACCCTGGCCTACGAAGCCCAGCATGAGCGCGTGGACCGCCCCTACTGGGGCACGCCGCTGCTCAACCCGCTGCGCGGCCAGGCGCGCATTGACGAGGCCACCCTCGGCAAGAACTACAACAGCGCCGACGGTCTGTATGCCCAGCGCGTGCAGTGGCTGCGCTCCATCACCGAATGGCGGGCCAGCGACCGGCTCAAGCTGAGCAACACCTTCTACGCCTATGACGCGCTGCGCGACTACCGCAACGTGGAGACCTACCGCTTCACGCCCGACAACAGCGCGGTGGTGCGCTCGGCCGCGCTGCTGCAGCGCCATGACCAGCGCATGGTGGGCGACCGCATCGAAGGCAGCTACCTGGGCGAGTTGGCCGGCCGGCGCAGCGAATGGGCCTTTGGCCTGGATGTGAGCGTGAACCGGCAGACACGCTTTCCGAACAGCCTGTCGGGCACGGTGAGCACGGTCAATCCCTACGATTTCACGACAGAGAACTTCTACGACATTCCCGGCATGGCGCCCGGCTTCAGGCCCGACCGCGACAACAAGGTCACAACCACCGCGCTGTACCTGGAAAACCGCACGGCCCTCACCCCGGCCCTGCACCTGCTGACCGCCCTGCGCCATGAACGCATCGACGTGGACCTGACCAACCGGCGCGATGTAACGCCCGCGCTGCCCGCCAGCTACAGCCGCAGCTATAGCCCGACGACCGGGCGCGTGGGCCTGGTCTGGGATGCCACGCCCGAGGCCAATCTCTACGCCCAGTTCTCCACGGCGGCCGATCCGCCGTCGGGCATGCTGATGGGCGCCTCGTTTGCCGACGCCATCAACAACACCAGGCTGACCACGGGCCGCCAGGTGGAAGCCGGCAGCAAGCTGTCGTTCTGGCAGGGCAAGGGAACGGCGGCGCTGGCGGTCTATCACATCACGCGCCGCAACATCTCCACCCAGGACCCGCAGGACAGCACGCGCACGGTGCTGGTGGGCCAGCAGTCCTCGCGCGGGGTGGAGCTGTCCATGGGCCTGGCGCCCACGCCGCGCTGGTCGGTCCAGGGCAACTGGAGCCATGTGGACGCGCGCTATGACAACTACCAGCAAGGCGGCGTGTCCCTGGCCGGCAAGCGGCCCACGAATACGCCCGCCAGCGTGCTCAACCTCTGGACCAGCTACCGCATCACGCCGGCGCTGGAGGTCAATGCCGGGCTGCGCCGCGTGGGAGGCATCTATGCCGATGCGGCCAATACCCTGTCCTGGCCCGCCTACACGCTGCTGGACCTGGGCCTGAGCTACCGGATCGACCCGCGCATGACCGTGGTTGCACGGCTGCGCAATGCCACGGACCGCGTCTACGCCGCCAGCCTGACCAGCACCATGGCCTACCTGGGGGCGCCGCGCACGGCCGATATCACGCTGCGCGTGGCGTTCTGAGAGAGGGCCGCGCCATGCGCCTTCACCTCAAACGCTGGCTGTTCCTGCTGCACCGCTGGCTGGGCATTGCCGTGTGCCTGTTCTTTGCGCTGTGGTTTGTCTCGGGCATGGTGATGATGTACGTGGGCTACCCCAAGCTCACCGAGGCCGAACGGCTGCGCCACCTGCCCCCGCTCGATGGCAACGCCGCCCTGCTCGCGCCCGCCGAGGCGCTGCGCGCGGCCGGCATCGAGGGCCCGCTCAAGGACCTGCGCCTGCATGCCGGCAGCGCCGGCCGTGCCAGCTACCTGGCCACGCCCGAGGGGCGGCGCCAGCCCGTGGCCATTGATGCGGCCAGCGGCCAGGTGCTGCCCGCCACCAGCGAGGCGCAGGCCCTGGCCAGCGCCCGCGCCTTCGCGGGGGACGGCACGGGCCTGCACTACCTGGGCACGGTGGATGAGGATGCCTTCAGCCACTCGCGCGCGCTGGACATCCACCGCCCCCTGCACCGCGTTCAACTGGATGATGCCCAGGGCACGCTGCTCTACATCTCCGGCCGCACGGCCGAGGTGGTGCGCGATGCCACGCGCACCGAGCGCGGCTGGAACTACCTGGGCGCCTGGCTGCACTGGCTGTACATGTTCCGGGGCAATGCCTTTGATGGCGCCTGGGCCGACATCGTCAACGTGCTGTCGCTGGTCGGCATTGCCGTGGCCATCACCGGCACCGTGGTCGGGGTGATGCGCTGGCGGTTCAGGCAGCCCTACCGCAGCGGCCGGCGCACGCCCTACCCGGGCCTCGCCATGCGCTGGCACCATGTGGCGGGCCTGCTGTTTGCGCTGACCACGCTGGCCTGGATCTTCAGCGGCCTGATGTCCATGAACCCCTGGCGCCTGTTCGACACGGGCACGCCACCACTGCACATGGCCCGGTGGCAGCAGGGCCCGCTGCGCCTGACCGGGGACGACGCCACGCCGCAGTCGCTGATCGCCGCAGCGCGCGGCCCCGTGCGCGAACTGCGCTGGCTGCGCACCGCAGGCCGCACCGAGGTGCTGGCCCAGCCCGCAGCCGGTACGCCCCTGGTGCTGGACAGCGCCAGCGCCGCGCCCGTGGCCCATTCGCGCGAGGCCCTGCTGGACCGCGCGGCCGTGCTGATCGACGCCCCCGTGCTGCGCAGCGAATGGTTGACCGCGCACGACCTGTACTGGTACGAGCGCGCCGAGCACACCATGATGGGCGGCCATGACAAGCCCCTGCCCGTGCTGCGCGTGGTCTTTGGCGATGCCGCGGCCAGCTGGGTGCACATCGACCCGCACACGGGCCAGGTGCTGGGCCGGCTGGATGGCACCCAGCGCCTCAAGCGCTGGCTGTTCGCCATGCTGCACAGCTGGGACTGGCTGCCGCTGCTGCAGCGCCGGCCGCTGTGGGATGGGCTGCTGCTGGCCTTCAGCCTGGGCGGCCTGCTGATGAGCGCCACGGGCGTGCTCATAGGCGTGCGAAGGCTGCGCCGCAGGCGCAGCCTTCGCGCACAGGCCACTGCTTGCCTGGAGGCGCAGCCACATGGTTAGCCACCATACTGTATGCTTGCCGCATGCAACTCGAACAGAAATACCAGGCCCTGCTGGCCGAGGCCGAGCGCCGCAAGCTGGACGACGTGGACAGCATGCGGCTGTGCTTCCAGACCCTGTCCCTGGCTGCGCGCATCGACCGTGACTGCGCCGCGCTGCTGGCGCCCCATGGCCTGTCCGAAGGGCGCTTCGTGCTGCTGTTCCTGCTGGAATCCGCCAGCGAAGGGCTGGCGCCCAACCACCTGGCCGAGCAGGCCGGCATCACCCGCGCCACCGTGACCGGCCTGCTGGACGGCCTGGAACGCGAGGCCCTGGCCGAGCGCCTGCCCGACCCGGCCGACCGCCGAGCGCTGCGCGTGCAGCTCACCGCCAAGGGCCGCCAGCTGGCGCGCAAGCTGTTTGCCCGGCACAGCCAATGGATCGCCGGCCTGTTTTCCAACCTGTCGCCCGCCGAACGCGGCCAGTTGGGAAAGCTGCTGGCCAAGGCCGCCGCAGGCGTGGAGGCCAGCGCATGACGGCGCCCGCCCCCCGGCGCAAGGGCGCCAACCGCACGGCCGATATAACTCCCGAACTGCTGCAGGCCCTGTCCCTTGGCGAGATAGAGACCGCCACGCTGACCGAAAGCCTGGCCGTGGACCAGGCCCGGCTGCTGCAGGCCGTCTTTCCCGACGCGTGGCCGCAACTGGAGGACACGGCGCAGGCGCTGGGCCAGCTGGGCATTCTCAAGCGCATGGAGTGCATTGGCGGCCTGCTGTGGCAGGCGCTGGGCCAGGCCGGCTGGCAGCGCTGCCTCACGCACCGCTCTGACACGGTGCGCGGCTGGGCCTGCTTCATGGCCGGTGCGCAGCCGGGCCTGACCCTGAGCCAGCGCCTGGAACTGCTGCAGCCGCTGGCCGATGACTCGCATTTCGGCGTGCGCGAATGGTCGTGGATGGGCGTGCGCCCGCATCTGGCCAGCGATCTGCCGCAGGCCGTGGCCGAGTTGTCCCGGTGGACAAGGCGGCCCTCCGACCGCCTGCGCCGTTTCGCCAGCGAGGCCCTGCGGCCGCGCGGCGTCTGGTGCAGCCATATCGCGGCGCTCAAGCAGCAGCCGGAGATCGCCCTGCCCCTTTTGCAGCGGCTGCGCGCCGATGCCTCGCCCTATGTGCAGGACTCGGTGGCCAACTGGCTCAACGACGCGGCCAAGAGCCGGCCCGACTGGGTGCGCGCCCTGTGCGCGCAATGGCTCGAGGAATCGCCCGTGCCCGCCACGCGCCGCATCTGCGAGCGTGCGCAGCGCAGCCTCAAGGAGAGCTAGCCTCCTGCCGGCCCGCCAGCCGTTCGCAGTCGGGCTTGATGCAGCGCCCGTAGAGGATGTGGGAGTGCTCCACGATGGCAAAGCCATGCGAGCGCGCCAGCAGCTTCTGGCGCTGCTCGATCACGGCATCGTGGAACTCCTGCACCAGGCCGCAGCGCGTGCAGATCAGGTGGTCATGGTGCTCGCCGTCGTCGAGTTCATAGACCGCCTTGCCCGCCGCAAAGCGCTGCTGGCGCAGCATGCCGGCCTGCTCCAGCTGCGCCAGCACGCGGTAGACCGTGGCCAGGCTGGTGCCCCGGCCCTGGTCATGCAGCTGGCGGTAGACCTCCTCCGCCGCCAGATGCCGCTGGTCCCCGTGGCGAAAGATGTCCAGTACCCACAGCCGCGCCAGCGTGGCCTTCAGCCCCAGGTTCTTGAGGTCAGCGGAATCGGACATGCAGCCCTCCCGGCCGGTCAGAACTCATTGTGGATGGCCTTGTAGCCGCGCACCAATTCGTTGTTGGTGCGGACCACGTCCTCGGAGAAATCGCTGGCGTCGGCGGGCACCTGGGCCAGCGTGGACAGGTCGGTCTCCGGGCCTATGCGCGCAGTGGACGGCACATAAAAGCCTGGCGGCAGGTGGCATCCATCGACCACGGCGTTGTAGCGCACCACGCAGCCGTCATCGACCACGCAGTTGAACAGCACGCTGTTGAAGCCGATGAACACGCCATTGCCCACGGTGCAGGGCCCGTGGACGATGGCGCGATGGGCGATCGAGGTGTGCTGCCCCACGCTGACGCGCGCGCCGGACTTGGAGTGGATCACCACCCCGTCCTGGATGTTGGAGTGCGCACCGATCACGATGGGGTCGATGTGGCCGTCCGCATCCATCTCGTCGGCACGGATCACCGCATAGGGGCCGATGAAGACGTTCTCTTCCACGACCACCAGTCCGCACAGGATGGCGGTGGGGTCCACGAAGGCGCTGGCATGGATGCGCGGCAGGTCGCCGCGCGGGTTCTTGCGGATCATCCCTTGCGCCTGTTCTTTGCGCCGCCCTGGCGGGCCTTGAAGCGCGGGTTGCTCTTGCAGATGACGTAGATGCGGCCGCGGCGGCGCACCACCTGGCAGTCTCGATGGCGCAGCTTGGCTTCCTTGAGTGACGAGAGAACTTGCATGGAAAACTCCTTGGGTTGTAGAGAAACGGGTGCCGGCTCGCCGGTCATGCCCAGGCCACGGCATCGTGCGGATGCAGGCTCTCCATGTGGCGCACATGCACGCGCGGCCGGGCGTAGATGCCTTCCAGTGCGGCCTGTATGCGGCGCGCCGCATCCTCGACAAACATCAGGTTGCGGCCGTTGAGCGCGGCAAAGGCCTGCTCGTCGGCGCGCTTGACCGCGGTCTGCACGGGCGTGCCCAGCGCCTGCTCCACGCGGGCGATCAGGGGCAGGATGCCGAGGTCCGGCCCATCACAGGCCAGGTCCACGCTGACCTGGGCCTCGCTGCGCTGGCTGTGTGCCGTGGCCAGCGTGCCATGCCGGCGCAGCCAGGAAGCCACCTGGTCCGGCTCCACCAGGGGCTCGCCCGCAAAGGCCTGCAAAAAGCCATGCTCCAGCAACTGGCGCGACAGTGCCGCCGAGCAGGGGCAGGTCGAGGAATAGCCCACGCTCACCTGCAGCCGCAGCTGGAACACGCCCTGCGCCAGCGTGGCGTCCAGGCGCACGGGATAGGACTTCCAGCCCGACAGATCGTGGGTGACCAGGGCGGGCCGCTGGGCCAGCAGGTCCAGCGACAGGCGCATCCGGGCGCTGCGGCTTTGGCAGTCGAGGTGGCTGTCGATCATGGCCTGCAGCGCATGGCGCAGCGCCAGGGCAGACAGCGCGGATTCCTCGGCCAGGCTGTCCAGTTGCCGGTACAGCCGGGACATGTGTATGCCCTTGACATGGGCCGCAGGAAGATCGACCTGCACATCGGCACGCGCATGCAGCTCGCGCCAGTAGCCGGGCTCGGCCACGGTCACGGGCAGGTCTATGCCCTGCATGCCCACCCATTGCAGCGGGCTGAGGCTGGGCGCGGGATCGGTCAGGGAAACATCGGGAAGAGGTGCAGGCATTCGGGGCTCCAGTGGCCGCGCCGACCCAGGCCGGCGCGGTATTCGTTCAATTCCAGTCGGGAAACGGGTTGTCCCATTGCGCCCAGGCCTGCGGGCCCAGGGCCATTTCTGCATCGGTCAGCAGGCACTCGTCCAGGCGGGCGCGCAGCGCGTCCTCGTCCATGCCCATGCCGATCAGCACCAGTTCCTGGCGCGCGTCGCCCACGCCATCGACCCATTTGTCCAGGATGCGCTCCACGCTTTCGGGGTCGCGCGGCCAGCGCTCGGCCTCCACGGCGGCCCACCAGTGGCCGGCCGGCCCATGGCGGGCCACGGCGCCGGCCTGCGACCAGGAACCGGCCAGCGCCGGATGGCTGGCCAGCCAGAAAAATCCCTTGGAGCGCACCACTCCCGGCCATTCGCTTTGCACCAGGCCGAAGAAGCGCCGGGGATGAAAGGGGCGGCGGGCGCGGTAGACAAAGCTGGCAACGCCATAGGCCTCGGTCTCGGGCTGGTGCGTGCCACGCAACTGCTGCAGCCAGCCCGGCGCCCTGGAGGCCTCCTCGAAATCGAACAGCCCGGTATCGAGCACGCGGTCCAGCGGCAACTGGCCGAAGGAGGCGATCTCCAGCCTGGCACGCGGGTTGAGCCCGCGCAGGATGGCCATCAGCCGCGTGCAGTCCTCCTCGGTGACCAGGTCGATCTTGTTGAGCACGATCACATCGCAGAACTCCACCTGCTCGATCAGCAGATCGACCACGGTGCGGCGGTCCTCCTCGCCCAGCGATTCACCGCGCGAGCGCAGGCTGTCACGCGAGCCATAGTCGTGCAGGAAGTTGAAGGCATCGACCACGGTCACCATGGTGTCCAGCCGCGCCACATCGCCCAGGCTGCGTCCGTCCTCGCCCGCGAAGGTGAAGGTCTCGGCCACCGGCAGCGGCTCGGAGATGCCCGTGGACTCGATGACCAGCTGGTCGAAACGGCCCTCGCCCGCCAGCCGCGCCACCTCCAGCAGCAGGTCCTCGCGCAGCGTGCAGCAGATGCAGCCGTTGCTCATCTCCACCAGCTTTTCGTCGGTGCGCGACAGGTCGGCCCCGCCATCGCGCACCAGGGCCGCGTCGATGTTGACCTCGGACATGTCATTGACGATGACGGCCACGCGCCGCCCTTCGCGGTTGTGCAGGATGTGGTTGAGCAAGGTGGTCTTGCCCGCGCCCAGAAAACCCGACAGCACGGTCACAGGCAATCGGGCATGCGGCGGCTGAACCGGCGCTACGGTATGCATCATGGAATCTCTCGAACAGGGACAGGGATCGCGCGGCGGGCACTGCGGCCGCATGCGCAGGGAGGGGTCTCAGGCGGGGAGCGCGGTGCAGGCGGAGCACTTGCCATGCAGCTCGATGTTCGAATGGGCCAGCGCAAACGCATGGCCATGCGCCCAGCTGCCCAGGCAGCGGTTGAGCGCGTCGTCCACGAACTCATCGACCTGGCCGCAGCTGTCGCAGATCGCAAAGGCCGAGAAATCATGGCTGCCCTCGTCCGGATGCGAGCAGCAGACATAGGCATTCAGCGACTCCAGGCGATGGACCACGCCCTGCTCGGCCAGCTTGTCCAGCGCGCGGTAGACCTGGGTAGGGGCCGTCAAACCGTGGTCCCGCAACTGGTCGAGCAGCGCGTAGGCCGTCAGCGGCGCGCCGGCCTGGCGCAGCGTGTCGAGCACGCGTTGTTGCTTGGTGGTCAGGGAGTGGGACATGGTGGTTTCCTGGTCAAAAAGGGCGGGCGGCGTCCTTGCCCTGCATCAAAACAGTTACGTTATAACATAACAAAATCGGCGTCCACGCACTGTTTTACAATTAAAAAGAATATTAAGTTGCGCTTAAATACACAACAGGTTATAGTCAGCTCCGTTGTTGAGGCCAAGCGCTTAAGCCGCCCACTTCCCCTCCCTGCACAACGGCTGTCCGCCGCTCCCCGCAGGATGTCTCTTGCGACCTTTGTCGCACAGTTGGTCTGTAGAGCTGCAGCCAACCGAGTTCCCAGATGCTCACGCAGGCCTGTTCAAGGCTGCGAACCTGACTGAACCACATTTCAAACACCGGCATTCCCATGGGCAAGTACGTCGTCTCGCCCTCGACACACCCGACCGACTGCGGCCGCTTCCGCGCCTCCTTCGCGGTCCATCGCTCCCAAGGCAACGGCAGCTACTGCCGCGTATTCCGTTTCGACAAGGCGTTCGCCTCCCGCGAAGCAGCACGGCTGTTTGCCGTCACCCAGGGCTGGCTTCAGACCTGCATGCAGCACCCGCCTGCCTGCTGACGGCCCGGCTGCCGCCCTCCCACCCATTCACCGCCGCGGATTGCACAGTCCGCCGCATGCATGCCAACGGTGCGCCCTTTTGCGCACATCCAATCGAAGAGGTTTTCCTATGACCACCAAAATCTACGTGGGCAATCTGCCCTACTCCGTGACCGACTCCAGCCTGGAAAGCAACTTTGCCGAGTTCGGCAACGTGGCCTCCGCCAAGGTCATGATGGACCGCGAAACCGGCCGCTCCAAGGGCTTCGGCTTTGTGGAAATGGCTTCTGCCGAAGTGGCCCAGGCCGCCATCACCGGCCTGCACGGCATGTCCGTGGACGGACGCTCGATCGTCGTGAACCTGGCCCGTCCCCGTGAAGAAGGCCGCAGCTCCGGTGGCTACAGCCCGCAGGGTTACGCCGGCAAGCGTTCGGACGTCGGCTATGGCAATGGCGGCCACGGCGGCGGTCGCTACTGATCACGGCGCAGCTTCCAAAAACCGGCTCTCTGGGCCGGTTTTTTTTCGCCTGCGGTTTTCTTTCCTGCCGTTGCAGGCATGAAAAAACCGGCCGCCCTTGCGGGTCGGCCGGTCATGGCTGAAGCCTGTCGGGGCCAGGCCCCGGCACAGCGGCTTACAGCAGCGCGTCGATGGCTGCGTTGAACGTGGCGCTGGGGCGCATCACGGCATCCATCTTGGCCACGTCGGGCATGTAGTAGCCACCGATGTCCACGGCCTTGCCCTGCACGGCGCGCAGCTCTTCGATGATCTTGGACTCGTTGTCGGCCAGTTGCTTGGCCAGCGAAGCGAACTTGGAGGCCAGTTCGGCATCTTCCGTCTGCGCCGCCAGGGCCTGTGCCCAGTACAGGGCGATGTAGAACTGGCTGCCACGGTTGTCCAGCTCGCCGGTGCGGCGCGAAGGCGACTTGTCTTCGTCCAGCAGCTTGCCCGTGGCTTCATCCAGGGTCTTGGCCAGCAGCTTGGCGCGGGCGTTGCCGTTCTTGATGCCCAGGTCTTCCAGCGACACGGCCAGTGCCAGGAACTCGCCCAGCGAATCCCAGCGCAGGTGGTTTTCCTCCACCAGCTGCTGCACGTGCTTGGGAGCCGAGCCGCCAGCACCCGTTTCGTACATGCCGCCGCCGGCCATCAGGGGCACGATGGACAGCATCTTGGCCGAGGTGCCCAGTTCCATGATGGGGAACAGGTCGGTCAGGTAGTCGCGCAGGATGTTGCCGGTCACCGAGATGGTGTCCAGGCCGCGGGCCACGCGCTCCAGCGTGTAGCGCATGGCGCGGACCTGAGACAGGATGTGGATTTCCAAGCCCGTGGTGTCGTAGTCCTTGAGGTAGGTGTTGACCTTCTTGATCAGCTCGGCCTCGTGCGGACGATAGGGGTCCAGCCAGAACACGGCAGGCATGCCGGAGTTGCGGGCACGCGTGACGGCCAGCTTGACCCAGTCGCGGATGGGAGCGTCCTTGACCTGGCACATGCGCCAGATGTCGCCCTGCTCCACGTTCTGGCTCATCAGCACTTCGCCGGTGGCCAGATCGACGATGTTGGCAACGCCGTCTTCCTCGATCTCGAAGGTCTTGTCGTGCGAGCCGTACTCTTCGGCCTTTTGCGCCATCAGGCCCACGTTGGGCACGGTGCCCATGGTCTTGGGGTCGAAGTTGCCGTGCCACTTGCAGAAGTTGATCATCTCCTGGTAGATGCGGGCAAAGGTGGACTCAGGCATCACGGCCTTGCAGTCATAGGGCTTGCCGTCGGCGCCCCACATCTTGCCGCCCTGGCGGATCATGGCGGGCATGGACGCGTCAACGATCACGTCGTTGGGCGAGTGGAAGTTGGTGATGCCCTTGGCCGAGTCCACCATGGCCAGCGCGGGACGGTGTTCCTGGCAGGCGTGCAGGTCACGGATGATCTCTTCGCGCAGCGAGGCGGGCAGCGTCTCGATCTTCTCGTACAGCGTGGACATGCCGTTGTTGACGTTCACGCCCAGCTCGTCGAACAGCTTGCCGTGCTTCTCGAAGGCTTCCTTGTAGTAGATCCTCACGCAGTGGCCGAACACGATGGGGTGCGAGACCTTCATCATCGTGGCCTTGACGTGCAGCGAGAACAGGATGCCGGCGTCGCGGCAGTCGTCCAGTTCCTTTTCATAGAAGTCGCACAGCGCCTTCTTGCTCATGAACATGGAGTCGATGATCTCGCCAGCCTTCAAGGCCACCTTGGACTTGAGCACCACGGTCTTGCCGCTCTTGGTGGTCAGCTCCATCTTGACGTCGCGTGCGGCGTCCAGCGTGATCGACTTTTCGCCGTGGTAGAAGTCGCCGTGCTCCATGTGCGAGACATGGGTTTGCGACCACTGCTTCCACTCGCCCATGGAGTGGGGGTGCTTCTTGGCGTAGTTCTTGACGGCGGCAGGAGCGCGGCGGTCGGAGTTGCCCTCGCGCAGCACGGGGTTCACGGCCGAGCCCAGGCACTTGCCGTAGCGTGCCTTGATGTCCTTTTCCTGGTCGTTGGTCGGATTCTCGGGATAGTCGGGCAGTGCGTAGCCCTTGCCCTGCAGCTCCTTGATGGCAGCCGTCAGCTGGGCCACCGAGGCGCTGATGTTGGGCAGCTTGATGATGTTGACATCGGGCTCCAGCGTCTTCTTGCCGAGCTCGGACAAGGTGTGGGCCACGCGCTGGTCTTCGGCCAGGAATTCGGAGAACTCACCCAGGATGCGGTGGGCCACGGAGATGTCGGCGGTCTCGACATTCACGCCGACGGGTGCGGCAAAGGCGCGCACCACAGGCAGGAAGGCACTGGTGGCAAGGCGCGGAGCCTCATCGGTCAGGGTGTAGATGATGGTGGGTTGCTGCGTGCTCATCTCTTGTCTCAGGTAGTGAAAAGGTAGGGGTCGCGCCGCAGGCCGTCGAACCGGGCATCCGCTAGGGGAAACGGGGCCGGTGCAGCCTGAGGCAGTAGGACCGTCACGCAATGCCCCGTCGCGCCAGCATGCTGCCCCGGCGTTTTCTGCAATGCGATCCCACAATACAAAATTCTAAGCGGAACCCGCCATATTTTTTAAGTCTTGTAGAAGACTTAGGGTTTTACAGCGGCATTCAGGACCTGTTTTCACAGGGAAACGGCTTGCAGCCCCCGCGTTTTCTACCATGCAAAAAATGCTGTAGCGTGACGGACACGCAAGCGGAGCAGACCCCCGGGTCAAACCCAGAGCCGATACATCCAGAACGATTCATCGTGCTCGAAGCGCCGCGCAAACTCCCCCGGCGAAAACCCCGTGATCTGGCGCACGGCGCGGCACATATGGGCCTGGTCGGAGAAGCCCTCGTCCAGCGCCAGCGCGGCCCAGTCCAGCGCCTGTCCCTGTTCATGGTGGCGCCGCGCCGCATGGAACAGGCTTTCCGTGCGCACCATGCCCTGCCACTGCCGCAGGGAGCGGCCGCTGAACTGCTTGATGCGCCGCTCCACCTGGCGCGCGCCCAGCGTTCTTTGCCATTGCAGCGCCTGCATCCCCAGCCAGGCCACCCAGTGGCGCCCATGCTCGCGCAATGAGGGCAGCACCTGCAGGGCGCTCCCCCGGACCTCGCGCCAGCGCGGCGCCAAGTGGCGCTGCAACGCGTCCAGGGTGCCGGCATCGTCCTGCGCATGCAGCAGGGCCTGGCACAGCGCGGACCAGGACGGCCCCAGCACCCCGGATGCCGCGACAAAGCCATCCTGCGCCTCCAGCACGCCAGGGCCGAACAGCTGCAGCGCGGCATCCAGGTGCAGGCAGACCATGCCGCCACGGCCCGGCCCGCTGGCCCAGCTGGCCGTGGGCGCGGTCTGGCTGCCCGAGAGCATGACGGATGCCTCAAAGGGCTCGCAGCCGTGCACGCCCACCAGGCCTGCGGCCATGTCCTGGTACCAGGACAGGCAGACCATGGGGGTGGCGGGAAAATGCGACAGCCGCTGCGCATCGTCCAGGACCACGCCCCGCGTATCGCGGCAGACGACGGCCACCACCGCACCATGCAGCCCCGCTGGCGCGGGATACAGCATGGAGTGCGGCTGCCGCCCCTGGCCTGCCCAGCGCGCGGCCCTGGCATGCGGGGGCGGACAGGCAGCAAAGGCACTGGGCGTACGGGCTTCGATTGCGGCTTCGGGCATCACGACGGCATCCATGGAGGCGCAGTGTAGGCCTTGCCGCCCGCCGATCCCGTGACGCTTTCGTTCAAGACCAGGGGCGGCGTGACCAGCGAGCATGGGAACATGAACCGCCCGAATCCCACGCAAGATACCTGCACACCGGCGCCGTCGAACGCGGCCTCCTGCCCCTTCGCCACGCAACCCGCGCAACCGGCGCAACCCGAGCAACCCGAGCAGACGGCCTCCACGGCCTGGCCACCCGGCCCGGCACCGGGGCTCATGGGCTGGGGCCTGCTGCGCCGCATGTCGCGCGACCTGCTGGGTACGCTGGCGCAATGGCGCGGCGAGCACGGCGATGCCATCCATCTGCGCATCTGGCCAGAGCACCAGGTCGTCGTCACGGATCCCGAACTGGTGCGCGAGCTGCTGGTCGGCCAGCACGACGCGCTGGTGCGCTGGGAGCACGGCATCTCGGTCTTTGCCCAACTGCACGGCCACAGCGTGCTGGTCAGCGAAGGCCAGCCCTGGCGCAGCAAGCGGCAGGCCCTGTTGCCGGCCTTCTCCCCCAAGGCCGTGCAGGCCCAGATACCGGCCCTGGCCGCAGCCGCGCAGGCCGCGCTCCAGGCCTGGCCGCAGCAGTCCGAGGACTTTCCCATGGAACAGGCGCTGACCGCCCTGGCCATGGATGTGATCATGCGGCTGATGTTCTCCGGCGCCATCGGCGAGGATGCGCGCTCCGCGGAGCAGGCCATCCGCGAAGTCAGCCATGCCGCCAACAGTGAGTTCTACTGGCCCCTGCGCTGGCCCGATGCCATGCCCTGGAAGCGCCGCAAGCGCCGGGCGCTTGCCTGGCTGCGCGGCTTCATCGACCGGCAGGTCCGGCTCCGGCTGGCGCAGGCCGATGCAGACTGGCCCGAGGATCTGCTCAGCCGCCTGCTGCGCCTGCACCGGGGCGACGCCCAGGCCTGGACACTGCAGGCCGTGCGCGATGAGTGCATGACGGCCTTTCTGGCAGGTCACGAAACCGTGGCCAGCAGCCTGACCTGGTGGTCCTGGTGCATGGCCACCCATCCCGAGGCGCAGCAGCAGGTGGCCGACGAGATCCAGGAACAGCTGCAGGGCCGCACGCCCACGGCGCAGGACCTGCCGGCGCTGCGCCAGTTGGGCTGGAGCCTTCAGGAAGCCATGCGCCTGTACCCGGCCGCGCCCGTGCTCATCAGCCGGCGTTGCACACTGCCTGTGCAGCTGGGCCCGTGGCGCCTGCCCACGCGAACCCTGTTCATGATTGCGCCCGGCCTTATGCAACGCGATGCGCGCTGGTTCCCGCAACCCGATGCCTTTCAGCCGCAGCGTTTCGCCGATGCCGACAGGGACGGAGCCCCTGCCGCACCGCGCGGCAGCTGGATGCCCTTTGGCACCGGCCCGCGCGTATGCCTGGGCCAGCACCTGGCCAGCACGGAGATGACGGTGGTGGCAGCCATGGTGCTGCAGCGCCTGCGGCTGAGCGTGCCCGAAGGCGCCGGCGCGCCCCGCCCTGTGCTGCAGGTCACGCTGCGGCCATCCACGCCCCTGAGACTGCGGCTGCAATCGCGCAGCGGTGCACAGGCCGGGTAAACGTGGCGATATATTGCGCCAAATCATCTACAAAGCACGCCAATTACGCCAAATTGTCACCCATCCGCATTTATTCTGTCTTTTTGACTAGAACTACTGGACTGGAGACGATTTGAGTACCCTGGCAATCGTGATTTCACTGGCGGGACTGATGTTCCTGGCCTACCGAGGCATCTCCGTGCTGCTGCTGGCCCCCCTGATGGCCGCCGTGGCCGTGCTGCTGTCCGGCGACCTGGGCCACATGCTGCCGCTGTACACCAGCACCTTCATGGGCGCCCTGGGCAACTACATGCTGCAGTTCTTCCCCGTGTTCCTGCTGGGCGCGCTGTTCGGCCAGTTGATGGCGGACTCGGGCGCGGCCACCGCGATATCGCACTGGATCATGCGCGTGCTGGGCGAGAAGCACGCCATCCTCACGGTGGTGCTGGCCTGCGCCGTGCTCACCTATGGCGGCGTGTCGCTGTTCGTGGTGGCCTTTGCCATCTACCCGATTGCCAAGTCTCTGTTCCGCGCGGCCCATGTGCCCAAGCGGCTGATACCGCCCACCATCGCGCTGGGCTCGTTCACCTTCACCATGACGGCGCTACCGGGCACGCCGTCCATCCAGAACGCCATTCCCATTCCCTACTACGGCACCAATGTGTTTGCGGCGCCGGGCCTGGGCATCATCGGCGGCATGACCATGCTGGCCCTGGGCCTGTGGTGGCTGCAGTCGCGCGCGGCCAAGGCACGTGTGGCCGGCGAAGGCTACGGCGACCATGACGATGCCGTCGAGCAGGGCCTGCATGAAGAAAGCGATCCCGCCCTGCACAGCCGCCGGGACCTGCCGCTGCTGCTGGCCCTGCTGCCGCTGGTGCTGGTGATCGCGGTCAATGCGCTGCTCACCTACGGCGTGTTCCCGCAGATGGATTTCGGCTTTCTGAAGGAACGCTTTCCTGCCGTGGACCCGGCCAAGCAGACGGGCCTGTGGGCGCTGATCATGGCCCTGGCCGTGGCCTGCGCCGCACTGGTGCTGCTGGGCCTGGGCCGCTGGCGCAATCTCAAGGAGTCGGTGAACAAGGGCGTGCTGGGCTCCATGCTGCCCATCTTCAACACCGCCTCGGAAGTGGGCTACGGCGCGGTCATCGCAGGGCTGGCGGGCTTTGCCATCATCCGCGAGGCCGTGCTCAACGTCGCACCCCACAACCCGCTGATCTCCGAGGCCGTGGCCATGAACGTGCTGGCCGGCATCACAGGGTCGTCGTCGGGCGGCCTGTCGATTGCACTGTCCACGCTGGGCAAGGACTACCTGGCCATGGCTGCCCAGCTGGGCATCAGCCCCGAGCTGCTGCACCGCGTGGCCGTGATGGCGGCCGGCTGCTTCGACACCCTGCCGCACAGCGGCGCCATCATCACGCTGCTGTCCATCTGCGGCCTCACGCACCGCCAGTCGTACGGCAACATCGCCATCATGACCATTGGCGCGCCACTGCTGGCCCTGGTGCTGGTGATCACGCTCGGCACCATGTTCGGATCCTTCTGAGGGACCAGGGCGCAGAGCGCGCGCGGGAAATACCACGGCATCGCGCCCGCCACAACCGGCATATGACGTATATGCGCGGGGCGGGTGCATGGCAACAATGCATGCACGGCGATAAGGCATCGCCCCGATTCATTCCCCCATTACCGACAAGACGACATCCGCTGCCAAAGCTGCCAGCGCAGATGTCGGGCAACAAGGCCCGAACCGCTCCCTGACCCGGAGCGGTTCGGGCCTTTTTTTGTTGGCCGGGAATCGAAGGGGGCGATGCCGCACGCCGCCCCCTCAACCCCTTCAGGAGCAGCAGCATGAGACACGGAGATATTTCCAGCAGCAACGATTGCGTCGGCGTGGCAGTGGTCAACTACAAGATGCCACGCCTGCACACCAAGGCCGAGGTGCTGGACAACTGCCGCAAGATCGCCGACATGCTGGTGGGCATGAAGCGCGGCCTGCCGGGCATGGACCTGGTAATCTTCCCCGAGTACTCCACGCACGGCATCATGTACGACGCCAAGGAGATGTACGACACGGCCAGCGCCATCCCGGGGGAAGAGACCGAGATCTTCGCCGACGCCTGCCGCAGGGCCAACGTCTGGGGCGTGTTCTCGCTGACGGGCGAGCGCCATGAGGAGCACCCCAACAAGGCGCCCTACAACACCCTGATCCTCATGAACAACCAGGGCGAGATCGTGCAGAAGTACCGCAAGATCATGCCCTGGGTGCCCATCGAGGGCTGGTACCCGGGCGACTGCACCTATGTGAGCGAAGGCCCCAAGGGCCTGAAGATCAGCCTCATCATCTGCGACGACGGCAACTACCCCGAGATCTGGCGCGACTGCGCCATGCGCGGCGCCGAGCTCGTCGTGCGCTGCCAGGGCTACATGTACCCGGCCAAGGAGCAGCAGATCATGGTCTCCAAGGCCATGGCCTTCATGAACAACTGCTACGTGGCCGTGGCCAATGCGGCGGGCTTCGACGGCGTGTACTCGTACTTCGGGCACTCGGCCATCATCGGCTTCGACGGCCGCACCCTGGGCGAGACCGGCGAGGAGGAAATGGGCATCCAGTACGCCGAGTTGTCCAAGCACCTGATCCGCGATGCGCGCAAGAACGGCCAGTCGCAGAACCATCTGTTCAAGCTGGTGCACCGCGGCTACACCGGCACCATCAACTCCGGCGACGGGGACAAGGGCGTGGCCGCCTGCCCCTACAACTTCTACAGCCAGTGGGTCAACGATCCCGAGGGCACGCGCGAGATGGTGGAGTCCTTCACACGCACCACCGTGGGCACGCCCGAATGCCCCATCGAAGGCATTCCGCACGAGGCGCCCAAGCACCGCTGACAGCGTCCTGCCTCCGAGCCTGCAGGCCTGGGGGCAGGCCCGCCCATGAATACGGAAAGGTGAAGAGTGAAGATGAGCACGACAACAACCACAGGCCCGCTGCACGCTCCTGCCAACCAGGCCGCCGACCCGCTGGCGGCCTACCGCATCGAGGAAGAGCCCTTCTACCGACCCTCGGGCCGCGAAGTGCAGCTCTACCGCCAGGCCTACCAGCACCGCATGCCGCTCGTCCTCAAGGGCCCCACGGGCTGCGGCAAGACGCGCTTTGTGGAGTACATGGCGTGGGCGCTCAAGCGCCCCCTGGTCACGCTGGCCTGCAACGAGGACATGACGGCCTCCGACCTGGTGGGCCGCTACCTGCTGGATGCCGACGGCACGGCCTGGCACGACGGCCCGCTGACCCTGGCCGTGCGCCATGGCGGCATCTGCTACCTGGACGAAGTGGTGGAGGCCCGCCAGGACACCACCGTCGTCATCCACCCGCTGACCGACGCGCGCCGCGCCCTGCCGCTGGACAAGAAGGGCGAGGTGGTCCACGCGCACCCCGACTTCCAACTGGTGGTTTCCTACAACCCCGGCTACCAGAGCAGCGCCAAGGACATGAAGCCATCGACCCGCCAGCGCTTCGCGGCGCTGGACTTCGACTACCCGGCGCCCGAGATCGAGGCGGACATCGTGGCCCACGAGACCGGCATTGCCCTGGCCACCGCTCGCAGCCTGGTCAGCCTGGCGCGCAGCACGCGCGAACTGCGCCACCGGGGCCTGGACGAAGGCGCCTCCACCCGCATGCTGATCTACGCAGGCCTGCTGATGCGCGACGGCGTCTCGGTGCACGACAGCTGCGACATGACCATCACCAGCGCCCTGACCGACGACCCCGACACTGCCGCCGCGCTGCGCCAGCTGGTCGAGGCCGAGTTCGGCGCCTGAGGGCCGCACGCCATGGCCATCGTCTCCGTTGCCTTGCCCGAAGAGTCCCGCCTGCTGCACACGCTGGGTCTGCTGGCCAGCGGCCTGGCGCGCCAGCCTGTCGCCGTGCAGGCGCTGGCCAGGGTGCCGGCCAGTGCCCCGGCGCCGGGCCAGGCCCACGCCCTGCCGCCGCGCGCCGTGCTGATCAGCCAGCCTGCCCGGCTGCTGATTCCCGCCAACTTGCCCATTCAGGCACACCTGCACGCAGCAACGATGGCCCATGCCGCAGCCCATCTGCGCTTTTCACCCGCCCGCCAGGACAGCAGCGCCCTCAAGCCCATGGGCCAGGCCGTGGTGGCCGCGCTGGAAGATGCGCGCGTGGAGCGGCTGCTGTGCCTGCAGCACCCCGGCGTGCGCCGCTGGTTCGAGGCCTGCATCGCGCCCGAGCCCGACCCATCCGACCTGGGCTTTGCCGCCTTCATGGCCCGGCTGGACCGCATGCTGCTGTGGCCAGAGCGCATGGACGGCAACCACTGGATCCACAAGGCCCGCGACCTGTTCGAGGACACCGCCACGCGCCACGGGCTGGAGGACTACGCCGCATTCCGGGCCATTGCCTCCATCCTGGCCAACGACCTGGGACAGATGCGCGTGCGCATGGACCCGCAGCACCATGCCGTGCCCAGCATCTACCGTGATGACAACAGCTATCTCTGGCAGCATCCGGAGTCGCCTCAGGGCGAGGAAGACACACTCGCGCTGCAGCAGACCGCTGCGCGCTCGGCTCCGCCTCCATCGGCCGGCGCAGGACAGCAGTCCGATGCCCAGGAAGGCCAGTCGCTGGAGCTGAACCCAGGGCTGGAGCTGTCGCGCCACAGCTATCCCGAATGGGACCGCAGGTCGGAGCGCCTGAAGACGGACTGGTGCACCGTCATCGACACCCTGCCCGCATGGCAGGCCGAGGCTTTGGCCGGGAAAGGCTCCCAGGCCGGCAGACAGACACTGCCGCCCCTGCCGCTGCCGCCCGCACGCCAGCTGGACCGGCGCCAGCGCCTGCGCCGCCAGTGGGAAGGAGATGACCTGGACTTCAATGCCGCCATCGAGGTCCAGGTGGACCGCCGCCTGAACCTGCGACCGGAACCTCGCCTTTTCATGCGGGCCGGCAAAGGCCCGCGCCCCACCAGCGTGCTCGTGCTGATGGACGCTTCCGAATCGGTCAACACGCCCGGCCCCCACGGCGCCAGCCTGCTGGAGCTGGAGAAACAGGCGGCCCTCATGCTGGCCGAATCGCGCGCAGGCCACAGGACCGGCGTGGACCGCCTGGCCATCCACGCCTTCTCGTCCAACACGCGCGCCGAAGTCCGCTACCTGCGCCTGCTGGACTTCGGCCAACCCTTTGCCGCAGCAGCGGCCACCCGGTTGCAGGCACTGCAGGGCCGCCATTCCACCCGCCTGGGCGCAGCCCTGCGCCACGCCAGCAGCCTGCTGGCTGCCGAGCCTGCTGGCCAGCGCCATCTGCTGGTGATCACCGACGGAGCACCCGCCGACATCGACGTGCATGACGATCGCTACCTGATCGAAGACGCGCGCCATGCCGTGCAGCAGGCCCGCGCCGCAGGCATACGCATCAGTTGCCTGGCCGTGGACAGCCAGGCAGACGGCTATGTGCGCCATATCTTTGGCGGGCGCAACTACGGCATTGCCGACGACGCGCGGCATCTGCCAAGGCGGCTGTCCCAGATGGGCGCAAGGCTCGCAGCCGGCCGCTGACCACGGCCACCGACCACGCCAATCTCGATTAACCTGAAGCGCATGCAAAGAACGCAAGCCAGTACCTGGCACAGAAGGAACCCATGAACGACCCCGTCAGAGTCGGCATTCTTTACTCGGCCACCGGCACCACATCGACCATAGGCCAGTCCCAGCTGCAGGGCGCGCAGCTGGCCATCGACGAAATCAACGAGGCGGGCGGCCTGCTGGGGCGTGAACTGGTCGCCGTGCGCTACGACCCGGCTTCCACGCCGGCCCGCTATGCGGCCCTGGCCGAGCAACTCATCGTGCGCGACGGCATCAACGTCATCTTCGGCTGCTACATGTCCAGCAGCCGCAAGGCCGTCATCCCCATCGTCGAGAAATGGAACAAGCTGCTGTTCTATCCCACGCTCTACGAGGGCTTCGAGTTCTCGGGCAATGTCATCTACACGGGCGCCGCGCCCAACCAGAACAGCGTGCAACTGGCCGACTACATGACCAGCAGCTTCGGCGCGCGGGTCTACCTCATCGGCTCTGACTACATCTACCCCTACGAGTCCAACCGCATCATGGGCGAGCTGGTCATGCAGCACCCGGGCAGCGACAAGCTCGGTGAACACTACCTGCCTCTGGACGCCACCGAGCGCGACTACGCGGCCATCATGCAGGACATCCGCGCCAGGCAGCCGGACTTCATCTTCTCCACCGTGGTCGGCGATTCCACGGCCAGCCTCTACCGCGCCTATGCCGATGCGGGCTTCAATCCGCAGACCATGCCGATTGCCAGCCTCACCACCTCCGAGGCCGAGATTGCCCAGATGGGCGCCGACGTGGCCAGCGGACATTTCACGGCCGCGCCCTACTTCCAGTCCATCGATTCACCGGCCAACGCGCGCTGCCTGGCCCGGCTGCGCCAGCGCCTGGGCGACGACTGCCGGCCCAACCTGTGCTGGGAGGCCGCCTACTTTCAGATGCACCTGTTCGCCAACGCCTTCCGCCAGGCCGGCAGTGACCGCATAGGCGAGCTGCTGCCCCATCTGCTGGGCAGCGAATTCGACGCGCCCCAGGGCCGTATCAGGCTGGACCCCGACAACCACCACACCTGGCTGCACCCGCGCGTGGGCCGCGCCAATGCGCAGGGCGGCTTCACCATCGTGCGCCAGGCCACCCGGGCCGTCTCGCCCGACCCCTATCTGGTCACCCACTCCCTGGGCGACTGGACCGCCAGCCTCGGTGCCCTGGAGACCTGAGCGTGGATGCCGCTCCGAACAAGGACACCGGCAGCGCTGCCACAGGCCGGCAGCTGCTGGAAAGAAAACCGCTGCTGCGTGCCACCTCGCCCCAACTGAAGGAACTGCGCCAGCTGCGCATTGCCGTCGTCCACCCCGACGACGCGGACGGCCGCCTGCTGGCCCAGCAACTGCAGCGCATAGGCTGCCAGGTCCAGGCCATCTGGCCGCCCCAGCCCAGCCTGCCCGAGGGCACGGACGTGGTCTTCCTGGCAGTGCGCCCCGATCACCTGCAGTTGAACCACGCCTGGACCCAGGGCGAGGGAGAGAGCCCGCCCACCGCCATCGCCGTGGTCAACTACGAGAACCCCACCATCGTCTCCGCCGTGCTGGAGCTGCAGGTGCAAGCCATCCTGCCCTCGCCCATCCGCTCCTTCGGCCTGCTGTCCACATTGGTGCTGGCGCGCAGAAACCACAAGGAATCACGCCAGCAGCAGCAGCGCATCGCCAAGCTCCAGGCCAAGCTGCTGGGCCAGCGCCGCGTGGCCGAAGCCAAGGCCATCCTCATGCAAACCCACCAGATCAACGAAGACCAGGCCTACGAAATGATCCGCGCCCAGGCCATGAGCCGGCGAAGCTCGGTGGAGGAGATTGCCCAGGCCATCGTCCATGCGAGCGAAATACTGTCGCTGGGCAAGGGCGTGGGCGGGTAAATCACGCAGGACTCCCTGCCGCCAGCAGCCATGGCTTGACCCGGGGAACCAGGGTCCTCTTTTTTTGAACGCACGCAGCGTGTGAAGAAAAAAATGGCTCCCGATGCGGAGCACGCAGGGCTTGTGAATACTTTGATCAATAGTTACCCACCAAACCGCTCACATATGTGAATGTCACTCTCGTTCGATGAGAATCTGATAATGGATTATCAAAATCAATTACTTTGTCAAATTTTGCATCGATTGCAAAATCGGACGACTCTCAGATTAGCATTTCACCCTTAAGCATTGACGTGTTGGGCGTCAACAATAAACCATAGTATCGCGAGGCATAAAATGATAGAAGGCGGATGGTGGAAAGCCTATACCAAAAATGGCCGGTATATAGGACTGATTGAAGGAGATGAATTCATAGTCGGAGACAAGAGAATTTTATACAGAATAAGCAACAGCAAGCTATATTCCACAGAAGTACCGCCTTCACATATAGCTGACATATCAGAAAAACAAGCGATTACATCCAACGGTGAAATTCTGCTGAAGTTCTTCAAGACAAGCAGAGAGCAAAAACCATTAACAACTTGATCAAACCCATACCAAAACAATTACAAAATCTCAAAAATCATCAAACAGCCGAGGCCATGGCACGAATCGGCAACTTCCGGCCAAGATCAACACGCAATTGCATTCTGCGTATCAAGTCTGTCGTCAAAACTCGACCTGCCGTAAGCAATACCAACCCTTCCCTCGATACGAAGTCTTGAGCCAAAATCATTCCTGGCCGGAGCTCCGAACAGGGAACATAAAGTGGGGCTGGGTCGGCAACGGGGGTTGCCTGTATCAAAATCTGCAAGAAAGCATCGACAACCTCTGGATCAAATTGTGTTCCTCTGCCATGCGAAATGAGGGTTCTTGCCTCTGCACAATTTAGGGGCTTGCTGCTTAAATGCCCTATCATCAGGTCATCGTAAAAATCAGCAACCGCTATTATCCGAGCTCCTATTGGAATATCCTTCCCTTTCAGGCCATCAGGGAAACCTGCCCCGTCGAATCGCTCATGGTGGGACCTGACGAGAGTAGCGACCGGGTGCGCATCGTCTATCGGCAGAAGCAACTGTTCTCCCAAGCTGCTGTGATTCCTATATTTTTCCAGCTCTTCATGACTCAAGCTTGGGACGGGCTTGTTCAACATCCCATCGGCAAGAGTAATATGGGCAATATCATGAATGAGCGCAGCAACAAAAGAATTCTGCTGATCTTCTTCGCTTAGCTGCATGATATTTGCGGTTCGACGGGTCAGGTCCGCAACGCGTCTAGAGTGCCCTGCAAGCAGCCCGCCCCGCCACTCAAGAAGATTGGAAAACATCCGAATAGCTGCAACGAAATTCTTCTTAAGCTTCCTATGCGCCTCCAACAGTTCGTCGTCATGCTCATGGGCAGTAAGCTCAACAGTTGCATTTAATTCTGCCAGCTCCTTCGTCAGCGCTTTATTTTTCTGATCCAGACGAATATTCTCATGGCGTGTGATTTTCTGATCGTTTAATTGATCAATAGCATCCAAAAATTGCTCACTATTCCAAGGTTTTACTATGTGACGGTACAAACCCATCAAACGACCAATGCCTTTCGGAATCACAGTTCTGCCGTATTCCGAAAGAAAAATCACAAACAGGTCAGGGAACTGTCCAACAATGCTCTCCAACCACTGTCCGCCATCCTTGTCAAGTACATGCGTATTGCATATCAACAAGTCGATCCGTCCACCAGAAAACTCCGCTAATGCTTCTGGCGAGCTTGCTGCCATCCGCAGATCATATCCAGCCTGACCAAGCAACAGGTTTAACCCTGCAACGTCCTCTACCTCCGGGTCAATCAACAATGCCTGCAACCGCGATTGCCGTGCAAATGATTCTTGTTTCTCTTCAGCATTCATTTGGCATGCCTCCAATTGCATTATTCGATGCATCGATCAATGAGTCTCAAGAATATGACATCGAAAGGCATTGGTGAAGATAGTAATTATTTACTAGCATCACGCAATTGAAGATCAAATTCATTTGAATCTTCTCATCCATTTACACACAGTTACAACAACCAGCCTCGCCCAATAGATGATTTTTGCGTCAGTGATGCCACTCGCTTGGAAGGCCGAGCCGGATGCACGCATCGCGGAAACGATGAAAACAGAAAAAGCCGGTTCGGTGGAAGAGGTTCGCGCCCTGGTTCAGGAATGCCAGTTGACCGAGCAGAACGTGTTCCCTGCCAGCGGCTCCAAGGCGAAGAGCTTCGTGGCGATGCCCAGATTCCGCGCCCCCCCCGAGACAGGTGCTACCCGGATCGGCCGCAGCAAGCCGCCGAACTGGATCAACGGCAAGAACGACAGGCAATTCCTGATCGAAAAGGCCAAAAGTTAGGCGGCGTGCAGCCGATACACCAAGCAAGGAGGTGCGCGCCAAGTCTAGGCGGCGCCTCAAGCCCCCGGGGTGCGTGCGCGCCAGGGGCTTTTTCTTTGGAGATTGACCTTCCGAACTGGACCGTGGGCTTGGAGGCCTGGCGGTCAGCCAGCGAGCCGCCTGCCCGCTTGTGTGCGGTGACCATTCCCATTGAGTGCTCAGAGTTGAACAAAAAGGAAAACGGGGTTGGATGGCGAAGAATCAGGCAACGACGCCAGAGCAAAAAACCCAATCAGATCAATGACAAATGTAGAAAATCAAGCACCGGCCAGCATGTGGCGCATGTCCGTGGTGCCCATGATGGACTGGATTGATTCTTGAAGAAAATCATTATCTGACAGTAACTTAGATGTATGCCCGTGACCCTCCGTAGCAACTTTGCAGCATCGCTGGCTCAGTTGCGCTTCTAATGGTGCGTAGATCCGGGTGTCTGCATGTACCGACCGATAAGGGGGACCAACCAAGCCCGGAAGCCTTTGAAAAGAAAGGAGCATAGACCCGCCTGGAAATACAACCTGCTCATGGAGCCGCAACCAACGGATTAAAAGTCCGACCCACCGAAATAGGCACAAAAGAAAAATCCTTTCCAATCAAACACTTGCAACGATAGCCACGCGTCTGGTGTTTTCGAAATCATTTCTTTTCACCATACTTCAGCCTACTCTGGACAGATTTTGGGCATAGAAGGCGCCTGGACGCAAAAAAGCGAACCCGAAAATTCGCTTTCATGAGAAATTTCAATACTCTAATCGCTCAACTTCTCGGCAATTAAAGTAGCTCCGGCACCAGATTGCAGAGTAACGGCTCCGAGCATTCCAAAGAACTGGAGGCTCATGGTATCTCCAGCAGCCATGTTCAATATTGATTCTCCATCAAATTTGGAAACACCAGCATTATTAATTTCAGTGAGAGAGGAAACCTGCGCCCCGTTAACTATTACTCTCGCAGAGAGAGGCAAACTATTTGTTATTTTAATAGAATATTTTATTCTATATCTGCCACTGGACAAAATTGTAAATACCGTGTTAGTGCCATCAGAATTAAAACTCGAAATGCTTTGTTCATTTGGCAAGGGGATATTAGTTCCGCCGAGAATGACAGCAATTACGGGAGCGGAGGTATTGTGAGCAGCCATTGAGGTGGCAGTAGTTCCTCCAGCCCCTGCTGGTCCGGTGGGACCTGTGGGACCAGGCAAGCCAATATCACCCGTGGCTCCTGTCGGGCCTTGCAGGCCCGTGGCACCAATGGGGCCTTGGGCGCCTGTCTGACCTGTCGGCCCTGCAAGGCCGATCGGACCGGTCGGCCCCGTCGGACCGGCTTGTCCAGTAGCGCCGGTCGCTCCTGTGACGCCGGCTGGTCCTGTGGCTCCTGTTGCTCCTGTCGGACCAGGACTTCCCACAATCGCACCTGCTGCGCATTTGCCAAGTCGCCCCGTCGCGTCGTCATAGCAGGCCACGCTGCCAGCTTCCGTTGTATTGGGCAGGTTGGGCAGGTACACATCGCCGGTTTCCATGACCCGGAAACGCTCTGCATTGCCCGCATTGTTCTTGATGACGAATCCACCATTGGCCGGCGGTGTGATGGTGATGTCGGCGCCGCCAGGAGCCGCCATTGCAGCGCCGCTCAAGACGATGGCCGCAGCGAAAGAGACAGAGCGCAGCGTGAATTTCATGGTTTTCATGGTCTGTATGTGGAGTGATTAACGTTGTGCAGCGCGGCGCTGACGCCAGAGCGCCAGTGCCATGAGCAGAGAAAGGAGCATCAACCCGTACTCGCTCAGCGTGGGAATCGCTGCAGCAGACACGCTGGGACCAGCACCGATCTGCACGGTGGACGGAACCGTCGCATTGGTACGCACCACCGTTGCGCCAGGACCCAGGTTGATGACCGCTGTGCCACTGGCAGCCTGGAGCACCACGGGCTGACCAGGCACACCCTCGACGGTAAGCGTACCGAGCACGGTGATATTTGCCCCGACAGGCAGCACAAAGGTGCGGCCCGTACTGCTCTTGATGGTCAGGTTCTGCACGACCAAGGTGCCGCTTAGCTGGCTGGTGTTGCCCGGATCGCAGCCGTCGCGCAGCTCGATCGTGTTGTTGCCGGCATTCAGCGATCCGTTGATCTGCAGGTCACCACCCACCGACAGCGTTCCACCACTGTTGGTTATGGCGGCGGTACTTGCGAACGTAGCCGAAGAATCGACGGTCAGCGCGCCGCCCAGATCCAAGGTTCCCTGCATGTCCAGCGCAGAGCAGGACAGGTCTACGGCGCCCCCGGGCGGGACAACCAGAGAGCTGCCCGGTGGATAGGACCACTGGGCAGCGGCGTTGGAGGACAGCAGAAAAGCCAAGCCAACCCCGGCCAGCCATCGCGAAAGTGAAAAAGTCATCAAACAAGCTCCGCTGGGCATCAAGACCGCACGGCACAGTCACAGTAATGCGCCAAAAGTGTCAAGTATTGTCAACTGAAACAATATGCAACGCATTGAAATCTTCGATCAAGAACTCGTTCGCGTTTTTGTTGTCATGGGCGCTGGGTTTTCGCTTTTTCCAGCGTTAGGTGCACCTCCTGATTCAACAGATGCATGGAAACCTCAATCTCCTGACTGATCGCCTTGACCTGATCGCGCTTGTTCGGTGCGTCGCTAGCCTGCACGCTGCGGCAGAACTTGCGGAGGTCCAACGCCGCGATCTGGTCGGACAGCAGGCGGTGCACCGAGTCCCGCATGGACTTCTGGATCTCGCGCGCGCACAGGATACGCAGGGGGCGGTTGCTGCCCATCACCAGCAGGGCCATGGCCACGGACCAGGACTTGGCGCCGCCGCGCCCGCCGTACATGACCTTGAAGCGCTTGGGCTGGAACAGGCCGCGCAGCTTCGAGGGGAACTCGACCCGAACGCGCGAGCGGTCTACCTCGTAGTCCTCTGCGAAGTCCGGCTCCTCATCGGCCAAGTGCGCGGCCTGCAGGCTTGCGGACAGCAGACTCATGCCCCCTCCCCGTCTCGCGGATCGTTCTCCCGTGCCGGCGCATCCACGAAGTGCAGCTCGAAGTGGCCCACGTTGCCGCCGCCGTTCGGCCCCTTGCCCGCGTCCTTGTCGTTCATGCCGAAGGCCTGGCGCTCCATGTCCACCACGATGCGCAAGCTCTCGGCCAGCACCTTCATGGTCTTGGAGCGCTCCGGCAGGCTGATGACCTTCTGGTAGAGGTCGTTCAGCTTATCCATGCCGTTGTCGTCGGGCGAACGCAACATCTCGCCCAGCTCCTGCAGGTAGCCCACCGTGTCCGCGTCCGCCATCTGCTCAATCTCATCCAGCAGCGCATTGGTGATCTTGCGCGCCCTCTGGATGTCCCGCCTGTGCGCCAGCCGGATGGTGGCCACAGCCTGCGCGTTCGCGTCCACCACCTCACGTTCGGACGCACTGCGTTCCGCGCGTACCTCGCTGCGTACCGCCTCCTTGCGTACCAGCTGCTCCGCCTTGTCCTGGATGCGCTCCGACAGGTCCCGGCTCCAGTCGTCACGCTTCGCGCGCTTGCGGATCGCTCCCTCGCTGATGCCCTGCTCTCCTGCGATCTGCCGAAGGCTCTTGATGCCTGCCCGGTAGTCCAGCTCGATGCGCTCCCACTGGGGAGCGTGCTTCTGTTCCTTGCTCATCCTCCCGAAGCTGACAGGCTTGGGACGGCATAACGCAACGCAACCCTGAGGAAGATGCTCTGTCGCAGGGCATGCAGGCGTACTAGCAAAACAATCGCCCTGAACGCCGGCCCTGTGCCGATCCACACATGAAGTCCTGGCGATGCGCAAAAAACAAAGCCCGCATTTGCGGGCCCTGCTTCCATCACAGACTAGCTTTTGCGCCTACTGCAGCCTCAAGGGCGCAACGATCGGCGAGGGAAGGCCAATCTGAGCTGCCGTAACGGGCTGCAGCAGCCAGCCGTACTGGCCCCCGGTAGAGGTTCCGCAACTCGAATTGTCAAACCCTGTGATACCTGTCGGCATAACGGCCAGGACCGTTCCGTTGGACTGAGGTGTCGCCGAGGTCACCATGAATGAGCCCAGCGAAAGCGACCATACAACCGTCTTGGCGTAGATGGAGCTTGCCGTCGTGGGACTGCCTGAATTCAAGTAACCTTCACCTGAGCAGTTGCCAGGGCCCGTGCCTTTGTAATAGATCTGAGAGTTGGGAAGCGTCCCATCCCAAGACATCACCATCAGGTGGCCCGTGCTGGTCACAAGGCTGATGTTATTCCGCGCCGCGCTCACCACCTTACCCAGGGTCACATTGTTGGCATCAACCAAGGTCACGCCGCCGCCGGCAGGACCAGCAGGCCCGGTCGCGCCCGTGGCCCCCGTATCGCCTTGAACGCCCTGGATACCTTGTGGCCCTGTCGCTCCCAAACCTCCTGATGCTCCCGTCATGCCGGTAACACCTTGCACACCCTGAATGCCCTGAGGACCCTGCGGGCCCGTCGCACCAGTGCTGCCCGTAGGGCCGGTGGCACCAGTAGCGCCAGTCACCCCTGTCGGACCTGTCGCACCTGTCACGCCTGTGGTACCCGTCTGACCCGTGGCTCCCGTCACACCCGTGGCGCCTGTAGGACCTGTTACGCCTGTCGATCCAGTAACACCTGTCGAGCCCGTGGCTCCCGTCACCCCGGCGCCTGTCGGACCTACGGGACCGACAGCCCCTGTGGCGCCCGTGGGTCCTGTTGCCCCCGTCGCACCCGTGGCTCCTGCGCCAATGCCTGGAGCGCAATGCACCAGTTGTCCCGTCACGCCATCGACACACAGCAGCTGACTGCCAGTGGCCGTATCGGCCGGCAAAGCCGGAACCACCACTTCACCTGTGTTCTGTACACGCAGGCGCTCGGCCCCCGCCGAATTTTTGATAATGAAATTGCCGCCTGGAGGCATGGTGATGCTGACATCAGCAGCGTGCGCTACAGGCGCGAGGAAGCCAGCGCTCAGACACAAAGCAAAAATCAGGCGAGAAGGTATGGTGGTTTCTTTACGGAACATGGTTCAACTGCGGTTGGGATAAAAGCACTTGAGCACCCTGTACCAAACCTGTGGCCCAGGATGCCGGGAAGGGATGAACAATTCAGGAGGATGTGCGGCCGCGGCGTTGGCGAAGAAGAGCCAAGCCACCAAGCATCAAGCTCATCAACATCAGCCCATAGGTACTGAGCGTGGGAATGCTTGCCGGAGAAGTCACCACCGGTGCCCCGATCTGCACATTTCCAGGTACGGCGCTACCGCTGGGATTCGACAGCGTGGCGCCAGGCCCCATCGTGACGACGGCAGTGCCAGGGCCAGACGAAGTCAGCACGACCGGCCGACCAGGAGTTCCCAGGGTCAGCGTTCCAAGAACCGTCAGGTTGGTGCCCGCCGGCAGGACGACGGTGGGCGGGGTGGCTGTGGTGCTGATCAGCGTGAGATCTTTCACGACGATGTTGCCACTCAGCTGAAGGACAGAACCGGGCGCACAGCTGTCCGACAGGACTACGCTGCTGGCCCCAAGATTCAAGGGGACGGTGCTCGTAAGGTCTCCACTGACGTTCAATTGCCCCCCCGTCCCAGTAACCGTGGCCCCTGAGTCGAAAGCGAACGAGCCGGTGTCAAAACTCCCCGTACCCAAAGTCAACTCGCCCTGCATGATGACCGCCGTGCAAGGAAGCTGGAAAGAGCCTCCAGCAAGATCAATGCTGCTCCCCGGCGGCATGACCATCTGCCCCCATGCCGATCCACACACCGCTACGCTCAGAACCAGCGAAGCAACGCTACGCTTACCAAGTCCTACCATTTGATGATCTCCGCGACGGGGCGTCATGCCCCTAAGTTTTCAAGCGAGCATGCAACCCCCTGTGCACACCCAAGCGGCATGATCATCAGATACAAAATAGGGATAAGTTAACAAAAATTAACAAATGATAGTTTTGTTTCATTTGTTGAAAACTATCAACTTTTAGCGTACTACCTAACTGGCGGCCTCCCAGCATGCGTAGATGTCGCCCGCCTGGGGCTGGCGTTCCGTTGTCGTGGTCATGTTGTCGATCCTTCTCTCTGTCTGTAGCGATGCACTGGCTTGCGCGCCGGCAGCTCCGTGAGCCGGCTTTCCACCTGGCACTCGCGCACCAGGTACTGCAGCGCCCAATCGATCTCCCCCTTGCTGCGGCCCAGGGCCAGGACCAGCTCGGAATGGAAAAACCAGCGCCCGGGTGCCTGGCGTAGAAACCGCAGCAGCACGTCGGTGCCACTGCCCAGGCGGATGACGCCCGCGGGGCGCGGGTTGTTGTGTCGCGCCCCCTCCTCGTGCCAGCCCTCCAGCTGGCCAGCCAGCCAGTCCATGCAGCTCAAGCGGTGCCACCTTCTTCTTTTGCGTGTCGTCGCGGTTCGTGTGCGCGGCCTTGGTTTCCAAGATGGTCCTCTTTCAAAAATCCAGAATCGGCGTGGCGTTGAACAGGCCCAGCGCCCACAGCACAGCGGCTCGGTCGCGGGCATCGATGTTCGGGGCGTAGGCCAGCGCGCGCCATGCCAGGACCTGGCGCAGATGCGCGGCCATGAACGTGGCTTCCTTGCGTGCGGCGGGCGCAGGCCCTTGGTCCAGCCAGGAATGGCAGGCGGCGCAGCCCCAGGCGCTGTAGTGGTCGTCGGCCTTCCTGCGCTCCCCCTTCCCGTGGATGATGCCCGGCCGTCGCGGCTGGCGAAGTGCTCCAACAGCCTGGCCTCTTCCTCGGACAGCAGCCGGCGCGAGCGCTGAGCCGGCTTGGCGATCACCCGCGTGCGCAGCAGTTCGGACTTGGCACGGTGCAGCACCTGCAGCGGCGCATCGACGCCGCGCGCGGCCGAAGCATGCAGGATGACCTGGCGCGGCCACACCATGTCATTGAGCGCGGTGGCGGGGCCGGCCTCGCCTTCCGTGCGCCGCTTCTTGGTGTAGCCCATCAGATCCTGCACCGTGAGCTTGGTGACCTGTAGGCGGCACGACCAGAGGCCTGCAGGCGCGCGATGTCGGCCTTTTTGCTACGGCCCCACTCAGTCACGTTTTCGGCCGCACTGACATAATCCCGCAGTGGCTCCCCCACTGAAATTTTCTTGTGCACAGCCTGGCAGGAAGCGTGCCCCTGGTCCATTTCGTACTCGCGCCTGAGCAGCCACTCGTTGGCCAGCACTTTCCGACGGTAGGTCTGGCTTTCGCGGTGGACGAACGTGCCGTTCTCCATCAGCCGGATCTGTGCAGTGCAGGCAAGCGAGCGAGCAAGCAAGCCGTGTGCACGCTTGCGTGAAGTGATGCTCCCATCTGTTTTGCTACAGGTGAAGGATGTAGCAAAGCCAGCGAGAAAATCAGCAAAAACGGGGTTGAATGGCGAAGAATCCGGCAACGACGCCAGAGCAAAAAACCCAATCAGATCAATGACAAACGTAGAAAATCAAGCACCTGCCAGCATGTGGCGCATGTCCGTTGCGCCCATGATGGACTGGACCGACAAACACTGCCGCTACCTGCACCGACTTCTGAGCCGCCACACCTTGCTCTACACAGAGATGGTGACGACGGGCGCTCTGCTGCATGGGGATGTGCCGCGGCATCTGCGTTTCGAGGCCGAGGAACACCCGGTGGCGCTACAGCTCGGCGGCAGCGAGCCTTCCGATCTGGCGCAGGCCGCGCGGCTGGGGGCGCGGTGGGGGTATGACGAGATCAACCTCAATTGCGGCTGCCCCAGCGAGCGGGTGCAGCGCGGCGCGTTTGGCGCCTGCCTGATGAACGAGGCGCCGTTGGTGGCCGATTGCGTGAAGGCGATGGTGGATGTGGTGGATGTGCCCGTCACGGTGAAGCACCGCATCGGCATCGACAAGGACGAGAGCTACGAGTTCGTGCGCGATTTCGTGGGCACGGTGGCGGATGCGGGCTGCCGCGTGTTCATCGTGCATGCCCGCAATGCCTGGCTCAAGGGTCTGTCGCCCAAGGAAAACCGCGAGATCCCGCCGCTGCGCTACGAGATCGTGGCCCGGCTCAAGCAGGATTTTCCGGAACTGACCATTGCCATCAACGGCGGCATCAAGGCCGATGCCACGGTGCAGGAACTGCTGCAGCAGGTCGATGGCGTGATGGTGGGCCGCGAGGCCTATCACAACCCCTGGTGGCTGGCCTCGTGGGATGCGCTGTACTACGGCGATGCGAGCGTGGAGCACACACGGGAGTCCATCGAGGAGCAGATGGTGGCGTATATGGAGCGCGAGGCGCGCACGCATGGCACGCACTGGTACTCCATCGCGCGGCATATGTTGGGGTTGCGCAACGGGCTGGCGGGGGCGCGCCGCTGGCGCCAGGTGTGGAGCAATCACCAACTCAAGCAATTGCCGCCTTCAGAGGTGATGCGGCTTGCGCGCACCAAACCGGCCGAGGCGGCGCTTGCTGCCTAGCGCGGGGGACTGCATTGCAGGATGGCCAGGGCTGAGGCGGCCGCTCGCCCAGGCCTATCGGTAAAAACTATCACTTACGCGACAGCATCAAAGGGGTTTTACTACCAATTTTCTTAGCTTGCTGCTGATATATTGCACTGCAACATATCCAAACAACCCCTTGTATCCATGCTCTATCAGCTCTACGAAATCCAGCGCGCCATGGTCGAGCCCTTTGCCGATTTCGCGCAAGCTGCAGCCAAGCTCTACAGCAACCCCCACTCGTTGCTGAGCCAAGGTCCGATGTCCCAGCGCATGGCCGCCGGGTTCGATCTGTTCTACCGCCTTGGCAAGGATTACGAGAAGCCCGAATTCAACCTGCACAGTGTGGATGTGGGCGGCGTTGACGTGACCATCCGCGAGCGCGTCGAAGTGGACAAGCCGTTTTGCGAGCTGCGCCGCTTCAAGCGCTTCTCCGACGACACCGATACGCTGCAGACCATGCTGAGCCAGCCCGTGGTGCTGATCGTGGCGCCGCTGTCGGGCCACTACGCCACGCTGCTGCGCGATACGGTGCAAAGCATGCTGGGCGGCCACAAGGTCTACATCACCGACTGGAAGAACGCCCGCCTGGTGCCCCTGGCCGATGGCGAGTTCCACCTCGACGACTACGTGAACTATGTGCAGGAGTTCATCCGCTACCTGCAGGGCAAGTACGGCCAGTGCCACGTGGTCAGCGTGTGCCAGCCCACGGTGCCGGTGCTGGCTGCCGTGTCGCTGATGGCCAGCCGTGGCGAGACGCCCCCGCTGTCCATGACCATGATGGGCGGCCCCATCGACGCGCGCCGCTCGCCGACCTCGGTGAACAACCTGGCGCAGAACCGCAGCTTCGAGTGGTTCGAGAACAACGTGATCTACCGCGTGCCCGAAGGCTATCCGGGCGTAGGCCGCCGCGTGTACCCGGGCTTCCTGCAGTACTCGGGCTTCGTGGCCATGAATCCGGACCGCCACGCCAATAGCCACTACGACTACTTCAAGGACCTGATCAAGGGTGACGACGCCAGCGCCGAGCATCACCGCAAGTTCTATGACGAGTACAACGCCGTGCTCGACATGGATGCCGACTACTACCTCGAGACCATCGCCACGGTGTTCCAGGACTACAAGCTGGTCCATGGCACCTGGGAAGTGCGTTCGCCCGAAGGCCAGGCCGAGCTGGTGCGCCCGCAGGACATCAAGGGCAGCGCCCTGCTGACCGTCGAAGGCGAGCTGGACGACATCTCCGGCTCGGGCCAGACGCGCGCAGCGCACGATCTGTGCACGGGCATCGCGGCCGATCAGCGCAAGCACCTTGAAGTGCCGGGCGCCGGCCACTACGGGATTTTCAGCGGCAGGCGCTGGAGAGAGATCGTCTACCCGCAGGTGCGCGAGTTCATCAGTGCCCACCAGCCCGAAAGCGCCACGGCCGCCAGCGCGGCAGGTCACACCAGCAGCCTGAGCGATGACGCGCCCTCGGCCACCGAGCAGCCGCGCAAGCGCGGTGCCAAGGTGCAGGCAGGCTGAGCACCGAGCAAGCCCGGCACGCCATGTCCGCCTTCGCAATCCTTGCCCGCGACGATCTGGCAGCACGCATAGACGCGGCGCTGCCGCAGACGCAGTGCACGCGTTGCGGCTACCCCGACTGCGCCAGCTATGCCCAGGCCGTGGCCTCGGGCGAGGCCGGCATCAACCAGTGCCCCCCCGGGGGCGCTGCGGGAGTGGAGAGGCTGGCTGCACTGACGGGCCGGCCCGCTGTCCCACTGAGCGCCGAGCACGGCACGGAAGCCCCGCGCACCGTGGCCGTGATCGACGAGGCATGGTGCATCGGTTGCACCCTGTGCATCAAGGCCTGCCCCACGGATGCCATCCTGGGCGCCAACAAGTTCATGCATACGGTGATCGCCGCCCACTGCACGGGCTGCGAACTGTGCATTCCCGTGTGTCCGGTCGATTGCATCGAACTGCACAATGCCAGCGGCCCCGCCACAGGCTGGTCTGCCTGGAGCCCCCAGCAGGCCGAGCATGCGCGCCAGCGCTATGTGCTGCGCCGAGAGCGTGAACAGGAGCGCGAGCGCCTGGGTGCCGCCCGGACGCAGATGCCTCTTGCATTGGGGGAGCAGGAAATGGCCGACGACGCCAGCCCTTCCACGCCCTGCCCGGCACCCCCGCTGGCGACCGACAGCAAGCAAGCCACCATCGCAGCCATCCTGGCCCGCGCACGCGCCCAGCGTGCGGGTGGCGCCTCAACGCCCAACGGGCATTGAGTGGATGCGGGCGGGCAGCGAGACCCGCCTACGCCCGCCAGTACAAGCCTATGGATGCCCATAGATGGGGTCATAGACCGCCATAGGCACCGACGCAGGCCGTGGCAGGCCTACGCAGCCAGCGCCAGGCTCTTGTAGACCCCGCAACCCCAGTACAGCCCGCCATGCTTGCAGACGAAGGACATCTTGGTCTGTACCTGTTGCGTGGCAGGGTTTCTGAAGTCGTACTCCACCCAGCCTGGGCCGCGCTCGGCCTGGGCAATGATGTCGGCCAGCAGCTGCTCACCCCGCACGCCTGGCAGCTCCTGCACGCGCACGCCCACACGCGCAGGGTTGCCGCCGAAGGCGCGGTAGCTGCCGTCGGCGGCCAGGGCGAACACGTACATATCGCGGTCATGGAAGGGCTGGCCGGGGTCGTTCACGGCGGCCAGCAGTGCCTCGGTGGCCACGCCGCGCCGCGCCAGGCCCAGGGCCGACTCGACCAGGGCCACGGCTTCCTCCGCCGTGCCCTGCTGCAGCCGAAAGCGCGACACCGCCCCTGACAGCATCTGCGCGCGCTGCTGCAGTGCGCGTGCCTGGTCCAGCGCGTGGCCCACCATCTGCGCGTTGTGCTGGGTGATCTCGTCGATCTGGTGCACGGCGCGGCTGATCTCGGCCAGTCCCGTGCTCTGGCTGCCGGTCGATTGCGAGAGCTCGCCCATGTGCTCGGCCACCTGGCGGATGCCTTCGGTCACGCGCTCCATGCCACGCCCGGCCGTGCGGATCAACTCGGTGCTGTGCTCCACCTGGGTCAGCGCATCGCCAATCAGGTGGCGAATCTCGCGCGCCGCCTCCGCCGAGCGGCCGGCCAGGGAGCGCACCTCGCTGGCCACCACGGCAAAGCCCCGGCCCTGCTCGCCAGCCCGTGCGGCCTCCACGGCGGCATTGAGCGCGAGGATATTGGTCTGGAAAGCGATGCCGTCGATCACGCCGATGATCTCCCGCATGCGCCCGGCGCTGTTCTCAATGGTCTCCACCGACTCCACGGCGCGGCCCATGGCCACCACGCCTTCATCGGCGGCGCCGCGCACGGCGCTGGCCTGGTGGTGGACCACGCCCACCACATCGGCGTTGTGCTGCACGGCGCTGCTCAACTGCTCCACGCTGACCACGGTCTGGGCCAGGTTGGTGGCCTGCAGCTCGGTGCGATCGGACAGCGCCTGGTGCTCGTTCACCAATTGCTGCCCGGCCTGCGCCACCAGCGCCGCATTGCTGCGCACATCGGCCACCATGCCCGACAGAGAGGTGACCATGCCTCCCAGCAGCGCCTTGGGCGTCTGGACAGCACCAGCGCCCTCCTGCGAGGCGGCAGCCTCCACGGTCACGCGCTGGCTCAGGTCGCCCTGGGCGATGCCCTGCATGGCCTGCTGCAGCAATTCGCGCTCGCCGATCACCCGCGACCAGAGCCTGTGCATGCCGCCCAGCAGCAGTCCGGCCCACAGCAGCAAGGCACCCCAAACCCAGGGCCCCAAGCCCGCCGAACCGGCCACCAACGCCAGCGGCGGCCCCGCCAATGCCCACACGGCGCATACAAGGAAGCCGGCCCCGGGGCCGGATGTATGCTTACGATGCCTGTTCCCCACTTTTTCCATGCCAGCGCCTGCCTGCATAGCTGATTGCCTCTCTAGTCATTGGTATCTGGAATTCACCGTTCACGAGGCCCCGCCACACGAGATGGCATGGCCCCAGTCGAGACCATGCCAGAATAGGTAACAGAATGCAAAAAATCCAGCGTGCAGACCCGCAGTCACCTGTGACAACGGCATGCCGAAAGCGCATCAATCCATAATGCGAGCCCATGAATCCCCTGCTCTCCCGACTCCAGCCCTACCCGTTTGAGCGTCTTCGCAAACTGTTCGCCGGGGTCCAGCCACCGGCGGGCGTGCGCCCCATCAGCCTTGGCATCGGAGAGCCCCGCCATGCCACGCCGGCGTTCATCGAACAGGCGCTGAGCGCCGACCTCGGCGGCCTGGCCAAGTACCCTGCCACGGCCGGCGAGCCCGCGCTGCGCGAGGCCTGCGCCCAATGGGCACGCCAGCGCTATGGCATTGCCCTGGACGCCGCCACCCAGGTGCTGCCCGTCAACGGCTCGCGCGAGGCACTGTTTGCCTTCACCCAGGTGGTGGTGGATGCCAGCCAGGACGGCGCGCGCGTGATCTGCCCCAACCCGTTCTATCAGATCTACGAAGGCGCCACCCTGCTGGCCGGCGCCCAGCCGTACTACGCGCCCAGCGACGCCGCGCGCAACTTCGCGGTGGACTGGGACAGCGTGCCCGCCGACGTGTGGGAAAAGACCCAGCTGATCTTCGTGTGCTCGCCCGGCAACCCCACGGGCGCGGTGATGCCGCTGGCCGAATGGGAGAAGCTGTTTGCGCTGTCCGACCGCTACGGCTTCGTGATCGCCAGCGACGAGTGCTACAGCGAGATCTATTTCGACGGCACCGCCCCCCTGGGTGGTCTGGAAGCCGCACAGCGCCTGGGCCGCACGGACTACAAAAACCTGCTGATGTTCACCAGCCTGTCCAAGCGCAGCAATGTGCCGGGCCTGCGCAGCGGTTTCGTGGCGGGCGATGCGGCCCTGATCAAGGCCTTTTTGCTGTACCGCACCTACCACGGCGGTGCCATGAGCCCCGTGGTGCAGACGGCCAGCATGGCGGCCTGGGCCGACGAGGCCCATGTCGAGGAAAACCGCCGCCTTTACCGCGAGAAGTTCAACCAGGTCACGCCCGTGCTGGCGCGCGTGATGGATGTTCGCCTGCCCGACGCAAGCTTCTACCTGTGGGCCGGCATTCCCGAATCGCTGGGCCTGGACGACGCCGACTTTGCACGCGAGCTGTATGCCGCCACCGGCGTGACCGTGCTGCCCGGCAGCTACCTGGCGCGCGAGGCCAATGGCCGCAACCCCGGCGCCGGGCGCGTGCGCATGGCCCTGGTGGCCGAGACCGCAGAATGCCTGGAAGCCGCCCAGCGCATTGCACAGTTCATAGAATCGCGCCAGCGCTGAGACAGCCCTGCGCTCCCCTTTCCTCACAAACCCTTTGATCACCAAAGCCATATGACGCAACAGCTGCAATCCATCATCGACACCGCCTGGGACAACCGTGCCAGCCTCTCCCCCGCTGCCGCCCCCAAGGAAGTGACCGAGGCAGTGGACCACGTGATCGAAGCACTGAACAACGGCCAGCTGCGCGTGGCCACGCGCGAAGGCGTGGGCCAGTGGACCGTGCACCAGTGGATCAAGAAGGCCGTGCTGCTGTCCTTCCGCCTCAAGGACAACGTGCTGATGCAGTCCGGCGACCTGAACTTCTTCGACAAGGTCCCCACCAAGTTCGCCGGCATGACCGAGGCCGAGATCGCCGCCACCGGCGTGCGCGTGGTGCCCCCGGCCGTGGCCCGCCGCGGCAGCTTCGTTGCCAAGGGCGCGATCCTGATGCCTTCCTACGTGAACATCGGCGCCTATGTGGACGAAGGCACCATGGTCGACACCTGGGCCACCGTGGGCTCCTGCGCCCAGGTCGGCAAGAACGTGCACCTGTCCGGCGGCGTGGGCCTGGGCGGCGTGCTGGAGCCGCTGCAGGCCAACCCGACCATCATCGAGGACAACTGCTTCATCGGCGCGCGTTCCGAGATCGTCGAAGGCGTGATCGTGGAAGAGAACTCCGTGATCTCCATGGGCGTGTACATCGGCCAGTCCACCCCCATCTATGACCGTGCGACCGGCGAGACCAGCTATGGCCGCGTGCCTGCCGGCTCGGTGGTGGTGTCGGGCAACCTGCCCAAGGACAACGGCCGCTACAGCATGTACGCCGCCATCATCGTCAAGAAGGTCGATGCCAAGACACGCTCCACCACGAGCCTGAACGACCTGCTGCGCGATTGATCCGCATCCGCACCGCGCCAAAGGCGTGGTTGCGGCGCCAAAACATCCCCTGTTCAGGGGATGGAGCAAGGCATACTCTCGAGGGCGTCCCCGGCCACCAGGCAGCGGACGCCCGTTTCACGTCACAAGAGCGTGCAGACGATCCAAGAACAGCGGCAGTACACGAATTTGGGGGAAAACATGGGCACGATGGAGAGGATTTTGCGCCTGATGGGCGAGAAGCAGGCGTCCGACGTCTACCTGGCGGTCAACGCGCCGGCGCTGATCAAGATCAACGGCGAATGCGTGCCCATCAACAACCAGCTGCTGCCGCCCGACGCGCCGCGCAGCCTGCTGGCCGAGATCGTGCCGGCCGAACGCCTGCAGGAGCTTGACGAAACGGGTGAGCTCAACATGGGCGTGCCGCTGCGCGGCGTGGGGCGTTTTCGCGTCAGCGCCATGCACCAGCGCGGCAGCTGCGCCGTGGTGATCCGCTTCATCGCCCAGCACATTCCGGCCATGGACACGCTGAACCTGCCGCCCGTGCTGGGCGAGCTGATCATGCAAAAGCGCGGCCTGCTGCTGGTCGTGGGCTCCACGGGCTCGGGCAAGAGCACGACGCTGGCCTCGATGATCGATGCGCGCAACGAAAAGCTCACGGGCCACATCCTCACCATCGAGGACCCCATCGAATACCAGTTCCGCAACAAGCGCTCCATCGTCAACCAGCGCGAAGTGGGCTCGGACACGGCATCGCTGCAGATCGCGCTCAAGAATGCACTGCGGCAGGCCCCTGACGTGATCCTGATCGGCGAAATCCGCGACCGCGAGACCATGTCCTCGGCCATGGGCTTTGCGCAGTCGGGCCACCTGTGCCTGGCCACGCTGCACGCCAACAACAGCTACCACGCGCTCAACCGCATCCTGTCCTTCTTCCCCGAGGAAATCCGCCCCACCATGCTGGGCGAGCTGTCGGCAGCGCTCAAGGGCGTGATCTCCCAGCGCCTGGTGCGCACCGTGGACGGCGGCCGCATGCCGGCCGTCGAGGTCATGCTCAACACCAAGCTGATCGCCGACCTCATCGAGCGCGGCAACTTCTCGGGCGTCAAGGAGGCCATGGAAAAATCCATGGCCGAAGGCTCGCAGACCTTTGAAGAGGCGCTGGCGCAGCTGGTCCGCTCCGGCCGCATCGACCGCGCCGAAGCCCTGGCCTTCGCCGATTCGCCCACTAACCTGATGTGGCGCCTGGAAAACGACGTGGTCAAGGCCAGCCATGCCGCGCCGTCCAGCCAGTTCGCCGAACTGGCCACGCCCGGCGAGGACGACATGCCCTCGTTCACGGAAATCATGCTGGAAGTCAAGCCGAACTGATCGGCCAGCCCCGCAGCGTTCACAATGTCGGAGCACGCTGGCGGCAGCCGGCCCTCCGACTTTTTTGTTTTTTGATTCCACCCACCATGTCCCGCACCCTGCAACTGACCGAGCAGCTGATCAGCCTGCCCTCCGTCACTCCCGAAGACGCCGGCTGCCTTGAACTCCTGGCCGATGCCCTGCAGCCCATGGGCTTTGCCTGCGAGCGCATCGACAGCGGCCCCGACAGCTTTCGCGTGCGCAACCTCTGGGCCCGGCGCTCCGGGACAGGCACCGACCGGCCCGTGCTGGTCTTTGCCGGCCACACCGACGTGGTGCCCACCGGCCCGCTGGAGCAGTGGAGCAGCCCGCCCTTCGTGCCCACGCACCGCGACGGCAAGCTGTACGGCCGCGGCGCCAGCGACATGAAGACCTCCATCGCCGCCTTCGTCGTGGCGCTGGAGGAATTCCTGGCCGAGACACCGGCTCCCTCCTTCGACATTGCCCTGCTGCTGACCAGCGACGAGGAAGGCCCTTCGGTGGACGGCACCAAGGTCGTGGTCGAGCTGCTGCGCGAGCGCGGCGAGCGCCTGGACTGGTGCATCGTCGGCGAGCCCACCTCGGTGGAGCGCACGGGCGACATGATCAAGAACGGCCGCCGGGGCACCATGAGCGGGCGCCTCACGGTCAAGGGCATCCAGGGCCACATCGCCTACCCGCAGCTGGCGCGCAACCCCATCCACCAGGCCCTGCCGGCCCTGGCTGAACTGGCCGCCACGCGCTGGGACGAGGGCAATGCCTTCTTCCCGCCCACCAGCTGGCAGATCAGCAACATGCATGGCGGCACGGGCGCGTCCAACGTCATTCCCGGCCATGTGACCATCGACTTCAACTTCCGCTTCTGCACCGAGTCCACGGCCGAATCGCTGCAGCAGCGCGTGCACGCCGTGCTGGACCGTCACGGGCTGGAGTACGAGCTGGCCTGGACCATTGGCGGCCAGCCCTTCCTGACCACGCCGGGCACGCTGGTGAACGCCGTGCAGGCGGCCATCCGCGCCGAGACCGGCCTGGAGACCGAGCTGTCCACCACGGGCGGCACCAGCGACGGCCGCTTCATCGCCCAGATCTGCAGCCAGGTCGTGGAGGTGGGCCCGCCCAACGCCAGCATCCACAAGATCGACGAGCACATCGTGGTGGCCGACATCGAGCCCATCAAGAACATTTACCGCCGCACGCTCCAGGAGCTGCAGCGCCAGCAGGCCATCTGAACGCGACCAAGGAGCCGACGATGACATCCGCCCCCACCCCTGACAATATTCCCGCCATCTCGGGCAGCACCATCGCCGACCTCGTAGCCTCGGGCGCCGCAGCGCTCACGGCGGCCGGCGTGGCCTTTGGCCACGGCACGGCCACGGCCGAAGACGAAGCGGCCTGGCTCACGCTGTGGAAACTGGGCCTGCCGCTGGACAGCGAACTGGCGCCTGGCGCGCCCGAATCCCTGGCTGACCAGACCGTCAGCGCCCAGCAGCAGGCCGAAGTGGCCGAGCTGTTCGCAGAGCGCATCCGAACGCGCAAGCCCGCCGCCTACCTCACGCGCGAGGCCTGGCTGCAGGGCGTGCCCTTCTACGTGGACGAGCGCGCCATCGTGCCGCGCAGCTTCATTGCCGAGCTGCTGGCCGACGGCAGCATCGACGGCTGGCTGTCCGACCGCACGCGCCGCGTGCTGGACCTGTGCACCGGCAACGGCAGCCTGGCCTGCCTGGCCGCCATGGCCTGGCCCGAGGTCGAGGTCACGGGCGCCGACATCTCGGCCGACGCACTGGCCGTGGCCCGCATCAACGTGGACCGCCATGAACTCGCCGAGCGCGTGCAGCTGCTGGAAAGCGACGGACTGGCCGCCCTGCCCGGCCCCTGGGACCTGGTGCTGTGCAACCCGCCCTATGTGAATGCCGACAGCATGTCGCGCCTGCCCGCCGAATACCAGGCCGAGCCCGAACTGGCGCTGGCCGGCGGCGCCGACGGCATGGACTTCATCCGCCGCCTGCTGCTGGACCTGCCGTCGCGTCTGGCCAAGGAAGGCGTGGTCGTGCTGGAAATCGGCAATGAAAAGGATTTCTTCGAAGCCGCCTTCCCCGACCTGCCCGTGTTCTGGCTGGACACCAGCTCGGGCGACGAGCAGGTGCTGCTGATCACCCAGGAGGCACTGCGCGCCTGGACCGAAGGCGACATCGAGGCCCTGCGCCCCACCTACCGCCCCCTGGGCTGAGATGGACCTGCGGGCGCTGCGCTACTTCATCGCGGTGCTGGAGGCGGGCAGCCTCTCGCGCGCCGCGCACTCGCTGTACGTGGCCCAGCCCGCGCTCACGGCGCAGATCAAGAAGCTGGAAGGCGAGCTGGGCGCCCAGTTGCTGGAGCGCAGCCACGCCGGCGTGACCCCCACGCCGGCCGGCGCCCAGCTGTACGAGGACGCACGCCGCCTGCTGTCCGACGCCGATGCCATGCGCGAGCGCATACAGCGCCTGCCGCAGGGCCCCGAAGGCTCGGTCACCATCGCCCTGCCCTTTTTGCTGACCAGCCTGCTGGCCGGCCCCGTGATCGCCAGCCTGCGCAACAGCCACCCTCGCATACGCATCTTCGTGCTCGACGACCTCAGCCTCATGGTGCAAAAGGCCATGCTGGACCGGCGCGCCGACCTGGCCATCCTCGTGGACACAGCCAGCCTGCACGATATGCAGGTGCAGCCCATGGCCGAGGAATCCATCTACGTCTGCGGCCAGGATGTCGATGGCAGCGTGGCCCCGCTGCTGCGCCCCGCGCCGGACGGCGGCCTGCCGCACATGGACTTTGCCCACGCCTGCCAGCTGCCGCTGGTGCTGCAATCACGCCGCTTTTCCATCCGCCAGACCGTGGAGGCCGCGGCCGATGCGCGCGACCTGCGGCTGAACATCGTCCACGAACACGATTCCGCCCGCGTCATCCGCTCGCTCTACCACTGCGGCGCGGGCTTCACCTTCACGCCCGCCTGCTCGCTGAGCGATGCGCCCGCCTGGCTGCGCGAGGAAGCCAAGGCTGCGCCCACGGCCATCCAGCACGGCTGGATCGTGGCCCAGGTCACGGCGCCCGAACTGCTGCGCCGCTACTTCCTGGCCGTGCAGGCCAACCGCAGCAGCGACCCGGCGCTGCAGGTGGTCCAGCAGGCGCTGATGGCACAGGCTCGGCAACTCATCACGGCCGGCATCTGGCAGGCACGCTGGCAGCAGGCATGACGGCATGACCGCAGGGGTCTGGGCACGGGGTCATCAGCAAATACCGCAAGGGTTGATCTGGACATCAATTTTTCTGATGCGCCTGAATCACTAAACGGTATTTCCCCGCTCCAGGCCTCTTCTGGAACAGTGCATGGCACGCCGCGCAAAACGCGCGGCTTCAGCCAAGGAATGCCATGCACGAGACATCCCGGCCCACCGCAGGCCACACCCATTCCCACTCCCTTCCCATCCCCAATGTCGGCGAACTGGTCGCGCGCAGTTGCAGGGCCCACGGCGCGCAGCCGGCCGTGACCAGCGCCGCGCGCAGCATCAGCTACGCCGAGCTGGAACAGCGCTCCAACCGGCTGGCCAATGCGCTGGCGGCGCTTGGCCTGTCCCATGGCGACCGCGTGGGCATCTACCTGCCCAACTGCGTGGAAATCGTGGAGATCGAGATCGCCTGCTACAAGGCCGGGCTCATCAAGGCGCCCTTCAACGCACGCCTTTCGCCACGCGAAGTGGGCGATATCGCGGCCAACAGCGATGCCGCCGTCATCGTGACCACCGCAGCGCGCGCCGAGGCCTTCAAGCCGCACCTGCAGTCTTCCGACGTGCGCCTGCTGCTGCTGGACGGCCCCGCCGGCGAAAGCTACGAGGCCCTGCTCGCCCGCGCCAGCGACCGCTTTCAGCCCGTGGCCGTGCACGAGCACGAGGTGGCCGTGCTGCACTACACCTCGGGCTCCTCGGGCGTGCTCAAGGCCGCCATGCAGACCTTCGGCAACCGCCTGGCCCAGCTGCGCAAATTCCTGATGCGCGGCGAGGGCATGCAGGCCGGCCACGTGCTGGGACTGGTCGGTCCGGTCACGCACGCCTCGGGCATGCAGATGGTGCCGGCGCTGTGCACGGGCGCCACCATCCACCTGTTCTCGGGCTTCGAGCCTGGCGCCTTCATGGCCGAGATGCAGGCGCGGCGCGTGACCCATACCTTCATGGTGCCCACCATGATCAACATGCTGCTGGCCGAGATCGGCGGCCGCTACCGCCCCCTGCCCGACCTGCTGCGCCTGGGTTACGGCGCAGCGCCCATGGCGCCCGCACGCATCCTGCAGGCCATGGACGTGTTCGGCCCCATCCTGTCCCAGGGCTACGGCGCGGGCGAGACCACCTCCGGCGTCTGCGGCCTGACGGTGCAGGACCACCTGCAGGCGCGCGCGTCGCGCCCCGAGCGGCTGGCTTCCTGCGGCCGGCCATTCCTCGAATCCCTGGTCGAAGTGCTGGACGACGAGGGCCGCCCGGTGCCCGAGGGCGAGATCGGCGAGATCGTGGTCAGCGGCGCCGATGTCTTTGCAGGCTATTGGCGCGCGCCCGAGCTGACGGCCGAGGTGCTCAAGAACGGCCGCTACCACACGGGCGACCTGGCCCGCATGGACGAGCAGGGCTTTGTCTACATCGTGGACCGCAAGAAGGACATGGTCATCAGCGGCGGCTTCAACGTCTATCCGTCCGAGGTGGAGTCCGTGCTCTACGAACATGCCTCGGTGGCCGATGCCTGCGTGTTCGCCATTCCCGACGACAAATGGGGCGAGGCCGTGGCCGCCCACATCGTGCTCAAGCCCGGCCTGGCCGGCGACAGCGCCGCGCTGGACCGCTTTTGCGCCGAGCGCCTGGGCGGCTTCAAGCGCCCGCGCCACATCGAATTCGTGCAGCAGCTGCCCAAGAACCCCAACGGCAAGGTCATGCGCCGCGCCGTGCAGGCGCCCTACTGGGCCAACCACGCCCGCAAGGTGAACTGAGATGAACGCCAAAGACACTCTCCCCGCCGCCAACGCTGCCCTGCTGGAAATGCCCTTTGAAGGCTCCGAGCGCGCGGCCGGCCTGATCGACGCGCTCAACGCCTTCATCCACGGTGAACTGGCCGACCTCGCCCGCGCGCATGGCGTGGACCATGAAAACAGCGCCTCCACCGAGCTGCTGCGCCAGGTCTGGAAGCTGTCGCATGCGCGCGGCTTCTACGGCATGACCCTGCCCGAGGCCATGGGCGGCGCCGGCCTGTCCGTGCTCGACCAGGTGCTGGTCAAGGAGGCCATCTACGCCACGGGCTCGCCCTTCGCGCCCCATGTACTGGGCGAACTCAGCGGCCCGCCGCGCATAGGTGCGCTGATCCGCAAGGCCACGCCGCTGCAGATGGAGCAGTTCATCCTGCCCGTGGCGCGCGCCGAGAAATCCATCTGCTTTGCGCTGACCGAGGCAGCGGCCGGCTCGGACGCGGGCGCGCTGGAGACGCGCGCCGTGCTCGAAGGCGACCACTACGTGCTGCACGGCCGCAAGCGCTTCATCTCGGGCTCGCCGTTTGCCGACTTCGCCGTGCTCATGGCCTCGACCGCGCCCGAGGGCAGCCCGCAGCGCGAGATCAGCGCCTTTTTCGTGGACCTGCATGCCCCGGGCGTGCAGGTGGTCAGCGGCTACAAGACCATGGCCGGTCAATCGAGCACGGGCGACATCGTGCTCGACGGCTGCCGCGTGCCCGCTGCCCAGTTGATCGGCGAGTCGGGCCGGGGCCTGGCCCTGGCGCTGGGCCGCATCACCGTCAACCGCCTGCTGCACTGCCCGGCCATGCTGGGGCTGGCCCAGGTGGCGCTGCGCGATGCGCGCGACTATGCGCTGGGGCGCCAGCAATTCGGCCGCAGCATTGCCCAGTTCCAATCCATACAGCACATGCTGGCCGACATGGCCACCGAATGGATGGCGGCGCGCGCACTGATGGTGCAGACGGCCCGCGCCATCGACGCCGGCATCGATGCGCGGGCCCAGGCCTCGATGAGCAAGCTGTTCTGCTCGGAGACGGCGTTCCGCATTGCCGACCGCGCCGTGCAGATCCATGGCGGCGAAGGCATCGTCCAGGGCCGGCGCGTGGAATTCCTGTTCCGCATGCTGCGCATGTACCGCGTGCTCACGGGCACCAGCGAGATACAGCGCAACACCATCGCCAAGGAACTGCTGGAGCGGGCCGGCGCCTGAGGCTGGCCGGCATGAAAGCGAAAAGACAAGGAGACAACGCCATGCAAGACAATCCATCCCAAAGGCCGGACCGACGCCGATTCCTGCGCGCTGCGGGCGCCGCATCGCTTGCCGCAGGCCTGCCCTGGGCCACCACAGCCGCCACAGCCACCACACACGACAGCGCCTGGCCCACGCGCCCCATCAAATGGGTGGTGCCCTACCTGGCCGGCACCAGCCCCGACACGGCCGCGCGCATCGTGGCCGAGGCGCTGTCCGCCCAGCTGGGCCAGCCCGTGGTGATAGACAACCGCGCCGGCGCAGGCGGCAACATCGGAGCACGCCAGGTGGCCAAGGCGCCGGCGGACGGCTACACCCTGCTGTACTCGGGCTCGCCCATGGCCGCCGCCATGCGCATGTACAAAAGCCCGGGCTACGACGTGTTCAAGGACTTCCGCCATGTGCTGGGCATGTCGCGCTCGGACATCCTGGTCGTCGTGCATGCCGACTCTGGCATGCGCACGCTGGACGACCTGGCCGCGCGCGCCAAGGCCAGGCCGGGGGCGCTGGACTATGCCTCGGGCGGCGTGGGCACGCCGTCGCACCTGGGCGTGGAGATGCTGGCCTCCAGCATGGGCCTGCAGGTCAACCATGTGCCCTACAAGGGCGCGTCCGAGCTGGTCAATGCCGTGCTGGGCCAGCAGGTGGCCTTCGGCGCCCCGCTGTTTTCCGTGGCCTATCCCCAGGTGCTGGCCGGCAAGCTGGTGCCACTGGCCATTGCCGGCCCGCAGCGCAACGCCAAGCTGCCCCAGGTGCAGACCCTGGCCGAGCTGGGCGTGCCCAACGTCAACCTCACGTCCTGGGGCGGCGTGTCCGTGCCGGCCGCCACGCCCGAGCCCATCGTCCAGCGGCTGCGCACGGCGCTGGAGGAGGTGCTCAGGCAGCCCAGGGTCATCGCCTTGCTGGAGCAGGAAGGCGGCAAGGTCGCCATCACCAGCGCCGACGCCTATGCCAAGGGCTTCGAGCGCGAGATCCAGTTCACCCAGTCCATGATGCAGCGCGTGGGCATACAGCCGATCTAGGGCCAGGTACCAGGGCTTTGCACCGTGGCCGGGCACGGGCATGGCGGGCGGCAATCCTGTCCTGGCGCAATCGCTGGGATAATCCTGCCCATTCATGATCAGCCTTCGCAACATTACCCTGCGCCGCGGCACCCGCGTGCTGCTGGACAGCACCTCCGTCTCCATCAACCCCGGTGAAAAAGTCGGCCTTGTCGGACGCAATGGCGCCGGCAAGTCCAGCCTGTTCGCCCTGCTCAACGGCAGCCTGGCCGAGGACGGTGGAGAGTTCTCCATCCCTTCGCAATGGCGCCTGGGCCAGGTCGCGCAGAACATGCCCGAGACCTCGGAGACGGCCACCCAGTTCGTGCTGGACGGCGACACCCGCCTGAGCGAGCTCAACGCCCAGCTCGCGGCCGCCGAGGCCAGCGAGGACGGCATGGCCATTGCCCACGCCCACGTGGACCTGGCCGACGCCGGCGCGCACGACGCCGTGCCGCGCGCCCAGGCCCTGATCCTGGGCCTGGGCTTCAAGGTCTCCGAGCTGGAGCACCCCGTCAACAGCTTCTCCGGCGGCTGGCGTATGCGCCTGCAGCTGGCGCGCGCGCTGATGTGCCCCTCCGACCTGCTGCTGCTGGACGAGCCCACCAACCACTTGGACCTGGACGCCCTGGTCTGGCTGGAAGCCTGGCTCAAGCGCTACCCCGGCACCCTGGTCGTGATCAGCCATGACCGCGAATTCCTGGACGCCATCACCAACACCACGCTGCACATCGAAAACGCGCAGGTCACGCGCTATGGCGGCAACTACAGCAAGTTCGAGGAACTGCGCGCCCAGCAGATCCTGCTGCAGCAGGCCTCGTTCGAGCGCCAGCAGGACAAGATCGCCCACCTGCAGAAGTTCATCGACCGCTTCAAGGCCAAGGCCTCCAAGGCCAAGCAGGCGCAAAGCCGCGTCAAGCAGATCGAGCGCATGGAAAAGGTCGCACCCATGCTGGCCAGCGCCGATTTCACCTTCGAGTTCAAGCCGCCGGCCAACCTGCCCAACCCCATGCTGGCGATCACGGACGCCGCATTCGGCTACCTGGACGACGAAGGCCAGGCGACCACCATCCTGCGCGGCGTCAACCGCTCGGTGCTGGCGGGCCAGCGCATCGGCATCCTGGGCGCCAACGGCCAGGGCAAGTCCACCCTGGTCAAGACCATTGCGCGCGAGATGAAGGCACTGGCCGGCACCGTGACCGAAGGCAAGGGCCTGAACATCGGCTACTTCGCCCAGCAGGAACTGGACGTGCTGCGCCCCGGCGAGAACCCCATGGAGCACATGATCCGCCTGGCACGGGACACCGGCGCCACCGGCCCGCAGGCGCGCGAGCAGGACCTGCGCAGCTACCTGGGCACGTTCAATTTCAGCGGCGACATGGTCAAGCAGGCCGTGGGCAGCATGAGCGGCGGCGAAAAGGCCCGCCTGGTGCTGGCCATGATCGTCTGGCAGCGCCCCAACCTGCTGCTGCTGGACGAGCCCACCAACCACCTGGACCTGGCCACGCGCGAGGCCCTGGCCATGGCGATCAACGACTTCGACGGCACCGTCATGCTGGTCAGCCACGACCGCGCGCTGCTGCGCTCGGTCTGCGAGGACTTCTGGCTGGTCGGCCGTGGCGTGGTCGGCCCCTTCGACGGCGACCTGGACGACTACCAGCGCTACCTGCTGGAAGAATCCCGCCGCCTGCGCGAAGAGGCCCGCAAGGCCGAACAGGCGGCTGCGGCCACCAGCAAGGCGGCAGCGCAGGTGGAGCCCGCAGCAGTTGCAGCACCTGCAGTGCAGGCCCCCGTTGCTGCTGCGCTGGCCCCGGCTCCCGCTGCCCCGCCCACGCCGCCGGCCGCCAGTGCCGGAGACCAGCGCGAGCAACGGCGCCTGGCGGCCCTGGCCCGCCAGCAGATGGCCGAGAAGACCCGGCCGTTCAAGAAGGAACTGGAACAGCTGGACAAGCGCCTGCCCCAGCTGCAGGCCGAGCGCACGCGGCTCGAAGGCCTGCTGAGCCAGCCCATCTCGCCCGCCGACATGGCCGAGACGGGCCGCAGCCTCAAGGCCTGCAACGACGAGATCGACAGCCTGGAAGAGCGCTGGCTGGAACTGAGCGAGCAGATCGAGCAGCTGTCGGCCGCGATGTCCGACTGATTCCAGTCGTTCTCAAAAATCAGGCGGTCCCATTGGACCGCCTGCCACAAGCGTCGTCCCGCGTGAAGACGGCGCCCCACTTCGGCCCAGCCGAAGTGCGCCCCTGAGGCCCCGCCCTCCCCCCACTCCCCTCACGCCCCCGCAGCCAGCGGAACGCATGGATCGTTCGGTTCAGGGTTTCTCCTGAATGAAAGATTTCATTCTTAAAAAATAATGATTGAAAGAGACCATTCACTTTCATTCATTCATGGAACTCCACCCCCACCCCGCCGTACAGGAACTGCTGCGCGCCAGCGTCGATGGCTCGCCCGCCGTCGCCCGGGTCGGCCGCTGGATGGCCGCGCATCCGGTGCTGGCCGTCACGTTGAGCGCCGAGGAAGTGGCCAATGCCTGCGGCGGCTCCCTGGCCGCCGTCAATCGCTTCGCCAAGCATGCCGGCTACGAAGGCTTTGCCGATTTGCGCCTGCACCTGGGCCGCCAGCTGCAGCAGGCCCTGGAGCCCGTGAACAAGCTGCGCGCGGCGCATGGGCCCGAGGCCGCCACGGCTGGCACCATGGGCGAGCAGGCTTTCGGGCACACGCAGCGCAACCTGCAGGCGGCTGCGCAGGCCTGCGACCCCGGCCTGCTCGACCAACTGGCCCAGCGCATCTGCCGCGCACGCCGTGTGCTCTTCATGGGGTTCGGCAGCTCCCACCATGTGGCGGCCTTTGGCGCCGACGTGCTGCAACCCTATCTGCAGCAGGTGGTGGAAGTGACCTCCGCAGGCGGATCGGAACAGGCGGTACGCCGCATGACAGGGCTGACGGAGCAGGACGTGCTGATCGCCATTTCCCTGCCGCGCTACTCGCGCGAAGCCGTCGCGCTGACGGCGCACGCACGCCAGCGGGGCGCCCTGACCATCGCCATCACCGACGAGGCCACGAGTCCGCTGGCCCGCGAGGCCGACTACACGCTGCTGGCGCCCGCCTCGCATCCCCTGCTGCCTTCATCGCCAATGGCGGCCATGGCCATGGTCGAGGCACTGGCCACCCAGGTCATCCGCGCCACGCCCCAGGCCGTGCGCAGTCTGGTCGAACTGTCCGAGTCGGTGCTTCCCTACCTGACTCCGGACGCCGATACCGCTTCGCCGGCGGCAAGCAAGCCGCAACCCCAGGCCCCCCATCCCGCTGGAAAGGATTCACCATGAACGCCCCTGCCCGTCTGCGCCTTGCGCTTGCATCGATGGCCGCCCTCTTCACACTCGCTGCCGCGCCGGCCCACGCGGGCAAGACGCTGGACGGCATCAAGCAGCGCGGCGCCGTGGCCTGCGGCGTGCACACGGGGCGCGCAGGCTTTGCGCTCGCCGACGGCAGCGGCAACTGGTCCGGACTGGACGTGGATCTGTGCCGTGCCGTGGCTGCCGCCACCCTGGGCGACGCCGGCAAGGTCAAGTTCATTCCCACCAGCGGCCAGACACGCATCACGGCGCTGCAGTCCGGCGAGATCGATCTGCTGGCACGCAACACCACCTGGACCTTCACACGCGACAACGGCCTGGGCCTGATGTGGGCGGGCATCAATTTCCACGACGGCCAGGGCTTCATGGCCAGGAAGAAACCCGGCCTGAGCAGCGTCAAGCAGCTCTCTGGCGCCACCATCTGCCTGATCAGCGGATCCACCACGGAAAAAACCCTGTCCGAGTACTTTCGCGCCCACAAGCTCAACTACAAGGCGGTGGTGTTCGACAACCCCGAAGCCGCCCTGCAGGCCTTCAGCAGCGGACGCTGCCAGGCCTATACAGGCGACCTCGGCGCCTTGGCCGTGCTGCGCGGCAAGGAGCTGGCCAACCCCGACGACTACGTGATCCTGCCCGAAGTCATCTCCAAGGAGCCGGCCGGCCCGGCCGTGCGCCGCGGTGACGACGAATGGTTCGCCGTCGTGCGCTGGACACTCAACGCCATGATCGAGGCCGAGGAACTGGGCATCACTCAGGCCAATGCCGACGAGCTCAAGACCCGCTCCGACAGCATCCAGGTCAAGCGTTTCCTGGGCCAGAGCGACGACCTGGGCAAGCAGCTGGGGCTGGACAAGGAATGGGCGCTGCGCATCGTCAAGGCCGTGGGCAACTATGGCGAGAGCTATGAACGCAACCTGGGCGCCAAGTCCGGATTGAACGTGCCGCGCGGCAAGAACGCGCTGTTCACCAAGGGCGGCCTGATGATGTCGCCGCCGATGAACTGACGCGCCGAGGGCACCCTGCCATGAATGCCGCGAACGCTGTGGATGCTGTGAAAGCCGTGAATGCCATCGACGCCGGGGCACGGCAGCCGCCGGCCCCCACCCGGCCACGCTGGGGCAGGCTGGCCTTGCAGCTCGCCATCGGCTGGCTGCTGATATTGCTGCTGGGCTGGCTGGCGCACAACGCCAGCCGCAACATGGCCGCGCGCGGCATTGCCGGGGGCTTCGGCTTTCTGGAGCAGACGGCCGGCTTTTCCATCTCCGAAGGGCTGCTGCCCTACGAGCCCGGCGACAGCTACCTGCGTGCGGTCGCGGCCGGCGTGGCCAACACGGTTCGCGCCGCCGTGCCCGCGCTCGTGCTGGCCACCGTGCTGGGCCTGCTGCTGGGCGTGGCCGCCGTGGCAAGGCATCCGCTGCTGCGCGGCGCCGTGCGCCTCTATGTCGATGTGGCGCGCAACATCCCGCTGCTGGTGCAGGTGCTGCTGTGGTATTTCGCGCTGACTTCGCTGCTGCCCGACGTGGACCGCCCTCTGGCCATCGGCCCCCTGGGCTTTCTGAGCAAGGCGGGGCTGGCCCTGCCCGGCCCGGTATACGATAGCGCGGCGGGCTGGCACTGGAGCTCGCCGCAGCCGGGCATGTTCGGCATCGACGGAGGACTGGCGCTGACGCCGGAATTCCTGGCCCTGGTGAGCGCCCTGGGCCTGTATGCCGCCGCCTATTGCGCGGAAATCGTGCGCGCCGGTCTGCAGGCCGTGCCGCGCGGGCAATGGAATGCTGCCTCGGCCCTGGGCATGCGCCGCAGCCAGCAGTTGCGCTTGGTCGTGCTGCCGCAGGCCCTGCGGGTGATCATTCCCCCCTATACCAACCTGGCGCTCAGCACCATCAAGAACTCCTCGCTGGCCGTGGCCATCGGCTACCCCGACATGGTGATGGTCGCCAACACCGCCATGAGCCAGACCGGCCAGGCCATCGAATGCGTGACCATCATCGCGGTGGTCTACCTGGCCATCAACCTGCTGACCTCGCTGGCTTTGAATGCCTTCAACCAGCGCAGTGCCTTCATCACACGCTAGCCGGGAAAGACCTGCCCATGAGTGCCGTACTCCGCGCACCGGCCCTGCCGGTGGCCCCGCCCCGGGTTCCGCTGGCGCAGCGCCTGCGCGCCAGCCTGTTTCCGGATGCGCTCTCCGGGCTCATCACCGCCACGCTGCTGCTGGCCGCGCTGTGGGCAGGCTGGAAGTTGCTGGCCTGGGGCCTGCTCGACGCCGAAACCGCAGCCAACCCCGACACATGCCGCGCTGCGGCCGGCGCCTGCTGGGGCGTGGTGCGCGACAAGTACCGTCTGGTGTTCCTGGGGCGCTACCCCATGGCCGAACAGTGGCGCCCCGTCGCCGCCAGCCTGCTGCTGCTGGGCAGCGTGGGGGTGGCGGCACTGCCGCGCTTCTTCGGCCGCGCCGGCATGGCAATGCTGCTGGCCGGGTTGACCGGCTTTGGCGTGCTGATGGCGGGCGGTGTGGCCGGCCTGGCACCCGTGCCCAGCGATCTGTGGGGCGGCCTGCCGCTGACCCTGTTCCTTGCCGTGATCGCCTGCCTGGCCGGTGTTCCGCTGGGCATTCTGCTGGCGCTGGGCCGGCGCTCCAGCTTGCCCTTGATCCGCATCCTGTGCACGGGCTTCATCGAGGCCGTGCGCGGCGTGCCCCTGATCACGCTGCTGTTCTTCGGGGCCTTCGTGCTGCCCATGCTGGTGCCCGCGCAATGGCGGGTGGACCCCATGGTCCGCATCGCCGTCTGCCTGGCGGCCTTCAGCGCCGCCTATCTTGCCGAGGTGTTTCGCGGCGGGCTGCAGGCCGTGCCCCAGGGCCAGGTCATGGCGGCCCAGGCCATGGGCTTCACCAGGGTGCAGGTGCTGCGCCACGTGGTCCTGCCGCAGGCGCTGCGCGTGACCATCGCGCCCACGGTGAGCAACTTCATCGGCGCGGTGAAGGACACCTCCCTGGTGGCGATCGTGAATATCTACGACATCACCGGCTCCCTGAAGATGGCCATGAGCGACCCCCACTGGATTGCGTACTTCGTGGAGATGTACATGGTGGTCTGCGCCGTCTACCTGCTGATCGGCCTGGGCATCGCCCGCTATGGCCGCTTCCTGGAATCGCGCTACGCGCTCCAATGAACATGTCCCAGAACTCCCGCAAATTTTCCATTGCCGTGCACGGCGGCGCAGGCACCGTCATCCAGGGCCAGGCCGACGAGGCCCCCTACCACGCCGCGCTGGCCCAGGCGCTGGAAGCAGGCGCCGCCCTGCTGCGGCGCGGCGCCAGCGCGCTGGACGCCGTCCAGGCCGCGTGCCAGTCCCTGGAAGACTGCCCGCTGTTCAATGCCGGGCGCGGCTCCGTCTACACGCGTGACGCACGCCACGAGATGGACGCCGGCCTGATGGACGGCAGCAACCTGCGGGCCGGCGCAGTCGCCTCCGTCAGCCAGGTGCGCAATCCGATTGCGCTGGCGCGGCATGTTCTTGACGACGGCCAGTGCGTGCTCCTGGTCGGCGAAGGGGCGCAGCGGTTTGCCGATGAGCGCGGGCTGGCGCGGATGGATGCCGGCTACTTCGACTCTGCCGAGCGCCTGGCACAGCTGCGCCGGGTGCAGGCGCAATCCGGCCAGACCGCGCTGCTGGACCACGACGCCAGCGGACTGGCGGCGCACCCTGCTCCGCTGAACGAGAACGGCAAGATGGGCACGGTCGGCGCCGTGGCGCGCGATGTGCATGGCAACCTGGCCGCCGCGGCATCCACCGGCGGGCTGACCAACAAGCGCCCCGGGCGCGTGGGCGACACGCCCGTGGTGGGCGCAGGTTTCTACGCCGACAGCACCACCTGCGCCGTGGCGGCCACCGGAACCGGCGAGCATTTCCTGCGCGCAGCCATCGCGCACGACATCCATGCGCGCATGCGCTACCTGGGGCAAAGCCTGGAACTCGCAGCCGATGCCGCAGTGCGGGGCACGCTGACACACATCGGTGGCCAGGGCGGCGTGGTGGCCGTCGACAGCCAGGGACGCGTGCACTGCCCCTTCAACAGCGCCGGCATGTACCGCGGCTACATCGTGGACGACGCGCCTGCCGTGACCCTGATTTTTGCCTGATGGGGCGTTTTCGCCCCGGGTTGACCTGTGCCCACGCATTGCGGGCAACGAGGCGTAACAGCATCCACCTTGGCTCGTCATTCCCGTAACCCTCTGTCAGGAAACGGATTTTTTCTTACCGCGCCAGAAATCTGTCTTCAAACTGACAGATCACCACCTCCAGGCTTGCAATTGCTTGCGTCCTGGGGCAATCCCTGAGTCAACCTGCAGCCACTTGCCCGCGTTGAACACGCAACAAAGGAGTGATTGCACATGACCGACATCTTTTCCCACACCGCCCTGCAGACCCGCTTTGCAGCCGCTGCGCTGGCCCAAGCTGTCTGGCCATGGGATGACCGTGACCGCAAGCGCGGCCCCCGCAACGCCTGAAAACCGGGTCACAAAAAAGTTTCGACTTCCTTCGAAAATTTTTTGAAAACCTGTCAACCAGCTGAATCTGGCCCGCGTTAAGAGAGCAATACAGGAGAAAGTTTCCATGCAAACGACTGCCATCATGTCCATCTGGCCCGAAGACGAACGCGATCGCAAGCGCTGAGGCGCTGGCTGGCGCACACGGTGCCCCAGTCTCTGACACCACCGGTCTGACGGCCTTCCGTGCAGACCCCCTCTTCCACAGAACCCGCTTCAGCGGGTTTTGTCATTTCTGGGCCATTTGCAGCGGGGCTGCCCAACAAAAAAGGAGCCCGGAGGCTCCTTTGCAGCGCGAACCCTTGCAGGTTCAATGCATGTGCAGGCCACCGTTGACCGAAAAATCGGCGCCGGTGGAATAGCCGCCTTCCTCCGAGGCCAGCCAGGCGATGATCGATGCGATCTCGCTGGGCTCGCCCAGGCGCTTGACGGGGATAGTGCCCACGATCTTCTCCAGCACGTCGGGACGGATGGCCTTGACCATGTCGGTGCCGATGTAGCCAGGGCTCACGGTGTTCACGGTCACGCCCTTGGTGGCCATCTCCTGCGCCAGCGCCATGGTGAAGCCGTGCATGCCCGCCTTGGCGGCCGAGTAATTGGTCTGCCCGGCCTGGCCCTTGGCGCCATTGACCGAGCTGATGTTGATGATGCGGCCCCAGCCCTTTTCCACCATGTCGCCCACGACCTGCTTGGTCACGTTGAACATGGAGTTGAGGTTGGTCTCGATGACGGCCTGCCAGTCTTCCGGCGTCATCTTGATGAACATGCGGTCACGCGTGATGCCGGCATTGTTGACCAGCACATCGATGCTGCCGTGCTCGGCCTTGGTCTTGCTGAAGGCCTCGACGGTGGAAGCCCAGTCGCCCACATTGCCGACCGATGCATGGAAGTTGTATCCCAGCGCCTTTTGCTCGTCCAGCCACTTCTGGAAGTCGCGCGACGGACCGCAACCTGCGATGACCTTGAAGCCTTCCTTGTGCAGACGCTGGCAGATAGCCGTTCCGATGCCTCCCATTCCCCCTGTGACATACGCTACTTTTTGAGCCATTCTTCTCTCCTGTCAATCAATGGTTGCTTCAGATCAATCTATCCACGACAACCGGGGCATTGACTCCGGTTATCACCAAGGGTGCCTGAACCTCTGGGTCCGGCACCCCCGTATGGCTAGTATGCAGCGCGTGCGCTGCGCCTCTCTTCGGGCAGGCCCTAGGCAGGCCTAGGATCTACCCTGAAAGCTTGCTAACGTTTTCCCGGAGTCTTTCAGACGCGCTCCACCGCCATGGCCACGCCCATGCCGCCGCCGATGCACAGGCCGGCCAGGCCCTTCTTGGCGCCGCTGCGCTGCATCTCGTGCAGCAGGGTCACCAGGATGCGGGCGCCCGATGCGCCGATGGGGTGGCCGATGGCAATGGCGCCGCCGTTGACGTTGACCTTGGCCGGGTCGATGCCCAGCTCCTGATTCACCGCACAGGCCTGGGCCGCAAAGGCTTCGTTCAGCTCGAACAGGTCCACGTCCTGCGCGGTCCAGCCCGCACGCTCCAGCGCCTTGCGCGAGGCGAACACCGGGCCCAGGCCCATGGTGGCGGGGTCCAGGCCGCTGGTGGCGTAGGAGACGATGCGCGCCAGCGGCGTCAGGCCCAGGGCCTTGGCCTTGGAGGCGCTCATCACCACCACGGCGGCCGCGCCGTCGTTCAGGCCCGAGGCGTTGCCGGCCGTCACCGAGCCGGCCTTGTCGAAGGCCGGGCGCAGGCCTGCCAGGGCGTCGGCATTGGTCTTGCGGTTGATGTACTCATCGGCCGCGAACACCACGGGATCGCCCTTGCGCTGGGGAATGCTGACGGGAACGATTTCGTCCACGAACTTGCCTGCGTCCTGTGCGGCCGTGGCCTTTTGCTGGCTGGCCAGGGCCAGGGCATCCTGCTGCTCGCGGCTGACGCTCTTTTCCTTGGCCACGTTCTCGGCCGTGATGCCCATGTGGTACTGGTTGTAGACGTCCCACAGGCCGTCCACGATCATGGTGTCGGCCATCTTCCAGTCGCCCATGCGCTGGCCGTCGCGCGAGCCCGGCAGCACGTGGGGCGACAGGCTCATGTTCTCCTGGCCGCCGGCCACGACGATCTCGCTGTCGCCCGTGGCCACGGCCTGGGCTGCCAGCATCACGGCCTTCAGGCCCGAGCCGCAGACGGCGTTGATGGTGAGGGCCGGGGTTTCCTTGGCAACGCCGGCCTTCATCATGGCCTGGCGTGCGGGGTTCTGGCCTGCGCCAGCAGCCAGCACCTGGCCCATGATGACTTCACCGACCTGGTCAGTGCCGACCTTGGCGCGGTTCAGTGCCTCGCGGATCACGATGGAGCCCAGTTCGGTGGCGGGGATCTTTGCAAGGGTGCCGCCAAACTTGCCAACGGCAGTACGGACAGCGGAAACGATGACGATGTCTTCCATGATGACGGACCTTTCTTTGGACTCTTGAAGGGATGCCCGGGCGCACATTGCCGCGGTCGCGGCAACGGCACCCTGCATTCAAGCCGCAGCGTTATTGCACTGCAGCATCGAAACGATTGTGCCTCAGGCCTTGACCAGTACGTAGCGGCCCGGGGCCGGCTCGATGGCCGTGTATTCCCTGCCTTTGCCGTACTGCTTGGGCGCTGCGACCAGCTTGCCGCCGTGCTCGGCCAGCCAGGGGCTCCAGTCGGCCCACCAGCTGCCCGGGTACTCGTCGGCGCCGGCCTGCCATTCCTTGAGCGTGGGCGGCAACTGGCCGTCCTCGCGCAGCCAGTAGCTGCGCTTTTTCTTGGCAGGCGGATTGATCACGCCCGCGATGTGGCCCGATGCACCCATCACAAAACGCTTGTCGCCGCCCAGCACCTGGGTGGACGCATAGGAGCCGCCCACGGGCACGATGTGGTCCTCGCGCGAGCCGTAGATATAGGCCGGCAGGCGTAGCTGGTGCATGTCGATGCGCTCGCCGCAGACGGTCAGCGCGCCGGGCTGGGCCAGCTTGTTTTCCAGGTAGAGGTTGCGCAGATACCAGGCGTAGTACGGGCCGGGCAGGTTGGTGGAGTCGCTGTTCCAGTACAGCAGGTCGAACGGCGGGGGCGTCTCGCCCTTGAGGTAGTTGCCCACCACGTAGTTCCAGACCAGGTCGTTGGGCCGCAGAAAGCTGAAGGTGGACGCCAGGTCCTGGCCCTTCATGAGACCGCCCTCGCCCATCTGCATCTCACGGAAGCGCACCACGGATTCGTCGATGAAGACATCGAGGATGCCGGTGTCGCTGAAGTCGATGAAGGTGGTCAGCAGCGTGACGCTGGCCACGGGAAACGGCACGCCGGCCGGCGCCGTGGCGCGGGCTGTGGATGTGCGGGCGGCGCTGCGGCTGCCAGCCGCGCGTTTGGTCGCAGGCGCCTTGGCCGCCGGAGCGGCAACTGCGCCATGCTCGCGGTCGTGGCGTGCCTGCAGCACGGCCAGCGCGGTGGACAGCATGGTGCCGCCCACGCAAAAGCCCAGCACATTGATCTGCTCGGCTCCCGCGATCTCGCGCGCCACGCGGATGCCGGTGAGCACGCCGTCCTCGATGTAGTTGTCCCAGGTCTTGCGCGCCAGGCTTTCGTCGGGGTTGCGCCAGCTCATCACGAAGGTGCGATGTCCCTGGCTGACGGCGTAGCGGATCAGCGAGTTGTCGGGCTGCAGGTCCAGGATGTAGAACTTGTTGATGCAGGGCGGCACCATGAGGAAGGGCCGCTCGTGCACCTTGTCCGTCAGCGGCTTGTATTCGATGAGCTGGAACAGCTCGTTCTCGAACACCACGGCGCCTTCGGTGGTGGCGACGTTCTTGCCCACGGTGAACAGGCTCTCGTCGGTCATGGACACATGGCCCTGGCGCATGTCGGCCAGCAGGTTGGCCACGCCCTGGGCCAGGCTCTCGCCCTGGGTTTCGATGGCTTTCTTCTGGGCCTCGGCATTGAGTGCCAGGAAGTTGCTGGGCGCCATGGCCGCCAGCCATTGCTCGATGGCGAAGCGCACGCGGTTGCGCGTCTTGTCATCGGCCTGCACGGCATCGGCCAAGCCCATGAGCATGCGGCTGTTGAGCAGATAGGTCGCAGCCGTGGCCGCCGTCAGCGGATTGCCGGCCCACGATTCAGTGTTGAAGCGCTTGTCCTTGGCCAGCAGTGCCTGGGCGCCGCCCTGTTCGGCCATGGCCTTGGCACCATCCAGGTACTGGCGCTGCAGCTCCAGCAGCTTTTCGGGGTCCAGCGACAGCGCGTTCTCGGGCAGGGCGCCGGGTTCGGGGACGGCCGCTTTCCAGGCCTGGGCCATGTCCGGCATGCCTGGCATGCCCTGGGTTCCCGGAAGGCCTGGTTGCCCCAGCTGCTGCAGTGTCTGCAGCGTGCGGCTCCATTGCTCGTTCCAGAATTGCTGGACGGATTGGCCTGACAGGCCAGCGAGTGGGTCAAAATTCATGCTGCATCCTTGTTCGTGGATGCCATGCAATAGCCTGGGGCTTGCGGGGCATCCGTTTTGATTGTGACCCAGGCGAGCCCCGCCTTGCCCGGCACAGACCTCCACGAAAACCCGTGCCTCGCTCGATTTTTTGGTTCGACCATGTATCTCGTTGTTATCGCCTGGCTCTATGTCACTCTGATGATGGCAGTGGCCGAGGCCGCCAGCCCCACGGGCAGCATACTCGGCGCCGTGATCACGTTCGCACTCTATGGACTGCTGCCTCTGTCCATCGTGATCTACATCATGGGCACGCCCGCGCGCAAGCGAAAACGCCATGCACGCGAATTGGCCGAGCGCGAGGCCTGGCTGGCGCAGCAGCAGGCCTCGCAGAGCGGCCCCGGCACGCAGGCGCGCTCAGTCCTTCCAGATGCAGGCGGCGAACCGCCCGCTGCTGCCCAGGCGGGCAGCGTCGCGCCGGTGCGAAAAGAACCGTGAGCCGTTGAGCACCGTGCACCATGCGTCGCCGCCGTCATTGCCGTAGATGGCGGTGATGCCCAGCGCCGCCAGGCGCTGGCGCGCAAGCCCGGCCAGGTTGGCCAGGTACTTGGGTGCGCCCCCGCCCCCTTGCGGCACGGCGGTGAAATGCGCCCCGGCCGCCGCGTCATGCGCGATGAAGGCCGCGCGCACCTCGGCGCCCACTTCGAAGGAGCGCGGACCGATGCAGGGTCCGAGCCAGGCCAGGGTCTGCTGCGCCACCTGCCCGGGCGGTGTCTGGATCTGGCCAGCAAAGCGCTCGAACAGCGTCTCCAGCACCCCGCCCGCCAGCCCGCGCCAGCCCGCATGGGCCGCGCCCACCACGGCACCGCTGCGATGGGCCAGCAGCACGGGCAGGCAGTCGGCCACCATGATGGTGCAGACCACGCCCGAGGCGCTGGTCACGCAGGCATCGAAGGCCTGGCCCTGCGCGCTGCCTGCATCCAGGGCCACGACATCCACGCCATGCACCTGCTGCAGGAACACCGCGCAGGCGCCCGGCGTATGGGCTCGCACGATCGCCTGCAGCCGCTGGCGGTTGGTGCGGACGGCCTGCGGGTCATCGCCCACATGGTCGCCCAGGTTCAGGCTGCCCCAGGGCGCCGTGCTGACGCCGCCTTCGCGCGAGGTGCACAGCGCGTGCACGCCGGGCGGCGCGGGCCACTCGGGCACCAGCCAGGACGCGGGAATGGTGCCGGGGAGGTTGCCGGGGATGGAGTCAGGCAGGGCCGCGCTCATTCCGCGTCGGGGCAGGCCGAGGGATGGGCCTTCTGGAAGGCCGGCAGCGCCTCGCAGCGATCGACGATGGCCGCCAGGCGTGGCAGGCCGTCCAGGCTCACGTTGAAGCGGCGGCCGTTGAAGATCTGCGGCACCAGGCAGCAGTCGGCCAGCGTGGGCGTGTCGCCCCAGCAAAACAGCGAAGGCGCCAGGCCTGCGGCCTCGCGCTCGGCGGCCAGCAGGTCCAGCTGGCGCTCGAAGGCTTCCAGGCCGGAGCGCACCCAATGCACGTACCAGCCGCTCTTGGCCTCGTCGGAGACACCCAGGTTGCGCACCAGGTACTTGAGCACGCGCAGGTTGTTGAGCGGATGGATCTCGCAGGCCACCATCTGGGCCAGCGCGCGCACATGGGCACGGCCCAGGGCGTCGCGCGGCAGCAGCGGTATTTCGGCATGGGTCTCATCGAGATATTCGATGATGGCCATGGACTGGGTCAGCCAGTGGCCGTCCTCGGTTTCCAGCGCCGGCACCAGCGCATCGCCGACATGCTGGGCATAGGCCGGCGCCCTGTGGTCGCCGCGCAGCAGGTGCACGGGTACGGATTCATAGTCCAGGCCCTTGATCTGCAGCGCAATGCGCACGCGGTAGGAGGCCGACGAGCGGAAGTAGGTGTGGAGCTTCATAGACCGCAAAGCATACCGTGCGGCCCGGGGTCTGTTCCGGCTCATCCGGCCATCGCGTTGCCCCGCTGCGGGGCCACAGGCATGGCACACTTGCGGCGGCGCCCACGAGACAAGGCGCCAGAGGAACACCGACATGAGCTACGTTTTCAACCCGCCCGCCGTGGCCAGCGTACCCGTCCTGGGCCGCCCCGAGCGTTTTCCCGTGCACCGCATCTACTGCGTGGGCCGCAACTACGAAGAGCACGCCAAGGAGATGGGCTTCACCGGCCGCGAGCCGCCCTTCTTCTTCCTCAAGCCTGCCGACGCCATCGTGCCCGTCGAGGCCGGCACCACGGGCACCATGCCCTACCCCACGCTGACCTCCAACCTGCACCACGAGATCGAGCTCGTCGTGGCCATCGGCAAGGCGGGCAAGAACATCCTGGCCGCCGACGCGCTGGACTACATCTGGGGCTACGCCGTGGGCCTGGACATGACGCGCCGCGACCTGCAAAACGACATGAAGAAGCAGGGCCGCCCCTGGTGCATCGGCAAGGCCTTCGAACATGCCGCGCCCATCGGTCCCATCACCCCGGCAGCCGAGGCCGGCGACATCGCCAAGGCCACGATCTCGCTGCAGGTCAATGGCGCCGACCGCCAGCGCAGCGACATCGGCAAGCTGATCTGGAACATTGCCGAGACCATCGAGCATCTGTCGGCCGCCTGGGAACTGCAGCCCGGCGACCTGATCATGACGGGCACGCCCGAAGGCGTGGCCGCCGTGGTGCGCGGTGATCTGCTGGAAGGCCGCATCGATGGCCTGAGCCCCTTGAGCGTCAAGATCGCCTGAGATCCCTGTGCCTGGCGACAGGCCGGCAAGGCAGCGGGGAGCACGCTCCCCGGCCTGCCGGCCTTCGTTTTTCTGAACCCACAGTCCGCCGCACGGAATGCCTTCCTGCCTTCCGTCTGGCGGCGCTTTCACTTCCATGGTGTCGGCATGATTTTTCGCAGCCCCATCAAGTTCTGCCGAGCCTGCGGCACGGCCGTGGTCTACCGCATTCCCGACGATGGCGACACGCGCGAACGCGCCGTGTGCCCGCACTGCCACACCATCCACTACGAGAATCCACTGAACGTGGTCGGCACCATCCCCGTCACCGACGACGGCCGCGTGCTGCTGTGCAAGCGCAACATCGAGCCGCGCCGGGGCCTGTGGACCCTGCCTGCCGGCTTCATGGAACTGGCCGAGACCACGGCGCGCGGCGCCCAGCGCGAGACCGATGAGGAAGCCGGTGCCGACATCGAGATGGGGCCGCTGTTTTCCATCGTTGACGTGCCCAAGGTCAGCCAGGTCCACCTGTTCTACCGCGCCCGCCTGCGCAGCGAGCAGTTCTATCCAGGCCCCGAGACCATGGAGGCCTGCCTCTTTGCCAAGGCCGAGATTCCCTGGGAGGAACTGGCCTTTCGCACCGTGCGCGTGACGTTGGAGCGCTACTTCGAGGACCGTGCGGCGGGCCTGCTTGACGCGCACCGCGTGCACTCCATCGACCTGAGCCTGTAGGCGCAAGCACCGCCGTCCGGCACCACCGTGCTGCACGGCAGTGCCGGCCGCACCCCGGTGACGCCAGGCCATGCCCCGGCGTGGCGCCGATGGGGCTGCGGGTGGGGCTGTGGATGGGGGGCTGTCATCCCTGCGTCACCTTGCAGACACATTTAGTCACAAGCTGGCCTCCTTCTTGCTCGTTGCATCAGGCTTTTCCCTGATCGGGGAAAGCGGGTTTCACCCAGCCTGAACCTGACTGCGGAGCGCTCCATGGCCACATCCCTGCCAACCGACCTGATTCTTCCCCACCTGCGGGAACTCAACCGCAACGCCGCCGACCTGCGCGAAATACGGCTCATGTGGCGGCTCATCGAAGCCTCGGCCCGCATGCAGGCCTCGCAGCAGGGGCAGGCCCTGGTGTCCATGCTCACCGACACGCGCCAGGGACTGGAGCAGCTGGAGCAAGGCCTGCTGCAGTCGCAGCTGGCGCAGTCCGCGCAGGAGGCCATGGCCCAGCTGGGCATGCAGTCCGCCCATGCCATCGACCTGCTGGTGCGAAGCCTGTACGAGCGCACGGCCGATGTCGGCTTTCTCGCCGCCGATACCGTGCTGTGCGAGGCCATGGCACGGCTTGGCGATGGCGATGATGACTGTGGCCTACCCGACATGGCGGCCGGCGGTCTGCGCGCATGGCAGGCACCGCTGCAGGCGCACTTGCAGGCCCACCTCCAGAGCTACCGAGCCAAGTACACGGTGTATGACGACATCCTGCTGCTGGACACGCAGGGCCAGGTCTGCGCACGTGCCCAGGCGCAGGCAGGCCGCAAGCCGCCACCGCCCTGTGCCGAGGCCTGGTTCCAGCAGTCCCTGCAGCAGGCCGGCCATGTCAGCCATTTCGGCGCCAGTTGCGTGCTGCCAGGCGCTGACCGCCTGATCTACGCGCAGCGCCTGCTGCACCCACGCACCATGGCGGTGCTCGGCGTGCTGTGCCTGAGCTTCGACTTCGCCGCCGAGATGCAGGCCATCTTTGCCTCGGGCGGGCCGCGCGCCCAGGTGGGACTGCTGCTGGACGAGGGCGGACTGGTCATCGCCAGCAGCGACGCCCACTGGATAGCCCCCGGCAGCCGCGTGCCCATGCACCATGGTGATGCCGTGCAGCCGCTGATCCATGCAGGCCGCACCTACCTGGTGCGCACGGCGCGCGCCCTGCCCTACCAGGGCTATGCGGGACCGCAGGGCTGGCAGACCCAGGTGATGGCACCGCTGGACCTGGCCTTCGCCGCGCAGCAAAGACCGCAGGTCCTGCAGGCGCTGGAGCCGGACATTGCCGAGGGGCTGATGGCCCAGGCGCGCGGCTTTTGCCCGCCGCTGCACGCCATGGCCCGCGCGGCCGACGACATACGCCGCGTGGTCTGGAATGGCCAGGTGCTGGCTGCCAGCCAGGCGCCGGAGTCCCCCGTGCAGGGCACGGCCCACCCGGACCCGCTGCAGGCCGTGCTGGAGCAGATGGGCGAGACCGGCGACCTGACCCATGCCGTGTTCACACGCGCCATTCACGGCCTGCACGAGACCGCGCTGTCCACCCGGCTGCAGGAGCACAGCACGCTGAACCGGCTGCTGATGGATCTGCTGGAGCGCAATCTCTATGAACGTGCCAACGACTGCCGCTGGTGGGCCCTGACGCCCGGCCTGCAAAAGGTGCTGGAGGACAACAGCGGCTGCCTGGCCCTGTCGGTACAGGCCCACGACAGCGCGCAGCGGCTGCTGGAGCAGCTCAATGCGCTGTACACCGTCTATGCGCGCATTGCGCTGTATGACGCCCAGGGCCTGGTGCTGGCCTGCAGCCATGAGGACGAGGCCGGCCTACCCCTGGCTCCCGGCACGCGCGTGCAGGCATCGGCCCTGCAGGCCACTGTGCTGCTGCGCGATGCCCAGGCCTACCACGTGCAGGAGATGGACGATGGAGGCCTGCCCGTCCATGTCTACCATGCCGCGCTGCGCGCGCCATCGCCTGGGAGTGAACAGGCGCACGGACATGCACACGGCGGCGATCAGGGCCCCGTCATCGGCGGCATCGCCCTGCTGTTCCACACGCGGCGGGAGCTGCAGGCCATGCTGCAGGCCGCAGCGCCAGAGCAGGCAGCAACGGCAGAGCACGCTGCAGCCACCGATCCCGAAGACAGCGGCCTGCCGCGCCTGCCGATGGAAGCCTTCTACGTGGCGCGTGACGGGCGCATCGTCGCCGCCAGCCATGGTGGGCGCCCGCTGGGCAGCTGCATCGCAGGCGTGGCCGGCCTGGCATCGCTGGCCGATGGCGAAGTGCGCAGCAGCATCGAGGAGATCGAAGGCCACTACTGCATCGTCGGCATGGCCGCCGGGCGCGGCTACCGCGAGTTCCGTCTGGACCAGGGCGCGGCACGCGATGCAAAAGAAAGCGCAACGGACGACACACTGGCCGGCCTCGTCAGCCTGAGCCTGCAGCGGCTGGGACCCGTGCATGCCGATGCGCGCAACCGCGCGCTGCGCCTGGCGTCGGCCACCCGGCTGGATGGCGCCCGGCCCGCTACGCAGGGGCACGGGCACGGGCACGGGCGCCCCGCGCATGGCAGCGGCGACGCGCCTGTGGAACTGGCCAGCTTCTACGTGGGCGCCAGCCTGCTGGCCCTGCGCGCGGTTGATGTCTGCGAGGCCCTGCCCGCCAGCGCCATCTCGCCCGTGGCGGCAGGACGGCTGCCGTTTTGCGTGGGCGCGCTGGCACGGCGCAGCCAGGGCAGCGTCAGCGGCTATGTCTGGGTATTCGACCTGGCCGCGCTGCTGCAGGGCCAGCCCGGCGTGGTCACCGAGCAGTCACAGGTCATCGTGGTCCAGCATGGCGGCCTGCGCGTGGGCCTGCTGGTCAGCGCGCTGCAGGGCGTGCACCGGCTGCCAGCCAGCGCGCTGGTGGATTCGCCCATGCTGAACGCGGCCGACACCGCGACGGCCCTGGTGCGCAAGCTGGTGCATGCCGACTCGGGCCTGCCGCTGATCCAGTGCCTGGACCCCGCCGCGCTGATGCGCAGGCTGCAGCCTTCGCGCGTTGCCGCGGCCAATGCCGACCGCAATGCGGTCAGCGTGGAAAGAGAGGCGGCGTAGCCCGGGCCGGTCGGGCCTATGGGCATATCGGGCGCGCTGGGCCTGTCGGGTGTGCCGCGCCTTTAGCGCCTCAAAGGCCCCAGTGGCGCAGGCCCGGCAACGCAGCCTGCGCTGCCTCGTAGCCTTCGTCGATGGCCTCGCGGGCGCGGTGGAAGTCCAGCAGGCCCAGGTGGGACAGGCGCGGCGCGATCACCAGCTCGGGCGGGTCACCCGCCATGCGGCTGCGCGTGATGCGCATCTGCATGATGTTGACGCTGGTCATCACCACGTCCAGCAACGAGGGGGGCCGCGGCGGCGGCTCGGTCTCGCGGCCTGCCTCGTCGCGATGGTGGCCGGGCATCCACCCCATCACGCCGCGCTGCAGCCTGCGCACCCAGGCCGTGCCGGCCACGGCGCTGGCCTGGCCGGCCAGGTCTTCGGGCGCCACGCCCTGCTCCACGGCGGGCGGGGCTTCCTCCAGTGGCGGCGCGGCAGCCATGGCGGCCGAGGGAACCAGCGGCCGCATGTGGCGCCGCATGATGTCGGCATTGAGATCGACCGCGATCACGATGTCCGCGCCCATGGCGCGCGCCAGCGAGGCGGGCACGGGGTTGACGATGCCGCCATCGACCAGCAGCCGCCCCTCGCGCTGCACGGGCGTGAACAGGCCGGGCAGCGCGATGGAGGCACGCACGGCATCGGCGATGGAGCCCTTGCGCAGCCAGACCTCCGCGCCCGAATGCAGGTCGGTGGCCACGGCGCCGAAGGGAATCTTCAGGTCCTCGATGGCCGAGTCCACGAAGTGCTCGCGCCAGAACGCGATCAGCTTCTCGCCCTTGAGCATGCCGCCCGTGATGTTGAAGTCCATGAAACCGAACACCTTGCGCATGCCCAGTCCCAGCACCCATTCCTCGAAGCGCTGCATCTCGCCAGCCGCATAGGAGGCACCGACCAGGGCGCCGATGGACGAGCCGCAGATGATGTCGGGCCTCAGGCCCGCATCCTCCAGCGCGCGCAGCACGCCGAAATGCGCCCAGCCACGCGCCGACCCGCTGCCCAGCGCCAGGCCGACCACGGGTTTGCGCGGACTCAGCGCCATCAGCGGTCCCCGCCTGCCAGCAGCGCCAGCATGCCGGCCTCGTCCAGCACGGTCACGCCCAGTTCCTCGGCCTTGGCCAGCTTGCTGCCGGCCTCGGCACCGGCCACCACATAGCTGGTCTTCTTGCTGACCGAGCCGGAGACCTTGGCGCCCGCGGCCTCCAGCATCTCCTTGGCCTGGTCGCGGCCCAGCGTGGGCAGCGTTCCCGTGAGCACCACGGTCATGCCGGCCAGCGGCTGGGCGGTCTGCTCGCGCGCCGCGCCTTCCTCCCAGTGCACGCCACAGGCACGCAGTTGCTCGACCACCTCGCGGTTGTGGGGCTGGGCGAAGAAGGTGTGGATGCTCTCGGCCACGATGGGCCCCACGTCGCGCACCTGCAGCAGTTGCTCGACGCTGGCGTCCATGATGGCATCCAGCTGGCCGAAGTGGCGGGCCAGGTCCTTGGCCGTGGACTCGCCTACCTGGCGGATGCCCAGGCCGAAGAGAAAGCGCGCCAGCGTGGTCTTCTTGGATTTTTCCAGCGCGTCCAGCACGTTCCGGGCTGACTTCTCGGCCATGCGGTCCAGCGATGCCAGGGCCACCAGGCCCAGGCGGTAGAGGTCGGGCAGCGTGCGCACCACGTGGCCGTCCACCAACTGGTCCACCAGCTTGTCGCCCAGGCCCTCGATGTCCATGGCGCGCCGCGCGGCAAAGTGCAGGATGGCCTCCTTGCGCTGCGCCGGGCAGAACAGGCCGCCCGTGCAGCGGTGGTTGGCCTCGCCCTTGGGCCGCGCCACGGCGCTGCCGCAGATGGGGCATGCAGCGGGCATGCGGAAGTTGGGCACATAGGCCGGCCGGTCGCCGGGCACGCGACCCACGACCTCGGGGATCACGTCACCGGCGCGGCGCACGACCACGGTGTCGCCCGTGCGCACGCGCTTTTTGCGGATCTCGAACAGGTTGTGCAGCGTGGCATTGGTGACGATGACGCCGCCCACCGCCACGGGGGCCAGGCGCGCCACGGGGGTGAGCTTGCCCGTGCGGCCGACCTGTATGTCGATGCCTTCCATGCGCGTGGGCATTTCCTCGGCCGGGTACTTGTGGGCCACGGCCCAGCGCGGCTCGCGCGAGACAAAGCCCAGCTGGCGCTGCTGAGCCAGGCTGTTGACCTTGTAGACCACGCCGTCGATCTCGTAGGGCAGCGTGGCGCGCTCGGCGCCCATGCGCTGGTGGAAGGCCACCAGCTCGGCTGCACCCTTGGCGATGCAGACCTGGGGCGCCACCGGAAAGCCCCAGTCGCGCAGCGTCTGCAGCATGGCGTAGTGGGTGACGAAGTCGGGGCCGCCCTGGGCAGCCGGCGTGATCTCGCCCAGGCCATAGGCGAAGAAGGACAGCGGGCGCTGGGCCGCAATGCCCGAGTCCAGCTGGCGCACCGAGCCTGCCGCCGCATTGCGCGGATTGGCAAAGCTCTTGCCGCCGGCGGCCTGCTGGCGCTCATTGAGCTTGACGAAGTCGGCGCGGCCCATGTAGACCTCGCCGCGCACCTCGACCACGGGCGGCACGCCCTTGCCTTCGGGCAGTGACAGCGGAATCTTGCGGATGGTGCGGATGTTGTGGGTGACGTCCTCGCCCACCTCGCCGTCGCCGCGCGTGGTGGCCTGCACCAGACGGCCGTTCTCGTAGCGCAGGTTCATGGCCAGGCCGTCGAACTTGGGCTCGGCCACGTACTCCACGGGCGGCGCGCCTTCGGCCAGTTCCAGCTCCTTGCGGATGCGTGCGTCGAAGGCCTCGGCACCCGTGGCCTCGTTGTCGGTCTCGGTGCGGATGCTGAGCATGGGCACGGCATGGCGCACGGGCATCAGGCCGTCGAGCACGGCGCCGATCACGCGCTGCGTGGGCGAGTCCGGGGTGACCAGTTCGGGGTAGGCACCTTCCAGCGCCTGCAGTTGCTGGAAGACGCGGTCGTACTCGCCGTCGGGCACGGTGGGCGTGTCCAGCACGTAGTACTCATGCGCCCATTGGTTGAGCTGGGCGCGCAGCGCCTGCACCTTGGCCAGCACCTTGTCGGGGGCGGCCCCGGACTCCGGCGCCGCGGGGGCTGCACCGGAGAAAAGATCCAGATTGTCATTCATGGGGTTGAGGCCAGGAGCCTGTTGTGCACCAGGGGCACCGCGCCGCGTCAGCTGAACAGTCGCCGCGCCAGCATGGAGCCCGCCGACAGCTCGCGGCTGTCGAGCTTGTCATAGAGATGTTCCAGGTCGTGCTGGATGGGGTCCAGCGCCATGGCCGGCAGCAGGTAGCCGTTCTGGTCGCAGAGCACGCCGTCCATGGTCTGGCACAGGCGCTCGGCCACCTGGCGCAACTGCACGAAGGCCTGCTCGCCGCGCGGCACCTGGGGCACGTCCAGGCTCAGCAGAAACTCGCGCACCACCGAGGTGTCCAGGTCGTCGGCCATCGCCGCCTGCGGGTCGTAGTTGAGCACCAGCACCGGCGGCATGCCGGGCGTGGGCGAAGGCAGGGCCATGCGCCCGGGCATGGAGCCCGGCAGAAAGCCCTGGCGCGATGCGTTCTGCTGCACGTAGCCCGCGCTCCAGGAGGCCTGGCGTGCGCGCAGCATGAAGGTGAGCTGGGCGTCGTGCTCGCTGGCGAACTGGTCGAGCTCGCGCGCACGCGCCACTTCCTGCAGCATGTCGGGCACGTCGGGCGTGGCGCCCAGCGCGTCGGCAAAGCGCTGCACCTTGGCAACGAACTCGGAGAACTCGATCTCGTTGAGCGCACCCGTGCGGTTGGCCAGCTGCACGCCGGCCTGGAAGCCCAGGTAGCGCTGGCCGGGCTGCAGCGGCTCCCACTGGTGGGTGGACTGGTTCATGCCCTCGATCGCAAAGGGCTTGTTGCCCGCGCGCCGCGTGGCGGGCTGGGCCTGCAGCGCCAGTTCGCCAGGCACGGCCTGGCCGACCTGCACGGGGGCAATGGCGTCGATCAGCGCATCCAGACCCGGACGGCTGGCGGCCGCGCTGGTCAGGGCCGCGTCGTTGAGGGAAGGCTCGATGGACTGCGGTGCCGACGGGGACGCCGCAGGCGCGGACACAGATTCAGATGCGGGTGCCGATGCGCTGGCGTCTTCGCCCGCCTGCAGGGCATGGGCGGCCTGCGCGGACTGCACTGCCTGGGCGGCCTTGGCCGCCAGCGCAGCCTGGGCCGCGGCCTGGCGCTGCTGCTCTTCGAGCTGGACCAGATGGGCCAGCTCGGCATCGGTTTCGGCAAAGCGGTCTGCGGAGGCAGGGCTCTGGCCCGGCGCGGCGGTGCCGAAGTCGCCCAGCACGGGCTCGCGCAGGCTGTGCGTCAGGTCCGGGCCGTGGCCCACGGTGTCCATGCCGGGCTCATGGCGCGAGGGATCGCGCTGCGCTTCATCGACGGGGTCGGCGCGCTTGGGTGCATTGCGGCGCGCGGACCAGCTGTTGTAGGCAATGATCAGGGCCAGCACCACAAAGCCCAAGACGGCCAGACTGATTTGCAGGTTACTCATGGAATGAAGGAATGAAACGTCGTTCCAGCAAAGGGGTTTGAAAGGTTGCGGACATGCTCAGGATAGCTCAGCCATGGACAGCGCGGACTCCATGTCCACGGCCACGATGCGGGACACGCCCTGCTCCTGCATGGTCACGCCGATGAGCTGCTGGGCCATTTCCATGGCGATCTTGTTGTGGCTGATGAACAGGAACTGCGTGCTCTTGCTCATGCTGGCCACCAGCTTGGCATAGCGCTCGGTGTTGGCATCGTCCAGCGGCGCATCCACCTCGTCCAGCAGACAGAACGGGGCCGGGTTGAGCTGGAAGATGGCGAAGACCAGGGCAATCGCCGTCAGCGCCTTCTCGCCACCGGACAGCAGGTGAATCGTCTGGTTCTTCTTGCCGGGCGGCTGCGCGATCACCTGCACGCCCGAGTCCAGGATTTCATCGCCCGTGATGACCAGCTTGGCCTGCCCGCCGCCGAACAGCTCGGGGAACATGCGCCCGAAGTGCCCGTTCACGGTCTCGAAGGTGCCCGACAGCAGCTCGCGCGTCTCGGCGTCGATCTTGCGGATGGCATCTTCCAGCGTGTTCATGGCCTGGGTCAGGTCCTCGGTCTGCGCGTCGAGGAAGGTCTTGCGCTCGCGCGCCAGCTTCAGCTCGTCCAGCGCCGCCAGGTTGACCGCGCCCAGGGCCGCGATCTCGCGGTGCAGGCGGTCGATCTCGCCCTGCAGGCCGTGCATGCGCACATTGGCCTCGGCAATGGACTGGGAGACGGCGGCCAGGTCGGCGCCCGCCTCTTCCAGCAAGGTGGAGTACTGCTCCAGGCCCAGGCGCGCGGCCTGCTCCTTGAGCTGGAATTCGGTGATGCGCTGGCGCAGCGGGTCCAGCGCCTTTTCCAGTTGCTGGCGACGTTCGTCGCTGGCGCGCAGCTTGTTGGTCAGGTCGTCATATTCGCTGCGGCGCGCGGCCACGGCCTGCTCGCGCTGCATCTTCAAATCCAGCGCATCCTGCAGGCCGCCCTGGGCCGCGGCATCGGTCAGGCGCGTGAGCTCGTCCTGCGCGCGCTGCTGCTCGTCGGCCAGGGAGCGGGCCTGCTGGCTGGCCGTCTCTATGGTGCGGCTCAGTTCGCCCCGGCGCGCTTCCAGACTGCGGCGCGAGAACGTGGCCTCCTGGGCCTGGCGTTCCAGCGTGCGCAGCTGCTCGCGCGATTCGTTCAGGCGCCGCTCGGACTCCAGCACCTTGTCGCCGAGCTGGGCATGGCGCTCCTGGCTGTCGGCCAGTTGCATGTCCAGTTCCTCGAAGCGGGCTTCGGCCGCCACGCGGCGCTCCTCGATGTCGGACAGCTGGGCCTCGACCTCGGCCAGGTCGGCGCTGATCTGGGCATTGCGTGCACGGGCCTGCTCGGCCAGCTGCGACAGGCGCAGGGTTTCGACCTGCAGCTCATGGGCGCGGCTTTGCGATTCGCTGGCCTCGCGCCGGGCGCCGACCAGGCGCTGCGAGGCCTCGGCATAGGCGCTTTCGGCACGCACCAGGGCCGTGCGCGATTCGTCGGAGATCAGCGCCTGGGCGCGCACTTCCTTTTCAAGGTGCTCTATTTCCTGGGCGCGTGCCAGCAGGCCGGATTGCTCCGAGTCCTGCGCATAAAAGCTCACGCTGTGGCTGCTGACGGCATGGCCCGTGGGCACGTAGACGGTTTCACCGGGCCGCAGTTCGCCGCGGCGCGACAGCGCCTCTTCCAGCGTGGGCGCCGTGTAGCAGTCCTGCAGCCAGTCGCCGAGCACGGCGCGCAGGCCGGCATCGTTCACGCGCAGCAGGTCCGAAAGGTGCTGCCAGCGGCCAGCGGCCGGCGCGGGTGCGCCTTGCGGGGGGCTGAAGAAGGCCAGGCGCGCGGGCGGCGCATCGTGCCCGCCTGAGCCCAGAAAGCCACGCACCATGTCGAGCCGGCCCACTTCCAGCGCGCCCAGGCGCTCGCGCAGCGCGGCCTCCAGCGCGTTTTCCCAGCCGGGCTCGATGGCAATGCGGCTCCACAGGCCCTGCATGCCGTCCAGGCCGTGCTTGGCCAGCCAGGGCTGGAGCTTGCCGTCTGTCTTGACCTTTTCCTGCAGGGCCTTGAGCGCTTCCAGCCGCGCCGACAGGTCCGCGTGGCGCGCGGCCTCGGCGTTGACGGCCTGCTGGCGCGTGCGGCGGTCCTCGTCGAGCTGGGGCACAGAGTCCTGCAGCTCGTTGAGCACGGCATCGGCCATTTCGGCCAGTTCGCGCGCCTCTTCCAGCTGGGACTGCAGATTGTTCAGGCGGGCCTCGTCGGGCGTCTCCAGCGCGTTGCGGTCGGCGCGCAGGCGCTCGAAGCGGGTCTCGAACTGGCGGCGCTGCTCGTCCAGGCTGCGCTGCTCGGCGGCCAGCACCTGGATCTGCTGCTGCACCTGGACCACGCTGGCGCGCTGGTCGGTGTCGGCCTTCTGGGCATTGCGCAGGGCGTCCTCCAGGTCGGGCAGGCGCATGCTTTGCTCCTCGACCTGGGCGGCCAGCATCTCGGCCTGTTCCTCGGCGTCCATGCCGGCGCCTTCGAGGTTCTCGATCTCGGCTTCGGCTTCCTCGCGGCGGCTGTTCCACAGCAGCACCTGCTCGGACAGCTGCTGAAGCCGCTGCTGCACGCGCTGGCGGCCTTCGAGCACGTAGCGGATCTCGGCCTCCAGCTTGCCGACCTCGGCCGTGGATTCGTAGAGCTTGGCCTGGGCCTGGTTGACCTGGTCGCTGGCGTCGTAGTGGGCCTGGCGCAGGGTTTCGAGTCCGCTTTCGTTGTTGCGGATGTCGGCCATGCGCTCTTCGAGCTCGTTGACGGCCTGCAGGCCCTCCACGCGCACGCGGTCCTGCTCGGCCTCGGCCTCGGCGCGCTTGAGGAACCACAGCTGCTGCTGCTTGAGCGTGACCTGGGACTGCAGCGCGTTGTACTGGGCCGCCACCTCGGCCTGCTTTTCCAGCCGGTCGAGGTTGTTGTTGAGCTCGCGCAGGATGTCTTCCACGCGCGTGAGGTTCTCGGTGGTGGCCGAGAGCCGGTTCTCGGTCTCGCGCCGGCGCTCCTTGTACTTGGACACGCCTGCGGCCTCTTCGAGGAACAGGCGCAGTTCCTCGGGGCGCGACTCGATGATGCGGCTGATCGTGCCCTGGCCGATGATGGCGTAGGCGCGCGGGCCCAGGCCCGTGCCCAGGAACACGTCCTGCACATCGCGGCGGCGCACGGCCTGGTTGTTGATGAAGTAGCTGCTGTTGCCCTCGCGCGTGAGCACGCGCTTGACGGCGATCTCGCCGAACTGGCCCCACTGGCCGCCCGCGCGGTGGTCACTGTTGTCGAACACCAGCTCCACGCTGGAGCGGCTGGCCGGCTTGCGGTGCGTGGTGCCGTTGAAGATCACGTCCTGCATGGACTCGCCGCGCAGCTCGCTGGCCTTGCTCTCGCCCAGCACCCAGCGCACCGCATCCATGATGTTGGACTTGCCGCAGCCGTTGGGGCCCACCACGCCCACCAGTTGCCCCGGCAGCATGAAGTTGGTGGGCTCGGCGAAGGACTTGAAGCCGGACAGCTTGATGGAATTCAGGCGCACGATGCAGGCAGATGGCGGTCCGCGGCGAACGGACGAATGAGGACGTGGGGGAACAACAGGGAAGCTCGGAATGATACCGCGCGCCACCCCTGCTCAAGAATGGAAAGCGGCCCGCGCGGGGCCGTGTCGAATGTCAAGAATGGTTTGAGGGGGCGTCCGGCACCCCGCTGCCATCCGTGCACTCCACCACCTGGGGCCGGTCCTGCGCCTCCTGCGGCAGGTTCGCCGGGCTCAGGGCCGGAGGACGCGACACGATGGCCTGGCGCACCAGTGCCTCGAAGCTGCGCACGGGCACGGGCGGACTGAGCAGGTAGCCCTGCCAGGCATGGCAGTGCTGGTCTTCGAGGAATTGGCGCTGCGCCTCGGTCTCCACACCCTCGGCGATGACCTGCAGGCCCAGGCTGGTACCCAGGGCGACGATGGTGCGCGCAATGGCCGCGTCGTTGGGGTCGCTGAGCACGTCGCGCACGAAGCTGCGGTCGATCTTGAGCTGGTCCAGCGGCAGGCGCTTGAGATAGGCCAGCGAGGAGTAGCCGGTGCCGAAGTCGTCCAGCGAGAACCCCACGCCGTGTGCCTTGAGCGTGGCCATCTTGGCCGCCGTGTCGTCCACGTCGGCCAGCAGCAGGCTTTCGGTCAGCTCCAGCTTGAGCAGGCGCGGATTGGCACCGTGCTCCTTGAGCGCCTGCAGCACCTGCTCCACGAAGCGCGCCTGGTGGAACTGGCGCGGGCTGACGTTGACGGCCAGCATCAGGCAGGCCATGTCCGGCTCCGCCGCCCATTGCGCCAGTTGCCGGCAGGCCTCGCCCAGCACCCATTCGCCCAGTTGCTGGATCAGGCCCGTTTCCTCGGCCAGCGAGACGAAGAGCGACGGCGGCACCAGCCCTTCGCGCGGGTGGTTCCAGCGCAGCAGGCCCTCGGCGCCGACGATGCGCCCGTTCGCCACCTGCGGCTGGTAGTACAGGACGAATTGCGAGCGCACCAGGCCCTCGCGCATTTCCTGCTCCATGGCCGTGCGCGATCTGAGCACGGCCTGCAGTTGCGGATCGAAGAACTGCAGCGTGTTGCGCCCCATGCCCTTGGCCTGGTACATGGCCATCTCGGCACGGCGCAGAACCTCGTCGGCACTGAGTTCCTGCTCGCCGAACAGGCTGGCGCCAATGCTCAGCGTGATGTGGCAGGACTGGCCACTCAGTTGCAACGGTTGCAGCAGCAGCGAACGCATGCGCTGGACCTCGCCTTCGAGCTTGGAGGCGGCGTGCATGGAGTCCTTGCCCAGGTCCTCCAGCAGCACGACGAAGTCATCGCCGCTGTGGCGGGCCAGCGTGGCCTCGCGGCCCAGGGACTGGGCCAGTCGCTCGGCAATCATGCGCAGCAGCACGTCGCCCAGTTCCAGCCCCAGGCTGTCGTTGAAGGCCTTGAAGTTGTCCACGTCCAGCAGCATGACGGCGCCACAGCGCCCGCGGCGGCGGCTGGAGGCCAGCGCCTGCTGCAGCCGGTCCACCAGCAGGCGGCGGTTGGGCAGGCCGGTAAGCGCATCGTAGAAGGCCAGGCGGCGAATTTCTTCTTCGGCGGTCTTGCGCTGGCTCTGGTCCTGCAGGATCAGCAGGCAGCCTTCGTCCAGCAGCATGCCGCCGATGGATACGGAGCGCGCGCAGCCGTCGCTGCCTATGAGCTGGTACTCCTCGGAGTTGAGGGTGCCGCAGCTGTCGGACTCGCTGCCATGGGGGCTTTGGGCAACGCGCGCCCGCGCCTGCGCAGCTTCGAAGCGGCGCTGCATGCGCTGGCGGCGGGCTTCATCCGGGCACATGTTGCGCCACCAGCCGTCGCCATCCATGCCGGCCGTGGCGCCATGGCCTGCCAGGCGCATGAATTCCTCGTTCCAGTAGGCGAAGCGGCCATCCTCCTGCAGCATCGCCAGGCCCAGGGGCAGGCGCTGGATGACCATGCGCAGGTGCCGCGATCCGTCGCGCTGCATTTGCTGCAAGTGGCGGCGCGCGCTGATGTCCTGCACCAGGGCCATCAGGCGCAGCGATGGGCCGTGGCCCAGCGCGGAGATGTGCAGTTCCACCCAGACCAGGCTGCCGTCGCTGCGCCGCAGCTGCCGCTCGATCTGCAGGGCGCGGCGCTGGCCCGCAGCCAGCTCCTGCAGCAGCAGCCTGTCGCCCTCCACCGTTTCGGCGGCCACCAGGGCCAGCAGGGGGCGCTGGCACAGCTGCTGTGCCTCGTGGCCGGTGATGTCGCAATACCTGCGGTTCACATGCAGGACATTGCCGTTGGCCGCGTCGATCTGCACCACGCCCACGGCGGCCTGCTCGAACAGTGCCTGAAAGCGGGCATCGCTCTCGCGCATGCTGCGGGAAGAGGCACGCAGCTGCGCCCAGCTGGACGGATGGCGCCGCCACCAGGCTGCCGCCAGCGAGGCCAGCAGGACTGACACCAGCATGCCCAGCGCAAACAACACCAGGGGCTGGGCACGCTCGGTCCAGGACAGGGCCGTGCTCACGGGAATGAAGTTCAGCCGCCACAGCCGGTCCTGGGCCTGCAGTGTCTGCTCCAGCACCACCTGGCCGGTATCGCCCAGGCCTACCGCATCCTGCCCGCGCTCGGGCCAGGCAGCACCCAGATACAGCGGCAGCGGCGATACGCCGGCCGGCGGCAGGGGCGAGACCGGGCCTGCGTCATGCATGGCCAGCGCAAGCCGGCCCAGGAAGCCGCGCTCATGCAGGTCCTGCACCAGATCGTGCACACGAATGCTGACGTCGGCCGTTCCCAGGAACAGCGGATGCGCGGCCGTGCCATCCGGAGACTGGTGGTCCGCCAGCGCAAAGACGGGCGCGCGCACCAGCACGGCGGTGGCATGCTCGCCGGGCTGCTTCATGGCAAACGGCGCCGAGACCACGGCGGCCGCGCTGTCCCGGCTGCGCAGCATGCTGGCCATGAGGCTGGGGCGGTCGTGCATGTCCAGGCCGGCGATGGATTCATTGCCTTCCACCGGCCAGAGATAGTCGATGAAGAAATAGTGGGGATCGGGCCTGAACGAGGCCGACGGATCCTGGCTGGCCTGACCGTGGTCCGTTGCGGCCCGCGTAAAGGTCAGCGCCTGCATGCCGGGCTGTATCTGTATGCGCAGCGCCTGCGCAATGCGCGCGAAGGCCTGCTGCCCCATCTCGGGAGAGGCGGCCAGCTGGTTGGCCACATGCTGGACCATGACGGCATAGGCATCCAGGCGCATCTCCAGCGCCTGGCGGGCAGACTGGGCCTGTTGCGTATGGCGCTGCAGGTCGATGCGCTCCAGCGCCCGCTGCTGCTGCAAGGCGAGCGCGGCGCTCAGGCACATGCCCACCGCCATGACGGTGGCGGCTGGCCAGGCGGTCCGGATGGCTACAAGCGTGCGCTGGGCAAAAGCTGACATGGAGCGGCTAAGGCTGAATAGGCAGTCACGGGGGAATCGGTCCAGGAGCACGGAACCACTCGTTGCCAGCCCCATGGCCAGCCACCCGAAAAGGCCGGGCAGGCCATGTGGAGCAGAGAGCGAGGATAAATGGATTTCGGCACCCGGCAGGCAAATCATATGTAAGACAAATCCTACAAACGCCTTTGCTCTATCGTCGGAATGCGCTCTTGCTGAAGACCTCCACGGGCAAACCCTAGACTGCAGGCAGCAAGGTGCTTGCACCCGGCCCCCTGTGCCCGAGCCCGCCGGGCCTGCCGGGCCTTGCCGGGCACAAGGGGTGGAGGGCGAGGCATTGCACAAGCCTCATCCATGAAATCAGAGGCGGCAGTTTTGAAACATCAATGAAACGGATGGCGCGGCAGCAGGTGGCGCTGCAGCCCTTCAGCCTCTGGCAGCAGGCTGCGGGGCTTGCACGGGTTTCCCCTTGAGTCGGATGGCATGCCGCTTGCAACAAGCCTGGTGCACTGCCAACCATAACTCTGCAGGAGACACCAACCCATGAGCATCAACCGCCGCCGCTTTTGCGCCGCCCTGCCCGCCCCGCTGGCCGGCCTTGCGCTGCCGCACCAGGGCCTGGCCCAGGAGGCCTTTCCCAGCAAGTCGCTGAAGATCGTCTGCCCCTTCGCACCCGGCGGCGGTTCGGACTTCATTGCGCGCGTGGCCTCCAACGTGCTCAACGACAGGCTGGGCCAGCCCGTGGTGGTGGAGAACCGGCCGGGCGCCGGGGGCACGCTGGGCACCGAGTATGCGCTGCGCTCGGCGGCCGATGGCTACACGCTGCTGCTGGTGGCGGGCAGCTATACGGTCAACCCTTCGCTGTACAAGCTGCGCTTCGACCCCGTGGCCGACATGACGCCCGTGATCCAGCTGTCCAAAGGCGCCTACGTGGTCTGCGTGAGCCCCCGCGTGCCCGCCAGAAACCTGCAGGAACTGCTGACCTATGCGCGTGAGAACCCGGGCAAGCTGACCTTTGCCTCGGCCGGCAATGGCAGCCATCTTCACATCGTCACCGAGTACCTGTTCGGCATGGCCAAGGTCAAGGCCACGCATGTGCCCTATCGCGGCACGGGCCCGGCCGTGACCGATCTGCTGTCAGGCAACGTGGACATGCTGGTGGCAGGCACCGAGGCGCTGATGCAGCACGTCAAGAGCGGCAAGCTGCACGCCCTGGCCGTGACCACGGCCCAGCGCCTGCCCGCCTATCCCGAGATTCCGTCGGTGGCCGAAAGCGGCCTGCCGGACTATGACGTGGTGGCCTGGCACGGCCTGCTCGCGCCCAAGGGCCTGCCGCCCGCCGTGCTGTCGCGCATCAATGCGGCGTTGGACACCGGCCTCAAGGCGCCGGCACTGCTGGCCCAGCTGGAGCCCACGGGCGTGTCCCCGGCAGGCGGCACACCGGCCCAGTTCGGCGCCCTGATCCAGTCCGAGATTCCCCGCTACGCCAAGGTGGTGAAAGACAACGAAATCCGCGCACAGTAATCGGCGCACAGTAATCGGCGCACAGCAATCGGCCCACGCAGGCCCGAGAATCCATCCGCCCCCATGACCTCCCGCTACAAGAAACCCCTGCCCGGCACCACGCTGCACTACATCGACGCCCGCGCCGCCGTCGATGCCCTCTCGCCCGGCGCCTGGGCACGCCTGCCCTACACCGCCCGCGTCCATGCCGAGAACCTCGTGCGCCGCGCCGATCCCGCGCAGCTGGACAGCTACCTGCTGCAGCTCATCGAACGCCGCCGCGACATCGACTTTCCCTGGTACCCCGTGCGCGTGGTCTGCCACGACATCCTGGGCCAGACCGCCCTGGTGGACCTGGCCGGCCTGCGCGACGCCATCGCGGCCGAAGGCGGCGACCCGGCCCAGGTCAATCCCGTCGTGCCCGTGCAGCTCATCGTGGACCACTCGCTGGCCGTGGAGTGCGGCGGCTTCGATCCCGATGCCTTTGCGAAGAACCGCGCCATCGAGGACCGCCGCAACGAGGACCGTTTCCACTTCATCGAGTGGACAAAAAAAGCCTTTGCCAACGTGGATGTGATCCCTGCGGGGAACGGGATCATGCACCAGATCAATCTGGAAAAAATGTCCCCCGTGGTCACCGTGCAGGATGGCCTGGCCTTCCCGGACACCTGTGTCGGCACCGACTCGCACACGCCCCATGTCGATGCGCTGGGCGTGATCGCCGTGGGCGTGGGCGGGCTGGAGGCCGAGAACGTCATGCTGGGCCGCGCCTGCTGGATGCGCCTGCCCGAGATCGTGGGCGTGCGCCTCACGGGCCGGCGCCAGGGCGGCATCACCGCCACCGACATCGTGCTGGCCCTGACCGAATTCCTGCGCCAGCAAAAAGTCGTCGGGGCCTATGTGGAATTCTTTGGCGAGGGCGCCGACAGCCTGAGCATTGGCGACCGCGCCACCATCTCCAACATGTGCCCCGAGTACGGCGCCACGGCGGCCATGTTCTCCATTGACGACCAGACCCTGGCCTACCTGCGCCTGACCGGCCGCGACGAGGCCCAGGTGCGCCTGGTCGAAGCCTATGCGCGCACCGCAGGTTTCTGGAGCGACAGCCTGGCCGATGCCCAGTACGAGCGCCTGCTGCAGTTCGACCTGTCCACCGTGGTGCGCAACATGGCCGGCCCCTCGAATCCGCACCGGCGCCTGCCCACCTCGGCCCTGGCCGAGCGCGGCATTGCCGATGCCGCAAAACTGCAGGCCGCCCGCGCCCAGGAGGCGCAAGGCCTGATGCCCGATGGGGCCGTCATCATTGCCGCCATCACCAGCTGCACCAACACCAGCAACCCGCGCAACGTCATCGCCGCGGCGCTGCTGGCGCGCAATGCCAACCGCCTGGGTCTCACGCGCAAGCCCTGGGTCAAATCCTCGCTGGCGCCGGGCTCCAAGGCCGTGGAGCTGTACCTGAAGGAGGCCGGGCTGCTCAGCGAGCTGCAGCAGCTGGGCTTTGGCATCGTCGCCTTTGCCTGCACCACCTGCAACGGCATGAGCGGCGCGCTGGACCCCAGGATCCAGCAGGAAATCGTCGAGCGCGACCTCTACGCCACGGCCGTGCTCTCGGGCAACCGCAACTTCGACGGGCGCATCCATCCCCAGGCCAAACAGGCCTTCCTGGCCTCGCCGCCGCTGGTCGTGGCCTATGCGCTGGCGGGCACGGTGCGCTTTGACATCGAGCAGGACGTGCTGGGCGTGGTGGACGGCCGCGAGATCCGCCTCAAGGACCTGTGGCCCGCCGACGAGGAGATCGACGCCATCGTCGAGCAAGCGGTCAAACCTGCGCAATTCCGCGCCGTCTACGAACCCATGTTCGCCATCCGCAAGGACGATGGCGACAAAGCCTCGCCCCAGTACGACTGGCGCCCCCAGTCCACCTACATCCGCCGCCCGCCGTACTGGGATACCGAAGGCGTGGGCGCGCTGGCGGCCTTCCCGCGCACGCTGCGCAACATGCGGCCACTGGCGCTGCTGCCCGACAACATCACCACCGACCACCTGTCGCCCTCCAACGCCATCCTGGCCGACAGCGCGGCGGGCGAATACCTGGCGCGCATGGGCCTGCCCGAGGAAGACTTCAACTCCTACGCCACCCACCGCGGCGACCACCTGACGGCCATGCGCGCCACCTTCGCCAACCCGCAGCTGGTCAACGAGATGGCCGTCATCGACGGCGTGCAGCACAAGGGCTCGCTGGCGCGCATCGAGCCCGAAGGCCGCGTGGTGCGCATGTGGGAGGCCATGGAAACCTACCTGAACCGCCGCCAGCCGCTGATCATCATCGCGGGCGCCGACTACGGCCAGGGCAGCTCACGCGACTGGGCGGCCAAGGGAGTGCGCCTGGCCGGAGTCGAGGTCGTGGTGGCCGAAGGCTTCGAGCGCATCCACCGCACCAACCTCATCGGCATGGGCGTGCTGCCGCTGCAGTTCCTGCCGGGCACCGACCGCAAGACCCTGGCGCTGGACGGAACGGAGATCTATGGCGTGGAAGGCGAGCGCACGCCGGGCACCCAACTCACTCTGGTGATTGAACGAAGAAGCGGCCAGACGCTGCGCGTGGCCGTGACCTGCCGGCTGGACACGGCCGAGGAGGTGTCGGTCTACGAAGCGGGCGGCGTGCTGCAGCGCTTTGCCCAGGACTTTCTTGCACAGACACAGGACGCTTGATGAACACCACACCCCAGATCCGCATTCCCGCCACCTACCTGCGCGGAGGCACCAGCAAGGGCGTGTTCTTTCGCCTGCAAGACCTTCCGGAGGCTGCGCAACAGCCGGGCCCCGTGCGCGACGCCATCCTGCTGCGCGCCCTGGGCAGCCCCGACCCTTACGGCAAGCAGATCGACGGCATGGGCAATGCATCGTCGAGCACCAGCAAGGCCGTGATCCTCTCGGCCAGCACGCGCGAAGGCCATGACGTGGACTACCTGTTCGGCCAGGTCTCCATCGACCGGCCCTTCGTGGACTGGAGCGGCAACTGCGGCAATCTCTCGGCCGCCGTGGGGCCCTGCGCCATCCACATGGGATTGATAGCCCCTGCGCGCATTCCACGCAACGGCACGGCCACCCTCCGCATCTGGCAGGCCAATATCGGCAAGACCATCGTGGCCCATGTGCCCATCACGGACGGCCAGGTGCAGGAGACGGGCGACTTCGAGCTCGATGGCGTGACCTTTCCTGCGGCCGAGGTGGCGTTGGAGTTCCTGGACCCTGCCGATGAGGGAGAGGATGGGGGCGCCATGTTCCCCACGGGCCACCTCGTGGACCGGCTGGATGTTCCCGGAGTCGGCAGCTTTGCAGCCACGCTGATCAATGCGGGCATTCCGACCATCTTCCTGAACGCAAAGGACCTGGGCTACACGGGCTGTGAGCTGCAGGACGCCATCAACGGCGATGCCGAGGCTCTGGCGCGCTTCGAGGCCATACGCGCCCACGGCGCCCTGCAGATGGGCCTGATCCAGGAACTGTCCGAAGCCGCCAGGCGCCAGCACACGCCAAAAATCGCCTTTGTGGCACCGCCAGCGCCCTACACGGCCTCCAGCGGCAAACGCATCGAGGCAGACGATGTGGACCTGCTGGTGCGCGCCCTGTCCATGGGCAAGCTGCACCACGCCATGATGGGCACGGCGGCGGTGGCCATCGGCACGGCGGCAGCGGTGCCGGGCACGCTGGTGAATCTGGCGGCGGGCGGCGGCGAACGCGGCGCCGTTCGCTTCGGCCATCCCTCCGGCACGCTGCGCGTGGGCGCCGAGGCCCGGTTGTTGAATGGCCAGTGGCAGGTGACCAAGGCCTTGATGAGCCGCAGCGCGCGCATCCTGATGGAAGGCTGGATCAGGGTGCCTGGCGAGGTGTTGAACGCCGCGTGAATGCGCAGGGTCCGGCTTCAGGCCTGGGCCGTGCTCACGCCTGGCCGGTCAGCGCCGCTGCGTGCCACGTCTGCAGTTGCTCCAGCGTGTTCGTCGTGCCGCCGCAGGCCACCACCAGCACGCGCTTGAAGCCCTGCAGCGCAGGTGCGCCTGCGTAGGCCAGGGCCAGCGCGGCACCGCAGGCGGGCTCCACATGCAGGCGATGGTCATCAATGAAGCGCAGGCAGGCGTCCAGCGCCTGCGCATCCGTCACCACGGCGCTGCGCACGGGGTGCACCTGCGCCAGATCGAAGGCCCGCTGGCAGACCTGGCGCGCGCCCAGCGAAGTGGCAACGCTGGTGATGCGGTCCAGCAGCACGCGGCGGCCCTGGGCCAGCGACTGCGCCAGGGAGTCCGCGCCGGCCGTCTCCGCAGCAATCACGGGCACATCGGTCCAGCCGTGGCGCTCCAGGCCCTGCACCACGCCGGCCAGCAGGCCGCCGCCGCCCACGGCCAGCACCACGGCGTCGGGCTTGAAGTCGGCAGCAGCCAGCTCATCGACCAGGGTGGAATGCCCTGCCCACAGCAGCGGGTCGTCAAAAGGATGGACAAAGGCATCTTCGGCGCCCAACAGGGACTGGGCCAGGGCATTGGCCTCGTCCCAGACGGCGCCATGCACGATCAGCTCGGCGCCCTGGGCACGGATCAGTGCCCGCGCATGCTCGGTCGTGGTTTGGGGCACGACCACGGTGACGGGCATGGACAGCTGCCGACCGGCATAGGCCACGGCAATGCCGGCATTGCCGCCCGATGAGGCCACAAAGCGCTTCTTGCCCTGGCGCGCCAGGGTCTCGCAGGCATGGCCTATGCCGCGCAGCTTGAATGATCCGCAGGGTTGCAGCGCATCCAGCTTGAGCCAGATTTCAGGACCACCGGCGTGGCTCAGGGCATGGGACGGGATAAGGGGAGTGAAGGTGTGCAAAGGCATGGGGTGGCAGTGTAGGACTGGCGTTCAGCCGCGATAATCCCTTGGCTTTTCAAATATTCTTTGCGCCATGAGCACAAATCAAGCCCTGCCCCTGTTCGGAGAAATGGCCATCTTCGTCAAGGTGGTGGACACGGGCAGCTTCTCCGAGGCCGCACGCCAGCTGGGCAGCACGCCATCGGCCACCAGCCGGGGCGTGGCGCGGCTGGAAAGGGCTCTGGGCCTGCGCCTGCTGGAACGCACCACGCGCAAGCTGCGCCTGAGCGAGGCTGGCCGCGAGGTCCATGCGCGCTGCCTGGACATGGTGGGCGCCGCCCAGGCCGTCATGGCCGCGTCCCTGCTGCAGGACGCGCAGCCGCGCGGCCTGGTGCGCATCAGCGTGCCCAAGGCCGTGGGCCGTACCGTGGTCCATCCCCACATGCCCGACTTCCTGGCCCTGTATCCCGAGGTCGACGTGCAGATGCGGCTGGAAGACCGCTACATGGACCTGATCGACGACCCGGTGGACCTGGCCATACGCATCACCAACCACCCGCCACCGGGCCTCATGGGTCGCCACCTGATGGACATCGACCATCTGCTGTGCGCCTCGCCCCAGTACCTGGCCCGGCACGGCACGCCCGTGCATCCGCTGGAGCTCAAGGCCCACAGCTGCATCTACCTGGGCGAGGAGCCCGGCGACGCGCACTGGAAGCTGCGCGGCCATGGCAAGACCGTCACCGTGGCCGTGCGCGGGCGCTATGCCGCCAACCACACCGGTGTGCGGCTGGACGCCGTGCTGCAGCACATCGGCATCGCCAGCCTGCCCCGCTTCACAGCACGCGAGGCCCTGGCGGACGGGCGCATAGTGCAGGTGCTGCCGGACTGGAACTTTCTGCCCAACTACAGCGGCCAGCTGTGGATTCTTCACCCGCCCACGCGCCACCTGCCGCTCAAGCTGCGCGTGCTGATGGATTTCCTGGCCGAGCGGCTGGGTGGCTGGGCGGGGTTGGTGGGCCACCGGTCCAGCGTGGCTAGCACCACAGCGGCAAGCGCTTGACAAACCTGTGGGGTGGCCGCGAGGCGTTGACCGGCGGTGCACGCACCTGCGTCGATACACTTTCGGCTTCACATCTGAGGGACGGTCATGGACACGAACATCTATGTTTCGGAGCTGACAGCGGATCTGGAAACGGAGTTCATCAAAGGTGCCAGCCAAAGCCGCAAACTGCACGCGCCATGGGTGTCGCCCCCCAGCACGCCGCAGGAATTTCAGAGCTACCTGGCACGCGTGCAGGAGCCGGCTGGGGCCGCCTTTGTGATCTGGGAGTGGCACAGCGACGGTTTTGCCGGAATCGTGCAGATCACGAACATCGTGATGGACCCGTTCCGCTGTGGCCTGATCGATTTCTATGCGTTCTCGGGCTTTGAGGGAAAGGGCCTGATGAAGGAAGGCCTCGCGCATGTCGTGAAACAGGCTTTCAGGACACTGAAGCTGCATCGGCTGGAAGCCAACATCCAGCCTGAGAACAAGGCAGCCATTGCACTGGCCAAGTCATGCGGCTTCAAGCTGGAGGGCTTCTCGCCGGCGTTCATGAAGGTTGGAACCCGCTGGCGAGACCATGAGCGCTGGGCGAAGCTGGCCGCTTAGGTTGTGCCGCGCGATCTTGGTCGCTTGTGGAATGTCAGCGGGGCAAGCTGCGAGATCTCAGTTTTGGCTCGTCGCTCCAGGGGTTTCGCACGGCAATGCCATCGTTTTTGGCCAGTTTGACCAAGGCTTGGAAGGACTCCGAGAATTGTCTCTCTGTCAACAATGCCCGCATCCGCCGCACAAAGCGCGTGCGCGGACTTTCGTCGGGCTCGTTGTCAAGGTCGAACTGGAAGATCCGGTACAGACCAATCAGCACAGGCTCCAGCCACTTCCCCTCGGGGGCCGCTGACTTGGCAACATCCTGGTACCAGAGATCCAGGGGCCTCTCGTACTGAAAGATCATGTCGTTGTAGCCCTTGCTGGATGTGGCAGGAAATGCCAGCCATTGGCCCATGGTCCATAGGTCATACAGTGCAAAACGGAAGGCTCTCAACGGGAGCTCTTCGTGGTCCCACGGAAAGTATCTGGGTGCTCTGCTGACGTAAGTGTCTCGGGTCACTGGCAGCTGCACAGTGTCTTGAGACAGGTCTGGAAGCATCAGGTTGAACAGCCGTTCGTTGTGCCCGTTGGTATGTATGTCCACAATTTTGCAATGTGCATAGGGCGCAGGGGCGTCAGGAAGCTGAGACACAGCGAGGGGCAACTCTTTTTCCAACTCTGACGTGCTGACCAGGCGCGTGCCTCCGGAAGATGCATGGCCCTGCCCGATGCTGAAGAGCAAAGTGAAACCTCCGAGGCGATCTCCCGGCAGCGCCTGAGGGTGCTCCATGAACTGGTCTCGCAATGAGCGCAGCACCGTCTCGTCCTGGCAAGGGTGCAGGTACAGGAACAGCAGCAGATTCAAATGGCGCACCGTGGAATCACGGTCCCAGTCGTGGAGCTTTTTCCAATGGGGAAGGGAGCCTTTGAGGAAGTACCTCTTGACGATCCCCCGGCCCTTCTTGGTCATTTCCAGCGCATAGAGCATTTGCTCGATCTCCGGCCACTGCTTCTCGCGCTCCTTCATCCAAGACTTGTCGTCGGTTTTCCAGTGACTGGTGTCGAAATTCTCCAGGGGATTCAAGGAACTCACTCTATTTCACTCCCAATGCTTCATGCTTGTTGGGGGCGATGATAGACAGCCCGCAGCGATCGGTACTGGACATTTTGACCAGTGAAGAGGAGCCCTGGAAGGCGAGCGGCACCGCGAAGCAGGAACGGCTGCATCACGCAGCTCGTGCGCTCCTGCCTGCGTGCTGGCACCGGGCATGGCACATCTGCCGACCCTCATACGAAAATCGCATTCAACCTGAAAAAGGTCAAATGCCTCCGGTGTGACGGGTCGCTCAATATGCCCTAGTGAATCGCGGTTAAAGTCGGCTTCCATTCGATTCACCCCTCACAACGGAGCAAGCATGTCAAAGCGACTGAATGGCCTCATGGCCGCGGCCCTTGCCGCCTTGATTTCCACACCCGCGCTGGCCATTCTTCCGGATTCGGGCATGTGGAGCATTGGCGCGGAACTCAATGGCAAGCCCGGGCGCGGCATTCAGATCGACAGGCAGGGTGGCTCCACGCTGATCCTGACCTATTTCGGTTATCGCGCGGACGGATCGTCACTGTTCCTGCAGGCCGCAGGCACGCTGAAGGACGGCAAGCAGTTTGACGGCGTGCTCACGGAATACCGCAATGGCCGCGCACTGGGTGGCCAGGCCCGCGATGGAGAGCTTGCACAGGAGGCTGGCCCGGTCAGGATCGTCTTCGATTCCTCCACCACGGCGACGATCACCCTGCCCGGCGAGGCTCCGCAGCGCCTTCAGCGCTTCCAGTTCGAGGATCTGAAGCGCCGACTCAACTTCACATTCGTCCACACCGTCGCCTATGAGTTCTCCAATATCACACCGGGCACGATCACCATCAAGGCCGATGGCAATACGCTCACCATGTCCCAAAAAACGGGCGGCTCAGGTAGCTGTGAATACGTGGGCGATTTGAAGTATGCGGGCGATGGCTTCCACTCAAAGGGAACGGCCGAATGCGACTGGGGTACAAACATCAGTCACTTCATTTATGAGGCCAAGCACCTGAAAGTGGATGAATTCGGCACACTCAGTGCCCGCATCTATATGGGCCCTGTCGACAAGCCCGGAACCTATAGCCACAGACAGTTCATCAGCGGCATTTGCCAAAATGATCAACCCACGATGCTGGGCACGCCCCGTTGTAATCCCGAGGCCATGCAGGTGGACCCTGCCCTGCAGCGGGAATAGCCGCAGGACGCAAGCGCGCGATCAACGGCTGTCGCGCAACCTGCGCCACAGCGTGGCCCGGCTGATGCCCAGGATCTCGCAGGCGCGGCGCTGGTCGCCCTGCACCTGCTCCAGCACTTCGCGCATGCGCTGGCACTCGGCATCGCGCCGGGCCTCGCGCAGTTGCAGTTGCCGCTGCTGCGCTGGCAGGGCCTGAACGGTACCCTGCCCAGCCCCGTCGCATTCAGGAAACAGCTCCCGCAGCCGGCCCATGTCCACGCGGCCCGCGCTGTCACGCAGGTCGTGGCGGCAGGCCAGCAGGCGTTCCACCCAGTTGTCCAGCTCTCGCGCATTGCCGGGCCAGCGGTGCGCGGTGGCCAAATCCAACAGGGCTTCCAGCAAGGGCTCCAGTGAAGAGGCCTCGGCCTGCAGCGACTGCGTGCGCAAACGTCGCGCAAGCATGGTGCGGGCCAGGGCCTGGACATCGCCCTGTCCGCGTTCGTGCAGTCCGGGCATGGCCAGGCGCAGCACGGCCAGGCGGTAGAACAGGTCGCGCCTGAATTCACCGCGCTCGACCAGGGCCGACAGATCGGCATGCGTGGCGGCGATGACGCGCAGGTCCACGGGCACGGACGTGGTGGAGCCCACGCGCAGCACTTCGCGCTCCTGCAGCACGCGCAGCAGGCGGGACTGCAGGGCCAGCGGCATGTCCCCGATCTCGTCCAGGAACAAGGTGCCCGTATGGGCCGCCTCGATCAGCCCGGTCTTGCCGCCGCGCCGCGCGCCGGTGAAAGCGCCTTCGTCGTAGCCGAAGAGTTCGCTCTCCAGCAGGCTTTCCCCCAGGGCCGCGCAGTTGACGGCCAGAAAGGGCTGGGCCGCGCGCCGGCTGGCGCGGTGCATGCCCTGGGCCAGCAACTCCTTGCCCGTGCCACTGTCGCCCTGGATGAGCACGGTGGCATCGCTGGCCGCGAACTGGCGCGCCAGGCGGCGCACGCGCTGGGCGGGTTCGCTGTCGCCCGCGTAGTCTTCGATGCGCCAGCGCACGCCCGCGCCGCGCAGGCTGCGGTTGGCGCGCAGGTGGCGGTCGGCGCGCTGGATGGTGGCGGGGTCGCGGCAGACCAGCAAGGCGCCCGTGAGCTGGCCGTTTTCCACGATGGGCGCGCGCCGTACCACCAGGGTGCGCATGGCCAGCTGGACCACGTCTTCACTGCCTTCGGGCTCCAGGGACTGCGACTGCAGCGCCTGTGCCAGCGCCAGCGCGGGTGCCACCTCGTCCAGCAGCCGGCCATGCAGCGCCTTGGCAGGCGCTCCCAGCAGGGCCGCCATGGTGGGGTTCAGTGCCTGGATGCAGCCTTGGGTGTCCACGGCGACCACGCCGTCCTGCAACTGGCCAAGCACGGTTTCCAGCCGCTGGTGGCGGGCGCGCTCGGCATGGCGGTGGCGGGCCAGCAGCAACGCGTCGCGCAGCGCCTGCAGCACGGCGCCGTCGGAGTACAGCAGCACGCTGGGAATGCCGGCCTGCTCGGCCAGATCGGCAACCAGCCCAGGCGCGACCACGGCACCCACGCCTGCGGCCTGCAGCGCACGCACGCAGGCCTGGGCATCCTCGGGCCCGTGGTAGCTGAACTGGGCAATGCCGGCGCCGAACAGCGCGTCGAACTGGGCCAGGTGCGGCGAGGGATGGTCGAACGACACCAGCCCGATGCGCGGCGTGCCGCCCGCCTGCGCCAATTCCCGCGCGCTGGCCAGCGCCTGCAGCAGATCGAAGCCGCGCACCTCGATCATGACCACGGGAATGTCGACATGCTCGCGCACCCAGGCACCACTGGCGCCGGCGGCCACCAGGGCGTCTATGGGCTCGACCACCTGCAGCGCGCGCACGGCCTGCACAGCGTCGTCAAAGGCCGCGCTGACATGCTCCACACGCACCTGGTCGCCCACCGCCAGGGACATGCGCTCCAGCACGCGGCCGATGCGATGGCGGCCTATGGTGACGACACGGGGCCATGCCGCGCGGGGGCCGGACGGGGTTCCAGGGACAGGGGGCACGACTGATTCATTCATGCAACCGATTATTTCATTCATGCAACATCGCGCTGCATGAATCCAGCAGCAGGTTCCGCGCCATCCTCTTGTGAACTGAAAAATGCATTCAGATCAATGGCTTGCAATAACCAGGGTTTACCCTTTATTGCCATGGCATGCAGCTTGCAAACAAGGCCGGCGTTTCAATCATTTCAAGTATTTCCAGGAGACTCCCCATGCATCAGCCATCCCGCCTGCCCCGCCGCACCGCCCTGGCCGCCCTGCTTGCCACCGTGCTGCCGCTGGCCGGCGTGTCGTTTGCCGCGCCTGCCGCCGATGCCTGGCCCACCCGCCCCATCCGCCTGGTGGTGCCATTCTCTGCAGGCGGCGCCAACGACCTGATGGCCCGCTCGGCCGCCGAAGGTGCGTCCAAAATCCTGGGCCAGCCCGTGGTCATCGACAACCGGCCCGGCGCAGGCGGCACCGTGGGCGCCGACATCGTGGCCAAGGCCCAGCCCGATGGCTACACCCTGCTGGTAAGCGCGGCCGGCGTGATCTCCAACAGCATGATCAAGAAGACCATGCCGTTCAAGGACGATGCGCTGGTGCCCGTGGCCATGATCGGACTGGCGCCTTCGGTGATCGTGGTTCCCAAGAACGCGCCCTACCAGAACCTGCGAGATTTCGTCGAGGCATCGAAGAAGGGCCAGGGCTTCAATTTCGCCACGGCCGGCACGGGCAGCACGCCGCATTTCGTGGCCGAGATGCTGAACGTGAAGTACGGCGCACAGCTGCAGCCCGTGCCCTACAAGAGCGGATCGGAAAGCACGACGGCCGTGCTGGGCGGCCAGGTGGAGGGCACGTCGGAGGCCAGCATCATCGCCCTACCCCACATCCTCAATGAGGGCAAATTCAAGGCCCTGGCCACCACCTGGACGCAGCGCATCTCCGCCTATCCGCAACTGTCCACCGCCGTGGAGCAGGGCTTTGCCGAGCTGCAGATCGCGCACTGGGCCGGCATCCATGCACCCAAGGGCACGCCGCCCGCCATCCTGGACAAGCTGGCCGCCGCCGTGGACCAGGCCATGAAGGAGCCGGCCACCGTGGAGAAGCTCAAGGGCCTGGGCATCGAGCCCATCGGCGGCACGCGCGCCGAGTTCGTGAAATTCACCGATGCCGAGCGCAAGCGCCTGGGCGAGATCGTCAAGGCCGCGAAGATGCAGGAAAAGTGAGCCGCTCCCGCCACAACCACGGATCCCAACCGAGACAAGACACCATGAATACCCGCCGCAATACCCTCCACCTGAGCTTGGGGCTGGCCCTGAGCGCCACCGCCGCTGCTGCGGCCCTGCTCGCCGCCCCCGCCACCGCCGTTGCCCAGGGCGCAGATGCCTGGCCCTCCCGCCCCATCAAGCTCATCGTGCCCTATGCGGCCGGCGGCTTTGCCGATACGCGGGCCCGCAAGATCGCCGACAAGATAGGCCAGAGCCTGGGCCAGCCCATCGTGATCGACAACCGCGGCGGCGCGGGCGGCGTGACGGGCACGGATGCCATCGCCAAGGCCACGGACGGCCACACTTTCGGCTTCGGCTCGCCAGGCCCGCTGGTGACCAATCCCATGCTGATGAAAAAGCTGCCCTACAACGCCGCACGCGACCTGCAGCCCATCATCCTGATCGAAGAGGCGCCGCTGATCCTGACCACGGCGCCCAACCAGCCGTTCAAGACCGTGGCCGAGCTGGTGGCTGCAGCCAAGGCCAAGCCGGGCACGCTGACCTATGGATCGTCGGGCGTGGGCGGCGCCCACCACCTGTCGGGCGAGCTGCTGGCCTTCCAGACGCGCACGGACATGGTCCATGTGCCCTACAAGGGCGGCGCGCTGGCAGCCACCGACCTGATGGGCGGGCACCTGGCCTTCATGTTCGAGATGGGCTATGCGGCCCTGCCCGCCATCCAGGGCGACAAGGTCAAGGCGCTGGCCGTGTCCAGCAAGCAGCGACTGAAGGTGCTGCCCAGCGTGCCCACGCTGGATGAGGCGGGCATCAAGGGCTTCGAGTCGTACAACTGGCTGGGCATGATCGCTCCGGCCAGCACGCCGCCGGCCGTGATCGAGCGCCTGAACAAGGCCGTGAACGAGGCACTCAACGACGCCGAGGTGCGCGCCATGATCGAGAACACGGGAGGCATGGTCATGGGCGGCACGCCCCAGGCCTACGGCAAGTTCATCGAGGCCGAGCGCGCCAAGTGGGGCCCGGTGATCAAGAACGCCAACATCACGCTGGACTGAGCGCCAGCCCGCGCATCGCTTTTTCCCATTCGACAGAACCATCCATGAACACCAAGCAACAACTCAAGGCCCTGGCCGAAGCGCGCCGCGGCGTACTCGTGCCCGGCGCATTCAACGCGCTGTCCGCACGCGTCGTGGCCGATCTCGGCTTCGAGGCCATCTATGTGACCGGTGCCGGCGTGACCAACATGTGGTTCGGCCTGCCCGACCAGGCCTTCATGGGCCTGACCGACATCGCCGACCACACGGCCCGCATCCGTGACGCGGTGGATCTGCCGCTGCTCGTCGATGCCGACACCGGCTTTGGCAACGCGCTCAACACCTACCACGCCGTGCGCACGCTGGAGCGCGCGGGCGCCGACTGCATCCAGATCGAGGACCAGATCAGCCCCAAGCGCTGCGGCCATTTCAATGGCAAGGAAGTGATTTCCACCGTGGAAATGCTGGGCAAGATCAAGGCCGCCGTGGACGCGCGCCGCGACCAGGGCACGCTGATCATGGCGCGCACCGATGCCTGCGCCACGCAGGGCTTCGAGGCCGCCGTCGAGCGCGCCCAGCGCTTTGCCGAGGCGGGAGCCGACATCCTGTTCGTGGAGGCCGTGACCCAGGCCGATGAGATCCGCGCCCTGCCCCAACGGCTGGCCAAGCCCCAGCTGATGAACATGGTGATCGGAGGCAAGACGCCCATCACCGACGCGGGCGAGCTGGCAGACCTGGGCTATGGCCTCGTGCTGTATGCCAACGCGGCGCTGCAAGGCGCCGTGGCCGGCATGCAAAAGGCGCTGGGCCAGCTGCGCAACGAGCGCAGGGTGGACGAGGACCCCGCTGTGGTCGCCCCCTTTGCCGAGCGCCAGCGCCTGGTCAACAAGCCGTTCTGGGACGCGCTGGAAAAGAAGTACGAGTGAAGCGCGAGTGAAGTTCGAGCGAGGGCGGGCTGGCGCAGCGCCGCTCAGCCGCTCAGCCCCTCGCAGGCGCCTTCCACCCCTTGAGCGTCAACTCCAGCGCCTGCAGCGCCTGCTGCAGGCGTTCGGGGGGCGCCCCTTCCTCGGCAATCCAGAACGCGGATTCCACCAGGCAGCCATTGAGCAGGCGCGACATGGCCAGAGGATTGGCACGCACGATCACGCCGCGCTCCATGAGCTGCTCCAGGTAGCCGGCCACGAAGGCGATGCAGGCGCGGTGCTGCTCGCCCTGGTCCGTGCCCGTGAGCACGGCGCGCGCATCCTGCAGCACGATGCGGCGTATCTCGCCCTCCTGCGCCATGGCCAGGTAGGCGCGGCAGTAGGCCAGGAACCCCTCCCAGGGGTCGGCATGGTCGGCCAGCACCTGCTCCAGGCGTGCGTCCATCTCGGCATCCATCTGCGCCACCACGGCGGCCAGCAGGCCCGGCTTGCCACCGAAATGGTGGTACAGCGCGCCACGCGTCAGCCCGGCCTTGGCCGTCAATTCGTCCATGGAGGCCTGGGAATAGCCCTGGCTGCCAAAGGCCTCGCGCGCAGCCTCGATGAGCTTGGCGCGTGTCTCCTCGATCATGCTGGCCCGGCTTTTGCGCATGGCGCACTCCATTCACATACAAAACGTATGCCAATGATACGGTGCGTCATGGGCAGCCCGTAGAATCGCTGACATACGCCGCGTATGTGATTGCAGCGGCCTGTCCGTTTTCCGAGGTTTCCATGTTCCACGCCTACCGCCAGCTGTTCACCCGGCCCGGCACGGCCGCCTTTGTGCTGGCCGGTCTCCTGGCCCGCCTGCCCCTGTCGATGACGGGCATCGGCCTGATCACCATGCTGTCCCAGCAGCGCGGCGCCTACACGCTGGCCGGCGCGGTCGCAGCCTGCTTTGCGCTGTCCATTGCGGTGCTGGCGCCGCGCATCTCGGCCCTGGTGGACCGCCATGGCCAGCGCAAGGTCCTGCCCTGGGCAGCGGCCGTGAGTGCTGCCGCCATGTTCGCGCTGCTGGCCTGCGCGCATTGGCAGGGGCCGGATTGGCTGCTGCTGGTGCTGGCAGCGCTGGTGGGTGCCCTGCCCAGCATGCCGGCCATGGTGCGTGCGCGCTGGACCGTGCTGCTGCGCGGTACGCCCCAGCTGCAGACGGCCTATGCGCTGGAGGCCGTGCTGGACGATGTCTGCTTCATCGTCGGCCCGCCGCTGTCGGTGGGTCTGAGCATGGTGCTGTTCCCCGAGGCCGGGCCGCTGGCCGCCTCCTTGCTGCTGCTGGTGGGCGTGGCGCTGTTCGTGGCCCAGCGCCGCACAGAGCCGCCCGTGGACACATCGCAGCAGCGCACGCGCCAGCAGTCGCTGGCCCGCCATCCCGTGGTGCGCACGCTGGCGCTGTTCATGCTGGCCCAGGGCATCATCGTGGGCACCATCGACGTGGCCAGCGTGGCCTTTGCCACGCAGCAGGGCCAGCCAGTGGCGGCCAGCATCGTGCTGTCGTTCTACGCGCTGGGGTCCTGCGTGATGGGACTGGTCTTCGGCACGCTGCGCCTGAAGGCGCCGCTGCACCGCCAGATTGCCTGGGTGGGCGCCTCGGTGTGCATCACCGCCGTGCCCCTGCTGCTGGCCACCAATGTGTTCACGCTGACCCTGGCCGTGTTGCTGGCCGGCATTACCTTCGGACCGACCATCACCGTGGCCATGGGCCTGGTGGAGCAGCAGGTGCCGCACCAGCGCCTGACCGAAGGCATGACCTGGCTGCTGACCGGCATTGCCATGGGCGTGGCCCTGGGCGCGGCCGCCGCAGGCTGGGCCACCGACCTGTGGGGCGCGCGCATTTCCTTCGTGGTGGCGCTGCTGGCCGGTGTCGCCATGTGGGCCCTGGGCGTGCTGGCCGCACGCCAGGCACGAGCGAAAGAGAGCCCGCCTGCCGAAGACGCAGCCGCTGCCTGCACCTGAACACGGCCGCAACGCCCGCGCCAGCCCAGACCGCTCAGGCCGTGGCCATCAAGGCCAGCAGCTCGGCCAGGCGCTGGCGCATCCACAGCGCTTCGGCCCCGGGCGTCAGCCCTTCCAGCCACAGCATGCGCACGGTCAGCGGCGGCAGCGCCAGCCCCTCGCAGGCGCGTTGCCGCAGATGCGGGCGCAGGTCGCCGAACTCGGCAATGTTGACCGGCAGGATGGCCCAGCCCAGGCCGTCGGCCACCATGTCGGCAATCACATAGAAGCTGTTGGAGCGCCAGACGGCGGGACTGAGCACGGTGTCCTCCACGCCCTCGATGTGCATCAGCAACTGGCGGTGCGCGGCCAGCTGCCTGCGCGTGAGGGCCGCCGTGCCATCGAGCACATGGCCCTTGGCCACGCAAATGGTCTGCGGCACGCTGCCGATATGGCGCTGGGCGCAGGTGGCCGGCGCAGGCGCTCGGTCGAACTGGAAGGCAATCTGGGCACGCTGCGCCGCCACATGCCCGGCCACTTCGGAGGCCGTGCCGTTCAGCACGGTCAGCTCCATGGCCGGAAAGCGCGCCGCCAGCTCCTTGAACAGCTGGGCCAGCGGCACATAGGGCAGCGCCTCGTCCAGCGCAACGGCCAGGCGTGCCTGCCCGCCTGTGGCCAGGGCGCGGGCGCGGTGGTCCATGGCCTGGGCCTGGTGCAGCAGGGACCGGGCCTCCAGCAGCATCACCTCCCCTGCCGCCGTCAACTGCACGCGGCGCCCCACGCGGTCGAAGAGCTCCAGCCCCAGGTCTGCTTCCAGCAGGCCGATGGCCGTGCTCACGGCCGACTGCGCACGCCCCAGGCGACGGGCGGCCTCGGTCATGGTGCCGGCTTCGGCCACCGCCACAAAATGCTTCAGCCTGTCGAGTGTCCATTCCATCCATCAATTTTATGGATGGAATCAAACTTTGATGAATCATTTCATTGATGGAAACTGTGGTTTTCATCAAGAAGGAAGCCCTGGCCCACAAGGCCCGGGGCAAACAGGTGCTTTATGGCGTTCACAACGCAAACCCAGAACCCCGTTTCGGGGCATCTTCCAAAATCCCAGGCGGCCGATCCGCGCCGCTGGCTGGTGCTGGCCATCGTCTCGGTGGCGCTGCTGCTCATCGTCATCGACATGACGGTGCTCTACACGGCGCTTCCGCGCCTGACACATGACCTGGCGGCCACGGCCTCGGCCAAGCTGTGGATCGTCAACATCTACGCCCTGGTGGTCTCCGGCCTGCTGCTGGGCATGGGCACGCTGGGCGACAGGCTCGGCCACAAGCGGCTGTTCATGGCCGGGCTGTGCGTGTTCGGCGTGGCATCGCTGTGCGCGGCCTTTGCGCCCTCGCCTGCCTTGCTGATTGCAGCACGTGCGCTGCTGGGAGTGGGCGCGGCGATGATGATGCCGGCCACGCTGTCCCTGATCCGCCTGAGCTTTGCCGATGAGCGCGAGCGCGCGCTGGCCATCGGCATCTGGGCCTCGGTGGCCTCGGGCGGTGCGGCCTTCGGGCCGGTGGTGGGCGGGCTGCTGCTCGAATACTTCTGGTGGGGCTCGGTGTTTCTGATCAATGTGCCCATCGTGCTGCTCGCCCTGCCCCTGGCCGGCTGGCTGATTCCCGCAGGCACGGCCACCTCGCAGCGGCCCTGGGACTTCATCGGCTCATTGCAGGTCATGGCAGGCCTGGTGGGCAGCACCTACGCCATCAAGGAAGCCGGCAAACAATCGCCCGACTGGGCCCTGGCCGCCGCGACCCTGGTGCTGGGCCTGGGCTTTCTCGCGCTGTTCGTGCGGCGCCAGCGCCTCAGCAGCGACCCGCTGCTGGACTTTGCGCTGTTCCGCAACCCGGCGTTTACCACGGCCGTGGCCTCGGCCCTGGTGGCAGCGGCCGCGCTGATCGGCATGGAACTCGTGTTCAGCCAGCGCCTGCAACTGGTGCAGGGACTGTCGCCACTGCTGGCCGGCCTGGCCGTGCTGCCGCTGCCGCTGGCCGCCTTTGTGGCCGGCCCCGTGGCAGGCCACTGGCTGCCACGCCTGGGCGGCGCGCGCATGCTGCCGGCAGCGCTGCTGCTGTCGGGCCTGGGCATGGGCGGCTATCTGCTGGTCCACGACATGGGCTGGTGGCCGCAGGCGGCAGCGCTGGCCGTGCTGGGCCTGGGCATAGGCGCGGCCATGACCACGGCGTCGAGCACCATCATGCAAAGCGCTCCCGCGGACCGTGCCGGCATGGCGGCCTCGGTCGAGGAGGTGTCATACGAGCTGGGTGGCGCACTGGGCGTGACGCTGATGGGCAGCCTGCTGTCGGCCGTCTATGCAGGCTCACTGCGCCTGCCGGAGGGCCTGGCCCTGCCCGATTCCGTGCGCGACAGCCTGGACGAAGCCCTGCTGGCTGCCGATCAGCTGATGCCCCAGGCCGCGCACCAGTTGACCGAGCTGGCACGCACGGCCTTCGGCCAGGGTTTCAGCGCCGTGATCGCCAGCGCCACGCTGCTGCTGGTCTGCACGGCACTGTGGACGGGCTGGCGGCTGCGCGGTCAGCGCCGCTGAGCCGTCGCCTTCCTCTCAAAAAGCAAAAAGCCCCGTCCGGGGCTTTTTGCTTTGCGTGCACATGGTGTGCACATGGCGTGCACACGTCGTACCTGCGCTTCGATCAGGCGAAGTTCTGCTCGGCAAACTTCCAGTTCACCAGTTGGCCGAGGAAGGTCTCGACGAACTTGGGACGCAGGTTGCGGTAGTCGATGTAGTAGGCGTGTTCCCAGACGTCCACGGTCAGCAGGGCCTTGTCTTCCGTGGTCAGGGGCGTGCCGGCCGCGCCGGTGTTGACGATGTCCACCGAACCGTCGGCCTTCTTGACCAGCCAGGTCCAGCCAGAGCCGAAGTTGCCCACGGCCGACTTCACGAAGGCTTCCTTGAAGGCGGCGTAGCTGCCCCACTTCTTGTTGATGGCGTCAGCCAGTGCGCCGGTGGGCTCGCCGCCGCCGTTGGGGGCCATGCAGTTCCAGAAGAAGGTGTGGTTCCAGATCTGGGCTGCGTTGTTGTAGATGCCGCCGGAAGACTTCTTGACGATCTCTTCCAGGGTCATGTTTTCGAATTCGGTGCCCTTTTGCAGGTTGTTCAGGTTCACCACATAGGCGTTGTGGTGCTTGCCATGGTGGTACTCCAGCGTTTCCTGGCTGTAGTGGGGTGCCAGCGCGTCAATCGCATAGGGCAGAGGGGGCAAGGTATGTTCCATGGTGTTTCCTTCGTGGTTGAAATCTTTTAGGACGGGCCAGCACCTGTTGCGCAGAGCGCCTGCAGCGCCTGCCGTGACCGTCGCGCGGGGCCTGCACTGCGCGCATTGCTGCGAGCCCTGGCCCTCACGCACCCGAACGGGCATTGTAGGAACAACTTCGTGACCCTGCGGCGAAAGCGCGCGCCAAATGGCCCATCTTGGCCCGCTGCTGCGGGGGTGGATGTGAATTGACCTTGATCCGGCCAATCGGCCTACACGGATACCGCCTGCCGCCCGCCACTCGCTGCACGCCGAACGCTGCACACAGCGGGCCGCAGTTCAGAGCAGGCGCGGCTGCGTCACCACCAGGTCCAGGCTGCCGTCGGCCAGCTGTGCCTGCAAGGCCGTGCCCGGCGGCGCGCCGCGCGCCTCGGTCACGGGATGGCCCTCGGCATCGGTCAGCAGCGCATAGCCACGCTGCAGCACCAGGCGCGGGTCCAGCAGCTGCAGGCGAAGCTCCATGCGCGCCAGATGGTCCGCACGCCGGTCCAGGCCGCGACGCATGCCGGCAGGCAACTGCGCCTGCAGGCCCTGCCCCGCATGGTCCATGCGCTGCAACCGCAACTGCATGGCATGGCGCAATCGCTGGGCCTGGCGGCTGAGCTGCAGCCGGCTGCGGGCCAGTTGCTCGCTGGGCCGGCCCAGGCGCTGCGCTGCCAAGTCCAGGCGCTGCTGCTGGCGGTCCAGCAGCCGCTGCACGGAATCCTCCAGGCGGCCCTGCATGAGCTGCAGCGCACCCATCCAGACCTCGCGCGGCTGGCTCACCAGTTCGGCCGCCGCCGTGGGCGTGGGCGCGCGCAGGTCGGCGCAGAAGTCGGCAATGGTGAAATCGGTCTCGTGCCCCACGCCGCAGATCAGGGGCACCGGGCTTTGCACGATGGTGCGGGCCAGGCGCTCGTCATTGAAGGCCCAAAGGTCTTCAATGGAGCCGCCCCCGCGCACCAGCAAGATGGTGTCGATGGGCGGTGCGCCGGCCACCGAGCCATCAACCGAGCCCGCGCCTTCCCGCGCCAGGCCATAAAGCCTTTGCAGCGCATCGATCAGGGAGGCCGGCGCCTGCGCGCCCTGCACCAGGGCAGGCACCAGCACCACGGGGATATTGGGCACGCGGCGGCGCAGCGCCGTGATCACGTCGTGCAGCGCAGCAGCCCCGGGCGAAGTCACCACGCCAATGCCGCGCGGCAGCGGCGGCAGGCTGCGCTTTCGGGCCGCGTCGAAAAGGCCTTCGGCCTCCAGCTGCGCCTTCAGCCGCAGGAACTGCTCGAACAGGGCGCCCTGGCCTGCACGCTGCATGCTCTCGACGACCAGTTGCAGGTCGCCACGCTGCTCGTAGACGCCCAGCCGGCCCCGCAACTCGACCAGTTCGCCATCGCGCGGCGAAAAATCCATGAGCTGGGCCGCACGCCGGAACATGGCGCAGCGGATCTGCCCGCCCGCGTCCTTGATGCTGAAGTAGCAATGGCCGCTGGCCGCGCGCGAAAAGCCGCTGATCTCGCCGCGAACCGCCACCGGATTGAAGCGTGCCTGCAAGGCGTCGCTCACGGCGCGGCACAGCGCGCCGACTTCCCAGACCAGCGGCGCCGCTGCTGGGTTCATTGCGCCGAATGCACCACTCATGCGGCCTCCCGGCCTGCATGCAGTGCAACATTCTCCACAGGCAGGCGGATGCAGACCCGAGCAGGCACTTTGGCGGCAATTTGCAGAAGCACTCTCAAAAACACCTCGCAAGCAATTGATTCATAAAGATTTTTTTGCTGCAACAAAGAATTCACATTTGTCACAGTGTCCATTCGCCGCCGCAGCGGCGTTTGCGCAACCCGCTTGATAACAAAGTTATCCACAGAAATCTGTGCTATAGCGACCATCCAAAATCCCGAATATGGGGAGCCGCCCGTTGCCTGGATGCTGCGCCGGGTCACAGTTTTCAGCCGATCGCGGACACGAGACGCCTGGACCGGCCATATGGCTGGGCCATAATCGTCGGCTGCAGTTAAACGCGGGGGGAAAACAACTTGCTGTCGATCATACAAGCCGCAGGCTGGCCGATCTGGCCACTGATTGCCTGCTCCATCCTGGCTCTGGCCCTGGTCTTTGAACGTTTCGTGGCGCTGAAAACGGCCCGCGTGGCGCCGCCCGCCCTGCTGGGCGAGGCGATTTCCGTGTCCTCGCGCGGCCTGCCCAGCCAGGAAGTCGTGCAGCAGCTGTCCCAGAACTCCACGCTGGGTGAAGTCCTGGCCAGTGGACTGCGCGCCCTGCAGGCCCATCCGGACAGCAGCGAAGAAGAGCTTCGCGCCTCCATGGAAGGCGCCGGCCGCGCTGCCGCCCACACGCTGGAAAAGCACCTGAGTGCGCTGGCCACCATCGCCTCTGCCGCGCCTTTGCTGGGCCTGCTGGGCACGGTGATCGGCATGATCGAGATCTTCGGCTCGCAAGGCGGCGCATCGGCCACCGGCGGCGGCAACCCGGCACAGCTGGCGGCCGGCATCTCCATCGCCCTGTACAACACGGCCTTCGGCCTGATCGTCGCCATTCCGGCGCTGATCTTCTGGCGCTACTTCCGCGCCCGCGTCGATGGCTACCTGCTGGGCATGGAGCTGGCCTCCGAGCAGTTCGTGCGCCACCTGGTGCGCGTCGGCGGCAAGTGAACCCGCAGAACCCGCACGCGAGAGACCTGCCATGAACTTCCGTCCCCGCCGTCGTGACGAGCCCGAGATCAACCTGATCCCGTTCATCGATGTGCTGCTGGTGGTGCTGATCTTTCTGATGCTGTCCACCACCTACAGCAAGTTCACCGAGCTGCAGCTGACCCTTCCCGTGGCCGATGTCGAGCAGCAGCGCGACCGGCCCCGCGAAATCATCGTCGCCATCGCTGCCGACGGCCGCTACGCCATCAACAAGACCACCGTGGAAGACCGCAGCGTCACCGGCCTGACCCAGGCACTGGCCGCAGCGGCCGTTGCCGGCAAGGACAGCGTGGTCATCATCAGCGCCGACGCCACCGCGCCGCACCAGTCCGTGGTGTCGGTGATGGAGGCCTCGCGCCGCGCCGGACTGTCCCAGATCACCTTTGCCACGCAGACCTCGGCCAGCGCCGGGCGCTGAGGGCAAGGCCTCAATGCCCCGGAATGGCCCCGCCCCCGCAGCCCGGGGGCTTCGCGCGGCCTGGCGCCACCGCGGCCCGCTGGCCTGCGCGCTCCTTCCCCTGTCCCTGCTGTACCGCGCCCTGCTGGGCCTGCATCGGCTGCCCTATGCACTGGGTTTTAGGCGTGCAGGCCAGGCCGGCATTCCGGTCATCGTCGTCGGCAACGTGATTGCGGGCGGCGCCGGAAAGACCCCCGTCACGCTCGCCCTGGCCCGCCATCTGCGGGATGGCGGCTGGAATCCCGGCATCGTCTCGCGCGGCTATGGCCGCAGCACGGACGACTGCCGCGAAGCCCATCCCGACAGCGCCCCCGCCGATGTGGGCGACGAGCCCGCGCTGCTGGCGCGCGCCAGCGGCGTGCCGGTCTTCGTGGCCCGCAAGCGCATCGAGGCCGTCCAGGCCCTGCGCGCTCGCCATCCGCAGGTGGATGTGGTCATCAGCGACGACGGCTTGCAGCATCTGGCCCTGGCCCGCGACATTGAGCTGTGCGTCTTCAACGACGACGGCATCGGCAATGGCTGGCTGCTACCGGCAGGCCCGCTGCGCGAACCCTGGCCGCGCCCCGTCACCGCCGTGCTGCACGCGGGCACCTGCCCGCCAACGGATGCCCCCGCCTTTGCCATGCAGCGCCAACTGGCCGCTGAAGGCGTCAATGCGCACGGTGAGCGCATTGCCCTGGCGGCCCTGCGCGGACGGCCCGTGGAGGCCGTGGCCGCCGTGGCCCGGCCCGAGGCCTTTTTCTCCATGCTGGCCACTGAACAGGGCCTGGCGCTGGAGCACGCCCAGGCGCTGCCGGATCACTATAATTTTGAGAGCTTCCAGCGCCTGGGACGCAATGAAGACCCGCTGGTCTGCACCGAAAAGGATGCGGTCAAGCTGTGGCGAACCCATCCCCAGGCCTGGTCCGTTGCGCTGCAACTGCAGCTGCCGCCAGATTTCTGGGCGCTGCTGGATCAGCGGCTGCAGGCGCTGCGCAGGCCACGCGCCTGACTATCATCACCGTCTTGGCTGGCCGCCACGGCCCGCCCTCCCCCTCCAAAACACAGGATCCGCCATGGACGCCAAACTTCTCGAACTGCTGGTCTGCCCCGTCACCAAGGGCCCGCTGCGCTTTGACCGCGAGCACCAGGAACTGGTATCGCGCAGCGCGCGCCTGGCCTACCCCGTGCGCGACGGCATCCCGGTGCTGCTGGAGGCCGAAGCCCGCACGCTGGACGACGACGAGCTCGAGGACTGATCGCGCCGCAAGGCCCGATTTCCGACAACGCCCGCGCCCGCACTTTCGACCTTCTCCGCAACGCACCATGCCCACCGCGCCCTTCACGGTTCTGATTCCTGCCCGCCTTGCCTCCAGCCGCCTGCCAGGCAAGCCCCTCGCAGACATTGGAGGCCTTCCCATGGTCGTGCGCGTGGCACAGCGTGCCGGCCTCAGCGGCGCCACGCGCTGCGTGGTCGCGGCCGATGACGAAAGCATCGTCGCCGCCTGCGCCGCGCACGGCGTTGCAGCCGTGCTCACCCGCAGCGACCACGCCAGCGGCAGCGACCGCCTGGCCGAGGCCTGCGAACTGCTGGGCCTGGATGGCGACGACATCGTCGTCAACGTCCAGGGCGACGAACCGTTGATCGCTCCCGACCTCATCGATGCCGTGGCCGCCCTGCTGCCGCAGCAGCCCTCGGCCAGCATGGGCACGGCGGCACATGCCATCGACAGCCTGGCCGACTTCACCAATCCGAACGTGGTCAAGGTCGTCTGCGATGCCCAGGGCATGGCCCACTATTTCAGCCGCGCCCCCATCCCCTTTGCGCGTGAACATGCAGGCCAGGCATGGTGGGAGGCGGCATCTGCAGCGGCAGCGCCGGGCCACCCCGGCTTCGCACCACTGCGCCACATTGGCATCTACAGCTACCGTGCCGGTTTCCTGCGCAGCTTCCCGCAGCTTTCTCCCGCCCCTACCGAGGTGCTGGAGGCGCTGGAACAGTTGCGTGCGCTGTGGCACGGCCACCGCATCGCCGTCCACCTCACGCCCCATGCACCAGGCCCCGGCGTGGACACCCCCGAAGACCTGGAACGGGTGCGCGCCCGGTTGTCCGCCTGAATCCGATCCCGCATACACCAATACAGATGCGCCAATGGCGATGCCCGGCATCGCCATTCACAACACAACTGCACATGCGGTTTTGTCGGACAGCAAAACGCAGTTTTTGGAGATTGCACAGGCGACAGTTTTGCCCTCTGCGTGTAAGCCAGTGTTAGCCCTGTGCGTGCTATCCTTGCCCGCGACAAAAATATGACGCATGGACTGTCCGCCCCGGTGGGCCGATCCGGCAGACAAGAATTTCTACTCTCCTCAAGGACTTCCATGAAACTGATTTTGTTGGGCGCACCCGGCGCCGGCAAAGGCACGCAAGCCGCTTTCATCTGCCAGAAGTACGGCATCCCCCAGATTTCCACCGGTGACATGCTGCGTGCCGCCGTCAAGGCCGGAACGCCCCTGGGCCAGCAGGCCAAGGCCGTGATGGACGCCGGCCAACTGGTCAGCGACGACCTGATCATCAATCTGGTCAAGGAACGCATCGCCCAGGCCGATTGCGCCAACGGCTTCCTGTTTGATGGATTTCCCCGCACCATTCCCCAGGCAGACGCCATGAAGGCCGCTGGCGTGAAGCTGGACTACGTGCTGGAGATCGACGTGCCCTTCGACGCCATCATCGAGCGCATGAGCGGCCGCCGTTCCCACCCCGCCTCGGGCCGCACCTACCACGTCAAGTTCAATCCGCCCAAGGTCGAAGGCCAGGACGACGTGACCGGCGAGCCGCTGGTGCAGCGCGAAGACGACAAGGAAGAAACCGTCAAGAAGCGCCTGAACGTCTACAGCAGCCAGACCCGCCCCCTGGTGGACTACTACCGCGCATGGGCCGAAAAGGAAGCCGCAGCGGCCCCCAAGTACCGTGCCATCAGCGGCCTGGGCTCGGTCGAGGACATCACCCAACGCGCACTGGCTGCACTGGCTGAGTGATGCAGGCCATGTGCCGCAACGAAAAAAGCACCCGGCGGGTGCTTTTTTGTTGACCGCCGGCAACCGAAGAAATACCGGCGTCGCCGCCCGGCTCAATCGCGCGGCTGCGCTGCCAGCGCCAGCATCATCGCAATCCGGGCCTTTGCCACAGGCAGCTGCGCCAGATCGGCCTCTGCCGGGTTGGTCCCAAGGCCGGAGGCCACGGGCAGGCCTTCGGCACAGCGCGTGCCCCGCCAGATCCAGACACCCTTGTCGCGGGCACGCTGCAAGGCCGCTTCCATGCCTTCGTGAACCGTCGCATTGCCCGTGCCAGCCACGACGATGCCACGCACGCCTGCCGCCACCAGCGCATCTACACCGCTGGCACGCGCCAAGGCGCCGCTGAACACCACCTCGACCCAGGGCAGCTCATCCAGCGCCAGCAGACCTGATGACGTGAGCGCAGGCACCACGGCCCGCACGGACGGCGCATCGGGCACCAGCCAGCGCACACGCCCTTCCTCCACCAACGCCTGCGGCCCGCCTTCCACGGAGCGCATTGCCTGCAGCCGGTAGGGATGGACCTTCTGCACCTGGGCTGCCGCATGCACCTCGCCGCCTGCCACCACCCATACGCCGCTGCGCCCGCCGCTGGCAGCCACGGTCACGGCATCGCGCAGATTCTGCGGGCCGTCTGCTAACAGGGCCGTGGCCGGGCGCATGGCGCAGGTCAACACGATGGGTTTGGTGGCCGGCAGCAGGCTGTGCAGCAGCCAGGCCGTCTCTTCCAGCGTGTCCGTTCCATGCGTGATCACCACGGCACGTGTGTCCGCATCCTCCAGTGCCTGCATGCAGGCGCGCAGCAACGCGCGCCACACGGGCCAGTCTATATCCTTGCTGTCCACCTGCGCGATCTGCTGCGTCTGCACGGGTCCCAGCGCCTGCTGCTCCAGGTCCGGCACGGCCTCCAGCAGCGACTGCACCGTGATCTGCCCGGCCTTGTACCCCACGCCCTGCGACTGCGAATCCGCCCGGCCGGCGATGGTCCCGCCCGTGCCCAGAATCACCAACTTTGACTGCCCCACTTGCACCTCTTGGAAAACTGGTTAAAAATACAGATACTGTATAAATCATCAGATGGCCTCCCAGCCTGCCATCTGCCCTCAAGGACCGGACGCACGCCATGCTCGACCATCCCAAGCTCACCGCCCGCCAGCAACAGATCCTGGACCTGATCCAGGCCGCCATCTCCCGCACGGGCGCGCCTCCCACCCGCGCGGAAATCGCCAACACGCTGGGCTTCAAGTCCGCCAACGCTGCCGAGGAACACCTGCAGGCCCTGGCCCGCAAAGGCGTGATCGAACTGGTCAGCGGCACCTCGCGCGGCATTCGCCTGCGTACCGACACCGTGCGCAACATCAATGCCGCGCGCGGCACCAGCTTCGGACTGCCGCTGTCGGCCCTGGCACCGCTGATGCTGCCCCTGGTGGGCCGCGTTGCGGCGGGCTCACCCATTCTCGCGCAGGAACACATCGACCAAACCTATTCCGTCGAGCCCAGCCTGTTCCAGACGCGCCCCGACTATCTGCTGCGCGTGCGCGGCATGTCCATGCGCGACGCGGGCATCATGGACGGCGACCTGCTGGCCGTGCAGTCCGCACACGAAGCCCGCAACGGCCAGATCGTCGTGGCGCGCCTGGGTGACGAAGTCACCGTCAAGCGCCTGCGCCGCACCACGCAGGGCGTGGAACTTCTGCCGGAAAACCCCGATTACCCGGTGATTCGCGTCGCCCCCGAAGAGGCCTTTGCCATTGAAGGCCTGGCCGTGGGGCTGATCCGCAACAGCATGTCCATGTAAGCCGGACTGGCGGCCCTTCTCCGGCCGCCTCACCCCATTTCACGCACCGCCCAGGTGGTAGGCGCGAAGCCTTGGAGCTTCGCCCTGGGCGGAGCTTTGCCCGCAAACCGCAATCCTGCCTGTGTCCATGCCTCTTTGAAACACGCCAACAGGAGTCGTCACATGGGATTCGCTCTGCCAACACTGTCTTCTTTTTCCTTCCTGCGCCTGGCACATGGCATCCGCCTGACTGCGACCGCCATGGAGTCGGCCATGCCTCTTGCACAAGCCCCTGCGTGCCAGCCATTACCTGCCGCAGCACCCGAGCCCGCCAACGTGATCTCTTTCAGCAAGGCACGCCGGCGCAGCCAGCAGCGCCGCGGCAAGGCCGCACGCGCTGCAGACCATGGAGATGCCCAGCTGATCCTGCCATTGCTGCCGACGCAGCCCACCCTGCAATCCGCGCCTGAGCAGCCTTCAGGCCTGCGCATCATCCAGCGGTCGCCGCAGGAGCAGCCGGAATGCCTGTTCATCTCCGGGCGAATGGCGGATGTCTGCGCTGCGCTGGAGCGCATGGAGGCACACGGCGGATCAGCGTCCAACTGAGGCCCGATGCAAGGTGTGCGACACACCTTGCACGACACAAACCTGGGCGGCGCGGACCGCGTGCCGCACGAGGAATCGGCCTGCGCAAATCTGGTGCAGGCTGGCGGCCACCACTGCCCTGTAGCGCACATGCAACAAGTGGATGCCCTCTTTGCGGGAGGGGCGCCGGCCTGAAAGATAATTGATAAGCATTCTTATTATCTTTTGCAGCAGCGATTGCCACTGCGCGCCCGCCTCCTCCGCCCCAGCCTTCTCCGTGCACAGCCTCTACCAGAACCACCATCCCTGGCTGGAAAGCCTGCTGCGCAAACGCCTGGGCAACCGTGACGATGCCGCCGACCTGGCCCAGGACACCTTTGTGCGCCTGCTGCGCTCGCCCCTGCCGCAGCAGGACATCCGCGAACCCAGGCGCTACCTGGCCACCATCGCCCGGGGCCTGGTCGCCGACCTGTTTCGCCGCCGCACGCTGGAGCAGTCCTATCTGGACTATCTGGCCCAGTTGCCGCAATCGCTGGCGCCTTCGCCCGAAGAGCAGGCCATCGTCCAGCAGACCCTGCTGGATGTGGACCGCATGCTCCAGGGCCTTCCCCCCAAGGTTCGCGAAGCCTTCGTGCTGGCCCAGTTCGAGGAACTGAGCTACCCAGAGATCGCCCAGCGCCTGGGTGTATCGCTGCGCACCGTCAGCAACTACCTGACCCGGGCGATGGAGCATTGCTGCCTGGTCCTGGCATAGCCACATGGGCGAGAGACATCTGGAAGGCAACGACCGCCGCGCCTTGCATGAGGCCGCCGCCTGGCACGTGAAACTGCGCGGCGCCTCCGCCACAGCGGGCCTGCAACAGGACTGGCAAAAATGGCATGAGGCCGATCCCGCCCACCAGCGCGCCTGGCTGCGCGTGCAATCCGTCACCGTGCAGCTGTCGCATCTGCCCGCACCACTGGCGCGCCAGGCGCTGGGCCGTCGCGCCTCGCCCACCCGCCGCTCCGTGGTGCGTGGCGTGGCGCTGGGCCTGGGCAGCGGCGCCACGGCCTGGATGGCCTGGAAAGGCGCACCACTGGAAAGCTGGCAGGCCGGCCAGCGCACAGCCACAGGCGAGCGCCGGAATCTGACGCTGCCCGACGGCTCCCTGGTGGCCCTGGATACGGCCACCGCCTTGGACACCGTTTTCGACGAACGCCAGCGCCTGCTGCGCCTGCACCGTGGCCGCATCCTCGTCGCCACCGAGCCCGACGCGCTGGGCCGCCCCTTCAGCGTGCAGACCCCGCAAGGCCACGTACTGGCCCTGGGCACGCGCTTCACGGTCCATCTTGCGGACGATGGCCTGTGCCATGTCACCGTGCAGGAAAAGGCCGTGCGCCTGCAGCCTCTGGACAGCGATGCGCCCTCCGCGCAATTGCAGGCCGGACAGCAGGCCGCCTTCTCGTCCAGCGCCACCCAGCCGCCCACATCCGCAGACCCCTTTGCAGCCAGCTGGCATGAAGGCGGCCTGGTCGCGCTGGACATGCCGTTGGGCCAGCTGATTGACGCCCTTGCCCGCTACCGGCCCGGCTACCTGGGCTGCTCGGCCGAGGTCGCCGGGATGCTTGTCTCGGGCGCCTTTCCCGTGGATGACACGGATCGCGCCCTGGCCGCGCTCGTCAGCCGCTTTCCTCTGCAATTGCGCACGCGCACCCGCTATTGGGTGGAGGTGCAAGCGCGATCAAGCTGAGATGATGGGATGAGGCCGTGGCGAAGTCTCTCGTCCAGGCCGGCACTTCAGAGCGGCGCATACGGGTGATGCACCACGTCGAAGCCCTCCTCGTCGGAGGGCGCGACAAAGTAGCTCGTGATCAGGTCGAATTGCTCATCGCTGGCCTGAAACGGATGCTCGCCTGCCGCATTGCGCACACGCAAGCGCTGCTTGCAGACCTCGTCAGGCACATCCAGAAAATGCAGGCGGTGCGCGGCGCCCACTTTCTCGAACACGCTGCGCGCCCAGCCCCGCCCCTCCAGGGTATTGGCCGGAAAGTCCAGCACCACCGACACGCCAGCGTCCAGCAGTGCCTGTACATGCGCCCCCATCAACCCCTTGAGCCGCGTGCTGCAACGCACGTAATCGGCCACCGACTGCATCTCGCCGGGGTACAGGCCGGCCAGCCAGGAATCCTCGCTGACCAACACCGTTCCGGGCCCGGCCGCCAATTGCCGCGCCAGCGTTGACTTGCCCGAGCCGATCTTGCCGCAGACCATGTGCAGCGTGGCAAGCCGCGCGTTGGCGGCAAGGGCATCGGCATATTCTGCGCAACGGGGCCGGGACTGTTCGGAAACCTGCATATTCATCTCCTGAAAGGCTTGAGAAAACCCCGGAGACGGAATGAAAAAACCCGCCTCCTCTGGGCGGGTTGCATGGCGCTGAAGGCCGCTGGCTAACCCACCATCCAATGGATGGTGCGAATAATCTGCGTTGCGTTCAGGCGGGCCATGGCACACAGCATAGCGCAATCACGGTGTCTCAATGGGCCACCATGCGCACCAGCCCCAACCCCGCAAACAGCGCAGCCACGCCCAACACCAGCGAGCCCAGCGCATACAGCACGGAGGCCAGCCAGTCGCCACGCTCATACAGCATGCCGACCTCCAGCGCGTACGTCGAAAACGTGGTGAAGCCACCCAGAATGCCCGTGGTGATGAACAACCGCGCACTCTGCGGCAGCGATGTCTTGAGCGCAAACCACTCCACCACCACCCCCATCACGAAGGCACCCAGCACATTGATCGCCAACGTACCCAGTGGATACGCACTGCCCACCAGCCGCAGCGCGAGCAAGTTCGTGCCATGCCGGAGCGCAGACCCCAGGCCGCCTCCAACGAACACCAGAATGAAACCGTAGAACCCCATGACCGTCCTTTCATCGAATAACCGGGACGGGCGTGCCGGGCAGGATCAAGACATGGCCCCGCCACCGGCAGGACCCATCCCACCAAGGCAGGAGCCATCAGCCCTTCGCAGGGCGGTTTCGGGAAGCTCCATTCCCATCGTGCAGCGAGTGCTGGCTGCGGGGGCGAGTTTACTCTGGACCTGGCAAGCGGCAGAGGTGTGAGATTGCGTTGCAGGCGCTGGCCGTACCCTCCAAATGACCAGCGGCACAATGCAACAATGAAATTCATCGTGCTCCTGATCATTGCAGCGGCCTTGCTGTACGGCACAGCAAGGCTTTCCAACATTCACATCGGTGAGCGCGCCGCAGGCGGCCATGACGGCACATCGACTCCGGTACAAGAACGTTTCAGGCAAGCCGAGAAGGAGGCTCAGAAGACCGCTGAAGCAGCCCGCCGCGCTGCCCTGCGGGACGCCGAGTGAAGCGGGCCATTCGAACCAAGACGAAAGTTGCCAGGCATGCGGGTCAAAGGACTATTCTTCGTCTGTAATTCGATTCCGATCAGGCCCATCAATTCATCGATATGCATATGCGACTCTTGACCACAGCAATCTTTACAGCACTTTTCGCATTGCCTGCCGCAGCCCAGGTCTTTCAATGCAAGGATGCTTCTGGAAAGTCGACTTTCTCAGACAGTCCTTGCAGCAGCAATGACACTGGAGCTCTGATTCAGCGCAAAAAATCGGACGATGAGATCTCCCGTGAACGGGCTGATGCAGCACAGGCGAATGAACAAAAGTATCAGCGCCAGATGAACGAAATGCAGCAGCGCCAGATCGAGAGCCAGCAGCGTGTCATCGAGCAGCAAGCCCGCCAGACAACTGCTCCTGCGCCCGAGCAGTTCGGCGCGTCCCTTCAGTGCAAGCAGGCGCGCAAGGAGCTGGAATTCGTCTCCAGCATTCGCGCCATTTCCCAAGACGAAAAACGCATGCGGACCAATGCCGCTATCACGAGTGTCAATGCTGCATGCGGCTCAAATACGCCCCTGATGCAGGAGCCGCCGAAGGTGATTGGGACACCGCGAGTACCCCACTCCATTCAGCAACCAGTTTCTCAATGAGAACCAGGCACGGAACTGCCAGATATCGAGCGCAATCATGACTCCTCTCGCGCCACTCACCAGCGGGGGAACATATTCAGGCATTCTCCCAATGCCACACAGCCTCTTCAGACCGCCGCCAACCCGGTCTTCACCGACCTTGCCAACAGGCGGCCATCCACCAAGCCTTCTCAACATCGTCGTCGCCAATACGTTCCAGTGTGTAAGCCACTGATACGGTTGCGCGGAGCCGACCTTGTCCTGCCAGCCTGCGTTCGTTGGATAAGCCACGGGGCGAGCGGAGCAAGATGCAGCTTGCCATACGGAAGCAGCCTGTGCGGCTGGCATGGTGGGCCAACGGCCGCACTTCGCCGGCTTGAGCCTTTGCATCTGCGAGGCTTCTGTAACGACAGGTCCAAGATTTGGTACTGACCGAAGCCTCCAGCCTCAGGTAGGCACAAGCTTGAACGACAATGTGTTCGCCGGGCTTCAGGGCCTTGGCTGCGCGAGCCTCTTAGAACCTTCAAGCAGCCCAGCTCAGGCAAGTGCCGACGATGCCGAAGACAGAGCGCAACAACAGATTAAAGTGTTTGCCGACTACATCTTGCGCGGCAAACCGGAGATAAATCAAAGGCTTATGACAGATTCACAGGCAATGAACATCATCATTCTTGAAGAAGCCTTCTCCCTCTGATTATCAGAATATTCTCCAAAAGCTACACAAGAACCTACACTGCATTCAGCGGGGAGCGGGTTCTGCTTTTGCTAATTTCTCAGCCTTTAGAGCGAGCAGCTGCTCAGCTGGCAGCAGCGCCTCCTCTTCTGGCATTGGGTCGGCAAGGGAGCGGTGCAACTGGAGCAACTCGCTGGCTGAGCATCATGGACTCGTTGGCCTGGGGCGGCGCGCCCACGACGCCCGGCTGGTATGCGGTCATCGTGGACTATGGGCACCTACCCTTCCCTGCTGCACGGCGCTGGACCGGGGAGCTCTGGGACGATGAGCGCGGCATTCTTGCCTTCGACGGGCCGCACGCCGATGCCGAGGCGGCACTGGACTGGGCCATGGAGCGCTGCCCAGAGGATTGACAGGTTCGACTACTGCTTTTTCTGCACGCTAATGGATCCGTCGGCCTCCAGGAACATGCAGCGGATTTCTGATTCCTCGCAGTCTGCCTCGCGCAGCGCCTTCTCAATATCGTTGCGCGATACCCGGTGGCTTTTGCGCGCACCCTCGAAGATCGTTCCATCCCGCCCCAGCAGCACCGCCTCGCCCTCCAGTAGCTTTTCCGCCCCGCGCCAGCGTGCCGTCACGAAACCCACGGCCGTATTCAACGCAATGAGGATCACGCACACCAGCAGCCCGCCAGGAAGGGACTGATCAGACCCTGTCATGGAAGGCCCCGCTGCCTCGCTCACCAACATCACCACCAGCAGATCGAAAGGTGTGAACTGGCCCACGGTACGCCGCCCAGTCATGCGCATCATCAGCAGTAGCAAGACATAGACCGCCAGCGCGCGTACAGCCAACTCAAACGGATGGATGTCCAGGTTCCACATACCAACGCCCCTTCAATTCCGCCCCGCCCAGGGACTACGCGCTGAGGTGCGCACTGAACACTTGAAGGCCTGTCTCAATTGCCGCAATGCCTGCTGCCGTCGCGCAGGCGTCTCGGCCGCCGTGCAATCGCTGGGCACCCAGACCTCGTAGCCCGACATGCGTGCATCCGTAGCCGTGAGCATGACGCACATGTCCGCCGCAAACCCCACAATGACCAGCCTGCGCGCATTCATTCTGCCCAGCAGATGCAGCAGCGGCGTGGAATGAAAAGCCGAATGCTGGGGCTTGAGAATCACCAGATCCTCCGCATCGGGCGCAAGCAGTCGAGCGATCTCGCCACGCTCGCCAGCCAAACCCTGGCAGGCGGCAAGAATGTCGCTGAACTCGCTGTGCCAAGTGCCGTAGTTGTCGTTGGCGTAGATCGTAGCCACGCCCTTTTCACGAAGCCTGGCCTTGAGCCGGACAATGCGCCGGGCAGCCCGTACCGCTTCCTGCAGCAAAGGTCCGGCATTGGGAAATTGAAGCGGGTTGATGACATCCACCAGCAACAGCACCTCCGCGCTGTGAGGCACTTGCGTGGGTTCTAACCACCTCGGCCTAGGCATCACAGCATGGATTCGCGTTGCTGCTCCGCTCGAGATGCGCCGATGGCAGTTTCAACCTGCTTGACCTCTTCAGGGGGCGGCAGGACTGCTGGCATACCCAAGCTCTGGATCCACAGCTCGCGGCACCACCCCTTGGTGTGATACAGGTGATGGTCTTCGTCCTTTTCCACTCGAGCGTGGGCCTCCTTAAGGACCCTGCCCTTTTCACCTGTAGCCACCTCGGCGACCTTACCCAGAAGCTCCCAGTTGGCGTGGTCCTTGGTCTCAGCGTGGACCACGCACTCGCACGCCACGAGTTGCGCAGCGGCTGCATTACCACCTCTGAGAGCCAACTCCATCGCCTTCACCAGCGATGAGCCTATGTGCTTCACGACATCACGGGAAGGCGAAGCTTCGTCCGGATTGACCCCCAACAGTTCACATGTGGTGCGCACCACGTTCTGGTGGCTGAGCGTCTCTTCGAGATACTCTTCCCATTCCTTTTTAAGGTCATCGTTCAGGACACAGGTCAGAGCAGTTCTATACACCTGCTCACCTCCGAGTTCCGTTTCCATCATCTGCAGCAACAGATCTTTGAGCTGAGAATCGTCATAGCGTGGTTTAGCCATTTGCCTACTCCGGTTTACAGTTGCGGTCCGGCGATGGTCGGCCAACCTTGGCACTTTGCGCGTAAGCAGCAACTGAAGGGTATGTAGTGCTTCTCGAAAGTTACGTGTACGTCCAAGACCGTCAAATAATGGAGGGCGGACGGCACAATGGCTGTATGAGATTCATCGCGCTACTGATCATCGCTGCAGCCCTCTTCTACGGAGCGTCGCGGATTACCCACATACAGATCGGTGAGCGCGCCACAGGGGGCTACGACGACGCATCAATGACGCCGCGGCAACGCGTCATCCAGGCCGAAAAGGAAGCCCGACAGGCGGCAGAAGCAGCGCGAACCGCGGCGATGAGGCAAGCCGAGTAGCACCGACGTCGCAAGAACAAGGCGATGGGAATCTGAATCGACAACCCTTTATCTGTTACTTCTAATAACACAACAATGCGAGGAATTTCAGCAATAGAAGTCAAATTGCATGCATTAATCCATCCTATTTAAGCAATCAACAAATAGCTCCTAAAATAAGATCAGACTTCTTTCACAAGGAGTAAAAAAGTGCAATTCAAACATATCATTTCTGCCGCCGCAATAACTCTTATTACAGGGACGTCTCACGCATGGAATTTGGTTTACTCACATGACGCTAGCGGCACCCCTACGGCAGGTTCGCTGCAGACGCTGCGAACCGCCCTTAATAATGGCTCCAGCTTGAAGGTTCAACTCATATCTCCGAATGTGCAGACGTGGACTCTGTACTGCACTCAGCACGGCGTCAAGGCCGATGCGTCTCAAGCAGTTGTTTGCCTAAGCAATACCAATCTAGGTATGGATGTGCGAGTAGGCCCCAACTTCGGAGTGGTCGGTTTGCCTCCAAGCTCCACTAGCTATGCAGTTAATACGACTGGGCAGTTTGTTGAAACCAACATCAATCACAGCAACGGGGCAGTGGTCAATAGAGCCGTAAGCAATGTTTCAATGCAGTGGTTCGTTGACTAAAAGATGCGTCTATTGCTCGATCGGCCGCGTGCACACCATGAGCGCAGCCATCAGCTGGATCTCGTAGGCCTCGCGCCGCTCGATCTCGGCCAGGGCGGCCTGGGTGAACTGGTCCACCGTGGCGCCGGGGCGCAGCTGCTCGGTGGGCATGGCCGGTCGCTCAGGCACCGGCTCGTCGCATGCCACCGGCACGGGCACATTCACGCGCTGCAGCTCGACGCGCGTCGGCGCGGTCTGGCAGCCGGCCAGGGCCAGCAGGGAAGCCAGCACCGCGAATTGACGAATTGAGCAATTTGTTAATTTCACGGCTTCGCCCTCCCCTGCAGCCAGTTGTCCACCCGGTGCTGGGCGCTCGTGCAGGCATCGCCGGGCACGGCCGGCGGAGCGGCCAGGATCTGGTCGGCGCGCTGCTCGTGCGTCCGCGCCTGGACAGCGGCGCTGGTTCGCGCGGCCTCGCCCTCCTTCTTGCGCCGGTCGGCCAGCTCGCGCAGGTCATCGACTGCATCGCTGCAGGCGACGGCCAGGTCGCGGGCGCCGTCCCGCTGCTGGGTCATCTCGCCCACGCTGGCCCGCGCGGCTGTGGCGGCGTCGCGCTGGCCCAGGTAGGCCCTGGCCAGCAGCACGTTGCCGAGTAGGCTGGCCAGCAGCGCGAGGACAGCGGCCGCGAGCAGTTTCGGTGTGATCCCGGTCACCTCCCGCCCCTCCACCAGTACCACCACATTGCGATCCAAAGAGCGTTCATGGCTGGGCCTCCATACACGCGGCGTGCCGCGCCTGTTGACGGGTCCAGACGCCGCGGCAAACCTTGTTGCCGGGCGTGCTGCAGTCGTAGCGCCAGCGCTTCGGGCGGCCGGCCGCGTCCCATTGGTAAGGCTCCCAGCCCGATCCCTCGCGCTTCGGGCTGGTCATGAAGCGATAGCTGAGCAGAGCCTCGCATGCGGGCGCGAACTGCCCGGCCAGCAGCCGCGTGCGCATCGGGCTAGCGCGCCAGGCGCCGATGCCGTATTGGTAGGTGAAGTCCAGGTAGAGGTCGTATTCCGCCTGGTACAGGGCCACGCCAGGCAAGCTTGCTCGGAACATGGCCTCGTCCTTGGATGTGTGGCTGCGCACCAGCTGCAGCGCGCGCTCGCGCGTGATTGGCGGATCGGTCATCTGCACGGGCGTGCCGTCCTCGTAGACCGTGGAGCCGTGGCCGATGGTCGGGCGGTCACCCTGCGTCGGGATGTGCGGGTCAGGCCGGAAGCCTTCCAGGCCCAGCGTGGCCAGCAGCCCAGCCGCCGAGATGGTGAGCGCGGCGACGGCGGTACGCGGGGCCTTGCTCATGGCGCGCCCCAATCCGTTTCAGGCTCCGGCTTCAGCCCGGCCAGCCGCGCGAGGCGCTGCCGCTGCTGGGCGCGCTGATAGTCCTGTCGCCACTTCCAGATCAGGTAGCCGGCCTGCAGCACGATGAATGCCAGCGAAGCCACCACCAGCCATTCGCTGAGCGGCAGCCCCCAGACCTTGAACACCCCGGTGGCAGCAGCGCCTGGCGTGGCATGGACTGCGGCATTGGCCAGGTCCTGCCGCTGCTCGGCGCTCAGGTGCTGGTGGATGCCCATCAGCGCGAGCAGGGATACGAGGTATTTCTTCATGGCCCCGATGATTCCGGGGCCGGGCCGCGCTGGCGAACCCTACACGGGGGCCGCAGGCCAGCCGACCGCGACGTCGATCTGCGACAGCGCCAGGGCGTCGTCGGCCACAGCGTCGATCTGGTCCTCGATGCGCTGGCGCGTGCCCGTCAGCAGGCCGTGCACTTGGCGGTATGCGTCATCCTTGGCCCGGATGCGCTCGGCCAGCACCAGGCGGTCAAGCCCGCGCGCCAGCACTGCAGCGTCGATCCATGGCGTGGCCGCTGCTGGGTCAGCCTCAAGCGCCCTCGCCTCTTCCGTCTGCACAGGCCACGATTCGCGCTCGCTCAGCGGGTAGCCTGCGGCGATCACCTGGATGCGGCGCCGGTACTCGGCGGCCAAGGCTTGGCGCAGCCCGGCAGCGATCTCGGCTGTCGGCCGAAGTTCGGCAGGTAGTGGCACGCCGCCGCCCGCCAGCCAAGCCCGGTACTCGACGGCATCGGGATTAGGCGGTAGGCCCCGGACATCAATCAATGGGATGGTTGCTCGCACGCCGTCGTTCCAGCTGAATACGTGCCCCGTTTCGCTCGAAAGCTGGTAGCTGATCATGCGTATTCACCCCCGCTGGTCCGCGTGCCAGATGAATTTCCAGGAAGAAAACTTTCACCAGCGCCATTGACGTTGATCATCGAATTACCTGCTGTGATATACCTCGGCCCTGTGGCTGAGCCTGTGAATGTCGGCAAAACAATACGTGCATAACTTAGTGAGCCAGCATAAATGAATGCCGTGATAAAGGAGCGCGACCCAGTAAGCGTGAACGCCACAAGCGTGGTATCAAGAAATCCGTTGTCCAGGTTTGCAAACGATGGTGCATTGCCAACGATCTGGGCTGTGCCTGATATGACAACTTGCCCACGCACCGCAGCAGCAACGTGAGCATATCCACACGCCCCATAGATATTATCTGCACCAGTTATGAATCCGCCGCTTGTGCCAACCAAGGCGGATATTGATGACGATTGGAGTTGACATTTTGAAACCGTGACATCAGTGCCACTGCCAGACGATGCAATGCAACTGGCCGTAGTAGAAATCACCACGCTCCCGGGGTTTGATGCATTTCCCTGGATCAGCACTCGACCATTAAGTGTCCTCGTGAAAACTGCACCATCTGTGTATGTTCCATCTGCGATTTGCGCGGTGACTGTGAACCCTGCAAAATCAAGAGGCAAAACCACATCAGCAACCCGCTGTATTGTGCGAAACGCCCCGCCTGCCGTATTTGCCAGCCCCGTATTACTGTCGCTGCCGTCTGTTCGGACGTAGTAGGTGCGCGCGGCGGTGAGCAGCTCGCGCACGCCGGGCAGCGTGTCGCCCGTGGGCAGCTCGCGGATACTGCCGCTGACGTTGACCAGGGGACGCCGAGAAGCCATGTCAGGCCAGCACGATGGGAAGCTGCGACTGGAAGTTCACCGAGGTCGCGCTCGTGGCATAGCCGATGTTCTGGACCACGTTTCCAGTGGCAGAGGGAACCGTTGCGGCGCCCTTCCCGGCCGTCGTCTGCAGGAAGACAGGGCCCGGCGTCTGCGCGGTGACCTGGGTGTTGGGGCCCTCGAAATAGACCGTGGCTGCCGCAGCGCTGGCAACTGCGGCGAGCACGAATCCATGCGCCTCCTTGCCCGTGATGGTTGCGTCAGCCTTGCGCGCGGCAAAGGCGCCAGCGTTGCTCCAGATGTTGACGTAGTCGCCCGCGGCCAGGGCCTCGCTCGCGGTGATGGATGCTGTGTCGGCACCGATGCCCACGGGCATCATGCTCGTGTCCAGCCGGCCCGTGCTGTCCAGCGCGGGGATGTCGCCATCGTTGCTGGCCCCCGTGGAGACCACAACGCCGGAGACGCGGGTCAGGATGCCGTTGATGAGGCGAATGAAAGTCTTGGCAGCCATGGTGGCCTCCTATGCAAGGGTGATGGGTGGGTTGATGTCGATGAGGACGCGGGTGGCGGACAAGGCCTCCCCGATGACTTGGGAGAACAGCGCTCCGGGTGGCAAAGCCTGAGCCAGTTGGCCTGCCAGCCCGACCAGCACCGGGCCTGGCGCCCAGGACCAGCCGCTGTGCTCCAGCACAAAGCCGGTCTGCACCACAGCGTCGTCGCCGGGGCTGTATGCGTCGGCCACCACGCCCAGCACGGCGCCGCGATGGGAAGGGTCCGTTGCATCGGCCGCGATGAGCTCGCCCTGGGCGTTGCAGGCCACCACGCTGTGGCCGCTGATGGAGGACGGGCCGACCTTGACCGTGATGGCGTCGCCAGCCGGGCCAACAGGGCCGCGCTTACCCTCCGGCCCAGGGATGCCCCGCGTCACGACGACAGCGGGCGGCGCTGACTGCTGCACCACATGGGTCTTGCCACCCTCGCGCGTCACCACGACCGAGGTCTGCCGCTCGATGACGGCGGCCGATGGTTCGGAAGAGACGACTGTGGTCACCGGGTGCCCTCCGGGTACAGGGCGAAGCGCAGCTCGTACTGCAGCTCCACGTCACCGCTGGGGCGCGTGATCTCGATCTGGCCAATGCAGGAGGTCCAGCCGGGCGCAATGGGTCCGTACACAAAGGCAGCGGTCTGCTCTGCCGTCATCAGCAGGCGCAGCCATGCGCCGTCCAGCTCAATCCCGCCGTTGGCCGTGCTCAGCTCCAGCAACACCTCCGGGTCATCGATCTCGCGCCGCAGCTGCATGCGGGCCGTGCAGCCGGTGTAGTCCTCGGGCACCTTGTCGGTATCGGGCACCGGCTCGCCGCTGCAGGCCTTCACCACGTCATCGCATTCTTCGCGCACGGGATAAGCCACGCTGTAGCGCTCCAGGGCGGTGCGGAAGGTCGCGCCCTGGTAGATGGTGAAGTCGAGGCAGGCCGGGGTTGTCATGCCCCGCAGTGTTCCCGGCAGGGCCGCTGGAGGCGAACCCTAGCCGGGGGCGGTCAGCCGTCGCTGCTCTTGATCGCCACGGAGTTCAGCCCGGCCATGGCCTGGCCCGCAACCTGGCTGTGCGTGTTGGCGTTGGCGGCGGCAAGTTGCGTGATGGCGGCCTGCATGCTCTGCATGCTCGACTGCTGCACAGTTTGGGCACGCATGCGCGCATCGGCGTAGCTCACGTTCACATCCGCCTTGGAGCGGTAGAAGGTGGCTGCCATCTGCGCGTAGCTGACGGCCGCAGCGGTCTGGGCCTGGTAGGTCACGAGCTTCTGGCGCTCACCTTCGAGCTGCGTGCGCGCCAGCTCGCCACGTGCGGCCACGATCTGCCCGTACTCGCGCAGCGCCATTTCGTGCACGCGCGCCCGGGAGTCGTTGGTGATCGCGGCGGCCCGCACCATCTCGACCTTGGCGTCGATGCCGGCGCGATAGGTCTGGACGGCCTGGCCGTCTGCCCGAACCTGGGCGTCGTACACGCGCACCTGTAGCTCCTGGCCTTCCAGCGCGGCGCGGTAGCCGGTCCACTCGGTGGCCTTGGACTGGACCTCGGTGGCGCGCGTCTGCACCTGGGCCTGGAACAGTTCCAGCTTGAGCTTCTCCAGCCCCGCCCGGCTGACGATGGCGTCGATGCGCGCGCGGTAGACGTTCGCCAGGGACTGCAGCGACTCCATGCGGGCGCGGTAGACGTTGACCTTGGCCATGTCCACCTGGGTCAGGGCCTGCAGCGCATCGACCTCGGCCTTGTACAGGTCGATGGCCGCCATCGCGCCCTTGAGCCGCACCTCGTATAGCGCGACCTGGGCACGCCAGGCCTCCAACTTGGCGCCAAAGGCCTTGACCGCGATGTTGTAGGCCTCCACGGCCATGCCCACCACGGCCTTGGCGTGCTCGAGCGCCTGTCCGTTGATCTGCACCAGGTTGCCGTGATAGCTGAGCATGGCAGCGAGCACGGACTGGCGCAGGTTCATCGAGGTGCTAATCGCAAACTGCAGGTTGGTCTGCTCCATCTCGGCCTGCTTCACGACCAACTCCACATTGGCCCGAGCCAGGTTGTCGGCGGCCGCCTGGCGGGCCTTGGCAGCCGCGGAAAGCAGCGCGCCTGGTGGCAGCGTGTAGCCCCGGTCTGCAGCGTCGGCCCAGGCCGCATCGCGCACACGCCGGTACTCGCCCAGATGGCGATCCTTCGCCCGCTCGATCACCGCACGCTCGACATCGCCGCTGAACCCGGAGCCGCCGGCCATCAGCTGGGACAGGCGCAACTCCATCGTCTCCATGCTGGAGTGGTAGCGCGGACAGTACCTGGCCAGCATGGCGTCGAGCTGGCCGTCCAGCACCGACATCATCGCGGCGCTGGCTCCGCGCTGGGTGGTCTCCAACTGCGCGGCCAGATCCGTGGGCGCTTCGGCATCGAACACGGGCGCAGCAGAATCGAACACCGGCAGCACGATGGTGGGCTTGTCGGGTGCTGCCCGGTCCTGGATCTGCGGCTCGGCGATCAGGGGATTGATGAGCTGGTCGGGCGGATCGGGGAAGTCGTAGCTGGTGTTGATCGAGGGCGCGGAGATGGAGAAGTCCGCCAGCGGGGCCGGCGACGAAGGCATCGTGATGGTGGGCACCACCGCTGTGGCGACCGGCAGCCCGCTGATGTCGATGGGGCCGATGTCCTGGAACTGCGGCGCAGCGCCTGGAGCCTGGGGCAGCTGGAAGTCCACGCCGGCAAACTCGGGCACGGGCTGCAGCACCGGCGGCTCCAGCGGCTGGTCGATGGGGTCCAGCTGCGGGTCGGGCTGCAGGTAGCCGATGCCTGTGATCATGTTGCTCACGTCGCGCAGCGCCTGCTGCGAGTCCGACAGCACCTGGGCCGCAAAACCGCGCTGGTCGTCAATGATTTCTTCTACCGATGCCATGGTCAGATCCTCCGTGTCTTGTTCACGACCTCGGCCTCGAGGTCATCAATGGTCAAAGCGCCGCGGCCGGAGAGCTCCAGTGCGTAATAGCGCGCGTCCACTCCCTTGCCGAACTTTTGCCGGTAGTTCTGGGCGCTGGAGCCTCGCGGGGTGTCGTAGGGATAGCGCTCCTGGCACTTCTCGCCCACGGCGAGCACGAAGCGACTGCAGGGCGGCATGCGGCCACCGACATAACAGCTGATCCAGGCCTTGCGCTGCGCGCTGCCGAAGTCCGTGGTGCCGGTGTGCAGATGCCAGGCAATGGGCTGGCCGGCGTCAGTGTCGCCGCCGAGGAAGTACAAGCCATCTGCGGCCATGGCCACATAGCGGCCGCGCCAGCGCACGATTCGGCTGAACGGGAACGCCGTGTAGCGCGTGACCTCGTTGCCGCCGGTCTCCAGCTGCGTGCGCAGGTTGACGGCGTAGGCCTCGTGCACCACCGGCACCTCGGCCGTGGCCACCAGCAAGGCGCGCGCGGCCGGCGCCACCAGCACGATGTCGGCCCAGCCACCGGCAATCGCCGCGGGCGCTACCAGGTCAAAGCTGGCCGTGGCCTCGCCATAGGCCTCCAGTTGCACCACGGGTATCGGGCACACCAGATGGATCTGCGCCAGCCCCTCGGTGGAAGCCTCCAGGCTCACCACGGCAGCCGGTGCCACAAGCTCGATGCGCGCGCCACCCACGAATTCGGCACGCGCGGCAGGCGCCACGAGAGCAATCTGCGCCAGGCCCTCCACCGTCGCTTCGAGCAGCACCTGCGGCATGGGGCACACCAGCTCGATGCGCGCGATCTCGCTGACCGTGGCCTGCAGGCTCATGACGGGAGACGGTGCGACAAGCTGCACCTGGGCACCGCCCACCAGCGCTGCCACAGCGGCAGGCGCCACCAGCTCAATGCGGTTCGAGGCATCCGATCCTGTCAGCGCCACACGCGCGGCTGGGGCCACGAGTTCGATGCGCGCCCCGCCCAGCAGTTCCACCCGGGCAGCCGGCGCCGTCAACTGGATCTGCGCCAGTCCCTCGACCGTGGCCACCATCTCCAGCACGGGCGAAGGGCACACCAGTTCGATCTTGTTCAGGATTTCCTCGGCGTAGTCGGAGCCGAACGCGACACGGTGCCAGTCCTCGCTGAGCACCATGTCTTTCCAGAGCCCGGGCGCCTGCGGCAGCACGAAGGCCACACGGGCCGGCGATGGGAACGAGCCCCATTCGTCCGGCGCATCCCAGTGAGCCCACACCATGTACTCGGTGCCCGGGTCCACCGTGATGGTGCCCAGGTCGTACTCCGCAGGGCTGGCCGTCAGCGTGGCGCCAGAGGCGTTGCCCTTGTAGCGATAGGCGCGCACGCGCTCGGCCGGCAGCTTGATGTGTCGCAGCGCCGGTGGGTCAAGGTCGTAGTACCCCTCAAAGGCCGGGTTGTTGATGTCCGGCTCGGGCGGGTAGCCAAAGCGCAGCCCCAGCGAATCCTGGTCCGAGGCCTTGTACAGGGCCACGCCCAGGTAGACCGTCGATCCGTTGTCCAGGACCTCGTAGACATGCACCTGGGCCTGCCAGGTCTCTGGACTGCCTGGGGGCTGGTAGTAGCTCTCGGCGCGGCTGAAGTACGCGTATCCGGCAAGTTCGGCCATGGCGGTGCTCAAAGAAGGTGGACGGGATCAAGCCGGAACCCGGCCTCCTCGCCCAGCGTGAATTTGTCGGGGCCCGGCGTGATGGTCTTGTCCTTGCGCCGGATGACCAGCAGCGGATTGCGGTCCGGCGTGCCCGTCTCGGCCAGGCGGTCATAGAGGGCTGACATGGGCGGATGCTGGTGCGCGGCGCCCGCTGGCGAGAAGCAGATCACGAACTCCTTGGGTCGGCGCACGGCGATGCTGCGGTACCGCATCTGGTCCAGGCTCATGCCCAGGGGCGGCAGCAGTACCTGCCCGGCGAAGATCACGCGATCAAACTCCTGCCCCTGGCACTGGGCATGCAGGCGGACGGAATACGGCCGAAGTTCCGTGCCGTTGAAAGGCTGGTCGTACTCGCCCACCACGGCAGCAAGGGACCCCCATCGCCCATCGATATCGCGCAGGCTCAGCGTCTTGCGCCTCGTGGTCTCCGTCCTCGTCGTTGTGACGGTGGCTGGCGGCGCATCAGGTGGAGGAAACGCTTCGCTGTATGAATGAGCCCATTCCCGAACCTGCGTCACTTCCGACAGATCGCTGGCCAGCTCCAGGGCCATCAGCGGCTGGCCGTTGATAGTGATCGTCTCGGTGATCGAATTGGTCGCGCCCGAGCTGTACGAGTTGTAGTAAGAGCTGCTCCCAGTGAAATGCTCGATAACGGGGAAGACCTTGTCGTTGAGGTAGTGCGTGCTCTGGAACTGGGTTCGCTCGACCTCCTCGGCATAGCTGCGCGACTCCGAAAAGCGGATGCGCTCGATGAGCAGTTCGGTGCCATCAGGCGTCAGGTCCAGCCCGATGATCTGGACACTGCGCTCCGTCGTCGTTGTCCGCGAATAGCCCGAAGAGCCTGCGTTCAGGCGTGCGAACGTGGTGAAGTCGTCGATGCGATAGTTCTCTTGCTCCTCGAAATCTGGTGCCAGACTCCCCCGGTAGTAGTAGGGGTCCGCAGCGTTGTGCCGCTGCACGGTCACGCGCTCGAGGGGCTGGTCTGGAGTAGACACCAGCAGAGACAGGATGAACTCGGCGCCCAGGCTGCCGTCGCTGTTGCGGCTGACCGTGCCGCGCAGCGCATAGCGTGGAGCGCCCAGCCGAATCGACACGCCGCCGCCCACGGGCTCCCGGGTCACGGTCTCCAGCATCGTGATGCAGCGCTGTCCCTTGCCGTCGAAGAAGATCGGCTGCGTGATGGTCAGCTCAGGGCCAGCGGGCACGGCCCAGCGCGCGAACTCTTCCGAGCGCGACACACCGGCATCGTCCTTCTCCTTGGGATCCAAGCGATACAGCACTACTTGCTGGTCACCGTATGTCTCGCCGCCCCCCTCTTCATAGGAGGCATGCACCATGCTCTTGGCCGTGCCGCCCTGGGGCAGCGAGGCCTTGAAGATGGCGCAGCCGCTGACCTCGTGAGCCACCTTGATCCGCGCGCCGTTGCGGAATATCTCTGCCTTGGCGCCGCTGGTCGCACTCTGGGCACCCGAAATCGCGTACCGGAAGCCGTTGCCGTGGTCGTAGGTCAGCACGTCCTTGTGGTCGTCGCTGATCCAGTCGTGCGGCCCAGCCAGCAGATCCACGTTCTCCTTGCGGCGCAGGCCCTTGTCTGAGGCGTTGAGCGTCAGCGCGCACAGGGGCGAGATCTCCTCGCCCTGCTCGTTCTTGTCCACGCCCATGCCGTGCTCCAGGCTGGTGGGCCAGGTCAGGTACTCCCAGGCGCCGCCCTTGATCTCGATCCAGGCGTCGTCCTCGGCAATGGTCACGCGCACCAGCAGGCCCAGGATCTCGTAGCGCTGGGTGATGTGGCGAAACCCTGCAGCCCGCAGAGCGCGCACGCGGCCCCTCGCCCAGGGCAGCAGCTTGGCCTCTTCGGCGCCGCCCAGCAGCAGGTGCTCGCGATTCGTTCCCATGGCCTGCCCTACCCGCCACTCACTGCGCCGGGATCATGTAGGAGAACGAATCGATGGTGATGGGCTGGCCCACGGTCACCGTGAGCGTCGAGAACTTGCCCTCGCCCGAGCCCACCGCTGCAGCACCGTCCAGACGAGGCAGCACCACCGACAGCGAGCCGTCATCTGCTGCGTTGCCAACGAAACGAAACCAGCCGATGGTGCCCGCGGCCAGGCCAATGAACTTCCAGATCGCCGAGGCAGGCTTGAGCACGCCGCCGTTGGCCGGAGCATCGAGCACCAAGCCGTTCGTGGGCGAGCCGGCCACCCAGGGGTCTCCATTGAGCGTGGCCCGGCCCAACAGCACGCCCGTGGGCGCTGCATCCGCGGTAACGGGCTGGGGCCCGCTGTAGACCAGGATGCAGCCGCCATTGAGCGCGCCGGCCAGGCCGAGAGTGCCGGCCTGTGCATTGCGCACGCCGGTGGAGAGTTTGAAAGTCATGGCGATACCTCGCGTCGTTGGTTGAAGGGCGTGCCGCCCGCGTTCAGGCAGGCAAGGAAACGGACCTGGCCGTCCAGCTCGAGCACGGCCGCGCCAGCCTGCAGGCCGGGCGCCACACTCACGCGCGAGGCGGTCAGGTTGGTGAATTCGGGGAACTGGCACAGGCCGCGCTGCGACCAGATGAGCGTCCGCTTGTCATCCAGAGCCCAGGGCAGGCCTGGCACCGTGCCGTAGCTGGCCAGCAGGGCCAGGCCCTCGGGCGTGTAGGCATGCATGGCGCGGTCGGTGGCCACCAGCAGGCCGGCATCGTTCGGCGCCAGGGCGTGCACGCGGCCGGGCACCATGAAGAAGCCCTCGGAGAGATTCCAGAGGTGCGGCGCCAGGGGTTCGCTGCGCCAGACTGCGGTCTTGTCGTCCTCGGGCAAGTACTGGGCGGCATAGATGCGGCCGCGCCACTCGGCGATCACGTCCACGCCCTCGGGCAGCGGATCCAGCCCATCGGTCAGCAGCTCCTGGCCCAGGGCCTCGGGTGGCTGCGCCCAGACTGCGGCCTGGCCGGCATCGCCAAAGGCAAGCTGAAATGCGGTGCTGTCGGCCGGCGCCACATAGACACGCGTCACGCAGCCGGGCAGCTGCTCGATGCCGCTGATCTGCAGCGCAGCGGCCTGCTCCACCGTGATCTCGGCGGCTGTGCTGGCCGGTGTCTCCCGGCCGTCCGGCAGGATGAAGGTGGCGCAGACGCGGTACTGGCCCGCCGGAAGCTGTCCGCCCTCGCCCACCTGGACGCGCGGCTCGGCCGGCACAGGCAGACGCCAGGGCAGCGCCTCGCCCTCTGCGGTGATGATCCCGGCCGCGTCGCCGGCCACATACAGCGCCTGGTCGTTGATCTCGGCCCAGTACGCATCGCGGCCCAGGCCCTGCGCCAGTGGGCGCACGGTCATGTCATCCAAGACTTGGCGCAGCTCGCCGCCGTCGATCACATACAGGCGGGTCTCATCCTTGGTGGCGTAGATGCCCGTGGGCGTGCCAGCCTGGGCCAGCGCATATCCGGCACGCCGCTTCACGCCACCCGATTCCGTCACATCGACGTTGTCGGCACGCACGAACCACGACAGGCCGAGCCGCAGCGGGTCGGTGACGTTGTTTAGGCCTCGGAAGGAGCGGATTGCTGGCATGCCCGGACTTTGCCGAGCGGCTCTGAATGCGTCGAACCCTAGCCGGGGCAAGCGCTCAGCGAAAGTGGGCGACCGATTACATTGCCTGTCCTTAGATAGTTAGCAAAGTAATAGTTTGCTCAATAACGAATAAAACCATCACACATTCCTACTTCCAATAGATTGACTCTAAAAATCCATGAGCAAAACTCTATTAGTATGCATGGCTTCAAACACTGGAGGAGTAGTTGCAAATGAAATCATTCAAGATGGCAGCGGCGACAATTGGAGCGGCTGCCGCAATGCTCTCGGCAGGAGCATCCGCACAAAGTGGTGGCATTCTGCTGCCTATCACGATCACCAACGCATCTGGCAATGTGGTTGATATGGGTTTGGCTGCAGATGGGAATCCAAACACTACTTGGAACTCTGGTTCAACAGCTAAACAATGGATTGATATTGATCTCGGATCTGAGCGAATGTTTTCCAAGCTAAGAATGCTTACAGCTCAATACCCTGCCGGTCAAACCATACATAGAGTTTATGGCCGAACAGAAGCTGGAGTTACGCATGACTTTGGAACGATTTCACAATACACAACGGATCACGTCTGGCTCGAATTTTACAATCTTATAGCACAACCGGTAAGATACCTTATTATCCAGACAACCAAATCTCCATCCCATGTGGCCTGGAAGGAATTTCAGGTTTATGACGGAGGTGATTTGGCGACGGCGTGCAACATGTACACCTACAACTATGGCTGGGCTCTATATGCATCACAGAGTAATGGATGTGGATTTCAAACCACAAAATACTATTATAGAGATGTGCGCAATCTTCCCACCGGCGCACGAGTTGAAACATGCTATCTAGATAACTTGAATGGGAAGTACGGCTTAACGCTACTCGGTCCTCAAACAGTGCATGGGCAATGCGGTAGTTTTGGAGGAAACACGGTTTGGTTATTCGAAAAGCAATAGCTCGAATGCTTGGGAACGGCTGAAATATTAGTCTGCACGTCCTGAGTTGAGCGGATGCTCATTTCACGCCGAGTGCCACTAGATGATCGAGACCTACTGGCTGATCATCATCGGGCTCGGCGCCATGGGCTTCCTCTAGCAGTTCCTGAGCGCGAGGCTCAGCCCACACCAGCCGCCATTTCCCGCATCTGTTGCCGCAAAGCCTTTGGCGATGTGTCCGCGATCCGATCCGTGCGATCCTTGTTCATCTCGCGCACACGCTTCATCACATCGGGGATCTTGACCACGATGGGCTGCTCGGGGTTGTTCTTGTTCCAATCGGCCAGCCGGTCGCGCACGCGCTGCAGGCCGGCTTCATCCTTCTCGAAGACAGCCTGGGCCCATTGCGCCTTGATGTCCGAAGAGGTCTGGGTATAGAAACTCTTGGACCGCTGCATGAAGCTGTTCGCCTCCTGGACCTCGGCAACGCCCTTGGGCTGGAAGCCGATGGCCTTGGCCGCAGCTTCTGCCAGCGTGGTGTCGATCACCTTGTAGCCCTTCTGGTCGCGGTACATGCCGGTGGCGGCCATGTCCAGGCCCTTCGCCGCGTTGCGCACCGCCGTGGGCGACACCTCCAGGGCCGCGCCTGCCACGTCACCCGTCAGAACCTTGCGGCCGGCAGTGAAACCGCGCGCGACAAGGTCGCCTGCAGGGCCAACCACCTCCAGCAGATCGCGCTCGCGCGACTGCTTGGTCAGGAACAGTCCAGTGCCGGGGATCAGGTTGCCCATGCCCAGGCGCCCGGACACATCGATGGGCGCGCCCGGCAGGCCCGACAGGCCCTGCTCCATGAACTCGCCCAGCTCCTTGCCCACGATCCCCGCCAGCGCCTGCTTGCGCCATTGCTTGCTGCTGATGTTGTAGCCCATCAGCTGGCCCGCGCCGTCGATCAGGTCCTCCACATCCTCGGCGAAGGGCACGCCGCCGGCACCGCCCATCAGCAGCAGCATGGCCAGGGCCCAGCCCACGGCACGCTTTCCCTCGGGGCCGCCCTGCTTCCACATGCGCTGCATCAGCTCCAGGTAGCTCACGGAATAGGTCTTGAAGGTGAACAGCGTGCCGCCCACGGCGCCGCGGGCCCACTGGGGCTTATTGGCCTTCGAGTAGACAAACTGGGTCTCCAGCACCGCCTTGCGCGCGAAAGCGCCGGGATCGGGCATGCCCTGGGCCTTGGCGATCCGGAATGCAGCAATGAAGGTGGAGCGGCGGTTGAACTGCTCGGCCAACGCGAAGGGCTGGCCCCAAGCCACTTTGGTGCGCTCCCACGCATTGCTCGCCGCGGCGCGCGCATCGCCGGCTCGCGTGCCGTCGCCCGAGCGAAGGCCGCCAGCGCCGCGCGCCTGGGCCATCAGCTGATGCACTTCCTGTGGCGACACCACGCCATCGTCCTCGGCCGATTTCAGGGCATGGGCCAGGTCCGTCTCGTACTTCATGCCGCGCGTGCCCATGTCCTTGAGTGCCCGGGTCATCTGGCCGCTGGCCGCGCGAATGCCGCCGAACTGGCTGAGCCATGGCAGCGTGACCGCAAAGGGCTGGGTCATGTTCACGAAGGCCGAGGCAAGGGAGCCGCCCAGGTACTGAGCGAACAGCATGCCGCGCACAGCCTGGCCCTCCTCCTGCGGATCGCGGATGTAGCTGCGCAGACCCATGGCCAAGTCCTTCAGCTCGCCTTGGTCCTTCGGGATGTCGTTGATGGCTCGATCCATCGTGCCCGCGTTCAGGCCCGCCGCGCCCTGGCGTGCATTGCTGTAAACGAAGTTGGCCACCACGCGGCCCACGTCCTGGCTGTAGCCCTCGATGCCCTTGCGCTGGATCAGGCGCTTCAGCGCGCTGTGGTTGTTCTTGGTCAGCTTCAGGTACTCGTCGTAGACCTTGCGCGTGGCCGCGTCGGCCTCCTTGCCCACCACCATGTCCTTGAAGATCTCCAGGGTCTCTGGCGTGATGCCTGCGAACAGCTTGAAGGACTGCTGGCTCATCGTGCCCTGCGTGATGACGGCGCCAGGGAAGGCCTGGGCCATCTGGATCTTGGCCAGGTTGGCATCCTTCATGGTCTCGTACATGCCGAAGTACTGGCGGTTGCCATCCTGGTCAACCACGTCGAGCGTGTACCGGCCGAAGCGCGACAGCGGCGCATACCCGGCGTCCTGCAGGTCCTTGGCCGTGGCCGCACGGTCCACCACCAGGTTGTTCAGCTGCAGCAGCCGGTCGGCCAGCTCCGGCTTGGCCTTGGCGTCGTGCTGCAGCGTGGTGGTCAGCAGCTCCAGGGCGTCCGACAGCTTGGGGGCATCCAGCACCATGTCGCGCATCGGGGCGTACTCGTCGCCCAGGGCGCGCATCATGTCCGCCCGAGCCGTCATGTCGATGGAACGGTCAATGGCCGCGCGGGCCTCGCGGTAAAGCGCGATCTGGTTGGGCGTCGCGCTGAACATGGTCTGCAGTTCGGCATCGGTCCAGACCGTGCCGGCCTTCAGCATCTTGCTGTCGAAGCGGGAATTCACGTTGGCCTCGTACTGGGCCAGCGGCAGGCCACGCCAGGCGCCCAGCATGCGGTCATCTAGCCGCCCGGCGCGCAGCAGCAACTGGGCCTTGTCGTCTGCGGGCAGGTTGCCGTATTTCTTGGCCAGCTCGTCCACCAGCACTGCCTTGCCGTCCACATCCCGGCCCCACAGCAGCGTGCCTTCGAAGAGCGGCTTCGCCACGGCCTTGTTGTCGGCCGCCGATACGGGGGTCTTGCGGTTCTTGCCCACCAGGTCGCCGATGGTGTCCACGCGCGGCAGCAGGCGCGGCGCGCGGTCGGCCGCATCGTTGGCCAGCATGGACACGTCATCGATGTCCTGCTGCGCAGTCTCGTAGACCGGCTTGAAGGCAGGCGCTCGCTCGGCAAGGTGCCGCATGGTGCCGATGGTCTTGTCCCAAACAGAGATCTTGCCCGGGTGGGACATCGTCTTCTGGAGCTGGTCCAGAGCGCTGTCCTTGATCTCCGAAAGCCGCGAGCGGCTGAAGCTCAGGTCGTCGTCGGCATCGCCTTGGCGAGGATTGTCTTGATCTGCGCGCTCGCTTCCGCGTCGTCCTTCTTCAGCGATTCGATCTCGGAGTCGCTCAGCCGGTTCGAATCGCGCGAGGTATCGGGCTTCCGACTCAGTGAGCGCGTCGAAGCCGTAGCCTGTGGCTGCACGGAATTGGTCTTCGAGGTCACCATGTTTTTGCCGGAGAGTTGCGAGAATTTCAGGAGAGGGCTGGATTTTTGCACTGTACTGCTTGCCGGTCAACGCAACCACGCCCACCACGTTGCCACCGCCCTCGCGGATGTGGCTGGCCAGGGCCGCGAACGTGCCACCCTGGGTGAGAGTGTCATCCACCAGCAGGTAGTCGCCAGGCTCCACGGCGCCCGCGAAATCGACAGGTGCAAAGATGCGGTCCAGCCCATCCAGGCCGGTGCGACGCGCGCGGTTCGCCTGCACGATGCCTGTCGCCGTTTCCAGGCCCAGGCGCGATGCCAGAACTTCGGCCACGGCGCGCGGGATCTTGTTGCGCCCCGAGGCCTCTTCGGCCGCCACCGGCAACACGCGCGGGCGGGCGCCACCCAGTGCAGCAGCGACCTTCGCCACCATCTCGGGTGTGACGAGGTCCACAGCCAGCCGTGTGGCCGCTGCGACATCCCCACCCTTCGCCGCCGCGTAGTCCGGGTGCTTCGATGCGCTGCCCAGCGTGCTGCCAATGATTGCGTCAGGCGTGATGGACGGCGAGTCCGAGCGGCTGAACACCGGCTCGACGCGGTCGGACACGGCGCGCTGCCCGCGCTCCACGAAATCGCGTGCAGGCAGGATGTATCCCTGGATGATGTCGGCGTCCGACAGCTTGAGTCCCCTGAACCCGGGCACGTTGGCGCGCAGCCAGTTCCGGATCGCCGCCACGGCGCGGCGCACGAAATGCAACTGCGGCGTCTTCTCTGCCATCTCAGCCAGCACTTCCTCCGCCGCCGTGCGCCGGCCCAGCGCCACGCCGCGCAGGCCATAGTCCGCGACCTTGGCATCCACCTCATCTTTGCGCATGGTGGCCACCTGGTTGAGGATCTTGTTCAGCTCCGGACCGAACATGCCGCGCAGGCCGTGGTGTCCCAGCACCTCATGGTGCAGCACGCGGGCCGCGTCGGCGGGCGTGTTCAGCTTGCTGGCCAGCAGGTAGGCGCGGCCTTTCCAGTAGAAGCCCTCGGGCGCTCCGGAGGCCCCGCCACTGCGCTGGCGCAAATCCGCGCGCCGCGCTGCCTCGGGCACGGCCGGGTCGTTCATGTCGAAGGCCACCACCACCTCGGGCCCATTGCTCCAGCCCTTGCGGATGGCGTCCACCGTCTGACGCACCTGGCCCACGGCCTGGGCCCGCGCCGCATCGGAGAAGGCCGTCGGCTCCGGCCGCATGATGCGCAGCAGGTTGGCCATCTGGTCATCGGTCAGGCCCTGGCCCTCGGCCTCGCCGCGCCGGAATGGCAGATCCGCGGTGCGCTCCACTGGCCCGGCCTTCAATTCGCGCGCGCTGGGCGGCGTGGCATGGGTGCGTTCGCGCACGCCCGGCACATCCTCCCAGCCAGAGCCCTGTTTCTCCACCTGGCGCACCGTCACGCTCCACGCGCCATCGGCGTTGGCCGGCGTGTACGAGACCACGCGGACATTGCTATCCCCGTAGCCCTTCACGATGTTGCCCGGGGTGAAGTAGTCGGAGCGGTCGGCCTCTTCGGCCGCGGCCTTTTTAGCCAGGACCCCGCGAGGCCGCTTGGGCGTGACGTCAGCAGGCTCGCTGCCGTTCTGTCCACGCTCGGCACGCACCTTGTCCACCAGATCACGCACGCGCTGGCGCGATTCGGGCACGCTTTCACCTTTGCGGCGAAGCAACCCAGCCAAGTCGAACTTGTTGTCCACCAGGGGCGCGCCATCGGTGGGCTCCAGCATCACACTGCTGGGGTATCCCGCACGGTCTTTGTTCACGCCGACCAAGGTCGTGCCTTTGGAAAATTCCGAACGGTCGCCTTTTTTCCAATCCAGAACCCGACCCACCAGCGCAAGATCCTTGGCCAACCGTGCAGCGTCCTTTTCCTGGCGTGCAGTGGCGGCGGCCTCCCTCGCAGCCTGTACTTCAGCGGGCGTGCGGGCGGCCAGCGCCGCCTCGCGGGATCGGCCAGCTGCTGCAGACACCCAGGACGCAAAGCGTTCCATGGCCCGATCCAGGCTGTTGTTCCGGCTTCCGGCCTGCTTGGAGTTCAGGCCGCTGCGGCCTGCCACGAAGCCGCTGTACGTGCCGGCGCGCACGCCCATCAGCATGCGGTACTGCTGCAAATACTCCTGTCGCAGCTGCTGCATTTCGGATTCCACAGCCGCCCGCTGGGCTTCGGTCTTGGCCACGGACATGCCATCGTCGCGCTGGCTGTTCAGGAAGGTTTCGAAGGCCGCTCGGTCGCTTTTTGACCGGGTGTTGCCCTGATGCGAAATGCCAGAGTAGCTGGCGGCTGCCTCCTGCAGGGGGAATTCGTCGCCGGAAGCGGCTGACACAGAGGCGGCCTGGTCCTGCAGAGCAGGTGCTGCAGCAGCATCGAGCAAGGCAGCGGCCAGTTTCTCGCGCACCGTGGGCGCAAGATCAGCCCATGCCCGCGTGTGAGCGCCCGCCCGCGCCGGAGCGCTCAACCCCTTCGCTGCCTTGGCCACAGCCTGGCGCTCGGCCGCCGGCATACTGGTCCAGCGCTCGCTCGCGGCCAGCAGTTGCGCGCGCCGCGCGTCGTTCCCTTCCTTTGCCATGACCACGGCCTGCTGCTGGCCCGCCGTGGGCGCTGGCGCAGCAGCAGGGGCTACGCCGGCAGCCTGTTCGCTGGCGCCACTTCGGCCAGGTACAGCAGATTGCACGCCGGCAGCAGGCTGTCCGGCAACGCCACCTCGCGGCCCAGCAGGCTGCGCATCTGGCGCGCGTCCTGACGGCTCACCGCCCCCAGCCGCCGCAGCAGCCTCAGTGCCTGCTGCGCGTTCATCTGCCATCCGTACTGCAGGTGCGGGTGAATCATTGGTTGCTCCTTGCGGCGCAATGGCGTCCGCGATCTTGCGTTGCAGGTCCACATTCAGCCGCTCCCACGTGGCGCCGGGGAGCGCCTTGCGGATGACCGGCTTCAGGCCCTCAATCCTTCCTGCCAGGGCCTTGCGCTCTGCGGTGGGCATGCTGGCCCAGGCCGCGCGACCTGCGTCGATGCGCTCGGCAGGGGTTTGGGCCGGCGCTTGAGCCTGCGGGCCCGGCGCTGCACCTGCTTGCGCGCCATCGTGCTGAGACGAGGTGGTGCCATCGGTCAGCTCCTGCGCAGCTGCAGAACCTGCAACCGGCGCTCCTTGCGCTCCTGCTGCCGGCGAAGATTCCGCGCGCGGCGGCTGGGCTTGATCGGCTTGTGTGCCATCGATGCTTCCTTGCTGGAGGGTGGGTGTGGTTGCAGGTGCTGGCGCAGCAGCCTGTTGGTCGCGCTCGGCGCGGCGCCGCGCCAGCTCGCGCGCCAGCTGCAGGCGCACGTTCTTGGCCTGGGCAGATCGGAATCCGTTGGACAGGTCCTCATCCGTCCAGGTGGCCAGGGCCCCGCCTTCGATTTCCCCGGTGGCAGGGTCTGCGGTGACCTGGCGCTCGGAGGCCTTCTTCTTGGCTGGCGCACGGGCGGCAACTTCGGCGGCTTGCGCCAAGGCATCGGCCTGCTGGGTCTGGGCAGCCGCGCCGGAATCCACGGCCAAGGCAGCAGCTGCGGACAGAGAGCCGGCGGCAGGGTCCAGGCCCATGGCGCGCGAGGGCGGCATGGCTGCGCCCGTGGATTGCAGGATCTCGTCATCGGGCGATTGCACGGCCCGGTTCGCGGCCATCTCGGCATCGCGCAGGGCCTGCTCCTGGGCGCGCTGCTGGGCCAGCGCTGCCGCGCCATCGGGCGGCGTGCTCTGCGGCACCTGCGGCTCGCCGCCCTCTTCCTGCTGCAGCTGCGACATGCGGGCTTCAAACTCACGCCGCATGGTCTCCAGGCCGGCATTCGGTGGCGTGGCGTCGCCTTCGGCACTTGCGCCCTCGGCAGGACCAGCAGCACCAGGTGCGCCGGCCACGGCCTGCTCGGCCCCGGGCTGATCCGCTGCAGGAGCCTCGCCGGGCTGACCTGCAGGCACCCGCGGCTCGCGCGCTGCCCGATACCCCGCCGCGCCGCCGCCCATGGCCGCGCCCGACAGCGTGCCCAGCACCACAGCCGTATCCACGTCCTCGGACCAGTCCTTGCCCAGGGCCAGGTTCTGGAAGATCTGCTCGGCGACCGACTGCGGCAGCTCCTCGAGGAAACCTTCGGAAATCGCGCCCTGGATCACCTGCGTCGGAATGCTCTTGACCGCGCGCTGCTGCACCAGCGGATTGGTGGCCGCTGTGGCCGCGTCATCGGCAAACTGCTTGGCAATGCCCTTGTTGCCCTGGGCCAGCATGGTCTCGGCATCACCAATGCCCAGCCGCTGCGCCACGCGCCCGCCGGCATACCCCAGACCGGCCGTGGCCGCGCCCGTGGCTGCCGCTGCAGCTGTCTGGCCCGGCGAGAGCTGTCCATCTTCGGATTCCTGGCGGATCTGCTCGGCAGCCGAGCCCGCACCCACGATGCCCTCACCCAGCGCACCAGCTGCTGCAGCACCCTTTGCGCCGGCCTGGCCCAGCCGCGTGGCCGCACCCAGGCCGCGCGCCACCACGCCGCCCGCACCCATGGCCGGCAGCGATTCAACAACCGCGCCGACGATATTGGAAGGATTCTCGATGGCGGCCTGGAACTTGCCCCCCAGGCCCTCGGCCTCCTGGAATTTGCGCTGCGCTTCCTTGGTGGCGTCCGAGTGCCATTCATTGATGGCCTCGCGCGCCTGCTTGGGCCGGAAGCCCACAGCCCCACCCTCGTTCTCCAGGAGCTTGCCCGCGCGCCCGCCGGTGGCTATGTCAGCCAGACCGACAACAGCCTCGGGCACGGCCACGGCGCCCTTGGCTGCCCAGGCTGCCGCGTCGCGGACGTAGTCCGTGGCTGAGCGGCCGGGCGACTCTGGTTCGACAGGCTTCGCGCCCGCTTTCCACCAATCGCCGCCTGGTGAGGACGACTCAACCGGGCTCGCGCCCTGCTTCCACCATTCGTTGTCGTTTGCCATGCCCCCACTCTCAAGGAGAGGTGCGGGGGCGGTCGAACCCTAGGCGGGGGAGCAGCCAAGCTTAAATTTCGGGTGCTGTAATATCTTGTTGCAACCATTAGGAGGGCACATGAAGTCAATCATCGCGGCCATCGCATTTGGCGCAGCAGCTTTCAGCGCGCACGCCATTTGCACAGGTTCCGGGTCATCCCGCTACTGCACCGACAACAACGGGAACAGCTACACCGTACAGCAGTACGGGAACACCACATACACGCAAGGCAGCAATGCCCGAACCGGGAGTAACTGGAACCAGACCAGCAACACCTACGGCAACACCACTTATCACAACGGCATGGCGGCCAACGGAAATGCCTGGTCGGGCACCTCCAACGCATATGGGAACACGACGTACCACAATGGCACCGGAGCCAACGGGAACGCTTGGTCGGGCACCTCGAGCACCTATGGGAATACGACTTATCACAATGGCGTCAACAGCCGAGGCCGCTCGTACTCTGGCACCACGTACAACTACGGCGGAAACGACGATTGACTGGTCAGCTCAACGCGCACACCAGGCCCGCCGCGCGGGCCTTTTCTTTTTGGCAGATCAGCCTCAGCTACATCATCCTCACTGGGAACGTCGCGCCGCGCTGGGGCGCTTGGGAGCGAAGCGTAGCCGGGGAAGCAAAAAGCCCCGACATGCGGGGCTGATGGGTGAGGGATGCGTGCGTCTGCTACTCGGCCGGCAGTCCGGCCAGCGTGTCCTGCAGCGTCTTGATCAGCCGCTCGACATCTTCAGGAGGCATATCGACCCAGGTGGTTGCAATATCAAGCCCTGAGGCAGTCTTGGCCGTGTGCTTGAGGCCGATGAGCGTCTTCCCGTTGAAGACGCGAGTACGAACGTCGGTGAACTGAAGGAGGGGTGCAGGAATCATGGCGTGATGGTGGCACGGAAAGCCCGAGCTGGGACGATAGCCTCACTCGGGCCGCGTCCGCACCTCAGCCGTCCAGGCAGATTGCCCTCGGGGCTGCAACGAGCCCTGATCCGTTGCAGCGATGTGGAGATATTCGCCCTCTCCTAGGGCCCGCGCCAGTTGTGACAGCTCCTCGCGCACGTCATTGGATTCAGCGCGGAGCTTGCTGATCACCATCTTGTTCACCTTCAGCTCGCGACAACAGCGGCAGGAAAAGTGCATCCACTTTCCATAGTCTTCGAGGTAGGCAGTGCACTGGAGGTTGCATAAGGGGCACGGGGCGTGGATGGAATCTGGCATGGCTGCACCCTGAAGAAATACTGAGCGAAAGAAACTCTGAACCTGTTGTACCGCACCTGTGACGTCCAAAACGAGATGACGAGGTAGGGGTTGGCCTAGGCGTGGCGGGCATGCTGATTGCCGCCTGTACGGCCTCACAGCCTGGGAGAAGATACATATTGGTACAAGAACCAAAATAACATTAGCATGCGCTCACATTCAACCAATCGAAAGCGTAGTGACATGCGAGTATCAATAACTCCTGCCGTTGCCAATTCGGCAGAGGGTCCACATGGATGAGTGCAAGCCGGGCCAGGACAGCGACCAACAACCCCAGTGGTCGCCTGCGGGTGCACTGGCCCTGCTTATTTTGGGGACGCTTGCGATAGCTGCGGCGATTTGGCTCATGGCGAAGCAGCACCGCACCCTGCCTTGGCAACTGCGAGCCGCAGCCATTGCCGCACCGGCGACAGAAGCTTCGACATCAGCCGCAGCTGCCGAAATGCAATGCCCAAATCAGAACTGGACTGCAGGCGAACGTACGTGATGAGCTTCTGGCGCAGGGCTGGGTTCAGAGACGACGAAGCCCGCCGAAGCGGGCCCGTACAGAACTTGGCCAGACCTACTTGCGCCCGCCCACGTAGCGCCCACCCTTCCCGCTCTTGCCCGAGCCGCCGACACGTGTGCTGCCTTTGCGGCCTGCGGCCTCGAAGGACAGGGACGACGCAGCGGACTTGCCCGAGGCGAACGTAACGCCTGAACCTTGGCTTGGCAACAGGTCGCCGGCCTGCGCCGACGTAGCTGCTGCCAGGGCGATTGCGAGGAATGCGATTTTCATGGAGATGCCTTGTTGTGGTCGTGCCATGCTATCGCTGGGCCGGCGCGTTGCACGAGGGTCGCTTTCCCTACTTGCTTAGACGTGCATCACGCCGCGGCTTGGCCAAGTCACAAACGACAACACAGCGCGGGTAGTTCACTGTGGGCAACTGGAAGAAGAATGGACCTCTAGGTCTACGATGGGTGCTCCTACACAACCAGCCCGAAAGGGGCAAATCGATGGAGACTCATTCATTCGCTGGGTCGCGTACCCTGGTGAAGGGCTCCTACAGCCCCGAAACCCATCTCCTTCGCCTGTGGTTCACGAGCAGCCCGGATCGCGCGTATGACTATCCGAGGGTGCCGGAACATACTTGGACCGGGTTGAAAGCAGCTCGTTCGCCAGGCGGCTACTACAACGATCACATTCGTGACCAGTTCGGGGAGCCGCACGATCCAGCAAATCACTGGCTGCATCGATAGCCGCCCTCACCCTTGAGAAATCGACGGTCCAACTTGTGTCTGGCGAAAGGGGCAAGTCAGGCCGGTCGGTGCCCACGCAGCCGCCGTGGAAGTCGAACTCGCGGCGCGCGAGCAACAGCACGTCGCGCACATAGGCCAGGTCAGCGTCAGCAGGCCGCACGCCCGCTTCAACCCGCCGCGCCCCAGCCCTCGCACGATGCACTGCTCTCAGGGCTACGCAGACCAAGACAAGCGCCAGGAACAGCGCACCAGAGAGGATGAGGGTGGGGAGATGTGCCATGCCCCAGTCTCTTCACTGGGGCCGCCGCGAGCGAACCCTACGCGGAGCGCTGCGGGCGTTAGAGCGGCGCCGACAGCTTGTAGCGATCCGTGCTGCTCGACAGGTATGACTCGTCGGAGCCGTCCACGCGCAAGGTCTGCCCGGCGAGTTTGAACACCCTCCCACCTTCAGCCTCGTAGCCTCCGCCTTCAGAGTACGTGCCGTGAGTGATCTCTCGGAACACCTGGACGGTAACTGCTGCTCCGTCAGACTCGCGAGTTGCGTGGATGGTGCCAATGGGTCGAAGGCTGGTTCGTGTCATGGCGTGCTTGAGAGTTGAGGAAGACCCAGTCTACGATGGCACTGACTCGTGCAGGGGTGCCAGCCTGGGACGTGTCCATGTGCAGCCCGCTGGCACCAACACTAATGGGTTTCAAAGCGCGCTGCGCTGTTGCGGCGAACCAGCGCGCCGCGACCATGCTACTCGCGGCCCTGGCCATCGTGCTGCTGGCCGTGGTGCTGGGCGTGCTGACGCTGCTGGCGGGGGGGGTAGGCCACAAATGAAGTAGCCCGCGTGCTGCGGGCTACCTTGGTTTTAGCATGCAGTCCTGTCACGCAGGGATGCCAGCATTCCCCAACCAATGAGCGCGCGAAGCCTGATCGCGCTGGCGCTCCAAGGCTTCCCGCAGTTCCCGATAGCAATCAGTTTCGACGGACGTTGGCTCTGGAGGGGGCTGGTCAAAACCTATGCCCCCAGCAGCCTTCTCCTGTAGAAGAACATCAACCAGTGCCAGGATGTTCTCCTGGCCGCGAGGTGCCGAAGCGTAGTAGTTCGTCATTGCTCACTCCTGTGTTTTCTGTCGACGCGTGCTAGGTACCGATGGTTCAGAGAAGCATCAAAATACAGTTTTCTCTTTATCCACACAAGCCCATCAGATTTGGTGATGAGGGCCACATCGATGGGCCCTCCCACCGATTGTGTCCGGTAGGTGACCTTTTCCTTGAGGGACTCGAGCATTACCAGCGTGTCGGCCAACTCCCCGAGTTCTTCCAATGATAGCCCGCCCACGATGTCAAGCAAAGGCAAAAGATGAGCCATAGACACATCCTTGATCCACCCTTGCATGAATTTAGGCATCTGCTCCTGCACCACCTGCTCAATCAAATGCTCATCTGCTTTATTCCCAGTGTTTGAGTAAAAGGTTGTGCAAGCCTCTTTTGCTGATGCTAGAAAATGTCTTTGTACAAAACTGTAGACATTAGAGCTAGCTCCAAGCATAAATGTCTCCACCATGGACCTTGTCGCAAATGGAGTAATGAAGCAGCTTCTCCCAGTGTGCTCCATCTCAAAACCCTCGCCATCGGTGAACAACAATTTCTCGCCAATAAATCCGTAGACCTTAATACTTAAACAACTCGGCAAGTATTGATCTCTGCCATAACCCGCAAAAACCAGCCCTGTATATGCACTAGCCAAAACTTCGAAAGGCTTGTAGAACAGCGTCGCAAAAATCAGCTCGACGATTCTTTCATGATTTACCTGGCCGCTTAGATGCGAATTTTCTGCCTGTGCAAATCTTGCATCTACCGCTCCTTGGACTGTACCTCTATGCTTCTGCTTCACAGCCTCGAGCCCCTCGGAGGTGAGCTGCTCAGAGATAGCTCCGCTACCAGAATCCCTGTGGGCAAAGTCAATGGTCCTGTCTATCGCCTCAGCTATAGAAATGCCTTCTTTATCGTGCATTAACTTAACCGTACCAATCACTCTCTCCAGCACATAATTAGACGCAGAGATTAAAGCAGACACGGTACTTAACTCCCTCACCTGCACAGGAACTAGTCCTGCGGACCTCATACCTTCCACGTACTCCCTAAAATCATCACTATAATTCTTTATTGTGGCTAAAGGATCTTTTCGTTGAGCCCTGTAATCTTTAATTAGCAACTCCCACGGGATTCCGGCAAGAGTTGAGTTATTAAATATCATGCACCCCACTGGATCAAAATCAGCAAGCTGAAAAATCTTATTAGCCCCAGTGGCGTAGGTCCTAGCTCCAGTACCTGACTGCGTGAAGGTCGCTGCACTGTCCGCTGCCAGAGCGATTCCAAGTCTATTTGCCACTGCCACTTCACAAGTCACATGCGCCTCCTATGTTTGATTGCCAAGAGCATATCTCGATACAGATGGACACATGGACGAAAATTCAGACTAGACCACAGGGAATTCCCTGTGCCAACGACTCTGTCAGTCTCATCCCTTTGCTAGAGTCAAATCAATCGGAGGAGCTATGGGCACTATTGAAACGATGAAAAAATTGTGGGCCACAGCCTCGCTGGCTGTGCTCTGTATTCCCGCAGTGGCCGCCGACTACGCCACCTGCCTGCTGGACAAGCTCCCCGGCGTGAAGAACGCGCCAGCCCACGCAGCCGCGCTCAACCTGTGCGCCCAGCAGCACCCAGACAAGTTCTTCGAGGTCCGCCGCGGCTCGGGCCGTGGCCTGCTGGGCCCGAAGTCACCAGAGCAATGCACGCTGGACAAGGCGCGCGACACGTCCTGGCAGCCGGCGGCTGGGATGATCATGCGCGCGTGCGGGTGCCTGTACACGCCGAGCGCGGGCCCGACGGACATGTGCGAGCGGTATCCGCTGTCTGCGGAGATTCGCGCACAGCACCCGGCCGTCAAGACCGATGCAGACCTACTGAAGCTTGAGACGCACTACAGGAAGATCTACGCCGCGCACCCAGACGCCGATGCGCTGTTTGCCCGGAAGGACTTCTGGGCCTGGGTGGCGCAAGACAAGGCCCGGGAGCAGATCCTGACCAAAGGCTCCACAGCCGATGTGGTCAGGGTGCTGGAGGAATTCAAGGGACAGCTCGACTGGTGGAAGCGCGACGCCGTCCCTCTGAATTAAGCCTTCCGATACTGCTTGCCATCGGGGCCGACATACACCGCGCCCGAAGGGAGCGCGGCAAGGGCGCGGCGGCCCGCGTCGTCGTTCGTGATGGTCTTGGGCCCGCCCGCCATACCCGCATCCACCCGCTGCACATCCCCTGTCGCCTTGTTGATCCGGTAGACGCTGGATTCCGTGGTGGAGCCGTCGGCGTTCTTGGTTGCCGGGGTGACCTGCAGTGCCCACTGGGACGGATCCGCCTCCCCGTTGATCGCGCGCAGGGACTGCTGGGCCTGCTGACGCTGCTGGGGTGTGGCGTTGGGATCGAGGAAGGTATTGCGCAGCCGCTCCTCCTGCTGCTGAGCACGGCTCTTGAAACCGCGCGCCGTGATCTCCGAGTCCGCCAGGCGGCGCTCAGTGTCCAGCCGCTGCTGATCCACATTGAAGCCGCGGGCTGTGCGGAAGGTGTCGGCCGCGATGCGGTCGCGCTCCAGTTGCTGCTGGCCGGCGGCGAAGCCCAGGCGGGTGTCGTAGCGCTGGGCCTCCTGCAGGCGCGCCAGGTCGCCGCGATCTGATGCGCGAAGGTGGCTGGCACGGCGGAAGCCGCGCGCGTCCCCGGAGCCCATGATGGCCACGCGCTGGATGGGCGATGTGGGTGGCGGCGCCATGGCGGCCTGCACGCGCTGCATGGATTCGGCCTGCTGCTGGCCTGCGAGGTTGTTCGCCGCGTTCTGGTTCTGCCAGGAAGGAAGTCCGCGCGGCTGGTCGCCCAGGGCCGCAGCCTGCGCGCTGTCGGCGTAGCTGTTCCCGCGGCGGTATACGCCCGGCATCACTTCGGACGGGGCCGCGGCATCCGGCGGGCCCATGCTGGCACCAGAGCCGGCAAGCGCCGTGCCGCTGGAGGAATTGCTGCCCGGAGATGCCGCAGGGGTTGTGGAGCTGGTCGTGCGGAGAGATGGCAGGCCGCCTACGGGCCGGTCAGCATGATAGGCCGCGCCCAGGCCGACGGCCCCCGCAGCTGGCACGCCAAGGGGCGCCGCAGTGGACGAAGCCCGGCTCGCAAAACCTGCTGCACGGCCAGCACCCAGTGCAGCATTGGCTCCAATGCCCGCATCCACGGCGCGCGCCACAGCGCCAGACGCGCCGGCCGCACCACCGCCCAGGGCGTTGAGGGTGTTGGTCACATTGCGGCCCAGCTCCGAATTCATCGGGTTGTCCTGGGAGCCGTCGGCAGCAGGCGCCGCGCGCTGGCCGTCCAGCGGAATCTGGTCTTCAGGCCGGCCGCCATTGGCGAAGAACACCTTGGGCTTGAAGCCGCGCGGCACCCATGCCTCTTCGGCGGCGGGTGTGTGGGTGGCATCTACGGCGGCCTGCAGCGCGCCCGCGCCGCCCATGGCGTGCACGGTATCGGGAGGAAGGACGAACTCGCCCGGCTTGAACATGCCGGGGATGGAGTCTGGCGCCTGGTTCTGGGCCTGCGCCTTTCGTGCCTCCAATACCGATGTGGGGCCGAAGCCGAGGCCGGGCCCCGGTTGACTCTCCTCCTGCTGCCCACCGCTACCGCGCGGCCGGAACCCCAGGCGTGGCTGATTGGCCAGCGCATTTGCCCTGGCCTGCTTCATTTTTTCGGGATCGAATCCACGCATGCTTTTCTCCTCCTGTTCTCACAGGGAATGGACGACCGTGACCTGGGGTTCGTCGTGGCGCGTGCTGCGCCGCAGATCGGAATCGGGCCGCATGCCGAAGTACCGCTCGAACACGGCATAGGCCTGGGCCGCGCGCTGGGGGTCGAAGCCTTCGGAATCTGGCTGCCCGAAGCCGCGATACAGGGCCCAGTGCACGAGATAGGGGTGATGGGCCTCGTGGATCTCCGGCTCTTCCACGGAACTGATCAACGCAACCAGCGGAAGGCGGTAGGCCTCCAGCTTTAACGTGCCGGCCATGCGCGGGGCAGGCGCCAGGCGCAGCCGCTTCTCGGTCTGGATGGCGTATCGAGGCAGCCCGGCGGAGGCCTCGCGCCAGCGCGGTGCCTTCTGGTCCAGGTGCTCGCGCGTGACCAGCTCGAGGCATCGCACGTCCTCGCCCGTCGCAGGGACAAAGCGGATGTCGGCGATCTCGTAGACCTTCGGATGCAGCTGATAGCTGACCTGTCCAGCCACCACGGGAATCTCGCACAGGCCCGGCGTGAAGTCGTCCAACAGCAGCCGGCCACGCACCGCAGCCTCGGCCTGGGCCTCGTTGAGCCAGGAACGGATGTCGTCTTGGCTCCAGCGGAAGGGCTCCAAACGGTCGTCCGCATCGCTGCGGAACTGGGCGACCAGCTGCTTCAGGTTCATACCGGGCCGTACTCGTCAATGAAGGCGAAGACCTTGGCGCGCATGTTCTCCAGCGTCATGGTCTTGGGCACCACCTGGTTGTAGGTGTCCTTGGCGAACACCTGCAGCCCGTCCTTGTCCATGTTGGAGACCTGGTCCAGCAGCTCCTGCCGGCGCATGTCCTTGGCACGCTGCTCGTCCTGCAAGCGCTGTGCCTCGGCAAGCTGGGCAGCCGTGTCGTCCAACGACATGATGGTGGGCTGCTGCTCGCCCTGCCCCGTGCCCACGTCATCCGCCACCGCTGCGCGCTGGAACATGTCGCCATGGCGCAAGAACTTCTTGGCGATGGAGGCCGGAAGGCCGCGCACCTGCTCCGCATCAAACGAGAGGCCGGTGCCATACAGGCGGTCGGTGTACGAGGGGCGGCGCCCGATGTACTGGACCGCGACTTTGGGTTCATTGGTCATCATGAGCCTCTGCGGTTCATGCCAGCGCGGAAAGAGGCGTCTCCGCCCCTTTGGCCGCGCGGCGGGGTCAGTCGATGCCCAGGCCTTCGCCGTGGACGATGAGATCCAGGTAGCCGGCCTCGGCAACGGCGGCGCCCGTGATGGTCAGCAGCAGCGTCACTGCGGCGGGGAACTTGGCCAGCTTCTTGGTCAGGTTCAGGCGCAGGTTGGCCACGGTGGCCAGGTCGATGCCCGCGCCGAAGTAGTTTGCGGCCTGGGGCAGCTCGGGACGGTCCACGCCGTCCGTGTACTCGAAGCCCAGCGAGGCAGTGACGCCCGCGCCGAAGCCGTTGGACACGATCAGAGACACCGCCTCGACCAGGAAGCCCGGCTGCAGCGTGTTGATCTGGACGACATCGCTGACGGCCAGCGCCGCGACGGCGGTGGAGCGCACGGGAATGCCCGTGGCGCCCGTCTCCAGCACGCTGCGGATGGTGGTCACATTGCCATAGGGGCGCGCGCCGCCGAACTGATTACGGTCGGCGCCGAGGATTTTGATCTTTGCCATGATTGGCTCCTTTGGAGGTTCAGGAAGTGAGACAGGGAGCCGCGCTCCCTGTCCCAGGCCTTACAGGCGGCGGCCGAAGATCGGCACCACGGTGTCGATCACAGTGGCGCCGTGGTCGGTGAACTCGACCTGATCGCCCGTGTTCACGGCAAAGCGGATCTTGGAAGCGCCCAGAATGCCGCCGATCAGCGCTTCGAGCTTGTCGTCGAAGTCGTCGTCCTCTTCCTTCCAGAAGTACGGCATGCCGTTGTGGCGGCTCTTGGCGTAACCCTTGGCCAGGGCCTGGCCGCCCAGCAGGATGGAGCGATCCACTGCGTAGTTTTCGCCGAAGGACTGGGGCACGATCACGCCGGCCTCGGTCTCGCTGTCAAACTGCGTGCAGTACTTGATCTCATCGCCTGCGAAGAAGCGAATCGGCTTCGGCATCTTCACGATCAACACTCCACCCCAAAGAGCCACTTCGGGGTTGCGGAACAACGGGTGATCCTTGGCGTTGCGCGCGCGGGCCAGAGCCTGAGCCTGGTATTGGCGGAAGTTCGGATCGGTGGAGAACTTCTCGTACTGGGAGGCAGAGACCAGCAGCACGCGGAATGGACTGTCCTTGGCCATCTCGTCGCCATCGAACTCGACAGGCGGCGGAGGCAGCACCATCTGGTCCAGGAAACTGCGGACAGCGTCCACGTTGTCCATCTTCATGATGTCCGCAGTGCTCAGGTCCACCTCGCCGGCATTGACCTTGAAGCGCTGCACCGAATCCCCGTCCACGATGAAGTGGCGGTTCTTGGTCGGCGCCTTCACGCGGTTGACCACCACCTTGTTGAAGCGCGGATCCGCCGCGAGGGGGATACGCCAGGTGATGTCATCCTGGAAGCCCCGCGCGCCTGCCATGTGCACGAGGGACAGTTGGTCCTCGTAGTTGTCCATGGCGCTCTGCAGCAGGGGCTTTGCCAGACGGTAGATATCAACGGGGCTGCGCACCTCGTCCATCACACCGCCAAGGTCCAGCACGAAGCGGGCCTGGTTCACACGCAGGCGGTCTTCGGACAGGCTCACGCCCTCGCCGCGGCCGGCCGCGTACTCACTGCCCATGATGGGAATGCCGCCCACCGGGTTGACGAAGTTGAACTTCAACTCGTCGCCCTTGCCCTTGCCCAGGTCCATCGTCTGGACGATAGGCATCGTGTTGCTCGTCTGGTTGGCAATCGAGCTGGCGGCTGCGTCGATTTTGGGGAACTTGCCCGTCAGGCGGTTGATGTTGGAATGGCGCTTCTGCGTTGCAGTGAAAACGCCAACGGCTTGCTCGACCAGCTTTTTCTGGTCGCTCGCCGACATTTGGGTCTTGCTCATGTCAGTCCTCGCTCAGTTCAGGTTTTTCGATTGAGGAACCCTTCGCGCTGCTCCTCCGTGAGGTCGTTCATCGCGTTAAAGAGGTCCGCGCCTTGGAGCGAATCCAGCCGTTCGAACAGCGTCCCGCCGCCAGGACGGCCGCCCGGGATGTCCGAGAGGCTGTTGGGCACGGGCACTTCGAGGGCCGCCAGCTTTTCCTTGGCGGCCTTGGCCGGGTCGTTCGGGGGATCCTTTGGAGCGAGCGCTGCGGAAGCGGCAGTCGCGGCCTTGTAGTCCTTGAAGAGCTCGATCACCTGCTCGGTGCTTCCGCCGTCCAGCACGCCGCGAGCGGCGATTTGCGCGTAGCTGGGCATGGCCTTGAGCCACGCATCAAACTCCGCGCTCTGGGCGATGGAATCCACGTCGGGGTGTGCCGTGTAGATGGCGTTCGTGTGCACTTCATGGGCCGAGGCATGGCGGTGCTGACGCAGCGGAGCCAGCTCGCGCTCGACTTCTGCCTGCAGTTCCGCCTTCAGCTCTGCCTTCAGCTGCTCGCGGGTGGCCGCGTGCAACTTCAGCATCCCGGCGCGAAGCCCTTCTTCCGAGTAGTCGCCGAAGAGCTCCGGGTCCGCACCAGCCTCGATGGCCGCGCCTGCCTGCGCCGCCAGCTTGTCTGTCTCGGTCGGGGCTTTGCCGTCGGCAGCGCGTTGCCCCGCCTGCGCCTGCAGCTCGGCCAGGGCGGCCTCGGCTGCGGCGGCACGGGCGGTCTCGCGCTCGGCCTCAGACTTCCAGCGCTGTTCGCCCTGGCGTGCCTGTTCCAACTTCTCGTAGGGGATGGTGTGCTTGCCATCCTTGGCCAGCACCACGGCATTTGCCGGGTCTGGCTCGGCCGGCGCAGCATTGCCCCCGGGCTTCGCTACTGCTTCCACAGCGGGTGCAGCAGGAGTGTTTGCCGGATCAGTGGCGGTCGCTGGCGCGCCGCCGGGTTCCTCGGACACAGCCGAGGTATCGCCATGCAACCCAGCGTTGAGCATCTGCGTCAACTGATCGGCCGACAGTTCGCCGCCCGCGCTATCCAAAGAATCCTGTTGTGATGTCGTCATGCCTGTCCCGCCACATATCGCCGTGGCCGCATGGGCCAGCAATCCGGAGCAGCGCCTGGGCGCCGCGCCATCTGCTCTTGAATCCGCAGCGCCGAAGCGCCGCAGTCATCGCCACAGCGACATGCGCCGCGGCTTGGAAGCAGTGTCAAAAAGCGGGGGAGGAAAGACCAACCCTAGACAGAGCGGCAATGAAAACGCCGCCCGAAGGCGGCGCTGGCCGAAGCCAATGGGATCAGCTGCCCTGCGGCAGGTTGTCGTCGGGCGCGGTGGTCTCGATGCCCTGCATGCCGCGCGACGGCTCCTGCGGGATGGGCGGGAATGCAGGGCTGGTGTTCTCGCGCACCTGGCCGATTTCGCCGGCCGCGCCCGGGCCGCCCGACTGCGGAGCGGGGCCACCAGCAGCCACGCTGGGCACCGGAAAGTCCGGATCATCACCACCTGGATTCGGCTTCTGGTAGCCCGCGCCCTGCATGATGGCGTCCGCGATGGGGGCGATGGCAGGATTCATGGCGACCTGGGCGCCGCCCTGCATCGCAGAGAAGGCGGCCTGCACGCCCACCTGCACGGCATCGGCCATCACCTTCTTGATCTGAGCATCCGTCAGGCGCTCCTTCATCTCCAGCTCGCGCGCCTTGAGGTCGTGCCCGGCCTTGGACAGTGCGGCCTGCACCTCCTGCTGGATCCGCTGCTCGACCTGCTCCGGGCTCTCCTGGGAGCCGGCCGCGCGCAGGGCTTCGATGATCTCGCGCTTGTAGGGCGTGTCCATGAGCGCAACCATGTAGGGCATGGCGGCCTGCTGGAACTGCGGCGGCATGGTCTTGATGACCTCCTGCATGGCATACAGCTGCTGCGAGCGATAGCCGGGCGTGCTGGGCACGTCCTCGAGCTGGACCTTCAGCAGGGTCCGCTGCACGTCGTTGCTCAGGTAGGTGTAGCCGGCCGGATCGGTCTCGATCTTGTTGAGCACCACCGAACGGTCCTCGGTGACGGCATCGCCCTCGATGATCACCGTCTTTTCCTTAGCGCCAAGGTCCTGGATGATCATGGCCAGCAGCATCTCTCCCATCAGCGTGCGCGCGCGGCGGAAGTTGCCCATGATCTCGCCCAGCGCCTGGTTGGCCTGCTCCAGCTGCGTGCGCTCCTGCAGGCCGCTGGTGGCGTTTCCGCGCTGGCCCGTGAAGGCCGCCGGCGCCGCGGACAGCTGCTCGAAGACCGCGCGACAGTCGTTCATGAGCTGGTGCTGCTGCTCGGTGAGCTGTACATCCCGCTTCACCTCGAAGCGTGCGCCCGGCTTGGCCATGTGCTCCTGGTTCAGCACCACATGAGCGTTGCGGCGGCCGATGGTGCGCCGCAGGACCGCATCCGGCATATCCGTCGCGCCCTTGGTGTTCTCGACGCGGTGGGCGGACAGCCCCCAGCGCATGAGCGCCGTCCCGCTGTTCAGGCTGTCCTGTTGGTAGATCAGCCCGCGCACGTAGCCATAGGGCACGCGCGTGGAATCCTCGCGGAATCCCCAGAAGATCACGTATGGGAAATGGCTGTGCGGGTATGGCGTGGGGCTGTCGTGCAGCTTGTGCGGACCGAGCCAGTAGCTGCGGCGCACTTTCGCCACGATGGCCTTGAAAGCCTTGGTCATACCAGTAGCCAGGCCATAGTTGTGGGCTTGGTTGCCCGCGTCGTACTCGACCACCCGACCGTCAGGCGACTCGAGGAGCACTACCTCAACCCAGCGCCGATACCAAAGCTCGGTCAGGCACAGCTGCTTGTTTGTGCGGTCATACCAGCGAGCCTCTTCCACGGTCCAGCCGCGCGCGTCCTGGTCGGCATTGGTCAGGCCCGTGGAACTGCCGCCCTGGTTCGCCAGTCGCCCCGGGTAGCCCTGCTGCCACCAGGTCGCGCCATTTCGGCCACAGGACAGGATCAGTTCGCGCGCCTGCGGAAATGAGCGCGCGATGCGCTCGGGATGCAGCCATTTGTCCCGCTTGAAATACCGCGCGTCGCTGAGATCCGACTCTTCGGCTGTCCAGTCCCAGCGCACCTCGCTGCGACGCACGACCGCGCATTTGTAGCGATATTGGGTGGGGTCGCTCACGCGCTGAACGCCAACGCAGCCAAAGCCAACGGCGGACTGCGGGCGGAATGCACCGCTGCAGGCGTCATCGGCATGGGACTTCCGCTCTGCCTCGTTCAGCTCGACGTTGAGAGCGTCGGCCACATCCTTGCTGCCCGTCTGGCCGTTGGCTGTGACTCGCCAGTCCGTGCGCGTGCTCTCCTCGTAGCCCGTGAGTGCGCGCAACGTGGGCCCAATGCGGTCCTCAATGGCCGGCGGAATGCCCTGCTCTTTCATGGCATTCAGCAGCTCGGTGTCCAGCTGCTTGCCATCGGCATAGTCCATCTCCTTGTCGGCCGCGATGCGCCAGGGCGGCTCCTCGTCCATCTCGCGCAGCCATTCCGTGTATTCGTGGAGCGACACCTCGCCCTCACCCAGGTGCAGATCATCATCCCCGGCATCCAGAGGACCCTCGGATTCGGGCGAGTCCACGTCCATCGTGCTGGTGTTAATCAATTGAGCCTCCAATCGGTCTCTTCGGGTTCTTCGTATTCGTGGCGCTTGCTGCCGGGCTCAGGGATGCCTTGGACAAAGGTCATTGCCACCGCGTCGCCCTTGTCAGGGGAGCGGCCCAGCGCCTTGCGGATGTCGTCCTTGGACAGCATCTGGATTGCCGCGACCCGGCCCAGTGTCACGACCTTGTAGCGAACGGCTGTCAGGTCGGCCAGCAGCTCAGGGTCAGGGGGCAGCGCGATGGGGTTGGGGTTCGTCGGGTCCAGAGCCTCGCACAGCAGCCAGTACATTTCCGCGCGGCGGTTCCGGAAGCGCAGATTGCCGGCCTTGGTCATGGCGTTGGACGTCTCCGAGCCGTTGACCGCGAGCACCAGCAGGTTCAGACCCACGATGAAATCCAGGGCGCTGGAGCCGATGCCGATGCTGTCCACGCAGATGCACGCACCGTCGCGCACCAGGGGCGTGACAAAGCCAGCCGTGGTCGGGCCGTCCTTGGTGACCGCGCCCGGCACGGTGATCAGCTCATCGAACCATGCGCCATGGCGCCGCGCCGCCGAGGTCTTGTCGATGCCGCCGCGCGCAGGGTCCAAGCCCAGGGCCGTCATGCCGCCCTTGGCTTCGCGCGGCTTCCACCGGGCCTGTGCTGCCTTCACCCACTCGGTGGGAATCACCTGCCAGGCCGGGTCCGCGCTGCCCGCGTTGAAGTCGCCGTTCAGCATCTTGCTGCGCAGTGGCTCGGGCAGGGACTGCAGCGTGGCCTTGTAGCCCGTGGACAGCAAGAACAGGTTGTCGTTGACGCTTGAGGGAATGAACGTCCGGCTCTTGGGCGTCATCAGGTCCGGGCCCACCATCACGGGCTCAGGACCAGGCACCTCCTGATCCTCGCCCTTCTCGTTGGTCACGAACCAGCGCAGCTCTCCCGGCTTGGCTGGATTCGGGTGCGAAGGCTCCAGCCACGGCGCCCAGAAGCGCTTCACCCATTCGCCCTCAGGCTCAGTCGGCGGATTGCCCGCGCACACCACGCGCTGGCGGATGGTCGGGTCGTCGGTGCGCAGCCAGCCGATCAGGGAACGGAACTGCAACTCGGTGAAGTGGGTGATCTCATCGAAGCCCTTGAAGTCGTGCGCGCGCCCCTGGTACTTGATCCAGTCGCCCGGCTCCTTCACGCTGCCCAGCTCCAGGACCTTGCCCTGCGGCAGCCGCCAGATGCCGTCCTGGCTGTTGTAGCCATCGCGCGTGCCCAGAATCGAGGTCATGCGCTCTTCGATGCCGGTCAGCTGCACGGACTGGCGCCGGAAGATGATGCTGTGCTTTTGCTTGGTCAGCGGCAGGCCCAGCAGCAGGTCGGTCTTGCCGCCGCCGGCCGCGCCACCGTAGAACACGATATCGGCCTCGGATTCAAAGGCCACGGTCTGGGGCCCGGGCTGCGGCAACCAGATGGGCGCATCGCCAGACAGCAGCAGGGAGTCCAGCTCCGCGCGCGTGTCCGCATCCAGTCCCTTGAGCAGATCCAGGATATCGGCCGTGGTCAGCGCGAGCGTGGTCATTTCTCACCCCGCTTCGCCGCGAGCGTGGCCAACACCATAGCCGCGCCTGGGCCGCCGTTGAGCATGGCAGCGAGCCGCACCGCCCGCTCGGCATCGGTCATCTGCTTGAGCGCGCCAGGCTCATCGCCTTTCTCGGAAAGCTTGTCCATGCCGAACGCAGTGCGCTCCATGTCCACCAGCTTCTGGAGGCTCTCGGCAAGGGTCTTCATGGTCTTGGACCGCTCGGACAGGCTGATGACCTTGTGGTACAGGTCGTTGGGGCGATCCTGCCCGTTGTCGTCTGGCTGCCGCAGCATCTCACCCAGCTCGTTAAGGAGCAGCAAGGTATCCGGGTCCGTCTGTTTTTCCAGCTCGTCCAACAGGGTGTTGGTGATGCGCCGCGCCCTATGAATGTCCCGACGATGTGCCAGGCGAACGTCGGCTACGGCTTGGGCGTTGGCATCGATGACGGCCCGTTCCCGAACCTTGGTATCCGTGGATACCTCGCTGGATACCGCCGCCTTGGATACCAACGCATCAGCCTTCGCCTGGATCTTGACGCCCAGGTCACGCTCCCACCCATCACGCTTGGCGCGCTTGTTGATGGCGCCATGGGTGATGCCGTGCTCGTCGGCGATCTGGCGAAGGGTCTTGATGCCAGCCCGGTAATCCAGCTCGATACGCTCCCAGTCGGCCGAGATGCTGGGCGCCGCGCGGTTGGCAGGCAAGGAGCCGCCTGCAGTCTTTCTGTCGGCTACTGGCGACTTGGTGGGAGCTATCTTTGGAGGAGCGGGCTTGACGACTGAGTTTTGGGCCATGCGCTCAGTCTCGAATTGCTAGATCTATCTGTCGAACCCTAGCCGGGGCGCGTATTTCCAACTATGCTTCATTCTCATGCCAAATACACAGAATACTGAACATCATAAATAATCAATTTACTCAAAATAATTATATTCTCACAATAGAGATAACCATTTATACAAACCGCCAACATTTGAATTACCACAATGATCTCACATCTTGCAACGCCAGACCATGAAGCATACTTTGATTTTTGCTCAAATATAATTATTCTTAATAACTATACTGCAAAACATTACTCCTCTTTCGAAAAAGCCATTAACTGGGAACCAGGAAATCCTATAGACTGGCAGACTATGGAGTATCGAGCATTACTTAAACATGAAGCGACTCATTTTTTAGACGCAACCACTACAGCATGGGGCGGCCAGTTCAACAATAGAAAACTGCGGATGCTACGCACTAAGCTCTCGAATAGCGATGATGCTATGCAGGCTCAGGGAGTATTTGCTTTGGAGTCAGGAGAACTTGCAATCCACAGTGAACTTATTGAAATTGGAAATATACCCCCCGCCGATTGCGACACAGTTCAGCATCAATTAATTCACACCAAACAATTTGGTCAAGTCATACTAATACATTATCAAAAAAACGGGATATGTCATCACAAGGTGCCACTCAGCCTACTATCTTTATTGGAGGCTAATGCTACAGCAAGTGAATATCTATCGCTCATTCAAACATCAGAATCGGCTCCAGATATTGTTGAAAGCACATTGGCAAAAAGAGAAATTGATAGAAGATTTCAAAATCTCTTGAATGATAAAGACCGCCTTGAGTACTCTGTACTTATTCATTTAACAAATATCCACTTTCCTTCTCTTACTATATCAGAATTGTTCACATTAATTGCAGCGCTATCTCGCTTTGCACTGGACTTATCTAGCACGGCCATGGCCGCACTAGCGAACGTGATAGAAGAATCGTTTCGCAACAAATATCTCGGCCACTATATTGCAATGGAACTTCGCCGGGATTCTCATAGAGAACTAATATTCTTTAAGACAATTTTCTTAATGTACGGAACACTATTAGATCTCAACAGCGCTGATAGAGAGGCATATTTAAATTCTATTCGAACCAACCCCTCCGAAACAATTAGAAAATCTTGGTCTACATACTTCAATACAAGCGTTATTCATGATCAATCTATGAGAGATTTGATATCGGATATACAAAGCGAACTTATTCGAGATGAGGGAGTACTCATGGACGGAAAGATTTTTACCGACAGCAGCTTGGCCAATCGCCCTTTGCTCGAACAAAATTCAATTGGAAAAGTCAGCTTTAAGGAGATAAAACTACTAAATGCATTACTTGCGGATGATACAGAATTAGTTTTTCCAAATCGAATCGATATCCACACTAAGAACTACGCCGATGATAATATAGAAAATCTAATGCTACTGGACAAGATGTACAGAGAGATGAATCATAATCGCTTTCACATTATCCCTGGAACCCAATTTCGCCACACCGAATATTGATAACAATCGACTGGCTATTTTCAATCAATCCAAATCCAACAGATCTTTCTGCCCAATATCAGAGCGCTTTTTCATTTTCAATGCTCGTATCTCACGCTCGAGGACCCTTCGTCTTAGCACTTCATTCAAAAGTTGGTCCTGCAATTCTGTGACGCGCGCCAGTGCAGTGTGTTCGAGCGCAATCCCTGCATAAGCCTGACCGACCATTCCGCCCTCGGTTCTGTTGAAATGGACGACATGCTCTCCAATCTCTAGGATTGAGCGCCCATCGGTCAGGTGGGTAACCGTCACAGCACGCGCCGGCCCGTGCTGGTGCACCGGCCGGTAGCACTGCTTCACCGCCGAAATCATCCCCTCGCCGCGCAGCACCTTGATGCGGTCGTCCACCGTGGTGAGGTTCAGGCCCGTCATCTTGTGGATGCGGTCGCGCGTCGGTTCCTCGCCTGCCTCGTGCAGCTGGCGGATCGCCTCATAGACCTGCGTCAGTGTGGGCACGGCCTCGACCGCGCCTGTGTCCGGATTGCCGCCGGCTGTCTTGTGGATGGTGCTGGTGGTGGATTGGTTCATGCGGTTTCACTCCAGAGTGGCAGGCGTTGTGGCCATTGGCCAGATTCGAGGATGGTGTGGCGGGTGATGCGGCCCCACTCGAGGCCATAGTCCCGATGGGCTTCGCGGCCGCCGTCAACAAGGCGGTATTGGTCGTAAGCGACATGGCATCCCTCGATGTCGGGGCGCGTGCAGCACAGGGGGAAGCCCGTGCGGTCGTCGGTCTTGAGCGCGAAGCCCTTGCCGAGGTTGAGGTGTGCGTGCTGAGAGAAATCGCAGATGCCGCACCAGATGCAGGGCAGCGCGGCGACGGCGCGGCGGTAGGCCTCACATTCGAGAATCTCGGCCTTGGGTACGACCAAGCCTGTGCTGGCTGCGCCCATCACCACGATGCTGGTGCACGCCAAACCGGCAGTTGCGCGGGCACTGTCCATGGCCCGGGCCGCGCGCTGCGCCAGAAGGTCCTCGCGGTCCTCGACCTGGGCGGAGAATGGCTGCCGCCGGCCAAAGCTGCGGCGCGGCCAGGTGCTCCGGTTCTGGATCATCGGATGTCGCCCTCCACATCCACCTGCACCAGGAAGCCGTGGTCGTTCATCACACACACGCGGGTCGGGCCGTGCTGCTCCAGCCTGCAGCAGCGGTTTTCCGACCAGACGGAGAAGCGGTAGCGGCCCAGGGCGTCAGGACCGTCGATGCGCTCGCGCGTTGTGGCGCCACGCCACAGGGGCGGGTGCTGGGCTCCGGCACGCACGGGGCCGCGCTGGCTACGGCGCGGAAGGTCGGGGCGGAAATCAAGCATGGGCACCGCCCTCCCCTGCGCCGGCATCGAAGTCCTGCACCTCCATGCCCAGATCCAGGGCCAGGCCGTGTTCCACGCGCGCGCCCTTGGAGCCGCGCCAGCCGGGCAGCATGTAGACCGCATCGCAGGTGCACAGCTGCGGCAGCGCAAGGCGCATGTAGCCGGCCCAACTGCCGCACGCTGGCGCGGGGTTCTCGGCCGGGTTCTCTACGTGATGGCCCTGGGCGCGCAGCGTGGCGGCGGCGCGGTTGAAGGCCGGGTAGTTGAACTCGGGCATCCCGGACATCGGGCCGGCGATGTAGATGCGCTTCATGGCCGGGCCCTCCGGAAGGACCACGCGATCATTGCGGCGTCACGCTGGTGCTGATTGCTGCGGCCGGCCCAGCCGGTCAGGCGGCTGAAGGTGGCGGCATCGATCTTGGCGCCGTGGGCACCGCCGGCCTTCGCGCTGGGCGGCATGCCGAAGCAGCCAATGCCAAGGCTGGCGCACAGGGTCTCGATCAGCACGCACCATGCGTCGATCTCGCCCACGTTGCGCGCCATCTTGGCCCGCGCCGCGGCGCTGCCCTGGCCGGTCCAGGTCTTCCGGGCCTTGCGGCTGTCCTCGAAGATCACAAGCGTGGGCGCCCTACCCTGCAGCGTCTGCAGGATCTGCGCAGGCGCAATCTCCTCCAGGCCCTGCAGCTGGCCATCCACGATCCAGGCCAGGCCCGTGTGCTTGCCCGGGTCCATGCCCAGCATCGTGATCGGGCCCTGATGCCCAGCCGGCACCGTCACGCGCGGGGCGGCGGGCGCCAGGCGAGCGCCTGCAGCTGCTGCACCACCTGCTGCTCGATGTCCACGAACAGCCGGGACTCGTCCCTGTCCAGCTCCCTGGCCCTGGCCTTGACGTACTCCCACCACCCGGGTTGCTGGGCCAGCTTGACGAGGTGCGCCACGGCTTCCCCGCTGAGATTGATTTGGTGTTGCTGCCATTGGTGTTCAGACGACGATGAATTCATGGGTGTCGCTGCCGTGGCTGTTGACCAGCAGCTCGCGCAGACGGCGTTCGGTGGCGCGGTGCGCGCGGATGAAGGTGCGGGCAGGGATCACCTCCAGCACCTGGCCGTAGGCTTCGCCGAACTCGACCAGGTGGCCCAGCTGCACAGCGTTCAGGCGCATCTCCTGGCCGTGGCCGTGCTTGCGGCCCAGGTCCACGACGGCCGCCACTGCATCGGCAAACAGGCTCTGGGCCTCGGGCTCGGTGAAGACACCCATGCCGAGCAGCGTTTCGGACAGGTTCGCGGCGTCGGCCAGGTCGCGCCAGTGCTGCACTGTCGGCGCGGCGTAGCCCACGGCATGCACGGCGGCCTGGACTGCAGCGGCCAGGGGATCGCGCTTGCGCTGGTGCAGCGGCTGCCGCTCACTGGCCGGCAGCTCCTGTGCCAGCGTGTAGGTGTAGGGCAGCGTCAGGTAGTCGCGGCTCACGGAGGAATGGATGGCGCTCATAGCTGGCTCCCCTGCTGGTGCTGCGCCACGGCGGCGGCAGTGCGGCGCTTGGCTTGGCCCAGGCGCATCCGGTCTGCACGGGCCTGGACTTGAACGGGCGTGAAGCGCGAGGCCTTGAGCGCGAAGGCTTCACGCAGGGTGGCCAGTTGGGCCAGAACTTCGCGCCTCGGGCCGCTGGGCATGGACTCGGGCGCCGGCAGCGCCAGGGCTGCGCGCGGGGCCGGCAGCTGCAGCTGCTCGCGCAGGTCGTCGGTCAGGCCCTCCAGCCCGCCCGGCAGCCGGCCTGCCGTGATGGCTTCCTGCACCGCGCGCGTCCGGGCTTCGGGGTCGTGGCCCAGGCTGACCTGAACCACGGGGCGACGGCGCAGCGCGCGGGCCTCGCCAGTGATCCGGCCATAGGCCTCGATGAAGGCCTGCCGCGCACCGAACTTATCGCCAGCAGTGAGCAGCGGCGCAGCCACGGCCCAGGCCTGGGCGATCTCGTCGGTCCACACCACAGTGGCCTGCTGGTCTGCGCTGGTCAGCGCCAGGCCATAGGCTTCCGCGGGCAGCATGCGGCCCATGGCGTGGTCCACGTACTGCAGCACGGTGCCGGTGAGGATCGGGCCACGATGCTCAGCGCGGATGCGGGCCAGGGCCAGGCGCAGCACAGGCTTTTCGATGTGGGCCAGGTCTTCCGCCAGCAGCAGCAGTGCAGTAGGCCGGACCTGCTGGCCGCTCAGCTCCATCGTGGCGCCCAGCTCCTCCAGCAGCCAGTCGGTGTCGAGGTCGTCACGCATTGCCGCCCTCCCCGTTGCCCCGGCCGCCGCGCTGGCGCAGCAGCCGCTTGGCCTCCTCGATGGCATCGAAGTTGGCGCTCGTCTTGTCCGCTGCCTGCGCAGCCGTGCCGGTCACCGCCTGTCCACGGGCCCACTGTGTGCGGAAGCTCTCGGCCTGGTTCACCAGCACGCCGACGCCGTGGGAGTTCTTCACCACGAAAGCCTCGTTCACGCTGGACACGTACCAAGCCGCAACCAGCGGCGCTTCCTCGAAGCCCAGGCGCTTGACCAGCGTCTTCACGTTGGCGTTCACGACCTGGTTGCGCACCGGCTTGACGCCATATCGCTGCTCGTAGGCCAGGCTGTACGCCGCCCAGGTGAGCTTGCAGGCTGCCTGCAGGGCTGTCTCCCCGTCGTCTCGATCGCCGCCAGCCCCATCGGGGGCCGACGGCGCAGCCGGCGGGAATGATTCGTTGGCGGTTCCTTTACGGTTCCTATTACGGTTCAATGATGATTTGGGTGCGCCATCTGCACCCCTGGGGTGCGCCATCTGCGGGGGTTGAGGTGCGCCATTTGCACCCCCTGGTGCGCCATCTGCAGGAGGTGGTGCGCCGTCTGCACCCGGTGCGCCATTTGCGGGGGGTGCGCCATTTGCGCCCGGTGCGGCAGCTGCACCCGTGCCACGCTTGCGCTTCGCGGGCGCTGCAACCGGGTTGAAGTTGGCCGGCGTGATGGTGTAGCTGGTGCTCGAGTTGATGCGGTATTCCCGGAACACTACGCCCACCGTCTGCAGCCATGCGATGGCATCTTGTACGGCACGCTCGGACAGGCAGGTGCGCTTCGCAATCGTCGCAACGCCGGGCCAGCACACGCCGTCATCGTTGGCCTGGTCAGCCAGGGAAATCAGCACCGCCTTCTGCGCGGGGGACATTGCCAGCGGCCAGCAGGCCGCCATGATCATCGTGCTCATTGCTGCGCACCCTCCTGCGCCAGGCGGGCCTGGTGCTGGCCCCACAGGCCGGCAATCCACGTCACGCCCTTGCTGGTGAACTTGGCCTGGGTGAAGGCGTGGTCGCTGTGCTGGGCATGGCCTGCCTTCACCACGAAGCGGCCTGCGTCCATGTGCTGGGCCAGCGGAGTCAGCCGGCCCCCCAGGTGGTACATCACCTTGTTGTCCAGAAGGAACGCGCGGAAGCGCTCCTCGTTCGCGCGCAGCAGCTTGCAGACTTGGCGGAAGCCCATGGCGCCGGTCTCGGCCGCCACGAAGCGATCCACAAACTCTGCCTTGGGCGCGGCCAGGGCCAGCGCCTCGGCCGTGCGCAGCTCGGATTCCTTGGCATCTGCCCAGGCGCGTGCGGCGGCCACGGGATTGGAGAAATCCGGCAGCGCGGGGGCGGCCTGGGCCTCCAGTTCCTGCCAGCGCTTCACCACCTTCATGCGCGCCACGGCGTCGTAGCCCAGCAGCAGGGTCAGGCAGGTGTCGCGGTCCAGTTCGTACTGCGGGTAGCGCTGGCCGTTGGCGCCCGCGTAAGTCGTTGTTTCGCAAACAGGATTCAAATTTGAAGCCTGCAGGTCGTCCAGCATCGTACGGATGTCGCGCATCACGTTGCCGTGGTCGCGGCCCGTCAGCTCGGCGATTTCGCGGCTGCTCATGGTCAGCACGGCAGCAGAAATTGCAGTGATCGCGTTCATTGCCCGGCCCCCCAGAATTTCCGGGCCGGAAATGGGCCTGTCAAATGCTCCCGCAGGTCCATAGCATCAGCGTCATGCAACGCTTTTTCCGCAACCATCAACGTGTAAGTCTTCTCGTGGACCAGCAGGTAAATGCAGTCCCGCTGGCAGGCCGACGAGTTCTGTTTGCGCATGGCTGCACGACGCCTGAAAAGCTCCGCAGTGCCACTGTCAACCCACGTCTTCATGCAGGTGTCCAGAGCGCCATTGGGGCCGGCGATGCCACGGGCAAACATCACGTCGCCACCTTCAGCCTCGTCCAACCGGGCTTGGACATGGGCCAGCACACGCTCCGCTTCCTCGGGGGCCAGACCCTTCAGCGCCTTGATGATTCGATCCGCCGCGTCAATCTCCGCGCGGCTCAGTACTTGGGGGGTGCCACGCATTCGGGACTACTCCTTGAGATAAATGGCGGCCGTGGGCACGTTCCTAGAATGGGTGTTCCACCAACCATCCATCCGAAAGCCCCAGGCCATGAACGAAAAAATCAACGATTCCGATGTGTTAGCTGCCGTGAACCTCATCGCCGCCCGCGTTTATCACGATGTGCGAGCGGGGAACTTGATGCAGTTGCCGGAGGAGGTTGCGAAGGCATATGCGGCGATCCAGCGCGCTCGCGTGCTGATTGCAGAGCAGCAGGCTCTCCAAGGCCCAGACGAGCACCGGTAAGACGGAAGTACTCGGCTGCGTACAAGCGCTCCAGCCGGCGGTTCTTGAGCCTCTGTGCTGCTGGCGGGACATCGGCGCCCCAGCGGTATGGCATATGCATGGTCTTGATCCTTGGGAGGGGTGTCCGCCACCTCCCGGGGCAGAATGGGAGCTCCTACACAACCATTCCCGAGAGGGGCGGACATGAAACAAGAACTGATCGGGCCCACAGCAACTCTCGCTGGAGCAATGCTCTCGAAGATCGAGTTGGAGTACAGCGACTTCACGCGGGGCATCGTTGCCAAGACGTTCGAAGACGCTTACTACGCACTGCTGGAAGGCATTCAGCGCGTGGACACTGCAGAAGAAGCCCGGCGTGCGGGGCAGGCACAACACCCCACCCAAGACGGAAGCTGACGCGTACCGGCAACCTTCCCAGACGTGCGTCCTGCTGCGCAGCAGGGTCACAAAGAACGCCGACCCTCGGCACCAACGCTTCCCCGAAAACCTGTTGCTCGTCGGCTGGGCACCGCCCAGGCGGTACGGCTTAGGCATGGCCCTGCTCCTGGGTGGTGGGTTGTGCACGACGACGCCGTTTGCCCGGCTTTGACATTCGGCCAACAACACCCATCACGCGGTCCGCTGTGGCTTGCGGAAGCACATCGGGCCAGAGGTAGATGGTCTGAACTGCGCGGTACCCCATCGCTTCGGCGGCCTTCTTTGGGGTTCCACCCAACAGCTCGATAGCACGATCTTTCTTCATGCTTGATTGTAAACATGTTTACAGACAAGCGCGCAACCGAATTTACACACCAAGGATTAAGGTGCGTCATGCTTTACGGGGAACGTCTACTTCAAGCCATGCAGAAGCGATCGGAAACGCTTGGGCGTGAGATCGAGCGCAAGGACGTTGCCAACGCGGCTGGAACATCCGTCCAGAACATTGGCATGATCCTGACCAATGCCAAGGGGCGGGATCAAAAGCTGCGCACCGAAGCGCACGACAAAGTTGCCGCTTATCTGAAGGTGAATTCGAGGTGGCTGCTGACCGGGGAAGGTCAGATGGAGCAGGCACCTACGATCAGCGCACCATCAGAGCTAACGCCTGCAGCAGTTGAGCTGGGGGTGCTTTTTGACATGATCCCGCAGTCGGACAAGCTCAGTCGAGCAAAGGCATTCAACGCGGCGAGCACTGCCATCATGCAAGTGCTGCAAGACGTGTCCGCCAAGTCTTAAGCAGCTCCTCGCTCGGGAAGATCAAGGCTTTTACGCCCTGAGTCGTCAACTCGCGGATACACCCCTCAATCTCTGCGTCAGCTTCACACGCACTTCGCGCTCTGACGAGCGTGCGCCCTTCAGTCGCGTCCGAAAGTACTGTGTTTCCATACATGTAGCAATCATAGCTGCGACCAAAGATGCCCCACAAGCGGAATCTTCCGGACAAGTAAAAATGGCTTTTTGTAAACTCATCTACAAATAATTGAATGCAATCATGTAAACATGTTTACAATAAATTCCAGCGACCCGGCACCGCACATGCGGACAGGCAGGGAAGTTGGGCACCACGGCATCGACCGGGATGGCCCCGGTCTTTAACAAGAGAGCTTGAGTACAGATTGGTTGAGGCGGCCGCTGACGGCGCGTGAGAAGTTCAGCGGGAAGCGGGCTGGATCGCTCCAGCCCGCCCCACTCGGTCACAGCATCAAAAGGAATGCGACGAACGCCAGGATGACCCGAAGGCACTTGGCGACATCGACATTGATGCTCACACGCACAGAAGTCTTCATTTGGATTGCTCCGGTGAAGACCCGTGGCCACGGGTCAAGAACCCGCTTTGCACTTATTACGCGCCCTTGCTGGCGCGGCCAGTTGCTTACCGCGAATGGGCTTCTGGCATCGGCTTGGAGAACAGGGGCAATGCTCTTATCGCCGAGCAGGCGGGACATCCATCCCATACCACCCCAAGTCACCGCACCTGTAAGCGCCTTGCTAAGGCGCAGTGGGAGTTAGCGGCTCCCACGGCAAGTATCTCAGATGGCCGCCTCATCCAATCTGCACTCAGCTCTCGCACTGCACGCCGATGTTGCTTGCCCCACCTGAGGGGCATTCGTCCGGCGCAATGGCGCTCCTGGGCATGGGCCAGGTCAGCGCGCCGCGTCTCCGCGCGGTTGCCAGTCCGTCAAAGCACGGTTCACGGCATAGGGAAGGAACTGCGGGCGGCATGCCCTGTAGAGAGTAGGCGGGAGGCAATGAAGGGTGCGCGCCAGCGCATCTGGAGCCGACGATGGAACACCGCCCAGGCATTCCGGTGACGAACGCAGTGAGATGACACCACGGAGCAAATAAACGGTGCGGCATGTTGATGCCGCGCAGCTGCTACCAGATGCAGCACGCCCTCCCCGAGCGCATCGGGGCGAAACAAAAGCGGCTTCCCAGGGAGGCCGCTTTTGTTTCCGCCACCACAGGAGAGACCACCGTGAACCACCAGCCCATTGGCCGCGTGCCAGCCCTGGCAGGATTGCCTGGCGCCGCATTGCTTGAACCCGCTCGACTTGGGCAACTCGCACAAGCGTTGAACCCACAGACCACCAGCCCGACAGCAGCAGCCCTTTCCAAAGCCTCCGCACAAGCAGAGCAGTTGCGCGCCACGGCACAGCGCCTCATCAAGCGCATGGCCCCCGTCATGCTTCCAGCCACGGCTGAGTCAGGATCTGCGGCTGGCCAAGGCATTGGCAACCAAGCACGCAGCAGCGCGCCACTGGTTTCGCAAATCGACACGCTCACACACAGCATCGAGCTGGTTCATGCAGAACTGCTGTTGCTTGAGCAACGCTTGGCGCTGTAATACTGTACAAATTCTCAGTAGCTGTATATATTTACAGTTCAAAAAGGAGAGATGTATGCACTGCAAGCCCGGTGATCTGGCCATCGTGGTCAACGACTATGAGTACCCTGCGAACAACGGTGCGCTCATGCGCATCTGGAAGCCGGCCCCTCCCGGTGAGTTCGAGATCCCAGCGGACTGGATCGGTTTACCGCTGTCCACGTTCCGGTTCGGCGACCGCACCATCGAGCCTGGCGCCCGAGCCATCGTTGTCTACCGCGACGCGGAACTGAGGCCGCTACGCGACACCGATGAAGATGACGAGACCATCGCCTGGGCGGGCCCAAGGCCTGCTATTCCGCAGGAGCAGCTGCTAGCAGAGCGCGGAACTGCAGCGCAAATCTCTCGACTACGGGCGAAGGTTGAGCAGGTCGACCGGTTCGTAAGCGGAGACTGGAGCTTGGCCCTGGTCAGCGGCGAGCTCGGCTTCGAGGTTCGAGTCAAAGACACCGTGATGCCGGTTGGTGGTGTCAAGTCAGGCGACAGCATCCTCCTGGAATACAGGAAAGGTGGACATCCTTTCCTCGGCCCTTTCACCAAGGTCTGCGTCGAGCACACATGAAACTGCGCCTCGGCATAGCGCCGGGGCCATCAAGAAAGAGCGCGGCACTGAAAAACTGCAACCGGGCGTGGATGAAGGTAATCCGAGATGCCGCCACCGACAGACTGTCCGCCGGGTGATCCGCTCTTTTTCTTGATGGCCAATCGTGACAGGCATTTGCCCGCCTGCAAGCAGTGAGAGTCTTGCCACCGTCGAATTGAGAATAAGCCCGGGCGAACAGGGCTGGCCATCTTCATTTCTGACTGCGATACGATGCCCGCCGTACAAATCACAATAAGAGAGAGGCATTAAATGCTGAGACTCATTGTTTACGTGCTGCTCGCGGTGGCGGCCTGGAAAGCGTACACGGCATATCAAGCCAAGACTGGCGGCCTATCACCAACCCTGCTGCTCACCGAGCCACGCACGCGCAGTATCGATATCGGCAGCAGCACTTCAAGCACGCCCAAATACACATGCGACGGGCGCACGCACTGCTCGCAGATGACCTCCTGCGAGGAGGCCAAGTTCTTCTTGCGCAACTGCCCCAACACGAAGATGGACGGGGACAACGATGGCATCCCTTGCGAGCGTCAACTCTGCAACTGATGCCAACGATCTTTTACCTCCTGTACATGTTTTCCTGATCATGTCCGGGCCATACTGAGTCCAACAGTTTCACGCCGAGCCTGGGTTTCATCCTCCCTCCCTCTCTAATTCCCAGGCACGCCTTCAAGGCATCGGCACTTTCCACCAAGGCCCTGCAGCTCCCCCAGTTGCAGGGCCTTTTTTGTTTCGTGGGTCGCCCTGTGCGGCATTTGGCCTGCCCTGCAGCAATGTGGGGCGGGCGCTTTTTTGAGGTCCACCATGAGATCCAGATTCAACCGCCTGCGAGGCGAACGCGGCCGCGTCGCGTATGAGCCTCAGACCTATGCCGACTGGCGCGAAGAAGAGCGCCTCATTGCCGAGCAGGAGGCCCAGCGCCAACTGCAACGAGCAGCAACCAACCCAAATCCGCCTCCTGGCGGATTTGTCGTTTCAGGAGAGCCGAAATGCAGCGAGTGATCCCCACCGAACCTTTCAACCCCGACCCCGATGCACGCTTCCTCCGCGAGGCCTCGCGCCCTGGCCCTGTGGCCGAGCCGGCGTCCACGCCCGGCGGCTGGCTGCTGCTGTGCCTGGCTTTGCTGGTGACCCTGGTGCTCAGCACATGTGCACATGCTGGCGCGGCCCAGGAGCCCGCGGCCAGCGCAGCGGACGTGCAGCGCGCGCGCAGCGCCGCCCAGGCCTGTCCGCCCAGCCATGCCGTGGTCTGGAACGGCCCGAAGTCGATGGAATGCCTGCGCGAGCTGCCATGACCAAGCTTCTCGGATTTTTCCTCTGGTCGGCCATATCGGCTGCCGGCCTTGCTGCTGCGGTCGCCATTTCCGGAGCACCTCTTTTCTGACCTGGAGCACCAGCTCATGAGCCATTCCACAAGCCCCATCGAAGGCGCGCGCATCACCCGCGAAATCACGCCAAACCACCACGCCCATGCAATGACGCATGTGGCCGAGCCCATCATCGAAATTCTGAGCGCCTATGGCCAGCGCAACGGCAACGCGTTCGCCGTCTATGGCGGCCTGTATGCCATGGGCTGCGCCCTGGCCAGCATTGGCACGAGCCTTGAGCCCGGCGTGGATCTGCGGCAGCAGCTCGAACCGATGCTCGCCGGCTACGAGGCGATGCGCGAGTCCCAGGTCAAGGCACAGGCCCACTGATCGCCATGCCGAACCCCGAGAAGTTCAACCTGTCGCAGATCTGCGCCGCATTCGCGCCCGTGCTCCAGCTCAGCGCCGCCAACCTCGCTGCCCTGGGCGTGCCCTTCGAGAAGGACCGCAGCGCGGTGCTGATGAACGCCCGCGACCTGCCGCGCCTGGCCGATGCCCTGATCGACCAGCTCTATGCCAAGCGCGAGGAGTTCCTGGCCGGCATCGCGCCGCGCGCGCCAGCGATCTCCGCGCCCTTCATCCAGCACCTGCCGGCCGACGACACCGAGGGCGGCGCGATTTAGCTGGCCCTCCCCTGCTCTCCCTCAACGCCCACCACCTGGTGGGCATTTTTTCGCCTCAACCAGATAGGAGCATCCCGTGAGCAAGCTCATCAATCCCACCCTCAAGGCCAAGCGCCAAGCCTTCGCCGACTTCCTGGCCAACAGCGCGCCATTCCTGGGCGAGGAGGCCACCGAGGCACTGAACGACCTGGTGCACGCAACCACGGAAACGGGCAAAGCCGGTTCGCTGACTCTGACCATCAAGATGAAGCCGATCGGCGGCAAGGCCGGCCAGATGGAGCTGGACACCGATGTGAAGACAAAGCTGCCCGCGCCTACGAAGGGCCGAACCATCCTCTTCACCACCCCAGACAACAACCTGCAGCGCAGCGATCCCCGCCAGCAAACGCTGGATGGCGTGCGCGACGTGTCGCAGGAATCCATTGCCCAGAAGGAGCGGCGCCAAACCGCTGCAGCCCCTGAGCAGCAGCCCGGCCTGCGCGTCGTCGGCTGACTCCCATTCCCCCAACCCAGTCCCTCAAGGAGAACCCCGTGGACCTGCAAGACACCAAGACCGAAACCGCCAGCCGTGAAATCCAGGCTGCCAGCCATCAGCCCGTGCGCTTTGTTGGCGCCGGCGCGCCCATCGTGCTTCTGCCCGAGGGCTTCACCGCTGAAGACTTGAGCCACACGCTCGCGGCCCCGACCCGTAAGAAGGGCACGGTGCAGTTGAACGATGCCGAATCGTTCATCGCCGTGGTCAACGACCAGAAGGGTGAATCCACTCGCCTGTTCAGCACCATCGACCCGCCCACCTTCACTGCCGTGTTCAACCACATCGCGCTCGGCACTGGCTGGGGCGATCACCAAGCCCGCTACAACGCCCCGCTTGCACCCGAGTGGAAGGCCTGGACCGGCATGGATGGCAAGAAGGTCGGCCAGGTCGATCTGGCCCAATTCATCGAGAGCAACCTTGTTGATGTCGTGTTCATCGCTGCTGACCCAGCCTCGCGTGAACCCGGCAGTCCGGACGGTTCCACCCTGCTGGAGGTCTGCCGCACGCTGGAAGCCAAGAAGAAGGTGGACTTTAAGAGCAGCGTGCGCCTTTCGGACGGCTCGACCCAGTTCACCTACGACGAAGACGTGCAGGGCAGCGCGCGCCAGGGTCAGCTGCAGGTGCCCGAGCAGTTCAGCCTGGGCATTCCCGTCTTCGAGAACGGCGACAAGTGGCGTGTGGATGTGCGCTTCCGCTACCGCATCGACGGCGGCAACCTCGTCATGTGGTTGGAGCTGGTCCGTCCGCACAAGGTGATCGAGCAGGCCGTGAAGGACCTGCGCGAAAAGATCGCCGCCGCCACCGAGTTGCAGATCCTCAACGGCGCGCCGAACACCGCGCGCATTTGATCGCAGGGGCGTCCTGTTGGGGCGCCCTTTGCGAACGACACCGCCATGGCCACTACCTCCGAAAAGATCTGCATCAGCTGCGATGAGTCCTGGCCGGCCGACGTGGGCTTCTTCCGCGCCCTGGTCAAAAGCCCCGACGGGCTGGCCGACCAGTGCAACGCCTGCGTGTGTGACAAGTACCGCCGCTATCGCATCCGCAACCCCTCCCGCCCGCGCGTCACCGACACGCTCGCCAGCATCTGGATGCAGCGCCCGGTGGTCACGGCCTCGACAGCATGAACCAAGACACCGAACACCAGCCCACACGCGCCGAGCGCGATCTGCCGGCCGCGCGCCGCGCCGCCGAACGTGCCCGAGCACTGTGGTGGGACGAGCAGAAGCCCACTCACTGCTTCGGCTGCAGCGCCGAGCTGCCCGAAGACCATCACCGCGGCGATGCCCTGCCCTGTGGGCATTGAAGCTATACGTGCAAGCGCTCCAAGAACTTAGAGCGCACACGCACCTGAGTGCCTGCGTGCTCCGGCTCCTCCACTTCCACCAGCAGCATGTGAAACCGGGCTGCATCGTCATCCGACGGCGGTGGCCCTGGGGGAGCCAAAGCGCCGACTTCGTAGACGGAGACCCCTGGGTCTTCGCCCTCGCGCCTTACAAGAAGAACTCGCCGAACGAACTGAACATCGGCGAAATCGAGTTCCGCTTCGGTGATCCGAACATCCATAGCCCCCGCTCCTTCGTAGCTCCAGTGTTGATTGGTGGGAGCAAATTTACCTCAACAGCGCCACAGCGCAATCCATGACCATGACCTCCACATATCAGAACCTGCTGGCCCAGAAGGCCGAACTCGAAGCCCTGATCGCAGCTGCTCAGGCCGAACACAAAGCCGGGGGCATCGCCGCAGCCCGCGCGATGATCCAGGAGCACGGCTTGACCGCTGCCGATGTCTTCCCGGCCCAGGGCAAGAAGCCCAAGGGCAGCGTTGGCGCCCCGAAGTACCGCGACCCCGTCACTGGCGCAACGTGGACCGGCCGGGGCAAGCCGCCGAACTGGATCAATGGGAAGGTCCGGGAAAGTTTCCTGATCATTTCCTGAGGGTGTAAGCACAGGGCGCGAGAAGCGCTCCCTCCCGAGGCATTTCGCTGCCCTGATGCGCTTCTACATATAGGTAATTGTTGTTACCCAAACGGTTTTACTCAGCAAATCAGAGTAGTGTGAAAAAGTTGGTCATTTTCGGTCAACGCGCACAGGACCGGAGGTCCACATGAAATTCAAAGACACAAAGGATTCATTAAATCGTCGCCAAAAATCCTCTCTTCCAGATGTTGATAGTCATGCTGTATCTAACGATGACTATTTCCGCACGCCTGACCCGCCACGCAAAAAAATGCGCAGCGACTGGGACACGGAATCGCTGATAGATCTGGATGCTGGTGTACAGCAGGAAACACCTCCGCCCTACCTTAATGGGCGATGATTGGAGTTCAATATGCTTTCGCAACCTCGCACCCCTTGGGAAGTCTTCTGGGATTCTGTCAAGAGTATCTTTTCTCCAGGCGTCCAGATAGAAGCGATTGATAGCAAAAAGAAGAGTGATTCGTTATCCAGAGAGGACCGGAGGATTTATGAAGAAGAAAAGCAAATAAATCGAGATGCTTAACCAAGCAAATAAAATCTCCGTTAACCAAATCAAAGCCACTAAATAGTGGCTTTTTTTCGAGGTATGAGCACAGCGCATAGGTGCTGTTCTGATACCGCCCCTCTTCCGACGCCAGCCACCCAACTGGCTGCCGATACACCGCAAGGGGGTGCGCGCCAAGTCTAGGCGGTGCCTCAAGCCCCTGGGTGCGCGCCAGGGGCTTTTTCTTTTCATGCAGCCTTTAAACTGCATCTCGCTTGGAGGCATGGTTCCAAGGAATCGCCTTAATTCTACTTTGTGTAAAAGCTATTTCCGCTGTGGAGGCAAGGGCTGGGGCCCAGGAATTCCGCGATAAAACGACAGGCACCGACAACGCTTTCGGTGCCGCCCAGGGGCTTTCCTGTCGAGTCCCATCCGGTCCAGGTAAATCGTCCGGCCAGGATGCCATACTCGTCAACCCGGAGGTTCTCTATTTTGTAGGAGCTAATACCCGGGCGAGAAGATGGGGCATCGCAGGTAAGGCTACCCGCCGAATTTAGAGACTGCCCTGACATCTCAAAATTGCCTTCATAAAAGCATAGGCGACCGTTTTCAAACACCTCATTCATCCGGAAAATTCCATTTTTTGCATAGATGAAGATCGATCGTGGCTTCACCTTGTAGACCATCTCCCGGGTAGTCAAGTAGCTGAATCCATGTTCAGTGAGGCGGCTCAGATGGTCTTCGAAGCGAAATCTCTTCATGACTTGAGTGGCTTCGCCAGGGAGTGTGATGGACGCTGATGCCTCGGTGTCGAAGACGATGCGAACAGGGCCCACGACTTGGACAAATTCGCCGTTCTGCGCCGGCCCTCCCAGCACACGACCGCCCTGGTATTCGGTCAACTCCCCCTCGAAGATCTTTTCGTCCTTCAACTGGCCTGCCGCTTGCAGGAAGAGTGCCGACCCGTCCGTCCTATAGCCGTAGTAGGTGACGATGACATTCAACCCGCTTTGCCTGTCAATCTGAATTCCGCGCCCTGGCTTGCCGTTCAGCTCTCCATCAATCGCCCACATACCCGAATCAGGCAGCGCCGCCATTGCAGGAGCAGCCAGACAAGACGCGAAGGCAGAAAATACCAAACTACGAACAAAGCGATTCATCACAACTCCATTGATATTTGAGCTACACAAAGTCGCCTGACTATAGCTGGCAACCCACTCAATCCGATATCTGATTTCAAACACCTCAACGAATCGGATCTAAGCAACCTATCCGCCTGCCAACTCCGACAGAGCGAGTTAGGTCCTCCCCCGAAGCCCTCCCGGTCATGCCGCGAGGGCATTTTTTTGGTCCAAATTAGAGGAGCCGCATGCTCACCAATCAATTTCTCCTGCCCCTCGCGGCAAAGCTGGTGATCGACCTGTTTGCCGGCGGCGGCGGCGCATCGACAGGCATCGAGCAGGCCATCGGCCGACCCGTTGATGTCGCCATCAACCACGATGCTGACGCTATCGGCATGCACGAGGTCAACCATCCGCAGACCAGGCACTACCGTTCCGACATCCGAGAAGTGGACCCCCTCGCTGTGACACGCGGCGAGCTTGTGGGCCTGCTTCACGCATCGCCCGACTGCACGCACCACAGTCAGGCCCTGGGCGGCCAGCCCCGCAACGGGGAAATCCGGTCGCTCGCATGGATCGTCATCCGCTGGGCCGGCAAGACCCAGCCCGATGTCATCACACTGGAGAACGTCGAACAGATGATGCAGTGGTCCCCGCTGATTGCGAAGCGCGACCCCGCCACGGGCCGCGTCATCACGCTGGACCGCATCACGGACCCTGCCACGGGCAAAGCCACCTTCCGCGTAGCCGAACCCGGCGAGGTGGTGCCGCGCGGCAATCAGTTCCTGGTGCCAGACCCCAAGCACAAGGGCCGCAACTGGCGCCACTTCATCCAGGCGCTGCGCGACCTGGGCTACAAGGTGGAATGGCGGGTGATCTGCAACGCCACCCTGGGTTCTCGCAGCACCCGCACACGGCTGTACCTGATCGCCCGCCGCGACGGCCTGCCCATCGTGTGGCCAGCGCAGACGCACTGGAAGCATCCGAAGGCGGGCCAGAAGCCATTCCGCCAGGCAGCCGAGTGCATCGACTGGAGCATCCCCGGGCAAAGCATCTTCGGGCGCAAGAAGGAACTGGCGCCGGCCACCATGCGGCGGATCGCGCATGGCCTGGACAAGTTCGTGCTGAACAGCCCCCAGCCGTTCATCGTGAACATGGCCCATGGCGGGAAAATCGAAAAGCTCGACCGACCCATGAGCACCATCGCCACGGAGAAAGGCGGGTGCCGTGCCCTGGTGTCACCGACCCTCATCCAGATGGGCTACGGCGAGGCCAAGGGCCAAGCACCGCGCGTGCTGGATCTGTCCCAGCCGCTGGGCACGGCCGTGGCCGGCGGCATCAAGCACGCCATCAGCTCGGCCTACCTTGTGCAGGCCGGGCCCGGCGAGGGAAAGGAAGGCAGCAAGCGCTGGAGCCACGGCGCCAACGACATCCGGGGGCCGTTGGGCACGGTGACGGCCAGCGGCGGCGGGCAGAGCCTGGCATCCGCGTTCATGGTCCAGGCCAACGGCGGGTTCAACAGCACGCCGGCCCGCGACCTGCGCGAACCTGTATCGACCGTGACCACCAGCGGCAGCCAGCAGCAGCTGATCGCCGCCCACCTGTGCACGCTGCGCCGGAACAGCGTGGGCCGCGACATGCGCGAGCCCGTGCCCACGGTCACCGCCGGGGCCGAGCACCATGCCCTGATCCAGTACCACCTGTCGCCTGAGCAGGAGGCCGGAGCCCTGCGCTGCGCCGCCTTCCTGATGCGTTACCACGCCAATGGCGGCCAGTGGGCGGACCTGCGCGATCCGATGACCACCATCACCACGCACGACCGCCTTGCGCTCGTGACGGTCTGGCTCAAGGGCGAGCCCTGGGTGATCGTGGACATCACGCTGCGAATGCTGGTGCCGCGCGAGCTCTACAACGCCCAGGACTTCCCCCCGGGCTACGTCATCGACCGAACGGCCTCTGGCAAGCCCCTGACGAAAACCGCCCAGGTGCGGATGGTGGGCAACTCCGTGAGCCCCGTGCCCATGCAGCAGATCGTCTCGCTCAACTCGCCCGAGTCCACGGCCTGGCAAGTGCGCCGAGTCGCCTGACACCTCCAACCCGGCCCGCCACGCGCTGGCCGCCGCAATGACGCGGTTCTACGAGCGCACCCACGACATCAAGGAAACCTGACCATGGCCAGCAAGAAACCAAAGAACTGGCGCGACAAGCGCGCGCCGCTCCCCGACAACGACGAACCACCAACCTGGCCCGCACCCGCGGGCCTTTTTCATTGAGGACGAACATGTCCAAGAGCATCACTCTGAACTTTGCACCTGCCGTGCTCGGCCGCGAGCATGCCGCAGCCTACGTGGCGCTGAGCGTAAGTTCCTTCGAACAACTGGTGCGTGAGCGCCAGATACCCCAGCCCCGCCAGCTTTCTGCCAGGCGCGTTGGCTGGCTGCGCGCGGAGCTCGATGACTGGTCCGCCCGTCGGCCAGCGTCCGAGCTGCTGCCACCTGAGAACACCGGTGCCCCTAAGCCCCGATGAACTCCTCCAACTTCGCATCGAGCGCCGCCAGCCATTGGCTGCGCTCGGCGTCGTACCGGTAGAGGTTGTAGTCGCCCGCCACGCCAGGGAGGACGTGGCCAAGGATCGCCTCCCCAACCTCATGCGGACAGCCCATCGACGCCAGGATGGTGCGCCCCGTCCGCCGAAGATCATGCGGTGACCAATGCGTCACGGTCAGCCGCGCCCGCTTGTGCTCGGGCTTCGTCTTGCTGTAGGGCTGCAGATAGTGCACCTTGGTCTGCATGTAGGCCTGGGTCTGCCCTTTAAGCACACCATCGCGCCCGATGCTCGGGAACAGCCATTGCCCCTCATTCGCCAGCAGACGTCGCACGATCTGCTCGGCCCGACCGAACAAAGGCACACGCAGGTCATGTGCGACCTCAACGTGCCGAATCTTCATTGCCTCCTTGGGCACGGTCCACCAAAGCACACCCCCCTCCTCCGACAACTGCTTCTTCTGCATCTGGCAGATCTCCCCGCCGCGCGTGCATGTCCACAGCTGCAGCGTCAGGAAATCCTGAACCTGCTGGCTGAACATCGACAGCTCACCGCCGATCAGCGTCTTGATCTCCGCTCCGCTCAGCACGCGCTTGCTGGTGCCTTTGTGTTTTCCATCTCGCACTGCCCCTTTGCTGCGAAGCTTGTGGGACGTGCGTTCCGCCCACCAGTTGGGCATGCCGTCCGGAATTCGCCCTGACTCCAGCCCCACGCGCCATGCAGCTGCCATCTCCGTCTTCACGGACTTGGCCAAGACGGGGCGGTCGGCCAGACCTTCAATGACGTCGTAGACAAAAGAGCGCCCCACCTCGGCCACGGATGTCGACTCCCGTCCCGAGATCGCATTGCGCAGACGCTGCTCGATGTTGCGGGCGCCCTTGGCCTCTCGGTTGACCATGAGATACCGGGCGGCATAGTCGTCCACCAGCTTGGCCAATGTGTAAACCTGTGCAACCGGTTGCGCCAAAGCCTTGCGCGCCAGCTTTCGCTCGTCCGCTGGATCTCTTCCCTGCTCACGCAGGTCCCGTGCTGCCTGCCATTCGGCTGCAGCCTGGGCTGGCGACATGGCTGGCCATTGGCCGAGTTTGACCTGCTTGAGCTTTACCGAATCCGCCAAGCTTCTGTAACGATAGGTCCAAGATTTCGTGCTGGCCGTCGCTTCGAGCCTCAAGCCTGGGCAACCTTGTACGACAATGTGTTCGCCCTGCTTTAGGGTCTTGGCTGAACGTGCGTCAAAGAACATCTGAAGCTACACCTTGAATGCCGGAAAAACCTACACAAAACCTATACCGAGCGGTGAAGTGTAGACGAGTCCAGGCAAGCGCAGATGAAGCACAAAGGTAAGCGCAGGAATGGAATAAATCATTTGCCGACAACATCTTACGCGGCAAACCAGAGATAAATCAAAGGCTTATGACGGATTCACAGGCAATGAACATCATCATTCTTGACGACTACCAGGACGCCGTGCGCAAGCTGGACTGTGCTCGTCTGCTGGAGCCCTTCAACGCCAAGGTCTTCACCAATACCGTCAAGGGCGTTGGCCAGCTGTCGGTGCGGTTGCGCGATGCGGACATCATCGTGCTGACCCGCGAGCGCACGCAGATCAGCCGGCAGCTGCTGGAAAAGCTTCCGCGCCTGAAGCTGATCGCGCAGACCGGCAAGGCCGGCGCCCATATTGATGTGCAGGCCTGTACCGACCAGGGCGTTGCGATTGCCGAGGGCGTGGGCTCGCCCATTGCGCCGGCAGAGCTGACCTGGTCGCTGATCATGGCGGCCACGCGGCGACTGCCGCAGTACATCGCCAACCTCAAGCACGGCGCATGGCAGCAATCGGGCTTCAAGGCTGCGTCCATGCCTGCGAATTTCGGACTGGGCAGCGTGTTGCACGGGCGCACGCTGGGCATCTGGGGCTACGGCCGCATTGGACGGCTGGTCGCGCACTACGGCCATGCCTTCGGCATGCAGGTTCTGGTCTGGGGCAGCGAAAGCTCGCGCCAGAAGGCCCAGGCCGATGGCTTTGCGGCGGCGGAATCGCGCGAGGCTTTCTTTACCGAATCCGACGTGCTGTCCATGCATCTGCGACTGCATGAGGCCACACGCGGCATCGTCACGGCGCAGGATCTGGCACGCATGAAGCCGACCGCCCTGTTCGTGAACACCTCGCGCGCGGAGCTGGTGGAGGCCGATGCCCTGCTGGGTGCGCTCAACCGAGGCCGGCCGGGCCTGGCGGCCGTGGACGTGTTCGAGAGCGAGCCCATCCTCCAGGGCCATGCGCTGCTGCGGCTGGAGAACTGCATCTGCACGCCGCACATCGGCTACGTGGAGCAGGACAGCTACGAGCTGTACTTTCGCGCCGCCTTCGACAATGTGGTGAACTTCGTTGCGGGGCAGCCCAGCAACATCCTCAATCCCGAGGTGTTCTCAGGCCCGGCCCGCGCAGGCTGACGACCGGGTCAGGCGGGGGCTTGCGCCGCCCGCCCTTGCCCGGCACTCAACGGCTGCCCTGGCCGGAGTCGCCACGTGCGGCCGTGGCGCGAAAGGCCAGTTCATCGGCCACCGCCTCATAGACGGCCTGGCGCACGACGGATTCCACCTCCTCGCGCAGACGCACGACGATGGACCGTGTCTGCTGCTGAACCACGGTGGCAATGGCGTCGCGCAAGCGCTGGTCCAGCACCAGGTCCACACGCTGCATGAGGCGATGGACCAGATATTCCTCGGTGACCTGCTGCGCATGACTGTCCCATATGGACTCCATGGTGGGGGCTGCCGGCATGGCGGGGGAAGCCGGCGTCGGCCCGGCAGCCGCCTCTGCCACGACAGCCTGCACCACCGGGACCACCAGGTCGGCAGGGACCACTTCCCCGGCCGGTGCCACGTCGCCCGCTGAAGCCACATCTGCCGCACCTGCCACATCTGGCGCATCAGTCACATCAGCCATTTCGGCCAGACGGCTTTCCTGGGCCAATTGCATTTCCACGGACGGGGCGCTGGGCGGCTGATAGTCCGAGAGCACAGGCTGCATTGCAGGTGTCGGGATTTCCTCAGGTGCATCCTGCTCGGCGACCATGGGCCGCTGCGGTTCCAGGTCCTGCGGCAGCGGCGGCAGGGACGCAGGCAGGGTGACCACGCCACGCCGAGGCGCCAGCATGCCTTCGCTGGCCCAGGGCGTCGCTTCGTCCGTCAGCGGAAGTTCGGACACGGGGTGTGCCAGGGGTGCCGGGGGTTCGACCGTCTGAACCGGTGCCTGCACCGCATCCACCGCAACGACATCGGTGAGCGTGGGAACAAAGCGCGGTGGGGTTTTGGAGGGAGGAGCGCTCATGGCTTACTCCTTGAGGACCAGGTCATGGCGCTTGATTGAAATACCCTGGGCCGCATAGTGCTTCCAGCGCTGCCGGGCCAGGTGGCGGTCTTCCTCGTCGGTGGCGGAAACCACTTCGACGACACGCGCAAAGCGCTCGAACCCTTCGGGCACTTCGCCGCCCAGGTTGACCAGCATGTCGTGGTGCGGCGCGCCGTCCAGCCGCTCCAGCAAAACGATGGGCGAGAAGGCCATGATGTCTGCCCCATCGCCTTCTCCGGCATGGGCCAGGAAGTCGGTGGGCGAGACACTCCACAGCCTGGGCGACAAGGCCTTGAGCAGCGGCGGCGACCCCAGCACCACCAGTTGCGTGCGGTGCCTGAGCGCCTTGCGCGCCAGACGGCAGACATAGGCCAGCTTGTCGGGCGCGTTGAAATGGAAGGCCACTTCAGTCAAGCGATGCTCCCTTCAAACAGGCCCGGGCTGACGGGGACGATGCGCTCATGCCTGCTCCGGCTGAGCGGCAACTGCAGCCTTGCGGCGGCTGGCAGATCCTGCCTTGGGTGGCACCGGCTTCTTGGGTGCAGCAGCTTTATGGGGTGCCGCAGCCTTGGCCTGCGCCTTGCCAGCATCGATGCCGGCCAGCAGATAGTGCAGCAGCAGGCCCACGGGGCGGCCTGTACCGCCCTTGGCGGCGCCGCTCTTCCAGGCCGTGCCGGCGATGTCCAGGTGCGCCCAGGGAATGTCGCCCACAAAGCGCTGCAGGAACTTGGCTGCCGTGACCGCGCCACCCGCGCGGCCAGCCACATTGCCCATGTCGGCGAAATTGCTCTTGAGGCCTTCGCCGTACTCCTCGTCCAGCGGCATGCGCCAGCAGGGGTCCAGTGCCGCATCACCGGCCTGCTCCAGCGCGCGGGCCAGTTCGTCGCTGGGCGAGAACATGCCGCTGCGCAGCCCGCCCAGGGCGATGACGCAGGCGCCGGTCAGCGTGGCGATGTCCACCATGGCGCGGGGCTTGAAGCGGGCGGCGTAGGTCAGCGCATCGCAGAGCACGAGACGGCCTTCGGCATCGGTGTTGAGGATTTCTATGGTCTGACCGCTCATGCTGGTGACCACGTCGCCCGGCTTGACGGCAGCGCCGCCGGGCATGTTCTCGGACGCTGGAATGAGGCCGACGACATTGACGGCCGGCTGCAGCCGGGCCAGCGCATGGAACACGCCCAGCACGCTGGCGGCGCCGCCCATGTCGAACTTCATCTCGTCCATTTCAGCGGCAGGCTTGAGCGAGATGCCGCCGGTATCGAAAGTGATGCCCTTGCCGACCAGCACCACGGGCGCGGCACCCTTGGTGCCGCCGTTGTAGTGCAGTTCGATGAAGCGCAGCGGCTGCTCCGAACCCTGGGCCACGGCCATGAAAGCGCCCATGCCGAGCTTGGCGACTTCGGCGGGGCCGTGGATCTTGCAGCTGATGCCGGGCAGCTTGGCCAGGGCGCGGGCCGCGTCAGCCAGCAAGGTGGGCGTGGCGTGGTTGGCGGGGCGATTGGCCCATTCGCGTGCCAGGGTCATGCCTTCGGCCTGGGCCACGGCGGTCTTGAAAGCGTCGGCAACGCCATTCTTGTCGCCCGCCTTGACGGCTGCGGCAATCACCAGCTTCTTGAGCGCCACGGGCTTGGCCTGGGGCTTGGTGTGGGTATAGCTGTAGCAGGCATCGGCCGCCGCCAGAACGGCGGCAGCAACGGCAGGGCCTGCCGCATCGAAGCCAAAGCACAGCAAGGCCTTGCCAACACCGGTCGCCTTGAGCGCGGCACCTGCGCCGGCCACGGCCTGGCGCACTTCCCGTGCCGAGCCGTTGCCCGCGCCCAGCAGCACGACGCGGCGTGCAGCGACGGCTGGCAGGCCGTACAGTGCCAGCTGTTTGCCGGCTGCCGTTTCGAAATCTCCGGCCTTGACCGCGTGTGCGACCAGGGTGGACAGCGCGTCGCTGCCCGTGACCGTGGATTCGGTCACCAGCACCAACAACAGGTCACACTTTTCACGTACTGCTGCGGCAGTCGTCAACGGCTTCAGTTCAAAGTTCATAATCGGCGTTTTCCTTTCAGCCAATGTTATTCGATTCATCCATACGCAAAGAGCTGGCCCGCAGCTTCGGTGCCACGGTCGTGGTGCTGATCACGGTCGTCATGACCATGATGCTGATCCGCACGCTGGGCCAGGCTTACAAGGGCAATGTCAGCCCTTCCGACGTTCTGCTGGTCATGGGCTATACGGTGCTTGGCCAGTTGCCCACGATTTTGGGCCTGGGGCTTTTCGTGGCCGTGGTCGGCTCGCTGTCGCGCATGTACCGCGACAGCGAGATGGTGATCTGGTTCGCCGCAGGCCAGGGGCTGGCCAGCCTGCTGCGCCCGCTGCTGCGCTTTGCCTGGCCGGTGCTGGCCGTGATCGCCGTGCTGGGCCTGGGCATCCTGCCCTGGGCCAACCAGCAGATCGAGCAGATCAAGACCCAGTTCGAGCAGCGCAGCGATATCGACCGCATCGCCCCCGGCGAGTTCCAGGAGTCTGCCGGCGGCTCGCGCGTGTTCTTCATCGACAAGGACGTGCCCAGCGCCACCGCTGCCAACAATGTGTTCATCGTGGCCAATGAGCGCGGGCGCGAGTCCGTGACCTCGGCGCGCGGGGCACGGCTGGAAGTGGTCAAGGGCGAACGCATGGCCGTGCTGACCGACGGCCAGCGCATGGAAACGCAGACCAGCGACGGCTCGGTGAAGATCAGCGAGTTCAAGGAATACGGCACGCAGCTCGGCAGCGGCAGCAATCTGGCCGCCGCCGAGGAAATGGCCGCGCGCAGCACGTACACGCATGAGCTGCTGCCGCGCACCGAACCCATCTACCGCGCCGAGCTGGGCTGGCGCATCGGCCTGCCGCTGGCGGCGCTGAACTTCGTGATCCTGGGCCTGGCCGTGGCCAGCGTGAACCCGCGCGCTGGTGGCAGCGGCAGCCTCATGCTCGCGCTGTTCGCCTTCATCGTGTACTACAACCTGATGACGCTGGGCGAGAACTGGGTGGCCTCGGGCAAGCTGAGCATGCCCGCCATGACGGCCCTGCTGCACGGAGGAACATTGCTGCTGGCACTGCTGGTGCTGCTGGCACGGCACAAGCGCTGGTCGCCGCGCGACCTGTGGCGCAGGCCCTGCAAGCCGGCTGCCCTGGACGACGCAAAGGCGGTGCCCTGATGAGAGTTCTGAGAAACCTGCTGTACCGCGACATCATCGCGGCCGTCAGCTATGTGACGCTGGCCTTCCTGGCGCTGTTCTTCTTCTTCGATCTGGTCGATGAGCTGCGCTGGGTCGGGCGCGGCGGCGACAACGGCTACCAGATCACGCACGCCCTGCTCTTCGTGGTGCTGCGCATCCCCAGCCACCTGTACGAGCTGATGCCCATCACCGTGCTGATCGGCACCATCTACGTGATGGCGCGCTTTGCCCAGAGCTCGGAATTCACCATCATGCGCACCAGCGGCATGGGCCCCTGGCTGGCGCTGCGCACGCTGATGGTGCTGGGCCTGGGTTTTGTGCTGGCCACCTTCGGCACGGGCGACTACCTGGCGCCGGCGGCCGAGAACGCGGGCCAGAACATCCGCGCCATCCACCTGGCCCAGCTGTCGCGCGGCGCCACGGGTGCCTGGCTCAAGGAACGCCAGGGCGATCATTCCATCGCCATCAACGTGCGCGCCATCCGCGGGCCCGGCGATTTCTCCAATGTGCGCATCTTCGACTTTGACGGCCAGGGCCGCATCTCGGCCCAGATCCATGCGCAGGCGGCGCGGGTCAGCGAGGATGGCGAATCCTGGACGCTCCAGGGCGTTGAGGCCAGCCGCCTGAAAGCCAAGGCCGACGGAGGCATGGTGCTGCTGCGCGAGAAAGAGGACAGCCTGGTCTGGAAGACCGGCATCAGCGCCGAAATGGTCTCGGCCGCGCTGCTCAAGCCCGACCGCATGTCCACCATTTCGCTGTTCCAGTACGTGCGCCACCTGGAGGCCAACGGCCAGGCCGCGCAGAAGTACGAGATCGAGTTCTGGCGCAAGGTCTTCTACCCCATGAGTTGCCTGGTGATGGTGGTGCTGGCCCTGCCCTTTGCCTATCTGCATTTCCGCTCGGGCGGCATCGCGGCCTATGTGTTCGGCGGTGTGATGGCCGGCATCAGCTTCTTCCTGCTGAACAACGTGTTCGGCTACATCGGCACGCTGCAGACCTGGTCGCCCTGGCTGACCGCTGCGGCGCCGGGCCTGCTCTACAGCCTTCTTTCATTGACCGCCTTCACCTGGCTGGTGCTGCGCCGCTAGACCCGTTGCCATGCAAAACGACACAACAGCGGCCGGCATTGCCGGCCTGATCCTGCTGGCCCACGGCTCCCGCGACGCCCTGTGGCGCCAGCCCATCGAGGCCGTGCTCGGCGCCGTCCGGCAAACGCGGCCCCACGGCCTGGCTGCATGCGCCTACCTGGAAGCCTGTGCGCCCGACCTGCCCACCGCCGCGCGCGGGCTGGTCGAGGCGGGCGCCACGCGCATCACCGTGCTGCCCCTGTTCCTTGGCACGGGCAAGCATGCGCGTGAGGACATCCCGAAGCTGGTGCAGGAGATCCGCGACACCCATCCACAGGTGGCCGTGGAACTGGAGCCGGCCGTGGGCGAGCATCCACGTGTCACGGCCCTGCTGGCAGAGCTGGCGTTGGCGGCCATGGAGCCTTCCGGCAGTTCAGGAAGCTGAAATAACGAATCGCTTCTTTATATAAATGCAGCATAATGGCGCGCTGCACCCAGCTGTCACCGCCATGAACCTGCACCAATTCCGATTCGTCCAAGAAGCGGCGCGCCGCAACCTCAACCTCACCGAGGCGGCCAAGGCCCTGCACACCTCGCAGCCCGGCGTCTCCAAGGCCATCATCGAGCTGGAGGAGGAGCTGGGCATCGACATCTTCGCGCGCCACGGCAAGCGCCTCAAGCGCATCACCGAGCCCGGCCTGGAGGTGCTCAAGAGCATCGAACTCATCATGCGCGAGATCGGCAACCTCAAGCGCATCGGCGAGCAGTACAGCGCCCAGGACAGCGGCACGCTGTCGATTGCCACCACCCACACCCAGGCCCGCTACGTGCTGCCGCCCGCCGTGGCACGGCTGCGCGACCTGTATCCCAAGGTCACCATCAGCCTGCACCAGGCCACGCCGGCCGAGGTGGCGCGCATGGTCATCGACGAAATCGCCGACATCGGCATGGCCACCGAGTCCCTGGCCGACTACCCCGATCTCGTCACCCTGCCCTGCTACGAATGGCAGCACGTGCTGGTCATGCCCACAGGCCATCCGCTGGCACAGAAAGAGCGCATCACGCTGGACGACATCGCCCATGAGTCGCTGATCACCTACCACCCCTCGTTCACCGGGCGCGGCAAGATCGACCAGGCCTTCGCCACGCGCCGGCTGCGTCCGCGCATCGTGCTGGAGGCCATTGACTCCGACGTGATCAAGACCTATGTGCGCCTGGGCCTGGGCATCGGCATCGTGGCCGAGATGGCCATGCGCGACGATCCGGTCAACGACCTCGTGGTCCGCCCCATGGGCCATCTGTTCGGCCAGAGCGTGGCGCGCGTGGCCATCAAGCGCGGCGCCTATCTGCGCAACTTCGTCTACCGCTTCGCAGAACTGCTCAGCGACCGCCTGACGCGCGACCTGATCATGCGCGCCATGAGCGGCCACGTGCACGACTACGAACTCTGATCCTCCGCCCCACCGGGCCCGCAGTGCGGGCCCGTTCCCGTTTTCCGCTGCCTCCGCCATGACCTCTGCCACGCCCCGCACGCCCGCCTTCCCCAGCCGCCTGCCCCATGTGGGCACGACCATCTTCACCACCATGTCGGCGCTGGCCGCCGAACACCAGGCGGTGAACCTGGGCCAGGGCTTCCCCGACTTCGGCTGCGACCCCAGGCTGGTCGATGCCGTCACGGCCGCCATGCAGGCCGGCCACAACCAGTACCCGCCTATGCCCGGCCTGCCGCAGCTGCGCCAGGCCATGGCCGACAAGATGCAGGCGCTGTACGGCCGCCGCTACGACGCGGGCCCCGAGATCACGGTCACGGCCGGCGCCACGCAGGCCATCCTCACCGCCATCCTGGCCACCGTGCATGCGGGCGATGAGGTCATCGTGCTCGACCCCTGCTACGACAGCTACGTGCCCAATATCGAGCTGGCCGGCGGCGTGCCCGTGCGCGTGCCGCTGACGCCGGGCAGCTTCAAGCCCGACTTCGCCAAAATTGCCGCCGCCATCACGCCGCGCACACGGCTTTTGATCATCAACAGCCCGCACAACCCCAGCGCCACCATCTGGAGCGATGCCGAGATGCTGCAGCTGCAGGAGCTGCTGGCGCCCACCGACGTGCTGCTGATCAGCGACGAGGTCTACGAGCACATGGTCTACGACGGCCGCCAGCACCAGAGCGCCGCGCGCTTTGCCGGCCTGGCGGCGCGCGCCTTCATCGTCTCCAGCTTCGGCAAGACCTACCATGTCACGGGCTGGAAGGTGGGCACCGTCGCCGCGCCGGCCGCGCTCACGGCCGAGTTCCGCAAGGTCCACCAGTTCAACGTCTTCACCGTCAACACGCCCATGCAGGCGGGCCTGGCCAGCTACATGGCCGACCCTGCGCCCTACCTGCAGCTGCCCGCCTTCTACCAGGCCAAGCGCGACCTGTTCTGCCAGGGCCTGGAAGGCTCGCGCCTGCGCCTGCTGCCCACGGCGGGGACCTACTTCGTCTGCGCCGACATCTCGGCCGTGTCGGACCTGGACGAAGCCGCGTTCTGCCAGTGGCTGGTCCGGGAGCATGGCGTGGCGGCCATCCCGCTGTCGGCCTTCTATGGCGACGGCTTCGACCAGCGCGTGGTGCGCTTTTGCTTTGCCAAGCAAGACAGCACGCTGCGCGCGGCGTTGGAGCGGCTGCGCAAACTCTGAAGCCGGGCGCGGGGCAGCGCCCACGCCGGGTTGTCCCGTCATCCTCTGAGATGACATGGCCCCTCCGTCCCTGGTCTTACGCTCGGGCGACAGGAGACACAAGCCATGCGAACCGACCACGCCCCACGCGCCTTGCGGCGCGTTTTTCCATCCACGGCCGCCTTTGCCGCATCCCTGCTCATGGCGGGCTGCGGCGGTGGCAGCAGCCCCACTTTGGCCGATGCCACAACGCCGGCGGCCGCCTGCGCCGACCTGCCTGACAGGGCAGGCCTTGCGGCCACCCGGCTGTCCACCAGCTATGTGCCGCCCGACACCCGCAGGCCGGGCGGCGCCAGCACCGGCGCGCTGCTGCCCGGGCACTGCGTAGTCACCGGCGCCATCAACCCGCGCGTGGGCGTGGACGGCAAGAACTACGCTATCGGGTTCCAGCTCAGCCTGCCGGACCAATGGAACGGCCGGTTTCTCTTCATCGGCGGCGGTGGCAACGACGGCATCCTGCGCGACACCTCGCTGAGCTCCAGCATCTCTGGCGCAACGCCTTCGCCGCTGGGCCAGGGCTTTGCGGTGGTCTCCACCGACGCGGGCCACACCGGCACGACGGCCAGCTTCGGTGCCGACCCTCAGGCCCGGCTGGACCACGCCTACAACGCCTACGACAAGACCGCCGTGGCGGCCAAATCGCTGATCTCCACGCGCTACGGGCGCAAGCCTGAGCACTCCTATTTTTCGGGCTGCTCGGGCGGAGGACGCCAGGGCATGGTGTTCTCGCAGCGCTTTCCCGACTACTTCGACGCCATCACGGCCGGCGCCCCTGCCATGCGGGTATCGAGCGGCGCAACGGTGGCCGCGATGTGGAACACCATCGAGTTCGACGCCATCGCGCCGGCCGACAGCAGTGGCCGGCGCATCCTCTCCCGGGCCTTCAGCAACGAGGACCTTAACCTGGTGGCCAAGGCCGTGACCGCCTCCTGCGATGCGGCCGACGGCGTGGCCGATGGCATGGTGAACCACGTCAAGGCCTGCCATTTCGACCCCGGCGTGCTGCAGTGCGGCGGCGCCAAGACCGGCAGCTGCCTGAGCAGCGGACAGGTGAACGCGCTCAGAAACGTGTTTGCCGGGCCGCGCAACTCGGCAGGCCAGGCCCTGTATGCGGGCCAGCCGTGGGATCCGGGCCTGGCAGCGCCGGGCTGGCGCACCTGGACACTGGGCAGCTCCACCACCGCCACGCCGGATTCGCGCTACATCACGCTGATCGTGGATGCGCTGGTCAACGAATTCCTCACCCCGCCAGACCTGGGCTTCAACCCGCTGGCCTTCAACTTCGACACCGACCCGGCGCGCATGCAGGCCTACTCGGCCATCTATGACACCTACCGGGATGACCGGCTCACGGCCTTCCGGCAGCACGGCGGCAAGATGCTCTTCATCCACGGCATGTCCGACCCCATCTTCTCGGCGCTGGACACGCTGGACTACTACGAGCGCCTGGCCGCCAACAACGGCGGCATGCAGGCCACGCAGGACTTTGCGCGCACCTTCCTCGTGCCGGGCATGAACCATTGCTCGGGCGGCCCGGCCACGGACAGCTTCGACTCCATACAGGCCATGGTCGACTGGGTGGAGAAAGGCATCGCCCCGGACACCATCGCCGCCAGGGCCCTGCCGTCCAGCGCGGACTTTCCGCAGCGCACACGCCCGCTGTGCCCGTATCCGAAGATTGCCAGGTACAGGTTCGAGGGCGCAGCCGCCGGCACGGGCAATGTGGAGGATGCGGCCAGCTTTGTCTGCGCCCTGCCCTGAGCCTGCGCATCTGCGGGCTGGACGGCGCAGGGCCGGAGCAAGCCTGCAGCGATAATGAGAAGCGTTCACTGCAGCGAGCGCTTCCCGCCACCGCCTTTCCGCCTCCGCCCATGCCCGCCCCTTCCCAGCGCTACACCACGGCGCAGCTCGACGCAATGCGCCAGCGCCACGGTTTCAGCGTGCGCTTTCTCTCCACCGTCTCCGAAAACGATTGCATCTTCGAAGGCCAGGTACAGGAGCACCAACTGCCTTCGGGCCTGCAGCTGGTCAGCTCCGACATCCGCATCAACCATGGCTATGAATCCACGTCCGAGCATCCGCGGCGCTTCACCGCCGTGGTCCTGCTGAACGGCCAGGCCGAGCTGCAGCTGCCCGGCGCCCGCAAGGCCCTGAGCGTGACGCGCCATGCCGCAGCAGCATTCTCCTGCGGCGACACCGAGGTGCTCAAGGCCACCCATGCGGCAGGCCAGACGGTGCGCGGCTTCAACCTGTCCATCGAGGCACCTGAGGCCTGCGCCGATGCCGAACTGGCCGAGCTGCTGCACCATGCCCTGCGGCAGTCCGGCCCGCCGCTGCATGCCTGGTCGCTGCCCGAGCATCTGGCCGTCTCGCTGCGCCAGCTGCTCGATGGCGTCTGGAGCGGCAGCCTGGCCCGGCTGCACCGCGAAGGCATTGCGCTGCAGGTGCTGGCCTGCGCGCTGCAGGCACATGCGCAGCCACGGCCTGCGCCCTCGCCGCGCATCCATCCCAGGGACAGGCGCGGCCTGGAGCGCGTGCGCGAGTGCATGGATGCAGCGCCGGGCCAGGCGCACAGCCTGGACGACCTGGCGCGCCTGGCCTGCATGAGCCCGACCACGCTGCGCGAGAAATTCCAGGCCGCCTACGGCCAGACCGTGTTCGGCTGGCTGCGCGAGCGCCGCATGCAATTGGCGCGCGAGCGGCTGGCACAGGGCTGGAGCGTGCAGGAAGCGGCCGACTGCGTGGGCTTTCAGCACGCCAGCAATTTCGCCACGGCCTTTCGCCAGCGCTTCGGCCACGCGCCCAGCCAAGGCAGCCTGCGTCGCAAACCATAGGACTGGCGTCGCCGGGAACAGGCGGCGGCGGCGCACATTTCCCACAATCCGGGCTCACGCCCAGGACCATGGAAATGATGAGCATTCGCATTCAAAACCCCACCCCGCGACAACCCCAAGGCGCGCGGACCCCGCTGTCCCTGCTGATCTGTGCCCTTTGTGCAGCCCCTGCGCCAGCAGTCTGGGCCGCCGACGAGGACAGGCCCCCTGCCAGGAAAGGCGACACCGAACTGGGCACCGTCACGGTGCGCGCCGCCTCCGATGCCGGCGCCACCGAAGGCACGGCCCGCTATACCAGCAGCGCCACAGGCACGGCCACGGGCCTGCAGCTGTCCGCACGCGAGACACCGCAGTCGGTCAGCGTGATCACGCGCCAGCTCATGGACGATGCAGGCCAGCTCACGGTCTCGCAGACGCTGGAGGCCTCCGCGCCCGGCCTGTCGGTGAGCCGCAGCGACAGCAACCGCTATCAGTTCTCGTCGCGCGGATTTGGCGTCAGCAACTTCCAGTTCGACGGGCTGGCCTCGCCCATCAACAGCCTGTGGAACTTCGGCGCCACCGACATGGACACCGCCTTCTACGACCGCGTGGAAATCGTGCGCGGCGCCACGGGCCTGCTCAATGGCTCGGGCGATCCGTCGGCCACGGTGAACTTCGTGCGCAAGCAGCCGCGCGAGACGGCGGGCGGCCATGCCTCGCTGACGCTGGGCCGCTGGAACCTGCGCCGCGCCGAGGCCGATCTGTCCCTGCCGCTGGACCGCGAAGGCCGCGTGCATGGCCGCGTCGTGGCCGTGCAATCGGACAGCGACAGCTACGTCAGCCACTTCGGCCAGCGCAGGCAGGGCCTGTACGCCGTGGTCAGCGCGGCCCTGACGCCCGCCACCCGGCTCTTGACCAGCCTCGAATACCAGAAGAACGCCAGCCCCGGCATGGGCGCCGGCTTTCCGCTGTTCTATGCGGACGGCAGACGCACGGACTTCGACCGCTCGGTATCCAACAACACGCGCTGGTCGCATTTCGGCACGGAGAACACCACGGCCACGCTGGACCTGACGCACCGCCTGGACAACCGCTGGCTGCTGCGCGCCGCCTACAGCCGCAACGAAGGCAACTACGACATGCGCTACGTCTACCGGGGCGGCGCGCCGGACGCCAGCACCGGCCTGGGCATGGCCAACTCCTTCATCAAATACCGGGGCAACCGCTCGCGCGACAGCCTGCACCTCACGGCCAGCGGCCCGGTCGCGCTGTTCGAGCGCCAGCACGAGATTGCCGTGGGATGGAACCATGTGCGCGACGACATCGACATCCGCCGCTACGCACCGCTGGGCACACCGCCTGCCACGGACAACTTCCTCGACTGGCGCAACGGCAGTCTGGCCGAGCCGGGCTGGTCCGACGTCTCCAACGGCGGCGACGACAGCCGCATGCGCCAAAGCGGCGGCTATGCCGTGGGGCGTTTCTCGCTGGCCGATGGCTGGACGGCCGTGGCCGGCGCCCGCCTGAGCCGCTGGTCCACGCGCCAGAACTACTTCGGCAGCCTGCGCGACTACCGCTACAGCAACGAAATCACGCCCTACGCCGGCCTGCTGTGGGACATCGATGCCCGGCACACGGCCTACCTGAGCTACACGGAAATCTTCACGCCCCAGAACTACCGCGACAAGCAAGGCAGCATCCTGGACCCCGTCACCGGCCAGGCCTTCGAGCTGGGCCTCAAGGGCTCCTGGCTGCAGGACCGGCTGCAGGGTTCCGCCGCGCTGTTCCAGACCCGCCAGGACAACCTGGCGCAGGACACGGGCGAATTCATCGACGGCACCACGGACCAGAAGGCCTACCGGGGAGTCAAGGGCGCGCAGGTGCGCGGTATCGATCTGGAACTCAGCGGCGAGCCGGCCCGGGGCTGGCGCATGGGCGCCAGCTACACGCACTACACGGCGCGCAGCGCCAGCGGCGCCGCCTTCAACACCACGCACCCGCGCAGCCTGGTCAAGCTCACGGCCATGCGCAGCTTCGAGGGTGCGCTGCAAGGCCTGAGCCTGGGCGGCAACCTGCGCTGGCAAAGCCGCATCTGGCAGAACGTGACCAACCCGCTGCGCCAGAGCGTGCAGGTCGGCCAGGGCAGCTACCTGGTGGTCAACCTCTCGGCCCACTACCGCATAGACCCCACCTGGTCGGCCAGCGTGCAGCTCAACAACGTGCTGGACCGCCAGTACTACAGCCAGATCGGCTTCTACAACCAGGGCTGGTGGGGCGAGCCACGCAATCTGACGGTGAGCCTGAAGGCGGATTTCTAGGAGGACTTCGCCACCGGATCGGCGCTGGCATCGGCAACGATGCTTTGCGCTCCACCCTGGCGCCCCAGCATGCGCCAGCAGACGGCCAGCGTCACCGCCGCAGCCAGCAATCCAGCAGCAAAGCCACCGCCGTAGCCCACGGCCGCCGCCAGCGATGTCACCAGGGTGGAGGCCAGAATCTCCCCCGTGTCGCGGGCGCTTTGCACGGCTGTCATGTCGGTGCCAGCCTGCGGGCCGGCACCGGCAAAGCGCATGGCCAGCGTCATCACGGCCACCGAAGATGCACCCGTTCCAAACGCCCCCAGCGCCTGGGCCGCAAAGGCAGTGCCCATGTCCAGAGGCAGCAGGCCTGCGGCCAGGGCCATCCAGCCCAGCGCCGAGGCGGCGCAGGCCGCCAGCCCGCAGGCCAGCGCCGGCCTGGCGTCCAGCCGTGCCACCAGCCAGGCGCCCCCGCCACAGCCCAACAGCACGGTCACCGCACCGCCCGCCATGCCCACGCGCCCCACGGCCTCGACCGGCCAGCCTGCATCCACGAGAAACAGCTTGGCCAGGCCAAAGCCGCTGACGGCCGTGATGGACGACAGCACGGCTGCCGCCACCAGCGGCCAGGCGCCGGAGCGCTGCACAAAGGCCTTGAGACGGGCTGGCGACCGGCGAACGCCCGGCCGGCTGCGCAGGCCCTGCAGCGCAGCCGGCTCACGCCACAGCGCCACCAGCAGCAGGCTGAAGGCCACGGGCAGGCACAGGGCCGCCAGCGCCAGACGCTGTCCCAGCAAGCCCGCCAGCACCATGCTGCCGGCCCCGCCCACAAAGAAGCCCACCATGGTGCCGCCCACCTGCAGCGCATTGGCGCCAGCCAGACCACGGCCCCTGAAATGCTCGGCCACCAGCCCGTCCGTGGCAATGTCCTGCGTGGCACTGGCCAGGGAACCCAGGACCGCCAGCGCCACGATGGCCGGCGCCGTCTGCAGCGTGATGCCCAGCGCAGCCGATGCCGCCAGGCACAGCAGCACCAGGGCCTGCATGGGCAGGATCCAGCTGCGACGGCGCCCCAGGCGGGCCGACCACCGGTTGTCCACGCGTGTGGCCCACAGGAATTTCAGCACCCAAGGCAGGCCCACCAGGGGCAGGAAGGCCAACGCCCCCAGCTGGGCGCCCTCGCTGCGCAGCAGTGTGGGCACGGCGTCCATGGCCAGGCCCAGGGGCATGCCCTGGGTCAGGTACAGGCCGGCGACCATCAGCCAGGTGTGCAGGTCCGGCTGCGACATCGCAGGGGCGCTGTCCGCATCGTGCAGGGGCGGGCTCATGGCTGCACCTTCTCGTGCTCGCTGCCACGCGCGGGCGTGATGAACATCAGGCGGCCCGACTGCACCGCTTCCAGCCGGTGCCAGCAGCCGCGCGGCACCACCAGCATCTGGCCTGCCGAGAGCTCCAGAACCGGAGCCTCCTCCCCGCGCCGCTGCGGGCGCAGCAGCACACGCACTTCGCCGTCCAGCAGGCACAGCACTTCGTCGCCGACGGGATGGCGCTCCCAGTGCCCGTCATGCAGCGAGGCACCGTCGCTGAAAGGCTTGATGCCAATGATCCAGTCGCTGGCCGGGTCCAGCTTTTCGTGCGGGCCCAGCACGCGCACCTGCGAAGGGGCGCACAGGCCGATGAGGTGGCTGGCCTGCGCCAGCGGCCGGGCGATGAGGGAATGGGCGTTCTTGTCCATGGTGTGTTCCATCGATGGTGAAGCGGGTTCTCAGAACTCGGCGCGCAGGCTGAGCGTGGCGCTGCGCGGCTCGCCATAGCGGTTGTTCCAGCCCGTGCCGGACAGGCTCTGGTAGTAGCGGCGGTCCGTCAGGTTGTCCACCTGCAGGGCCGCCGTGAGCTGGCGGTTGATGCGCCAGCCCAGGCGCAGGCTGGCCAGCGCGTAGCCGCCCTGCCGCAGCGTCACGCCCTGCGCCTGGTTGTAGAAGTCGCTTTGCGCGCGCAGGCCCAGGCCGATGCTGAAGCGGCGCTCTGCCACCGGCACCTGGTAGCTGGCCCACAGGCGCAGGATGTGGCGCGGCGTGAAGCTGGCGAAGGGCAGGCCCTGGTTCTGCGCGTCCTGCAGGTACTGCGTGCGGTTCCAGGTGTAGGAGGCGCTCAGGCGCAAGTCGCGGTGGGGCTGGCCTTCGATCTCGGCCTCCAGCCCTCGGCTGCGCACCTCGCCGGTGGCGATGTACCAGCAGGCATTGCCCACGCAGGGATGGGCCGGATCGGCCTGGGCACGGTTCTTCTGCCGGATCTCGAACAGCGCCAGGCCCAGGTTCAGGCGGCCGCCCAGCAGTGCGCCCTTGATGCCGGCCTCCAGGTTGTTGCCCTGTACCGGGTCCAGCAGTTCACCGGCATAGGTGTAGCTGCTCTGCGGCTGGAGGATGCGCGCATGGCTGGCATAGGCGTTCCACTGCGGGCCGAGTGCGTACACCAGGCCTGCATAGGGGGTGAACTGCGTGCCCATGCGCGTGCGCACGCGGCTGGCGGCTCCGCCTGCGTCGCCCGTCTCTTGCTCCCAGCGCGTGAAGCGCCCGCCCAGCACCAGCTTCAAGGGGTCGGCCAGCTGCAGCCGCGCCATGCCGTAAAGGCCGCTTTGCCGCGTTTCGGTGGGGCCGCGCGTGGCGTAGCTGCCGACCAGGGGCAGCGGCACGCCGTGCGGATTCCAGTTCCAGACATCGACCGGGCTTTGCGGCAGATTGAGGATGGAGGCGGCCCATTGCGTGCTGCGCGTGCGCTGGTGGTTGAAGCCGGCCAGCAGCTCGTGCGTGCGGCCCCACAGCTGCACCGGGCCGCTGGCAAAGGCATCCACACTGGTCTGGCTGTCGTCGAAGCGGTAGGCCGCACCCGTGAGGCGCCCGCCCAGGCCCGTGGCGGGATTGACAGCGCCGTTGGCCCCGGCATAGAGCAGCTCGGAATCGCCGGAGAGGTGATTGAGGTTGAGCCTGGCCTGCCACCCGTTGCTCCAGACATGCTCGACGCCGGCAAAGCTGCGCGTGGTGTTCCAGTCGAAGCGGTCCCAGGCCGCGTCCAGATAGGTGCTGCGCGGCAGGCCCACATCGCGGCCGTCTGCATAGAAAGGCACGCCCGCCATGTTGGTGGTGGAGCGTATGCGCTGATGGTGCACCCCGGCGTGCACCGTGGTGCCGGGCGCCAGGTCCAGCTCGGCAATGGCGTAGAGATTGCCGGTGCGCTCGCCAGCCACGTCGTAGAAGAAGTCACGCTCCTCCTGCGTGGCCACCACGCGGGCACGCAGGCTGCCCGAGGCATTGAGCGGGCCGCCGACATCGGCCTCGGCGCGACGCCGGCCCCAGCTGCCCAGGGTCAGCCCCGCGCTGCCGGCAAACTCCCGCGTGGGCCGCTTGGGCACGAGGTTGACCGTGGCGGCAGGGTTGCCCGTGCCATGCAACAGGCCTGCGGCGCCGCGCACGATCTCCACGCGCTCGTACATGGCCATGTCCATGCGCGGGCTGGCCGTGTTGCCCATGAGAATGGGCACGCCGTCCTGCTGGAACGAATCGATCTTGAAGCCGCGCTGGTAGTAGCCCGTGGTCAGCAGCTGGAAGGGCTGCACGGTGACACCGGGGGCGTTCTGCATCACGTCGTCCAGGCTGTAGAGGTTTTGTTCGCGCATGCGCTCCTGCCCGATCACCGTGACCGACTGGGCGATTTCCTGCAGGCTCTGGCCCAGCTTGTCCACGCCCGTGCCGGTGACTGCGCTGGCGCGGACCGTGATCCCTGGCAGTGCGGCTGTTTCAGGCGCGCTGCCTGCATCAACCGCCTGCGTCTCGGCATGCAGCCGGGCCGATCCGCCCGTGGCAAAGGCCAGGCACAGGGCCAGCGGCAAGGGGCGCAACACCAGGGGCCGCGCCGCCTTCATTGACGATGAATCCATCACTCCTCCCGAATTTCAAATGAGAACCAATCTCATCCAAATTCTGAAAGACGTGGGCAGCGTCCATGCGCGATTGCGTCACGGCCTGCCGCGATCCCGGCACGATCACGGCAAAATCACGGCACGACTGCAGCGCTGCAAAGCGGCTGCGGAGCCTGACCTGGGATGGAGACTATCCGCGCCGCAAGGCGCTGGGCAGCACGCCATGGTGGCGCTGGAAGACCTTGCTGAAATGCGAGGGGCTGTAGCCGCTGAGCGCGGCCGCCTGGGCCACATCCATCCGCGCAGAGGCCAGCAGCTCGTAGGCGCGCGCCATGCGCTGGGCCAGCAGCCATTCGGCCACCGTGCAGCCAAAGCACTGGCGAAAGCCCTGGGTGAGCTTGTTCACGTTAAGCCCCACCTCACGCGCCAGAGCGCGCAGGCTCGGTGGATCATCCAGGCGCTCGCGCAGCAGCTGCGCCGCACGCTCCAGTTGCTGGCGTCCGCGCCCGGACAGGTCTTCTTCCCCGGGCCGGGGCATGCACAGGGCCAGCAGCTCCAGCCCCTTGCCCGCCAGATAGAGCTGGCGCGCCGCGCCCTGCAGCGGACAGTGCAGGATCTGCTGCGCCACCGCGCGCTGGGCGGCACTGGCCTGGGCATCGCGGATGAGCGAGCCGCAGGCGCCGGATGCACCCGAATCTCCAGGAGCGCCTGCCTCCATCGCATCGGCCAGCCCCTGCGGCGTCAGGCCCAGGCTGGACGCCAGGCCCGACATGGGCAGGCTGGCCGACACGTACTCCAGATCCGAGCCCTGCTCCATCCCATGCAGCACGTCATGGGGTGCATCGCGCAGGCGCAGGTGTACGGAGGGACCGCACAGCCGCACGGGCGCCGAGCGTTCCAGCTGGTAGCTGATGCTGCCGGACAGCACCAGCACGAGCTTGACCCCGGCCTGCTCGCTCTCGCTGAACCACTGCGTGCGGTCAAAGCGCAGCCGGCCTGCCGACAGGCTGAGCATGGGCGTGGGCATTTGAACGGCGCCGCCGGGGGAAGAAGCAGGAAGGGTGCGGTCCTTTTTCATGGGCGGGTCCGGGCAGCTTGCGCCGTGGTGGCAGGGATCATGAGGGGCGCATGTTAATGCAATCCATTCTCATTTGCCGAGTAAGGCCGAACAGGTCATTCGCCCGCCGCATGACGTCCTGCCAAAACATTGATTGACGTCAAGACAGCCACCACCCAGCATTGGCCCGCCTGAAAAATCCGCCGCCGGCCCCAGCCGCTGCGCCACCAAAAACACCGACAAGGAGACATCCCCCATGCCCCGTACCCTTTCACGCAAGCAATTCCTGCGCGCTGCCGCGCTGCTCGGCGCCACGCTGCTGCCCCTGCCCCAGGCCTGGGCGGATGCCTATCCCACCCGGCCCGTCAAGCTGGTCGTGCCCTTCGCCCCTGGCGGCAATACCGATGTGCTGGCGCGCATGGTGGCGCAGGGCCTGTCCGAGTCGCTGGGCCAGCCCGTGATCGTGGAAAACATCTCCGGCGCCAACGGCTCCATCGGCGCCAGCCGCGTGGCTTCGGCGGCCAATGATGGCTACACGCTGCTGTTCGGCACGGCCGGCACCCAGGCCATCAACCAGAGCCTGTACAAGAACCTGAGCGAGAAGAGCCTGGGCGATTTCGAGTACGTGGCCCTGGTGACCACCATTCCCAATGTGCTGGTCGTCAACGAGACGCGCACGCCCGCCAGGACGGTGAAGGACCTGGTGGCACGCGCCGCCGCGCAAAAAACCGGCATGAGCTATGGCTCGCCGGGCAGCGGCTCCACGGTCCACCTGTCGGGCGAGCTGTTCAAGAGCGCCACCCAGCTGGACATGGTGCATGTGCCCTACAAGGGCAGCGCGCCGGCCCTGACCGACCTGCTGGGCGGCCAGATCGATTTCATCTTCGAGAACGTGACGCCCGCCCTGCCCTTTGTGCAGTCCGGCAAGCTCAAGGCCCTGGCCGTGACCTCGGAGCAGCGCCTGCCCGCCCTGCCCGATGTGCCGACCATGAAGGAAAGCGGCTACCCCACCTTCGTGACCGGCACCTGGAACGGCGTGCTGGCACCCAAGGGCACGCCGGCCGCCATCGTCAAGCGCCTGGAAGAGGCCACGCTCAAGGTGGCGGGCCATGCCGACTTCAAGTCCAAGGTGACGGCGCTGGGCGGCGAAGTGCGCCTGCTGGACTCCAAAGCCTTCCGCGAATTCACGCGGGCCGAGTACCAGCGCTGGAATGCGATCGTGCAGACGGCGAAGCTGGAGCGGCAATAACGTCGGCTCCGGTCCCCGCCTCCGGCGCCCGCTGGCGGCGGGCCCAGAACGGCTCGGCCGCCCAGCGCTGCTCCAGCGCGTAGTAGTGCTGGTGATGGGTGCGGTACGCGGCGCGTATCGTGCCGATCCACGCATTCCAGGACGGCAGCGCATCGGCATCGCCCGCCAGGCTGCGGCGCACGGCCTGGGCGGCCTCGCTGCCCGTGACCAGGCTGTTGAGCAGGCCCTGCGATGCCAGGGGATCGAAGGACAGGCCTGCATCGCCCACGGCCAGCCAGTCCGGCCCGCTGGCTGCATCAAGCCATTGTTCGTGGGCGGCGGCCACGCGCAGCGGCTCCAGCAGCCGGCTGCCCCTGCTGCGCGCGCCCACCAGGGCCGTGTGATGCGCCATTTCCAACAGATCGGCCGTGCTGCGCAGGCGCCGGGCTTCAGGCAGATCGATGTCGGTCTGCCAGGCAATCACGCAACTGCCATCGGGCAGGTCGGCGCTGTACCACCAGCCTTCGGCGTCCGACTCGATCATGGTGGTGCCTGCATGCTCATGCGATGGCGGCTCCACCCAGGCGTGAAAGCAGACCAGGCGGCCACCACGGTGGACCTGGGCACCAGCCTGCCGGGCCACGCGGGCCGCGCGGCCCGTGGCATCGACCACGATGCGGCAGGACAGCTCCAACGGGCCGTGCGCCGGGTCGCCCTGCGCCCTATCGATCAGGCAGCGCCAGCGCATGGGTGCGCCCGGTGGCTGGCGCTGCAGGCTGCGCAGCGTGGCGGGCACCAGGCAGGGCACGCCACGGCTGCGCGCAGCCTCCAGCAGCATGGCGTCGAAGCGCTTGCGGTCCAGGTGCCAGCCCGCGCCATGCGGGTCGAACAGTGCGTCCTGAAAGATGACCTCCGGCCCTCCCCACAATGACCGCCGCGACCATGCCGGCCGGTGGCCCTGTGCCGTGAACGCATCCCATACGCCCAGGTCGGACAAAATCACCCGCGCTGCTGCGGGCAGGGTCTCGCCAATGGCACGCCCGGCAGGCCCGGCAGGACCCGCCTGCACGGCACGCCCTATCAGCGCCACGCGGCAGTACCCAGCCAGCTGCGCGGCAACGGCCGCGCCCGCCGGCCCTGCGCCCACGACGAGCACATCCAGTTCATCCGGCAGCGGCGCGGCGGCCATGGCGTGCGACGGCATGGCCGGCACTCAGCGCGGCAGCACCGGGCCGCGCTGCGTCAGAGCGCGCAGTTGCTCTTCGTTGTCTGCATCGAAGGGCTCGATGCGGGGAGGCGCTTCCTGCCCGGCCGGTTGCTGCGCAGTCTTGAGCATGTGCGACGGCGCCGGGGCGATGCGGTTTTCCACCTGCATCACCGGCGGGAAGTCCTTGTCGCCCCGCAGGCCGGGCCGACTCTCGATGACGCCCATGTCACCGAAGTGGCTGATCATGCGGTTGATCTCGCTCTCATAGCCTTCCTCGCCCAGTGTGCGGAACCACGACTCGCGCCGGTTGAAGGCGGCAACGCGCTGCTCGCGCGGCAGTTCGGTGTTGATGACCCTTTCATAGGCCTCCTGCGTCAGCACCTGGTTGGGCACGCGGGCCGGCCAGAACGTGGGCAGGTAGGGGTCGTAGCGTGGGCCATAGCCGGCGTAATAGCCGCTGCGGCAGCTGGCGGTGTCGGTCTGCCAGGGGACCGCCATCCAGCGCGTGAGGTCGCCGGCCACTTGTGCATACAGCGGCCCGCTCTCGGACAGTGCCACGGCGGGGGTGAGCCGCGAGCCGTAGAGCTGCAGCTCGGGCGGGTTCTCGGCCGCCTCGCGGATGCGAAATGGCGCCCGGTACATGCTGGCGTGGCGCATGGGCCAGGTGATCTCGCAACCCGGGTGAAAGGCATCGGCCAGGCAGTCGTCCATGGCGGCATGGTCGAGCATGGTGGGCTGCTCCTGCAGCGGCACATCGGACAGCTGGGCCGGATACTTCTGGCCGGACCTCCAATCGGAGAGAAAGTGGCCTGCGGCCCACAGGTCCAGCATCCTCAGCTGCGTGGCCGTCAGCGCCGCATGCTGGCGCGGCGTGTCGGCCGGCGGCACGGCCATGGCGTCGCCATACAGCCAGGGCCAGGGCTGGGGGGATGCGCCGTCCCGGTCAAAGCGCCGGAAGGCATTGGCCACCTGCTGGCGCAGCTCGGCCCAGGTCGTGCCCGGGCTGTTGAGCCTGGCGATCCACGCCTCGTCATCCGCACTGGCCGCCCCGCCCCAGCCGAACTGGGATGCAAAGCCCTTGTTCGCCCACTGCAGGCTGCTCTGGCGCTGGAGTATGGGCAGGATGTGCCGGCTGAAGGAGACGTGCAGCGGGAAGGCGGCCATGCCCGAGTGGATGTACACATCCTCCATCAGGTCCTTCATGGTACGCACCGACTTCATCTGCGGGCCGTAGTTGGGCGGCGCAACCGTGACCCATGCCGCATCCACCGGCACGGAAACGCCAGCCACGACGACCTTGGCACGCACGGGGCCGTCGGCCACATCGTCATGCCAGCCCTCGTTGTTCGCAAACGTAGTGGCCTTGGAGCCATCCACGGAGGCAGAGACGCCACGGCCTCCCAGCACGAGAAGCTGGCCCGTCTTTTCAATGCGCAATTCGCCCAGATAAACCGGCTTGCCGCAGAAACTGCCGCTGTCGAATGCCACCGGGGCCGAGCCTTTGGCAATTCGGCGGGCTCCCGGTCGAATGGCCAGGCTTTTCCGGTCCTTCACCGTGGCATTGCGCAAAATCGTGGGATCGGCCGCTGCGGCTTCAGGCACGTCCAGCGCCAATTGGAATTGATACCAGGCGGCCTTGGTATTGGCCAGTTCGACTTCCCATTCGATCTGGTCCTGGTCGGCCGTGAGTTCACGCACCACCTCGCCTGCGGCGTTGTAGCCGTAGATGCGAAAGCGCGCCGCCTGCCGCTTGAGCGCGCCCTGCGCATCACGCAGGCTGCCCGGCGCCATGGGCGGCACATGCATCAGCTCGGGGCCGACATAGTACTCATCCGGACTATTGCCAATACGCGCCACACCAATTCCCGGGTGTATGGCTGCACGCACAATGGTGGAGTCGATTCCCATTCGTCGCCCTTTCAGTTGCTGAGGCAATGATTGCAACAAACAGTATCAAAAAAGCCGAGACAAAGTTAATTATCGGGAATCAACAATCCATAGCAACGCAAGAATGAGTTCAATTGAACCCATTCATTCGCCAATAGATGGACTGCTATTGATAATGAATTAGCAGGATAAATAATAGATGGACTGCTATTGATAATGAATTAGCAGGATAAATATCGATTCACAGCAGCACGATGTCGTATTGCTCCTGTGCCATGGCTGTCTCGGCCTGCAGCGAGATGGGCTTCTTGATGAAGTCGGACAGGCCGGCCAGGTGCTGGCTTTCCTCGTCCAGGAACATCTCCACCACCTTGGGCGAGGCCACGATGCGGAACTCGCGCGGGTTGAACTGGCGCGCCTCGCGCAGGATTTCGCGCAGCACCTCGTAGCAGACGCTGCGCACGGTCTTCACATGGCCCTTGCCCTGGCAGACCGGGCAGGATTCGCACAGCATGTGGGCCAGCGATTCGCGCGTGCGCTTGCGCGTCATCTCCACCAGGCCCAACTGCGAGAAACCGCCCGCCATGGTCTTGACGCGGTCGCGCCCGAGCTGGCGCTTGAATTCGGACAGCACCTCGGCCTGGTGGTCGTCGCGCACCATGTCGATGAAGTCCACGATGATGATGCCGCCCAGGTTGCGCAGGCGCAGCTGGCGCGCGATCTGCTGGGCCGCTTCCAGGTTGGTCTTGAAGATGGTGTCGTCGAAGTTGCGCGCCCCCACGTAGCCGCCTGTGTTGACGTCCACCGTGGTCAGCGCCTCGGTCTGGTCCACGATCAGGTAGCCGCCGGACTTGAGGTCCACGCGGCGGCCCAGCGCGCGGGCGATTTCCTCGTCGATGGCGAACAGGTCGAAGATGGGCCGCTCGCCGCGGTAGTGCTGCAGCTTGGGCACGGCCGCCGGCATGTACTCCTGCCCGAAGGTCATGAGCAGGGCGAACTGCTCCTTGGAGTCGATGCGGATGCTCTGCGTGCCCTCGCCCACCAGATCGCGCAGCACGCGCTGCAGCAAGTTCAGGTCCTGGTGCAGCAGCGACATGGGCGGCAGGCGCACCGAGGCGTCCTTGATGCGGCTCCAGGTCTTGCGCAGGTAGCGGATGTCGTCGGCCAGCTCGGCGTCGCTGGAATCCTCGCCATTGGTGCGCAGGATGAAGCCGCCGCCCCCGCCGGTTTCCTTGGTGCCCACCAGGCCCTGCAGGCGGGCGCGCAGCGCGTCGCGCTCGCCCTGCGGGATTTTCTGCGAGATGCCGATATGGTCATCCTGGGGCAGCAGCACCAGCAATCGCCCCGCAATGCTGATCTGCGTGGACAGGCGCGCGCCCTTGGTGCCGATCGGGTCCTTGATGACCTGCACCATGATGGTCTGGCCTTCGAAAACCTGCTTTTCAATGGGCACGACAGGCATGTCCTTGCGCGCGAACATGGGGGCCTCGCCCCCTTCCTGACGCTGCCAGACATCGGCCACATGCAGGAAGGCCGCGCGCTCCAGGCCGATGTCGATGAAGGCCGACTGCATGCCCGGCAGCACGCGCGAGACCTTGCCCAGATAGACGTTGCCAACCAGGCCGCGCTCCAGCGGGCGCTCCATGTGCAGCTCCTGGACGGCGCCGTTCTCGATGATGGCCACGCGCGTTTCCTGTGGCGACCAATTGATCAGAATGTCTTGCTGCATGCTGTGCCTGTGGTGTGCTTTGTCGTTTGTATTTCTCGGCCATGGCGGCCCGGCAATCATTGAGCCGGTGGCCGCTTGCCACTATCTTGCCGCGCCATCCGCTGCCATCGGCGGTCTGCGCATGCCTGCACGCCCCTGCGGGCCCAGGTCGGGGAGCCGGCCTACAGTGCCCAGCCCAGCTCGCGCAGCAGCGCCGCCGTCTCGAACAGCGGCAGGCCCATGATGCCCGAGTAGCTGCCGTGCAGCCACTGCACATGGGCCGCCGCGCGGCCCTGTATGCCATAGGCGCCGGCCTTGCCCATGGGCTCGCCCGAGGCCACATACGCGTCGATCTGCTGCGCGCTCATGGCCGAGAAGCAGACCTGGGACACCGACAGCGCAGCCAGGCGCCGCGTGCCGTGCTGTATGGCGACGGCGGTCAGCACCTCGTGCTCGCGGCCCGCAAGCGCGGTCAGCATGCGGCGGGCATCGTCGGCATCGGCAGGCTTGCCAAGAATGCGGCCATCCAGCGCCACCGTGGTGTCCGAGCACAGCACGGGCGCCACAGCCAGGGCGCGGCGCGCATGGCGGGCCATGGCGGCATCGAGCTTGAGCGCGGTGACGCGCTGCACATAGTCACGCGCTGCCTCATCGGCCAGTTCGGCCTCTATGGCCTCGGCATCTTCGGCAATGTCGCCCTCAGCGTTGGGCAGCAAAAGCTCATGGGCCACACCCAGCTGCTCCAGCAGCTGGCGGCGGCGGGGGCTCTGGGAGGCAAGGTAGATGAATGGCGGCATGATAAGAATGAGAAATGCCTTCAGCCCTTTGTTGCAAAGCGCTGAAGGCTATCAAAATCATAGTATCACGAGATCCTCGGATCCGCGTGACAGGGCCGCTGGCAGAGCCTGGGAGCCGGGACAGGCCCTATTCCCGGTGGTAGGGATGGCCGGCGTTGACCGACCAGGCACGGTACAGCTGCTCGATGAGCAGCACCCGCACCATGGCATGCGGCAGGGTCAGGTCCGACAGGCGGATGCGCTCGTGCGCAGCCTGCCTGAAGGCGGGGTCCAGTCCGTCCGGGCCGCCGATGATCAGGGCCACGTCGTCGCCCTCCAGCTGCCAGCCCTGCAGGCGCTGGGCCAGTGCCTTGGTCGTCAGATTGGTGCCGCGCTCATCGAGCACGACGATGCGCGTGCCACGCGGAATGGCGGCTTCGATGCGCTTGCGCTCGGCCGCGTACAGGGTCTCGACCGTCTTGGAGCCGCGCGGCTCGGTCTTGACGGCCTTGAGCTCCACCTTGAGCTCCGGGGGAAAGCGCTTGGCATAGTCGTCGTAGGCCGTCTGTGCCCAGTCGGGCACATGCTGGCCCACGGCCACGATCAACAGCTTCATGCAGCGTCAGTCCCGAACCGTTCAGGCCTTGGCGCGGGGAGCGCGCTTGGCGGCCGGCTTGGCAGCGGCACCTGCCTTGGGCTTGGCGGGAGCACGGTTGACCACCACGGTCTTGATGGCCTTGGGCGCTGCCGTCTTGCGGGCCGGCGCCTTGGCGGCGGCAGACTTCACGGCGGCGGACTTGGGAGCGGCGGACTTGGGAGCGGCCGACTTTGCAGCAGCCGTACGGGATGCGGCCGGCTTGGCAGCTGCGGAACGGGGTGCAGCGGCCTTGGCAGGAGCTGCCTTCTTGGCAGCGGGCTTCTTGCCTGCAGCAGGTGCGGCGGCAGAAGCGGCCTTCTTGGCAGCAGGCTTGGCGGCCGTTGCAGCAGCCTTCTTGGAAGCGGCCTTCTTGGCCTTTTCCTCGGCCTTGTCGGTGGCGGCCGAGCGCGTGGGCTTGGGAGCACCCAGCTTCAGGCGCACAGGCGTCTCGCCCCAGATCTCTTCCAGGCGGTAGTACTGACGGATGGCTGGCTGCATCACATGGACCACGGCCTGGCCGCAGTCCACGATGATCCACTCGCCGTTTTCTTCGCCTTCCTGGCGTGGCACGGGAAAACCGGCCTGCTTGACGGCGTCGCGCACGCTGGAGGCCAGCGCCTTGGTCTGGCGGTTGGAGGTGCCCGCAGCCACGATCACGCGCTCGAACAGCGGCGAGAGCTTTTCGGTATTGAAGACCTGGATGTCTTGGGCCTTGACGTTTTCGAGGCCGTCAACAATGGCGCGTTGCAGCTTGGTCACGTCGCGCTTGGCTGCGGAATCCGATTTGGTGGAAGTGGTCATCAGGCGGTGATCAGTGGAATAGAAATGGGATCAATATAGCGCGAGCGCCGTGCGGCCCGTAGAGGGCTTGGCTGTAGCGGCGCTCCAAAATGCATGGAGTTCGCCCACAGATCGCCGGAAGATTTCGCGCCGAAGAAAGTGGAGAACGCAGCCAACGCTGCGCCTCAAGCTATTGAAATTATAGTTTTGCCGCCTATTCCCTTGCACGCGCGGATTTCGCCACGCGGCCGGAGATGGCGGCAATGGGACTCAAAGCCAGTCGCGGCGCACCAGGAATTGCTCCAGCAGCGCCCGCTCGGGCGTGCCGGGCGCGTCCTCGCGCTGGTAGCTCCAGCTCGCATGCGGGGGCATGGACAGCAAGATGGATTCCGTGCGCCCGCCGGACTGCAGGCCGAAGTGCGTGCCCCGGTCCCAGACCAGGTTGAACTCCACGTAGCGGCCGCGGCGGTAGCGCTGGAAATCGACCTGCTGCTGCCCGTAGTCCATGGCCTGGCGGCGCTCGACGATGGGCAGGTAGGACTCCAGAAAGGAATCTCCCACCGAACGCAGCATGTCGAAGCTGCGCGCCTGGCCCAGCTCAGAGAAGTCGTCGAAGAAGATGCCGCCGATGCCGCGCTGCTCGTTGCGGTGCTTCAGGCAGAAGTACTCGTCGCACCAGGTCTTGAAGCGCGGGTAGAGCGCGTCGCCAAAAGGCGCCAGCGCATCGCGGCAGACGCGGTGAAAGTGCTGTGCATCTTCCTCGAAGCCGTAGACCGGTGTCAGGTCCATGCCGCCGCCGAACCAGCAGGTGGGTTCGTTGCCCGGATGCCCTGCCGCACCTGAGCCTGCCGCACCTGAGCCGGCCGCACCTGAGCCGGCCGCAATCATTCGCACATTCATGTGTACCGTAGGCACAAAAGGATTGCGCGGATGGAAGACCAGGGACACGCCCATGGCCTCGAACGGCGCACCCGCCAGTTCAGGCCGGTGCTGCGTGGCCGAGGGCGGCAGCTGCGGCCCGCGCACATGCGAGAAGCCGCAGCCCGCGCGCTCGAACACGCGGCCGCCCTCCATGATGCGGGTGATGCCATCGCCCTGCAGGCGCTCGCCGGGGCCCTTGCTCCAGGTGTCGGACAGAAAGCGTGCACCGCCCTCGCCTTCCACCTGCTCCAGCGCCTGCGTGATGCGGGCCTGCAGGCCCGTCAGGTACTCGCGCACCTGGGCCACGGGCAGCGCCTGCCCGGTCGATTGCTCTGCCATGGACTCAGTTCTTCACAGCACGGAAGCCGATGTCGCGGCGGTACTGGGCACCATCGAAATGGATACCGCGCGCCACGTCATAGACCTTTTGCTGGGCCTGCTTGACGCTGTCGGCCAGCACGGTGACGCACAGCACGCGGCCACCGCTGGTGACGGGCACGCCGTCCTTGAGCTGGGTGCCGGCATGGAAGACCATGGCATCGGCGGCGTCCTGCGGCAGCCCGCTGATGGCATCCCCCTTGCGCGGGTCCTCGGGGTAGCCGGCCGCAGCCATAACCACGCCCAGCGCCGTGCGGCGGTCCCATTGCAGCTCGACCTGGTCGAGCTTGGCATCGGTGGCCGCCAGCATGACGTCCACCAGATCGCTCTTGAGGCGCATCATGATGGGCTGGGTCTCGGGGTCGCCCATGCGGCAGTTGAACTCCAGCGTCTTGGGATGGCCGGACGCGTCGATCATCAGGCCCGCATAGAGGAAGCCGGTGTAGGGAATGCCGTCCTTTTCCATGCCGCGGATGGTCGGCAGGATGATCTCGCGCATGGCGCGGGCATGCACGTCGGCCGTGACCACGGGCGCGGGCGAGTAGGCGCCCATGCCGCCCGTGTTCGGGCCCTGGTCGCCGTCCTTCAGGCGCTTGTGGTCCTGGCTGGTTGCCAGGGCCAGAACGTTCTTGCCGTCGCACAGCACGATGAAGCTGGCTTCCTCGCCGGCGAGGAATTCCTCGATCACCACGCGGGCGCCGCCGTCGTTGTGGGCCACGCCGTACTTGTTGTCCACGAGCATGAAGTCCACGGCGTCGTGGGCTTCCTGCAGCGTTGTCGCAACGACCACGCCCTTGCCTGCGGCCAGGCCGTCGGCCTTGACCACGATGGGCGCACCCAGGCGGTCCACGTAGGCATGGGCCGCCACCGGGTCGGTGAAGGTTTCATAGAGCGCCGTGGGGATGCCGTGGCGCGCCATGAAGTCCTTGGAGAAGGCCTTGGAGCTTTCCAGCTGGGCGGCCGCCTTGGAGGGGCCGAAGATGCGCAGGCCGTGGGCGCGGAACTCATCGACCACGCCGGCAGCCAGCGGAGCCTCGGGGCCGACCACGGTCAGCGCGACCTTCTCGGCCTGCGCCCACTCGCGCAGCGCCTGCGGGTCGGTGATGTTGAGGTTTTCCACCTTGCCGCCGGCCAGGCCCGTGCCACCGTTGCCGGGGGCCACATAGACCTTGGTCGATTTCGGCGATTCAGCCAGTTTCCACGCCAGGGCGTGCTCGCGGCCTCCGCCACCAATCACAAGAATTTTCATAGTTCAGCGTTGTGGTAGACGTCCTGTACGTCATCCAGGTCTTCGATCATGTCCAGCAGCTTTTGCATGCGGGCTGCGTCATCGCCTTGCAGGGCGATGGTGTTTTCCGGGCGCATGGTGACTTCAGCCACCTCCGGCGTCAGGCCCTTGGCCTGCAGCGCGTCGCGCACGGTTTCGAACTCTGCGGGTGCGGTCAGCACCTCGATGGCTCCCTCGTCATCGGTGATCACGTCCTCGGCGCCGGCCTCCAGAGCCACTTCCATGATCTGGTCCTCGTCGCTTCCGGGAGCGAAGATCAGTTGTCCGACATGCTTGAACTGGAAGGACACGGAACCCTCCGTGCCCATGTTGCCACCGTACTTGCTGAAGGCGTGACGCACATCCGCCACAGTGCGCACGCGATTGTCGGTCATGGTGTCCACGATGATGGCCGCGCCGCCAATGCCATAGCCTTCGTAGCGGATTTCCTCGTAGGTCACGCCTTCGAGGTTGCCCGTGGCCTTGTCGATGTTGCGCTTGATGTTGTCGGCCGGCATGTTGGCCGCCTTGGCCTTTTCCACCGCGAGGCGCAGGCGCGGGTTGGCGCTGAGATCGCCCCCTCCCGTGCGTGCCGCCACCATGATTTCACGGATGATGCGAGTCCAGACCTTGCCGCGCTTTTCGTCCTGGCGGCCTTTGCGGTGCTGGATATTGGCCCATTTACTGTGTCCTGCCACAGGCTGTCCTTTGATATTGATTTAACCTTGCGGCTGGGATTTTACTTTTGACCGCATGCTCCCCCGAGGAAACCCGAAATGGCCGCTCCACTTCTGATCGCCCGCCACTCTGCCACAGAATGCCTGCTGCTGCCCGCACTGGCCAATCGACATGGCCTGATCACGGGCGCCACCGGCACCGGCAAGACCGTGACGCTGCAGAAAATGGCCGAGGGATTCTCCGAGATCGGCGTGCCGGTGTTCATGGCCGACATCAAGGGAGACCTGTCCGGCATCAGCCAGGCTGGCAGCACGGGCGCCAAGATGGCGGCCTCCCTGCAGGAGCGCGGCATCGAGATTCCCCAGCCCCTGGCCTGCCCCACCACGCTGTGGGACGTGTTCGGCGAGCTCGGCCACCCGGTGCGCGCCACGGTCTCGGACATGGGTCCGCTGCTGATCGGCCGCATGCTGGCCCTGAACGACACGCAGATGGGCGTGCTCAACCTGGTCTTCAAGATTGCCGACGACAACGGACTGCTGCTGCTGGACCTCAAGGACCTGCGCGCCATGCTCCAGCATGTGGGCGACAACGCCAAGCAGTTCACCACCGAGTACGGCAACATCAGCGCGGCCAGCGTGGGTGCCATACAGCGCGGGCTGGTCGCCATCGAGTCGCAGGGCGGTGACAAGTTCTTTGGCGAGCCCATGCTCGACATCAACGACCTGATGCAGACCGATGCCGGCGGCAAGGGCGTAGTCAACATCCTGGCCGCCGAGAAGCTGATGAATTCGCCGCGCCTGTACTCCACCTTCCTGCTGTGGATGCTGTCCGAGCTGTTCGAGCGCCTGCCCGAGATCGGCGACCCCGACAAGCCCAAGCTGGTCTTCTTCTTCGACGAGGCCCACCTGCTGTTCAACGACGCGCCCAAGGTGCTGCTCGAACGCATCGAGCTGGTGGTGCGCCTGGTGCGCTCCAAGGGCGTGGGCGTGTACTTCGTCACGCAAAACCCCATGGACGTGCCCGACACCGTGCTGGCCCAGCTGGGCAACCGCGTGCAGCACGCGCTGCGCGCCTTCACGCCGCGCGACCAGAAGGCCGTCAAGGCCACGGCCACCACCATGCGGCCCAAGCCCGGCCTGGATATCGAGGCCGCCATCACCGAGCTGGCCGTGGGCGAGGCCCTGGTGAGCTTCCTCGACGACAAGGGACGCCCCGGCATCACCGAGCGTGCCTACGTGATCCCGCCCGGCAGCCAGATCGGCCCCATCAACGAGGAGCAGCGCAAGACCCTGCTGGCACAGTCGCTGGTGGCCGGCGTCTATGAAAAGGCGGTGGACCGCGAGTCGGCCTACGAGGTGCTGCGCGGCCGCACGGCAGCGGCCGGCGACGGCGCAGCGCCAACCGGCACGGGCCCGGCCGGTGCTGCGCCCGCGGCAAGCGAAGGTGGCGCCATGATGGACGGGCTCAAGGACCTGCTGTTCGGCACCACGGGCCCGCGCGGCGGCAAGCACGACGGCCTGGTGCAGACCATGGCCAAGTCCACCATGCGCACCATGGGCAATTCGCTGGGCAAGGAGATCCTGCGCGGCGTGCTCGGTGGCATCCTGGGCAACAAGAAGCGCTGAAGCGCTGGCGCACCGGCACTGCGCCGCATCAAACACCATAGCACCCAGCCGTTGCCATGCAACGGCTGGCGCATTTCAGGGCTCTGAAAGCCCGCGCATGCGGCTATGATCGAAAGCGCCTCCATCCACTTTGCGGAACCGCACGCCATGACGACGAACAGCCCACCCTCGCTGCCCACCTATGACGATGTCGCCGCCGCCGCTCGCCGGCTGGAAGGCGTGGCCCACCACACACCCATACTGCGCAGCCGCACCGCCGACGAGCTGCTGGGCGCCCAGCTGTTCTTCAAGTGCGAGAACCTGCAGCGCACGGGCGCCTTCAAGATACGCGGCGCCTACAACGCGCTGTCGCAGTTCACGCCCGAGCAGCGCAAGCGCGGCGCCCTGGCCTTCTCCTCGGGCAACCATGCCCAGGCCGTGGCCCTGGCCGCGCAGATGCTGGACATGCCCGCGCTCATCGTCATGCCCGAGGATGCCCCCGCCTCCAAGATGGCGGCCACGCGCTCCTACGGCGCCCAGGTGGTGACCTATGACCGCTTCACCGAGGACCGCGAGGCCATCTCCCGCCGCCTGGCCGACGAGCGCGGCATGACGCTGATCCCGCCGTTCAACCACCGCGACGTGATCGCCGGCCAGGGCACGGCAGCCAAGGAACTGTTCGAAGAGGTGCCCGACCTGGACTACCTGTTCGTCTGCCTGGGCGGCGGCGGACTGCTGTCCGGCAGCCTGCTGGCGGCCAGGCAACTGGCGCCGCGCTGCAAGGTCTACGGCGTCGAGCCCCAGGCCGGCGACGATGCCCGCCAGTCGCTGCGCGCAGGCCAGATCGTGCAGATCCCCACGCCCCACACCATTGCCGACGGTGCCCAGACCCAGTCCATCGGCGATATCACATTCGCCATCATCCGCGAGCATGTGGAAGATATCCTGGCCGTGGCGGACGAGCATCTGGTGCAGGCCATGCGCTTTTACGCGGAACGCAAGAAAATCGTGGTCGAACCCACGGGAGCGCTCTCGCTGGCGGGCGCCCTGCATGGCGGGGTTGCGCTGTCGGGCGCGCGCGTGGGCATTCTGATCAGCGGCGGCAATGTGGACCTGGCGCGCTACGCACGCTTTCTGCACGACTGAACCGCCCCCTGGCGCCGGCCGCAAATGCCGGCGCCCCTTTTTTCCAGAAGAAAACCATGAGTACTCTGCACCTGATCGACCACCCGCTGGTCCAACACAAGCTCACGCTGATGCGCCGCAAGGAAGCCAGCACCAACAGCTTCCGCCGCATGCTGGGCGAGCTGTCCACGCTGATGGCCTACGAGATCACGCGCGACATGCCGCTGCAGGACATCGAGATCGAAACCCCGCTGGAGACCATGACCGGCAAGGTCATCGACGGCAAGAAGCTGGTGCTGGTGTCCATCCTGCGCGCCGGCAACGGTTTCCTCGACGGCATGCTCAACGTCGTGCCCGGTGCGCGCATCGGCCACATCGGCCTGTACCGCGATCCCGAGACGCTGCAGCCCGTCGAGTACTACTTCAAGATGCCCTCCGAGATGGAAGAGCGCGACGTGCTGGTCGTCGATCCCATGCTGGCCACGGGCAACTCGGCAGCCGCCGCCGTGGCGCGCCTGAAGCAGCTGAACCCGAAGTCCATCAAGTTCATGTGCCTGCTGGCCGCGCCCGAAGGCGTGGCCACCATGCAAAAGGCCCATCCCGACGTGGACATCTACACGGCCGCCGTGGACCGCCAGCTCGACGCGCACGGCTACATCCTGCCGGGCCTGGGCGACGCGGGCGACCGCATCTTCGGCACCAAGTAGGCTTGGTGCACGCACCCACAAAAAAGCCGCACATCGTGCGGCTTTTTTGCTGGGGAGCGGGGGGCAGCGGGATCAATCCACCAGGCCCGCGTAGACGTGCTGCACGTCGTCATCGTTCTCGATGCCGGCCAGGAAGTCCTGCACTTCCTCCTGCTGCTCGGCCGACAGGCTGGCCATGCTGACCGGCGTCTTGGCCTTGTAGCCCAGCTTGGCCGACAGCACCTTGAAGCCCTGGGCCGGCAGCGCCTTGCTCACGGTATCCAGGTCCGTCGGGTCGGTGATGAACAGCGTCGTGCCCTCTTCCTCGCCGGGCTCGAAGTCCTGTGCGCCGGCCTCGATGGCGGCCAGCTCGGCATCGGCACCGCCTTCGGGCTCGCCCTCGATCATGCCCACATGGTCGAAGTCCCAGGCCACGGCCGTCATCTGGCCCTTGCGGAAACACACGCGCATGTTGGGCGCCGTGCGGTTCACGTTGTCGGTCAGGCACTCGATCATCACGGGCACGCGGTTGGGGCCGTAGCCTTCATAGACCACGCGTTCGTAGTTGACGGCATCGGCACCCACGCCCGAGCCCTTCTTGATCGCACGCTCGAGCGTGTCCTTGGGCATGGAGGCCTTGCGGGCGGCTTCCACGGCCATGCGCAGGCGCGAGTTGCCTGCCGGATCGGCGCCGGCGCGCGCCGCGACGATGATTTCCTTGGCCAGCTTGCCAAACAGCTTTCCCTTGGCATCGGCGACCAGCGCCTTGCCCTTTGCTTTCCATTGCGCGCCCATGGCTGCTTTTCCCTTGCGGATTCTCTGGTGGGTAGGAGGCGCCGCCGACCGCCCCACGCAGGGACCCGGCCCGGCGCCGAAAGAGCGCTGTTTATACACCCGCGCAAGTGGCTGCGCGGGCTTTTTGCGCAGTGGTTGACAGGGCGCCGCTGGCTCTGGCCGCGTCGTGCATGATGTTTGCCAGATCAAAGCCGGCCGACTGCGCATCGTGCACGGTGACGGGCGCCTCGCGCCGGCACTGGCCGGCTGGCTTTACCTGCTGACGGATGCCCAGGACGGGCAGTTGCTGCGTGTCACCGCCACGCCCTGAGCCCCGTCACGCGCGGCGGCTTACTGCACGGTGATGCCGTTGGCCTTGACCACGGCATCCCAGCGCTTGCGCTCGGCCGCCACGAAGCCCGTGAAGGCGGCGGAGGAGCTGCCCACGGGCGTCAGGCCCAGCTTCTCCAGGCTGGTGCGCGTGGCCGGCAAGGCCAGGGCTTTTTGCACCAGGTCCTGCAGCTTCTGCACGGTGTCGGGCGCGGTGCCTGCGGGCAGGAAGAAGCCGTTCCACTCCGTCACCTCGAAGCCCTTGATGCCGCTTTCCGCCACCGTGGGCACGTCGGGCAGGTCCGGCATGCGCTTGGCCGAGGACACGGCCAGCGCCTTGAGCTTGCCGCCCTTGACGTAGTTGATGCTGGAGGCCGCGTTGGCAAAGTACACATCGACCTGGCCGCCCATGACATCGACGATGGCGGGCGCCCCGCCCTTGTAGGGAACGTGGACGGCATCGAACTTGGCGTCTGCCTTGAGCAATTCCGTCGCCATCTGGGCCAGGCTGCCCGGACCGTAGGAGGCATAGGTGAGCCTGCCGGGCTTTTGCCGCGCGGCATTCATGAAGTCGGCCAGGCTGTTGTAGGGCGAGGACGGTGCGGCCACGAGGATGTTGGGCACGCTGATGGCCTGGGACACGGCAATGAAATCCTTGGCCGGGTCATAGGGCAGCTTGCGCAACGCGGGGTTGATGGCGAAGGACGATGCGTCATACAGCACCGTATAGCCATCGGCCTTGGCGCGCGCCACGAGGGCGGCACCGATGGCGCCGCTGGCGCCGGCCTTGTTGTCCACCACCACGGTCTGGCCCGAGACCTCGCCCAGCGCCTTGGCGATGATGCGCGCCGCATTGTCCGCACCGCCGCCGGCCGAGAACGGCACGACGACCGTGATGGCCTGTGCGGCCGGATAGTCGGCCGCATGCAGCGTGCCCTGGAACAGGCCCAGCCCCGCCCCAATACCCAAGGCCAGCATCGTCATGGCGGGCCGCAGTGTCTTGATCTTCTTCACGTTTCTGTCTCCTGTTGCTCAATGGTGAAAACCTGGCTGCGAGGCTTGCGTGCCCCGCGCCCTCAATCGAATCCGTACAGCTCGGCGGCGTTGTCCACCAGCACGCGGGCGCGCAGCGCCGCATCGGGAATCCAGCGTGACAACAGCGCCAGCAGCATGGGGGTCTGCGGCGGATGGGCAGGTTCGGTGACATGGGGCCAGTCGCTGCCCCAGACCAGGCGCTGCGGGGCCTCGGCCACCCAGGCCTGCGCCAGCGCGTCGCAGTCGGCATAGCCTGCGGCCAGGCCCGCCCGGCTGTTCAGATACGGCCCCGAGAGCTTGACCCAGGCCCTGCCCTGCTGCACCAGCCCGCGGACCACGCCGAAGGCGGGCTCGTGCACGCCAGCGCCGTCAGCACTGTCAGCGAGCCGCGCCATGTGGTCGAACACCAGGGTGCATGGCAGCCGCTGCAGCAGCGCCGCATGGACCTCGATCTGGCTGGCCAGCCAGTGCAGCTGCACATGCCAGCCCAGCGCGGCTATGCGCTCGGCCAACGGCTCCAGCATGTCCAGCCGCACGGCTGCATCGTGCTCGGTGTGCAGCGAAAAGCGGATGCCGCGAATGCCGCCGTCATGCAGCGCCTGCAACTGTGCGTCCGTGATATCGGGGTGCACCACGGCAATGCCGCGCGTGCTTGCTGCGCCCAGCGACTGGATGGCGTTCAGCGTGGCCCGGTTGTCCGTGCCATGCGCACGCGGCTGGACGATGACGGCGCGCTCCAGCCCCATGCCGCCGCGCAGCTGCGCATAGTCGGCAGCCGTGGCATGGGCACCAAAACGCGTATCAAAGCGCGTATCAGAACGCGTACCAAAGCGCGGATCGAAGACATGCAGATGGGCGTCGCAGGCGCCAGCGGGCAGTGCCTGCATCAACAGCCCTCTTGCGCAGCGGCCTTCAGCGCCTCGGTATGCTGGCCCAGCGTGGGCGCGGCAAAGGCCGGTGGGCCGGGCGTGCGATCGAATTCGACGGCGCCGGCAAAGCCCCGGTAGCTGCCCAGGGTCGGGTGCTGGAAGCGGGTGACCATGCCCTCGGCCTGCACCTGCGGGTCGTCGAACATGTCTTCCACCGTGCGGGCCGCCGCGCAGGGCACTTCCTCGCCAAACAAGGCTTCCCATTCCAGCGCGCTGCGCCCCGCCAGCGCCTGGCGCAGCAGGGGCACCAGCACGTCGCGGTGCTGGGCGCGCTTGCGCACGGAGTCGTAGCGCTCGTCGCTGGCCACCTCGGGCAGATCCAGCTTGCGGCACAGCGCCGCCCAGAAATGCGCAGTGTTGGCCGAAATGTAGAGATATCCTTCGCGCGTCGGGTGGATGCCCGTGATGCCGCCCGAGCGCATGTCGCGCCCCACCTCGCGCGGCTCGCCCTCGGCCCAGACCATGCGTGCGGACTGCATGGTCAGCGCCGCGCGCAGCAGGGACACGCCCACATGCTGGCCCAGCCCGCTTTTCTCGCGCTCGTACAGCGCCGACGACACACCACCCGCCACCAGGGCCGAGGCGTAGTAGTCCACCACGGAGCCGTAGAGAATCTCGGGCGGCCCGCCTGCCTTGCCCTGCATGGCGCACATGCCGGTCATGGTCTGCAGCACCTGGTCGTAGCCCGCCTTGGCCTTGAGCGGCCCGCGGCTTCCATAGCCGGTGACGCTGCAATAGATGAGGCGTGGGTTGATGGCGGCCAGTTGCGCAAAACCGATGCCCAGCCGCTCGGGCACGCCGGGCCGGAAGTTGTGGACCAGCACATCGGCCTCGCGCACCAGGCGCAGCAGCACGGCGTGGTCGGCCTCGTCCTTCAGGTCCAGCACCATGCCCCACTTGCTGCGGTTCACGCCCAGGAAGGCGCGGCTTTCCGCTTCCAGCGTGGAGGGGTACTTGCGCAGGTTGTCGCCCACGGGCGGCTCGACCTTGATCACCTCGGCGCCCTGGTCCGCCAGCAGCGAGCAGCCATACGGCCCCGCGATATAGGCGCTCAGATCCAGCACGCGCACACCGCTGAGCGGGCCTTTCGGTCCCTGGCGTTCACCGGGCACAAAACTCATTCGTTTCTCCTGATAGGGAAGCGGGAAGGCCTGGGGCACCTCCCGCCAAAGGCCGGGTTCAATCGGCCTGGATATTGCGGTCCTTGGCGAGCTGCTTCCAGCGCGCCACGTCGCTGCGGATCACCTGTGCGAACTGCTGCGGCGTCACGGGGTTGGCAATGGCGCCTTCGCGCAGGAAGCTGGCCTGGATGGTCGGCTTGGCCAGCACCTGGTTCACGGCCTGGTTGAGGCGGTCCACGATGTCGGCGGGCGTGCCCGCAGGCGCCAGCAGCCCCCACCACAGATCGAATTCGTAGCCCGGGATGGCCGTTGCCATGGGAGTCAGGTCCGGCGCAATGGGGCTGGGCTTGAGGCTGGTGATGCCGATGGCGCGCAGCTTGCCGTTGCGCACCATGGGCAGGATGGACGGGCCGCTGGAGACCAGCATCTGCACCTGGTTGCCGATCACGTCGGTCACGGCCGGACCCTGGCCCTTGTAGGGCACATGCATGATGTCCATGCCCGGCACCATGGAGCGCATCATCTCGGTCGCGAAGTGGTTGATGCTGCCGGTGCCCGAGGTGGCGTAGTTGAACTGGCCCGGGCTGGCCTTGATGGCGCGCACCAGATCCTGCGGCGTCCTGGCCGGGAATTCGTTGTTCACGGCCACCACCAGCGGGCCCTTGGCAAACATGGCCACGGGCGCCAGGTCCTTGACGGGGTCGAAGGGCATCTTGGCCTGTACCGCAGCATTCGTCGTCATGCTGGACGAGACCGCCACCAGCGTGTAGCCGTCTGCCGCCGCCTTGGCCACCGAGGCCGTGCCGGTGTTGCCGCTGGCGCCGGGCCGGTTGTCCACGATCACGGTCTGCTTGAGCAGATCGCCCATTTCCTTGGCCACCTGGCGTGCGAACACGTCGTTGGAGCCTCCCGGCGGATAGGGAACCACCATGGTGATGGCCTTGGACGGGAAGGCACCCTGCGCCATCAATCCCGGCGAAGCCAGCCCGGCCAGCGTGGCCACCGTTGTGGCAGCGGCCAGCGCCACCAGCCTGCGCCGCGCGCGGCAATGGGAAATGCTCATGTCTTTGTCTCCTGTACTGTTTCTTGTCATGGGGATGCCCGGCATGCGGGATGCCGGGGCACCGGATTGCCGGCCGCCCGTTCAGGCCGCCAGCAGCCCCTGTGCATGCGCCGCAGCCACGATGGCCTGGGCACGCAGCACAAAGGGCTTGTCCACCATCTTTCCGTCCACCACATAGGCGCCCAGGGCGTTGGCATCTGCCTGGCGGGCCGCCTCCACCACCTTCAGGGCGTGCCCGATTTCCTGCTCGGTGGGCTGGTAGACCGCATTGGCCAGGGCGATCTGGCTGGGATGTATGCAGGTCTTGCCCAGAAAGCCCAGGCCGCGCGACAGGCGGGCCTCGGCGCTGAAGCCCTCGCTGTCGCGGATGTCGGCAAAGGCGCCGTCGTAGGCGTAGACGCCGGCCTCGGCGGCGGCCATGCGCACGGCAAACAGCGCCTGGGCAATGGCGGCGGGCTCGCGCCGGTTCACGCCAAAGGGCTCGAACAGATCGCCCAGCCCCATCTGCAGGCCGGCCACGCTGGCATGGGCGCTGGCCAGTTCGGCAGCGCAGCGCAGGGCGCGGGGTGTTTCGATGTTGAGCAGCAGGCCAGGCGCCTGGGCCACGCCGTTGGCATCTGCCGCCTCGGCAATGCGCTGTGCGGCCTCGCGCACCTGCTGCACGGTCTCGGGCTTGGGCAGGTTGATGAGGTGCACGCCGTCGCGCACCATCTCGGCGATGTCGGCGCCGAAATGCGGCGTATCCATGGCGTTGACGCGCACGATCAGCGTCTTGCCATGGCCCCGGCTTTCAGGGCTGAGCAGGAAGCTGCGCAGCAGGCCGCGCGCCTCGTCCTTGCGGGCCTCGGCCACCGCGTCCTCCAGGTCGAAGGACAGTGCGTCGGCCTCGCCAGCCAGGGCCTTGGCGAACAGCTCGGGACGCGATGCGGGAACAAACAGTTTGCTTCTCATGCACCGCATTGTGGGCGGCAGAAAGCCAAGAGAAACACAGGTAATATTTGTTCAAACCACACAAATTCTTTGTTTATGGAAACCAGCTACCTGCACAGCTTCCTGCTCGTGGTCGAGACGGGCTCCATGGCCGAGGCCGCGCGGCGCCTGAACATCACGGCCGCCGCCGTGGCCCAGCAGATCCGCATCCTGGAGCGCGAGTTCGACGCCCCCCTGCTGGCCCGCGCAGGCCGCACCGTGCTGCCCACGCCAGCCGGCCACCGACTGTCGCAATCGGCCCCGCTGCTGCTGCGCGAGCTGGCCAACGCCAAGACCCATGTCAACCATGAGGGCGCCGACGGCGAGCTGGTGATAGGCACCATCAACACGGCCCTGCACAGCCTGCTGCCCGACATCCTGGCGGGCTTTGTGAAGAAGTGCCCGCAGACCAAGGTGTTCCTGCGCTCGGCCACCACGCGCGAGCTGTACCAGGCCGTGCAGCAAGGCGAGCTGGATGCCGCTGTATGCCTGCACCCCTCCTTCGCCCTGGCCAAGACCTTCGACTGGACACTGCTGCGCGAGGAGCCGCTGGTGCTTCTGGTGCCGCACCAGCTGGCGCACCTGGACCCGCACACGCTGCTGCGCACCCAGCCGCTGATCCGCTATGACCGCAGCCTGGGCGGCGGGCAAATGGTGGAGCGCTACCTGCGCGCCGCGCAGATTGCGCCGCAGGAGCGCTTTGAACTGAGCTCGCTGGTGGCCATTGCCATGATGGTGGAGCGCGGCCTGGGCGTTTCGCTGGTGCCCGACACGGCACTGAACCTGCCCGATGGCCAGGGCGTGGTGCGCCTGGCCCTGCCCGAGGAATCGCAGTCGCGGCGCTTTGGCGTGATGTGGCTGCGCTCGTCGGCACGGCTGCCGTTGATCCACAGGCTGGTGGACTGCGCACGCACCGTGGTCAAGCAGCGCGGCGGCCCGCGCGCTGCCGCGCGCTCAGCAACCAGGACACCGTAGCCCGCGCCGTCAGGACTCCGCCACGGCCGCCGTGGCAACCAGGTCCTGGAACCTGCGCAGCACGGCCGACGCATCGCCCACGCGCGTGGCCAGATGCAGGGGAGCGGCCAACCCGGGGCACTGGGACAGCGCACGGTAGACAATGCCGTCGCTGCGCAGGCGCTGCATGGAGGCCGGCACGATGGACAGCCCCAGCCCTGCCGAGACCAGGCTCAGCGTGGCCGTCATGCGCGGCGCCTCCTGCACCACGCGCGGGCTGAAGCCCGCCTCCAGGCAGGCCTTGAGAATGGCGTCGTACAGGCCCTGCCCTACCCTGCGCCGGTACAGCACGAAATCCTCCGAGGCGAGCTGCGGCAAAGGCACGGGCCGGCGCAATGGGCGTGCCAGCGCATGCCCTGCAGGCAGGGCCAGCAGCATGGGCTCCTCCAGAATCGGCACGGCCTGCAGCCCCTGGCTGCCATGCAGGGGCGAGCGCACAAAGGCCGCATCCAACCGCTCTTGCAGCAGTGCATCCATGAGTTCACCCGTGCCCGCCTCCTCCAGCGCCACGGCCACGCCGGGCACCTGCTGGCGGAACATGCGCAGCACGCCGGGCACGAAGGGATGCAGCGCGGCCGAACTGGTGAAGCCCACGGCCAGCCGGCCCGTTTCGCCCCGGGCGGCACGGCGCACCACCTCGGCCAGCACGTCACAGCGCTCCAGCAGCGCCTTGGACTCTTCCAGCAGCGCCAGCCCCGCCGCCGTCGGCCGCACGCCGCGCGGCAGGCGCTGCACCAGCTCCACGCCCAATTCGTGTTCCAGGCCCTGCAGCAATCGCGTCAGCGGCGGCTGCTGCATGCCCAGGCGCTCGGCCGCGCGGGTGATGTGGCCTTCCTCGGCGATGGCGACAAAGGCGCGCAGTTGGCGAAGCTCGGGCACATCAATACTTTCAAGGTATGGGAAGACTTCAATTGTGGCATTTGCAATCATGGATGGACGGATTTACGCTCGCGCCCCACAAACACACCTACCTGAAAGGCAACACGATGACCTGGTCCGCAAAGCAGTACACGACGTTCGAGCAGGAACGCACGCGCCCCGTGCGCGACCTGGTGGCCGCCATTCCCGATCTGCCTGGCCGCGCCGTGCGGCTGGCCGTGGACCTGGGCTGCGGCCCCGGCAACTCCACCGAGGTCCTGGCCCAGCGCTTCCCCGGGGCCACCGTGACGGGACTGGACAATTCCGAGGACATGCTGGATGCCGCACGCAAGCGGCTGACGGGCACGGCCTTCTCCCTGGCCGACATCGCCACCTGGCAGCCCGACCAGCCGCAGGACGTGATCCTGGCCAATGCCTCGCTGCAGTGGCTGCCCGACCACCAGCAGCTTTACCCGCGCCTTGTCAGCCACCTGGCACCCGGTGGCAGCCTGGCCGTGCAGACGCCGGACAACCTGGAAGAACCGGCCCACCGGCTGGCGCGCGAGGTGGCCGCCAGCGGCCCCTGGGCGGCCACGATTGGCGATGTGCGCCACCCCGCACGGCACAGCGCGGACTTCTACTACGCCCTGCTTCGCCCGCACTGCAGCAACGTCGATGTCTGGCGCACCACCTACTTCCACCCGCTGGCGGGCGGCCATGCTGCGGTGGTTGAGTGGTTCAAGGGTTCGGCGCTGCGTCCCTTCGTCGCGCCGCTGGACGAGGAGCAAAAGGCCGGCTTCTACGCAGCGTATCTGCAGGCCATCTCCCAGGCCTACCCCGCACTGGACGATGGCACGGTGCTGCTGCCCTTCCCCAGGCTGTTCATCGTGGCCAGCCGCTGAAGCAGCGCGCCTTCGGCCCTCAACGCGCCGGATGCGGCTCGATGAGATCCCACAGATTGCCGTAGAGGTCTTCGAACACGGCCACGGTGCCGTGGGGCTTGCGCTGGGGGTCCTGCACAAAGCGCACGCCGCGCGAGCGGTAGGCCTCGAAGTCGCGCAGGCAGTCGTCGGTCTGCAGGAACAGGAACACGCGCCCGCCGGTCTGGTTGCCCACGCGCGCGGCCTGCTCCTCATTCGTGGCGCGGGCCAGCAGCAGGCGCACACCGCCGCCACCGGGGGCCACGGTGACCCAGCGCTTGCCCTCGGACAGGGCGGTGTCCTCTATCAGCACGAAGCCCAGCGCGCCCACATAAAAGCGCAGCGCCTCGTCATAGTCGCGCACGGCGACGCTCACCTGTCCTATCACCTGGGGCATGGAATCCTTTGCAGCAATGGTGCGGTCCTCGGACCGCGGGGCCGCGAGGATAACGGAGCCCTGTCAATGCCCTGCCGCCCTGGCCCGTAAGCCCTGCGGCTGGCCCCACAATGGCGGCTTGCAATTGCCTCGTGAGGGACGGGAATCCATGCTGAATGCCTTGTGGCTGGGCTTTTTTCTGGTGGCGGCCGTGGCTGCGCTGGCGCAATGGCTGGTCGGCGGCCAGGCCGGGATTTTCTCGGCCATGGTGCAGGCGCTGTTTGCCATGGCCAGGCTGTCGGTCGAGGTCATGGTGCTGCTGTTCGGCACGCTGACGCTGTGGCTGGGCTTTCTGCGCATCGCAGAGAAGGCCGGCGTGGTGGAGTGGCTGGCGCGCGTGCTGGGCCCGTTGTTCGCCAGGCTCATGCCCGAGGTGCCGCGCGGCCATCCGGCCCTGGGCCTGATCACGCTGAACTTCGCGGCCAACGGGCTGGGACTGGACAACGCGGCCACGCCCATGGGCCTGAAGGCCATGCGCTCGCTGCAGGAGCTCAATCCCCGGCCCGACACCGCCACCAATGCGCAGATCCTGTTCCTGGTGCTCAATGCGTCGTCGCTGACCTTGCTGCCCGTGACCATCTTCATGTACCGCATGCAGCAGGGTGCGCCCGATCCCACCCTGGTCTTTCTGCCGATCTTGCTGGCCACCTCGGCCTCGACCCTGGTCGGCCTGCTGGCCGTGGCCCTGGTGCAGCGGCTGCCGCTGTGGAGCCCCGTGGTGCTGGGCTATCTGCTGCCGCTGGGCCTGGCGCTGGCAGGCTTCATGGCCTTTCTGGCCACGCTGTCGGCGGCTGCACTGGCGCAGCTGTCATCGCTGCTGGGCAACCTGACGCTGTTTGCCCTGATCGTGCTGTTCGTCACCCTGGGCGCCTGGCGCAAGGTCGCGGTCTACGACAGCTTCATCGAAGGCGCCAAGGAAGGCTTTGACGTGGCCAAGGGCCTGCTGCCCTACCTGGTGGCCATGCTCTGCGCCGTGGGCGTGTTCCGCGCATCGGGCGCGCTGGAGTATGCGTTGTCGGGCATACGCTGGGTGGTCGATGCCCTGGGCATGGACGCGCGCTTCGTGGACGCCCTGCCCACGGCCCTGGTCAAACCCTTCTCGGGCAGCGCGGCGCGCGCCATGCTGATCGAGACCATGCAGACCCAGGGCGTGGACAGCTTCGCCGCCCTGGTGGCCGCCACCATCCAGGGCAGCACCGAAACCACTTTCTACGTTCTGGCCGTCTACTTCGGCGCCGTGGGCATACAGCGCGCCCGTCACGCCGTGCCCTGCGCCCTCATCGCCGAACTGGCCGGCGTGGTGGCGGCCATCGTGGTCTGCTACAAGTTCTTTGGCTGAAGGCACAAATGGGCGCTGCGCCTAAAGCCGACGCGGCCCAAGGCGAGGAACACCGAGCAAGGGCCTACGCCACCCGCCCCGCCTCGCCCCGCCGCGAGGGTGTCGCACCTCTCGGGAGAAGCCGCGCAGCGGCTCAGAGGGGACTAAAGTTCCGGCATGATCGCCTCGGCATAGTCATACAGCGCCCCCAGGATTTCCTCTCCGCGCTCGTCGGCAGTTTCCGATAGCTGATCGACCATGGCAAACATCTGCTCGGCCGTGCGTGCGCCGCCCTTGCCTTCGATCAGGCAGGCCGCGCAGTGCTGCAGCCAGCGCTGGCGCTCGGCCGGGTTCAGGCTGGCGGGGAAGTTGCGGGCGCGGTAGCGGAAAAGCAGTTCGGTCAGGCGGGCATCGTCGAAGCCCGTGCGATCCAGCGCCAGCTCCTGCGCAGATAGGCTGCGCAGGTGGTTGAGACGGCGCCGGTCCTCGTTGCCCACAAAGCCGCCGTACAGGTCCTGGTCGGCATCCAGCCCTTCCTGCGCAGGGCGCTGGTGAACTGCACGCCACAGCGCGCTCATGTCGGGCAGGTCACGTGCAATGGCCGCATGGCCCATGCACTGCTCCACATCGATGCCCCATTGCGCGGCCATGGCCGGGCTCAGCGTCTTGAGGCTGCCGACCACCATGGGCGACTTGTTGACGTGGATGCTCTTGATGGGCAGGCGCTGCATGCCCTCGGGCAAGTCGGCCGCGCGCGAGAACAGGCGCAGGCGCAGCGTGTCCACGTCGATGGAGGCCAGCTCCGACGGGTCCTGCGCCAGATCCCAGCAGATGATCTCGTTCTTGTTGGTGGGGTGCGTGGCCAGCGGCCACATGACGGCGATGCAGCCGCGCTCGGGCCGTATCATGCCGCTGACGTGCAGGAAGGGCCGTGCATGCGCCGGCTCGGCCGGCAGGCCCATTTCCTGCAGCACGCGGTCCTTCTTGTGCAGCGAGAAGGCGAAGTCGAACAATCTGGGCTGGACCTTGCGGATCAGCCGCGCCAGCCCGATGGTGGCGCGCACGTCGGACAGCGCGTCGTGCGCCTTCTCGTGCAGCAGGCCGTTGGCGCGGGCCAGGTCCTCGAGCTTGAAGCTCGGAGATCCATCCTCCTTTTTCGGCCAGACAATGCCTTCGGGGCGCAGCGCATAGACCATGCGCACCACGTCGAGCAGGTCCCAGCGCCCGCAGCCGTTTTGCCATTCGCGCGCATAGGGATCGATGAGGTTGCGCCAGAACATGAAGCGCGTGATCTCGTCGTCAAAACGGATGGTGTTGTAGCCCACACCCACGGTGCCTGCCTGGGCCAGTTCTGCCTCGATGCAGGCGGCGAACTGGGCCTCGGGCATGCCCTGCTCCAGGCATTGCTGGGGGGTGATGCCGGTGATCAAGCAGGACTGCGGATCGGGCAGGTAGTCGCCTGCTGGCTGGCAGTACCACATGACGGGCTCGCCGATTTCATTGAGTTCCGCATCGGTGCGGATGCCCGCGAATTGCGCGGGCCGGTCATAGCGCGGCTGGGCGCCGAAGGTCTCGTAGTCGTGCCAGAAGAAGGTATGGGCCATCGGGCGAGTATGCCTGCGAAAAACGGGTCACCAGCCCTCACAGCAGGGGCGAACACAGCCGCGCCCCCGAGTCGAACAGGCGCAGCGCAAAGCCCAGGTCGCGCTTGAAATGCACGCGCTGGGCCTGCTCCAGATCGGCCTCGAACTGCTTGGCCAGATCGCCGTTGAGCGCAGGCCCGTAGGCGATGGCGCAGACTTCGTAGTTCAGGAAGAAGCTGCGGTAGTCGAAGTTGGCCGTGCCGATGATGGCGATGTTGTCGTCCACCACCAGGGTCTTGGAGTGCAGCATTCGCGCCTTGTACTCGTAGACGCGCACGCCGCAGCGGATCAGCTCGTCGTAGTAGGAGCGCGCAGCCGCCGTGACCAGGGCCGAGTCCGAACGGCGCGGCACCAGCAGCTGCACATCGACACCACGCAGCGAGGCATTGGTGAGCGCTGCCAGCGCGGCCTCCGTCGGCACGAAATACGGCGTGGTCAGCCAGACACGTTCCTCGGCCGCGTTGATGGCCGCCAGATGCGCGCGGTAGATGGCCTGCAGGCCGTTGTCGGGGCCCGAGGTGATGATCTGCACGGGCAGCGGGCCCTCGGGCGCATCCGGCAGCAGCAGGTCGATGTCGGCGGGCTCGTTCTTGGGGTCCTTTTCCAGCGCATAGGCCCAGTCTTCGAGGAACACCGTCTGCAGCCAGTTGACGATGGCGCCCTCCAGGCGCAGGTGCACGTCGTGGTAGGCATCGGGCATGACACGCGCGTTCTCTTCGTCGGTCACGTTGACGCCGCCCGTGAAGCCCACCTTGCCGTCGCACACCAGGATCTTGCGGTGGGTACGGAAGTTGATGACCGGGCGCAGCCGCCGGCCGATCTTGGTGCCATGGAACAGCGCGACCTCGGCGCCCGCATCCTCCAGCGGCTGCAGAAAGCGCCGTCCCAGCTTCTTGGAACCCAGGGCATCCACCAGCAGGCGCACCTGTATGCCTGCGCGGGCCCGCTGTATCAGCAGGTCGCGCAGGGCCGTGCCGGTCTGGTCGGGTTCGAAGATGTAGTACTCCAGGTGGATGTGGTGGCGCGCCGCATTCACCGCCTCGATGATGGCGTCGAAGGTGGCAGCACCGCCCACCAGCAGCCGCAGGTCGGCGGCCGTGCTCACGGGAAAGTCGCTGGTGGCCGCCACCAGCCGCGCGACCTGGTGCAGTCGCTCCGAGCTGCCCGGCATGCGCTCGCGCAGGCGCTGCACGCCTGTTCGCACACGCGATGTCTTGCGCGCACGCAGCCGCTTGATGCGCTGGCGCTTGAGCCGCTGCGGGCCGAAGAAGTAGTAAATGGCCAACCCGCCCACAGGAATCGCCGCCATGGACAGAAGCCAGCTCAGCGTGGCCACGGGCGCGCTGCGCTGCAGAAGGATCCACACCGCGACGATCACCACATAGACCGACCAGGTCACCGACAGCAGCAGCAGCGCATTCTCATGGGTCAGGTACTGACGAAGCCACTCCACAAAGACTCCTTCGGGCGGATCAAAGAAAAAGCCGGCAGCCCGGGGGGCTGTCGGCTTGCGCGATGGGCATCAGGCGATGCACATCAGTCGGCAGTGGCCTCTTTGGGCTCGGCCGGCTCGGACGCCGGGTCCTGCTTGGGCTGGGGCGTGATGTCGAGCTTGACTTCGCCCTTGTCGGCATCGTCGGCGTCGGCCACCCAGTCCACTTCCAGGCGGCCACCGTCGACCAGTTGCCCGAAAAGCAGCTCGTCGGCCAGCGAGCGCCGGATGGTGTCCTGGATCAGGCGCTGCATGGGGCGAGCGCCCATGAGCGGATCGAAGCCCTTCTTGGCCAGGTGCTTGCGCAGCGCATCGGTGAAGGTGACCTCCACGCGCTTTTCGGCCAGTTGCTGCTCCAGTTGCAGCAGGAACTTGTCGACCACGCGCAGGATGACCTGCTCGTCCAGCGGCTTGAAGCTGACGATGGCGTCCAGACGGTTGCGGAACTCCGGCGTGAAGAGGCGCTTGATGTCGCCCATTTCGTCGCCGGCCTGGCGCGGGTTGGTGAAGCCGATCGAGGCCTTGTTGATGGTCTCGGCGCCCGCGTTCGTGGTCATGATGAGGATCACGTTGCGGAAATCGGCCTTGCGCCCGTTGTTGTCCGTCAGCGTGCCGTGGTCCATGACCTGCAGCAGCACGTTGAAGATGTCCGGATGCGCCTTCTCGATTTCGTCAAGAAGCAGCACCGAATGCGGCTTCTTGGTCACGGCCTCGGTCAGCAGACCGCCCTGGTCAAAGCCCACATAGCCCGGAGGCGCGCCGATCAGGCGGCTGACGGCGTGACGCTCCATGTACTCCGACATGTCGAAGCGGATCAGGTCCACGCCCAGGATGTAGGCCAGCTGCTTGGCCGCTTCCGTCTTGCCCACACCCGTGGGGCCCGAGAACAGGAAGGAGCCGATCGGCTTGTCCGGCTTGCCCAGGCCCGAGCGCGCCATCTTGACCGAGGAGGCCAGCGCTTCCAGCGCCTTGTCCTGGCCGAAGACCACGCTCTTGAGATCGCGCTCCAGCGTCTGCAGCTTGCTGCGGTCGTCGTTGGACACATTGGCGGGCGGAATGCGCGCGATCTTGGCCACGATGGCCTCGATCTCGGCCTTGTCGATGGTCTGCTTGCGCTGCTCCACCGGGATGATGCGCTGCGCGGCACCGGCCTCATCGATCACGTCGATGGCCTTGTCGGGCAGGTGGCGGTCATTGATGTACTTGGCCGACAGCTCGGCCGCAGCCTGCAGGGCGGCGGCGGCGTACTGCACGCTGTGGTGTTCCTCGAAGCGCGACTTCAGGCCCTTGAGGATGTCCACGGTCTCGGCCACGGTGGGCTCGACCACGTCGACCTTCTGGAAACGCCGCGACAGCGCCGCATCCTTTTCGAAGATGCCGCGGTACTCGGTGAAGGTGGTCGCGCCGATGCACTTGAGCTGGCCGCTGGACAGCGCCGGCTTGAGCAGATTGGACGCGTCCAGCGTGCCGCCCGAAGCGGCGCCCGCGCCGATCAGCGTGTGGATTTCGTCGATGAACAGGATGGCGTTGGGCCGGTCCTTGAGCGACTTGAGCACGCCCTTGAGGCGCTGCTCGAAATCACCACGGTACTTGGTGCCCGCCAGCAGCGCGCCCATGTCCAGCGAATAGACCACGGCTTCGGTCAGCACCTCGGGCACCTTGCCCTCGGTGATGCGCCAGGCCAGGCCTTCGGCGATCGCCGTCTTGCCCACGCCGGCCTCGCCGACCAGCAGCGGGTTGTTCTTGCGGCGGCGGCACAGGATCTGGATGGTGCGCTCGACCTCGTAGTCGCGCCCGATCAGCGGATCGATCTTGCCGTCCTTGGCCGCCTGGTTGAGGTTCAGCGTGAACTGCTCCAGGGGCGAAGCCTTTTCGTTGCGCTCGCCACCGGCGCCCTCTTCGGACTCGGCAGGGTTTTCGGCCTTGGCGGGCTCGGGCGGTTCGCCCTTCTTGATGCCGTGGGCAATGAAATTGACCACGTCCAGACGCGTCACGCCCTGCTGGTGCAGGTAGTAGACGGCGTGCGAATCCTTCTCGCCGAAGATGGCCACGAGCACGTTGGCGCCCGTGACTTCCTTCTTGCCGTTGCCGGTGGATTGCACATGCATGATGGCGCGCTGAATCACACGCTGGAAACCCAGCGTGGGCTGTGTGTCCACCTCATCGGAGCCTGCCACCTGGGGCGTGTTGTCCTTGATGAAGTTGGACAGGGCCGAGCGCAGGTCATCGATGTTGGCTGAGCAGGCGCGCAGCACTTCCGCTGCACTGGGGTTGTCCAGCAGGGCCAGCAGCAGGTGTTCCACGGTGATGAACTCGTGGCGCTGCTGGCGCGCTTCGACAAAGGCCATGTGCAAGCTGACTTCCAGTTCCTGGGCGATCATTGATGACTCCTTTTCGCTTGCTGGGGATTATTGACTGCAACCATAAATCAGGGCGGCCCGGGTTTATTCAACAGGCTCGAACATCGCCTGCAACGGATGGCCTGCCTTCTGGGCCGCCTGCAGCACCTGTTCGACCTTGGTGGCCGCCACGTCGCGCGAGTACACGCCGCAGACGCCGCGGCCATCCAGATGGATCTTGAGCATGATCTGGGTGGCCGTTTCGCGGTCCTTACCGAAGAGTTCCTGCAGGACGATGATGACGAATTCCATGGGCGTGAAGTCATCGTTGAGCATCACGACCTGGTACATCTGCGGCGGCTGGACGCGCTGGCGTCGCCGCTCCAGCACCACGGCGCCGTCATCGTCGGACACGGGCCGCACTGTAGGGATGGCAGGAGGGATCGAAGGGGGTTGGGTTGCCATGAAAATCATTCTAGCCATCGGAGCCACTGTTTTCCGGAAGGGATATGCGAGGCATGCCTGAAGAATTCAAGCGCGGTGCCCGCCCGGGCCGGCAAGCACGCACCAAAGCAGTGCCTGCTCGCCGCCATCGGGCGCTGCGCCACCTTGCGGGTTATTCGTAGACCACCTTGACCTGGGCACTGCCGGCCTGGGCGTACCAGGCCGCCAGGGCCGCATCGCTGGGATAGAAGCGGCTTGCATCGCCCAACGCCAGCTCACAGCTGGCCGAGCCGCGCTCGTCCTCGCAGACCAGCCCCAGGCGCACTTTCATGCCGCGCTGCAGCTCGCCGTGCTCGCCCTGCTCCACCACGGCGGGGAACTGGCGCAGCAGGCCAAGCACGTCAGGCATCTTCTCGCCCACGCTGACCTGCAGGTAGCGCGCAAAGCGGCAGCGCGCGTCTGCCAGATTCCACAGCTGCTGGGCCTTCATGCGCAGGCCGCCGCTGAAATGGTCGAGCTGCAGGCGCCCGGTGATGACGACGAATTCATCGTCCTTGAGCAGTTCGCGGTAGGTGTTGAGCGTGTTCTCGTCCACCGAGGCCTCGATCACGCCCGAGCCATCGTCAATCTTGAACAGGCCCAGCCGCCCTCGCTGGCCGTTGATGGCGCGGAAGTCGCTGATGATGCCGGCCAGCGTCTGGGGCTCGCGGCTGTCGCGCAGCTCGGCCAGGGGCGTGCGCACGAAGCGGCGCACCTCTTTCTCGACCTCGTCGAACAGGTGGCCCGAGAGGTAGAAGCCCACCGCCGTCTTTTCCTGGGTCAGCCGCTCCTTCACGCCCCAGGGCAGTGCCTCGACCAGAGGCGGCTCCTGGGTGCTGGAGCCCACGGCGTCATCGCCCATCATGTCGAACAGCCCGCCCTGGTTGGCATTGGCCAGCGTCTTGTTGCCGAACTCGAAGGCATGGTCGATGGAGGCCACCAGCGACGCCCGGTTGAGCTCGATGGCGTCGAAGGCGCCGCCCTTGATCAGGGCTTCCAGCGTGCGCTTGTTCAGGCGCGTGCGGTCCACGCGCACGCAGAAGTCGGCCAGGCTCTTGAAAGGTCCCTTGTCGGCGCCGCGCGGCCCCACGCCGCGGCCTTCGCGCGCCGCAACGATGGCCTCGATGGCCTGCTGGCCCGTGCCCTTGATGGCGCCCAGGCCGTAGCGGATGACCTTGTCGGTGACGGGCTCGAATCGGTACATGCCGCGGTTGACGTCCGGCGGCTCGAAGCTGATGCCCATCTTGAGCGCGTCCTCGTACAACACCTTGAGCTTGTCGGTGTTGTCCATTTCCACGGTCATGTTCCCGCAGTAGAACTCGGCCGTGTAGTGCACCTTGAGCCAGGCCGTGTGGTAGGCCAGCAGCGAGTAGGCGGCGGCGTGCGACTTGTTGAAGCCGTAGCCCGCGAACTTCTCCATCAGGTCGAAGACCTCATCGGCCTTGTCCTCGCTGATGCCCTGCTTGGCCGCGCCCTCGCGGAAGATCCCGCGGTGCATGACCATTTCCTCGACCTTCTTCTTGCCCATGGCTCGGCGCAAGAGGTCGGCGCCGCCCAGCGAATAGCCGCCCAGCACCTGGGCGGTCTGCATCACCTGCTCCTGGTAGACCATGATGCCGTAGGTCTCGGCCAGCACCTGCTCGACCAGCGGGTGCGGGTACTCCACCACTTCCTTGCCGTGCTTGCGCGCGACGAAGCTGGGGATCAGGTCCATGGGGCCCGGACGGTACAGCGCGTTCAGTGCGATCAGGTCTTCCAGGCGGCTGGGCTTGGCGTCGCGCAGCATGCCCTGCATGCCGCGCGATTCAAACTGGAACACGGCTTCGGTCTTGCCCTCGGAGAACAGGTGGTAGGTGCGCGCATCGTCCAGCGGGATGTTCTCGAAGGCGAAGTTCTCCTGGCCCTTGTGGCGCTTGATGATGAACTCGCGCGCGATCTCCAGGATGGTCAGCGTGGCTAGGCCCAGAAAGTCGAACTTCACCAGGCCCACGGCCTCCACATCGTCCTTGTCGTACATGGCCACGGCCGAGTCGCTGCCCGGCTGCTGGTACAGCGGGCAGAAGTCGGCGAGCTTGCCCGGAGCGATCACCACGCCGCCCGCGTGCATGCCGATGTTGCGAGTCATGCCTTCGAGCTTCTGGGCCATTTCGATCAGGGTCTTGACGTCTTCTTCTTTTTCGATGCGCTCGGCCAGCATGGGCTCGGCCTCGATGGCGTAGGTGTACTTGTCGCCCTCCTTCTTCGGGTTGGGCGGGTATTTGAGCGTGACGTGCAGGCCCGGCTTGTTGGGAATGAGCTTGGAGATGCCGTCGCAGAAGGTGTAGCTCATGTCCAGCACGCGGCCCACGTCGCGGATGGCCGCGCGCGCGGCCATGGTGCCGAAGGTGGCGATCTGGCTGACGGCGTCGCGGCCGTAGAGCTGCTTCACATAGTCGATGACGCGGTCGCGGTTGGCCTGGCAGAAGTCCACGTCGAAGTCGGGCATGGACACGCGCTCGGGGTTCAGGAAGCGCTCGAACAGCAGGTTGTATTCCAGCGGGTCCAGGTCCGTGATCTTGAGCACGTAGGCCACCAGCGAGCCCGCTCCCGATCCGCGGCCCGGCCCCACGGGGCAGCCGTTGAGCTTGGCCCACTTGATGAAGTCGCCCACGATGAGGAAGTAGCCCGGAAAGCCCATCTTGAGGATGGTGCCGATCTCGAATTCCAGCCGTTCCACGTAGCGCGGACGCTGCGCCTCGCGCTTGGCGGGATCGGGATACAGATGGGTCAGACGGTCTTCCAGGCCGTTGAAGGATTCGCTGCGGAAGAACTCGTCCATGGTCATGCCGTCAGGCACGGGGAAATTGGGCAGCTGCGGCTTGCCCAGCACCAGGGTCAGGCTGCAGCGGCGCGCGATTTCCACGGTGTTGGCAATGGCGCTGGGAATGTCGGCGAACAGCGCCTGCATCTGCGCGGCGGTCTTGAAATGCTGGTCGCGCGTGAAGCGGCGCACGCGCTTCGGATTGGCCAGGATCTCACCCTCGGCGATGCACACGCGCGCTTCGTGGGACTCGTAGTCGTCGGGGCCGAAGAACTGGATGGGATGCGTGGCCACCACGGGCAGGTTCAGCCGCTCGGCCAGTTGCACGGCAGCCAGCACGTGCGCCTCATCGTCCTGGCGGCCGGCGCGCTGCAGTTCGATGAAGAAGCGGTGCGGGAACATGCCTGCCAGCCGCTGGGCCACGGCGGCTGCGCCGGCCTCGTCGCCGCGCATCAGCGCCTGGCCCACGGGGCCGGCCTGGGCACCGGCCAGCACGATCAGCCCCTCGCCCAGCTCCTGCAGCCAGGCCCAGGTGTGCACGGCCTGGCCCTTGACCACGTTGCGGGTCCAGCCACGGGCCAGCAGTTCGGACAGGTTGTGGTAGCCCAGCGGGCTTTGCACCAGCACGATGATGCGCGAGACGGCGGCGCCGTTCTCGCCTTCGATCTGGATTTCCGCGCCCAGCACGGGCTTGACGCCCTTGGCCCGCCCTTCACGGTAGAACTTGACGCCACCAAACAGGTTGTTGAAGTCTGTGACGGCCAGTGCGACCTGCCCGTCCTCGGCGGCGGCCTTGACGACGGCATTGATGCGGTTGGTTCCGTCCACGACGGAGAATTCGGTGTGCAGGCGCAAATGGACAAACATATGGGCGCCATTGTAGAAAGCTCCGCAAGGCCGGGACCCGTTCACGGCCTTGCCTTTGCCGCCGCCCCCGCCTGCGGGGCGGTCATCGCAGGCCGTTACAATGCTTCGGCCCGGTTGCGGGAAAATCAGGCTTTGTGCAGCCCCCTCAGCGCGGCCCGCGTCCCTGCCCGCCAACCCTCTCACCGCCCTTCGATTGCCCGAGAAACGTCCACCATGCAGCGTATTCCCCTGTCCATCGTTCCCGCCATGCTGGTCGCAGGCGTTCTGACAGCCTGCTCCAGTACGCAGCAAGACCCTACTGCCAAGTGGACCCCGGACCGCATCTACACCGAGGCCCGCGACGAAGCCGCCTCCGGCGCGTTCGACAAGGCCGTTCCGCTGTTCGAGAAGCTCGAAGGCCGTGCCGCCGGCACGCCCCTGGCCCAGCAGGCCCAGCTCGACAAGGCCTATGCCCAGTACAAGAGCGGCGACAAGATCCAGGCCACCGCCACGCTGGACCGCTTCCTGAAGCTGCATCCGGCCAGCCCCGCCACCGACTACGCCCTCTACCTGAAGGGCCTGGTCAACTTCAATGACAACCTGGGCATGTTCTCCTGGCTGTCGCGCCAGGATCTGTCCGAGCGTGACCAGAAGGCCGCCAAGGACTCCTTCGAGTCCTTCCGCGAACTGGTGACGCGCTTCCCCGAGTCGCGCTACGCCGAGGATTCGCGGCTGCGCATGCAGTACATCGTCAACTCTCTGGCGCAGTACGAAGTGCATGTGGCCCGCTACTACTACGGACGCGGCGCCTACGTGGCCGCCATCGCGCGCGCGCAGACGGCCGTCAAGGACTACCAGGGCGTGCCCGCCGTGCGCGAGGCCATGCAGATCCTGGTGAATTCATACGACGCCCTGGGCATGACGCAGTTGCGCGACGACGCGCAACGCGTGCTGACCGCCTCCTACGGCCAGGAGTCCGACCAGGACCTCACGGCAAAGCAGAAGTCGTGGTGGAAGCTGTGGTGATCTGCGGCGCAGGCTGCGCCAGCGCCTGCAGGGCCTGAACGAAGGCCGCCTCGTCCACCAGAGTCCGCATGGGCGGCAGCGCGGCACGCAGCCGCCGCCCGTAACCCATGGTGGCCAACCGGGAATCACAGACCACGAGCACGCCGCGATCCGTCTCGCGCCGGATCAGGCGGCCAGCGCCCTGCTTGAGCGCCATGGCGGCCTCGGGCAGCATGTAGTCGGCAAAGGCCTGACGCCCCACGGATTCCAGACTGCGCGAACGCGCCTCGACCAGCGGATCGTCGGGCGGCGGAAACGGCAGCTTGTCGATGACCACCAGCTGCAGCGCATCGCCCGGCAGGTCCACCCCCTCCCAGAAAGTGGCCGAGGCCACGAGAATGCAGCCCCGCCCCGGGCTCGCGCCCGCGCCTTCCCCGCCTTGCGTGCCTTCCTTGCCTTCTCCGGCCGCGATAAAGCGCTCGATCAAGGCCAGCTTGGGCGCCTGCCCCTGGACCAGCACATCCAGTTCACCAAACAGCCCCAGCGACTGCTGCAGCGCATCGCCTATGGCGTGCAGCGCCCGCAGCGTGGTCGTCAGCACCAGCGTGCGCCCGCCCAGGCGCTGGGCGGCATCCAGCGCCAGGCGCGCCACCTCGGTGCTGTGCGTGGCACTGCCGGCCTGGGCAAAGGGCCGGGGCACGTAAAGCGCTGCCTGCCGCGCGTAGTCAAAGGGACTGTCCACGCGCAGCACCTGGGCCTCGCGCAGGCCACAGGGCTCGGTGAACCAGCTCAGGCGCTCGTCGTCACCCAGCGTGGCCGAGGTGAAGATCCACGCGGTGCCCGATGGCTGCCGAGGCAGGCCTGCAGCTTCGGGAACGGGCGCGGGCGCGCCTTCTTCCTGTGCTTGTGTCTCGGGCTCGGGCTGTGCATCCTCTCGCTCCTGGTCCTCCGATCCCTTCTGCCCCTGCGTCAACCCCAGCAGCCGCGTGCGCATGATGTGCGCAATGGTCAGCGGAGACTCCAGCATGCGCATCTGCTGGCTGCCCAGCTCCAGCCAGCGCACCGTGTCCTGCACGGCGGCGGCGGCAAAGGTGGCCAGGCGCCGCAGCAGCTCGTTGCCGCGCTCGAACAGCCTGCGCAGTTCGGGGTCGCTGACCTGCAGTTGCACCAGCGGTTCCAGCAATGCCCGCAGGCTACGCCCCAGTGTGACCAGGGCGGTGCGCCAGCGCTGCGCGTCCAACCCCTGCGGCGTCACGCCCTGCCAGGGCAGGCGCCCGCCCACCGGGGGCTTGCCTGCCGCCAGGCGCAGCTCGCGCAAGGCCTGCTCCACACGTGCCGAAAGCTGCATCCAGTCGGCCATGCCGCGCGCCAGTTCCTGGCCGGCGCGCAGCACATCGCGGGCATAGCCCGTCAGTTGCTGGCCCGACAGGCTCTGGCCCGCGAACTGCACGCCGGTGTCGTTGAGCTGGTGGGCCTCGTCCACCACGACCACGCCCACGCTGGGCAGCAACTGGGCCACGCCCGACTCGCGCACATCCAGGTCGGCAAACATCAGGTGGTGGTTGATGACCACCACGTCGGCCTCCAGCGCAGCGCGGCGGGCCACGTTGACATGGCAGTCCTGCCAATGCGGGCAGTCGGAACCCAGGCAATTGTCGCGTGTGGAAGTGACCAGGGGCAGCGCGGGCGATCGCTCATCCAGCGCGGGCAACTCGCCCAGGTCGCCCGTGCGCGTGGTGCGTGCCCATCGCTCGACCAGGGCCACGCTGCGCAGCACCTGCGGGTCCTGCGGCGCCGTGCGGCCCTGGCGCACACGCTCCAGCCGCTCCATGCACAGGTAGGCGCTGCGGCCCTTGAGGCGCGCCATGCGCAGCGGCATGCCCAACGCGGCAACGAGGCGCGGCAGATCGCGGGCATACAGCTGATCCTGCAGCGCGCGCGTGGCCGTGGACACCAGCACGCGCTGGCCGCTGAGCAGGGCCGGCACCAGGTAGGCATAGGTCTTGCCCACGCCCGTGCCGGCCTCGACCACCAGGGTCTGGCGCTGCTCTATGGCCTGGGCCACGGCCAGGGCCATGCGGGTCTGCCCCTCACGCGGCAGGAATAGCGCCTCGGCGCGCGACAGCAGGCCTTGCGGCGCGAAGGCCGCCTGCACGGCGGCGGTCAGGGAATGCAAAGGGCGGGTCCGTTTGTTGAAAAAGAGAGCGCCGCCGGGGTGCGGCGGGCCAGCGCCGGGGACGGTGCTCCGATAATATGCGCCATGACATTGGTGTGCCCATCCACCGCCCCAAGAGCCCACCAAACCAGAGACCATGCAGCCAGCGTACCGACTCCAAGCCGCCACAGGCATCCATCGCGGTGACAGGCAATACCAGCAAGACCAGGTGATGCTCATGGCCCACCCCTATGTACACGGCTGCCTGCTGGGCGTGCTGGCCGACGGCATGGGCGGGCGCAGTGGCGGGCGCAAGGCCTCCGACCAGGTCATGCTCACGGCGCGCCAGCTGTTCGAGCGCTTCGAGCCGGGCAAGGAAGACTGCACGGCGCTGCTGGAGAGCATCGTCCACGAGTCGCACATGGTGATCCGGCTGACGGCCATTTCGGCCGAGCAGGAGCCGCACAGCACCATTGCCGCCTTCGTGCTGCTGCCCCAGGGCCGCTGCCACTGGGTGCATTCGGGCGATTCGCGCATCTACCACTACCAGGGCGCGACCATGGTCCACCGCACCAAGGACCACTCCTACGTCCAGTCCCTGGTGGACAGGGGAGAACTCACTGAATTCGAGGCCCATGTGCACCCCAAGTCCAACATCCTGCTGGGCTGCCTGGGCACCGAGGCCGAGCCGCCCATGAGCCACCACGTGATCGAGCACGTGCACCCGGGCACCACGCTCATGGCCTGCAGCGACGGCGTCTGGCACTACTACACGGCGGAGGAACTGGGCACCGTGCTCAACGCGCTCACGCCGCGCGAGGCCACGGAATTCCTGATCGACAAGGCACGCGTGCGCGCCCAGGGCGGGGGTGACAACCTGTCGCTGGTGGTGCTCAAGCTCGAGGCACTGGAGCCGGTGACGGCCTGACCACCGGACTCAGGGCGCGGGAGGCGCAGGCAGTGGCGCTGCCTGCGGGCCGCGTTCACGGGCGGCATCGGCGGCGCGGGCCTTGCGCTCGGCAGCCTCTTTTTGCTTGGCCTCGAACTGGGCGCGGGCGGCAGCTCGCCGCTCCTGCTCCTGCGCAGACTCGCGCTGCTCGATCTGCGCCTGGCGATCACGCTGGTGGCTGGCCTGCTGGGCTGCGCGCTGCTGTGCGTCCTGGGCACGCTGGGCCCTGATGGCCTGGGTGTCGCGCTGGGCGGCCGGTGGCCGCTCCTTGGCTTGCATGGACGAGGCGGCCTTCTGCGCCTTCTTGGCCTCGATATCCTCAAGGCGCTGGGCGGCGCGCTCCTTGCGCTCCTCGTCGTTGATCTGCAGCTCGCGTTCGCGCAGCGGCTTGTCCTGCTCACGGGCCTCTTCGCGCGCCTGCCTGAGGCAGTCTTCCACGGCAAAGCGCTGGTAGCACTCGGACTCCAGGGCCGTGCGCCGCCTGTCGATGACGGCACGCTGGGCCGCGATCTCGGCGCGTGCGGCCTTGCGCTCGGCCTGGACCTGCTTTGCAGCCTGGGCGCGCTCCTGCCGCGCATCGGCATCGCTATCCGCGCCAGCCTCCGCAGCCATGGCCGGGCCGGCCAGCACAAGGCAGGCCAGCGCAGCGCCCATAGGAGCGGGCAGTTTCTTCAAAAGGGCGAAAGCAGAGGTAGGCAGTTTCAGCATGTACAGGTCCGGCAAACGACGCCAGCGGCCGGGACCGGCCTCAGGTCAGGCTGGTGTCCACCACACGGCGCTCCAGCGCCAGGAATTCCTTGGACTGCATCTCGTTCAGGCGCGATACGGTACGGGGGAACTCATGGGCCAGCGGGCCCTCAGTGTAAAGCTGCTCGGGCGGCACGGCGGCCGAGATGACCAGCTTGACCCTGCGGTCGTACAACACGTCCACCAGCCAGGTGAAGCGCCGCGCGGGCGATGCCATGTTGACCGGCATATAGGGCACGTCGGACAGAAGCACGGTGTGGAACTGGCTCGCGATCTCCAGGTAGTCGTTCTGCGAGCGCGGGCCGCCGCACAGCTCGCGGAAGTCGAACCAGACCACGCCACCGGCGCGGCGGCGCGCACGGATCTCGCGCGCCTCGATGTGCAGCACGGGGTCTTCGTCCTTGACTTCGGCCAGCTTGACGAAGGTTTCGGTCATGGCCGCATCGGCCTCGGCACCCAGGGGCGTGTGATAGAGCCGGGCGTTTTCCAGCGTGCGGCGGCGGTAGTCCGTGCCGTTGTCCACGTTGACGACTTCCATGCGCTCGTTGAGCAGGTCGATGGCCGGCAGGATGCGGTCGCGGTGCAGGCCGCCCGGGTACAGCTCGTCGGGCTTGAAGTTGGAGGTGGTGACAAAGCCCACGCCGTTGGCGAACAGCGAGACCAGCAGCCGGTGCAGGATCATCGCGTCCGTGATGTCGGCCACGTGGAATTCGTCGAAGCAGATCAGCTTGTACTTCTTGGAGATGCGCGCACCCAGCACGTCCAGCGGGTTCTGCGTGCCCTGCAGCACGGCGAGCTCGCGGTGGACCTCGCGCATGAATTCGTGGAAATGCAGACGCACCTTGCGCCTGAGCGGCACGGCGTTGAAGAAGCAGTCCATGAGAAAGCTCTTGCCGCGCCCCACCCCGCCGTACATGTAGACGCCACGGGGAATCTCGGGATGGTTGATGAGCTTCTTGAAGGCGTTGGAGCGGCGCTGGCGGTAGACCGCCCAGTCGTCGGCACAGCGCTGCAGCGCCTCGACGGCGCGCAACTGCGCAGGATCACTGTGAAAGCCCTTGGCTACCAGTTCGGCCTCGTAGGCCTCTCGCACTGAAACGCTCATGCAGCATCAACCATTCGCTATGTATTCAGAAGCTGAAAACGCTTGCAGGGCAAGCGCTTTCAGGTCTTTGGCTTGGGCTAGATGGCTAGCCTGGCACTCAGAAATTCAGAGTGCGCTTGTCGACGGCGAGGGCCGCTTCCTTGGTGGCCTCGGACAGCGAGGGGTGGGCATGGCAGATGCGGGCGATGTCTTCGCTCGATGCCTTGAACTCCATGGCGACCACGGCTTCGGAGATCAGCTCCGAGACCATGGGGCCGACCATGTGCACGCCCAGGATTTCGTCGGTCTCGGCATCGGCCAGGAACTTGACCATGCCCGTGGTGTCGCCCAGGGCGCGCGCACGGCCGTTGGCCAGGAAGGGGAAGGTGCCAGCCTTGTACTTGACGCCCTGCTCCTTCAGTTGCTGCTCGGTGCGGCCCACCCATGCGATTTCGGGGCTGGTGTAGATCACCCAGGGAATGGTGCCGAAGTTCACATGGCCATGCTGGCCGGCAATGCGCTCGGCCACGGCCACGGCCTCTTCCTCGGCCTTGTGCGCCAGCATCGGGCCGCGCACCACGTCGCCCACGGCCCAGACGCCGGGCAGGCTGGTCTTGCAGTCGTCATCGACCACGACGCAGCCGCGCTCGTCCAGTGCCAGGCCCACGGCCTCGGCATTGAGGCCGGCCGTGTTGGCGGTGCGGCCGATGGAGATGATCAGCTTGTCGGCCTCCAGCGCCTGGGCTTCACCCTTGGCGTTGGTGTAGGCGATGGACACGCCCTTCTTGCCGCTCTTGATTTCGCCGATCTTCACGCCCAGCTCGATCTTCAGGCCCTGCTTGTCGAACGCCTTCTTGGCTTCCTTGGCGATCTGCTCGTCCACGGCGGACAGGAACTTGTCCATGCCTTCGAGCACGACCACTTCCGTGCCCAGGCGGCGCCAGACCGAGCCCATTTCCAGGCCGATCACGCCAGCGCCGATCAGGGCCAGCTTCTTGGGGGCCTTGCCCAGGCGCAGGGCGCCGTCGTTGGACAGGATGTTCTCTTCATCGAAGGGCACGCCGGGCAGCGCGCGGGCGCTGGAGCCCGTGGCGACCACGATCTGCTTGCCCGTCAGCACCTCCTCTTCCTTGCCGGCAACCTTGATCTCGTAGCCGCCCTCGACCGCCTTGACGAACGAGCCACGGCCGTGGAAGAAGGTGACCTTGTTCTTCTTGAACAGGTACAGGATGCCGTCGTTGTTCTGCTTCACGACCGCATCCTTGCGGGCGATCATCTTGGCCACGTCCATCTCGACCTTGCCGGTGGAGATGCCATGGTCGGCAAAGTGCAGATTGGCGTGCTCGAAGTGCTCGGACGACTGCAGCAGGGCCTTGGAGGGAATGCAGCCCACGTTGGTGCAGGTGCCGCCCGGAGCGGCGCCGCCCGCGGCGTTCTTCCACTCGTCGATACAGGCCACGTTGAAGCCCAGTTGTGCGGCACGGATGGCGGCGATGTAGCCGCCAGGGCCCGCGCCGATGACGATGACGTCGAATTGCTTGCTCATTTCAGGAATCTCTTGTCTGTGATGCATGAAAAAACCCACCGCAGGGCACGCGGCCAAGGGTGGGTTTTCGTCGTGTCGAACCCTGTGGAATTACAGGTCGAACAGCAGGCGCGAAGGATCTTCCAGCGCGTCCTTCATGGCCACCAGGCCCAGCACGGCTTCGCGGCCGTCGATGATGCGGTGGTCATAGGACATGGCCAGATAGTTCATCGGGCGGACCACGACCTGGCCGTTCTCGACCATGGCGCGGTCCTTGGTGGCGTGCACGCCCAGGATGGCCGACTGGGGCGGGTTGATGATGGGGGTGGACATCATCGAGCCGAAGGTGCCGCCGTTGGAGATGGAGAAGGTGCCGCCGGTCATGTCTTCAATGCCCAGCTTGCCGTCTGCCGCCTTCTTGCCGAATTCGGCAATCTTCTTTTCGATGTCGGCGAAGCTCATCTGGTCTGCATTGCGCAGGATGGGCACCACCAGGCCACGGGGCGAACCCACGGCGATACCGATGTCGAAGTAGCCGTGGTAGACGATGTCGTTGCCGTCCACGGAAGCATTGAGCACGGGGTACTTCTTCAGGGCGTGCACTGCCGCCTTGACGAAGAAGGACATGAAGCCCAGCTTGGTGCCGTGTTCCTTGGTGAAGGCGTCCTGGAACTTCTTGCGCAGATCCATCACCGGGGCCATGTTCACTTCGTTGAACGTGGTCAGGATGGCGTTGGTGGACTGCGACTGCAGCAGGCGCTCGGCCACGCGGGCACGCAGGCGGCTCATGGGCACGCGCTGCTCAGGACGGCCGCTGAGGTCTTCCTTGGCAGCGGGAGCCGACACCTGGGGCAGCGCCTTGGTGGGCACGCCGGTGGGGATGACGGCAGCCGTGGACTGCACGCCGCCCTTGACGGCGGCCAGGGCGTCGCCCTTGGTCACGCGGCCATCCTTGCCGGAACCAGCCACGTTGGCGGCCGACAGGTTGTTCTCTGCCAGCAGCTTGGCAGCGGCGGGCATGGCGACATCGCCCTTGCTGCCGCCAGTGGCAGCAGCAGCGGCGGGAGCAGCAGCAGGCGCTGCAGCAGCGGGAGCGGCGGCTGCAGCAGGAGCGGCAGCGGCCACGCCGGCCACGCCTTCGGTGTCGATCTTGGCGATCAGCTGCTCGGCCACCACGGTGGCGCCGTCACCTTGCACGATCTCGGCCAGCACGCCAGCGGCGGGTGCGGGCACTTCGAGCACGACCTTGTCGGTTTCGATTTCGATGAGGATCTCATCGATTGCAACCGCTTCGCCGGCCTTCTTCTTCCAGGTCAGCATGGTGGCCTCAGCGATGGACTCGGACAGCTGGGGAACTTTGACTTCAACGATAGCCATTTGTGATTCTTTCCAAAAGTGTTCTGTACTGATACGTAGCGGGTGGGGGCTGCCTTACTTGTTCAGGACAAAACCCTTGAGCTTGGAGAACGCGCCTTCCACCAGGGCCTTTTGCTGCTCCTGGTGCAGGTGTGCGTAACCCACGGCGGGCGATGCCGAGGCAGCGCGGCCGGAGTAGCCCAGCTTCTGGCCATCGAGCATGTTCTCGTGGATGTAGTGCTGCACGAAGAACCAGGCGCCCTGGTTCTGCGGCTCGTCCTGGCACCAGACGATCTCGGTGGCGTTGCCGAACTTCTTGAGTTCAGCGGCGAAGGCCTTGTGCGGGAAGGGGTACAGCTGTTCGACGCGGATGATGGCGACGTCCTTGCTTTCCTTCTCGGCGCGCTTCTTGACCAGGTCGTAGTAGACCTTGCCCGAGCATGCGATCACGCGCTTGACCTTGGCCGCGTTCTTCACGACGGCTTCGTCCTGCTCGGGGATCACGGTCTGGAAACCACCGCTGGTGAACTCGGACAGCGGCGAGGTCGCATCCTTGTTGCGCAGCAGCGACTTGGGGGTCATGATGACCAGCGGCTTGCGCAGCGGGCGCACCATCTGGCGGCGCAGCACGTGGAAGATCTGGCTGGCCGTGGTGGGCTGCACGATCTGCATGTTGGCGTCGGCGGCCAGCTGCATGAAGCGCTCCAGGCGTGCCGAGCTGTGCTCGGGGCCCTGGCCTTCATAGCCGTGCGGCAGCATCAGCGTCAGGCCATTGATGCGACCCCACTTGACTTCACCGGAGGCGATGAACTGGTCGATCACCACCTGGGCGCCGTTGGCGAAGTCGCCGAACTGGGCTTCCCAGATCACCAGGGTGTTGGGATCGTTCGACGCATAGCCGTACTCGAAGCCCAGCACGGCCTCTTCGGACAGGATGGAGTCGATGACGGTGAACGGAGCCTGGCTGTCGGCCACGTTCTGCAGCGGGATGTAGGTGCCTTCGCTCCACTTTTCACGCTTTTGGTCATGGATGACCGAGTGGCGGTGGGTGAAGGTGCCGCGGCCGCAGTCCTCGCCCGACAGGCGCACGGGGTAGCCCGATGCGACCAGCGATGCGAAGGCCATGTGCTCGCCCATGCCCCAGTCCACGTTGACATCGCCGCGGCCCATGGCTGCGCGGTCGTCATAGACCTTCTTGACCAGCGCGTGCGGGGTCACGGTCTCGGGGATCGTGGTGATGCGTTCGGCCAGGCGCTTCCATTCGGTCAGCGGGATGGCGGTGTCGCCAGCGTCGGTCCAGGTCTTGCCCAGGAACGGGCTCCAGTCCACGGCGTACTTGCTCTTGAAGTTCGTCAGCACCGGGTCCACGGTGTGGCGGCCTTCGTCCATGGCGGCGCGGTAGGCCTTGGCCATATCGTCGCCCAGCGATTCGCCCAGGCCTTGCGTGGCCAGCTTGTCGGCGTACAGCTTGCGGGTGCCGGGGTGGGCGCCGATCTTCTTGTACATCAGCGGCTGGGTCAGGGCAGGCGTGTCCTGCTCGTTGTGGCCCAGCTTGCGGAAGCAGACGATGTCCACGACCACGTCCTTGGAGAATTCCATGCGGAATTCCAGCGCCAGCTGCACGGCCAGTGCCACGGCTTCCGGATCATCGCCGTTCACGTGCAGCACGGGCGACTCGATCATCTTGACGATGTCGGTGCAGTACAGCGTGGAGCGGGTATCGCGCGGATCGGAGGTGGTGAAGCCGATCTGGTTGTTGATGATGATGTGCACCGTGCCGCCCGTGGTGTAGCCACGGGTCTGGGCCAGCGCCAGGGTTTCCTGGTTCACGCCCTGGCCGGCAAAGGCGGCATCGCCGTGCACCAGCACGGGCAGCACCTGCTTGCCGTGCGGGTCGTCGCGGCGGTCCATGCGCGAGCGCACCGAGCCTTCGACCACGGGGTTGACGATTTCCAGGTGCGAGGGATTGAAGGCCAGCGACAGGTGGACAGGGCCGCCAGCGGTGGACACATCGGAGCTGAAGCCCTGGTGGTACTTCACGTCGCCCGAGGGCAGATCTTCGGGAGCGGTGTGATCGAACTCGGCGAACAGGTCCTTGGGCATCTTGCCCAGGGTGTTGACCAGCACGTTCAGGCGGCCGCGGTGGGCCATGCCGATCACGACTTCCTGCACGCCCTTCTGGCCGGCAGCGTTGATCAGCTCGTCCATGGCGACGATGAAGCTTTCGCCACCTTCCAGCGAGAAGCGCTTTTGGCCGACGTACTTGGTGTGCAGGTAGCGTTCCAGGCCTTCGGCAGCCGTCAGGCGGTCGAGGATGCGCTTTTTCTGGCTGGCGTCAAAGCTGGGCTTGGTACGGCTGGTTTCCAGCTTTTGCTGCCACCAGCGCTTTTGCGTCTGGTCGGTGGCATACATGTACTCGGTGCCCAGGGTGCCGCAGTAGGTCTCGCGCAGCGCGTTCATCAGCTCGCGCAGCGACATGCTTTCCTTGCCGAAGAAGGTGTTGCTCGTGTTGAACACCGTTTCCTGGTCGGCATCGGTGAAGCCGTAGAACGACGGCTCCAGCTCGGGAATTTCGGGGCGCTCGGTGCGCTTGAGGGGATCGAGATCGGCCCAGCGTGCGCCGACATTGCGGTAGGCGGCGATCAGTTGCTGGACGGCGGTGCGCTTGCGGCCCAGCTCGGAGTCGGCGCCGGAGGCCACGACCACCTTGGTGCCGCCTTGCTTGGCGCGCTCGGCGAAAGCGTTGATGACGGGCTGGTGCGGGACGTCCTTGGAGTCCGTGCCGTCGACTGCGGGCACATGTTGCAGTGCATCAAAGTACTCGCGCCAGGAATCCGGCACGCTACCGGGGTTGGCCAGGTAGTTCTCGTACATTTCTTCGACGTAGGGGGCATTGCCGCCGAAGAGGTAAGTATTGCCTTGATAGGCTTGGTAGACCGACGTCTGATCGCTCATATTGCGCTGACCTCCGCCTCCCTGAAGGAGGCATTAGCTGGTTTGTAGAACCTTCCGCGACACGGCTGTACCGATTGGCGGATGCGACTGTGGCTGGGGAAGGGCCTGGTTGCGACCGCCATTGTGCCACCGTTCAAACATCGCAGCAGGGCAGTTACCAAGCGATTACCTGGACCCTCCGGGAGTTCCCGCAGTCGCGTACATTGGCGCATCTTCCGAACGGACCGACAGATGAACCTGCTGCCCTTACACAAACGCACTTTCATGCTGCTGCTGATCGCGGCGACCATCGGCTTCGGTGCCGTGCTCTGGGAATTCATGGGGGCCATCTTCTGGGGCGTCGCCCTGGCCATCCTGTTCTCGCCGCTGCACCGGCGCCTGCTGGCGCGCATGCCCCGGCGCACCAATCTCGCCGCCCTGTCCACCCTGCTGCTGTGCCTGGTCGTGGCCATCCTGCCGCTGGCGCTGATCGGCGCCTCCCTGGTGCGCGAGGCCTCGTTGATCTATGAGCGCGTCAACAGCGGCAACCTGGATGCAGGCACCTATTTGCAACAGATCATGGACGCCCTGCCCTCCTGGGTCACACCCTGGCTGGAGCGGTTGCACCTGGGTTCGCTGGCCGAGCTGCAGGACAAGCTGTCCAGCATCGCCATGCAGGCCTCCAAGCTGGCCGCCACCAAGGCGCTGGGCATAGGCCAGAACACGTTCGGCTTCCTGGTGGGCTTTTGCGTGATGCTGTACCTGCTGTTTTTCCTGCTGCGCGACGGCCGTGACCTGACCCAGCGCATCCGCATGGCGATTCCGCTGCAGGCCGACCACAAGGCCGAACTGTCGAGCAAGTTCACCACCGTGATCCGTGCCACCGTCAAGGGGAACCTGGCCGTGGCGGCCGCCCAGGGCGCGCTGGGCGGGCTGATCTTCTGGATTCTGGGCATCCAGGGGCCCGTGCTGTGGGGCGTGGTGATGGCCTTCCTGTCGCTGCTGCCCGCCGTGGGCGCCGGCCTGATCTGGGCCCCTGTGGCCATCTACTTCCTGGCCACCGGTGCCATGGGCAAGGGTCTGATCCTGATCGCCTACGGCGTGCTGGTGATCGGACTGGTGGACAACGTGCTGCGCCCCTTGCTGGTGGGCAAGGACACGAAGATGCCCGACTACATCGTGCTGATCTCGACGCTGGGCGGCATGGCTCTCTTCGGACTGACGGGTTTTGTGATAGGCCCCGTGATCGCGGCCCTGTTCATGGCGATCTGGGACATGTTCTCGCGCATGCAAGTGCAGGATGAGGAAAAGCGCCGCCAACTTGCCCAGGCAGGTTTGGCGCATGCTGAATATCAGGCATCGGATGATATGGACCTCAAGCAAGCACCGCACGATCCGCGCCCGCCGGCACGCTGAGCCTGCTCCGGCCCCTCCCTCTGGACGGGGGCCGGAAATCCATTTCCAGGCATTCAATGGGTGCAAATGGATCGCATTCGCGCAATAGCCTGGATCCATCGACCTCATTCATCCACTCAATGAATGGCGGATTGATATAAAACAAAATGTCCGAAGCCCTGAATCCAGATAATCATTTCAACTGATGATCCCGCCGGGCGGCGCCCCGGCAAGCCCCGCGCAGCAAGGCCTGGCGTGGAGCTTGCGCGCGAATGCCGCACAGGGCGACTCAGGATTAAGGGTTATTTCCCGGATTGATTCCGGGGTGCACTCGTAGAATTTGCTTACAAGCGTCAATTTCTATTAGAAGGTACCCCACATGGTCCAATTCTCCAGACGCCAGTTCATGAAAGTGACTGGTTCGACTCTGGCCGGATCCAGCCTGGCGTTGATGGGCTTCTCGCCCACTGCCGCCCTGGCTGAAGTGCGCCAGTTCAAGCTGGCCGCCACCACGGTCACCCGCCAGACCTGTACCTACTGCTCGGTAGGCTGCGGCATCCTGATGTATTCGCTGAGCGACGGCGTCAAGAACGCCAAGCTGTCGGTGATCCACGTCGAGGGTGATCCGGACCACCCCGTCAACCGCGGCACGCTGTGCCCCAAGGGCGCCTCGCTGCTGGACTTCGTCCACAGCCCGCACCGCCTGAAGTACCCCGAGTACCGCGCCCCCGGCTCCAACGAGTGGAAGCGCATGTCCTGGGACGAGGCGCTGACGCGCATCACCAAGCTGCTCAAGGACGATCGCGACGCGAACTTCGTCGAGCAAAACGACAAGGGCCAGACGGTGAACCGCTGGCTGACCACCGGCATGCTGGCCGCCTCGGCCTCCAGCAACGAAGCCGGTTACGTCACACACAAGGTTGCCCGTTCCTGGGGCCTGCTCGCACTCGATAACCAAGCACGTGTCTGACACGGCCCGACGGTGGCAGGTCTTGCCCCGACGTTTGGCCGTGGAGCGATGACGAACCATTGGGTCGACATCAAGAACGCGGACGTTATCCTGATCATGGGCGGCAATGCCGCTGAAGCACATCCCTGCGGTTTCAAGTGGGTGACCGAAGCGAAGGAGCACAACGGTGCGCACTTCATGGTGGTCGATCCGCGCTTCAACCGCTCCGCCTCCGTGGCCGATTTCTATGCCCCCATCCGGTCGGGCTCGGACATCGTGTTCCTGGGTGGCGTGATCAACTATCTGCTGACGAACGACAAGATCCATCACGAATACGTGAGGAACTACACCGACTTCTCGTACATCGTGAAGGAGGAGTTTGCGTTCGACGAAGGCATCTTCTCGGGCTACGACCCGCAGACACGCAAATACGACAAGTCCAGCTGGGACTATGAGCTCGACGCCGACGGCTACGTGAAGGTGGACGCCAGCCTGCAGCATCCGCGCTGCGTGTACCAATGGCTCAAGCGCCACTACGCCAGCTACACGCCCGAGAAGGTGGAGAGCGCCTGCGGCACGCCCAAGGAAAAATTCCTGCACGTGTGCGAGAAGCTGGCATCGACCGCCGTACCGGGTCGCGTCGCGACCATCCTGTACGCACTGGGCTGGACACAGCACACCACGGGCGCGCAGATCCTGCGCACGGGCGCCATGGTCCAGCTGCTGCTGGGCAATATCGGCGTGGCCGGCGGCGGCATGAACGCGCTGCGCGGGCACTCCAACATCCAGGGCCTGACGGACCTGGGCATCCTGTCGGCCTCGCTGCCCGGCTACCTGACGCTGCCCAACGAAGGCGAGCAGGACTACCAGAAGTACATCGACGCGCGCACGCCCAAAGCCATGCGCCCAGGCCAGATGAACTACTGGTCGAACACGCCCAAGTTCCACGTGAGCCTGATGAAGGCCTGGTGGGGACCGGCGGCCACGGCCGAGAACAACTGGGCCTTCAACTACCTGCCCAAGCTGGACAGGCAGTACGACATGCTGCAGGTGTTCGACCTGATGGCGCAGGGCAAGATCAACGGCTACATCGCCCAGGGCTTCAACCCGCTGGCGGCCCTTGCGAACAGCAACAATGTGCGCGAAGGCCTCAAGAAGCTGAAGTTCCTGGTGATCATGGACCCGCTGGTCACCGAGACATCGGAGTTCTGGCAGAACCACGGCGAGTTCAACGACGTGGATCCGGCATCGATCCAGACCGAGGTGTTCCGCCTGCCCACGACCTGCTTTGCCGAGGAAGACGGCGCCGTCGTCAGCTCCTCGCGCGTGCTGCAGTGGCACTGGAAGGCGGCCGAGCCCCCGGGCGAGGCCAAGACCGACATTGCCATCATGACGGCCCTGCACCTGCGCCTGAAGCAGGCCTATGAGAAGGACGGCGGCAAGTTCCCCGAGCCGATCACCAAGCTGTGGTGGCCCTACGCCCATGCCGATCATCCGACCTCGGAAGAGATCGCCAAGGAGTACAACGGCCGCGCGCTGGTGGACCTGTTCGACCCCAAGGACCCGACCAAGCTCATCCGCAAGGCCGGCGAGCAGCTGGCCGGCTTCGGCGAGATGCGCGACGACGGCACGACGATGGGCGGCTGCTGGATCTGGGCCGGCTGCTGGACCTCGTCCGGCAACCAGATGGCCCGGCGCGACAACAGCGACCCCACGGGCATCGGCAACACGCTGAACTGGGCCTGGGCCTGGCCGGCCAACCGCCGCGTGCTCTACAACCGCGCCTCCTGCGACCGCAACGGCCAGCCGTTCGATCCCAAGCGCACGCTGATCCGCTGGAACGGCAAGGCCTGGGGCGGTGCCGACGTGCCCGATATGGGCCCGACCATGCCGCCGGAGACCACCGATCCGTTCATCATGAACCCCGAGGGCGTGGCGCGCTTCTTCGCCCGCAAGGGCATGAACGAGGGACCGTTCCCCACCCACTACGAGGCCTTTGACAACCCGCTGGGATACAACCCCATGTATCCCGACAACAAGCTGGCGGTCATCAACCCGGCCACGCGGATCTTCGACTCCGTCAAGGATTCGGCGGGCTCGCCCAGCGAGTTCCCGCACGTGGGCACGACGTACCGCCTGACCGAGCACTTCCACTACTGGACCAAGCACGTTCAGCTGAACAACATCGTTCAGCCCGAGCAGTTCGTGGAAATCGGCGAGGCGCTGGCCAAGGAACTGGGCATCGAGACCGGCCAGCATGTGAAGGTCAGCTCCAAGCGCGGCTTCGTCAAGGCCGCCGCCGTGGTGACCAAGCGCATCAAGCCCATGAAGATCGATGGCAAGACCATCCACCACGTGGGCGTGCCCATTCACTGGGGCTTCTCGTCGACGGGCCGCAAGGGCTACATGGCCAACAACCTGACGGCATCGGTGGGCGATGGCAACAGCCTTACCCCGGAATCCAAGACCTTCCTCGTGAAGGTGGAAAAGGTTTAAGGAGCAGCTGATGTCATCAACCATGTCTCTCGATATCAAGCGTCGCTCGGCCACGACGACGCCTGCTCCCAGTGCGCGCGAAACGCACAGCGGCGAGGTGGCCAAGCTCATCGATGTCTCCAAGTGCATCGGGTGCAAGGCCTGCCAGACCGCCTGCATGGAGTGGAACGACCTGCGCGACGAAATCGGAACCTGCGCGGCCGGCGTCTATGACAACCCGACCGATCTGACCGATCAGTCGTGGACCGTCATGCGCTTTACCGAGTACGAGAACGAAGCGACCGGCAACCTGGAGTGGCTGATCCGCAAGGACGGCTGCATGCACTGCGAGGACCCGGGCTGCCTGAAGGCCTGCCCCTCGCCGGGCGCCATCGTGCAGTACAGCAACGGCATCGTGGACTTCCAGCAGGACCAGTGCGTGGGCTGCGGCTACTGCGTCACGGGCTGCCCGTTCAACATCCCGCGCATCTCCAAGAAGGACCACAAGGCCTACAAGTGCACGCTGTGCTCGGACCGCGTGGCCGTCGGCCGGGAGCCTGCCTGTGTCAAGACCTGCCCCACGGGCGCCATCATGTTTGGCACCAAGGAGGCGATGAAGGACCAGGCCGAGCACCGCATCGGCGACCTCAAGCGGCGCGGCTATGCCGAGGCGGGCCTCTATGACCCGCAGGGCGTGGGCGGCACCCATGTGATGTACGTGCTGCATCACGCAGACAAGCCTTCGCTGTACAAGGGCCTGCCCGACGACCCGAAGATCAGCCCCATGGTGTCCCTGTGGAAGGGCGTTGCCAAGCCGCTGGCCATGGCCGCGCTGGGTGCAGCTGCCGTCGGCAGTCTGTTCCACTACATCACCAAGGGCCCGAACGACGTGTCCAAGGAACTGGAAGACGAAATGGACCGCAAGGACCAGGAAGCCGCTGAAAAGGAGGCCCGCCGATGAAACGCAACCCACGTGACCTGGTGCGCTACAACGCATCGGAGCGTGCCAACCACTGGGTGGTCGGCATCTGCTTCATCCTGCTGGCGCTGTCGGGCCTGGCGTTCTTCCACCCGGCCTTCTTCCCGCTCACTCAGCTGTTCGGCGGCGGGCCGTGGACGCGCATCCTGCACCCCTACATCGGGGTGGTGATGGCGCTGTTCTTCATCATCATGGCGCTGCGCTTCTGGCGCCTGAACGTGGTCGAGCCGCGCGACATCGAGTGGCTCAAGAACGTCAACAAGATGATCGACGGCGACGACCACGACATGCCCGAGCAGGGCAAGTACAACGGCGGCCAGAAGCTGCTGTTCTGGGGCCTGGTCATCGGCATGCTGGCGATCACCGTGACCGGCGCGCTCATGTGGCGCGCCTGGTGGACGCTGCCCGTCAACGTGGTGCGCGCCGCCTCGGTGGTGCATGCCATTGCGGGCGTGTGGATGATCGGCCTGATCATCATGCACGTGTACGCGGCCATCTGGACCCGGGGCACCATCCGCGCCATGCTGTACGGCACGGTGACGCGGGCCTGGGCCAAGCAGCATCACCGGGGGTGGTATCGCAAGATGACCGGGGATAATGACTGACACCCCCTGAGCGGCTTACGCCGCTTCCCCCTCTCTACTCGCTGCGCGAGGGAGGGGGACGGCACCCTCGGTGCGGGGCGGCCCTTCCTCGGTGCCCCTCGCCTTGGGCCGCGCCAGTTTTCACAGACATGGCGTCATACTAGGCATCAGCCTGAGCACCCAGCCGCCCAGCGATCCGGGCGGCTGTTTTTTTGGGATTCATTCCAATGCAACGCATTCTTCAACCTGGCGATATCGAGTCGCTGGATCACACCAGTTTTCCGCGCGTGCTGCTGCCGCAGTTGCCGGGGCTGTTCGTCGAGCGGGCGGCGCGGCTGCGGCAGCTGGCCGAGGGCAATCCGATTGCCGATTACCTGCGGTTCGTGGCGCAGATCGTGGACGCGCAGGGCAAAGCGGCCGGGCAGTTGACGCTGGCCGCGCCCGATGCGGCGCTGATCGCGCGGGCGCAGGAGCATTCGATGCCGCTGCTGCCTGCCGCCGACCATATCGATGCCGCCTGGCACGGTGTGCTGGACCGCATGCTCGATACCCTGTCGGGCGCCGATGGCCTGCCTGCGCCGCTGCAGCCGCTGCTGCAGGAGCTGCGCGCGCTGGACACGGCCGGGCGTGACGAGATCGCGCAGCGGCTGCTGCAAAAGGAAGTGGCGGCCCGCCACGTAGGCATGGCGCCTTTTGTGATGGCTGCACTGCAAGTGGTGTTTGCCACGCGCGCCAGCGGCCTGAGCGCACGCGACGTGCCCTATACCGATCCCGCCTCGATCTGCCCCGTCTGCGCCAGCGAGCCCGTGGCCAGCGTGCTGCGCATCGGCGGCAAGGCCGCAGGCCACCGCTACCTGCACTGCGGCACCTGCTGCACGGAGTGGCACATGGTGCGCGTCAAGTGCTCCCACTGCGAGTCGACCAAGGGCGTCGAGTACCAGGGCATCGATGGCGCAGGCGATACCGTGCTGGCCGAGACCTGCGAGGAATGCGGCAGCTACCGCAAGGTGATCAACCAGGAAAAGGACCCGATGGCCGAGCCCCTGGCCGACGACATGGCCTCGCTGATGCTGGACCTGCTGATGGGCGAGGAGACGCGCTTTCAGCGCGCCAGCGCCAATCCCCTGCTCTACGTGGCCTTTGCCGAGGAGCAGGATGAGGCCGGCGATGCGCTGATCGACCCCGCCACGCCTGCTGCCTGACCCTTTCGCACGCCATGACCGATACCGCCGCCCCCTCTGCCGCCCCCTCTGCCGCCTCCCCTGCCGCCGCCCCTGCCCCATCCGCGCTGCGCCTGCCTGCCGTGGACAAGGTGCTGCTGAGCGCCGACATGCTCGCGCTGCGCGAGCGCCACGGCCTCGATGCCTGCACCCAGGCCGTGCGCGAATCCCTGGCGCAGATGCGGGCCGATGCGCAGGAGCGGCTGCGGTCGGGCGAGCCCGATGCAGGCGCGCCAGGCATCACTGAGGTGGTGCAGGCGGCCGGCCTGCGCCTGGCTCGGCGCTTTGCGCCCCGGCTGCGCACGGTCTTCAATCTCACGGGCACGGTGCTGCACACCAACCTGGGCCGCGCCCTGCTGCCGCAGGAGGCGGTGGACGCCGTGGTGGCCGCCATGACGGCGCCGGCCAACCTGGAGTACGACCTGGAGGACGGCGGCCGTGGCGACCGCGACGACCTGATCGAATCCCTGGTCTGCGAACTCACGGGCGCCGAGGCCTGCACCGTGGTCAACAACAACGCCGCCGCCGTGCTGCTGACCCTGGCCACGCTGGCGGCCGGGCGCGAGGTCATCGTCTCGCGCGGCGAGCTGGTGGAGATCGGCGGCGCCTTCCGCATTCCCGACGTGATGACGCGCGCAGGCGCCACCCTGGTCGAGGTGGGCACCACCAACCGCACCCATGCGCGCGACTACGAAGGCGCTGTCGGCGAACACACCGGCCTGCTCATGAAGGTGCATTGCAGCAACTACGCCATCACCGGCTTCACCAAGGCCATGAGCGACGCGGAGGTGGCATCCATTGCCCATGCGCACGGCCTGCAGATGGTGGTGGACCTGGGCAGCGGCACCCTGGTCGATCTGCGCGAATGGGGCCTGCCCTACGAGGTCACGGTGCGCGAGACCATCGAGTCGGGCGCCGACATCGTCACCTTCAGCGGCGACAAGCTGCTGGGCGGCCCGCAGGCCGGCCTGATCGTGGGCCGCAAGGACCTGATCGCCCGCATCAAGAAACATCCGCTCAAGCGCGCACTGCGCGTGAGCAAACTCACCCTGGCCGCGCTGGAGCCTACGCTGCGCCTGTACCTGCACCCCGAAAAGCTGGCTGAGCGCCTGACCACGCTGCGCCTGTTCACGCGGCCCCAGGCCGACATGCAGGCCCGCGCGCAGGCGCTGCAGCCGCTGGTGCAGCAGGCGCTGGGCAGCCGCTATGTGGTGGAAACCGCCGAGATGAACAGCCAGATCGGCAGCGGCGCCCTGCCCGTGGAAAACCTGCCCAGCTGGGGCCTGCGCCTGCATCCGGCCGACGGTCGCCAGGCCGGCCGCCAGCTCACCCGGCTGGAGGCCGGCCTGCGAAGCCTGCCCCGCCCCGTCATCGGCCGGCTGCATGACGACGCGCTGTGGCTGGACCTGCGCTGCCTGGAAGCGGCCGACGAGCCTGCCTTCACCGAACAGCTGCCGCTGCTGCACATCGCCTGAGGACGAACGCATGATCATCGGCACCGCCGGCCACATCGACCACGGCAAGACCACCCTGGTGCGCGCGCTCACGGGCGTGGACACCGACCGCCTCAAGGAAGAGAAGGCGCGCGGCATCTCCATCGAGCTGGGCTATGCCTACACGCCGCTGCCCAATGGCGAGGTGCTGGGCATCATCGACGTGCCCGGCCACGAAAAATTCGTGCACACCATGGCCGCGGGCGCCGTGGGCATAGACCATGCCCTGCTGGTGGTGGCCGCCGACGACGGCGTCATGCCGCAAACGCGCGAGCACCTGGACATCCTGCAGCTGCTGGGCGTGCGCGAAGCCACCGTGGCGCTGACCAAGGCCGACCGCGCCACGCCCGAGCGGCTGCAGCAGGTGCGCGCCGAGATCGGGGCCCTGCTGGCCCCCACGCCGCTGGCCGGCGCGCCGGTCTTCCCTACCGCGGCAGCCCTGCCTGACGACGCAGGCGTGGCGCAGTTGCGCGAGCACCTCATGGCACGCGCCCAGTCCATTCCCGCGCGGGCCAGCGACGGGCTGTTCCGCCTGGCCGTGGACCGCAGCTTCACGCTGCCTGGCCAGGGCACCGTGGTCACGGGCACCGTGTTCGGCGGCCAGGTGAAAGTGGGCGACACGCTGGTGCACTCGGCCTCGGGCACCGAGGTGCGCGTGCGCAGCCTGCATGCCCAGAACCAGGCCAGCGAACAGGGCCTGGCCGGCCAGCGCTGCGCGCTCAACCTGTCGGGCATTGCCAAGGAAGCCATCACGCGCGGCGACTGGATCGCCGACGCACGGCTGCTGCAGGCCAGCGACCGCATCGACGTGCGCCTGCAACTGCTGGCCGATGCGCCATCACTGGCCCAATGGACGCCTGTGCATGTGCACATCGGTACGGCGCGCTGCACGGCCCACGTGGCCCTGCTGCAGGACCAGCCGCTGGGCCCGGGCGAACAGGCCATCGTCCAACTGGTGCTGGACATGCCCGTACATGCCCAACCCGGCGACCGGCTCATCGTGCGCAATGCCCAGGCCAGCCGCACCATTGCCGGCGGCAGCGTCATCGACCCCTTTGCACCCGCACGCAAGCGCCGCAGCCCCGAGCGCACGGCCTATCTGCAGGCGCTGGAATCGCTGATTGCCACCGGGGATGCCAGCGCGCTGGTGCAAGGCGCGGCGCACGGCATTGCCATGTCGCAGCTCATGCGCCTGACGGGCCGCGCATCGGTGGCCACGGATGCCCGCCTGCACCGCCTCCCCCTGGCCGAGGGCGATACGCTGCTGCTGGGCGAGGCACGCTTGCAGCAGCTGCGCAACCAGGTGCTGGACAGCATGGCGCGCTTCCACGACAAAAGCCCCGACGAGCCCGGCGTGAACGCCGCACGCCTGCGCCGCATGGCACTGTCGGGCCTGGTGCATGCAGGGCATGACGCGCTGTGGAAAGGCCTGTTGCAAGCCCTGCTGCAGGACGGCAGCCTGGCCGCCAGCGGCGCCTGGCTGCACCTGCCCGGCCACAGCGTGCAGTTGTCGGACAGTGAAACGCAGATCGCCCAGAAACTGCTGCCCGCCATCGAGGCCGGCCGCTACGACCCGCCCTGGGTGCGCGACCTGGCCCGCGACAGCGCCACCGGCGAGGAAACCGTGCGCCAGCTGCTGCGCAAGCTCGCACGCCAGGGCCAATTGTTCCAAGTCACCAAGGACCTGTTCTACACGGCAGCCCGCATGGACGAACTCGCGGCCCTGGTCCGCGAGCTGGCCTCCTCCACCCCCAACGCCGAAATCCAGGCCCACGCCTTCCGCGACGCCACCGGCCTGGGCCGCAAACGCGCCATCCAGATCCTCGAATTCTTCGACCGCATCGGCTACACCCGCCGCCTGCGCGACGCCCACCTGCTGCGTCCCGATGTGCAGTGGACCACTGGTGCCACAGCAAGAATCTGAGGCAAGGGGCCGCTACAATGTCCGGCTTGGGACATACCGCTTGCAGCGGCGCGGCCCAACCCAGGGACGCCGAGCAAGAGCCGCCTCGCGGCGATGGCGTCGTCCCCCTCCCCCGCGAAGCGGGTAGAGAGGGGGAAGGCGCGTAAGCGCCTCAGGGGGTGCCCAACATCCAGAAGGAAAGCATACGCACCCGGTGGTGCGCCCGGGCTTCAAACCCGGTCAGGGGCGTCAGCCGCTCCTGGGTAGGTTCGACTCCTGCTGCTTTCCGCCCCCTAAGTGATACATGACCATGACACATCTCCCCCAGAACCTCCCCACTGGAGAAGATGAGATGGCAACAGTTGAGGGTCTTAACCTCAGGGGCTCCCGCTACTACCTGCGGGTGCTCATCCCAGAGGACCTCCAGGCACACTACGGCAAGCCCAGAGTTAACCCGTCCCTGCGCACCAGCGACAAGGCTGAGGCAGTCCGAAAGGGTCTCCGCTTGAGAGCCGAATGGCTAGAGGAGTTTGAGACCAAGCGCAAGGCTCTCAATCCCCAGGCTCTGGAGGTCATCACTCCTGAACTGTTGCAAGTCCTGGCCGAAGGAGCCCGTAGACGTGTCCTCCAGGCTGACCAGCACCGAAGGGAAGGAAATGACCCCATCCTCCGAGCCCTGTCACTGGTGGTTCTACCTCTGATGCGGAGCCCAGATGGGTCTATCCCACTGCCCGAAAGAAGCCCTCTAGAGGGCCTCAGTGACTGGGAGCTACATGCTCTAACCACTCACAACACTACGGAGTCCAAGGCTGCTGGGAGGGCTCTTGCTGGTCTGAACCTTCGGAATGTCCTGCCAATCCTCCAGGCTGATGCGCTGGCGCTAGGTTTCACCGTAACCGAGGAGACCGAAGGCTTGAAGGATGCTCTCCTGGCATACCTGAGTTCATACCGGCAAGCATGGCAGGAAACCTCCAGGATGGACGCAGGAGAGCTTTTAAGCACAGATAGCCACCCACCATTATCCAGACCCCTAGAACCCTCCCTGAGGCTCCTATGGGCCTTCCTCGCACTCCACAGGCAGCACCCTCTCCAAGCAAGCACTACACGCTGAAGGAGATACGGGACCGCTGGCTGAAGGCTGCCCCGAAGTCCAATGACGCCACGCAGGCCAGCTCTCGGGCTTTGGGTCTCGCAGAGGAGTGTCTAGGCTCACCCCTGTACATCCAGGAGATCACCAGAGCCAACGGGAGCGCCTTTAAAGCATGGCTACAGGAGCCCGCCAGACCCTTCGGCCCAAAGGCTGCCAAGAATCATTTGATGTATGTCTCCTCATTGCTGCGGTTCGCTGCCCAAGAGCTGGAGGTCATCCAGAGGAACCCATGGGAGAAACTCACCATTGAGGTTCCCAAGAAGGTCACACGGGTGCCCTGGAAAGACCATGAGCTAGAGACACTATTCAGTCAACCGCTTCACCAGTCCTATGCGATCCCACCAGAGGACCGCAAGGGAGGAGGTCCAGCAGCCTACTGGCTCCCTATTCTCGGTATCTACACTGGAGCCCGAATGAGAGAGCTGACCCAGCTACAGGTCTCAGACATCACCGAAGAGGATGGAATCCAGGTCATTCGAATCACCGATGAGGGAGAGGGCCAGAGCTTGAAGTCTGAAGCCTCCCGGAGGTCAATCCCTATTCACTGCGAACTGATCCGGCTGGGTCTTCTGGACTATGCAGATGAGGTCCGCAAGAGGGACCCACAGGGCAGTTTGTGGCCCCTCCTGAACAGGAATACCGCCAGCTCGTGGTTTAGCGACTACCGGAAGCGCCTCCCGGGGCTGAATGGTCAATGGCTGGACTTCCATTCCCTGAGGCACACAGTCAGAACCCGATTAGCTAAGGCTGAGGTCTCGGAGAAGATCATGGACGCCCTCACCGGTCATGAGCCTGGAGGGTCCACAGGCCGGAAGATCTACACACACCTGAAAATGGAAGACCTACAGAATGCCATCCAGAAGCTCTCCTACAGCGCCGTTAGCCTCCCGAGGGCATACCCCACAGGCAAGACCAAAAGAGCCAGTAGTGAGCCTGTAGAGGACTCCTGAGAGTGCTTTTAGCTGGCAGTTTGCTGGCGCAGGAGGAGGTCTCCTCAAGAGTACCGATGATCCTTAAGATGGAGACCCTTTAATCGAGCTCAAGTCCTTTATGGTGTGGGTTAAATGTTCCCCCCTATAGGTACTCTTATGGGCTCTCCGTAGGATCAGGATTCTCCTCTGTGATGATGTACATCTATGTAGGGTCTCTTGCTCTGTAGGGGTCTCTTATGGGTCTCTTTCGGTTCTCTTCTGGATTACGGGCTCTCTTTGGGGTCGACTAACTTCATCTGCTGATGGTTATTCTCTACAGGAACTCCGGTGCCGTTGGGCTCCTCTGGAAGACGGGGGTCCTCCTTCTATAGTGTGGGTTATTTCCACCACCTCTTTTCGATGGTGTGGGTTAATCGATAGCCCTCAGAAGCACCAATGTCAGAGCACCCAGGCTAGCCACTAGACGGACCAAAGTACCTCACAGAGCCACGCTGGAGGTCTCGTATGGTTGGCTATTTAGATTGCCTCTTGACCACCCTGCCTCACACGCATCACCGTTTGCCTACTGGTCCCCATAGCCCTAGCTATAGCAGCCACAGCCTCTCCAGCAGTCAGCCTCCTGCGGACCTCCTGAGTCTCCTCATCGCTCAAGCTCTTGGGCCTCCCTAAGGACTTCCCCTCAGCCTTCGCTCTAGACAGCCCCGCCTGAGTCCTCTCGATCAATAGGTCTCTCTCAAACTCAGCTACAGCGGCAATGACACCCATGGTCATCCGTCCCGCTGGGCTCGTGAGGTCCATCCCACCAAGGGCTAGGCAATAGACCCTCACACCCTCCTCAGCGAGACCATCCACGGTGACTCGTACATCCATGGCATTCCTTCCCAGGCGATCTAGCTTGGTGACCACCACCACATCCCCAGCCTCCAGCCTGGCCCTCAGGGAGGCCCATCCAGGGCGCTCAGAGGCCGCTACAGAGCCACTAACGGTCTCAGTGATAGCTCTCCTAGGGAAGACCTCAAAGCCCGCTGCAGCGATCTCCTGTAGCTGATTGGCGGTAGTCTGGTCTGAGGTAGAGACACGGCAGTAAGCGAAGACTCTAGGGGTGCTGCTGGCGCTGGTGGACATCGAAAGGGGCTCCTCAAGGGTGTACTTAAACGACGTCCGTAATTTACACTATGTACAGAACAATTTCACCCTATCTTTTGGACACCCTCTGAGCCCCTGACCGTAAACGACCGATTGTGAACAAATCCCTTACATTGGTAAACTCGCCAAGGCAAGCAATCTGCCCATGAGACGCGCTGTCGATTTGATAAATGCGCATTCCTAGGTAGCTCACTCCTTAAACGCTTGCGGAATATTAATTGGCACAGTACAACACATCTTCAATCTATTTATCGCAGAAAAATGAACAGTAAAGAAGGCAAAATGGGGGCTGCTCAACGACTTGGGCTTTGGATCGACAAGCACCGCTTACTGATATGGACTCCACTGGTTTTAATTGTCTTAGTTTATGGATTTTTTGCTTGGTCATCTTACCAGCAGCTACAAGCGACACTAAACTCAGACAATAAGATAAATGAAGCTATTAAACAGTCACAGCTTACACAGCACATATTTCTGTGGATTGGCGGGCTAGGTGTTGTTCTAACAGCAATTTTATCATCCATCTCAAACATAGCGCTTTACCTACAACTGCGTCAAGACTCAGATTTAGAAAACTCCAGGCAGCGAGAAGAAAAAATTAGACATGATAATCTTTTGCATAGACAAAAGATGGAAAATACATTCTCACTAATTTCACAGTGGGACCAACCCTCCTTGCTTTTGGCCAGAAGACACACTAGGCCTCACGCCAACAAAAAGGATGATATCTCCGCAGCCGACCTATCCAAACTCGTTGATGAGACCCCAGAACTTTTAGATTCTGTTGTCCTTCTTTTGAACTACTTTGATTACGTGAGGATTTCGGACTTGCATGACCGAATTCATTTAGACGTTTTCAGATCCTCATTGGGGATCACAGCAAGTGCTATTGCTGAGCGTTACGTTCACTGGTCAGCTCAGCGATATAAGGATCACCCAGAAGCAACGATTGAGCTAAAAGCATTCATTAAATTAATGCGAGAAACTTAACTTAATAGTATTCGTACCCAAAAAATACTAAGCAAACAAGCCCCCCATCATCCAGTACCAGAAGAGCCCCTTCAGGGGCCACACACGGGGGAATCTCACGCAGAAGACATATTGAGGTGACCTCACAGAGTTTTTCCAAGATTTCTCTTCTGAAGTCCTACAATGGTCAGACACACACCACAGATGTGACATGCAAGTGATACAGGAGCACCACCTCCAGAGCCTTTACAAATCATATAAAACATTGATTCAAAAGGATTATTCACTTTAGAACGGGAAGCTTTCCCGGTGGAAAGTTCGGGCTTCAAACCCGGTCAGGGGCGTCAGCCGCTCCTGGGTAGGTTCGACTCCTGCTGCTTTCCGCCAATCCCCCGACTCTGATTCCAGCCAGGTTCCGGCTATTGCAAGGGCACGACGATGGCCACGCGGCGGTTCTCCGCTGCATCGCTGGGCACCACGGGCATGGCGCGGCCCAGACCCTTGACCTCGATATCCTGGCGCGCCAGGCCCGCTTCGGCCAGCACATCGGCCACGGCCTCTGCGCGGCGCAGCGACAGGCGCATGTTGTAGGCATCGCTGCCGCGATCGTCCGTATGGCCTTCCACGCGCAGCCGCTCGATGCCCACGCCCTTGAGGGCACGGCCCAGCTCCAGCACCTTGGTGCGCGCCTGGGCGCCGACTTCGGCCGAATCAAAGCCGAACAGCAGCTTGCCCGACATCTGCAGCTCCCAGCCCTGGTCTGCCTGCGCAAAGCCCTGGCTGCGCAGCAACTGCTGCTGTTCTTCGGTCAGCCCCGGCGCCTTGGCCGGCGCCTGCGGCACCGTCTGGCAACCGACCAGCGCAAGGGCCAGCACTGCGGCCGCCCCTGCGCCGCACATCCGGATCCAGCTCCGTCGTTTCAACATGTCATCCTCCTGTGATTCGTTCGGCCTGGCGCATGGCCTTGGCCTGGTACATGGCCTGGTCTGCATGGCGCATCAGCGTCTCCATGCTCTGGCCATGCTTGGGAAAAAGGGCGACGCCCGCGCTGACCGAAGGCTGCAGCACCACGCCGTCGCCAACGACCAGGGGCTCGCGCATGGCGGCCTCTATCTTGTCCTGCACCATCTGCGCGTCGCCGCCGCCGCCGATGGGATAGAGCAGGATGGCGAATTCGTCGCCACCCAGGCGGGCGACCAGATCGGTCTCGCGCACCTGCGAGCGCAGCCGGGCCCCCACCGCCTTGAGCAGCACATCGCCCACGGCATGGCCGTAGGCATCGTTGACCTGCTTGAAGCGGTCGTTGTCCAGAAACAGCACGGCCAGCTTCTGCCCGCTCTCCGCCGCACTGTCCAGCGCCTGCTGCAGTCGCTGCTCGAAATGCAGCCGGTTGGCCAGCCCCGTCAGGCTGTCGCGCGAAGCCTGCCGCTCCAGGGCCGAATTTTGCTGCTGCAGCCGCTCATGGCGCGTCTGCAGCTCGGCCAGCAGGGCGTTGAAGTTGTCGCCCAACTCGCGCAGCTCGGCAATGCGCGCCAGCGGCACGCGCTGGTCCATGGATCGGTCATGGCGCACGGCCCGGGCCACGCGCGCCAGCTGCTGCAGCGGCTCGGCAATGTCGCGCAGCATGCGGCGCGACTGGCGCAGGCCCACATAGCCGCTGACACCCACGCACAGCACCAGCACGATGAAACCTGCGCCCAGGAAGCGGACCAGGCCCACGCCATCGCTGGCCAGCTGCACACTGCCGACCAGCCTGCCGTCCTGGCGCACATCGGCCTCGGCGCGCGGCAGGCCAATGCCCACGGCCAGCAGCTCCCCGATGCTGGACAGCGCCGAGCCACCATGGCCCGACCACCGCACGAACGGGCGGCCCTCGGCATCGAAGACCTCGGCGTGGGCCACGCCTTCGCCACGCAGCAGCTGGTCCAGCACGCGGGCGGCCTCGTCGCGGTCCCCGAAGACCAGCGATGCCTCGACCGTATAGGCCAGCGAACGGGCCACCAGATGCAGGTTGTTGGACAGGTACAGGCGCAGGGTGGCCACGCCGACGATGAGCAGCAGCGCCCCCGCCAGCGCGATGGCCACCGCCGCCATGCGCAGGTGCGCGCGGCGGATCACGTTGCGCAGGGAGGCATTGCCGGACAGGGACAACTTCATGGCAAGGTCCTGTGGCGCGCCAGTTGCAGCACCTTGGGATTGACACGCAGGCCGCTGCGGGCCACGGAGTCGAGGCTGACCTCGAAGCCCGCGCCCTCGCCACGGCGGCGCAGGCAGAACATGGCGCCGATGCGGCACAGCTCGCCCCGCTCGCTGATGGTCAGCAGCGGCCGCCCGGCCAGCTGCTCCATGAGCTTGCGCCAGGCCGCCTCATCGAGCTGGCCGGCATAAATGCCCTCGCATTCGACCAGGGCGCGCGCGTCGACGGGCACCACGCGCCGCACCTCCAGCCGCTGGCTGCCCACGGTCTGCGGGGCGCCATTGAGCAGGTCGTCGGCATATTCGGTGGAGCCCACCACGCACAGCCGCAGCACGGGGCTTTCCGTGGGCCAGCGCGTATAGCCCAGGATGCCTACGACGGTGCGGGTCACCCCCAGCTCATGCTCATCGGCCGCCGGCTCCGCATGTGCCTGCCCCACCAGCCCGGCCTGCAAGGCCAGCAAGCCCACGACCAGCCAGGCCCGGGCAGACAGGCCTTTGATCCTGCAATCCATGCCCCACCTGCGGTGTGTGTGATGTATGCGATGTGTGCGAGCTGCCAACCAAGGCTCCTTGAACGGAATATCCATGCATTGCGCCACGCTGGCGCACTGAAGCATTTTTTCACATATCGACCCCATCGGGCCGCCGGGACTGTCACGCCGGGGCGCCCGTGATGGGCCAATGCGGCAACACATCAAAGCGCAGAGGCAGGCAGCCGGTAGTGATAGCCGTAGAGTGCCTGAAAGCCCAGGCTTTCATACAGCCCGCGCGCCACCATGTTGGGCGCACGCACCTGCAGTTCGGCCCATTGCGCTCCCTGCGTCTGCCCCCAGTGCATCAGGCCATGCACCAACGCCCGGCCCAGTCCCTGGCCGCGCAGCGCAGGCGTGATGACGATGTCATACAGGCCCACGCAGCCGCGCTCCACGACGGCCAGGCCAAACCCGACCACCTCGCCGCCCACCTCGCCGCCCACCTCGCCGCCCACTCCACCGCCCACTTGCAGCGAAGCAAATGCGGCGGGCCAGGCAATGGACTGCAGCATATGGTGGTGCGCCTGCCTGTGCTGCTCCGGCACGGCGCCGGCCTCGGCAAAGCCCTGCAGCCAGGCCGTGCCAGGCTGGGCTTGAATGGCAAGGGTCCAGCGGTGGTCGTTCGCTGGCGGCGCCATGTCCGTCAATGCAGCTCGCATCACCAGGGAAGGGTCGGCCATCAGATAGCCTGCCTGCGCCAGCTGCGCATCCGCCTCGGGACTTGCCAGGGGCGAGAGACGAAAGATGGCAGGCAGGCCCTGGCGCTCGTAGAAGGCCTCGATCTGCGGCAGCAAGGCGCCAAGGCGGGCGCCGGGCTGCTGGGCATTGGCCGAGTTGGCGCGCTTGGTATGGCCCTGCGCAGCGCGCAGCAGCCAGTCGCCGCAGAGCACGGTGCGCTGGGCTGGCCAGGCGTTGAAGCCGCGCTGCTCCACGCCCACCACCGTCTCGGGATCGCATTCCACGGATGCGCGGTCATGAGTGAAAGACTTGGACATGCCCGCTTGTACCATGGCCGCCCGCCGTGCCCGCCCATAATATGGCGCGCCGCCGCGCTGGCGGCAGGCACTCTTTCCCACTACTGCGATCGCCGCCGATCGCCGGATTGCTCCATGACCACAGACACCTCCCAAGCCCCCCGACTCACCTCGCTGTCCCATGGCGGCGGCTGCGGCTGCAAGATCGCGCCGGGCCTGCTGGCGGAGCTGATCGGCAAGAGCGCGCTGCCCAAGCAGTTCTTCCCGGACCTGCTGGTGGGCACGGAGACCGCCGACGACGCCGCCGTCTACCGCATCAACGACGAGCAGGCCATCGTGGCGACCACGGACTTCTTCATGCCCATCGTGGACGACCCGTATGACTTCGGCCGCATCGCCGCGACGAATGCGCTGTCCGACATCTACGCCATGGGCGGCCAGCCCCTGATGGCCCTGGCCATCGTGGGCATGCCCATCAATGTGCTGCCGCACGACACCATTGCCAAGATCCTGGAAGGTGGCGAATCGGTCTGCCGCGATGCCGGCATTCCGCTGGCCGGGGGCCACTCCATCGATTCGGTCGAGCCCATCTACGGCCTGGTCGGCATAGGCATCGTCAACCCCCGCCAGATGAAGCGCAATGCCGACGCCCGGGCCGGCGACGTGCTGATCCTGGGCAAGCCGCTGGGCGTGGGCATTCTGTCGGCCGCACTCAAGAAGAACCTGCTGGACGAGGCCGGCTACCGCGCCATGGTGGAGGCAACCACCCTGCTCAACCGCCCCGGCACGGCGCTGGGCAAGATGGACGGCGTGCACGCGCTGACCGATGTGACGGGCTTCGGCCTGCTGGGCCACGGCCTGGAACTGGCACGCGGCGCGGGCCTCACGGCACGCATCGACAGCCGCAGCCTGCCCGTGCTGCCCACGGTGCAGGGCTTTGCCGAGCAGGGCGTCATCACGGGCGCCTCGGGCCGCAACTGGGCCTCTTATGGCGCGCAGATTGCGCTGGGCGCCGGCATCACCGATGCGCAGCGCGCGCTGCTGACCGATCCGCAGACCGCGGGCGGCCTGCTCGTGTCCTGCACGCCGGATGTTGCCGATCAGGTGCTTGCGCTGTTTGCCGAGCAGGGCTTTGGCAGTGCCGCCATCGTCGGCCGCATGGAGGCGGGCGAGCCGCGCGTCATCGTGGACTGACGGCCAGCGCATTCCAAAAGCAACGGGGGCCTCGGCCCCCGTTGCTTTTTGCACTCCCGGCTAGCCGCCAGCGAACCGGCGGCCCGTCACCGGGTCACAGGTTGCTTCACTCGCTCACGGTCTGCGTCTTGTAGGCCGGGCTGGCCTGAATGGCGCTGTCGGTGAACGGCAGCTTGAGCCATTGGCGGGCACCGTAGGCCTTGGTGTAGTCCACGTAGTGGGCCGAGGCCGGGTCGTCCGACAGCGAGAAGGTCAGGAAGGTATGGGCCTCCACACCGGCCGACGGGAAGCTCACCACCTGCATGTAGCTGTTGCCGTGCGGCTGCCCGTCCATGCTGTAGCCGCCCTGCTCTATCTTGTTTTCCGAGCAGGTGATGGTGAAGTAGCCCACCTCGCCGCAGCCGCCATACAGCGCGATCTTGTCGCCGCCGCGCTGCGAGAACAGCACGGTGCCGCGCGCCGCATCCATGGCAAAGCCGCTGGCCTGCACGGCCTTCACTGCTTCGGCGAACGCCTTTTGCAGCGCCGCCTTGGCCGTGGGCTTGATGCCACGCGGCGTGTTGACGGGGTCGGCCGCATCGAAGGGCACGGCATACAGGTCGGCCGATTTGATCTGGCTGGCCACGCGCTTCCAGAACTCATCCCAGACATGGGAACCCCTGGATGCCGCCGTGCCCGTGCCGTCCCAGGCCTGCAGCGCCGTGCAGGCAGCCGATACGTCCACCGTTTCACCCGCCGAGGACACGGGGCCTGGACAGACCTGGGCCAATGCCTCGTCCTTGAAGCGCGCGCTGTAGACACGGCTGTCCAGCACCATCTGGCGAACGATGTCGCTGGTGGCCAGCTTGCCCGGATAGCCGTCCGTGCCCGCCAGCCGCTGCAGCGCCATGGTGTGGCCCATGCGCGTGCGCAGGCTCTGGGCCGACGAAGTGGATCCGAAGATGGCCGGATAGCCGGTCAGCGGCGCCGAGGCATTGGACAGCCAGTAGCTGTCGTTCATGTTGCCCACGTAGTCGCTGCGCAGCAAATTGGGCATACGTGCGGGGCCGATGGCACCCGCCTGCACCGAATCCGCATCCGAACTCCAGTCGCACTGGCTGCTGCCACCGGCCAGCACCGGCACCTGGGGCAGCGCCGCGTTGATGGCGGCCGAGGCGGGCGTGGCACAGGCCTGCAATTGCGCGGGCGGCACGTTGGGCACGGCGCCTATATCGGCATACCAGACCTGGGCATTGCCGCGCCCTGCGGCCACGGTGTTGACCCAGGGAATGGCCGACTCCTCCTTCTGGATGCGGATGAACTCGTCCAGCGACTTGGCCTGGTTCCAGCGCAGCCAGTTGCGGAAGGTGCGGTAGTTGTAGGCGTTGATGTCGCGGATGGCGAACACGCTCTGCGTGGTCCAGCCCAGCGCCGGGTCCATGGCGCCCAGGTTGACCACCGGGCCGTGCACGGTCTTGTACAGCGTGCGCGTGACCTGGTCTTGCCCGCCGGAGGCATTGCGCACGCTCACGGTGATCTTGCTGGCCTGCATGGCCTCGGTCTTGCCGTCACGCACATAGCGGGTCGGATCATTGGGCGCCAGCTGGTACATGAACAGGCCGAAGCGCCGCGCCGTGGACACGGTGTGGCTCCAGGCCACGTCGTTGTTGAAGCCGATCAGCACCATCGGGATGCCCAGAAAGCTGGCGCCACTGACATCGATCTCGCCGGGAATCGTGAGTTGCGATTGATAGAAGCGGTCCGGCCCCTTCCAGTACCAGTGCGGATTGCCGAACAGCACGCTGCTGCCGCCGCCCGTGGCCTGCTGGCCAAAGCCGTACATGTTGCTGCCGATGCCCGTGGTGCCGCCCACCTGGAACGATGGCGCCACCACCTGCCCCGGCTTGAGCGCGGCCAGCTGTGTCGCGGCCGGCCGGGCCTTCGCCGGCCTGGCCGACGCCGTTGCTGCCGCAGCCGCTGCAGGCGGCACGGCATTGGCGATCTGGGCGACGAAGTTGCTGTAGCCGCCGGCCAGATTGGCCGTGTACATGCGCCGCCAGATGTCCTGCGCGGTGATAGCCTGCACCCACGGCTGGCCCGCGCAGGCCGCATTGGTCTTGGCCCCGGCCGGGGTCTCGCGCACCACGCGGTTGTAGCCGGCCACGAAGCCATCGACCAGTTGCTTGAGCTTGTCCGGCTGGGCCTGGATCATGGCGGCCACGGCGTCATCGGAGACGACATGGCGGAAGAAGAAGTCCGAGTCGAGATTGCGCGGCCGGTCGATGGTGCTGTCGTAGACGGCCTGGGCATCGCCGCCCAGGTAGCGCGAGCGCTCCCCGCGGTACGTCAGGAAGGAGTCGGCCATGGTGCACAGGTTGTCCTGCGCCTGGGCATAGCCGGCGCCATAGCCCAGGCCCGTCCAGTCCTTGGCCTTGATGTGCGGAATGCCCATTTCCGTGCGGCGGATCTCCGCGCTGTACTTGCTGCTGGAGCCGTCGCCCGAACCGCCGCAGGCCGCCAAGGCGGCCAGGCAAATCAATGACAGGGGCTTCCATCCACTGCGAACCGCTGGGTACATGCTTTGTCTCCTGGTGTTATGCGTACACAAAGAAAGGCCCCCTTTTTGTACGGGGGCCCACAACAGCATAGGAGGGCCGCAAGGGACTGCCTACCCGGCAGTTTCACTAGCAGATGTCAGAGACCCGACAGTGGTTGCAAGGGCTGCAGCGCGCCCCTCAGGCAGCGGATTCGCCCGGCTGGCTCAGGGCCGCCGTCGTGCGCCGGTCGATCTTGCGGCTGAGCACCACCGAGGTATAGGTCTGCTGAATGCCGTCGATCAGGCCGATGCGGTCCAGCAGCGCATCGAGCTTTTCATTGCTCTCGCAGCGCACGAACACCATGTAGTCGTACTGGCCGCTGACGGCAGAGACCTCCTCGACCTCGGTGAAGCGGTTGAGCGCCTGCATGACCAACGTGGCCGTCTTGGGCTGCACGCGGATGCCGCAATACGCCCGCACGGCAGACTGCTCCACGCGTGCGCCCAGGCGCACGCCGTAGCCGGCGATCACGCCCTCTTGCTCCAGCCTGGCAATGCGCGCCACCACCGTGGTGCGCGCCAGATTCATCTGCCGAGCCAGATGAGCGGTGGAAGCCCGTGCATTGGTCTGCAGCAGACGCAGCAGCTGGCGGTCGGTTTCATCAAGACGGTATTCCATGCGGTTCCCTGGATTTCAACGGCAAGCACCCATGGAGGCTGCCCGGATGTGGTTCAGCATTTCGGCAGAGATCTCTCCCAATCCGGCGATTTTATGCGTTGCGCATCGTCGTTCTATCGACAGGAGCTGCAATTTTCCTGGTACCGCGGCGGCAGGAACGCCTCTCCAGCCTTCGCCGACCAGCAGCCGCCCCGACTGGCACCACCAGCTCTTGGGATATTCATCAGAAACAAAAGTAACTAATTACAAACTCTTGGTGCGGCAGGAAGCAGGGACCACGCAGGGACCTGACTACGGAATCGTATAAATCATTAGCATGCACCCCATCTTTCCTTCACAAAAGCTGCTCCAGGCGCACCGCTGCCACTTGAGGCAGCGCTGATCGGGCGTACCGGCGCCTGCGAAACGCTTTCATAGCGTGCGTATGCAAGATGGATCAGTACTTGCAAATACATGCATTTCCGCTAGATTGATCCCGTAGGCGTAAATTTTGTGTACTCAAGTTACCCCGCACCTCTTGTCTGATCTGCCCCGAGGAGGATTTCCTGTTCCCGCTGCCCGCCGGGCCGCTCGTTCACCCCCATGACAAGGGCATGGCCGCCATGCCCGACGAACGCGCGCACAGTCCGGTGCCTCCATTCGGTCTCCACAGGGGAGACATATGTCACATCGCGCCGCATCCGGAGATCCGTGGAGCCTTCCACAAGCTGCAACGCCCTGGCGGGACAGCTTTGTGCTGGGCGGGGTGCTGTTCCTGTGCTCGGCCGTGGCGCTGGGCCTGCGCTCTCCGGGGCATCTGTCGTCCCTGTGGCTGTCCAACGCCCTGCTCCTGGGCTGGATGCTTCGCAGCCCGGCCTACAGCCATAGACACGGCTGGACGGCTGCCGCCATTGCCATGGCGCTTGCCGAATGGCTTTCTGGCAGTCCGCTGGACCAGACCCTGTGGCTGACCTTTGCCGACCTGGCCGCCGTGGCCTGCGGCTGGGTGATGATGCGGCGCCTGCCGCAGCGGGTGCAGCAGATGCGCTCCCCTTCCTCGGTGCTGCATCTGGTGATGTGCAGCCTGCTGGTGAGCGTGGTCGGAGCCGTGCTGGGCTCGGCAGGCATGCACCATCTCATGCATTGGCCCTGGCAGCCCATGATGGCCATGTGGTTCAGCAGCGAGTTGATGCACATGACCCTGTTGCTGCCTGTGCTGCTGAGCCTTCCGGCAAAGCTGGAGCCGCTGTCCTGGCGCAGCCAGCCATTCAAACAAACGGCGCAGGCCTTGCTGCCGCTGCTTGCCCTGGCGATTTCCGAATCCATTGCCATCTACCTGGGCGGACCAGGCGCACTGTCGCTCACCATGCCGGCCATGCTGCTGTGCGCCATGCGCTATCGGCTGTTCGTGGTCGCCCTGCTCAACCTGGTCAGCTGCGCCATCAAGCTGGCCACGTTTTCCCATGTGTTGTTCAGCTCGCCCGGCACCGAGCTGGAGACGACGTTCTCCTTCCGCCTGGGTCTGGCCATGCTGTCGATCGGCCCGCTGGCCGTGGCCTGCACGCTCATGGCTTTCAAGGACATGCTCAGCAAGCTGCGCCATGCAGTGAACCACGATGCGCTGACCGGACTGCTGGCACGCACCAGCTTTCTGGAGCGCGCACAGCGCACGCTGGAGCGCCTGCAGCGCGAGCGCCAGTCAGGCGCCATGCTGATGCTCGACCTGGACCACTTCAAGCACATCAACGACCGCCATGGCCATGCCGCCGGCGACCGGGTGCTGCAGGAAGTCTCGGCCCGCCTGTCGCAGGCGCTGCGTCCGCATGAACTCATAGGCCGCCTGGGCGGCGAGGAGTTTGCGGTGCTGCTGCCCGGTGCCGACTGCGTCACGGCCAGAGCCGTGGCTCAGCGGCTGTGCGAGGCCACGCGCGAAATTCGCATCGACATGAACGATGGCGCAGCCATCTGCCCCACGCTGAGCATTGGCATAGGCTGCACGAACATGGCCTACCCACCGCTGGGTTTGAGTGCCTTGCTGCGCATGGCCGATACGGCGCTGTACCAGGCCAAGGCCAGCGGCCGCGACCGCTACTTCGTGGCCGGCGAGCGGCCGGGCGAGGCGGACTCACCGGCCTTTGCCTGCGAGCATTCCGGGGGCGCCAAAGCGGCCTGACACCAGGCACCGCCTCGGCGTTTTGCCAGCGCTCAGCGCAGGCGGCGGGCGCCGTTTCCTTCGTCGAGCTTGAAGCCCGCCACGGCCTGCGCCAGCTGCACCGCCTGCTGCTGCAGCGACTGCGCTGCGGCCGTGACCTCCTCCACCAGGGCAGCGTTCTGCTGCGTGACCTGGTCCATCTGGCCGATGGCGCTGCCCACCTCGGCAATGCCACGGCTTTGCTCCTGGCTGGCGTTGCTGATCTCGGCCACCAGCGTGCTGAGCTTGCGCACGCCGTCCACGGCCTGGTCGATGGTGGTGCCCGCATTGCGCACCAGGCGGCTGCCCGTGTCGATCTGGCCCACGGAATCATCGATCAGCGCCTTGATCTCCCTGGCCGCCGTGGCGCTGCGTTGCGCCAGCGTGCGCACCTCGCTGGCGACCACGGCAAAGCCCCGACCCTGCTCGCCGGCGCGCGCCGCTTCCACCGCCGCGTTCAGCGCGAGGATGTTGGTCTGGAAGGCAATGGAGTCGATCACGCCGATGATGCTTTCGATCTTGCGGGCCGAGGCCTCGATGCCGCCCATGGTCTGCACCACCTGGCCGACGGCCTCTCCGCCCTGGGTGGCGATCTGCGAGGCGCTGGTGGCCAGCTCGCTGGCCTGGCGGGCATTGGCCGCGTTCTGCTGCACGGTTGCCGTGATCTGCTCCATGGCGGCTGCCGTCTGCTCCAGCGAGCTGGCCTGCTGCTCGGTGCGTGACGACAGGTCCTGGTTGCCACCCGCAATTTCTGCCGACGCCATGCGCACCGATTCCGACGACTCGCGAATGCGCAGCAGCACCGTGGCGATCTTGTCCACGAACTGGTTGAAGGACTGGCCGATCTGCGCCAGCTCATCGCGGCCGGCAGAGGTGAGGCGGCGGGTCAAATCGCCTTCGCCCGAGGCGATGTCCTGCAGCGCATCGCGTGCCACGGCCAGGCGGTTGAGCATGCGGCGCAGCGCCACGGTCAGCAGCACCGCCGCGCCCAGCACGGACAGCACGGTGATGAGGGCGGCCACCTGCAGCAGCGCCCGCACCGAATCCGTGGCCTGTGCGCGGTCGATCACCACGGCCAGCGTCCAGGGCGTGCCCTCGACCTTGGCGGCGTAGAGCATCTGCGGCTCGCCATCGAGCACCAGATCGGCGCGGCCGCCCTGCTCGGCCAGGCGCTTGATCAGCGCGGCATCGAGTTCAGGGGCAATCGCGGAAGCGGGCTTGAGCGCCAGCTCGGGCTTGGCGTAGGCCAGCAGGCGGCCTTCGCCATCAATCAGAAAGGCAAAGCTTTTTTCCTGGGGACGGATGGCGGCCACTTTCCTGGACATGGCGGCCAACCGCACATCAGTGCCGACAACGGCCGTGATGGCGCCCGAGCTGCCGACCGGATCGACAAAGCTGATGGTCAGCTCGCCGGTGCTGGCATCGACATAGGCTGGCGTCACGCCCGGCCGGCCTTCGCGCACGGCCTGCTTGAACCAGTCGCGCTGGGTGCCGTCGTAGTTCTCCGGCATGGGATGGGTGAACACGGCGCGCTTGTCGGCATGGACGAAATAGGCGTCATCGAAGCCGCCAGCCTGCTGGCCGGCCAGCAGGAAGGGGATGGGGTCCGGCTGGTCCACCGCCTTCTTCAATGAGCCGGTGATGCGCTGCTTGTCCTGAACCCAGTCGGTCAGTGTGGATGCATGGGCCCGCGTGAGCTGGCCGATGTTTTCGTCGATATCGGACAGCGTACTGCTGCGCGCCGTCCAGAAGGTGGCCATGGACAGCGCGAACAGTGCGGCCACGGTGATTGCTACGCAGATGAGGATCAGGCGGGCACGAAGTGTTTGAAACATGATGCGTAGTGAAGGCAAAACGAGGGCTGTGAATGCCCACCGAGCCTATCCGAGACGCATCGGCCGCCAGAGCTCGAAGAGTGCGTACTTGCCCTTGTAATTGCCTGCTTCTTGCTTGCGAAGAAGCCCCCTGGCTAGCCCCTTCGTGCAGGCACTGCATTGCTGGCAGCGCCGCCCGGGCTGCAGTCGTCAGCCTTTTGCAAGAACCAGTCACAAGCTTGAAGGATGCGTGCTATAGTGTCAATTTGTAACACAGACACTTGCCGCCCTGGCTGCGGGATTTTTCTGTCGCAAACGCCAGCGCCTTGATTCCAGGACCCTGCCGTTTGCGCCGCGCACCCTGTGTTTTTCCCTCCCTCATATTTTTGGGGTGCACCACGCGGCCTTTTCTTCCCTTGCATGGACTGCCATTGATCAAGAGTGGCTTCCCATCGGGGCCGGCAGGGAGCCGGGCAAGAAAGTGTTTCACCTTGATACAAAAATGCCGATAAGAAGGCAGATCTGTCATTCAAGGGAAGAGAAACATGAAGCGATGCATCATCAAAGTGGCCGGCGCCTGCTACACAGCCCTGTTCCCCAGCACCTGCGCCGCTGTGGCAGACGCGATGGCCCGGTTTCCATACGCTACAAAAATCAGCGTCCGACTCGCCTAGACTCGGGCAAGATGGGAATCCGTTCTCAGACGGGTTCCAGGCAATACGCCTGTCGTCGTCCGGGTGTTGCGCGGCAGTGTAGGCTCACTTTGCCAAAAGTCTCCTAAGATTCCTTTATATTGTCAGATCAACATCCATTGATATACATGACTACCGACTACAAGACACTGCTGCAGCAGAAAGCCCATCTCGAAGCCCAGATCGCCGAAGTGCTCAAGACCGAGAAGTCCGGAGCCATTGCCCAGGTGCGCACCATCATCGACCAATACGGATTGACCGAGGCCGACGTCTTCCCTTCGTCCAAAGCCAAGGCTGGCGGCGGTTTCCGCGTGGTCGGCGTCCCCAAGTACCGCGACCCGGCCACGGGCGCGACCTGGACCGGCCGTGGCAAGCAGCCCCGCTGGATCGAAGGCAAGGACCGCACTCCCTTCGCCATATGAGGTCCGGCGCAGCCCGCCCCCTGGCAGCCACCAGGCTGCGACAGAGCCCGCCAAGTGCGGGCTTTTTGCTGCCAAAAGCAACGGGTTAACCCTATTGCTCAGAAGTTACAAATTCTTCAATGTAGTGCAGATGCGTGAACCGATGGGTGCCGGCATGTTTCGGTACCCAAGCAATCACAACAAGGGAAACAGCAGGTATCACACAGGGAACTGTCCTACAGCCCTGCTCTCCAAAATCATGTTGGCCACGCCTTTGCAGCAAGCGCAAGCCATGTGGATGCAGCCACGCAGCGGCAAAGTCCAGGCGGCCACTGGAGCGATCCGCAGCCACCACGAACCATTTTCCAGCCGGGCCAGGGAGACTATCTCCTCCCTCCCCTCTCACTGACTTACCCTGGCAGGCCCGCAAGGGCACCGGCTTTTCTCTTCAAGGACCGCCCTCGGGCGGTCCTTTTTTCTGCGTGTGTTATTGCGCCTTGGTGCTGGTCAACGCAAGGCTGGCACGGCATGGCCCACCTTGAACACGGCCACCATGCCCGACAGGCGCTGCGCCTGGTCGCTGAGGGCGGCGGCGGCCGCTGCGGACTCCTCCACGAGAGCCGCATTTTGCTGCGTCATCTGGTCCAGCTGGCTGACTGCCTGGTTGACCTGGCCAATGCCGTCGCGCTGCTCGGTGGAAGATGCCGTGATCTCGCCGATCATGTCCGAGACCTTACGCACGCTGCCCACGATGTCATCCATGACCTGGCCAGCCTGGGCCACCTGGGCCGAGCCTTCCTGCGCGGCATCGACCGAGGTGCTGATCAGCACCTTGATCTCCTTGGCGGCCTCGGCGCTGCGATGGGCCAGGGCCCGCACTTCACCGGCCACCACGGCAAAGCCGCGGCCCTGCTCGCCTGCGCGGGCCGCTTCCACGGCAGCGTTCAGCGCCAGGATGTTGGTCTGGAAGGCAATGGAGTCGATGACACCGATGATGTCGGAGATGCGGCGTGCGCTGTCGCCGATACGATCCATGCTGGCCACCACATGGCCCACCACGGCGCCGCCGCGCTCGGCGGCCTGGGCGGCGCTGCCGGCCAGATGATTGGCCTGGCGCGCGGTGTCGGCAGCCTGGCCCACGGTGGCGGTCAGTTGCTCCATGCTGGCGGCCGTTTCCTCCAGATTGGACGCCGTCTGCTCAGTGCGCGAAGACAGGTTGTGGTTGCCCGCGGCAATCTCGGTGGATGCGGTGGAGATGGAGTGCACGCTGTCACGCACCTCCGTCACCAGCCCGCGCAGCCGCGCCGCCATGCCCGAGACCGAGCGCAGCAGGTGGCCGAACTCGTCCTTGCGACTGTCATCGGCCGACACCGTGAGGTCGCCCTGGGCGATGGCGTCCGTCAGCTGCACGGCACGTTCCAGCGGGCGGGTGATGGCCCGCGTCAACACCAAGGCCAGCGCCAGGCCCGCCAGAAGGACCACGCCCTGGACGATCCAGGCCAGCACGCTGGCCTGCTGCCGGGCGGCCTGGGCCTGCTCGCGGGCTGCATCGCGCTGACTGCGCTGCAGCTGCACGAAGACTTCCAGCGAGTCCACGTAGCGGCCAATGGCGCCCAGGTACTGCTGCTGGACGAACTCGCGGAATGCCGCTGCATCGCCGGTCAACTTGATCTCGCGCGCCCGCTTGTTCAGTGCCAGCACCTCCGTGCGGATGGCGGCAATGCGCTCCAGCGCCGCCTTGTCGGCATCGCTGGCGCCTTTGACGATCTCGGCCTGCAGCTTGGTGATCAGTGCCGAGCCTTCCTTGACCCGGCCGTCGAGCAGGCGGGTCAGTTCCTCATCGGTGGAGGCATTGCTGGCCAGAACCCGCTCGCCCGTGGTCTCCGTTGCGCCCTTCCATTGAATGGCCAGGCTGATGCGACTCTCGTACTCGGACAGCGTCTGCATGCCGTGGTCCATGGCGCGAGCCGCCGCAAACTGTGCCCAAAGCGATACCGCAAGCATCATCGCCAGCAAGCCGCCCAGCGTGCCCCAAAGCTTGGCGGACACGCTCCATTGATCAAATTTCATTCGTAGCACTCTCGTCGGAAAAACCGAATACAGGAAAGGTGAAACAACAGGCCCCGCACATCAGCGGCGACCGTTTTCCGGCGCAACGCCTTGCCATATCGGCATAGGCCACCAATCCGGAAAAGATGACCTGCTTTTTCGTCACAAATGCCCGGGACTTGAGGCCGCTGCACGGGTAGGCCCGATATCGCCAGCCGTGCACAACGCGGAACATGCGCCCATGCGGCCGCAAGCGCCGTGGCAACGGATGCAAAATGGACCGGCGCTTCGGAATGCAGCACCATTCAATGCCGCAATCGCGAGGCTGTCGCCACCCGCACCTGCAAGTGCATAACACGCTGTGGATGTGTCACTCGATACCGATCGCCTCTATGTATTGATTGCGCCGCTGAGCATTCTGCTGCTCAGTTGCACGCTGGCCGTGTGCTGGCTGGTGCAGCGGCGCCAGCGCTACCTGCTGTGGATTGCGGGCGGATACGCCCTGGTTTCTCTGGCGCTGGCCTGGCAAAGCCTTGCACCCCGGGAAGAACTGCACCACTGGGCCGTGTTCACGGGCGCCATGTATCTGTTCGGCACCTGGTGCTTCGCGCGCTGCATGGCGGGGCGCTATGGCGTCTCGGCCCATCCCTTGCTGGGGCTGCTCATAGGCGCCGTCGTCCTGGCCGCGCTGTACTACTACAGCCGGGTCCAGGTCGATCTGTGGGTGCGCGTGCACTGGCTCAACACCGGCCTGGGCCTGCTGCAGATGCTGCCGGCGCCCGCCATGCTGCGGCGCCGGCCGCCGCAGGACTGGCTGGAGAGAATGCTCTACTGGTCCTACGTGGTGTTTGCCGGCTACACCGCTGCCCGGCCGCTGCTGGTGCTGGCCCTGGGCAGCACCGATCTCAATGAGATTGCACGCTCCACCTACTGGCTGGTGACCCTGGTCAGCACGCTGTCGTTTGCGCTGCTGTTCACCCTCATGCTGCTGGCGTGCACGGTGCGCGATGTCTTCACCGCGCTGCGCGAGGAGCGCAACCACGACTCGCTGACCAACCTGCTCAACCGCCGCGCCTTCCAGGAGGCTGCCGAACTGCGCCTGGCCGATCCGCACATGGCCCCGATCTCCGTGCTGATAGGCGACATAGACCACTTCAAGCGCATCAATGACAGCTGGGGGCATGACTGCGGAGACCGTGTATTGCAGGCCGTGGCCCAGACCCTGCAGCAACACGTGCGCAACGACGATCTGGTGTCACGTTTTGGCGGCGAGGAATTCGTGCTGCTGCTGATGCGCACCACGCCCCAGGAGGCCGAGCGCGTGGCCCAGCGCATACGCGCCCAGCTCAGCGCGGACGGCTATGTGCTGGCGGCCGGCCAGCGGGTGACCATCAGCTTCGGCATCGCACCCGTGGCCGCCAACACCGCCTTGACGGATGCGCTGACGCGCGCCGACGGCCTGCTGTATGCCGCCAAGCAGGCGGGCCGCGACCGCGTGCATGTGGCCACGGACCCTGGCCGCAGGGTGCCGCAGGCCGTCTGAAACAGGAAGCGCGCAGCGCCTTCTTCGCACGCCCATTCGTCGAAATCCGTGGAAAAGAAAAAGCCCGCCAGGGTGTGGCGGGCTTGTTCGCAAAGGCAGGGTGAATGCCTTATTTTTTCGCGTCCTTCAAGACTTCCTTCACATCACCCAGCTTCTTCTGGGCCGTGCCTTCGACCTGCTTGGCAATGCCCTTGGCCTGTTGCTCGGGGCTGTCGATCAACTCGCCAGCCTTTTGCTGCACCTTGCCTGCGGCATCCTTGAGCGTGCCCTTGATCTGATCCGTGTTCATAGTTGCGTCCTTTGCTGCAAGAGCCTTCAAAAAGGGATAGGTTGTTTAACACCCAACGCAACGATACGCGTGGCAAACCGGGGCGCGCGACAGCGCGCTGCAACGATACGCGTGGTCTGAGGCCTACAGCCTCAGGTCTTCTTGCTGGTGCGGCGGGCCTGCGCGCTGTCCCCCGTGGCCTTGGGCAAAGACGCGGCCTCACCCGCTTCGGCGCGCAGGCGCTTGAGGGCTTCGGTCACCACGGCCTCCTTGTGCGCCTCGAACAGGCCTGCAGCGGCGTCCTTGTGCTCTTGCAGCAAGCGGCACAGGCGCGCGATTTCCTTTTTCAACTCCGCCACATCCAGGTCCGGGCCAGCCTGGGCCGTGTCGCCGGCTTCATCCAATTCGAAGCTGCGCCGTATGCGGGCAACGATTTCGGCATTCATGGAACGGTGGCCTGCCTTTGCCACTTCCGATATGCGATCGCGCATTCCATCCGGGAAACGGACGATGAAGCGCTCCTGGGTTTCGCTGGGAAAGGGTTTTCGTTGCATTGGGCGATGGTACCTGCCAGATGCAAATTCAGATTCATGCCTAGTTGACATGATTCCAAGTTGGCATAACATTTGAATCGACCCGACCGAGGACCGGGCAAGCCAGCACCCAGGCCTATGCCCGTGCCGATGCTCGTGCGTACGAGCACTGAACCCCAGACCTATTGCGCAAGAACACAACCATGCCGGACACAGACATGCCCGCCTCCGCGCGCCTTGCGTAGGCCCTCGCCAGAGCGCCCGATCCGGAGAGCCTGGCGACCGATGCGCTATGCCACATCAGCGCGGCGCTGAGCGTGCTGGAAATGCATGTGGAAAGATCCAACCGCGCCATGGTGGTCGGTGTCCACGACCTGCTGCGCAGCTACCACCTCAAGGCAGACCGAGCCGCTGCAGAGCAGCCGGTCGAGGCGCTGGCCAGCAGCGTGCTGCCGCAGATGTCGGCCGACCTTCAAGGCCTGCTGGAAATCATTGACCGCGTGAACGACGACGAGATGGACGACCCCATCCTCTATGCCGTGAGCTACCTGCTCAGGGCGGCCAAGAGATTCTCGGATGCGGCGCCGCAGGCATAGCGGCCTGCGCATCGCCGCCTGATCTCACTCCTCGTTGGTCCACTCCACCCGCGCGCCCAGGCTGCGCAGGTTCTCGACGAAGTGCGGATGCGCACGGCGAATCGGCGTGGCGTTGCGGATCTCCGAGCGACCCTCGATGCTGCTGGCGACCATGAACAGCGCAATCGCCACGCGGATGATGTACGGGCTCTCCACCACGGCCGGCGTCAGCGGATTGCCGCCAAAGGTGACCACGCGGTGCGGGTCCGAAGAAAACACATGGGCACCGAACTTGGACAGCTCGCCCGTCCAGCCCAGCGCGCCATCGTAGATCTTGTTCCAGAACAGCGCATTGCCCTGCGCATGCACACCCAGCGCAATGAAGATGGGCAGCAGATCCACCGGAAAGTACGGCCAGGGAGCAGCTTCCACCTTGGTGAGCACATTGCTGGTGAACGGCGTCTGCACCTTCAGCGGCCCCGAGCGCAGCGCGCGTGACCAGCCGTTCTTGTGCTCCACCTGTACGCCAAACTTGGCGAAGGTGCGGTCGATCAGCGGAAAGTTGTCCGGCGTGCTGTTGCGCACCTCCACATCGCCGCCCGTGATCGCGCCCAGCGCGAGAAAGGTGGTGATCTCGTGGAAGTCTTCCTCGAAGGTGAAATCGCCGCCGCCCAGCGGCGCACCGCCGCGCACCGTCAGCCGAGAGGTGCCGATGCCGTCAATATCGGCACCCATCATCACCATGAAGCGGCAGAACTCCTGCACATGCGGCTCGCAGGCCGCATTGGTCAGCATGGACTCGCCCTGCGCAGCCACGGCGCACAGCACGAAGTTCTCCGTGGCCGTGACCGATGCATAGTCCAGCCAGTGGCGCACGGCCTTGAGCGGTGCGGCACTGTGGATCAGCAGGGAGCCGCTGGCGCGTTCCACCTCTCCGCCAAAGGAGCGAAAGATGTCCACGTGCGGATCGATCTCGCGCACGCCCAGCGTGCAGCCCTTGACGTTGTCCTCCAGCCGCGCCACGCCAAAGCGCGCCAGCAGCGGCGGCACCAGCATGATGGAAGAGCGCATTTCCTCGGGCAGGCGGTGCGAGGACGCGTCAAAGCGCGTGTCGCGGTGGTGCAGCTGCAGCGTGCGCGTGGCCTCGTCCAGTTGCACCTCGCTGCCCAGCGTGCGGAAGATGTCGAGGATCTTGCGCACATCCGTGATGTCCGGCACGCCATGCAGCCGCAGCGGCTGATCGGTCAGCAGCGTGGCGCACAGAATCGGCAGCACGGCATTCTTGTTGGCGGAGGGAACGACGCGGCCGCGCAAAGGCGTGCCGCCGTGGACGATGAGATTGGACATGGGGTGCAGCGCTAGCAGCGATAGGACAACGCGTGATTCTAGGGTTGCCGGGCTGCCCGCAGGCCTTGCAGCGGCAGCACACGCCCGCTGTTTCAACAGGTTTCGTATCCAGGCCGCCTACCCGACAACAAAGCGTCAGCCTCAGCCCTGCACTTCGTGCCCGTAGACGATGAAGCCCCGGTGCTCGGCCACCTGGTCATACAGCGCGCGGCCCGCCTCGTTGGAGGACTGCGTCTGCCAGTACACGCGGCGCGCCCCTGCCTGCGCAGCCTGCGCATAGACCGCACGGATGAGCGACTTGCCAATGCCCTGCTTGCGCCGCCGCGCATCGGCAAACAGATCCTGCAGATAGCACACCGGCTCCAGCCGCGTGGTGCTGCGATGAAACAGGTAGTGCGCCAGGCCGACCAGCTCACCCTCGCTCTCCGCCACGAGCGCAAACACCGGCTCCAGCGGATTGAGGAAGCGCTCCCAGGTGGCCTGTGTGATGCCTTCGGGCAGCGCCGTCTCGCCAGCGCGCCCATAGAACGCGTTGTAGCCCTGCCAGAGAGGAAGCCATTGGTGGTGGTCCGCCTGTGTGACAGGCCGGATCTGGAGCGGAGGAACAAGAGACGACATGGAACTCCTCGCAAACAAATGAAATGGGGACCAGGAATTCTAGGCATGGCAAGCCGCCGCAAAGAGGCTTGCAGGCCACTCCTCGCACCCCTGCGAGGCCTGAGGACGCAGCGCACAGCGCGTCCGCAAAACACATACACGGCGTACAGGCGCGGCCTACATGCGACCTCAGCCTTGGCCCGCACAGAAACACCGCGCAACCAATTGAAATAGAGCCCATAGGAGAGCACGTACCCAGAAACCTCTCCAAATCATGTGACGGAGATACAAGATGAGTCGAGTCGTTCCGACAGAAAGCTTCAACCCGGACCCGGATGCCCGCTACTACCGCAGCCTGCTGGAAGCCTTTCCCGTGCGCGGCAGCCAGCCTTTGCTGCTGCGCATGGAGTCGCGCTCGCCCCTGGGGCGCCTGTACGCGCGGGGCTTGCGCGCCTTGCGGACCGCATTCGCCACCGAACTGCCGAGAACCTTCTGATGCGACACCTCTTCCTCGTCTTTCTGTGGTCCGCCATCTGCGCCATTTCCTTTGCCGTGGCGATGCTGGCCAGCCCCATGCTCAGCCACGCCATCTGACTGTGCTGCCAGCGCGCGTGCCGTTGCCCGCACCACGCCCATAAAACCATCGGCCATCTCCTTGGCCGTCTCCAATGCGGCTTTATCCGACTCTGGATGCAAATGCCTGCCGCCTACACTGCGCCAGTCCATTTGCTTACAAAGGAATTGCCCGTGAAGAAAAGCACATTGCAGATTCGTCCCGTCGTGGGCGCATTGCTGGTGGGATTTGCCGGGATTGCAGCCCTTTCCGGCGCCTGGGCCTGTACCCGCCTTGTCTATTTGGGTGCGAATGGCCAGGTCGTGACGGCACGCTCCATGGATTGGAAAAGCGACATCGTCAGCAATCTCTGGGTACTGCCGCGCGGCATGGAGCGCAGCGGCAAGGCCGGCCCCAATTCCCTGCGCTGGACTTCCAGGTACGGCAGCGTTGTCACCTCGGGCTATGACGTGTCCACCACCGATGGAGTCAATGAGGCCGGCCTGAATGCCAACCTGCTATGGCTCGTAGAATCCCAATACCCCGCTTTCGGCGCAGGAAGCAAACCCGGCCTGACCATTGCGGCCTGGGCGCAATATGTGCTGGACAACTTCGCCACCGTGAAGGAAGCCGTCGCGGCTTTGGAGAAAGAGCCCTTCACCATCGTCTCGGACAACGTGCCCGGAGAGAGCCGCCTGACGACGCTGCACCTTTCGATGTCCGACGCCAGCGGCGACAGCGCGATCGTCGAATACATCAACGGCCGGCAGGTGATACACCACGGCCGTGAATACCAGGTCATGACCAACTCGCCGACCTTCGATCAGCAACTGGCCCTGAACGCCTATTGGAAGCAAGTGGGTGGCACCACCATGCTGCCAGGCACCAACCGGGCCGCCGACCGCTTTGCCCGAGCATCGTTCTACGTCAACGCCATCCCCAAAAGCCCGGACCCCAACAAGGCGCTTGCCAGCGTCTTCAGCGTGATCCGCAACGCCTCGGTGCCATATGGCCTGAACACTCCCGAAGAGCCCAACATTTCGTCTACCCGCTGGCGGACCGTATTCGACCACCAGCGCAAGCTCTACTTCTTCGAGTCGGCCCTGACACCGAACACCTTCTGGGTGGACCTCAAGGCACTGGACTTCAGCAAGCAAACCGGCAAGGTGCTCAAGCTCGACCTGGGACCGGATCAGGACCACACATTCTCGGGCGATGCCACGCGGAATTTTCAGGAATCGGTACCGTTTGAGTTTCTTGGATTGTGAGAATCAACCCAGGCACAGGCCATGGGCTCGCGCACTGATGCCTCAATATTGATTTTGCGTTGTGCTTTGCATAGGAAAACCAAAAATAGCAGAGCTAATTGCCGTTGATTCATACCATGACGGTTTATTGGCATTCAGCTGGAAAATAAATCCAAACAAATAAAATCCAATAATCTCAAACTCAATGCATTTTAATTTTCTATTGATTGACTTATATCAATATATAAACAACATCAACTTAACTCCACAAGCCGAAATCAAGTAATTCCTCAATAGACAACATTCAGACCATCACATAGCATCGCGCTCGCAAAATATATTCACCAAGGGATGAGGAAAAATGCGAGCAACAACACCGAATCAACAAATATGGATCACGCCTTGGCCTGAACTGCGCAAGGGCATATTGAATGCGCGTCTTCTGGCAGCTTGCGCTGCGTGCCTGGCCCCTGCGGCCTGGGCGGCGCCCTGCGTCAGTGGAACGGTGTACACCGCCGCTGGCGGACCTCAGGTTTGCACCGTACCTGCAGGCATCACGACCATGACCGTCACCGTCATCGGCGGTGGCGGCGGGGGCGTTCTCAGCTCATCCATGGTGACAGGAGGAAACGCCGCCGTTGGCACAGGCAGCTTGGCGGTGACTCCTGCCAACAACCTCCTGATCAGCGTCGGTGGCGGAGGCGCCACAGGAGGGCCTGTCGGCGCAGGGGGCGGTGGAAGCAGCAGCATCATCGACACATCCGCCCTCACCGTTCTGGCCGTGGCGGGCGGCGGAGGCGGCGCCGGCCGCAACGACACCGCTGGAGTTTCCGGTGGCAATGCGGGAGTGGGCGCAGGTGGTGGCAACGGCAGCAACGGAACGATGGGCAACGCGGCACACCCCGGTGGCGCAGGCGGCACGGTGGCTGGCACGGGCGGGGCCGGTGGCATTGGCACCGATGGCACGGGAGGCGCTGGCGGCAGCACCAGCAGCAGCAGGGACGGCAGCACGGCCACAGGTAATGACGGAGGCGGCAGCGGCAGCGGTGTGGGTCCTGCAGGACCAGGAGCCAGTGGCGCCAGCGCCGGCAGCATGGGGCCCGGTTTGGGCGGTGGCGGCGCTGGCGGCGGAGGAGCCGGCGGCTACAACGCCGGTGGCGGCGGCGGCGGCTACGGGGGTGGCGGCGGCGGCGGCGGGAACGCAGGCAACGCTGGCGACATAGGCGGCGCTGGCGGTGGAGGCAGCAGCTACGGCGCCGGAATCACATTCGCAGCAGCCACCAGCGGAGCCGGCATGGGCGGCGCAGGAAATTCGAATGGTGCGGACGGATCCGTTCTGATCACCTTCGCTCCCCCAATCGCGTCAGCCCAGGCCATCCCCACGCTTGGCGAATGGAGCTTGCTGCTGCTGTCGGGCCTGCTGGCCTTGGTCGGCGTAGCCAGAACGCGGCGCCAGCACTGAGCACAGGAGCGGGACGGATTTTTGAGGATCCGCCCCGAAAGGAATGATCACAGCGCGTGCGCGCTGTGATTGCTTCAATGCCTTTCAGCCTGGTAGTAGTTTTTCCCGCCGCCCAAGCACGGCATGGGCGTCAGCATCACGGCTGCACTGCTATGGCAAAAGCCCAGTACCGTTCTGGCCGGTTGGACGAGTTGGCCGGCTGCATCCACCCCGCTCCAATGGATCCGTCCCGTCAGAACGCCGTATTCGTCCACGTGCAGCCTCTCAATCCTGTACATGTTCAAGCCGGATCGAGACGGAGCGCCTTTGCAGCTCAAAAGCCCCTCAGAGTAGATGCCACCTCCCGAATACCTCAGAGGTCCCTCGTAAAAGCAAGTCCCTCCGGCTGCAAATTCCTCCTCCATGCGGAACACATCTCCCTTGGCGTAGATATGAAGCTGCCCCCCCCCTCGAACCACTCATCACCAGTTCCTCACCCGATGAGTAGCTGAAGCTCTTGCCATGCATGCGGGCCAAATTGTCCTCAAAGCCGAATCGCTTCATGGGCTGTGGCGCCTCCCCGGGCAAAGTGACCGTAGCAGAAGTCTCTGTATCAAAAACAATGCGGACAGGTCCTACGACTCGCACGGGCTCTCCATCCTGTGCGGGCCCTCCCAGAACGCGGCCGCCACGGTATTCCGTCAGTTCACCTTCGAAGATTTTTTCATCCTTCAGCTGACCCGCAGCCTGCAGGAAAAGTGCAGAGCCATCCGTTCTGTATCCGAAGTACGTAACGATCACGTTCAGCCCGCCTTGCCTGTCTATCTGAATCCCACGCCCAGGCTTGCCATTCAGTTCACCATCCATTGCCCACATACCGGAATCAGGCAAGGCCGCCATTGTGCAAGCAGACAGGCAAGAGGCAAAGGCAGAAATCACAACACTGCGGATCCATCGATTCATAACGTCTCCATTGACATGAAAATTAAGCGAAGCCGCCTGACTATAGCCTGCAACCCGTTCATCAAGTTAATTCACATCAACCACTTCAATGAATTTAATTTAGCTAATTTATTTGCTTGCTAAGGAAAATCTGTACAAAACACGCGTGAACGAGCGGATGCACTGGCCTCATTGATCCGCTTCTCCACGACCTGCGACACAGCACCGCCAGCGAGAAGGTCAACGCTGACGTGGACCTTCTCGCCATGGGCTAATAGTGGCTAACACCACCTATCCACGAAGCGTGCGCAGATGATCGCTGCCGCCAATTTCAGCAGCGTTTCATGGATAGTCAGGTTAACCCCCGTTTCCTGGCCCGCCGGGGGCTTGGTACCGAGGAGCTATCAATGCTGGCCCAGTTCCAATCAATCTGGTCATGTTCACGCAAGCGAGTCAGCATGGCCTGGTGCAACTGCTCCCAGACACCAGCGGCGTGTTAGCCACTCTTAGAGGATTTGCAAAAAAATCACTTCCCCAGCCGCAAGCAGTCTAATTCAATCTGGCAAAATTAATCATTTAATCCTGCGACACTTTCAGGAATTGACGAGCTTTGGATAAAACCATAAATCACACTCTGACCTAAAAATTTATTAGTTGATTTCCTATAATCAAGCATCTAACCAAGAAATTGAAAGCTATTTAAATCCTTGGATATTACCGGCATGCAGCACCGAATGATTGGACATCGGCTGCGTGTCCTGCAGCCTTTGCTGCCATGTCCCCATACGCTGCGCGGCAGTCTTCATATACGGCATTTACGGCAGTGGTGTAATCAAGGACGAAGCGGGGGCAGCGCTGGCAAGTCTGCGGGCGGCATCTGCAGATTGCTCGCGCAGGCCGTCAGAGACAGCGCGCGTCCAGCTCGATGCACTCACACTGCGGCGCCTGTTTCTGATGCTTGCTCATCCGTCCAAAGCTGGCAGGCTTTGGGGGATCGCCACAGCACCCGGCCACCCACTCCAAATAACTACCAAGTTTCAGTGATATACAAAAAATACACAAATTTCTACAATTTGCGAGGCATTTAGTCATCAGGCAGGAATCCGGTAAACAGCGCTACAGAGAGTGCACCGATCTCCAAAATAAGGGAACAACATGTCTTCTGGAGTTTTCCGCACATGGGTGCTCGGCGGCACCTTTGCTCTTGTCGCCTACGCCGGCTCTGCGAGCGCACAGCTGACCGTGTCTGCGTCCCACACCAATGCCTCGTGTAACGGGGGAAACAACGGCACGGCCACGGCCCACAGCATCCAGAACGGTGTTGCGCCCTTCTCCTACTCATGGGCACCCTCTGGAGGCACCAACGCTACCGCGACAGGGCTCACGGCAGGCATCTATACAGTTACGGTTACTGACGCGAACGACCTACAGGGAACAGCGTCCACGACCGTTGGACAGCCTGCAATGCTGTCAGGTACACAGTCTCAGATCAATCCCGTTGGAGGTAACAGTAACGGTAGCGCAACCGTCGTGCCTACCGGGGGCACCCCTGGCTACACATACAGCTGGTCCCCCACCGGAAGCACAACGGCAACCGTGACAGGACTAGCTCCCGGCCAATATCGGTTGACCATCACAGACTCCAACGCCTGTCACACGATGCTGTACTACACGCTGACGGCCTCTGCCCCCTCGGTGCAGTCAGTCGGCGTCCCTGCCAATGGAACCTATATCCCTGGGCAGAACCTGCAGTTCAATGTGATCTACAGCGCTCCCGTCGCCGTCACAACTGGCGGCCCACCGTCAATTCCTTTGACGATTGGTTCAACTGTCCGGCAAGCGAACTTCGTCGGGGGCAGCAACACCTCCACCCTGACTTTCATATACACCGTGCAGCCAGGTGACTTTGATGCAAATGGAGTAACGTTAGGGAGCGCCATCAATCTCAATGGGAGCACGATGACGAGCGAAGGCACCAACGTTGTACTGAATTTGGCAAACGTAGGCGCCACGACCGGCGTACTGGTGAATGGACAGCAAACCCAGAGCATCACGTTCACAAACCCCGGCGACCAAACTTTCGGCACAACGCCAACACTGACCGCGACGGCCAGTTCCAGCCTGCCCGTGGCCTTCAGTGCAACCGCAACTGCCGTGTGCACGGTCACGTCGGGCGGCATGCTGACTTTTGTGAACACAGGCTCTTGCACCGTCGATGCGAACCAAAGTGGTAACGCAAGCTATCTGCCTGCATCACAGGTGTCTCAAACCTTCATGGTGAATGCAGCAGCACCCGGAGCCCCCACCATCGGCAACGTCACTGCAGACGACGGGCAGGCTACGGTGACCTTCACTGCACCTGCATCTGACGGCGGCACCCCCATCACTGGCTATACCGTGACCGCGACCCCCGTGCCCGTGCCCGGTGCGCCTGGTGTGATCACTCAGCAGGGAATGACATCCCCCATCGTCGTGACTGGCCTGAGCAATGGCTTCACCTACGACTTCACGGTCGTGGCATCCAACGGGACAACCGGTGCAGCCTCTGCAAGCACACAAGCCACGCCGCGCAAGCTGCAGCTGGTGAGCGCGCCCGGCAGTGTGCCTGGCATGACAGGCATACCGTCGGCCACGATGTCTGGCGGCGGCACCACCTGCACGCTGCGACCTGGCGGCGGCTTCGGACCTGTGACCTCCACCCCTCCGAACCTCCAAGCGCCCAGCGGTCAATTCGCTTTCAGCGCTGAAAACTGCACCGGATCTGTGACGATGACTCTCACCTATCCCAGCGCTCTCCCCGAAGGCGTGCAGTTCCGTAAGCCCGATGGAGCCGGCGGATGGTTCGACCCTGCGACCGCGCTGAACGTGATCGTGAACGGTGCGCGCACCACGGTGACCTACACCATCACCGACAACGGCCCGGGTGATATCAACCCTGCCTTGGGCGTGATCGCAGACCCACTCGTGCCCGTGCTGGCAGCAGCTCCAGCCAGCGGCGCTGCAGCCATTCCTACGCTTAGCGAATGGGGTGTCATTCTGATGTCTGCCCTGCTGGCGATGTTCGGCCTGCGTCGCATGCGCCGCCAGCGTTGATGCAGCCCTGCCCCAAAAAACAAGGCCCGCAACTGCGGGCCTTTTCTTAGCCTGCGTGTCTACAGGCGGCGTGCGGCGATCTGCAGGCGCTCGGCCAGGGTGGGCTTTGCAGTCAAGCGCTCTGCCGTTCCCAGCACGCCATCGCGGCCCGTTACCGCCCGCGCTATCAGTGCCGTGCCCAGCGCACCACTCACAACACGGCCCATGCCACTTTCCGCCCGTCGGGCGTGGCGCAGAGCCAATAGGCCAGCACCGAGCACCAGCCAGTGCTCTCCCGTGAATCCCTTGCGAGAGTCATCCCACTTGCGCAGGTCCTGGATCTTTTCTGAAATCGCCATTCATTGCTCCTGTTTCTTCAGAGCTTGCATGGTGCCCCGTCAGCGAGATGCAGGCTGTCGGTCCCTGAGCAAGATTCCGGTGGCGAGAGTCCTACGGGCGCGTTGTGGGGGGCCAGCCCTGTAGTCCAGCTCAATGCGCTCCCACTGGGGGGCTTGCTTCTGTTCCTTGCTCATCCTGCCGAACGTGGCAGGCTTGGGACGGCACCGTCATCTCTGCGAGGCGGCTCGTCGGAGGCTGTCGCACAATGCGCCCGATCGTCTGGTAGCCTGTATGTGAACGGGGCGATATGCGCCTCCTAGAAAGGACCTGCATGCTTTCCAGAATTTGCACAGCTGCACTTGTCGCCTGCCTCACGGTCGTGCAAGTGCCAGCGATAGCTCAGGCGGATGTTCCCTCTACTGCGGTGAACTTCAAGAAAGGCACGTCGAGCGCCACCGTCCAGGGCAAGCTCCAAGGCAACAAGGTGGAGGCGCGCGACTACGTGGTGCGCGCGGGCGCCGGGCAGACGATGACCGTGCAGATGGAGACAAAATCCACCTCGACCTACTTCAACGTGCTCCCACCTGGTAGCGATGAAGCGCTGTTCCGCGGCGAAATGGCAGACGGGTCCAAGTGGACCGGCGTATTGCCCGCCAGCGGTGACTACCGTGTGCGAGTCTTCCTCAATCGTGCGGCCGCCCGGCAGGGCAAGTCATCCGCGTACACGCTCAAAATTTCAGTCGTGAATTGAAGTGGTGCCGCGCCCGCAGACAGCGCGGGCGCAGCACAATCTGCATATGCAAAACCTTCGTCGCATCGCACTGGCGGCTCTGCTCGCTCTGCCGATTGCCTCCTTTGCCCAGTCGAGCGTGCAGGTAGGGTTCTCACCCGAAGGTTCCGCCCGCAAGTTGGTGCTGGACACAATCGCCAGCGCCAAGACAAGCATTCAGGTGCTGGCCTACGCCTTCCAGGCTCCTGACATCGCACAGGCACTTGTGGCTGCTCAACAGCGCGGCGTGGACGTGCGCATCGTCGTGGACAAGAAACGCAATGAAGGCAAGACGAGCAAGGCCGCGATGGACCTGGTCGTGCGCGGCGGCGTACAGTTGCGCACCAACGATCATTTTCACATCCACCATGACAAAGCAATGATTGTGGATGGCGATGCAGTAGAAACCGGCTCCTTCAACTACGCGCCGTCAGCCGAGACTGCCAATTCCGAGAATGTAGTGGTCATTCGCGGCATGCCTCAGGTCTCCCTGCAGTACGTGGCGCACTGGCAGTCTCGATGGGATCTTGGCGTTCCCTACAAACCACGCTGAATGTCAGGTGGCGTGCTGCGGACGTGCTGCGCATGAGCACAGACCACATTGCGGGCGGCATGCTGCATGTGCGCCAGGGCAAGACAGCCGCCAAGCTGCGCATCGAAGTGACAGGGGTGCTACAGGAGCTGCTGGCCGAAATCCAGGCTTACAAGGTCCAACTGAAAGCCGATAACGCTTTGCTGCTGGTGAACGAGGCGGGCCAGCCGCGGACCAAGAACATGCTGCGCGACCGGTTCGACACTGCCGGGATGCAGCCGGAATTCCAAAGGCGCAGTTCCAGTTTCGGGACCTGCGCGCCACGGCAGCTACCACTTTGGATGACGACGGCGGGATACGCCATGCCCAGGCGCTACTGGGACACACAACGGAGGGCATGACAGCCCAGTACATCCGCCACAAGGTGAGCAAGAAGGTGAAGCCTGTTCTGTGAATTGCGGAACACGCCCAGAATTGCGGAACACGGGCCGCAAATCTCTGCTCCGTTTGCTACGTCTTCGATAGCAAAGAAAAAAGGCCCCGTATTGCTACGGGGCCTTGTGTTCTTTGGTGGGTCCTGCGAGATTCGAACTCGCGACCAACGGATTAAAAGTCAGGCACTCAACTCATAAAAATCAACAGGTTACACGACCATTTGGGAATATTCGCTGAAACTAGCGCAAGCACAGATGCGCCCTACAGGGGCTTATTCCCGCCCCCCCAGCCCTTGGGCATGCCAGAAGGGAGCATGACTAATCATCGAACTCCGAATGCAGGTTGACCAGCCGCTGCGCCAAAGTCTCGGCATCGTGGCGCATGGCGTCGATGGAAGTCGTGCCAACGGAAACATGGCCGTACCAGATGTGGAAGCCGTCGAGACCCGGGAGCGTACCCGCCGAGCAGTCTCGTATCGCGCCCGAAATGGTTCCAGTCTGGAACTCCGAAATCTCGGCTCGTCAGTCTAATACTCGCACTGTGTACAGGCCCGGCCCTTCCTTGTCGATGTGGAGCGTGTAGATCATGGCTTGCGGCCCGGAACCAGCAGGATGGACTCCATGCCACGCACGCGCCACGGCGAGATCCAGTAGACCCACAGGCCCCTGGCCCAGGCGCAGGCATAGATGACCGACACGGCGAAGATGCCACACTGCTCGGCCTGCCAGCTGGCATAGAACCAGAGCGGCTGCCCCAGCATGCCGAACACTGGCGCCCACTTGCGCGGCCCTTCCCCCCCCCCGGGCCTGAGATAGCCAGGCCGCCAGCGTGCCCGGCAGGGCAATTGCGATCTGATCGAAGCTAATGGGTACATGGTACGTGAGACCAGCAGCCTGCCCTTCCCGGCTGCGCGGCGCTGGGGCGGCGAACGCTGGGACGATGAGCTCGGCATCATGGCGTTTGACGGGCCGCACGCAGGCGCCGAGGAAGCGCTGGACTGGGCTATGGAGAGGTGCCGGAGGGCTGATTGACAAAGAGAAGCCTGCATACAATGCAGATTCCTTTACACATAGAAACAATTATGACCCTCAAGAAAACGCTCGCGCTTGCAGCCCTGACCCTCGCTGCCGGTACATCGCATGCTTGGAATTTGGTTTACTCCCATGATGCTAGTGGGACCCCTACGGCAGGGTCGCTACAGACGCTGCGAACTGCTCTAAATAATGGCTCCAGCTTGAAGGTTCAACTCACATTTCCGAATGTGCAGACATGGACTCTGTATTGCACTCAGCATGGTGTAAAGGCCGATGCTTCTCAAGCAGTTGTTTGCCTAAGCAATACCAATCTGGGCATGGATGTGCGAGTAGGCTCAAACTTTGGAGTGGTCGGGTTGCCACCAAGCTCCACCAGCTATGCAGTTAATACGACTGGACAGTTTGTCGAAACCAACATCAATCACAGTACCGGGGCAGTGGTCAACAGAGCCGTAAGCAATATTTCAATGCAGTGGTTCGTTGACTAAAAAACGCGCCTACTGCCTGACAAGCCGCGTGCGCACCATCAGCGCAGCCAGCAGCCGCACTTCGTAGCCATCGCTCTTGCCCAATTACTGCAGCAGACAGATATGCAAACCATACCCCTAACGTCAGCCACGTTGTGCGATAGATTTCGTCTTAAAATTAAGATATCCAAATGGGCAGTCCTAGTCATTACATTTTCCGTAGTGCTAGTCTGCGCTCAGCTATGCCGGTTCCCAACAAGCTTTCCATTCCCGTTCAACAGAGCAGGTTATGCCATAAGATCGTTCTGGGGAGCATATGCTCCGTCATACGAACATTTTTCATTTGGATTTGGTTTGCCGCTAGGGTTTGCTTGTGTTGTTTGGTTTGTCCTGTACGTAATCTTTCCTCTGTCGCGCAAAAATATAAAACACAAGTGTAAATTTTGGAAATTCACACGTAACTTTCTTATTAATCCGTCCGCGCGCCGAGACCGAGTCGGAATGTTAGCTCTCCCCGTAGTCTACCCAATCTTTCGCTCTTGGGAATGGGAGCTATGCCAAGCGTATACGAAGCATATCTGCTTAGGCGGCAACGGTGATGGAACAATTCAATATAATCAAATCGCCGTTGATCATGCTGGAATTATTTTCTTCCTGATCGCAATCTGTCAATTTATGCGCTATCACCGACTAACTTTTCTCTCAATCAGGTCTGCTCGAAAATCAGAGTAGTCTGGTTAGCTCAGACGTTTAGCAGTCACTTTCTCTTGTGATCATAGGCTCTCGCTGATAGTAAGCATTCCATTACTTCCGGCTCAGAAGTAACGAACGTCGGTCAGCGCGCTACCTTCGACCACGCATCCCGCATCAGCGCGGCCTCAGCGGCGTGACCATCAGCCGCGCGTGCAATGTCTGCACCGCGCTCTGCCATGCGTCCACCTGAGTCTGCTAGATCCCTGAACTAGCTGCTCAACTTCCTTGGTTTCGGGCCGGTCTGCGGGAGCCGCTCGCAGGCGTCTTTTTGACGCACAAGCACAATGCATAAGTAGTCAAACTCAGGAGCAGGGCACATCATGACAGATCGAGTAAAGCAATTCGACAGCAGGCAAAGCGCCACCAGCGAAGGCGACTACTTGGCCTGGCGTTTGAAGCACCCAACCGGGTTTGTTGTGAACATCGACAAGAGGCACAGCATGAAGCAGTACCCGATGGTCCATAGGGTCAGAGACAGGCAACTCTCCGCAGAGAAGAACAAGAACTTTACGACTGGCGCCTACTACAAGCTGTGCGCCAGCGAACTGAGGGATCTCGAGCAATATTGCCAAGCTGAATTTAATCGACCGCTTGCGTACTGCCGCCGATGCAAGCCGGCCGGAGACGGATTAGAGGCTTAGAACTGACTGCTGGTATTGTTACTCCGACGGCTCGGGATCACGGGCCAGGCGGCACCGAGGGTCTGGACATCAGTTGCGTGCCCTGCAGCCTTTGCTGCCATGTCCCCATACGCTGCGCAGCAGTCTTCAAATACGACTCCGAGGGCAGTGGCGTACTCAATGACGGCTGCGGGGGGAGCGCTGGCAAGTCGGCGGGCGGCATCTGCGGATTCCTCGCGCAGGCCGTCAGAGACAGCGCGCAGCTGGTCAAGATCACGGCGCAGCAGCGCCTCGCGGTCACGGGCGGCATTGAGAGCTCCTTGGTATTTGGTGTTCATGGCCTGCTCGGCGCTGCGCATGCGGGCGTCGGCCTCGCGCTGGGCTGTTCTGATGGTCAGCTGCTGGGTGGTGGTTTCGAGTCGGGCCTCGGACAGCTTGGCGCCCAGGCGCGCGCCCTGGAACTGCCATGCCAGCACGGTGGCCACGATGGCTGCGCCCAGGTGGGTGTAGAACGCGGGGATCACGACAGCCCCCTTTCGCACAACTGGCGCTCGGCCGTACGCCGGTTGACCAGGCCCGGCAGTTGCTTGCTCCCTGCCCAGGTCCAGCGACTCAGCTCCGCACAGGCACCCACCATGTCGCCCGCATTGGCCTTGCGCGCCAGCGTGCTGGAGCAAAACGCTCCGTTGCCCACGTTGAATGCGAAGCTCAGGAGTGCGGCCTTCTGACCGTCCGTCAGCGGTGCCTTGATGCACTCCAGCGCGGCCGAGTGCTTGAACAGATCCTTGTAGAGCATCTCCTCGCACTGCTCGCTCGTGAACGTCTGGCCCATGACCAGCTCGGGGCCTGTGTGACCCGTGCACGCGGTGATGATGCCGATGGGATCACGGTACGTGGTCTGCACCGTTCCCTCGTACTTTGCGACCAAGGGCACGGCCAGAGCCGCCGCAGCGGCACCAATGGCAGCGATCAGTTTGGCCTTGTTGCTCATTTCAGGTGTCCTTTCAGCGCGGCCCAGAAGCCCAGGCAGGCGGCGCAGGCCGAGGCGATGTAGCCCAGCGGCTTCGCAGCCTTGCCGATCCAGTGCAGGACGCGGAATGCTCCCTGCGCGGCACGGAACACCTCCACCAGGTCGGCCGTATTCGCTCGCACCTGCTCGGTAGCCGCCGTGTTCGCTACAAGCTCCCGCTCCATGCAGGTCATCCGCGCGTCCCCCTCGTCCAGTCGTGCATTGATCGCAGCCGCTGTCTGCGTGTTGATGGCATCGCCGTAGTCGTCTTGCATTGGCCCTCCTCGAGGCTGTGTGGGCATGAAAAAACCCGCCGAAGCGGGTTGGTAGTTGGTCGTGGCTGATCAGAGCGTCACAGCGAGCGTGAAGGCCTCATCGAGCGACTGCGGCGTGCCGCCGAGCTGCGCCCACAGCCTCTGCAAAAACGGGTTGGCGCGCTCCCAGGTATCGGCCTCGTACTCGATCTGAGCCTCGCGCTTTTGCACGGGGTCCGTTATCGCGGCGATAGCCGCTTCGGCATCGTCCAGCACCCCATGGGTGAGCAGTGCGAGCTGCCCCTGCCGGCGCGTGCAGGATTTCGGGATCAGCGCGGCGGCAGCTGCTTCACGTTGACGCTGCAGCTCGGCCAACTCCTCTTCGGACAGCGGCACGACAGACCACTGCTGCCGCCACACGCCATCGACCTGCACGGGATCGACCTCGACAGGCTTGTGCGTGTCCGCGTCATGGGGCGGCGTGTCCGGTGGCTCAACGAGCGCATAGCACTCCAGATGCTGAGCCATCATCGTGAGCGGGTGCAATTCCTGGATCTGAGCGACGCTCAGCGGGTATTGCCCGGTTTCCGTGTTGATGTACATGTTGATCCTCAAATAACGCGACCGAGGCGCGTGCCGGTTGCGAGCCAGGTGACGTATGCGCTACCGTCGAGGTAGTAGCCAGCTGCAGCGGGCGGACTCCCAGGGACAGGGCCTGTCGCACCAGTTCCCCCACTTGATGCGTTTTCGCCGCTCGCTCCAGCAACTCCAATAGTCCCACCGGACCCGCCAAAGCCGCCCTGAGCCCATGGGCGAGTGTCGCCAGGAAAAATGGCGCCGGAGTAGCTAACATACGATCCGCTCGTCGGCGCGGGGCTTGTGTCTCTGGCGACCATTGATACCGCTGCAGATGCAGTAAATCCTGCGCCATTACCACCTACTCCGCACTGGGCTGTATCGCTTGTTCCCCCTAGGTATGAATAGCCTGCGGAGCTGCCTCGACCACCCGCGCCCCCGCCGCCGAATATCGTGCCGTTATTTGTGACGAGGATTCGGATGCGGGTGTACAAGCCAGTGCCGCTATTCAGCACCCCGCCGATACGACCGTTGTTTATGATGTGCAGCCGGTCGTCTGGAATGCCCGATATCTGCAGCGTGGCCACATCCACCCCGGCATTGATCACAAGAGTGATGTTTTCAGTGCCGCGCCACCCCTGCGCGGTAGCAAGTGCCGCGATATCTGGGCTACGCACACTCGCGGTGATAGTGACTGTTATCTGCCGTTGCCCGCTGGCCATCATCAAACTCCGCGCGAACATCAGTGCACCCCCGCGTAATAGCATTCCCAACGGTTGACCAAAATGCAACGAAAAAGGAAAGAGACAACTGCCCCTGTCGAATACGTAGGGAATGGCAATTGCGCGCCAGTCCCATCGCGAGGCGGCGCGACATTTGCCGAGAAGCTGATTGGGCGGATCGCTCCCGCACTGACGACATCAAGCGCAACCTGATCACCGTATTGACGGCCTGCGGGCAAATTGAACGTGCAACTGCCATTGATGGTCACGATGTGTGACCCGCCCAGATTTGGGTCGAGGGTGTACGTCGTTGTGCCGGCTGGCACATTGACAGTCACCTGCTGATCCATTGCAGTACGCGAAGTGATCACCCGGTCCCATGCGCCCCAGGTCGTCCCCTCCAGCGAACGCTGCCAGGTGCTTCCTTGGATGCGGCCAGTAGTCGAAGTCATGGGCGTTGTCGTGAGCAGCTGCGTTGCAACCTGCTTGGCCCGCCCTGCTCCACCCGTCGTCTCGACAAGCCAGGCCTGGTTCGGGTCGTCATAGGTTTCCGCTGGCCAGTCCCCGCCGCGCCCAGAGGTCGTCGTGAACAGGGCGTATCCCACATCCAGCTCACCCATGGGTTTGGTTTTGCCAAACGCGTCTGGAGCTTTCTTGAAAACCTCGCTGACACGCGGCGCCTGGTTGCCAGTCGCTCCAGCCGGAACATTGATGTGCCCAGTGAACGTGCCGCCCGTGATCGGCATGTAGACGCCCGTGATGTCGCCCCAGGCGAGCTGCCAGGCCGCGCCATCCCACCACCAGCCTCGCTTGTTGAGCGCAGCATTCGTGCCCGTGTTGGTGTACAGGGCGCCGGCCTGGAGCGGATTGCCCATGTTGTCTGTCGCCGGGTGCGAGTTGACCGCCTTGCTGCCCAGGTACATGACCTGCATCGCGGTCAGGGCTGCTGTGGCCGTGCCCGCAGCAGAGGAGGCAGTACTCGCGCTGCTGGCTGCCGCTGACGCGCTGCCACTGGCTCCACTCGCGCTCCCTGCCGCCGCTGAGGCGCTGCCCGATGCGGCAGACGCTGCAGCCTGGGCAATTGCCGCGCGCTCGAAAGCAGCAGTCGCATTGCTGAAGACGTTGGTCGCCAGCGCATTTGCCTGGGGAACGAATGCAACATCGGCATTGACCTTGGCAAATGCCTTTGCGTCGAACTCCGTGGGCGTGTCCGTCGGCTGTGGCGCAGGCGGGAATGCCGAGATGGTCGGTGGTGCAATGATGTCGGTCATGTCAAGCCCTCGAGCTCCAACTCGCAGTCGGAGTAGTCGTAGTAGGTAATTGCGATCTCGAAGCTCTTGTAGAACCCGTAGACCGTGGTCGATTCGTAGCGGCTGGAGCCAATCCAAAGGCACGCTGTTGCGCGCACTTCGGCCATGAAGTCGTTGAGCGCGTCCACTTCGGATGCCGTGAGCAGCCGTTGCAGCGACGCCCTCTTCGCAAAAGCGCGCTCCACAAGCACCGTGTCGCCGAACTCAGTACGCTCTTTTCGCGAGTAGTCCTGGATGCCCACGCGCGCGCCGGCCTTGACGCCCAGCGCAAAGCGGCGGACGGTGCCGAGCAGGATTACGCCCACAGCCAACTGAGCAGTGCCAGTGATCTCGATGAGGATCTCTCCCGTCGGATAGGAAGGCAGATCGGTGATCAGGGCCTGCGTCGGCGCGCGCTTCTCACCGAAGTTCCAGACCCACCAAGACGGCGACACCGGGTAGCGCGCAAGTCGAATGACGCGCTGCGTGATCTGCACCCCGCCGGCGTCAAAGACGGTGACCTTGATCTCAACGCCGGCCCGGATGTTGAGGACACCCAGGGCCGGAATGGACTGGCCAGGTCGCAACCGGTACGTGATCTTGTTGGCCTGCGCCGTCTGGGTGGAATTCGATGAATCGAACACCTTCCAGCGGTTGGTCGGGCCGACTTCAAGCCACTTCGGCTCTACCGCCGGAATCGTGGGGTTGTTGCCCGTGTTGGCGTCTGCAGTGCTCTGGTAGACCTTGTGCTGCGCGGCCACGATCACGCGGGCACTCTTCGCATAGGCCGTGCCCGAGGCCCACTCCGGATAGTCGGCCTCGGGCACATCCGTACTCACAAGCATCGCAGGCGTGACAACGAGCGGCTTCACGACGCTCAACTGGTTCATGTGGTCACCTCTTCTTTTCGTTGTCCCGGCAGTCCGTCGCCTTCCCAGCGCTGCAGCAGCTTCGCGATCTGGCCCTGCAGCCGCACGATCTGGCCTGCTTGAGCGCGGTTGCCGCCAAGCCGGACTTGAAGTTCTTCTTCGGCAGCATCACGAACCATTCCTTGATGAGCCGGCGGCCACTCTGGGCGTCGTAGGCTCCGAAGATGGTTGCGGCCAGATCAAAGATCCACGGCCCGCAGGCGTCAGCCATGCGCGGGCTGCCCGGGGCGTCCACGATGCGCAGATCACGCATCACGGCCAGGCCCGCCTCGGCCTCCTCAGGGAAGATCGGCGGCGGGATGATTGAGCGCCCCTCCCGGATCCGCTCAGCCCAGTCAACGCATGCGGTAGACCATTCAGGCATTCGGCCCCTCCTACTGCAGGTTCGGCGGCGCGGCCGATGCGTACTTCCCGCTCTTCGCCCGGGTGGCTGCAGCGCCTGCACGGGCGGCCTTCTTGCCGCCGTTCTCGCCGCGACGGACCTCTGCGGACAGCAGCGCTTTCGCAGCGTCAATCCGCAGCTTGGCTTCGGTGCCGCTGTCGTTCATCACCGCCTTGAGGAACTTGGCGGGCTCGTCGTAGGTGACGCTCAGGTTCAGGTATGCGGGCTCTTTCGATGGACGGCCGGCGCCTGGACGCGCGCCGCCGCTGCGCCCTTTGACTCCGCTCATTTAACATTCCTCCCAACTAAATGCGATCAGACCCAAATGCTTCATACAACCATCCGGCGCATGATTCCCCTCCTCCTGCTGTCGGCATCGGCCAGTGGCTACGCAGGGCAGATCGTGATTCCTAGCGAAAAGCACTATCAATGCAGGAACTGGATCGAGTCCCGAAGACAAACAGGTTCACAAGATGAACAGGTGATGAAGCTATGGCTTTGGAGCTACGTCTCTGGCTATGTAACGGCAACGCCACGAGGAGAAGAACTCGATCTGCCCTCGGGAGCCACGGTTGCAGCATGGATGGACAAGTACTGCCGGGACGAACCCTTAAGCACCATCGTCACAGGTGGAGTAGCCCTTGTTAAAGACCTCATGTCCAAGCGGCGGAAATGACCCATTTGAATTATTTGAATAGGGGGAAATTTCTTGCGCGTGCGGAACAGGGCGGTCTAGGCCGGCGAGGTCTGCAGACTTTGACCACCCCCTGCCCCGCGAAGGGTCGGCCGGCGCCCCCAGGGCCGCAGGTGCGGATGGCGCAATGCGACAACCCCATCCAAGCACCCTCAGAGATAAATCGCGTCCTATCACCTGTTCATCAACTCAACAGCTAGAATCACGCCACTCCCGTGCCAGCGTGATGCTGTCACTGGATTAGGGCCCTGAGAAAGCTCGGGGCAGCCACTCGGGCTGCTCAAGGTGAAGAGATCGATTGTGTCGGGGTGTGCCCGAGGCCTTTTTTGCAGTAAGCGTATTGCAAACGATCTTCAGCCGAAAGCTGGAAGTCATCCTAGGCAGACGGAAAGCTAGTGCCCGGCAAGGCACGATAAAAATGCCGACCCTCATGAAGTTGGCGGGCCCGCTGACGATCACACGGAATCAATCCAAATGATCAAGCTCAGTGTGCAGTATGGAAAGCTGAAGATCAGCGTGTCGGTTCCCGGCGCCCTGTTCCTGGCAATCCTGTTCAAGCTGCTTTAGAAGTAAGGGGCGGGGCTTGTCTCCGCCCCCGAAACTAAATCAGCCCAACCTCTGTTCTTCTCTTTGTTTGTCGCGGCTATGGTGGGACGCGCACAACGGCTGCCAGTTGCTGCGTCGCCAGAACAGCGACTGATCCCCGCGATGCGGTGTGACGTGGTCAACGACCGTGGCCGCCTCAACCCTTCCCTGCGCCTGTCACATCACGCACAGAGGGTGCTCGCGCAGGACCTGCTCACGGGCCTTCTGCCACTTGTAGCCGTAGCCGCGTTGGGCCGCCGTCTGATCGCTGGTGCGCCAGCTACCGGCCTGCATCGTCTGCACGCGGCGGGTGTCGAGCACGGGCAGCGTGCTCTTCAAGGTCTGGAGCTTCAGCATGCCTGGCCCTCAAATGAAAAAGCCACCCGAAGGTGGATAAAAAAAGCAGTTACACGCTTAACCTGCAGTGAAAGGAAGCGGTTCATCCGAATCGTCGGATTCGGGCAATGGCTGGATTTGAATCCAAGGGAATGTCTGCGGCGTGTCTGCAGGGTGCGTCATCTTCCGCCACAAGGTCCCGTCCGATGCGAGTGCGAACAACGCAACCGAATTGCGCGGAGACGCTTCTGAACAGGCAATTTGCACAATCTTCCGCTCCATGTTTTCCTCTCATTTCAGCCGACATTGGCAGTGAGGAAATATGGCCTGTTTGCAGTCATTCAAGGCAGTGCAAATATCAATACTCAGCCGCGCATTTGCCCAATGTCAAATACTCGCTTCGTCATCAATGCGCAGCCGGACGGTGGTCACATGGTGAGCGGGCGCGGCCGACTCCAGCCGGTGCTCTTGCACCCAGCCCACATCCACGCTGGCGCGCATGCCCGTGGCGTTGGAGAACTCGGTCATCGCATCGCGGATCTTGGCAGCGGCGGTCTGAGCGTGCTGTTGGATTTGGTCGCGCGGGGTCATGGCGCTCTCCTGTGAATAGGTGCCACCGCTGCGGGCAAGGCGTCCCTGGCGTGTGAGGCGTGGTGGATGCGCCCGAGCGGTGGCGAACTGGAGCGGCCTCCGGGAATCGAACCCGGCTCCTCAGCTTTGAAGGCTGATGCCCGACCGATAGGCCAAGGCCGCGACTAAAAAGCCCGCCGAAGCGGGCTACTCGTTTCCAGGCGAGAAATCAGAGAGGGAGAAGGATCTGGGCCTTATCCGCAGCGGAAGTCACCCTCTTCATCAGAGGCTTGCTCTTGTCGCGCCACCGGCGAAGGCCCTTTCCGCAGAGGCTGGCCACCGCTTTTTCGCTGGTGTACTCCATCCAGGCCTTGTTGAATTCCTGCTGCCATCCCTTGCCCTCGTTCAGCTGAGAATACAGCACGTCCAGCGCCCAGGAGCGGAACTGTTTGGCAACCGTGGTGCGCGCGAACATGCCCAACAGGTGGCAGCCGCGCAGGCTGAACACGCGCACTTCCTGCATGCCGCCGCCGGTCTGCATGCGGATCAGTGCTGTCATGTCCTTGCGGAACTCATCGGCGTGGCGCTGGTAGAGCTTGCGCACTCGTGACTCGACCGAGGGGGTGTCAGTTTGGGCACCCCCTTCTTTCTCGTACAGCCCTGCTGGTTGTGGGACTCTTACCTCTTGTGACGGCGCACGCAACATCCAAGGCGCGTGACGCGATTGATTGTCTGGGGCGCCTCTCGGCGTCGCGTCGAACCAGTGTGGCGGATTAGGCTCCGCATTCACCATCACGGAGACCGGCTGGCCCCTGCAGATACTATCTGCAGCGCACTCTCGGGGCGGGCCACCCCATGGCGCGTGCCCACCAACCGGCCTGCGTGATGACGCCAACTTTTCGAGTCGCTGGGCAAGGATGGTCACACTTGCTGCTTAGAATGAGTAGTTACTTATAGAAACAAAGACCCATGAAAATTCTCGACAGCTTGTGCGCCATCGCGACAGTTTCTTTTTTTACATCCATCGCTAACGCTCAACCAGTTACCTACACGGCTGTTGAGACATCTATTTTCGGAACGTTCGACTACACGTCGTGCCCAGCTGGGCCTTGCCAGAACTATTCGAGATCCTCCAAGGTGTCAGGCTACTTTGTCACTTCGGAAAGGATCCCGCCGAACACTTGGAGCGTTGATGTGTCAGACAAGGTGACACACTACCACTTCACAGATGGAATAAACACCTACTCCAGCAGCAACCCAAATAGCCGGATTAGTGGATTCTTCGTCAATACCTCATCCACAGGAGATCTCCAAGCCAGCCTCATTTCTATTCAGAGTTGGCTGACTGGTACAGCTCCCCACACGCTTGGAGATCGAGTCTCCTACATGTCCTTGAATCCCGTCACAGAACTCATGCATAACGGCGGGTGTCTGCAAACTGGCCAAAGCCCAGTTGGCACCACGGATTTCTGCACGAACGCGGGCGGCGGCGGGGGCGGAACCTCAAGAGCATACGGTCCACGCACGGCTTTCACAGCCTCCCCCGCCTCCGCGATTGCAGCTGCATCCGTGCCATCCAACTCAGTCCTTGGGTTGCTCACTCTGTCCGCTCTGCTCGGTGCGGCTGGGTTGGTGATCTCAAGACGTAACCGACGCGCTTGATCTGCGTGACCTGAATGGAAAAGTCCGCTGGCGAACCTGACGGGCTTTCTCATTTCGGTTAGCCGTTGGTTCAGCCGGCTGGCGTAGTCACTTGGCGATCTTGCTTCTGACGGTGAATAGCTTTGCTGGCCCTGTTCTGCTCGCGGTGCAGTTGGCGGCGCTCGGCTCCGGTCACCTTGCCATCGGCCTTGGCGGCTACCTCATTGGACTGGATGCGAGTTTCACGCTTTTGAAGATGCGTCGCTTCACGCGCGGTCAGTTGGCCCGATGCCACGCCTTGGCCTATACGCGTTTCCTGATTGGCTTCACGCTGGTCAACGCGTGGGGTCGCAGCGCTCTGTGCGAAGGCAGCGGCGCCAAAGCTCAGCGTGAGAGCAACCAACACGGCCTGGGTTGTGGATTTCAGGGGATTTCCCTGCATCAACATGTCAAGTTCGCCATGAGCTTCCAACGCCTTCTCACAACAAAGGGCTTACGCCTTGAAGACAAAAAGATGTAAGCAAGGATTACCGCGCTCGATCACTTGTCTTTGGGTGACTGACTAAACACGTTCCACCAACCCGCTCAGGCACTGCCCGGCTGGATCAGCGGCCAATGAAAAAGCCCGCAAGCGTGAACCTTGCGGGCTTGTGATCTGCAGGGGCGTGCTTCCCCATCTCTCATCTGTCTTGCCAGACTCACCGCCCGGGTACATTTAACGGGTTGAGTGCGTGCGGAATCTTTGGCGCCTGCGCTCTAGGTACGCAGTATACATCACCCTTTCCCGGCTGCAACCACCTTCAGCCCTTTCATCCGCTTGAGGGCTGCGATGGTGCCCGAGCGTGCGCGGTCCACATGGTTGGCGATGTGCTCGGAGATCAGCTGGCCCTCGGCTTCGTGCGGCACCTCGCGCTCGCCGAAGCCTTTGCAGGTCTCGCAGATCGCCATCTCGCCAAGCTTGACGCCTCCGCAGCCAGGGCACTTGCTGTCGCACCACCAGAGCAGCACGTCGGTCAGCTTCGCGCGGGCGTCCTTGATGCCCTGCGCCAGCACCCAGGGCAGGAACCCGGCGTGCGCGTCCACCAGGCGGGCGTACTGCGGCAGGCTGGTCAGGATCTGCATGCGGCGCTCCATGTGCCACCGGCCCTCGGCCACGCGGGCGCCCACCATATCGAGACGCCCCCTGCTCTTTCGCGGAAGCTGTTCGGCCACGCGCTGCAGCTGCTCCTCGGTCAGCGGGCGCGGCTTCTCGCGGCGGTCCCATTCGCAGATCAGCTGCTGGACCAGCCGGCCCAGGCCTGCGCGCTGGATGCCAGCGGCGATCAGGTAGTCCGCATCGCCACGTTTCTCCAGGTCCACGGACAGGTCGCTGCTGGTGCTCGCGCTCGTCAGGCGCTCGATGACGTTGGGCCGCTCAGCAGCGAGTGTGGTTGGTGCTTCTGTTGTCATACGGTCTTCTGGATCAATGGGATGGGGTGCCGCTGCGGCGTTCGTTGAGGACTGGCCAGAGCCGGCTTGCCGCCGCGTCGCATTCCTCGCGCGTGCCGATGGTCAGAGGCACGTAGTCCATGGAATGGTCAGCTGCGCACGCCCTGCGGTTTTTGGTCAGCATGTCCAAGAGGGGCTCGATATGCAGCGCGCACTGGCTCTGGCTCCACAGCAGGACATGGCCAGCCGCAAGGTTCGGGACAGCGCCATCAGGGTTGGTCAGCGAATTCATCTTTTGGCTCCTGGGTTGAGAAAGGGACGTAGTTGATGGCGCAACGCCGGCTGTTCGTGGCGAACTGCTGAGCGGCCTTGTTGAACCAGAGGTACTGGCTGTAGTGCTGCACATCGCCGTTGCGCTGCTTCTGCAGCTCCAGCTTGGCGTCGGGCTTGTCGGGGTCGTGGCCGGCGTCGTTCTCGTCCTTGCGCGCGCTCCAGACCGTGAACACGTTGTCGGCGCCGTCGGTGATCTTGGAAGACCCGGCAACGTCCAGCTTTCCAGGCCCTTTGGACTCGTCCGCACCCTTGCGCGGATGACCAGCTCGCCGTTGCGCAGGTACGGAAACACGGCGTAGGTCTTGCCGCCGCGGATCTGCTCGGCCACCCGGAAGGCAGCAATGGTCTCGTCGGTGATTCCCCGGCCGTTGAGCCACTCCTTGACGCCGGCCTTGGCGGCCTGGCACTGCGGCTTTGCCGGGCGCTTGAAGGTCTTCTTCTCGCGCTCGGGCATCACGTCGCGGATGCCCAGGTACTGCTTCGCCTCGCGGATGGCTTCGCCGATGGACTGGCTGCGGCAGGCGGCCCACAGGTCCAGCAGATCGCCGGCCTCACCCGATGCGAAGTCCTTCCACACGCCGGCCTTGGTGCCCGTCAGGCGAACGGAAAGCGACTGGCCCTCCTCGCCGTTGATGCTGCCGGCCACCCACTCACCGGCCTTGCGCTTGCCGTTGGGCAGCAGGTACTGCGCAATCGCCGCGGCGTCAGAGGCCATGCGCTGGCTGAGTTCGGCGGCGTTCAAGCGGTCACCTCCGCGCGGTGGCCATCGCGGAATTGGTGCGCATTGTGCTCACGACAACCCGCGTTTTCCGCCTCCCAGCGGTTCTCGAAGCCGGCCTGCAGAGCCCAGCGGGGCCGGCTCTCGCTGTCGCCCTGCCCCGCTTGTCCCACGCCCTCTTCGTCGTCCCAACGACCCGCGTTGAGCCAGGTCGAGGGGTTCGCCGCCCTGGCTGGCTCACGCCGTGTGGAGTTCCTGGCCCTGCAGGTGCCGCAGATCGACATGCAGGCCGGCGAGATCCGGCTGATGCGCGCAAAGCAACACGGCGGCACCAAGCGGGCGGAAAACATCGCCATGGGTCCGGCCATGCTGGACCTGGCCAAGAGGCTGCTGCAGCTGCCGCGTCCCGAGACATCGCTGCACGTCTTCATCAACCAGCACGGTAGCCCGCTCCCCGAATCGGGCTTCACCACGGGCTGGCAGCGGGCCATGGTCGAGGCCCTGGAGACCAAGGTGATCAGCCGGCGCTTCACCTTCCACGACTTGCGGGCGTACTACACCATGCAGCACAAGGCACGGTATGGAGCCTTGCCCGAGCTTCACGCCAGCTCGGCCACCACGGCCCGGGTCTACGACCGCTCGAAGGTCTCCAAACGGCAGTCCCTGAGCCGACCTCTATTCCCAAAGTGGGAATAAAACAAAAGCCGCGCTACCTTTACGATAGCGCGGCTTCCGCGTGTTTGTTGGTGGGTCCTGCGAGATTCGAACTCGCGACCAACGGATTAAAAGTCCGCTGCTCTACCGACTGAGCTAAAGACCCGAACCACGCTTTGCATGCATCAGATGCTGCTTAGCGAAGACATAGATTCTAGCACCAAAATTTACGCTTCAATTCTTGATGCGGCTCAGTTGATCGATGACCCAGCCTGCGGCGCACTGGCCGAAGGTGGCCGTGACGGCCACTACCGAGCCGTAGCCGTGGCAGTTGAGCGTGCCGTCGCCTTCGATGGCGCAAGAGGCATCGGGCGGGGCGACGGCCTCGCGGCTGAAGACGCAGGCGATGCCGATGCGCTTGCCTTCCTTGGGTGCGCCGTGCTCGCGGCGCAGGCGGTAGCGCAGTTGGGCCAGCAGCGGGTCGTGCGTGGTGGCGCTGAGGTCGTCGATATCGACCTTGTGAGCCAGGCGCTTGCCGCCCGCTGCACCCACGGAGATGAAGCATTGCCGCGTGGCACGCGCATGGGCTGCCATGGCGGTCTTGGCCTTGACCTGGTCGCAGGCGTCGATGACGGCGTCGGCGCCCGGGGGCAGCAGGCGCAGCCAGTTGTCCGGGTCAACGAAGTCGTCGATGCAGTGCACGCGGCAGGCGGGGTTGATCTGGGCGATGCGCTCGCGCATGGCTTCGATCTTGGCCTGGCCCACGGTGGTGGAGAGCGCGTGGATCTGGCGGTTGATGTTGGACTCGGCGACATGGTCCATGTCGATGAGGGTGAGCTCGCCCACACCGCTGCGCGCCAGCGCCTCGGCGGTCCAGGAGCCCACGCCGCCGATGCCCACCACGACGACGTGCGCGGCGCGGATGCGCGCGGCACCCGGCACGCCATACAGGCGCTCCAGGCCGCCGAAGCGGCGCTGCAGGTCGGCATCAGAAAAAACAGCGCCTGCTTCAGGCGCTGTCTTGTCTTCTTCCGGGAGGGATGAAGAGACCGTGTCGTTCATCACTTGAGGCTGGCGAGACGGTTCTTGGCCGCAGCCGTGGCTTCGGCATTGGGATAGGCCTTGATCAGGTCTTCCAGCGTCTTGCGCGCGCCCTTGGTGTCCTTCATCTCGATCTGGCAGTTGGCGATGGACAGTGCCGCCTCCGGCGCCCGGCCGTGCATGGGGGCTGCTGCCAGCAGCGCGCGGAAGTTGGTGATCGCGTCCTTGTAGTTGCGATTGGCGTACTGCGCGTTGCCCAGCCAAAAGCGTGCCGAGGGCACGTAGCCGCTCTTGGGCCACTGATTCAGGAAGGACGAGAACGCCGCGCCGGCTTCGGCAAAGCTGCCTGCGCGGAACTGCGCCAGCGCGGCTTCGAAGTCGCGCTTCTCTGCCGGGTCGGCTGCGAATTCCTGGCCGTCCACCGTCACCGTGACGGGCTCGAACTGGCGCAGGCGCTCGTCCACGCCCTTGGCGATGTCGCGCTGGCCGCGCTGCAGCTCGGCCACATCGCGCAGCAGCTGCTCGTTCTGGCCGCGCAGCTTGGCTTGCTCGGACTTGAGCTGCTCTATCTGCGACTGCAGTTCGAGCAGGCCACGGCGCGTTTGCGAGCTTTCCTCGGTCATGCGCTGCTGCGACTGCTGCATGCTGTCGACGCGCTGGCGCATTTCCAGGATGGCGCGGCGCGCCTCGTCATCGCCAAACAGTGCAGCATGGCCGCTGGCGGCGAAGCCGGCCATCAGGCCGGCCGCCAGCAGCGTGCGCAGCGCGGTGCGATGCAGGATCGGGGAGCGCTGCATGTTCATCAACGGTAGGACAGTTCAGCGCGGCGGTTTTGCGCGTAGGCGTCTTCGGAATGGCCTTCGGAGGCAGGCTTTTCCTTGCCGTAGCTCACGGCTTCCATTTGCGCATCGCTGACGCCCAGCAGGCCCAGCGAGCGGCGCACGGCTTCGGCGCGCTTTTGGCCCAGGGCCAGGTTGTATTCGCGGCCGCCGCGCTCGTCGGTGTGGCCTTCGATTTGCACCTTGCGTGCAGACGATGCCTTCAGGAAACGTGCATGGGCTTCGATCTGAGGCTGGGCGTCGGCCTTGACGACGTAGCTGTCGAAGTCGAAGTAGACGACGCGGCTGACGCCCTGGGGACCTGCCTTGTCGGCGGCCGAGCCGGTCAGGTCCACGCCCGAGATGCCGCTTTGCGAGGTGCTGCCGGTGCCAGCGCCGCTGCCCTGGCCCGTGCTGGTGGCGCCCGCGTCGGTGACCGGGGTTTCGTCAAGCTTGACGCCCGAGCTGCAACCTGCCATGAGTGCGGTGACTGCAAGTGCCAGGGAAAGTCGTTTGATGGTGATCATGAAAAATCTCCGTATGTCCGGGTGGACTTCGTGCTGAGTTGACTGGTTGACTGAAAAGAAATCGGGGAAGCCGGCTGTCACTGGCGCTGGAACGGACCCCAGTCGGGCTCGCGGATGTCACCGCCCTGCCCTGCCAGCCGCGCCTTGATCTTGCCGTCGAGCGTGGTGGTCATCAGGGATTCGCGGCCCTGCTGCAGGGTGGCGTAGACGATCAGGCGGCTGTTGGGGGCGAAGCTGGGGCTTTCGTCGGCCGTGGTGTCGGTGATGGCATTCACTGTGCCGGTCCCCAGGTCCATGACGTGGAGCTTGAAGCCGCCGCCCACGCGCGAGACGTAGGCAAGCCACTTTCCATCGGGGCTGACGCTGGGCGAGATGTTGTAGTTGCCGGTGAAGGTGACGCGTTCCGCACTGCCGCCCGAGGCCGGCACCTTGTAGATCTGCGGGGCGCCGCCACGGTCGCTGACGAAGTAGATGGAGCGGCCATCGCTGGAGAAGTTCGGCTCGGTGTCGATGCCGCTGCTTTGCATCAGTCGCCGCGGCTCGCCGCCCTGGGCGCTGATCAGGTACAGCTGCGAGCCGCCATCGCGGCTGAGCGTGACGGCCAGGGAGTTGCCGTCAGGCGACCAGGCCGGTGCGCTGTTGGAGCCCCGGAAGTTGGCAACCAGGCGGCGGCGGCCACTGGCCACATCGTGCACATAGACCACGGGCTTGCGCGACTCGAAGGACACGTAGGCCAGCTGCGTGCCGGTGGGCGACCAGGCGGGCGAGATGATGGGTTCGGGGCTGGACAGGGCCGACTGGGCGTTCTCGCCATCGGCATCGGCAACCCACAGGCGGTAGTTGCTGCCTGCCTTGGTCACATAGGCGATGCGCGTGGAGAACACGCCCTTCTCGCCCGTGAGTTTCTCGTAGATGTAGTCGGAGATGCGGTGGGCCACCAGGCGCAGGTCGCCGGTGGTGACGGCAAAGCCCTGGCCGCCCAGGTCCTGGCCCTTGACCACGTCCCAGAGGCGAAAGCGCACGTCGTAGCGGCCATCGGCCAGGCGCGTGATGCTGCCCACGGCCAGCGAGTCAGCGCTCTTTTGGCGCCACATGGCGACGTCGGGGCGCGAGGTTTCGTCCAGTTGGACGCCGGCCGTGTCCACGGCGCGGAATTGACCGCTGCGCTCCAGGTCAGCCTGGATGATGGCCGAGATTTTCTGGGGCGCCTGCCCTTCTCCCTTGAATGCTGCAATGGCGATGGGCAACTGGGTCAGGCCCACGCCCGTCACTTCGACGCGGAACTGGGCCAGCGCGGGAATTGCGGGGGTTGAGGCGAGAGCGGCCAGCAGGGTTCGGCGCGAAGTGCGCGGCACGGCCGCCAGGGAGGAGGGAGAAAGGAGTCGGTCAATAGTCATTGGCATTCATCAATATCTACGGGAAGACCCCGGTACTTGCACAGGTGCGAATGTTACACACACTGGATGCGTCACGATGTAAGAACGTGCACTGTAGGGTCTGTCGGCCCAGGCTTTCTCGATCCCCGGCAGCCGCATCAGTTCCCCATGAGGCAGCCCCAGGCAAGCCCGCCGTAAAATCCGCGCGTCATGCAAGCACCATCCTCACCGCCGCCGGCCCCTGCGCCGTCCGCCGCACCGGCGGCCCTTGATCTCGCCAGCACCCTGACCCTGTCGCAGCGCCTCAAGCGCCTGTCACCCTACTTTGGTGGCCAGCGCCTGGCCTGGACGCTGGCCGTGGCTGCCACGCTGGTGGGCGCGGTCACCGAGCCATTGATCCCTGCCCTGCTGCAGCCGCTGCTGGACAGCGGCTTCACCGACGGCACGCTGCCGCTGTGGTCGGTGCCGCTGGCCATCATCGGCGTGTTCCTGGTGCGGGGCCTGTCGCAGTTCGTGGGCCAGTACGCGCTGGCGCGCATTGCCAACGAGGGCATGCTGGCGCTGCGCAAGCGCCTGTTCGAGCGGCTGCTGGCGGCCGATATGGCGCTGTTCTCGCGCCAGTCGGCCTCATCGCTGTCCAATACCGTGGTCTATGAGGTGCAGACCGGCTCCACGCTGCTGGTGCAGGCCATGCTGGGCATCTCGCGCGACGGTTTCACGCTGGTGGCGCTGCTGGGCTACCTGCTGTATCTGAACTGGCAGCTGACGCTGGTGGTGGCGGCCGTGGTGCCGGGCGTGGCCTGGATCATGAAGACGCTGTCGCGCCGCCTGTACCGCATCACCAAGATCAGCCAGGAGGCCACCGATTCCCTGGCCTATGTGGTGGAAGAGAACGTTCTGGCCCACCGCATGGTGCGCCTGCATGGCGCGCAACAGGGCCAGCAAAAGCGCTTTGGCGGCCTGAGCGGGCAGCTGCGCAAGCTGGCCATCAAGGCCACCATCGCCTCGGCGGCCATGACGCCGCTGACCCAGTTGCTGGCCGCCGCCGCACTGTCGGCCGTGATCTGCATTGCGCTGTGGCAAAGCCGGGGCACGGGCGCTGCTGCGGCCAATGTGCAGGATGTGACGGTGGGCAGCTTTGCGGCCTTCATCACGGCCATGCTGATGCTGATTGCCCCTATCCGCCGCCTGGCCGATGTGGCCAACCCCATCACGCGTGGCGTGGCGGCGCTGGAGCGGGGCCTGCATCTGCTGGAGGGCTCGGGCGACGAGACCGGCGGCACGCAGGTGCCCGGCAAGGCGCGCGGCGAGATCGAGTTGCGCGACGTGTCCGTGCAGTTTGGCGAGGACAAGGCACCCGCCCTGAGCCATGTGGACCTGCGCGTGCGCCCGGGCGAGGTGGTGGCCCTGGTCGGCCCCTCCGGCGCGGGCAAGACCACGCTGGTGAACCTGCTGCCACGATTTTTGCAGCCCACGGGCGGCCAGTTGCTGCTGGACGGAACGCCCTTGCCCGAATGGGATCTGGCCGCGCTGCGCCAGCAGTTCGCCATGGTCAGCCAGGACGTGGTGATGTTCAACGACACCATTGCCGCCAACGTGGCGCTGGGCGGGGTGGAAGACGAGGCCCAGCTGTGGGCCGCGCTGGATGCCGCCAATCTGGGCACCCACGTGCGCGGCCTGTCCAACGGCCTGCAGACGGTGGTGGGCCACAACGCCAGCCAGCTGTCGGGGGGCCAGCGCCAGCGGCTGGCGATTGCACGGGCGCTGTACAAGGATGCGCCCATCCTGATCCTGGACGAGGCCACCTCGGCCCTGGACAACGAATCCGAGCGCCTGGTGCAGGAGGCGCTGACGCGGCTGATGCAGGGCCGCACGACCCTGGTCATCGCCCACCGGCTCTCGACCATCGAGCATGCCGACCGCGTGGTGGTGATGGAGCGCGGCCGCATTGCCGAGCAGGGTACGCATGCCGAGCTGCTGGCGCGGGACGGCCTGTACGCCCGATTGAGCAGGAATCACACAACCTGATGTGGACAGCGGCAGCACCGGCAGTGCCACTCGCCTGGCCTGCGGCTACCAGCTCCCGCGCGAAGGCTGGGTCTTGCGCTCAGCCTTGATGGCCTTGGTGAGTTTGTCGACCATGTATTGGCGGTCCACCTGCCGGGCAAAGTCGGCGGCGGTGAAGCCACGCTGGTTGCGCAGAACAACGTCGGCGCCCTCCTTGATCAGCAGGTCCACCACGGCTTCGCTGCTGTATTGGGCGGCCAGCATCAGCGGGGTGGTGCCGTTGGGCGAGTCGGCGTCGATGTAGGCGCTGTTGTCCAGCAGCAGCTTGACGATGTCCAGCGTCTTGGGCAGGTCGGCCGAGGTGGCGTAGTGCAGCGGTGTCCAGCCAGGGCGGTTGACATCGGCGCCCCGGCGTATGAGTTCCTTGGCCAGGTCCAGGTGGCCTTTGATGCAGGCCATCATCAGCGGCGTTTCGCCCTGCTGGGAGGCCTCGTTGACCTTGATGCCCGGGGATTTGAGCAGCACGTCGAACACGCCCAGTGAGCCCTGGTGCAGGGCCGCTACCAGGCCCGGGCGGCCGCGCGTGTCGCGGGTGTTGGGGTCGAAGCCGCGAAAGATCAGGTTGACCATGGCGCGCTCGTTGTCGCTGATGATGGCGCGCACATAGTCGTCGTACTGGCTGGCATGCGCCAGCCCGCCGCTGGCTGCGGCCAGGGCCACCACGGCCTGGCCGGCCTGGGCCAGCCAGTGGCGCCGGTGCACGTCCACGCCCATGCCCACGCGGCCACTGGCCGCAGCATTCAGTCGCATGCGACACCCCCCTTGAACAGCTGGTCGAAGTTGGCGCTGGTCAGGGCCGCCACGTCCTCCACGGCCATGCCGCGCACCTGCGCAATCTGCTGTGCCACGTAAGGCACGTAGGACGGATTGTTGGTCTTGCCGCGATAGGGAACGGGCGCCAGGTAGGGGCTGTCGGTCTCGATCAGCAGGCGGTCGGCCGGCACGAAGGCGGCCACGTCGCGCAGGTGCTGGGCGTTCTTGAAGGTGACGATGCCTGACATGGAGATGTAGTAGCCCAGGTCCAGCGCCGCACGCGCGACCTCCATGGTCTCGGTGAAGCAGTGGAACACGCCGCCGGCCTGGCCTGCCGAGCCGTCCTCGCCTTCTTCGCGCAGGATGGCCAGCGTGTCATCAGAGGCGCTGCGCGTGTGGATGACCAGGGGCTTTTGCGTCTGGCGCGCCGCGCGGATGTGCACGCGAAAGCGCTCGCGCTGCCATTCCAGGTCGGCAATGGTGCGCCCGCCCTTGCGGTCTTCCATGCCGTAGTAGTCCAGTCCCGTTTCGCCGATGGCCACCACGCGCGCCAGGGCGGCGCGCTCGACCAGGTCGGCCACGCTGGGCTCGGTCATGTGTTCCGTATCGGGGTGCACGCCCACCGTGGCCCAGAAATTGTCGTGGTCCAGCGCCAGCTGGTGCACATCGCCGAATTCCTCCATCGTGGTGCAGATGCACAGCGCACGCGTGACGCGCGCGGCCGCCATGGCCTCGCGGATCTCGGGCAGGCGGCTTTGCAGCTCGGGGAAATTCAGATGGCAGTGGGAATCGGTAAACATGGAATCTCGTGGTTCAGAAACAGGCATGCCGACCGGAGAGCATTTCCTCCGTGTCGGCATGCGGGCAGAGGCAGGCGCAGGACTCAGACCGTCTGCGTGGCCTTGTCCGAGGCCAGGGCCGAGCCAAGGATGTTCTCGATCTTGGCCTTGAGCTCGGCGGACTTCTCGTCCTTGGGGAACTGTATGCCTATGCCCTGCGTGCGGTTGCCCGAGGCGCGCGCGGGCGTGATCCACGCCACGCGGCCGGCCACGGGATAGCGCTGCGGCTCGTCGGGCAGGGTCAGCAGCACGTAGACATCATCGCCAAGACGGTACTCACGCTGCGTGGGCACGAAAACGCCCCCTTCGGCGAACATGGGAATGTAGGCGGCGTACAGCGCGGCCTTTTCCTTGATCGCCAGTTGCATCACGCTGGGACGGGGTGTGGTGGGTGCGGTGCTCATGGATGGTTTGCAGACATTGGTTCGGTGAGCGGCCGGCGCGATCGGCACCGGGCCCAGGGCCGTAGGTTAACAGGACGGGCTTTCATGTGGCGAAAAGCACCCAGCTGCGCTGCCGCCACGCCCCGCTCCCCGCGCCTCATCCCCGGCGCTGGCGGGCAGGCTGGCCGGACATGAGCACGCGCCGGGCCTCGGCGGCCAGGGCTTCGGTCATGAGCCCGGCGTTGAAGGGGTGGTCCGCCGTGCGCGCAGCCTGGGCCAGGGCACGTGACCATTCGGCCAGCAGGCCCATGTCCAGCGGCCGCGAAGGCAGGTCGGCCGGCGTGAAGTAGCGCGGCGCGGCGCCTGCGGCCAGGGCCATCAGGTCGTGGCAGATCTTCTGCAAGGCCTCCACGGCATGGGGCGGAGCATAGGCGGCCAGGGCCGCCACATCGCCCTTGGCCAGCGCGCGCGGCAACTGTGACCATGCGGCCATGTCCTTGCCGCCACCGCTGTGCGCCAATGCCAGCGCGTCGCCAGGCCGCCCGCCTGCGGCGCGCAGCGCCACGGCGGCAGCTTCCGGGGCCACGCCCTGCCCCTGCAGCCAATCCAGGGCCTCTTGCTGATCGGGCCAGGCCATGGTGTGGGTCAGGCAACGGCTGCGGATGGTGGGCAGCAGCTGGTGGGCCGCCTCGCTGGCCAGCACGAAGCGGGCATCGCCCGGCGGCTCCTCCAGCGTCTTGAGCAGCGCATTGGCCGTGATGGCGTTCATCTGCTCGGCCGGGTAGACCAGCACGGCCTTGCCGCGCCCGCGCGCGCTGGTGCGCTGGCAGAACTCCACGGCGTCGCGCATGGCCTCGACACGGATTTCCTTGCTGGGCTTGCGCTTCTTGTCGTCGATATCGGCCTGGGCCTTCTCGGGCAGCGGCCAGCCCAGCGCCATCATCTGCACCTCGGGCATGAGCACGCACAGATCGGCATGGGCGCGCACGTCGATGGCGTGGCAGCTGCCGCAGTGGCCACAGGCCCCCTGGGGCGACGGCGATTCGCACAGCCAGGCGCGCACCAGCGACAGCGACAGCGCGTACTGGCCCAGGCCGGAAGGCCCCTGCAGCAGCCAGGCGTGGCCGCGCTGGGCCAGCAGGCGCGTGCGTTGCCCGGCGATCCAGGCGGTGTCGGTCTCGGCCGGTTGTGGCAGGGCCTCGCTCATGCCGCACCTGCCTGTCCGCCGACCATGATGGCCAGCCAGCCCCGGCGCACCATGACCTGGGTGATCTGCTGCCAGACCGCATGCCGGCTGGCGTTGGAGTCGATGCGCGCAAAGCGCTGGGGCGCGGCGGCAGCGCGCGCCGCATAGCCCTGGGCCACGCGTGCGAAAAAGCTGCCGGGCTCGGACTCGAAGCGGTCCGGGACACGGGCCGAGGCCAGGCGCTCGGCGGCCACCTCGGCGGGCAGGTCGAACCAGAGCGTCAGGTGGGGCTCGCGCAGCAGATCGGGCTGGGGGGCGGTGCCCGTCTGCACCATGCGCTCCAGCGTGGCCAGCGGCTGCAGGTCGAAGCCCCGGCCCGCACCCTGGTAGGCAAAGGTGGCGTCGGTGAAGCGGTCGCAGAGCACGACTTCGCCGCGCGCCAGCGCGGGCTCGATCACCTGCACCAGGTGGTCGCGTCGCGCGGCAAAGGCGATCAGGGCCTCGGTCAGCGGGTCCATGGCGTCGTGCAGCATCAGCGCGCGCAGCTTTTCGGCCAGCGGCGTGCCGCCGGGCTCGCGGGTGAGCGTCACCGTGCGGCCCTGGTCACGGAAAGCCTGGGCCAGCGACGCGATGTGCGAGGACTTGCCGGCGCCATCGATGCCTTCGAAGCTGATGAACAGGCCGGCGGGAGTTGCAGTGGTCATATGGAAAGAGAGGATACGCAAGCGCTGCGCAGAGCGCAGCAGCCCTGGGGGAATATCTCAGGGCTTTTGCCCAGGGCTTTGCTGGCCGCGCTGGTAGCGGTTCACGGCGCGGTTGTGCTCGTCCAGCGATGCGCTGAAATGGCTGGTGCCGTCGCCACGCGCCACAAAGTACAGCGCCTTGGTCTGTCCGGGCTGCACGGCGGCCATGAGGGCGGCCTTGCCGGGCATGGCGATGGGCGTGGGCGGCAGGCCCGCGCGGGTATAGGTGTTCCAGGGAGTATCGGTCTGCAGGTCGCGGCGGCGCAGGTTGCCGTCGAATTTCTCGCCCAGGCCGTAGATCACGGTGGGATCGGTCTGCAGCAGCATGCCGATGCGCAGGCGGTTGCTGAAGACACCGGCAATCTGTGCGCGATCGGCCGCGCGGCCGGTCTCCTTCTCGACGATGCTGGCCAGGATCAGCGCTTCGTCGGGCGTCTTGAGCGGCGTGTCGGCCGAGCGCAGCGCCCAGACATCGGCCAGGCGCCGGTCCATGGCGTGCAGGGCGCGGCGCAGCACGGCCAGGTCGGAGCTGCCCTTGGCATAGGTATAGGTATCTGGGAAGAAGCGGCCCTCGGGCGCCACGCCCGCGCGGCCCAGGGCCTGCATGAGGGCAGCGTCGTCCATGCCTGCGCTTTCCTGGCGCAGGAATTCCTCGCGGGCCAGGGCCGCGCGCACCTGGCGCCAGTTCCAGCCTTCCACCAGGGTCAGGGCCTTGAGCGACTCCTCGCCGCGCGCGAGTTTTTGCAACAGCACATAGGGCGTCAGGCCCGTGGTCAGCTCATAGTTGCCGGCCTTGATCTGCCGGTCCTGCCCCGAGACGCGGAACCAGGCGTACAGCAGCCGCGCATCGGTCTGCACGCCGGCCTTGACCACTTCGCGGGCCACGCCACGCGGCGTGGTGCCGGGCTCGACCTCCAGCTCCAGCGTGGGCTGGGCCAGCGGCAGCGGCTGGTTCAGCCACCACCAGCCGGCACCGGCCAGCACGGCGGCCAGCACCAGCAACATCATCAAAGCGCGAAAGATAAAGCGCACAACCTCGGTCCAAGCAAGCAATAGAGCGGCTGATCATAATTCAGCCATGACCCAGCCTTTACTGAACGGCATTGCTTCCGTTTCCCATCTCGGCGTGATACGCGCCCTCGGCGAAGACGCCGCCCAGTTCCTGCATGGACAGCTGACCAACGACTTCGCGCTGCTGGATCTGCAGCATGCGCGTCTGTCGGCGTTCTGCACGGCCAAGGGCCGCATGCTGGCCAGCTTCATCGGCTTCAAGCGCAGCAAGGACGAGATCCTGCTGCTGTGCGACCGCAGCCTGCTGGCGCCCACGCTCAAGCGCCTGTCCATGTTCGTGCTGCGCGCCAAGTGCAAGCTCCGCGACGCCACGGCCGAATTCACGCTGCACGGGCTGGCTGGCGATGCCGCCGCGCAGGCCCTGGGCCCGGCAGCCGTGCCCTGGACCAAGACCGATGACGGCGACGCCAGCCTGATCGCCCTGTACCCGGCCGCCGGCCAGCCGCGCGCCCTGCGCGTGGCGCCCGTGGGCGCGCCCCTGCCCGAAGGCCCTGCACTCAGCGAGGCCGACTGGCTGTGGAGCGAAGTCGCCAGCGGCATCGCCACGCTGTCGGCGCCTGTGGTGGATGCCTTTGTGCCGCAGATGCTCAACTACGAATCGGTGGAAGGCGTGAATTTCAAGAAGGGCTGCTACCCAGGCCAGGAGGTGGTGGCCCGCAGCCAGTTCCGGGGCACGCTCAAGCGCCGCGCCTACCTTGCCCATGCACAGCAGCCGCTGGCCACCGGCATGGAGGTCTTCACGCCCGAGGACCTGGAGCAGGCCACCGGCACCGTGGTCCAGGCCGCCCCGGCGCCCGGTGGCGGCTGGGACGCCATCGTCTCCATGCAGACCAGCTCGGCCGACCAGCCCCTGCTGGCACACGCCGCACTGGGAGAAGGCCAGCGCGCCGATGCCGCCCAGGCCGTGGCGCTGCAGCTCAAGCCCCTGCCCTACGCGTTGCGCGAGGACATCTGAGATTTGAGCCTTGCACCGCCTGAGCTGCCTGCAGCTCAGGCGGTGAGCGCTTTCCTCATGGTGATGTGGGGAATGCCGGCCTCTTCATAGGGCTCGCCCTCGGGCGTGAAGCCCGCGCGCAGGTAGAACGACTCGGCATGGCGCTGCGCATGCAGCACGACTTCGCGGTCGCCGCGCTGGCGCGAGGCTTCGACCAGGCTGTCCAGCACGATGCGGCCCCAGCGGCCGCCGCGCACGCTGCGGTCCACGGCCATGCGGCCGATCCTGCCCGCGCCGGGGCTGTCGCTGACCAGGCGGCCGGTGGCGATCGGCTGGCCCAGGCCGTTGTAGACCACGGCGTGGCGGGCCACGGGGTCGAACTCGTCGATCTCGATCTCGCGCGGCACGCCCTGCTCGTGCACGAACACGGCCAGGCGCAGGCGCTCGGCGTCGCGGCCCAGGTCGTTCCAGCTGCCCGATGCCACGCGCACCACGCTCTGCCCGGCCTCATAGGCCGTGAGCACGTCGCGCAGCTGCTGCGGCACGGGCAGCGGCTGGCGCGTGGTGGCATCGGCGAACACATAGACCAGTTCCACGGTATTGAGCAGTTCCATGCCCCGGAAGATGCCGGCCTCGAACAGCAGCGAGGTATTGCCCTGCCTGGCACAGCGTATGCCCACATGCAGCACGTCGCCCAGCGTGGCCGATGCGTGGTAGGTGGTGGTGGCCTTCTTGACGAACAGCTCGCCGCCCAGAGCCGCGAAGGAGGACTCATAGGGCATGCCCAGCTGGCGCCAGTAGTCGGTGACGGCCACGTCGGCGTACATCAGGTAGTGGGCGTTGAAGACGATCTTCTGGGCGTCCACTTCGGACCAGCGCACTTCAATGCGTTGCAGCGTGCGGAAATCTTGGCGTTGCATGGGGGTGTTTCTCTCCTGTTGTCTGGGGGTGTCTTGGTGTGTTTTGGTGCGCCTTGCCCTTCAGGCCGCGAAGGCGTCGGCCAAGGCGCGCGCCATGTCGGCATGTGCACGGCGCGCTTCGGCAATGGCGCGGCCCATCTTGACGAATTCATGGGTCACGCCCCGGTAGATCTCCAGGTCCACGGGCACGCCGGACATGCGCAGCTTGTCGGCGTATTCCACGCCCTCGTCCACCAGCGGGTCGCATTCGGCCAAGCCTATCCAGGCCGGGGCCACGCCGTCCACATCGGGGGCCAGCAGCGGGGCAAAGCGCCAGTCCTCGCGGTCGGCGGGGCTGTTGAGGTACTGGGCGAAGAACCAGGTGATGGCCGGCTCGTCGATCACCAGCCCGTGGGCGAAGCGGCGGTGCGAGTCGGTGTCCTGGTTCGCCGTAGTGCCCGGGTAGATCAGCAGTTGCAGGGCCAGCTTGAGGCCGGTGTCGCGCGCATGGATGGCGCAGGCTGCGGCCAGCGTGCCGCCCGCGCTGTCGCCGCCCACGGCCAGGCGCGCAGGGTCGGCGCCCAGCGAGGCCGCCTGCGCGGCCAGCCACTGCAGCGCGTCCCAGGCGTCGTTGTGGGCGGTGGGAAACTTGTGCTCTGGCGCGCGCCGATAGTCCAGCGAGACCACCATGGCGCCCGACAGATGGGCCAGTTGGCGGCACAGCACATCGTGCGTGGCCACGCTGCCCACGGTGAAGCCGCCACCGTGCAGGTACAGCAGCACGGGCAGGCCCGTGGCCGGCACCTGGCTGCGCTCCACGGGCGCATAGAGACGCGCAGGCAGCAAGGCGCCATCGCGTGCAGGAATCTGCAGATCCTCGACACGCGGCAGAACCGGCTTGGGAATTTCGAGCACGCCGGCCCCCGCCTCGTAGGCGGCACGTGCGCCCTCGGCGCCCAGCTGGTGCAGGGGCGTGCGCGCGGCGCGCTCCATGCGGCGCAGCACATCGCGCATCTGGTGGGTCAGGGACGCCGGCAGCGGCGTGGCATGGGAGGAGGATTCAGTCTGGGGCACGTTCAGGGACAGGTTCGGTAGCGACTATCTGGCAAGGCAATTCGGTGTGGCCGGCAAGGTGCAGCCGGCGAGGTGCGGCCGGCAAGGTGCGGCCGACCAGGCACGGCAGGCACGGCGCAGCAGGCATTGTGCCGCGAGCACAAGGCCCTGGCAGCCATGCGATGGCAGTGCATGCCCGTGCTGTCGCCCCCGTGACCGCGCAGGTGCCCTCTCAGGGTTTGTTTTGTTTGCAGTGCAGCACGCGCGGTCTAGATTCGGCGCACTCCCCCTGATCACCACCATGGGCCGCAACGGCCCGCAACGAGTCACCGACCATGGCCTTCATCAACTACGTCACCCAGATCCAGTTTGACTTCGGCGCCGTGCGCCTGTTGCGCCAGGAGTGCGAGCGCGTGGGCATCACACGGCCGCTGATCGTCACCGACCAGGGCGTCAAGGCCGCTGGCGTGCTGCAAAGGGCGCTGGATGCGCTGGGCGGCATGCCGCATGCAGTGTTCGACCAGACGCCCTCCAACCCCACCGAGGCCGCCGTGCGCGCGGCCGCTGCCATCTACCAGGAACAGCGCTGCGACGGCCTGATCGCCGTGGGCGGCGGCAGCGCCATCGACTGCGCCAAGGGCGTGGCGATTGCAGCCACGCACGAAGGGCCGCTGTCGCACTACGCCACCATCGAGGGCGGCTCGCCGCGCATCAGCGAGCGCGTGGCCCCGCTGATCGCCGTGCCCACCACCAGCGGCACGGGCAGCGAGGTGGCGCGCGGCGCCATCATCATCGTGGACGACCACCGCAAGCTGGGCTTTCACAGCTGGCACCTGGTGCCCCGTGCCGCCATCTGCGACCCGGAACTGACCTACGGCCTGCCCGCCATGCTGACGGCCGCCACGGGCATGGACGCCATCGCCCATTGCATGGAGACCTTCATGGCGGCGGCCTTCAACCCGCCTGCCGACGGCATTGCGCTCGATGGCCTCACGCGCGGCTGGGCCCACATCGAACGCGCCACGCGCAACGGCCAGGATGCCGAGGCGCGCCGCCAGCTGATGAGCGCCAGCATGCAGGGCGCCATGGCCTTCCAGAAAGGCCTGGGCTGCGTGCACAGCCTCAGCCACAGCCTGGGCGGCGTGAACCCGCGCCTGCACCACGGCACGCTGAACGCCATGTTCCTGCCCGCCGTGGTGCGCTTCAATGCCGAGGCCGAGAGCGTGCGCGCCGAACAGCGCCTGCAGCGAATGGCCCACGCCATGGGCCTGGACTCGGGCAGCGACATTCCCGAAGCCATACGCGACATGAACGCCCGCCTGGGCCTGCCAACGGGCCTGGCCGCCATGGGCGTGGAGCGCGCCCAGTTCGCAGCCGTGATCGGCGGCGCGCTCAAGGACCATTGCCACGGCACGAACCCGCGCCTGGCCAGCGCCGACGACTACGAGCAGATGCTGGCCACCTCGCTGTAAGCGGGACTCAGCCGCCAGCACTCGGCTGGGGTGTTGTCGATGGTGACGACGATGGTGGCTGGGATGCCACTTGCGCCGGAGTTTGTGCCGAAGTCTGCACCGGAGCCGGCGCAGCGCCAGCTTCCATCATTCGGCGCACCTCCACGTTCTGCATCAACTGCTCGGCCATGACGCCCAACAGCTCCAGATCGGCCGCCGAGACCTCGCGCGGCGCGTCGTCCATGATGCAAAAGCTGCCCAGCACCGTGCCGTGGCGGTTCTTGAGCGGCACGCCCGCGTAAAAGCGCAGCCGCATCGCCTGCAACGCGGGGTTGCCGGCAAATCGGGGGTCGCGCGCGGCGTCATGCACCACCAGGGCGTCACCGCCATGGACCACGTAGGAGCAGATGGACTGCGCACGCGGCATGCCGGCGGAAGCCGGGTCGCCCTGGTCCGCCACCAGCAGGCTGCCCGGCGTGTGCACGCGGTCGGCATCGACCCATGAGACCTGGGCCCATTTCACATCGAAGGCATTGGCGGCCTGCTGGGCTGCCTCGTGGTACAGCGGCGGCAGGCCGGGCCCGAGCACGCCGCTGTCGTGCAGCTGGCGCACGCGCTGCTCATCGTCATCGGGAATGGGCGCGGCCAGGCCCTGGCCTGCCGCGTCAGGCAGGCGCAAGGCGTCCACCCACAACTGCAGCTCGCGCAGGCCGGACACGCAGGCGGCGGCGCCGCAGCGGCGCGCGAACTCGGGGTCGGACACCACGGCCGGCGCATTCCACAGCGCCAGCACCACGCGCAGGTGCGGCCAATGGCGGCGCACGCGGCGCATCAGTTGGCGCACCACGGTCTGGGGCTGGGTGCTGAAGACGGACAGCACCAGCAACTGCGCCTCGGCCAGGGCCTGCGCCCCTGCGTGGCCTTGCGGCAGGCCGCCCTGCCCCGGTCCCAGCTGGCGCCATTGCGGGTCGGCGGCCAGGGCCCAGTCCGAGCAGCTGACCACGTGGCCGCGCAGCGCCTCGCTGTGCGCCACCATGGCGGCGGCCAGGGCATCGACCTCCCAGCGCGCGCCCACGCAATGGATGCGCAGGGCGCGTGTGGCCAGGGCCGCAGCGGGCGGCGGATGGCTTTCGCGCAGTTCCTCGATCAGGGCATCCATGCCGCTGGACAGGCGCAGCCGGTGTTCGGCCGTGGCCGACTCCAGGTGCTGCTGCGTGGCCAGGCGCAGTGCGGGGATGGCCACCTCGTCATAGAAACCGGCCACTGCGGCCGAGCGTTCGTCCGCCGAGGCGCGCGCCGGCAGCCTTGCGTCCACCAGTTCATGCGCCAGCGTGACCGCGTCTTCCACGTCGTCGGCCAGCAGGCGCTGGTACAGGCGCTGGGCCGGCCCCAGCACGGGCGAGCTGCCCAGCAGCACTTCCATGAATTGCAGCGCCGGGATGTAGCGCCCCAGCACCAGCAGGCAGACCGTCAGCGGCGTGGACAGGATCAGCCCTATCGGCCCCCACAGCGCTGTCCAGAAGGTGGCCGACACGATGATGGACAGCGTGGACAGGCCCGTGCTGCTGCCATACAGCCAGGGCTCGATGAGGTTGTTGCTGATCAGCTCCAGCGCCATGATCAGGCCCAGTGTCATCAGCAGCATCTGCCAGCCCGGGTCCACGGCAAAGGCCAGCGCCAGCGGGAAGGCGGCCGAGATCATGGCCCCCACATAGGGCACGAAACGCATGATGGCCGCCAGCACGCCCCAGAGAATGGCGCCCGGCACGCCAATGAACCACAGCCCCGCCGCCATGGGCAGTCCGTAGGTGATGTTGACGACGAACTGCATGCGCAGGTACTTGCCTATGCGCTGCGAGGCCTCGTCCAGCGCGTCGGTGGCCACGTGCAGGTTGCCGCCCATCAGGCGCAGCAACCGGTCGCGCAGGTCATCGCGGTCCAGCAGGATGAGGATCACGAACAGCAGCACGATGCCGGCCATGGTCACGGGCTCGGCCACGCGGCCCAGCCACTGCAGCATGCGCGCCGTGGGCTTTTGCTCGGGCGACTGGATCTCCACCTTCTGCACGCGGGGCGTGGTGGCGCCGCGCGATATCTCGCGTTCCACGGTGTCATAGGTGCGCAGCGCGCCGTCCCAGGCGCTGGGCATGTTGGCGTTCCTGCGCAGGCTGCGCAGCTTGTCGCGGATGGTGTTCTGGTAGGTGGGCAGATCGGCGCTGAGCTGCTGCACCTGGCTGCCCAGATAGGTACCCATTCCCGCCAGCGTCGCCAGCGCCATGACCACCACCAGCAGCGTGGCCGCCATGCGCGGCATGCCCCAGCGCTTGAGCCGGGAGACGGCCGGATCCAGCAAAAAACCGAACAACAGCGCCAGCGCCAGCGGAATCAGCAGGCCCTGGCCGAAATACAGGCCGGCAATGACGATGCTGGCCACCAGCAGCCCGGTGAGCAGGCGCAGCGCGGGCACCATGTCGGCCAGCTGTGCCAGGCCCGGCAGGGCCGAACGCACGCTGCGCGCGAAATCGGCATGGGTGGCGGCATGGGTAGCGGAATTCGTGGCTGCATTGGCAGCATTGCCGCCTTCGGCGGCTGCAGGAAGGGCCTGCCGTGAAGGCGGCGGCGCAGGGTCGGGATGTGGGTTCATGGAAACGGGATGTCAGGGCTGGGATGCAGGTATGGATACTGCCTCACATCCGCATATCGGGGGATTGCACAGCGCGCCGCAGGCCTGCCCTGTCAGCGGGCACCGCAATTGCCGGAACGCCGTTGCCGCCGGCGCATCGGCCCGATCACCAGCGCACACGCACCACGGTCCCCCCACCGGCCCGCGGCAGGATATCCAGCACAGCCCCGATGGCATGGGCGCGGCGATGCATGCCTGCCAGGCCCATGCCCTGCAGGCCAGGCGGGATGGCACCCTGCGCAGGGCCAGGGTCGGAAGGCAGGCCGCAGCCGTCATCTTCCACGCGCAGTTCCCAGTGCAATGCACGCCGGGCATCGCGGCCAGGGCTTGCAGCATCTGCACGATCCACCGGCTCCAGCACCAGCCACAGCGTGGTGGCGCGCGCATGCTGCAGCGCATTGCTCACGGCCTCCTGGGCGATGGCCAGCAACTGCTGGGACGGCTGGCCACGCGGCAGGTCTGGCAGGTCTTGCAAGACTGGCAGGTCTGGCACCCCGCGCAGCCCGGCGGCGGCATGCGGATCGGCCACGCTCCAGCAGATGCGCATGCCGCGCCGGTCCAGCACGGGCTGCAGCCGGTGGCGCAGGCGCGCCAGCCGCACGGGCAAGGCGTCTTCCATGGCGTCCATGGCATCCACCATGAGCCGCAGGTCCAGCAAGCCCTGCTCCAGCAATTCCTGCGCCTGGCGCTGGCGGGTCTCGCGCGGGTCCAGCAAGGCCATGGCATGCACCAGCAGCCCGCCCACGCCGTCGTGCAGGTCGGCGGCAATGCGCCGGCGCTCGGCCTGCACTTCGCGCGAGGGCCGGGGACTGCGCCGGCGCCGCCACAGCAGCAGCCTGTGCAGTCGCCAGGCGCCCATGGCGCACAGCAGCGCCGTGGATACCAGCAGCGCCAGGCTGGCCAGGCTCAGCCACGGCGGGGCCTGGGCGCCCGCCTGCCAGAGCCAGGCGCACAGGCCCAGCATCTGCAGCAGGCCCAGGGCCAGGCAGATGGCCAGCGTGCGAAGGGGATCTTTCATGGCCAAGCCGTGCCAGGCGCGGCCGCCATGGCCCGGGCGGCGGCAGGCCGCTGCGGGCAGGACGCCGCCCCAGGATCAGAACAGGCCGCGCAGCGATGCAAAGCGTACCGCCTGGGCGCGTGTGCGCACCTGCAGCTTGCGGTAGATGTTCTTGATGTGCGTGTTGACCGTCATGGCGCTGATCATCAGGCGCGAGCCGATCTCGGCGCTGGTGTAGCCGCTGGCGACCATGCGCAGCACCTCGCGCTCGCGGGTGGACAGGCGGTCTGCCTCGTCGGGCGTGCGGCGCTTGGGCTCGGCGCCCTGGGTCTTGTCGAAGCGCTGCAGCAACCTGCGCGCCAGGCTGGGGGTGACGGATGCGCCGCCATTGGCCACCTGCAGCACGGCCTGCGGATAGTTGCCGAACCAGGAGTTCTTGACGAGGTAGCCCGTGGCGCCCAGCTCGAAGGCGCGCAGCACCTGTTCGTCGTTTTCCATCACGGAGATGATGACGGCCTCGGCCGTGGGCCGCACGGTCTTCATCATGTCCAGCAGCTCGAAGCCCTCGCCGTCACCCAGGTTCAGGTCCACCAGCATCACGTCGAATTCATGCTGGCGGATGGCCTTGCGCCCGTCGCGCACGCTGCCGGCCTGGGCCACGACCAGAGTGCGCGGGTCGTTCATGATTTCCTGCGCAATGACCATGCGGATATGGGCATCGTCGTCCACCAGCAGCACCCGCACGGGCTTGTCGGGCTGGCCCGCCAGGTAGTCGGGCCACATGGCAGAGCTCAGACCTGTGCCCAGCATGCCCTGGGCGCGAGGGGACTCGGCGATCAGGGGACGGGCATCGGCGGGAACGTCGGATGGATTCATGCTGCTCTCCTCAAATGTCACGCCATGTGTATGACGCAACCGATCACAGACTTGCCTTTCCACATTAAGAGAAATCGCAACCGATATCCACAATCTTTGACGAAGTTTGTGAAAGATTGCGTAGATTACAAATTAACACCTTTGTGTGAGGAATCGACTACGGAGTTTCCTGAGCGCCGGTCCGGCAGATCTTGCGGATCCAGACACCGCGCACCGCGCCTTCAATCCCGCCCTGTGACAAAGGCCGATCCTGCCTTTGCTGCCGCCGCCGGCCTCAGTTGCGTGCACTTCGATACACCAGGTTGCCCAAAAGCCCCCCGCACCCGCCGAAACGGCGGCCCCAAGCAAAGCTGCAACCGTAAATTTTCTGTCGTTACACCTTGAAACTACTCAGATCCATTCATCGCGCACGGCTGCCGTTTTAACGCGATGCAGCCTGCCTGCAAACGGCTTGGGTGGGTAAGTACCCGGCAAGTGGATCAGCGCTCATGGCTACCCCGGACAAGAGATGGAATGGACGGATCTCCCCGAGCACATTGGAGTCCAGACAACGAGCAGGGGTCCAGGGAGACAAAGCCGGAAACCTCCGCAAAGTGTCTGCAAAACGGGTGCTTACACACCTCTTCCTGATAGTCCGATTCTTCATCAAGGAGCCATCATGAAATCGCTTGCAATTCTTTCCCTGAGCTTGATCGCAACAGCTGCCATGGCAGGCCCCATGGGTGGTGGCGGCGGTGGCGGCAGCGGCGGCGGCAGCAGCAGCTCCCAGATCGAAATCAATGGCCCCAGCGTTCAGGTCACCCTGCTGAACAGGAGCGGCGTGCTGAACGTGGCAACGGGTGGTGGCAAGGCCTCCCAGAACCTGGCCAGCAATGCAGGCAACGTGACCATCGATCGCAGTGGCAGCTCGCTGCAGGTCGTCGCAGCCACCGGCAGCGGCATCCTGAACAAGGCCGATGGCTATAGCGCAGTGGCCGTCAACAACCTGGCCTCCAACTATGGCGAAGTGGACGTGAAGAGCACTTCGATCCAGGTGGTGGCTGCCAAGAACTCCGGCATCATCAACTACGCCGGCAACGGTTCCATGGCAGTGCAGAACATCTCCAGCAACAACGGCTGCGTGACCTGCTACAACAACCACTGAGCCTGGCTGCCGGACGAAGGAAACTGCCGGGCGGCCCCAGGCCACCCGGCGGCACCTTCCCGGCGAAGACCCAGCTCACCGCACCAGGAGAGCCCACCATGCACACCGCCGCCCATCTCTGTTCGGCTGCCCTATTGGCCTGGCTCGCCCTCGGAGCGAACCCCCTTCATGCAGCGGCCCCCGGCGAAGACCCGGTGGTGCTGAACAAGCCCGTCGACTACCTCAGGCTGCCCACGGCCAAGCAGCCGACATCGTCGGGGCTGGACACCGTCACCGACATCCCCATCAATGTCAAGGCCAAGATCGCGCGCTACGAAGCCATGTCCATGACCAATGCGCCCGGTATCTCCACCGAGGCGAACGTGGTGACCACGACCACGACGAGCAGCACGGGCATGCAGCGCACCTGCACCCAGGACCTGGCCAGCAACACCAACGCCAGCGCATTCAACCGCTACGGGCCCCAGACCAAGGACCAGATCGTGGTCCTCAAGGGCGACCTGGTCAACGTCTGCCGCTAGCGCGACACAGGGCGGCCAGCCTTCGGGCCGCCCACCATTTCTCGATCCCCCATTTCCGGCGCCGACGCCCGTGCGCGCCTGTGCCCTGGCTCGCCGTTTTCCAGCAGAGGTCCATCATGCGCAACCGCCTTCCATCGCCAGGACTTCCCCGCCCCGATGCCGCGCTGCAGCCGGCACTCGGCGGCCATGCGGACGACCGTGGGACTTTTCGCCAGCGATGGTCCGGCAGACAGGGTTGCATGCGGGCCATTGCCTGCGCCGTCTCGGCCTCCATCGTGCTGCTGTCGGGCTGCGCGCCGCTGGATGCGCGCAAGGACGCCAAGTACCTGGACAAGGTCTATGCGGCCGACCGCCCCGTGGTGCGGCCGGTGCGCTCGATATCGAGCTTTTCCGACTCGCTGATGTGCATGGACAGGATGTTCCGCAACAGCCACATGCCCACGGTGCTGATCACCAGCAAGCAGCTGCCCGACTACTCGGGCCGCGTGGCCGTGGCCGCCAAGGAGATGGTGGTCACCGCCCTGTCCCAGATGTCGCGCGTCAGCAGTGCCTTCCGCTACGTGGACTATGAGGTGGACATCGCCCGCCAGGATACGGTGCAGAACCTCACCACCATCTTGCTCAACAACAACCAGATCCAGCTGCAGCGCCCTGCCCTGTATGTGTCGGGCGCCGTGTCCTTCATGGACCAGAACGTGCTGCGCAACAACGTGGACATAGGCACCAGCGCCTCGCGCCTGGAAACCGGCTACAGCGCCAACCGCAGCGGCGCCGTGCTCGGCATGGAGCTGCACCTGGGCGACTTCCGCACGCGCACCATCATCCCGGGCCTGGATTCGGCCAACGAGGTCGTCATCGGCAACGGCAGCCAGGGGCTGGACCTGTCCGGCCGCATCGGCACCTACGGCGTGCAGTTCAGCGTGGGCCGCGACTATGCCCAGGGCTCGGGCCCGGCCGTGCGCACCCTGGTCGAGCTGGGCATGATCGAGCTGCTGGGCAAATGGTCGCGCCTGCCCTACTGGCAATGCCTGACGCTGGACCAGACCCACCCCGACTTCCAGCGCCAGCTGCGCGACTGGTACGAGGAAGGCGAAGCCGGCATCCACCAGGAACTGGTGCGCCAGTCGCTGATCAGCAAGGGCTATCTGCCGCCGGACGCCCCGGCCTTCACCGCAGGCAACCCGCAGTGGCGCGAGGCCATAGGGCGCTTCCAGGCGGACAGCGGCATGGTGGTCAGCGGCGTGGTGGACTTCAACACCTACGAACGCGCACTGCGCGACTTCGTGGCCGTGGGCGCCGATGGGCACATCACGCGCATTGGCTGGAACACCAAGAGCGCAGCGCCGGTCACCACCGCCTCCGAGAACGTGGCCGTGGGCACGGGCGACTACCGCTACGGCGCCCCCGCGCCCGACCGCAAGCTGGACCTGTGGGTGGAGAACATCACGCCCACCCGCACCTCCTTCGAGACGGGTGAGCAACTCTTCCTGTCCACCACCGTGTCGCGTGCCTCCTACCTGTCGTGCTTCATGGCGGGCGCCGATGGCGAGGTCACCCGGCTGGTGCCCAACGACGTGAACCGCTCGGGCTGGATCACCGCCGCCCAGTCCGTGCGCCTGCCCGACTGGATGAGCCCCAACCCCGGCTATGTGATCAACGCCGGCCCTCCCGGCAAGGAAGGCGTGGCCTGCTTCGCCACCGAGCAGAACATGACCGACAAGCTGCCCACGCTGCTGCAGGGCAAGGCCTTCATCGCCATCCCGGGCATGCGCTCCCTGGAGGATGTCAACCAGTACATGGCCAGCTCGCTGGGCGCAGACGGGTACACCGGCTCGGCCCGCTTCTGGCAGGTGGTGCCGGCCCAGGCCAAGCGCTGACGCACGGTGCGGACCACAAGCCAACCAGAGGCACCTGCCATGCCCTCCAGCGCTCATGAAACCTCGCCGCGGCGGCGCCGCGGGCTGCGCCTGACCGCCAGGCTTGTGCTGCCCGGGCTGCTGGTGGTGCTGCCCGGTCTGGCGCCCGCCGTGCTGCCGCATGTGCAGGCGGCAGCCCGCTTCACGCCGGTCATGCCCATCCGGGTGGCGACGGCCAGCGTGTACGGCTCCCAGCCGGGCACCAGCAACATCACTTCGACCTCGGATACCGCCCAGCAACGGGCCCTGTCCCAACTGCGCAGCCGCGCCGAAGGCAAGGGCGTGAGCCCGGCCACGCAGCGCGAGGCGCAATGGGTCATGGGCCTGCTGGCACTGCACGGCATTGCCATGGCCCAGGACGGGCCGCAGGCCAGGCAATGGTTCGAGCGTGCCCAGCGCGCCGGCCATCCGCTGGCCAGCGCGGGACTGGCCTGGTGCGCCATGGACGGCTGCGGCCAGCCCCCCGATCCACCGGCCGCAAGGCCCTGGATCGCCCAGCTGGCCAAGACCGACCCGGCCCGTGCGCAATACCTGGAATGGCTGCTGGCCCGGCGCCTGGCGCCGCTGTCCACGGCCGAGCCCGTGGGCGAGGCCTTGACCGTGGCAGGCACGCCCGACCAGGAACTGCTGCAGCGCGCGGCGCGTTCGGGCAGCCCCGGCGCCCAGCTGGAATGGGGCCTGGCCCTGCTCGCGCAGGACGAGCCCGAGGCCGCCCTGCGCCAGTTCCGCGCGGCGGCGCCACGCTCATCCAGCGCGGCGGCCAATGCGCAGATGCTGGGCGACCGCATGCGGCCCGCGGGCCAGCTGGTGTCGGCCCAGGGCACGTCTGCCCCGCCTGCGGCGCAGGGGCCGCAACGGCTGCAGCGCACGCCGCAGTTGCGGGGCTCGCCCAGCGAGCAGGACATCCAGGTGCGCCAGCCCGTCACGGCCCAGCAGCAGTGGGAGCAGGCCCAGCGCTATCACCGTGGCGAAGGCGTGCCGGCCAACTACACCGAGGCCCTGCGCCTGTACCAGCAGGCGGCGTCCCACGGCCATGAGGCATCGCGGCGCATGCTGGAGTTGATCTATTCGCGCCCTGCACAGGGCGGCGGTGTGGACATTGGCTGGATGCAGCAGCTGGCACGCATCGACCCCATGACCATGCAGCCCATGGCGCCCATCAGCCCCGCGCCCTACCGGCGCGACCCCACGCCGCTTTTCGACATGGTGCCGGCGCCCTGGCACCGGAACTGACGCAGGCCCCGGGTCCTGCCCTAAAGCAGCACATCCAGGCCCGTGTCGGCCATCCAGTCCACCGGGTCCTGGCGCAGCACCATGTCGATGTCCAGGCCCAGGGCCACCCCCACTTCGCCGGGAAAGCTCACGGCCAGCGCGCGCTCGCCCCATTGCGCCTCGCGCGATCGGGCGCGCCAGGCGGCGATGTGCAGCACGCAGGCCAGGGGATCGAAGCCGGGCTGGGCCAGCGGCGCGTGCAGGTGCTGCAGCGCGTCGGCCAGCAGCGGCGGAAGATTCCAGCGCCGGGCCAGGCCTGCGCTGACATGGCTGTATGCGTAGCCGCACAGCCGCATCTCCAGTTCGGCACGGCGCGGGTCCAGCGGGCCGACCAGCTCGGAGATGGTGGCCGCGCGGCCGGGATCGATCATGTGCATGGCCAGCTCGCCCAGCCCGTGCAGCAGGCCTGCCGCATAGGCCGCCGTGGGGCTGGCCTGTACCGTGCCGGCCAGCGCGCGGGCCACGCGTGCGGCATCCACGCTGTAGCGCCAGAAGGCCGGCATGGCCACGCCCGGCACGGCATGGGTGCCCACGCCCAGCGGCATGCCCCGCACGATCTGTCGCAACTGCGCGGGCGCCAGCAGGGCCAGCGCCTCCGGAATGCCGGTGACACGGCCCGCCATGCCGAAGACCGGGCCGTTGGCCTGCGCCAGCAGCCCGGCAGCCAGCGCGGGGTCGGCCGCGAACAGCTGGCTCAGCCGGCGCAGGCTGGGCTGCTCGGGCACCAGCTCGCGCAGCAGCAGCGCAACAATGCGCGGCTGCGCCGGCAGGGCCAGCGTCTGGGTCAACAGCGTCTGCAGATCCAGTGCGTGCGCAGCCATCGCGTTTCCTGCCTTGCCCTGCCCGGCCTTACTTGCGGGTCTGCAGCTTGGCGAAGGCCGAGGCCATGGCCGACTGCTGCGCCGGCTCGGGCGCGCGGCGCTGGCCGCCCTGATGGCCCTGGCTGCCCCGGCCTGCGCTCTCGAAGCGGTTGTCACGGGGGCCGTCGCGGCGCGCGGGCGCCGCATCCAGCTTCATGGTCAGGCTGATGCGCTTGCGCGCCACATCGACCTCCAGCACCTTGACCTTGACGATCTGGCCGGTCTTGACGACCTCGCGCGCGTCCTCGATGAACTTGTGGCTCATCTGGCTGACGTGGACCAGGCCGTCCTGGTGCACGCCCAGGTCCACGAAGGCGCCGAACTGGGCCACGTTGCTGACCGTGCCCTCCAGCGTCATGCCTTCCTTGAGGTCCTTGATGTCTTCCACGCCGTCATTGAAGCGGGCGACGACGAAGTCCGGGCGCGGATCGCGGCCGGGCTTTTCCAGCTCGCCCAGGATGTCCTTGATAGTGATGGCACCGAACTGCTCGTTCACGAACTGCTCGGCCTTCAGGCCCTTGAGCACCTCGGAGCGGCCCATGAGCTGGTCCACGCTCTTGCCCGTGGTGGCAATGATGCGTTCGACCACGGGATAGGTTTCCGGGTGCACACCTGTCATGTCCAGCGGGTTGTCGCCGCCGCGGATGCGCAGAAAGCCTGCGGACTGCTCGAAGGTCTTGGCGCCCAGGCCGGCCACGTCCATCAGCTGCTTGCGGCTCTTGAAGGAGCCGTTGGCATCGCGCCAGCGCACCACCGACTTGGCCACGCTGCCCGACAGGCCCGAGACGCGCGACAGCAGCGGCGCCGAGGCCGTGTTCAGGTCCACGCCCACGGAGTTCACGCAGTCCTCGACCACGGCGTCGAGCTGGCGCGCCAGCTCGCTTTGGTTCACGTCGTGCTGGTACTGGCCCACGCCAATGCTCTTGGGGTCGATCTTGACCAGCTCGGCCAGCGGGTCCTGCAGGCGGCGCGCAATGCTGGCGGCGCCGCGCAGGCTCACGTCCACGTCGGGCATTTCCTGCGAGGCGAACTCGCTGGCGGAATACACGGAAGCGCCGGCCTCGCTGACCACGACCTTCTCGATCTGGCGGTCGGCCTTGCTGGCGATCTTGATCAGGTCGGCCGCCAGCTTGTCCGTCTCGCGGCTGGCCGTGCCGTTGCCGATGGCAATCAGGTTGATCTGGTGCTTTTCGACCAGGCGGGCCAGCACGGCCAGGGAGCCGTCCCAGTCGCGGCGCGGCTCATGCGGGTAGATGGTGGTGGTGTCCACCAGCTTGCCCGTGCTGTCCACCACGGCCACCTTGACACCCGTGCGGATGCCCGGGTCCAGGCCGATGACGGCGCGCTGGCCCGCAGGCGCGGCCAGCAGCAGGTCGCGCAGGTTGTCGCCAAAGACCTTGATGGCCACCTTCTCGGCGTCTTCGCGCAGGCGCGAGAACAGGTCCCGCTCGGTGGACAGGCTCAGCTTGACGCGCCAGGTCCAGGCCACGCACTTGCGGATCAGGTCGTCGCTGGCGCGCTTGGCGTGGCTCCAGCCCAGGTGCAGGGCGATCTTGCCTTCGGCCAGGCTGGGCTGGCCGGGCTCGGGCTCCACGGGAAGAACCAGCTTGGCTTCGAGGATTTCCAGCGCGCGGCCGCGGAACACGGCCAGGGCGCGGTGCGAGGGCACGCGGCCAATCGGTTCGTCGTACTCGAAATAGTCGCGGAACTTGGCGACCTCGGGGTCGTTCTCGTTCTTGGCCTCGATCTTCTTGGAGCGCAGCAGGCCGTCTTCCCACAGCCATTCGCGCAGCTTCTGCACCAGCGCCGGGTCTTCGGCCCAGCGCTCGGACAGGATGTCGCGCACGCCGTCGAGCACGGCGAAGGTGGTGGAGAAATCGGGGCCCGGCTTGCCGTCGTCCAGGGTGGTGGCGGGCTTGCAGAAGGCCTCGGCCTCCTTGTGCGGGTCCAGCGTGGGGTCGGCAAACAGCTTGTCGGCCAGCGGCTCGATGCCGAATTCCTTGGCAATCTGGCCCTTGGTGCGGCGCTTTTGCTTGAAGGGCAGGTAGATGTCCTCCAGCTCCTGCTTGGTCGGCGCATTGGCAATGGCCAGGCGCAGCGCATCGGTCAGCTTGCCCTGCTCGTCGATGGCCTTGAGCACCGTGCCCCGGCGGTCTTCCAGCTCGCGCAGATAGCCCAGGCGTTCGTCGAGCTGGCGCAATTGCGCGTCGTCCAGGCCGCCGGTCACTTCCTTGCGGTAGCGGGCGACGAACGGAACCGTGGCTCCGCCATCAAGCAATTCGACCGCAGCACCCACTTGCTGCGGCTTGACATTCAGTTCTGCGGCGATTTGGCCAATGATTTTTTGCATTCGAGAGGCGCCCCGTGGCGTGGAATCCGGAAAGCGGCCAAGTGTGCCACACGCGATTCGGGCCGGGCCGCTCACGGCCCGCCCGCAAATGCAAGCATTTCTTGCAGGCCAATGAATTCAAGGGCTTGCAACATGAAGCCGGAAGGGCGCGGGAATGGCCGATAGGACAAGCCCGGCTTTCAGGGCCGCACATCCACGATCTGCATCATTCCCAGGTCCTCATGGTCCAGCGCATGGCAATGCCAGACGAACTTGCCGTGGAAATCCGCGAACCGCATGCGAAAGGTGATGCTGCCCTTGGTGACCCCCGCCGCCCCGCTGCTGCCCGTGCCCGGTGGCACGGGCAGGGTGTCGGCCCAGAACGGCGTCACCGGCGCGCCGTTGACCCTGACCACATAGCAATCGTTGACGTGGATGTGAAAGGGATGCGGGTAGCCGTTGTAGTTGTAGACCGTCCACTCCTCCACCGCATTGAAGGGCACGGTCTGCACAGGCGTGAGGCTGGAATGGATGGGCGACATGCCCAGCGGCATGGCCTCGGTGCCCACCGCAAACACCGATCGGTTGCCGCCCACCTTCAGCACCCAGCTCTCGCCGGCCGGCATGGGCGCCAGGGCCGGGTCGCGCACGCCCTTGTCCTCGTCGTCGGCCAGCACGGCCAGGCGCAGGACGCGCTGCACGCCTCCATGGCTGGCCAGTTCGGCATCGGTGATGGGCGTGTAGTCGCCGGGCCGGCGCAGCAGGGCCGGGTCGGGCACGCGGGCCTGCACGGGCTCGCCCTGCACCACCACCCGGGCCAGCACCTCCTCGAAGGGCTCGTTGCCGCTTGGCCGGTGAAAGGACGGGCACGCGGCCGCGCGCAGGAAATACTCGCCCGGCGCCATCGATGCCTGCACCATCATGGACAGGCGCCCGCCCGGGTAGATGTAGTTGCCGGGCCAGTCGCGCATGTCCAGCGGCTGCCCGGCCGTCTGCCGGCTCAGCGGCCGGTAGATGCCGCCGTAATGGTTGCCGTCGCGGCCATAGACATTCATCACATGCCCGTCGAGCACGGGATGCAGCGGGTAGAACGACGAAGGATTGACGATGTGCCAGTGCTGCACCTCGCCGGGCCGCATCACGATGGTGGGCTGGTAGGCGCCGTTGAGCAAAAAGGCGCCGGCCGGATTCTCCATCGAGTCTTCCAGCGTATCGGTGCGGCCCTTGGCGTTGACGGTGAGCTTGTGGGCGAACAGCACGCGCTCGCGCATGTTCACGCTGGCACGGAACGGGTCCTGCGCATCGGCCACGATGATGGCGCCGAACATGCCGCTGGAGACCTGGGCATTGGTGGCGCCGTGCAGATGCGGGTGGTACCAGTAGATGCCGCAACTGTGGTCGTCGGGCAGATGGATCTCGTGGTAGCGCGTGGCGCCGGGCGCGATGCCGGCATCCGGCCCGTCCACCACGTAGTCGCCAAACACGCCGGGCCGTATCTCGCGCGGGTCCACGTGCAGGCCGTGGAAATGCATGTTGGTGCTGTTCTGGTGGTTGAGCAGCGCCCAGTCCGAGCCCTGGGGCGAGGCCGGCAGCTGGTTGTGCACCCACATCTTCAGCGTGTCGCCGGGGCGCAGCCACAGCGTGGGCGCCGTGTATCGCCCATTGAAGCTGCGCAGCTCCAGACGCCGCCCGGGCTGCCGAACGGCCGGATAGCGGGCCCAGCGCGCGATGTCGCTGTCCGGCAGGTCCATGTCCATGGACGCATAGCCCACGTTCAGGTGCAGCTCCAGCACGCCGTTGACGGAGCGCAGCGCCTGCGGTTCGGGCAGATCGTCGCGCGGCCCGCCTCCACCGCCGCAGCCGGGCAGCACGGCGCCCGCCGTCAGCAGGGCGCCCCATTGCAGCAGCGCCCTGCGGTTCAGGCCCGGGGCTGGCATTGACTGTTCCTGTTGCAGGTGCTTCACAGGGCCTCCTTTGCCGTGCCGGCGATTGCGTTGGTTTCGGTCAGGTCATTGAGGGCGTGCAAGGCCAGCGCATGGGGGCGGGACTGGGCCTGGGCCCCGTCCTCGCCCTGGCAGGCGCCATGGCGGTTGTCGCCCCAGGCCCAGCAGCGCCCGCCGCGCTCCAGGGCCAGCACATGCGTGCCGCCCACGCTGATCTGCTGCACCGCCGCCAGGCCGGGCACGGCGTGAAAGCCCGCGCGGGGTACCGCATCGCCCTGGCCCAGCTGGCCCAGGCCATTCCAGCCCCAGGCCAGCACCTGCCCGCCCTGCGTGGTCGCCGCCGAAAAATGCAGGCCCGCCGCCAGACTGCTGAGGCGCCCAGGCACGGCAATGCGCACGGGGCCGGGACTGTAGGCCGCCTGCAGCCCCTGGTCCAGCTGGCCCTGGTGGTTGGAGCCCCAGCCCCACAGCCGCCCCTTCTCATCCAGCGCCAGGCTGTGCGTGGCCCCTGCCGCCACCGCCACCACGGCCGCAGCGCCCTGCGGCAGCACCACGCGCTGCGCACGGCTGCGCTGAACCAGATCTCCCTGCCCCAGTTGGCCAGCCGCATTGGCGCCCCAGGACCAGACCTGCCCCCTGGCGTCCAGCGCCAGCGCATGGCCCATGCCCACGGACACGTTGCGCACGGAGGGCAGGCCCTGCACGCGCTGCGCACCGGGCATGGCATCCGACCATCCCCAGAGTGCGCCTTCGCGATCCTGCACATAGGCCTGCTGCTCACCCGCCCAGATGCGCCGCACCCCGGCATCCGGCCGGCCCAAGGCCAAAGGCCTGGGCACGGCGCCCGCGGCATCGCGGACCTGGGGCGCAACGGCATAGGCCTGGCCATCCGCCCAGGCCAGCAGCGAATGGCCCGCGTCCACCAGCCCCTCCCAACGCGTGCCACGGGGGCTCAGGCGCTGGGGCACGGGCTGGGAAAAGCTGCGGTGGCCGATGCGCGTGGCATCGGGCGCACAGACCTCGGCAGCGTCCACGCCTTCGGGCAGGGTGCGCAACACCTCCAGATTGCCCCAGGCGAATACGCCCTCCGATGTGATGAGCACGGACCGCTGCGGGCCCGCCACTACCTGTTCTATGGTCAGCATCACCCTCTCCTTTGCGTGTTTTGCGTGTTTCGCGTGTCTTGGGGCACCCCGACACGGCGGTACAGCTGCCCGTGAGGTGTCAGTGCGGATTGTTCAAAGGAAGCGGGTGGGTGGCAATCACTGAAAACTGTGATTCCTCAAGAGCGCCTTAGGCTCTGTCAATCGATCCCGCCCCAGGCCTGCGACGCGGCATTGGCCTCCAGGCACATCGCCAGTGCGGCCGGGGCCTGCGTGGCCTGAGTGCCTACGCGGGCTGCGCTGGCGCAGCGGCATCATGGACAATCCATGCTCCAGCCCATGCAAGACGATCTGTTTGGCGCGCCGCCCTCACCGCCGCCCTCCCCACCCTCTTCAGCCCCGGTCCCGCCCGCCGCCAGCGCGGCGCCTGGCGGCCGCACACCGGCACCGCGCAAGGCCGCCGGCGCCGTACAACTTGCGCCCCAGGCCCTGCAGTGGCAGACGCTGGCGGACCAGCTTCCGCAGGGCTTGCGCATGGGGGTCTCCACCTGGTCCTACCCGGGCTGGGAAGGTCTGATCTGGGATGGCGCCTATGACAAAAGCGTGCTCGCCAAGAAGGGACTGGAGGCCTATGCCCGGCATCCGCTGATGCGCACGGTCTGCGTGGACCGCAGCTTCTGGAGGCCGTTGACGGCCAGCCAGTACCTGGCCTTCGCGAGCCAGGTGCCGGCCGATTTCCGCTTCGTGGTCAAGTGCCCTTCGGTGGTCACCGATGCGCAGGTCCGCGACGAGGATGGCAAGGGCATGTCGCTGAACCCCGTGTTCCTTCAACCCGATCTGGCCGTGACCAGCTTCGTCGAGCCCACGCTCGAAGGGCTGGGCGATCAGCTCGGCGTGCTGGTGTTCCAGCTCAGTCCCATGACCTGGGGCCTGCTGAGCCGTCCCACCGAACTGCTGGCGCGGCTTCAGGCCATGCTGGACGCGGTGCGAGCGGCGCTGGCCGCCCATCCGCTGGGCGCACAGATCATCGTGGCGGTGGAGGTGCGCGACCCGGAGCTTTTGACGCCCGAGCTGGCGGACACGCTGCTCGCTGCAGGCGCCACCTTCTGCCTGGGGCTGCACGGCAAGATGCCGCCCATCGAAGAGCAATTGGTTTTTCTGCGGCGGCTGTGGCCCAGCCCCCTGGTCTGCCGCTGGAACCTGAACCGCGAGTTCGGGGCCTACGGCTACCCCGATGCGCAAACCAAGCACGATCCCTTTGACGAGATCCGCACGCCCGATGTGCACACGCGCTCCATCCTCGCCAAGACCATCGATGGCATCACCAGCCGCGGGCTGCCCGCCTTCGTGACGGTGAGCAACGATGCCGAAGGCTGCGCGCCGCGCTCCATCGCGCTGCTGGCCGAGGCCGTGGTGCAAGCGGAGGCGGCCCGGATTCAGCGCTTGCCGTAGGCGCGCTCCACGCGGGCCACGCGCAACTCATAGTGCTCGTACCAGGCGTCCTTGCCCAGTTGCTGGGCGACCAGGTGCTCGGCATCCTGCTTCCAGCGCGCAATGGATTCGGCCGTGGACCAGTACGACACGGTGATGCCGAAACCGTCCTCGCCGCGCGTGCTTTCCGCACCCAGAAATCCGTGCTGCTGCGCGGCCAGGTCCACCATGCGCTGGGCCATGAGGCCGTAGCCATCATCGTCGTCACGCGTCCTGCGCGACGAGAAGATGACGGCGTAGTAAGGCGGCTCGGGGGTGTTGGCAAAGGGGCTCATCGTGGTCGGGGCGGCATGTTCTGCGGGACCGCGCAATACACCACCCGCGCTCAGGAATTCGCCGGTGCCGAGGCGGATGACGCCTGCACCTGCTCGCCGCCCAGCACCTTCCACAGCGTGACGCGGTTGAGCTGCTCGGACAGGCGCAGGCCGATCAGGGTCTGCTGGGCCGTGTAGAGGCTGCGCTGCGCATCCAGCACGGTCAGGTAGTTGTCCACGCCGGCCTTGAAGCGGGCCTCCGACAGGTCGAAGGCCTTTTGCGTGGCGGCGACCATGCTGGTCTGGGCGGCCAGGCGCTCGTCCCACTGCGCGCGGTCGGCCAGCACGTCGGCGGTTTCGCGGAAGGCCGTCTGTACGGCCTTCTCGTACTGGGCGATGGCGATGCGCTGGTTGGCCTCGGCCACCTGCACGCCCGCACGGTTGCGGCCACCGTCGAAGATGGGCAGGCGCACCAGGGGGATGAAGCTCCAGGTGCTGCTGCTGCCGCCAAAGAGGCCATCGAGCTCGCGGCTGCCCGAGCCCACGCTGGCCGTGAGGCTGATGGTGGGGAACATGGCAGCGCGTGCGGCGCCGATGTTGGCCTCCATGGCGCGCAGGTTGTTCTCGGCGGCCTGGATGTCGGGGCGCACCAGCAGCACGCTGGAGGGCAAGGGCGCCGGCACGGGCTGCAGCGCGGCCGCGGGCCGGGCATCGGCGCGCAGCGTGGCGGCGCCGGGCAGCAGGGCCTCGGGCAGCGGGCCGCCCACCAGCAATTGCAGGGCGTTGCGGTCACGCTCCACCTGGGAGGTGAAGCTGGCCACATCGCCGCGCGCCGTGTCCACCGTGGTCTGGTTCTGGGCCAGCACCAGGCCCGATGTGGAGCCAAGCTCGTGCATGCGCCGCGTCAGCTCATAGGCCTTCTCGCGGCTGGCCAGGGTGTCGCGCGCCAGCTGCAGGCGGGCCTGGTCGGCCGCCAGCGTAAGCCAGCCGTTGGCCACATCGGCCACCAGGCCGATCTGCACATTGCGCCGGTTCTGCTCGCTTTGCAGGAACTGCTGCAGCGCCGCCTCGCTGAGGTTGCGCACGCGGCCCCACAGGTCGATCTCATAGCTGGCAAAGCCCAGCTGGGCCGTGTACTGGGTGCTGACCGAGGCCGCCTGGGTGGCGCTGGTCATGCCGGCGGCCGTGCGCGCACGGCTGGCCTGGGCCTGGGCGGTTACGCTGGGCAGCAGGTCGGCGCGCGTGATGCCGTACTGGGCACGCGCGCGCTCGATGCTTTCCACGGCCACGCGCAGGTCGCGGTTGTTGGCCAGGGCCAGCGCAATGACCTCGCGCAGCTGCTGGGACTGCACCCAGCCCAGCGCGGCAGCGGCCTGCAGGCTGGCCTCGTCGGCCTGGGCCGGCGTTGCGGCCGTGCTGCCCACGGTATCGGGCACGGGCATGTCGGGCGTGCGGTGCTGCGGCGCGAGGTTGCAGCCGGTCAGCAGCGCCGCCAGCGCCGCCGCTGCGGCCAGTGCGGAGACATTCGTTGGGCGCCTCATGCTGCGCTCTCCTTTGCGGTATGCGGTGAATCAGGTGATCCGGCAGTGGGCTGGGGCGCGTCGTCCTCGGTGCGCGAATGGCTCTTGAACCAGCTGCGGATCAGCAGGAAGAACACGGGCACCAGGAAGATGCCCAGCACCGTGGAGGCCAGCATGCCGCCGAGCACGGCCGTGCCGATGGCATTGCGCCCGCCCGCGCCGGCCCCCGTGCCGATGGCCAGCGGAATGACGCCGAAGCCGAAGGCCAGCGAGGTCATCAAGATGGGACGCAGGCGCAGGCGCACGGCCGAGACCACGGCGTCGAAGATGCTCTTGCCCTGCTCCTGCAGCTGCACCGCGAATTCCACGATCAGGATGGCGTTCTTGGACGCCAGGCCCACCGTGGTCAGCAGGCCCACCTGGAAGTACACGTCGTTGGTCAATCCGCGCGTATAGGTGGCGGCCAGCGCGCCCACCACGCCCAGCGGCACGGCCAGCATCACCGACAGCGGCACGGTCCAGCTTTCGTACAGCGCCGCCAGGCACAGGAACACGAAGAGGATGGAGATGGCGTACAGCAGCGGCGCCTGGGCGCCGGACTGGCGCTCCTGCAGCGAGGCGCCGGTCCACTCGTAGCCTATGCCGGCCGGCAGGGTGCGCAGGATGTCCTCCACGATCTGCATGGCCGTTCCGGAACTGACGCCGGAGGCGGCGCGGCCTTCCATTTCGTAGGCCGGGTTGCCGTTGTAGCGCATGAGCTGGGGAGAGCCATAGGCCCAGTAGCTGCTGGAGAACGAACTGAACGGCACCATCTCGCCCTTGGCGTTGCGCACCGTCCATTTGGCGATGTCCTGGGGCAGCATGCGGTGCGGCGCATCGCCCTGGATGTAGACGCGCTTGACGCGCTCGTTGTTCAGGAAGTCGTTGACATAGGTGCCGCCCATGGCGCTGGACAGCACGCTGTTGATGTCGGTGTACGACAGGCCCAGTGCGGCGGCCTTGCGGTCGTCGATGTCCAGGCGCAGCTCGCTGGCGTCTTCCAGGTTGGTCATGCGCAGATTGGTGAGCTCGGGGCGCTTGCGGGCCTCGGTCAGGAATTTCTCCTTGGCCTCCAGCAGCGCCTGGTGGCCCAGGCCGTTCATGTCCTTGATCATGAAGTTGAAGCCCGAGCTGGAGCCCAGGCCGCGCACGGCCGGCGGCAGCACGACCAGCACGCGCGCATCGCGGATGGCGGACAGGTCTTTGGTCGCGCGGTGCGCGATCTCGGAGGCCGACTGGCCGGGCAGCGGACGCTCCTCCCAGGTCTTCAGCCGCACGAAGGCGCGTGCCGAGGCCTGGTCGCCGTTCAGGCCCGAGACCTGGTAGAAGCTCACCACGTCGGGCTGCTTGGCAAAGTAGTCGCGCACCTCGTCGAGCACGCCCTGCAGCCGCGTATCGGCCGCGCCCGAAGGCAGGTTGATGTTGACGAAGACGAAGCCCTGGTCCTCGTCCGGCAGGAAGGAAGTGGGCAGGCGCGCCATCAGCAGCCAGACCACGCCGCAGACGGCCAGGAAGATCAGCATCATGCGCTTGGCGCGGCGCAGCGAGTAGGCCACCGTGCCCTGGTAGCGCGCGGCCGTGGCGTCGAAATGGTGGTTGAACCAGCGGAAGAACCGGTCATTCACCCCCAGGATGCCGCTGCGGATGGGGCGGTCATGCCCTGCCCCGCCCCCTGCGGGCGGCTTGAGCAGCGTGGCGCACAGCGCAGGCGTCAGCGTCAGCGCCACGAACACCGACAGCGCCATGGCCGCGACGATGGTGATGGAGAACTGCCGGTAGATCACGCCCGTGGAGCCGCCGAAGAAGGCCATGGGCACGAACACGGCCGACAGCGTCACGCCGATGCCCACCAGGGCCGGCGTGATCTCGCGCATGGACTGGCGCGTGGCCTGCTTGGGCGACATGCCCGTCTCGTGCATCACGCGCTCGACGTTCTCCACCACGACGATGGCATCGTCCACCAGCAGGCCGATGGCCAGCACCATGGCGAACATGGTCAGCGTATTGATCGAGTACCCGGCTAGCGACAGCACGCCGAAGGTGCCCAGCAGCACCACGGGCACGGCGATGGCGGGGATCATCGTGGCGCGGAAGTTCTGCAGGAAGATGAACATCACGATGACCACGAGGATCATGGCCTCGCCCAGCGCGCTGACCACTTCCTTGATGGAGGCGCGCACGAAGGGCGTGGAGTCCGAGCTGACGAAGTAGTCGATCTCGTTGGGAAAGAACGGCTTGAGCTCGGCCAGCTTGGCGGCGATGGTGTCGGCCACCTGCATGGCATTGGCGCCATCGGCCAGCACGATGCCCATGCCGGCGCCGGGCAGTCCGTTGAGCTTGGCCTTGATGGTCAGGTTGTCGGCGCCCAGCTCCACGCGGGCCACGTCCTTCATGAGCACCACCGAGCCGTCCAGCGAGGACTTGAGCACGATATCTTCGAACTGCTCCACCGTCTTGAGCTTGGTGCGCGCCGTGATGGTGGCGTTGAGCTGCTGGTCGGAGACGGCGGGCAGCGCGCCCAGCTGGCCGGCCGAGACCTGGGCGTTCTGCGAGTTCAGCGCATTGACCAGGTCCGACGGCATCAACGCGTACTTCTCCATCTTGGCCGGGTCCATCCAGATGCGCATCGCATAGTTGGTACCGAAGACGTTGACATCGCCCACGCCGTCGAGGCGGCCGATCACATCGACCAGGTTGCTGGTCAGGTAGTCGCCGATGTCGACCGCGGTCATGGCCGGGTCCTTGGAGAAGAAGCTGTAGGTGACCAGGAAGTCCTGGCCGCCCTTGTTCACGAACACGCCCCGGCTCTTGACGGCGTCGGGCAGGCGGTTCACGGCGGACTGCAGCTTGTTTTGCACCTGCACCTGGGCCACGTCGATGTTGGTGCCCGGCGCAAAGGTCAGCGTGGTGCGCGCACGGCCCGAGGCGTCGGACGTGGAGCTCATGTAGAGCATGTTGTCGATGCCCTTGAGCTGCTGCTCGATGATCTGGGTCACCGAGTTCTCGACCGTCTCGGCCGAGGCGCCCGTGTACTGCGCACCGATGGTCACGCGCGGCGGCGCGATGTCGGGGTATTGCTCCAGCGGCAGCGTGAAGATGGACAGCGCGCCGCCCAGCATGATGACGATGGCGATGACCCACGCGAAGATGGGCCGGTTGATGAAGAACTGAGCCATGTGACGGGTTCCTGCGGCTTAGCCGGCGGCCGGAGCAGGAGCCGCTGCGGGTGCAGGAGCTGGAGCAGGAGCTGTAGCAGGCGCCTTGTCCGCAGCGCCAGGTGCTGCCGGCCCTTCGGCCGGCTTGCCCTTGCGGGCCTGGGCCTTGGCGCGCAGGTCCACCTCCACGGCGCGCACCTTGTCGCCGGGCTTAATGCGCTGGAAGCCATCGACCACCACGCGTTCGCCGGCCGACAGGCCGTCCTGCAGCAGCCACATATTGCCCACGGCGCGGTCGATGTTCACGGGCCTGCGCTCGATCACGTCGTCGGCCTTGGCCACCAGCACGCTGGCCTTGCCGGTCAGGTCGCGCGTCACCGACTGCTGGGGCACCAGCAGCGCCTCGGGCGCCAAGCCCGTGGGCAGCAGCGCCTGCACATACATGCCCGGCATGAGAACGCCCTGCGGGTTGGGCACCACGGCGCGCAGCGTCACGCTGCCCGTGGTGGCATTGACGATCACGCCGGCAAACTGCAGCTTGCCCTGGTGGCTGTAGTCCGTGCCATCGTCCAGGCGGATGCGCACGGCCACCTTGTCGCCCTCCACCTTCTGGAAGCGCCCGGCATCCCAGTCGCGCTTGAGCTGCAGCAGCTCGCTGGTGGACTGGGTGAAGTCCACATACATGGGGTCCAGCTGCACGATGGAGGTCAGCGCCTCGGTCTGGTTGGCGGTGACCAGCGCGCCCGGCGTCACCGTGGACAGGCTGATGCGCCCGCTGATGGGCGCCTCGATGCGGCTGTACTTGAGGTTGATGCGCGCGGTCTCCAGATTGGCCTTGGCCACGGCCACGTCAGAGCGCGACTGGGCGGCGGCGGCCTGGCTTTCCTCGAAGGCCTGCTGGCTGATGGCATCGATCTTGACCAGCTCGGCGTTGCGCCGCGCCGTGGCCTCCAGCGTGCGGGCGCTGGCCTCCGACTTGGCAACGGCCGCCTGGGCGCTGGCCTCGGTGGCGCGCAGCGAGGCCGCGTCGATCTGGTAGAGCTGCTGGCCCTGGCGCACCAGGGCGCCCTCGGTGAACAAACGCTTTTGCACGATGCCCGATACCTGGGGCCGCACCTCGGCGGTCAGCGAGGCGCGCGTGCGGCCCGGCAGCGTGGCGTCCAGCTGCTGGCTCTGCTTTTGCAGCGTGACCACGCCCACCTCGGTCGCGGCCTTGGCCGTGGCGGCAGGTGCGGCATCCTTCTTGGAGCAGGCCGCAAGGCTTGCGGCCAGCGCCAGTGCGCACAGCACGGCGGTGCCGATGCGCCGGCCACCGGCCGGCGAGGCGGAAGCTTGTACGTCGTGCCCTGCGCCGGGCTGGGAATCGGAAGGCGCCGCAAGGCGCGGGCTCGGCGAAAAGGGCACGTCAGAAATCATGGGAGCAGCGAAGTCGTTGGGGGCATCGCACGATTGTGCAGTGCCCATATTTCTTGTTTGTAAAGCGGATGGCATGCCACCGAAATCTCCTGGCAAGTCCATCCAGGATGATGCATGTGTCGGAGCGCGCCGACACATGCAAGTTCAATGCCATTTACAGGCCTGTTCAGTGCTTAGGCACGGGTGCCGTGCGCACGCGCAGCAGGCTGAACACGCCCGCCATGGCCGCAAAGCAGCCCGCCACGGCCAGGGCCACGATTTCGGCATGGCCGCCATGCCCGCCCGCGAAGGTGAAGATGGTGGCCAGCACCACGGCGCCCAGGGTCTGCCCCGTGAGCCGCGCCGAACTCAGCATGCCGCCGGCCGCGCCGCTGCGTGCCAGGGGCGCCGTGGTCACGATGGTGTGGTTGTTGGGCGACTGGTACAGCGCAAAGCCGCTGCCCGCCAGCAGCATGCGCCAGACCATGTCCACGGTCGAAGGCGCATCGGGCATGGCCGCCAGCGCCCACAGCCCGCAGGCGAACATGGCCATGCCGATGCCGCCCAGCAGCCCGTCCGCATAGCGGCCGATGAGCCGGCCCGCGATGGGCGCCGTCAGCACCGTGGCCAGCGGCCAGGCCGTGATCAGCAGCCCGGCCTCGATGGGCGACATGCCGTGCGACTCCAGCAGCAGGAACGGCAGCGCCAGGTAGGCCAGCATCTGCGCGCAAAAGGCGCTGACCGATCCGCACATGGACAGCGCAAACACCGGAATGCGCAGCAGGTCCACCGGCAGCAGCGGCGCGGGCAGGCGCCACTGGCGGCGCACATACCAGGCGCCCACCAGCAGGCCCGCGCCCAGCAGCCACCAGCCCGAAGGCAGGGAAGAATCGGCACCGCCGGCGCGCACGCCCAGCTGCTCGCCGCCCAGGAAGATCAGGCTGAACATGAGGATGTTGAGCAGCACATCCAGCGGCGACAGCCGCGCCCCTGCATGGCCGGCCACGGCATTGGCAGGCAGCGCGCGGCGCCCCAGCCACAGCGTGAACAGGCCCAGCGGCAGATTGGCCGCAAACAGCCAGGGCCAGCTGGCCACCGACAGAATCGCCGCCGCCACCGAGGGCCCGGCCATGGATGCCGTCGCCACCACCAGCGAATTCACGGCCATGCCCCGCCCCAGCAGGGCACGCGGATAGATCAGCCGCACCAGGGCGGCGTTGACGCTCATCACGCCCGCAGCGCCCAGGCCCTGCAGCGCCCGCGCCGCCACCAGCGTGGGCAGCGACGTGGCCAGCATGGCCGCCAGCGAGGCCAGGGAGAACACCAGCATGCCCACCAGATACACGCGGCGGTAGCCCAGGCGTTCGCCCAGGGCCGCCAGCGGCAGCAGCAGCACCAGGCTGGCAAGCTGGTAGGAATTGACCACCCACAGCGTATGGGCCGAGCTGGCCTGCAGCTCGCGCGCCATGGCCGGCAGTGCCAGATTGACCAGGGTGCTGTCCAGCACCGACAGCGTCAGCCCCAGGATGATGACCAGCATCGCCTGGCCGCGAGGGCCTGACGGAAGTCCATCGTGGACAGGCGCAGCCTCTGCCGCGGGTGCCAGGCTCATGAATGGTCCTTTGCGCCCACGCGATGGGCACGCGCACCACCCAGCGTGATCCAGGCCAGGGCCACACCGATCAGCGCGCCCGTGGCCATGCCCACCACCATGGGCAGGGGCTTGCCCGTGGAGAACAGGCCCACGATCTGCATGGCCGCAGCGCCCGACAGCATCTGCAGCGTACCCAGCAGCGCCGAGGCCGTGCCGGCAATGGCGCCGTGCTCCTCCAGCGCCAGCACCGAGGTCGTCGGAATCACCAGCCCCATCAGCGCGCTGGCCACGAAGTACAGGCCGATCAGCACGGCCAGCCGCTCACCGCCCAGCAGGTAGTACGACAGCAGCGACAGCATCACCAGGCCCGAGCCGGTGGCCGCCACCTTGACCACGCGCACCAGCCCGAAGCGCTGGCCCAGCCAGCCCGTGAACTGCGCCGCGCCGATGAAGGCGATGGCGTTCAGCCCGAAGGCCAGGCTGTACTGGGTGGAGCTCAGTCCGTAGTAATTGATCAGCACAAAGGGGGAGCCAGCCAGGTAGACGAAAAAGCCCGCCATGGCGCAGCCGCCGATGAAGACCAGGCCCAGGTAATGCCAGTCGCGCAGCAGCACGCCGTAGGCGCGCAGTGCGCCGGCCACGCTGCTGTCCAGCCGCGCGGCGGCCCCGCGCGTTTCCTTCAGGCCCATGAACACGGCCACCAGGCCGATCACGGCCGCCACGGCCACGGCCCAGAACACGCCGCGCCAGCTGCTGACGGCGATCACGCCGCTGCCGGCCAGCGGCGCCAGGATGGGAGAGACGCTGAACACCAGCATCAGCAGCGACATCATGCGGGCCGCCGCGTGGCCGGTGTGCAGGTCGCGCACCACGGCGCGCGGCACGGCCATGCCGGCGGCCGCGCCCAGGCCCTGGATGAAGCGCAGCACCACCAGGGTCTCGATGCTGGTGGCCATGGCGCAGCCCACGCTGGCCAGCGCGAACACGGTCAGGCCAAAGTAAAGCGGCGGCTTGCGCCCCACCATGTCCGAGACCGGCCCGTACAGCAGCTGGCCCACGCCCAGCGAGAGGAAGAAGGCCGTCAGGCTGGCCTGCACCGCGCCCACCTGGGCACCCAGGCTGCTGCCGATCTGGGGCAGCGCGGGCAGGTACATGTCGATGGCAAACGGACCGATGGCCGAGAGCAGGCCCAGGATCAGCACCAGGCGCAGTGTGTGGGAATCAGGGGAAGCGGGAGAAGAGGAAGGCATAGACGCAGACATAGACGCGCCATTGTGGCGGCAAGCGCGCGGGGCTGCAGGAGGCTGCTCACATTTCCTGGGCATGCAGCCCCGCGTACCTGGCGGTGGCGGCTTGCCGTGGCACAAATTCAGAAGCCCGCAATCCTGTTACGCTCTGAAACGAGATTGCCACCCGAGAGGCCAACCCACCTTTTCATCGCTGCAACTGCCATCGCCACTGCAACACACCATGCGCCCATCCCTGCCTTCCCTTCCACCGGCCCTGAATGCATTGCCAGGGCCCCTGCTCGCCGCCCTGCTGCTGGGTGCCTGCACGCTGGGTTCTGCCCAGGCAGCGCAGCGAGAGACACAGCAGGAGGCACAGCGCGGCCCCAGGCCCGGCGCCGCTCCTGTGCTGGAAGTATCAGAAGACGGCCGCGACGTGATTGACCGGCGCGCCCGCCTGCTGTGGCCGCGCTGCGTGGAAGGCATGCAGTGGAATGGCAAGACCTGCACGGGCCTGCCTGAGCTGTTCACGCACAAGCAGGCGCAGGCCCTGGCCGCCGAGCGGGCCAAGCAGGACGGCGTGCGCTGGCGGCTGCCGCGCGTCAACGAGATGCGCCGGCTGATCTCGCGCGATATACGGCCGCAAGGCCTGTCGCCCGAGCTGTTTCCGGGCGCGCCGCGCGGCTGGCACTGGACGGGCACGGCAGCGGTGAACGCGCGGCCCGTCAATCCCTACAACTACAGCAACATCTCGGGCAGCGCCGGTACGCAGCTGTCGGCCCAGCAGGCCTGGGCGATTGACCTCGACAGCCTGGAGACGCGGCCCGACATGGGGCGCGGCAACCAGCTCATGGTGCGGCTGGTGCGGCCCCTGCCCTCCGCGCCGCCCGATGACAAGGCCGAGGCTCCCGCCAGGCCGGCCCCCCACAGGCCGGACCCGGACGAGGAGGACTGACGCTCAGGCCGCGCGCAGCGAGGCCTTCAAGCTGGCGCCCAGTTCGGGCTTGTGCGCGAACGGATCGGTGGGATTGCGCCCTTGCACCACATCCTCCATGCGGGTCTGGACCGAGCCCAGCGCCTGCGGATGGCTGTAGATGTAGAACTGGTTGGCCGCAATGGCGTCGAAGACCTTCTGCGCCACATCGGGGGCCGTGACCTTGCCCGAGCCCACGGCCTTCTCGCTCATGGCCTGGCCGATCTTCTGGCTGGCCGTCAGCGGCTGGGCGGCCAGATGGCTGGGCCGGTTGCGCTCGCTGTGGCTGATGCCCGTGGGCACGAAGAAGGGGCACAGCACGCTGGCGCTGATCTGGTCGGAGACCAGGGCCAGGTCCTGGTACAGCGTCTCGGTCAGGCTCACCACGGCATGCTTGCTGACGTTGTAGATGCCCATGTTGGGCGGCGCCAGCAGGCCGGCCATGCTGGCCGTGTTGACGATGTGGCCCTCGAAGGACGGGTCGGCCTTGGCCGCCTCCAGCATCATGGGCGTGAACAGCCGCACGCCGTGGATCACGCCCCAGAGGTTGACGCCCAGCACCCACTGCCAATCTTCCAGCGTGTTCTCCCAGACCAGCCCGCCCGCGCCCACGCCTGCGTTGTTGAACACGAAGTGCGGCGCGCCGAACTGCTGGCGCACCTCATCGGCCAGGGCCTGCATCTGGGCTGCGTCGGACACATCCACGCGGCGTGCCAGCACGCGCACGCCCTGCCCTTCGAACTCGGCGGCGGCCCTGTCCAGCGCTTCCTGCTGCACATCGACCAGCACCAGGTTCATGCCCAGCTTCGCGCCGATGCGCGCGCACTCCAGGCCGAAGCCCGAGCCCGCGCCCGTCAGCACCGCCGTCTTGCCCTTGAAGTTCTTGATCATTCCCTTGTCTCCTGGTTTTTGTGGTGGTTCAGATCAATTTGACGAGTTGCTTTCCAAAGTTCTTGCCCTTGAGCAGACCCAGGAAAGCGGAAGGTGCGGAGGCAATGCCTTCGGCAATGCTCTCGCGCGGGCGCAGCTTGCCGGTGCCCACCAGACGGCCCAGTTCCTGCAGCGCCTCGGGCCAGACTTCCATGTGCTCGCTGACGATGAAGCCTTCGATGCGGATGCGGTTGATCAGGATGAGCGCGGGATTGGTCATGGGCAGCGGCGTGCCGTCGTAGCCGGCGATCATTCCGCACAGCGCGATGCGCGCAAAGGCGTTGGTGCGCAGCAGCACGGCGTCGAGGATGTAGCCGCCCACGTTCTCGAAGTAGCCGTCGATGCCCTGCGGGCAGGCGTCCTTGAGCGCCTTGGCCATGGTCTTGGTGTCGGGGTGCTCGCGGTAGTCGATGCAGGCGTCGAAGCCCAGCTCCTCGGTGGCGTAGCGGCACTTCTCGGGGCCGCCCGCAATGCCCACCACGCGGCAGCCGCGTGCCTTGGCCAGGGCCGCGAAGGCGCTGCCCACGGCGCCCGTGGCGGCGCTGACCACCACGGTCTCGCCGGCCTTGGGGGCGATGATCTTCACCAGGCCGTACCAGGCCGTCACGCCGGGCATGCCCACGGCGCCCAGGTAGTGCGACAGCGGCACGTGGGTGGTGTCCACCTTGCGCAGCATGCCGGGCGCATCGCCATCGACCACGCTGTATTCCTGCCAGCCGCCCATGCCCACGACCTTGTCGCCGACCGCAAACTTGGGATGACGGCTTTCCACCACCTCGCCCACGGTGCCGCCGATCATCACCTCGCCCAGCGGCTGCGGCTGGGCGTAGCTCTTGCTGTCATTCATGCGGCCGCGCATGTAGGGGTCCAGGCTCAGGTAGTGGTGGCGCACCAGGACCTGGCCTTCGGCCAGCGCCGGGGTCTCGGTCTTGGCAAGGCGGAAATTGCTTTCCACGGCTTCGCCCTCGGGGCGGTTGTCGAGCAGGATCTGCTGGTTCACGGGCATGGGAAAACCTCCGGTGGCATCACAAACAATGGAACCAGTTCCCGGTGCTGCCGGGGCTGGCGTGTGGCATTGGGTATCTGGCAGATTCGCCGTGCGGATCAGTCCGTGGCGAGGGTTGTCTCGGCGGCGGCCGGCTTGGCCACGCGCGGCATGTACTTGAACGTTCCGGTCGCATGGCTGCACAGCCGGCCCGAGGCATCGAACACGCGCGCCTCGGTGTAGGCCATGGAACGCGTGCGGTGCAGCACCACGCCCTTGGCCACCAGGGGGCCGCGCGCCGGCTGCATGAAGCTGGTCTTCATCTCTATGGTCACGCAGCCCATGTCGCGCTGCAGGCTGCGCGCGGCCACAGCCATGGTCACGTCCAGCAGGGTCATGGTGGCGCCGCCGTGGGTCACGTCAAAGGTGTTCAGGTGCTCGGGACGCGCCTCGAAGCGCAGTTCGGACTCCCCGTCCTCCATGCGGTGCAGGGTGAAACCCAGGTGGTCGACGAAGGGGATGGGGTGGCCAAAATCCAGCACGAAATTCTCCAGTTCAGATCGCAATGCAGGCGAGCATAAGGGCGCCCGAAGGCACCATGGCGCGCGGCGGCCCGATCTGCGGGAAAAACTGTCACCTCGGCAGCAGCGCCGCTGCGGCTCAACCGCCCACCAGGGCGCTGACGCCGCCGTCCACGGCCACCCACTGGCCCGTGATGTGCTTGCCCGCGTCGCTGGCGTACAGCAGGGTCAGTCCCTTGAGGTCCTCGTCGTCGCCCAGGCGGCGCAGCGGGGCATGGGATTTCATTTCATCCTCGCCCAGGGTCTCGATCAGCACGCTGGCCATCTTGGTCTTGAAGAAGCCCGGGCAGATGGCGTTGACGTTGATGCCGTGCACGCCCCACTCGCCGGCCAGCGCGCGCGTGAAGTTGATGACGGCACCCTTGGAGGTGTTGTAGGCAATGGTCTTCATGCCCAGCGGGTTGCCGCCCAGCCCTGCGATGGAGGCCAGGTTGATGATGCGCCCGGTCTTGCGCGGGATCATGCTGCGCCGCGCGATCTGCTGGCTCAGCAGGAAGTAGCCGCGCACGTTGAGGTTCATCACCTTGTCCCAGGCGGCCACCGGGTGCTCCTCGGCCGGCGCGCCCCAGCTGGCGCCTGCGTTGTTGATGAGGATGTCCACCTGGCCCAGGCGCTCCAGGGTCTCGGCGGCCAGGCGCTCGATGTCGGCCTCGTTGGCGCAGTCCGCGGCGATCCAGCGGGCGTCGATGCCTGCGGCCTGCAGCTCGGCAGCGGCTTCCTCCAGGTCGGCGGCCTTGCGCGAACTCAGCATGATCCTGGCGCCCGCCTCGCCCAGCGCATGGGCCATTTGCAGGCCCAGGCCGCGCGAGCCGCCGGTCACCAGGGCCGTCTTGCCGGTGAGGTCGAAAAGTTGCTGCACATTGCGAGTCATTCGTCTGTCTCCTGCGCCGGGTCTTGTGTTCCGGTCATGGTTGGAATGGAGGGCGGCCATCCCCAAGCGGAACAGCCTGCAGCGGCGATTGTGCAAGCCGCCCCGCCGTGCCGCATGTCACATGCGTGTCCGGCCCGTCAATCCCCGAACAACGAGCGCGTGCCGCCCCAGGCCGCGCCCTCGATCTCCAGCATGCGCAGCTTGGTCAGCGCGCCGCCGCCGCCCGAGAAACCGCCCGGCTGGGCGCCGGCAGCCAGCACGCGGTGGCAGGGAATCACGGGCGCAAAAGGGTTGAGGCCCAGCGCCTGCCCGACGGCGCGCGAAAGGCCCACCTCGCCCAACTCGCGCGCGATCTCGCCATAGGTGCGCGTATGGCCGGGCGCAATGGCGCGCGTCAGGTCATAGACGCGGCGGTGAAAGTCCGACACGCCGTGCCAGTCCAGCGCCAGCCCGGCCAGATCCGGCAGTGCCTCGCCTGCGGGCAGCATGCGCCGTGATCGCAGATCGGGCAGCACCGGGCCGTCACGCAACTGCTGTGCGCTGGGCGCGGAAGGCTCCAAGGTCCATTCGCCATGGCCCGCCATGAGCACCTGCACGCCGGCGATGGCCTGTGCCACGCTGGCCGGCAGGTCCTCGGCCCGCGCCGCTGCGGCGTAGCTGCCCGGTCTGCGCAATTGCACGCCGCGCAGCATGCGCGTGCGCGTGGCGGCCGGGCCGTCCACCTCGGGCAACTGAAAGGCCACCAGGCCGCAGGCGCCCCAGGCCACGCCGCAGGGCCCCACGCGCGTGGCAAACAGCGCGTGGCCCGTGGCTTCGGGGTCCCAGGCCGGGCAGCCCGTGGTCGATTCATTCGTCATGGCGATGGCTTTCTCCTTGCAGGCGATTGTGGCCGCATGGCTGCAGCCGCTGCCCGGCAGCGACCCCACCGGGATAACACTGTAAAAAAACACCGGAAAAATACTGGATGTGCAGCCAGTTAATACTGTATATTTCGCCAGTCATCATCCTCATCTCGTGAACCATGGACATGCAAGAAGCCGCCTTCACCGTCACCTTGTGTGACTACCCCAACCTGCCCGAGCAGGAACGCAACAAGGCCGAGGCACGCTATGCCCGCGTGCTCGAACGCCAGCTCGGCAGCGCCGAGCAGGTCAGTGAAACCCTGTACCTGGTAGAGGGCCTGGAAGACACGCCCCCTGAAGAAATCAGCGACGACGCCAAGCTCGCCTTCGCCCGCTGGATGAAGGCTGCGCGCGCCGCCACCGAGGCCGGCATGCAGGGCCTGGGCGACGGCGAATGCAGTTTCTTCGAGGTGCGGCGCGGCTGGCGGCATTGAGCCTGCCCGCAGCACCGCTGAATGGGGCCTGAAACCAGGTTTGCCCGGGTTTGCCTGGGCTGGGCCCCAAACTGCATACACTGGCAGACCTTTTCGTCGACCCCTGCCTGGAACCATACGGTCCCATACGGTTCCACCCGGCACACCCGGCGCCCCTGCCAGATCCAGCCTCTCCCATGCAAGCCCTGCTCGACGCCATCGCCCGGATGGCCCTGCCCTCCGACGCCCAACGCATCTTCCACGGCCGTGGCGGCCTGTACCCGGGCTGCGAGCATCTGGTGCTCGATGCCTTCCCGCCCGTGCTGGTGCTCACCAGCTTCCAGCCGCTGGACGATGACGCCCTGGCCGCCATCGGCACAGCGCTGTCACTGCGCTGGAGCGAACTGGCACCGGACCAGCCCCTGAACTGGGTCTACCAGCTGCGCCAGCCCGCCGCGCCCGCCGAAACGCGGCTCATGGCCGGCGAGGTGCCGGACCCCCACATCGTCACCGAGGCCGGCACGCGCTACCGCGTGCAGGTGCTGCGCGGCCAGAACCACGGCCTGTTCCTGGACATGGCCGAAGGCCGGCGCTGGGTGCACGCGCATGTCGCCAACCATCCCGAGCACCGCCACGGCATCAAGGTGCTCAACCTGTTCGCCTATACCTGCGCCTTTTCGGTGGTGGCCCTGCAGGCCGGGGCGCGCCATGTGATGAACATGGACATGGCCCAGGGCGCGCTGGCCACGGGCCAGCAGAACCACCGGCTCAACGATCTGTCGGGCGCCAGCTTCCTGGCCCACGACATCTTCAGCAGCTGGGGCAAGATCACGCGCGGCGGGCCCTACCACCTGATCGTGGTGGACCCGCCCAGCTACCAGAAGGGCAGCTTCGTCGCCACCAAGGACTATGCCCGCCTGATGCGCCGCCTGCCCGACCTGCTGCGCCCCGGCGGCCATGTGCTGCTGTGCCTGAACGCGCCCGAGATGGGCACGCAGTTCCTGACATCGCAGATGCAGGAAGTGGCGCCCGAGCTGGAATTCGTCGAGCGCCTGGCCAATCCGGCCACCTTCGCCGACATCGACGCCGAGCGCAGTCTCAAGGTGCTGGTCTACAGGGCACCCGCAACATCCGCAGCGGCCGACACGGCTTCCTGACCCGCCCGGCCCTTGAGCGCACGGCGCCCCGCATAGACGGCGGCCGGGCCCAGTTCGCGCTCGATGCGCAACAGCCGGTTGTACTTGGCCGTGCGGTCGGCGCGCGACAGCGAGCCGGTCTTGATCATGGCGCACTGGGCCGCCACGGCCAGGTCGGCAATGCTGGTGTCCTCGGTCTCGCCCGAGCGGTGCGACATCACCACGCCGTAGCCGGCGCCATGCGCCAGGCGCAGCACGTCCCAGGTCTCGGTCAGCGTGCCGATCTGGTTGATCTTGACCAGGATGGCGTTGCCCACGCCCCGGGCAATGCCGCCCTCGAACAGGCCGGGGTTCGTGCAGAACACATCGTCGCCCACCAGCTGGCAGCGTCCGCCCAGGCGCCGGCCCAGGGCCTGCCAGCCCTCGATATCGTCCTCGGCCATGCCGTCCTCGATGGAGACGATGGGGTAGTGCTCCACCAGTTGCGCCAGGTAGTCCACCTGCTGCTGGCGGCTGCGCACCAGGCCCTCGCCCGCGTAGCGGTAGCCGTCCTCGCCATGGAATTCACTGGCGGCAGGGTCCAGGGCCAGGGCGATGTCCCTGCCGGGGCGCAGGCCGGCGCGCTCGATGGCGGCCATCAGGTGGTCCAGCGCCTCGGGCGCGCTGCGCAGGGCGGGCGCAAATCCGCCCTCGTCGCCCACGTTGACGCTGTGGCCTGCGGACTTGAGGGCATGGCGCAGCGTGTGGAAGACCTCGGCGCCCATGCGCAGCGCCTCTCCGAAGCTGTCCGCCCCCACCGGCAGCAGCATGAACTCCTGGAAGTCCAGCGGATTGTCGGCATGGGCGCCGCCGTTGATGACATTGATCATGGGCACGGGCAGCAGGCGCGCCTGGGCACCGCCCATGTGCCGCCACAGCGGCATGCGCTGGCTGGCCGCCGCCGCGCGGGCCACGGCCAGCGACACGCCCAGCAGCGCGTTGGCGCCCAGCCGGCTTTTGCCGGGCGTGCCGTCCAGCGCCATCATGGCCGTGTCGATGCAGCCCTGGGCGTCGGCCCGCATGCCGCGCAGCAGATCGCGCAGCTCGGTGTTGACGGCCTGCACCGCCCCCAGCACGCCCTTGCCAAGGTGGCGCGAGGCATCGCCGTCGCGCCGCTCCAGCGCCTCGTGCCGCCCCGTGGAAGCGCCCGAGGGCACCAGGGCCAGGCCGCGCGCGCCGTCCTCCAGTTCGACCTCGACCTCCACGGTGGGGTGGCCCCGGCTGTCCAGCGCCTCATGGGCCGCGATATCGGTGATCTGCATGGAAACTCCTTTTCGTCAAGAAATTGAACTGCGCAAAGGAGCAGGCAAGCCTGCACAACTCCAATGAACAGGCCTCCATGCTAGAAATCACGGCGATGCGGGACAATGCAGTTTTTCTGCCCATGCGTCAGCTTTTCTGACGAATTGATTTCCATGAGACAACTGCCACCGCTGGCCGCCCTGCGCGCCTTCGAGGCCATTGCCCGTACCGGCTCGGTGACACGCGCGGCCGAGGAACTGTGCCGCAGCCACGGTGCCATCAGCCGCCACCTGCGCCTGCTGCAGGAGCACGCGGGCGCGGCGCTGTTCGAGAAAGAAGGCACGGGCCTGCGCCTGACCGAGGCGGGTGCCGCCTTCCATGCCTCGGTGCGCACGGCCTTCGACCAGCTGGAGGCCGCCTATGCCCAGCTGGCGCGCGACGCCCAGGCACCGGGGCTGCATGTGGCCTGCAGCGCTACCTTTGCCATGCGCTGGCTGGTGCCGCAGCTGGCGGTGTTCTACCGCAGCCACCCGCATATCCGCATCCGCCTGTCCATGACCTCGGCGCGCGAGATGCGCCACGAGGGCGCCGACCTGATCATTGCCTGGGACCTGTCCACCTACGCCGAGGCCGACCGCCGCCGCGCCATCGAACTGGCGCCCGTGCACTTCGGCGCCGTCTGCACGCCGGCCTATGCCCGGCGCCGGCCCGCCAATCGCGCGCGCATTGCACATGAGTACACGGCCAGCGCCTGGAACCAGTGGGAAGCCCTCACGGGCCAGCCCGTGGCCCTGGGCGAGACGCTGGCGTTCCCCCACACCCACCTGTGCATAGAGGCGGCACTGTCGGGCCTGGGCGTTGCCCTGGTGGAGCAGCGGCTGATCGCACGCGAGCTCAAGGAAGGGCTGCTGGTGGCGTCCCATGGCTTCGTGCCCTTCGAGGGTGGCCTGCGCGCCGTGCCCGCTGCAGGGCGTGCGCTGCCCGCCCAGGCAGGGGTCTTCATCGAATGGATGCGCAGCGCGCTGGCCAGCTAGAGCCGCCCCCACTCCCGCAGGCGCCGGTACAGCAGCCCGCGCGAGACGCCCAGCATGCGGGCGGCCTGCGAGATATTGCCCTGGCAGCGGGCCAGGGCCTGCTCGATCAGCTCGCGGCTGGCCTCGCCCAGGGAAGACGGTGCCTCGGACGGCGCCTCGGCGGGCGGTGGCAGGGCCTCGATGGCCGGCAGCATCTTCTCGACCTGGGAAGATGCCTCATCCAGCCTCGCCTCCATCCACAGCGTCAGCCCCGTGGGCAGCATCTGCGGGCGGGCCTGGCCGTGGTGGGCCAGCTCCAGCAACTGGTTCAGGCCCAGGCCGAAGACTTCCTCTGCCGCCAGCCCCTCGGCGGGCCGGCGCGGGCTGTCGAACAACTGGGCACCCACGCCGTTGAACCAGCGCACCATGCCTTCGCCATCCACGGCGGCCAGCCCTTCCAGCGGCGTGCCGAACATGCTGCGGCTGGACTGGAAGCGCAGCAGCAGGTGCATGCGGGCGGCGCCCACCAGCAGCCGGTTCTCGATGCAGGTGGCGTACATGTGGGCCATGGCGCCCGCATCGAAGCGAAAGGGGCCCGCCTCGCTGCTCAGGTCCAGCATGGCCACGGTGCGCCCGCTGGCGTCGCGCACGGGCGCGGCCGCGCAGTGAAGCGAGGCCAGGCAGCGAAAGAAATGCTCCCCGCCACGCACATGGCAGACCTCGCCCGTGCGCACGGCCACGCCGGGTGCGCCCGTGCCCACGGCATCCTCGGCGATGTTCACACCCACGCGCGCGGCCGTCAGCAGCAGCGGGCCGTCGCCCGGCGTGGGGCGCGAGGCGATCAGCACCACGCCCTCGCTGCAGGTGAGCATGGCGCGCGCCTGGCTGCCCGCGATCACGGTCTCGAGTTCGGCGATGGGGTCGCGCGCCGCCTCGATCAGCGCGCGGTTGTGGGTCAGCAAGGTGGCCGTGCGGATCTTGCTGACCGGGTCGAAGCTGATCTTCTCGTCGGGGCTGCGGCTGGCGCCCAGGCAGCGCGTCCAGGACTGCAGCACGGGCTCGGACACCAGGCCCGAGGGGCGCTCGCCACGCTCGAAATAGCGCTCGCGCGCCAGCGCCACCCGGTCCTGGCGCGTGGCATAGAAGGGGTTGGAGGACCGTGGGGCGGAAGGCGGCTGTTGCATGACGGACATCAAAACTGCCGCGATTGTTGTTCCGCCACGGCACAGGACAGCACTAGGGAAATCACCCGTGTTGGAACGGATTGCCGGGCTCGGTAACCTCGGGCATCGCCACAGGCCCGCCCGCAATGACACGCTCTCCATACAGCACAAGACACACCCGGCCCGCCCTGTCCACCCTGGGCGCCGCACTGGCCTGTACGCTGCACGCCCTGCCCGCGCTACCCGCCCACGCGGCGGACGCAGCGCAGGACTCCAGCGAGGCCCTGCTCGCCCCCGTGGTCATCACGGCCAGCCAGCCCGGCGCCGGCCCCGACCTGTGGCGTGCCACCGCCGCCATCGACAGCGTGGAAGGCGCCGTGCTGCGAGACGGGCAGATGCAGATCAACCTGTCCGAGAGCCTGGCGCGCGTGCCGGGCCTGGTGTTGCTGAACCGCCAGAACTTCGCTCAGGACCTGCAGATCTCGGTGCGCGGCTTCGGTGCGCGCTCAACCTTTGGCGTGCGCGGGCTGCGCCTGTACGTGGACGGCATTCCGGCCGGCGCGCCCGATGGCCAGGGCCAGGCCGCCAACTTCACGCTGGGCAACGCCGCGCGACTGGACGTGGTGCGCGGCCCGGCCGCCGTGCTCTACGGCAACAGCGCAGGCGGTGCGCTGCTGCTGTACACCGAAGACGGCGAGGAACCCGGCCTGTGGCGCAGCGGCGTGGCCGTGGGGCCGGACGGGCTGTGGCGCCTGTCCACCCAACTGCGCGGCACGATCGGTGGCGGAAAGCCGGACCAGGCGGATGGCGGCTCCGCCCCCTGGCGCTATGCCATCCACATCGAGCGCTTCGCCACCGACGGCATGCGCCCCCAGTCGGCCGCCGACCGCAGCACGGCCCACATGAAGCTGTCACGCAAACAGGGCGACGACCAGTGGCTGCTGCAGTACCAGGAGCAGCGCTCCAGCGCCCAGGACCCGCTGGGCCTGACACGCGCCGAGTTCGAGGCCGACCCCGGCCAGACCACGGCCAGCGCGCTGCGCTTCAATACGCGCAAAAGCGTGCGCCAGCGCCAGCTGGGCGCCGCCTGGCAGCACCAGTTCGGCGCGGGCCAGCGTCTGGAACTCATGGCCTATGCGGGTACGCGCTCCGTGCTGCAGTACCAGTCCATTCCCGTGGCCACGCAGGCACCGCCCTCGCATTCGGGCGGCGTGATCGACCTGGACCGCGACTACGCAGGCATGAACCTGCGCTGGCGCAGCACCCATGAGGACGTGGCCGGCGGCCGGCTGGACTGGTCGGCAGGCCTGGCCTACGACTGGCAGGGCGAGACCCGGCGCGGCTACGAGAACTTCATCGGCAGCCAGCTCGGCGTGCAGGGCCGGCTGCGCCGCGACGAACGCAACCAGGCGCGCTCCGCCGACCCCTATCTGCAGGCTGAATGGAGCACGCAGAACCTGGGCTTGAGCGCCGGCCTGCGCCAGGCGCGCGTGCGCTACCGCTCCGAGGACCACTACATCACAGCCGGCAATGGCGACGACAGCGGCAGCATGGCCTGGCGCGGCTGGCTGCCCTCGCTGGGCCTGCGCGTGAACCTGCTGCCGGACCTGGTGGCGCACGCATCGGTGGGCCGGGGCATGGAGACGCCCACGCTCAACGAAGTGGCCTACCGGCCCGGTGGCCAAAATGGCATGAACAGCGGCCTGAACACCGGCCTGGCCGCCAGCGCCCACAACACCGTCGAGGTCGGCCTGCGCGGGCGCCACGGCAACGCGGGCTGGAACCTCACGCTGTTCGAGACCCATACCCAGCGCGAACTCACCGTGCTGTCCAACACGGGCGGGCGCGCCACCTACCAGAACGCAGGCCGCACGCTGCGCCGGGGGCTGGAATTCTCGGGCAATGTCCAATGGGGGCCGCTCACGGCCAGCACCGCCCTGACCCTGTTGCAGGCCCGCTACCGCGACAGCTTCCTGACCTGCGAGGCCACGCCCTGCACCACGCCCACCGCCCCGGTGGATGCCGGCGCGCGCCTGGCCGGCACCGCGCCGCGCCGCCTGTGGAGCGAGCTGGCCTGGCAGCTGTCGCCGCAATGGACCTGGACCGTGGACATGCTGCACAGCGGCCCCGTGGCCGTGAACGACCGCAACACCGACCGCGCGGCCGGCTACACCGTCTGGGGCTCCAGCCTGCGCTGGTCGCGGCAATGGCAGCAATGGAGCGCCCAGACCTTTGTGCGGCTGGACAACCTGTTCGACCGGCGCTATGCGGGGTCGGTCATCGTCAACGAGGGCAACCAGCGGTTCTTCGAACCGGGTGCGGGACGCGGGCTGTCGGCCGGGGTGACGGTCAGCCGGACGTTCTGAGCTGTTCCACGGCGGTACAGATCCGCCCCCGGGTAAATCCGAATGTTGTGGCGCCGGGGCGCTTTTTTTATCGTCTCCCACATGGTGCCCTTGCCCCCAGCGCCATGCACGCAAAAACAAACCACACAGGAGACGAGACAACATGAAGACCCACGTGCTTTCCTCCACGCTGCTGGCCGCCGGCCTGGTGCTGGCCCTGCCGGGCGCCGCGCTGGCGCAGGCCGGCCTGCCAGGCAAAGGCTCGCCCGAGCACATACGCGCCGTCACCTCGCGCATCGACTCGCAGAGCATCCGCGACAACGCGCGCAGTTCCAAGGACTGGCCCAGCTACGGCATGGACTACAGCGAGACGCGCTTTTCCAAACTCAGGCAGCTGGACACGGCCAATGTGAAGCGGCTGGGCCTGGTCTGGTCATATGACCTGGAATCCACGCGCGGCGTGGAGTCCACGCCCGTGGTGGTCGATGGAATCATGTACGTCACGGCCAGCTGGAGCGTGGTGCATGCGGTGGATGTGCGCACCGGCAAGCGCCTGTGGAGCTACGACCCCGGCGTGGACCGCGCCAACGGCTTCAAGGGCTGCTGCGACGTGGTCAACCGGGGCGTGGCGGTCTACAAGGGCAAGGTGTATGTGGGAGCCTTCGATGGCCGCCTGGTGGCGCTGGACGCGGCCACGGGCCAGAAGGTCTGGGAGCAGGACACCATCATCGACCGCGCCTACTCGTACACCATCACGGGCGCGCCGCGCGTCATCAAGGGCAAGGTGCTGATCGGCAACGGCGGCGCCGAGTACGGCGTGCGCGGCTATGTCACGGCCTATGACGCCGAGACCGGCGCGCAGCAATGGCGCTGGTTCACCGTGCCCGGCGACCCGTCCAAGCCCTTCGAGAACGAGGCCATGGCCCGCGCCGCCAAGACCTGGGACCCGGCCGGCAAGTGGTGGGAGGCCGGTGGCGGCGGCACGGCCTGGGACACCATGGCCTATGACCCCGAGCTCAACCTCATGTACATCGGCACGGGCAACGGCTCGCCCTGGGCGCAAGCCAAGCGCAGCCCGGCCGGTGGCGACAACCTGTACCTGGCCAGCATCGTGGCGCTGAACCCCGATACGGGCGAGTACGTCTGGCACTACCAGGAAACGCCGGGCGACAGCTGGGACTTCACCTCCACCCAGCCCATGGTGCTGGCCGACATCAAGATCGGCGGCAAGCCGCGCAAGGTCATCCTGCATGCGCCCAAGAACGGCTTCTTCTTCGTGATCGACCGCACCAACGGCCAGTTCATCTCGGCCAAGAACTTCGTCGATGTGAACTGGGCCAGCGGCTACGACGCCAAGGGCCGCCCCATCGAGACGCCGATTGCGCGCAGCGGCGACCGCGCGCGCGACGTGATCCCCAGCCCCTTCGGCGCGCACAACTGGCATTCCATGTCCTACAGCCCCGACACGGGCCTGGCCTACCTGCCGGCCCAGCATGTGCCGCTGACCCTGCAGGACAACAAGAACTGGAAGTTCAACGGTGGCTCCCTGCCCGAGCCGCACAGCAATATCGGCTGGAACACGGCCACGCTGGTCAACATGGAGCCGCCCAAGAGCACGCCCTTCGGCCGCCTGATCGCCTGGGACCCGGTGGCGCAAAAGGAGCGCTGGCGCGTGGAGCATGCCTCGCCCTGGAACGGCGGCACGCTGGCCACGGCGGGCAACCTGGTGTTCCAGGGCACGGCCGACGGCCGCTTCGTGGCCTATGACGCGCGCAACGGCAAGAAGCTCTGGGAAAAGCCCACGGGCACGGGCGTGGTGGCCGCACCCATCACCTATGAGGTCGATGGCCGGCAGTACGTCTCCATCGCCGTGGGCTGGGGCGGCGTCTACGGCCTGGCCGCACGCCACACCGAGCGCAAGGGCCCGGGCACGGTCTACACCTTCGCGCTGGACGGCAAGGCCGAGGCGCCTGCCTTCGTCGCCTACCAGCAGGGCAAGCTGCTGCAGGGCGTGCCCTACGACAAGAGCCTGGTGGCCGAGGGCACGGCGCTGTACGTCAGCAACTGCGCCTTCTGCCACGGCGTGCCCGGCGTGGACCGGGGCGGCAACCTGCCCAACCTGGGCTACCTGGACCCGGCCTATATCGAGCACCTGGACAAGTTCATCTTCAAGGGCCCGGCCATGTCGCGCGGCATGCCGGACTTCACAGGCAAGCTGAGCATGGAAGACGTGGAAAAGATCAAGGCCTTCATTCAGGGCACGGCCGACGCGGTGCGGCCCAAGTAGCCAGCGCGAGCTGCCCTCCTCCCCTCCCCCAACCTCCCATCCCCCTCCCCGGCCCTGCTGTCCTGCAGCAGGCCTGGGCAGGGCTTTGCCTGAAAACACCGGACCGGACTCCTCGCCATGCCATCCAAGCCCTTCACCCGCGCATCCCTGGCCCTGGCAGCCATGGCCGCATGCGCCTCCTTCAACGCCCAGGCCGTCGACATCGACGCAGGCGACTACACCGCCCTGCCTCCGGGCACCACGCTGGGCATGGTCTATTACCAGCACGCCACGCGCGACAGCCTCTATGCCAATGGCGACCAGGCGCCCATACGGCCGAGGCTGACCTCGGACATCGGCATAGCGCGCGGCGTGCACTTCATGAAGCTGGGCGACTATGTGATCGACCCGCAGTTCCTGCTGCCCTTCGGGCGCCTGTCGGCCTCGCGCGATATCGCGGCCATGGGCAGCAATACCGGCGTGGGCGACCTGATGCTGGCCGCCACCCTGTGGCTGACAAAGCCCGGCGACAAGGAGCACTTCGGCATCACCCCCTTTGTCTGGCTGCCCACGGGCCAGTACAACCGCAACGACCCGCTGAGCCTGGGCGAGAACCGCTGGAAGGCCGCCCTGCAGGCCGGCTGGATCAAGCCGCTGGGCAAGAGCGTGACCATGGACCTGGCGGCCGATGTCACCGTCTTCGGCAAGAACGACGACTTCGGCGCCCACAGCGCCACGCTCAAGCAAAAGGCGCAGTTCCAGTTCCAGGGCCTGCTGCGCTACCACCTGTCGGACACCTCGGACCTGCGCCTGGGCCTGTCGCACCTGACGGGCGGCGAGACCCAGGTCAACGGCGTGTCGCAAAGCGACCGCCAGTCCACCACCAAGGTCTCTTTCGGCGGCGCGGTGTTTGTCGCGCCCAAGACGCAGCTGCTGGCCACCGTGGGCCGCGACCTGCATGTGCGCCAGGGCTTCAAGGAGAACGCCCGCATCAACCTGCGCCTGCTGCAGGTTTTCTGAATCCACACCCCCTGTCCCCTGCCCACCACCAAGGAGCACACCATGAACCTCAGTGACATCCAGCACCAGATCACCGAACGCGCCAGCGCCTTCCTCAACCGGGGCACGCATGACCTCTTCATCGACGGCCAATGGGTGGCGGCCCAGACCGGCCAGCGCCTGTCCACCGTCAACCCGGCCACCGAGGCCGTGATCGCCGAAGTCGCCAGCGCCGGCCCGGCCGACGTGGACCTTGCAGTGCGCGCCGCCCACCGCGCGCTGCACCTGGGCCCCTGGGGCCGCATGCGCCCCGTGGAGCGCGAGCGCCTGATGCTGCGCCTGGCCGACCTCATGGAGACCCATGCCCAGGCCCTGGCCGAGGTCGAATCGCTGGACAACGGCAAATCCGCCGCCATTGCGCGCGCCGTGGACATCGCCATGGCCATCGACTCCATCCGCTACATGGCCGGCTGGGCCACCAAGATCGAGGGCATGACGCACGAGCACTCCGTGCCCTTCGCGCCCGAGGCCCAGATGTTCACCTACACCCGGCGCGAGCCCGTGGGCGTGGTAGCCGCCGTCGTGCCCTGGAACTTCCCCCTGCTCATGGCCACCTGGAAGCTGGCGCCCGCGCTGGCTGCCGGCTGCACCCTGGTGCTCAAGCCCGCCGAGCAAACGCCGCTGACCGCGCTGATGCTGGCCGAACTGATCCAGGAAGCGGGCTTTCCGCCCGGCGTGTTCAACGTGGTCACGGGCGACGGCCCCGGCACGGGCGCGCCCCTGGTCTCTCACCCGCTGGTCAACAAGGTCAGCTTCACGGGCTCGACCGAGGTGGGCAAGCTCATCGGCCATGCCTGCATGGACAACATGACGCGCATCACGCTGGAGCTGGGCGGCAAGTCCCCCGTCATCGTGCTGGATGACTGCGATCCCGCCACGGCGGCGGCGGGTGCGGCCAATGCCATCTTCTTCAACCATGGCCAGGTCTGCTGCGCGGGCTCGCGCCTGTACGTGCACAAGAGCATGTTCGACCGCGTGGTGGTCGACGTGGCCGACCAGGCCGCCCAGCTCACCCTGGGCCATGGCCTGGACCCCAGCGCGCAGATGGGCCCGCTGGTCTCGCAGGAGCAGATGGAGCGCGTCTGCAGCTACATCGACATAGGCCGCAGCCAGGGTGCCGAAGTGGTGACGGGCGGCGCCCGCGCAGGCCAGCGCGGCTACTTCGTGCAGCCCACGGTGATGACCGGCGTGCAGCACGACCACCGCGTGGCCCGCGAGGAAATCTTCGGCCCCGTGCTCGTGGCCATGCCCTATGACGACCTCGACGAAGTCGCCGCCTGGGCCAACGACACGCCCTACGGCCTGGGCGCCAGCATCTGGTCCAACAACCTGTCCAAGGTCCACCGGCTGATCCCCAAGATCCAGTCCGGCACGGTCTGGGTCAACTGCCACAGCACCCTGGACCCGGGCATGCCCTTCGGCGGCTACAAGCAGTCCGGCATGGGCCGCGACATGGGCCGCACGGCGCTGGACGCCTATCTGGAGACCAAGTCGGTGTTCATCAATCTGTGAGGGCTGCTGCCGGCCTGCAGCTTTTGTGCAGGCCGGCAGCGGGGGCTTGTCGGAAAGCACGGATTCAGATCATTCCGATATCTTTTCACTGCGCACCCCTGCACACTTCCCCGCTTTCCACGCCATGCCGCCTGCAGTGCGGCACAGAAAGAGAGGGAGACCATGGATCGTCGATGGATCGCAGGGCTGTCATGGCTCTTCATCGCCTGGACCTGCCAGGCGCAGGACGGGGGCAAGGCCGACAGGCCCACGCCCGAACAGGCCCGCCAGGAGGCAGCGCGCTGGAGCCACACCGCCGTGGCCGACATCCAGCGAATGCACCAGATGATCCGGGAGGCACATCCCGCCGTTCTCGACCCTGGCGCAAGTGCTTTCCACCAGTGGTTCAGCGAGGGATACGACCAGGCCATGGCGCTGGCTGGGCGCGCAGCCACGGAGCAGCAGGCCTTTGCCGCGCTGCGCTTCTACACCACCGGATACCGGGACGGCCATCTGGCCATATGGCGCAACCACCATGCCGCCACGCCTGTGCGCACGACCTGGGCAGGCTGGGCCGTGCAGCGCCAGGCAGGCCGCTACCGCGTCTCGGGCCGCGCTGCGCAATGGCCGATCGATACGCCGCAGGTGGGGGAGCAGGTACTGTCGTGCGACGGCATCCCCATCGACGATCTGCTCACTGACAAAGTGGCGCCCTTCGTGGACCGGCTCGTGCACCTGGAGGGAACGAAGTCCGATCTGGCATGGCACCTGACCCGCGAATCGCCCAGCGCCCCGCTGTGGGAGCCGCTCAGGGTGCGTCAATGCACGACCCGCTCCGCCGCTGGCGAAATCCGGAGTTTCAACCTGGCATGGCAGCCGCTGGACGACAAGGACGCCCGTGCCTTGGCGCGGCCCCGGGCACCGCGCCAGGGCATCAAGGAAGTGCGACCGGGAGTGCAGTGGGTCCAAGCGTCCAACTTCATGCCATCGTCCGAGAAGGCCATGGCCGCCTTCGAGAAAATGCTGGAGGGCATCCGGCAGGCAGGAGATGCGCAGGCCGTGGTGCTCGATGTGCGCGGCAATGGCGGAGGCAACTCCCTGCTCGGCTACCGCATCCTGATGGCCCTGCTGACAGATGCCATCACGGCAGGCACCACGCAGCACTCCCAAGCCAGGGCTTACTGGCGTGTCTCCGCCATGGCCCTGGAGGCGTTCGAAGAGCGCAGGACACAGCTCCTGCGGACGGAAGGCGCCGGCAGCCTGGTCTACCAGTTCACACAGCAGATGGCCTCGCTGATGGGCGATGCCGCATCGCGCGGGGAAGATTTTGTCGAGCAGCCGCAGGTCGATGAAACGCACAAGGAGTTGCAGCAAGACACCGCCGCCGCACGCGCAAACCCCTTCAAGGGCAAGCTGGTGCTGGTCACGGATGCCCAATGCCAGAGCGCCTGCCTGGATTTCGTGAGTGCGGCGCTGCAGATTCCGGGCATCGTGCACGTGGGCAGCATGACCGGAACGGACACGCAGTACACCGACGTGGCCGACAAGGCACTTTCGCCCACAGTGACGTTCCGCGTCCCCCTCAAGGTCTGGAAGAACCACGGGCGCCAGGACAAGGAGGGCAAGCCTTACCTGCCGCAGTTCGTCTTCGACGGCGACCTTGCCGACACTGCCGCCGTGCAGGCCTGGGTGCTGGACAGCATCCTGCCCACGGCAGGAAACATCCAGCTGGATTGAACAGAGGCAGGCTTTGAGGAGATCGGATGATGCGAAGCAGGTCCCATGACGACGCCATGGCCGAGCTGTACCGCAGCGATCCGATCCTGGCCGTCGAGACCATCAACGCCATCCTGGCCGATGGCGACCCGGCAGAACTGTGGATCGTGATACGCCAGTTGGCTCTGGCGTACCCTTCCACACAGCCCCCTACTCCGAATACCCCTTCGGCCATCCCCCCGGCCGGTCGCAGCACTCCTCCCAGCCCAGCTTGCGCGAGGTGTGGCCTATGCCGGGGTTGAAGGTGTTGGTGGGGTCCAGTTCACGGTAGAAGCCTGCCAGCGCGGGCTTGGCCACGTAGAGGTGGCCCACGTTGTGCTCGGCCGGGTACTCGGCGCGGCGCGCGTCCAGCAGTTCCCACATGCGGTGCTCCATGGCCAGCGGGTCCACGCCCTTCTTGACGATGTAGTCTTGGTGGAAGACATGGCAGAAGAAGTGGCCGTAGTAGAGCTTGTGGACCATGTCGCGCTCGACCTGGGCGGGCAGCTGCTCCACCCATTCGCGGTCGTTGCGGCGCAGGGCCACGTCCAGGGCCACGATGTCCTCGACCTGGGCGCGGTGCACCTCGCGGTAGCGGATGGCCGCGCCCGCGATGGCGAAGCGGTGCAGGAAGGCCTTGCGCCCCTCGTCGGCATCGCACTCGAACCAGCCGCCCGTGGTGCTGCCGCTGAATTGCCGCGTGAGGAATTCACGCGTGGCCTCGGCCGTGTCGTTGGACACGCGCACCAGCAGGTGGTGCTCGTAGCGGTCGCGCCACTGGCGCATGCGCGCGGGCAGGTGGCTGGGCAGCAGGTTGGTCAGCGCCTGGATCACGCGGTCGGTGACGCCGCGCAGGCCGAAGCGCTCGAAGAAGCCGTCCACGCGGCTCTTGAGGGCGAAGGCGGCCGGCACCCTGGCCGTGCCGAAGCGGTCGATCAGCAGGAAGGTGTCCTTGCCGTATTTCTCGCCGATGTCGTAGGCCGTGCGGTGGATGTACTCGCCCGCGATCGGCAGGCGCGGCAGCGCGGTCAGCAGCTCGCGGCGCACGGCCGTGAGGTCGTCGGGCGCATTGCTGCCTATGTAGAAGACGGTGCTGGGCTCCTTGGGAAAGGTGTCCAGCCGCACGGCAAACAGGCACAGCTTGCCGGCCGAGCCCGAGGCCTCGAACAGGCGCGAAGGGTCGGCGTTGAAGCGCGCGGGCGTGTCCTCGTCCACGGCGCGCACGGCCTCGGCATAGCGCGGGTCGGAGGCGGCGCGCTGCGCATCATGGGCGATGTCGGCTTCGGTGTAGTCGCCGTTTTGCAGCCGCGTGAGGATTTCCTCGGGCGTGCGGCCCAGGGCGATGCCCAGGTGGTTGACGAGTTCCAGCGAGCCGTCGTCGCAGACGCGCGCGTACAGCGCCAGCTCGGTGTAAGCCGGGCCGCGCCGCACCAGGGCGCCGCCCGAGTTGTTGCAGATGCCGCCCAGCACCGAGGCGCCGATGCACGACGAGCCGATCACCGAATGCGGCTCGCGCCCCAGCGGTGCCAGCGCCTGCTCCAGCCGGTCCAGCGTGGCGCCGGGCAGGCAGACCACCTGGGCGCCGCCGCCAATGACCTGCACGCCGGTGATGCGCAAGGTGTTGATGAGCACGATCTCGCGGTCGTAGTCCGCGCCGTCGGGAGTGGAGCCGCCCGTCAGGCCCGTGTTGGCGGCCTGCATGATGACGATGCGCCCGGCCGCCACGGCGGCCTGCACCACCTTCCACTGCTCCAGCAGCGTCGCGGGCCGCACCACGGCCAGCACCGGGCCCTCGCCCGTGCGGTGGCCCTTGCGAAAGCGGCGCGTGGCCTGGTCGTCGGTGAGCACATGGGCGGCACCCACGGCTTCGCGCAACTGCAGCAGCAGGGCCTCGCGGGAGACGACCGGAGTCTGCAGCGCGCTCATGGCTGGCGCACCAGCAGGTCGCCGGTGATGTCGGATACCTTGCTCACGCTGGTCAGCGTCATGGCCACGCGCATTTCCTTTTCCAATAGTTCCAGCAGGTGCTTGACGCCCGCCTCGCCGGAGGTGGCCAGGGCGTAGATGAAGGCGCGGCCGATCATGGCGCAGTCGGCGCCCAGGGCGATGGCGCGCACCACGTCCAGGCCGTTTCGGATGCCGGAGTCGGCCAGGATCTTGATCTGGCCCTTGACCGCATCGGCAATGGCCGGCAGCGCGCGGGCCGAGGACAGCACGCCGTCGAGCTGGCGGCCGCCATGGTTGGAGACGATGATGCCGTCGGCGCCAAAGCGCACGGCGTCCTTGGCGTCCTCGGGGTCCAGGATGCCCTTGATGACCATGGGCCCCTTCCAGAAGGCGCGTATCCATTCGAGATCCTTCCAGGAGATGGAGGGATCGAAGTTGGCGCCCAGCCAGCCGATGTAGTCGGCAAGGCCCGTGGGGCTGCCCCGGTAGGCCGAGATGTTGCCCAGGTCATGCGGGCGGCCCAGCAGGCCCACGTCCATGGACCAGGCCGGGTGCGTGACCGACTGCCAGTAGCGGCGCATGGCGGCATTCGGGCCGCTCATGCCCGAATGCGCATCGCGGTAGCGCGCGCCGGGCACGGGCATGTCCACGGTGAAGACCAGGGTGGAGCAGCCGGCCGCCTGGGCACGCTCCAGCGCGTTCTGCATGAAGCCCCGGTCCTTGAGCACATAGAGCTGGAACCACATGGGGCGCTTGATCTTGGGCGCCACCTCTTCGATGGGGCAGACCGAAACCGTGGACATGGTGAAAGGAATGCCATGGGCGTCGGCCGCGCGTGCGGCCTGCACTTCGCCGCGGCGGCGGTACATGCCCGTCAGGCCCACGGGCGACAGCGCCACGGGGATGGACAGCTTCTCGCCGAACAGCTCGATGCTGGTGTCCAGCCGGCTCATGTCCTTGAGCACGCGCTGGCGCAGCGCCACAGCGGCCAGGTCTTCCACATTGCGGCGCAGCGTCTGCTCGGCATAGGCGCCGCCGTCGATGTAGTGGAACAGGAAAGGCGGCAGGCGCTTTTGCGCCGCTGCGCGGTAGTCGGAGGTGGAGGAGATGATCATGATGGGTGTCTCATGTCTTTCGTATCAGGTCTGAAGTGGGCAGCAGCGCGGGCGCGGCGTCCAGAGGCAGCCGCATGGAGCGCTCGCGCCGCGCGCGGTCCTCGTCCAGGCGCTGGATGGTGGTGCGCACATGCTCCAGGTGCTCACCGATGCATTCGCGGGCGCGCTGCGGGTCGCCGTCCAGGATGGCCTGCATGAGGCTCTGGTGTTGCACGGTCAGCTCCTGCAGGGTCTGGGGTGCGCTCAGGCGGAACATGTCATGGCGGTTGCGCTCCACCGTGGACAGCACCACGGTGAACAGGCTGTGCATGACCTGCACCAGCACCAGGTTGTGCGAGGCCTCGGCAATGGCCAGGTGGAACTGCGCATCGGCGCGCGCCGCCAGCTCGGCGTGACCGCTTTGCTGGTGCTGGATCATCACCTCGAAGCAGCGCTGGATATGGTCCTTGTCGCGCTCCGTGGCGCGCTGGGCGGCCAGCCAGGCCGTGCTGGTCTCCAGCGCATGGCGGGTTTCCAGCACGTCATAGCGGTAGTGGGAGTCGGACTCCATCAGGCCGGCCAGCGGCCGCATGGCGTCCTTGAGCCAGTCCGCAGGCTCGGCAGCCGGCGCCGGCTCCTGCAGGTAAGTGCCATCGCCGCGCCGCGCCGCCAGCACGCCCTGGCTGGTGAGTTTCTGTATGGCCTCGCGCACCGAGGTGCGCGAGACACCCAGCTCGGCCGCCAGTTGCCGTTCCGCGGGCAGCCGCTGTCCGGGCTGCACTCCGCTGGCCTGCACCAGGGCAAGCAATTTCTCGACAACTTGATCGGCAACGCGCATGGGGATTCTCAGAATTGGTTTTCAGTGATTCACGGCGCTATGCGCCAGCCTCATCGCATGAAACCCGCACTGCCCAAGCCAGGGACACCGAGCAAGGGCCGCCCCGCCGCGAGGGTGTCGTCCCCCTCCCCCGCGAAGCGGGTAGAGAGTGGGAAGGCGCGCAGCGACTCAGGGGGTGTTTCATGTCAATACCCAGGAATCATCCACGTAAACACATAGGCTTGCAGCGTGGTGATCACCCCGATGATCACGGCGAACATCAGGCTGTGCTTGACCGTGAAGCGGAACAGGTCCGACTCACGGCCTGCCAGGCCCACGGCCGCGCAGGCAATGGCGATGGACTGGGGCGAGATCATCTTGCCCGTCACGCCGCCCGTGGTGTTGGCCGCCACCGTGAGCACCTGGGGCAGGCCCAGCTGCTGCGCCGTGGTGGCCTGCAGCGCGGCGAACAGCGCGTTGGCCGAGGTGTCCGAGCCCGTCAGGAACACGCCGATCCAGCCCAGGAAGGGCGAGAAGAACGTGAACGCCTGGCCCGTGTGCGCCAGCGCCAGGGCCAGCGTGGCCGACAGGCCCGAGTAGTTGGCCACGAAGGCGAAGGCCAGCACCATGCCGATGGAGTAGATCGGCACGGCCAGTTCCCTGAAGGTCTCGCCCAGCGTGGCAACGGCCTTGGCGGGAGACAGGCGCGTGAAGGTGATGGTGATCAGCGCCGCGATCAGGATGGCCGTGCCGGTGGCCAGCAGCCAGTTGAAGGTGTAGACCGCGCCGTAGGGCGCAGCGGCGGCCACGACGGGCGGCGTCTTCTCCACCAGGTTGTGCAGGAAGGGCACGGGGATGTTGATGACGGTGGAGGCCAGCGGGCCGCCTGCGGCGAACAGCGCCTTGAAGGGCTTGATGCTCCAGACCGTCACCATGGCCGTGAGGATGATGAAGGGCGACCAAGCCTTGATGACGGCGCCGGCCGTCAGCGGCGCACCGGAGGTGATGGCCGGTGCTGCAACTGCCGCAGCCTTGCCGCCCTCGCCTTCCGTGTCGAAACGGAAGATGCGCTTGGGCTGCCAGACCTTGAGGAACAGCGTCAGCGCCACCAGGGAGACGATGGCCGAGGTGATGTCCGGCAGCTCGGGGCCAATGTAGTTGGCGGTGAGGAACTGCACCACGGCGAAGGAGCCGCCGCCCACCAGCACGGCAGGCCAGGTTTCCTTGACGCCGCGCCAGCCGTCCATGATGGCCATCAGCCAGAACAGCACCAGCACCGTCATGAAGGGCAGCTGGCGGCCGGCCATCTGGCCGATGGCGAATGCATCCACGCCCGAGACCTGCCCCGCCACGATGATGGGAATGCCCATGGCGCCGAAGGCCACGGGCGCCGTGTTGGCGATCAGGCACAGGCCCGCTGCATACAGCGGCTTGAAGCCCAGGCCCACCAGCAGCGCGGCCGTGATGGCCACGGGCGCGCCGAAGCCGGCCGCGCCCTCCAGGAAGGCGCCGAAGCAAAAGCCCACCAGGATAAGCTGCAGCCGCTGGTCGGGCGTGACCGACAGGATGGACGAGCGGATCACGTCGAACTGCCCCGTCTTGACCGAAATCTTGTAGAGGAACACGGCCGCCACGATGATCCAGGCGATGGGCCACAGGCCGTAGAAGAAGCCGTACACGGCCGAGGCCAGTGCCGCGCTCACGGGCATCTTGTAGAACAGCAGCGCCACGCCCAGCGCCAGCGCCACAGTGACGGTGCCGGCCTGGTAGCCCTTGAGACGGAACCTGGTCAGCGCCAGGAAGAAAAAGATGATGGGAATCAGCGCGATCAGCGCCGAGATCCAGATGTTCCCGGCGGGATCGTAGTTCTGCTGCCAGATGGTTTGCATGACCGTGTCTCTAGATGATGGGGAGGGCGCGGTAAGCGCCCCTTGTCGGCCACTCCCTCTCGTTGCAGCGTTGGCATGCGGTGCGATCCGCACAGGATGTCTGCTGGCTGGCTGCAACGGTGACCGGGAGTGTTCCCCGCGCTGGCGCCTTGTGGGCCATTGGCAAATTGGTCCAACCAATTAAACCAAAATTCAGACCATTGCGCGAAGTGGTGCGATTCTCAGAGCTTTCAAGTGGGCAGATGAACAGGGTAAACACCTAAAAGAGTGCAGATAATGCACCACGATGTTTATTGGTCAGACCAATCATGGATGTTTTGGTGCAACGCATGCTCAAGTCCCCGGCCAGACAAGGCCCCAGGCGGTGCACAAAACCAGCGCTCGCGGGAAAAGATCGGCGGCAGCGCTGTGCCCGCAGGTCCGGCGCTCATGCCTGACGTCCCCAACGGAAAAGCCCGCTCCCTACAATGCAGCCTCAGCGGTCGGTGTACCGCCCTTGTACCTTCGGCGCCCGGTCATCCCGGGCGCCCATTAAATCGCCGTGTATCCGGACGGCGGTGGCTGATTGAACGGAGCCCATCCATGAACCACATTCCTGCGCGCCGCTCGGCGCTGCGCCAGGCGGCTGCCTGCGTGCTGGCCGCCTCCACCCTGTCCAGCCTGCCTGCGCTGGCCGCCGAACCCGCCGTGCTGCGCGTCTCGGCCATCCCGGATGAAGCTCCCACCGAGCTGCAGCGCAAGTTCGAGCCGCTGGGCAAGTACCTCTCGGCCCAGACCGGCATGAAGGTGGTGTTCACGCCCGTGACCGACTACGCCGCCGTGGTCGAGTCGCTGGCCACGCGCAAGCTGGACCTGGCCTGGCTGGGCGGCTTTACCTTCGTGCAGGCCAAGATCCGCACCAACGGCACGGCCATCCCCATCGTGCAGCGCGAGGAAGACGCCAAGTTCACCTCCAAGTTCATCACGGCCAACCCCGCCATCAAGACCCTGGCCGACCTCAAGGGCAAGAGCTTTGCCTTTGGCGCGCCCTCGTCCACCTCGGGCAGCCTGATGCCGCGCTTTTTCCTGCAGCAGGACGGCATCAACCCCGAGAAGGACTTCAAGACCGTGGCCTTCTCCGGCGCGCATGACGCCACCGTGGCCTTCGTGGCCGCAGGCAAGGCCGAGGCCGGCGTGCTCAACGCATCGGTCTGGGACAAGCTGGTGGAGAGCAAAAAGGTCGATACCAGCAAGGTGCGCGTGTTCGCCACCACGCCGCCCTACTTCGACTACAACTGGACCGTGCGCGGCGACCTGGACCCGGCCCTGGTCAAGAAGCTGACCGACGCCTTCCTGGCGCTGGACCCGGCCAAGCCCGAGCACAAGGCCATCCTGGAGCTGCAGCGCGCCGCGCGCTTCGTGCCCACCCAGGCCTCGAACTACGAAGGCATCGAGGCCGCCGCCAAGTCGGCCGGCCTGCTCAAGTAAGCCCCGGCAGGCGCAATCCATGAGCTTTGAACTGCAAGGCGTGGGCCTGACCCACGCCGGCGGCGGCATTGCGCTGCGCGGCGTGACGCTGGCCGCACGCCAGGGCGAGGCCATTGCGCTGATCGGCCCCTCGGGCGCGGGCAAGACCACGCTGCTGTCCGTCATCGGCACGGCGCTGGCGCCCAGCCAGGGCCGGCGCAGCGTGCTGGGCGACGAGGTGCCTGCGTCCAGCGCGGGCGCTCCCCAGCTGCTGCGCGCGCGCATCGGCACGGTGCACCAGGCGCCGCCCATACCGCCGCGCCAGCGCGTGGTCACGGCCGTGCTGGCCGGGCGGCTGGGCCGGTGGCCGGCCTGGAAGGCGCTGGCCTCGCTGCTGTATCCACAGGACACCGCTGGCGCGCGCGAGGCCCTGGCGCGCGTGCAGCTGGCAGACAAGCTGTTCGCGCGCTGCGACCAGCTCTCTGGCGGGCAGCTGCAGCGCGTGGGCATCGCCCGCGTGCTCTACCAGCAGGCCGAGCTGATCCTGGCCGACGAGCCCGTGGCCGCGCTGGACCCGGCCCTGGCCCTGTCCACCGTGCAACTGCTGGTGCACGAAGCGGCCGCGCGCGGCGCCACCCTGGTCGCCAGCCTGCATGCCGTGGACCTGGCGCTGGCCTGCTTTGCGCGCATCGTGGGCATCCGCGATGGCGCCATCGCCTTCGACCTGCCGGCGGCTGAAATCACGCAGGAACACCTGCGTGCGCTGTATGGGTCCGAGCATCCTGGCGATGATCCCTCCGGCCCTGCGTGGACACCCGCGCCCGCCGCCTTTGCCGCACCGCTGTCCGCATCCGCATGCCGTTGAGTTCCGATCTGCACGCGCTGCGTGACCCCGCCGCGCCCCGCCGCCTCGGCGCCCTGGTGCTGGCCGCCGTCGTGCTGTGGCCGCTGTTCCAGGGCGCGGGCTTCAGCCTGGGTGCGCTCTTCGATCCCGGCAACCTGCAGGTCATCGGCCGCTTTCTGGCCACGTTTCTGCCGCCCGAGACCGGGCGCGACTTCCTCGGCTACCTGGGCCGCGCCACGCTGGAGACCCTGGCCATTGCCACGGCCGGCATGGCCCTGGCCTTTGTGCTGGCCGTGCCGCTGGCCTACCTGGTCACGGGCGCCGCGCGCGAGCGGCGGGCGCTCAATCCCGTCACGCGCGGCCTGCTCACCATCCTGCGCGGCGTGCCCGAGCTGGTCTGGGCCCTGGTCTTCGTGCGCGTCTTCGGCCTGGGGCCGGCCGCTGGCGTGCTGGCCCTGGGCCTGACCTATGGCGGCATGCTGGCCAAGGTCTATGCGGAAATCCTGGAATCGGCCGACCCCGCGCCCGCACGTGCCCTGGCGCAGGCCGGCGCGCGCCGGCCGCTGGCCATGTTCTACGGCCTGCTGCCCCAGGCCGCGCGCGAACTGACCTCGTACACCGTCTACCGCTGGGAGTGCGCCATACGCGCCTCGGTGGTCATGGGCTTTGTGGGCGCGGGCGGCCTGGGCCAGCTCATGGACCAGGCCATGAAGATGCTCAACGGCGGCGAGGCCTCCACCATCTTGCTGACCTTCATGCTGCTGGTCTGGGGCGCCGACCTGCTCTCGCGCGGCCTGCGCCGCGCGCTGGACACGCCACCCGCCGCACGCGCCAGCGCCTGGGGCTGGCGCAGCGCCCTCACCTGCGCCGCCCTGGCGCTGGGCGTGGTCGCCAGCTTTGCCATGCTGGAGATGGACCTGCCCTCGCTGTTCACCGGCGCGGCGGGCCGGTCCATGCTGGAATTCGTCATCAGCTTCTTCCCGCCCGACACCAGCGCCGAATGGCTGCGCAAGGTGGCCGTGGGCGTGTGGGAGACGCTGGCCATCTCCGTGGTCGGCACCTTGCTGGCGGCCGTACTGGGCCTGCTGCTGGCGCTGCCGCGCTGGCGCGCTCCCTGGAGCCTGGTGCTCAACGTGCTGCGCTCCGTGCCCGAGCTGGTCTGGGCCACCATCACCGCCCTGGCCGTGGGCCTGGGCCCGTTCGCAGGCGCGCTGGCGCTGGCGCTGCACACGGCCGGCGTGCTGGGGCGCCTGTATGCAGAGGCCCTGCAGAACCAGCCCGCCGCCCCCACCCAAGCGCTGCGCCTGTCCGGCAGCGGCCGCGCCATGGCCTTCCTCTACGCGACGCTGCCCGGCGCCGCGCCGCAGTTGCTGGCCTACACGCTGTACCGCTGGGAGATGAACATCCGCATGGCCGCCATCCTGGGCTTCGTGGGCGCGGGCGGGCTGGGGCAGCTGCTGTACTTCGAGCTGTCGCTGTTCCACTACGCCCAGGCCAGCACCGTCATCATCGCCATGCTGGCGCTGTCCGTGGCCGTGGATTGGGCCAGCGCGGCGCTGCGAAGGCACATGGGTTAGGTGGTGGAGGCCGCGGCGCCCTCACCCTCCACCTCGACCAGGTAGTCGATCAGCGCCCGCAGCTTCAGCGGCACATGGCGCGTGGGCGCATAGACCGCATGCACCACGCGCGGCGCGTACTTGCCGCACAGCGCCCAGCCCGGCAGCACGGGCGCCAGCTGCCCGGCCTGCAGCGCCGCCTGCGCGGCAAAGTCGGCCACCACGCCAATGCCCGGCCCCTGCTGCAGCGCGTGGATGATGCCCAGGCTGCTGGCAATGGTGATGGGCGTATTCACCAGCAGACGCGTGGCGGGCGCGGCCGCAGGGTGGAGCGGGCGCAACTCCACCTCGTTCTGGAACTGCCCGTAGCCCAGGCTGATGAAGGGATGCGCCAGAAGTTGCCCGGGCTCCGTGATCTGCGCATGCTGCGCCAGATAGCCGGGCGTGGCCACCAGCACATAGCGGATGGTCTTGAGCGGCCGCGCCACCAGCCCCGGCGCGATCTGGCCCGGCACGCTGATGCGCAGGCCCAGGTCCAGCCCCTCGGCCACCAGGTCCACCATGCGGTCCGTCATGTCCACCTGCACCTGCACCTCGGGCCAGCGCGCGCAAAAGCCCGGCAGCAGCGGCGACAGCCAGATATCGCCCAGCACGGCCGGCGCGCTGATCTTCAGCAGCCCGCGCGGCTGCTGGCGCAGCTGGCCGGCCAGCGCCTGCACGGCCTGGGCATCCGCCACCAGCCGCAGGCAGGCCTGGTGGATCTCGGCTCCCGCCTCGGTCAGCGACAGCGAGCGCGTGGTGCGCTGCAGCAGCCGCAGCCCGAAATGCGCCTCCAGCCGCCCCACGCTGCGGCTCACGGCCGAAGTCGTCAGCCCCAATTGCCGGGCCGCGCCCGCAAAGCTCTGGTGCTCCACCACGCGGGCGAAGACCAGCATTTCATCCAGGGGCATGGCGGTATCGGGCAAGGCGCTACTCCGGTCTTTGTTGCATGACAGGCAATATTAATTTGAATGACTGGTAGATTGTTGATTGATTGCAGGGTCCGCAAGATACGGCCATGCGCTCCATACCGAAGCGCGCCCAGGAATAGACACCATGTCCCACAGCCCCAGCCTCACCTCTGCAACCTCACATACACGGCCCCGAACCAGCCAGGGCGGCACCTGGCGCATGCTGCTGGCCATGGCGCTGTCGGGCACCATTGGCCTGCTCGTCGTGGAAAGCGCGCTGCCGCCGCTGCTGGTCGTATTCGCCCGCTGCGTGCTGGGCGCACTGGGCCTGGGCCTGTGGCTGGCCTGGCGGCGCGAATGGGTCGCCCCTCAAGGCCGTGAATGGCTGTGGCTGGCCGGCGGCGGCATCGCCCTGGTGTTGAACTGGGTCGCCCTGTTCAGCGCCTACCACTACAGCTCCATCGCCGTGACCACCGTGGTCTACCACGTGCAGCCCTTCATGCTGCTGGCTCTGTCGGCGCTGCAGGGCGAGCCCGTCGAACGCCGCAAGCTGCCATGGCTGCTGCTGGCCCTGCTGGGCGTGGCACTGAGCAGCGGCCTGGTCGGGCTGGACGGCATGGATGCATCGCATGCTGGAACAGGCGCGTGGGTCGGCGTCGCCCTGGCCCTGCTGGCCGCCGCTCTCTACGCAGGCACCACGGTGGCCACGCGCCGTCTGGGCCACATGCCCTCGGCCCAGATCGCCATGCTGCAGATGCTGGCGGGCGGACTGGTGCTGAGCCTGTGGGCCCTGCCCCTGCTCACCCATATCGCAGCAGCCAGCCCTCAATTGCTGTCAGCGCGGGCCGCCTCCATGGTGCTGACCCTGGGGCTGGTCCATACGGCCTTCATGTACACGGTGATGTATGCCGCATTCCAGCGGCTGCCGGCGCCCGCCATTGCGGCACTGTCCTTCGTCTACCCCGCCATGGCCTTGCTGGTGGACCTGGTCTGGTTTGGCGCCGTGCCGTCAGCCGCACAGTGGGTCGGGATGGGCTGCATCCTCGTTGCAGTCGTGGGCCATCGCACAGGCATTGCATTGCGCCGCCATTGAGCCCCTGTGAATTACGGAGATTTCCGGAATTCATCCATCTTTCATGAAATCCACCCAATTGTTTCAATATATTTCCAACAAAGAGGTACACAGTACATTTCGAATTATTTTCATCCCTTCCGCCCGTATGCTCTCCCGGCTTTCCGCCATTCGCATTCATTCAGCCGGAATACAGAGGGAGAAATAATTGGCCACTATCGAAAAAGGATTGATGGTAGACAAAAGCGTCGAAGTCAAGACCTATCCGTCCATAGAGCACGGCGCCTTGCTGTCCGTCACCTCCATCGTGCTACACCGCACTGACTCGTCCACGGCAGCCAGCGTGCTCAATGCCTACAAGAGCGGCCAGAAGACGGGGGCGCACTTTCTGATCGAGAAGGACGGGAAGATCTACCAAACAGCCAGTCTGGAAAAGATCTGCTGGCATGTGGGAATTCTTCAGCCGCGCTGCGTCAACGAGAGCACCTGCGATCCCACGGAACTCAAGAACATCAATGCCCTGCTGCACCAAAAGGGCCTGAGCTTCAGCAAGCGGGCCAAGAATGTGTCATCGCACGAGAACACAAAGGCCTATCCGTTGCGTTATCCGGCCAACAGCGACTCCGTGGGCATCGAGGTGGTAGGCCGTTTCCTGCCGTCGACCAAGGATTACGAGGCGCCCACCCAATCGCAGCTGTTCCAGACCAAATGGCTGACCCAGCAATTGGTGGACCACTACAAGCTCAAGCTTCTGTCCGATGTCTACTCCCACGGCGCCATTGCCCGCAAGGAGGCGACGGAAGGCGCCCAATTGCTGCGCTACATCTTCACGGGAGCCTGAGCCATGCCATCCAGCACGCTTTTCAACAATCCCTCTCGCAGCCTGCGCATTGCCGCCTGGGCTGCCGTGATGCTGTGCCTGCATGCGCCGCTGCAGGCCTCATCTACTTCCACATCCACGCCCAAACACGCGGCCAAGGCGGCACCCATTTCCGTCATCGGCCCGGTCACCCGTTCCGTGGGCACGGGCGAGACCATGGGATGCGAGAAAGTCAGCCTGGACGCCGCCGACGTGGTCCGCTATTTCGCGACGGCAAAGCAAGTCTCGGCTGGCAGCTTCCATGAGGAATCCATCATCCTGCCCTGCAGTTTCAGCGGACGGCTGCTGCGTTCGGGCAAGGTCTATGAATGGAATATCAACGCAGCCGGGGCCGGCTACCTGCGCAGTGAAGATGGCGATCACGACCTGCGCTACCTGTGCCGCAAGGCCTGCGAGAAGGCATTGCCGCAGTTGACGGGGCTTTGACCTGTTGTTCAGACATTTTCTACAAAGGCGTCTAATCACTCCGATTGAGTGATGCCCCATCCTCCTGTCAAACACAGCGGATACGATGGCGCCTTCCACAATATTCCCAACAGACCATGGACTGACTGATTTCCCAAGGAATGCATGCCTTCAGCCAGGGCGACCACGCGCGCATGCATGCGATATGGTCCGGCACCACGGTTTTCAGCCATCTGGACAACGAAGCGATTGCCAGCCTCTTGACCAGCATTCAGGCCACTGCCGAATCAGGCCAGGGTAGCGAATGGTCATGGCTGATGCTGTGCCTGGTGTATCTCGATTCCAGTGACCAATTCACCGAGGACCGCAGTGCGGCATTGCGCCAAGTCGGCGAATGGGCGCAGCGCGCACTGGCAATGTCACCAGGCAATGCCTATGGACACCGCTATTTGGGCAGTGCCCACTATTGGCTGGACGAACCCGAGCCCACGCTGGCGGCCTACCGCAAGTCTCATGCCTTGCAGCCCCAGGTGGACTTGCAAGCCCGCATTTTCGAGATGGAGCATGCCGTGCCCTGGCGCAGCATCTTTTCCTATCCCGAGTTGGCTGATAGCCCGGCGGCACCCGACTACTACACGGCCGGCGTGACCGTGGGCAAGTGGAAGCGCCCCGACACGGATGCAGCGGCCCTGCAGGAAATCGAGCGCCTGCAGACCACACTCTACGAACGCTGTCTGGAGCGCTTCGCCAGCGCCGGCACGCCGGCAAACGGCCAGGAGGCCGCGCCCGCCGCGCTGGACATCCACACCTATGCCATGTGCTGCAACAACCTGGGCGTGCTGTACAACGCGCAGGAACAGTACGAGCAGGCGGCTGCCGTCCTCGAAGCCGGGCTGCAGCAGACCTGTTTCCAGGCCCTGCTGGAAAACCTGCGCCATGCCTATCGGCAACTGGGTAACCGCAAGCAAGCCACCGACCTGTCACTGCTGCTGATGGAGGACTACGCGCTTGACACCGGCCTGTATCTGGACTGCGCGCAGACCGCATGCGCTTATCTCAACGAGACCAGCCACCACCAGGACGTCCTCGACATCGTGGCCGAAGCCGAGCGCCGCTATGCGCAGCTTTCGCCGCAGCAACAGCAAGCGCAATGGGAAGTTCGCAGCATGAGCTTCGTTCATGCGCACAAGGTCACCGCCCTCAGGGCCCTGGGCCAGCTCAAGGCCTCGCACCTTCAGCCTGAACTGGTCGAGATCGCCCTGCGCCACGATCCGGGCGATGCCCAACTGCTCGGCATACGCGCCCACATGCAGGGAGCCCGGCAGCAGGTGGGTGGAAAAGGCGGATTCTGGTCGCGCCTGTTCGGCTGAACAACACCGGGCGACCGGGCCACCAAGAAACGTAGGGCACCCAAGATGCTGGCAACCCTCAAAAGACTCCCAGCGCCAGCCCCGCCCCCATCGCCTCCCCCAACGCCCGGCACTGCTCCAGCTCAGCTGCGGCAATCCGCTTGGGTGCCAGGATGGCTTCGGTGGTCTGGGCGTGGGTGCAGATGATCAGGGGCTCGGCCACGGGCTTGAGGCGCCAGCCGGTGGCGATGCGGGCGATCTGGCGGGCGGCGTTCTGGCCGTCGCTGCCCGCGCAGATGAGGCTGGCATAGGGCCGGCCATTGAGGTGATCCAGCGCCGCGTAGTAGCTGCGGTCGAAGAAGTCCTTGAGCTGCCCGCTGATGGCGGCCAGGTTTTCCGGGGTGGCGAAGAGGTAGCCGTCGGCGGACAGCACATCGTCGGGGCCGGCCTCGGAGGCATGCAGCAGGCGCACCTGCACCCCCTGGCCTTCGGCCGCTGCGCCGTCGCGCGCGGCCTCGGCCATCTGGCGGGTGCCGCCGGTCATGGAGTGGTAGACGATCAGCAGGGTCTTGCTTGCGTTCATGCCGCGAGCATAGACCGATGGAGGGAGAACCGGGCCGCTCCCGCCACGGTGCGGCTCAGGTAACCCCTCTGCCGGCCCCATCCGTCAGCGACGCCACGGAAGGCCTGATCCATTGCGGATCATCGAGCTGCCGTTGAATGCAGTCGCGCAACCATTGATGCGCGGGATCCGCCTGATGGCGCGGATGCCAGGCCATGCGCATGGGCTGCACCTGCACGTCGATGGGCAAGGCAAACACCACCAGCCCCAGCGATGCGGCCATGCCATGCGCCGTGCGTGTCGGCACGCAGGCCACCAGGTCGGTGCGGGAGGCCGCAATCAAGGCCGAGAACGAACTGGGCACCAGCAGTGCCAGTTGCCGCTGCAGGCCCAGCGCCTCCAGGGCAGCGTCCACGGGCGAGCTTTCACCCGGGCGCTGGGTGATGCCGACGTGGCGCGCGGCGGCGAACTGCTCGGCGCTCAGCCGTTGCGACTTTCTGGTGGACTTCAACAGGGGATGGCCGGCGCGCACGACGCCCACCAGGGTCTGCTCCGATATCACCAGGCTCTCGGTTTCCGGGTCCATGCTGCGAAAGCTGCCCACATCCAGGTCGATGCGGCCTTCGCGCAGGGCCCCGGGGTCGGCATGGGTTTCGGGCAGGAACTGCAGGCTGGCCAGCGGCATTTCCGCCTCCAGCGCACGCGACAGACTGGCACCGAAGACGACGGCAATGCCTTCGGGCGCCCTCACCACGAAGCGGCGGCGCAGGCCCGCCAGTCCTCCCGCATCGATAGGGTCCTGCAGCGCCCGCGCCTGGGCCAGCAGCGCGCGCACCGGCTCCGCCAGGGCCAGGGCGCGCGGCGTGGGCACAAGGCTGCGGCCCGCACGCACCAGGATGGGATCGCCAAACGCCTCCCTGATGCGTGCCAGCGTATGGCTCATGGCGGGAGTGCTCAGGTGCATGCGCCCGGCCGCTTGCGTCACGCTGCCGGTGCTGAGCAAGGCATCCAGTGCAATCAGCAGGTTGAGGTCGTATGTGTTCGCCATACGAAATCATACGTTCAATACATTGCACTGTACAAAACCCAAACCGCTCCCGACACTGGCGGCCGTTGCCTCAACCCAAGCCCTCGCCGCTGCACGCCCATGACGCCCATGCCCACAACCTCGCTGACTTCCCCGCCCGGTCGGCGGAACCTGCCCCGGCTTTGCTTCGCCATGCTCGTGCTGACGCTCGTCCTCGCGGCCCTGGACCAGACCATTCTTTCGACCGCCCTGCCCGTGATGGCCCGCGAACTGCCGGGCCATTGGCCGCTGGCTTGGGTGTTCTCGGCCTATCTGCTGGCGGCCACCGTGGTGATTGCGCTGTACGGCCGGCTGGCCGATGTGCTGGGCAGAAAGCCCATGCTGCTGCTGGCCATCGGCCTGTTCCTGGCCGGCTCCCTGGCCTGTGGTGCCAGCCATGACCTGCAGCAGCTGGTGTTGGCGCGTGCCCTGCAGGGCGCGGGCGGCGGCGGACTCATGACGCTGACGATGCTGACCCTTGCCGACCTGTTTGCGCCTGAGCAACGGGCCCGCTACCAGGGCCTGCTGGGCGCCGCCTATGGCGTATCGACCATGGTCGGCCCGCTGCTGGGCGGGGCGCTGGTGGAGCATCTGTCCTGGCACTGGGCGTTCTGGCTGAATGTGCCGCTCGCAGGGCTGGCCTGGGGAGTGCTGGCATGGGCGCTGCCCCCCAGGGCGGCTGTGCCGGAGGCTGCCGCCGAGCCCCGGCCCCGCCAGCGCATCGACTGGCTGGGTGCCGTGTTGCTGGCCGCAGCCCTGGTCAGCCTGCTGCTGGCCACCCAGCACAGCCATCTGAATCTGCCAGAGCAGCTGTCGCTGTGGGTGCTGCTGGCCCTGGGCGCCAAGTTCGCCCTGGCATTCTTCGTGCGCCAGCGCCGCGCCACCCATCCGCTGCTGCCCCTGTCGCTGTTTGCCCACCCGGCCTACGCGGCGGTCAGTTTCCTGGCTCTGTCCACGGGCGTTGCGCTGTATGCGGCCGTTGTCTTCCTTCCGCAGTATCTGCAGATTGGCCTGCACCTGTCGCCTACCGGCTCCGCCTGGCACCTGGCGCCACTGATGGCCGGCATCACCGCAGGGGCCATTGGCAGCGGCCGGCGCCTGCGCGCCCAGACGCCAGCCGCGTCGCTCGCCCGGGTGGCCTGCGTGCTGATGCTGTTGTCGTTCGGACTGATCACCGCGGCCTTGCACTGGCTGCCGCAGGCGCCGCTGGCTCTTTCCGCAGGACTGCTGCCGCTGGGCCTGGGACTGGGGCTGATGTTTCCCATCATCACCGTGGTGGCGCAGCGTGTATCGCCGGCCCGGCACCTGGGCATTGCCACGGCGGCACCCGTCATGCTGCGCAGCCTGGGCGGCGCCGCCGGCGTGGCCTTGCTGGCAGCCCTGCTCAGCCATTTGATGAAACAGGAGCTGGCTGCGGCCAGCCCCCTGGCAGCACAGGCCGATGCCGTGACCGCCGCGCTGGGCCACGGGCTGCAGGCCATCTTCGGCTGCGCGGCGCTGGCGGTTCTGGCGGCGTTGGCTGCCTGCCGATGGCTGCCGGCACGCAAAGCCGCAGCGCGTGACGGCCAGGGAGCCCCTGCGGCGCAGAGCGCCGCCATTCGCCGGGGAGCGGAAGGCGCCTAGGCCGCCAGGTTCCTCAGAAATGCCTCAGAAATCCACCGAAGCCGACACCACGAAGGTGCGCGGAATCATCGGCGAGACGGCGCCCCAGGACGTGACACCGGCCCAGGCCTTGCGGTCGCCCACGTTCTGCACCGTGGCGCGCAGCGTGGTCTTGCGACCTGCGATGCGGGTGGCGTAGCGCAGGCCCAGGTCGGTGCGTGTCCAGCCCGGGATGCGCAGGCGGTTGGCCTGGTCCACGAACTGGGCGCCGGTGTAGGCCAGGTCGCCGACCAGGGTCAGGCCCTCAAGGACGGGCACATCCCATTCCACGCCCAGGTTGGCCAGCAGCCGCGAGGTGCCGATGGGCCGGTTGCCCACCAGCGCAGGCGTGGCCGAGCGCGTGATCTCGGGCTTGAGCCAGGTCACGCCACCGAGCAGGCGCAGGCCGCGCGCGGCCTCGCCGTAGGCATACAGCTCCATGCCCAGGTTGCGCTGCTCGCCGTTGGTCTTGTAGACGCCCTGGTCCAGGCCGCCGCTGGGTTTTTCAATGCTGAACAGGGCGGCCGTGGCCATGAAGCTGCCGAAGTCGTACTTGCTGCCCACTTCGTACTGGCGGCTCTTGTAGGGGCGCAGCACCTCGCCGTAGTTGCTGGCCGCGGGCGGCGCGATGTCGCCCTTGCTCAGGCCTTCGATGTAGTTGGCGTAGAGGCTCCAGTTGGGCGCCTGGCGCCAGACCACGCCCACGGCGGGCGTGGTCACGCTCTCGTCGTAGACATTGGCGGCGCCGCCCGTGAGCACGTTGTAGTTGGTGGATTTGATGGCCTGGTGGCGCAGGCCCAGCGACAGTTGCAGCCTGTCCTGCAGCAGCGAGAGCGTGTCCACCAGGGCCAGGCTGGTGTTGCGGTTGTCATGAATGCGCGGAATGGCCGAAGGCCGCGCAATGCTCTGCGGCGCGTGGGCAATGGGCGCATAGATGTTGGACACCACGGTGGAGCCCGCCTGCAGTGCGCGGTGAAAATCCTCGCGGTAGCTGGCCAGCTGCAGCGTGACCGAATGCTTGACACCGGCCAGCGCAAAGCGCGAGCGCAGGCCCGCGTCGATGGTGCTGCGGTCCACGTCGAACACCGCGTAGGTGGGCGTGATGCTGGTGGCGCCCGCCGCACTGGTCAGGCGCGGGGCCGAGTCATAGATGCGGTCCACATCGGCACGCGACTGGCCGATGTTGGCGAACAGCGTGAGCTGCTGCGTGAGGTCCAGTTCGGTGCGCAGCAGCACGGCGCGCTCGCGGTTCTTGGACCATTCCCAGGGCTGGGTCACGTTGCGCCGGCCATCCGGCGCAGCAGGCATGGAGGTGAGCCCCGTGGGCATGATGGGCCGGCCCACGCCGTCGATGCGCTCGTCCTGCGAGAGCAGGTCCAGCGTGGCACGGAAGCGCTCCACCTCGTAGTCCAGCGCCACCGCCAGCACATGGCCGTCGGTGCTTTGATGGTCCATGGACGTATCGCCGCCGTACTTGCTGGCGTTGACGCGGATGCCGTACTGGGCCTCGTCGCCAAAGCGCCGGCCCACGTCGGCGTGGGCGCGCCAGAGGCTGTCCGAAGTCCAGCCCGTGGTCAGCCGCGCCACATCTTCATTGGCGCGCTTGGGAGCGATGTTGATCACGCCGCCCACCGAGCCGTTGGGCGACATGCCGAACAGCAGCGCGCCGGGCCCCTTGACCACCTCGATGCGGTCCACGTACTCGGTGCGCACGCGGTAGTTGGGGGCAATGCCGTAGATGCCGTCAAAGGCGATCTCGCCCGAGTTGCCCTCCCAGATCGGAAAGCCCCGGATATAGAGGTTGTCCACGTTGCCGCCCGGCAGCACGGTGTAGCGCACGGAAGGGTCGCGGTTCACCGCCTCGGCAATGGTGCCGGCCTGCTGGTTGCGCACGGCCTCGGACGTGTAGCTGGTGGTGCTGAACGGCGCCTGCATGTTGCCGGTATTGCCCAGCACGCCCAGGCGCACGCCCTTGGCCACCTGCCCGCCGGCGTAGGGCGCGGGCAGCAGGCTCACATACTGGTCGCCGGCCGTGACGGTGATCTCGGACAGGCGGTGCGCGTTCTCCGGCGCGTTGGCGGCAGTGGGAAGCAGGGTCAGCGTACCGCCCTCGATGCGCCCCTGCAGGCCGCTGCCCTGAAGCAATGCCGCCAGGCCCTGGCGCACATCGTGGCTGCCGTTGAGCGCCGGGGCCTGCCGGCCCTGCACCAGTTCGGAGGAGTAGGTGAGCTGCAGCCCCGCCTGGCGCGCAAACTGGCTCAGCGCCTGGGCCAGCGGCTGGGCCGGCACGTCGAAGGACACCGATTGCGCGGCGGCCAACTGCAGTTGCAGGCCCAGCACCAGGCCTGCACATGCATGAAAAACCGCTGTGCGGCGGAGGCGGAGGCGGAATCGGGAGGACTTGGGAGCGGACATAAGGACTTTCTGGAGGACAGGCTCATTGCGAATCGCCGGCACAGGCAGGGCGCCCGGCCTTTCATATGCAAATACGAGTCACTCCCAAAAACCCTGAAAAAAACTTCACGGCTCCGCGCGCCCGCCGCGCCGCGCAATCCGCAGGCCGCCGTCGTCCAGCACGCTGACCTGCACCGGGGCGAACTGCGGCAGCCCGCGCAGCCAGCGCTCGGTCTGGGCAATGCGCACATGGCCGCTGATGGCCAGTTGCGCCGCGCCCTCCTCCACCACCAGGCGGCGCCGCGTGTAGCGGCCCAGACGGTGCACGACGCGGCCCAGCGGCTCCTGTTCGAAGACCAGTTCGCCCTCGCGCCAGGCCGCGGGCCGTTGCTGGAGCTGCGGTTGCCAGGCAGCGCCGTCGGCATCTCCTGCACCGCCGTCCAGGGGAATGCGCAGCGACTGGCTGTCCTGCAGCAACTGGCTGCGTCCGGTGGCCGCATGCTCCACCCGCACCTGGCCCGACTCCACCTGCACGCGCACCGCATCGGGCTCCAGTTCCACGCCAAAGCGCGTGCCCAGCACGGTCACGCGCAGGGGGCCGGCCTCCACCACAAAGGGCCGTGCCGCATCGCGGGCCACGGCAAAGAAGGCAGCGCCTTCCAGCAGCTGTGCCTGTCGCAGGTCGGCACGGTATGTCAGCGCCACGCGGCTGGCGGCGTCCACGCGCAGCACGCTGCCATCGGGCAGTTCCAGGCTGCGCTGCACGCCCGTGGCGCTGGCCAGTTCACCTTGCCACAGCACGCGGCGGCTCCACATCTGCCAGGCGGGCCAGGCCGCGCAGGCCATGCCGGCCACGCCCAGCAGCGCGCCAAGGGCACGCCGCCGCCGCTTTCTGGAAGAGGCCTGCAAGCCCGCCTCCACCCCGCCGCGCCAGCGCAGCAAGGCGGCTTCCAGGCAGGCGTCGGCCTGCATCAGGTCGCGCTCCACGGTATTCAGGGAGACCTGCAGGCGCTGGGCGATGTCGGCCTGCCGCTCGCCATGCAGGCGGTGGGCCAGCAAGGCGGCCTGCATGCGCTCGGGCAGGTCTGCAATCGTGCGCTCCACCACGGCCAGTGCCTGCCGGTACATGGCGCGGTCGGCCACATCGCCTTCGGCCTCGGGCTGCAATTGCGCCCAGTCGTCCATGCAGCGCTGCTGCGCACCGCGCTGGCGCAGCCTGTCTATCGCCAGATGCTTGGCGGTGGCAAACAGGTAGGCCCGCGCAGCCTCCAGCGTGGGCGAGCTGCCATCGGGCAGTTGCGGCGGCGCATCGGCCAGGCGCAGCCAGGTTTCCTGGGCCAGTTCCTGCGCCTCGTCACGGCTGCCGGTCTTGCCGGCCAGATAGGCCACCAGTTGCTGCTGGCAGGCACAGAAAAGCTGGTGCCAGCGCGCAGCGGTCCAGGAAGCGGAAGGGGTGGGCATGGCCGGGGGGAGGTGAGAAATCGACAACGAGAATGACTATCATTCTAGTTTTGTTTGCCAATGGCCCCTGGCGCAACAGCCCCATGCGATGCACTCCTGAAGCACAGTTCCAGCTCGCAATGGGGACTGCCCAGAAAGCGGATGTCCCCGCCTGCATTGCGCAATATCTTGCGGGTGATGGCCAGTCCCAGGCCGGCGCCCCTGCTGCCGGGCCGCGCCTTGCTGAAGCGGGTGAACATGGCTTCCTGCCGGTCGGACGGAACGCCAGGCCCCTGGTCGGCCACCGTCAGGCGGATCACGTCACCTTCAACCGCCGTCATGGCCACCAAGACATCTCCCTGGCCATGGTGAAAGGCGTTCTCGAGCACATTGGAGATGGCGGTGTGCAGCAGGCTTGCGTCGCCCTGGCAGTGCACGCCATCGATGAGGTCCACCTGCATGCTGCGCGAGCCGGCCTCGAACAACGGCAGCATTGCGGCGATGGCCTCCCTCACCAGCCGCGTGAGATGCGTGGACGCTGCTGCGGGAGCAGCCTCGCCTGCGCCCAGGTCCTGCTCCTGGCGCGCCAGCAGCAACAGCTGCTCGGCCACGCGGCGCAGGTAGCGCACGTCGCCGTCCACGGCCTGCCAATCGGGGCGGGGGTCCGTGCGCGCCTTCTGCAGGCGCAGGTCCAGCACGGTCAGGGGCGTGCGCAGCTCATGCGCCGCGTCGGCGACCAGGCGCTTTTCGTTGGCCAGCGACTGCGCCAGATTCTCCAGTGCGCGGTTGACGGCTTCGGCCAGCGGCAGCAGTTCGCGCGGCAGCCGGGCGGTCGGAATGGGCTGGACCTGACCTGGCTTCATGCCCTGCACAAAACGTGCGGCCTGCTGCACGGGCCTGAGCGTCCAGCGCATCATCCAGTAGATGAGCAGCAGCGCCAGCAGGCCTACAGGCACCAGCATGACCAGGCTTTGCAGCAGCTTGGCGTGCAGCAGATCGCCAATGGCCTGGCGCTCCAGCACATCGCGCTTGGCCACCATCAGGGTGGCTCCATCGGCCAGCGGTGCGGCCACGTTGACAACCTGGCCGCTGTAGATGGGCAGCCGCAACAGCGGCGCCCGCGCACCGTCGGGCGGCAGGCGCAGGCGGCGCGGGGATTGGAGGTTGTCGGAGAACCAGAGCACCCTCCCCTCGGGCGAATACAGCGTGTACGACAGCTCGCCGCCCGCATGGCTTTTGGGCAGCCGGGCCGGATCGCTTTGCATGGTGAAGCCTTCGGCGATCTCCCGCGCCTGGATCACCATCGCCACGCGGCGCAGCTGGTCGCGCGTGTCGTACAGCGACAGCGACAGTGCTCCGGCGCCAGCCGCAAAGGCCAGCGCCAGCCCCAACAGCACGCGCCGCTCAAGACTGGTGCTCTTCATGCGCGGCAGCGGGCAAGACCATGCGATAGCCCACGCCACGCACGGTATCTATCAGCACATTGGCGCCGCCGTCGCGCAGCTTGCGGCGCAGGCGCGAGATCAGCGCCTCCACGGCATTCAGGGTCACGCTCTCGCGCGAGGCGTACAGGTGCTCTTCCATGCGTTCCTTGACCACGATGCGGGGCCACACGCGCAGCATCTCCTCCAGCAGCATGGCCTCGCGCCGGAGCAGATCGATGTGCCTGCCATCCACGGTCGCATGGCGGGAATCGGTTTCAAAGGCCAGATTGCCCAGGCTCAGCCGAGGCTCGCGGCCGCCCTGTGCACGGCGCAGCACGGCGCGTACGCGCGCTTGCAGCTCGGAGATGTCAAAGGGCTTGAGCACATAGTCATCGGCGCCGCAATTGAGCCCGGCCAGACGGCTTTCCAGCGCGTCGCGTGCCGTGAGGATGATGCAGGGGGTTCTGCGGCGGCGGTCATCACAGCGGGCCAGCACCTGCATGCCATCCATATCAGGCAGCCCCAGGTCCAGGATCAGGGCCTCATAGTCGGTGACGGCAAGCGCGTCCAGCGCCTGCCGTCCGGTGGCGGCCACATCCACCGCGAATCCCATGCGCTCCAGATGGGCCTGCAACAGCGCTCGCAAATCTTGGTGGTCTTCAACAACGAGCAGCTTCATCGGTCAGACGTTGATCAGGAATGTCAGATACAAATACGAATCAGACGTATTTTAAATTTGAAAGCTGCAAGGCCAGCGCCATGACGCCGCAAGATCCAGAACCTGCGCCCCCCGCAAGCCCTGAGCCGGCTTAGGCAGCCGCCTGCAGCGCAGCCCCCGCCTCGCCGTTGCCTTGGCGAGGGCGCCCCACCCCAACCCATCACCCGCACCGCCTGCCCGGCGGCGCGTGCCGTCGTGTACGGACAACCCCATTTTCAATAGCGACCGGAGCCAACCAGTGATCGACTCTTTCCTGCAGCCGGCCAGGGCCTGCACCCCTGCCAACCCGCTCACCCTCATCGGCAAAGGCCTAGCCTGTCTGCTGACCGGCAGCACCGTGCTGCTGGCCCATGCACAGCAGGCGGCCGGCGAAGGCAAGCTGTCCGAAGTGGTGGTGACCGCCACAGGCTTCGAGCAATCGCTGGCCGACGCGCCTGCATCCATCACCGTGGTGACAGCCAAGGAGCTGGAAGGCAAGCGCTACCGCGACGTGACCGATGCCCTGCTCGACATTCCAGGCGTCACCATCGAGGGCGGTGCGGGCGGCAAGATCGAATCCACGCAGATCTATATCCGCGGCCTGGGCGAGGACTACACCCTGTTCCTGGTGGACGGCAAGCCCCTGGGCAGCTCCTCCCAGGCCTACTACAACGGCTTTGGCGGCGCGCAACAGACAAGTTGGCTGCCACCCATGTCGGCCATCGAACGCATCGAGGTCATTCGCGGCCCCATGTCGTCGCTGTACGGATCCAGCGCGCTGGGCGGGGTGATCAACATCATCACCAAGAAGGTGTCCACGCAATGGACCGGCAGCGTCACCGTGGACGGAACGATGCAGGAAAACCCACAGGCCGGCAGCGAGGGCCAGCAGCGCTTCTACCTCAGCGGCCCGCTGGTACAGGACCGGCTGGGCCTGACGTTGTACGGCTCGCGCTTCAAGCGCCATGAGGACCGGTTCACCGGCGGCTACGCCGCCCGCGAGAACCGCGACATCACCGCCAAGCTGGCCTGGAAACTCACCGGCAACCAGACCCTGGGCCTGCAGGCCACGCGCGGCACCGGGGACAACGAGCGCACGGCCCGCACGGGCGCCGCAGGCTCGGTGCAGAACGAACGCAACTACTACGCGCTGACGCATGACATCGAATGGGGCTGGCGCATCCGCACCAGCTCCTTCATCACGCGGGAGAACGTGCAGATCACCAATGGCGCCTACCAGTCCGAATACCGGGCCACCTACCTGCAGTCCAAGACCGTCGTGCCGCTGGACCGGCACATGGTCTCGTTCGGTGCCGAGTACAAGAACGAAGAGACTGCGCACGACGGCAGCCGCTTTCCGGGATCGCGCAACATCAACCTCGAACGCTGGCAGATGGCCCTGTTTGCCGAGGACGAATACTTCCTGACCGACCGCTTCTCCGTCGTGGGCGGCATACGCTACGACCGCAACCAGCACTACGGCAGCGAATGGATTCCGCGCCTGTACGGCATCTACCGCCTGAGCAGTGCACTGACCCTCAAGGGCGGCATCAGCGGCGGCTACAAGGCACCCACCCTCAAGCAGGCCGACGACAACATCGTGGAAATCGCTGCGCGTGGAGCGGCCTGGGACATGGGCAACAAAAACCTCAAGCCCGAGAAAAGCACCAACTACGAAATCGGCCTGAACTGGACGCCCGCGCAGGACGTGAACGCCAGCATCACCGCCTACCAAACCGACTTCAAGGACAAGATCAGCACGCAGACCATCTGCACCAGCCCCACCTCCGCCCCCGCCTGCGAATACAACGGCGAAGTGCGCTCGCGCATCAACCAGTACGTCAACGTCAGCTCGGCCACTATCAAGGGACTGGAGTTGGCCTACGGCATGCCCATCGCCCTGCCGCTGGGCCGGGGTCGGTTCAACACCTCGTACACCTTCACCTCCAGCGACGTGGCCAGCGGACCGGACGCCGGCAGGCCTCTCAACAACCTGCCCCGCCACATGCTCAATCTGGGCGCGGACTGGAACATCACAGGCCAGATCAAGCTCTGGGGCAAGGCCCGCTACAAAAGCAGGAGCATAGACGGCGGCACGGCCCAGCTACCCGCCTACACCCTGGTGGACATCGGCGCCAGCTACCAGGCAACGCCCAACATCCAGCTGTTCACGGGCCTGTACAACCTGCTGGACAAGACCGTGAACCTCGCCGACTACGGCAAGACGCTGGATGGACGGCGCTTGTATTTGGGGGTGACGGCGCAGTTTTGAGGGTAGCGGCATAGAAGACCGAGCGATTTCACCGCATCAGGTGGAGAAAGCTACGGGCACGAGTATTAATCAGTCCCAGACACTGGGAACGTGCAGGGTCTCGGCCTTTCTCGCCCTGGGAACCGGAATATATTTAGACAAGGCATCTTTTTCGCGCCGGACTTCATTGCAGGTGATTTCCGCGCTGCGGAAGATGCGCTTTCCCTGCGGACCACCGCTGGAGAAAGGCCTCACTTCAATGCGCACGCTTACGGTCTCAGGCAGAGGAGACCCGTTTGCCGCTTCAGCGCCGCATAGCAGGTTCAGTTTTCTCTGAGCACTACTGTGAGATGAGTGACGAGAACTCTTGGTGGGATTGCCCTGTGCATCGAATCCGAGAACATTCCAGTCCAAAACCGGTTCAGCACGAACAAGGCATGCGCTGCACGCCACTAAAACAAAAGCAACAAGGGATTTCATGGATCTATCGAGAAATTGCACCGGCTCTTAACGCCCATTCATCAATGGGCATTGAATGAAAGTGCCTGCCTGTAGAAAGATGACTAGCTGTCCGGATTATGCAGTGACTTCAATAGGCGGACTTGCCGCCAGTGTGCCGAGGAAAACCCAGTCCGGGCCCGCTACCACCTCAACGCCGCCACCCGCAGCGCATCCACCGCCATATCGATGAAGGCCCGCACGCGATGCGCGGCGTGCCTCCCTTCCCTGTGCACCAAATGAATCGGCAGCGGTGGCCGCTCGAAGGGCTCCAGCACCAGGCGCAGTGCGCCGTCCTGCACGGGCTTGGCGATCTGGTAGAGCGGCAGGCGCGTGATGCCTTGCCCGGCCAGGGCGCAGTCCGCCGCAGCCTCGTTGGTCATGGACATGAGGCGCGGCTGCAGGCGCACGGCCAGGGCCTTGTCGCCTTCAAGAAACCGCCATTCGGGCGTGGAGGTGAGGCCGGATGCGGTGATGGTGGTGTGCTGCGCAAGCTCCTCGGGCCGCTGGGGCACGCCGTGGCCGGCCAGGTATGCGGGCGAGGCGCACAGCACCTGCCGCACGCTGCCCACGCGGATCGCCTGCAGCGAGGAGTCGGGCAGATCGCCGATGCGCACGGCCACGTCCACGCCCTCGTCCACCAGGCTGACCACGCGGTCCACAAACCAGCAGTTGACGTCCACCTCGGGAAACCGGCCCAGGTAGTCGTGCACCACGGGCAGCACGTGCATGCGCCCGAAGTTGACCGGCGCCGTGAGCGTGAGCCGGCCGCGCGGTGCGGCATGGGCGCTGGCGGCATGCTCGTCGGCCTCTTCCAGCTCGGCCAGGATGCGGCGGCAGCTGTCCGCATAGGCGGTGCCGGCCTCGGTCACGCGCACGAAGCGCGTGGTGCGCGTGAGCAGGCGCACGCCCAGGCGCTCCTCCAGGTCGGAGACGGCCCGCGTCACCACCGAGGGCGAGACCTTGAGCCGCCGTGCGGCCGAGGCGAAGCCGCCCGTGTCCACCACCGCGAGAAATGCCGTCATGGACTGGAAGCGATCCATCTGTGCCTGCCTTGTCTTTGTCGTGTGTCTGCCCGGCTGCGAGCGGCCCGCGCAGGCCTGCCCAGGTTGGCGCCGGCGCTTTGTTCGCGTTCCCGCAAGAGTGACTTGCCGCCGCCAGGGATTCTAAAGATGCGGGCGGAGAAGGAGGATACGTCCCGTGGCGCCGACAACCGGCGCCTTCACCAACCCCAAGGAACCGCAATGAAGCTCTACCACTTTCCCCTGTCCGGCCACGCCCATCGCGCCCGCCTCTTCCTCGGCCTGCTGGGCGTGGAGCATGAGCTGGTCCACGTGGACCTGGCCAACGGCGCGCAGAAGAAGCCCGAATTCCTGGCGCTGAACCCGCTGGGCCAGGTGCCGGTGCTGGACGACAACGGCACGGTGATTGCCGACTCCAACGCCATCCTGGTCTACCTGGCGCGCAAGCTGGACCGCCAGGACTGGATGCCCCGGGGCGCGCAGGCCGAGGCCGAGATCCAGAAATGGCTGAGCATCGCCGCCGGCCCCATCGCCTTCGGCCCGGCGGCGGCCCGGCTGGTCACGGTGTTCAAGGCCCCCTTCCAGGCCGAGGAAGTGATAGCCCGCGCCCACGCCATCCTCGCCAAGATCGAGGCGCAATTGACCACCCGCCCCTTCCTCACCGGCGGCACGCCCACGATTGCCGACGTGGCCCTGTACAGCTACATCGCCAGCGCGCCCGAGGGCAATGTGGACCTGCAACCCTACCGCGAAGTGCGCGCCTGGCTGGGCCGCATCGAGGCGCTGCCGGGCTTCGTGGCATTCGCCCAGACACCGGCCGGCCTGCGGGCCTGAGTGCCTGAGCCACACCTCCCCTGACCCCCCGGCAAAGGAGCGCACCATGCACCCGCAACCCCTGCAAAACCCCGCCTCGCCCTGGCATGCGGGCGAACTGGCGATCCAGCAAAGCGTTGGCGTCGTGGGCCGCATGGACATGCCGGGCCGCAAGTTCCTGCGCCCCTTCCTGCTGGACCAGCACCGCGAGTTCTATCCTCTGCTGCATTTCGTGGTGCTGGGCAGCGTGGATGCGCAAGGCGACGCCTGGGCCACGGTACGGGCAGGCGAGCCGGGCTTCCTGCACTCTCCCGACCCGCTGACACTGCATGTGGCGGCGGGCCGCGATGCGGCCGACCCGGCCGAGCCGGGCCTGGCAGACGGCCGTGCCGTGGGCCTGCTGGGCATGGACCCCATGACGCGCCGGCGCAACCGGCTCAACGGCACCGTGCGGCGCAAGACAGGCGTTGATGGGACGGGCGCCTTCGACATCAGCGTGGTCCAGAGTTTCGGCAACTGCCCGCGCTATATCCAGAACCGCAGCGTCCGGTTCGTCCGTCCTGCGGACGAGCCCACGCAGGTGCCGGCGGTCGAACTGGCATCGCTGGACCCGCGCGCGCGGGAGCTGATTGCGCAGGCGGACACGTTCTACGTGGCGTCCTACGTTGAGGACGGGGACGGCTCGCGCCAGGTCGATGTCTCCCACCGTGGCGGCAAGCCGGGCTTTGTACGGATCGACGCCGATGGAACGCTGACCATTCCAGACTTCTCGGGCAACCTGTTCTTCATGACCCTGGGCAACTTCCTGGTCAATCCCAAGGCAGGCCTGCTGTTCATCGACTCCGAAACCGGGGAAATGCTGCAGATGACGGGCGAGGCCAGCGTCATCCTCGACTCCCCGGAAATCGCCGCCTTCGAGGGCGCCGAGCGCCTGTGGACCTTCAAGCCCCGCCGCATCGTGCGCCGGCCCGACGCCTTGCCGCTGCGCTGGAGCATGGCCGCCGACGGCTGGTCGCCCCACCTGCAGATGACCGGAAGCTGGGCCGATGCCAGCCAGCGCCTGGCCGCCGCCCGGCTGGGGCGGCAGTGGCGGCCGTTCCGGGTGGCGCAGGTCGTGGATGAGAGTTCCAACATCCGCTCGCTCTACCTGGAGCCGGCCGATGGCATGGCCACGGTGGCTCCCCTGGCCGGCCAGCACCTGCCGCTGCGCCTCACGCTGGCGGACGGCAGCCATCTGCAGCGCACCTATACGCTGTCGCTGGCGCCTTCGGACGGGCGCTTGCGCATCAGCGTCAAAAGGCAAGGCCGAGCATCCAGCCATCTGCATGGCCTGAAGCCCGGCGATCTGGTCGAGGCCCGCCCGCCCGCTGGCAGCTTCACCGCCGATACGGCCCTGCGCCGCCCCGCCGTGCTGCTGGCCGCAGGCATAGGCATCACGCCCTTGCTGGCCATGCTGCGCCACATCGTCCACGAAGGCCGGCGCACCCGCAGCCTGCGGCCCACCTGGCTGTTCCAGGCGGCTCGCACGCGCAGCGAACGGGCCTTTGACACGGAGATTGCCGAACTGGTGAAGGCCGGCAATGCCGAGGTGCACTGGGTGCGCACGCTCAGCCAGCCCGGCACGGCAAAGGCCGGCCGAGACTACGACCATGAGGGCCACATCGACATGGCCCTGTTGAAAGCCACCCTGCCCTGGGACGACTATGACTTCTACCTCTGCGGCCCGGACACCTTCATGCAGGCCACCTATGACGGCCTGCGCGAACGCAATGTGCCCGACGAGCGCATCCACGCAGAAGCCTTCGGTCCCTCGGCCCTGAAGCGCTCCATGGCCGGTGCAACCCCCGCCGCCGAACTGCGGGCACCCGCCACACAGCCTGTCCGCATCATCTTTGCCGACTCGGCCAAGGAAGCGCGCTGGAAGCCCGGCGACGGCAGCCTGCTCGAAGTGGCCGAGGCCCGGGGGCTGGAGCCCGCCTTCGGTTGCCGGGGCGGCAGCTGCGGCGACTGCCGCGCGCGCGTGCTGCAGGGCGGGGTGACCTATGCCTCGCCACCCTCCTTCGCCGTGCCAGCGGGCGAGGCGCTGATCTGCTGCGCCGTGCCTGCGCAGGGGACGGGGGAGGCTTTGCATCTGGCGTTGTGAGGAGCCTGTCTCTGCGCGCTTTCCACATCAGGACATACCGACGGCAAAAGGCACATCAGCGATTGCTGCCCAATGCTTGGCTGCATCTAGCTTTCTATCTGGACGAGTATCGATTCATCAAGCTCTATGACTTCAAACAGGCCCTGACCCCGCTCATAGACCTCCCCTGACAGGAACCGAACCACTTTCTGGCCGATGAGCATGCACATCTCCACGACAAAGCCATCTGCATCCCGGCGCATGTCTTTTATCCGCACAAGGCCCAAGGGCAACTCAGCCAGCAGTCGGTCACGGTAACCAATGGATGCAGGCACGCCGGGACCCGACTCAGACGCCTCTGGAGTCACAAGGTACAGGCCGTGAAACCCGCTGCCATCCTCGATACGGGAAAGCATTGACCAGACACGTCCGTCCACCAGTTGGATCCAAATCTCGATGAACTGGAGATAGGGCACCTGCGGATGGCTCCAGACTGCTTCGCCAGGTACCCAGTGCTGCCGACCTGATTCATCCATATCCCAGCGGCCGCCTTCGGCCAACGCCATCTCGCAAGCTCGCCAGCCCACAATCACCTGCTGGTCGAGATCCTGAAGGGACGGGAACTGGCGCGGCCCCATGGGCTGGATGGAGCTCCCGGGGGCCGGCTTGGTGTCGTCGATATGGACTACCGCGAACCCTTCCTGCTCACTCGGCGGCTCGAACATGGCAAACACGCTGCGAATGGCCTGCTCCGGCACCTGGTGATCGGCTCGCCGCTGCGTGTTCCTCCGCAAGGCGGTCTGCAAATCGGCTTTGAGCCAAATACAGACTACGGGCACGCCATGTGATCTGGCGATCTGAATGGCACGCTCACGATGCACCGTCTTCGGAAGGGCGGCATCAAAGAACACCGCATCACCACCCAACGCTGCGGCGTTCTGTTGAATCCAGCTGCTCTTGCCTGCAGCTTGCACCCCCACCACCACATAGAGCTTGGTCGCGGGCGAGCTGACAGACAGTGCTTTGTCCAAGTCCCGGTACGCCAACTCCCATGCGGCAGCACTGCGTTCCGGGGTGAACAGGCGACCTTGTTCGGTTTCCAGATAGTGGTCTGGATTGATGTGCTTTGTAGTGTCCATGGTGAGCTGCAAGATTCTGGATCACTGTAGCTGGGCACGGCGCCGTACCGTCCGCAGACAAACGAACCCGCCATGCAAAACGGCCTTGATCGATACACTCGCTGCAATTCCTGCGCCCTCGTACACGCCGCAAATCCAAAGCCCTGCCCATGCAACTCACCAACTGCCTGCTCCGCCTGTCGCCCTTGGTCCTCACCTGCCACATCGGCCTGGCCTGCGCACAGATCACCACGCCCTCAGCAGGCACCTATGTGCGCAAGGGCGGGGGTGGCGATCTGGTGGTGCGGGCCAATGGCAAGTTCCATATCCAGACCGTCGGTGCCAACGGCCATACCTGTGAGCTGGAAGGCACCATCACCAACGGCCGGGCCAGGATGGCGAATTCGGCCTGCGCCGTGGACTTCACGCCTGCAGGCCAGCGCGTCGGCGTCGACACGGCCACCGCCGATGCATGCCGGGACTTCTGCGGCATGCGGGCCTGGTTCGGTGGCGATTACCTTCGGCCCACACCCGGCTGCACGGACAAGGCCATTGCCGCATCGCGCAGAAACTTCAAGCGCGCGTACGACGCCAAGGACTACCGCCTGGCGCTGACCACGCTGGCGCCGGTGCTGCAGGACTGCGATGAGGTGCTGACCGGGGTTATCAAGGGCTGGCTGCGCAACGACCTGGCGCTGGCGCAGCTTCGCTCGGGCGATGCAGCCGCCTGCCGCCAGACCCTGGCGCCGCTGGCCGAGGAAGCCGGCAAGACGGATCAGGAACTGCGCGAGGCCTATCCACCCACCGATGCCGATGTGGTGCTGCCCATGCTCAAGGCTGCGCGCACCAATCTGCGCTTGTGCAGTTGAGGCGGTGCCATCGCCATGAAAGATCCCGCATCGCCCAACGCAGGAATCTCCGGGCATTTCCGGCGTGAGGCGAAGTGGATGCTGTGGGTGCTTGGCGTGCTGCCCTTGGCGCTTGCCTTGCTGGCAGCGTGGCTGGCGCCACTGATCCTGAACCATGTGGAGAAAGACAAATGCCTGAAAGCTGGAGCACAGATCTCCAGGCAAACCGGCAGGTGCGAACGCCCTGAACAGGCGCCCCCGAAGGAGTGAATTGCGGGCTATCCCGTTGCCCGCCTGGCGCACGACGATGCCCTGTGCTTGGGCGTGGTGCCCATGCTGTAGCGGATCGGCGGCGGCCCGGGCGTCTTGCCCTATCCTTGTGCGCTTTCATTCCAACTGAGCAGCGCCCTTGAACCGGGCTTGACCCCTTGCCACCCATGACCGATATCCGCCCCGCCCACTTTCCCGAAGACCTCGACGCCGTGGTCCGCATCTTCCGGGAGTACGTGGCCAGCCCCACCGTGAGCCTGGACTTCCAGGACTTCGAGACCGAGTTCGCCGCCCTGCCCGGCAAGTACGCCGCACCCGAAGGCTGCGTGCTGCTGGCCTGGAAAGACGGCCAGCCCGTGGGCTGCGCCGCCCTGCGCCAGGTGGATGCGCAGACAGGCGAAATGAAGCGCGTCTACGTGCGCCCCACGGTACGCGGCGAGAACCTGGGGCGCCGCCTGGTGGAAGGCATCCTGGACGCTGCACGCCACACAGGCTACAGCCGCATCTGCCTGGACGTGCTGCCCGAGTTCCAGGCCGCGCAGCGGCTGTATGAGTCCCTGGGTTTTGCGGATGCAGAGCCGGTGAGCTTCAATCCCGTGCCGGGCACGCGTTATCTCGGACTGGATCTTTGAGGCATGCACCCTCCGGCAGGCGGCCTTCAGCGCCTGCACGGCTTCCGATGCGCTGACACCTGGTCCCTGAGTCCTCGTCTGCCAGCATTCGGCACGGTGAGACCGTAGCCCATCCCCCGGTCCAACAGCCTGCCCGCAAGCGCAGCGGCGGTACGGACCACCTCTCCCCGCATCCTTCATCCGCAAATGCCCGTGGCCGAGCCGGGCAGCCTGCGCTTGTGCCCCGTGAATACCGCCCATGGCGAATGGCGCTGCCTGGGACCAAACGCTCATTGGCAGCATCTCTATTCACCTGGAATTTCAAACCTGATTTTAGGAATTGTCCTAAGGATAATTCTGAAAATGATCTGTGGGCGACTTCTTTGATTGACCTCGTGCAGGCCATGAAATCAAATGAGGACTCTTCGCACAGCAAACATCAGAAACCCGCTCGGACACTGACAGCGGATTATTCGCCTGCTTGCAACCACTCATTTCCGTCAAATTGCCTTTATTGATCAAGGCGCATTGGCTGGAATCCTCGATTCCGCTTCTGATCCAGCGTCTCCATACACCATGCCAGCCTCCATTGCCGCCACCTTCTATCAGATCGGCTATGCCGACATGCTTGCTCGCCAAATGGAGCAGAAACAGATCGATGCCATTGTGCTCACGCCACAGGAATACGCAGACATACTGAGCGACAAGGCGCGCAACAATCCTCGCCTGGCGGCCACGCTGCATGCCATGCTGGCCCACAGTGCGCTTGGTCGATACTGGACACACACCGCCAGCCCGAATGCAGGCAAACCCTGGGTCGCTCCCGCCTCCCTGATGGTCAGCGACGCGTACCTGATCACCAAAACGCTGATTGCATTGGGCCTGGCCGGTGCCCGCTCCTATATCAAGACAACCGCCACAGGCACCTATATCATCATCACGGGCTACGCGGGACTTCGCCGCCAGCTGCTGCAAGGCACGCGATTCCTTGCCGCCAATCCACGCATGGTCCAGATGGGCCTGGGTATTCGCGGTCTGCAGAATGTGGCCAAGGGCGGGTTTCTTCTGAGCCTGGTGGTGGGCACCGGGATAGAGACACTGGACTTCATCTTCAATGACGAGAAGACCATGCATGATCTTGTGGGTGGGATTGGAGTGGAGGCGGTCAAGGCGGGATTGGCGACGATGGTGGGCCTTGGCTTGGGAATAAAGCTTGCAACGGCAACGTCCCTTGCAATTCTTCCTTTGGCTGCTGTGGCAGTGGCCGTACTTGTCACAGGAATCATCTTGAATCAAATAGACGATGATTTAAAAATCAAACAACATGTGATCAACATGCTACGCATTTCCACAAGCAGCATGCCTCAAGGAATATATCGAATAAATATAGACAAACTCAATCTGGAAAATCATAAAACAAATCATCAGATAGAGTATAAACTTAACGAGTGTTCCACAGAAATTTTCAGAAATGAATTTATGTGCCGCACAAATCGCAAAAACTAATCAATAAAATGTTGGACGCAAAAAAAATAAGGAAAACCTTGATTTGGGGCATCCCTTTAGATGTTTTCGTTTTTATTCTTTGCATTTGGTACATTAAGCATGCAATATTTAATGATATCAAAGATCTCATTGAACTATCAGCATCAATAAGAATAACACCCGGAGCACCAGTCGTAGCATATTTTCCCGTAATATTGGCAGTTGGTCTAATTTCTTCATTATCCAAGGCAATACCATGCAAAACATCAATTTTAAAGGTAACTGAACGCAGCTTTAACGCAACCATGCTGGCAGGATTAATAATCATGGCTTCTTGCCTTGCCCTCATAGCTCCCTTGCAATACTATGCAATGCCCAAACTTGGCTATACACGCTGTAATATCCTGGAAGGGCACCCCACCATATATTTCACGGACTGGGTCAAAAACCCCGAGTGGTGCGTTCGCGGAAAAACCAGGGAATGGGTCAAAGAGCAGGCCAGGCTCTCCGGCAACCTTGAAAATCCCTGAAATAAAAAAAAACGCAGACCACATGGTCCGCGCCTTTTTGCATCCTCCGGCAGCCGTGCTGCCAACTCCCTCAGAACGCCTCTTCACTCATCTCCGCGCAGGTCATGTCGCGCTCACGCACGACCTTGAGCCATGCGCCTATCCGGGGCAGTTCGTAACGGAAGAAGTAGCGCATGGCGGCCATGCGGCCAGCGTTGGCAGGTTCAGCCAGGGCGGCGTCCTTGGCGAGTACGGCCAGGGACACGTCCAGCCAGGTCCAGGCCAGTACCGTGTGGCCGAAGGCCTGCATGTACGGCACGGCATTGGCCAGGGCCTGTTGCGGGTCGTCGGTGGCCCATGCGGCCTTGGTGGTGGCGCCGACTTCCTGCAGAGCCTTGGCCAGTTCATTGGCATGGCCGGCCAGTTCGGGCCGGGCCATGGCGCGCTGGATGGTGTCGTTGATGCGCGTGGCCAGCAGCTGCAGGCCCTTGCCGCCCTCCATGAGCACCTTGCGGCCCAGCAGGTCCATGGCCTGTATGCCGTGCGTGCCTTCATGGATCATGTTCAGGCGGTTGTCGCGCCAGTATTGCTCCACGGGGAAGTCGCGCGTATAGCCGTAGCCGCCATGGATCTGTATGGCCAGGGAGTTGGCCTCCAGGCAGAACTCGCTGGGCCAGCTCTTGGAGATGGGGGTCAGCACTTCCAGCAGCAGCCGGGCCTCGGCCACGGATTCGGGCGTGCCGGTGTGCTGCTCATCGACCAGGCGCGCGCAGAACAGGTTCAGCGCCAGCGCGCCTTCGCAATAGGACTTCTGCGCCAGCAGCATGCGCTTGACGTCGGCGTGCTCGATGATGCGCGACTGGGGCCGCGTGGCATCCTTGCCGGCTGCACCCGGCGCCCCCTTGATCGGCCGGCCCTGCGGGCGGCTCTGCGCGTAGTCCAGGCTGGCGTGGTAGCCGGCCAGGCCCAGCATGGTGGCGGCCATGCCGATGGAGATGCGGGCCTCGTTCATCATATGGAACATGCATTTGAGGCCCTCGCCGGGCTTGCCGACCAGGTAGCCCACGGCCCCGGCGCCGCCGCGCACGGGAAAGCGCCCTTCCCCGAAGTTCAGCAGCGTGTTGGTGGTGCCACGCCAGCCCAGCTTGTGGTTGAGGCCGGCCAGGGCGACGTCGTTGCGCTCGCCGGTGAGTTGTCCTTCGGTGTCCACGAGCTTCTTGGGCACGATGAACAGCGAGATGCCCCGCACGCCGGGCACGGGCTTGCCATCGGGGCCGGGGATCTTGGCCAGCACCAGGTGGACGATGTTCTCGGTCAGCTCATGGTCGCCCGCGCTGATCCACATCTTGTTGCCCTTGAGGCGGTAGCGCGGGCCCAGCGCATCGCTCTCGAAGTCGGCGCCATCGGGCTCGGCACGGGTGGCAATGTCGCTCAGTGACGAGCCGGCCTGGGGTTCGGACAGGCACATGGTGCCGGCCCAGCGGCCATTGAATTCATTGGTGGCAAAGACCTGCTTTTGCATGTCCGTGCCGTGGGCCATGATGGCATTGGCATTGCCCGAGGTCAGCATGTTGGAGCCGATGCTGATGGAGGCCGCCGCGAAGAAGCTGTTGGCTGCCGCCTCCACCGTATAGGGCAGCTGCATGCCACCGATGTCGTAGTCCTGGGCGGCGCTGAGCATGCCCGAGTCGGCATAGGCCTGGCGCGCATCGTGGGTGCACTGGGGCAGGATGACTTTCTCGCCGTCGAACTGCGGCTCCTGCGTGTCCACGGTGCGGTTGAAGGGGGCGTACTTCTCGCGGGCGATGCGCTCGCAGGTGTCGAGCACGGCATCGAAGGTGTCGCGCGAATGGTCGGCAAAGCGCTCGCGCTCGCCCAGCGCATCGGCGCGCAGCCATTCATAGAGCAGGAAATCGATGGTGGAACGCAGGCGCATGGTGATGTCCGGAATCAAAAAAGAAGCCGCAGGCGCCGCCAGAGGGAGCGCGTGCGGCCAACAGGAGTAACGGGAACAGGCGGTGGCGGCCGCAGCCGCCACCTGCACTTACAGCACTTCGAACACGCCGGCGGCACCCATGCCGCCGCCGATGCACATGGTCACGCAGACACGCTTGGCACCGCGGCGCTTGCCTTCGATCAGGGCGTGGCCCGTCAGGCGCTGGCCCGACACGCCATAGGGATGGCCCAGGGCGATGGCGCCGCCGTTGACATTGAGGCGGTCGTTGGGGATGCCCAGCTTGTCGCGGCAGTACAGCACCTGCACGGCAAAGGCTTCATTGAGCTCCCACAGGTCGATGTCCTGCACCGTCAGGCCCAGCTTCTTGAGCACCTTGGGCACGGCGAAGACGGGGCCGATGCCCATTTCGTCGGGCTCGCAGCCGGCCACGGCAAAGCCCAGGAAGCGGCCAAGAGGCTTGAGGTTGTTGCGCGATGCATAGTCCTCGCTGACCACCACGCAGGCGCCTGCGCCGTCGGAGAACTGGCTGGCATTGCCGGCCGAGATCACGCCGCCGGGCAGCGCGGGGCGGATGCCCGAGATGCCTTCCTTGGTCGTGCCTTCGCGCACGCCCTCGTCCTTGCTGCAGGTCACTTCCTTGGTGATCAGGCCGCGCACCTTGTCGGCCACGCCCATGGTCACGGTGATGGGCGCGATCTCGGCGTCCAGCAGGCCGGCGGCCTGGGCCGCGCAGGCCTTTTGCTGGCTGGCGGCGCCGTATTCGTCCATGGCGTCGCGGCCGATGCCGTAGCGCTTGGCGACCTGTTCGGCGGTCTGCAGCATGCTCCAGTAGATCTCGGGCTTTTGCTTGGCCAGGGCCAGGTCCTGGATCATGTGCAGGTTCATTTCCTGCTGCACGCAGGAGATGGACTCCACGCCGCCGGCCACGTAGACATCGCCCTCGCCCGCGATGATGCGCTGCGATGCGGTGGCGATGGTCTGCAGGCCCGAGGAGCAGAAGCGGTTGATGGTCATGCCCGATGCGGTGATGGGCAGGCCGGCCTTGAGCGCGATCTGGCGCGCAATGTTCATGCCGGTGGCGCCTTCGGGGTTGGCGCAGCCCATGATCACGTCATCGACGGCGGCAGGGTCGACGCCTGCGCGCTGCACGGCGTGCTGCACGGCATGGCCGCCCAGCGTGGCGCCATGGGTCATGTTGAAGGAGCCCTGCCAGCTTTTGGCCAGGGGCGTGCGGGCGGTGGAAACGATCACGGCGGATGTCATGGATATTCCTTGTATGGCGGGTTTGCGGTGGTTCGCAAAAAGTTCGTGCGCCGCACGTCTCAGCTGAATTGCTTGCCTTCGGCCGCCAGCTTCGCCAGCAGCGGGGCTGGCTGCCAGAAATCGGCGTCGTCGTTGGGGTTCTTGGCGAAGCGGTTCATGGCCTGGACCACGTTGAACAGCCCGACCTCACCCGCGTAGTGCATGGGGCCGCCGCGCCAGATGGGGAAGCCATAGCCGGTCAGGTAGACCATGTCGATATCGCCCGACTTGCCAGCGATGCCGTCTTCCAGGATGTGGGCGCCTTCGTTGACCAGGGCGAAGACCAGGCGCTGGACGATTTCCTCATCGGAGATCTTGCGCGGGGTGATGCCCAGCTCCTTGCGGTGGGACTCGATCATCTGGTTGACCAGCTCGGACGGGATGGCGTCGCGCTTGCCCGCCTGGTAGTCGTACCAGCCCGCGCCGGTCTTCTGGCCGAAGCGACCCAGCTCGCACAGCTTGTCGGCCGTGCGGCTGTACTTCATGTCGGCGCGCTCGACGGCGCGGCGCTTGCGGATGGCCCAGCCGATGTCGTTGCCGGCCAGATCGCCCATGCGGAACGGGCCCATGGCGAAACCGAACTTCTCGATGGCCTTGTCCACCTGGGCGGGCGTGGCGCCTTCGTCCAGCAGGAAGCCGGCCTGGCGCGAGTACTGCTCGATCATGCGGTTGCCGATGAAGCCATCGCACACGCCCGAGACCACGGCGGTCTTCTTGATCTTCTTGGCCAGCTTCATCACGGTGGCCAGCACGTCCTTGGCGGTGTGCTTGCCGCGCACCACTTCCAGCAGCTTCATCACGTTGGCGGGGCTGAAGAAGTGCATGCCCACCACGTCCTGCGGGCGCTTGGTGAAGGCGGCGATCTTGTCCACGTCCAGCGTGGAGGTGTTGGAGGCCAGGATGGCGCCAGGCTTGGCAACCTCGTCCAGCTGCTTGAACACGGTTTCCTTGACGCCCAGCTCCTCGAACACCGCCTCGATGATGAGGTCGGCATTCTTGAGCGCGTCATACGACAGCGTGGTGCTCAGCAGCGCCATGCGCTGGTCGTACTTTTCCTGGGTGAGTTTGCCCTTCTTGACCTGGGCTTCGTAGTTCTTGCGGATGGTGGCCACGCCACGGTCCAGCGCTTCCTGCTTGGTCTCCAGAATGGTCACGGGAATGCCCGCGTTCAGGAAGTTCATGGAGATGCCGCCGCCCATGGTGCCGGCACCGATGACGCCCACGGTCTTGATGTCGCGCACAGCCGTGTCCGAGGGCACGTCGGCGATCTTGGAGGCCGCGCGCTCGGCCATGAACAGGTGGCGCAGCGCGCGCGACTCGGGCGACCACATCAGTTGCATGAAGGCATCGCGCTCCAGGGCCATGCCCTCGTCGAACTTCTTGCGCGCGGCGTTCTCCACCGTGTCCACGCAGCGGGCCGGGGCCGGGTAGTTCTTGGCCATGCCCTTGACCATGTTGCGTGCGAACTGGAAGTAGGCGTCGCCCTGGGGGTGCTTGCAAGGCAGGTCGCGCACGCGCGGCAGCGGACGCTTGTCGGCCACTTCCAGCGCAAAGGCCTTGGCCTCGTCCAGCAGGGACTCGGGCGAAGCGGCCATCTTGTCGAACAGCTTCTGGCCGGGGATGGAGGCCAGCAGCTCGCTCTTGACGGGTTCGCCGCTGACGATCATGTTCAGCGCGGTCTCCACGCCCAGCACGCGCGGCAGGCGCTGCGTGCCGCCTGCACCGGGCAGCAGGCCCAGCTTGACTTCTGGCAGGGCCACCAGGGTGCCGGGAGCGGCCACGCGGTAGTTGCAGCCCAGCGCCAGCTCCAACCCGCCGCCCATGCAGACGGTATGGATGGCGGCCACCACGGGCTTGCTGCCCTGGTCCAGCGAGTTGATCAGCGAGACCAGGTGAGGCTCGCGATACGCCTCTTCCTTGCCGAACTCGTTGATGTCAGCGCCGCCCGAAAAAGCCTTGCCGGCGCCCGTGATGACGATGGCCTTGACGGCCGGGTCGGAATAGGCCTTGTCCAGCCCCTCGACGATGCCCCGCCGCGTGGATAGTCCCAGGCCGTTGACCGGCGGATTGTTCAAGGTGATGACGGCGATGGCACCGTCCACTTTGTATTCAGCAGTCATGCTGTTGTCCCCTATGCGATAGAAAAAGAACGATCGTGCGATTTTGATTGTAAAAAAAATGCGGGCCGGCGCCACTGCGGTTTGTCCCAAGCGGGACAAGCGCCGTGGCCCGGGCCGCCTGCCTGGCAGCATGCCCAGCCTTGTGCGGCATCAGACCTCCAGCCACTCCTTGCGCACCTTCTGATCGGCGCGCAGCCCGTCGGGCGTGCCGTCGAAGACGATGCGCCCATGGCCCATGACCAGGGCGCGGTCCGAGATGCTCATGGCAATGGTGAGCTTTTGCTCGATCAGCAGCACGGACACGCCGCGCTGCTTGATCTTTTGCAGGTACTCGCCCACCAGCTCGACGATCTTGGGTGCCAGGCCCTCGGTGGGCTCGTCGATGATGATCAGGTCGGGGTCGCCCATCAGCGTGCGGCACAGGGTCAGCATCTGCTGCTCGCCGCCCGACATCACGCCGGCCTCGGTGTGCTGGCGCTCCTTCAGGCGCGGGAACATGGCGTACATGTCGTCGAAGCCCCAGCGGCTGTCCCGGCCCTTGCCCTTCTGTCCCAGCAGCAGGTTCTGGTGCACGGTGAGGTTGGGGAACACGTCGCGGCTCTCGGGCACGTAGCCCACGCCCAGGTGGGCGATCTCGTAGGCCTTGCGGCCGGTCAGGCTCTGGCCCTTCCAGTCCAGCGAGCCCTCCCAGTGCACCAGGCCCATGATGGCCTTGGCCGTGGTGGAGCGGCCCGAGCCGTTGCGCCCCAGCAGCGCGACGATCTCGCCGGGCTGCACCGAGAAATCCACGCCATGCAACACATGGCTTTTGCCGTAATAGGCATGCAGGTTGTTGATGTTCAGCATCCGTGCTCCCTCAATGTGCGCCAGCTTGTTGATCCGCCACAGACGAGCCCAGATAGGCCTCCTGCACGCGCGGATTGGCACGCACGGCCTCGGGCGTGTCGTAGGCGATGACTTCGCCGTAGACCACGACGGCGATCTTGTCGGCCAGGCCGAAGACCACGCCCATGTCGTGCTCCACGGTCAGCAGGGTCTTGCCTTCGGTGACCTTCTTGATCAGCTGGATGAAGTGGGCCGTTTCGCTGTTGCTCATGCCGGCCGTGGGTTCGTCCAGCAGGATGACGCCGGCGCCGCCGCCGATGGTGATGCCGATCTCCAGCGCACGCTGCTCGGCATAGGTCAGGTTGACCGCCAGCGTGTCGCGCTTTCTGTGCAGGCCGATCATCTCCATCAGCTCATCGGCGCGGGCATTGGCGTCGCGCAGCTTCGACAGGAAGCGCCAGCAGCTGTAGCGGTAGCCCAGGCTCCACAGCACGCTGCAGCGCAGATTCTCGAACACGCTGAGCTTGGGAAAGATGTTGGTGATCTGAAAGCTGCGCGACAGCCCCATGCGGTTGATTTCATAGGGCTTCTTGCCGTCGATGCGCTGGCCGTTGAGCAGCACCTGGCCGCTGGTGGGCTCGAAGCGGCCACTGATCAGGTTGAACAGCGTGCTCTTGCCCGCGCCGTTGGGGCCGATGATGGCCACGCGCTCGCCCGGCTTCACGGCCAGCTGGGCGCCGCGGATGATCTCGGCCTTGCCGAAGCGCTTGTACAGGTCGCGCAGCTCCAGCGCATAGGTGGCCTCGCCAGCCGCGGCGGCGGCCGCGGTGCCCGGACGTTCGATTGCAATGCTGGACATGGTTCAACCCTCCCCGCGCTTGATGGCTTCTTCGATTTCTTCCTGGATGCGCTCCCAGCGGCGCAGGCACCAGCGCCTGGCCACTTCCAGCAGGCCCAGGCCCACCACGAAGATGGCAACGGCCACGGTCCAGGTCGATGCCGAGCTGGTATCGAGCTGCACGCCCATGAACGAGACCTGCGGACCCAGGGCCGCATTGAGCTGCAGGTGGTAGATCATCTCGACGATGGCCGCGCCGCCCACGATCATGACCAGGGCGCTGGCCGCGATGGCCAGGTAGGGCTGGGCCAGCCGGCGCCACTTGCCGAAGCGCGCCACGCGCAGGTTCATCATGATCAGGCTGGCCACGCCACCGGGTGCGTACATCACCATCAGCAGGAACACCAGGCCCAGGTACAGCAGCCAGGCCTTGGTCAGCTCCGACAGCAGCACCGAGGCCAGCACCAGCAGCACGGCGCCGATGATGGGCCCGAAGAAGAAGGTGGCGCCGCCCAGGAAGGTGAACAGCAGGTACGAGCCCGAGCGCATCACGCTCACGCTGTCCATGGCCGTGATGATCTCGAAGTTGATGGCTGCAAGTCCCCCGCCCACGCCTGCGAAGAAGCCCGCGATGATGAAGGAGAAGTAGCGCACGCGCTGCGTGTTGTAGCCCACGAACTCCACGCGCTCGGGGTTGTCGCGCACGGCGTTGAGCATGCGGCCCAGCGGCGTGCCCGTGAAGGCGAACATGGCGGCCGTGCAGATGAAGCAGTAGGCGGCGATCAGGTAGTACACCTCCATGCCCGAGCCGAAGGTCAGCCCGAAGAAGGGCTTGCCATAGACGCGGTCGGTGGTGATGCCGCCCTCGCCTCCGAAGAACTCGGGGAACATCAGCGCCATGGACGCCACCAGCTCGCCGATGCCCATGGTGATCATGGCGAAGGTGGTGCCCGACTTCTTGGTGGTCACATAGCCCAGCAGGGCCGCGAAGAACATGCCGCCCAGGCCGCCGATGATGGGAATCAGCACCAGCGGAATGCCCCAGTCGCCGGAGCTGGCCCGGTTCATCGCATGGATGGCGATGAACGAGCCCAGCCCCGTGTAGACCGCATGGCCGAAGCTCAGCATGCCGCCCTGCCCCAGCAGGATGTTGTAGGACAGGCAGATGATGATGAGATAGCCGATCTGGCTGAGCATGGTCAGCGCCAGGCTGCTGGTGAACACCAGCGGCGCGACGATCAGCGCCAGGGCGAAGGCGCCCCAGATCAGGATGCGGCCGATGTTGAGCGGCTGGAAGCTGTAGTGGCGCCCTGCGCCCGCAGCCCCCGAAGCGCCCGGAACGCCTTTTGCGGCAGTGGATGTCATGGTCGTTTTGGTGATCGAGGACATGGTGTCAATCTCCCCGCGTGCCCAGGAGGCCCTTGGGCCGGAAGATGAGGATCAGCACCAGGAACAGGTAGGGCAGGATGGGCGCGACCTGGGAGATGGTGAGCTTGAGCAGCGGCCAGCCAAAGGTCTGCTCGCCGACCGGGCTGCCCAGCGAGGTCAGCAGGCTGGCCAGCGACCAGTCGATGGCCACGGCAAAGGTCTGCACGACGCCGATCAGCAGCGAGGCCACGAAGGCCCCCGCCAGCGAGCCCATGCCGCCGACCACCACCACCACGAAGATGATGGAGCCGACCGACATGGCCATGGCCGGCTCGGTCACATAGGTGTTGCCGCCGATGACGCCGGCCAGCCCCGCCAGCGCGCAGCCGCCGCCGAACACCATCATGAACACGCGCGGCACGTTGTGGCCCAGCGCCTCCACCATCTCGGGGTTCTTGAGCGCGGCCTGGATGACCAGGCCGATGCGCGTGCGCGTCAGCAGCAGCCAGACGGCCACCAGCATCAGCAGCGCCAGCAGCATCACGAAGGAGCGCGAGCGCGGGAACTGCGTGCCGTACAGCGTGAACAGCGGGCCCTGCAGCGCGGGCGGCAGGCCGTAGGGCACGGTGCCCCGGCCCCAGACCAGCTGCACCACCTCGAGGATGAGATAGGACAGGCCGAAGGTCACGAGCAGTTCGGGCACATGGCCGTACTTGTGCACGCGGCGCAGGCTGTAGCGCTCGAACATGGCGCCCAGCGCGCCCACCAGCAGGGGCGCGACGAACAGCGCGCCCCAGAAGCCGATGATGCCGCTGAGCGTGTAGCCGAAGTACGCGCCCAGCATGTAGAAGCTGGTGTGGGCGAAGTTGAGCACGCCCATCATGCTGAAGATCAGCGTCAGCCCCGAGCTGAGCATGAACAGCAGCAGTCCATAGCTCACGCCGTTGAGCAGCGATATGGTGAAGAACTCAAGCGTCATCGAAAGGCCTTGGTCTCGGTGCGTTGGGGACAGGAAGCGGTGCGGGCCGCTCTCAGGACGGGCGCTTCATCTGGCAGGAGGTGGGCGTGCTGGCCACGTAGGGCTCGTAGTACTTCACCGGGGCGAAGGTGTAGCCCGTGTTCTCTGCGTCATACGGGTTCTTGCCGCCGGCCTTTTCCCAGCGCGTGATGTACAGGCCCTGCTGCAGCTGGTGGTCGGTCTTGCGCATCTCCACTTCGCCGTTGAAGCTCTTGAGCTTCATGCCCTCCAGCGCGGCCGCCACCTTCACGGGGTCGGTGCCGCCGGTCTTGACGAAGGCCGCATCCAGCAGCGCGAACACGTGGTAGATCGAGCTTTGCGTGAGGTCGTCGTTCATCTTCTTCTTGAACTCGGCCATCAGCGGCTGGATGGGGCCGCCCATGTTGTAGTGGCCATAGCCCACGGTGTAGACCTTGCCGTCGGAGGCCGCGCCCATGGCCGTGGGCGAGCCCGAGCCGAAGGCGTAGTAGGTATAGAACTTGACGTTGTTCAGGCCCGCGTCATTGGCGGCCTTGAGCAGCAGCGACAGGTCCGAGCCCCAGTTGCCCGTGATCACCGTGTCGGCGCCCGATTGCTTGATCTTGGCGATGTAGGGCGCGAAGTCGCGCACCTGGGCCAGGGGCGCGAAGTCGTCGCCCACCACCTGCACGTCGGGCCGCTTGGCCTTGAGCATTTCCTTGGCGTACTTGGAGACCTGCTGGCCGTGCGAGTAGTTCTGGTTGATCAGGTAGACCTTCTTGACTTCGGGCACGTCCTTCATGTACGTGGTCAAGGCCTCCATCTTCATGGAGGTGTCGGCATCCAGGCGGAAGTGCCAGTAGCTGCACTTGCTGTTGGTGAGGTCCGGGTCCACGGCAGCGTAGTTGAGGTAGACGACTTCCTTGCCCTTGTTGCGCGCGTTGTGCTTTTCCAGCGCATCCATGATGGCCAGGGCCGGGCCCGAGCCGTTGCCCTGCACCACGTAGCGTGCGCCCTGGTCCATGGCCGAGCGCAGCACGGCCGTGGTCTCCTGCGGGCTGAGCTTGTTGTCCAGCGGGATGATCTCGAACTTCACGCCCGAGGCATTTTTCCTGTTGAACTCCTCGGCCATCAGCTGGAAGGTCTTGAGCTGGTTCGTGCCCACGGCGGCCATCAGACCCGACAGCGGATCGATCCAGCCGATCTTCACCGTCTCGCCCTTTTGCGCCCAGGCGCCCGATGCACAGGCCAGCATGGCCGAGGCGGCCACCGAATGCACGATCCACTTCATTTTTCTGTCTCCTTTTTCCGGTTGATTCGGATATCTGTATTGGCGCCAGACTAACGCCTGAATGACAATTTCCCTCTGGGGAATGCCTTAGAAACTATCGCGCATGCGACTTGGCTGCGGCCCTGGACACATTGGCGACAGATCGCCATCGATCAGGCCAGGAAACCGTGTTTTGCCTGATTTCGGGCAAAAAAAGGGGCGCCTCGCGCCCCTTTGCGAAGTTCAATGGCCAGTTATGCCGTCATGAGGGTCGCTTCATCTCACAAGATGTCGGCGTGCTGGCCACATAGGGCTCGTAGTACTTCACGGGAACGAAGGTGTAGCCGGTGTTCTCCGAATCCATCGGGTACTTGCCGCCGGCCTTTTCCCAACGCGCGATGAACAGGCCCTGCTGCAGCTGGTGGTCGCTCTTGCGCATCTCCACTTCGCCGTTGAGGCTGTTGAACTTCATGCCTTCCATGGTGGCCGCCACCTTGGCCGGGTCCGTGGTCTTGGCGCGCAGGAAGGCCTGGTCCAGCATGGTCAGGCCCGAGTACAGCGAGCCCGTGTACATGTCGTCGTTGAACTTGGCCTTGTAGCCCTTGGTGATGCGGTCCAGCGGGCCGGGCAGGTTCATGTGGCCGTAGCCCACCATGTAGACCTTGTCGGCGGCGGCCGCGCCCATGGCCGTGGGCGCGCCGGTGGCGATGGCGTAGTAGGTGTAGAACTTGACGTTGTTCAGGCCTGCATCGCTGGCGGCCTTGATCAGCAGCGCCAAGTCCGAGCCCCAGTTGCCCGTGATCACCGAGTCGGCACCCGACTGCTTGATCTTGGCTATGTAGGGTGCGAAGTCGCGCACCTGGGCCAGCGGCGAGAAGTCGTCGCCCACGATCTCCACATCGGGGCGCTTGCGCTTGAGCATCTCCTTGGCGTATTTGGAGACCTGCTGGCCGTGCGAGTAATTCTGGTTGATCAGGTAGACCTTCTTGACTTCGGGCACGTCCTTCATGTACGTGGTCAAGGCCTCCATCTTCATGGAGGTGTCGGCATCCAGGCGGAAGTGCCAGTAGCTGCACTTGCTGTTGGTGAGGTCCGGGTCCACGGCAGCGTAGTTGAGGTAGACGACTTCCTTGCCCTTGTTGCGCGCGTTGTGCTTTTCCAGCGCATCCATGATGGCCAGGGCCGGGCCCGAGCCGTTGCCCTGGAAGACGTAGCGCACGCCCTGGTCCATGGCCGAGCGCAGGGCCGCCGTGGTTTCCTGCGGGCTGAGCTTGTTGTCGATGCCGATGATCTCGAACTTCACGCCCGAGGCCGTGCCCTTGTTGAGCTCCTCGGCGATGTACTGCAGGCTCTTGAGCTGGTTGGACCCCAGCGCGGCCATGAGGCCGGACAGCGGGTCGATCCACGCAACCTTCACCGTCTCGCCCTTCTGGGCCATGGCGCCCGTGGCGCAAGCCAGGGCCAGGGATGCCGTCAATGCCTTGATCGCAAACTTCATGAAGCGTCTCCTCTTGTGGTGGTTTCTGGGCGAGGCCCAGGGTAATGGCCCCTGTGCCCTGCCCTGATCGGTGATTGCCCCTAGCGGCTATCGCCGACGAGACTCGGACCGGCCGCCCCGGCCAGGACATGCCCCCGCATGCCCTGGCCCGGTGGCCGCCCGCAACGGCTCAAAGCCCCGGCAGCCGGTAGCCGGCCAGCTGCTCGCGCAGCCGGGTCTTGAGCATTTTTCCGGTGGCGCCCAGCGGAATGGCATCGACGAAGACCACGTCGTCGGGGATCTGCCACTTGGCGGTCTTGCCCTCGTAGAACTTGAGCAGTTCCTCGCGCGTGACCTCGGCGCCGGGCTTCTTCGCCACGGCGACGATGGGGCGCTCGTCCCACTTGGGATGCGGCATGCCGATGCAGGCGGCCATGGCCACGGCCGGATGGGCCATGGCGATGTTCTCGATGTCGATGGAGCTGATCCACTCGCCGCCGGACTTGATCACGTCCTTGCTGCGGTCGGTGATCTGCATGAAGCCGTCCGGGTCGATGGTGGCCACGTCGCCCGTGGGGAACCAGCCGCGGCCCTGCGCGTCCTTGACCAGCGGGCTCTCGCCCTTGAAGTAGCTGTCCACGATCCAGGGGCCGCGCACCAGCAGGTCGCCGTAGCTCTTGCCGTCCCAGGGCTGGTCGGTGCCGTCGCTGTCGACGATGCGCATGTCCACGCCGTAGATGGCGCGGCCCTGCTTTTGCAGGATCTTCATCTGCTCGTCCTTGGGCAGCTGCAGCTGCTTGTTCTTGAGCGTGCACAGCGTGCCCAGCGGGCTCATCTCGGTCATTCCCCAGGCATGCAGCACCTCCACGCCGAACTCGTCCTGGAAGGCCGTGATCATGGCCGGCGGGCAGGCGGAACCGCCGATCACCGTGCGCTTGAGCGTGGAAAACCGCAGGCCGCCCGGCCTGATGTGGCCCAGCAGCATCTGCCAGACCGTGGGCACGCCGGCCGCGTAGGTGACGCCTTCGGCCTCGATCAGCTCGTACAGCGACTTGCCGTCCAGCGCCGGGCCGGGAAACACCAGCTTGCAGCCCGTGAGCGCGGCCGAGTAGGGAATGCCCCAGGCGTTGACGTGGAACATGGGCACGACGGGCAGCACCGAGTCGCGCGCCGATATGCACATCACATCGGGCAGCGCGGCCGCGTAGGCGTGCAGCGTGGTGGAGCGGTGGCTGTACAGCACGGCCTTCGGGTTGCCCGTGGTGCCGCTGGTGTAGCACATGCTGGAGGCCGTGTTCTCGTCGAATTCGGGCCACTGGTACTGGTCGGACTGGCCGCCAATCCAGTCCTCGTAGCTGACCAGGCCCGGAATGCCGCTGTCGGCGGGCAGGCGGTCCGCATCGCACAGCGCCACCCACTGGCGTACCGTGGGGCACTTGGCATGCACGGCCTGGATGATGGGAAGGAAGGTCAGGTCAAAGCACATGACGCGGTCTTCCGCGTGGTTGATGATCCACGCCACCTGGTCGGGGTGCAGGCGCGGGTTGACCGTGTGCAGCACGCGGCCCGAGCCGCTGACGCCGAAGTACATCTCCATGTGGCGGTAGCCGTTCCAGGCCAGCGAGGCCACGCGGTCGCCGGGCTGCAGGCCCAGGCCGTCCAGCGTGTTCGCCAGCTGGCGCGAACGCCGTGCCAGGTCGCGGTACGTATAGCGATGGATATCGCCCTCCACCCTGCGCGAGACGATCTCCGCATCGCCATGGTGGCGGTCGGCGAAGTCGATCAGCGACGAGATCAACAGTGGTTGGCTTTGCATCAGACCCAGCATCTATAGGCTCCTAAGGTGATTGAACTTCGTGAACGTCGTGAACTGCGGACCGCGGATTCGCGCAAGGCCAAGGCCCTGGTGCGCGATGCCGCTGCCCGCATGGAGGGTGGGCTCAGGCCGGCGCCCTGGGTCCGATCCCGGCAGGGACAGGCGCATCGTTTTTCCGGCATGGTTGACGCATTGTCTTGTCGCAACTCGGCAGCGTCTTCGCATGCTCGTATGGGATATACCCTAGGACGATGCTGGAGGCATGCGCCGCGTCATGCCACAGCGTGTTCGTGGACGGCGTCTTGTCGTTGCCGAAGATCCAGTATCCGGTCTGCGATGGCGAATCCACTGTCACGCGAATGCTTGAACCGGCGCGGAACACATGCGCGAATTTCTGGATCTCCACCCGCATCAACTGGGGCTGGCCGGCAACCAGTGGCACATCCTTGTCCCGTGTGTAGGCACCCCAGGGACGCAGCGCCGTGGAACGGCTCTCATCGAGCGCACGCTTGGAGGCACGCAGCCAGCCGCGCTGCACGAACATCTCCTGCCCGTCCGGCCGCACCTCGGACACGGTGACCTGGATGTCGGTATTGGCGGCCGTGGCGCTGAGCCACAGGTCGGCCGAGCCTTCGCCATAAAAACTCAGGTCCTGCGGCAGGGCCGCCGTGGTGAAGACCAGCTGGCCATCCTTTTCCGACGCGGGCACGGCGGGCCAGCCTTCGGCCGCCGGGTTGTTCACCTGCGGACTCAGGGCCGGATAGCGGTAGCTGGACGAAGCCGTGCCTGAGGCGGGTGCGCTGTCGCCCAGCGCCTGGCCGGGCTGCATCCACAGGCGCAGGGGCTTGACCTGGACAGGCAGCCGGTCAAACCGTGCCTCGCCCGTGGGCATGAGCTTGGCGCCGCCATTGAGGGCCTTGGCGTCCGTGGTCTGCATCTCCTGCAGCAGGCGCACGCGCGGCTCCTTGTCGAAGCCGTTGTCCTCGCCCTTGACGAAGCGCGCCAGGAAGCGCTTCAAGGTCTGGTCGATATGGTCCGAGGTGATGTTCGTGTGGTGGTCGCCGTTGGAGCTGACCAGCCACATCCTGTCGGGCGCAATGGTGTCCTCGTAGTAGCCCGAGCGCGGGCCGATCTGCTCGTCCTGCCAGGACTGCGTGCCCAGCGTGGGGATATTGATCTTGCCGCTTTGCAGCATGGCGCTGCGCTCCAGGTACAGGCCATCGGCATAGGGGTTGTCCAGCCACTTGATGAGGTCCAGCTCGGGCCGCTTGATCTTCTCGATATTGTCGGCCACCGTCTTGGCGCATTCCGTGTCGCCACCGTTCTTCACCGCCAGGTCGGCAGCCGTGCGCCAGATGCGCGGGAAGCCGTTCCACCACTGCGCCGGAAAACCGATGTTGGCAATGCCGCCCGGATAGCCCACGTCGCGGTAGGGATCGCCCACATTCTTGCTGGGCGTGATCGCCAGCAGCCCCTTGGGCCGGTGCGCAGCCACCCACAGCTGGTTGTAGCCCGAATACGAGTAGCCGATCATGCCGATGCGGCCATTGGACCAGGCCTGCCGCCCGGCCCATTCGATGGCAAAGGCCCCAGCCGCACCTACGCTGGCGTCAAACACCTTGTCATCCCCCGTGGAGCAGCCCGTGCCCGGCACATTCAGCCCCATGACCGCATAGCCTTCCTTGGTCCAGGGACTGCTGATGTTGGGGTACGAGCCCGAGATATAGCCGTCGTACTCGACCAGCAGCGGGAACGGGCCCTGCCCCTCGGGCAGCAGCAGCGAGTAGCGCATCCTGCTGCCGTCCGGCAGGGTGATGTAGCCCGATTGCTGGCCCGGCCCCATGGGCGCGGGCATGCCCGACGATCCCCCTCCGCAGGCGGCCAGGCCCACGGCGGCGGCGGCAATGGCCCCCGCCAGCGGCCAGCGCCAGGCATGTGTGAAAACGGTCTTGACTGTCATGGGTACTTGTCTCCTTCGTTGTTGTTGGCTGTCTCTCGGGGCTTGCCGCGGCAAGCCCCTGCTCGCTCACCTGCTCGCTCACTGCAGCCGGATGCTGGTCGCGCCCGGCTCGGCATCAAAGATCAGGCTGGACGGCCAGGGCTTCCATGTCTGGCCCAGGGCCGCGTTCTGCGGATTGCCCGTCTGCATGAAGGCCTTGAGGCTGGCCATCATGGCGTTCGACAGCGCAAGCCGGCCCGGGGCATTCGCCGTGCTGTTGGTCACGCGGGAGAACACGGACGGCCCGAAGTTGCCGAAGAGAAAGGGCAGATCGAACGCATGGGCCGCTCCGTAGACCGTGTTCCAGGGCGCGGGCTGGCGCGCCCAGTCGAAGCGGTAGCTCCAGACCTCGGCCTGCCGGGTGCGCAGCGTGTTGAGCAACTGGTCGCGGCTGGGGTCGGCGAACAGATGGGTCAGTTGCGCCATGCGGGCGTTGTAGCCGGTGACCGGCGTATCGACGGGCAGGTAGGCGGCATCGATGATGTCGGCCAGGCCCGGCGCGTTGGGCGACTGCGCATCGAAGGACTGCATCATGCGAAAGCGCGCCGCATCATCGATCCTGAAGCCCGGCTTGCCGCCCAGCGCAGCCAGCAGGGGCGCGAACAGCTTGCCCTCATCGGCCGTGTAGCCGGCCATCACGGGCATGCGGTTGTATTGGCCCGCAGCCAGCGCGGCCATGGGATCGGTGGGCAGCAGCAGGCCGTCGGGAATCGGTCCCGCGCCCGTCAGGCCCTTGGCCACCAGGGTCTGCAGCAGCACGCGCGCATCCTTGCCGCGCAGGTAGGCCGCAATCTGCGCCGGTGTCCAGCCGGCAGCCACCGTGGCCGCAGCCGCCACATCGGCAGCCAGCCCATCGGCCACCATCAGATGGGCCAGCAGCAGCGCGGACTGGGTGGCGTAGGCCGAAGCCGGCTTGAGCGTGGCCAGCACGCCGGCCGGCAGGTTGGATGGAAGCGACAGCCCGCCGCTGATGGGCACCAGCCTGTGGAACAGGCCGCGCGCCGACTCGGCCGCCAGCAGCGCCAGCACATTGGTGGCACCCGCCGACTGGCCCATGAGCGTGACATTGCCCGGATCGCCGCCAAAGCCCGCGATATTGCGCTGCACAAAGCGCAGCGCCTGCAGGTTGTCCAGCAGCGCGAAGTTGCCCGTGGCCGGCGCGCCGGCCTGCATCTGCGGCATGTGCATGTAGCCCAGGATGTCCAGCCGGTAGTTGGCCGTCACCACCACGGCATTGGCGGCGCGCGCCAGGGCCGCACCGTCATACAGCGGATCGGCCGTATAGCCCGAGATGGCGCTGCCGCCATGGATGAACACCAGCACCGGCAGCTTCTCGGCGCCGCTGGCCGGGCGCCAGATGTTGAGCGTCAGGCAGTCCTCGCTGCCCACGGGCTGGCCCAGGGTGGAGGCAATGGTGTCGTCGAAGCGGTTGTTGGCTCCCGGGCCGTACATGCGCCCGATCTGCAGGCAGGCATTGCCGAACTGGCGCGCCTCGCGCACGCCCTCCCAGGCCTTGGGCTCGGCCGGCGGCTGCCAGCGCAGCGCGCCCACGGGCGCCTGGGCAAAGGGCACGCCCTTCCAGTAATAGGTGCCCGTGGCCGCGCCATCGTCCACGCCGCGCAAGGGGCCGTAGGCCGTCTCGCGCAGTTCGGGACCTCCGCCGCCCGAGCCGCCGCAGGCCGCAAGCCACAAAGCCATTGAAGCCACGGCCAGGCGTATGCCGCCAGCCATCCACCGCTGTCCTGTGCGCATGCTTGTCTCCTGAATGGTTTTTGGGGTTTCCCGTATGGGCCGCGCCGGGCCCATGGGTCACACTGCGCAGTCGTTCGCCGCGCTGCAAAAATTCTAGGAACAGCGCGGCAAAACGCCGCTATCGCAACCACGCCAAAACAGTGACTTCAGAACGCAAACAGCGCCCCGAATGGCCCAGGAAAACCCGGTCATGACAACGCAGCGCAGCAGCTCCGCCGCCTGGGTGCGCGGCATCCTGGACATGATGGCCACCGAAGGGCTGGCCCCGCAAAGCCTGTGCGCCGCAGCCGATATCGACCTTGCCGCACTGCAGCATTCGCAGGCCCGTACCGATGTGGACCGAGTGAGCCGGCTCTGGGAGCTGGCCGTGGCCCAGTCCGCCAATCCCACGCTGGGGCTGGACCGGCAACTGGCCGCGCGCCACGGCAACATCGATCTGGTCGGCTACTCGCTGGCTTCGGGCCCGCACCTGCTGGCCGGCTTCCGCGACCTGGAACGCCACATGGCCGTGATCTCGGACGCAACGTCCTTCACGCTGGAGCGCGATGCGCGCGGCTACTGGCTGTCCATACATCACATCGGCGCCACAAGGCCCGTGCCGCGCCAGCGCGTGGAGTTCGCCGTGCTCACGCTGCTGGTGCTGTGCAACTGGCTGACGCGGCGCGATGTCCGGCCGCTGGCCGTGGAATTCATGGCCGAGGCGCCCGCCCCCTCGCACGAGGCCGCCTACCGCGCAGCCTTCGGCCTGCTGCCGCGCTTCGGCGAGGACGCGAACCGCTTCCTGCTGTCCGAGGCCGACCTGCTCGCCCCCATTCCCACGCACAACCCCGAACTGCTGGCACTGCACGAAAAGCTGGTCGAAACCGAACTCGACCACCTGGGCCAGGCCGGCGTGGGCGCGCGCGTGCGCCACGAGATCGCGCGCCTGCTGCCCCAGGGCGAGCCGCGCCGCGAAGACGTGGCCAGCCTGCTGGGCCTGACCGACCGCACCTTGCAGCGCCGCCTGCAGGCCGAAGACACCAGCTACCAGCAACTGCTGGACGAAACCCGGCGCGAGCTGGCCCTGCAGTACCTGGGCGAGCCGCGCCGCAGCCTGGCCGAGGTGGCCGACCTGCTGGGCTTTGTGGACCAGAGCAACCTCTTTCGCGCCTGCCGCCGCTGGTTCGGCATGCCGCCGGGCCAGTACCGGCAGCAACTGCGTGCGTGAATGCATGGGGTGAATGCGCGCATGAACCTTGCGCCCCACGGGGCATAGGCGCTGGGGGACAATTCCCGCATGAACCTGCATGCTGCCGCCGAAGGCCAGGCTCCGGCGACCTCCCCACGCCCTCCCATCTCCTGGCAAGACGGCTTCGCCGCCCTGGGCCCGGACTTCTTCACCCATCTGCGCCCCACGCCGCTGCCCGAGCCGCACTGGATTGCCACCAGCACCGGCACCGCCGAGCTGCTGGGCCTGGACCCGCAGTGGCTGGCCTCCGATGAGGCCCTGCAGGCGCTCACCGGCAATGCCGTGCTGCCCGGCAGCCATCCGCTGGCCAGCGTCTACAGCGGCCACCAGTTCGGCGTCTGGGCCGGCCAGCTTGGCGACGGCCGTGCCATCTTGCTGGGCGAAACGGCCTCGGGCCAGGAAATCCAGCTCAAGGGCGCGGGCCGCACGCCCTACTCGCGCATGGGCGACGGACGCGCCGTGCTGCGCTCGTCCATCCGCGAGTTCCTGTGCAGCGAGGCCATGCACGCCCTGGGCATTCCCACCACGCGCGCGCTGAGCCTCACCGGATCGCCCGCCCCCATTCGCCGCGAAGAGATCGAGACCGCCGCCGTGGTGGCGCGCGTGGCGCCCAGCTTCATACGCTTTGGCCACTTCGAGCACTTTGCGGCGCGCGACCAGATAGCGCCGCTGCGCCAGCTGACCGACTACGTGATAGACCGCTACTACCCCGAATGCCGCACGGCCGAGGCACTGGCCGGCAACGCCTACGCCAACTTCCTGCAGGCCGTGAGCGAGCGCACGGCGCGGCTGCTGGCGCACTGGCAGGCCGTGGGCTTTTGCCATGGCGTGATGAACACCGACAACATGAGCATCCTGGGGCTGACCATCGACTACGGGCCCTTCCAGTTTCTCGATGCCTTCAACCCCGGCCATATCTGCAACCACAGCGACACCCAGGGCCGCTACGCCTTCAACCGCCAGCCCCAGGTGGCCTACTGGAACCTGTACTGCCTGGGCCAGGCCCTGCTGCCGCTGATCGGCGAAGAGGAACTGACCATTGCAGCGCTGGAGTCGTACAAGCAGGTGTTTCCGCAGGCCTATGGCGCCCTCATGCTGCGCAAGCTGGGCCTGCCCGAAGATGCGCCAGGCACGCCGCCCGCCGAGGGGCGCTTTGCCGCCCTGGTGAACCCGCTGCTGCAGCTCATGGCCGACAACGCGGTGGACTACACCATCTTCTTCAGCCGCCTGACCGATGCGGTGGCTGCCGGTGCCAGTGCCGGCACGGACCTCGACCTCGACCTCGAGCCCGTGCGCGACCTGGTGCTGGACCGCGAGGCCTTCGACCGCTGGGCGGCCCTGTACGCACGGCACCTGGCAGGCACGGATGCCGCAGCGGCCGCCGCTTTGATGCAAGAATCGAATCCGCGCTTCGTGCTGCGCAACCACCTGGGCGAGATGACCATCCGCGCCGCAAAGGCCGGTGACTTCGCTCCCGTGCGCCAATTGCTGGCCGTGCTGCAGACTCCGTTCGACCCCCACGCCGAGCATGCCGAATGGGCAGGCTTCCCGCCCGACTGGGCTTCCTCCATCGAGATCAGCTGTTCATCATGAGCTTTCCCATCCACAAGACCGAACAGGAATGGCAGGCCGAGCTGCAGGCCAAGGGCGCCGAACCTGCCGCGTTCCAGGTGACACGCCATGCAGCCACCGAGCGCCCGTTCACCGGCCGCTATGAACAGTTCTGGGCCGATGGCAGCTACCACTGCATCTGCTGCGGCAGCAAGCTGTTCGACTCCGACACCAAGTTCGATGCCGGCTGCGGCTGGCCCAGCTTCGACCGCGCCATCCCCGGCGCCATCACCGAAATCGTGGACCGCAGCCACGGCATGGTGCGCACCGAAACCGTCTGCAGCCAGTGCGGCGCCCACCTGGGGCATGTGTTCCCCGACGGCCCCTCCGACACAGGACTGCGCTACTGCATGAATTCCGCATCGCTGGAATTCGAGCCGCCCAAGGCCTAGGCTCCAGGCACGCAAAAACCCCAGGCCACGCGGCCCTGCACCGGTGCCGGGCCGCGCCGGCTGCGCCACAATGCGCCTGCCAAGCTCAGGCCCCATGCCTGACTCCAAGCCCATCGAAACCTTCCAATGAAGTTACTGATCGACTTTTTCCCCATCATCCTGTTCTTCGTCGCCTTCAAGGTCTGGGGCATCTACACGGCAACGGCCGTGGCCATCGTCGCCACCATTGCCCAGATCGCCTATCTGCGCGTGCGCCACGGCAAGGTCGAGCCCATGCAATGGGTGAGCCTGGGCGTGATCGTGCTGTTCGGCGGCGCCACCTTGCTGGCCCACAACGACACCTTCATCAAGTGGAAGCCCACCGTGCTGTACTGGCTCATGGGCAGCGCCCTGTTGATAGGCCAGCTGGTGTTCCGCAAGAACCTGCTGCGCTCGGTCATGGGCGCACAGCTGCAACTGCCCGACAACGCATGGCGCACCCTGAACTGGAGCTGGGCGGCGTTCTTCGCGGTCATGGGCGCGCTCAACCTGGTCATCGCCTACCGCTTCGACACCGACACCTGGGTCAACTTCAAGCTGTTCGGCGGCATGGGGCTGATGCTGGTCTTCGTGATCGGCCAGGCCATCTACATGAGCCGCTTCATGCAGGAAGACAAGGGCGAGGCAGCAGCCGCCACGCCCGACGCCCTGCCCCCGTCTGGCGTGCAGCAGGACAAGCAGCCATGAGCGCGCCCGCCCATCCGCTGCCCATCACCGCCGAAGCCATGCAGGCCGTGCTGCGCGAGCGCCTCGCCCCCGATCACCTGGAAGTGATCGACGAGAGCCACCAGCACGCCGGCCATGTGGGCGCCAACGGCACCGGCTTCGGCACGCATTTCCGCGTGCGCATTGCGTCACCTTTGTTTCAAGGCAAGCCACGCGTGGCACGCCATCGCCTTGTGTATGATGCGCTGCAAGAATTCATTGACCAGGGCGCACACGCCATCGCCATCGAGGTTCTTTGAACTTTTACAGGCTCCGACGATTCGGAGCCTGTTGCGTATCCGCGCTATAGAATCAATTTTTCCTTCATATCTGGAATTCGCATGAAAAAACAGCTTCTGACCAGCCTGGTGACTGCCGCCGTGCTGAGCACCGCGGCCCTGTCCGCCTCGGCCCAGAACATCGCCGTCGTCAACGGCAAGGCTGTGCCCAAGGCACGCGCCGAAGCGCTCAAGCAACAGATCGAGCAAAGCGGCCGCCCCGTGACGCCCGAGCTGGAAGGGCAGATCAAGGAAGAAGTCATCGCCCGCGAGATCTTCATGCAGGAAGCCAACAAGCGCAGCCTGGCCAACAGCGAAGCCTACAAGCAGCAGATGGAACTGGCCCGCCAGACCATCCTGATCCGCGCGCTGTTCGAGGACTTCCAGAAGAAGAACCCCGTGACCGACGCCGAAGCCAAGGCCGAGTACGACAAGGCCGTCGCTGCCAACAGCGGCAAGGAATACAAGGCCAGCCACATCCTGGTCGAGTCGGAAGACCGCGCCAAGGCCATCATTGCCGAGATCAAGGCCGGCAAGAAGTTTGAAGACATCGCCAAGAAGGAGTCCAAGGACCCCGGATCCGGCGCCCGTGGCGGTGACCTCGACTGGGCCAACCCCGGCAACTACGTGCCCGAGTTCTCCGAAGCCCTGATCAAGCTCGAAAAGGGTGGCATGACCCAGGAGCCGGTCAAGACCCAGTTCGGCTACCACATCATCCGCCTGGACGACGCACGTCAGGCCGAACTGCCCAAGTTCGAGGAAGTCAAACCTGAGATCGTGAAGCAGCTGCAACAGCAAAAGCTGGCGCAATTCCAGGAATCGCTGCGCGAAAAGGCCAAGATCCAGTAAGATGCGTACGAGTCGGCGGTTTTTGCCGCCGGCCTGACCATCACCAGCCCGCCTTGTGCGGGCTCTTTTTTTGTCCGACGACCCTGTCAAAAACAAAAGCTGCCCTCTGGGGGCAGCTTGCACGCATTGTTGCCTGCGGCCGACACGCTGAGCGTCGGGCCCCAGGCAATCCGGCACTTCAGAACTGATAGGTTGCCGTTACCCTGGCCGTGCGGCCTTCGCCGTATTCAACGGCCGAGGAACGCGACTGCTCGCCCAGGCGCTGGCGCACGCCGGCCACATAGGCCTTGTTGCCGATGTTTTCGAGATTGAGCCTGAGCTTCCATTGCCGGTTGAGTTCATAGCCGACCATGGCGCTGTGCACCCAATAGGCAGAGAGTTTCCCATCGCCTGCCGAGGTGACATTGCGCGTGCCCACGAAGCGCACCCCATAGCCCAGCGTCCAGCCTTGGGGCAATGCATAGGTGGTCCACAGGTTCAGCGAATGGCGCGGCGTATTGCCCAGCGCCTGGCCCACACGCGCAGGCTCGTTCAATGACTTGAGGGTCTTGCTGGCCATGAAGGTGTAGTTGGCGAAGACATCCCATTGCGGCGTCACCTTGCCTGCGGCACCGAGCTCCAGCCCGCGCACGCGCTGCTCTCCGGCCAGCAGATAGCTGCCATCGGCCATCTGCTCTCGGGCATTGGTCTTGTCCACCTGGAACAGGGCGCCGGTCAGCGCCAGCTGGCGGTCCAGCACATCCCACTTGGTTCCCAGTTCCAGGCTGGTGTTCTTCTCGGGTGCCAGCGAGGCCGTGGCCGCATCCAGGCCCGAGCCCGTGGAGACCAGGAATTCCGCGGAAGGATTGAAGGCCGTGCCGTAGGCCAGGTAGATGCGGCCGTTGTCGGCGGGCTTGAAGCTCAGGGCCGTGCGGCCGCTGAGCCGGCCGTCGGAGCTGTCCACCGAGGTGCGCACGCCAGCGGCCGTTGTGGCGTTGGAGCGCCCGTCGATCCAGTCATAGCGCAGGCCAAGGTTCAGATCCCAGCGCGGACCCAGCGCAATGGAGTCGGTGGCATACAGCGCGCGGGTGTCCAGGCTGGTTTCGTTCCTTCCGCTGTTTTGCAAGTCCGTCGTGCCCGTCCAGTATCCGGGCGGACGGGCCAGCGGATAGCCGCCGGCCGGGAACTGCCGGTTGATGTTGTAGGAAGAGGTGGTGCGGTCATAGGTCTCGCGTGCGATCTCGAAGCCCGTGATCAGCGTATGCCCCAGCACGCCTGTGTCGAAGCGCTGGGTCAGGTTGGCCTGGTTGATCCACAGGGTGGTGGCCGCATCGCGGCCATAGGCCTGGGGCCCTGCGGGCCGGTAGTAGCCAGGCTGCATGCCCCGGAGATCGACATGCGAGGCAGAGATCACGGTATCGCGGCTCAGCCGCGAGTAGCGCGAGAGGTTCTGCAGCTTGGCGCCCGAGGCGAAGTCATGCTCGATCTTCGCGGTCAGGGCATCCTGGCTGATCTTTTCCCGGTCAAGGTTGCGCCAGCCGAAATAGGCATTGCGCGAGACGCCATCGAGCATCTTGCCGCGAAAGGCCGGCACACCAAAGTCGGGAAGATTGTCATCGTTCTGGTGGAAGAAGCTGAGAGTCACGCGCGTGGGCGAATTCAATCCCAGAGCCAGCGAGGGCGCCACACCCCAGCGCCGCTTGAAGATGGTGTCGCGCCCGGCCACGTCGCTGTCATGGCCCATGAGGTTCAGGCGCATGGCGGCCTTGCCGCCAGCCAGCACCCGGTTGGTGTCGAGCGTGAGGCGCCGGTAGCTGGCCGTGCCCAGGCCTGCGTCGGCCTCGGTGAAGTCATGGGCCTTGGGCTGCTTGCTGATCATGTTGATGCTGCCGCCCGAGGTGCCTGCCCCGCCAAAGACCGAGTTCGGGCCCTTGATGACTTCGACAGACTCCGTGTTGAAGAGGTCGCTACGGTTGTTCTGCCCACTGTCGCGCAGCCCGTCGATCTGCAGGTTGGCGTTGGCGCTGAAGCCGCGGATGTTGATGCTGTCGCCCGAGCCCGCACCGCCCTCGCCCGCATTGAAGGTGATGCCCGACACATTGGACAGCGCCTGCTGCAGGCTCAGGGCGTTCTGTTCCTGGAGCACCTGCCCCGGTACCACCGTAATGGTCTGGGGCACGTCCAGCAGCGGCTTGGCGTACTTGACCGAGCCGGATGCCTCGGTGCGCGAGCCGGTGGTGCGCGGCCCCGAAACGGTGACCGGCGCCAGCTGGACCTGGCGATCCTCAGGGGGCACATCCTGCGCGTATGCGGGTGTGACCAGCGCCGCAGCGAAGACCGAATAAAGGCATGACTGGGGGCCGGAGACGAAAGGTCGGGAACGGCAATCTGAAGTGCGCATGGCAAGGGCCTTTGTTGAAAATGAAAATCATTTGCAACAAGGCCTTTCCCAAGCAATCAGATCCGTCTGATTCTGATGCTCAGACCTTGATTTCAGTCGTTTTCGCTTGCGTCGATCAGCGCGCTCCCGCCTCCTGCAGCAGCCGCTCCACCTCATGCTGGCTGCGCTGGCGGGCGTGGGCCAGGGCCGTGACGCCGTCCTTGTCGGGCAGGCTGAGGTCCGCCTTCGCCGTGATCAGCTGGCGCACGATGTCCTGGTAGCGCGGGCCACCATCGCCCAGCAAAACGGCTTCGAGCAGGCAGGTCCAGCCCAGCCGGTTCACATGGTCGGCCCGCACACCGGCAGCCAGCAAGGCCTGCACGGTATCGACGTGGCCGCGCTCGCAGGCGGGGATTAGCGCCGTGCCGCCATAGCGGTTGACGCTTTGCAGGTCCGCACCATACGACAGTGTCATGCGCAGGATTTCCAGCCGGCCCAGGGCACCGGCCAGCAGATAGGCGCTGTCCTGCAGGTCGTTCTTGAGATTGGGATTGGCCCCGTGGACCAGCAAGGAGCGCGCGACCTCGACATGGTTGCCGCGCACGGCCAGCAGCAGCGGCGTGTTGCCCTGCGGATCGCGCACATCCACCGGCGCGCCGCGCTTGAGCCAGTCGCGCACCTGCAGCGCTTCGCCCGCCTGGGCGGCCGCCAGCAGCGCGGGGCCGAATTCGGGGCGGTTCACCACACCCTCCTGCGCCTTGGCCGCGTCGCGGCCCTCGGCGGCTGCGGCAACGGCCTGGGCCTCCTGCGCCTGGACGTCCGCCAGTCCCGCCGCAAGGCAGGCCGTCAGAATCGCCGCGTGCCGGCCCTGCGCGCCGGATCGGGAAACAGCATGGTGCATACAAGCCCTCCTGGAAAACACTGTGGTGCGGCAAGCGTACGGCAAGCCCGGGCGATTGCACGCGAACCCGGGGTGCCGCCCGTCAGTTTCATTCAGGAACTATAGCGGCATCGCCTGATCCCACGCGCTTTCCCTGGGCTCGGCCCGCGCTGGAAAGTCTCCGCGCGCCAGCCGACCTCGAACGAAAGGAGACCCGTTCCCGTGCCTTGCAATCAACGCCGTGCCGCCCGCTGGCTGGCAGCAGCCGCCACCGCCCTCGCCGTCCTCACCACCACCCTGGCCCCGGCCGCCGCCCATGCGCGCGAGTTCGTCAGCGTCAAGGGATCCAGCGTCAATGTGCGGCAGCAGCCCACCACGCGCTCGGCCACGCTGTGGGAACTGGGCAAGGGCTATCCGCTGCAGGTGATGCAGCGCAAGGGCCAGTGGCTGCGCGTCAGGGACAACGAGAGCACGCTGGGCTGGGTGCATGCGCCGCTGACCGGCAAGACCCCGCACATGGTGGTGACCGGGCGCACCGCCAACCTGCGCGCCGGCCCGGGCCAGAACCATCGCGTGGTGGGCAAGCTGGCTGAAATGGAAGTGGTGCGCACGCTCAGGAAACAGGGCTCCTGGGCCCAGGTCCAGCGCGACAACGGCCAAAAGGGCTGGGTGGCGCGCAGCCTGACCTGGGGCTGGTGACCTGGGCTGATTACCTGGACGTCTGGCTGACGTTCAGCCGTTGACCACAACCTGCGCGCGCGGCGCATAGCCGTGGTTCAGCGGGCCATGGCCGGCGCCCGTGAACACATCGGCGCCGGCCGCAATCGCGCCCAGGATGTAATCGCGCGCCTGGGCCACGGCCGCCTCCAGCGGCAGGCCCAGCGCCAGGTGCGAGGCAATCGCCGAAGACAGCGTGCAGCCCGTGCCGTGCCCGTTGTGCGTGGCAATGCGCTGCGACTGCAGGCGCAGCCGCTGGCCGTTGCCATGGCCCAGCAGGTCCACCACCAGATCGCCCGACAAGTGCCCGCCCTTGAGCAAGGCGGCCGGCGCCCCCAGCGCCAGGAGTTCCTGCACGGCGCCGTCCAGTGCGTCTATGCCCTCAATGGAGTGGCCCAGCAGCAGCGCCGCCTCGTCCAGATTGGGCGTGACCACGGTGGCCAGGGGGAACAGTTCGCGCACCAGCACGGAGGCGGTTTCCGGCGCGATCAGCCGGTCGCCGCTGGTGGCCACCATCACGGGGTCCAGCACCACGTTGCGCAACTGGTGGCGGCGGATGGCATCGGCCACCACCTGCACCACCTCGGGCGTGGCCAGCATGCCGATCTTGACGGCGTCGGCGCCGATGTCCTCGACCACCGCATCGATCTGGCCGCGCAGTATGTCCACGGGAATGCCGTGGATGCCGCTGACGCCCAGCGTGTTCTGCACGGTGATGGCCGTGATGGCCGTCATGCCGTAGCAGCCCAGGGCGCTGCAGGTCTTGAGGTCGGCCTGTATGCCGGCGCCGCCACCGCTGTCGGAGCCCGCGATGATGAGCACGCGGGCATAGCGCTTGCGCGCGGCGGGAGCCGGTTCGGGGGATGCGGCGGTCGAAGGGGAGTGGTCGGCAGTCATGGGCGAAAATTATCACCCATGCGCATGGTCAATACCGGCAGCTGCGGGATGTGCTGTAATGCCTGCTGACGGACGAAACAGGGGTGTCCCGTCGGTGAAACAGGGCCTGGCCCGCCTCGCCGATGCGTGACTGAGAAACACCCTGGGGCCCCGGGGCGACCAGCCCCCTGCCGCACAAGCCTGCACCACAGGCACCTTGCCGCGCAGCGCCCCTGCACCCGATCCAGGTCATGCTGGCGTGGGGAGTTTCAATCAATCGGGGTGGTACGCCGCGTTTTGTCCAGCACATGCCCTGTGCGCGGACAGCCGGCCGGCAGTCCCACGGGCATGGGCGCACTTGACCACCAGATGCACATGTCCGTTCTACAAGCTTCTTCCCGCATCGCCATTCTGGGCGGCGGCCTCATGGGCCGGCTGCTGGCATTGGCGCTGGCCCGTCGCGGCCACGGCATTGCCGTATACGACGCCCACGGCCCCGAAGGCGATGGCGCAGCGGCCCGCGTGGCAGCCGCCATGCTCGCGCCCCTGGCCGAATCGGCCATCACCGAGCCCGGCGTGGTGCGCATGGGCCAGCACGGCCTGACGCGCTGGCCCGAACTGCTGGCCCAGCTCGATGCGCCCGTGTTCTTCCAGCAAAACGGCACCCTCATCCTCTGGCACCGCCAGGACGCGGGCGATGCCCAGCGCTTCTTCGGCCTGCTGGAGAAAAACCGCCGCATCAACCCCAGCCTTCCCGCGCTGCAGCCGCTGGCCGACCAGGCCCTGCACGACTGCGAGCCCGCACTTGAGCGGCGCTTTGCCCAGGCCATGTACCTGCAGGGCGAAGGCCAGCTGGACAACCGCCAGCTGCTGGCCGCACTCCACGCCACGCTGACCCGCCTGGGCGTGGAGCAGCACTGGAACCAGCCGCGCGAGCTGGCCGACTTCCAACCCGGCACGCCGGGCCAGCCCGACTGGGTGCTGGATTGCCGGGGCCTGGGCGCACGCGGCCAGTGGCCTGCGCTGCGCGGCGTGCGCGGCGAGGTGGTGCGCATCCACGCGCCCGAGGTCACGCTGCAGCGGCCCACGCGCCTGATCCATCCGCGCTACCCGATCTACATTGCGCCCAAGGAGGACCACCTCTTCGTCATCGGCGCCACCGAGATCGAGTCCGACGACATGTCGCCGGCCAGCGTGCGCTCCACGCTGGAGCTGCTGAGCGCCGCCTACACCGTGCATCCGGGTTTTGCCGAGGGCCGCATCGTCGAGATAGCCACCCAGTGCCGCCCCACCCTGCCCGACAATCTGCCGGCCGTGCGCTGGAGCGCGTCGCGCGTGATGGAGGTCAACGGCCTGTACCGCCATGGCTTCATGATCGCGCCGGCCATGCTGGACGTGGTGCTGCAGCTGCTCGACAGCGGCGATTCCGAACTGGCCCGCCGCTTCGATGTCGCCGTCGAGAATGCGCCATCGCAGCACAAGGCAGCCGCCTGAACGGCACGCACGGCACTTTCACGCACAACAGACCGGACATGCATGCAGGGTCGCCAGGCCCGGCCCTGCCTAAGATCGAACAAGCCCCCGTACCCGCCTTTCGTTTCCCCCCAGCCGCCATGAACATCACCATCAACCAGCAAGCGACCGAACTGAGCGACGGAGCCACCGTGGCCGACGCGCTGGCCCAGCTTGCGCCGCGCCCGCCCTTTGCCGTGGCCATCAACACCGTCTTCGTGCCCAAGGCCCGCTATGCCGAGCAGGCGCTGAACGACGGCGACCGCCTCGAAGTGATCTCGCCGGTGACCGGCGGCTGATGCCTCATCCGACTCTCCCATTGCCTCACGCCATGACGACTTCCGCCCCTTCCTCCGACGACAGCCTGGTCCTGTACGGCCAGCGCTTTGACAGCCGCCTGCTGCTGGGCACCTCCCGCTATCCCTCGCCCGCCGTGCTGGAAGCTGCCGTGCAGCGCGCCCGCCCGGCCATGGTCACGGCCTCGCTGCGCCGCCAGGGCAGCAATGCCGCCGAGACCGGTGCCAGCTTCTGGGAACTGCTCAGAAAGCTCAACGTGCCCGTGCTGCCCAACACTGCCGGCTGCATGACCGTGCAGGAAGCCGTCACCACGGCCCAGATGGCGCGCGAAGTCTTCGAGACCCCCTGGATCAAGCTGGAGCTGATCGGCGACGACTACACCCTGCAGCCCGACACGCTGAACCTGGTCGAGGCCGCCTCCATCCTCATCAAGGACGGCTTCCAGGTCCTGCCCTACACCACCGAGGACCTGGTGCTGTGCCAGCGCCTGGTGGATGTGGGCTGCCAGGCCGTCATGCCCTGGGCGGCGCCCATCGGCACGGGCCGCGGCCCCGTCAACCCCTACGCCATGCAGACGCTGCGCGAGCGCCTGAAGGTGCCGCTGATCGTGGATGCGGGCCTGGGCCGGCCCTCGCATGCCTGCCAGGTCATGGAATGGGGCTATGACGCCGTGCTGCTGAACACGGCCGTGGCCCTGTCCGAAGATCCCGTCGCCATGGCCGGCGCCTTTGCCGATGCCGTGAATGCCGGCCACGCCGCCCACCGCGCCGGCGCCATGGCCGAGCAATCGGCCGCCCAGCCCAGCACGCCCGTGCTGGGCACGCCGTTCTGGCACCACGGCTGAGGAGACCGGCCATGAGCAACGACTCCATCCAATCCTGGGCAGATGCCATCGTGCGCCTGCACGGCGCCACCTTCGCCCCTGAAGGCTCCGCCCTGCCCTCGCAGCCCGTGCCGCAGGCACAGCTCCAGGAGCCGGCCTATCTTGCGGCGCTGCAGGCCTGCAGCGCGCTGGGCTTCATCGCCATCGACGCCGAGACGCTGGCCTGCGCCTGGCAGGCGCAGACGCTGCGCAGGGGCCGCTTCGAGGCCACGCTATGGCCCGACGATCCGCGCGACTTCGGCCTGGAGGGCGCCGATCCCGCACTGGCCTTCCCGGACTGCCCAAGGTCCCTGGGCCTGTACGGCGTGCTGCCCGATGCGCAATGGGTGGGCCGCATGGCCCGCGCCGGTGTGCCCACCGTGCAATTGCGCTTCAAGTCCGAGGACCGCGACGCCATCGCCCGCGAAGTGCGCGCCGCCGTGGCCGCCGTGGAAGGCACGGGCGCCCTGCTCTTCATCAACGACCACTGGCGCGAGGCCATCGATGCCGGCGCCTATGGCGTGCATGTGGGCCAGGAAGACCTGGATGCGCTGGCCGGTGCCGACCTGCAGGCCATCCACGCCTCGGGCCTGCGCCTGGGCGTGAGCACGCATGGCTATGCCGAAATGGTGCGCGCCCATGCGGTGCAGCCCAGCTACATCGCGCTGGGCGCCGTCTTTCCCACCACGCTCAAGAAAATGGCCACGGCTCCGCAGGGCCTGGCGCGCCTGGGCGCCTATGTGCGCCTGATGCAGCGCTATCCGCTGGTGGCCATCGGCGGAATCTCGGCCGACCAGTTCCCGGCCGTGCGCGCCACGGGCGTGGGCTCGGTGGCCGTGGTGCGGGCACTGGTCAATGCCGAGGATCCTGAAGCGGCGGCGCAGCAGTTGCTCGCAAGCATGCACGCTGCCGACTGAGGTACTGGCCAAGTGCCAAGGCAAAAAGGGAGCATGTCAGGCTGTGTAAAAAGTCTTCAGCTGTCCTAGTCGCGATGCCCTCCAGGAGTTAGCCTGGAGGGCATCGTTGTTTGTGGAGCAGCTCTACGGCCCGCCGCAGTGGAGAGAGCCGGCACAAGCCGCCGTGTTACCAGTAATGCTCGATGAGTTTGTCGCGCCAGATGCCCTTGTCCGCGTCATCGACGGCTGGATTGCCGCTTTACCCATGGCTTATCTGGGCTTTGCCAAGTCCATCCTCCAACGCATGGGCGCGCCGCCATATGACACTGCCGATCTGCTGCGGCTCTATCTCCAGGGCTATCTCAACGCGACACGTCCCTTTCGCTCTTTGAGGCGCGAGTGCCACCACAACGCCGAGTGCATGTGGCTGCTCGGTCGCCTGGCTCCAGACTACAAGACCATCGCCGAATTCCGCCGAGGCAATCTGCAGGCATTGGTTTCCACCAGTGCTGCCTTCGTGCAGTTCGCCCGCACGCAGTGCTTGATCGCCCCAACGACTGTGGCCATCGACGGCTGCAAGGTGCAGGCCGTCGCCTCAAGCAAAGCCATCGTCGGCCCGCGCCGGGCCTGGTACAAAAAGCCCAGTGCAATGCCCAGCAGATAGAGAGATACCTCGCCTTACTCGAAGAATCGGCCCGGCAGGAGACGTCAACGCCCGGGCAGGGCATTCGTGTGTGCAAGGCTTTGGCACAACTGCAGGCCAACAGCGAGGCAACTGCAGGCTAGGCAAAGGCCCTGGCCGCCAGTGGCAAGACCATGTACATCACCATCGAGTCCGATGCCCAGGTCATGCAAAGCCTCAACAGTGTGCCGGGCTACAACCTGCCGACCGCTGTGGAGGCCGAGAGCCACCTGATAGTGGCCCACGAGGGCTGTGCCGATGCCAACGATCAGAGGCAGATCCAGCCAATGGCCCAAGCCGCAAGCGATGTACTGCTAGCACCCTGCACCGCTGATGCGGGTTATGCCAATGCAGCGCAGATCACCGCACTGCAAGCCCAGGGCATACGGTGTTATGTGCCGGCCAAGCGCACGATCAACAACCAAACTGGAGGGCGCCGCAGCGGCCTGCCTCCTTGGAGTACGGATCGATGAGAGCTATCAGGCCTGCTCATGGCACCACTTGATCCATCGATTCCAAGCACTCACTCTTGTGTGTCCACTTGTTGGACTGCGGCTGGGCTAGGCTGATTTGCTTCATGGGTGATGAGTATGGTCGCCGTCGCTCAACGCAAGCACGTCTCGCATGGATTCTTGCAGACCCTCTTTAGCGTGCGCACTCCCTCGCATTCGAGAAACCAGGACGATGCCCAATAATCCTGAAATGACAGCATCTGAGCGTGCGCCTGCAATTCCTAGGAGAACTCTGATTTTCCAAAAAGGACTTGCCAAGCGATAGGCATGTGGAAAAAAATAAATCTCAGTTGCAAATCTCCAGGGATCCAGAATTTTGGTCCGACGCTCACTGTCATCCCGAGAATAGAGATTCTTACCGACGCAACAAATCTGCCCCTCATCATTTTGGGCGCCAAAGACGGCGTCTCCTTTTCGCTTAAGCGCCGTCAGCGGATGCTCGATTCTTCAGAAGCCTCGGAGTAACAAGCAACTCCAAACCGCATACTACCTGCAGGGAGAGGTCAAGTTTAATGAAAACGGAACATAGTATTCTCATCTGCCATTCGCCTGAGGAAGCGTTTCAGGTAAGCCTCAACGTTGCTAAATGGCCCGAAATTTTCCCTCCCTGCCTGGAAGCCAACGTCCTTTCGGAAACGGAGACGGAGCAGGCTATCGCGCTAACAGCCCTGGCCAACGGTCAAATCCTATCCTGGCAGTCGGTCCGGCAGATTGATCGCAAGCGTCGCTTAATCAAATTTCGCCAAAGCAAACCTTCACCCTTGGTCAAGTCGATGGTGGGCTCCTGGACCTTCGACCCGCTCCCCAAAGGCTGCAAGATTAGCCTGATGCATGAATTCGAGATCGCAGATCAGGTGAAAGGATTCGTTCCTGAAGTCGAGACCAAAGAACAAGCGATGCAATTCATGGAACGGAGTATCGAGGCAAACAGCAACCGCGAGCTATCTGCAATCGCAAAGCACTTGGATCAGAAAGCCTGGTATCACAGTTTCTCGGAGACCATGATTTTCCATGCCCCCAAAAACCTCATTCTAGACCTGATCTGGGACGCAGAAGAATGGCCGAACTTGCTGCCGCACTGTTCGAATATAAGAATGATTTATTCCGATAGCGTGAACCAAGAGTTTGTTATGACCGTAAATGTTACCAATGGGACTGAAGAGATTCGGAGCATTCGCAGGAAAGATGCCGACGCGATTTCATACTTCCAGCCCTCTCCCCCAGAGGTTCTCCTGGAACATCGTGGTTCGTGGACATTTTCGTCTGTGAACGAAGGCTCTGGGATAGCGGTCACCTCGTACCATGAGGTACTACTCAATCCTTCACTCTGGGCCGCGAAAGGATCGCGGAACGACGCCAAGCAAAAGGTCGAAACCGCGATCAATCTTAATAGTTTCGGCACTATGAAGGCCATCAAATCAAGGTTGGAAGGCAGATCAAATGCGTAATGCAATAGTGACTGGCGGAAGCCGCGGCATTGGCTTATCGATAGCGCAGAGCCTCTTAAACGCAGGCTACAACGTTGCAATAGTCGGGCGTAGTCAGTCCAATCTCGATGCCGCCGTGAAACAGCTCTCTGGGACGGGTCGGGAGGTAATCGGAATACGATGCGATGTAACAGATTCCGATGAAATTACCCAAATGACATCGTCCGCTGTCGAAAAACTTGGTCCTATCAAGGTTCTCGTGAACTGCGCGGGTCGCAGCGGCGGCGGTGTGACGGAGAATATCGATAATGAGTTATGGCTATCTGTTATCAATACAAACCTGAATTCTGTTTTCTTCGTAACGAAAGAGGTTCTCAGGTCCAAGGCAATGGGCGCTGGCGGTGCCATTATCAATATTGCTTCAACAGGGGGCAAGCAAGGAGTTGTGCATGGTGCCCCCTATAGTGCTTCGAAGCATGGTGTTATTGGGTTCACCAAAGCACTTGGATTGGAGCTCGCGCGCAAAAGGGCAGACATCACCGTCAATGCAGTGTGCCCGGGCTTTGTCGAAACCGAGATGGCCGCGACGGTCCGTCAAAACTACGCGAAGCTCTGGAGCGTCACCCCCGAGGAAGCCAAGCGACGGATTGAGGAACGTGTGCCGCTCGGACGGTACATCGAACCCGGCGAGGTCGCCAGCATGGTTATCTACTTGGCATCCGACCAGGCGCGCGGGATCACGGCCCAGGCAATGAATGTCTGCGGCGGTCTTGGAAATTACTAATTCAAGAGGGTTTATGAAAAAGAAGCGTGTGGCCGTCACGGGCCTGGGTGTCATTGCACCCAACGGATGCAATGTTGAAGATTTCTGGACCGCAACGTGCAATGGCAGAAGTGGTGTGCGGCCAATCACGACTTTCGATGCTTCACCGTTCAAGGCCAAGGTGGCCGGGATCGTCGAGTACTTCGACGAGGAAGACTGCGAGGTCTCTGCCGCTTCTCAGGCTGGATATGATCGTTATGTCCTGTTCGCTCTGGCCGCTGCCTCGGAAGCAGTCAATATGGCCAAGCTCGATTTCGACAAACTTGATCCTCATCGTATCGGAGTTTGCGTTGCAACCGCTATCGGTGCGACGAAGTATCTGGAAGAAGAATTTCTGCACCTCACGGATGGCGGGCATGGTGACGTCGATGCGGAAAAGGCGTCACCAGTACTGCTGTCAGGCCTCGGCTTTCACGTCGCATCGACGGAGATCGCCCGTCGCTACGGCGCATCCGGACCGGTCTCGACATTGGCAACGGGCTGCACGGGCGGTATTGACGCTGTCGGCGAGGCGTTGGATATGATCCGGTCCGGCAATGCGGACATTGTCATCGCGGGAGCGTCAGATGCACCGATAACTCCTATCGCGCTCGGTGCTTTCGATATCATCGGCGCCGTCACCAATGATCGGAACGACAAGCCCGAATCCGCCTCCCGGCCATATGATGCATCGCGCAGCGGCTTTGTACTCGCCGAGGGCGCTGGAATATTCATTCTGGAAGACATGGAACACGCGATTGCTCGCGATGCACATATTTTCGCGGAAATTTCTGGTTTTGGGTCGACATGCAACGCCCATCATATGACAGACCTCAAACCTGATGGCGAGGATTTACATCGGGCCATGATTTTGAGTCTTGCCGATGCGGGGGTTGCTTTCTCAGAGATTTCGCATGTCAATGCTCACGGAAGTTCGACGCCACAGAATGACATCAACGAAACCAATGCGATCAAGCGAACCTTCGGAGACTATGCATATCGCATACCTGTTACCTCCATAAAGTCGATCGTAGGGCATGCTCTGGCGGCGGCCAATGCAATTGAGCTGGTCGCATCTATACAGTCGATTGTCCACCAAGAGGTTCCACCGACGCTCAATCTGCACCAGCCCGACCCAGCCTGCGACCTCGACTATGTACCCGGCAAGGGGCGGCCGGCGGTGCTGGGACATATTCTCAAGGACGCAAGTGGCTTCTCCGGAATTCATAGCGCCTTGATCATCTCGCAAATCGTCCCCTAACGCAGAGGATTGCATAACCATGGAGCGTAATGCTGTCATCACGGGCATTGGAGTCATCTTACCTGGCATACGAACCAAGGAAGATCTCTGGACATCCCAATCAAATTCCAGCATCTTTTTCAGGCAGGTCTCAAAAAATATCAGCGGAGCCAGCATCGACCCATCCGAATTCAAGGGAGAGATTTCAGGCCGAACGGCCATAAAGATCGACGTTTTCACAAGCTATGCTCTAATCGCAACTCAGTCAGCAATTGCAGATGCTGGGATAGATATAGAGATAATCGACAGGCAAAGAACTGGCGTGTTTGTCGGAAACTGTTTTGGCGGCTGGCAATTCACGGAACGCGAGTTGCGGAAACTATATATCCAGGGGCCACGAGCTGTCAGCCCATTCCAAGCCACCAGCTGGTTTCCCACTGCACCTCAGGGACAAATCACCATCCTTCACGGTCTAAAGGGCTTCAGTAAGACCTATATGGCTGATCGAATGAGTAGCCTCTTATCTGTAGCGGCAGCAGCAGCAAAGATCCGCTCAGGTATCCTGGATGTGGCAATCGCTGGTGGGACTGAAAGCACCAACACCGGTTTTATCTATGCCGGCCTCGACTTCGTTCCGTCAGCGCACGCGGTGGATGGCAGCAAACACGGGTTTCGAATTTCTGAGGGCTCGACATTCCTCGTGCTCGAAGAGGAGGAGGCAGCGCGACGGCGCGGTGCCCGAATCTATGCCCGCATAGGCGCTTTCTCACAGGCCAACAGCCCGAGCAAGGCGGACCGATACCCTACGGATGCCGATGCATTCCGCCGCACGATGCGTTCCGTGATCGGTAATCGTCAGCCGGAGATCGTGATCTCGGACGCAAGCGGTCTCGATTGCGTCGAGAACGCTGAACATGAGGCCATCGCCAACATCGCCTCGAAGTCGATTATTGCTCGCCCCAAAGAACGTATCGGCCACACCTTCGGTGCGGAAAGCGCAGTCGACATCGCGTTTGGCTGCCTTATGCTTGAAAAGCAGCAGCAATCTCCGCATATCATCGGTCAACCAGTCTCGATTGAACGTATTGTCATAAATGCCGCTGCCATGGGTGGCGGAGTCGCAAGCCTAATCATTGAGCATGGGAGCACATCATGAAAGATCATGTATCCATTGAAGCAATCGTGATTAATTCCTTGAAGGCCCTTGTCGAAAGCGAGGGGTTGAAAGTCGAGATCACGCGGACAAGCATTATGGCAGATGACCTTGGGGTTGACTCCACAGAGTTGGTTTTCATCCTCCTCGAAATCGAAAAGCAAACAGCTCAAGCGTTGAAAGACATTGACTACGGCCGGATTAGCACCGTTGGCGATCTGATTGATGCAGCCCAAGAGGCTGCCGGTGTATAGGTTTGACCAGCAACCTAGCTAGGCCCTGCGGCTTCTCGATTACAGCTGTTGCAGAAGGGAGCTCTGACCAGTGCCTTGTACGTTTAACTTCTATACGTCCGTCTCAGAGGTTGGCCTGACTGAATCCACATATCGGGCAGGACAACTGATCGCTATCGCCTCAAGTGCGAAATTGGAGCTGCAGGGCTACGCCCAGCCTAGCTATGAGGCGATGGTGATCAGCAGCCGTCGAAATAGCATTGCTCAGCCTGCAGCGCTCAACTTTCGGACCCAGATCATCAGGCGTGGATATGGCGGGCGGCCCATGGCCGATGCGCCCAGCATCTTGCTGGTGACTTTGTGCTTGATGCGAGCGGCCGATCAGAGCCAATTCCTGAACCAGTTCGACCGCGCTTTGTCATTCATTAAGGGAAAACCAGGATTTTTCACATCACGCCTTTTCCGCGAATGCGACGCCATCGACCTGATCAGGTTCGTCAACATAGCTCATTGGTCCGACCTGAATAGCTTTCAATGCGTTTTCCGCAATCCTGCGTTCCACAAGATCGTGAGTACGACCTTTCGCCCGACCAGCGAATTGATGTTGGCGGAAATTCCATCGACTTCGAAACACAAACTCCAATGATGCTTGCACGTATAGATATACTGACATCAGCTCAGATCGAGGAATGCTCCTCGCGTTGGCTTGAGCAGACCAATGAGGCTCTAAAAACCAGAAGCATAGATGCCGCTTGCCTTCTGAAAGTATTTAGACGCGTCAATCTTCCGGGGTACGCAGCAGTCAGCATCGCAATTATTAATGAACCGCCTGACGACATGGCATTCAATTCTGTTGACCAGGGGCTAGGAGCTGCAAATCTGTTCAGGCCCGTCGACCGCTGCCACGGACCTTGCTTTGTCGGCGACGTCCGTGAGCGAATGATAATTGTGAACCCGTATCGCATTTCCGTCGAGGAAGCGCCCGCCAATGCCGAAATGTGGCTTGAGACGGCCACGATGATGAAAGATAAGCTTGGCTTTATGTCGGCAACCCTCTTCCAGACTATTACGCCTGGTCAGGGCAATTATCACTTTGTCAGCATGGCCGAATGGGCATCGGAGGATGCTTTTCTCTCGATATTTGGCGGCGAAGACTACCACGCCATCGTCGCCCCCTATCAAGAAAAATTTCAAATTTGCTTCGCTCGCACGGCCTATGCCAGCGAGGACGACACTTATTCTCCGCATGCGGTGATGACAGGAAAATCTTCATGATCATGGCACTTGACTTCATCCAAAGTGACCACCCTGCCGAAGCTGCTTCCATTTGGAACCTTATTGCGACGTATTTTTCGGGATGTGATGGTTTCGACAGGGCTCAGCTGGTCAAGGTCGATCAGGAGTATCAAACACGTTCGCGGTATGCGTTTGCCAGCCTTTGCAAATGGTCATCCGCGTCGGCATGGATCGCAGCGCGTGACCGAGCGCGACAGGAGCTCGCCATCATCGAGGCCCTACGCTCTGGAAAGGTCAGGTTCTTTGGCCATACCATGAGGCTCGTCGATGGGGACGACTATATTTTCTCCTCGGATACAAAACGATGCATATTGCTCGATGTCATTTATATTCCGAACGCGCGCGTCAATAACTATGAAGAAATGTGGAACCAGTGCAACGCGTACATGCGGACACAGCCCGGCTACATCAACGCATCGCTCTACCAAAATCAATCCGACGCTGATGAAGTGAAATTCATCAATATTGCGGAGTGGAATCGAACCAACGACCTTATCGACGCAACGCACACAAATCGATTCAGCGAAATTGTCGCTGACTTCAAAGAAGATTTCGCCCTCTATTTTTCTCATCGTTTGAGCATCGGACCTAAGCGCCTTCTCGGGGAGAGCGGCGCATGAATTATCTTATTGAAATTGTGCGAAGCAATGCGCAATTTAAGGACTACTGGCTCGCACGAGCTGACGAGCTTAATGCCATGAGCGCCGGCATTGTTATGGAGCTTTACTCGTTCAACGAGGATATCCGAAACGCGGACTATAGCCATTTGTCGATATTGAAGTTCGATTCACCAGAGCAGCGAGCAGATTTTCTATTTCATCCGACACGTCTGTTGGAACAGAAATTCGAGACTGACAGAGTCGAGTGCGATCTCGATATCGAGATCGGATTACTTAGTGACGCGGCCAGCGGACACGTTTTCTTGATCAATCCATTCGAGATCCAGCAGGAAGACATCCCCGCTGTGCTCGACATGTGGCACAAAGCAAAGGGACACATGATTGCCCATGAGGGCTTTATAAATGCCAGGCTGTTCCGATCTAGTGATCCATCGGCCAAATACGGTCTCGTCAACGTGGCACATTGGCAGTCGTCAAAGTTGTTTAAGGATGCGCTCAACGATCAGGCATATGACAGCCATCGTGAACGATCCCTGAACTACAAGTTGCATCCGTCGCTCTGCAAATTTGAAGCCAGATTCCCCACTTAGCGGGGGATTTTGGCCACCATTCAACCAGCACACATCCACACAGGAAATGAAAATGACGAAACCCTTAGCTCTAATAACAGGGGCCAGCCGTGGCATCGGAAATTCGCTAGCATGCGCATTTTCTGAAGATGGCTTCAACATTGTCGCGGTTGCTCGGAATGGGGAGAAGCTTGAGCAGCTTGCGGAAAAGTTGAAGCGTGAACACGGAACCAAAGTCATTCCGATCACAGTCGATCTAACTGACAATATAGCCACCGCAACTCAGATTGAAGCGGTGCTCTCAAAAGAAAAGCGATTGGATGTACTGATCCATTGTGCTGGGATCTTCCGCTTTGGCACTGGAGATCTGGGCGTCGCCGATTTTGAGCTCATGTTTAGAACTAACGCAATGGCAGCCCATAATATCACAAAAATCAGCCTTCATTATCTTCGGCAGGCAAAGAAGGCCCATATTTTCGCAGTCGCCTCAATCGCAGGCATAGAGCCATTCGCACCGGTAGGCGGATATGCGGCGAGTAAACATGCACTGGTTGGCTACACCCGTTCAATTGCCAGACAAGAGATATTGAACGGCATTCGAACGACCGTAATCTGCCCTGACGTGGTGAACACCGAAATGGCCTCCGGCAGCGGCATGACGCCAGAACAGATGATTGAATCGGAGGATATTGTCCGAGCGGCTCGTTTTGCTATGTCATTATCTGACGCCGCAACACTAGAAACCATCACTATTGGATGCCGGCCGGTTCACGGCAGCATCCGTCATCAATTGTGAACTCAACCGGTCAATACAACGCAATGACTACACCTGGTGCAAGTAGTGCTGGCAGGAAGCAACGATCACGGATTTACATCACCGAAACACGGAATGCGATGAGGAAAGCTCGCTGAAGCTAGGGCGACACCCTGCACCAGATCGGCAAGCTCTCGGCCTATCCATTGTCCGCCTTCGCGCCACCCCGCATCTGCTTCAGAATGTCTGGCGTGGCTGGCATTTTGAACCCCCGATACCGGATCACGGCAGGAGATAGTAATGCAGCTCTTATTCAGAATTCTGGCGATTATTGGATCGGCTATGTTCGCGGGCGTCATGCTCGCTATCGGCGTGATCCTCGGTGGCTACTGGAAACACTTGCCGCCCGCTGAGTTCTTAGATTGGTTTGCGCAGCACAGCGGCCTCGTCATGCGCGCAATCCCATTGGTCGTCATCCCGACCTTGATTGGCTTGGTCGGTGCATTCTGGTACGACTCGAAAAAACCTGCCACGCGCTGGCTTTGGCTTGCGTCCCTCGCCTGCATCGTCGTTGTCCTGGGCTTCACACTTGCCTATTTCATGCCGATCAATACTGCCTTCGCCAGCAAGGTGGTTGCGATTGATCAGGTAGCCGCGATGCTCGAATCCTGGCTTTTACTCCACAATATCCGCATTGCCCTCGCATTGGCTGCATCGGTGCTGGGAATCTTGGCTATCAATCACTAAAGAGAAACACGATGCTCAGAATTATTCACCCTATTGCCGGTCTGGTCGCCATCCTCACAATAGCAACGTTCTGGCTCTCAACAGCCATTTCCGAATTATTCGCCTCCCAGGCCACGATGATTTTCATCAAGACGGCTATTCCCTGGGGCTTCATCCTGCTGGTGCCAGCCCTTGCCGCCACGGGCTGCTCCGGCTTCATCCTATCGAAAGGGCGACGACAAGGGTTGGTCAATACCAAACTCAAACGCATGCCCTTCATCGCTGCAAATGGTCTGCTGTTACTGATACCGGCGGCATTTTTCCTTGCGTCCAAGGCAAAGGCTGGCGAGTTCGATATTGCGTTCTATGCGGTGCAGGCACTAGAACTGGCTGCTGGCGCGTTGAATATCACCCTACTGGGCCTGAGCATGCGCGATGGGATAGCGCTTACGCAATGGCGGCGCAAAAAGGTATCTTCCAGCGCTACGCATAGGAGCATCCGTAAGTGAACCGGCTTGAATCGCCCCAGGAATCGAAGAGGCTCCTTTAAATGCTCCACCGAGGTTGTTGAGCGCCCCGTGCGCATGGTCCTTGAAAGTGAGGACCTTCATCGACGAGCAGTGCAAGCGCTTCGGGCTCAAGCCGATCTGCAAGGCCTCGCAGATTGCCCCGTCGGGCTACTGCCGCCGTGCGGCGCGTCTGCGCAATCAGGCGCTGTTGCCAACCAGAACGCAGCGCGATGCCAGCCTGGCACAGCAGATCGGGCGCGTCTAAACCAGCAATTTTCAGGTCTACGGCTATCTCGCAAGGCCTGGCGGCAAACGCGTTGCGGTAGCGCGCCAGTCAGGCCATACCTGCCTGACTCACACCAGCTAGCCTCCACGAATGCCGGGGCGATTCACTTTCTAGCCTGAGCAGGCAGACTATTTACACAGCCTGACATGCTCCCTTTTTTCGGTGCACACCGCTCAACCCTTGGGCGGATCCTTGTCGTCTGCCTGCGGCGACGGAGCCTGTGGTGAGCTACGAAAGGCCGGGTCGGTCTCGCGCGACAGCAGCATGTCCACCGAGCGGCTCAGCGGCTCGTCCAGGCCACGGTGCTCACGCACGGTGTCGGGCGGCTCCAGCTCCCACTTGTCCAGCGCCAGGTCCATGTCCAGCGGCGCCTTGAGATTGTGGCTGCTGAAACCCACGGCACCCGAGCCGGGCACCGACAGCGTCACGGGCGGGAAGCGCGAGGGCACATCGACATGCGGCAGCTCGTTCTCGCCCAGGTCCGTGAGGTCTATGTCCAGCAGCGGTGCCGACTCATCGTGGATGAAGGAAGGCGCCTCGCCCAGGGGCACGGCGCGCACCTGGCCTGCGGGCAGTTGGCCGGCCTGATCCAGATCGAAGTTCAGGGGCTGCAGCTCGAAGTGCAGCGGTGCGGACAACGAGTCCGGTGCGCTGCTCGCAGGCCTGTCGCCGCCACCGACTGCACCCGTGGACAGGGGCAGCGTGTCCATGGGGGTGAACTCCAGGCCCGGCTCCAGCGGCGTCACCGAGGCCGGCTGCGGCTGTGCAGGTTCTATCGGCGGCTGCAGCTCTGCCATCCAGTCCACGCCCGTGGCTGCGGATGCAGGAGCATGCGCCGGCGTGGCTTCTGCAGCCGCTGTGAAGGCAGCCGCGCCAGCCGTGGTTGCTGCGGCCGTGCCCGTGACCATGCGCGGTGTGGTGCGCTCGCGCGGGCCGGGTTCGCCGCGTGTTCCGGCAGGTGAGGTGCGCGCAATGGACAGCAGCAGCAGCAGGTCGTCGAAGGCGGCCAGATCGAAGGGAGCCGGCGCATCGGGGTCGGGTGCACCGTCCTGCTTGAACAGGTAGTGCGCCAGGCAAGTTTCGACTTCGTCCACGGGCCACAGGGCCTCGATGCGTGCCAGTTGCTCGGGATAGCCCTGCAGCAGGCTGCTGCCCTTGTCGGTGAAGCCCGGCATGGCCGGCACACGGGCGTTGAAATGCCTGGCAAAGCGGGCGCGCAGCTGGTCGAAATCGTCGCGGCGGCTCAGCGTGTAGTACAGGTGCAGCAGCTCCAGATAGGCCAGCGGCGAGGAATCCTCATGCGTGTCGATATGCGAGCGCAGCAGCTCGATGGCCTGCTGGTGCTCGCCCACCGAGATGAAGAATTCCGCCTGCTGCTGCACGTCGAACAGTTCGCCGGGCTGCACCATGCGCCTGGCCTTGATGGCCTCGGGCCCGGACGTGCGCACAGGTGCCGGGGCCTGCGGCGCAGGCTCGGTTTCCAGCTCGGCATGCACGGACACAGGCACGGGAATGGTGGCCGGGCCGAAGTCGCCAGGGTCCACATCCTCGTGCAGCTCATAGGTCACGCCGGGGCGCATCTGGGCGCCGCGCTGCACATAGGGCGAAGCCAGGGTATCCGGTCCCCGGCGGTCGTCCTGCTGCGGTGCCGCAGGCCGGTGCTCACGCAGGCTGGGGGCCATGGGCCGCGTGGGCCGATGGGGATCCAGGGAATGCGGCAGGGTGTGGATCTCGTCATCGCGCACATGCGGCGGGGTCGACGGCACGGGGTCCTGCGACGAACGCTCCACCGATTCCCGCCAGGCGTTCTGCTCGCGCGAGAACAGCGAAGTGCCCGAGCGCATGCGCCAGGCCATCCAGCCGATCACGGCCACGGCGGCAATCAGGGCCAGTAGCAGCGCATTGAACAGCCAGGACGAGCCGCCGGACTCCTGGCGCATTGCGTCCAGCTCGGCCCGCAGCTGGGCCAGTTGCCCACGGTCCACGCCGTCGCGCTTCTTGAAGGCCGCCATCTCGGCCTCCAGCGCCTGCACGCGCTTGTTGGCCTCGGCCAGCTGCTCGCTGCCGGCATCGAACATGGGAGCCGCAGATGCGGCGCCGCCTTCGGGTGTTCCAGGTGTTCCGGCTGCTCCAGCGGCGCCCGGGGTGCCGCCCGTTCCCAGCCATTCCTCCACCGGCTCCATGCGCAGGCGCGGTTCGATGCGCAGGCCCGCCTGCAGCTGCCCGGCCTGGGCCTGGGCGGTCACGCCCACGGGCGGCTTGGACTTTTCGGCCGCGGCCTTGGGTTTCGGCCTGGGTTTTGGTTTGGGCTGGGGCTGCGCCTCCTTGGGAGCGGACGCCGCGGCAGGCCGGGCATCCGACCGGGCACTGCGGGCAGCGGCCGCGCGGGAGGGTGTCGAAGAGGATTCAGAAGCGGTGCCAGCCACACCGGCTGCACCAGCGCCAGCGCCAGCACCGGCTGCTGCAGCGGCGCCCACGGTCGGCAGCGCAGGCTGCGCTGCTGCCAGTTCACGCAAATTGATGGGCTGGTTGCCTGAGGCGTCCACCGAATCTGGCAGCTGCGCCAGCAGCGTATAGCTGCGGCTGATGCCGCCACCTTCGCAGCCCGCCCACAGCTTGAGCGTCACGATGGGCTCGTCCACCGTATAGCGGGCCTGCACCCGCACGGCCTTGCCCGACGAGGTCGGGCTGACACTGACGCGCGAGGATTCGATGGGCCTGTCACCGGCCAGCAGCTCGGCGCGCACACAGGAGCTGCCGGCGTCGTTTCCGCTATCGGGCTGCAAGCCCACCACCAGGTCGAACGGAGCGCCCAGCACCACGTTGCCCCGAGGACTGCCCAACGACAATGCGGACGCGTTCCAGGCCATGGAGGACAGGGCGACGCCGAGAATGGTGCTACAAATTCTCACATCAGCCTTTCTTTGAACGCTTGCATTTTTGCATAGACACCTGTAGGACACCTCCTCTATGTATATGATCCAAAACAACATTTCTCCTATCAGAAACGTCGGATTGATAGGCGCAGGCATCATGGGGCAAGGCATTGCCCAGTTGGCCGCCCAGGCAGGCGCCAGGGTGCTGTTGCAGGATGCCCGCCCCGGCGCTGCCGCACAAGCGCAACCAACAGCTGCTTGCGCTGTGGGACACGCTGCAGAAGAAACAAAAAATAACAAGTGAGCAGGCCGCAGATTGCAAGGCCCGGCTGACGGTGGTGGACGGTCTCGATGCCTTCAGGAACTGCGATCTGGTGATAGAGGCCATCGTCGAGCGCATGGATGCCAAGCAGGCGCTGCTGCGCGAGCTGGAGGCCATCGTCGCGCCCGGGACCCTCATCGCCAGCAATACCTCGGCCCTGTCCATCACCACGCTGGCCACGGCGCTCAAGCACCCGCAGCGCTTTGCCGGCTTTCACTTCTTCAACCCGGCCCCGCTGATGAAGGTGGTGGAGATCGTGCGCGGCCTGGCCACGGATGAGGCCACCTGCGCCACGCTGGCACATTTCGCGCGCAGCTTCGGCCACACGCCCGTGCGCGCGCAGGACACGCCGGGCTTTCTGGTCAACCACCTGGGCCGAGGCTATGTGACCGAGGCGCTGCGCATCGTGCAGGAAGGCATTGCCGACTTCGCCACCATCGACCGCATCCTGCGCGAGCAGGTGGGATTCAAGCTCGGCCCGTTCGAGCTGATGGATCTCACCGGCCTGGATGTCACCCATGCCGTGATGGAGCACATCTACCACCAGTACTACCAGGAGCCGCGCTACCGCCCCAGCCCCATTGCCGCGCAGCGCGTGGCGGCCGGCCTGCTGGGCCGCAAGACCGGCCAGGGCTTTTACCGCTATGCCGAAGGCCGCGCCGAGCAGCCTGCCGAGCCTGCCGTGCCGCAGGTGCAGACGCTGCCCCCGGTCTGGGTGTCCGCACGCGCGGCCCGGCGCAACGAGATCTACCAGTTGCTCAAGAGCCTGGGCGCGCGCATTGAAACCGCGCAGGCACCGACCGAGCAGGCCTTGATCCTGGTGGCGCCGCTGGGCCTGGACGCGACCACGGTGGCTGCCGTGGAGCGGCTGGACTGCACGCGCACCATGGGCATCGACATGCTGATCGCCGACGCCGACACGCGCCGCCGCGTGCTGGCCACCACGCCGGCCACGCGCACCGACATGCGCGATGCCGCCCATGCGCTTTTTGCCAGCGACGGCAAGGCCGTGAGCGTGATCCGCGACAGCGGCGGCTTTGTCACCCAGCGCGTGGTGGGCTCCATCGTCAACATCGCCAGCGACATCTGCCAGCAGGGCATCGGCAGCCCGGCCGACCTGGAAAAGGCCGTGACCCTGGGCCTGGGCTATCCCATGGGCCCGCTGGCCATGGGCGACCGCTGGGGCCCCACCAACATGCTGGAGGTCCTGTTCAACCTGCAGACCGTGTATGGCGATCCACGCTACCGCCCCAGCCCCTGGCTGCGCCGCCGTGGCGCGCTGGGGCTGAGCCTCACGCACGAGGAGCCATAAGCCCTGCAAAGCCGGCGACCCGATGCAAGACGGGTCGCCTTTTTTTCGCCGCCCTGCCCCGTTTTCGGCAGGCCCAGACACCGAAGTGACAGGCCCGCCGGCGGCATGCTGCGCCGCGGCGGTCCCACACGCGACAATGTGACCGTCATCAGTCACGCAAAAGACAGGCCATGGACGACCCGATTCTTACCATCGAAGAACGTGAAGCGATCAATTCCGGTCGCTGGTTTTCATCACTTTCTCCATCGCTTCGGCACGACATTCTTCGATGCGCTTACGTCAAACGGTTCAAAGATGGCACGCTCATCTGCGCACGCGGAGAACCGCCCGAGGAATGGATCGCCTGCGCCCGGGGTGCGGTGCGCGTGAGCTCCACCTCGATCACGGGCAAGCAGATCACGCTGGACTACGTGGAGCCGGGCATCTGGTTCGGCGACGTGGCCATCCTGGACGGGGACAAGCGCACGCACGATGCCTATGCGCACGGCGAGACCACGCTGCTGTGCGTGTCCAAGACCGACTTCAAGAAAATCCTGTCCATGCATGTGGAGTTCTCGGAAGCCATGCTGCGCCTGCATGCACGGCGCATCCGCCAGCTCTACGGCCTGGTCGAGGACCTCAACACCCTGCCGCTGCGCGCGCGCCTGGCCAAGCAGCTGCTGCACCTGGTGCGCAGCTACGGCGTGACCAGCCTGTCGGATGGCAGCGAGATCCGCATCGGCCTGCACCTGGCGCAGGAGGAACTGGCCCAATTGCTGGGCGCCTCGCGCCAGCGCGTGAACCAGGAACTCAAGGCCATGGAGCGCGAGAACGCCATCCGCATCGAGCCGGGCGGCCTGGTGGTCTGCGACCGCGACACGCTGCTGCGCATCGCCGCGCCCGACGCCTGAACCTGCGCGGCCCGCGCCGCGCCCTTTTCTCTGCCACATCCCTTCCACCGACCGGACGTTCGCGCCGGCCGGTGCCTTGCCGCGCCCGTGCCGCGCGGCCGCACCCCTTTCTAGAACCGGTTTCCGAACCGATCACAGGACTGACTGCCCCATGAGCACTTTCGACCATTTCGTAGGCACGCGCCCCGTCTCCGACCAGCACGCATTCGACGTGCCCGCGCTCACCGCCTGGATGCAGGGCCATGTGCAGGGCTTTGCCGGCCCGCTGCAGGTGGAGATGTTCAAGGGCGGCCAGTCCAACCCCACCTACAAGCTGATCACGCCCGGCCGCAGCTACGTGATGCGCTCCAAGCCCGGCCCCGTGGCCAAGCTGCTGCCCTCGGCCCATGCCATCGAGCGCGAGTTCCGCGTGATGAAGGGCCTGGCCGGCACCGACGTGCCCGTGCCCCACATGTATGCGCTGTGCGAGGACGAGTCCATCATCGGCCGCGCCTTCTACATCATGGAGTGCATGGAAGGCCGCGTGCTCTGGGACCAGTCCCTGCCCGGCATGGAGCCGGCCCAGCGCGCCGCCATCTACGACGAGATGAACCGCGTGATCTCGGCCCTGCACACCGTGGACTTCGCGGCCCAGGGCCTGGCCGACTACGGCAAGAGCGGCAACTACTTCGAGCGCCAGATCGGCCGCTGGAGCAAGCAGTACGTGGCCTCGGTCACCCAGCCCATCCCCGAGATGGACCAGCTCATGCAGTGGCTGCCCGCCCACATGCCGGCCAGCGCGCTGGATGCCTCGCGTGTGTCCATCGTGCACGGCGACTTCCGCCTGGACAACCTGATGTTCCACCCCACCGAGCCGCGCGTCATCGCCGTGCTGGACTGGGAGCTGTCCACCCTGGGCCACCCGCTGGCCGACTTCAGCTACCACTGCATGAGCTGGCACATCCCGGCCACGCTGGGCCGGGGCATCGCAGGCAAGGACCTGGCGGCCCTGGGCATTCCGGGCGAAGAGGAATACATCCGCCGCTACTGCGAGCGCACGGGCCTCAAGGACGTGGACACGCTGCGCGCCGACTGGAACTTCTACATGGCCTACAACATGTTCCGCATCGCGGCCATCCTGCAAGGCATCGCCAAGCGCGTGGAGGCCGGCACGGCCTCCAGCGCCCAGGCCAAGGCCTCGGGCGACACCGCCCGGCCCATGGCCGAGCTGGCCTGGTCCTTTGCCCAGCGCAGCTGAGCCATCCAGACCAGCACCCAACACTCACCGATCACCCCGTTTCCACCACAAGCGACAAGCCAAGAGAAGGAGCGCATCCATGGACTTTGAATATTCGCCCAAGACCAAGGACCTGCAGGAACGCCTGCTGAAGTTCATGGACGAGCACATCTATCCCGGCGAAAAGGACTATGCCGCCGAGATGGAAGCCAACACCGCCGCAGGCAAGCGCTGGACGCCGCTGCAGACCATCGAGAAGCTCAAGGTCAAGGCCCGGGAGCAAGGCCTGTGGAACCTGTTCCTGCCCGTGGACAGCGCCGAGGCCGCTGGCTACAAGGGCGGCGGCCTGACCAACCAGGAATACGCGCCGCTGGCCGAGATCATGGGCCGCGTGCCATGGTCCAGCGAGGTGTTCAACTGCTCGGCGCCCGACACCGGCAACATGGAGACCATTGCGCGCTACGGCAGCACCGAACTCAAGGAGCGCTGGCTCAAGCCGCTGCTGGAGGGCAAGATCCGCTCGGCCTTCGCCATGACCGAGCCCGAGGTGGCCTCCTCCGACGCCACCAACATCTGCACCCGCATCGAGCGCCAGGGCGACGAGTACGTGATCAACGGCCACAAGTGGTGGATCTCGGGTGCCGGCGATCCGCGCTGCCAGGTCTTCATCACCATGGGCAAGACCGACCCCGATGCGCCCAAGCACTCGCAGCAAAGCATGATCATCGTGCCCGGCGACGCGCCCGGCATCCGCATCGTGCGTCCGCTCAACGTCATGGGCTATGACGACGCGCCGCACGGCCACATGGAGATGTACTTCGAGAACGTGCGCGTGCCCGCTGGCAACATCCTGCTGGGCGAGGGCCGTGGCTTCGAGATCGCCCAGGGCCGCCTTGGCCCCGGCCGCATCCACCACTGCATGCGCCTGATCGGCCTGGCCGAGCGCGCGCTGGAGCTGATGTGCAAGCGCGCCAGCTCGCGCATCGCCTTCGGCAAGAGCGTGGCGCAGCAGACCGTGACGCAGGAACGCATCGCCGAGGCACGCTGCCGCATCGACATGGCGCGCCTGCTCACGCTCAAGGCCGCCTGGCTGATGGACATTGCCGGCAACAAGGTGGCACGCAGCGAGATCGCCATGATCAAGGTCGTGGCCCCCAGCATGGCCTGCCAGGTCATCGACTGGGCCATGCAGGTGCACGGCGGCGGCGGCATGAGCGACGACTTCCCGCTGGCCAGCGCCTACGCCCACGCGCGCACGCTGCGCTTTGCCGACGGCCCGGACGAAGTGCACCGCAACGCCATCGCCAAGTGGGAGCTGGGCAAGTACGGCGCCTACGGCAAGGATGCCGGCGTGCCCATCACGCGCGGCAGCTGAGCAGGCTTCAAGCCTGAGGCCTGAGGCCGCGCACCCGACAGGATCGGGTGGCGGCCCTGGCCCTCACCTCTCAGCCAGGTGGCAATGCCCCCTGGCTTTTTTGTGCCTGCCTTTCCGGCATTTCAGCGCCCATGGCAGGCGCCTCCCATCCCCCGCCCAGCGCCCGGTACAGCGCCACGCGCGCCTGCAGCTGCAGCAGGCGCTGCAGCACGGCATCGTCCTGGGCCGCGTACAGCGTGGTCTGGGCCTGCAGCAGGGACAGCAGGCTTTCCGCCCCGGCCTTGTAGCGCAGCTCGGCCAGCGACACGGCCTGGCGGGCCTGGGCCAGCACCTCGGCCTGGGCCTCGGCCTGGGCCTTCAGGCCGTGGACGGCGTTGAGCGCCAGGTCCACATCGCCATAGGCGGCGACGATGGACTTGTAATAGCCGGCCAGCAGTTCCTCGCGCCGGGCCTGGGCGCCATCGCGTTCGGCCGCCAGCCGACCGCCGTCGAAGATGGGGCCGGCCAGTCCGGCCAGCAGCGAATAGACCGGCTCGCGCAGCCAGTCGCTGGCGCGGCCCGCGCTGGTGCCCGCGCTGCCCGTGAGGGTCAGCCGGGGCCACAGCGCCGCACGGGCGGCCTGCAGGTTGGCGCTGGCGGCGGTCAGTTGCGCCTCAGCACTGGCAATGTCAGGGCGCCGCTGCAGCAGTTGCGTGGGCAGGCCTGGGCCGATCTCGGGCAGTTGCAGGGCTTGCAGCGAATCCGTGGCCAGCGCGGGGCGGCGGGCCTGGCCCAGCAGCACGGCCAGCGTTGCATCGGCATCCTCGCCCTGGCGGCGCAGCGTGGCCAGGGCCTGGCGCTGGCTGGCCACCAGGCCGCGTTGCTGGGCCAACTCCAGCTGGGTGGCGGCGCCTGCGCGCGCGCGGGACTCCACCAGGCCCAGCAGCCGCTCGGCATTGGCCACATTGCGCGCCGCAATGGCCTGGCGCTCACGCAGCGCCACGGCCTGCAGCCAGCCATGGGCCACCTGGGCGGTGACCGTGAGGCGCACCGTGTCCTGGTCGAACCGGCTGGCCTGCCAGGCCGCCGCCGCCGCATCGCGCGTGGCGCGGTTGCGGCCCCAAAAGTCCACCTCATACGAGGCCGTCAGCGCGGCGCCATAGACGCTGGCCTGCCCGCCCGCCACCTGTGCATGGTTCATGCGCTGGGCGCGCAGCTCGCCGCTGAGCGACGGCAGCAGCGCCGCGCCTGCCTGGCGCGTGGCCGCCTCGGCCTGGCGCACGCGGGCCATGGCGGCAGCCATGTCCAGGCTCTGGTCCTGGGCGGCCTGCACCACGCCGCCCAGTTCTGCGCTGCCAAAGGCCTGCCACCACTGCGGTGAAACAGAGGCAGGGACGGCTTCGCCCTGCTGCTTCCAGGAAGCGGCCAGCGCAGGCGCCTCCCGGTCCGGCATCGTCTGCTGCGCGGCGCAACCGCCCAGCGCAGCCAGGGCCAGGGCGATGCAGCCCAGGCGCGCATTTCCCAGCGTCTTGTCGTTCATGTCTTTCATCTCACTCTCCCGCCAGCGCACGCACCGGGTCCAGCCGCGCCGCCGTCTTGGCAGGCATGTAGCCGAACACCAGGCCCGTCACCACGGCGCAGGCAAAGGCGCCCAGCATGGCGCGCACCGAAAACACCACGGGCACGCCCGCCACGATGAGCACCACGCCCACGGCCAGCCCGGCCAGCAGGCCCACCGTGCCGCCCACGAAAGTGACCAGGCTGGCCTCGGTCAGGAACTGGCGCAGGATGTCGCGCTGGCGCGCGCCCGTGGCCATGCGGATGCCGATCTCGCGCGTGCGCTCGCGCACCGTCATCAGCATCACGTTCATCACGCCGATGCCGCCCACCACCAGGGAGACGGCGGCAATCAGCCCCAGCATCACCGCCATGCTCTGGCGCGTGGCCGCCTCGGCCTGGATGCGCGCCGCCGCATTGCCAATGCCGAAGTCCTCACGCCCGCCGTGGCGCGCCAGCAGCAGCTTGCGCATGGCCTCCTCCGCCTCGTGCACCACGTCGGAGGACATGGCCTCGATCACCACATAGTCGGGCTGGGTCTGCGACTGGTAGACGCGCGCCCGGCCCGAGCGGTAGGGAATGAAGACCATGTCGTCATAGTTCTGCGCGCCCGAGTCCGCGCCGCGCTCGCTCATCACGCCGATGACCTCGAAGGCCGATGTGCCGATGATCAGCTGGCGCCCCAGCGGGTTGGGCGTGTCGGGGAAGAAGTGCTGGTGCGCCTTGTGGCCCAGAACCACCAGGGGCGCCAGATCGCGGTCCTCGGCCTCGGTGTAGTAGCGGCCCTGGGCTACCTTCCAGTGGTGCACCAGGGGCATCTCCTCGCTGGCGGCGAACACGTAGATCTGCTTGTCGGCCTTGCCGTAGCGCACGGTGATGGGGTCGCCGATCACGGGCATGACGCGCCGTATCTCGGGCAGTTCGCGCACGGCGGCCAGGTCTTCCTCGGTCATCTGCCCGGCCGGCCCGCCCGTGGCCGGCGGCTTGCTGCCCATGTAGAGGATGGCCGTGCCCATGGTCCCCATCTGCTCGACCACCTTGCGCCGCGCGCCCTCGCCAATGGCCAGCATCACGATGACCGAGGCCACGCCGATGACGATGCCCAGCAAGGTCAGGCTGGTGCGCACGCGGTTCATGCGCATGCCGCGCCAGGCGCTGCGCGCGGCCTCGAACAGCTCGGCCAGCCAGGGCGCGCCGGCGCTGCTGCGCTGCGGCGTGAGCGGCAGGGCAGCGGCGCCCGCATTCACCCCGTTTGCGGCATCGTCGCGCTGGCTGTCGCTGGTGATGCGGCCGTCGCTGATCTCGATCACGCGGCGCGCCTGGGCGGCCACAGTGCGGTCGTGGGTGATGAGGATGATGGTGTGGCCCGCATCGGCCAGCTCGCGCAGCAGGGCCATGACCTCGGCGCCGCTGTGCGAGTCCAGCGCGCCCGTGGGCTCGTCGGCCAGGATGATCTGGCCGCCGTTCATCAGCGCACGCGCAATCGACACGCGCTGCTGCTGCCCGCCCGACAGCTGGTTGGGCCGGTTGCCCAGGCGCGAGCCCAGGCCCAGGCGCTCGAGCAGCGCACGGGCACGCCGCACGCGCTCTTCCTTGGGCAGGCCCGCGTAGATGGCAGGCATTTCCACGTTCTCGCTGGCGCTTTCGCTGGCGATCAGGTGGTAGCCCTGGAAGACGAAGCCGAAGGCCTCGCGCCGCAGCCAGGCCAGCGCGTCCGAGTCCAGCGTGGCCACGTCCTGGCCCTGGAAGTGGTAGCTGCCCTCGCTGGGCCGGTCCAGGCAGCCCAGGATGTTCATCAGCGTGGACTTGCCCGAACCCGAGCTGCCCACCACGGCCACGAACTCGCCCGCGCGTATCTCCAGGTCGATGCCGTGCAGCACGGTGACGGCGGGCTGGCCGCTGTCGCCGCCGCCGTAGTGCTTGGTGATGCCGCGCAGCTCGATCAGCGGTGCGGTCAGCGGCGCGCCGGCCTGCATGCCCTGCGCCATCACCATTGCAGCCACCGCGGGCCACGGTCCAGAGGCGTCTCGCCGACGATGACGCGCTCGCCTTCCTGCAGGCCCTCCAGCACCTCGGCCTGGTGGCGGCTGCGCACGCCCAGGCGCACGGTGCGCTGCTCGGGCTGGCCCTTGGCGTCCAGCACGCGCACGGTCTGCGTGCTGCCGGCCTTCTCGGCCTTCTCGGCGTTCTCTGCCTTCTCTGCCTTGTCAGTCGTTCCCGCCTTGTCGGCCACGGCCATCAGCGGCACGGTCAGCGCCTGCGCGGCCCGTCCGGTGACGAAGACCACCTGGGCCGTCATCTGGGGCATCAGCTCGGCGTCCTCGTTGTCCACATCGAACAGCACGGTATAGGCCACGGCCTTGGTGGCGGGCGCAGGCGCCTGGCCCGCATTGCCGCCGGCCGGCGCCTGGCTGGTAGAGGGCGAAGGCAGCACCTGGCGCACCTTGCTGGACCAGCGCCGGGGCCTGGCCTGGTCGGCGCCGCCCAGCGTGGTGAAGTACACCGGCATGTCGTCGCGCACGCGGCGCACGTCGGCCTCGGACACTTCGGTCCACACCGTCATGGCCGACAGGTCGGCAATGCGCAGGATGTTGGGCGTCTGGTAGGTGGCGTTCAGCGTCTGGCCCTCACGTGCCTCCACCGACACCACGGTGCCCGCCATGGGCGCGTAGATGCGCGTATAGCCCAGGCGCGCCTCGTCGGCCTTGAGCGTGGCCTGGGTCTGGTCGATCTGGGCCTTCAGATGCTCCATGCGAGCGCCGGCTGCGGCCAGGTTGGCTTCTGCGGTCTGCAGGTCTTCCTCGCGCGTGGCCCCGTCGCGGGCCAGCTGGCGCTGGCGCGTGAGCTGCTGCTCGGCCAGCTTGCGCAGCGCCTGCTGCTCGGCCAGCTGTGCGCGCAGGCCCGCCAGCGAGGCACGCCCCGCATCCACCGTGGCGCGCTGCACGCTGGGATCGATCTCCACCAGCAGTGCGCCCTTCTCCACCTGGGCGCCGGGCTCCACGCGCAGCCGGGTGACCTGGCCCGACACCTGGGCGCCCACGTCCACATAGCGGCGCGGCTGCAGCGTGCCGATGGCCGTGACGGTGGACTCGATGTCGGTGCGCGCCACGGTCTCGGTCTGGTAGGCCACGGCAGGCCGGCTGGACCACCAGGCGGCCGCGCCCCCGGCCGCCGCCAACAGGACCACCGCCACGGCGATGGCTTTCCAGCGTTGCTGCGTGCGCGTCATGCTTGCCTCCCGACCACACACACCCCGAACTGGAACGAAAGCAGGAAACTCATCTGAAAAACCCCGTAGTACCGAAACTGAAAACAATCCACGCCAAATCCGCCACGGCAAGCACGCCAGCCAACCAGGCCAGCCGCGCCGCCCAGCGCGCATGGGCGCTGATCAGGGCCACGGCCATCAGCGCGCCGGCGGACACAAAGCCCAGCCAGGCCACCGAGCCCACCGTGCCGCCCCAGCCCGAGACAACGGGCACAAGGGCCAGCGCCAGCAGCGCCGTGCCCAGGCCGCGCAACTGCGGGCCGCGGCGGGCCGGCAGCTCGCGCGCGCCGGTCAATTGTTCGTAGTGGCGGTCCATGGCAAAGGCCAGGGCCGCCATGCCTGCAAAGGCCAGGGCCAGTGCGGCCAGGGATGCGTGCAACGTGCTCATGCCTGCACCTCCGAGGGGCCGGCTACGGCGGCCTGCCCCTTGGCCGTCCTTGCCTTGGCGGCGGCACCCGCGCCGCGCCGCGCCAGCCAGCGCCAGGCCCAGGCGGCCGCCAGCCCCGTGGCCAGACAGAACAGTTCCACCCCGGCGCTTTCCCAGTCGCCCTCCCGCATGTGGGCCCACAGCGGCTCGCCCACGGTGATCCAGTTGAGCAGCGGCAGCAGCAGGCACAGCATGGCCAGCAGGCCCATCTGCTGGCGCCAGGCCGTCGCTGGCGCGCAGGCCAGCGCATGCACCAGCGCCAGGCCCCACAGCCCGAAGAACACGGCCAGCTCCCAGTCATCGCGGTGCGCCAGGCCCACGGGCACCAGGCGGTTGGCCCACAGGTAGCCGATGCAGCCCAGGCCCAGCCCGGCGATGGCCGCGACGTTCAGGCCCTCGATCAGCCGGTACACGCGCGCCGTGGCGCTGCCGAACTCGCCCTGGTGGCGGCTGCGGCGCTTGACCATGAAGAGGATGGCGCCCGTGGCCATCATGGCCGCGCCCGCCAGGCCGCACAGGAAGTACAGCCACTTCATGGCCAGCCCGCCGAACTTGACCATGTGCAGCCCACCCATGACCGCCTGGGCCAGCGAGGGGGTGCCGCCGTCGGCGCCGCCGGGCAGGCGTACCTGCAGCACCTCGCCCGTGGCGGCCGAGAACATGGCCATGCCCGAATTGGGGCTCAGGCGCTGATGTGCACGGTCATCGCTGTTCCAGCCGTAGACGCCGATGCGTGCCGATGCATCGCCGGGATGGTTGACGACCACCGCGCGCACCGCCTGGCCCATCAGCTCCTGGCCGCGCCGCACAAAGGGCTCCAGATCGGGCACCGCCAGGGGCTTGCCGGACAGCGCGGGCGGTCCGGCCTCGTTCATGTCGGCGATGAAGGCCGTGCGGGCAGCCTGGTCCGTGCCATAGACCGTCCAGACGCCAACGGGCATGAAGCTCAGGCTGGAGATGGCGATGCCGGTATAGGCAATCATGAACTGGAAGGGCAGCGTCAGCACCGCCACGGCGTTGTGCGCGTCCAGCCAGCTGCGCTGGCCCTTGCGTGCGCGAAAGGTGAAGAAGTCCTTGAAGATGCGCTTGTGCGTGATCACGCCGCTGACCAGGGCCACCAGCATGGCCATGGCGGCAATGCCGATCACCCACAGCCCCACCTGCCCTGCATGCAGTTCATAGTGGAAGTCCACGAAATGGTTGCCGCCCATGGTGGCGCGCGCGGCACCGTGGCCGTGGCCGGCCCCCATTTCCTCGCCCGTGGCGGTGTCCAGCTCGGCATCGGCGTACTGGCGGTTGGCGTCGAACCAGTAGACACGCAGGTCGCCGCCACCCTTGTCGTCGGACGGCCAGATCTCCCACATCTGCGCACCCTGGTGGTGCTTTTGCATGTAGGCCGCGCCCCAGGCCAGGCGCTGGCCCAGGTCCGCACCCTGCCCGGCCGGCACGGCGGCGCGCGCTGCCGCCTCGGCCGCCTCCTCGGCATGGTGCTCGGGCGTCATCCAGTGCGTGATGGCTTCCTGGAACACGGCCAGCGAACCCGTGAGGAACACCGCGAACAGCAGCCACGAAAACCACAGCCCGCACCAGGTATGCAGCCAGGCCTGGGCCTGGCGGAAACCGCCCGTGGCAGCGCCGCTGCCGGGGACCTTGCTGATCTGCGCCTTGGCCATCTCAAACGCCCCCGCCATTGCGCGCCAGCAGCAGCGCGGCGCCGCCCATCAGGGCCGCAGGCACCAGCAACCCCAGCCAGACCCGGCCCGCAGAAACCGGCGAGAACGCCCAGATCACCGCCAGCGCGTGCAGCGCAAAGCTCCACTGCATGCCGGCGATCACGGCATCGACACGCGCGCCGGGCAGCGCAGCGGCCAGGAAGGCCGCCAGCGCGCTGGCCAGCGCATAGCCGCCGAAGACGGCGGCCAGCAGGCGGGACAGGACAAGCAGGCCCGGATGGACGGGCCTGTCGGCCTGGGTGATATCTGCAGGATCAGCGGGTTGGGATTGGGGCATGTAATGGGTATTCGGATAAGCACAGGAACGCACGAATGCGTGCAAACAAGGGGCCAAAACGGATGCCGTGATGCGGCGGCCTTCAAGGCCCTCCTCATACATGACAAACGAGATCGAAAAAAAGGCCAGCCGCAATGGTTTTCGCCATTGCGGCCAGTGGCCTGGGTCGGACTGGGGCGGGCCCTCCTGGACCCCGCCCCGGCCCTCAGAAGGTGCCGCGCAGCGTCAGCACCGCATTGCGCGGCTTTCCATAGAAATTGCCGCCGCTCGCATAGCCCACGGTCTGGTAGTACGTCTTGTCAAAGATATTGTTGAGATTCAGGGAAACCGTCCAGCGCGGATCGATCCGGTACTGCACCATCGCATTGATGACCGAATAGCCGCCCTGGGTGAAGTTGTAGCGGCCGACTTCATTCCAGTCGGCGTCATACAGCGTATCGCGCACATGGTGCTTGCTCTGGATATGGGCGCTGCCGCCAATCTTCCAGCGCGACAGCTCGCCCGGCAGCACATAGGCCGTGGACAACTTGAGCAGATGGCGCGGCGTGATGCTGCTGTAGGGCGCATCCTCGGTCTTGTCGCGCGTGGTGGTGTAGGTGTAGCCGGCCGCGATCTGCCAGCCGGGGCGCAGCTCGCCGCCGATCTCGGCGTCAAAGCCGCGGCTGGTCACCTTGCCCTGCGGCAGAAAGCAGCAATTGCCCGACCATTCCTCGTGATTGCTCGGATAGCGCGTATCCGTCACCGCCGTGCCCGTGCGAACCACGTTGAAAAGGCTGAATGTGGCATTGAGCCGGCCATCGGCCAATTCGCCCTTGAAACCGGCCTCATAGCTCTTGCCCTTGACCGGGTCCAGCGAATTGCCCGGAGGAGGCCCCGACTTGGACAGCGCCTGCGGCTTGAGAATCGAGGAATAGCTCAGATACGCCGACCATTGGTTGTTCAGGTCATAGATCACCCCGCCATACGGCGTGAACTTGGCCGGCTCGGAAAAGCGGCTGCCCGATGCCAATTCCCACTGGCCCGCCGCATTCAGCGACTCATAGACCTGGTTGAAGCGGTACTTGGCATAGCGCGCGCCCACGATCACATGCAGGCGGTCCGTCGGATGCAGGCGCAGCACGCCATAGCCGCCCGACTGGTCCTGGCCCCAGGGGTTGTAGCGGCGCGAGATCTCGCCGGCCGGCGCCGGGCGCCAGGCGCCGGGGTTGTAGACATCGATGGGCTCCACGCCCGTGGCATCGGTGGAATAGCCCACGTTCCAGAAGCTCTCCACCTTCTGCCGGTCCATGCCCAGCAGGATTTCGTGCGTGCGCCCGCCCAGGTCGAAGCTGCCGGCCAGGCTGGCGTCCAGCACGGTCTGCCGGTTCTCGTACAGGTAGTGGCCGCCGCCGTTCCAGTTCACGCCCAGGCCGGTTGCGGGGTCCAGCGCGCCGTAGCCGAACACCGTGGAGCCGTCATAGCTGGACTTGCTGCGGGTCAGGTTGAGCTTGCCCTTCCAGCGTGCGGAAAAACGGTGCTCCAGCGCGCCGAACAGCTCGCTGTTGTCCTTGCGGCCCGTGGCCCAGGGCTGGGTGAAGCTGGTGTGGCGCGGCAGGCCGATATCGCTGCCGTCGCTGTAGCGCGGCACGTCGCCGCCGCCATCGCCGCGCGTGCGGATCTTGCTGCGGCTCATGCCCACGGTCAGCAGGGTGTCGGGCGTCAGGTCCGCCTCGACCACGCCGTAGAACTGGGGAGCGCGCGTGTGCTTGATGTCCACGAACTGGTCCGTGTCCTGGTAGGACAGCACGGCCCGGCCGCGCACCCGGCCATCAAGGGCCAGCGGCCCCGTGGCATCCACCATGGTCTGGTAGTTGTTCCAGCTGCCGATGGACTGCTGCACCACGAAGCGCGGCTCGGCCAGCGGCTTCTTGCGCACGATGTTGATGATGCCGCCCGGGTCGCCCACGCCGCCCAGCAGGCCCGAGGCACCGCGCATCACCTCCACGCGGTCGTAGAAGTCCATGCTCTGGTTGACGCTGTAGGTGTACTGGGCGATGTTCAGCGGCGCGCCGCCGTCGATCTGCATGCTGTCGATCTGGAAGCCGCGCGAATAGAAATAGGTGGAGTCGAAATTGATCTGGCTGGTGGTGATGCCGGGCGTGGCGGCCAGCGCGTCGCGGATGTCGGTCATGCGGCGGTCGTCGAGCTGCTGGCGCGTGATCACCGACACCGATTGCGGGATCTCGCGGAACGACTGGTCCGTCTTGGAGGCGATGCTGGTCACGCGGCTGGTGTACGAGCCCGTGCCCTCGGTCGTGCCGTCGATGGCCCGGCGCGCGCTCACCCGCACTTCGGCCAGCGTCTTTTCGATGGCGGCGACGGGCTGCACGGTCAGCGTGCCCTCTTGCACATGGCCCTGCAGGCCGCTGCCGGCCAGCAAATCATCCAGCGCCTGGCGCAGCGGCAGCTCGCCCCGTACGGCCGGCGCCTGCCGCTGGGCGGCCAGCGAGGGCGTGAACACCAGCTGCAGCCCGGCCTGCCGCGCGAACTGGTCCAGCGCGCTGGCCAGCGGCTGCGCCGCTATGTCGAAGCGCAGCGTCTGTGCGGCCGGCTGGGCCAGCGCCGCCTGCAGCGGCATGGCCAGGCCCAGGCAGAGCACGGCATGGGCCAGCGGATGGAGGGCGGCGCGGCAGGCGCCCGAAGAAGGGAAAAGCGGATGCATGGAAATCGTCCTTGGCAGTGATGGAAGGGACCCACAGGGATCACTGCCATGACGACTGGCCAGGAAAACTCCTGAAAAACAATGTGCGCCCCGCTGCCGTGCGCATGCAGTTGCTCTTGCCACCGTCACGCCTCAGCCCGCCGCGGCCACCAGCAGGCCGCCATCGGCCTGCCTGCGCACTTGCACCGGCAGCGCATGGGGCAGCGCCCGCACCCAGGCATGGGCCTTGGCGATGCGCACGCGCCCGCTCAGCGGCAGGCGCGCGGCCTCCGGCGTGGCCTGCAGGTCGAACGGCGCATAGCGTGACAGCCGCGCCAGGGCCTCGCCCAGCGTGGCATCGGCAAACACCAGCTCGCTATGCCGCCAGGAGGCCGCCTGCCCCGCATCGCCCCGGGTCTGCGTGGCCACCGTGCCTTCCAGGCGCAGGCCCTGCCCTGCAGACAATTCATAGAAGCGCCCGCCATCCGCATCGGATTGCACGCGCACACGCCCCGACTCCACCTGCACCGTGACCCGCTCCTGCCCCTGGGCGCCCGTGGCCAGTTCCACGCCGAAGCGCGTGCCCAGCACGGTGACGCGCACGCCGCCGGCCTGCACGGTGAAGGGCCGGTCCTCGTCCCGCTCCACCTCGAAGAAGGCTGCGCCCTGCGTCAGCTGCACCACGCGCCGCGTGGCGAAATACTCCACCTGCGCGCTGCTGAGCGCGTCCAGCAGCAGGCTGGAGCCATCGGGCAGGCCATGGCGCACCTGCTGGCCGCGCAGGCTGGACCAGCCGGCCTGCCACTGCACATGCGTGTCGCGGTAGAGCCGCCATTGCTGCCAGCCCAGGCTGCCGCCCAGGCCGAAACCGGCCACGCCCAGCAGCGCGGCCAGGCTGCGCCGCCGACCTGCATGTCGCGCAACGGCGACGCCTGGCCGCGTACCGCGCCAGCGGTGCAGCGCATCCTCTATGCAGGCACTGGCCTGGATCAGGTCGCGCTCCACGGTGTTGAGGCTGACGCCCAGGCGCTCGGCGATCTCGGGCTGGCGCTCGCCCTGCACGCGGTGGGCGATGAAGGCGGCCCGGCAGCGCTCGGGCAGGCTGTGCAAGGCGGACTCCAGCACGGCCAGCGCCTGGCGGTACATGACGGAGTCGGCCACATCGGGCGCATGGCTGGGCGCCAGTTGTTCATGGACTGCCGCCTCGCCCAGGTAGCGGGCATGGCGCTGGCGGCGGCGGTGCGCATCCAGCGCCATGTGCTGGGCCATCACGGCCAGATAGGCCGTGGCGTCGCGCGGCATCTGGGCCGGATTCCCGGCCCCGGCCAAGTCTGCGGCCTCGGCCGGGGCGCTGCGCGCGTGTTCCGCCAGCCGCAGCCAGGTGTCGTGCACCAGGTCGCCCGCCTCCTCGCGGCTGCCCGTGCTGCGCGTGGCGGCACGCACCAGGTCGGCATAGGCCCGGTCAAAGCCGGAAAGCAGAGCGCGGGTGAAGGAGGCGGACAAATCCATGGGGCTGGATCATAACCGCGCAAAGAAGAATCATTCTCAATAAACGCAATGCATGCCGGGCTCTTTCAGCGGTTCCTGGGCCATCCCTGAAAGGGCGCGATTGCAAGGTGCGACGGGCCGCGAAGCGACTTTGCGCACGCCGCACGCGCTATCATCCGCACCAGCCCCCTGTCACGGGGCCGGTGCTTCAAAACACCCATTTAGTAAGCGGTGCTGCCTCCCCGAAAGCGAGGCCTTGTCACGTCTGGATTCCGGGCTGTGGACGCTCGTCCACGCCCCTGCGGTTTCGGGCGGGATGGGGCTACCCGTAAGGGCGTCCGCACATCTTGCTGTGTGTTTTGAACATCCCGTCCACCTGTTTCGTGCTTCAAAACGCGGAGTCGGTGGTTTCAGTCTCAGTAAGGAGCACGGAAACATGACTGCCGTTTCTCTGGCACTCGCCTGCGCGCCCTCTTTTGGCGCCGCCCCTTCCACACGGAGGGCCCAGGCATGAACCCCGCCCAACCCACCCCCGCCACGGACAGCCACAGCACCCGGCAGCTGTCCAATGCCCTCACCCAGGTGGACCATCTCGTGCAGCAAGGCTGTGCAGAGATCTCCTCCATCGCCCAGTTGGCACTGGCATGGCTGGAGACGCCCAAGGGCCATCGCCACATGGACGTGGTGGCCCGCGCCCTTCAAAGCATCCGCGACAGCGCCGAGACACTGGCCGACTACGCCGGCACCGAGGCCCAGGCCATGGGCTGCGGGTTTGAAGACGCGGCCGAGATGCGCCGCGCCGAAGCGGCCGAGGCAGCTGCCAAGGCCATGGCGCACCTGCTCGACTGCCGCACCCAAGAGCCGGTGCGCCCGCAGGGCTGAGGCATGGCCATGGACAAGGACACCCTCAGGACACAGCCACCCAGCCTGCACCAGTTGACCAGCGCCATCACCAAGATCCACGGCAGCGTGCAGGAAAACTGCACCGAGATCTCGGCCCTGGCGCAACTGGCCCTGGCGGCAGTGCATGCACCGCAGGAGCACCACAGCCAGCAGGCCCTGGCCCATGCGCTGTGCGCCATCCGCGACAGCGCCGACCTGCTGGCCGGCCATGTGAAGGTGGAGGCCCGGCGCGTGGTGTGATCCCCCGCAAGGCCGCTGGCTGCACAACGGCGGCCCGAACGCCTGCGCCGCCGTCCTCAGAAGCTGCCGCGCAGCGTGAGCATGGCGTGGCGCGGTGCGCCATACAGGTTGTTGCTGAACGTTGTGCCCAGGGTCTGGTAGTAGGTCTTGTCGAGCAGGTTGTTGATGTTCAGCGTGACCGTCCAGCGCGGGTCGATGCGGTACTGCACCATGGCATTCCACAGCGCGTAGCCGCCCTGCGTGAAGTCAAAGGGCACGGACGTGCCCGCCGCCGACAGCGCCGTGCCGCTGACGTAGTGCGTGCTCTGGATCTGGGCGCTGCCGCCCACTTTCCAGCGCGACAGCTCGCCCGGCAGCGTATAGGCCGTGGACAGCTTGAACAGGTGGCGCGGCGTGATGCTGCTGTAGGTCTTTTCGGTGCTGCGGTCGCGGGTGTTGTTGAAGGTGTAGCCCGCTGCCAGCTGCCAGCCGGGCTGCAGCTCGCCGCCCAGCTCCATGTCGAAGCCCCGGCTGGTGACCTTGCCCTGTGCCAGGTAGCAGCAGTTGCCGCTCCAGCGGCTGTTGCTGGTCTCGTAGCGCGGGTCCACCACGGCCGTGCCCGTGCGCTCCACATTGAAGAGGCTGAAGGTGGCGTTCAGCCGCCCGTCCATCAGCTCGCCCTTGAGGCCGGCCTCGTAGCTGGCGCCCTTGACCGGCGGCAGCGAGGTGCCCGGCGCCGGGCCGGCCATGCTCAGCGCCTGCGGCTTGAAGATGGACGAATAGCTGGCATAGGCCGACCACTGGCTGTTCAGGTCATAGATCACCCCGCCATAGGGCGTGATCTTGGTGGGTTCCTTGAACGGCGTGTTCGACCAGGGCGTGCGGTTGCCCTGCGCATCCAGGTTCCAGATCGACTGCTGGAAGTCGTAGCGGCTGGCGCGCGCACCCAGGATGAGGTGCAGCCTGTCCGTGGGATGCAGGCGCAGCACGCCATAGCCGCCCATCTGCTTTTGGCCCCAGGGGCCGTAGCGGGTGTTGAAGTAGGTTTCCGTGGGCGGCGTCCAGATGCTGGGAGCAAACGGATTGCTGGCCACGGTGCCGCTGCCCGTGAAATTGGCGCTTTGCCAGAAGCTTTCCACGCGCTGCCAGTCCGCGCCCAGCAGCAATTCATGCGTGCGGCCCATGAGCTGGAAGGGACCACCCAGGCTCAGGTCCACCACCTCCTGCGTATTGCCGGACTGGATGTGGCCGCCGCGCCAGACCGCACCCGCCAGGGTCTGCGGGTTGATGGCGCCGCCCATGTAGACCCAGAAGCGGTCCAGCTCGGTCTCCACGCGCGAGACGTTGAGCTTGGCCTTCCAGCGGTTGTCGAATTTGTGCTCGAGCTGGGCGAACAGCTCCTTGGTCTCGTAGTCGTAATAGGCCCAGGGCTGGGTGAAGTTGGTGTGGCGCGGCAGGCCCAGGCTGCTGCCGTCGGCAAAGCGCGGCAGGCCGGCATAGTCGCCGTTCTCATGGGTCTTTCCGTAGCTGCCGCCCACGGTCAGCAGGGTGTCGGGCGTGAGGTCGGCCTCCAACACGCCGTAGAGCGAGGGCTTTTCGCTGCTGCGCAGGTCCATGTAGGAGTCACCCTTGTGGTAGGACAGCACGGCGCGGCCGCGCACGCGGCCGTCGTCGGCCAGCGGCGCGCTGGCATCGAGCTCCACGCCGCGCCGGCTCCAGGAGCCAGCCGACAGCGCGGCCTTGAACTGCCGCTGGGCCAGCGGCTTCTTGCGCACCAGGTTGATGATGCCGCCCGGATCGCCCACGCCGCCCAGCAGGCCCGAGGCGCCGCGCATGACTTCGACGCGGTCGTAGAAGGCCATGTCCTGCTGCGGCGAATAGGTATAGGCGCCCAAAGCCAGCGGCGCGCCGCCGTCGATCTGCATGCTGGTGATCTGAAAGCCCCGCGAATAGAAGTCGCCCACGGTATTGGCCACGACCACGCCGGGCGTGAGCTTGAGGGCCTCGGTCACATCGGTCACGCGCTGGTCGTCGAGCTGTTCGCGTGTGACCACCGATACCGACTGCGCAATCTCGCGGAACGACTGGTCCGTCTTGGAGGCAATGCTGGTCACGCGGCTGGTGTAGGAGCCCGTGCCTTCGGTCGTGCCGTCACCGGCGCGGCGCGCGGCCACGCGCACCTCGGCCAGCGACACCGCGCGCGGGGCAACGTCTGGCGCCCGGGCATCGGGCACGGCGCGCTGGCGCAGCACATAGCCGCCTTGCGGCTGCACCGCCGCCTCCAGCCCCGTGCCCTGCAGCAGCGCAGCCAGGCCGGCCTGCGCGGTGTGGCTGCCCTGCAGCCCCGGGCTGCGCAGGCCCTGGACCTGTTCCTGGGTGAAGGACAGCAGCAAACCCGAATCGCGCCCGAAGCGGTTGAGCGCGTCCTCCAGCGTGCCCGCCGGAATCTGGTAGCTGCGTGTGGGTGCTGTGGCGGCCGTGGTGTTGACGGAAGGCGAAGGCGCCTGCGCCCACAGGTTGCTGCCCAGCCCCGCGCAGGCCAAAGCCAGCAACAGGCCACGGGACGGGACGACGGAGGGGCGCAAGGCGCAGGGAAAGCGCCGGGGCGCTGCGGGATATGCCATGGTGTGCGAAGGACTGGGCCTGGAAGGAAAAGACAAACGGATGGATGGACGAATCGATGGGCGGGCCCGGCATGGCAAGCCCCCCTCTTCCTCCATGTCCCGCGAGTTCTCGAAACAGACCACCCCGGGCGCAGATTTCTTCAAAAAAACTGCGCAGACCCCTTCAAGCCCCTGCCGCCTTCTTGCCCACCACCACCTCGCGCCGGCCCCACCAGCGCGTCATGGAGCGCAGCTCCAGTCCCGGCAGCGCACCGATCACGGCCAGCACGCGCGGGACATCGGCCAGCGGATAGGTGCCGGAGATGCGCAGGTCGGCCACTTCGGGCTCGCAGGCCAGGGCCGCATCGCTGTACGGCTGCAGCGCCTGCAGCATCCGGGCCAGCGGCATGCCGCGCGCCACCAGCATGCCCTCGGTCCAGGCGGTGCTGTCCTCATGCACGGCGATGGCTGGCGAGACGCCATCGGCCCTCAGCGTGGCCTGCTCGCCCGCGCTGAGCACCAGCACACTGTGGCCGGCCAGCCGGGGGGTCAGGCGCACGGCACCCTCGAACACACCCACCTGGAAATCACCATCCGCGAGCGCACGCACGGAAAACCGCGTCCCCAGGGCCAGCGCCTCGCCCGCAGTGGTCTGCACGGCAAAGGGCCGGGCGGGCTGCTCGGTGTCCTTGGCCGTGGTGACCAGCACCTCGCCCTGCAACAGGCGCAGGCGGCGGTGCCGGGGACCGTATTCGATGTCCAGCGCGCTGGCGCCGTTGAGCACGATCTGCGTGCCGTCCGGCAACGCCATCTGCCGACGCTCGCCCCGCGCCGTGCGTGCATCGGCCACCCAGCCCTGCCAGGGCAAGCGCTGCTCCAGCTGCCAGGCAATGCCGGCACCAAAGGCCGCAACGGCCAGGGACCGGATCACGCGCCGGCGAGCGGAACCACGCGGAGCCAGCGCAGCCCGGGCTATCGGTGATTGCGGCGGCGCCACCAGCCCAGCCAGCCGCTGGTTGACGGCAGCGATGCGCTGCCAGGCCTGCTCGTGCAGCGGATCGGCCGCGCGCCAGGCCTGCCAGGCTTGCCATTCGCGGGCCAACTCATCGGACAGCTGGCCATCCTGGTGCTTCAGCCACCACTCGATGGCGCTGCGCGCTACCTCGGGCGGCAGGCCGGCTCCCGGCGCCGTCATGCATCCACCGCGAAATAGCAGTGCATGCCGGCCTGCACCAGGTAGCGCTTGACGGTGGTCAGCGACAGGCCCAGCTCGCGCGCAATGTCGGCCTGCTTCATGCCGTCCAGCTGGGCCATCAGAAAGGCCCGCCGCACGGGAGCAGGCAGGCCGTCGAGCATGCGGTCGATCTCGTCCAGCGCCTCCAGCAGCAGCGCGCGCTCCTCGGGCGAGATGGCAAAGGACTGCGGCGCCTGGGCCAGCGCCTCCAGATACGCGCGCTCCAGTTGCTGGCGCCGGTAGTGGTTGGCCAGCACGCGCTGCGCCACCGTGGTCAGGAAGGCGCGCGGCTCACGCGCCTGCACAGGCTCGTCGCGCGCCAGCAGGCGCACAAAGGTGTCGTGCGCCAGATCGGCCGCCTGGTGCACATCGCCCAGCTTCTTGCGCAGCCAGCCCTGCAGCCAGCCGTGGTGGTCGGTGTAGAGCGTGGCGACTTCGCGGTGAAGGGAGGTTTCGGCGGCAGGCATGGCGCGGGAGGAGGAATGCGTGGGCGGCTGGCCCGAAATATGAGATCAATTCTCATTTGCATTCTAACGGTTGGCCTGCGCTGTTGCCCCCGCCGCCCTCTCCAATCAGAACTTGTAGTTCAACACCGCCATGGCCTGGCGCGGCGTGCCGAACTGGCCCTGGCCGTCGATGTTGACGTAGTACTTCTTGTTGAAGAGGTTGTTCAGGTTCAGCTGCAGCGAAAGCTTGGGGCTGAAGGCATAGCGCGCCATGAGGCTGGCGGTGGCGAAAGATTTCTGCTCGAAGACCAGGTCATTGCCCGCCACGAAGACGCTGGCGCGGGTGCGGCTTTGCCATTGCAGGCCGCCGCCCACGGTGAGCTGATTCCATCCACCGGGCAGGCGGTAGGAAGTGAACAGCTGGGCCTGGGTCTTGGGCGCCCAGGCGTTGATGGACAGGCCCTGGGCGTCACGCGCGACGGTGTGGGCAATGCCGGCCGACAGGTTCCAGCCCGTGGCCAGCTCGCCCGAGACCTGGGCCTCGAAGCCCTTGCTGGTCACGCCCTTGGCGCCGTAGTAGGCGAAGTCGGTGGTGCCGGGCACGACCTGGCCTTCGTCCAGCTGGGCCACGTTGTCCTGCTGGATGCGGAAGACGGACAGCGAGCTGTTGAGCCTGCCGTCCAGGTGCTCGCCCTTGATGCCGATCTCGAAGCTCTTGCCGGCCACGGGGTCCAGGTAGCTGCCGCCGCGGTCGCGGTAGTTCTGGGGCTGGAAGATGTCGGTGTAGCTGGCATAGGCGGAGAAGCCTTCGCTCAGGTCCAGCACCAGGCCTGCGTAGGGGATGAAGACGTTGTGGTCGCGCACCTCGCTGAGGCTGCGCACCTTCCAGCTGCTCTGGCGCCCGCCCACGATGAGCTTGACCGGATCGGCCAGCGACAGGCGCAGCGCGCCGTACAGCGCATCCTGGCGCGTGTGGTCCAGGCTGCTGGTGGTCAGCGGCCCCCAGGTGGGCTCAGCATAGGAGCCGTCCCATTGGTAGTAGTTGCCCACGTCCTGCAGGGGGCTGGTGCGCGCATGGCCGGCCTTGTGCTCGCGGGCACGGCTGCTGCTCAGGCCGACAACGGCCTCATGGCGGCGCCCGCCCAGTTCCCAGCCGCCCGTCACCTGCAGGTCGGCGCTGTTTTGCTGGAAGCTGTATTCGGAGTAGTTGGGCAGGGCTGCCATGCCCAGGCCGGTGGTGATGTCGGGCTGGCGCATCAGGTACAGCAGCTTGGCGTCGTAGGCGCTGTCGCGGTGCACGAAGTTGGCCTTGAGCTTCCAGTCGTTGCCAAAGCGGTGCTGCAGGTTGGCGAAGATGTTTTTGTTGGTGCTGTTCCAGCGCGTCCAGTTCGCGGCCGTGGTCTTGGAGGTGCTCCAGTCGGCCGGCATGCCGTTCGTGAAGACCAGCGGCAGGCCGCCCCAGGTCGAGCCGGTGGGCCGGTTGGACTGGTAGTCGGCGCCCACGCTGAGCGTGGTGTCGGGCGTGAGGTCGGCGTCGATCACGCCGTAGAAGACCTGCTTGCGCGCGTGGTAGAGATCCACATGGGAGTCGCGCTCTTCGGCCATGCCGGCGACGCGTGCGCGGATGCGGCCGTCCTGCGTCAGCGGCATGGACAGGTCCACCGTGCCGCGATGGTGGTTCCACGAGCCCACGCTGGCCGAGGCCGAGCCCGTGAACACCTTGCTGTTGGCGTGCTTGCGCACCATGTTGATGGAGGCCGACGGATTGCCCGCGCCCGTGAGCAGGCCCGTGGCGCCACGCACCACTTCGACGCGGTCATAGATGGTGGTATCGGTGCCCGAGTCACCGTAGAACGACAGGCCGATGGAGGTGGGCACGCCGTCGTACTGCAGGTTGTCCACATAGAAGCCGCGCGAGTAGAAGTCCGAGCGGTCGCTGTCCGAGCTGACGACATGGATGCCGGTGACGCTGCGCATGGCGTCGTTGAGCGAGAGCAGGCCCTGGTCCTCGATCTGCTGGCGCGTGAGCACGCTGACGGACTGCGGCGTGTCGCGCAGCGACAGGCTCAGGCCCGTGGCCGCCGCCGTGGCCGGCGTGGTGTAGGAGCCCGAGCCTTCGGTGGTGGGGCTGGCCTGGGCCGAGGCCGTGACCAGCACGGTCCTGAGTGTCTGGGAGGACCCCGCGCCTGCCGCACCCGCAGCACCCGCAGCGCCGGAGGCGGCCGGCACCACAGGCATCTCGCGCAGGGTGTAGCCGCCACCGGCCGAGCGCACGGCCGCCAGCGGCGTGCCCAGCAAGGCGCGGTCCAGCGCCTGCTCCACGGTGAAGCGCCCGCTCACGCCGCCGCTGCGCAAGCCTTCGGTGACGCCCGAGCCGAAGGTGACCAGCACGCCGGCCTCGCGCCCGAGCTGGTTGAGCACGCTTTCCAGCGGGCCGGCTGCAATGCTGTACTGGCGTTGCTGCGAAGCACCGGCAGCCGGCTGCGCCCAGGCCTGAGCCGGAGCCAGGGCGCCTGCGGCAGCCAGCCCCGCCAGCGTGCCCGCGCACAGCACCTGCAGGGCCAGCGCCACAGGGCGCAACGCCGGGGCCGCCGGGGATGGGCGGACGGTGGAGGCGGCAGTCTGCCGCATGGAGTTCTGGCGCATGGTCTGAGGGCGCATGGAAAGGCCTTGTTGCAATGGTTGTAGAGAAGCGTTGGCGCACGCTGTGGTGCGCTCCTGTCTCTGTTGACAGCCATCGCCGGCAAATCAGCTCAAATTTTTTTCAGGAAAGTGCGAAGGCCTTCATGCCGGCCGTGCCGCTCATGCCTTGCCCGCCCCGGCAGGCCGCACCATCACCCAGTAGCGCGAGAAGGAGTGGATTTCCACGGGCAGCGACGAGGTCAGCGCGGCCAGCACGCGGTCGGTGTCGGCCAGCGGATAGGCGCCGGAGACGTGCAGGCCGGCCACGGCCGGGTCGCAGCCCAGGCGCCCGCGCCGGTAGCGGCCCAGCTCGGCCAGGAAATCCTCCAGCCGCATGCGCGAGGCCACCAGCATGCCTTCGGCCCAGGCGCTGGCCGCCGTGTCCAGCGCGCCGGAGTGCACGGCCTGCTGGGCCGTGAACGTGCCCTGCTCTCCTGCATTGATGCGCTGCGCGGCATGCGGGGCATGCGCGGGCCGCAGTTGCACGGCGCCTTGCAGCACGCCCACTTCAACGCCGGACTCGCGATCGCGCACCGTGAAGCGCGTGCCCAGGGCCTGAACGGCGCCCATGGCGGTCTGCACGATGAAGGGACGGTGCAGGCTGTCCGGCGCGGTCTGCACGAGGATTTCGCCACGCACCAGCTCCAGCACGCGCTCGGCCGCGCCGTAGCGCAGGTTGAGGGCGCTGCCGGTGTTGAGCACCACGCTGCCGCCATCGGGCAGCGGCAGCCGGCGCTGCTCGCCCACGGCAGCCACCTGGTCGGCCGTCCAGCCCCGCCAGGCCTGCGAGCGCACGACGGCCGCGGAGCCTGCGCCCGAGACCAGCAGCACGGCCAGCGCCTGCACCGCACGGCGCCTGCCGGCCGAGCCGGGTGCGGCCAATGCGGCCCGCGCCAGCGGCATGGGAATGCCGGCCATCTGGCTGCCCATGGATTCGATGCGCTGCCAGGCGGCCTCATGCTCGGGGCTGGCCGCACGCCAGCGCTGCAGGCCAGCGTGCTGCCGGGCCTGGGCCTTGCCGGAGTTCAGTTGCAGCCACCATTGCACGGCCTGGCGGGCCACTTCGGCAGAAATGGGGGAAGAAGCGGAAGGGAACGCCTGCATGCCGCCTACTCCGGGAAGAAGCAGCGCATGGCCGCCTTGGCCAGATGCCGCTTGACGGTGGAGACGGAAATCCCCAGCTCGGCCGCGATCTCGCCATGGCCGAGCCCTTCGAGCTGGGCCAGCAGGAAGGCCTGCTTGGCCAGCGCGGGCAGGCGGCCCAGGCGGCGGTCTATCTCCACCAGGGTCTCCAGCACCATGAGCCGGACCTCGGGCGGCGGCGCCACGGGCTCGGGCATGGCGGCCAGCGCATCGAGATAGGCCTGCTCGATGGCGCGGCGCCGCACCTGGTTGATCAGCAGGTTGCGCGCAATGGTGGTCAGGTAGGCGCGCGGCTCCTGGAGCTGGTCCAGGCCCTTGGCGCCCAGCACCTTGAGGAAGGTGCTCTGCGCCAGATCGGCCGCGTCGAAGGCATTGCCCACCTTCTTGCGCAGCCAGCCCTGCAGCCAGCCGTGGTGGGCCAGGTACAGGGCTGTGACTTCTCGGTACTGGGTGGCGGAGGCGGATGGCATGGCAGGTCCCGATTCCCTTGGGGGCGGGGCCCACAATCAAACAAGAATCATTCTTATTCGATTGTATCCATGCCAACCTGTCTCTGTTTCAGAAGCGGTAGCGCGCCGTCAGCAGCACATTGCGCGGCGCCCCGAAATGGTTGTTGTCCTGGGTGCTGCCAATGGCCTGGTAGTAGTACTTGTCCGTGAGGTTGTTGACGTTCAGCCGTATATCCAGCTGCCGGCTGAATTGGTAGCTCGCCATGAGGTCCACCAGCGTATAGCCCCCCTGGCGCACGCCGTAGCCGGCCGAGCGGGTGTCGCTGCGCGTGCGCACGGATCCGCCCAGGGACCAGCGCTGCCAGGCGCCCGGCAGCTGGTAGCGGGCCGACAGCTTGAGCAGATGGCGCGGGGTCTGGGTGTCATAGGGCGTGCCGGCCTTGGCGACGTCCGAGTCGCGGACATGCTGCGCCCTGTTGTAGGTGTAGCCGGCCATCAGCTGCAGGGAGGGCGTGACGGCACCCGCCACCTCGAACTCCACCCCCCTGCTTCGCACCTCTCCGGTCTGCGCATAGCAGGACGCCACATTGGGACTGCACTGCGATTGCGGCAGTTGCAGCGGCAGATTCTTCTGGTTGATCTGGAACAGCGCCGCGCTGGCCTGCAGCCGGCCCTGGGCGTACTCGCCCTTGATGCCAAGCTCGAGGTTGCGTCCCGTCACCGGGTCCAGCAGCGCGCCTCTGGCGCCCTGGTTGCTCTGGGGCTGGAACACGCCGGTCCAGCTGGCATAGGCGGAATGCCGGCTGTCCAGCGCATAGATCAGGCCTGCATAGGGCGTGATGCGGTCATGGACCCGGTACCTGCTGGAATCGCTCCATTCCCCCGAGCGCGTGAGCATGTCGTAGGAGTAGGAATCCACGCGCGCGCCCAGCAGCGCGGTCAGGGGCTGCGCGACGCTCAACCGCAGTGTTCCGTAGGCACCCAGCTGCCGCTGGTGGCCGCGCCGCGACCACAGGGTGTTGATGGCCGGCCGGGCAACGGAGCCCGGGTCCCAGGTCATGGGGTCCACGATCTGCTGGTAGTCCGACGGCCACCCGCCAGGCCCGTCGTCGTCGCTGTTTTGCCTCACGCTGGCACCGAAGACCATTTCATGGGTACGGCCCAACCATTGCCAGGGCCCCTGCGCGAAGGCGTCGAGACTGTATTGGGTCTTCTTGTAGGCATAGGCTCCCACGCCCTGGCCGAAGTCGGCGGAATCTTCCAGCGGATACAGGTAGGTCCCCAGCATGTCCATCTTCGCCTGCAGCACGCGTGCGGTCAGTTGGGTCTTCCAGCCGTTGCCCAGGCCATGCTCCAGTTCAGCGAAGAGGCTGGCGTTTTCCTTGTTCCAGTAGGCCCAGTCAGGCGTCACGCGCGCCGATCTCGGCAGCGGGTAGAAGCTGCCGTCACGCCGCGTGGGCAGGCCGTTCCAGTCGGCGCCGGGGTTGTCTTCCCTGTTGTAGTAGCCGCCCAGGCTCAGCCGCGTGCGCGGGGCGATATCGGCCTCCAGCGTGCCGTAGACCAGTTGGCGCTCATGGCGGTACGCCCGCTTGAAGGTGTCCGTATCCTGCAGGGCCACCACGGCGCGGCCTCGCAGCGTACCGGCCGCATTGAGCGGGCCGGACGCGTCGATTTCGCCGCGCAGGTTGTTCCAGGAGCCCAGGCTGCCCGTCAGCGAGACCTGAGGGACATCCGTGGGGCGCTTGCGCACGAGGTTGATGGTGCCGGACGGATTGCCCGTGCCCGTCATCAGTCCGGCAGCGCCGCGCAGCACCTCCACGCGGTCGTACATGGCCATGGTGGCCAGGCCCTGCGTGTCGTAGTCGAAGGCCAGCGGCACGCCATCGGCCAGGAAAGAGTTGACCTCGAAACCCCGCAGGAAGAACTGTGTGCGTTCTCCGCCTCCGATCTGGCGTGTGCTCAGGCCCGTGGCATCCAGGGCAACCTCCTCCAGCGACTGAAAACCGCGGTCATCGATCTGCTCGCGCGTGATCACGCTCAGCGATTGCGGGGTCTCGCGCTGCGACAGACCCAGCCGTGTCGCCGTGCTGCTGGGTCCGGTGGCCGCATAGCTGCCCGATCCTTGCGTCACGGCGCTGCGCTCGGCCTGCGCCGTGACCAGCACCTCGCCCAGCGCGGTGGCGCCTGCCGCCTGGACGGCCTGGGTCGCCTGCCTGCGCAGCGTGTAGCTGCCATCGCTGCGCGCCACCATGTCCAGCCCGCTGCCGGCCAGCAGGCGCTGCAGTGCCTGCTGCGGCGCATAGTGGCCGGACAGGGCCGGGCTGGTCAGCCCTTCGGTCAGCGCAGGATCGAAGGACAGCGAAATACCCGCCGCCGTGGCCACGCCGGCCAGCGTGCGGCCCAGCGGCCCGGGCGCGATCTGGTAGGCCTGGGCTGCGGGAGCGGGAGCAGGTACGGAAGCGGGGGCCGGTTCGGCCGCCTGCACGGCGCCTGCGGCCAATGCCATGCCCAGCAGGGCCAGGCGGGCGGCATGCGCCAGGGGATGGAAGACGGGATGCGGCATGGGTACGGCAGGCATGGAAATCGGTCCTTGGAGGCGGTGAAGAAAGAAGCTCTTTCCCCGTTGCCAGCCGAGATCCGAAAAAGTACCAGCCTGCCTCGATTTTTCTAGTTCCTGGCGACCACGGTGATCCAGTAGCCGCGCATGCGTGTCTGCACGTCGACGGGATAGGTGGAGGCCAGCATGGTCAGCGTCCGGTCCGTATCGCCCAGCGGGAAGGAGCCGGACACGCGCAGCGCGCGCACCTCGGGCGCGCACTGCAGCAGGCCGGGCCGGTAGCGCGACAGTTCGGCGCAGAACGCGGCCAGCGGCATGGCGTCGGCCATCAGCATGCCGTGGGTCCAGGCCGTGACCTCGGGCTGCAGGGGCTGGGGCCCGGTCACCTCCCCCGCTCGCAATACCGTTTGCTGACCGGCTTGGACGACCAGCACCGGGCTGGCGGCGCCGCGCAGCGTCACTTCCACGGCTCCCTCGGTCACGGCCAGGCGCACGGGGCCGCCGTCCGCCCTGCCCCCTTCTTGCCGCACGGTGAAGCGGGTGCCCAGGGCGCGCAGCCGGCCATGGGCGGTGTCCACGACAAAGGGGCGGCGCGGTGTGGCGGTATCGGCCGCCGTTTCTATGGAAACCGCGCCCTGGCGCAGGGTGAGCAGGCGCAGTGCGCCATCAAACCGGATGTCCACCGCGCTGGCCGTGTCCAGCAGGAGGCGGCTGCCATCGGCCAGATGCTCGGTGCGGCGCTCGCCGGTGGCGGTGCGCAAGTCGGCGCCCCAGCCGCGCTGGTCCGCCGCACTCCATACCAGCCAGCCTGCAGGCGCCACGGCCAGCAGCGCGGCCAGCCGGGCCACGGTGGCGCGGCGCTGGGCGCGGTGGCTTCGGGGCCGGTCCAGCGCCGGCATGGCCAGCGCTGCAGGCAGGCCGCCCAACTTGCCCAGCAGCCGCTCGGCACGCTCCCAGGCCAGGGCATGCTGTGGGTCGGCCTGGCGCCAGCGCTCGCAGGCGGCGCGGTCGGCGTCGGTGGCGCCGCTGTCGTGCAGGCGCATCAGCCATTCGGCGGCCTCGTCGAGCACGCGCGCTTGCAGGGGCGTCTCCATCACGCCATTGCCACCAGGCATTGGCGAAACGCCTGGGCCATGTAGCGCTTGACGCTGGTGAGCGAGACCTCCAGCTGCTGCGCGATGTCCTCGTACTTCATGCCGTCCAGCTGGGACAGCAAAAACGTGCGCCGCACGATGGGCGGCAGCGCGTCCAGCATGGCGTCTATCTCGTGCAGGGTCTCCAGCACCAGGGCGCGCTGCTCGGGCGAAGGCGCCACGGGCTCGGGCAGCGCGGCCAGGGCTTCGAGGTAGGCGCGCTCCAGCGCCTGGCGCTTGTACCAGTTGACGAGCACGCCCTTGGCCACCGTAGTCAGGTAGGCACGCGGCTCCTGCACACCGGCCAGGTCGCGCACGCCCAGGATGCGCACAAAGGTGTCCTGCGCCAGGTCCGCCGCATCCGCCCCGTTGCCCAGCCTGCGGCGCAGCCAGCCCTGCAGCCAGCCATGGTGGGCGGTGTACAGGGAGGCGGCTTCTCGGTGCTGGGGGGTGGAGGCGGATGGCATGGCAGGTCCCGATTCCCTTGAGGGCGGGGCCCGCAATCAAACAAGAATCATTCTTATTCGATTGTATCCATGCCAGGGAGCGTGCGAGAGCGCTTTCGACCGGCCTGATGCCGCAAGGCCTACCAGATGTACCCGAACCGAACCACCATGTTGCGCGCTTCGCCGTAGTTGCAGGCATTGGCGGAAAAGCACGACGCCGTGTGGTACTTGTCGAACAGGTTCTTCACCGTCAGGCTCACGCTGGCCCCGCGCCAGTCACTGCGCATCTTTCCCAGGTCATAGCGCAGCGAGGCATCCACCAGGGTGAACGACGGCACGCGGAAGCTGTTGTCCGCATCGCCCCAGCTCCAGCCGATGTAGCGTGCCCCCACGCCCGCCCCCAGCCCCAGCAGGTCGCCCCCAAAGGCATAGTCCACCCAGGCCGACGCCATCTTGCGGGGCACTTCGTAAGGCGACTTGCCCTGCACGTTGCCGCCCCACTGGTCTGGCTGGGCCCGGGTCACCTTGACGGGGTTGTAGGTCAGCGCGGCCAGGAGCTTGAGGCCTCGCGTGGGCTGGACTGCCGCCTCGAACTCGATGCCGCGAGAACGCACTTCGCCTTGCTGTATGGAATAGCGGACGTTCTCGGGGTCGGTGGTGAGTACGTTCTGCCGGCGCAGCTCGAAGGCGGCCAGCGTGAAGCTGCTGCGCTCGTCGGGCGAGTACTTGACGCCGACCTCGACCTGTTTGCCGGTTTCCGGATCAAAGGGCCGGTCGTTGCGGTCAGCGCCCATCAAAGGGACAAACGACTCGCTGTAGCTGACATAGGGCGCCACGCCATTGTCTGCAAGATAGGTCAGGCCGACACGGCCGGTGAAGGATTTGGGCTTGCGCACGCTGGTGGACACGGGGTCGGCCAGGCGGCTGGTCTGCTCCAGGCGGCTCCAGTCGTGGCGTCCGCCCAGGGCCAGCACCCAGCGGTCCTTGCGGATGCGGTCCTGCACGTAGAGGCCTACCTGCTGGGCGCGCTCATCGCGCAGCGCATCGGGCTGCAGCAGCGAGGTGTCGATGAAGCTGCCATAGACGGGCCGGTAGATGTCCAGCTGCGGACCGTCGGCAATATAGGAGTCGAAACTGGAGCGGCTGCGGTTGTAGTCCAGCCCCACGATGAGTTCATGCTGCAGGCTGGCCGCCGCGAATTGGCCCGACAGGCTGGTGTCCACGGTGTAGACGCCGCCCTTGCCATCGCGCGAATCGATCTCCCGGTTGGTGATGGAGCCGTCGATCAGCGGCCCGTAGCGGAACATGTACTGCTCATGGTTGCGTGCGTGCAGGTAGCGGAAGTTCTGCCGCAGCGTCCAGCCGCTGTCGAATTCGTGCCGTGCGTCATAGCCCAGCGATGCGACCTCGGTCTCTTCACGGTCGAAGCCCGGCTCCCCCAGGAAGCGGTTCAGGGGCAGCCGGCCATTGGGGTTGCGCCCGTTGAGCGCATCCCACTGCACGTTGGTGGACATCATGGCGTGGTTCTTCTGGTAGAAGCCGCGCAGCGTGACACTGGTGCGCGCGTCCGGCGCCCAGGTCAGGCTGGGCGCCAGGTAGACGCGGTCATCACGCATGAAGTCGATCTGCTGGTCGGCCGCCCTGGCCAGCCCCACGAGGCGGTAGCTCACCGTGCCATCGTCACCCACCGGCCCTCCGAGGTCGAAGGCCGCCTGCCGGCGAGCATGGCTGCCCACGGACAACTCCATGCCGCGCACCGCATCGGCCGAAGGCCGCTTGGACACGAAGTTCACGATGCCGCCCGGCGAGTTCTGGCCATACAGCACCGAGGCCGGCCCCTTGAGGACCTCCATGCGCTCGGCCCCGTAAGGCTCCATGCCGAAAAAGCCCAGCGTGCCCAGCGGCATGAGGCGCAGCCCGTCCAGGTAGAAATTGCCCGAGAACTGGCTGAAGCCGCGCACCGACAGACTGTCATCCGCAGGATTTGCCCCGCCCGTGTTGGTGCGCACGCCGGCCGTGTACTGCACGGCGTCGTTGAGCGTGCGCACGCCCTGGTCGTCCATGCGGTCACGCGTGATGACGGACACCGATTGCGCCACCTCCAGAATCGACGCATCGGTCTTGGTGGCCGTGCTGGCCCGGCGCGCCACATACCCGCTGGTGCTGCCCCAGGGGCTTTCTGCCGGGGCCGCGGCGGTCACCCTGACCTCACCCAGCACGGTCGATGCCTGGGTGGCCTCGGGCACCGCACGCAGCACAAAACCACCCTCCCCCGCCGCCTGCGCCTGCAGGTCGGTGCCGGCCAGCAGCCGGTCCAGCGCCTCGCGCACCGTGAGGCGGCCCTGCACGCCCTGGGTTCGCCGGCCCTGCACCAGGGCGGGCGGCGCACTGATGCTCACGCCTGCGTCAGCGGCAAACGCCGTGAGCGCGGCGGCCAGTGGGCCTGCCGGCACCTGGAACGGACGCTGCACCGCGCTGGCAGCCGCCGCACCGGCCTGGGCCAGCGCAGCGCGCGGCAAGGCGGCGCCTGCCACCAGGCCCGCTGCCATGAGCACGGCAAGGCCTGTCTGGGACAGTGGAAAGAGCAAGGGGGAGGGAGTGCGCGCCACGCTGCGCATGCCGGGCCGGAGAGCCATGGTCTGTTTTTCCTTCGGAAGTCGTTCGATGAAATCGGTTGCCATCGAACAGGACACCGCCTGCCGCAGAAAGGGGCCAGATTCCGAAAGAAATTTCAAGCCGGTGGCGTACCGCGCGCCGCCACCGTCACCCAGTAGCGCGTGCGGTAGTGGACCTGCACGGGCAGCAGGTGCACGAGGTTGGCGAGCACGGCGTCCGTGCCGGTATCGGCATCGCCCAGTTGAAAGGCACCGGTGACGCGCAAATCCGCCACAGACGGATCGCAGTGCAGCCAGCCGGAGCGGTAGCGCGACAGCTCGGCCACAAAGTCGGCCAACCGCATGTTGTCTGCGGACAGCAGGCCGCGCGCCCATTGGGCGGCGCCGGCGTCCGCAGGCTCGGCACGGCCTATGCCCATGGCGTCAAACCACAGTTGCTGGCCTGCCTGCAGCTGCTGCGCGGCGCCGCCACGGGTGGTGATCTGCACGGCGCCCTGCAGCACGGCCACCTCGCTGCGCTCCCGGACACTGCGCACGACAAAGCGCGTGCCTATGGCGCGCACCCTGCCCTGCCCGGTGGTGACCACGAAGGGCCGGGGTGGGGTCTGCAGGTCGGGCGCGGTCTCTATGAAGACGGCGCCCTCACTCAGGTGGACACGGCGCAGCGCCTCGTCAAACAACACATCGACGGCACTGCCCGTATCGAGCACGATGCGGCTGCCATCGGCCAGCGTCCATTCGCGGCGCTCGCCCGTGGCCGTCGCATGGGTGGAGGTCCACTGCATCCAGGGCGTGGCGTGCCAGGCCAGCCAGCCCACGGGGGCGGCCGTGATCAGCAGAGCCAGCGCGCGCACGGTGTCGCGGCGGCCCATGGCGCCCAGGCGGCGCTGCTCGCGGCCCAGGGCCGGCGCGCCCAGTGCGGGCGGCAGGCTGCCCGCACGCTGGCTCACGGCCAGGGCGCGCAGCCAGGCCTGCTCATGGACATCGGCACGGGTGCGCCAGGCCTCGAAGGCGCGGTGGTCGGCCTCGCTGGCCTCGCCCGAGTGCAGCAGCACGAACCATTCGGCGGCCTGCAGGGCGATTTCGCGCGACAGCGGCGCTGCGGCCCGGGAGTCCACGGCGTTCATGCCGACAGCAGAATGCACTCGGCCATGGCCTGGGCCATGTAGCGCTTGACCGAACGCAGGCCCATGCCCAGTTGCTCGGCAATGGCCGCATAGGTCAGCCCCTCGACCTGGGACAGGATGAAGACCGCGCGCACCTTGGGCGGCAGGCCGTCGAGCATGGCATCGACCTCCTGCAGTGCCTGCAGGATGAGCAATTGCTGCTCGGGCGACGGCGCCTGCGGCGCTGGCAGCACGGCCAGGGCCTGCAGCCAGGCCTGCTCCAGCGACTGGCGGCGCAGGTGGTTGATCAGCAGGCGCCGCGCCACCGTGGCTAGGTAGGCGCGTGGCTCGCGCAGGGCGGGCAAGTCGCCTGCAGGCGCGGTGAGCAGGCGGATGAAGGTGTCCTGCGCCAGGTCAGCCGCGTCGCAGGCATTGCCAAGTCGGCGGCGCAGCCAGCCTTGCAGCCAGCTGTGGTGGCCAGCGTAGAGGGCGGAGATTTCGCGGTGCAAGGGGCTGGAGACCGCGTTGGAGGTGGCGCTGGAGACTGGGGCGGATGGCATGGTAGGACCCGATGGCTTGAAGGCGGAATGCGCCATCAAACAAGAATCATTCTCAAATCATTGTAACCAGCGGCAGCACTTGCCTAAGAGTGTCATCAGGCGGACCATCCATGGGCGAACAGAGGGAGCAAGTGCGATCAGGTGTGGCTGGACATCCAGCTGCTGCGCCGGATCGGTATCATTTAGAAACAATCATCATCAGCTCAGCATCCATCAGGAGAGCGAACCATGTTCGAAACGCGGGTAGCAGGCACGGCAGGGCAGCAGGCGCTGTGGAGCACGCTGGACAAGGCCATGGCGCTGGCGGAGTTCACGCCCGAAGGCCGGCTGATGCGCGCCAACGCCAATTACGAAGCCATTCTTGGCTACCCGACCTCGGGCGCCGAGGGCCTGCTGCACAGTGACCTGTGCACCCAGGCACATGCCGATCCCGACGCCTACGGCCGGTGGCGCCAGCGCTGGGGCGCGGGCGAGACGATTTCGCGCGTGGGCGAACACCGGCGCCGTGATGGCAGCACCTGCTGGCTGGAGGCCACCTATGCCCCCGTGCTGGATACCCAGGGCGCGCTCAGCCATGTGCTGTGCATTGCCACCGACATCACGGCCCGGGTGCAGGCCGACCGCAGACGGCAGGAGCATTTGCGGCGCCTGTCCCTGGTGGCCGATGCCACCGACGCGGCCGTGGTGATCGCCGACGGCAACTGGACCATCTCCTATGTCAACGCAGGCTTCACCCGCATGTTCGGCTGGAGCAGCGAAGAGGTCGTGGGCCGTGCACCCATCGCCCTGCTGGTGCCCCATGCCTCGCCCGAATTCACGGCCGCCTACCGCGCCGAACTGGACGCAGGCAAGCCGGTGTACCGCGAGGAAATCCTCGTCGGCAAGGACGGCGAGCGGTATTGGGTCAGCGCCCAGGCCAATCCCGTCATGGGCCCCGACGGCCGCCTCCACACCACGGTGACCGTGATCACCGACATCACCGAGGCCAAGATGCACGAGGTGCTGCAGCGGCGCGCCCTGGAGGCCATGGCCCGCGACCAGCCGCTGACCGAGGTGCTGGACCTGGTCTGCCGCGAGGTCGAGCGCATTGCGCCCGACATTGCGGTGTCGGTGCTGGAAGTCGATGACCAGAACCGCCTGCATCCGCTGGCCGCGCCCAGCCTGCCGGCCTCCTATTCGGCGGCGCTGGACGGCGTGCCCATCGGCCCCAATGTCGGCTCCTGCGGCGCGGCGGCCTTCCACAACCGGCCCGTGCTGGTGGGCGACATCGCCACCGATCCGTTGTGGGCCGACTTCAAGCACCTCATCCTGCCGCTGGGGTATACGGCCTGCTGGTCCACGCCCATCTGCGGGCTGCAGGGCGGCGTGGCCGGCACCTTTGCCTTCTACTACCGCCATTTCGACCGGCCCGGCCCCGATCCCTTCCACCAGCGGCTGGTGGAGGCCTGCACCGACCTGTGCGCGCTGGCGCTGGAGCGCGAGCAGGCACGCCGCCGCATCCGGCAGCTGGCCTTCTACGACGGGCTGACCACACTGCCCAACCGCAGCCTGCTGCTGGCCCAGGCCGAGCAGGCGCTGTCCGTGGCTTCGCACGAGGGCCACGAGCTGGCCGTGGTCTTCATCGACCTGGACCGTTTCAAGCAGGTCAACGATTCGCTGGGCCACCCGGCCGGCGACAGGCTGCTGTGCAGCGTGGCCCAGCGCATCCAGGCGGAGCTGCGCACGGGCGACATTGCCGGGCGCCTGTCGGGCGATGAATTCGTCATCGTGCTGCCACACTGCGGCGGTGCGCAGGCGGCCGAGGTGATCGAGCGGCTGCAGTCGGCACTTGGCGAGCCCTGCATGATCGACGACGTGTCCCTGGCCAGCACGGCCAGTTGCGGCATTGCCGTGTTTCCCGCCGACGGGCGCGACATGGAGACCCTGCTGCACCGCGCCGACATGGCCATGTACCAGGCCAAATCGGGCGGGCGCGGGCTCTACAGCTTCTTCAGCCCCGAGATGAACCGCCTGGCGCAGGAGCGGCTGGTGCTGGAGACGGCGCTGCGCGACGCCCTGCGCAGCGGCGGCCTGCGACTGCACTACCAGCCCCAGCTCGACCTGAAGGACGGGCGCCTCTACGGCGTGGAGGCCCTGGCGCGCTGGAGCCATGCGGAATTCGGCGAGATCTCGCCCGCACGCTTCATTCCGCTGGCCGAGGAATGCGGCCTGATCGGCGAGCTGGGCACCTGGGCACTGCGCGAGGCCTGCCGCCAGCTGGGCGAGTGGCGCAGCCGGGGCATTGACGTGCCGGCCATGTCGGTCAACCTCTCGCCCACGAGCTTTCACAACCTGGACCTGCCGCGCATGATTGCCGACACGCTGGAGCACAGCGCGCTCAAGCCGCAGGACCTCACGCTGGAGATCACCGAAAGCCTGCTGCTGGACACCAACCCGGGCACCATGCGCACGCTGCAGGCCGTGCATTCCCAGGGCGTGCGCCTGTCCATGGACGACTTCGGCACGGGCTACTCCAGCCTCAGCTACCTGCGCCGCCTGCCCGTCAGCGAGCTCAAGCTGGACCGCAGCTTCGTGGCCGACCTGGAAAACGACGAAGCCGCCCAGGCCCTGAGCAACGCCATCCTGGGCATAGGCCGCAGCCTGCACCTGACCGTGGTGGCCGAGGGAGTGGAGACGGCTGCGCAGAACACCATCCTGCGCGAACAGGGCTATCCGGTCGCGCAGGGCTATCTGTTCTCGCGCCCGCTGCCGGCAGCGGATCTGGAGCAGTGGCTGCAGGCATCGAGCCTGCAAGCCGGCGTGGCGACGGACGTGGGACCGGACGTGTGAACGGCATGTGAGCGGGCATGTGAACGGACCAGGCCATGCGCGCGGAGACCTTGGCCGGAAAAAGTAACAATCCGCAATAAATATTCGGACTGGACCTATTTTTCCCTAAGCCTCGCCGGCAAGTGACCGATAACTGCGGCATGGCGGGGCCGAGTGTCGGTCCCGCTGATCGCCATCGATCGCCACCGCATCCCCTCGATTCGCAGCCACCGCCGCTCACCCGCTTTCGCTTCTCGCCGTACGGCACTCCCCACCATGATGTTTTTCCGCAATCTGAAGCTGGCCCACAAGCTGCTGGCCTCTTTCATCGCCCTGCTGCTGCTGACCGCCGGCCTGGGCCTGTTCTCCGTGGTCCAGCTGGACCGTGTCAACCGCACGGCCACCGACCTGGCGCACCACTGGATGCCCGCCGAGCGCGTGATCATGGAGATGCGCTACCAGCTGCAGCGCTACCGCTCGCAGACCATGCAGCATGTGCTGGCCACCTCGATGGATGAAATGGCCATCTACGACAAGAGCATGCCGGCGCTGTGGTCCGAGCTGCTCAAGAACCAGCAGGCCTTCGAGCGCTATGCCAACACCGCGCGTGAGCGCGAGCTGATGGCCGGCATCAAGGACGACCTGGGCCAGTACGCGCAGCACACGGCAAAGATCGTGGACCTGTCCCACGCCCTGCGCACCGACGAGGCGTCCGAGGTGCTGCGCGGCGATTCGGTCAAGACCAGCCGTGCCATCAACGCCAAGCTGGACGAACTGCTCAAGATCAACGCCCAGGGCATCGAGGATGCCAACCAGGCAGGCGACGACATCTTCACCGCCGCGCGCTGGTGGGTGATCGCCCTGCTGGCGGGGTCCGTCCTCTTCGGCCTGGGCATGGCGCTGCTGATCGCCCGCAGCGTGGCACGCCCCCTGCAGCAAGCCGTGAGCCTGGCGCAGGCCGTGGCCGCCGGCGACCTGGGCAGCCGCATCGAGGTGCATGGCAAGGACGAGACCGGCCAGCTGCTGCAGGCCCTGCAGCACATGAACGAGAGCCTGCAGCGCATCGTCGGCCAGGTGCGCCAGGGCACGGACTCCATCGCCACGGCCAGCGGCCAGATCGCCTCGGGCAACCAGGACCTGTCGGCCCGCACCGAGGAACAGGCCAGCTCGCTGGAGCAGACCGCCGCCTCCATGGAGGAGCTGACCTCCACCGTCAAGCAAAACGGCGCCAACGCCCAGCAGGCCAACCAGCTGGCCGCCGCCGCCTCCCAGGTCGCCGTGCGCGGCGGCTCGGCCGTGGCCCAGGTGGTGCAGACCATGTCCGCCATCAACGATGCCTCGCGCAAGATCGTGGACATCATCGGCGTCATCGACTCCATCGCCTTCCAGACCAACATCCTCGCGCTGAATGCGGCCGTGGAAGCGGCCCGCGCCGGTGACCAGGGCCGGGGCTTTGCCGTCGTCGCCTCGGAAGTGCGCACCCTGGCCCAGCGATCGGCCGCCGCCGCCAAGGAGATCAAGCAGCTCATCGACGACTCGGTGGGCAAGGTCGAGGAAGGCAGCGCCCAGGTCGACTCGGCCGGCAAGACCATGGAGGAGATCGTGGCCAGCGTGCGCCGCGTGACCGACATCATGGGCGAGATCTCGGCCGCCAGCCATGAGCAGACGGCCGGTATCGAGCAGGTCAACCAGGCCGTTACGCAGATGGACCAGATGACCCAGCAGAACGCCGCACTGGTGGAGGAATCGGCGGCGGCCACCGGCGCCCTGCAGGCCCAGGCCAAGGCGCTGGCCGAAGTGGTCAGCGTGTTCAAGCTCTCGCCGTCCACCGGCATGCTGGGCAACAGCCGTGGCGTCAACCACGCCGCTGCCGTGGCAGCGCCCCGCCACGCGCCGACGGCGCCCCGTCCGCATCTGGCGCCTTCCGCTCCCAAACGCGCGGTGCCCGCACGTGCCTCGGCCGCCCTGCCTTCTGCAACCGGTGCGACCGGTTCGGCCGGTGCAACCCCTGCTCCGGCAGGCGCCGCGCGCCCGGCCCAGCCAGCACAGCCGGCCCGGCCCGCCGTGACGGCATCGGCCAAAGCCAAGGCCAAGGCGGCCAGCACGGCTTCCGACGACGATTGGGAAACCTTCTGAACCAGGTTTTCGCCCGCCCCGCCGGGGGCGGACACGCCTGCCAAGGCCCGACCAGCTCCAGCTGGCCGGGCCTTTTTTCCGGGAGGTCTGCAGCCAGATCACGCCAGGGTCCACGCTGCAACCTGCGCATTGCCATGGCCAAGCCCTTCAAATCTGCCATGATCGGCCGCTGCAAGCCCTTGTTTTGAAAGCCATCGTCACACGGCAGCGCGCCTCCAGGCCCGCGCGGCGGGCGCTTGCCCCGGCACGATGCCCCAGCATGAGAAAATCGGCGATTCGGCCAAGAACACATTCATCAGAAGAACGGAACACATCATGGAAGCAGAACGCATCAACCTCATCGGCAACACCCTCGAAGATCTGTCGCAGCGTGCGGCAGATCTACGGAGGTATCTTTGACTACGATGCAAAGTACGAACGACTGCGCACGGTAAACGCCTCGCTGGAAGATCCCAGCGTCTGGAACGACCCCAAGAAGGCCCAGGAGCTGGGCAAGGAAAAGAAGCTGCTCGACGGCGTCGTGCTGACGCTGCAAAAGCTGACCACCGAGCTGGCCGACAACGCCGAGCTGTTCGAGATGAGCAAGGAAGAAGGCGATGAGACCGGCCTGCTCACCATCGAGGGCGAGACCGCCAAGCTGCAGCCGCTGATCGAGGAACTGGAGTTCCGCCGCATGTTCGGCAAGGAAGCCGATCCGCTGAACTGCTTCGTGGACATCCAGGCCGGCGCCGGCGGCACCGAAGCCTGCGACTGGGCCGGCATGCTGCTGCGCCAGTACCTGAAGTACGCCGAGCGCAAAGGCTTCAAGGCCACGGTCGAGGAAGAGACGCCGGGCGACATCGCCGGCATCAAGAGCGCGACCATCCACATCGAAGGCGAGTACGCCTACGGCCTGCTGCGCACCGAAACCGGCGTGCACCGCCTGGTGCGCAAGTCGCCGTTCGACAGTTCGGGCGGCCGCCACACCAGCTTTGCCTCGCTGTTCGTCTACCCCGAGATCGACGACTCGATCCAGATCGAGATCAACCCCTCGGACGTGCGCACCGACACCTACCGCGCATCGGGTGCGGGCGGCCAGCACATCAACAAGACCGACTCGGCCGTGCGCCTGACGCACATGCCCACCGGCATCGTCGTGCAATGCCAGGACGGCCGCAGCCAGCACAGCAACCGCGACGTGGCATGGCAGCGCCTGCGCTCCAAGCTCTATGAGCACGAGATGCAAAAGCGCATGGTGGAGCAGCAAAAGCTGGAGGACACCAAGACCGATGTGGGCTGGGGCCACCAGATCCGCTCGTACGTGCTGGACAACAGCCGCATCAAGGATTTGCGCACCAACGTCGAAATCTCGGCCACCCAGAAGGTGCTGGACGGCGACCTCGACGCTTTCATCGAAGCCTCGCTCAAGCAAGGCCTCTGAGTTTCAAGCCCCTGGGCGGCACCGGCCGCACAGGGGCTTGAACTCTGTCCCCTGATATTGGCATAGGAAGGAATCTGTATGCTGCAACTGCGTGACGGGCAGGCCCCTGCCACCGCCATCCACCGCGCCGACTACCAGGCTCCTGCCTGGTGGATCGACACCGTGGACCTGACCTTCGATCTCGATCCGGCCAAGACCCGCGTGCTCAACAAGATGCGCGTGCGCCGCAACACCGAGGTGCCGGCGCAGCCGCTGCGCCTGGACGGCGATGAACTGAACCTTGCGCGCGTGCTGGTCAACGGCGGCGGCACCTCGTTCAAGATGGACGGCGATCAGCTCGTGCTGGAGAACCTGCCCGAGGGCGGCGACCCCGTCGATCTGGAAATCTTCACCACCTGCGCGCCCGCCAAGAACACCAAGCTCATGGGCCTGTATGTGAGCCAGGGCACGTTCTTCACCCAGTGCGAGGCCGAGGGTTTCCGCCGCATCACCTATTTCCTGGACCGTCCCGATGTGATGGCCATGTACACCGTGACGCTGCGCGCCGACAAGACCGCGTACCCGGTGCTGCTGTCCAACGGCAACCTGGTCGAGCAAGGCGCGCTGGAAGACGGCCGCCACTTCGCCAAGTGGGCCGATCCGCATAGAAAGCCCAGCTACCTGTTCGCCCTCGTGGCCGGCAATCTGGTTGCGCGCGAGCAAAAGATCAAGAGCCGCGCAGGCCGCGACCACCTGCTGCAGGTCTTCGTGCGCCCCGGCGACCTGGAGAAGACCGAGCACGCCATGAACTCCCTCATGGCCAGCGTGGCCTGGGACGAGGCCCGCTTCGGCCTGTCCCTGGACCTGGACCGCTTCATGATCGTCGCCACCAGCGACTTCAACATGGGCGCCATGGAGAACAAGGGCCTGAACGTCTTCAATACCAAGTACGTCCTGGCCAGCCAGTCCACGGCCACCGACACCGACTACGCCAACATCGAGTCCGTCGTCGGCCACGAGTACTTCCACAACTGGACCGGCAACCGCGTCACCTGCCGCGACTGGTTCCAGCTGTCGCTCAAGGAAGGCCTGACCGTCTTCCGCGACCAGGAATTCAGCATGGACATGGCGGGCAGCCCCTCGGCACGCGCCGTCAAGCGCATCGAGGACGTGCGCGTGCTGCGCACCGCCCAGTTCCCCGAAGATGCGGGCCCCATGGCCCACCCGGTGCGGCCCGACAGCTACATCGAGATCAACAACTTCTACACCGTCACCATCTACGAAAAGGGTGCCGAGGTCGTGCGCATGCAGCACAACCTGGTGGGCCGCGAAGGCTTTGCCAAGGGAATGAAGCTGTATTTCGAGCGCCATGACGGCCACGCCGTCACCTGCGACGACTTCGCCCAGGCCATGGCCGACGCCAACCCCGGCAGCGAGCTGGCCCAGCGCCTGGACCAGTTCAAGCGCTGGTACAGCCAGGCCGGCACGCCCCAGCTGCGCGCCGAAGGCAGCTACGACGCCGCCGCACGCACCTACACGCTGACCCTGAGCCAAAGCTGCGCGCCCACGCCCGGCCAGGCAGAGAAGCTGCCCTTCGTCATCCCCGTGCAGATGGGCCTGCTGGGCCAGGACGGCCGCGCGCTGACCCTGCGCCTGCAGGGCGAGGACCAGGCGGCAGCGGGCGACAGCCGCCTGCTGGTGCTGTCCGAGCCCAGCCACATCTTCGTCTTCACCGACGTGGACCAGGAGCCCGTGCCCTCGCTGCTGCGCGGCTTCAGCGCCCCCGTGGTGCTGCAGCACAGCGACAGCGATGCCGCCTTGCTGACCCTGCTGGCCCATGACAGCGACGCCTTCAACCGCTGGGAAGCCGGCCAGCGCCTGGGCCTGCGCATCGCGCTGCAGGCCATTGGCGACACCTCCATCACGGCAGACGCCAGCGGCCAGATCACGGCCGCCCTGCTGCCGGCCTCCTTCATCGAGGCCATGCGCGGCGTGCTGCGCCATCCCCAGCTGGATGCGGCCTTCAAGGAGCTGATGCTGGCCCTGCCCGGCGAAAGCTACATCGCCGAGCAACTGGCCGTGGTCGATCCGCAGCGCGTGCACGCCGTGCGTGAAGCCATGCGCCAGCAACTGGCGACCGAGCTGCAGGCCGACTGGCAGCAGGCATGGCAAGAGCACAGCGACACCGGCGCCTACCGCCCCGACCCCGTCAGCTCCGGCCGCCGTGCGCTGGCAGGCCTGGCCCTGTCCATGCTGTGCCTGGCCGCACGCGCCTCCGGCGACAGCGTCTGGCCCGGCAAAGCGCTGCAGCGCTTCAAGGACGCAGGCAACATGACCGACCGCATGAGCGCCCTGACGGCACTGGTGCAAAGCGGCCATCCGCTGGCCGCCCAGGCCCTGGCGCGTTTCCACAAGCTGTTCCAGCACGATGCATTGGTGCTGGACAAGTGGTTCGCGCTGCAAGGCGGCGCCTGCGACCGTGGCGGCAACGTGCTGCCGGCCGTCAAGCAGCTGATGAAGCACCCCGACTTCCAGATCAAGAACCCCAACCGCGCGCGCAGCCTGATCTTCAGCTACTGCAGCGCCAATCCCGGCGCCTTCCACCGCGCCGACGCGGCGGGCTATGTGTTCTGGAGCGAGCGCGTCATCGAGCTGGACGCCATCAACCCCCAGGTCGCTGCCCGCCTGGCGCGCGCCCTGGACCGCTGGAGCAAGCTGGCCGAGCCCTACCGCACGGCCGCACGCGAGGCCGTCGCCCGCGTGGCGGCCCGCGCTGAACTGAGCAACGACGTGCGTGAAGTCGTTACCCGCGCCCTCGCGGATTGACCCAAGGCGCGGCCCAGGCCGCGCCTCCCGGATTTTTAGGAGTTGAACCCATGAAGAAAAACGTCAGCCTGACCCGCTACCTGGTCGAGCAGCAACGCGTGGACGGCCTCATCCCCGGCCAGCTGCGCCTGCTGCTGGAAGTCGTGGCCCGTGCCTGCAAGCGCATCAGCCAATCCGTCAACAAGGGCGCCATCGGCGACGTGCTGGGCACGGCCGGCAGCGAGAACGTGCAGGGCGAAGTCCAGAAGAAGCTGGACATCATCGCCAACGAGGTGCTGATCGAGGCCAACGAATGGGGCGGCCACCTGGCAGCCATGGCCTCCGAGGAAATGGAAGGCATCTACCTGGTGCCCAACCGCTACCCGCACGGCGAATACCTGCTGATGTTCGACCCGCTGGACGGCTCGTCCAACATCGACGTCAACGTCTCCATCGGCACCATCTTCAGCGTGCTCAAGAAGCCCGAAGGCCACCCCGGCGTGACCGAGCAGGACTTCATGCAGCCCGGCACCCAGCAGGTCGCGGCCGGCTACTGCATCTACGGCCCCCAGACCACCCTGGTGCTGACCGTGGGCGACGGCGTCTCCATGTTCACGCTGGACCGCGAGCAAGGCTCCTTCGTGCTGGTGCAGGAAAACATCCGCATCCCCGAAGACACCAAGGAATTCGCCATCAACATGTCCAACATGCGCCACTGGGATACGCCCGTCAAGCGCTACGTGGACGAATGCCTGGCCGGCGTGGAAGGCCCGCGCGGCAAGGACTTCAACATGCGCTGGATCGCCTCCATGGTGGCCGACGTGCACCGCATCATGACCCGCGGCGGCATCTTCATGTACCCCTGGGACCGCCGCGAGCCCAACAAGCCCGGCAAGCTGCGCCTGATGTACGAAGCCAACCCCATGTCCTGGCTCATAGAGCAGGCCGGCGGCGCCGCCACCAACGGCAAGCAGCGCATCCTCGACATCCAGCCCACCCAGCTGCACGAACGTGTGAGCGTCATCCTCGGCTCCAAGAACGAAGTCGAAAAAGTGACGCAGTACCATTCCGAGGCATGAATTTGCCGTTATAATTTTTGTCTGTCGCCGGTGTAGCTCAGTTGGTAGAGCAGCTCATTCGTAATGAGAAGGTCGAGGGTTCGATTCCTTTCTCCGGCACCAAACAAGAAGCCCCTGGTTCGCAAGAGCCAGGGGCTTTTTCGTTGGGTCATGCTTGTGGCTTCGCGCCTCCTGCGCGCGCCGCCATCCGCACCGCGAGGGCCGACAGTACAGCGCTGCCGCCCACCAGCAAAATGGACGACGTGTAGCTGCCCGACAGATCGAACAGCAGCCCCGCCAGGCTGCCCCCTGCCACGGCAGCAATACCGACCGACACGTAGAGCGCACCCAGGATGGCGCCCAGGCTCCGCGTGCCAAACCAGGTGGCAGCCACGGCCGGGTACAGCGCGATGCAGCCGCCATTGACCGCACCGAATGCCAGTGCGAATCCCGCCAGGGCCGTGAAGCCATGCGCCATGGACCACAGCCCGCACAGCAGGGCCAGACTCGCGGTCAGCACCATCAGAAAGCGCAGCGGCCCCATCCTGTCGCCCAGCCGCCCCAGCACCAGACGCCCGAGCACATTGCCGACGCCGATCAGCCCGATCAGCAAATTGGCCTGCGCGGCAGGCAGCCCCTGCTGACGCGCCAGCGGATTGATGTGGATCAGCGCCAGGAACAGGCCGATGGAGCCGAAGAAGATGGCGGCGAAATACCACCAAAAGCGCGCCTGCCGGGCCGCTTGCCCCAGGCCGACGCCCACCACACCTTGGCCCGTCTGCCCCGCAGCCTTGGCGCTGCCGGGTTGGATGCCATCGGGATGCAGGCCCAGCTCCTCGGGCCTGCTGCGCAGGGCGGCTGCGGCAGCCAGGCCGGCCAGTGCGATGGCTGCGGCATAGACCTGCATGGTCAGTTGCCAGGACAGATGCTCCATGAGTGCGCCGGCCACCACGGGCCCGAGCAGCGTTCCAAGTCCGGTGCCGGCAAGCGCGATACCCGAAGCCGAACTACGCCGCAGCACGAACCAGCGCTGAATGGTGGAGACAGCAGGCACGTAGACCAGACCAACTCCCAGCCCGACCAGCGCACAGAAGGCACCCAGGAAAGCCGCCAGCGATGATGTCAGCAGGCTGCTGGCCACAAAGCCCAGCGACAGCAGCACAATGCCGGCCGAGGTGACGGTGCGCACCGAGGTCCTGTCGCTCCAGGCGCCCGAGAACACGCCGACGGCGTAGTAGATCAGTGCCGTCAATGAAAAGATGGAAGCCGTGGAGAAGCTGCTGGCGCCGAACTGTGCCTGGATGCTGGCAAAAAACGCCCCGAACGAATAGGCGGCACCAAAAATCAGCGCCAGCAGCACATGGACAGCGCCCACGATGTACCAACCCCGGAACAGCCTGCCTCGGTCCATATGCACCTCCTTGATAGGGCTGACTGTAGTTGTCTATACATGTTCAGACATTAAGTATCAACCCGGAGATCACAGGCCAGCGAGATCACCGGCAGTTGCCCGTCAGAGGTCAGGCAAGCTCAACGAGCCGCCTAACCACCAACGGCTGATCGGTGCTTCGCCTGGAGGCGGCGCCTTCTCTCTGCGCCGGCACCGCGCAGCCTCTCACTTTCAAAGTCAGCCCCGAGCAGCCCCCCCCCTCCTTCAGGCATGCGGGACAGCGCCGGGCGCCGGACATCTGGAATCTGCAGCCAGTACCTGGTTTCAGTGATATGTCGCGCATATGCATTGAACAGATTGTCCAACCATTCGCCATCAGACGCAGATTTATCTGTCTTATATTCTCAATTCGCACCATGCTATTGATAACAAGAAATCAATCACTCACCAAAACCGCAGCAACATGTTCAATCGAAATAATCAATGACTATTGCAAATGAATTATCAAGAATCATGAAAAATATAAGCATTTACTGATGATCACCAAAAGCACATCTCTTGTCCGCCATCCTCCTCTGAAGAAGAAAATAAATGACCAATGAAAGCGCTTGAATCCGGCCACACAACGAAAAACCGCTTCAGCAATTTCTTCTTGAAAATTTCTTACAATCCATCGATATTCCTGCATACCTGATGCACTCAGCATCCACTCCAGGCCTTTCCTTCCCGTATTGAATCCATGCTGTTTTCCGGCCAAAATCCGCCGCCCGACATACATGACCAACTGTCTTCCGTTTCAAGGCAAGACCGGGAGATACTCCATGGTCATAAAGCCGTTGCGATATGGCTGACCGGACTTTCGGGGTCCGGCAAATCGACCATCGCCAATGCGCTGCAGGCGCATCTGCACGCAGCCGGCCGGCGTACCTATGTGCTGGACGGGGACAACATCCGCAGCCGGCTGAACCGCGATCTGGGCTTTTCCGAAGAAGACCGGGCGGAGAACATACGCAGGGTCTCGGAGGTCGCCCGGCTTTTCGTGGATGCGGGCACGATCGTGATCGCGGCCTTCATTTCCCCTTTCCGTAGCGAGCGCGACACTGCCAGGGCCTTGTTCGACAAGGGTGACTTCCTGGAGGTGTTCGTGGATGTTCCCCTGTCCGTTGCCGAGCGGCGGGATCCCAAGGGCCTGTACATAAAAGCGCGCCGCGGCGAACTGCGTCAGTTCACCGGAATCGACTCGCCCTATGAACCCCCTGTGGCAGCGGATCTGACCCTGCGCACGGACCAGCTCAGCGTGGCCGCATGTGTTTCGCGCCTGCAGGCGTTGCTGCTGCAGGGGCAGCCGACTGCGCCGGGCACGCCCGCCCAGGGCATGGCGCCGCTGATGACCGGCCCCCTGCCACTGGTCAAGGCGCTGCAATGAATGCCAAGCCCGCCCTGTCCTGCGCGCATGAAGACGCCTGTGCCGGCACGCCCCTGTTTGCGCGGCTTGATGCCAGGGTTGCGCTGCAGGCGCTGCGCGAGGAGGTGGATGCGCTGCTGTCATCGCCATGGTGCGACCACGTGAACCACGGCGGCTACGAAGGCGTATGGCGTGTGATGCCGCTGCGCTGCCAGCGCCAGCATGTGGCGGCCCACCCCATTCTCCAGAGCTTCTCCATCGAGGAACCCGAGGAGGATTGGGAGGACCTGCCCCTGCTGCAACACTGCCCCGCCATACGCCAGGTGCTGGAGCAACTGCAGTGCCCGCTGCGCTCTGTGCGCCTGATGCAGCTGAAGGCCGGCTCATCCATCAAGCCGCATCGCGACAGTGGGCTGGGCCTGGCGCATGGCCAGGCTCGGCTGCATGTGCCCGTGCACACACATCCGGATGTGCAGTTCATCGTGGAAGGCCGCACGATCCCCATGGCCGCAGGGGAGCTCTGGTATTTCAATGCCGATGCCACGCATGAAGTGGTGAACCGGGGCACCCGGGACCGCACCCACTTGGTCATCGACTGCCTTGCCAACACCTGGCTGGCAGACAGCATCGGCAAGGGACACGCCCATGCATGAGCTGCAGGCGGCCTTTGCCGAACTGATCGCAAGCCCCCGGCAGCACACCCTGTTCCAGCAGGCCAGGAGCATGGAGTCGCTACTGGTGCAGTTGCGCCTGCTGTGGTGTCTTCCCGCCTGGAACGATGGTCGCCTCATGCAGGCGCTGCAGCAGTTGAACCAGGCGGCTGCCGTGCCGACTGCCGCACTGCTGGCCGGTGGCTGGCTGCCACACAGGTATGAGGCACGCACGCGCAGCATCCTTTGGTGCCTGCCGGATGGCGCTGCCACCGAGCCGTTTCATGACGAGTACATCAGCCGCTGCCTGCAGCGCAGGCTGCTGAACCAGTTCATCCGGCCGCGCACGCCGCTGGCCGGCCTGTGCGCGGAATCCCCTCCCAGGCCCGGGGGCCACCCGCCTGCCGGCTTCATCTTCCACCTCTCGCGCTGCGGCTCCACCCTGGTCTCGGGCTGCCTTTCCGAACTGGACGGCACGCTGGTCCTGTCGGAGCCACCTGTGTTCACCGAGTTGCTGCTGGACAGCTCGCTGGACCGGGCGCAAAAGCGCGATGGCATTGCCGGCCTGGTGTCGGCCATCACCGCGGCCGTGCCGGGGCGCCGTAACCTGGTGGTCAAGTGGAATGCCTGGGACATTTTCCAGTGGGAGCTGCTGCACGATCTCTACCCCGAGGTGCCCGGCCTGATGCTGGTCCGCGATCCTGTGGAGATCCTGGCCTCACACCACAGGCAAGCCGGCCGGCACATGTCGGGCGACCCGTCGCTGGCTGGCGCCGGTCCGGTTTTCTGTTCCGGCAGTGGCAGCCAATCCTTTGTCTCCGTGCTCGACCACCGCATGCGCGTGCTGCAGGCAATGATGGAGCGGATGCGGGATCTGCACGAAAGCCAGGGCGTTCCTGTGCTGCACTATCGCCAGCTGGATGCCGAAGCCATGGGGCAGATAGCCCGGCGCTTCGACCTGCATGCAGGCGAGGCGGCGCGCCAGCGCATCGCCGCACGCCTTCGCCAGCATGCCAAGGCGCTGGACCAGCGCTTCAAGCCTGACGAGCGGGACAAGGCGGCCGTCTTTGGCGAAAGCGAACGCCAGCACATCGAGGCGCGCCTGGGTCCGCTGCACGCACAGCTGCTGCGGCGCGCACAACCCGTGGACGAATAGGCCGCGCCAAAGATCAGCGCCAGCAGCACATGGACAGCGCCCACGATGTGCCAGCCCCAGAAAAAACGGCGAGTCGATCTGCGGCTTTGCCCGTTCCTTTGATTTGCGCAGCACAGATCCTTTGGTAGTCCGCGCTGTGTATGAACAGCTTCAGGAAGAACTGCTCAGCTACCAAAAGAGCTTCCCTGTCCGCGCACCCGACTAGCTTGAGGAAGAACTCGGTTTGGACGGTGATGATCTGGACATGAGCGTTGCGCCAGCCATTGCACGCCGCTCGGGCAGGTCACTGGAAGGCGCGCAATCCAATCCCCATTACGGCCGCGTCATGACAGCGTCCGACCTTGTGTATTTCTTCAACTGCCAGTCTGAAGCGGCACCGCAGGCCACCGCATTTCACTGACGACAGTGCCTTGCCCAGAGAACGGCACAGACCGCTGTAGCGCCCTCAGGAAATCACATTGCGAATGAACCGCGTCACGCCTTCGTGCAGGTTCACGTAGGCGTAGTCCTGGGCGCTGCCGTAGATGGCGTAGTCGCCCGCCTCGATGGTCATGGGGCCTTCGCTCAGGTCCACCAGCAGGCGGCCTTCGACCACGACGATCATTTCATGCCAGCCTTCCGGGTCGGGTTGGGCCTGGTAGCGTTCGCCGGGCCCAAGGGACCAGGACCACAGCTGGGCCTCGCGCGTTGCAGGCACACTGCCCAGCAGCATGGCCTGGCTTTCGGGCCGGGTGCCGCGCCAGGCCATGGCGTCCATGCGCAGGCGCTGCGCGGCCGGGTCGCTGACGATTTCTATGAAGCTGGCGCCCAGCGCGTCGGCCAGCCTGTCCAGGCTGGACAGGCTGATGTTGGTGTCGCCGCCTTCCAGCTGCACGACCATGCGCCGGCTCAGGCCTGCGGCCTCGGCCAGGGCCGCCTGGCTCAGTCCTGCACGCTGGCGCAGGCGGCGCAGGTTTTCGCTGACGAAAGCCAGGACATCGGAGCGCTCGCCAGCGCTGTGCAATATATTTCTCATATGATCTGCGCAATATGTTGCACACGTCATCTTCTCACAGTTCGCGCACGCCGCTGCTCAGCCGGCAGGAGCTGGCCCTCATTGCCGTCACCATGGTCTGGGGCGGCACCTTTCTCGTGGTCCACCTGGCCATGCAGCACAGCGGGCCGCTGTTCTTTGTGGGTCTGCGCTTTGTCACGGCGGGTTTGATCGGGCTGCTGGTGTTTCGCAAGGCCATGGCCGGGCTCACGCGCACCGAGCTGGTGGCAGGCATCGCCATCGGCGCCAGCATCTTCCTGGGCTATGGCCTGCAGACCTTCGGGCTGCAGACCATCAGCAGCAGCAAGTCGGCGTTTCTGACGGCGCTGTATGTGCCGCTGGTGCCTCTTGTGCAATGGCTGGTGATGGGCAAGCCGCCGCGATTGATGAGCTGGATAGGCATCGGCCTGGCCTTCACGGGCCTGATGCTGGTGGCGGGACCGGAGTCCGGCGGCATGGAGTTGAACGTGGGCGAGATGGCAACCATGCTGAGCACGCTGGCCATTGCGGCCGAGGTGCTGCTGATCGGGCATTTCGCGGGCAAGGTCGATGCGCGGCGCGTGACCACGGTGCAGTTGCTGGCGGCCGGCGTCATGGCGCTGCTGGCCATGCCGGTGGCGGGCGAATCCGTGCCCGATTTCTCATGGGTCTGGCTGTCCGCCGCGGTGGCCATGGCCTGCGCCAGCATCCTGATCCAGCTGACCATGAACTGGGCCCAGAAGTCCCTGTCGCCCACGCGTGCGACCGTGATCTATGCCAGCGAGCCGGTCTGGGCCGGCATCGTGGGACGCATGGCCGGCGACCGGCTGCCGGGGCTGGCAATTCTGGGGGCCGCGCTGATCGTGGGCGGGGTGCTGGTCAGCGAGCTGCGCCTGGGCAGGCAAACACCCAAGCCGTAACGCACCCCGGCTGCGGCCCCCTGCGTGCTGGGCCGCACCTGTCCAACCCTGCGGCAAGGCCACAGGCGAATTGCTGCGTAGGACAAATTGCGGGGGCATGCCAAGCGCCTCGAAAACCCGGCCAGGACACTTCTCAGAAGCTCTTGAAAAACGGTATTTTTATAATCAATCAGAAACATCCGAGATCAAATAAGCTATTCCTAGGATAAATCCCATTTCCTCAATAATCCTAGGACGACTCTGAAAATCCGATTTTCATCAAAAAGATCATTACAAAACGCAATCAACCCTTTAGATTCCGCTTTTGAAAACAGGCAAGCCATTCATCGGCTTGATGGTCATTCAATTCAGGAACTCATGAAAGGGCGATGGCATGCAAAAGCGTGGCGCGGGAAATCGACGGAAATTGGCCGGCTTTACGGCGGCAATGGCAGTCAGCTGCACAATCGTTTTTGGGACGGGTGGCACCGCATGGGCCGCCTCGGCAGGGGAAGGTCGCGGCTATGCGCTGGAAGTGAAGGCCGGCGTTTCATTGGTAGGCCTCGGGCTGGATATCCCGCTGGTAGATACCGGACTGCAGAGTGCGCCGCCGGCGTTCAATGTCTCCGGGAAAATGCTTGCTGCAGACATCGGGGGCTCCAAAGATAGCTTGATTTCATTGAAGGCGGGTGTGCTCTCGGCAAGCACCGGGAGCTCGCTGGCGCAAAACCGCGTCGAAACAACCGCAGGCATCAGTGACATCAACCTGTCCCTCGCTGGCGTCGTGGCCATCAAGGCTGATGTGCTGCAGTCCCAAGTGCAGGCAACCTGCGTCAATGGTGCCGTCCAGCCCACCGGGGCCGCGACCATCGCGAACCTGAGCATCTCCGTGCTCGGTATCCCTGTCCCAATTCCACTGAATCCATCCCCCAATACCGGACTGAATACCGGAATTCTGGAAATCGTATTCAATGAGCAAAATCCCGTGGATGGGGGAATGGAAGTCAATGCCCTGCGCATTGGCGCGAAAATACCCACCCTCGCCGACATCAACCTCGTCTTGGGCCATTCGCAAGCCTCGCTTGCCGACTGCACCGCAGCGCAAGGGGATACCACGCCACCTGAGGTAGACATCACCACGTCCCCGGTGATCAATGCAGACAACCAGGACGCCTACATCGTCGCAGGCAGTTGCACCGCGGGCGATGGCAATGTGAAGGTGACCATCGGCACGGCCCCGAAGTTCGTGACCATGACGACGGCCTGCAATGCAGCCGGAGCCTGGACGGCACCGGCTGCCAATGTGGCCAGCCTGCCCCTGGGTCCGGTGGACATCACGGCCACCCAGACCGATGCGGCCGGCAACGCCGGCACGCGAAGTGTCATCACCACCAAGACCACGGCCGCAGCCACGGACACGACGGCACCCGTGGTCGCGGTGGACAACGCAGCCGCGATCAATGCCGGCAATGAGCACGGCTACACCGTCTCGGGCACCTGCACGGCCGGCGATGGCGATGTCAGGGTGCGCATCGGCACGGCGCCCAACTCCGTGGAAGCCATCGCAGCGTGCGGCAGCAACGGCCAATGGACCACTGCCGCCACCGACCTGGGCGAGCTGCCTGCGGGCACGGTGCCCATCCAGGCAAGCCAGACCGATGCGGCTGGCAATACAGGGACCGCCAATGTCTCCGTCACCAAGGCAGACACCACGCTGCCTGTGGTCACAGTGGGCACCCCACCCCAGATCAATGCTGGCAACCAGGGCGCCTACATCCTCTCTGGCACCTGCACAGTCGGCGCAGGCAGCGTTACGGTGACCATAGGCACGGCGCCCAACGCGGTGGTGGCCACTGCGCCCTGCGACAGCAATGGCGATTGGACCACCCCCGCCACCGACGTGAGCGCACTGCCTGCGGGCACGGTGGGCATCCATGTGGCTCAGACCAATGCCGCCGGCAATTCGGGCACGGCCGATGCCACGGTCACCAAGGTCGATACCACGCCGCCCACCACGCCCTCGGTCACGGTGGTGAATCCTCCCCCGATAGACGCGGGCAACCAGGGCGGCTACATCCTCTCTGGCACCTGCACGGCCGGCGGCGGCAGCGTGACGGTGAACATCGGCACGGCACCCAAGGCCGTGGTGGTGACCGTGCCCTGCGATGGCAATGGCCACTGGACCACTCCTGCCACAGACGTGAGCGGCCTGCCCAAGGGATCGGTGACCATCACGGTCACCCAGATCCAGGCGACGGGCGATGTCGACTCAAGCACTGCGACCACCACCAAGACCACGCCTGGCGCGGACGATGTTCCAGGCAGCGACTCCGTCGCAGCCATCCCCGTGGGCGGGGCCTGGGCCTCCCTGCTCCTGCTGGGCGCGGCGGCGCTGGGACTGCGCCGCCGTGGCAGGCAGGCGGGCCCGCAGCGCTCCGGGCGGCACCACGATTGACGTAGTTGCCACCATCAAAGGCGCCACGGCCGTGGCGCCTTTTTGCGTTGGGCCTGCGCAAGGCATGGGGCGGCCTTGATGCGGCCTTGATGGCGTTGTGCGCAAACACAATCCGCCCTTGAGGCAGCCGTCCCTAGAGTCAAGGCCTCACAACAAATGGCTTCCCGATGAAGCCGCGCCGCCATGAGACCTGTCGCCATCCTCCAGCACGAATCCGCCCAGGGCCCCGGCGTTCTGCGTGAACACCTGGAGCAGCAGTGCATTCCCTACCGACTGTTGCAGCCCGCCCTTGATGGCACAGCCCCTGTGCACGCCGCCGACTACAGCGGCATCGTGGTGCTGGGCAGCAACCACAGCGTGAACGAGGGCCTGCCGTGGATGGAGGATGAACAGGCCCTGCTGGCCGATGCGCTGCGCAGCGACATCCCCGTGCTCGGCCACTGCTTCGGCGCACAGATGCTGGCGCGTGCCATGGGCGCCAGGGTCTGGCGCAACCCCTGCCCCAACATTGGCTGGAGCCGCATCTGGGTGACGGCCGCCGCCCAGCAGGTCATGGACCTGCCGCGCGAGGCGACGATCTTCCATTGGCACTACGACACCTTCGAGATCCCGCGCGGCGCCGTGCGCACCATGTACGGCAGCCACTGCCTGAACAAGGGCTTTCGCCACGGCCGGCACTGGGCCTTCCAGGGCCACATGGAAGTGACCGCCGCCAGCGTGGCCGCCTGGTGCACCGAAGGCCATGACGAGCTGCTGCGCGCACGCGGCCCCGCGGCGCAGACCGAGAGCGAGATCCTGCGCCACCTGGACCTGCGCATTCCCGTGCTGAACGCCCTGGCCCACCGGACCTACCGGGCCTGGACGGCACAGTTGCAGCGCCCGGTGGTCGTGAACCTGGGCGTGGCCAGCCGATAGCCCTCCCCGAAGCGGACGCCCCGGTGAATACCCGGGGAGCGCTTGACGTGGCGTTTGCACGCAAGGAAACTTTCGATACGAAATAAAAAACTTTCGAATCGAAAGAACACATGCAGGACCAAGGCAACAGTTCACTCAAGCGCAGGCTGCAGATCGTGGAGCTGGCGCGCAAGACCGACGAGGTGCGGGTGGAGGCGCTGAGCGTGCTCTTCGGCGTCTCCACCGTCACCATCCGCAACGATCTGCACTACCTTGAGCAGCAAGGCTATGTGGTGCGCGCCTTCGGCAAGGCGCGCTACAACCCGGCCCTGCTCAAGACGGCCGCCGAGCTGCCCGGCGCCCCTGCCGCCGCGCAAGGCCCGGCGCAGGCCCAGGTGGCCCAGGGCGCGCGGGGCTGGATCGAGGACGACGCCTCGGTCTTCCTGGGCAGCGGCCGCATCACCCACCGCGTGCTGCCGTTGCTGGCCAGCCGCCAGGGCATTGCGCTGACGCTGCACGACCTGGCCATGGTGGCGACAGCGCGGCAGTTTCTCGATTGCGCCATTCACGTCACGGGCGGCGCGCTGGCCGGCGACGAGCCCGGCCTCATCGGCCCCGGGGCAGAAGCGGGCCTGCGGGCCCGGCCGCTGGACATCTGCCTGTTCGAGATCTGCGGCATCGACGACCGCAACCGCCTGCTGTGCCGCGACCCAGGCGCGGCTCGCCTGTATTCGGCGGCCGTGGAGCACAGCACCAAGGCCGTGGCGCTGGCCCTGGATTTGGACAGCACCACGGGCGGGCACCCGGTCTGCGATATCGCCCAGATCGACGGCCTGTGCGCCCACCAGGACATGGAGCCGGGCGCCTTCGATCTGCTGGCGCACCACCGGCTGCAGGCCACCCGCAAGGCCGAGGGCCGCATCGAATTCGCCAGAACCTGAGTTTTTTCCACAACGACAGAGGGAGGGAGACAGCCATGGACCGCAACACGTTTCTCCGGCGCATGCTGGCCGGCGCATTCACATTCGGCCTGCCGGCCAGCCCGGCGCTTGCACAGCCGGGCCCCGGCCCCAACCCTGCCCGCACCCTCGGCGTGTCCCTGCTCACGCAGCAGCACCCGTTCTACCTGGAGCTGGCCCAGGCCATGCAGCAGGAAGCCGCGCGGCAGGGGCTGAAGCTGGACCTGAGCATTGCCAACCAGGACCTGGGCAAGCAGATCTCCGATGTGGAGGACTTCGTCAGCAAGAAGGTCGATGCCATCATCCTGTCGCCCGTCGATTCCCGGGGCGTGAAGGCCGCCGTGCTCAAGGCTGCCGCCGCCCGCATTCCCGTGATCACCGTGGACATTGCCGCCAGCGGGGTCGAGGTCGCGTCGCACGTGGCCACCGACAACCGCGCGGGCGGCGTGCTGGCCGGCCAGCTCATGGGTCGGGCCACGGGCGGCAAGGGCCAGATCGGCGTGCTGCACTACCCGTCCATACAGTCCGTGGTCGATCGCGTGGAGGGTTTCAAGTCCGCCATCGCCACCTTCCCCGGCATGAAGATCGTCTCCGTGCAGCCGGGCATCACGCGGGCCGAGGCCCTGGCCGCTTCGCAGAACATGCTGCAGGCCCACCCCGACCTGGCAGGCATCTTCGGGTTTGGCGACGACGCGGCCCTGGCTGCACTGGCCAGCGTCAAGGGCGCAAGAAAGCTGGAGCAGGTCAAGATCGTCGGCTTTGACGGCATGGCCGAGGCGCGCGCGGCCGTGGACCGGGAGCCGGCCTTCGTGGGCGTGATCCGCCAGTACCCCGACCAGTTGGGACTGCAAGCCGTGGCCATTGCCGCGCAGCTGCTGTCGGGCAAGCCGGTGGAAAAATTCCACCCCGTGTTGCCCGGCGTGTACACGGCTGCCGCCAGGTAAATGGACCTGCGGAGCCCGCCATGCCAGGCCCCACTGCACACAGCCACCCAGGCCGTGCCATGCTCGACGCCGTTGCGCCGCCCCCCATGCTCGAGGCCCGGGCGCTGGCCAAATCCTTCGGCGCCGTGCAGGCGCTCAAAGGCGTTTCCTTCCGCCTGCGCGCAGGCACGGTGCACACGCTGCTGGGCGAGAACGGGGCCGGCAAATCCACCCTGCTCAAGATCCTGGCCGGCGTGCACCGGCCCGATGGCGGCCAGCTGCTGATCGAGGGCACCGGCACCGAGCTGGCCAGCGCCGCCGATGCGCAGCGCCACGGCATCGCCATCGTTCACCAGGAGCTGAGCCTGGCGCCCAACCTCAGCGTGGCGGACAACCTGTTTGCCGCGCGGCTCCCGCAGCGGGCCGGCTGCGTGGACCGCCGCGCACTGCGCCGCGACGCCGCCGCACTGCTGGCCCGCCTGGGCATGGACCTGGACCCCAACGCGCAGGTGGCCGAACTGTCGCTGGCCCAGCGCCAGCTGGTGGAGATCGCCAAGGCGCTGTGCCAGCCCGCGCGCATCGTCATCATGGATGAGCCCACGTCCTCGCTCAGCGACAGCGAGGCGCAGATTCTCTTCACCCTCATCGCCCGTCTCAAGGCCGAAGGGCGCGCCATCATCTACGTCTCGCACCGCATGGACGAGATCATGCGCATCTCCGACCAGATCACCGTCATGCGCGATGGCAGCTCCATCTGCACCCTGGCGCGGGACGAGACCGACATCGGGGCGCTGATCGCGCTCATGGTGGGGCGCCAGATGCAGGACATCTATCCGCCGCGCGGCCCCGCCCCTGACCGCAGCACGCGCGCCCTGCTCCAGGTGCGCGGACTGGGCCAGGCCGGGCGCTTCGAAGGCATTGACTTCGAGGTCCACGCGGGCGAGATCGTGGGCTTCTTCGGGCTGGTCGGCTCGGGCCGGTCCGATGTCATGGATGCGCTGTTCGGCATGCACCGCTGCACGGGCAGCATCCTCATGCACGGCCGGCCGCTGCGCCTGCGCTCGCCGGCCGACGCCATTGGCCAGGGCATGGCCTTCGTGACCGAGAACCGCAAGGAGCAAGGCCTGGTGCTGGACCAGTCCGTGCAGCACAACATCTGCATGGTGCAGGTGCACAGCGGGCGCGGCGGCGCACTGCTCACCGACGAGGCCGCCGAGCAATCGCTGGCCCGCGCCTGCGTGCAGCGGCTGAAGATACGCGTTGCCGGCCTGCACCAGCCCGTGCGCCAGCTGTCGGGCGGCAACCAGCAAAAGATCGTGTTCGCCAAATGGCTGGCCATGCGCCCCCGGCTGCTGGTGCTGGACGAGCCCACGCGCGGCATCGACGTGGGCGCGAAGTTCGAGATCTATGCCCTGATCCGCGAGCTGGCAGCGGCCGGCACGGCCGTCATCCTGGTGTCGTCGGAACTGCCCGAGGCACTGGCCATGAGCGACCGGCTGCTGGTCATGCGCAACAAGCGCCTCGTCCAGAGCCTGGACACCCTTCATCTGCGCCAGGAGACCGTGATGGCGCACGCCACCGGAGCAGGACTGCCATGACCCCTTCCGAACTGAGCATCACCGCGCCTGGCTCCTCCAAGGCCTCCAACGCCGCCGACGCCGCCGAAAGCATCCCGGACAGCCAGGAAACATGGCGAGACGGCTTGCGAGGTGGCTGGCGATCGCTGCGGCGCCACGCCGGCACCCTCATGGGCCTGGCCGCCCTGGTGCTGCTGTTCTCCCTGCTGTCGCCGGCCTTTCTGACGGGCGGCAACCTGCGCAACGTGCTGCTGCAGGTGTCCATCATCGCCATCGTGGCCTTCGGCATGACCTATGTGCTGCTGCTGGGCGAGATCGACCTCTCGGTGGGATCGGTGGTCGCCCTGGCCGGCAGCGCGGCCGGCCTGATGCTGGGCCAGGGCCTGGCGCCCGCCCTGGTGCTGCCCGCCGTGCTGCTGTGCGGCCTGCTGCTGGGCGCGCTCAACGGCTCGCTGTCGGCGCTGCTGCATCTGCCGTCCTTCATCGTGACGGTGGCGACCATGGGCATCTTCCGGGGTCTGGCCTATATCGTCTCGGGCGGCATGCCGGCGCCGGTGGACAACGAGGCCTTTCTGTGGATCGGCAACGGCGAATGGCTGGGCATGCCCGTGCCCATCTGGATCCTGGCCGCACTGCTGGCCGCCAACCACTTCGTGCTGGCCCGTACCGTCTTTGGCCGCAAGACCTATCTGGCAGGCGGCAATGCCGAGGCGGCCACCTATGCGGGCATACGGGTGGGGCGGCTGAAGATCGCCATCTTCATGCTGTCGGGGCTGATGGCGGCCGTGGGCGGCCTGCTGCTCACCTCGCGCCTGTACTCGGCCCAGCCCAACGCGGCCATGGGCTGGGAGCTGGACGCCATTGCCGCCGCCGTGCTGGGCGGCACGCGCCTGGCCGGAGGCCACGGCAGCGTTGCGGGAACCTTGATAGGGGCGCTGATGATCGGCGTCATCAACAACGGCATGAACCTGATGAGCGTGCCCTACTTCTATCAGCTCATCGTCAAGGGCAGCGTGATTCTGGTGGCCGTGTGCATCGATGTGCACAGCAGGCGCAGGCGCTGACGCATGGGCCGGCGGTGCAGCGAACGGCGCACGGGGTTTGATTCCAAAGGGAGGGAGAGCATGCAATCCATCATGACCATGGGCGAGATCCTCGTCGAAATCATGGCCGAGCGAAAAGGCCAGAGCTTTCGCGCGCCGGGGCCGCTGGCCGGGCCCTATGCCAGCGGGGCGCCCGCCATCTTCATCGACCAGGTGGCCCGGCTGGGGCATCCGGCCGCCATCATCGGCTGCGTGGGCGATGATGATTTTGGCTGGCTCAACATCGACCGCCTGCGCCGCGACGGCGTGGACACCAGCGCCATCGCCGTGTGCAAGGGCGCCGTCACGGGCAGCGCCTTCGTCACCTACCGCGACAGCGGCGAGCGCGACTTCATCTTCAACATCACCAACAGCGCCTCGGCACAGCTGCAGCCCGAGCAGGTCAACCAGGCCGTGCTCAAGGACTGCGCGCACTTCCATGTCATGGGCTCGTCGCTGTTCTCGTTTCGCATCATCGATGCAATGAAGAAGGCCATCGAGATCGTCAAGGCCCAGGGCGGCACCGTGTCCTTCGATCCGAACGTGCGCAAGGAGATGCTGCGCATCCCCGAAATGCGCGAAGCCCTGGCCTACATCCTGGAGTTCACCGACATCTTCCTGCCCAGCGGCCACGAGGTCACGCAGCTGGCCCGCTCGGCCGACGAGGCCGGCGCCATCGCCGAGATCTTCGCGCGAGGCGTGCGCGAAATCGTGGTCAAGCGCGGCGCCGACGGCTGCAGCTACTTCAGTGCCGACGAGCGCATCGACCTCGACGCCCTCCGCGTGAACGTGGCCGACCCCACGGGTGCGGGCGACTGCTTTGGCGCCACCTTCATCGCCTGCCGGCGCCTGGGCAAGACCGCGCTGCAATCGCTGCGCTACGCCAATGCGGCCGGCGCGCTCGCCGTCTCCAGCAAGGGGCCGATGGAGGGGACATCCGGCTTTGCGGGGCTCGACGCACTGCTGGCACAACAGCCGCAGCACCTGCGGCATGCGGTGATGGAGGGCTGAAACCATGCCCGCCCACCCCACCCACCCCACCCACCTCACCCACCCCACCCACCTCACCCACCCCACCCATCTCACCCACTTCACCCGCCTAGTGCAGTCACGCTCCACGCAAACGCCAGCAGCCGCAGGCGATGCGCGCGCAACAGGCAACGCACTCGGCATCTACTCCATCTGCTCGGCCCATCCCCTGGTCATCGAGGCCGCCATGCACCAGGCGCTGGACGACGGCACGCCCCTGCTGGTGGAAGCCACCGCCAACCAGGTCAACCAGTTCGGCGGCTACACCGGCATGCAGCCCGCCGACTTCCGCCGCTTCGTGCTGACCATCGCCCGCCGCGTCGGCCTGCCGCTGGAGCGCGTGCTGCTGGGCGGCGACCACCTGGGCCCCACGGCGTGGACGCACCTGCCTGCCGCCGAGGCCATGGACCTGGCGCAGGACCTGGTACACGCCTATGCAGCGGCCGGCTTCGTGAAGCTGCACCTGGACGCCAGCATGGCCTGCGCAGACGACCCCCAGGCGCTGGACGACGAAACCGTGGCCCGCCGCGCTGCCCTGCTCTGCCAGGCGGCCGAGCGCGGCAGCACCTGCCCGGCGCCCGGCCCCGTCTACGTGATCGGCACCGAAGTGCCCGTGCCCGGCGGCGCCGCGCATGCGCTGGAGCATGTGCAAGTCACTGCCCGCGCCGACGCCCAGCGCACGCTGCAGGTGCACCGCGACGTCTTCGCGCAACAGGGGCTGGACCCCGTCTGGCCGCGCATCATTGCCATGGTGGTCCAGCCCGGCGTGGAGTTCGATCACACGCGCGTGGTGGACTACGCGCCCGGCGAAGCGGCCGACCTCAAGCAGTTGCTGGCCCAGCACCCGCAACTGGTCTTCGAGGCCCACTCCACCGACTACCAGCGGCCCGAGGCCCTGCGCCAGCTGGTGCAGGACGGCTTTGCCATCCTCAAGGTCGGCCCCGGCGCCACCTTTGCGCTGCGCGAGGTGCTGTTCGCGCTGGCCGCCATCGAAGAGCAGCTCATCGACGCGCACCAGCGCTCCCACCTGCCCGCCGTGCTGGAGTCCGCCATGCTGGGCCGCCCCGCCAGCTGGGAACGCTACTACCGCGGCGAGCAGCCCGATCCCGGCGCCCAAAGGCTGCTGCGCATCTACAGCTACAGCGACCGCATCCGCTACTACTGGGCCGACCCCACGGTGAACGCCGCCGTGGCCCGGCTGCTGGACAACCTGTCCGCCTGCGCCCTGCCCGAGAACATGCTCAGCCAGTTCCTCCCAGCCCAATACCAGGCCGTGCGCGCCGGGCGGCTGGCCCCCTCGCCCCACGCGCTGGTGCTGGACCGCGTGCGCGAGGCGATCAGGCCGTATGCGGCGGCTTGTGGGGGTGTTGTGTGATGCGCCAGCCTCGGAGGGGAACTGGGTCTTGAACTGGGCAATTATGGTTGCACATATACTTTTTGAACCCGTTCCCCCGCTCAAGGAGTAGCTGCCATGTCGCAAATCACACTCTATTTGGACGACACCACCCAAGCTCTGGTGGAAGAGGCGGCCAGAGCCAATGGCATGTCCAAGAGCCGCTGGGTCGCCGAGGTCATTCGCAAGTACGCAGCGCATGAATGGCCTCAGGAATGCATTGAGCTGGCAGGTCGCTTCGCCGATTTCCCTCTTGCGAACGAACATAACGCTCCAGTTGCCGCCGATGTGCCCCGAGTCGGCTATTGACATGCGGCCATGCTGATCCTCGACAGCAACACCATCAGCTATTACTTTCGCGGAGACCCGCAGGTAGTGCCTCGCCTGCAGGCTTTGCGCCCCAACGACATCGGCGTACCGGCCATCGTGGAGTACGAGCTGCGTTATGGACTGCAACGCTTGCCACCAGCCGCCTCCGCGCCTCGTCTTGAGGCATTGGTTCAACTCCTGCGCCCCATGCAGTTGCTGGCATTCGACAGCGAATGCGCGACTCATGCCGCCCGCATACGCGCAGCGCTGGAGGCCAAGGGCACGCCGATAGGGCCGCACGACACCTTGATCGCAGCAACTGCATTGCGCCATCAGGCAGCGCTGGTCACCCGCAATATCCGGGAGTTTTCTCGTGTGCCCGACTTGCAGTGCCTGAACTGGCACATGGATTGATCCTCGCCCGCCACAGCCTCACAGCTGCGCCGCCTCCCCCCTGATCAAATCCCAAACGCTTTGCGCCACGGGCGACAGTTCGCGCTGGCGGCGGCGCACCAGCATGATGTCGCGCTGCACGCGCGGCAGCAGGGGGCGGCTGGCGAGGGCGTCGGGGGCGGCTCCACTCGCGGGAGTTCGCCATTCCTGCGGCACGGCCAGTTCCGGCACCACGCTCAGGCCCAGGCCCGCCTGGAGCATGCAGAAGATGGTGGTGGTGTGGCCGACTTCCTGGACCACGGCGGCCTCGGCGTCGTGGGCCTGCAGCGCGGCGTCGATCAGGCGGCGGCTGCCCGAGGCGTGGTCCAGCAGCACCAGCGGCTGGCCGGCCAGGTCGCTCCAGGCCACCTGGCGCTTGCGGGCCAGCCGGTGCGTGGCCGGGCAGACCAGGCAAAAGGGCTCGCTGAGTATGGTTTCGCAGTGCAGGTCGTCGCGGCCCTGCGGGTCGATGACCACGCCGAAGTCCACCTCGCCGCTGCGCACGCTTTGCAGCACATCGCTCTGGATGCGGTCCAGCAGCAGCAGCTCGATGCCCGGCGCCTGCTCGCGGCAGCGCGCAATGCAGCGCGGCATCAGGTGGGCCGACAGCGTGGGGCTGCTGGCCACGCGCACCTTGCCCAGGCGCTGGGTGGCCAGGCCGCTGACTTCGAGCAGGCACTCATCCAGCGCATCCAGCACGCGCGTGGCATGGCCCTGCAGCAGGCGGCCGGCGTCGGTCAGTTCCACCTCGCGCGTGGTGCGGTGCAAAAGCTGCACGCCCAGGGCCTGTTCCAGCTCGGTGACATTGCGGCTGACGGCGGGCTGGGTCAGCGCCATCAGCTCGCCGGCACGGCTGAAGTTGCGGCTTTCCGCCACGGCCAGGAAGGCGCGCAGCTGGCGCAGGCTGATATTCATACGGAAAAATTATAAAACCATCAGATAAATCCATTTCTCTTTTCAATGGCCGTGGCGTCCAATCGGGGCCTTGCAGCCTGGCTGCACGAACCGATAGTTAGTTGGAGAGAGTTTTCCCATGGCACGCCCCCGCTTCGCCCCTGACAATTTCACGCTGATGCTGCTGTCCACCGTGGCACTGGCCAGCTTCCTGCCCGCCTCGGGCACCGTCTCGCAATGGCTGGAGGTGGCGACCACGCTCATGGTCAGCCTGCTGTTCTTCCTGCACGGCGCCAAGCTCTCGCGCGAGGCCATCTTTGCCGGCATAGGCCACTGGCGCCTGCACCTGACCATCTTCGCGGCCACCTTCGTGCTCTTTCCCCTGCTGGGCTGGGCGCTGCGCCCCGTGCTCGAGCCGCTGGTCACGCCCGAGATGTACATGGGAGTGCTCTTCCTGTGCACGCTGCCGGCCACGGTGCAATCGGCCATCGCCTTCACGGCCATGGCGCGCGGCAACATGCCCGCCGCCGTGTGCAGCGCATCGGCCTCCACGCTGATGGGCATCGTGATCACGCCCATCCTGGTCAGCATGCTGCTGCACAAGAGCGCCGAAGGGGGCGACGCGCTGCAGGCCATCGGCAAGATCGCGCTGCAGCTGCTGCTGCCCTTTGTGCTGGGCCACCTGCTGCGGCCCGTGATCGGCGGCTTCATCTCGCGCCATGCCAAGCGCGTGAAGTTCGTGGACCAGGGCTCCATCCTGCTGGTGGTGTACACGGCCTTCAGCGCCGCCGTCATCAGCGGCCTGTGGCAGCAGACGCCCCTGCCCGCGCTGCTGGGCCTGCTGCTGCTGTCGTCCATCCTGCTGGCCCTGGTGCTGGTCATCACGTCGTGGACGGCGCGCCGCCTGGGCTTTTCCAAGGAGGACGAGATCACCCTGGTGTTCTGCGGCTCCAAGAAGAGCCTGGTCAGCGGCGTGCCCATGGCCAAGGTGCTGTTCGAGTCCAGCGCGGTGGGCGCCATCGTGCTGCCGCTGATGGTCTTCCACCAGCTGCAGCTCATGGTCTGCGCCGTGCTGGCCCAGCGCTATGCACGCCGGCCCATGCACCCCGAGGCGATCGAGGATGGCGCCGTGCCCGCCAGCGCTGCGCCGGCCGCCAAGGCCGAAACGGCGCCGGCCAAATAAGGCGCGGGCGCGCTCCCATCACAAAAAAGCCTGGCTCTCGCGCCAGGCTTTTTTGCATCTCAGCCCTTCAGGGCCAGGTTGTTGAGCTTGTCCAGGCGTTCAGGCCAGGTTCCCTGCTGCGCCGACTGCAGCAGGATGCGCGTCCAGGCGATCCAGGCGTCCCACTGCACGCGCTTGTCCCAGGCATTGCCCCAGCCGCTGAAGCACTGCAGCGCGCTGGTGGCTGCGCGCGCGGCGTCGTCGGCGCGGCCGGCAGACAGGTAGAGCTGGGCCAGCACCATCTGCGGCTCGCCCACCCAGGGGTTCAGGCGCACGGCGCTTTCCAGCACGGCCGTGGCGGCGTCCAGGTCCACCAGCGGCTGGTCCAGCTGGATCACCGACCAGTACAGCGACACGGCAGCGGCCTCGTCGCCGGGCGACAGCTGCCGGCTGCAATGGTCGAACACCGGCGGCAGCGGCAGTTGGGCGCGCAGCGCCGGGTGCTGCAGCGCACGGCCCAGGTCGCTGATCTGGCTGAGCATGCGGCTGGCAGGCCGCATGGGACCGGGCCACAGCGAGGCCGCCCAGTGCACGCCCTGCTGCCGCTGGTTCTGCACCTGCGGAAACTGCGAGTAGATGTCTTCCTGCCAGCTGAACCACTGCTCCATGGCATCGGCCATGCTCACGATGGTGAAGGCCGCCACCTCATAGGCGCTCAGGCGCTGGCTGCGGCCGGCGGATTCCAGCGCCATGGAGCCGTCTTCGGCCAGGTCGCCGGCCAGGATCTTCTGCATGAACTGCGTGCGGCTCATGGTGCAGAACAGGTAGACCAGGTGCTCGGCGCCCTCGCCCACCAGTTCGCGCAGGCGGCCGCGCTCGCTGCCCGCGTCGAACTTGACCAGGTCCACGAAGGCGTTGCCGTAGACGCTGTGCAGCAGGCCCAGCAGGCGCACGTCGCGCGGCTGGCGCCACAGCGCCAGCGAACGCGCCACGCCCGCCAAGTGGTGGCGGAAGGTGCCGGCCTTGTGCCAGTCCTGGCCCACGCCGCGCGCCAGCACCACGGGCAGCACGGGGGCGAGGTCGGCATCCCTGCGCAGCCATTCCTCGTCCAGCAGGTCCTGGGCGCGTGTGAACAGCGCCTCGTCAAGTGTCTGGAACAGTGTCGGGACAGGCAGGCTCATGCAGGCACCTCCATGGCAGCGGCGGGCCGCTGGGTATATTGCGCCACCCACCCCGCCGTATCGGCGAACAGGCGCAGCGCCTTGATGCGCCGCGTGGCGGTCAGCGTGAAGCGGTGCTCCACGCCGGCCGGTATGCGCAGGTAGTCGCCGGGCTGCACGCGCAGCACGCGCTCTTGGCCGCCGGCATCGAAGAAGCCGAACAGGCCTTCGCCTTCGAGGATGTAGCGCACCTCGTCATCGGCATGGGTGTGGGGCTTGTCGAAGCGCTCCAGCGCCTCGTCCAGGCCCGGCGTGCCCGGGTGCAGCACGACCAGATCCATGCTGTGGTAGCCATGGGCCACGCATTCGTCGACCACCAGCATGCCCACGGCCTGGACCACGGTGGCCTTGCCGCCATCGTCCAGCTGGGCCTGTGCCAGCAGCGCGGCCAGGCCGGGCTCGGGCGCCAGCGGGCGGCGCTGCCATTGCACGCCGATGGCGGCCACGAAGTCCGCGTCGGAAACCCGGTGGGATGCGAGGCTGCCCATGGTCTTACCAGGCCGCCGTGTAGGCGCCCTTGAACTGCGTGTCGATGAACTGGCGCACCTCGGGCGACTGGTAGGCCTTGACGAACGCCTGCAGGCCCGCGTCCTTTTCATGGCCGGCGCGCGTGGCGATCAGCACGGTCACGTACGGCGTGTCCGTGGCTTCCAGCGCCAGCGAATCCTTTTGCGGCGACAGGCCTGCGGCCACGGCGTAGCTGCTGTTGACGGCGGCGGCGTCCAGGTCGTCCAGCGAGCGCGCCAGCTGGGCGGCCTCCAGCTCGACGAAGCGCAGCTTCTTCGGATTGGCCGTGATGTCCAGCACCGAGGCACGGGCGCCCGCGCCGGTCTTCAGTTCGATCAGCTTTTGCGCGGCCAGCACCATCAGTGCGCGAGAGCCGTTGGTGGGGTCGTTGGGGATGCCCACGCGCGCACCGCTCTTGAGGTCGGCCAGGCTTTTGATCTTCTTGGAATACACGCCCATCTGCTGGTTGACCGCACGGGCCACGGGCACGAGCTTGTAACCACGGTCCTTGTTCTGGGCGTCCATGAAGGGCTGGTGCTGGTAGATGTTGGCATCCAGCTCACCCTGCGACAGGGCAGCGTTGGGCTGGATGAAGTCGCCGAACTCGACCAGCTTCACCTTCAGGCCGTTCTTCTCGGCCACCTTCCTGGCCACCTCGGCGATCTGGGCATGTGGGCCCGAGGTCACGCCGATGGTGACCGAGCCGTCGGCCGCATGAGCCGGCAGTGCGACCAGCCCGGCAAGGGGCAGGACGGCGGCCAGGGCCAGCGATTGAAGCAATGCGCGCTTTTTCATGGAATCCCTCTTTCAGACAATCTCGCGGCAGCTTGCCGCCCCGGCTGCCCCGGCCGCCGGGGTGTGTGGATCAGCGGTGGCTGAGCCTGCGCACCGCCCAGTCGCCCAGGCTCTGGATGGCCTGCACGAAGAAGATCAGAATGATGACCACGGCCAGCATCACATCGGGCAAAAAGCGCTGGTAGCCGTAGCGGATGCCCAGGTCGCCCAGGCCGCCGCCGCCAATGGCGCCGGCCATGGCCGAGTAGCCGGTCAGGCTCACGAAGCTGATGGTCAGGCCCGCCACGATGCCGGGCAGCGCCTCGGGCAGCAGGATCTTCCAGACGATCTGGCCCGTGGTAGCGCCCATGGACTGGGCCGCTTCCACCAGGCCGTTGTCCACCTCGCGCAGCGCGGTCTCCACCAGGCGCGCCACGAAGGGCGCTGCCGCAATAGTCAGCGGCACCACGGCCGCCCAGGTGCCGATGGACGAGCCCGTGATCAGACGCGTCAGCGGGATGATGGCCACCAGCAGGATGATGAAGGGGGTGGAGCGCAGGGCATTGACGATCCAGCCCACGATCTTGTTGGCCGGGCCGTTCTGCAGCACGCCGCCGTGGTCGGTCAGGCGCAGAAACACTCCCAGGGGAATGCCGATCAGGCCGCCCACCAGGCCCGAGACGCCGACCATGATGATGGTCTCCCACAGCGAGCTGACGAACAGCTCCAGCATCATTTCCGAAAAATTCTCAAACATCGCTCAATCCCTGGTGGAAACGATCTGCACCTGCACGCCGGTGGCGCGCAGATGGTCCACGGCGGCATCGATCTTTGCCGCGTCGCCGCTGGCGAAGACGGCCAGCGAGCCGAAGGTCTGCTCCTGGATCTCGTCGATCTGGCCATGCAGGATGGACAGGTCCAGCCCCAGCTCGCGGATCAGGTGCGACAGGATGGGCTGGTAGGCGCTCTCGCCCGCATACGACAGGCGCAGCAGCCGGCCTTGCTGGCCCGGCGCCAGCTGGGCGGCCAGCGCATTCACGCGCACGGCCACCGACTCGGGCAGTTGCTGGGGAACGATCTCGTCGATCAGGCTGCGCGTGATGGCCTGCTGCGGGCGCGTGAACACGTCGATCACGGGGCCCAGCTCGGCGATCTCGCCGCCGTCGATCACGGCCACGCGGTCGGCGATCTGCTTGATCACCTGCATCTGGTGCGTGATCAGCACCACGGTCAGGCCCAGCTCGCGGTTGACCTTGCGCAGCAGGTCCAGGATGGAACGCGTGGTCTCGGGGTCCAGTGCCGAGGTGGCTTCGTCGGACAGCAGCACCTTGGGGTGGCTGGCCAGCGCGCGCGCAATGCCCACGCGCTGCTTTTGCCCGCCCGAGATCTGCGCGGGATAGCGGTCGCGCAGCGCGCTCAGGCCCACCAGGTCCAGCAGCGGGTCCACGCGCTTCTTGATGTCGTCGGCCGACATGCCCGCCATCTCCAGCGGCAGCGCGGCGTTGTCGAACACCGTGCGCGAGGACAGCAGGTTGAAATGCTGGAACACCATGCCGATGTCGCGGCGCGCCGTGCGCAGCTCGGCATCGCTGAGCTGCATCAGGTCACGGCCGCCCACCAGCACCTGGCCGGAGGTGGGGCGGTTGAGCAGGTTCAGGCAGCGCACCAGCGAGCTTTTGCCCGCGCCGCTGCGGCCGATGATGCCGAACACCTCGCCCGACTCGATCTGCAGGTTGATGCCCCGCAAGGCATGGACGGGCCCGGTGGGGCCCTTGTAGGTCAGGGAAAGATCCCGAATCTCGATCATGAAAAAACGCCGCGGCGCAGGACGGCCTGGGGACGCCGCTGCGCATTGTTGGGAAGTGGGAGCAAATATAGGTTGCGCGTATAAAAACGCAAACTATAAAAAAATAAAGTAATAAGAAGCTCCGGTTATGCCCGGGACTTCACTACTTTCTGCACAACCCTCAACTATGCCTGAATGTGGACACGCCCTTGCCCTGCCGGGCTATGCGCGGCGCCACAGAGCACTGCGGCAAGGCCCTTCTTGCGCCGGCGTCTGATTGACAGTGCGGCCGGCACGCTGCCGTCGCGGCCTGGCGGCCCTGGCCCGCTCCTGCTTTTGACGATGGCAAGCACCCGCCGCTGCCGCCGCGCTGACGCCAGAAGCAGCCTTTGCTGACAGGCCGCGCGGCATGCGCACTCCTACAGTGGGCTCAACCCCACAGGAGAAGAGCGCCATGCGCCCAGAACAACACTCCGGCGCCGGCAGCCAGGCCGGCGCGGCTCCCTTGTCGCGGCGCGGCTTTCTGCAGGCCGCCAGCATCGCAGGCGTCAGCGTCTGGGTGGCGCCGCTGGCCAGCCAGGCCTATGCAGCCCTCTTTGAAGACCGCGTCCTGGGCAGCGTGGCCCGCGAGCCGGCCACGCAGCTGCCGCGCATGCGGCTCGATGGCCGCTCCAAGGTCATGGGCGCCAAGGTCTTCGCCCGCGACATCCGCGCACGCGACATGCCGCACTGGCCCCAGCAGCAATCCCATGCCTTCATCGTGCGCACCACGCTGGCCGACCGGCTGTTCGATGGAATGGACCTGTCTTCCCTGGACGGCGAACTGGCGCCCGACCGCGTAGTCACGGCCGAAGACCTGGCGAGCGACGGCCTGGCATTTCCCGAGTTCTATGGCGAAGACATGCTGCTGCCCGCAGGCAAGACCCCCGCCTACCTGGGCCAGGCCGTGGCCATCCTCATCTACCACGACTTCGCGCGCTTTCGCTTTGCCAAGGAAAGGCTGCAGGCCACGGCCGGCGTCATCCGCTACGGCCGCATCACGGGCGCGCTGGACCGTCCGCCCTGGGGCGTGTTCCGCTACGTGCGCCAGGGCGGCGCCACGGCCTTTGACGACGACGTGTTCTCCAGCCTGCGCGATGCCCCGCTGTTCCCCGCCGAACGCAAGCCGCTGGTCTGGCCGCAGATCTCCAAGGCCGACGCGGTCACGGCACGCGGCCTGCGCGCGGCCGAGCAGATCGCCCAGGAGCTGGCCACGCCGCCCGCCGACTGGCTGGTGCTGCAGCGCCACTACGCCACGCAATCGGTGGACACGGCCGCGCTGGAGCCCGACAACGCCAACTGCTGGTATGACGCGGCCACGCAAAGCCTGCACATGGTGCTGGCCACGCAATCGCCGCACGAGGTGGCCGAATGGGCTGCGCAGATGGTGCAGGCCAGCAGGTTCCCGCTCAAGAACCTTTTCGTGCACCCGTGCTACACGGTGGGCTACGGCTCCAAGGACCACGCGCCCATGCCCTACTACGGCCTGGTCTGCGCGCTGTATGCGGACGGCAAGCCCGTGCGCCTGGCCAATGACCGGTTCGAGCAGTTCCAGTCCTCGCTCAAGCGCCATGCCTTCGAGATCGACTACACCATGGCCATCGACAGGAAGACCGGCCTTTTCCAGAGCCTGGTGGCCAGCATGACGGCCAATGGCGGCGGCAGGGCCAACTTCTCGCCCTCCGTCGCCATGGTCGGCGGCACGGCGGCGCAGTCCATCTACTACTTTCCCAAGAACGACATCACCGCCGTGGCCCTGGCCAGCCGCGCGCTGGACGCGGGCTCGGCACGCGGCTACGGCACGCTGCAGAGCATGGCGGCCACCGAAATGATGGTGGACGAAATCGCCGAACTGCTGCAGATCGACCCCATCGAGCTGCGCCTGCGCAACGTGCTGACCTCGGGCGCCAAGAACACCCAGGGCGCCATTGCCGCCGGTGCCCTGCGCGCCGACGAGGTGCTGGAGCGCGCCCGCCGCCATCCGCTGTGGACCGAGCGCGCCAAGCGCAAGACCGCCTACGAGGCCAGCCACCCGGGCCAGCGCTACGGCGTGGGCTTTGCCTGCGTGCAAAAGGACTTCGGCACGGGCGGCGAGGCGGCCTTCGCCCGCATCGAGATATCGCCCCAGGGCCGCGTGCTGCTGCACCACTCGGGCACCGAGATCGGCACGGGCATGGGCACCTCGCAGGCCCAGCTGTGCGTGCAATGGTTCGGCAAGCCCGCCGACGAGCTGCAGACCGCCTGCCTGGACTGGCCGGAGCTGCCGCTCAAGGCCGAGGGCGACAACTACACCATGCCCCAGGCCGACCAGGACCGCTTCGCCACCCGGCCGCTGTGGACGCCGGTCTACGCCTCGCCAGCCAGTGCCAGCAACTCGGCCTACTACTACAGCCACGCCACCAGCGAGACGGCGCGCGTGGTCTTCGAGCACGGCCTGTGGCCGGCCGCCGTCGCCATCTGGAGCCAGGGCACGGGCGGCGGCCAGAAGGCGCCCTACGTGGTGCGCCGCGAGGACGCGCGCTGGGTCAACGGCATGCTCACGGCCAACGGCATGCAGCCGCTGTCCCTGCAGGCCCTGGCCCAGAAGGCCCATGCCATGCAGCTGGTCACGGGCGCCGTGGGCCATACCTTCAACCGCTGGCAATGGGCCGAGGCCGACTTCGACATCCTGGGCACCAGCGCGCGCCGGCCGCTGGACGCGCTGGCCGTGCGCCTGGGCAGCGCGCCCGATGCCGGCGCCGTCACGCCGGCCCCTGACACCACCGACACGCCGCAGGCGGCCACGCCCGTCGAGGCCTCTGTCACCGCGCGGCGCAGCGCCGCCGGCTACCGCATGATTGCGCGGCGCAACCTGTTCTATCCGCCCATGCAGCGCAACAACGCGGGCGTCACCTACTACAGCGCCAATGCGGCCCTGGTCGAGCTGGCGGTGGACACGGGCACGGGCGCAGTCGAGCTGCTGGCCCACCACTCCATCATGGAGTGCGGGCGGCCCATCGTGCCCGAGCTGGTGCACGGCCAGCTTGAAGGCGGCATCGCCATGGGCATAGGCCACGCCCTGTACGAAACCATGCCGCTGTACGAGGGCGGCCCCGGCGACGGCAACTGGAACTTCCACCGCTACCACCTGCCGCGCGGCAGCGAGGTGGCGGTCTGGAAGCAGACGGCCGAGCTGCTGGCACCTCTGTCGGACACCGATCCGCCCAAGGGCATTGCCGAGGTGGTGATGATTCCCATCGTCGCCGCCATCGTCAACGGACTGCACCACGCCATAGGCAAGCGCTTCCACGACCTGCCCGTGACCCCGCAAAAGATCAGGGAGGCACTCGCACCATGAGCCTTGTCCCGCGCCCCTTGTCGCTGACCGTCAACGGCCAGAGCGTCGGCCCCATGGACGTGCCCGAAGGCATGCCCATGATCGACTTCCTGCACGAATACCTGAACCTCACCGGCTCGCGCCTGGGCTGCGGCATCGGCGAATGCCGGGCCTGCACCGTCATCGTGGACGGGCCAGAGGGCAGCCGCGAGATGCGCACCTGCATCACCGGCGCCCACTACTTCCAGGGCCGCAAGGTCCGCACCATCGAAGGCATTGCCGACCCGGCCGGAGCGGACACCGCGCCCCTATCAGCCCCGGCCGCCTCGGGCGCCTCGGGTACCTCGGGCCAGCCACGCAAGGTCATCGCCATCAGCCCCGTGCAGCAGAAGTACCTTGAGCATTTCAGCTTCCAGTGCGGCTACTGCACGCCGGGCTTCGTCATCGCGGCCACGGTGCTGGTAGAGCGCCTGGCCAAGGCGCCCATCCGCGCGGCCGATGTGGAGCAGGTCGTGGGCGAGGCGCTGCAGCCCCACCTGTGCCGCTGCACCGGCTATGTGCGCTACTACGCGGCCGTGAAGGACCTGGTCCTGAACACGCCCGGGCTGACCTTGAAAGGATGAGCGCCATGTCCGCCGCCGACCCCAGCGCAGCCGCCCCCGCCGCCGCCACCGCCGCCACCGCCGCGCCACCTGCCGACTACAGCGGTGCCCGCCCCCCGCCACCGCGCAGGCCCAGGCGCCGCTGGCGCGGGCTGCTGCTCGTCCTCCTGCTGCTGGCCGTGCTGTTTGCCATTGCCGCCGTCTGGGGCAACCGGCCCCATGTGCCGCAGCGCGAGCCGCAGGCCGTGCACCGCAGCCCGCAGCAGCTGGCCCAGGGCCTGTACCTGGCGCGCGCCGCCGACTGCATGGCTTGCCATGACGGGGTGGGTGGCATAGGTGGCGCCCGGGAAGGCCAGCCCTTTGCGGGCGGCAAGCCCCTGCCCACGCCCTTCGGCACCCTCTACGGCACCAACATCACCCCCGACCCGGACCACGGCATAGGCCGCTGGACGGCCGAGGAATTCCACGCCGCCGTCACGCGCGGCACGGCGCCGGGCGGGCGCCAGCTCTACCCGGCCATGCCCTATGCCTCCTACCACCTGATGAGCCGCGAAGACTCGGACCTGATCTACGGCTACCTGATGAACATCCGGCCCGTGGCCCAGCCCAACACCAAGCCCGCCCTGCCCTTCCCCTTCAACCTGCGCGTGCTGATGTTCGGCTGGAAGACGCTGTTCCTGTCCAGCGCGCCCCTGCCCGTGGGCTCACAGGGCCAGAGCCCGGCCTGGCTGCGCGGGCAGTACCTGGGCAATGTCATGGGCCATTGCGCCGAATGCCACACGCCGCGCGGCATGTTCGGCCAGATGCAGAAGGACCGCTGGCTGCAGGGCGGCACGCTGTCGCTGTTCACGGCCCCCGGCATCACCGCCGAAGCCCTGGCCGCACGCGGCTGGACGCGCGAGGGCATGGCCCAGTTCCTGCAAACGGGCTTCTCGGCCCATGGCAGCGCCTTCGACGAAATGCACGAGGTCATCGCCAACAGCACCCGGTACCTCACGGCCGAGGACATGACGGCGCTGTCCACCTTCCTGCTGGGCGACAACCCGCCCGCGCCCCAGCCCCTGCCGGCCGCCGCGCCCCCGGATTCCGGTACCGGCAACAGCGCGGGCAATGGCGCGGGCACGCTGGACGCGGGCCGGGGCCACTACATGGCGCTGTGCGCCAGCTGCCACGGCAGCGAGGGCCTGGGCCGCAGCCTCACCATGCCCCCACTCAAGGGCAACAGCACCGTGCGCCAGGCCGACGCCCGCAACCTGGTGCTGGCCATCCTCGTCGGCCTGCCCAAGCACCCGGCCACCCAGCAGGGCCCCACGCCTCTGCCCGGCATGCCCGGCTTCATGCAGGAGTTGACCGATGGCGAAGTCGCCGCCCTGGCCAACTACACCCGCACGGCCCTGGGCGGCCAGCCCGCCGACGTGACGGCCGCCCAGGTGGCCGACCTGCGCAGCGCAGCCGGAAAGTCAGGGCACAAGGCTGCGCCGTGAAACACCGGCTGTTCTACGGAGCCCAACCCGTATGCCCGCGCCTGCGGCGTGGCTGTTGCGGGGTTGCAAGCCTGCCGAAGGACAGGCTTGCTTCGTCATCTGACTCGCCGTGATGTCTGAACGTAGCGCGCAGCGCGAAGTGAGTTTCACGGCGAACCCCGCAACCGCCGCGACGCAGGTTGCCCGCAGCGAAGCGGAGGGTCGCGGGCATTCGGGTCGCCTTCTTTGACCTGACCTTTCTTGGCGAATCAAGAAAGGGCAGTCGGCCGCCGGGCCGAGACCCGGCCTCGAAAAACAACCACCCGGCAGGGGGAAATGAGCCCCCGTGCACTCGCTGACAAGCCGCGGTCACAGCCCCAAAACACAAGCCCATTGTTTCCACCACGGAACCAACCGCGTTCCACCACCCTCCTTTGCCAGCCGCCCCTGTCTCCCTAGAGTGAAAGCAAAAGGAGACAAGCATGTTCGAAGCCAATTTATTCCAGGGCCAGCGCGTCCTGATCACCGGGGGCGGCACGGGGCTGGGCCTGGCCATGGCGGCCAAGCTGGCAGAGCTGGGTGCCGAGCTGCACCTGTGCGGCCGGCGGCGCTCCGTGGTGCAGCAGGCCTGCGAGATGCTGAACAACGACACGGGCGCGCAGGCCTTTGCGCATGAACTCGACATTCGCCAGCCCGAGGCCGTGCACACCGTCATCGACCGCATCTGGGCCGAACACGGCCCGCTGACCGGCTTGGTCAACAACGCGGCCGGCAACTTCGTCAGCCGCACCGAGGACCTGAGCATCAACGGCTTCCATGCCATATCGGACATCGTCTTCCGGGGCACCTTCTACGTCACCCAGGCCGTGGGCCGCCGCTGGATCGCCGAAGGGCTGCCGGGCTCGGTGCTGTCCATCGTCGTCACCTGGGTGGACACGGGTTCGCCCTTCGTCGTGCCCTCGGCCATGTCCAAGGCCGGGCTGGACGCCATGACCAAATCGCTGGCCGTGGAATGGGGTCCCAAGCGCATACGGTTCAACGCGATTGCGCCGGGCGTGATTCCCACCCAGGGCGCCAGCCAGCGCCTGCGCCCCAGGATCGACGGCAACGAGGACTCGGCCGACCGCCGCCGCCTGGACAACCCCACGCGCCGCCTGGGCACGGGCGAGGACATCGGCAACATGGCCGCCTTCATCCTGGCCCCGGGCAACACCTGGCTCAACGGCCAGACCATCACGCTGGACGGCGGCGACGCCCTGGCCAATGGCGCCTACTTCACCGAATACCAGGCCTGGGACGATGCCGACTGGGCGCGCGCCCGGCAGATGGCCAAGGCCGCCAACCAGCCCAACGTCAACGATGGGGAGCAGGAGGCCACGCCCACATGAGCACCGCCGCCACGCCCCATTCCACCCTGGTCTTCGAACAGCGCACGCTGACCGGCGCCGCCCAGCAGCAGCGCGGCCGCCAGCTGGCCCAGGGCCTGCGCAGCCTGGGCCTGGCCGAAGGCGACGTGCTGGCCGTCTTCCTGCGCAACGGCATCGAATACGCCGACGTGGTCCATGCCTGCCGCATTGCGGGCATCTACTACTGCCCCGTCAACTGGCATTTCACGGCCACGGAGATCGACTACATCCTGGCCGACAGCGGCGCCCGCGCCCTCATCACCAGCCAGGACCTGCTCGACGGCCTCAAGGGCGAACTCTATGCGGACCTGCCCCGGCGCGTCGCCCACGCGCGCGAGCCGGAGCTGGACTACGAAACCTGGCTGGCCGCCCAGGCACCCTACGACGGCCCGCTGGTCGCGCCGCGCGGCCACATGGCCTATACATCGGGCACCACGGGCCGCCCCAAGGGCGTGCTGCGCAAGGCGTTTCCCGTGGAAGAACTGCCCCGGCGCCTGGCCGTGAACCAGGCGCTGATCGCCACCGCCTACGGCCTGCAGCCCGGCGCGCGCACCCTGCTGACCGCGCCCATCTACCACAGCGCGCCCAGCCTGTACTTCCAGAACGCGCTCATGCTCAGCGAGCTGGTGGTGCTGGAGCAGCGCTTCGACCCCGAGCGCTTCCTGCAGCTGGTGCAGGAGCACCGCATCGACACCGCCTACATGGTGCCCATCATGTACGTGCGCCTGCTCAGGCTGCCGCGCGAGGTGCGCGAGCGCTACGACATCTCCTCGCTGCGCTTCATCGCCTCCACCGGCTCGCCCTGCGCGCCCGAGGTCAAGAAGGCCATGATCGAGTGGATGGGGCCCATCATCAACGAGACCTATGCCTCCAGCGAGTCGGGCCTGGTCACCTTCATCGGCTCGGCCGACGCGCTCGCCCACCCGGGCAGCGCGGGCCTGCCGCTGCAGGACGCCGAAGTCCGCATCCTCGACAGGCAGGGCCAGGCCCTGCCCACGGGCGAGGTCGGCCTGATCTACGTGCGCCAGCCCGCCTATGCCGACTTCACCTACAAGGGCAACGAAGAGGCCCGCCGCAAGATGGACCAGGGCGGCCTGATCACCCTGGGCGATATGGGCTACCTGGACGAAGAAGGCTTTCTCTACGTCTGCGACCGCGACTCGGACATGGTGATCTCCGGCGGCGTGAACATCTACCCGGCCGAAATAGAGAACGAGCTGCTCAGGCACCCCGGCATAGCAGACTGCGCCGTCATCGGCGTGCCCGATGCCGAGTACGGCGAACGGCTGCTGGCCCTGGTCGAGCCCGGCCAGTCAGGCACACTGCCCGAGGCCGAACTGAAAGAATGGCTGCGCGGCCGGCTGGCGGCCTACAAGCTGCCGCGCAGCTTCGTCTTCCAGCGCCTGCCCCGCGACGACAACGGAAAGATCGCCAAAAGAAAGCTGCGCGACGCCCACTGGGGCGCGACGCAGCGCAAGATCTGAACCCGCCAACACCGAAAGAGAAGGAGACAACGCATGAACAAGGCCATCGCATTGCTGCTTGCCGCTGCGGCCACCGCAGCCGCAGCCCCCGGGTTCGCCCAGTCCGACTACCCCAGCAAGCCCATCAAGCTCATCGCCCCGTATGCGCCGGGCGGCTCGGTCGATGTGCTGGCCCGCACCCTGGCCACGCACCTGTCCACCGAGCTCAAGCAGTCCGTGGTCGTGGAGAACCGGCCGGGCGCCAACACCATGATTGCCGCCTCGGCCGTGGCGCGCTCGCCGGCCGACGGCTACACCCTGCTGCTGGCCAGCAATGCCAGCATGGTGCTCAACCCCCTGCTCTACAAAAAGCTGAGCTACAACCCCGACCGGGAGCTGAAGCTCACCAACATCCTGGCCGAGGCCCCGCTGGTGCTGGTCACCAACAGCCAGACCGGCATCAAAAACGTGGCCGACCTCAAGGCCTACTCCAAGGCCCACGCGGGCAAGCTCAACTACAGCTCGGTCGGCCTGGGCAACCCGCTGCAGCTGACCACCGAGCTGATCAAGTCCCGCCTGGACGTGGCCGCCACCCACATTCCCTTCAACGGCAGCGCGCCGGCCCTCACCGCCCTCATGGCCAACGACACCCAGCTCATGGTGGACGTGGCCGGCACCTCCCTGCCGCACATCAAGGCCGGCAAGCTGGTGGCCATTGCCACCACCGGGCCCGAGCGCTCGCAGTTCCTGCCGCAGACGCCCACCATTGCCGAATCGGGCGTGCCGGGCTTCAGGGCCTCCACCTGGTTCGGCATTGCCGTGCCCGCAGGCACGCCAGCGGACGCGCGCAACACCCTGCAGGCCGCCGTCAACAAGGTCATGCTCAACCCCGAGTTCGCAAGCGCCCTGGGCAACCAGACCCTGGCCGCCAGAAAGCCCCAGACCCAGGCCCAGCTCGACGACTTCCTGGCCGCTGACGGCCAGATGTGGCGCAAGGTGATCGCGGACAACGCGATTGCGCTGGAGAACTGAAGACCGAAAAGGTGATGAACTAAGGACCTAAGGGCCGGACACCTCGGCCTGCTCCACGAAGCGCAGCAGGCTGGCCCTGAGGAACTCGGTCATCACCTTGACGGCATGCGAGGGCCGCCGGTCCTCGGCCGTGATGATGTACAGCCGGTCGCCCAGGCCGGACACCGTCCAGTCCGGGCACACGCGCTGCACGGCGCCCGATCGCAGCTCGTCCATCACCATGTAGTTGGGCAAGGTGGCCACGCCGCTGCCCCGGAGCATGGACTGCTTGAGGAAGGGGAAATGCTCGCTGGTGATGCAGGGCTCGCACTTCAGTGCAATCTCCTGCTGCCCCTTTTTTACCGAGACGGCATAGGTCTTGCCATCGCCGGGCGGCGTCAGCAGCACGCCGTGGGGAATCTCGGCGGGGTCGTGGAACGGCCGCGCCTTGGCATAGGCGCTGCTGGCATACAGGCCAAAGCCCACCGGCCCCAGGTCGCGCGCCACCAGGTGCTCCTGCACGTCGCGCGCCACGCGCACGGCCACATCCACCTGGGCGCTCATGGGATCGCTCACCCGGTTGGAGAACAGCACGCGGATGCGCACCTGCGGGTGCCGCTTCTGGAACGCCAGCAGCATGTCGGCCAGGTACAGCTCGCCCAGGCCCGTGGGAATGCTCAGCCGCACCGAGCCCGTCACCACATGCTGCAGCGCGTCGATGGCGCCCTGCGCCGCCTCCACCTCCTGGATGATGCTGCGCCCGTGCTCGTACAGCACCTCGCCCGCCGCCGTCAGCAAAAAGCTGCGCGTCGTGCGGTGCAGCAGGGTCACGCCCAGCGCCGTCTCCAGCGCCTTGAGCTCCTTGCTCACCTTGGAGCGCGTGATATCGCGCTTGCGCGCCGCAGCGCTGAGGCTGCGCGCGTCCACGATCTCTACGAAATTGCGGATGAGGTTGATGTCCATGGCTTGAGAGCGGCAGATCAGGCGGCCAGCCTTGTGCGCGGCCGCAGGCAACGCGCCCGGACCGCCCCCCCGGACTATGGCACCGTCACGACGCCTGACCCCGCCACCCGTGGGCGCCGGGACACAGGGCTTTCCCCGGTGCCCGCCGCATCAGTCCAGGCTGATCTGCGACGAAGAGGCCACCTGCTTCCAGGTCGTCACATCCTTGAGGATCACCGCGCCGAACTGCTCCGGCGTATTGGCCACCACCGTGCCGCCCAGCTCTGCCAGGCGCTGGCGCAGTTGCGGATCGGCAAGGGCCTGCACGCTGGCCTTGTGCAGCTTGTCGCGGATGTCCTTGGGCAGGCCCTTGGGCGCAAGCAGGCCGTTCCAGGCCTGCACGGCGTAGCCGGACACGCCGGACTCTGCAAAGGTCGGCACATCGGGCAGCTCGCTGCTGCGCTGGGCCGTGGCCACGGCCAGCGGGCGGATCTTGCCGGACTTGATGTGCGGCAGCGAGGCCGGCAGCGGCTCCCACAGCATGGACACCTGGCCGCCGATCAAATCGGTGAAGGCCGGGCCCGCGCCACGGTAGGGCACATGCATGATCTGCACGCCCGCCTTGGCCTTGAACAGCTCCATGGCCAGATGGCCCAACCCGCCCGCGCCCGAGGACGCATACGACAGATGGCCCGGCTGCGCCTTGGCCAGCGCGATCAGCTCCTTCAGATTGGCCGCCTTGACCGAGGGATGCACGCTGAGCACGCCCGGCACCGTGATCACCTGGGTGATGGGCGTGAAATCCTTCACCGCGTCATAGGGCAGCTTGGTGTAGACGGCCGGATTCGTGCCGTGCGTGCTGGACGTGGCGCCCAGCAGCGTATAGCCGTCCGGCTTGGCATCGGCCACGAAGCGGGTGCCCAGCGAGCCACCGGCACCGGCCTTGTTCTCCACGATCACCGAGGCGCCCAGCACCTTGCCCAGCTGCTGCGCGAACAGGCGGTTCACCACATCGGCCGTGCCGCCTGGCGGGAAGGGAACGATCAGGCGGATGGGCTCGGCCGTGGGCCAGCCGGCATCGGCCGCCAGGGCCGACTGCGCGGGCGCCAGCGCGCCCAGGGCCAGGGCCGCCGTGGTTGCAGACAGGCTGCGGATCATGAAATTGCGGCGTTGCATAGGATTTTTCTCCTCGTTGAAATTCTTCGGAACCAGCACTCTCCAGTCACCGGCCCAGGCGCTCCAGCCAGGCCAGCACCCGGCCCAGCACCTCGTCGCCATTGGTGTCCAGCATGCAGAAATGCGAATTGCCGGTAATGCCTGCGGCCGGTAGGTCCAGCACCTCGGCACGGCCGCCCAGGCGGCGCAGCAGCTGCCAATACACATCGGTCTGCGCGCGGTACTTCTGCCACTGCGGGCTGTGCGCGAAATGGTCGCCCCACACCGCCAGGTGCGGGATGGCCGATGCAGGCGCGAAGGCATCCGCCCCCTCCTGCCCCTGTTGCTCCTGTTGCTCCTGTTGCACCACCGGCATGCCCGTAGGCTCCACGCCCACCACGGCGCGCACCAGGTGCGGCTTGCGGCTGGCCGCATGCGCGGCAAAGCCACCGCCCTGGCTGTGGCCCATCACCACGCAGGGGCCGAACTGCTCCAGCAGCGCGTCATAGGCCGCCATGGCCATGGCCTCGTGCCCCAGCCAGCGCGGCACCATCTGCCGCACCAGGGCGTCAAAATTCTCATGTGGAAACCGCTGGCCAACGAAGGGCTCGCCCACACCGTCGCCTGAAGGCGCCGCATGGCCTATGCGAAACAGCGTCCACGCCTCCTCGGCACTGCGGAACACGGGCGCCTCGGCATAGATCTCGGGGAACATCGCCCAGCCCGCGCGGCCGCGCTCCACGGCATCGCAGACCACCACGTCATGGCCGGCCTCCAGCAGGCGCCACAGCCAGCCCTGGCGCCCATCGGGCGTGGACTCCCACTGCGCACCCGTCATGCCGCCGCCGTGCCACAGCAGCACCGGCAGGGGGCTGCGCGGACGCGCCAGCCGGTACTCCATGGCGTACATCTGGCCCACGGCATAGCTGCCATTCATGTCCAGCGGCCGCTCGCCGCCATTGCGCACCACTTCCCTGTGCTGGATCGGCAGATCCCGCACCGTGCGCTGCGCACCGCCAATGAAATGGCTTTGCATCTTCCTGAGGCAAACTTCAGGCATAACAGGGCTTCTCTCGCATGCCGCCATGCTAGGCATGCCCCGCCTTGGTGCTGTGCCGATTGCGGCGGGGCTGTGCCGGATCAGCACAGCCCTGCACCCACCCTACCCATGCACGAACTCAACCTCAAACTGCTGCAGGACCTGCAGGCCCTGGCCGACACCGGCAGCCTCTACAAGGCCGCCGAGCGCCGCCACATCACCCACCCCGCCTTCGGCCGCCGCATCCGCGCGCTGGAGGAATGGGCGGGCACGCCCCTGGTCGAGCGCGGCCACCAATCCACCACGCTCACGGCCGCCGGCAAGACGCTGCTGGCCTCGGCCCATGAAGTGCTGGGCATCCTGGAGCAGACCCACGGCCTGCTGCAGCGCCCCCACCGCACGCGCGATGAAACCATCACCATCGCGGCCGGCCGCACGCTGTCGCACACCGTCCTGCCGGGCATCATCACCGCCCTCAACCAGGCCATGCCCCAGCTGTGCTGGAAAGTGGTCACCACCAGCCTGGACTACGGCGTGGAAATGCTGCTGCAAGGCAAGGTGGACCTGCTCATGTGCCACGCCCAGCCCGCCATCGAAGGCAGCCTGCAGGGCCACCACCTGGCCTGGCTGCCCGTGGGCCAGGACACGCTGATCCCCGTCAGCATCCCCCTGGTCCCGCAACTGCCCAAATACGCCCTGCCCGCCCACGGCGGCGGCCCGCTGGTGCCCTACCTGGACTACGCGCAAAGCATGTCCCTGGGCAAGATCCTGCGCAGCCACCTGCACGAACTGTGCGACACCACGCGCCTGCGCACCGTCTACGAGGCCGACCTCGCCGACTCCCTGCACGCCATGGTCCACCAGGGCCTGGGCCTGGCCTGGCTGCCGCTCACCCTGGTCAAGACCGACCTGACCGAAGGCCGCCTGGCCCGCGCGGCCGGGCCCGACAAGGACGTGCCCATCAACGTGCGGCTCTACCGCCGGCCTGCGGCGCAGAGCAAGCCGCTCACGCGCAGGGTGTGGGCGGGGTTGGAGAATCTTTATGGGAGGAGTCAGAAGTCGTGAGCACTCAGTCTGACCCGTAGCGTTCGACCTTCACGTTACTCAGCGTCTGCGAATTTAGAGCTGCAGAACTCATCCACCATCGCCTTGAACATCGGGCTTTGGCCAGTCTCTGCGGCCACCAGCGTACTGGCAGCATTCGAATAGAAAGCGCGATAGCCGGAATAGGCACCGGCTTCATTCTTGCCATCAATTTTTCCGCACAGCGTGGGCTGTTCATCCACGTTGCTGATAAACAAGTCCTTGAAGCGTGCAGACTGGGGATTCTGGAGCTTCTTGGATGTACTGATCTTCGCGTTTGCCACGAAGCTCTTCCAATTGCCACCGGCGATCTGGCCGACTGCCTGTTCATTGGATTGGCGCTTTTCCTGCGAGGATTTCAAATCAGCCTTTGAGAACTTGCGCCCCATCACGCTGGCCTCTTCCACCTCCGCACTGGTCTTGCCCACAGAGCACACCAGCTTTGCACCCTTGTAATTGAACTCAAGATTGATGCGGTCGTCCTGTGCAAACGTTCGCGCCTTGTCGTCTACGGGCGAAGCGGCATCGGGGAATGTCTTGAGGCACGCCTTTATCGCACTGTCGCGATTGGCCACAGGTGCGGCGGCAACGCCCAATGCCATCTGCGCAACGGCCATTGCAATGATCAGCTTCTTCATGTGTTCCGCTCCCTTATCCAATTGATTCATTCATGCCCGACTTGGGCGCGGGCATCTTATCAGTTGCATTTGAATCATTCGCGCAATGGACGATGCGGATTCCCACTTCGGATTGCTTCCCTTCATCACCTTGCCAAACAGCTGCTTCTCAAAGCCTGCATTCGGCCACGCAGACACACCGAATCGCTGCCCCGCCCTCCGCACCCTGCGGCATCAGGCAGGCCACATTGCAGAGATGGAAGCTGCCCAGGACTTTCCCCTTGGCCCCGCTGCAGCCTTGAACTAGCATGGCCTGCACCGTCCCGGCCGGGACGGATCTTCCCTGGGCATCGATGAGCTTTCCCGTTCAGATTCCGATCCGAGTCCCCTGCCCTCCGGGCGCCTGCATCTGCGAGCACGACGCCCTGCTCGCCGACTCCATGGCTGACCAGCGCATCCTGCGGCTCACCAGGGAAGAGGAAAAACGCCTGCTGCAGCGGCTGGAACGCATCACCAGCCTGCAGGACCTGCGCCATGTGGAGCAGCGCATGTATGAACAGCTCGGCATCCGCGTGCGCATCAAGGCCGGCGCCAGCGAAGTGCGCACCGTGCGCGGCATACAGATCGAGGTCTTGCCCATGCGCGGGCTGTGCAGCAAGACGCGGCAGGCGATTCCTGCGGCGATTCGGCGGGGGATGGAGAGGACGCCGGAGGTGGCGTTTGAGTTGTTGGATGAGGGGGGGTTGTTTGGGTGAGTAGTCAGACCGATTATTGACGACCCCGATATTAGACCTATTCAATAATTACATTTGACATTCAAAAATTAAATCACAACTGATTAGGATAAATGTGAAGAAAATTTCCAACAACCCCTCATCAAAAGAGATGATAGAACTTTTAAACGCTTTTGAAAACCTTGAAGCGCTATACAAACACGTTCCGTTTGCCCGAAATTTTCTCCCCAACGCTGGGCAAATTTTCACTGACCTTCAAGAGATAAAAAAGCAATCTGAACTACTTTTTATCCCAGATCGTTTTAATGAGAACTTCTCACAAATGGGATGGATTGCCTATGAGTCAATGAACATAGACGTAATGATTGAGGCGCTTGAAAGAAAAACAACTGTTGGCATCGAAGACGCGGAACAGTTACTTGCGGATCACTACGATCAAAAAACACTAGACTATGGAATCATCCGTTTTCATAGTCATCCAGAATTCCGGAAGAGGCTACGATTGATTGAATTGGCCAGAACAGACTATCTCGCAGGCAGATTTCATGCATGCGTACCTCTTCTACTATCAATAGTAGATGGCCTTGTTAATGACATATCTAAGAGTGTTGGCTTCTTCGCGGATAGTGTTGACATGACAGCATGGGACAGTATTGCTGCTCATGAGACAGGGCTTTCAGCAATTGCCAAGATTATGCGCTCAGGAAGAAACAAAACAAACGAGGAACCAATCAGCATTCCATTTCGGAACGGAATATTACACGGGCGTGATCTCGCCTTTGATAACAAATTGGTTGCAGCAAAATGCTGGTCAACCATTTTTGCAGTTCGAGATTGGGCTAATTCAGTAGCCAACAGCAGAAATCAGCCTCAAGCGATGGATGATTTCTGCTGGTCTCAACTATTCAGAAAAGCTACCGAAAACAAAAAAATCCGGAACGCCCTTGAAGCTTGGAAGCCTCGCCAATCGGAAGAAGTAGTTCATTTACCATCTCATGGTCCAGCAACATCTATTCGCGAACAAACTCCAGAGCGCATAGTTGCCGAATTCATCGAAAATTGGGAAAAAGGAAGATATGGACTAATGGCTGAATTATTAGTTGATTTTTCAGATATACCGAAAGGAAAAAGATCCGGCAGGACCAAACGAGATTTTGGTTCGCACAAACCAATTTCATACACGATAATCGGCGTTACAGATGAGTCTGCTGCAATTTCTCAAATCGAAGTTGAAATCGTCTTTGAGAAGCAAAACATTCACACCCCCATTTTCTTCAATATCCGCACTGTCTATCAAAGCAGTAGCAATGATTTATTAATAAGAGGAGAAAAAAATGGCTCATGGAAAATCGTGCAAAACAGCTTTGGAAATGTGATATACGGCAGCTCGATGTAATTTTCAACCGCTGTTTAGATATTTAGCACACAGCTACGAAACCCGTAGTATCTCTAGCACTTCAGACAAGCGAACATCCTCCACTTTTGAAGAGGATGCCATGCCACACGCCAGTCATCAGAGGGGACACAAGCCGACAGACTCCTTGCCAGTTGCAGACTGGGTAACGCCCCACAGGAGCAGCAACCCATGAAGCACATCCCCCCATCCCCTCCCCCCGAAAACACCCAGACCCAGAAACTCGCAACAGCTCTGCACGAAATGGACCGTTTCGTGCAGCAAGGCTGTGCCGAGGTTTCCGCCCTGGCCCAGCTGGCGCTGGCCTGGCTGGAGATCCCCGAAGGCCATCAGCGGCTGGACGTGGTGGCGCAGGCGCTGGTGACCATTCGCAACAGCGCTGAATCGCTGGCGGAGTTCGCGGGCAGTGAAGCCCGGGTGATGAACTGCGAGTACGAGGACCAGGCAGAGGTGCGCCGCAGCGAGGCGGCCAAGGTGGCTGCCGAAGAGGCCGGGCATGTGTACACCGTGGCGGGGCCTGGGGTGGCGCGCGGCGTCAGGTAGTCCCGCAGGTACTGGGTCTGCGCCCGTTGCACCCTGCACGGCCGTCTATCCCTTGCGCGTGCGAAACAGCAGCCACAGCAGATACACCCCGCCCAGCAGCCCCGTCACCAGCCCGATGGGCAGATGCAGGCGCACGGGTGCCCACTGGCTGAGCATGTCGGCCGCCAGCAGCAGAACGGCGCCCATGGCTGCCGCCGTGAACAGGGGCACGTCGGGCGACAGCCCCAGGCGCCTGGCCACCTGGGGCGCGGCCAGCGCGATGAAGGCGATGGGCCCCGCCGCTGCCGTGGCGATGGCGGTCAGGGCCACGGCAGCCATCACCATGGTGAGCCGCGTGCGCGGCACGTTGACGCCGAGCTGGGTGGCGGCATCGTCGCCCAGCTCCAGCAGGTTGATGCGGCGGGCGCACCACAGCACGACGGGCACGATGGCGATGAAGCCCAGCGCGGCGGGCACGACATGGGCCCAGGTCCGCGCGCTGAGCGAGCCGGCCAGCCAGCGCTGCGCGGCGACGGCCCGGTCCAGGTCCCCCATGACCAGCAAGATGGTGTTCAGGCCCGAGAGCGTGGCCCCCACGCCTATGCCCACCAGCACCAGCCGGTAGCCGCCGGCAGCACGCCGGCCCCCGGACAGCGCAAGCACGACCGCCGCCGTGGCCATGCCCGACAGCACGGCGGCCAGCGATGTCCACAGCGGCCCGGCGTCACCCAGCACGATGAGCGCAATCGCCCCGCTGGCCGCGCCGGTGGTGAAGCCGATCACGTCCGGCGAGCCCAGCGCGTTGCGGGAGATGGACTGGAAGATGGCGCCCGCCATGCCAAGCGACGCGCCCACGAAGACGGCCGTGAGGACACGCGGCAGCCGCACCCGCTGCACGATGCGCTCTGCTGCGGGGTTGGAGCCCGTGCCCAGCAGGCTGTCCAGCACTTCGGCGGGGCTGAGGGACAGGGTTCCCGTGCCCAGCAGCAGCACACCCAGCACCAGGGCCAGCACGACCAGCGCCATGCCCACGGCCAGCGGCCTGGGCCGCCAGAGAAACGAACAGGCTCCCCAGCGCACAACGGATGTGTTCACGGAGGTCTTCATAGCCTGCTCAAGCGGTATCTGCACGCCACCCAGACAAAGAACGGCCCGCCGATCAGGCAGGCGACGATGCCCGCAGCCACTTCGGCAGGTGCTGCGACGACGCGGCCCAGCACATCGGCACCCAGCAGCAGCACCGCCGCGTAGAGCGCGGACAGCGGCAGTATCCAGCGGTAGTCCGGCCCGCACGAGAGGCGTGCCAGATGCGGTGCCACCAGGCCGACGAAGGCGATGGGCCCCACGGCCGCCGTGGCCGCCCCGGCCAGCAGCATGACCGCAAGGCAGGCCAGTTGTGCGGTGGCGCGCACATTGACGCCCAGCGCCAGGCCCACGTCATGCCCCAGCGCCATGGCGTTGAGCTGGCCGACGATGGCCCAGGCCGCCGCCAGCCCCGCCGCCACGGCGGCCGCCAGCACGGCGGCGCTGGCATAGCCGCTGCCCTCCAGGGAGCCGGCCGCCCAGTGGCGGAAGCCGTCAAAGACTTCCGGGGGCGCGTTGAGCAGGATGATGCCGGCGCTGGAGGTGAGCATGACCGACAGGCCGGCCCCGGCCAGGACCAGGCGCACCGGGTGCGCGCCCGCGCCCCGGGACTGCCCGAACGCGAAGACGGCGGCGCCCGCCAGCCCCGCGCCGGCAAAGGCGCACCAGACGTACTGGAGCACGGACGTCAGGCCGAAGGCCGTCATGCCGATGAGCACGGCCAGCGCCGCACCCGCGTTGACGCCCAGCAGGCCCGGCTCCGCCAGGGGATTGCGGGTGACGGCCTGCATGAGCGCGCCGGCCACGCCCAGCGCCATGCCGGCCAGGATGGCCACCACGGTGCGGGGCATGCGCAGCAGGCTGACGATCAGGTGCTGGTCATCACGCAGGTCCGGAGCCCGCAGCGCGCCGAGGATGTCGGCCAGCGCAATGTCGCGCGAGCCGACGGTGATGCCGAGCACGGCGATGATGGCCAGCGCCAGCAGCCCGCCTGCAAGGCCCAGCCAACGCCTGCAGTGCAGGGAGGAGCGCGGGGAGGAGCGCAAACAGGAGCGCTGGGCAGGCCGCGCCGCCGCGCCTTGGAGCCGTGCACGCATGGCTCAGCGGAAATGGCTTGCCACGGCGTCGACCATCTGCTGCCCCGAGTAGTAGTCGATGCGAAACGAGGTCGGGCCCAGCGGATAGACGCGCCGGCCGGCAACGGCGGGCAGGTTGGCCAGCAGCGGATCGTCCAGGAAGGCCTGCACATCGCCCTGCGAGGCGCCGAGCAGGAAGACGGAGTCGCCGGTGATGGCGGCCGAGAGATTCTCGCGGGAGATGAATTCGAAGTCCGAGGCGCGTGTGACCTGGGCGGCCAGCGCGGGCGGCAGGCCCTCCACCTTGAAGCCCAGTGCGGCCAGCAGCCGCGCATGGGGGCTGGCGGCGCGGCCTATGGAGTAGCTGCCGGCCAGGTTGTAGGCGACGATGCTGACAGGCTGGGCCGGTGGCGTGATGGAGGCGGCGGTCTGCGCCACATGGGCATCGAAGCGGGCAATGGCTGCGGCGGCCTGCTTCGCATGGCCCGTGATGCGGCCCAGCTCGGTGGCGATGTCCTGCCAGGACTGGCTGGAGTAGTCGACCACGACCATGGGCACGCCCTGCGACTGCAGTTCGGTGCGGTGCTGGGCCACGCTGTCGGCCCCGGTGGCGGAGGCCACCAGCAGGTCGGGGCTGGCGCCGATGGCGGCCTCGATGTCGAATTGCAGGTTGCGGTAGAGCACCTGCACGCCGCGCTTGTCGGCAACCGCGGCCCATTGCGAGAAAAAGCCCTTGTCGTCGGTCATGCGGCTGGGCGTGGTCGCGGCGGTCGCAACGACCGGCGCATCGATGGCCAGCAGGATGCCGGTCACGCTGGGCGAGGTGGAGACGATGCGCCGGGGCAGCGGTGCATGGTCTGCGTGTGCTGCAGCCGGCGTATCCGATGTACCCGGCGTATGCGGTGCGGCGCCCGCCACGGGAACGGCGGCGCGTGGAAACCATGCGAAACAGGCCAGCACGGCCAGTGCGGCGGCCGCGCCCAGGGCGGCAAGTTGGAGTCTGTTCATCTCGATCCGAAGCGACGGGGCCGGGCGCCAGGGCGGCGTCTTCAGCGTATTCCGTATTGTAGAATTCATTCCACATTGCAAACACCGAAGGACCTATCGATTGTGGGAAATGACCGGCCATGACGCAGCGCCTGAGTGCTGATGCGGTGACGCTGCGCTACGGCGAGCGCACGATTTCGCAGGGCCTGTCCCTTGCCATTCCCGATGGTTCCTTCACCGTCATCGTGGGGCCGAACGCCTGCGGCAAGTCCACCCTGCTGCGCGCGCTGTCGCGGCTGCTGGTGCCGGTGGCCGGGCAGGTCATCCTCGATGGCCGGCACATCTCGCAATTTCCCGCCAAGGAGGTGGCACGGCGCCTGGGCCTGCTGCCGCAAAGCGCGGTGGCGCCCGAGGGCATCACGGTGGCGGACCTGGTGGCGCGGGGGCGCTACCCCCATCAATCCTTCCTGAGGCAGTGGACGGACGCGGATGAGCAAGCCGTGGCCGAGGCCATGCAGGCCACCGATGTGGCAGCACTGTCCGACCGCCTGCTGGACGAGCTGTCAGGCGGCCAGCGCCAGCGGGTGTGGATTGCGATGGTGCTGGCGCAGCAGACGCCGATCCTGTTGCTGGACGAGCCCACGACGTTCCTGGACATCGCCCACCAGATCGAGCTGATGGAGCTGCTGGCGGATCTCAACGACGCCGGCCGCACGGTGGTTGCGGTGCTGCACGACCTCAACCAGGCCTGCCGCTATGCCTCGCACCTGATCGCCATGCGCGACGGGCGCATTGCCGCGCAGGGCGCGCCCGGAGCGATCTTCACGGAGCAGTTGGTGCAGGAGGTGTTCGGCCTGCCGGCCGTGATCATGGCAGACCCTGTGTCGGGGACGCCCCTGGTGGTGCCCAGGGGGCGCAGGGCCGTGAATGCCAGGGAGCGCGCCGCAGGGAACTGAGGCGCCCGGGCATTTTTCCCGGCGCGGCTTTCAAGGCGAATCTGCGCTGAAGGCCCGCCCGCCCGTGGACTGGTTGATCAGGCTGGCCTCGCGGAACAGCGCGACCCGGTCTTGCGGCGACTTGAGCTGGCCCAGGTCCGAGACGGTGGTGACCGTGCAGACGATTTCATGCTGCGCATCGAACACCGGCGCCGCCTGGCCCGTGACGTTGGACAGCAGGTGGCTGGTCATCTCGGACCAGCAGCGCTCGCGCACTTCGTCGAGCACGGCCTTGGCCGGCGGCTTGCCACGGAAATGCGGGGGCTGCTGGCGCCGTGCGGCGTCGATGGTGGCCTTGGGCAGGAAGGCCTGGAACACCAGGCCGCAGGCAGTGTTGTCTATGGGCAGGATGTCGCCCAGCGCCAGCGGGTTGATTGAGAAGTAGGCGCTGCGGTACCAGCGCACCAGGGTGGGCCCCCGGTCGGTCCAGATGGCCACGCCGCCGCTGAGCGCATGGCTGTGCGTCAGCGCCTTCATGCGCTGCGCCGCAATCTCCACCGCATCCACACGCTTGAGCGCGCCAATGCCGATGCTCAGCGCCGCGCTGCCCAGGTCATACAGGCCGCTGGCCGGGTCCTGCTTGGCCAGGCCTTCCTTGACGAGGCTTTGCAGGTAGCGGTGGGCCGTGGAGCCCCCCGTTCCCGTTCGCCGGGCCACCTCGCCCAGCGCCAGTTCGCTTTCGGCATTGGCCAGGACCATGAGAAACCGGGTGGCGATGGAGACGGACTGGATGGTGCCGGAGCGCTTCTCGCCGGCTGTCGTCTGAGGTGTTGTTGTTTTCAAGGGCTGGGCTTTCTTGCCTGTACCAGGCGCATCGCAGGTGGGGGCGCGAGCGCCGCCGGTGTCGATGATACCGGCTCTGCCGAAGGCTCTGCACGGGTGCGCGCACACCATTTCGCTGCTGTTTTTTTCTTCCGCATGTGGGAATGCATTCCCTACTGTGGAATTTCAATGCATGATGGCGACCTTTGAAAAATACGAATCATTCTCATCAAAGGAAGATGCTGTGAAGCTGTGTTTCCATCGCAGGCTCCCGTCCCGGGCGGGCGCCATCGCACTCTCTACCCTGATGGCGCCGGCCGGCGCCTTCGCACAGGGCGCATCGGGTTCCGGGGGGGAATCCAACGCGCTTGAAGCGGTCGTGGTCAGCGGAGAAAAGGTCAGGCGCGAACTCAAGGACACGGCCTCCTCCGTGTCGGTCAAGGCCGGCAAGGACCTGGCCCGGCAGGAGTCCGGCAATGCCTCGGTCCACGAGGTGCTGCACGACGTGCCCAACGTGGTCTACACCGACACGGTGGGCGCGCCCATCATCCGCGGGCAGGACACGCAGGGCCCCAACAACGGCCAGAACGTCTTCTGGGGCGGCACGGTGCCGCGCGCCACCATCAACCTGGATGGGCACTACCTCAACTACAACGAGATGTTCTTCGGCGCGACCTCGGTCTGGGATGTGGAGAGCATCGAGGTGTTCCGCGGCCCGCAGACCACCTCGCAGGGTGCCAATGCCATTGCGGGCGCCATCGTCGTGAACACCAAGGACCCCAGCTTCAAGCGCGAAGGGGCCTACCAGCTGGAGGCGGGCGACTACCACTCGCGGCGTGCGTCCATCGCCGTCTCCGGCCCCGTGGGCGAGGAGCTGGCCGCGCGGCTGGCCGTGGACTACTCGGGGCGCGACACTTTCATCGACTACACCAATCCGCAGTTCCAGCGGGGCCAGGCCGATCAGGATTTCCGCGCGCTGAACGCACGCATGAAGTTACTGTGGCTGCCCAGCCGCATTCCGGGCCTGGAGGCCAAGTTCACCTATTCCCACAACGACAGCAACCGCCCCAGCCAGGAGGCAGCGTCCGCTCCGTTCAACGCGCTGGAGCACTGGACGACGACCATGCCCAGCTGGAAGCAGAAGACCGACACCGGCATCCTCGACCTCAGCTACGAGCTGGGCAATGGCGTGCGGCTGGTCAACCAGTCCCAGTACTCGCGCTCGTCCGTGCAGCGCTACACGGGCATCCCCGGCGAGGGCGATGCCGATATCCGCCAGAACAATGTCTCCAATGAGCTCCGCGCCCTGGTGGGCAGCGACAAGGACCGCCTGAGCGGCTTCGGCGGCGTCTACTACGCGCGCACCGGCACGGACGAAAGCCTGCTGCTGCGCGGCCTGTCCGCCTTCGACGACACGAAGAAGAACCTGGGCGTCTTCGGCGAGCTGAACTGGCGCCTGGCCGACCGCTGGACCCTGACCAGCGGCCTGCGCTACCAGCAGGACGAGGTGGTGCGCACCGGCACTTCGGTGCTGGCACCCACCGCCCTCGACTACACGAAAACCTTCTCGGCACTGCTGCCCAAGCTGTCCCTGGCCTATGCCGCCACACCGCGCTGGACCGTGGGCGCGCTGGTCAGCCGGGGCTACAACCCGGGCGGTGTGTCGCTGAACCTCACCAGCCGGCAATGGGCCTATTTCAAGAAGGAGTCGATCTGGAACTACGAACTGTTCAGCCGCGCCAGCCTGCTCGATGACCGGCTGATGCTCAACACCAACCTGTTCTACATGGACATGCGGGATGCGCAGTACAACATCCCCGTGGTCATCTCCCCGGGCGTGGCCCAGTCCTACACCATCAACGCGGAGAAGGCCCATGCCTATGGCTTCGAGCTGGGCGCCGACTACCGCGCGCTGGACAACCTGCGGATCAAGGCCGGCGTGGGCGTGCTGCGCACCCGCATCGAGGAAATGGGCAGCAACCCCGGCTACGAGCACAACCGCTTCGCCCGCTCGCCCGGCTACAACCTGAGCCTGGGCGTGAGCTGGGACGCCAGCCCCCGGTTCAATGTCTCCGGCCAGGTGCGCCACCTGGACGGCTACTACTCCGATACCGCCAACACGCGCGCCTATGCGGTCGGCTCCAACACCATCGCCGACCTGCGCATGACCTATGCCTACAGCGCGCGCGTGCAGCTGTACGGCTATATCAAGAACGTCTTCGACAGGCGCGCACCGACGTACCTGCAGCAAAACCGCGGCATCGGCGGCATCGAGGCCAGCATGACCGCGCCGCGCATGATCGGCGTGGGCGTGCGCGGAACGTTCTGAGATGGGAATGACAGCAGACATGACAACCCGCAAACCCCTGCACATCGGCCTTTCGCTGGCCCCCACCTGGCTGAGCGGCGACGCCTGGCGGCGGCCCGGCAGCAATATCGAAGGGCTGTACTCCAGCGACTTCGCCCTGGACCTGGCCCGGCGCGCCGAGGCTGCGCACCTGGACTTCGTCTTCCGCCCGGACGTGAGCTTTCTGCCCATGGAGGCGCTGGAGACTGGCGCGGGCTTCGCCAGCCTGGACCCCACGGTGCTGATGGCAGCGCTGGCACGCGAGACCTCGCGCATCGGCCTGGTGTCCACGGTATCGACCACGTTTTTCCCGCCCTATGCGGTGGCGCGCCAGCTGCAGTCGCTGCACTGGATCAGCAACGGCCGCGCCGGATGGAACATCGTCACGGCCCTGCAGGGCCACGAGAACTTCGGGCTGCAGGCCATGCCCGATGCCGATGAACGCTATGCGCGGGCCGCAGAGTTCACCGACGTGGTGCGCCGGCTGTGGGCCAGCTTTCCCAACGAGGCCTTGAAGATCGACCGGGACAGCGGCCGCTACGCCGATGCCTCGCTGGTCCACCCCATAGACCACGAGGGACCGCACCTGAAGGTGCGCGGCCCGCTGAACCTGCCGGAGTTCGGTGGCACGCGCATTCCGCTGGTGCAGGCGGGCGCGTCCAGCACCGGGCGCGACTTTGCCGCATCGGTGGCAGACATTGTTTTCGCGCCCACGCCGGACCTGGACGCGGCGCTGGAGCTACGCCGGGACCTGTCTCGGCGCGCACAGCGCCATGGGCGCCAGGCGCAGGATGTGCGCCTGCTGCCCGGCCTGAGCCTGTACCTGGCCGACACCCGCGAGCAGGCCCGGGAGATGTTCCAGCAGACGCACGGCCGGGTGGACAGGGGCCGCAAGCTGGCGTCGATCAAGGCCATGGTCGGCCTGGACCTGACGGATTGGCCCGCAGACCGGCCGATCACCGCAGCCGACCTTCCGCCGCCCGTGGCAACCCCGTCCAGCCGCACGCATGCGGGCCTGCTCAGGCGCCTGATGGAGCGCGAGCCATTGCGTATCGACGAGTTGCTGCAGCGGCCGGAAATCCTCTCCGCCGCGCACTGGCAGGTGGTCGGCACGGTGGACGATGCCGTGGCGCAGATCACCGAGTGGAGCGCTGCCGGCGCCATCGACGGCTTTCTGGCCGCGCCCGGCGGCTCCGTCGAGTCCCTGCATTGCGTGCTGGAGCAGCTGGTGCCGCGCCTGGTGGAGGCCGGCCTGTTCCGCTCCCGCTACACGGGCACCACGTTCATGGAGCACCTCGACGAGTCGAGGTAGGGGCTGCGCCCTGCCCTCGCCTGGCCTTCACTGCGCCCGCGTGTCGGAACCGCCATCGGGCTCGAACGCAAAGCCCACGCCATAGACGGAGCGAATCCACTCATGGCGGTCGTCCGCCGCCTTGAGTTTCTTGCGCAGGTTCTTGATGTGGCTGTCGATGGCGCGCTCGTTCACGTCCAGCGTGTCGGCGCAGGCCAGCTCCAGCAGCTGCGCGCGGGAGTACAGGCGGCCGGGCTGGCGCATCAGGGCCTGCAGCAAGGTCAGCTCCCGCTTGGTCAGCGGCAGCACGCTGCCGTTGAGCATGGCGCGGCCCTGCTCGGGCAGCAGCGTCAGGCGTTGCTGCGCGGGGCCGGGGCCGGCACTGCGGCGCAGCACGGCCTTGACGCGGGCCACGACTTCGCGCGGGGCGAAGGGTTTGCAGATGTAGTCGTCCGCGCCCAGCTCCAGGCCCAGCAGGCGGTCCATTTCCTCGACACGCGCGGTGAGCAGGATGACGGGGCTGGCGCTGTGGGGGCGGAACTGGCGCAGGATGTCCAGGCCGTCCAGCCCCGGCAGCATGATGTCCAGCACGGTGAGGTCGGGCGGGGAGCGCAGCATGCGGTCCAGCGCCTCGCGCCCGTGGCGGATGTGCTCGACTTCGTAGCCTGCATGGCGCAGGTAGTCGATGACGATGGCGGCCATGTCGGCTTCGTCTTCGACCAGGAGGATGCGGGCTGGCTTCATGGCGCGGGATTTTCCAGCAAGGGCAGCCACAGCGTGATGCGCAGGCCGCCGAGCGGCGAGGCAGCCGCCTCGATGCTGCCGCCATGGGCCTGGACGATGGTGCGGCAGATGGCCAGCCCCAGGCCGGAGCCGCCCAGGCCATCGCCGTCGCGCACGCGGGAGGCGTCCACGCGATAGAGGCGGTCGAACAGGCGCGGCAGGTGCGGGCTGGCCACGCCGGGAGCCGTGTCGTCCCAGCGCAGTTGCAGCATGCTGCGGTCCTGCATCTGGACGATTTCGGCGGACACCTGCAGCCGCCCGCCCGCAGCCGTGTAGCGCAGGCTGTTTTCCAGCAGGTTGGCAAACACCTGGTGCAGCCGGTGCGGGTCGCCCTGCACCAGCGGCGGCGGAACGCGCGCAGCCAGCTGGTCCACGGTGGAGCGGTCCAGGCCGATGCCCACCTGCTCGAAGCCGGGCCGCGCGCCGTCCAGCGCCTCGCCCAGCAGGGTCAGCACATGCACGGGCACATGGCCCGAGCCGTGCAGGGCCTGCGGGTCGTCCAGGCTCACGCGCAGGTCGCTGACCAGCCGTATCAGCCGCATGATCTGCCGATGCAGGCGCAGCGCCATGCGGTCGTCCATGGGCAGCACGCCGTCCTGCACGGCCTCGACCTCGGCGCGCATGGTGGACAGGGGCGTGCGCAGCTCATGCGCCACGTCGGCCAGCCAGCGCTGGCGCGAGGCCTCCATGGTGGCCAGCTGCACGGCCATGTCGTTGAAGGTTTCCGCAAGGCGGGCCAGCTCCGCATCGCCCTTGATGGCCACGCGCGTGTCCAGCCGCCCGGCCGCAATGCCGCGCAGGCCGTCGACAAAGGCGGTCAGCGGCTCCAGCCAGCGCCGCGTGAGCCAGGCCGACAGCAGCAGCGCCAGCAGCAGGCCGGCCAGCCCGGTCCAGGCCACAAAACCCATCTGCTGCGCGAGGAAAGCGCGGTCCAGGTCGCGTTGCATGCCCTGCCCGGTCTGCACGGGGGACAGCACGATCTCGCCAATGGCCTGCCCATTGGCGGCGCGCAGAACGCGGTGCGCCGCACCGGGCTGCGGCGCCATGCCGGAGATGAGCTGGCCCTGGGCATCCAGCAGGCCCACGCGCGCCCACGGGCCGCCGAAGGGGCGATCCGGCGGCGGGCCAGGGCGGTCTGTACGGTCGGAGCGATCTGAGCGAGCTGAGCGATCTGCAGGCTCTCCGCCTTCCAGCCCAGGTGGCGGCGGAAACTCCGGGCCAGGCCCCGGACCGAGGCTTCCCTCAAAACCAGGCCTCGGCTCCGGCATGGGCATGGGCATGGGGGGCCGTGGCCCGGGCTCACCCGCAGGAAAGCCCCGGCCCATGCCTGCGCCCGGGCGCACCATGTCGCGCCAGAAACCGGGGTTGGCGCGCGCCGCATCCCAGCCGCCGTTTTGCTCGTGGTGCTGGACCAGCCGCTCGGCCAGCCCGTCCATGCCGGTCAGCTCCACCTCGGCCATGTACGGGCCCAGGCCCCGCTGCAGGCCCAGGCGGGAGAAGCCGAGAAACACCAGCAGCAGGGCCACCAGCAGCACGGCCAGGGCGAAGAAGGCCTTGTGCTGCAGCTTCAGGCGCGGGAGGCGGAGGCTCATTCAGTTGCTGCGTCAGACGGCAATGCCGATGGAAATCGTGGCGGTGTGGCCATTGGTGGTGTCTCCGGTGAAGGTGGGCGTCTGCCAGGCGATCTGCTCGCTGGTGTTGTCGCCGAAGACATTGTCCGATGTCACGCTGACCCGCGACAGGTTGGAGACGCTGGCGCTGTAGCCGCTGACACCGGCATAGACGGCGCTGGCCACATCCTTGGGCATGGCCATCTGCGAGGTCAGCAGCTTGTTGGTGTAGCTGCCGGCCGTGTTGAGGCTGCGGAACACCTCGAAGTGCATGTGCGGCCAACGCCCGTCATAGCAGCCCGGGAAGATGGTCACAAAGGTGCATTCGCCATTGCTGTCCGTCGCCTGCACGCCGCGCAGGAAGTTCTGGTTGAGCAGGTCGGTGGAGTACAGCGAATACTCGCCCTCGCGGGTGCAATGCCACAGGTAGATGGCATAGCCTTCCAGCGGGCTGCAGTTGGTGCCGACGTTGACCAGGGTGATCTTGAGCGTCAGCGGCAGGCCTGCGGCCGTGCCGCTCATGCCGCCAAAGCTGCTGCGCAGGTCGCTGCGCACCACGCCGCTTTGCGACAGCACGTTGACCAGGCTGCCGCGCGAGCCGTTGGAGCCGTCGGCGGGGTAAGGGCCCTCGGTTTCCGTGGGATCGACCATGCAGGTGCCGGTCGTGGTTCCAGTACCCGTACCTGTGCCCGTTCCCGTGTCGGTGCCCGTTCCTGTCCCGGTTCCTGTGCCGGTCCCTGTCGAATCACCGGAATCACCTCCGCCGCCACCGCAGGCGGACAAGAGCGCGGCAGCGCCACCGGCAGCCATCAGGCCCAACAGGCGGCGGCGCTCGGACAGGCGGCGCGCCATGACTTGCAGATCGTGCTGAAGGCCCAGGTCGTGGGCAAGATCATGGGCATCTTGAGAGTGGTTCATGGGGATGGCTTTTCATGAGGGCCTGTGCGCAGGCCCGTGGGGTTGCAGACAGCCCGGCGGCGTGGCTCACCGGGCCACGCGATCACTGCTGCGGATGGGGCGGCGGCCCGCCTGCGCCGGGCCCGCCAGCCGGCATGGCCACCAGCTGCCCATTCAGGCTGCGGCAGGTGCCGGCCAGCGTCTTGCCATCGGGCATGGTCAGCGTCACGCTGTCACCCTCGGCCTTGCCCTGGCAGGCGGTATAGGCCTCGGGCGGCGGCGACGGCGGATTGCCGTGCCCCCCGTGGCCCTGCGCATGGCTGCAGGCCGCCGCGAAGGCCGCCATAGCCAGCACCAGGGCCGGGCGAATGCGTGAAGCGTTGGTTTGCGAGAAAACAATCATGGTCTTTTCCTGGAGTTGCCAAGGAATTCTTGCGACCAATATGGGGGGAAATTGGGAGAAGTGGGGACGAGCTGGTACAAGCTCACAGAGCGAGTGGGTCAACAAGCTCTGCATCGCACAACAGAACCATGAAACCAACAAGATTCCTGCTGCTGGCCGCCCTGCTCGGCCCACCCGCTCTTGCTGCAGATCTGACCGTGATCGAAATGCATGCGGCAATCGGCAATGATCGCCCTTACAGCCTGGATGGCCAGCGGGTCAGTCCGGCTCAGTTGAGAAACACACTCTCCAAGAAGCTGATCGCTGCCCCCGATGCCAAAAGTACGGTTCGCATTGCCGTGCTGGTCGATCCCGATGTGAAGGTCGGCGCCCTCTCCGAGCTTCGCGGTCTGGTGATGAAAGTGGGATTCGGCATGCCGCGCTATTTCATGACGACGCGGGTGAATGACAAGCTCTCCGAGATCCAGGTGAACTACAGCCCGGTCTTCCCGAGAAGCGGGCTGGAGGCGGCGATGTCGTCCGGCCAACCGGCTGCGGATCCGTCGCTCACAACGCCAGCGCCACCCCGCTGAGCCGTGCCAGCGCCTGCAACTCATTGATCAGCGCAGACGACAGAGGGATGCCTTCGGCGCGGCGCTGGAGCTCGCATTCATGCTGGCGCAGTCCGGGATAGCGGCCTTGGGTGCCCTGGGCCGCGAGCAGGCCGGTGATCCAGCTGGCCATGTAGTTGTCAAATCCCCGGGGTGACGGTGCGGCCAGGGCTGGGTTGATGACCAGCAGAAAGGCGCAGGCGTTGGCGGCGGAACCTTCCGCCGATCCGGGTACAGCGGGCTGGAACAGGCCGCCGCCCAGCGCGCCCGCCAGGCATTCGACCACCATGGCCAGGCCCAGGCCCTTGTGGCCGGCCATGGGCTGCATGGCGCCCTGCAGTGCGGCGTGGGGATCGGTGGTGGGATGGCCGTGTGCGTCCAGCGCCCAATGCGGCGGGATTTGCGCATGGCCGTCGCGGGCGGCAGCCATTACAGCGCCGCGTGCGACCGCACTCAGGGCCATGTCGAAGACCAGTGGCGGCTGTCCGGCCACGGGCGCGGCGAAGGCGATGGGGTTGTTGCCCAGCGCAGGCCGCGTGGCACCGGGCATGGCCATGATGGGCGGCGTGCGCTGGCACAGCAGGGCCATGCAGCCCTGTTCCACGGCGGGCAGCAGCAGCACGCCCAGGGCGCCGAGGTGGCCGCAGGCCTCGATGTGGCAGGCCACCACGGCCTGGCTTGCGGCCCTGTCCAGGCAGGCTTGCAGCGCCAGCTCCAGCACGGGCTGGCCCAGGGCATGGTCGCCATGGCAGCGCAGCAGGCCGTTGCGCTCCTGCAGGCTGGGCTTGGCCCGTGTATGGATGGTGCCTTCGCGGATGCGCTGCACATAGGGCGGCAGTCTTGCCACGCCATGCGTGTCCACGCCGCGCAGGCTGGTGCGCACCAGTGCCTGGGCGGTGGCCTGCGCGTGGCATGCGCTCACATCAAAGGCCTGGAGCACGCCAGCAGCCCAGGCTTGCAGCGCTGCGGCAGGCATGCGCACGGCGTCGGTCAGCGGGTTCAGGGAATCAGTCAATGCGCTGCAGCTCCTGGCGAAAGGACATTGCACGCTCCACGTAGCTGGCGGCGCTTTGCAGCAGGCCCGCGACTTCTTCGTCACTGAGCGTACGCACCAGCTTGGCGGGGGCGCCAAGAATCAGCGAGCGCGGAGGGAACTGCTTGCCTTCGGTGACGATGGCGCCGGCACCCACCAGGCTGTGCGCGCCGATGACGGCACCGTTGAGCACCACGGCCTGTATGCCGATGAGCGAGCCCTCCCCCACGCTGCAGCCATGCAGCATGGCCTGGTGGCCCACGGTGACATGGGCAGCCAGGGTGAGCGCGAAGCCGGGATCGGCATGCAGCACGGCGCCTTCCTGCACGTTGCTGCCCTCGCCTATGCGCACGGGTTCGTTGTCGCCGCGCGCCACGGCGCCGGGCCAGAGGCTGGCGCCCTCGCCCAGTGTGACGTCGCCGATGAGCGTGGCCTCGGCCGCCACATAGGCGGATGCGGGCAGCTGCGGTGCCTTGTTCCGATAACGATAGAGGGCCATGCGCTTACTCCAACGTGACATTGGCTTTTTTGACCAGGCGCGCAAAGCGTTCCTGCTCGGAGCGCAGGAACTGGGCTGCCGCCTCGGGGCTGTTGAGCACGGTGTATTCGTCGCGCCGTGCAAAGCCGGCCTTGACCTCGGGGTCGGCAAAGGCGGTGGCGATGCCGTCGTGCAGGCGGCGCACCTGGGCGGGCGGCATGCCCTTGGGGCCTATGGCGGCCACCCAGCCGGCGATGTCCACGCCGGGAAAGCCCTGCTCTGCCACGGTGGGCACATCGGGCAGCGATGCCACGCGCTCGCGGCCCATGATGCCGATGGCACGCAGCGCGCCGGATTTGAGGTGCGCCTGCGCCGTGCCCACGGCGATCACGCCGAAGTCCACCTGCCCGCTGAGCAGGTCCACCACCATCTGGCCCACGCCCTTGTAGGGAATGTGGCGTGCCGTGGTGCCGGCCGCGTCCAGAAAGACTTCGGCCGCGAGGTGGAAGATGGTGCCGTTGCCGGACGAGGCGTAGTTGAGGTCGCCGGGCCGCGCCTTCATGAGCGCCTGCAGTTCGCGCGCATTGCGCGCCGCCACCTTGGGGTGGACGACCAGCACGAAGGGCGAGCCGCCGACGATGGACAGCGGCGTGATGTCGGCCAGGCTGTCGTAGGGCAGCTTCTTGAAGACGCTGGGGTTGACGGCGTGGTTGTTGGAGATGAAGGCGATGGTGTTGCCATCGGCCGGCGCCTTGACCAGCATCTGCGTTCCCGTGATGCCGCCCGCGCCCGGCAGGTTCTCTATGACCACGGGCTGGCCGCCCAGCGAGCGCACCAGCGCAGTCTGGGCCGAGCGCACGATGGTGTCGGCGCCCGAGCCTGCCCCCACGGGCAGGATGACGCGCAGCGGCGTGCCATTTTGGGCACGCACGCCCAGGGCAGCGGCCCCCAGCGATGCGCCGGCCAGGGCCAGCAGGGTGCGGCGGCGGGTGGGATGGGACGAGTGCATGGGGTTGTCTCCTTTTTGTGTTGTCTCATGCGCGCCGGGGTGGTTTTTCTGCGGCCTTCGGCGCCCGGGGTTGGCTGTCAGGTCCGTGATGCAAGGGCTCCGAGGATTTCTTCGGTGTGCTCGCCAATCCCGGCCAGCGGCATGCGCACGCCGGGACGGTGGCCGTTCATGAGCAGGGGCAGCAGCACCACGTCGGTCTGGCCGCCGTCTTCGGTCTGCATGGAAGCCAGGCCGCCGCTTTGGCGCAGGTGCGGGTCGTCCACCAGTTGCTCAGGCCGAGTGATGGGAGCGTAGGGAATGCCTGCGGCCTCCAGCTGCGGCGCGAGCCGGGCCGATTCATGGCTGGCCAGGATGGCGCCCAGCTCGGCCAGCAGTTGAGGGCGCACTGCCACACGGGCGGCGTTGTCGGCGTATTCGGGGCGCTGCAGCAGGTCGGCGCGGTCCAGCACGCGGCACAGGGTGGCGAACTGCTTGTCGCTGACGGCGCCGATGAACAGCTGCTCGCCACCGGCCAGGGTGAACACGTCGTAGACGCTCCAGGCCGATACGCGCGAGGGCATGGGCGGCGGTGCCTCGCCGGTCATCAGGTACTGCTGCATGTGCTGGGAGGACAGGAAGACGCAGTTCTCGAACAGCGCGCTTTGCACCTCCTGGCCGCGCCCGGTGCGCTCACGCTCGCGCAGGGCCGCGAGCACGCCGATGGCGCCGAACATGCCGCCCATGATGTCGTTGACGCTGGTGCCCGCGCGCAGCGGCCGGCCCACGGGTCCGGTCATGTACGACAGGCCGCCCATCATCTGCACCACCTCGTCCAGCGCCAGGCGCTTTTCGTAGGGGCCGGGCAGAAAGCCCTTGTGGCTGACGTAGATGAGGCCGGGCGAGCGCTGCGACAGCGTGGCGTGGTCCAGGCCCAGGGACTGCATGAGGCCGGGGCGGAAGTTCTCCAGCACCACGTCGCTGCCAGCGGCCAGTTCAGCAGCGGTGGCGCGGCCCGCTTCGGTGGTGATGTCCAGCACCACGCTTTTCTTGTTGCGGTTGAAGCTGCGGAAAAAGCCGATGCCCAGGCCGGGCAGCGTGCGCGTTTTGTCGCCGCCCGGTGGCTCGACCTTGATGACTTCGGCGCCCAGGTCGGCCAGGATCATGCCGCAGGTGGGGCCCATGACCATGTGGGTGAATTCGATGACGCGGATGCCGGACAGCGGCAGCAGGGGTTCGGTGGCCATACAGGTGTGCTCGTGGGAAGGTAAGGGGTTCATGCAGCGGCGGGGGCTGCGTCGGCGGTGACGCTGCGCGGCAAGCCCGCGCGCCACAGCGCGCCGTGCAGGCTTTCGCCGTCCAGCCAGGCGGCCACCTTGGCGCGCAGGCGCAGCAGGGCCTCGATGTCCAGGCCCGTGTCGATGTCCATGGTGTCCAGCATGAAGGCCAGGTCTTCGGTGGAGGCATTGCCGCTGGCGCCGGGCGCATGGGGGCAGCCGCCGATGCCGGCCAGCGTGGCGTCAAAGCGCGTGACGCCGGTTTGCAGTGCGGCATGCACATTGGCCAGGGCCAGGCCGCGCGTGTCGTGGAAGTGGCCGCACCAAAAGCGCTCGCCCGCAATGCGCCGCGCCTGCTCGAACAGCGATTGCACCTGGCCCGGCCCGCCGTGGCCCACGGTGTCGGCCATGCTGACGCGGTCGGCCCCCGCGTCCAGCAGCGCCTGCATGCAGCGCAGCACCTCGGCCGGCTCCACCCTGCCCTGCAGCGTGCAGCCGAAGGCCGTGCCAATGCCGCCCTCGATCAGCATCGTCGAACCCGCCGCATCGCGTGCGGCACGCATGCGGGCCACCTCGGCCACGACCTCATCGGGCGTCTTGCGCAGGTTGGCCAGGCTGTGGGCATGGCTGGCCGACAGCGGCACCAGCATCAGCTCGGCCCCGCTGGCAAGGGCGCTTTCGGCACCGCGCAGATTGGGCACCAGCACGGAGACGAACAGGCCCGGCAGCGTTCGGGCATAGGCCACCAGCTCGGCCGTGTCGGCCAGTTGGGGCAGCAGGCGCGCAGGGACGAAGGAGCCGACTTCGATCTCGCGCTGGCCGGCAGCGTAGGCATCGCGTATCCATTCCTTCTTGCGCTCGGTGGACAGCACGGTCTGGATGCTTTGCAGGCCATCGCGCAGGCCGACCTCGCGGATGACGGCGGACTGCAGGGCACGGATGGGTTCTGGCATGGGAAGGTTCGCGTGGGGTGGTTTGTCTTGAATGGCACTTTAGACATTCCCACCAGCGTGCAGAAGCGATAATTTTTCGCCTTAGAGTTTCCCAAATGGAAATCCATAACCGCCATGAAAGACCTGGACCTGACCACCCTGCGGCTCTTTGTCGCCGCCTGCGACCTGGGCAACATCGCCCGCGCGGGCGAGCAGCAGCACATCGGCTCATCGGCCATCAGCAAGCGCATGGCGCTGCTGGAAGAGCAGGTGCAGGCCCCGCTGCTGGAGCGCCACCGCCGCGGCGTGGTGCCCACGGCAGCCGGGCTGATGCTGCTGGAGCACGCACGCGCCATGCTGGCCAGCGCCGACCGCGCGGCGCGCGACATGGCGGCCTACCAGCACGGCGTGAAGGGACAGGTGCGGATACTGGCCTCGGTCTCGTCGATTGCCGAGTCGCTGCCCGATGACATTGCGGCCTTTCTGCAAAAGCCCGAGCACGCGCAGATCCGCGTGGACATCGAGGAGCTGACCAGCAGCGAAATCATCCGATCCATCCGCGAAGGCCTGGCCCTGGTGGGCGTGTGCTGGAACGCGGCCGATCTGGAGGGCCTGCAGACCCTGCCCTACCGCTGCGACACCCTGGCCGTGGCCGTGCCGGCCGGCCACCCGCTGGCCTTGCGCGACAGCTGCAGCTTCAGCGAAACGCTGGATTGCGAGCATGTGGGCCTGCCCGCCTCCACGGCCGTCTACACCATGCTGGCGCGGGCGGCGGCCATCATCGGCCGGCCCATCAATTACCGCGCCGTGGTCAGCTCCTTCGACGCCACGATCCGCTGCGTACGCGCCGGCCTGGGCGTGGCCATCATGCCCAGGGAGATCCTGGGCATGGCGGGCTCCGGTCAGGGCGTGCAGGGTGTGCAGGGTGTGCACATGGTGCCGCTCACCGATGCCTGGGCGCGGCGGCAGTTCGCCATCTGCTTCAGGGACGGCAGCCGGCTATCGCCTGCGGCGCGCACGCTGGTGGACTATCTGGCCGGGTGCGCCCAGGCGGGCTGAGCCGGCCTTGGGAGTTATCACGATTAATTGAAGTTTGCGTGATACATCCGCTACAGGGTCCCTCCAACAATGGGACCCATGAACACCGCCCTCATCACCCCCCAGCCGGCACAGCCCCAGGATGGCCAGCGCATCCACCCGCTGTGGCTGCGCCTCACGCATTGGCTCAATGCGCTGGCCGTGATCATCCTGGTGACCAGCGGCTGGCGCATCTACAACGCGGCGCCGTTCTTTGATTTCAGCTTTCCGGGCTCGATCACGCTGGGCGGCTGGCTGGGCGGGGCGCTGCAATGGCATTTCGCGGCCATGTGGCTGCTGGCGTTCAACGGATTGCTGTACCTGCTGCTCAACATCGCCAGCGGCCGGTGGCTGCGCAAGTTCTTTCCCGTCAGCGTGCAGGGCGTGCGCCAGGACCTGGTGGCCGCCCTCAAGGGCCGGCTGTCGCACGCCGACCCGGCCCGCTACAACCATGTGCAAAAGCTGGCCTACCTGTTCGTGGTGCTGGACCTGGTGGTGATCGTGCTGTCGGGCCTGGTGCTCTGGAAGTCGGTGCAGTTTCCGCTGCTGCGCGAGTTGCTGGGCGGCTATGAATCCGCACGGCGCGTGCACTTCTTCGGCATGGCTGCGCTGGTCGCCTTTGTGGTGGTGCACCTGGCAATGGTCGCCCTGGTGCCCCGGACCTTCCTGACCATGATCCACGGCCGTGCGCCCAAGTCCCCATGAAAATCTTCAAAGCCCCTTCCCTGCCCGGCGTCGATGGCGCGGCCGTGGTGCGCGAGGCACGCTCGCTGATCGCCCGCAAGCTCGACCAGCCCGCACGCCGCGCCTTCTTGCAGCGCTCGCTGACGCTGGGCGGCCTGTCCCTGCTCACGGGCTGCAGCATCAGCGATGACAGCCACGTCGAGGCCGCGCTCAGCCAGGTATCGCGCTTCAACGACCGCATGCAGGGCCTGCTGTTCAGCCCCACGCGGCTGGCGCCCACCTATTCCGCAGCCGAGATCACGCGCCCCTTCCCCTTCAATGCCTATTACGGAGAGGACGAGGTGCGCGAGGTGGACGGGGCCAGCTGGCGCCTGGAGGTGACCGGCATGGTCGCCGACCGCCATGCCTGGACCCTGGCCGAGCTGCGCGCCATGCCGCAGGACGAACAGATCACGCGCCACATCTGCGTGGAAGGCTGGAGCGCCATAGGCCGCTGGGGCGGCGTGCGCTTTGCCGATTTCCTGCGCCACATAGGCGCCGACATCAGTGCCAAGTACGTCGGCTTCAAGTGCGTGGACGACTACTTCACCAGCATCGACATGGCCACGGCCCTGCATCCGCAGACGCTGATGGCATTGACTTACGACGGGCAGCCCCTGCCGCCCAAATATGGCTTTCCGATGAAGCTGCGCATGCCCACCAAGCTGGGCTACAAGAACCCGAAGCACATCCAGGCCATGTTCGTCACCAACACCTACTCCGGCGGCTACTGGGAAGACCAGGGCTACAACTGGTTCGGAGGCAGCTGAGCGGCCTTCCAAGCCGCTGGGCCGCCAACGAAGGTGCGAGGCCGGGCCCATCCAAAGCCGGCCGTTTTGCAATCCCGCAAACCGCTAATCCAAAGGAAGACTCAAATGACCAAGCTCACCACCACCCTGCTCGCCACCTGCCTCGCCCTGGCCGGTGCCACCACGGCATTCGCTGCGGATGAGATGGCGAAGGACGGCATGTCCAACGGAGCCATGTCCAAGGATTCGATGTCCAAGGATGGAATGAAGAAGGACTCCATGGCCAAGGACGGGATGAAGAAGGACTCGATGTCCAAGGACGGCATGCACAAAGATGGCATGCACAAGGACGGCATGTCCAAGGATGGAATGAAGAAGGATTCCATGGGCAAGGACGCCATGTCCAAATAAGCAGACGGACTCGCCTGATCCGTCTGGTGCCCTCCAGGCGGTCGGGCCGTCGGGGCTGCTGGGGCTGCTTGGGAAGCTACCTGGCGCTGCCGGTCAGGCAACCAGGCACAGAGCCCGGTCCTGCCTGCGCCCCGAATGCCCGCTCTGCAACAGAAGCGGGCCGGCGGGCTTCAGCGGCGCTGCGGAGGACGCGGGCCCGGTGCGCCGGAGCGTTGCTCGATGTGGCGGAACGTGAGGCGACCCTTGTTCAGGTCATAGGGCGACATTTCAAGCGTCACCTTGTCGCCGGCCAGCACGCGGATGCGGTGCTTGCGCATTTTTCCGCCGGTATAGGCGATGAGCTGGTGGCCGTTTTCCAGCGTTACGCGGAAGCGGGAATCAGGCAGCACTTCGTCTACCCGGCCTTGCATTTCGATCAGTTCTTCTTTAGCCAATGGGACTCCTGTGAGTACATGTTGAAAGGGTTGCGTCGCCGCAAGTTGCTGGTGCAGCACCATGCTGCGGCCTTGGGCCAGCGCAGGATGACCGCTGCACGCAGGCAGCGGAGCATCGAAAAAGGGAAAAGAGGACCCTGCAGGTGGCAGGGAGAGTGCGGACCCGGGAGGTGGGTTGGATTCGCGTGGTGCTCGCCGTTGAGAGTGACAGTTGCGGACCTCGTCACAGACTTTGTGACAGTGGGCGGCTAACGGCAGCCCGGAGACCGCGAAGGTGTCAGACGGGCACTGAGGAGGCGAACAACAAGGACAGCACCTCCATCAGTATAGGTGAATTGCCGGCCGCGCGTTGAAGCGGCGCCGGGTACCGCACCTGTACGGGACGGCATTTTCCCTGTCGCGACTGGGGCAATTCGCAGTCGAACCGGAAGTAGTGCCCTCTCTTGGTGGTTGCCGCGGCATCGAAGCGGCCGCCGGCGGCCCGCCTCATGCCTTTCACCTATCCCAGCTTGGGCAGCAGGTTGAACAGCAGCACCATCAGCAGGCCCACAAAGGACACGATGGACTGGACCACGGTAATGGTCTTGGTGGCCTCGCCCATGCTCATGCCGAACGACTCCTTCACCATCCAGAAGCCCGCGTGGTTGGCATAGTTGAAGAACAGCGAGCCGCAGCCGATGGCCAGCGCCAGCAGCGGCACGTTCAGCGAAGGATCGGAGGCCGCCAGCGGCGCCAGCAGGCCCGCCGCGCCCACGATGCCCACGGTGGCCGAGCCGGTGGACACCGACAGCAGCATGGCGATCATCCAGCCCAGCACCAGCGGAGGCATGGCGAACTGCTGGGTCATGTGGACGATGGCATCGCCCACCTTGGCGCTGGTCAGTATCTGCTGGAAGGCGCCGCCGCCCGCAATGATGAGCATGATGCCGGCGATGGGCTTGAGGCTCTGGCCCAGCGCGTCGCGCAGCTTCTCGGCATCGGCGCCGCGGAGATAGCCCAGGGTGATGGAGGCAAACACCACGCCCAGCAGCATGGCCACCAGCGGATTGCCCAGGAAGGCCGCCGCATGCAGCAGGCCCGAATCCTTGGGCAGAAGCACCTCGGCCAGCGCATGCACCAGCATCAGCAGCGCGGGCAGCAAGGCGCACAGCACGCCCATGCCGATGCTGGGCGCACTGCCCTCCCCGCCTTCCTTCTTGCCTGATGTGAACTGCTCCAGCAGGGCTGCATCGGGGCGCGTGCTCATGCGCGGCGTGATGAAGGCGCCGTACAGCGGGCCACCCAGCACCATGGCGGGAATCACGGCCAGAAAGCCGTACAGCATGGTCGGGCCGACCGTGGTGTGCAGCGTGGCAATGGCGGTGAGCGGGCCCGGGTGCGGCGGCACCATGCCGTGCATGGCGGCCAGCGCGGCGATCACGGGCACGCCCACATAGACATAGGCCGATCCCTTGAAGCGCTCATTGCTTTCCAGCTTGCGCGCCACGCTGAAGATCAGCGGCAGCATGACCACCAGTCCCACCTCGAAGAACATGGGAATGCCGATCACGAAGGCCACCAGGGTCATGGCCCAGGGAATCATGCGCTCGGACGTGCGCTGCAGGATGGCACTGGCCAGCCGCTCGGTGGTGCCGGAGTCCGCCAGGATCTTGCCCAGCATGGCGCCCAGGGCAATCACCACGCCCACCGCGCCCAGCGTCTTGCCGGCCCCGTTGGTGAGGTTCTTGACGATCTCGCCCGGCGCCATGCCGGTGGCAAAGCCCACGCCGATGGAAACCACCAGCAGCGCCAGCAAGGGATGAAGACGGATGCGCGAGACGATCAGCGCGACCAGGACCAGCACGCTGGCCAGCGCGATGAGCAGCAGTTGGGTATCGAATGAAGACATAGGAAGCTTGGAGTTGTGATTCTTGGCGTTGGACCCCGCCTGCGCGCTTGCGGCATGCGGCATGCCGCAAGCGGTGGGCGGTTTCCAATCGCTACAAATCGTATGCCTGGGCCTGTCGGCGGGTTGTAGGTTTCAGGCTTGTTCACAGAGTTCGCGCTGGCGCCGGTCCACAATCGTGTCTGCCGGGCAAGCCCGGCGCTGCCATCCCGGAACCCATGCGCATACACCATCCCCCCGTACCGGAGCTGCCCGGAATCTCCCTTCGCCAGATCGAACGCTCGGACATCGGCGCCTGGTACGCCTACCTGAGGCTGCCCGCCGTCACCGAGCACACCAGTTGGAACCTCGCCTCAGGCGACGACCTGCTGCCGCTGTTCGATGCGTTCGAGTCCCCGTCCGCCGACTCCCAGCGCCGCCTGGCCGTCGTCGATGCCCGCAGTGGCCGGATGGTGGGCAGCATCGGCTTTCACACCATCTCCGGCGTGAACCGCACCGCCGAAATCGCCTACGACCTCGCCCCGGAGTACTGGAGACGCGGCATAGCCAAGGCCCTGTGCGCGACAGTGACCCGATGGGCCTTTCAGGAATACGGCTTCATCCGCATCCAGGCTGCGGTGCTGGAGTCGAACCAGGCCTCGGCCAAGGTCGTGCAGGCCTGCGGGTACCGGCATGAGGGGCTGCTGCGTTCGTTCAGGCTGGTTCGCGGGATGCCCAGGGACTATGCGCGGCTTGCGGCAGACGAATGAGCGGGCGATAAGCCCAGGCATCCCCATGCACTCCTGCAGCGATCCTCACGCGACCCGCACTCTGGACCTCATCCCCAACGATCCTGTCCAGCCCGAGTTCCAGCGCCTGGTGGACGATGCGCGCGCAGCCATCGCCAGCGCCCTCGGCGAGGCGCTGGACAGCCTCTACCTGTATGGCAGCGTGGCGCGCGGCTGCGCGAGGGCGGGCTTCTCGGACCTGGATCTGACGATCGTGCTGGCCCGCCCCCTGTCCAGGCAGGAGAGCGCCCAGCTGGAGCAGTTGCGCCAGGACCTGCAACTACGTCACAAAGAAGTCGTGAAGATCGATTTCGACCTGGGCACACGGCAAGAGGTGCTGGACCCGGCCCATCTCTACAGCTGGGGCTACTGGCTCAAGCATGAGTGCCGCTGTATCCATGGAGAAGACCTGGCGCAGCAGTTTGAGGCGTTCGAGCCGTCCAGGGCGATTGCACAGGCCGTCAATGGCGACTACGTGCAGGTGCTGAACAACTACCTGCAGCGCATTGCTGCAACCCGGGACGACATGGAGGCCCTGCGCCTGCAACGCGAAGCCGCACGCAAGCTGATCCGGGCCACCAATGTGCTGCGCCCCTGCTGCGGGGGCTTCTGGCCGCGCACGCTGGAGGAGTTCGCCGATTGCTTTGCGCAGCTCCATCCGGAAATGGCGCAGTCCGTGGCTTTCTTTCTGGCGCAGGCAAGGACGCCCGAGGCACCCAGAGCTCGTTTCAACGCAGAGCTTTCGGCCTTCATCAGCTGGATTCGGCGCCAGCGGGCTGCATCTACGGCAGTCTAGGTACCGGGCAACGCCAGGCCCCAAGCCGCCAAGCACCTGATACGCAACAAAACCTTCACTCCTCCGTCACCGCACCGTCACGCGCAGCGGGTGCAATGTAAACGTTTTCAAGAAATCGTTTACATCCATGAGCATCACCGAGGTTGCACGCCGCGCGGGACTGTCCGTCGCCACTGTTTCGCGGGTTTTCAATTCGCCGGAGGTGGTCAATGCGCAAACGCGCAGCACGGTGCTGCGCGTGGCGCAGGAAGTGGGCTATGTGGCCAATGCCAGCGCCCGCACGCTGCGCACGCGCAGCAGCAAGGTGCTGGGCGTGGTGCTGCCCACGCTCACCAATCCGGTGTTTGCCGAGTGCCTGCAGGGCATTGCCTCGCAGGCGGCGCTGCGCGGCTATGCGATTTCGCCCTGCACCACCGAATACGACCACGCCGGTGAAGACGCGGCCACCACGCGGCTGCTGGCCAGCGGGGTGGATGCGCTGGTGCTGGTGGTCTCCAACCCTGGCGATTCGGCGGCGCTGGCGCGTGTGCGCCAGGCCGGCAAGCCCTATGTGCTGGCCTATCACCACACCCATGAGCATGCCTGCGTGGGCGTGGACAACACGGGCGCCGTCAGGGAGCTGGTGCTGCGCCTGGCTGCGGCAGGCCACAGCCGCATCGGCATGGTCACGGGCCAGTTGCGCGCGTCCGACCGCGCCCAGCAGCGCTGCCGCGGCTATGCGCTGGGCATGCAGGCCGCAGGCCTGTCGCCGCTGCCCGTCTGGGAGGTGCCCTTTGCCGCCACCGCCGTGCAGATGCTGCAGCAGCACCTGAGCGAGCAGGCTCCGCCCACGGCCATTGTCTGCAGCAACGATCTGCTGGCGATACGCACCATCCGCGCGGCATCGCTGGCCGGGTTCCGCGTGCCTGCGGACCTGAGCGTGGTCGGCTTTGACGGGATTGCCATGGCGGGCGATCTCACGCCTTCGCTGGCCTCGATTTCCCAGCCCAACCACGACATCGGCTCGGCCTGCGTGCGCCTGCTGTGCGATGCGCTGGCGGGCAAGAAAACACTGGCCGCGCAGGACAGCCTGTGCCTGCCGCATGGCTGGCGCAGCGGCGAGTCCTGCCGGCTTTGAAACCAACAACAGCGGCCCGCGCAAGCCAAGGCCGCGCCCTTCCCTTCCCAACGCTCCCCCACCTCTTCGAGTACGCACCATGAAACTGACTGCCCTTCCCTTCAAGCTCTCCTTCAAGCCCTCCATCAAGCGCCTTGCCCTGCTGGCCGCCACCACCGCCGTCTGCGGCACGGCGCTGGCCCAGAGCGCCATCTGCTACAACTGCCCGCCCGAATGGGCCGACTGGGGCACGCAGATCAAGGCCATCAAGGCCGATACCGGCATCACCGTGCCGCCCGACAACAAGAACTCCGGCCAGTCGCTGGCCCAGCTGGTGGCCGAGAAGGCCAGCCCCGTGGCCGATGTGACCTACCTGGGCGTGACCTTCGCCATCCAGGCGCAGAAAGACGGCGTGGTCGCCGCCTACAAGCCCGCCCACTGGGACCAGATTCCCGCCGGCCTCAAGGACCCCAAGGGCGAGTGGGTGACCATCCACTCGGGCACGCTGGGCTTCATGGTCAACAAGGCGGCACTGGGCGGCAAGCCCGTGCCTCAGTCCTGGGCAGACCTGCTCAAGCCCGAATACAAGGGTCTGGTGGGCTACCTGGACCCGGCCTCGGCCTTCGTGGGCTATGTGGGCGCCGTGGCCGTGAACCAGGCCATGGGCGGCACGCTGGACAACTTCCAGCCGGCCATCGACTACTTCAAGAAGCTGCAGAAGAACGAGCCCATCGTGCCCAAGCAGACCTCGTATGCGCGCCTGCTGTCGGGCGAGATCGGCATCCTGCTGGACTACGACTTCAACGCCTACCGCGCCCGCTACAAGGACAAGGCCGACGTGGACTTCGTGATCCCCAAGGAAGGCACCGTGGTCATGCCCTATGTGATGAGCCTGGTGAACAAGGCGCCGCACACGGACAACGGCAAGAAGGTGCTGGACTATGTGCTGTCCGACAAGGGCCAGTCCATCTGGGCCAACGCCTACCTGCGCCCCGTGCGCGACGTGGCCCTGCCCAAGGAAGTGGCCGGCCATTTCCTGCCCGGCAGCGAGTACGCACGCGCCACCTCGGTGGACTACCAGAAGATGGCCGATGTGCAAAAGGGCTTCTCCACGCGCTACCTGCGTGAAGTGCGTTGAGCCCGGCGGACTGCATCGTGGGCATTCCCTCCCAAGCGCCAGGCGACTGGCGCGCCCGCGCGCTGCTGCTGGCCTGCAGCGCGCCGGCCGTGGCCTTCTTTGCCGCGTTCTGGCTGCTGCCGGCCGGCCTGCTGCTGGCGCTGCCGGCGCGTGAAGGCTGGCGCACCTACTTCGCCACGCTGACCGACACGCTGTACCTGCAAAGCCTGCTGCAGACGCTGGCCCTGTCGCTGGCCGTGACCCTGGCCACGCTGCTGATCGGCGCAGTGATGGGCATTGCGCTGGCGCGCCACCGCTTCACGGGGCGCGGCCTGCTGCTGTCGCTGCTGACGCTGCCGCTGTCGTTTCCGGGCGTGATCATCGGCTTTTTCATCATCCTGCTGGGCGGTCGCCAGGGCGCGCTGGCCGATCTGTCGGTGGCCCTGGGCGGCGAGCGGATCACCTTCGCCTACGGGCTGCTGGGCCTGTTCCTGGGCTACCTGTACTTCTCGCTGCCGCGCGCCATTGCCTCCTACACGGCAGCGGCCGAGGCGCTGGACCCGCACCTGGAAGAGGCCGCGCGCTCGCTGGGCGGCAATGGCTGGCGCGTGGCGCGCGATGTGTGGTGGCCGCAGCTGCTGCCCACCACGCTGGCCTGCGGCGCCATCGTTTTCGCCACGTCGGTCGGCGCCTTCGGCACGGCCTTCACGCTGTCGAGCAAGTTCGAGGTGCTGCCCATCACCATCTACAACGAGTTCACCAACTACGCCAACTTCGCCCTGGCCGCCAGCCTGTCGATCAGCCTGGGGCTGATCACCTGGCTGGTGCTGTGGCTGTCGCGGCGCTGGGCGGGTCCCGCCGCCACAGGAGTCTGACCATGCGGACCACACAAAAAATGCCACCGCTGATGTGGCTGGTGACCGCCACCGTCACCCTGTTCATGCTGGCGCCCATGCTGCTGTCGGTGCTGGCCGGCCTGGTGCAGAACTACGGCCAGGGCCTGGCCAGCGGATTGACCACGCGCTGGTTGGCCGAGGTCTGGGCCGGCTACGGCAATACCGTGCTGATGTCGCTGCTGCTGGCCTGCGCCTGCGTGGCCATGACCTTGGTGCTGGGCGTGCCCTGCGCCTATGCGCTGGCGCGCAGCCGCTCGCACTGGGCCCGGCATTTCGAGGAGCTGCTGACGCTGCCCGTGGCGATTCCGGGCCTGGCCAGCGCCCTGGCCCTGCTGCTGGCCTATGGCAGCGTGGCCGCCTTCCGCCAGAGCTTTGCCTTCATCCTGGTGGGCCATGTGGTGTTCACCCTGCCCTTCATGGTGCGCATGGTGGGCTCGGCACTGCGCCGCCAGGAGCTGGTGGCGCTGGAGGAGGCTGCGCGCAGCCTGGGCGCCTCGTTCACGCAGCGCTTCCTGGGCGTGCTGGTGCCTGCCGTGCTGCCCGCCATCGTGGCCGCCTGCCTGATGGTGTTCACCCTGTCCATGGGCGAGTTCAACCTGACCTGGATGCTGCACACGCCGCTGACGCGCACCCTGCCCGTGGGCCTGGCCGACAGCTATGCGTCCATGCGCATCGAGGTGGGCTCGGCCTACACCCTCATCTTCCTCATCGTCATCCTGCCCGTGATGTGGCTGCTGCAGGCGCTGGGGCATTTCATCGAGAAGCATTATGGAAAGTAACAGCGTCGCCATCGACATCCGGCAGTGCGCCAAGACCTATGCCGACGGAACGCGCGGCCTGCAGGCCACCGACCTGCGCGTGGAGCCCGGCGAGGTGCTGGCCCTGCTCGGCCCCTCGGGCTGCGGCAAGACCACGCTGCTGCGCATCATCGCGGGGCTGGAGACGCCGGATGCGGGCAGCCGCATCGCCTTCGGCGACACCGACGTCACCCGCGTGCCCATAGAAAAGCGCCAGGTGGGCATGGTGTTCCAGCACTACGCGCTGTTCCCGCAGATGAGCGTGCAGGCCAACATTGGCTACGGCCTGCGCATACGCGGCGTGTCCGAGCAGGAGCAGCGCCGCGTGGTGGGCGAACTGGTGGACCTGGTGCGCCTGAACGGCCTGGAGCACAAGCGCCCGGCCGAACTGTCCGGCGGCCAGCGCCAGCGCGTGGCCCTGGCCCGCGCCGTGGCCTCGCGCCCGCGCGTGCTGCTGCTGGACGAGCCGCTGACCGCGCTGGATGCCAAACTCAAGGAAACCCTGCGCGACGAGCTGGCCCAGCTGCTGCGCCAGCTGCGCATCACCGCCGTCCACGTCACGCACGACCAGCAGGAAGCCATGGCCATTGCCGACCGCATGGCCGTGATGCAGGCAGGCCGCATCCTGCAGGTGGGCGACGGCGAGAGCCTGTACCGCCGACCGGCCCATCCCTTTGTCGCCACCTTCCTGGGGCGCGTGAACCAGGTCGAACGCAGCGAAGACGATGCGCGCAGCAACCGGCTGGCGCTGGCCGGCATGGAGCTGGCCTGCCCGGCCGAATGCACGGGCGCGGCCCGGCTGCTGCTGCGCCCTGAAGACATCGAGGTCTGCGCCGCCGGCACGCCGGGCGCCGTGCCCGCATCGGTGGCGCGCCGCGTCTTCCTGGGCGACCGCCTGCAGCTCACGCTGGAGCTGGCGGGCCACACGCCGCTGATGGCCGACGTGGCCCGCGACCACGCCGCGCAATCGGGCGACCGCGTGGCCTTGCGCATCGCCCCCCACCAATGGATGCCCAACCATGCCCAAGCCTGAAAGCCATCGCACTTCCCGCCCCTCCATGACCACCTTCCTGGCCCAGCTCACCGACCTGCATATCCGCGAACCCGGCCGCCTGACCTACCGCCGCATCGATACCGCCCAATACCTGGAGCGCACGGTGCAAAGCGTGCTGGCCCTGCCGCAGCAGCCGCACGCCGTCGTGATCACGGGCGACCTGACCGACTTCGGCCGGCCCGCCGAATACGCCCACCTGCGCAGCCTGCTGGCGCCGCTGGGCGAGCTTCCCATCTACCTGCTGCCCGGCAACCACGACGACCGCGACGCGCTGCGCACCGCCTTTCCCGAGCACACCTGGCTGCGCAGCGAAGGCTTCATCCAGTACGCCGTGGACATTGGCGATCTGCGGCTGATCGCGCTGGACACCGTGGTGCCGGGCCACAGCGAGGGCGCGCTGTGCGAGGAGCGCCTGCAATGGCTGGAGCTGCAGCTGGCCGCCAGCGAGGGCCGCCCGGTGGTGATCGCCATGCACCACCCGCCCTTCGAGACCCTGATAGGCCACATGGACAAGATCGGCCTGCTGCAGGGTGCCCAGGCACTCGAAGACCTGGTGCGCCGCCACCCCAACGTGCAGCGCGTCATCTGCGGCCACCTGCACCGCAGCATCCAGGTCGGCTTCGGCGGCACGGTGGCCATGACCTCGCCCGCGCCCGCCCACCAGGTCTGCCTGGACCTGGCGCCCGACGCCGCATCGGCCTGGACGCTGGAGCCGCCCGGCTTCATGCTGCACGCCCTGCCGCACGGCGGCCGACTGGTCAGCCATGCCGTGGCCAGCGGGCAATTCGACGGGCCGCATCCGTTCTGGGATGCGGACGGGCGGTTGATCGACTGAGCCCGGGCCGGCGCGCCCTGGCCGCGTCAGCGGCCCGCGCCGACCCGCTGGCGCCGCCCCAGCCCCATCCATCCGATGGCTGCAGCCAGCAGGCTCAGGACCACAAGGGCTGTGTGCTGCAGCGTCGGCACGGGGGTCACCTGGCCACCGCCGGGGGGAGCCGCCACCGTATTGATGGACGCGGAAGCCATGCACGGCACCGTTCCCACGACCTGCCCTGCTTGCATGCACTGCACCGACGGGTCCCCGGCATCCACCGTGGCCACATTGGTAATGGTTGCGGGCGCCGGGTTGGACACGCTGGCCATCACGGTGAAAACCAGCGAGTCTCCTGCCGCGAACACGGGCACCGTGACTGCCAGCGATCCGGAGCCTGACGCCACGGGACATGGCGTGCTGGCACCGGGCGTACAGGTCCAGGTGGCGCGCTCCAGGCCGGCAGGCAGGCTGTCGGCAATCTGCGCCTGGGTGGCGGCCACGGTCCCCGTATTCCTGACGGTGATGGTGTAGCGCACCTCCTGCCCCGCCTGCACCTGGCCTGCGGGCGAGATGCTGTGGGTCAACGACAGGGCAGGATGCACGGCCTCCCTGTGCCAGGACATGACGTTCTGGTTTTGCACGGGCGCCCCGGTCCACGCAACGGACACGCCGTTGCCGGGTATCTCGTAGGTCCCCAAACAAGTGTCGCTCTCACCCGAATAGCTGACCTGCTGGGATGTTTCCGAGAACAAGGAAGCGCACATCGCGTTGTTCATGGCACCCACCTGTTCCGTGGCCATTTCAAACCGGCTCAGCATATCCACATCATTGGGAGATCCACCCGGGCCAATTTGATTGATGGAGCGGTGCGGATTGTTCCCCGTCAGCCAGCGTTGAAGGTGGATTCTGTTTCTCACGATATTGGACCCACTGTCCGTGGAAACCCTGAATATGAATGCGCGCACATCCGGATCGGAACTGCTGTAGGTGTTCAATCCGTCCGAGAAACTATAGGAAGTCACCAGCGCCCTTATCTCGCTCTCGTCCAGATTGGGCTGCAAGGGTGCGGCCGTTTCAAACCAGCCGGCCAGGCGGGCGGTCCTCGGAAAATCCTGGCATGAGCCGTGAGACCCCAGGGGACAGGCCGTGCGATCCTGGAAATCCGAGTAGGAGGTTCTCATCTCCCCGTAGTAACGGGTCACTTGCGCGCTGGCGGGGGGGCAGGCCGAGAGTGCTGCGCCGGCCATCAAGGCAGCCATGAGGGCGTGATTTTTCATAGAACTCCCAGTGATAGATAGATTTACGCTATCAAGGTATCACTGGTATTGAACTTTAAAAATCACCAATCCCCTACAGCCACCATCCAATGACAAATATTTGCAATCCCACCATTGGAATTGAACTCCAGGTTGTCGTCCTGTTTACTTTTCAACGGAGAGCGCCGATGAATGCGGAACTGCATAACAACCCATCTGCCGCCCAATATCTTTCTTGATTGGAATGCACAATACCCAATTTGAATCGAATATATTGTGACAAAAGTTTCAAATAGTAAATGACAGTGATGAATGGCGGTAGATCCGAACCTGGAACGCCGAGGACGGCGCCCTCACCGGTCCACAGGCAGCGCCAGCGTCTCCTTGACCTCTTCCATCACCACATAGCTGTGCGACTCGGCCGGCACGGGCAGTTTCTTGAGGATGTCGCCCAGCAGGCGGCGGTACTCGCGCATGCCGCCCAGGCGGGCCTTGACCAGGTAGTCGAAGCTGCCCGAGACCAGGAAGCACTCCAGCACGTCGGGCACGTGCAGCAGTTCCTGGCGCACCTTGTCGAAGACCTCGCCCGACTTGGACGAGAGCTTGATCTCCACGAACACCAGCAGCGTCTTGCCCAGCGCCTCGGGCGACAGATGGGCGTGGTAGCCGGTGATCACGCCATCGCGCTCCAGGCGGCGCACGCGCTCCGAACAGGGCGTGGCCGAGAGGCTGACCTGCTCGGCCAGTTCGGTCATGGAGATGCGGCCGTCCCGCTGCAGGATGTCGAGGATCTTGCGGTCGGTGCGGTCGAGCACGCGGTTTTCACTTTTGGCGGCCATGGCTGCGATTCCCGGGGCTTATCAATCACTGGAGAGTAGCAATATTTCAGTGGTTTCCACTGCCTCATCGTCAATAGACTTTGATTTCATCTTGTTGACCTGGCGGTGAATCGTATGAAAGTCCTTGTTCTTGGCGGCGGTGTCATCGGCGTGACCAGTGCGTACTACCTGGCGCGGGCCGGTGCCGAGGTCACAGTGCTGGACCGGCAGAATGCGCCCGCGTCCGAAACCAGCTTTGCCAACGCAGGCCAGGTATCGCCCGGCTACTCCACGCCCTGGGCGGCGCCCGGCATTCCGCTCAAGGCCCTGAAGTGGATGCTGCAGGAACACGCGCCGCTGGCCGTGCGCCTGGACGGCAGCCTGTTCCAGCTGCGCTGGATGGCGCAGATGCTGCGCAACTGCTCTGCCCAGCGCTATGCCGTCAACAAGGAACGCATGATGCGCGTGGCCGAGTACAGCCGCAGCTGCCTGCAGCAGTTGCGCGCCGATACCGGCATCGCCTACGAGCAGCGCACGGGCGGAACGCTGCAGCTGTTCCGCACCCAGGCCCAGCTGGACGCCGTGGAGCGCGACGTGGCCGTGCTGCGCGAATGCGCCGTGCCCTTCGAGCTGCTGGACCGCGACCAGCTCGCCCAGGTGGAACCCGCCCTGGCCCAGGCGCGCGACCGGCTGACCGGCGGCCTGCGCCTGCCCAAGGACGAGACCGGCGACTGCCACCGCTTCACCAATGAATTGGCCCGCATCGCCACCGGCCTGGGCGTGGAGTTGCGCTTCAACCAGAACGTGGATGGCCTGGTGGTCGAAGGCGGCCGCATTGCCGGCGTGCGCGTCAATGGAGAACTGCTGACCGCAGACCGCTACGTGATGGCCTTCGGCAGCTACTCGCGCCAGGCGCTGGAGCCGCTGGGGCTGGACCTGCCCGTCTACCCCGTCAAGGGCTATTCGCTCACCGTGCCGCTGGGCAACCCGGCGCTGGCGCCGCAGTCCACCGTGCTGGACGAGACCTACAAGATTGCCGTCACCCGCTTTGACGACCGCATCCGCGTGGGCGGCATGGCCGAGCTGGGCGGGTTCGACCTGCGCCTGGACCCGCGCCGCCGCGCCACGCTGGAGCTGGTGGTCAACGACCTGTTCCCGGGCGGCGATGTGGCGCGCGCCAGCTTCTGGACCGGGCTGCGGCCCATGACGCCGGACGGCACGCCCATCATCGGCGCCACGCGCTATGCCAACCTGTTCCTGAACACCGGCCACGGCACGCTGGGCTGGACCATGGCCTGCGGCTCGGGCCGGCTGATCGCCGACCTGATCACCGGCCGCAGCCCGGAAATCAGCACCGACGGCCTGGCCCTGGACCGCTACACGCACCGGCCGGCCCGGCACCTGGGGGGCAGTTCCACCCCCGTCTCCGCCTGAGCGCAAGACATCTTGAACACTTGAGGCAGCCTGCCCCGGCCCTGCTGAACGGGCCGCTACCCCAGCGTCAGGTCCCGCAGCGCGGACATCAGCGGCGACCAATGGGCCTTGGGGTGGCTGATGAGAAGCCAGCTGCGGCGCGTGCGCAGCTCGGGGATGGGCAGGGACTGCAGGCGCTCGGGATTGCTGCGCAGCACATGGCTGGGCACGTAGCACAGCAGGTCGGTCTGGCCCACGATGTCGATGGTGGCCTCGGTGTTGTGCTGGATCTCCAGGGCCACGGTGGGCGCGCCCAGGCCCTGGGCCGCGAAGGCCTCATCCACCACCTTGCGCACGGCGGCGCCCGGTGCCGGCAAGGCCCAGGAGTAGCCCTGCAAATGCCCGAACCTCAGGCCCTGCTCCAGCGCCAGCTGGAACAGCGGGTGGCGCGGCCGTGCGGCGGCCCATAGCTCATCCTCGCCGATGACCACCTGGGCGCAGCGCGTGGCATGGCCCGGGTAGGACGGCACCACGGCCAGGTCCAGGCTGCCGTCAAGCAGCGCGCGCTCCAGGTCGTCGGACTTGCCCACGGTCAGCCGCACGCGCAGGCCGGGGCGGCGGCGCAGCAGCTCGGCCACGGCCCGGGTGGCGCGGCTTTCCGAGGTGGCCTGCGTGAAGCCCAGGCGGATCAGGCCCACATGCTGGGCCTGGATGTCGCTGGCGGCGCGCATTGTCTCCTCATGCCGCAGCACCAGTTGACGCGCGGGCTCCATGAACAGCTGGCCGCTGCTGGTCAGCGCCACGCCATGCGTTCCGCGCGTGAACAGGGCCGCTCCCACGCCCTGCTCCACGCGGCGCACGATCTTGGAGACGGCCGGCTGGGTCAGTTGCAGGGCAGCGGCCGCACGCCCGAAATGGCCATGCTCGGCCACGGCCAGAAAGCAGGCCAGCTCGTTATAGGCAAATCCCGTCATGCCATTCCTTGTCAACGAAGAAAAACGAGAAAGCTTGCTACCTTGCCGAGCAAAGCCATTCCAGATGTGCATCGATTTTCGCTGGTTTGGTTATCACCAAGACAGGGCTTGTGGCTAGAGTTTTGGCATGGAAACTTTTTGAGCCACATCATGAACCCACCAAACATCGTGCTCATCGTCGCGGACAACCTGGGCTGGGGCGAGCTGGGCTGCTACGGCGGCGGTGCGCTGCGCGGCGCGCCCACTCCGCGCATCGACCAGCTGGCCTGCGAGGGACTGCTGCTGCAGAACTTCAATGTGGAAAGCGACTGCGTGCCCACGCGCTCGGCCCTGATGACGGGGCGCCACCCCATCCGCACGGGTGCCCTGCAATCGGTGCCGGCCGGGCTGCCACAGGGCCTGACGCGCGGCGAGACCACGCTGGCCCAGCTGCTGTCGGCCCAGGGATATGCCACGGCGCATTTCGGCAAATGGCATCTGGGGGACATTCCGGGCCGTTATCCCTCGGACCGGGGTTTCGACGAGTGGTACGGCATTCCCCGCACCACGGACGAAAGCCAGTTCACCGCGACCACGGGCTACGACCCCCTGGTGGCGCCCCTGCCCCACATCATGGAAGGCCGCGCGGGCGCGCCCTCGGACGATGTCAAGGTCTATGACCTGGAATCGCGGCGCAACATCGACGCCGAGCTGGTGGAGCGCTCGCTGGACTTCATGCGCCGCAACCACGCCCGGGACCGCCGCTTCTTTCTGTACCTGCCCCTGGTGCACCTGCACTTTCCCACGCTGCCGCATGCGGATTTCGCGGGCCGCACCGGCCAGGGCGACTTTGCCGACTCCATGGTGGAGATGGACCACCGCGTGGGCCAGATCTCGGACGAGATCGACCGGCTCGGCCTGCGCGAGGACACCCTGTTCATCTTCTGCAGCGACAACGGCCCCGAGTTCCGCCAGCCCTACCGCGGCACGGCCGGCCCCTGGCGCGGCACCTACCACACGGCCATGGAGGGCAGCCTGCGCGTGCCCTTCATCGCACGCTGGCCGGGCCGCATCCAGGCCGGGCGCACCAGCAATGAAATCATGCACGTGACCGACATCTTCTCCACCCTGGCGGCGGTGGCGGGCGCCGCCGTGCCGCAGGACCGGCCCATCGACGGCCTGGACCAGACGGCCTTCCTGCTGGGCGAGCCCCGGTCCGCGCGCGAGGGCTTTCTCTTCTACATCAAGGACCAGCTGCGGGCCGCGAAGTGGCGCGACTGGAAGCTGCATTTCTACTGGGAGCCCGAGGTCAACGAGAGCAAGGGCAAGCTGGAGTCCCCCTACCTGTTCAACATCGTGCGCGATCCCAAGGAGGAGCATGACGTGCTGATCTTCAACACCTGGGTGCTCAACCCCATGCTGACCATGGTCCAGCGCTTCAACGAAAGCTGCAAGGCACACCCCAACACCGCGCCCGGCGCCCCCGACCAATGACCTGCGCACCCCTACCCGCCCCGCAGGCCAGCGGCCGCCTGCCGACCACCCGCCGCCATGCACTGCGCCCCCTTGCCGCCGCAGCCCTGCTGGCCCTTGCACTGCCCACGGCCCGCGCGGCCGATTCCCCGGCGCACGCCCCGCAGGGCAAGCCCATCACCTGGATCGTGGGCTTTGCGCCCGGCGGCAGCCTGGACGTGCTGACCCGCCATGTGGCCCGGCAACTGGAGGCCAGGGCCGGTGTCAGCGTGGTGGTGGAGAACCGGCCGGGCGCCTCGGGCGCGATCAGCCTGCAGGCGGCGGCCAAGGCGCCTGCCGATGGCCTGACCCTGGTCTCCGTGCCCGGACCGCAGCTGTCCGGCCCACGCCAGCCCGAGGTGGGCCGCGAGCTGACCGCCGTGGCCGTGATGGCCCGGGGCGCCATGGTGCTGGTGGGCCCTGCCCCGGGTGCGGCCGGCAGCCTGGGCGAACTGGTAGCCGCCATGAAAGCCAAACCGGGCCAATGGAGCTACGCCAGTTCGGGCACGGGCACCTCCCAGCATCTGGCGGGCGAACTGCTCAACGCCCTGGCGGCCACCAGCATGGTGCATGTGCCGTACAAGGGCGGCGGGCAGGCCGTGACCGATGTGGTGGGCGGGCAGATCCCCCTGGCCATGCTGGGCGTGACGCCCGTGCTGCCGCACATCCAGTCGGGCCGGCTGAAGGCCTATGCCGTGACCAGCGCCACGCGCATAGACAGCCTGCCTGATGTACCGACCATGCGCGAGGCCGGCGTGCCCGGCTACGAGGCCACCCAGTGGTATGCCGTGGCCGTGCCCTCCGGCACGCCCCCCGAGCGGCTGGCCCAGCTCAACCAGTGGATCAACCAGGCCATACAGTCGCCCGAGCTGCGCCCCACGCTGCAGGCCGCCGGGGCCGTGGCCACGCCCATGTCCCTGTCCGAGATCCAGCGCTTCATGTCCCAGGACAACGCCAAGTGGAAGAAGCTGGCCGCAGACCGGCGCCTGGCGCTGGACTGACCCCACAGCGCCGGGCCGCGCCAGGCCGGGCCACGCCAGGCCGGGCCACGCCGGGCCGGGCCGCCACCCCCTTTCAATGCGCCGAGAACCCCAGCAGGTACTCGTAGCTGAGGCTGGTGGTGCGCGCATCGCCTGCCACGGGCAAGCGCACGATGGCCAGCAGCTGGTTCATGCCGGCACGCGGTGTGACGGTCACCAGGCCGTCGGCATCGGTTGCCAGTGGGGGGCCGCTTTCTCCCAGCGACACGCGCACGCCGGCCCGGGGCTGGCCGTCCAGCAGCACCTGGAATTGCTGGGGCTCGCCCGCGTGGGGCGAGCGGCGGGTCCTGGCGATGATCTCCAGGGTCTGGCCCAGCTTCTCGCGGGTGACCGGGCCCCATTCGAGGATGGTCTTGTGGAACTTGAGCGCATGCACGCCGCTGGTGGCACCGGGGTTCTCGGTCATGGGCTTTTCGACCATCGGCCCCTCGCCCACGCGGCTGAAAAAGCCGTTGTCGAAATGCGCGGCCAGCAGCGCGGCCTTGCGGGCCGGCGTGGCGCGGGCGCCGCCGGGCACGGGCTGCACGGCCACGTCGATGCGGCGGCCGCGCGCGTCATAGGCCTCAACGCTCTTGAGCTTGCCGGCCGCAAAGTTCTCCAGCTGGCCCTCATGACCGCCGAACTGCACGGTGTAGGCGCCGTCGGCATCGGGCTCCAGCCAGACGTTGTGGGCCTGGGCCAGCGGCGCGCAGGCCAGCAGGACCACGAATGCGGCGGTTGCAACGGATGCGAAACAGGGGTTGGATTTCATTTTTTCCTCCTCAAAACTGTGTCTGCACGCCGACCTTGAGCGTGCGCGGCGCGCCGGGCGCGAACAGCGGCACGCCGCGGATGACCGAGGCCGACGTGGCATAGGCCTTGTCCCCCAGGTTGGAGACCACGGCGTAGATGCGGCTGCGCGCCGAAGGCAGGCGCCAGCTCAGGCCCAGGTCCCAGGTGGCGTAGCCGCCGTAGAACGCGCTGTTGTCGGCCGTGACGGCATAGCGGCCCACGCGGCGCCAGGTGAGCGTTCCCTCCCACTGCGCCACCGGGCGCCAGGCCAGGCCCACGGTGGCGGTCTGCCGGGGCACGCCGGCCACCTGGTTGCCGACAAGGGCCGGGTTGCCGTTTTCGGTCACGCGCGAATGGGCGCTGCCCCAGGCCAGTTGCAGGTCCAGGTTCTTGCGCACGGCCCACAGCGCGCTGGCCTCCACGCCCGTGCGGCGCGTGGCGCCGAAGTTCTCGTACACGCCAGGCGCCACGTTGCGGATCTCGCCCGAGGACTGCAGCCGATAGGCCGCCACATCCAGCACCAGGCCCGGCATAGGCTTGATCTGCGCGCCCACTTCAGTCTGGCGGAAGATGTTGGGATCGAGCTGCGCGGCGCCCAGCGCGTACTTGGCGAAATCGCTGGCCAGCGCAAATCCTTCGGACCAGCTGGCGCGCAGCAGCACACCCGGCGCCACCTGCGAGCGCAGGCCCAGCTTGGGGCTGGCATGCGCCGTGCGTGCCAGCGGGCCGCAGGGGTCGCTGCCCGCCTCAGGGCCGTTGGGACGGCAGCCGCCCGTGAAGCGATCCCAGCGCAGGCCGGCGGACAGCTGCAGCAGGCGGTGAACGGGCGCATCCACCTCTGCAAAGGCCGAGAGGGTGTTGAGCCTGGAATTGCGGTCATCCAGGGCAGCGCCGGTGCGCTCGCGCCACTGCAGGCCATCGTAGAACTGGTAGTCGGTGGACTCGCGCACGGCCTCCAGCCCAGCCACCCAGTTGATCGGGGTCAGCGCCGTGACATGGCGGCCATTGAGGCTGGTGCCGGCACCGTAGACGGCGCGGTCATAGCTTTCCTCGCGCTGGCGCCACTGCAGTGCGTCGATGGGCCGGCTGAACCAGCGCGTGAAGCTCTGCTGCGTGGTGTAGGCATGGCCCAGCCAGGTCAGCCGGGGCGAAAGCGCGTACTGCACATCGGCGCGCAGCGTGGCGAAGTTCTTGCGCGTGCCATCGTTCATGGCGCGCGGGTCCATGCCTTGCGGATCGCGCGCGAACTGCCCCGCAGTCAGGTACGAAGGCGAGTCGCCCTCACCATGGTGCAGCCGTGCCGACAGCGCCACCTCCAGCTGCGACGAGAGCCGCTTGCTCCAGCGCAGGGATGCCGTGCTGCGCTGCATTTGCGACTGCGCGCGGAAACCGTCCGTGCGGTAGTGCTGGGCCGCCAGGTTCAGGAACTCGCCATCGCCCGGCTTCAGCCCCAGCGCCGCCTGAGCGTCCAGCGTGCCGTGCGAGGCCAGGCTCACGTCGGCCTCGCGGTAGGGGGTGTAGTCGCCCTGCTTGCGCGTCTCTATCGCCATCAGCCCTGCGCGGTTGAAGTTGCCGTACAGCGCGGACACGGGACCCTTGTAGATGCTGATGCGCTCCATCTCCAGCGGCACGATCACGCCCAGGTCCACATAGCCATCGGCATGCGACATGGCTTCGTTCAGGGGAATGCCGTCCAGCACCACGCCCACGTCGCCGCCATGGCCGCCACCGCCGAAGCCGCGCATGACGATGGCGTCACCCACGCCGGACAGCTGGTAGTTCTGCACATTCATGCCGGGCACCTGGCGCAGCAGCTCCTGCGGATGGCTGGCATGGGCGTTGGCGATGTCCTCTGCCTCGATCACCGTGGTGGTGTAGGCGGCCGAGGCACCACGCGCGGTCTGGCCCTTGACCTCGACGGGCTGCAGGCTGGCCGCGGCATCCGTCGCCTGCTGTGCACCAGCCTGGGGAATGGCGGCCAGGCCCAGCAGGCCGGCCGCCGCAATCTGGTGCAAGGCGCAGGGCCGAGAAGGAATTTTCAGAGGATGTGTCATGCGGGTCCAGGAGTTGTATGAAGAAAAAAGCAAACTTCATACCGACCTGCGTGACAGGGGCTGCGCAAGGCGCCCGGCCCCGGGCTGGCTCAATCGTCGTGCGAATGCGGATGGTGGTGCGCGTGATCGTGCCCGCCAGGCTCTGCCTTGCGCGCCATCACCACGTTGAGCTGGCCATGGTGCACGCCGCGCTCGGCCGTGATGGTGTCGGCAAATCGCCGCACGGCGCTGGCCGGGCCGCGCAGCATCACCGTCTCTATGCACTGCTCATGGTCCAGGTGCACGTGGGTGGTGGCCATGTGCAGTTCGTGGTGGTCATGCTGCAGGCTGGCCAGGCGCTCGGACAGGTCGCGCTCGTGGTGGTTGTAGACATAGGACAGGTTGGCCACGCACAGGCCGTCGGCGTCCTCGCGCTCGCGCACCTGGGCCAGGTGGGCGCGCAGCACGTCGCGGATGGCCTCGGAGCGGTTGTCGTAGCCGCGCGCGGCGATCCATGCGTCGAAATCACGGGCCAGGTCGTCGTCGATGGAGATGGTGAAGCGTTCCATGGGCAGCAGAAGTGGGGGAAACAGGTGGCGGGAACAAAAAAGGTCGGCATCACGCAGGATGTGCCCGGCCATTGTCCGGCCATCCAGGCCGGTGCCCTGCATGCAACACCCGCGCCAATCACTGTCGGCGCAGGCTGGCAATAGCGACAAACCACCACGGTCATGCTTTGTTCACATTCGCGCAATATCCGGTTACCCTGATCGAGGTTGCGCAGTGCGCACCGTCGATCGCTGAAAGGGGCGCGGCATGCAGTATTCATTCGATCAGCTTCTGGACATGCTGCTGTCCCTGCTGGAGGCTGCGCCCGCCTGTTCCTCGCGCGAACAGTCCTTCGAGCAGCTGCGCACGCTGTGGCTTCAGACCCACAGCTATTTCGCGGCCCCCGAGACCGAGCTGCGCCGCATCAGTACACGCCGGCTGGAAGACTTTCACGGCTGGAAGGACCTGGACAAAGACCCCTGCTACCTGGACCACGATCCCGGCAACGGCAGCGCCCTGCGCATCTACCTGCACCGCGATGGCGGCATGGTGATACAGCGCCTGCAGGGCGATGGCCGGCAGATCCTGTTCTCGCGCCTGGGCGTGCAGTTGCAGCCTGCTAGCTGAGCCTGCGCCCGGCCTGCGGGGCCAGTTGCTCCGGGGAAGACACGGCCCGGCCCTTGCGCTCCAGCAGCCACAGCACGGCCAGCGCCGTGACCACCGCCAGCCCCGCCAGCAGCAGCAACAGATCGTGGAAGGCCGCGCCGTATACCTGCGCAAGCAAGCCGTCCTGCCCCGGCAGCGCCTGGGCGGCGCGCGCCAAATCGGCCTGGGCCAGTTGCCCGGCCATCTCGCGCCGCAGGCCCGCATTGGGCGACAGCCCGCCAAGCTGCCCCTCCACCAGCACCGCCAGCACGGCGCCCGCCACGGCCAGGGCCACGCCGTCCGCCGAGATGCGCACGGTGTTGAAGATGCCCGTGGCCATGCCCACGCGGTCTGGCGCCACGGTGCTCACGGCCAGCCCGTCCATCAGGCCCCAGGGCAGGCCAATGCCGGTGCCTATCAGCAGCAATGGCAGCGCCAACGCCGGACCGGCGCCCTGCCCGAAGGCAGCCGCCAGCCACCACAGGCCCGCCGCGGCCAGCAGCAGACCGGCCGCCGACAGTCGGCCCGGGCTGATCCAGCGCGCCAACAGGCCCACCAGCAGGGCCGCCAGCAGCGGCACCACCAGCAAGGGCGCCGCCAGCCAGCCCATCATGCGGCCCGCCGCCAGCGGGCTGAGGCCCTCCACGCCAATGAAGCGTCCGGGCAGCATGACCACCAAAGAGATGAACAGAAACGCCGGTGACGCCGCCAGCAGCTGCACGCCCAGAAAGCGCGGCTGCGAGAACAGCGACAGATCCAGCAACGGACGGGCCACGCGCCGCTGCACCGCCACGAAGACCACGAACAGCACGGCGGACAGCGCCAGCGGCCCCAGCACCTCGGCATGGAACCAGCCGCGCTCGGGCACCATCAGCACGCCGTAGGTGAAGCCGCCCAGGGCCAGGGTGAACAGGGCTGCGCCCAGCCAGTCGGGCCGGTCGCCAGAGACGGCTTCATCGCGCCGCGCGCTGGCCATCACCATGGGCAGGCCCAGCAGCGCCACCAGCCCCGTCCCATGGAACACCCAGCGCCAGCCCAGGCTGTCCACCATCAGGCCCGACACCCAGGGGCCGAAGGCCAGGCCCAGGCCAAAGGTCGTGCCCAGCAGGCTGAAGGCCCGCATGCGCGCCGCGCCCTCGAACAGCGGCGCCAGCGAAGACATGGCCGCCGCAAAGGCCACCGCCCCGCCCAGCCCCTGCAGCAGGCGCAGCCCATCGGCCCAGCGCAGATCGGTTGCCAGGCCCACGCCAAAGCTCAGCAGGCCGAACCAGGCCAGCCCCAGCAGCCACAGGCGGCGCCGGCCATGGATGTCGGTCAGGCTGCCGGCCACCATCATGGCGCTGCCGTAGCTCAGGATGTAGGCATTCATGATCCAGCCCAGCTGGGAGGGCGTGCCGCCCAGCTCGGCATGGATGGTAGGCAGGGCCACGGCCGGGCCTGTGAAGCTCAGGGGAATCAGCAGCCCCGTCAGGCAGACGGCCAGCAGTTGCAGCCATTTGAGGGGGCTGCCGCGAGAGAGGGAAGACATGGTTTGTGCGCCATTTCAAGAAACGACCGCCAGCGTAGGCCCGCCTTCATCTGAGACAATCCATCTTCATTTCCGAACACTTGAGACACTAGAGTCTCAAATTATCTTCTTCACACACCTCTTCACACAGCACATGGAAATAGACAGCCTGGGCAGCATCGGCCTCTTTGTGCGCGTGGCCGAGCGGCTGGGCTTCTCTGCCGTGGCGCGCGAGCTGGGGCTGTCGCCCTCGGCCGTGGGCAAGGCCGTGGCGCGGCTGGAGGAGCGCCTGGGCGTGCGCCTGTTCAACCGCAGCACGCGCACGCTGGCACTGACGGCCGAGGGCGAACGCTTTCTGGAGCGCTGCCGGCGCATCCTCTGCGAGGTCGAGGCCGCGCAGCAGGAACTGCGCCATGCGGGCGAGCGGCCCCAGGGCCGGCTCAAGGTCAGCCTGCCACGCCACTGCGGTTTGTTCGAGCAGGCGCTCTCGGACTTCCTGCTGGAGTACCCCGAGGTCGAACTGGACCTGAATTTCTCGGACCATCTGGTCGATGTGATCGGCGACGGCTTTGACGTGGCCATACGCGCCGCGCCGCTGCAGGACTCGGGCCTCAAACACCGGCGGCTGGGCGGCTTCCGGCGCGTGCTGGTGGGCTCGCCCGCCTATTTCCAGCGCCATGGCAGGCCGGCGCAACCTGCCGACCTGGCCCGCCACCAATGCCTGCACTACCGCTATCCGGCCACCGGCCGGCTGGAGCGCTGGCCCTTGGGAAATGACGACGACACCGCCCCGCCCGCGCTGCCCTCCAGCGTGGTCTGCAACAGCGTGGAGATGCGCATCTTCCTGGCGCTGCGCGGCCAGGGCATTGCCTGCCTGCCGGACTTCACCGTGGCCCGCCAGCTGGAGCAGGGCCTGCTGCAGACCGTGCTCGACCCGTTCACCGCCAACGCCCAGGGCACGGTCTGGATGGTCTGGCCCCCGGGCCGCGACCTCTCGCCCAAGGTCAGGGCCTTTCTCGAATTCATGGCGCACAGGCTGTTTGCCTGAACCGGGTCAGCGCATCCGCTCAGCCCCGCAGTTGCGAGACGGCCCAGGCCGCGATGAACAGGCCCAGACCGAACACCGTGTGCGCCATCAGGCTGCGCAGCCGCGCCACGGCGGGCTTGGGTGTCTTGCGGGCAAACAGCCCCGCCCCCATGCACGGCTGCAGCGCCAGGAAGGGTGCGGCCACGGTGAACACGCCCCAGGCCAGGGCCGGCCACAGCGTGGGCGCCCGGGCCCAGCCCTCACCCGCCAGGGCCATCAGGGCTGCCGCAAAGGCCACGCCGATCGCATAGTGCGCCACCCAGCCCAGGGCCTTCTCACCCGCCACCGGCGCGGACCGGCCGATGCCGGCATGCACCAGCCGGCCGCGCGGCAGATGGCCCAGCCAGCGGCCCACCATGGCGTAGTCCAGCGAAGGCACGCCCCACAGACGCTGCAGCAGCAGCGCCCACACATCCATCACCAAGGTCGCGCCTGCGCCCGTCAGCACGGCGCGCAGCAGGAATTCCGACACATCCAACATGTCTTTTCACTCTCTTGCAGGTTTGCAGCGGCCTCCTTGGATGCCACCGCATGCACAATGAACAATACATTCAATTAATTGATTGAATGTTTGCGTGATGCTAGGCTATCCCCCATGAATTCGTCAAGCAGCCCTGTACCGATCGAGGCCTTCCCCGACCTGGCCGACCTGGCGCGCATCCTGGGCCATGCCCACCGCCTCACCTTGCTGAGCCATGCGGCCGAAGGCGAGCAGCCCGTGGAGCGCCTGGCCGAGCTGTGCGGGCTGTCCGTGGCCAACACCTCCCAGCACCTGCAGCACCTCAAGCGCGCGGGCATGGTGCTCACACGGCGCGAGGGCAAGCATGTGCTGTACCGGCTGGGCGACGGGCCCATCACCGGCATCATCGATGCGCTGCACGACTATCTGCGATTCCGCCACGCCGAGATCCGCGCCGTGGTCTCCGACAGCCTGCGCCAGCGTGACCGCCTGCAAGCCGTTGCGCTGGACGAGCTGCTGCAGCGCATGCAGATGGACGACACCATCGTGCTGGACGTGCGTCCTCCAGCGGAATTCGCCCAGGGCCACCTGCCCGGGGCCCTCAACATTCCCCTGGAAGCGCTGGAAGGCGAGCTGGACGCGCTGCCGCCCGACAAGGACATCGTGGCCTATTGCGGGGGCCAGTACTGCGTGCTCTCGGCCAATGCCGTCACGGCGCTGCGCGCCAGCGGCCGGGAGGCGCGGCGCTTCGAGGCAGGCTTCACCGGCTGGCAGCAGGCCGGCCTGCGCGTGGAGGCCGGCGCCTAGCGCAGCAGCCGCGCCAGCCCCTGCTCGAACCGGCCATGCAAGGCCTGCGCGCCCTCGCCCGACAGGGCCAGAGCCAGCGCATGGCCATGCGTGTAGTCGATCAGCAGGTCCAGCAGCACGGCGGCATCGCCCTCGTTTTCGCCGGGCTCGCACTGCTGCACCTCGCCGCGCAGCCGCTGCGTGAAGGCGGCCAGCGAATCGGTGAACAGGGCCGGGTCGCCCAGAATGCAGACCGTCAGCGCCGGATGGCGGCGCACGCGCTCCATGTAGCCCACCAGCAGCGCCTGCACGCGCTGCGCCGGCGCAAGCTCGGGCTGCGGTTCGGCCAGCGGCTGGCCATGCACGCGCTCCACCAGGCTGCGCATCAATTCCTGCTGGTCGCCCACATGGTGGATCACCGACATGGGCGTAATGCCCAGCTGCCGCGCCAGCGGCCGCAGGCCAAAGCCCTGCGCGCCCACGGCCTCCAGCAAGGCCAGCCCGGCATCCAGCACCTGATCACGGCTGAGCGAGCGCCCGGCCGAGGGGCGCCCGCGCCGTGCAGCCTGTGCAGTCGGTACAGCCCCTACAGCCGGTACAGCCGGCTCACTCATCGCCGCCACCGTTGCGCACCATGACCCGGCCGCCCGCCTCCACGCGGTAGCGCGTGCTCACCATGCCGCTGGGATAGGCCTGGGAGGCCAGGCACGTCAACCGCAGATCGCAGCCAATATCGCCAAACAGCGGCCGCCCCGCGCCAATCAGCACGGGCACGCGGGTGATAGTCATCTCGCCCACCTCACCCGCCGCCAGAAACGCGCGGATCACGGCTCCGCCGTCGATATAGGCGCTGCCCCAGCCCTCGGCCCGCAGCTCGGCCACCAGTTGGGCAGGCTGGGCGGACGTGATGCGCAACTTGCCGCGCAGGTGCACAGGCACATCGCCCGAGCCCAGCGTGCGGCTCATCACCACCACGGGCTTGTCGAACGGCCAGGACTCGAAGCCGAGCACGCTTTCATAGGTGGAGCGGCCCATGACGATGCCGTCCACCGTCTTCATGAAGGCCGCATAGCCGTAATCCTCGCCGCCATCGCCCCCGGCCGGCAGCCAGTCCAGCGAACCATCGGGCCGGGCAATGAAACCATCCACCGAAGTGGCGATGAAGACCTTGCCGAATGCATTGCTGAGGGCTTTTGCGGGTGCCATGGCGATCTCTCCATCCAATTAAACATACACCGTATGATAAATAATCCGCAGCCCCTTGCCAACCGTTCCCATGCTCAGGCACCGCGCGAAGCAGACCACTGCACCGCCAGCACGCTGGCCAGCACCACCAGCAGGCCCAGGAAAGACATGCCCGTCATGGACTGCGACAGCAGCGCCCAGCCCAGGACCACGGCGGTGAGCGGGCTCAGCAGGCCCAGCGAAGACACGGCCACCGAAGGCAGGCGCCCGATGCCGCGAAACCACAGCACATAGGCCAGCAGCGCGCCGGCAAGACACAGGTAGGCATAGGCGCCCAGCTGGGTGAGCGACAGCGCGGGCAGCGGCGCATCCACCCACCAGGCCAGCGGCAGCAGCATCAGCCCGCCAAACAGCAGTTGCCAGCCCGTCAGCGCCAGCACCGGCAAGTCCACGCGCCAGCGCCGCGTGAGCCAGGTGCCGGCCGCCATGCACACCGCACCCGCCAATGCCGCCGCCATGCCCACGGGCTCGAACACCGTCTGCGGCGACAACAGCAGCACTGCCATGCCCGCAATCCCGGCCACGGCGGCCCACAGCGTCAGCCGCGCGGGGACCCGCCCGTCCACGCCCCAGGCCAGCGCCATCACCAGCAGCGGCTGCACGGCACCCAGCACGGCCGCCAGCCCGCCCGGCAGCCGGTAGGCCGCCACGAACAACAGCGCCTGGAACACGCCGATGTTCAGCGCGCCCAGCACCAGCAGCCGCCACCAGCCCGAACCCGCTGGCAGCCGCCGCGTGAACAGCACCAGCAGCAGCCCGGCCGGCAGCACACGGATCAGCGCAGCCGTGAACGGACGGTCTGGCGGCAGCAGTTCGGAAGTGACGATGTAGGTGGAGCCCCAGATGGCGGGCGCCAGCGCGGTGAGCAGGATGTCGCGCCAGGACATGGCGGGGCTGGCCGAGGGTGCGGAAGAAGAGGATGGCGAGGAGGACATGGCATTTATCTTCAATTCAAGACAAATCCATTATGCACGACTTATCTTAAAATCAAGACAAATGCCGAAACCCACCCTCCCCCGCCTTCCCGACCGGGTAGACACCATCCTCGAACAATGGGCGCGCGAACGCCCCGACCTGGACGCCAGCCCCATGGGCCCCATAGGCCGCATCAAGCGCTGCGCCGCCCTGCTGGAGCAGCGGCTGGAAGAGTGCTTTGCCCGCTTCGGCATGACCATGTGGGAATTCGACGTGCTGGCCACGCTGCGCCGCTCGGGCGCGCCCTTCTGCCTCACGCCCACGGCCCTGTTTTCCACGCTCATGGTCACCTCGGGCACCATGACCCACCGCATGAAAAGCCTGGAGACGCGCGGCCTGGTGCAGCGCCTGCCCAACCCGCAGGACGCGCGCAGCATGCTGGTGCAGCTCACCGACCAGGGGCTGGAGCTGATAGACCGCGCGGTGGAAGCGCACCTGGACAACGAGCGCGCCATGCTGGCGCCCATGCCCGTTGCCGAACTGGCCGCGCTGGACCAGCGGCTGTCCCTGCTGCTGCGCGTGCTGGAGGGCGGGCCTGACGAGGGCACCCGCCCGGCCCCCTGAACTGGCGATGGTCGTGGTGCTCAGCCCTTCGTCATGACCCGGGAACGCTTTTGGCAAAAGATGTGCTTCCCTTGAAGCACATCGCAGGCACCCAGCCGCTTCTCGATACGCCATGGCAGGAATTGCTTACCCGCATGTCTCAAGACCTGCGCAACAGCCCGCATCCTGGACTCGGCTGGGCAATGCCAGAAAATCCTGATCACGCAAGCGCGATCCACAGAAGACCATTGGCTTTCCCACAATCTGCTGCAAAAACCTTGGCGTCGAATTTTGTAGCCAGATGTAATGATTTCGCCAGAGATTTCCACTAAGATGTCCATTCCAACGGTGAAATGGCGATAACAGATTCTCAAACGACTTTGATACTCCCTCAACGCACTACACCATCTTGATAATGGTTTACTAATCTCCCGCCTTGGATACAAAAAGCTGCCACAGGCTGAATGCGCGCGATTTTTAATCGTCCAATGTTCAGGCTTTTTCCGGCTGATCCTTTACCGCACAATTTTCACACGAATGGCATGACGTCAGTTTACTCAGGCGGTAAACAGGCGGTTTAGCGAGTTATTCAATCTTTCAAACGGCACTGTGCAAAGCAGTCTCGCCGAGGCTTCGGCGTGGAATAGCCCTATGGCATCGGCACATAAAAAATGGGAGACATACCATGGATAGATCGGAAATAGTTTTAGCAAATAGCGAATGCCATCTCGATGCTGCGCATCCAATAGCAGATGAAGTCATCGCGTCTGCACTCACCGCGCGCGAAATCGATGTACTCGAAGCGATGGCCAAGGGCCTCGGCTGCAGGGACATTGCGCACACGCTGGGCATCAGCGAACACACGGTACGCAAGCACCGCAGCAATATGTGCACGCGGCTGGGCCTGCGCAATGCCGTAGAACTCGTCACGCATGCCAAGCGGCACGGCTGGTTGAGCGCTGCCCGCTCACCGCTCCCTCTGTCTCCCCGCGAGCAGGAGGTGATGGTGCACGTGCTGGCGGGCCAGACCAGCAAGGAGATCGCACGTTCGCTTTATCTCAGTGACTTGACCGTGCGCAAGCATCGCGAAAACATTCTGCGCAAACTGGGCCTGACAAGCACCGCCCAGTTGCAGACATTCGCGCCAACGGCAACTCGCAATGGCGGCAGCATCTGATATCCAGGCCAGCGTGCATCGCCTGTCCGTACTCACCGAATACGACATTGGAAGTATTCCATCCTCCTGATGCAATTGGGCATGATGAGTCCAACGAATACTTATGACGGCTTCAGCAGGCGCCAGTGCATTCCAGGTTTGCGCGGTTGATATGGAATATCCGCGCGAGCCTTGAAAGGCTGCAAAGGCTCATATCCCTTCACCTCTTCGCCTCTACGGTCAGCGTCCGTCGAGGCATCTTCCCGGCGCCCACGTGTCGGATTCCTGCACGCAACTCAAAGGAGTATCCCGCCATGAACCACTCTTCGCGGTCACCACCTGAGATTTCCCCCAAGCACCCCATGCCTTAGGCCCAATACCGGGCAATCATTCTCATTGGCAAAGAAAAGCGTTCATGACTTCAAACCTCATGCCGCTCCCTATCCACTCAATTTCAGGAATTGCACGCCATGTCAGATCAAGCCATGTTCAGCCAGTTGTACAACGCCCTTGTCGATAACCTCGGCACCCCGAATTTCCAGTTGCTTGGCACCCCCAAGGACTTCAGCTGGGGCACGGCTCCGACCGGGCAATGGGACGCGGCGGCCTATCAGGTCGTCAGCGGCATGCCGCAGTGGTCTGCGATCGGTCAGTACGGCAGCCTTGATGCGACGCTCTTCGACGCCGTTCGCCAGATCTTCGGTCACGTGACATTCAAGGTCAGCCCCGAGCAGCAGGCCGATCAGACAGCGCTGGCCAACCTGTGCGTCCAGAAAAGCAATGCGATCGTCAAGGCCAACAGCGACATGAACCAGGTCTACCTGAGTTCAAAGCAGAACGGCGGCTTGATATTCGCGGCCCGCTACCCTGACATCAACACGTGGATCAGCAACGCGCCGGAGGCTACTGCCTACGTTGCCACCATCCAGGCGGCCACCAACGCCTACAACCAGGCGGTCAAGATGAAGATGGAGCTGGAGCGGGCCAGCATGCCCAGCGATCTGCAGCGCGCCATCGACATGATGCAGACGCCGTCGGGCGACCCCGCCACGAACAACGCACCGGCAGGCTGGACCAAGGTGCCGGATGGCGCGGGCATCCTGCGCTGGCAGCCGGACTTCCACATCGACACGAACGGCGCGGACTGGCGCGCATCGCTCAGCAACGGCAGCGCAGGCGCGTTCTCGATCGCGATGAAATCTTCGCAATCGAGCAGCGACTTCAAGTCCTCGTTTGCCAAGGGCTCGACCAGCGTTGGCAACTTCTTCTGGAGCGTCAACGCATCGGGCGGCTGGAGCAAGTCCGACCTGTTCAACCAGGACTCGAGCTCGGCCGTGAAGATCAGCTGCGAGTCCTCCACCCGCGTGAAGGTGAATCCGGGCGACTGGTACCCGGGCGGCTTCATGAGCGAACTGGCCAAGGCACAGCAGGGGCCGAACGGCCAGGGCTACACCATCGTCGCCCCGTGGGTGGCAAACGGTGGCCCGGGATCGAGCTCCCTGTTCGGCCCGAACGGCATCGTCGCGGCACGGGTGTCCGAGCTGCTGGTCGTCTACAAGCCTTCGTTCGAGATCACGATGAGCGCCAACACCTATCAGCAGAACAAGCAGGCCTTCGAGGCCAGCGCGGGTGTGCGTATCGGACCCTTCACCTTCGGTGGCACGGGCGGTCACCAGTCCGAGTACACCAAGAGCACCGCACAGGCCAATACCTTCAAGGGAAGCAGCACCTCGGTGAACCCGCAAATCATCGGCGTGATCGTCGACTTCCCGGGCATCCACTGACCTGAAGACCAGCGGGTGGGCGGGACTGGCGGGTCCCGCCCACCCCGCTCACCCCCGTCAACCGGAGACAGCGTTCATGAACGTGATCCATCAGTTCCTCGGCGGCCTGGCTGATCTGGTGCCTCCGCCCCCAAGGGCCCCAAGCGTACCGAGCGGGCCGAAAACCGGCATGGTGTTCAAGCGCTCGGCATCCATTTCGGCGCCGCTGGTGCGGGGGCAGATGCTGATGCCGGTGACCGCGTGGAACTGGCCGGATCCAGTGACCGGCACCATGGCCGACGCGCAGTTTCTCTTTGCAGACACGGTGCCCCAGTCCGCTGCCAATGGCGCGCTGTACCAAGCGTCGGGGCGCAGCTTTTCGCAGGGATACAAGACCTTTCTGCAGGTACTCGAAGCCTGCAAATTTCCCTATCAGTCGATGCTTGCAGGCGCCATGCAGAAGATGGCAACGCCTGCGGGCGAACCTGCATACTCGCCCACTCCGGTGGGATGGACCAAGGTGTACGAGACCGGCTACCTCCAGTGGAAACCGATCTGGACACTGCCCAAGAGTTCGTCGGAGTGGAGCGCAGCAGTGGCTGTCGGCACGATCGCAAACCCCGGCACCTTGCGCTTGAATCTCAACGACACATCCGGCGCAGGGCCGCAGGCTCCGGCGTCTTTGCAGGCCCTGGACGCTTCCGGCCGCGTCCTTGCGCTACCCGCAGCTTCGCTGGAGACGGTCACGATCACCTCTGAATGCTGGGACCAAGTGCCGATCTACCCCGGCAGCTGGTACGACGCCTCGATGGTGGCGCTGGGTCGCGGCCTGGTGCCGGATGCAGGCGTATTCTTCGGGCCTGGCGGCCTGATGGCGTGCCGTGTGTCAACTTTCTACGTCGCGTTGAAACCCCGCTTCGACTTCACTGCCGCAGCGCCGATACCCGCCTCGCTGCGCCAGACGCTGGACGAGGCTGACACCGTGCAGGCCATGGGTGTGACGGTTCAGCGAGCAAGCGGAGACGGACAGCCAAACCAGGCCTTGCGCCTCGTGAACACGGACCCTGCCCCCGTCATCGTGGCCGTGAGCCTTGAAACCTTGGCGTGATTCGTCACGTCCACCGCCATATCCACCGTCATGTCCACCGTCATGTCCACCGTCACCCCAGCCCCCGTCTACCAACGATAGGTGGCCGTGGCCACTGCCTGCCGCAGCTCGCCGTAGCGGCAGCTGCCTGCGCTGCAGTTGCTCAGATAGGCCTTGTTGCCCAGGTTGCGCAGGTTCAGCGCCAGGCTCCAGCGCTGCAGGTCGTAGGCGACCAGGGCATCCACCACCGTGTACGAAGGCAGCGGGGCCGCTGCCGACTCCTGGTAGCCGCGGTTGGAGCCCATGTAGCGCGCTCCAATCCCCACCCGCAAGCCGGTTGCAAAGCGGTAGTCGGCCCATACCGACAGCTGGTTGCGCGACACCGCCTGCATCTGCTTGCCAACCTCCGAAGGTGTGCTGCTGGCCGTGACGATGGCCTTGGGCGTATAGGTATAGGCCGCGATCACGTTCAGGTTCTTCAGCGGCTGGAACGCGGCCTCCAGCTCCAGCCCGCGCACCGCAATCTCGCCGGTCTGCCGGGGCAGGAACTCCGGCGTGTAGGTGATGTAGTTCCTGCGGCGCAGATCGAAGATGGCGGCGCTGTAGCGGCCTTTTCCATCTGTCGGCACATAGCGCACGCCGGCCTCGTACTGGCGCCCGGTTTCGGGCTTGAGCGGCGTATTGGTCTCCGGGTCCATGGTCACCGTGGGCGAGAACGACTCGGAATAGCTCACATAGGGCGCCCAGCCGCTGGGGTGCAGATAGACCAGCCCCGCGCGGCTGGTGAACTTGTGGTCGTTGATGCGCGTGCGGCTGCCGTCGATATGGCTGCTCACCGTGGCCGAGGCGCTGTCATACCGGCCCCCCACCGTGGCCACCCAATCGTTCCACTTGATCTGGTCCTGCAGGTAGATGCCCGTCTGTGTCAGCCGCGTGCGGGCGTCGAACCAGGGATCACCGGGCACCACATCGTTCGTATACACCGGCGCATAGCCGTCGATGCCCGACACCGTGCCCGCGTTGTAGGTGCGCTGGTCATTGCGCGAGCCCTGGTAGTCCAGCCCCGCCAGAAACGTGTGCTGCCAATCGCCCAGCCGCAGCTTGGCCTGGGCCTGGTTGTCTATGGTCAGCAGCCGCGCCCGCTCCTTGCTGCCGAACGGAAAGCGGTTGAGCCGCCGGAAATTGGCCGGGTCCAGCGGGTCGGCAGGGTTGACGATGGCGAAATCGCTCTGGTTGTAGACCTGCTGGTAGTCCACCTTGATGGCGCCGTAGCGCGCGTTCTGGCGCAGCGTCCAGGTGTCGTTCAGGCGGTGCTCGAACAGATAGCCCAGCATCCACTGGTCCTGATTGAAATGGTCGAATCCCGGCTCGCCCACATAGGTGCCCGGCGAGAACTTGCCGTTGGGATTGGGCAGCAGCGTGCCCACCTCGGGAAAGCTGCCGTAGGAGCTGCCATCGCGTATGCGCAGATAGTGCGCCAGCACGGTCAGCGAGGTATCGGTGGAGGGCTTCCACGTCAGCGAAGGCGCCAGGTACACCCGGTCATTGGGCAGGCCGCTGGCCTGCAGCTCGGCATCGCGCACCATGCCGGTCACGCGGTACTGCAGCGTGCCCTGCGCATCCAGCGCCCCCGCCAAATCCCCGCCCACCTGGCGCCGCCCATGGTTACCCACCTGCACCTGCAGCTCACGCAGCGGCTCGCCCGTGGGCCGCTTGCTGACCACGTTGACCATGCCGCCCGGCCCCGTCTGCCCATACAGCACCGAGGATGGGCCGCGCAGCACCTCGATGCGCTCCGTGCCGTAGTTCTCCGTCTGCCACACGGCCCAGCCGTTGTTGTTGCGCAGCGGCAGGCCGTCCAGGTAGTAGCCGGGCGTCTGCGCATCAAAGCCGCGGATGATGGTCCAGTCAAAGCGCGAATCCGCACCCCAGGGCGACACATTGATGCCCGGCGTATAGGCCAGCGCATCCTTGAGCCGCAGCGCCCCGCTGGCGTTGATGAAATCCGAAGTCACCACCGAGATCGACTGCGGCGTCTCCTCCAGCGGCGTATCGGTCTTGGTGGCCGTGGCGCTGCGCCGGGCCACATAGCCGGGCACCGGCCCCGTGGCCGTCTCGGCATCCACCGCCCCGCTCACGGTCACCGTAGGCAGGCGCGGAATCTCCCTGGCTGCCGGAGACACTGCCTCAGGCGCGGGCTGCGGTGCGGCCCGCAGCACATAGCCGCCGGGCGTCCTGGCCAGCGCATAGCCGCTGCCACGCAGCAGTACGCCAAAGCCTTCTTCCACGCCATGGCGGCCCTGCAGCCCGGGGGAGCGCAGGCCGCGCAACTGATTGGCATCGATGGCAATGGCCACGCCCGCCTGCAGCGCAAAGCGGTTGAGCGCATCGGCCAGCGGGCCGGCAGGTACGTCATAGGCAATGGGCTGCGCGGGGGCCTGCGCGACCGCGGCCCCCGTTCCCGTGGCAGCCAGCGCCGCCACCGCAGCGGCGATGGCGATCCTGGCGAACCGCCCGGGCAGCGACGGGGGGCGGCTGCGGCCTGCGTTGATCGGCAATGGCATGGCAGAGGATTCCTTCCTTGGTTCGTTGGTGTCTTCCAGGGCTTGACGCACGAACTGCGGAAAGGCGAACCGGATCGGCAAAAGAATTTTGAAATCGTCCCCTCAGGACCCGGGCGCATCCACCAGCACCAGCCACGGTGTCAACGTGCGAATGCGCAGCTCGGGAAAACTGCTCATCAGCAGCTGCAGCGCGCGGTCCGTATCGTCAAGCGGCAGCACGGCGCTCACGCGCAGGTGGTGGATCTGTGCGCTGTCGTAGCGGATATGGCCGGGCCGGTGGCGGGCCAGCGCATCCAGCACCTCGGCCAGCGGCTGGTCGCTCACCACCAGCTGGTGCTGGCGCCAGGCATCCGCCAGGCCCCGGGCGTCCATGGCCTGCACGGGCCCCAGGCCGTGGTCCGTGATGCGTACACGCTGGCCGGCATCCACCGTGGCGGAGTCCTGGCCGCCCGCAGCGGCCTGCGCCGCCACGCGCGACTCCAGCACGCTCAACACCGTGGCATCGGCCTGCCGGTCCACCACAAAGCGCGTGCCCAGCGCACGCAGGCTGCCCTGCGCCGTCTCCACCACAAAGGGGCGCGATGCATCACGGGCCACATCGACCAGAATCTCGCCCTGCACCAGCTCCACCGTTCGGCGTCGCTCGTCATAACGCAGGTTCACCGCGCTGCCACTGGCCAGGGTGATGCGTGTGCCATCCGCCAGCGCCCGGGTCTGCCACTGGCCTGTGGCCGTGCGCAGGTCCGCCATCAGATAGCCCGGTGGCCAGGCCTGCAATGCCACCCAGGCCGGCAAGGCCAGCACGGCAGCCAGCATCAGGGCCGCGCCGGCACGCCGCGTGCGCCGAGCCCGGCGTGTCTGCCCAACCTGCTTTCTTCCAGCGCTGCCCGACGCATCCAGCGCCGCACGGGCTGGCCGGCTGCCGGCCGGGCCGCTGCGCGCAGCCTGCAGGCGGTCCAGAAACTGCTCCATGTCCAGGGCGGCGGCCGCATGGCGCGGGTCGGCACGCTTCCATGCTTCAAAGCCCGCGCGGGCCGTGGCGCATTCGGCCTCGTCATCGCCCGTCAGCGCCACAAGCCACTGCGCCGCCTGCTCGGCCAGGGCATCGTCATCCGGCCCTGTGCCGGGCATGCGCTCCGCTCTACCGGACATGCTCGGCCACGGCAGGGCAATGGGCGCGGCAGTGCAGCAGCGCCTGCACCAGGTACTTCTGCACCATGCGCGTGGAAACACCCAGGCCCTGTGCAATCTCGGCCTGCGGCTGCTCGTCCAGGTAGTGGCGCAGAAACGCCTCGCGCGGGCGCTCGGCCAGCCCCTCCAGCGCAGCGCCAATCTGCTCCAGCGCCTGCACCGCCATCAGGATTTCTTCGGGCGCCGGATAGCCGGGCAGGCTTTGCGCCACCAGCGCCAGCTCATCCAGATAGGCCTGCGCCATGGCCTGGCGCCGCGCCCGGTCCACCAGCAGCCGCCGCGCCGTGGTCGTCAGGTAGGCCCGCGGTTCCGCCATGCCCAGCAGCGCATCGCGCGACGCCAGGATGCGCACAAACGTGTCATGCGCCACATCGGCCGCATCAAACGCATTGCCCACCCTGCGCCGCAGCCAGCCGCGCAACCAGCCATGGTGGTCGGCATAGAGGGCAGCCATGCGTTGCTGCAGCGCGGATTCGGTGGAAGACACGGTTTCTTCTGCGCTGCGCCCGGGGCAAGGCGGCAGCCGCAGCGGCGGAATTGAGAATGAAACGCATTCTATCGAGACAGAACGCATGCGTATCAGTCTGCGGCGTGGCCACAACGGGCGCGGTGGCAGGCATGGACCGGCGGGCAACGGTGCGGCGGATACGGCCAAGCCAGTCCAGCGCACCGCCATGTGCCCTGCCCCACCCTATCGCAAACCTTCCGCCTGCAGCGACTGGCGCACGGCAGGCCGCTCCCGCATCCGCGCGTACCAGGCTGCAAGATGCTCCAGGCCATCGAAACGAATGCTCGTCTTGTAGACCGACTCCAGCCACGGCGCCTGCCCCCACTGCGTAAGCGCGTACAGATAGGCATCGGCCACGGTGAAGCCATCGCCCATCAGGTAACGCTTGCCGGCCAGTTGCGCGTTCACCCAGGCATACCGCTGCTCCAGCTTGGGCTTGGCCGTCTCCACGCCGTACTTTCCCGCCGCCACTGCATACAGCAGCGGGATGAAGCCCTTGTGGATCTCCGAATTCAGAAAGGCCAGCCACGCCAGCAGCCGATAGCGCTCAAGGCTGCCCTGGACTGGCACCAGAAGCGACGCAGGCCGCAGGTCCGCCAGGTACTGCAGAACGGCGGGCCCTTCCCGCAGCAGGCTGCCGTCGTCCAACTCCAGCAGGGGGACGTAGCCGAACGGGCTGAGCGCAAGGAAGTCCCTGCCGTCTTCCGTCTGGTGGGTCTTGTGGTCCACCCGGACCAGTTGGAAATCAAGCCCCAGCTCGTTCAGGACAATGTGCGGCGCCAGCGAACAGGCGCCCGGCAGGTAATACAGCTTCATGGAGTTTCTCTGGTGATGGAACAAGGGGCCTGCGCGTTCAGGCACAGCCCCTGGCCAATGTCATGCACCAGGGATAAATCTGGAAGAAGGCAATAAAACGGCCCATAGGTTAAAAAAATATACCTGCCGCCTGCCTATGATGAATGTGCTATGAAATCCAACATCTCCGGCTGCTCCGTGGAAGAAGCCATGCGCCTGCTGGGCGGCCGCTGGAGGCTGCTCATCGCCTCCTACCTCATCGACGGCCCCCGCCGCTTCAACGACCTGCGCCGCGACATGCCCGGCATCTCCCAACGCTCCCTCACCCTGGACCTTCGCGCGCTGGAGGAAGCGGGCCTGGTCAAGCGCACGGTCTACCCCACGGCGCCGATCAAGGTGGAGTACGAATTGACCCAGGATGGGGAGCGGCTCAAGCCGGTGGTGGGGGTGATGAAGGAGTTTGGGTTGTGGGTGAAGGGGAAGGCGCCGGCCTGACGAGAACTGCGCCGGCTGGTTGTCTCCATCCGCCCCCCTGCTGACAGGCAGGCCCCATCGCCGCATGCACTGTGATTTGAAGAACAACGACCATGACGAACAAGCCTTCCGAGCAGGCATCCCGCGCCGAGTACGCGCGACGGATCAATCGCGTGCTCAACTACATCGATGCCCACCTGGATCAGCCTCTGGATGGCGCACATCTGGCCGACATCGCCAATTTCTCACGCTTCCACTTTCACAGAATTTTCGCGGCATGGATGGGAGAAACGCTGGGCAGCTATGCGCAGCGGCGACGGCTTGAGAAAGCGGCGTTCCGGCTGTCCTGCGGCAGCAAGGAAACCGTGCTTGAAACCGCGCTGGCCACCGGCTTCCAATCGGGCGAAGCATTTGCGCGCGCCTTCAAACTCAAGTTTGGCTGCACGCCATCGGCCTGGCGCTCCACCACGCTTGAGCGGCTGAAAACCCAGGCGGCCGCCATCGGACAGCCGCAAGGCAGCCAGGAGAGCAATCCTGATCAGGTCTTCGGCAATCTCCATCAGACAGACCCATGCGCGTTCGGCGAACCTCAGGGCTCTTGTCACCTGAAGGAAGAACTCGCCATGGACGTCCGCATCATTGATCTACCCAAAGCACATGTCGCCTATCAACGCTTGATCGGCCCCTATGGGCCAGCCATAGGCCAATTCTGGAGAGGCACCATTGCGCCGTGGATGCACTCCAATGGCCTCAGCGATCAAACGTGCTACGGCATAGGCTATGACGACCCCTCTCTCACACCCGCCAGCAAATGCCGCTATGACGCCTGCGTGGAAGTCCCCGCGCATTTCATCGCCAGCGGCCAGGTGGACACCCAATCCCTGCCGGGCGGCCGTTACGCCGTGGCGAGATTCAAAGGGAAGCCCGAGGGCCTGGCCAACGCCTGGATGTGGCTGACGCGTGAATGGATGCCGTCCAGCGGCATGCAATGCGACGACCGGCCTTGCTTTGAGATGTTTTCTGCGGTCACCGCAATGGATGCCGACACCGGCGAGTTCTGCTGCGACATTTGCATTCCGGTTCGGGCGCTGTAAAGCGACTCAAGCCGGTTGAGGTTTGACGAATGTGTTGGGTTGGCCAGGTGAATCCACTACCCGCTGCAGGCGTTGGACCTTAGCCGTCAGGTGTCGGCGTCTTCCGGCAGCCGAGGACATGCTCTCAATGTCAGCTCTGTGGCAAACAAGCGCCACCCAAAAGTGATGCAGAGAGAACTGCTTTAGTGGGGCAATAAGCAACAGTAGGGACCGAGAGTCAAGGGACTATCTCATGGGCCCGATCGCATGTCAGTTGCCTGCATTTACAGCCCGCCTTGGCAGGGCGTTCTGTCGCAGTCGGAACTGGCCCTATCATCAGCTAGCCTGCGGTCGAGGTAGCCAGCCGCGTGGCGGCTGCCAGTGCCCAAACCGCTCCAGCTTGCAACGCAATCGCAACCGACATGATGAAGCTGGCAACATGATGCCCCATGTCCAGTCCTCCCCCTGATGCAGACAGCCCGTCCGCCGATGCATATTCCGGCCGTCATCATGGCGTTAACCCGCGCAAGATCGGCTCGTCCATCGAGCGGCACCGTGCTTCCCCCGAGTTCAGCTGGGAGCAGCATAGGCGCCGACGCGTCCACGCTTTCGGCCGCAGCCTGATGACCCGCAAGGCGGTGTACCTTGACCTGCGATTCTGGATCGGTTTGCGCGATGCAGCGCGTTTCGAAACGCCTGGGGTGATGATGAGTCTCCTGTGTGCTTTGCGCGGCGCCGTGGCTGCGGGCCAGATGTTTTGCCCGATTACCGATAGCACCTTTCTGGAGATGTTCAAGCAGGCCGATCCGCAGTCGCGCGCCGCCACAGCCGACTTGATCAGCGAACTGAGCCTTGGCGCCACCCTCCTCACTTATGACATGCGCGTAGGCACCGAGATCGCGCACTACGTGCATGCGGCCCGAACGCCGGAGGCGGTCGATCCGCTGCGCGAGCTGGTGTGGTCCAAGCCCGCCTATGTGATGGGCTTCGTCGATCCGGTGTCGATGGCCTTCGACCCAGCCACCAGCCTAGCCATGCGCAAAGCCTTTTTCGACCACATGTGGGACGACGTCACACTAATCCAGGTGTGCGACATGCTCGGCGACAAGTTCGTGGATGCTGACCCGCTGCGCTTTCGCGAGACCACCCGCTTGGTGAACGAGCAGATCCGCACCCATGCGGACAGCCTCAAAAACATGAAGACTGCCTACCAGCACGAACTGGTCGGCGTGCTGGACCTCTTTGCCGGTCAATTGGCCACCATCCTTGCGCCCACACTACCGCCCGAGGCGGGACCCTTGCCCAAGGAGGGAACACCAGAGCGCGCGGAGGTCGATCTGCAGTGCCTGGCGTTCTTGGTGGGCGCCTTTGGAACGGAGGCGGGCCGGAAAGCCCTGCGCACGCTGCACATCAACGCCACCCTGCATGCTGCCGTGCGGTGGAACAAGGGGCAGGCGCTGAAGGCCAATGACCTGTTCGATTTTCAGCACGCCTGTGCGGCGCTTGCCTACTGTGACGCCTTCTTCACGGAAGGCCCGTTATGCACGCTGGTGAGCAGGCCCGACCTGGGGCTTCTTGAGCAGTTCGACTGCTTCGTGAGTGCGGACGTCGCGGCGTGCCTGGCCTACGTCGAAGGCGTGGTTCGCGACACGACTTCCTATGATGAGTTGAAGCCGACTTAACGCCCACCATGCCATCGCCTGAACTCACCGGCGGCGCCGGATTTACCTTTGAGGATGCCGCCGCGGCTTGCTACCTCACGGCCCTCGTCAGCGGCACCACCGCGCCGGGCCTGGATGCACGTGTGGTGCAGCGCGTCGCGCAGCAGCAGGCGGGTGCCGGGGAGCCCCTCGACGATGTGATCGTCGATGCCCTCGCGCCGGCCGACAACTCCCTGATGCGCCTGTCGCTCCAGATCAAGCGATCGTTGACGGTTTCAGACGCTGCCAGCAACACCGACTTCCGCGAGGTGATCCAGCGCAGTTGGCAGACGTTGCAGAAGACTGATTTCCGCGAGCACGTCGACCGGGTAGGTGCGGCCGTGGGAAATATCTCCGATGACGCGTACCGCAACTTCACCACCGTATGCGAGTGGGCGCGCGCCTCCGAGTCACCGGCTTCCTTCTTCCAGCGATTCGGCGGCGGCGGTGGGGCGTCGCAGGCGCACCAGGCAATCGTCGATGCCGTACGTACCTGCGCACTGGCCGATGCCGGCTCGCTGCCGGACGAAGCCCTGCATCGGCTGCTGTCGCACCTGATTCTCATCAAGTTCGATCTGTTGCATGAAGGCTCGACCACGGAGGCGTCCGTCCTCGCCGGCTTGCAGCGAGCGCTGGCGGCTGTGCAGCAGGGACGGGCGCAGGATTTATGGGGCCACCTGCGGCAACTCGCGCGTGATGGAGCGGGCCGCAGGGAAGAGTTCAGCCGCGCTTCGGTGCTGCGGCGCTTGCCCAGCGGCTACCGTTTCGCCGGCGTCCCGGCCTTGGCCGGCGACCTGCAGGTGTTGCGCGAGAGCAGCCGCCACTGGCTGGCGCAGCAGGCTCACGACATTGGCGGCGCGCACGTTGATCGGATCGATCTTCGGGCGGCCTTGGCGGTCGAAATGGGTCGCCACCGATTGACGCTGATTAAGGGTTTGCCAGGCACCGGCAAGACAGTCCTGTTGCGCGACCTGCTGGTGCGGTGCTCCACTGATGGAACCACTCTGTTGCTCACGGCGAACCGGCTTTCCGGTGGCAGCTGGGCCGAAAACGCTGTTGCGATGGGGCTTTCCACCGTCGCCATCGAGCCGCTGCTGGTTGAAGTCGCGGCAACCGGCCACGCGGTTCTGTTCATCGATGGCCTGGACCGCATCGCGCCGGAGCAGCGGGCGGTCGTCACCGACCTTTTGGGGCAGATCCTGGCCAGCCCGGCGCTTGCCGAATGGCGAATCGTCGCGACGGCGCGAGACGCAGGCATCGAGCCGCTGCGCAACTGGGTGCCCCCGGCACTGATCTCGGGCAGCGGTGTCGGCTACGTCGATGTCCGGGACTTGTCGGACGACGAGGCGGCGGGGCTCGTCGCGAGCCTGCCCGCGTTACGCCCGCTCTTGATCGGGGGCGACGACAGGGTTCGGTCGCTCGCGCGCCGTCCGTTCTTCGCTTCGGTGCTGGCCAGGAACCTCACCAGCGCGGCCTACCCTGTGGGCTTTGTGCCACGTTCCGAGCTCGACCTGATCAACGCGTGGTGGGCGCGTGGCGGTTACGACGCGCATGACGCGCAGGTTTTGGCGCGGCAGCAGGCCTTGATCGAACTCGCGCAACGCAGTGCACCCGATCTCGGCCGGGACATTCGAATTCGTACCCTTTCACCGGCCACGCAGGCTGTCCTTCCGGCGTTGCAGCTGGATGGGCTGGTGCAGCAAGTCCGGTCCGGCCTCACGGCGCAGTTCGCGCATGACATCTTTTTCGAATGGGCGCTTCTGCACCTGCTGCTCGACGAAGGTGAGAACTGGATTTCCGTCTTGACGGCCGCCGGAGAGCCGCCCGCGCTGGCGCGAACGGTAGAGCTGCTGTCGCAGACCATGTACGGCGAGCCGGCGGCGTGGGCGCAACAGCTGCAAGCGCTTGAGGCGCCCACCTTGCGACCGCAGTGGTTGCGGGCATGGCTCATCGCACCGGTGTTTTCCCCCGATTTCAATGAGCACGCGGAATCCTTCACGGGGACTCTCTCGGCGCAAGAGCACCGGCTACTGCGCAAGCTGCTGGTGTGGGTGCGGGCCGAGAAGACGACCACGAATCCGCTTGTGCTGTCGGGCCAGATGGGTGGCGAAAACCTGACCTCGACCGATCGCATCCGGATCGCCGACCTGCTCGGGTGGCCATCGGACTTCGGTGCCTGGGGCCGCCTGCTGACCTGGGCGCTCGACCATGCCGCCGAATTGCCGGACGCCTGCCTGCCCGATCTCGTGGCGCTGTTCATGACGTGGCAGGTGCCGCTGATGGACCTCCCTAACCCGATCTCACGGCGGATCGTGGACCAGTGCGCTGTCTGGCTGCACGCGATCGAGGATGTCCGCGCGTCCCCGCGGTGGTACTCGGCAGACGAAGAGGGACCCGAAGCGCCGGCCGTGCGTGCGCCTTCGGGCCTCGATTCGGAACTACGATCCCTTGTGCTGCGTGCAGCGCGCTGCTTCCCCGAGGTGGTTCGCGCCTACCTGGTCAAGATTGAGCCGATCGAGCGGTTCAACGAGTCTTCATTCCAAGAGGTAATGTCGCACGCGCCACTGCTCGCGCAGACCCATCCGGAACTGTTGGCGCAGGTCGCCCGCAGGAGCTTCCTGAACGAGCTGCCGGATGACCAGGCGTCCAGGGAGCGGCAGGAGTCGAGGGATCGCGCGGCCCGTATCGCCGCCATCCGAGCCAAACCGGAGGCAGAGCGGACCCGCAACGAACAACGCGCGCTCGACCACTTGCCGATATCGATCATATCGAGCCGGTCATTTTCGAATCATGATTGGGACCGACTGTCGATCGGCGGCGACCTGCAAGGGTACTTTCCGGCATCGCCGATGCGCGAGCCGTTCTATGCACTGTTGACGCACGCACCTGCCGTCGGGCTCGCCTTAGTGCGCGACTTGGCGAACCACGCGGCGTTGGCCTGGCGCCAGCTACACCGGCACACTCGGCGCGGCGGCACGCCTGCCCCGCTCGTGCTGGCATTTCCGTGGGGTCGACAGAACTTCTGGGGGGGGGCTCACCACTACGTGTGGGCGCGTGGCCATGGGGGGCCAAATGCGGTTCAGTGCGCAACGATGGCTTTGGAACGTTGGGCACTTGGGCAGCTATCTTCGGGCCAGCCCGCGACCAAAGTCTTGCGCGAGGTGGTGGAGGGTCACTCCAGTGTCGCTGTGTTGAGTGTGGCGATGCTCGTCGCCTTGCGATCGAGGGAGGTCTCTGTCGTGAGCCTGCCGCTGGTGGCCAGCCACCGGCTGTGGCGTCTGGACGTGGGGCGCAGTCGGCAGGAGCGACAGCTACGCTCGGCCGGTCTCATCGGCTTCGATAGCGACGACATGCACCACAAGGCGGTCGTCGAGGCGGGCAACTTGCCGGAGCGAGGCATAGACATCCGCTGGCTTGCGCAACTCTTTGCGCTGGGGCCGGACACGGCGCTGCGCGGGGCATTGCGGGCCGCCCTGGATCGTTTCCCTGCCGAACTGGAGCCGGAGTACGAAGAGCAAGCGCAAAGCGAAGAACTTTTGGCCGAGCTGCGCCGCGATGCGGAGTTGTGGGCCGAGTTCGGCCGCGAGGAAAACTACGTCCCCGTCCCAATCGCCGGCCGGGACGACGTGGTCGGCATCGAGTTGCGCAGCGCCCGGCATTCCTCTCCGGACATCCTGGCGGCACGGCAGCACTACGAAGAGGTCTCCCGTGAGTCGCAGCTGTGGTTGTGGGTGGAGAAGTGTTTCGAATCGGACGCGTTGGCGCCGGGTTTGTCGATTACCGAAGCCGTTGAGCGCGCGACGGCGATGGCCACGGCGGTCGCCGCGGGAACGGCGGCGTCGCTGATGCCGGACCATGCGGTGGCGCATGGTTGCATCGCCGGCACGGCGGCGGTCGTGATGTGCTTCGACGGGCCGGCTGAACACATCGACTGGGCTCGCGCCACGCTAAAGGACTATCGCGACCAAGTGGAGCCGCCCCGGGACGACATTTTCGCCAGGTCCCGGATTCCCTGGCACCCGAAGATGCTTGTGGCCAGGGCCCTAGCGGCCGTCCTCCGAGGCGGCAAGGCGCACGCAACTGATCGCGAGGCGCTCTACCGGTTGGTGACGCACCCTCTCGAGGTGGTCGCGTTGACGGCGCTCGATGGAATTGCCAGTTGCTGGGCACATGATCCGCATTTCGCCTGGTGCGGCTTCAACCTCGGGCTTCGCCTTGCGCGCTACCGACGCGCGTCCGGCGATCACAGGCTTGATGCACCGGCCCGCGCTCGATTGGAAGAGGTGCGCAGGATGCTTGCCTTGTCCGAGGCGATGGACGACCTGGTATCCACCGAGAGTTTTCCGTCGTGGGTGCAGCCCCTGCCGTCCTGGACGCAGGCCCCACGGGAGGCCGGGGATGTGCGCCGGCACCAGGAAGAAGATGGATGGCGCCGATCGGACGATATCTGGCTCAGTGATTTTGCATCGGAGGTGTTGAAGCGGGTCCCGGTAGCGGCTGTCATGCAGAGCCCGGCGAGGGATCGCTACGTCGAATCTTTGGAGGGGTTCGTCGATTGGACCCTGGACACCATAAACCCTGCGTGGCGCACGGAACAGCGTCGCGGCAGGGGACGTGACAGTTCGGACCAGTTTCAATGGCAGCGCCAATTGGGCCGGTTGTTGGCAGGCGTCGCGGAGCAGCTTCCTGCAGCAGAGTTTCGCGCCAAGTTGCTCACGGCCATCCTGGATCAGCCCGACGAGACAGCGATGCGTATACTCGCCCCGTTTACCAGCGCCCTTGCCGCCTCTGCCATCTTAGATGCGCCTCGTATGGATCCAGGCGTGCTGGGCATTCTGGACACAGTTCTTGTCCGGGTGCTGGAGCACCGCGACTTCCGCCGGTCCGGGTACGGCTACGGAAGCATCAGTGGCTTCGACATGCCCGAATTGATCAAGGTATTGCTGTGTGTAGCCATCGATGGCGCGAACGGGGCTACCCGGTTCGCCAACGGGCGGTGGGATGACCTGCCACAAGTGCTGCCGCTGGTGGACAAACTTTTCCGGAAAGGTGGCTGGATACCGTACGTGGCGACCCAGTTCATGAACCTGTGCGAGCGCGCAGGCGCAGCGTATCCGGCAGAGGTCTTTGTCGACCAGATCCTCGCGCAACTGGTGGATGGGCGCCTGCCCGAGGGGTGGCGAGGCACGGGCATTCCGGCCGCGGTGGCGGCACTCGTGCAGGCTCATGCGGACCGCCCGCAGCCCTTGCCGGCGGAACTGGCGAGGAAGTTTCTATATGTCCTGGATGCTTTGGTAGATCTCGGCGACCGTCGCAGCGCTGCGCTGCAGCAGATGGAAGCCTTCCGCGGCGTGCGCCTGCCCCCACGCGAATGAGTTAGAGGATGAGTCGGCTACCCCCTAATGGATTGCGCGGGTTCAGCGCAGTTGCTAATCGAGCATTGCACCTGACGATACGAGCTCTTGAGGCATCCCGCCAGAGTAATGCGAGTTGGCGCCGTCGTCCCCTAAATGCTGCTACAGAGCACACTCCGGGCTCACGGTTCGGTCACGGAGAAAGACATAGAGGAAAGGTTGGCGCGATCCATCCCCGAGACGCTGCGCGCTCGCTTCAAGCGGCTGGAGGGTGAGTGTGACAAGGCCTTCAACGCGGTACTACCGACTCTGGATATGGCAAGTATCAATCCCGAAGGTCCGCGCGTCCGTGCTTTCTAAGCTAAATTCGACTCTATGAGCACATGGATACCTTTGGTATTTCACGGCTTCAGCCCTCTCAGCGGACTTGCAGATTCAGAAACATCAGGCATAAATTGGCTATGGACGAAAGAAAATTAAAAGAGGCCGCAGCTTCCCTATTGAAAGACATGGAAGCCACATCCGCCCGCATGCGCGAGCTGATCGTCGCTATGCCCCCGCATGACTTGCTCGGCTACATCTACGCACAGCGCATGATGAAATCGATGGAAGACCAAAGCGCCGCCGAGGAGCAGTGCCAAACAGACGTCCCTGATGACCTGATTAACGAAAACCAGTTCTTGCTGGAGTACGTACATGCAGTTCTCGCGTCAGATCCCGCACCTGCGGAAATTAAATTCGATGAAAGTCAGTGCGCAGAGCTATTTGAGCTTGGCCGCAAACTGCGAGAGCGGGCTATGTTGTTCGCCATGGTCACATCTGCTGATACCGAAGATGGAATCTTCGGCCCCCACACCGCAGAGATTGAATTTCGCGCTAAATCCACTTGGGTGATGATGCGCGGAAATCGCTACCAAGTTTTGGAGGGTGAGTTCTACCGCTATGTGCTGGCGCCTCACAACGATATCCTAGAAGAAGTGTATGGCGTTGGCGCTGCCTATATCGGAGACGGTTTCCAGGCTATGGCCGACGCCACGCGTTCGGGGCATGCCGAAGCCAGCATGGAGATGATGAAGCAGTGTGAGGCGGCTTATGCCTTCGCTGCGGCACAGGGCAGGCCTCTGGAAGACGCCATGGAGACATGGGTTGCGGCCAATGCAAAACAGGCAGAAGCCGCTGGGCAGGCAATGGACGACATGTTTCGGGGCGGCATTGCCAATGTGAGCCGTCATACGAAACTACCACCGACGCTGCTTTCAGACTTGGCGTACCAACGCGGTGAAGAAACCGACTTCTTCGCTGCGGGCGATTTTTCGGGGACACCCTACCGGACACTGCCAGCTCGGAAGAAACCCCTAATACAGCTTGGGGCGGATTACTACGCCGTCGATCCGTGTTTCGCTCGCGATGCGGGGTATCGTGCTCTTCTCTACAACCTGCTTCGGCGAAAACCGGGCTACAAGAAGACCTTTGAGGATCGCCAGAAGACGATGAGCGAAGCTGCCTTCGCTGACATTCTTTCCGCTCAGCTTCCCGGTGCCATCGTTTTTCAGGAAATTTACTACAAGGACCCTACCAGCAAGCAGTGGTCCGAAAATGACACACTCATCCTGATTGATGACGTGCTGTTTTTAGTTGAGGCCAAGGCCGGTGCGGCCGCTTCCATAGCATCGCCAGCGCTTGATTTCCGCCGCCACGCCCAATCTGTTCAGGATTTGGTAATTAAAGCGCACAAGCAGTGTGAGCGTTTCTTCAATTACCTAAATTCCGCGGATGAAGTGCTGCTCTATCGCTTGGAGAACGGTAAATACGAAGAGTGTGGTCGTGTCCGCCGCTCCGACTACCGAGTGATGTTGCCAATAGGGTTGACGGTGGAGTCTTTTTCGCCCTTTTCTGCATACTGCAAGGAATTACCGCAAGTTGAGCCGCTACTCGGGAGGCATGCCTTTGTTTCGCTATCTATTGACGATCTATTTGTCCTCAAGCGACTCTTGCCCACACCTGGCGAGTTCACCCATTACATGGAGGTGCGACAAGCCGTTGCGGGGCTGCGCCAAGCTCATCTCTTCGACGAAATTGACCACCTTGGCGCGTACCTGAAAAAGAACCGTTTCGATCAGGATATTGCTGAGCAACTAAAGAGCGGCACAGGGAAGATTCTTATCTGGGACGGCATGAGCAATATGGTTGATAGTAGCTTCGAGGGTGAAGACTGGGAGACTAGGCCGTTTCCGACGCAGGACTTCCCAGATGAGGTGCGGAAGCTGCTTGTGGCTCTTGACGTAACCCGAGCGCATGGTTGGCTGTCTGCGGAGAGTCATATCCGTGATCTGGGAAGCGAAGGCCGAAGAAATCTGGCCAAGATGCTCACTGACCTTCGTCAAACACTAAGTCAGCATCCCACCCGTTACTTTGTTCTGACTGGGGAAGGAGGCCCGCTCTTCGTATGGCTACAAAAAAATGGCCAGCCAATTGACTGGGCAAAGGTAAATGATAAGGCTAGTGCAGCTTCCCTAGCCGTTAAGGCTTCTAATGTGGTCGGCGTCCTTGCAGAGGCTAGTTCTGATGGAACCTATCACCAGGCCCAAGCGTTCTCAGTTCACATACCAATAGAACGAACGGAAGAAAACACCCCAATCTATGAAGACGCAGCCCGAATGGCACGCCCAACACGGGCGGTGAGTCTCAAGCAACCGGAAAACACCGCACCTCTCTGGAAGATAAAAAGACCTGGTCGGAATGATCCGTGTCCGTGCGGTAGTGGCGCAAAATTCAAAAGGTGTCACGGTCAATAACAGCGAGCGGAAACTGCTCAGCAACCAGTCGCTACGCATGTCTCTTTTGAGCCAATAGCAGTCGTACGACTGATCAGCAGCGAGTGACGGCACCCAGCCTGAAGCCGTCGTTCAACCGCCTGCGGTGGCCTACTGCTGACGCACAGGCCTTGAACGACTGAACTGCCAAGAAACCAAAACAGTGACGTTGCCCTCGCAATTCACTGCAAAGCCCCTCATTCAACACGTCCCTGCACCCTCCATCCAGCACGCCTACGTAACAGCTTTGAGCGTCTCCCGCACGCCCCACCTGCTACGATCCCCCCCGGTGCTCAACACACCTTCATAGGCGGAAGTCACTCCCGAAAGTCAGTGGCGTTTCGTCCATACGCTTTGTCTTGCCCTGCAATCCAGGGCAAGTCTTGTTTATGGCCGGGCTGCCCGCCGCTGCATAAAGCCATTGCGGCAAAGACAGACGGGCAACCCTATGACCGTGTTGACATAGGAGGCCATTCATGGCTTTGCGATCCCCCTCCCGTGCCGTCCCCGCAGACGACATCACCCCCCAAACCCTCCACTTCGGCAACATCCCGATCCGCGCGTTCTCCAAGAACGGCGTGACCTGGCTTCTTGCCAAGGATGTGTGCACCGCCCTGGGAATCTCCCGCCACAAGCTGGCCACCGGCAAGCTCGCTGAGGACCAGCGCTGCACCGTCCGCCTTGCCAGCGAGCCCGGCCGCAAGCCCAGGCGCGAAGCCGTGGCGGCCGTCAACGCGGACGGCTTGCATGCACTGATCCAGGCCAGCCCCTCCCCTGACACCAAGCGGTTCAAGCGCTGGGTGCAGCGCAAGGTGCTGGCAGGCACGGATGCATCAACCAAAGGCAGCAAAACCAAGCGCAAGACCAAGCCCGGAGGCGATGACAGACACCAGCCCCAGAGCCTGATCCCGGGGCCTGCGCCCAAGGTCTTGCGCCGCATCCGCACCTGCGATGACCTGTCTTTCACGCGGCGCAATGCGAAGGGGGAGCGCATTCAGTGGTTTGTGCCGCCGCGCGTGAACAGCGGGCATGAGCACTACGGGATTGGAGAGATCTGGTTCAGCGAGGTGGTGGAGCTGGCCCGCCACAACCCCAGGCATGCCTATGACGCCATGCGGTTTGCGGGGCCGGAGATGGCGCGGTACTGGAACCATGGGCACCCTGACGGCTTCTTCGACCGCATGGCGCGTTGGGCGCTGGGGGCCATTCTTGCCAATGCGCAGGAGCCCATGCTGCCGTTCGAGCTGCCCTGCCTGGGCTTTGCGCCGCTGGAGGGCATGGAGGCCATGCTGGCGACTGCGGCTGCGCCCCGGCCGCTGCCGGACCATGTGCAGGAGGCCATCGACAGGCAGGCCTGGCAGGAGGCGGCCGAGTGCCAGCGGCATTACTACGAGCGCCGCCGCCGTGACCTGATGGCGCGGCACGACTGACGCGGGCGTCAAATGCCACTCCTTTGCCCCAGGAGTGGCCAGCGGCTGGCCGGGCAGTGTTCCGGCGCCTTGATTCCGAAGTGGGTGAAGCCTGGTATTGCGAAGTGACCAGGGCAGGCCAGAGCACCCCGCAAAAACTGTGGATGAGCGATGTGCCCGGCTTCATTGACCGCCGCGACTATTTCAAGACCGCCGAGATCAGCGGCAATAGCTACATCGTCAAGAGCCGCCTGGGCCGGGTGGTCTTCGAGACTCCGCTGGCGTAGCGCCAAACTGCCCCGGCCATTTCCTTTGCTGGAGCGCGCTCAGGGCAAATCGATCTTCAGCCCGCGTCCGGTCTGCACGGCCACGTAGTGCGCATCCTTCAGGGCCCGGGCCAGCTCTGGATCGGTCTCGTCGAACTCCTTGACCGCAACGCTGCCGATGGTGATCTGGTGCAGCCTGGAGCGATCCAGGCCCCGGTCCAGCAGCACCGCACGCACGTATTGCAGCTGTTGCGCCAGGTGCTGGAAGACATCGTGCCCTGGCAGGGCCAGGGCACGTTGGGCCACCAGCGCCAGGGCGCGATCGATGTATTCAAGGGGCGTCAATGGGATTCAACCGGTTCATGGAGTGGCTGCAGAGCATGCCAGAGCGCCGCGGGCCTGAGAGGGCGGGCCGCTGGAGCCAGGGGCTCCAGGCTCCCGTGGCCTCACCCGGTGGCTCTCAGAAATTGTCCCAGTCGTCATCGGCCGTGGAGGCCATGGCGACGGGCTTGGCGGCGGCCGTTTTTGCCGGGGCGGCCGATGCTGCGGGCTTGGCCGCAGCAGCGCTGGGCGCCAGGGCCGGGCCACGGGGGATTGCGGCGCTGGTGGTTTGCGTGGCGCTCGCTGCGCGGGCCGCAGTCTGCAGCGGCGCACCGCTGCCGCCCGGCAGCCTGAAGACCGAGACCACGCGCACCAGTTGATCGGACTGGTGGCGCAGGCCTGCAGCGGCGCCGGCCATTTCCTCGACCAGGGCCGCGTTCTTCTGCGTGGTCTGGTCGATGTGGGTGATGGCCTCGGCCACCTGGGCGACGCCGCTGTTTTGCTCGGCGCTGGCGTGGCTGATGTCCGAGATGAGCTGGGTGACCTTGCGGATTTCCTCCATGGCCTGCTCCATGGTTTCCCCGGCAAACGCGGCCTCCTGGTTGCCGGTGTGGATTTCGGCGACGCTGTGGCTGATGAGCTGCTTGATTTCCTTGGCGGCCTCGGCGCTGCGGCCTGCCAGGGCGCGCACTTCCTCGGCCACCACGGCAAAGCCCCGGCCATGCTCGCCCGCTCGGGCCGCTTCCACGGCGGCGTTGAGGGCCAGGATATTGGTCTGGAAGGCAATGGAGTCGATGACGCCGATGATGTCGGCGATCTTCTTGCTGCTGGCGTCTATGCCCTGCATGGTCTGCACGACCTTGCGCACGGCCTGCCCGCCTTCGGTGACGACGCGCTGGGCCTCGCGCGTGATGCGGTCGGCCGATTGCGCGTGATCTGCGTTGTGGGCCACGGTGGAGCCCAGCTCTTCCATGGCGGCGGCGGTCTGCTCCAGCGCGCTGGCTTCGCTTTCGGTGCGGGCGGCCAGGTCCTGGTTGCCCTGGGCGATTTCCGCGCTGGCCAGGGCCACGCTGTGGGCCTGTTCGTTCACGCTGCCGACCACGCGCGTCAGGCCCGAGCTGGTGGTGTTCATGGCTTCCAGCAGGTGGCCGATTTCATCCTGGCGGTCGCTGGCGATGCGCACGGTCAGGTCGCCATCGGCAATGGCGTAGGCCATGTGGCTGGCCTGCTTCAAGGGGCGCACGATCATGCGGCGGATGAGCCAGAACCATGCCGCCGACAGCAGCAGCACGGCGCCCAGGCCCATGAGGGCGAACTGCAGGACCAGGCTGCGGGTCTCGGACACGGCTTCGTCCACGTAGGCGCTGGTGGCAATGACCCAGTTCCAGGGTGCGTATTGGCTGAAGACGACCAGCTTGTCGCGGGCCTGGGTTTCGCCCGGATTGGTCCAGGGATAGGCCATGCTGCCCTGCTTGCGGTCCAGCATGTCGCGGATGAAGAAGCGGCCATCGCCGTCCTTGGAATCGCTCATGTTCTGGCCTTCCAGGGCGGGATGCACGACCAGTTGGCCGCGCTGGGGGCCGTCTTCGGCATTGAGCACGTAGTAGTAGCCGGTCTGGCCCACCTTGAGCGCGCGGATGGAGTCCTTGAAGTGCTCCAGCAGTTGCGAGAAGTCCTGGCCCACGAAGGCGATGCCCACGGTGGCGCCGGAGGCGTCCTTGAGCGGGCGGTACTGCGTCATGTACTGGCGGCCGAACAGGTGGGCCAGGCCCATGTAGCTTTGGCCGGCCTGGATGGCGGCATAGGCGGGATGGGCGCGGTCCAGCCGGCTGCCCAGCACGGCCGCGCTCTGGTCGCCTTTCTCGTTTTTGAGCGTGGTGGCAATGCGCACGAAGTCGCCCTGCCCCTGGGCCGCAAACACGGTGGCCACGGCGCCGGTGCTGCGCGTGAAGGCCTGCAGGTGCGCATCGTTGCCGTTGAGCGGCTGGCCGTCCAGGCTCAGCACGGGTTCGCCGCCGCTGGTGTCCAGGCTGAGCGTTCCCTGCAGGCTGCGCGCCAGGCTGTCGGCCAGGAACTGGGTGCGCTGGCGCAGCTCCTTGTCGGTGGACTCGACGAAGTTGTGCAGCATCTGGACGCCCTGCTGCATCTCGTTGTGCATTTTTTTCTGCAGGGACTTGCTCACATCCCAGGCAATGCCCAGCACCAGCAGCGCCAGGATGGCGGCGACCCAGACAAAATTGGTGAGTGACAGCTTTGCGCCCAATCCTTGGCGGCGCCAGAAACGTTGACCGATGTGCATTGATGCATCTCCTGTGCGGCGTTGTGCGCCGCTGTTGTGCGCGCACAGGCGGGGAATGCCTGCGTGCCAAGCCATGCTGACCAAAGTCAAGCCCTGGTGATTCATGGGCCGAAGCGTATCGACGCTGCCGCATGCGGGATTTGAGATGGGTCAAGGAAGTAACCAAGTGTTGCAACGACAGCGCCCGGCCATCGCGCCCGGCTTCGGCTGGGTGCGTCGACAATTCCGGTTCCACCGCTTTGTCTGCCGTGTCCCATGTCCAATGCCCGCCTCCCCTCCTTCCGGTTCCTGATCGGCTTCGAGGCCGCAGCCCGCCTGGGCAATTACTCGCGCGCGGCAGAGGAGCTGTGCATTTCCCAATCCGCCGTGAGCCACCAGATTGCGCAGCTGGAGCAGCAGTTGGGCCAGCCGCTGTTCCGCCGCAAGGGGCGCGGCGTGGAGCTGACGGTGGCGGGCCGGCTGCTGCTGGACAGCGTGGGCAAGTCGCTGGACCAGATCCGCCACGGGCTCAGCCGCATAGAGACCTACATGGACGACAGCCTGGTCACCATCGTCTGCCCCGCCCCCGTGGCCAGCGGCTGGCTGCAGCCGCGCCTGGACGGCCTACTGCAGCGCCACCCCCAGCTGTGCCCCATCGTCTCCACCGACGAGACGGCGCGCTACATCGACGAGCTGGATGTGGACATCGCCATTACCCGCGAGCCGCTGCGGCAGACCGATGTACTGCAGGTGCCTCTGCTGGCCGACGAGCTGGTGGCCGTGCGCGCACCCGGGCCGCACACAGGCGCCGGCCTGCTGTGCCTGGAGGAAGACCTGACCAGCGACCGCACCGGCCCCTTCATCCGCCAGCACCTGGGCCAGTTGCACAAGACCGCCATCTACGACGACGCACGCCTGCTACTGGACGCGGCGCTGCGCGGGCGTGGCTGCGCCGTGGTGTCGCGCCTGCTGGCGGACGAGGCACTGGGCACGGGCCGGTTGCAGTTGGTGGAAGGCATTCCACCCTTTGCGCTGGGCCGCCTGTGGATGTCGCGCATCGAGGGGGAGCCTCGCATGGCGCTGGTGCGCGAGGTGTTTGACTACCTGGTGGAGCAGGCGGTGCCGCTTGCCAAATCATGAGCTGGGTTGATTGATTACGGCAAAAGATATCAATTTTCAGAATGAATACGGGCTCGGACAATCGCAGCATTCCCCCAAGCACCTGCTGAAGACACCATGCCTTACGCCCTTTCCCGCCGCTGCCTGCTGAACTGCCTGGGCCTGTCGCCCATGGCGGCCCTGGCCGGCACCGCCGCCGCCCGCTCCACGGAAGCCCGTGCCGAAGGCAGCCGCCAAGACCCGGACAGCCTGGCGACCTGGCACATGCCCGACGAGGGCGACCCGCACCAGTCCACCTGGATGTCCTTCGGCCCCAGCGAGAGGGTCTGGGGCCGCCGCCTGCTGGAGCCCGCGCGCGAGCACCTGGCCGGCATTGCGCGCGCCATTGCCGCCTTCGAGCCCGTGAACATGCTGGTGCGCGAGCGCGACTACGACCTGGCCGCGCGCCTGTGCGGCAACCGCGTCAAGCTGCATGTGCAGCCCGTGGATGACCTCTGGATGCGCGACACCGGGCCGGTCTTCGTGCGCAAGCTGGGCAGCGGCACTGGCAGCAGCAAGGGCGAACTGGCGGGCGTGGATTTCAATTTCAACGGCTGGGGTGAGAAGCAGGCGCATGACAACGATGCCGAGGTGGCGGGCTTTGTCACCGAAGCCGCCAACGTGCGCTACCTGGAGACCGCGCTGGTGCTGGAGGGCGGCGGCATCGAGGTGGACGGCCAGGGCACGGCCCTCATCACCGAAAGCTGCGTGCTCAACCCCAACCGCAATCCGGGCCTGTCGAAAAGCGCCTGCGAGGCCGAACTCAAGCGCCTGCTGGGCCTGCGCAAGATCATCTGGCTGCCCGGCATTGCGGGCCGCGACATCACGGACGGGCACACCGACTTCTATGCGCGCTTTGCCTCGCCCGGCGTGGTGGTGGCGGGCCTGGACGACGACCCGGACTCCTACGACTACGCCGTCACGCGGCGCCACCTGGACATACTGCGCCAGGCCACAGACGCGCGCGGCCGCAAGCTCGACGTGCAGGTGCTCAAGGGCCCCTCGTCGGTGCGCAGCAAGCTGGAGTCCAGGGAGTTCGCGGCCGGCTACATCAACTTCTATGTGTGCAACGGCGCCGTGATCGCCCCGCAGTTTGGCGATGCCCGCGCGGACGCCAACGCCCGCTCCCTGCTGCGCGAGCTGTTTCCCCGCCGCGAGGTGGTGCAGCTGGACATCGATGCGATTGCCGCCGGGGGCGGCGGCATCCACTGCACGACACAGCAGCAGCCGCTTTGATGCGCGCCGTGCGGCAATAAGAATCGTCTTAACCTGGGCTGCGCAAGGCCGGGCAAGACTGGAGAGCGGTATATCGATCCGTTTTTTCCAGAAATGCAGCCAAAGAGAACGTCCCAGAAACTGTGCGACCCGTGCTACGAATTGCTGAGCAATACAAGCCTGTCAACGCCCCACCCCGGACTGAGGTTCCGCTTTTATTCACTGGAGCAGGACGCCAATTTCGTGAACTATGGCTGCGTGCATTGCCAGGCGCCCCTGGCGATGAAGACAAGCCGGCGCGGGGCACTTCTGGGGTTTCGCCTGATGTCGTCCGAACCGTACTATCCCCTGGGTGAGGGGGACATCGAGGACGGCGGCCAGGCGCAAGGCCAGGCGCTAAAAGGGTGACCGGCTTGTGCAGCCCGCAGGCCGGTCAGTCGAAGAGATGGTGCTCGGCGCAGAAGGCCGCCAGGTCCTGGTTGCTGTCCACGTTCAGCTTGCGCATGGCGGAGTTCTTCTGGAGGCTGACGGTCTTGACGCTGCGCCGCAGGCGTGCGGCGATTTCGGTGATGGACTCGCCATTGGCGAAATGCCTGAGGACTTCGAACTCGCGCGGCGAGAGGCTGTTGGCGCGCTCGGCCAGGAAAACGGACCGCTCCTGCCTGGGCGTGTCGGCCTGGAATGAGGGCGAATAGTAGCGGGCATTGAGGCGGACACACTGCAGCGCCGCCATGATCTGGGTGAGCGGCTCTTCCTTGAGCAGCACACCGGCGACGCCGGCGTCATACAGGGCCGAGATGATCATGGGGTTGGAGACGGTCGTCAGCACCAGCACCTTGATGTCCGGGAAGTGGCGTATCAGATAGTCCACGTAGCGCAGGCCATCGCCATAGACATCGTCGCCCGGCATGGAGTAGTCGGTCAGAACCACGTCCAGCGGGTTCGATCTGGCGTATTGCATCAAGGACGATGGCGTGCTGAACGTGGCCACGACCTGGAGATTGGGGTCCTGCTCCAGGAAGTCCTTGACGCCAAGCAGGACCACGGCGTGGTCGTCCACGACAGCAATGCGCAGTTTCAGTTTCATGGGATCGCAAGCAAAGGGTTAGGGCTGGGGCAATTGCGCCATCATGGCGCGAAGGTCAGCCAAGAGGTCGGCCAGAAGGACTGACAGCGCGGCCTGCAGGCCGGGCTCCCGGGTTCCGTTCGGGAGCTGGTCCTCCAGCGACTGGGTGCGCGCGGCAAGCTCCTGCATCCTGGCCAGCAGCAAGGCGCCGCGCATGCGATGCAGCGCCTGCGCGGCCAGGTCGGGCCGGCGCTCATCCAGGCCACGGGCCAGCATTGCGATGTCGTCGTTCATGCACTGCACGAAGACCTGCCTGTGCGTCTTCAGTACGTTGGGCTCCGACAGGGCCGCAGGCTGCAGGGTGTCCCCCACCGGGGTACCGGCCTGGGCAGGCGCCGGACGGAGCCGCTTTTTCGGCGCGAACTTCTCCAGGGTGCGGACCAGCGTGCGCAACGGGATGGGCTTGACCAGCCAGGCATTCATGCCGGCATTCAGGCAGCGGTTTTCCTCGTCCAGCATGGCATTGGCGGTCACGCCGACGATGGGGCAGGCAACGCCCTCCGCACGCAGCCGCTCCGCCAGTTCGTAGCCGTTGAGGTAGGGCATGTTCACGTCCGTCAGCACCAGATCGTGCGGGCTGATGTCCCACAGCGCCAGCGCCTCCTCCCCATCGTCGGCGACCGTGACTTCGCAGCCCAGGCTCTCGAGCTGGCCGCGCAGCGTCACCTGGTTGACGGGATTGTCCTCGGCGACCAGCACGCGCAGGTCGAACAGGGGCAGATCGGAGCCGGAGCCGGCCGAGCGCTGTGCGCCGCCGAGCACTTGCGCAATGCCCAAGCCGATGCTCAGGACGTTGTGCCCATCGATGCCCCGGTTGTCCGCCGAGGAAAGGTTCAGGTGCGGCCCGGTCCATCCGGGCGCGGGGCTGTCCGCCGGCAACAGGACGTCCAGCAGCAGTTCATCCTTGTCCGCGGCCACCGGGGCGGCGCCCGCCGCGCGGGCCTGGCCGCCCCAGCGCTGCAGCCAGGCACAGATGTTGTCCGTCAGTTCCGGGTGGGGAGTGCGCACCGCGATGCGGGCACCCTTGAGTTCGGGCGCCTCCTCCTCCTCCTGCGCGACGGTCTCCAGCCCCAGCTCGAACCAGAACCGGCTGCCCAGGCCGGGCTCGCTCCAGACCTCGATGGAGCTGGACATCATCCGGGCCAGGCTCCAGCAGATGGACAGGCCCAGGCCCGCTCCACGGGCAGTGCGGCTGCTGTTCTTGACGAGATAAAAGGGCGTGAAAAGCTCGCCATGCAGGGATTTTTCTATGCCCACGCCCGTGTCGCAGACCTCGAACACCAGCCGGACCTGGGAGGCCGTTCCCGGCACGCTGCGCAGGCGGACGATCACATGGCCGGCCTCCGTGAACTTGATGGCATTGCTGATGAGATTGCCCAGGATCTGGCGGATGCGCACCGCATCGCCCAGCACCGACTCGGGCACCTGCGCGTCCACGCAGGAAAACAGCAGCAGGCCGTTTTGCTGCGCCATGGCGGCATAGGAGCTGGTGCAGTTTTGCACCAGCTCCCGGGGATTGAACGGGGCCTTTTCCAGCTGCAACTGGCCCGCCTCAATCTTGCTGGTGTCCAGGATGTCGCTGATGATCTGCAGCAAGATGGACGAGGAGGCTTCGATACGGTCCACATACTTGCGCTGCAGCTGCGTGAGCTCGGTCAGGCCCAGCAGCTCCAGCGTGCCCAGCGCGCCATACAGCGGCGTGCGGATCTCGTGGCTCATGGTCGCCAGAAAGGTGGACTTGGCCTCGTTGGCCTCGTCCGCCGCGATTCTTGCCCGCTCCAGATTGCTCTCGATTTCTGCGCGCGCACTGACGTCGGCAAACACGCACAGCGTCACATCCTGGCCCAGGTAGCGGGTGGGCGCGTAGGCCACGTAAAGCGTTCGGCCCTGCGCGGTGACCAGTTGCTCCATGGTTCCTGCGGCCCTGGCGTGGACAATTTCATCCAGCGCTGCCCTGTTTTCCGGCGAGCCGGGGCGCAGGTAGCCATCGGCCGAGTGCAGCCACTCCTGCACCAGCGAGTTGCTGAAGATGATCTTTCCACTGCCGTAGGCGACGAGGCAGACAGCCACGGGGGCGGTTTCGATCAGCGTCCTGTTGAATTGATTGCTCTCGACGATGACCCGCTGCGCTTCCTGGGCAGGCGCAATCACCTTGCGGTTGAACCAGCGGGTATAGGCAATACCGGCCAGCAGGCTCAGCAGCAGGGCCAGCACCAGGCCGGCAGAAGGGGCGAACAGCCGGCCCTGGAAAAAGGTGGCGTAGTCCACCTGGTAGTAGCCGGTCCACCGGCCGGAGGCATCCTCGGTCTTGAGGATCAGGCCATTGCGCGTGTACCGCATCCCCGCCTCGTCCACCTGCGGCACCGGGCCGGTGCCCATGAGCACGCCGAAATCCCGGTGCTCCAGCCAGAAAAGATGCCTGGGCAGCGTATGGATGGATCTTTCTATGGCGCTGATGCGCTGGCGGCTGAAAAGGATGGCGGCGTAGATCGGGCTTGTGGCGGCTTCGTCGCCGGCATCGATATGGCTTGAAAAGCCGGCTGCGACCATGCCGATCATCTTTTCCGGGAACTGGGGCGACCGGAACCAGACGATCTCCTGCGCCGGCGCCGTGGAGCCGGCGCCCGGCCGGGCATCGGCGGCCCTGGCCCGCAGATGCGCCTTGACGGCGGCAATCGTGCTGTCGAACATTTCCTGCGTGACGCTCTCGTTGCCTATGGGCACGTCGATGGCCGGCACGCCGATGCTGATCGCCCCGTCCTCCTTGGTGAAGAAGGCAGCGGCTGCAGGGAAGTAGGAGCCTGCCCAGAAGGAGGAATAGCCCGCGGCCAGGGAGCTGCCCAGCGAGAAAAGCCGGTCCGGGAGCGTGTCGCAGGCCGCGCGCGCAGAGCATTGCAGTGAAAAGGGAATGCCGCCGATGGCCTCACGGCCACGGAACATGCGGTAGTCCGCCTGCGCAGGAGCGGGCACGTCGACGATGGTGGCTACTCTCTGGTCCGGCAGCGCTTTCCAGGACTCGTTGCGGCCCTTGAGCCGCCGAAGAAAGATCTCCTGCTCGTCCAGCGAGCCGACGATGGCGGAGAAGTTCAAGGCCAGGCGGCCCTGCTCCTGCTCGAAGATCCTCTCCGAGCCCCACAGCAGCACGGCGATGAGGAAGATCGCAAGGGGAAGCACTCCAAACAGTACCCGGTTCTGCCAGCGTGTGGTGCGTGTGATCTTGCTGAACGGGGAGTCGGGCATGGACGCCTTGCGTGCTTGGGTCAGGTGGGGTTGCCTTGGTGTCGGGGTTCGGATGCCAGCATAAGGGCAAATTCGCTGGCGGGCACCGCGGCGGACAGCAGATATCCCTGCACGCAATCGCAGCCGATGCTGCGCAGCAACTCCAGGTCCTGGGTGGTCTCCACCCCTTCCGCCGTCACCGTCAGGCCCAGTTGCCGCCCCAGCTGCACCGACGATGTCAAGGCGGCTGTGCGCACCTCGTCACCCGCGGCGCCGGCCACGAAGGCCCGGTCGATCTTCAATTCGGTGAAGGGCGTGGAGATGAGGCTGTACATCGAGCTGTAACCCCGCCCGTAGTCATCCTGGGCCAGGCCGAAGCCTTTGAGCCGCAGGCGGCTCGCGCACATGTAGTAGTTGGCAGGTATGCCGACGGCCTGGTCCTCCAGCAGCTCGAACGTGATGTTCTCCGCAGCGATGCCGCACCGGGCCGCCATGTCGTGCAACTCATCCGGCAGGCCGATATCGTCCAGCAACGGTATCGGCAGGTTGACGGACACAGGCACGACATGTCCGGCACTGCGCCAGGCCAGGTGCGCCGACATGGCGTCTTCCATCATCCGCACCAGCAAGGCATGGTCCAGGCCATGGAACCGGATGGCGGACATGAACGAGCCCGGCATCATGAAGCCGAACTGCCGATCGTTCCAGCGCGCCAGCGCTTCCACACCGACGGTGTGGCCCGTGAGCAGGGATTTCTTGGGCTGGAACCAGGCCTGTATGGTTTTCTCCTCCAGCGCCTGGATCAGGTGTGCCTTGGCGAAAATCGGCCGTTCCTTGATGCCTGGAGCGCTTTTCCTCTCGTATGCACGCAAGGACCTGAGTTGTCTGGCCAAGACCTGGACATGGTCCGCACCGAACGGCTTTTGAAACATCCCGATGACGGAAAAGCCGGACTCCTTGGCCATGAGACTGACACTGTTCATCAACCGGCGCGAGCAGGAGCTGGATATGACGAGCATGGGATGCAGGCCACGCTGGCTCAGTTCATTGATGAACTGCAGGCCGTCCATGTCGGGCATTTTCAGGTCGGTGATGACGAGGTGGAACCCGCCATCGCGCAGCATTTGCAGGGCATCGCGTGCGTTGCAGGCAATGTGCGTGTCCACGATTCCCGCCTCCATGAGCAGGCTGCGCGTGTGCTCGCAGCACAGGGCGTGGTCGTCAAGAATGAGTACTTTGAATGTCGACAGCATGGGATCAGTTCCTGCATTGCTTGATGTGGTTCAGGGTGGTGCGCAGCACCGCCAACGTGAATGGCTTGCACAGCAGGCTGTCGAAGCCGGCCGGCAGTCCGTCGCCCTGCCCTTGCGCCTGCGTCTGCGTCTGCGTCTGCGTCTGCCCCTGCGGCTGCGCATTGGCCGTCAGCCCGACGATCGGGCGGCCGTAGCCACGCTTTCTGAGCGCACGCGCCAGGGCCAGGCCGTCCAGCAGCGGCATGTGCAGATCGGTGAGAACGGCGTCGAATTCGAGCAGGCCGGGCATGGACAGCGCGTCCTGCCCATTGCTGGCCTGCTGGACCTCGCAGCCCAGCACCTGCAGTTGCTCTCGCAAGATGATTCTGTTGATGGGGTTGTCCTCGACGATGAGCACACTCAGCCCCATCGGCTCGTGGACCGGGGGAACGGCGGCGTACAGGTCAGGGCGCGCGCCCGGCGCAATGCCCTGCTGGGCCATGCCCAGCGCCTGGCCCACGGCCAGCACGCCAGGCATGCTGGTTTCCCACACACGGGCCTGCAGAGTTTCGCGGGGGACCTCGCCCGGCGCCAGCGCCAGAACGCATTTGCCCGTCCATTGCGGACGGCGCACCGACCGTGGCCAGGCTTGCACCAGCACCGCCTGTTCATTGGGGCCCTGCACCTGCTCCCGGTACGGCTGGGCCATGGCGCCCCAATGCCGCAGCCAGGCGCACAGGTTGTGCACGACTTCCGGAATGGCGCCATCCACGTAGACGGTGTGCGGCAACAGACTGGGCACTGCCTCATAGCCTGCCGCGCTCTCGCGCGGCAGGCGCAGTTCGAATGACACGCAGGTCCCCAGTCCCGGCTGGCTGGCGGCCGTCAGCCGCCCGCCCATCTCCTGGCTGAGGCGCAGGCAGATGGACAGCCCCAGGCCCGCGCCCTGGACCTGCTGCTGCGTGGCCGCATGGGCACGGAAGTACGGGTCGAACAGGAAGGGCTGCTGCTCCGGGTCGATGCCGATGCCCGTGTCCTGCACCTGGAACCGCAGGTCGGTGCCTTCCTCGCTCTCTCCCATGACCTGCAGGCGGATGGCCACATGGCCGGAGAACGTGAACTTGATGGCATTGCCCACCAGGTTGTCCAGGATCTGCCGCAGCCGCAAGGCATCGCCCACCAGCAGGGGCGGCGTTTTCACATCGGAGACGGCATACAGCTGCAGCCCTTTTTGCTCGGCACGCGACAGCAGGCCTGCGGCCACGCTGTCGAGCAGTTCGGTGGCCGAGAACGCATGGGCCTCCAGTTGCAGCCGGCCCGCCTCGATGGCCGACAGGTCCAGGCTGTCGTTGACGATGCGCAGCAAGGAGGCCGACGCCTGCTGCATGGCTCCCAGGTAGCGGGTCTGTTCGGAAGGAGCCCTGGACAGCGCCAGCAGCTCCAGCGTTCCCAGGATGCCAAAGAGCGGCGTCCGTATTTCATGGCTCATGGTGGCCAGAAACTGCGTCTTGGCCTGGCTTGCCGATTCGGCGCGCAGCTTGGCATCGACCAGCGCTGCCTGCGCCTGCCTGAGCGCCGTCACATCGCTGACCAGGCAAAAAACCACCGGCTCGCCTGCGTGGCTGGTGTGCGTGGTGCTGACCTCCACCAGCCGGCCGTCTCCCAGCACCAGCTCGCGCCGGCCCTGCTGCGCACCCTCGGCAACGGCATGCTCGAACCACGAAGAATCACTGCACACCCACTGCCGTGCCAGTCCGTTGGACAGCAGCAGGCTGCGATCGCTGCACCGCACCAGCGCCAGGCCCACGGGGGCCGTGTCCAGCAGCTTTCGGCAGAGCGCATCACCGGCGGCGCAGGCGCAGGCGCCTGCCCGGCTCCAGGCCGATGCCGGCACGCCGCGGCGCAGCCGCCGCACGCACCATGCAAGTGCAGCCATGAAGGCAAGTCCCAGCGACACGGACCCCAGCAGCAGCCAGACATGGGCCCTGACCAGCTGCCGCGCGGGCTCCCAACGGGCTGCAAGCCATCCGGCGTTGTTCGCGGATTTGCGCAGCAACAGGGATTCGGGAAGCGCCCGGCCTGCCTGCATCAGTGAATGGTGCGGCCCGGGCTGGCCCTGCGGTGCGCTGGCGCGCCACGGCCAGGCATAACCGGCTTGCGTGTGGATGGCTGCGTGCGTGGCCCCCACCGCAGCGTCCAGCAGCAGGAAACATCGGTCCATGAAAAACAACTGAATGTCTCGCACGGGCACATGGCCCAGGCTGCGCGATGGCGTCGCCGGGGCGGTGTCGTCCCTGCCGCCGTGACCGGCACAGGCCAGCATGGCCATGATCGCCAGTGCAAATGCCATCAAATCACGCCGTGCCAGGGGCAGGCACAGCCTGTGTTGTATCGATCTGGAAGAAAACAAGAGAGCTTGAAACTGGCGCATTGCCAAATCTTAGGAATCAAAAGGAGAATTTGGTCTAAGAATTTTCTTAATACTGAAACCTCTTGCACGCCGCCTCGCCAAAGAGCGATTTCAAGCATCGATCCGCCATCGGAAAATCGTCAACTCTCTTTGAAGATGCCATTATTCCTGTCACTTTAAGAAAATTCTTAAACCAATATTCCGATGCCCTGGAGATCATTGCCGGATTGATTCATCGACAAAGGCTGCTCCGTTTCTGTCCACCCCTGTGATATTGCACACAGACGTCGCGCATGCAGAATGCCAGCGCTATTTCACGTCCTGTATTGCGCAATATCCAGAATGCGTTTCGGCAGCCCATTTCAGGGGAAGTAAAAATGGCAATGAGGATATACAGGCGACGATTCACTATCAGGCAGGCAAGCAGGCCGCTGCGCCTGCTCGCCCTGGCGTTGCTCTTGCAAGGCTGTGTCGCCACGGCCCATGCATGGACCGTCGTGGTGGACAGCGCCGCCGACGCAAGCGGCCCGTGCGCCAGCACCGGCCTGGGACCCTGCTCCCTGCGCGACGCCATCACCTACGCCAACGCCAACCGCAACAAAGGGGGCGACAACCGCATCGAGTTCAGCATCGGTGCGGGGGGAGAGCAGACCATCGTCACCCAAAGCAACTGGAATGGCAGCCTCATGCAGCCCATTGCACCGGCCACATCACTGACGGTGGACGCCAGCACGCAACCCGGCTATGAGGACCACTTGCCACGCCGCCCCCTGATCACGCTGCAGGCAGGCAGCTCCGAGTTCGGTACAGGGCTCGAGCTGGCAGGCGCCATCACGGTGCGCGGTCTGGCGATAGGCGGCTTCAACACCGCCCTGGCGGTGACCGGCGACGGCAACACCGTGCTGGGCTGCCATATAGGCGTTGACGCATCGGGAACGGTCGCCATGGGCAATCGCAGCAACATCCTTGTCAACTCCGGCAACCGCAACCGCATCGGTAGTCTGGATGTTGGCGGACGAAATGTCATTTCCGCGGCGGAAAATTCCGGAGTATGGCTTTCCTGGCCGGGCGTCGGTACAGGAAACATCATTCAGGGAAATTACATAGGCACCGATATCACCGGCAATGTGGCCCTGGGAAACCAGGGAAATGGCATCAGCGTGGCATCCGAATTTACCGGCACGCTGATCGACAGCAACCTCGTCTCCGGCAATGTCAGGGAAACCGGTGGTTCATCCGGGATTTCCATTTCCGGCTCGCACACGCTGGTGACCCGCAACCGTGTCGGGACCAATGCAGCCGGCACGGCCATGATTGCCAACAATGGGCCAGGCATTGCCGTATTCTTTTCGCCGGAAGGCGGACATCGCATTGGCACAGGCCCTGAAGACGGCAACCTGGTTGCCGGAAACAAGGAAACGGCCATTGAATTGAATGGAAACTACGCCGCACGCAACTCGAATACCCTGATTGCCGGGAATATCGTGGGAACCAGTCTGGATGCCAGCACCATGCTGCCCAATCAATGGGGCATCGTCATCAAGGATTCGGACGAGGTGACCGTGCGCGGAAACATCGTCGGTGGCAGCAAGGCGTCCGGCATACAGTTCCAGGGCGCCGGCAAGAACAACCTCGTGCAGGGCAACTACGTGGGCGTCAGTCCCCAGGGAACCGCCCTGCCCAATGGGGAAGGCGTTTCCTTTTTCCAGAAGGCCCATGACACCCTGGTCGGCGGTGACGACGCGGCACATGCCAACGTGATTGCGCACAACAGGCTGTTCGGCGTGGGATTGCGGGGGGACGACGTCAAGGGCGTCTCCATGCTCGGCAATGCCATCTACGGCAATACCGAGGGAGGCATCGCACGAACCAGCCTGGCCAACGGAGATCCTGCCGATCCGGTGCTGCTCACGGTGACGCCCGACGGCCTGTCCGGCACGCTGGACAGCGTCGCCAACGAGAGCATGCGCATCGAGTATTTCTCGACGCCCAGGCTGCCCGACGGGCTGGTGGAGCGCGCCGCCGGCAAGGTTCTGCTGGGCTCGCAGACCGTGACCACCGATGCCTCCGGCCATGCGCCCTTGGCGTTCAAGGGCGCCATGCCCCCGGGCGACCAGGCCGCTGTCACGGCGACCGCCACCCGGATTTCCACCGGCGACACCTCGCGCTTTTCCAACGCGATGGCGGCCAACGCCGCCCCCGTGGCGCTGCCGCAAGCCGTCACGACGCCGCAGGATACGGCGCTGTCCATCACCCTCGCTGGCACGGACTTCGAGTCGGACCCGCTGCGCTTCGAGATCACCACCGGCCCCGCCCATGGCGGCATCAGCGGCTTCGATCCCCAGACGGGCACGCTGGTCTACACGCCGGCGGCCGGCTACTCGGGGTCCGATACCTTCGCCTTCACGGTATCCGACGGGCACCAGAGCGCTGCCGCACCGGCATCCGTGTCCATCGAGGTGATCGCTGCCGATCCTCCCGACCCGGGCCCGGGCACCGATCCCGACCCCGGTCCGGGCACGGACCCAGGGCCCGGTCCCGGCCCCGGAAATGTCCAGGCCGTTCCCGGCCTGGGCAAGGGCGGCATGCTGGCGCTGCTGTGCGGCATGGCCTATCTGGCCAGCCGCAGGATGAGGAAAAGGCAGGCCTGAGCCTGCAGCGGGCGCAGAGGCCCACGCGCAAACGTCAGGCCGGCAGCCAGCGCAACCAGCTCGGCCGCCAGGTCAGGGTGAAGGCAATGGCCAGGGCGGCAGCGGCCAGCGTCATGATCCAGACCAGGGAGGCCATGGAGGCATGGTCCACCGCCAGGCACAGTCCCAGCGAGGCGGCCAGCCCCGAGACGCCCAGCCAGCGCAGCAGCCTGACCTTGCCATCGGGCTGGGGCATGTCGCCGTGCACCTGCTCCCAGTGCACGTCCTTGGCCAGCGCGAACCAGCCCATGCCGGCCAGCGAGGCGGCAAAGGCGGCGGCCAGCAGCAGTGCGTCCATCAGTCCCTCAGACATGGGCCACCTCCGCAGCGCGCGAGGGCATGGCGGGCACGGCGCGCGTCTTGAGCTTGCGCGCCACCACCACGGCCAGCACGGCGCTGGCCAGCATGAACAGGTCCACGCCGGCCACCGGCCAGTAGCCCGCGCCCAGGGTCTTGAACAGGTGGTCGCCCGTGGTCAGCCAGTTCAGCAGCACGGCCGTGACGGCCATGGCGGCCACGGTCCAGCACTGCTCGCGCCAGGCGGGGTTGGGCAGGCCCCGGGCCACGGGGGCGCTGCGCACAAAGGCATGCGCCATGGCCAGCAGCCAGGCGGCCCAGAAGAAATAGCGCTCCATGTCGCCCCGGCCCGGCCAGCCCTGGGGCATGGCCTCGGGCAGCAGGCGGTTGGAAATCAGCATGCCCAGGGCGGCCACCAGCATGCCGGTGACGGTGGTGACGGCCAGGGCATCGACCACGCGCGCGCCCTGCACGCCCTGCTTGGCGTGCTGCTTCTTGCGCTTTTCCACGAAGAAGACGAAGCCGGTGGCAATGCAGGCGCAGCCGGCCAGGCCACCGAGCACGTACAGCCAGCGCAGCAACCAGTGGCGGAAGTGCTGCAGGTGCAGACCGGTGAGGAAGGTGTTGAGGCTGTCCACGGCCGTGCGCGGCGGGTCTTCGCGCAGCAGCGCGCCGGTGCTGGCCTTGAAGTGGATGCCCTCGCCCGTGAGCGCGATGCGGTCGGTGCCGGCGCGGTAGACGCTGACGTAGCCATTGGCATCGCCCACATGGGTGACGGACAGAAAGCCCACGTCGCCGGCCATGCCCTTGGCAGCCCAGCGGCGCTGCGCCTCGGCCACCATGGCGTCCACCGAGGCCACGGGCGCGGCCACTCCGGCGCGGTCGTGCGGCAGGCCGGTTTCCTCGGCCTCCATTTTTTCGTGCAGCTCGTGCAGCGGCTCCAGCTGGGTGTGGGTGATGGGGAAGTAGATGCCCGCAAAGATCACCAGCCCCGTGAAGGCGAAGAAGAAGTGAAAGGGCAGCGCCACCACGCCCGTCATGTTGTGCAGGTCCAGCACGCTGCGCTGGGTGGCCTTCTTCGGACGGAAGGTGAACAGCTCGCGGAAGATCTTGCGGTGCATGACCACGCCGCTGACCAGGGCCACCAGCATGATGAGTGCGGCAAAGCCCACGATCCAGTAGCCCAGGCCCATCCAGTTGAGCGTCAGGCTGTAGTGCAGCGGGTAGAAGAACTGGCTGCCGATCTTGAGGTGGTCGTCCGGCAGGGACTCGCCATTGCGCGGGTCGATGGTGCGCATGGCCCAGATCAGGGTCTCGGGCTTCTTGGCGTTGGCCACCTCGTAGCCGGCGAACAGGCCCAGCACCGGGTCGCGGTGCGTGGTGTAGGCGCCCCAGCGCTGGGGCGTGTCGAAGCGCTCGGGCAGCGGGCCGTTGACCTCGCCGCGCATGGCCTCGCGCGCCTGGGCGTTGGGCTGCATGGACTCGAAGACCGGCTTGAGGATCTGGTCGTACGAGGGCATGGGCGTGGGCTCGAAGCGCGAGGCCGGAATGGCCCAGCGGTCGATCTCGCGGTCGAACACCGACAGCGCGCCAAAGAAGAAGGCGGCCATGAGCACGAAGCCGAGCACCAGCCCGAACCAGGTGTGCAGCCAGGCCATGGAAAGGCGGAAATTCTGGAACATGGGAAGCGATCTCCGGATCAGGGCAGCAGCATCTGCTGGAGCAGTGATGCGCAGCCGGTCATGACAATGCCGCCACCGGCCAGCACGGCCCAGACGCGCGGGAGGCTCTGGGCGGCAAAGGCCCAGAGGAACACCGTCAGAAACACCAGGAAGCCGAGGATGTAGCCCAGATGCTCGGCATCGTGGAACTCCATTCCGGCGGCAAACATCAGCACGACGCCCAGGGCGATGAAGCCCCAGGTGAAGGCATAGCCGCCGAAGACGGCAGCCGCAATGCGAACCAAAATAGTTTTCATTTACACAGAAAAATACAGTTGTGCACCAAGTTCTCGGGGCGCATTATCCCCGAGGGTTGTTAAAACCTGTAATCGGCTGTGGTCTGTGGCGCCTGTCTTCTCTGCGTGGCGTCTCTAGGCAGCCTGGCCTGCCGCCTGCGCCTTGGCCTGCGGCGCCGAAGGCTTGAGCGTGGGCGGCGCGAACTGGAAGGTGTGGGCGCTGGCCCCCGGCCAGTAGAGCTTGAACACGCTGTGCTGCTTGTCCAGCGGCCCCAGCAGCGCGCCGGGCTCCACGCGCAGGACCAGGTTGGCCAGCTGCCGCACCTCGGTGTCGGAGATGCGCCGCACGATGTGGTGGGCCGTGATGTCGCAAGGGTGCTCCAGGCCCGCAGCCTGCACCAGCTCCTGCAGCGCATGCAGGGTCTTGTCGTGGAAGTTGGCCACGCGCGTGGCCTTGTCGGGCACGACCAGGGCCTTCTGGCGCGCCGCATCCTGCGTGGCCACGCCCGTGGGGCAGTGGCCGGTGTGGCAGTTCTGCGCCTGGATGCAGCCCAGGGCCATCATGAAGCCGCGCCCAGCGTTGCACCAGTCGGCGCCCAGCGCCATCATGCGCGCGATGTCGAAGGCCGTGATCACCTTGCCGGCCGCGCCGATCTTGATGCGGTGGCGCAGGCCCACGCCGATCAGCGTGTTGTGCACCAGCAGCAGGCCTTCCTGCAGCGGCACGCCCACGTGGTCGGTGAACTCCACCGGCGCCGCGCCCGTGCCGCCCTCGGCCCCATCGACCACGATGAAGTCCGGCGTGATGTCCGTCTCCTGCATGGCCTTGACGATGGCGAACCACTCCCAGGGATGGCCCACGCAGAACTTGAAGCCCGTGGGCTTGCCGCCCGACTTCTCGCGCAGGCGGGCGATGAAATGCATCATCTCCACCGGTGTCTTGAAGGCGCTGTGGCTGGACGGGCTGATGCAGTCCACGCCCACGGGCACGCCGCGCGCGGCGGCGATCTCAGGGGTGACCTTGGCGCCCAGCAGCATGCCGCCGTGGCCGGGCTTGGCGCCCTGGCTGAGCTTGATCTCGATGAGCTTGACCTGCGGGTCGGTGGCGTTGGCGATGAATTTTTCTTCGTTGAAGCTGCCATCGTCGTTGCGGCAGCCGAAGTAGCCCGAGGCCACCTCCCAGATCAGGTCGCCGCCGTGCACGCGGTGGTGCTGGCTGATGGAGCCCTCGCCCGTGTCGTGCGCAAAGCCGCCCATCTTCGCGCCCTTGTTCAGCGCCAGGATGGCATTGGCCGACAGCGCGCCGAAGCTCATGGCCGAGATATTGAAGATGCTGGCGCTGTAGGGCTGGGTGCAGGGCGAGGCGCCTTCATCGGCGCAGCCGATGGTGATGCGGAAGTCATGCGAGGCCAGCTTGGTGGGCTGCATGGAATGGTTCACCCATTCATAGCCCTGGGCCGTGACATTGAGCTGCGTGCCCAACGGGCGGCTGTCCGGGTCGCCCTTGGCGCGCTGGTACACCAGGGAGCGCTGGGCGCGCGAGAACGGCAGCGCCTCATGGTCGGACTCGATGAAGTACTGCCGCATCTCTGGCCGGATGAACTCCAGCAGAAACCGCAGGTGACCGATGATGGGGTAGTTGCGCAGCACCGAATGGCGCACCTGGGTCATGTCGCGCACGCCCAGCAGCGCCAGCGCGGCGCACACGCCAAAGCCCAGCCACCACCACAGCCCTCCCCACACCAGCGCCGCCACCAGCAGCCCCGCGCTGCCGACCAGGCTCAGGCAGAACGTGGTGTAGCGCAGCGGCACCCATGCGGGCAGGCGATGAACCGGGGAGGCAGACGTTGACATGGCGTGGGTCCTTGGGGGCGTGTTGACGATCTTGTGCATGCCGCGCCGTCGAGGGCGCGCTGTGCACAAGGGTAACGCAGCGACGCCGCGAATTCCCCGGCATGGCCGGCACCCTGGGCCGGAGCCGCCGACACATCTCAATTGACAGCAGGAATCCCCATGGCGTTGAGCGTGGGCGTCGTCATCGTGCCGGTTCTCTGCAGCCCCTTGAGGTCCTGGAAGTAGCGCAGAGCCGTGCGCGTTCCCTCGTTCATTACCCCGTCAATCGGCCCGTCATAGAGACCAAGGTTCTTGAGTTTGATCTGCACCCTCATGATCTGAAGCCGCAGCTTCTCGGGGTGCGTCAATTCCTCGCGTGACGACGCTGCCCCGGTGGTGCCTGGATAGGTCTGTGGTGCTTTGCTGGCGCCCGGAGTGTCCACCAGATGATTGGAAGTGGTGCCTGAGGATGGCGCATAGCGAGAAGGAGCGGGTGCCGAGTAAGCCGGTGCAGGCACAGGGCTGGGCGCCACATACGCCGGAGCCCGGTAGCTGGAGCTGCTGCCGCCAGAGCCTGAGTAGTGCGAACTGTGGCTTGAATGGGAACGATGGCTTGAATGCGAGCGGTGGCCCGCAAAGAGATTGTCCATTTCCCTGTTCAATGGGCGCAGCGGAACAGCGCCAGGGCCTTCCAGAGGCTCCAGCTCAACCGCCGTTGCAGGCGCGGCCGACAGGCTCTTGGTTGCCAGCAGCGGCAGTCCCGCGACGAACAGCGAGATGTTGCGGATAAATTTGCTCATGCGGTTACCTCGATAGCGTCCAACGCCTTCAGCGGCGCTGGCTTCCAGCCTTTCTCATGCCATGCAAACAGACCCGCGCAGCGGGACTTCACTGCGCATTCCGTGCACTCCGGGGCATATACGTTCTTCCAGTCGGAGATGCTGCGATGCGCGAGCGGCCACAGCGGCCTTGGCAAGACACAGAGCGGCAAATTCATGAACAGTTGGGGGACGCCATGCCGGCGAAGCACACGCGACGATTGCTCAAGCGTTGCGCCCCAATCGCTTAGATCCACTTCGCACAGCTGTCGATTGGCCAACGCAAAACCTGTCGGCTCGCAGCCCATCCATGCCAGTTCATTCACGAACGGCAGGTTGCGACCGATGAAGCCTGCCAACTCGGGAAGGATCTCCAGCACGGGCTCTATCAGTACGGTTCGCAAATGCACCTGTTGTCCATGGTCTTGAAGCGCCAGCAGGCCCGCGATTGTTTCGTCGAATGCGCCAGGAGACTGCACCACGAAATCATGGACAAAGTCCGCGTGCCCATAGAGTGGAATCAACCAGCGCACGGTCGTGTCCAGGCCGCCCAGGATGCTCGCTGCGGTTTGTGCATTGCTGAACAAGCGTCCATTGGTCAGGACTTCCACGCGCGTTTCGGGCAAATGGGCAGCAATGGCATCCAGAACACGCCTAAGACCATGGCCCAGCAGCAGCGGCTCCCCTCCCGTCAGTCCCAACACCCTTGGGGCGCGGCGCAAATGGCGGATGGCGTCAATCGCCTCATCCACCAGCCAGCTGTCATCCGCTGTTGTCGGCGGCTGCGAGCACATGAGACAGTAGCTGTTGCAGCGGTTGGTCATGAACAGCGCATGGTGCGAGTCTGCCTCTCTCAACAGCACCACAAGCTCGGCTCTGCTGGCATGCGGGACCACGACATCTCCGGCCTGCAGATCGCAGGCCTGCACCCAGCAAAGATTGGACAGGCCTGACTTTCCCAAGTCATCCACGCGGCGTCGCTCCTGCTCCGACTGCACAAGGACGAGAAAGCGCAAATGCGGCAACCACTGTGCCGCCACATCGTTGAAGCTCACCACCCGGTGCACCACAGGCTCGCAGCCCGGCTGCAGCAATGCCTTTATCCGGCGCATCAGGCCGCCCCCTCGCCGACAGGCTGCGCCCAGCGGTGCAGCAGATCCTGGCATGGCTCATCGGCGCCATGCAAAAGCCTGAACATGGCGTCGAACAAACCCATGTGACGCTGGCAATGCTCGGTGTCCTCGGCCGGCACCAACAACTTGCCGAACTGCGCCTGTGCGTCCACAGGATTGGGCGCACAGAACATGCTGTAGGCGCATTCGCGGCACGCCGCCATTGCCTGTGTCTGGCTGGATTCGACAAGGCTGCGCCGCACCTCGGTCTCCAGCAATGCGCTCATTGGCGTGCCTATGCGCCCCATGCGCAACGATGTATCGCCAGTCTCTGCAAGCATGCGCGCCTCATCGCTGGGATAGACATGGCCGTCATAGTTGTAGACCAGCACACTGCTGCCTGCGCCTGTGGGACTCTGCAGATCGACGTAACCTGCGTCGAAGGTGGAAAGAATCTTGTTGAGCAGGATGCTGGCATACACCTCCCTGATCTCGACTCCTTGCGCGTTCCAATGCAGAACGCGCGACAGGCCTTGTTGATAGAAGCGGAAGAACTCGCCCACGGAGTAGCCCAGCAAGGCCTGATTGCGCTTGGCAAAGCCATAGCTGCTCAATGGCCGCAGGAAAATCTCCTTGAAACCCAGCCGCACGTACTCGTCAACAATGGCATCGGCATGTGCCAGCGATGCCTTGGTCGTGGTCATCAATGCAGATACTGAATCAGGCCCGATCAACCGTCTTGCCATCGCCACCCCGGCAAGCGTGCGCGCATGGGCGTTGCGCCCAGGAATTGGCCGATTGCGGTTGTGAATGCCAGGAGGCCCGTCGATGCTGGTGGAAAGGTATACGCCGTGCGTCTTGAAAAATTCACACATCGCCGCATCCAGCTGGTGCAGCGTCGAAGCGATGACAAACCGGATCTGGCGCCCCTCGGATGCATTGCGCTGATGGATGCGCACGATTGCGCGCTGGACCAGATCGAAACGCAGCAGAGGATCACCCCCCTGAAACTCCACGGTCAGGACACGGGAAGGACTTTCAAATACGGTGTCGCAGGCTGCATCCAGGTCAGGCACCGACATGGTGTGGCCCTGATCGTCCAGAGCGCGGCTGACCTGGCAATAGCGGCACGAGTGAGCGCATTGCAGCGTGGGAACAATGATGTGCAGGGCGGGCCCGCTGGAAACCGTCTCGCGCTTGGCTGCCCTGCGCGAAGCCAACAGCCTGCGCATACCCTTTGCGGAGTCGTTGCTGCCCAGTAAAAATCGGGCCCGCAACTCGGCTTGGCGGCGCAAGGGCAGCGTTGATGGCCTTTGGTTAAATTGCTCGAATTCCGCTGCCGAGAAGAATGCATGGTCACCGCTATCTGCCGTAGCCACGATCACATCATCGGACAGGCGCCGGCTGCGAAACGCAAGGACTTGAGGTGCATATACTGCACCGTATGTGCCGCTATGGGACATGGCAAATTCGCATGCACGATGCATGCTGTGCATTGGTGCTTGCCAATGACCAAAACCTTGAATTGATGCTCATCGCCACGGCGTCTCCTTGTCAGTTTCTTTTTCACACCATGAATAAACATTTTGCAACATCCAGGTGCAAGAGGTTTTTTCTCAGGAATTGGCAACGCAATGGATTGCGTATTGCCCGATTCCCATTCATGGATTGCGAAACTGTCAGAGACCTTGATCTGCCATGTGCTGGCCTCCGGTTTCCCGGACGCCATGGCCCATCAGACAGCGCGTGGCTTTGCCGCCGGCAGCACGAACCGGAAGCTCGCCCCCTGCCCCGGCTGGTCCACCAGTTCGATGCGGCAGCCGTGCAGCTCCAGCATGCGGTGGACGATGCGCAGGCCCAGGCCGCCGCCGCGGCGGGCGCCGCCTACGGTGAAGGGCCGCTCGAACAGGCCTTCGCGCAGATCGGCCGAGATGCCGGGGCCGGTGTCGGCCACGGTGACTTCGACCGCGTTGCCCGCTGCCGCCAGCGCCACCTGGATGCTGCCGCCGCCGGGCGTGTGGCGCAGCGCGTTGTCCAGCAGGTTGCCCAGCACGCGCTCGATCATGCCCAGGTCGGCCTGGACGACGGGCAGCCGGGGCGGGAAGTCGGCCCGCAGCGCCACCTGGCGCGCCTCGGCACGCAGCTCGAATTTCTGGAACACGTCCTGCACCAGGTCGGGCATGGAAAACGGCTCCGGCTCGGGCTGGACAAAGCCGTACTCCAGGCGCGCCAGCTCGAACAGGCTTTGCGCCAGCTCGCCCACCTTCTGGCTCTGGGCCAGGGCAATGCCCAGGTAGCGGCGGCGTTCGGTGGCGTCGAGCACGGCGTCCTTGAGCAGCAGCGTTTCCAGGTAGCCGTGCAGGGACGACAGCGGCGTGCGCAGGTCGTGCGAGACGTTGGCGATGAGTTCGCGCCGCTCCTGGTCCTGGCGCGTGAGCGCCCGCCACTGCTCGCCGATGCGCGCCACCATGCGGCGGTAGGCCGAGTCCAGCACGGCGATCTCGTCACGGCTGTCCTGTGCGGCGCCGGGCTGGGGGGGCGGCAGGTCCGGGGGCGCGCCATGGATGTCGAAGCCGGCCACCTCTTCGGTGAGCCGGCGCAGCGGCCGCGTGATCAGCGCAAAGGCCACCAGGCCCGCCACCAGGCACAGCAGCGCCACCATGCCGATGGACCACAGCGCCGTGCTGAGCACCGAGTTGGCCGAGCCCTGCGCCACCAGCTGGTCATGCGCCTCGCCCTGCAGCACCACGTAGATGAAGCCCACGTCCTTGCCGTTGACGCGCAGCGGCGCCGCGCTGAAGACCTTGCGGCCTTCGACGCTGCGCGGGTCGTCGCCCAGGATGGGCAGGGTGCCGCCTTCCAGCAACCGGTGCACGGGCGCCAGGTCCACGCGCTCGCGGCGCACGCGGCCATCGGGGGCGGCATGGCCGGCAATACGGCCATCGGCGTCCAGCAGGTAGACCTCCACGCTGGGGTTGACCAGCATGAGCTGGTTGAAGAAGCTGCGCACGGCGCCGGGCATGAGGCCGTTGGCGTCGGTCAGCTGGGCGTCGCGCGCGATGCTTTCGGCCACGTCGCGCGACAGGCCCTGCACCACTTCCAGCTCGTGCATGCGGCTGGCGCGCAACTGCATCCAGGCCGAGGTGCCGCTGCACACCAGCAGCAGCACGGCAAAGACCAGGGACAGGCGCTGGGTCAGTGTCAGGCGCAGCTTCATGTCAGGCGCCCTCCCCCGCCTCGGCGAACTTGTAGCCGCGCCCCCAGACAGTGAGGATGCGCGCGGGCTGGGCCGGGTCGGCCTCGATCTTGGCGCGCAGGCGGTTGATGTGGGTGTTGACGGTGTGCTCGTAGCCTTCGTGCTGGTAGCCCCAGACGGCGTTGAGCAGGTCCATGCGCGAGAACACCTTGCCGGGCTGGCGCGCAAAAAAATACAGCAGATCGAACTCGCGCGGGGTCAGGTCCAGCCGGGCACCATGAAGCCGGGCATCGCGCGCCACGGGGTCCATGGCCAGGCCGGCAATGGTCAGGCTGCCGGACTCCAGCCGGGCATTCTGGGCCAGCGCCTCCACGCGGCGCAGCAGCGCCTTGACGCGCGCCACCAGCTCCAGCACGGAAAACGGCTTGGCCAGGTAGTCGTCGGCGCCGATCTCCAGGCCCAGGATGCGCTGCACCTCGCTGGAGCGCGCGCTGATGATGATGATGGGCGTGTAGCGCGCCATGGCGCGGGCGCGGCGGCAGATCTCCAGGCCATCCACGCCGGGGAGCATGATGTCCAGCACCAGCGCGTCCCAGCCGCCGCGCTCCAGTTGGCGCAGGCCATCGTCGCCACGCGCGCAGTGCATGACTTCCAGGCCTTCGTCGCGCAGGTGCAGCGTGAGCAGGTCGGCGATATGGGCGTCGTCCTCGACGAGAAGTACGCGGCGCGTGGCGGTCATCGGATGCGGTTTCCTGGAAGTGGCGGGAGTGGCTGCCATTGTGCGCAATACCGGGGCCGGGAGTTATCACGAATCTTTGAACTCTGCGTGAAGACTTCGGGAGGCCGCCGCCCTAACCTGACTGGCATCGCATCGTTTTCAGACGCAAAGAACCTTCAGGAGCACACCATGACCACCAGACGCCATCTTCTGTGGACTGCAGGCGCCGGCACCACCGCCGTGCTGGCGGCCAGCCTGTTCCCGCGCCGCGCACCGGCCGCCGCCTCCAGCGAAATCTTCGAGGTGAGCTACAGCGACGCCGAGTGGCGTGCCCGGCTCACGCCCGAGCAGTACCAGATCCTGCGCAAGGAAGGCACGGAGCGCGCCGGCACCAGCCCCCTGAACAAGGAGCACCGCGCCGGCACCTTTGCCTGCGCGGGATGCGCGCTGCCGCTGTTCTCGTCCAAGACCAAGTTCGACATTGGCACGGGCTGGCCCAGCTTCTGGCAGCCGCTGGACAAGGCCGTGGCCACGCGCCAGGACCGCGCCTACGGCATGCTGCGCACCGAGGTGCATTGCCGCCGCTGCGGCGGCCACCTGGGCCATGTCTTCGACGACGGCCCCAAGCCCACCGGCCTGCGCTACTGCATGAACGGCCTGTCGCTGACGTTCACGCCCCAGCCTGCCTGAACCCGGGAGCCACGCCATGCTGCTGATCGTCCTGGCCTATCTGGGCGGGGTGCTGACCATCGTCAGCCCCTGCATCCTGCCAGTGCTGCCCTTCGTCTTTGCACGCGCCGACCAGCCCTTCGCCAAAAGCGGCCTGCCGCTGCTGGCGGGCATGGCGCTGACCTTCGCCCTGGTGGCCTCGCTGGCCGCCGTGGGCGGCGGCTGGGTGGTGGCCGCCAATGAATACGGCCGCTGGCTGGCCCTGGGCCTGGTCGCCGTGTTTGCGCTGACCCTGCTGTGGCCCGGCCTGTCCGAGCGGCTGACGCGGCCGCTGGTGGCGGCGGGCTCGCGCCTTTCCGAGCGTGCCCAGGGCACGGACGGCGGCGCCCGCCCCGGCGCCTCGCTGCTGCTGGGCGTGGCCACGGGCCTGCTGTGGGCGCCCTGCGCAGGCCCCATCCTGGGCCTGATCCTCACGGGCGCCGCACTGCAGGGCGCCAACACCACCTCCAGCCTGCTGCTGCTGGCCTATGCGGCCGGTGCGGCCACTTCCATGGCGGCGGCCCTGCTGCTGGGCGGCAAGGTGTTTGCGGCGCTCAAGCGCATGCTGGGCGCGGGCGAATGGGTGCGGCGCGGGCTGGGTGCAGCCATGCTGGCCGGCGTGGGCGCGATTGCGCTGGGGCTGGACACGGGCGTGCTGGCGCAAGTGTCCACGGCCTCCACCGGCGGCCTGGAGCAAAGGCTGGTGGACCGCCTGAGCGGCAGGCCCGAGGGTGGCGCCATGGCCATGCAGGCCGGTCCCGCAATGATGGCCGCCGTGGACAGGGGTGAGGGCTCGGGCCAGGGTTCGGGTGCTCGCCCGGCCATGATGGCCGCAGGCGGCGCCATGCGCTTGGCCGGCGGCCCGTCCCGCGCCGCCCTGCCGGACGAAGGGCTGGCACCTGCGCTGGACGGCGCCACCGACTGGCTCAACTCCACCCCGCTGACGGCCGAACAACTGCGCGGCAAGGTGGTGCTGGTGGATTTCTGGACCTATTCCTGCATCAACTGCCTGCGCACCCTGCCCTATGTGAAGGCCTGGGCCGAGAAATACCGCGACCAGGGCCTGGTGGTGGTGGGCGTGCATGCGCCGGAGTTCGCCTTCGAACGCAAGCTGTCCAACGTGGAAAAGGCCATCAAGGACCTGGGCATCAGCTACCCCGTGGCCGTGGACAACGGCTACAAGATCTGGCGCGCCTTCAACAACCAGTACTGGCCGGCGCACTACTTCATCGATGCCCAGGGCCGCATCCGTCACCACCACTTTGGCGAAGGCGGCTATGCCGAGTCCGAGCGCGTGATCCAGCAACTGCTGCAGGAAGCCGGATCGAAGCAGGTGGACCAGGGCCTGATCGACGTGCAGGCCCAGGGCGTGCAGCAGGCAGCCGACATGGCAGCCGTGCGCTCGCACGAAACCTACCTGGGCTATGAGCGCGCCGAGCAATTTGCCGCCACGCCTGCCGCCGTGCACGACCAGGCCACCGCCTATGCCACGCCCGAGCGCCTGCCGCTGAACGCCTGGGGCCTGAGCGGCCAATGGACGGTGGGCCCGGAAAGCGCCACGCTGGACGGCGCCACCGGCCGCATCACCTACCGCTTCCAGGCACGCGACCTGCACCTGGTGCTGGGACCCGGCAGCGATGGCAAGCCCGTGCGCTTCAAGGTGCTGATCGACGGCAAGGCGCCCGGCGCCTCGCGCGGCATGGACGTGGCCGCCGACGGCAGCGGCAGCGTGACCGAGCAGCGCCTGTACCAACTGGTGCGCCAGGACGGCGGCGCAGCCGAGCGCACCTTCAGCATCGAATTCCTGGACCCCGGCATCTCCGCCTATGCCTTCACCTTTGGCTGATCCCTGGCCACTTCACTTTCACCGGAGAGACACCATGATCAACGATTCCACCCTCGCCACCGCACCCCGCCGCCGCGGCCTTCTCCAACTGCTGACCGGCAGCGCCGTGCTGCTGGGCGGCGCCCTGCTGTGGCAGGGCAGCAACCTGCAGGCGGCCGAGCAGGCCGTGCGCATTCCACCACCCGCGCAGGATGCGCCCGCCACGGGCCAGGGGCCGCAGAAAGCCATCTTTGCGGGCGGCTGCTTCTGGGGCGTGCAAGGCGTGTTCCAGCATGTCAAGGGCGTGCAGCGCGCCGTCTCGGGCTACAGCGGCGGCACGGCGGCCCAGGCCTCGTATTCGGCGGTGAGCAGCGGACGCACCGGGCATGCGGAGTCGGTCGAGGTCACCTATGACCCGGCCCAGGTCAGCTACGGGCAGCTGCTGCAGATCTACTTTTCCGTGGCCCATGACCCGACCCAGCTCAACCGCCAGGGGCCGGACACGGGCACGCAGTACCGCTCGGCCATCTTCGCCACCGACGCCGCGCAGCTCAAGACCGCCCAGGCCTATGTGGCCCAGCTGGACGCGGCCAAGGTCTTCGGCAAGCCCATCGTGACCCGGCTGGAGGACAAGCCCAGCTTCTTCCCGGCCGAGAACTACCACCAGGACTTCATGACCGAGAACCCGCGCCATCCCTACATCGTCATCAACGACCTGCCCAAGGTGGAGCAGCTCAAGCAGCTGTTCCCGGGCAGCTACCGCGCCGAGCCGGTGCTGGTCAAGCAGGCCGCCCGGCAGATGTAGCGTCTGCGCAGCACGGGTGCGGTGCGGGTGCGGTCCAGGTGCCTGCAGGCGTCGGCGGCGGCTGCCGTATGAGACATTTGCGGCATGCCTCCCAGTTCGCTTGATGCACCCGCAGCCCCCCTCCCGCCCACCCGCGCCGAAGCCCTGCGCTACTGGCTGAAGCTGGGCTGCATCAGCTTTGGCGGGCCGGCCGGGCAGATCGCCATCATGCATGAGGACCTGGTGGAGCGGCGGCGCTGGATCTCGGAGGGGCGCTTCCTGCATGCGCTCAACTACTGCATGCTGCTGCCCGGCCCCGAGGCGCAGCAGCTGGCCACCTACATCGGCTGGCTGCTGCACCGCACCTGGGGCGGCATCGTGGCCGGCGGGCTGTTCGTGCTGCCTTCGCTTTTGCTGCTCATCGCCCTGTCCTGGATCTATGTGGCCTTCGGCCATGTGCCGGCCGTTGCCGGCATCTTCTATGGCATCAAGCCGGCCGTGACGGCGCTGGTGGTGCAGGCGGCCTGGCGCGTGGGCTCGCGCACCCTGCGCAACGGCTGGCTGTGGGGCATTGCCGCTGCGGCCTTCGTGGCCATCTTCGCGCTGAAGCTGCCGTTTCCGCTGATCGTGCTGGCGGCCGGCGCACTGGGCTACCTGGGGGGCAGGCTGGCGCCGCGCCACTTCGCCCCTGCGGGCGGGCACGGCCCGCGCGGGGGCAGCAACGGCCCGGCCGTCATCGACGATGACACGCCCACACCGGCCCATGCACGGTTCAGCTGGCGCTTTTTCAGCCAGGTGCTGGCGGCCAGCCTGGGGCTGTGGGCGCTGGCGCTGGGCCTGCTGGCCGCCGCCTTCGGCTGGCAGGGCGCGCTCACCCAGATGGGCTGGTTCTTCACCAAGGCGGCGCTGCTGACCTTTGGCGGCGCCTACGCCGTGCTGCCCTACCTCTACCAGGGCGCCGTGGACCACTACCACTGGCTCACGGCCACGCAGATGATGGACGGGCTGGCCCTGGGCGAGACCACGCCGGGGCCGCTGATCATGGTGGTGTCCTTCGTGGGGTTCCTGGGCGGCTGGAGCACGCAGGTGTTCGGCCCCGATGCGCTGCTGCCGGCCGGCGCCGCCGCCGCCCTGGTCGTGACCTTCTTCACCTTTTTGCCGTCCTTCGCCTTCATCCTGCTGGGCGGCCCCTTCATCGAGTCCACCCATGGCAGGCTGGGCTTCACCGCGCCGCTGACGGGCATCACGGCCGCCGTGGTGGGCGTCATTGCCAACCTGGCCGTGTTCTTTGCCTGGCACGTGCTGTGGCCGCAGGGCTGGGCGGGTCCCTTCGACTGGCCGTCCGCACTGCTGGGCCTGGCTGCCGCGGCCGCGCTGCTGCGCTGGAAGGTGGGCGTGATCCCCGTGGTGGTGGGCGCGGGGCTGGCCGGCCTGGCGATCACGCTGGCGCGCCAGGTTGGATAGGAAAGGCTGCGGCATGGTATCGACCACGGATGGGCATTTCAGTTGGCTGCGCTGCCGCACCGCAGGCGTGGAGGCCGTGGCCGCCGACACGGCGAGGCACTTTGGGCGGCACGCCCACGAGCAGTACGGGATCGGCTTGATCGAGCGTGGCGCGCAGAAATCCGCCAGCGGGCGAGGTCTGTACGAGGCCGGGGCTGGCGACCTCATCATGGTCAACCCCGGCGAGTTGCATGACGGCATGCCCCTGGGCGATGGCGGTCGCGCCTGGCGCATGCTCTACCTGGAGCCCTCGGTCGTGGCCGGGCTCATGGCGGACATGGATGGCGCAGGGCCAGCGACCGGCTTCGAGTTCAGCCAGCCCGCCGTGCGCGACCCGCGCCTGGCCGCGTGTTTTCAGGCTCTGTACCGCAGGATGACCGGCAGCGGCGAGGCAACGGACGCCCTGGACCTGGACGAAGCCCTGCTGCAACTGCTGGGCGGCATGCTGCAGCGCCCTGCCCCGGCGCCCCGCGCACCGGCCCCCATCACACTGGCCCGCGCCCGGATGGACGACGATCCCGGTGCACCGCTGACCCTGGGCGCCCTGGCCCACGAGGCGGGCCTGAGCCGCTACCAGTTCCTGCGTGCCTTTGCGCGCGCCACGGGAATGACGCCCCATGCCTATCTGCTGCAGCGGCGCCTGCACCAGGCGCGCAGGCTCATCGCCGTCGGCATGCCGCTGGCCGAGGCCGCCGCGCACAGCGGCTTTGCCGACCAGAGCCATATGACGCGCCTGTTCGTGCGCAGTTTCGGCATGGCGCCCGGCTTCTACGCCAGGGCAGCCAAGGCCTGCGCTGCGTGACGCGCTGCAATTTCCTTCAAGACCACGCAAACCGGCCTGGCGAGGATGGAGATCACACCCCCTCTCCACTCACAAGGCCTGATCTTGCAGTTCTCCTACTCACCCGCCATCTCCCGCGACTTTCCTGAACTGGCCTCGCAGACCTTGCTGCTGCGCGGCCTGTCACCCGACGTGCCCGCACACGCCGTGATCGCCCCCTTCATGGCACAGGCCAGGCAGAACCTGGCCTGCACCCCGGAAAGCGAGATGCCATCCATTCAGGCCTGGCGGCGCGGCTTTGCCAGGATGGGCCTCAAGCCCACGCAATACCGCTGCGCCGCCGAGGCCCTGCTGCGCCGCTTGCGCAAGGAAGGAGATCTGCTGGGCCTGCATCCGCTGGTGGACCTGTGCAATGCGGCCTCGGTGGCCTTTGCCATTCCCGTGGCCGTCTTCGACCTGGACCGCATCAGCGGCTGCCTGCAGGTGCGCCCCGCAACCGGCAGCGAGGTCTACGAGACCTTCTCGGGCGAGATCGAATATCCCGAGCCCGGCGAAATCATCTTCGCCGACACCGCTGGCCGCGCCCACGCCCGGCGCTGGTGCAACCGCCAAAGCGGCCACTCGGCAGTGCGCGAATCCACAGTCAACGCGCTGATCGTGACCGAAGCGCTGCACGCCACGGGCAAGGCGGATACGCGGCAGCTGGTGGAAGCATTGCAATCGGCGGCCGGGCGGCTGTGGCCCGAGGCCGTTTCACACCGAAGCAACCCCTCGCAGGCCGCCCTGGCCTGAGGCGACCGGGGCCGTTGGCGCCCCGGCGTGAAAGGGGCTAACACGCTGCGCGGACTTCCCGCAAGCAAGACCGCACGCGTATCGCACCGCCCTGCACATCGACTCGCAGATCTCTTCAAGACATGCTTTGTTGCTATCAAAATGATACCAATGCGTTGCATGCTACATACAAATGAAAAGAAAAAGCAATCATTCTCATTGTCATTCTAGAATCCGCACCCGCCATGACAGGCTGCGCCGCTGGCCACAGGCCGGCAGCAGCGCCGACGCACCCAGAGCACGCCCCACGGCACAGGTTTCCCAGCTCTCGACCATTGACCATGCTTATCCAAAGACTCTCGCGCACGGCAGTTGCGCATGCCGCCCTGCTTGCCCTGTGCGGCGCCGCCCACGCGCAGGCCCAGCCTGAAAACGCTCCCGAGGCCACGCTCGCCCCGGTCACCGTGAACGCAGGCACCGAGAAGGAAAATCCCACCGGAGCCGTGGTGGGCTTCACCGCAAAGCGCGCCATCTCGGCCACCAAGACCGACACGCCGCTGATCGAGACGCCCCAGGCCATCAGCGTGGTCACGCGCGACCAGTTCGAGGCGCAGGGCGTGCAGACGCTGCGCCAGACCACGGCCTACAGCGCGGGCGTGGTGTCCAACTATTTCGACAGCCGGGTGGACAGCTTCTCGGCACGCGGCGGCAGCGTGAGCCAGTACCAGGACGGGCTGCTGCGCACCTACGGCACCTACAACACCAGCCGCCCCGACCCCTACACGCTGGAACGCGTGGAGTTCCTGCGCGGCCCCTCTTCCGTGCTCTACGGCCAGGGCAGCGTGGGCGGCGTGCTCAATCTGACCAGCAAGCGCCCGCAGGCCGAGGCGCTGCGCGAGGTGCAGGTGCAGATGGGCAGCTACGGGCGCAAGCAGATCGCCACCGACCTGACCGGCGCCGTCACCGAAGACGGCCAGTGGCTGTACCGCCTGGTGGCCGTGGGCCGGGAAAGCGGCACCCAGGTGGACCATGTGAACGACGACCGCCTGGTGATCGCGCCCAGCCTGACCTGGCGGCCCAGCGCCGATACCTCGCTCACGCTGCAGGCGCTCTACCAGAAGGACAAGAGCGGCTCGCTGATCGGCTTCTTCCCCTGGCAGGGCACGCGCCTGCCCAGCCCCTACGGCCAGATTCCCACCAGCACCTTCATCGGCGAGCCCGGCTGGGACTCGTTCGACACAGAGAACAAATCCTGGGGCTACCTGTTCAGCCACCGCCTGAACGCGGACTGGACCGTGCGCCAGAACCTGCGCCGCACCATCAGCGACGTGGACTACCGCTCCATCTACACCAGCTTCACCGCCATCCCCGGCCAGGGCCGCCCTGCGCGCCCGGTCTTCAACCCCGACAACCGCAGCGTCTACCGCGATGCCTCCTGGCAGGTCAACGGCGGGCGCATGCTGGTGATCGACACGCAGCTCGAAGGCCGGCTGCGCTGGGGCACGGCCGAGCACACCGTGCTGGCCGGCATGGATGCGCAGCGCAACAGCACCAGCCAGTCCACCTGGCGCGGCCTGACCGCGCCGTTTGACGTCTACAACCCCGTCTACGGCAATTTCACGCCGCCCACGGCCTCGCAGCTGGTGCGCCAGCCGGGCGTGTCGCAAAAGCAATTGGGCTTCTACGCCCAGGACCAGATCAAGTGGGGCCGCTGGACCGCCACCCTGGGCCTGCGCCACGACAGCGCGCAGACCGATACCGAAGGCCGGCCCGCCTCCGCCGTGGACGAGAAGGCCTGGACCAAGCGCGCAGGCGCCACCTACCAGATGGACGGAGGCTGGGCGCCCTACCTGGGCTACTCCGAGTCCTTCCAGCCGCTGGGCGGCGTGGATGTCTACGGCACGCCCTACAAGGCGCAGCGCGGCGAGCAATGGGAAGCCGGCGTGAAATGGCAGCCACCGGGCCAGGGCCTGTCGGCCTTTGCCGCCGTCTACACGCTGCGCGAGAAGAACCGCAAGACCACCGACCCGGCCAACCCGCTCAACAGCCTGCAGATCGGCGAGGTCAAGGTCAACGGCTTCGAGGCCGAGCTCACCGCCAGCCTGGCGCGCCACTGGGACGCCACGCTCGCCTATGCGTACACCGACGCCGTCATCTCGCGCAGCAATGGCGGCGACCAGGGCCAGCGCGTGACCAGCGTGCCGCGCCACACGGCATCGGCCTGGCTGACCCACCGCTTTGCCAGCGAAGGACGCGGCGGCTGGAGCCTGGGTGCAGGCGTGCGCTACACGGGTTCGCAGTGGACGGGCACCAGCCTGGTGGACACGCCTTCGGCCACCCTGCTGGATGCCATGGTGTCCTATGACGCAGGCCCATGGCGCCTGGCCTTCAACGTGGTCAACCTGACCGACAAGGTGCAGATCACGCAGTGCCTGGCACGCGGCGACTGCTTCTACGGCCAGCGGCGCACCTTTGCGGTGACGGGAACTCACCGCTTCTGAGGACCGCCGCCGTGCGCCTTTCACAGCGCAGGCAGCTCAGGCAGGCAGCTGCCTGAAGCTCCTTCGGTCCGCCGTGCTGCCAAACGATGCGCAGCCCGACAGCACGGCGGGCGAAGGCGCGGTGGTCGACAGCGCCTCGCTGCACAGCCGGGGCAGCTGGCTGTGCTCGTCTTCCAGGGCCTGTGTCTGGATCATGGGGGCCATGGCCACCACGTTGCCGAAGATGGTGGCAAAGGCCACGTCGGCCGCGTCACGGCCCGTGCCAAAGCGCATGAAGCCCATGGGAATGGCCGTGCCCGACGCATCGAACAGGTACCACCTGTCGCCCAGGTAGGCTTCCACGTAGGCATGGAAATCGGGCGGGCCCAGTGCAGGATCGGCGCCGTAGTCCGTGCCGGTGGCAATGCGGGCGGGAATGTTCAGCGCACGGCACAGGGCGATCATCAGGTGCGTGAAATCGCGGCACACGCCCACCTGCTCCACCAGGGTATCGACGGCCGAGGTGGACGAGTTGCTGGTGGCAGAAGCGAAGGTCACCAACTCCTGCACCCACTGCTGTATGGCCAGCACGCGCGAATAGCCGGGCGCCAGTTGGCCGAAATTGCGGAAGGCCAGCTGCATCAGCCGGTCGGACTGGCAGTAGCGGCTGGGGTAGATGTACGGCAGGACCTCCAGCGGGATGCAGCGCACCGGAACCTCGCCCAGCGCCGCCGGATCCTCGCGGTGGTGCGCGATGCAGACGGTGGCCGTGTAGGTCAGGTGCAGTGGGCCTGGGTTGGCATGCAGGCGCATGAAGCGGGTGGAGGTGGCGGGCTCGGTGGCAATGTCGGGCTCCACGGGCTGGCTGAGCACCAGACGCTCGTTCTCCACCGTCTGGTGCGAGGTGTGGGCCGCATGGATGTTGAACACGAAATCGGCCCCGGCCGGATCGCGGATGTCATAAGCAAGATCCACCTGGATCTGCAGCCGGATCGCTGCGTTGGCCATTGTTTGTCCCTGGTTGGTGTGTCTGATCGCCACCATGGTGCGGGCAGCCACGCCCGCAGGCCGTAGGCCCCTGCTGAAAAGCCTGTAGTGCTTGGCAGGGACAGCGCGTGCGCCGGGCAGGAGGCCCGCCTGGGGTGCAAACTCGGCTAACATCGGCGCCGCCCCGCATGGCGCAATGCCTGTGGCGGGGGCATCCACCAGCCAGGAACAGCCAAGGAGACCGCTAGATGGCGGAGATCATCGAGATATCGCGGGCGGCGCTGCACGAGCAGGTGGCGGACCGTTTGCGGTCCATGCTCATCGAGGGGCGCATCGCCCCGGGAGCCAAGCTCAACGAGCGCGAGCTGTGCGAGCAGCTCGGCGTCTCGCGCACGCCGCTGCGCGAGGCCATCAAGCTGCTGGCCGCAGAAGGCCTGGCCGACCTGCTGCCCAACCGCGGCGCCATTGCCGTCAAGCTGAGCGAGGCCGATGTCATGCACGCCTTCGAGGTGCTGGCCGGCATCGAGGGCCTGTCGGGCGAACTGGCCGCGCAGCGCATCACCGACCAGGAATTCGCCGAGATCCGCGCCCTGCACTACGAGATGATGGCCAGCGTGGCGCGCGCCGACGTGTCCGCCTACTACCGGCTCAACGCCGCCATCCACGCGGCCCTGAACAGCGCTGCCAAGAACCCCGTGCTGACGGAGACCTTCCAGCGCATCAACAACCGCGTGCAGTCGCTGCGCTTTCGCACCAACCTGGACACGGCCAAGTGGAAGCAGGCCGTCAAGGAGCACGAGGCCATGATCGAGGCCCTGGGCGCACGCGACGCCACGGCCCTGCGCGAGCTGCTGGTCACCCACCTGCACCACAAGCGCGATGCCGTGCTGGCCATGCTGCGTGCCGAGGCCCTGCAGCCGCGCAAGTCGCGCTGAATCCAAGGGCCTCTACCGCTGCGGCGCGGCCCCCAGCGCCGCAATCCCCGCCCGCGCCACCTCCGCATCCTCGGCCGGCTTCACCCCGCTGACACCCACGGCGCCCAGGCAGTGGCCCTCACTGGTGATGGGCACGCCGCCTTCCAGCAGGCCCTGCAGCGCGGGCACGCTCAGGTAGGCGGTACGGCCGCCATTGATCATTTCCTCATAGAGCCGGCTTTCCTTGCGGCCCAGTGCTGCGGCGTGGGCCTTGGCCGGTGCGATGTGGGCCGAGGCCGGCGCCGCGCCGTCCAGGCGCTGCAGCCACAGCAGGTGGCCGCCGTCATCGGCGATGGCGATGCAGACGGCCCAGCCGCGCGCCGTGGCATGCGCCTCGGCGGCCTGGGCGATGGTCTTGATGTCCTGGAGGTCCAGGCAGGGCTTGTGCTTCATGGGAGTGCCTTGTCTTGTGCGGTAGGGAGGATGGCGGTCAGCGGGCAGTCAGCGGGCGTCCAGCAGGCTTTCCAGCAGCCGCGCCACATGCACAGCTTCGCGCGCCGCGCCGTCGGCGATCTGGTGGCGGCAGCTGGTGCCGTCGGCCACGACGATGGCCTCGGGGCGCTGGCGGATGGCCGGCAGCAGGGCCGCCTCGGCCATGTCCATGGAGACCTGGTGGTGGCTGGCCTCGTAGCCGAAGCTGCCGGCCATGCCGCAGCAGGAGCTTTCGATGAGCTCGGGCTGGGCGCCGGGAATCAGCCGCAGCACGTCGAGGATGGGGCTGACGGCGCCAAAGGCCTTCTGGTGGCAATGGCCGTGCACGAGGATGGGCGCCTCGGCGGCGCGCAGCGGCAGCGCGAAGCGGCCGGCCTTCACTTCACGGGAAATGAATTCCTCGAACAGCAGGGCCTGGGCGGCAACGGCCTGCGCAGGCTCGCCCAGGCCCATGACCAGGGCTTCGTCGCGCAGGGTCAGCAGGCAGGAGGGCTCCAGGCCGACGATGGGGATGCCGGCGCGGGCCAAGGGCGCCAGGGCGTTGATCAGCGCACCGGCGCTGGCCTTGGCCTGCTCGACCATGCCGGTGGCCAGGTAGGTGCGGCCGCAGCAGTGGTGGCCGCCGCCTTCTTTGGCGGACTTGCTGGCGGTGTGCAGCGCATAGCCGGCCGCCTGCAGCACGCGGGCGGCGGCCAGGGCGTTTTCGCTCTCGAAGGTGCCGTTGAAGGTGTCCACGAAGAGCACGGCCACGCGCTCGCCGGCCGCCGCGCGGGCCAGGGCCTGGTTGCGGTCAAGAAAGGTATGTGCTTCGGGCGCGCGCCAGAAGGTGTCGTTGCGCCAGGCCGGCAGCGAGCGCCTGGCGGAAAGGCCCAGCAATTTTTCGCCCAGTTGGCGCAGCACGGGCAGGCGGTTGCGCAGGTTCAGCAGCCAGGGCATGCGGCTGGCCGTGGCGGCGTAGCGCGGCAGATGGGCGACCAGCCGGTCCTTGAGCGTGTGGCCATGGCGGGCCTTGTAGTGGGCCAGGAATTCCACCTTCATGCGGGCCATGTCCACGCCCGTGGGGCAGTCGCGCCTGCAGCCCTTGCAGCCCACGCACAGGTCCATGGTGTCGTGCAGGGCCTCGCTGGTGAAGGCGTCAGGCCCCAGTTGGCCCGAGATGGCCAGGCGCAGGGTGTTGGCACGGCCGCGCGTCAGGTGCTGCTCGTCGCGCGTGACGCGGTAGCTGGGGCACATGGTGCCGGCGTCGAACTTGCGGCAGTGGCCGTTGTTGTTGCACATCTCCACGGCCTTGGCAAAGCCGCCGGTGACGTCGCCGCCCGTGCCGGGCGCCGTGGTGACTTCGGTGACCGGGTCGGCCTGCACGTTCCAGGCAGACCAGTCGAGCACGGGCGTGATGGGAATGCGCCGGTAGGGCCGGGGCGTATCGGCGGGCGCAAAGCGGAACAGCCGGCCATCGTCCATCTTGGGCGTATCGATGATCTTGCCGGGGTTGAAGAGGCTGTCCGGGTCGAAGTGTTGCTTGATGGCGCGCAGGGCCTCGGTGATGGCGGGCCCGAACTGCCAGGCAATCCACTCGCCGCGGCACAGCCCGTCGCCGTGCTCGCCGCTGAAGGCGCCCTTGTATTTGCGCACCAGTTCGGCCGCTTCCTCGGCAATGGCGCGCATGCGCGCCGCGCCGTCGGTGCGCATGTCCAGGATGGGCCGCACATGCAGCGTGCCCACGGAGGCATGGGCGTACCAGGTGCCCCGGCTGCCATGGCGCGCGAACACTTCGGTGAGCGCATCGGTGTACTCGGCCAGGTGCTGCAGCGGCACGGCGCAGTCCTCGATGAAGCTCACGGGCTTGCCGTCGCCCTTGAGGCTCATCATGATGTTCAGCCCCGCCTTGCGCACTTCCCAGAGGTTTTTCTGGGCCGCTTCCTCGGGCATTTCCACCACGCTGCCGGGCAGGCCCAGCTCGCCCATGAGTTCCACCAGCTGGCGCAGCCGCGCCAGCAGCGCGGCGCGGTCGTCGCCGGCGAATTCCACCAGCAAGATGGCAGCCGGGCGGCCGATGAGTGCGGTCTCTATGGTGGGCTTGAAGGCCGGGTTGGCCAGGCCCAGTTCGATCATGGTGCGGTCCACCAGCTCCACGGCCGTGGGGCCCAGCTTCACGATGTGCTGGGCCGAGTCCATGGCCGCGTGGAAGGTGGGAAAGTTCACCACCCCCAGCACCTTGGCACGTGGCAGCGCGCTGAGCTGCAGGGTGAGCGAGCGCGTGTAGGCCAGCGTGCCCTCGGCGCCTATCAGCAGATGGGCCAGGTTGACGCTGCCGTCGGCCGTGTAGGGCCGCTCGCTCTGGTTGTCGAAGATGTCGAGGTTGTAGCCCGCCACGCGGCGCATGACCTTGGGCCAGTGGGCGTGAATGTCCTCGCGATGCTGTTGCGCCAGCCCGTGCACGAACTGCGCAATGCGCGCCGCGCGGCCCGTGGCCTGGGCGACGGGGCCGAAGTCCAGCAGCTCGCCATCGGCCATCCAGGCGCGGGCACCGCGCACGTTGTGCACCATGTTGCCGTAGGCAATGGAGCGCGAGCCGCAGGAGTTGTTGCCCGCCATGCCGCCCAGCGTGGCCTGGGCGCTGGTCGATACGTCCACCGGATACCACAGGCCGAGCTTCTTGAGCCGGGCGTTGAGGTGGTCCAGCACCAGGCCGGGCTCGACCTCGGCAATGCCTGCATCGGGGTCCACCGAGAGGATGTTGCGCAAATGCTTGCTGTTGTCGATCACCAGGGCCGCGCCCGTGGTCTGCCCGCACTGGCTGGTGCCGCCGCCGCGCGGCAGCACGGGCACCTTCAGCTCGCGGGCGATCTGCAGGGCCGTGGCGATGTCTTCTTCGCAGGTGGGCACGAAGACGCCCACCGGCATGATCTGGTAGATGGAGGCATCGGTGGCATAGCGCCCGCGCGAGGCGGCGTCGAACAGGACCTGGCCGCGCGTGTCCGAGCGCAGGCGGCGCGCCAGCATCTGGCTGACATCGTCGGGCGGCAGCACGGTGCCGGGGCCGGGCACGGTGTCGTCGGGGGAAGCGGCAAGGCGGTGCGTGGATTCCATCAGCATGGCGGCTCTCATTCGTTCATGGTTCGTGGGTAGATCTGGCCTGCCTTGAGCAGGGCGATGACGGTGTCGCGCTTGTGCTCCAGGTGGGCCACCAGCACCTGGCGCAGCGCGGCGGCATCGCGCGCCTGCAGCGCCTCCAGCATGCGTTCGTGCTCCTGGACGGCGCGCTTCCACTTGGCCGCGTCCTGGTTGGTGCGAAAGCGCAGCGACTGCACGCGGGCGTTGATGCGGCCATAGGTCTCGGCCAGCACGGGGTTGGCGGCGGCGCGGTTGATGGCCGAGTGGATCAGCGCATTGAGCCGGTAGTAGCCGGACAGGTCCTGGCGCGCATGGCTGGCCAGCATCTCGAAGTGCAGGGCCCGCACCTCGGCCAGTTGCTGCTCGCTGATGCGCTGCGCGGCCAGCTCGCCCGACATGCCCTCCAGCCCCGCCAGCACCTCGAAGGTCTGCAGCACATCGGCCTCGCCCAGGCGCACGGCCACGGCGCCGCGGTTGGGCACCAGGTCCACCAGCCCTTCGGAGGCCAGCAGCTTGATGGCCTCGCGCAGCGGCGTGCGCGAGACGCGCAACTGCTCGCACAGCGCGCGCTCGTTGAGCTTGGCACCGGGCGGTATGCGCCCCTCCACCAGCCAGGTGCGCAGCCGCGCCGCTACCTGGTCGTGCAGGGCAAGCCGCGAAATCTCGATGATCTCCGCCATGGATTCTCCTGGTCGAATGAATTTTGCATTCATTTTTACGCAAGCATTTCTCAAGGCATTCATGGTTATCACCAAGGCATTTATGAATTTTGAATGCAAAAATTCGCAAACACCCTCCCCCGCAGACCGACCTGGCATTTCCTTGAAAAGGACGCACCATGCTCACGCTCGACAACCATCCCACGGGCCGCCACTTCCTCCAGATCCCCGGCCCCAGCCCGGTTCCCGACCGCATCCTGCGGGCCATGAGCCTGCCCACCATCGACCACCGGGGGCCGGAGTTCGGCCAGCTCGGCCTCAAGGTGCTGGCCGGCATCCAGCAGGTCTTCAAGACCCGGCATCCGGTGGTGATCTATCCGGCCTCCGGCACGGGCGCCTGGGAGGCGGCCCTGATCAACACGCTCAGCCCTGGCGACCATGTGCTGATGTTCGAGACCGGCCACTTCGCCTCGCTGTGGCAGAAGATGGCCACGCGCCTGGGCCTGTCCACCGAATTCCTGTCCTATGGCGGCAGCGACGAGCACCTGCCCCAGGCGCCGGGCTGGCGCCATGGCGTGCAGGCCGGGCTGATCGAGGCGCGGCTGCGCAAGGACACGGAGCGCCGGATCCGCGCCGTGTGCGTGGTGCACAACGAGACCTCCACGGGCGTGACCTCCGACATCGCCGCCGTGCGCCGGGCCATCGACGCGGCGGGCCACCCGGCCCTGCTGCTGGTGGACACCATCTCGGGCCTGGCCAGTGCCGACTACCGCCATGACGAATGGGGCGTGGATGTGACCATCAGCGGCTCGCAAAAGGGCCTGATGCTGCCGCCCGGCATCAGCTTCAACGCGCTGTCGCCACGCGCGCTGGAGGCCGCCAAAAGCGCCAAGCTGCCCAAATCGTTCTGGGCCTGGGACGAGATCGTGGAGATGAACCAGACCGGCTACTGGCCCTACACGCCCAACACCAACCTGCTGTACGCCCTGTCCGAATCGCTGGACATGCTGCTGGCCGAAGGGCTGGACACGGTGTTTGCGCGCCACCAGCGCTGGGCGGCCGGCGTGCGCGCCGCCGTCCAGGCCTGGGGCCTGCCCATCCAGTGCGCCGATCCGCAGGTCTACTCGCCCGTGCTCACCGGCGTGATCACGCCCGAAGGCGCGGATGCCGACGCCCTGCGCCGCCTGATCCACACGCGCTTCGACCTGTCGCTGGGTGCGGGCCTGGGCAAGCTCAAGGGCCGCATGTTCCGCATGGGCCACCTGGGCGACAGCAACGACCTGACGCTGCTGGCCATGGTGGCGGGCGTGGAGATGGGCCTGAAGCTGTCCGGCATCCGGCTGGCCGGCAGCGGCGTGCAGGCGTCCATGGACTACTTCGCTGCCCACGCCGCAGCCGGTGCGCTGCGCAAGGCCGCCTGAACCCATCGGCCCCGCGCCGAAAACCCTTGGCAGAGCCGGAGCACATGGCTCGCCCCCTTGATCGTGGATTGCACCAATACCAGGAAATAACAGGAGACAAGAGACATGACATCGCCCCGCAACCGCCTGGCGGCAACTGCCGTCGCCACCCTCGCCGCCACCGCCCTCTGCGCCCTCTCAGCCCCTGCCGCCTGGGCGCAGTGGAAGCCCGCCAAGTCCGTCGAACTCGTCGTGCCGTTCTCGGCCGGTGGCGCCTCGGACCAGATGGCACGCGTGATCCAGGCCATCGTCACCAAACACAAGCTGATCGAGCAGCCCGTGGTCATCCTCAACAAGGCGGGCGCCTCCGGCGCCGAGGGCATTCTGGATGTCAAGGCCTCGGCGCGCGACCCGCACAAGCTGCTGGTGGCCTCCACGGCCATCTTCACCCTGCCCATGGCCACGGCCCTGCCCTTCCAGTGGCGCGACCTGAATCCCGTGGCCATGATTGCCCAGGACCAGTTCGTGCTCTGGGTCAATGCCGAGACCGGCTACCAGACGCCCGCCGACTACCTGGCCGCAGCGCGGCAGGCCGGCGGCAAGTTCAAGATGGGCGGCACCAGTTCCAAGCGCGAGGACCAGATCATCACCGCCAACATGGAACAGGCCGCCGGCGTGAAGTTCACCTACATCCCCTACAAGGGCGGCGGCGAGGCCAGCACCCAGCTGGTGGGCAAGCACATCGACTCCAACGTCAACAACCCCAGCGAGTCCATGGCGCAGTGGCGCGCGGGCCAGGTGCGGGCGCTGTGCGTGTTCGACACGCAGCGCATCGAGTACACGGCCAAGGTCACGGGCAGCCAGGCGCTGTCGGACATCCCCACCTGCAGGGAGCAGGGCCTGGATGTGCAATACACCATGCTGCGCGGCTTCTTCCTGCCGCCCGGCACCACGCCCGAGCAGGCGCAGTTCTATGCAGGCGTGATGCAAAAGGTGGTGGCCACGCCCGAGTGGAAGGAGTACCTGGAGAAAAACGCGCTCAAGCCCGAGTACATGACGGGGCAGGCCTTCGTGGACTTCCTGGCCAAGGACGAGACGCGCCACCTCGACATCATGAAGAAGGCCGGCTTCCTGTCGGCCAGCGTGGCCGCCGCCGCCAAGTGAGGAGCCGCGCCATGGACACCGCCATCCACCTTGCCCCGCCCTCCTCCAATGCAGCGGCAGCAGCAGCCCCGGGCCAGCCCGCCAGCGCGGCCACCGAATCCATCCCCGCCACCGAAGCCCAGGCCCCCGGCCTGTCCCGCCGCCATGTGGAGTACGGCGTGGCCGCCGTGCTGCTGGCGCTGGCCGTGCTCGTGGTCTGGGACAACCAGCGCATTGGCGCGGGCTGGAGCGACACCGGCCCGCAGGCCGGCTACTTCCCGCTGCGCGTGGGCGCCGTGCTGGGCATCTGCGCCATCGCCGTCTTCGTGCAGGCGCTGCGCAGCCGCAGCCAGGAGCAGTTCGCCAGCTGGCTGCAGCTCAGGCGCGTGGCCCAGGTGCTGCTGCCGCTGACGGCCTACATCGCCGTGATCGCGCCGCTGGGCATCTACGCGGCCTCGGTGCTGTTCATCACGGGCTTCATGGTGTTTGCGGGCCGCTATCCCTGGTGGAAGGCCGTGGCACTGTCGGGCTTCACCAGCGTGCTGCTGTTCTACGTCTTCGAGATCCAGTTCAAGGTGCCCCTGCCCAAGGGTCCGCTTGAAGCCTGGCTCGGCTATTGACCCCTGTCGCCGCCACGGAGCAACACCATGGACGAACTCCAATACCTTGCGCACGGCTTCGCGGCCGTCACCACCTGGCAGAACACGGGGCTGATGCTCACGGGCATCCTGTTGGGCATCGTGGTCGGCGTGCTGCCGGGCCTGGGCGGCCCCAACGGCGTGGCCATCCTGCTGCCGCTGACCTTCGGCATGTCGCCGACCTCGGCCATCATCCTGCTGTCGTGCATCTACTGGGGGGCGCTGTTCGGCGGCGCCATCACCTCGGTGCTGTTCAACATCCCGGGCGAGGCCTGGTCGGTGGCCACCACCTTCGACGGCTATCCCATGGCCCAGCAGGGCCACGCCGGGGCGGCGCTGACCACGGCCTTCACGGGCTCGTTCATCGGCGCCATCTCGGGCGTGATGCTGATCACCTTCCTGGCGCCGGTCGTGGCCTCGTTCGCGCTGCAGTTCGGGCCGCCGGAGTTCTTTGCGGTCTTCTTCCTGACGTTCTGCTCCTTCATCGGCATGGGCAAGGAGCCCAAGGCCAAGATCGTGGCCGCCATGGCCGTGGGCCTGCTGCTGGCGGCCGTGGGCATGGACACCATCTCGGGCGACCTGCGCATGACCTTCGGCTCCACCGAGCTGCTGCGCGGCTTTGATTTCCTGGTGGTGGTGATCGGCCTGTTCGGCATCAGCGAGATCCTGATGACCATCGAGGAAGGCCTGGCCTTCAAGGGCAAGAAGGCCTCCATCGACCTCAAGGTGGTGTTCAGGACCTGGGCCCGGCTGCCGCGCTACTGGCTGACCATGCTGCGCTCGGCCCTGGTGGGCTGCTGGATGGGCGTGACGCCCGGCGGCGCCGTGGCGGCCAGCTTCATGGGCTACGGGCTGGCCAAGAAGTTCTCGCGCGACCCCGACAGCTTCGGCAAGGGCAACCCCGAAGGCGTGCTCGCCCCCGAGACCGCCGCCCACGCGGCCGGCACCTCGGCCCTGCTGCCGATGCTGGCCCTGGGCATTCCGGGCTCGGCCACGGCGGCCGTGCTGCTGGGCGGGCTGATGATCTGGGGGCTGCAGCCCGGCCCGCTGCTGTTCACCGAGCAAAAGGACTTCGTCTGGGGCCTGATCGCCAGCATGTACCTGGGCAACATCGCCGGCCTGGTCATCGTCATGGCCACCGTGCCGCTGTTCGCCGCCATCCTGCGCGTGCCGTTTTCCATCGTCGCGCCCATGATCCTCATGGTCTGCGCCATCGGCGCCTTCACCGTGCACGGCAACGCCACGGACATCTGGCTCATGCTGGTCTTCGGCGTGGTCGGCTATGTCTTCAAGAAGCTCGACTACCCGCTGGCGCCCATGGTGCTGGCCATCGTGCTGGGCGACCGCATGGAAGACGCCTTCCGCCAGAGCATGCTCTCCAGCCAGGGCGAGCTGGGCATCTTCTGGCACAACGGCCTGTCGGGCACCATCACCACGCTGGCCCTGCTGATGCTGGTGTGGCCGCTGCTGGGCAAGTTGCGGGCGGTGGCGTTCGGGGCGAGGGCAAGGGCTGTGGCGGCCTGAGACGCTAATCCCTGTACCGCTTCTTGCGAAACGCCAGCCAGGCGGCGATGACGGTGAAGGCGATCACGATGGACACCACGATCCAGAAGCCGTGCTCGTGCTCTGCCAGCGGTATGCCGCCCACGTTCATGCCGAACAGGCCGGCCAGGATGTTGATGGGCAGGGCAAGCACGGTGACCACGGTCAGCACGAAGAGGCTGTTGCTGTTGTCCTCGTTCACGGCGGCGGCCACTTCTTCCTGCAGCAGCTTGATGCGGTCCTGCAGGGTCTGCATGTCGCGCAGCATGAGCGAGAACTCCTCGCTGGCGGCGGCCAGGCCGCGGCGGTCGTCCTCGCCCATCCAGGCGGGGGGCTGCTGCAGCAGGCGGAACAGCGCGGCGGGCTCGGGCGCCAGCAGGCGCTGCAGGCGCACCAGCAGCCGGCGCAGCCGGCCCAGGTGGGCGCGCGGATGGTGGTAGCGCTGCGCGATGATGGCGTCTTCGATGTCGTCCACGCGCGCCGTGGTCTCGCGCACCACCTTGACCAGCACGTCGGCCTGGGTGCGCATCAGGTGTTCCAGCAGCTCGGCGGTGCTGGCGGGGCTGTCGCCCTGGCGCACGCCGGCACGCAGCGCGTCGACCGAGCGCAGCGGCTGGGTGCGCGCGGTGACGACCAGGCGCTCGTCCAGGCAGATCCACAGCGTGGCGATGTCGGCCGACTCGAAGTTGAACTCGAAATTCACATCGTTGAGCACGGCGACCAGGGAGTCATCGGAGCGCTCGATGCGCGTGGAGGCCAGGCCCTCGCGCAGCGTGGTGTAGAAGACTTCGGGCAGCGCGGCGTGGCGCTGCAGCCAGCGCAGGGACTGGGTATTGGCCAGGTTGAAGTGCAGCCACAGGAAGTCGCGCCGGCCGGGCTCGGTGAGCGGACGCTCTGCGCCCAGCCACTGCGCGGCCGACTGCGCCGTCATGGCCTCCACACGCCGCTGCGTGTCGCAGAAAAACCGCCAGCCGCAGATCAGGCCTGCGTCTTCATTGGCCTGGGCCAGGGGGGAGGCTGCGTCAGTCATGGATGGGTGGGGCACCTGCGGGGAGTGGCCTGCGCGGGCCGGACAAGTGCGGGATTCTTGGCCGCCTCCATGACAGAGGTGTGACAACTGTCACGGAGTCGTCATCCGAAGTGCCTGCCCCCCAGTCGGGGGTGCGGGGCAGGCCTCAGCACATCACGACATTCTCCAGCGTGAACGACAACGGCGTGGACCCGGCGCCCGCACCGCCGCCTCGCATCACGATGTCGGCGCGCGAGATGCCCAGCAGGGAGATCTCGGTGTTGATGTCGCTCAGGATGGCCGAGTTCATGACCTGGCCCTGCTCGATCTGCGAGACCACGCCGATCCAGATGGTGGGCTTGAATTCGAACACGGCCTTTTGCTGGGGGGCAATCGCGGTCTTGACGGCCAGCAGCCGGCCGTCCTTGTAGCAACTGGCATTGATGGCGCCCCGGGGCAGCGAGTTGAGCACCTGCACTTCGTTGGAGCTTGCGCCATAGCCTGCGGGCGCCAGGCGATCGCCGCTGCTGCTCAGGGACAGCTGGAACTGCTGGCCGAACTGCGCCTCCAGCTGGGGCGTGTGGTTGCCATAGCTGTCGCTGGCACCGACCTGCAGGCCCAGCGGGAAGGTGAATGGGTGGTTGTCGCCTTGGCCGCAGTACTTGATGACCCGCCAGGCCACGGCCAGTTCCTCGAAATCGCTGGCCACGTTTTTCTGGAAGATGACGATCTGCGAGTTGTTTGCGTCGTTCGATTGATTGACGAAGTTGAGTTGAACGCCCATGCATCTCTCCTGATGGATCAAAAAAGCGCTGCGGCGCTTTCTGCTGCCCCGCCGTGCGGGCGCAAGCGCACTGTAGGGAACAACGATCCTTCAGAAAATTACGCCTGATTACATCCCGCTCCCTCCACCGGGAACGGCCCAGACCCGCCCGCCGCCCACGGCAAAGCACTGGAGGCCAGGACCGGGCGGCAGGCTGGCCATGCCGGTGAACAGGCCGAAGGCCGGCAGCAGGGTGAAGCCGGCATGGACGGCAAAGCACGGCAGGCGCAGCGCATCTCGCCCCGGGCCGCGCAGCACGACGGCGGGGTGGACATGGCCGGCCAGCACATGGCAGGCAGGAGCCTCCTGCGGGTAATGGCAGCCCGCGAATGGCCCCAGGCGCCAGGGCTCGTCCACCACGCCGATGCCCAGCGCGGACGGCGGGTCGCCCGCATGGCTGTCGTGGTTGCCACGCACCAGCACCACCTCCAGCGCCGCGTGGCGGAGTCGCCAGTCGGCCAGGGCGGCCAGCACGGACGGCGTGCGGGCCTGCGCGGCATGCAGGAAGTCGCCCAGAACGACCAGCCGGCGCACCGGCAGGCCCTGCAGCAGCGCCGACAGCCTGTCCAGGTTGCCCTGGGTGGTGCCGGCCGGCACGGGAATGCCGCGCGCGCGGAAGGTGGCGGCCTTGCCCAGGTGCAGGTCGGCAATGAACAGCGTGCCCTGGGCGGGCCACCACAGGGCGTGCTGGGCCAGCAGGTGGACGGGCTCGCCCGCCAGGAGGATGCCCAGGCTGCCGGCCAGGGCGTCGGGGGAAAAAGGACTTGGCAACGGTGCGTGGCCTTTCATCAGCGGTGCAATGGTTCTACAGCAGCGGCAAGGGCCGCGAGGGCTTGCGCACGCGGCGCGGGCGGTGGCTGGCGGCATCGGCCTCGGGGCCATCGGTGGCCTGCAGCGAGAAATCCAGCGTGCGGCGCACGGCGGCCGTATCCTCGTCCACGGCGGGGGGCTGGTCTGCCTTGGGCTTTTTCCGTGGACGCAGCGGTGGATCGGGCGGGACCAGGTCCTGCGTGCGCGGCTCGCTGGCTGCCCCGCCGGCGTCTGCCGCCTCGTGCAGCTGGGCCAGCATGCGCGCGATGCGGTCGGCCAGGTGCTCGTTGGTGAGCTTTTCGCGAAAGCGCTCCACCATCAGCGGAAAGGCAAACGGGCTGGGCCGGCGCAGCGCGCTCACTACCAGCTGCTGCGCCTGCATGCGGCGCAGCGCGGCCAGCAGCTGGGCGACATCGAGTTCCTGGCTCAGCACTTCCTCATCGGCCTGGCGCAGCAGCAGGTTGCTGTCGTCGTACTTGCGAAACACCTCGAAGAACAGCTGGGCCGAGGCCTGCAGCTGGCGCGCGCTGCGGCGCTCGCCCGGGTGGCTCTGGAAGATCAGGCCGGACACCCGCGCTATCTCGCGGAAGCGCCGCCTTGCCATCTCGGTGGCGTTGAGGCTGGCCAGCACTTCGTGCAGCAGGGCGTGGCGGGCGTCATCGCCCGTCAGGTGGGCGTCGTCGGCGGCCTGGTCCCAGTGGCGGTTGGCATTGGCGGTGTTGCGCGTGGCGACCGCCTGGCTGGCGGACACGCGCCCGGGCACTGCCACGGCCTGGGCCGGCTCGGCGCGCAGCAGTTCGGGCAGCATGGCGGCCCAGTCACGCTCGGTGGCGCTCAGCAGCTCCAGCCCGTAGTCGTTGACGGCGATGGAGAAGGTGCCCGTCTCGCCCTGCGCGGCACGCCAGGCCAGCAGGCTGGCCAGCCCCGTATGGGCATGGCGGCCCGCAAAGGGGTAGAGGAAGAGATGCCAGCCTTCGCGCGTGCGCAGGGTTTCGGCCAGCAGCGTGCCGGGCGTGGGCAGGGCCGACCAGCGCTGCTGCACCTCCAGCAGGGGGCGCACGCAGCGCAGCTCGGGCGAGTGGTAGTCGCCCGCTGCCGCCAGCGCCAATTGCTGCACCACGAAGTCGGCCAGCACGGTGGACAGCGGCATGCGCGCGCCCGCCCAGCGCGGCACGGTGGGCCGCGTTCTGGCGGCGCGGCGCACGTAGGCGGTCATGTCCTCGATGCGCACCAGCTCCAGCACCTGGCCCGCGAAGACAAAGGCATCGCCGGGCGACAGGCGCGACAGAAAGCTCTCTTCCATGCTGCCCAGCCGCGCGCCGTGCAGGATCTGCACGCTCATGCTGGCGTCGCTGACGATGGTGCCGATGTTGGCGCGGTGCCTGCGCGCCAGCCGCGCGTCGGGCATGCGCCAGATGCCCTCCCCGTCGGGCCGCACGCGCTGGTAGTCGGGATAGGCGGCCAGCGAGGGGCCGCCGCGGTGCACGAAGTCCAGGCACCACTGCCAGACCGCAGGCGCCAGCCCGGCGTAGGCGACGGCGCGGCGCACTTCGGCATACAGCTCATCGGGCACGAAGCCGCCGCCCAGGGCCACGGTGGCCAGGTGCTGCACCAGCACGTCCACGGGCTGGCGGGGGCTGGCGCGCATTTCCACCTGCTGCGCGCGCACGGCGGCGCGGGCGGCGGCGGCCTCCACCAGCTCCAGGCTGTGCGTGGGCACCAGGGTGATGCGCGAGGGTCGGCCCGGCGCATGGCCCGAGCGGCCCGCGCGCTGCAGCAGCCGTGCAATGCCCTTGGCCGAGCCGATCTGCAGCACGCGCTCCACGGGCAGGAAGTCCACGCCCAGGTCCAGGCTGCTGGTGCAGACCACGGCCTTGAGCGTGCCGGCCTTGAGCCCGGCCTCCACCCATTCGCGCACACCCCGGTCCAGAGAGCCATGGTGTATGGCCAGCAGGCCGGCCCAGTCGGGCCGGGCCTCCAGCAGCGCCTTGTACCAAAGCTCCGCCTGCGAGCGCACATTCACAAAGACCAAGGTGGAGCCTGCCGTGGCCTCCAGCTCGCGCACCACGGCCGGCAGCATGGCCAGGCCCAGGTGGCCGGCCCAGGAAAAGCGCTCGGGCCGGTCGGGCAGCAAGGTGTCCACCACCAGGCGCTTGTCCACCTGGCCCTGGACCAAGACGCCGGGCCGCGGCTGGCCATCGTCGTCCAGGCCCAGCAGGGTCTGCATGGCTTCGTCCAGATTGCCCAGCGTGGCCGACATGCCCCAGACGCTCAGTTGCGGGCTCCAGCCGCGCAGCCGCGCCAGGGCCAGCTGCAGTTGCACGCCGCGCTTGTTGCCCAGCAGCTCGTGCCATTCATCGGCCACCACCAGGCGCACGGAGCCCAGCAGCTCGCGCGCATCGGCCCGCGCCAGCAGCAGGGACAGGCTCTCGGGCGTGGTGACCAGCACGGTGGGCAGCTGGCGCGACTGCGCGCTGCGCTCGGCGCTTCCCGTATCGCCCGTGCGTGCGCCCACGGTCCAGCGCGCCAGCGCGGGATGGCCCTGGGCCAGCGCCTGCAAGGGCGTCTGCAGCGCCTTGAGCGTGTCGGCCGCCAGGGCGCGCATGGGCGTGATCCACAGCACCGTCAGCGGCGCGGCGGCGGGTTTTCTCCTGCTGGATGGGGCCTGGGCAGGCGCCTTGGAGGCCTGCGCAAAGGCCTGCAAGGCGCCCAGCCAGACCGCATAGGTCTTGCCTGCGCCCGTGGTGGCATGCAGCAGGCCGCTGTGGCCCTGGGCCAGCGCCTTCCACACGGCGCGCTGGAAGGCAAAGGGCTTCCAGCCCCGTGCGGCAAGCCAGGCGGTGGCGAGGGGGTGGGGGGAACGGGTGGCCATGGCGCGGTGCGTCAAGGGTGGGTCACGGGTCGGTCATTCATCGGTCACGGGTCGGAGTGCGGCAGCAGGGCGGCCAGCGTGTCGATGGAGTCGGCCTCCTGCACAGGCTTGTCCTCGCGCCAGCGCAGCATGCGCGGAAAGCGCACGGCAATGCCGCTCTTGTGGCGTGCGCTGCGCGCAATGCCCTCGAAGCCCAGCTCGAACACCAGGGTGGGCCGCACGCTGCGCACGGGGCCGAAGCTCTCCACCGTGGTCTTGCGGATGACGGCGTCCACGCGTGCCATTTCGGCATCGGTCAGGCCCGAATAGGCCTTGGCGAAGGGCACGAGGGCGCGGCCCTCGGTGCCGGGCGGCGCGTTCCAGACGGCAAAGGTGTAGTCGCTGTAGAGGCTGGCGCGACGGCCATGGCCGCGCTGCGCATAGATGAGCACGGCATCCACGCTCAGCGGATCGATCTTCCACTTCCACCACACGCCGCTGTCCTTGGTGCGGCCCACGCCGTAGGCGGCATCGCGGGCCTTGAGCATCATGCCCTCCACACCCAGGGAACGGGCCTGCTCGCGAAGTTCGGCCAGGGCCTGCCAGTTGTCACCTGCCAGCACGGGGCTGGGCAGCAGCGCCGGGTGCGCCACCAGGGCCACCAGCCGCTCCAGCCGCGCGCGCCGTTCATGCTGGGGCAGCGCGCGCAGGTCCTGGCCGCCCTCCTCCAGCAAGTCATAGGCCAGCAGCACCACGGGCAGCTCGCGCAGCAGCTTGGGGCCCAGGGTCTTGCGGCCTATGCGCTTTTGCAGGTCGGCAAAGGGGCGCACATGGGCGGGCGCCTCGCCCTGCTGCGCGGCCCAGACGACGATCTCGCCGTCGATCACGGTGCCCGCAGGCAAGGCATCGCCCATGGCCTGCAGCTCGGGGAAGCGCTCGCTCACCAGTTCCTCGCCGCGCGACCAGATCCAGGTGCCCAGCGCGTCACCGCTGCCGCGCCGCACGATCTGGGCGCGTATGCCGTCCCATTTCCACTCCACCACCCATTGGGACGGCGGGCCCAGCACGGCGTCGAACTGCTCCAGCGGCAACTGCAGCGGATGGGCCAGGAAGAAGGGATAGGGGTGGCCACGGGCTTCGCCCGAATGCGCGTCATCGCCCTCTTCCTCGCCTGCCACCAGCCGCAGGTAGTCGGCTGCCCCGGGCCGCGCGCCGATGTGGGTGTAGCCCATGAGCCGCTGGGCGATGCGCTTGGCATCCACCCCGCTGACGGCCGCCAGCGCCTGCGTGACCTGCAGCCGCGACACGCCGACCCGGAAGGCACCAGTGATCAGCTTGAAGTAGACCAGCCGCTCATCGGCCGCCAGCCGCGCCCATTGCATGCGCAGCGTATCCGCCAGCGCCTCGGGCGCCATGCCGCGCAGCGGCAGCAGGTGGTCCGTGACCCAGGCGGCCAGGCCCAGGTCGTGCGCGTCACCGGGTGGCGGCAGCAGCAGCGCAATGGTTTCGGCCAGGTCGCCCACGGCCTCGTAGCTTTCGTCGAACAGCCATTCGGGCAGGCCGGCAGCCTCGCGCGCCAGCTCCTTCAAGACCTTGGTGGGCACCAGCTGGCGCGGCTTGCCGCCGGCCAGGAAGTAGACGGCCCAGGCCGCATCGGCAGGCGCGGCGGCGCGCAGATAGGCCTGCAGCGCGGCCTGCTTGTCGCGGCTGGCGGTGCTGGCGTCCAGCGCGCGGTAGAGGGCGGCGAAATCCTTCATGGCGCGGGCGCCTCGTCCGGTGCAGCCTGGGCGGCGGGAGCTTCGTCCTCATCGCCGTATTCGGTCTGGAAGGCTTGCGCATCCAGGCCCTGCTCGCGCAGCCAGCGCACCAGCACCGCCACGCTGCCATGCGTGACGAAGACACGCTCGGCGCCCGTGGCGCCTATGGCGTACTGCAGGCCGGGCCAGTCGGCATGGTCGGACATGACAAAGCCCCGGTCCACGCCACGGCGCCGGCGCGTGCCGCGCAGCTGCATCCAGCCGCTGGCAAAGGCATCGGAATGGCCGGGAAAGCGGCGCATCCACGGCGTGCCCTGCGCCGAAGGCGGCGCCAGCACCAGGGCGGTCTTGAGCAGCTGTGCATCCACGCCGGGGTCGGTCACGCGCAGCGTGGGCGTCAGGTCCACGCCTGCGGCGCGGTACACGGCATTGAGCGGCTCCACCGCGCCATGCACGACGATGGGGCCGATGCGGCGGTCCACCCCGTGCAGGATGCGCTGGGCCTTGCCGAAGGCATAGCACAGCAGCACCGAGGGCCGGCCCTGGGCCGCATTGGCTTGCCACCAGGCGTTGATGTCGGCCATGAGCTCGGGCTGGCGGGGCCAGCGGTAGATGGGCAGGCCGAAGGTGGATTCGGTGATGAAGGTGTCGCAGCGCACGGGCTCGAAGGGGGTGCAGGTGCCATCGGCCTCGGTCTTGTAGTCGCCCGATGCCACCCAGACCTGGCCGCCATGCTCCAGCCGCACCTGGGCCGATCCCAGCACATGGCCGGCCGGGTGCAGGGAGATGCGCACGCCGTGGTGATCGATGGCTTCGCCATACGGCAGGGTCTGCAGCGTGATGTCCACCCCCAGCCGTGCGCGCAGCACGCCCTCGCTGTCGTCATGGGCCAGGTAATGGGCGTGGCCGGCGCGCGCGTGGTCGGAGTGGCCATGCGTGATCACGGCCCGGTCCACGGGCCGCCAGGGGTCGATGTAGAAGTCGCCGGCCGCGCAGTACAGGCCTTCGGGGCGGGCCACGATCAGGTCGGCGGCCATGCGGAAACGGGGAAAGCAGTGATCATGTCCCCATGCTAGTGGGGCGGTCGCCGCGCGCACGCTGGCCCGGAGCGCGGCAGGCTGTCAGCCTGCACCTACCCGCGCAACGAATGACCGCAACCGGTCCGCAGGGCCGGTCAAATCGGGGAAGATAGCGCCCTCTCAACCCACACACATCCACACGCCTTCATGAACAACTCCGTCGTACGCATGTCCAATCTCTTCCTGCAGCTGGGCCTGGATGCCAGTGACCAGGCCATTGCCGATTTCATCCGCGCGCACCAGCTGGCCGCCGATGTGGATGTGGTGGATGCGCCCTACTGGAGCGACGCGCAGCGCCAGTTCCTGGCCGAGCAGCTCAAGGCCGATGCGTCGTGGTCCATCGTCGTGGACCAGCTCAGCGAGTCGCTGCACGAAGACGCGGTCAGGCAGCGCGCTGCCCGATAGCACGGGCAGTCAGGCCGCCAGCGGCTCGGGCACCGTGATGTCCACGCTGTGGCGGCCGTCCACGCTGGTGGCCACGGTGCCGGTCACGGTGACGCGGCGCACCACGCGGTGGGCATCGCCGTAGTCGTTGATGGCGTAGTGCTGCGTGGCGCGGTTGTCCCAGATGGCCACGTCGCCCTGCGCCCACTGCCAGCGCACGGTGTTCTCCAGCCGGATGATGCGTTCGTTGAACAGCTGCAGCAGCGCCGTCGATTCATTGGCGCGCAGGCCCTTGATGCGCTTGGCGAAGTGGCCCAGCAGCAGCGCCTTCTCTCCGGTCTCGGGGTGCACATGCACCAGCGGCTGCTCCGACTCGATGGTCTTGCGCGTGAACACCTTGCGGTAGCTGGCGCGGCCTGCGGTCTCGGTCTGGCTGGCCGCGTTCTGGCGGAAGTTCTCGGCGTAGTCGTAGTCGTTGCCATGCACGGCCCACAGCTGCTCGGCCAGTTGCCTGAGCGGCTCGGGCAGGCCCTCATAGGCAGCCACGGTATTGGCCCAGACGGTGTCGCCGCCATGGCCGGGCAGCGTGACGGCGCGCAGCACGCAGACCTTGGGAAAGGCCGCCTTGAAGGTGACGTCGGTATGCCAGGAATCGGCGCGGCCGCCATGCTGGGAATTGAGCTCCAGAAAGGCCGTGCCGTCCGGGGCAGGCACGGTGGGGTGCGATTCGATCTCGCCGAACAGCCGCCCGAAGGCCTGGTGCGATGCATCCGTCAGATGGTGCTGGCCCCGGAAGAACAGCACGCGGTGGCGCAGCAGGGCCGCATGGATCTGCGTGAACTGTTCGGCCGCCAGCTCGCCCGACAGCCTGGCGCCGTGGACCACGGCGCCTATGCGGCCGGACAGGGGCTGGATCTGCAGCGGCTGTTGCCGGTCCTGCTCCAGGTCTTGGGCCACGGTGCTCAGGTGGCTGGCTTCGGTGACAGCGTTCACGGCGTCTCTCCTCAGTGCTTGCATGGGTGGAAGCCCCCATGCTAGGAACCGCCCTGCCACGCCACAACGAAGCTTTTGGCGCATGGTTATGCGCAAGACAAGTGCATGCCAACCAGGGCCGTGCGCGTCACAAAACTGCAACAAGGAAAACGTAACATTCCTTAACAATTTTGCGATGTGCCTTCCATGGATGAGTCCCGCGCCTACCTGAGCGATTCCAGGCCACGTTTCCGCCCACCCAGCGCAGCGGACCTGTGTACCCCCGTTCCCTGCATGACCGCCGACGAGACCAACGAGAAGGTGCTCGAGGTCTTCACGCGCCACCGGGACCTGATCAGCCTGCCCGTGGTGGAGGGCAACCGCCCCATCGGCCTGATCAACCGCAGCATCTTCCTGTCCCAGTTCAGCAAGCCGTTTCGCATGGAGCTGTACGGCAAGAAGAGCTGCATCGCCTTCATGGACAAGGAGCCGCTGGTGGTCGATGCCTCCACCGACATAGACACCCTGACCGTGAAGACCGTGGAGTACGGCGAAAAGGCGCTGACCGATGGCTTCATCATCACGCGCGACGGCCTGTTCGCGGGCGTGGGCAACGGTCTGCAGCTGATGCGCGCGGTGGCGGACATGCAGGTGGCGCGCAACCGCCAGATCATGCACAGCATCGAATACGCCAGCGTGATCCAGCAGTCGCTGCTGCGCAGCTCGCGCGACTCCCTGGCCCGCGCCTGCCCCGGCGCCGACCTGGTCTGGGAGCCGCGCGATGTGGTCGGCGGCGACTTCTACCAGTTCAGCCAGGACGGTGATGGCTGGTTTGCCACCGTGGCCGATTGCACAGGCCACGGCGTGCCCGGCGCCTTCATGACGCTGATCGCCACCAGCAGCCTGAGCCAGGCCATCAAGGAGCACGGCCCGCGCGACCCGGCCGCGCTGCTGGGCCAGGTGAACCGCAGCGTCAAGCAGATGCTGGGCCAGCTCGACGGCAAGGATGGCACGCCCGGCTCTGACGACGGGCTGGACGCGGCCTGCTTCTGGTTCGAGCCCGCGCACCGGCGCCTGCGCTTTGCAGGCGCGCGTCTTGCGCTGTTCGTGCTGCGCCCCGGCGCCGAGGCGGTGGAGGTGCTCGATGGCCAGCGCAAGGGCGTGGGCTATGTGGACAGCGAGTTCGACTTCGCCTGGAACAACATCGACCTGGAGCTGCCCGCCGCCACCCTGGTCTTCATCACCACCGACGGCCTGATCGACCAGGTCGGCGGCCCGCGCGGCATCACCTTCGGCAAGAAGCGCGTGCGCGAGCTGCTGCTGGAGCAGGCCGGCCGCACGCCCGCCGAGATCAACCGCGCCCTGCTGGACGCCCTGCAGGCCTGGCAGGGCGAGCACCACCGCCGCGACGACCTGACCTTTTTCTGCTTCAGAACCTGAATGCCTCCCATGCCCTCCGCACAGATCGCCGACAAGTACGGCAGCTTCTTCCACCTGGCGCGCCAGCACCAGGTGATCTTCTACTACGTGGGCTACTTCTCGCAGAACATCGTCGCGGCCATGGCCGAGGCCGTGCGGCTGCAGCTGGAAGTGGCCGGCGTGCCGGGCCCCACGCGGCGCAAGCTGTTCTCGTCCTTTGTCGAGATGGCGCAGAACATCATCCATTACTCGGCCGATGCCCTGACCCCGCCCCACCTGGACGATGGCGAACTGCGCCACGGCGCGGTCTGCATCCGCCGCGAGGACGACGGCAGCTTCGTGCTGCTGTGCGCCAACCCCATCGAGCCGGGCATGGGCGAGGCACTGCGCGCCAAGCTCGACGCCCTGCGCAGCATGACGCTGGACGAGATCAAGAAGGCCTGCCGCCAGTCGCTGCGCGATGACGCGCCCGAAGGCAGCAAGGGCGCGGGCATGGGTTTCCTGACCCTGGCCCGCGATGCGCGCGAGCCGCTGCAGTTCGACTTCGATCCCGCCCAGACCGTGGACGGCCGGCCCGTCTTCTACCTGAAAGCCACGCTCTGAGCCGTCGCTCCGGCACCAGGCCTGGACAGGCCCGGCCCGCAGGCACGGACAACGCACCGAGATCACGCATGGACAACCTCTACATCGCACCGACTCCCAGTTCCCCGGAAGTGGACTTCCAGTTCGACACGCACACGCTGCACCTGCGTGGCGAGTCCTATCCCGAGAACGCCGCCGCCTTCTACGGCGGCATCCTGGCCCGCCTCAAGGACTACCTGGCCCAGCCGCAGCCGGCGCAGCAGCAGGCGCGCATCGAGGTGCACATCGCGCTAGCCTACTTCAACAGCTCCAGCACCAAGATGCTGTTCAACCTGATCGAGGCACTGAGCGGCGCCGCCGAGGCCGGCCGGCCCGTGGCCCTGCACTGGTACCACGACGAGGAAGACGACACCATCTGCGAGTTTGGCGAGGAGCTGCGCGACGACTTTCCCGCCATCGCCTTCACCAGCCACCCCGTGAAGGCGGCGTGATGGACACCGTGGCCGCTCCCGCGGACCTCTTCGATGCCGAGCACCAGGCCCTTTTGGCGGCCCGCGCCGCCCATGACCGGGGCGAAGAAGCCGGCGCCCAGGCCTGCCACCAGGCCCTGGGCGTGCTGCTGACCGCCTATGAGCGCCTGCTGCGCGAAACGCGCCGGCTGGTGCGCCGCAGCGACCGGGCCGAGCTGGAGATGACCCAGCTCAACCAGCGCCTGCAGGAGCTGGCCGGCGAGCTGGAATACCGCGCCACGCACGACCCGCTGACCGGCGTGCTCAACCGCGCGGCCATCATCGAGCGCGTGAACCGCCACTTCACCCAGCAGGGGCTGGCCCTGATCGTGCTGGACATAGACCACTTCAAGCGCGTGAACGACAGCTTCGGCCACCCCGTGGGCGACAGCGTGATCCTGGGCGTGGTGCGCTGCCTCAAGGCCGCCGTGCCGGCCACGGCCCACATCGGCCGCGTGGGCGGCGAGGAATTCACCGTGCTGCTGCCCCAGCACGACAGCGACGGCGCCGTGTGCGTGGCCGAGCAGGTGCGCGCCGCCATCGAGGCCCATCCCTTCGGCCTGCCCGACGCCAGCTGCATCACGGCCAGCTTCGGCGTGAGCTGGCGCCCGAGCGGCGGCCGCTTCGACGACGCCTACAGCCTGGCCGACGAGGCGCTGTACGCCGCCAAGCGCAGCGGGCGCAACCAGGTCGTGCGCGCGGCAGACCATGCCACGGCCTGAGCGGCGCGGACACAGACAGGGCTGAGGCATGAGTTTCGTGATGCGCGCACGGGCGCCCAGGGCGCCCGCCCCTGCTCCCGCCCTCCTGCAGCCGGCTCTGCAGCCGCCCCCGCCATCGCCCGTGCCCGGGCCTGAATGGCGGGTGCTGATCGTGGACAGCGACCCCGACGTACACGCCGCCTTCCGCCTGGCGCTGGAAGGCCACAGCCTGTTCGGCCGGCCGCTGGTGTTCCTCTACGCCCGCTCCGGCACGCAGGCGCGCAATCTGCTGCGCAGCGAGCAGGACCTGGCCGTGGTGGTGCTCGACGCCGTGACCGATGGCACGGGCGCCGGGCTGGACCTGGTGGACTTCATCCGCTACACGGCCGGCCTGCGCAACAGCCGCATCGTGCTGCGCACCGGCCGCCCGGGCCAGGCGCCCGACCTGGAAACCCTGCTGCGCTACGACATCAACGACTGCCGCACCAAGACCGAACTCACGCCCGACCGGCTGCTGGCCATCGTGGTGACCGCCGTGCGCTCCTACGAGCAGCTGTGCGCCATCGAGGCCAACCGCCGCAGCCTGGAGCTGATGGTGCGCTCCAGCGCCTCGCTGCTGGAGGAAACCAATCTGCACGCCTTCGCGCGGGGCGTGATCACCCAGCTGGCCACCTTGCTGGGCGTGGCCAGCGAAGGCCTGGTCTGCTCGGAGGGCACGCACCCGGCCGAGCCCTACCGCGTGCTCGCGGCCACGGGGCCATTCGCCCGGCTCATCGACCAGCCCATCGCCACCGTGCTGGCCTCGCGCGGGCTGCGCCTGCTGCGCCAGGCGCTGCAGACCCGCCGCAACATCTACGGCGTGCAGCGCGGCGTGGCGCTGTACATCGGCCGGGGCGACGAGCAGGACATGGCAGTCTTCATCGACGCGCCGGCCTCGCACAGCGCACTGGACCGCCAGCTGCTCGAAGTCTTCTGCGCCAACCTGCGCACGCTGCTGCACAACCGCGGCCTGCTGGAGCGCCTGCACCAGTCCGCCTACTTCGACCCCCTGGTCTGCCTGCCCAACCGCGCCCACTTCGTGGAAAAAGTGGACGAATGCGTGTGGCGCGGCACGCGTGACCATGTGCTGGCCCTGGTGGACATCGACGACTTCAGCGCCACCAACGACGTGATGGGCCACCGCTTTGGCGACCGCCTGCTCGAAGCCATGGCCCGCCGCCTGGCCAGCGCCCTGCCCGCAGGCGTGCTGCTGGCGCGCGTGGGATCGGACACCTTCGGCATCCTGGGCCCCACCGACGAGGTGGCCCTGGCCCAGTTGCTGGACTGCGCCCGCCAGCCCCTGGCCGTGGACGGCGTGCCGCACAAGGTCTCGCTGACCTGCGGCTACGTGTACCTGCCCCATGAGCGCCAGGCCGGCACCGACCTGGTCAAGGACGCCACCATCGCCCTCAAGCGCGCCAAGCGCGATCACCGCGGCCAGCTGCTGGAGTACTCCGAGCAGATGGGCATGGAGGCGCGCGACCGCGCCCTGCTGCTGTCCGACCTGCGCGCCGCCATCGACGGCGCCCAGCTTTTCCTGGTCTACCAGCCCCAGGTGGACCTGGAAACCCATGCCTTGGTCGGCCTGGAGGCCCTGCTGCGCTGGCGCCGGCAGGACGGCAGCTTCGTGCCGCCCGACCGCTTCATTCCGGTGGCCGAGCATTCGGGCCTCATCGTGCCGCTGGGCCAATGGGTGCTGGCCACGGCCTGCCGCACCATGCGCGAACTGCTGGACGCCGGCCGCGCCCCCAGGCGCATGGCCGTCAATGTCTCCACCGTGCAGCTGCAGGACCCGGGCTTTCTGCAGACCGTGAGCAACGCCCTGGCAGAGCACGGCCTGCAGGGTGCGCAGCTGGAACTGGAGATCACCGAATCCGTCGCGGTCCTGCCCACCCAGCTGCTGCAGGCCACGCTCAGCGCCCTGCGCACGCTGGGCGTGACCATTGCCATCGACGACTTCGGCACCGGCTACTCCTCGCTGAGCTACCTGGAGCGCCTGCCGCTGGACCGCATCAAGATCGACCGCAGCTTCGTGCGCCAGCTTGGCGAATCACAGGAAGCGCGCATCGCCGAAATGATCGCCCAGCTGGGCCGCAAGCTCGGCCTGCAGGTCCTGGCCGAAGGCATAGAGGACGCCAGCGCCTGGCAGGCCCTGCGCGCCATGGGCTGCCAGGAGGGACAGGGCTATCACATTGCCCGGCCCATGGACAAGGCGCAGTTGCTGGGCTGGCTGCACCGGCGCACTGGCGCACCGGAGTGAATGGCGCGCCGGAGTGAATGGCGCACCGGAGTGAAGGGGCCCCGTCGCCCATTCACGGCAGATGGGGCGCTATCACCTCGGCCAGCAGGCCGAAGCTGTGGCGGATCTCCTGCTCCGTCACGGCACCGTAGCCCAGCACCAGGCCCCGGGCCGGATCGGGCCTGAGCGAGTACAGGGACAGCGGCCGCGTGAGAACGCCCAGCTTGCGTGCCTGCCGCGCAATGGCGTCATCGTCCGAGCCGGGCGGCAGGCCCAGCACCAGGTGCAGCCCCGCGTCTCCGCCCTGCACGGTCACCGCCGTGCCCAGGCGCTGGCCTATCTCGTCGATGAGCACGCGCCGGCGCTCGCCGTAGACCTGGCGCATGCGGCGGATGTGGTTGACGTAGTGGCCCTGCCGCATGAACTGCGCCAGCACGATCTGCTGCATGATCTGCCCCTCCCGGAACAGCTCGCTCAGCGCGCGCGCAAAGCTGTCGGCCAGGTCGCTGGGCAGCACGAGGTAGGCCAGCCGCAGCGAGGGAAACATGGTCTTGGAGAAGGTGCCCAGGTAGATCACGCGGCCATGCTCGTCCAGGCCCTGCAGCGCCGGCAGCGGGCGCGAGGTGAAGCGGAACTCGCTGTCGTAGTCGTCCTCGACGATCCAGACCCGCTGGGCCACCGCGTAGTCCAGCAGCTGGCGCCTTCTGCCATGGCCCATGAGCACGCCGCTGGGGTACTGGTGCGAGGGCGAGATGAACATCAGCCGCGGCGGTGTCTTCAGTTGCTGCGGCGTGGGCGCCAGGCCCTCGCCGTCCAGCGCGATGGGCTGCAGTTGCAGGCCGGCCATGCGGAACACGCTGCGTGCGCCCCAGTAGCCGGGGTCCTCCAGCCAGACGGTGTCGCCAGGATCGGCCAGCAGCTGGGAAATCAGGTGCAGCGCCTGCTGGGCGCCGCTGGTCACCAGGATCTGGTCCGCGCTGCAGGCCACGCCGCGCGTGCCCTGCAAGTGCTCGGCAATGGCTTCGCGCAGCGCGGGATGGCCCGCACCCGTGGCATAGCTCAGTTGCAGCGGGTTGTGATCGCGCCAGGCCTGGGCGTGCAGGCGGCTCCATAGCGCGGCCGGAAACTGCCGCAGTTCGGGCACGCCCGGCGCGAACGCGCCCCACTGCAGGTGGCTGGCCCGCGCCCCGCCCACGATGGCGCTGCCGCGCCGCGACAGCGGCGTGCCACGGCGGCGCGGCAACGGCGGCTGGCTCACGAAGGCCGGCGCCACCTCGGCCACATAGGTGCCCCGCCCCACGCCGGCCTGCACCAGGCCCTCCAGCGCCAGTTGCTCATAGACCTGGACGATGGTGTTGCGCGCAATGCCCAGCGTCTGCGCCAGCTCGCGGCTGGTGGGCAGCCGCGAGCCCGCCGGCAGGGCCTTGCCCAGGATGCCTTCCTTGACGATGCGGTAGAGCTGGCGGTGGTTGTACTCGGCATCGCTACGTTGGAAATGCCGATTGACAAAGTCCGGAAGCGTGGCGTTTCCAACGCGGGAAATTGGTTCTCTCTTGTTCACGGTATTTGGTTCTTTTGTTGGGATCAATGTGAACATAGACTCGCCCCCATGTATAGCTATCGAAGGCGTGAAAGCCGAATATTTTTTCAATGATCCGCCTCCAGACACTTCAAAGACCTGTGCGTACCGCCTGGTTCCCTCCGCCCCTCAGTCAGCCTATGTCCTTGAAGTTGAAAGCTTTTCGTTGCGGCACCCTGCCGGCCCGGCAAGCCGCCTGCCAGGAGGTGCAGCCATGAGCACAGCCACCACCTTCGGCATTGCCGGCGTCCAGATGGAGGTTTGCGCCTTCGACAGCAACCTGGAGCGCATGGCCGGCTACCTGCGCCACATCCGCTCGCGTTTTCCCTGGGTCCGCATGGTGCTGTTCTCCGAGCTGGCGGCGCTAGGCCCCAAGCACGACAGGGCCGAGCCGCTGCCCGGCCCCACCGAGGACCGGCTGTGCGGGCTGGCCCGGGAAACCGGCCTGTGGCTGATTCCCGGCTCGCTGTTCGAGAGCGTGGCCGGCCCCGATGGCACGGTGGTCTACAACACCACGCCCGTCATCAACCCGCAGGGCGAGGTCGTCACGCGTTTTCGCAAGCTCTTCCCCTTCAGGCCCTATGAGCGCGATGTGGCCGGCGGCACCGGCTTTTGCGTGTTCGACGTGCCTGGAGCGGGCCGTTTCGGCGTGTCCATCTGCTACGACATGTGGTTTCCGGAAACCACGCGCACGCTGGTGGCCATGGGCGCCGAGGTGATCCTGCACCCCACCATGACGGACACCATCGACCGCGATGTGGAGCTGTGCATCGCACGCGCCTCGGCCGTCACCAACCAGGTCTATTTCTTCGATGTGAACGGCGTGGGCGACGGCGGCGTGGGCCGCTCCATCATCGTGGACCCCTCGGGCTACGTGCTCCACCAGGCCGACAGCGGCGCCCAGATCATGCCCATCGAGGTCGACTTCGCCCGGCTGCGGCACGAGCGCGAACACGGCCTGCGCAGCAACCTGGGCCAGCCGCTCAAGAGCTTCCGCGACCGCGACTGCGATTTCACCGTCTACCGCAAGGACGGCACCGACTTCCCCTACCTGCACAGCCTGGGAGCACTGGACAAGCCCCAATGACCTGACACGCCCCTTTTCCCAGCGATCGACATCAAGAGCACCACAAAGCCGCAAGCCACCGGGCGATGCGGCAAAAAACCAGGAGACAACGATGACATCCCGCCCCCCGACCGAAACGCGCGCCCGTGCCTCCCTCAGCCGCCACCGCAGCGTCTGGGAAATGCGTGCCGATGGCTGGATCAGCCTGGTGGACGATCTCAGCCGGCTGGCCATCCTGGCGCCCGAGCACCCCGAGCGTGCCAGCCGCCTGGCCCATGTGCAGACCATCATCGACGCACTGGCTCCGGTCGAAAGCTACTGGGCCTTTCCCGGGGGCCGGGTCTTCGGTGAGCTGTGCCAGTGGATAGAGCGCGAGGAACTGGCACGCGCCCACCAGGCGGCGCGGCGCATCCACCGCGTGCTGGCTGCGCGCACCTACCGCCATGACGCCAACACGCTGGACAACGACAACGAACTGCCCTCGCAGATAGAGACCGACAGCGAGCGCCAGGCACAGCTGACGCGGCCTTACTTCGAGGTGCTGATCGTCGACGAAATGTCGGCCAGCGAGGAAGACGCGCTGCGCCGCCGCGTGCAGCGCAAGCGCAGCGCCGACGATGATTTCGTGTTCGACATCGTGGTGGTGCCCAGCTTCGAGGATGCGCTGATCGCCACCCTGGTCAACTTCAACCTGCAGGCCGTGGTGATACGCCACGGCTTTCCATTCCGCTCGGTCAACAGGAACGGCATGCTGCGCCGCTTCCTGGAAGGCATGGACGACAACAGCGAGGCCATGCCCGAGTTCGAGCGCGGCCCGCTGCTGGGCCGCCAGATCGCGCAGCTGCGCCCCGAGCTGGACCTGTACCTGGTCACCGATGTCAGCGTCGAGGAGATCGCCGCGCGCGTGGGCGAGGTCTTCAAGCGCATCTTCTTCGGCGAGGAAGACCACATCGAGCTGTACAGCGCCATCATGAAAGGCGTGGGCGAGCGCCACAGGACGCCCTTCTTCCACGCGCTGCGCGACTACGCCAAGCAGCCCACGGGCGTGTTCCATGCGCTGCCGCTGGCGCGCGGCAAGTCCATCATGAACAGCAACTGGATCGGGGACCTGGCCCAGTTCTACGGCATGAACCTGTTCATGGCCGAGACCTCGGCCACCTCGGGCGGGCTGGACTCGCTGCTGGATCCCGTGGGCCCGCTCAAGCTGGCCCAGGAGTACGCGGCCCGCGCCTTCGGCGCCAGGCGCACCTACTTCGCCACCAACGGCACCTCCACCTGCAACAAGATCGTGGTACAGGCCCTGGTGCGGCCCGACGACATCGTGCTGGTGGACCGCAACTGCCACAAGTCCCACCACTACGGCCTGGTGCTGGCGGGCGCCCAGGTGGCCTACCTGGACTCCTATCCGCTGGACCAGTACTCCATGTACGGCGCCGTGCCGCTGCGCCACATCAAGGAGACCCTGCTGGGCTTTCGGCGCGCGGGCACGCTGGAGCGCGTGCGCATGGTGCTGCTGACCAACTGCACCTTCGACGGCATCGTCTACGACGTGGAGCGCGTGATGACGGAATGCCTGGCCATCAAGCCCGACCTGGTCTTCCTCTGGGACGAGGCCTGGTTCGCCTTCGCGCGCTGCCATCCCATCTACCGCCCGCGCACGGCCATGGCCAGCGCCGCCAAGCTGTGCGAGACCTTCAAGGACCCGGCCTACGCCAGGCGCCACGCCGAGTTCGCCGCCAGCACCGACTGGGAGGACGACCAGCAGTTGCTGGAGACCCGCCTGATCCCCGACCCCGCCAAGGCCCGCATCCGGGTCTACGCCACGCATTCCACGCACAAGACGCTGACGGCGCTGCGCCAGGGCTCGATGATCCATATCTGGGACCAGGACTTCAAGGACAAGGCCGAGGAGTCCTTCCACGAGGCGTACATGACGCACACCTCGACCTCGCCCAACTACCAGATCCTCGCCTCGCTGGACGTGGGCCGCCGCCAGGTGGAACTGGAGGGCTACGAGCTGATCCAGCGCCAGCTGGAGCTGGCCATGAGCCTGCGCGAGCAGGTGCTGCACCACCCCCTGCTCAGGCGCTACTTCCGCTTCCTGCGCATCGGCGACCTGGTGCCGCTGGCCTACCGCGAGTCGGGCGTGGACAACTACTACAACGACGAGACGGGCTGGGACAACCTGGAGGTGGCATGGCGCAGCGACGAGTTCGTGCTCGACCCCAGCCGCGCCACCCTGGTCATCGGCACCACGGGCATGGACGGCGACACCTTCAAGAACAAGGAGTTGATGGACAGGTACGGCATCCAGATCAACAAGACCTCGCGCAACACCGTGCTGTTCATGACCAACATCGGCAGCACGCGCTCGGCCATCGCCTACCTGATCGAGGTGCTGATCAAGATTGCCCGCGACGTGGACGCCCGCGTGGCCGACCTGAGCGCCATCGAGCGGCGCATCCATGAAAGGCGCGTGCGCTCGCTCACGCTGGAGCAGCCGCCGCTGCCCAATTTCTCCAGCTTCCACTTCGCCTTCCGGGGCCGCAGCGTCGAAGGCCGCGCAGGCACGCGCGACGGCGACATCCGCAGCGCCTTCTTCCTCTCGTACGACGACACCAACTGCGAATACATCGACATGGCCGAGGCCGCGCGCGCCATCGCCGAGGGGCGCGAGCTGGTGTCCGCGCTCTTCGTGATTCCTTACCCGCCGGGCTTTCCCATCCTCGTGCCCGGGCAGGTGATCAGCGCCGAGATCCTGCAGTTCATGGCCGCGCTCGATGTGCGCGAGATCCACGGCTTCCGGCCTGAGCTGGGCTTTCGCATCTTCAGCCGGGCCGCGCTGGACCGCGCCGCCCAGGCCACGGCCGCGCGCGCCGCGCTGGCGCTGTCGGGCCGCGCGGCGCAGCCGCAGGCGGGCGACGAAGGCCTGGGCCTGGTCCGACCCGAGCCCGAGCCTGAACTGATCACGCTTTCCCCCACCCCGAAGAAGACCACGACGAGGAGCAAGAAGTGAACAACAAAGTCAAAAGCGTTGCCGACCTGCTGCTGATGTTCCACCGCAACGAGCGGCCCATCTACTTCATCAGCGCCACCAACTTCAACCTGCTGGGCATGGACCGCTGGGTCAACCGCTTCCGCTACATCAACTACATCGACTGCTTCGACGGCCGCCACCCCAACGCCTTCGTGCCGCAGGAGCTGCCGCACGAGCCCTTCGAGTCCATCGAGGACATCAACAACTACCTGCTGCAGCACAAGGACGTGGTGGACCTGATCGAGCGGCGCGGCGGCAAGCCGGTCGCCACCTTCCTGATGTTCGACGAGAAGACCGAGGCCCTGGCCCGCGAGCTGGGCATGGAGGTCTGGTTTCCGCCAGCCGCGCTGCGCCAGCGCTGCGACAACAAGATGGAGACCGTGCGCATAGGCAACAAGGCCGGCGTGTACTCGGTACCCAACGCGCTGGAGAAGGTGGACAGCTACGAGCACCTGATGCAGATCGCCGAACGCCACGGCCTGGGCAAGGACCTGGTGGTGCAGTCGGCCTTCGGCGACTCGGGCCACACCACCTTCTTCATCGCCTCGCGCGAGGACTTCGACAAGCACAAGGACGAGATCGTCAACGACCCCGAGGTCAAGATCATGAAGCGCATCAACTGCCGCGGCGCCACGCTGGAGGCCTGCGCCACCCAGTCGGGCACCCTGGTCGGGCCGCTGCTGACCGAGGTGGTGGGCGCGCGCGAACTCACGCCCTACAAGGGCGGCTGGTGCGGCAACGAGGTGTTCCCGGGCGCCTTCTCCGAGGAGGTGCGCGCCAGGGCGCGCGACATGGCCGAGCGCTTCGGCAACCAGTTGCTGGCCGAGGGCTACCGCGGCTACTTCGACCTGGACTTCCTGATCGACACCGACACCGGCGAGGTCTACCTGGGCGAGCTGAACCCGCGCATCTGCGGCGCCAGCCCCATGACCAACCATGCCGCCTTCGCCTACGCCGATGCGCCGCTGTTCCTGTTCCACCTGCTCGAATTCTCGGGCGTGCCGTTCGACCTGAACGTCAAGGAGATCAACGAGCGCTGGGCCCAGCCGCATTTCATCGATTCCTGGTCTCAGGTGGTGCTCAAGTTCAACGAGGACCGCATCGACCAGGTCACGCATGCTCCGGCCACCGGCATCTACCGCATGGGCGAGGACGGCAGCGTGGCCTACCAGCGCTTCGACTACAACCGCAAGGCCATAGACACCGAGCGCGAGGCCTTCTTCCTGCGCATCACCGGCCCCGGCGACTACCGCTACGAAGGCGCCGACCTGGGCATCCTGATCACGCGCGGCCGCTCGATGGACGACAACTTCAAGCTCAACATCCGGGCGCGCGACTGGATACGCGGCATCAAGAACTACTACGCGGGCAAGCCCATCCTGGCCACCCAGCCCGGCGCAGCGCCGGCGCCGGGCTCGTTCAAGATCCTCTGAAGGCCTCCCATGCCCCTGCCTACCCGCATCCGCTTCCAGGCCATCGCCGAAGACCTGCCCGGCCGGAAATGGCAGGCCCTGTGCGAGCAGGCCTGGCCCTACTACCGCGCCTGGTTCCTGCGCCAGGGCGCCGTGGCGCGCGCCGGCTTCCTGGAGTGCCGCCGCGCCCTGCGCCAGCACATGCCGGAGCTGGTGCCCACCTGGGAGCGGCTGGTGGAGCTGGCCGGCGGCGGCGACATCGAGGCGCGCTTCCTGTCGCTGTGGTGCCCCCCGCCCTACATCACCGGCTGCTCCCAGGCCGTCTGGCTCGATGCGGCCGGCCAGCAGGAACCCATGCTGCTGCGCAACTACGACTTCGCGCCCGCGCTGCTGGAGGGCCACTGGCTGGCCACGCGCTGGAGCGGGCAGCGCGTGGCCGCCATGGGCGACTGCCTGTGGGGCGCGCTGGACGGCATGAACGAGTCGGGCCTGGCCGCCTCGCTGTCCTTCGGCGGCCGCACGGCCCATGGCGACGGCTTCGGCATTCCGCTGGTGCTGCGCTATGTGCTGGAGATCGCGCAGGACACCGCATCGGCCGTGGCCATCCTGCAGCGCGTGCCCGTGCACATGTGCTACAGCGTCACGCTGCTGGACGCCCGGGGCGAATGGGCCACGGTGTTCCTGAACCCTGACCGCCCCGTGGAAGTGACCCGGCGCCGGGCCGTGACCAACTTCCAGCACACGGTGGAATGGCCCGAGCATGCACGCGCCACCAGCGCCTGCGAGCGGCTGGCCGCCCTGCAGCAGCAGATCGAAGCCGGCATGCCGGCCGGCGACACCCAGGCCGCGCTGCTGCGCGAGCCCCTGTACCAGCCCGCCTGGCGGCGCGGCTACGGCACGCTGTACACGGCGGCCTACGCCCCTCGGTCGGGACGGCTCGAACTGTCCTGGCCCGGCCAGGCCTGGCCGCAGACCCTGGCGGCCTTCGAGGAGGGCCACCGGGAGATCGCCTACCTGAGCCAGGGCCCCTGAGCGCCCCGCCCCGGCATCCCGCGCCTGCATTCAGCGCTTACATCCGACGCCCGCGACAAGGTGCCACGCACCGCCGTCCAGGCATTCCCCACAGGTTCCGAAGGAGACATGGAAATGACAAGAAGACTTCCGCCCGCCATCTGGATTCTGGTTGCCATGGTGCTGGGCATCGTGATCGGCTACATGGTGTTCATCAACTTCCCCGACAAGAAGGCGGCCGCGCAGATCGCGGGCTACATCTCCATCATGTCGGACGTGTTCCTGCGGCTGATCAAGATGCTGATCGGCCCGCTGGTGTTCTCCACGCTGGTGGTGGGCATCGCGCACATGGGCGACGCGGCCTCGGTGGGCCGGGTGTTCCTCAAGGCCATGGGCTGGTTCGTCACCGCCTCGCTGGTGTCGCTGGTCATGGGCCTGGTCCTGGCCAACCTGCTGCAGCCGGGCCACAACCTGGGGCTGCCGCTGCCGGACATCGGCGCTTCGGCCAACCTCGCCACCGCCAAGTTCACGCTCAAGGACTTCGTCAGCCACCTGGTGCCCAAGTCCTTTGCCGAGGCCATGGCCAACAACGAGATCCTGCAGATCGTGGTGTTCTCCATGTTCTTCGGCGTGGCCCTGGCCGCGCTCGGTGAAAAGGGCAGGACGCTGGTGGCCGCCATCGACGAGCTGTCCCACGTCATGCTCAAGATCACCGGCTATGTGATGAAGCTCGCGCCGCTGGCCGTGCTGGCGGCCATGGCGGCCACCGTGTCGGTCAACGGCCTGGAGATCCTGCTGAAGTTCGCCGTCTTCATGGGGGACTTCTACCTGGGCCTGTTTCTGCTGTGGGGCGTGCTGGTGATCGCCGGTTTCCTGTTCCTGGGCCCGCGCATCTTCAGGCTGCTGGTGCTGATCAAGGAGGCCTTCATGCTCTCGTTCGCCACCGCCAGCTCCGAGGCCGCCTACCCCAAGATCCTGGACGCGCTGGACCGCTTCGGCGTCAAGCGCAAGATCTCCAGCTTCGTGATGCCCATGGGCTACTCGTTCAACCTCGACGGCTCCATGATGTACTGCACCTTCGCCGTGCTGTTCATCGCCCAGGCCTACGACATCCACCTGTCGCTGGGCACGCAGATCACCATGCTGCTGATCCTGATGCTGACCTCCAAGGGCATGGCCGGCGTGCCGCGCGCCTCGCTGGTGGTGATCGCCGCCACGCTCAACCAGTTCAACATCCCCGAGGCCGGCCTGCTGCTCATCCTGGGCGTGGACACCTTCCTGGACATGGGCCGATCGGCCACCAACGCCGTGGGCAACTCCATCGCCACCGCCGTCGTCGCCAAGTGGGAGGGCGACCTGCTGCCCGAGACCGAAGCCGCCGCCAATGCCGCACGGCTGGATTCGGAGGTCAAGGCCACGCTGGCCCATCCCGCCTCCCCGGCCCATTCCTGACAACCCGCACAAGGAACACGCCATGAAACCCGAACCCAGATCACGGCACGGGCAGCCATGGGCGCTGCGGGGGCCGGCGCGGGCGGCAGCGGCAGCGGGCGTGGCGGCCCTTGCGCTGCTGGCCGCCACGGCCGGCGCCCAGGAAGCCGACACGCCAGAGCGCACCGCCGCCAGCCGCGCGCCCGCCACGCTCAGCGGCACGCTGGCCAAGGTGCGCGCCAGCGGCTCCATTGCGCTGGGCTACCGCCAGGCCTCGGTGCCGTTTTCCTACCTGAACGCGCGCAACGAGCCCATCGGCTACTCCATCGAGCTGTGCAAGGCGCTCGTGACCAGCATCGAGGATGCGGTCAACAGGAGCCTGGCCATCCGCTGGGTGCCCGTCACGGCCGACAACCGCGTGGACGCCGTGGCCAGCGGCCAGGTGGACCTGGAATGCGGCTCCACCACCAGCAATCTGGAGCGCCAAAAGCGCGTGGCCTTCTCGCCCATCATGTTCGTGGCCGGCACCAAGGTCATGGTCCGGCAGGACACGCAGATCCGCTCCTTGCGCGACCTGGCCAGCAAGAAGGTGGCGGTGACGGCCGGCACCACCAATGAAAAAGCCATGCGCGACCTGGACAGGAAATTTCACCTGGGCATGCAGCTGCAGGTGGTGCCCGACCACTCCCAGGGCTTTGCCCAGGTGGCCGGCGGCCAGTCCGACGCCTTCGCCACCGACGACGTGCTGCTGTACGGCCTGATCGCGGAGAACGCCGGCAAGGCGGATGGCAACGGCGGCACGGGCGCGAGCACGGACGCGAGCCAGGGCGCCAGGTTCCAGGTGGTGGGCGACTACCTCTCCTACGACCCCTACGCCATCATGTTCCGCAAGGACGACCCCCAACTGGCCCAGGTGGTGAGAACCAGCTTCCAGGCGCTGGCCGAGGACGGCGAGATCGAGCGCCAGTACAGGCGCTGGTTCCTGCGCCGCCTGCCTTCGGGCACCAGCCTGGACCTGCCGATGAGCGCCCAGTTGCAGACCCTCATCGAGACCCTGGCCGCCCAACCCCGTTGAGGCGGTTGCTGCCTGCACCCATTGCGCGCCGGATGGCGCCTCGCCCGGCCTTGCTCTGCGCAAGGCACGCAGCACGCGGGTCGCGCCCACTTTGCAACAGCAAATACAAGGAGACAGGAAATGAGTCAGCAACTCGAAGGTGGGCTGAAGCCGCGGCACCTCACCATGCTATCCATTGCGGGGGTGATCGGCGGTGCGCTGTTCGTCGGCTCGGGCAAGGTGATTGCCAGTGCCGGCCCCGCAGCCATCCTGGCGTACATGGGCGGGGGCATCCTGGTGGTGCTGGTCATGCGCATGCTGGGCGAGATGGCCGTGGCGCAGCCTGACAGCGGCTCGTTCTCCACCTACGCAGACCGCGCCATCGGGCGCTGGGCCGGCTTCACGATCGGCTGGCTGTACTGGTGCTTCTGGACACTGCTGATGGGCTGGGAGGCCTATGTGGCCGGGGCCATCCTCAACGCCTGGATGCCGGCCGTTCCCATCTGGGGCTACATGCTGGTGGTGATCTTCGGCCTGATGGCCGTCAACTTCCTGCCGGTGCACAACTATGGCGAGTTCGAGTTCTGGTTCGCTCTGATCAAGGTCGTGGCCATTGTGCTGTTCATCGCCATCGGAGCGCTGGCCATCGCCGGGCTCTGGCCTGCGGGCGATGTCGCAGGCATGGCTTACCTGACCAGCAAGGGCTTCATGCCCAACGGCCCCGGCGCCGTGGTGGTGGCGCTGCTGGGCGCGATGTTCGCCTTCATCGGGGCCGAGATCGTCACCGTGGCGGCGGCCGAATCCCAGGACCCGGGCAAGGAAATCGTGCGGACCACCCGGTCCGTGGTCTGGCGCATTTCACTGTTCTACGTGGGCTCCATCTTCATCGTGGTCTGCCTGATTCCGTACGACACCCCGGGCCTGATCCTCTCCACCGAAGGCACCTATGCCGTCGCGCTCAAGCACCTGGGCATTCCCTTCGCCGGCCAGATCGTCAACTTCGTGGTGCTGACTTCCGTGTGCAGTTGCTTCAACTCGGCGCTCTACACCTCCAGCCGCATGCTTTTCTCGCTGGCGCGCCGCGGCGACGCCCCCCGCCTGTTCACGACCCTGGGCCGCAGCACCAGCGCGCCCTACATGGCCGTCATCGCCTCCAGCGCCCTGGCCCTGCTGACGGTCGCCCTCACCGCCACCGGCCAGATGGACGTGTTCGATGTGCTCATGGCCGCGACCGGCTCCATCGCGCTGCTGGTGTACCTGTGCATCGCCGTGTCGCAGTTGCACATGCGCCGCAAGCTCGAAGCCAGCGGCACGCCCATCCGCCTGAAGATGTGGTGCTTTCCGGCGCTGACCTACGCCACCATCTTCTTCATCGTCGCCTCCATGGTGGTCATGGTGGCCGAGGGCACCTACCGCAAGGAAGTGCTCTACACCAGCGTGCTGGGCGGTGCATTGGTCGCCCTGGGCATGCTGGCGCAAAAGCTCCACTGGGGCCGCCCGAAACCCGGCCGCGTGGAGCAGGAGCAGGCCGTTCAGGAAGGCCTGGGTCCGTTGATCGTCAAGTCCGAATAAATGGAGACACAAGCATGAGCACCGATCCATCCGTCCGCATCGAACACGACCTGCTGGGGGACCGCGAGGTTCCTGCCGACGCCTACTACGGCGTGCACACCCTGCGCGCCCGGGAGAACTTCGGCATCACCGGCACGCCCATCTCCATCTACCCCGAACTGATCCGCGCCCTGGCCAGCATCAAGCAGGCGGCGGCCATGACCAACCATGAGCTGGGCCTGCTGGACCAGCGGCGCTGCGATGCCATCGTGCTCGCCTGCCAGGAGGTGCAGGGCGGGCGGCTGCACGAGCAGTTCGTGGTGGATGTGATCCAGGGCGGTGCAGGCACCTCGACCAACATGAACGCCAACGAGGTCATCGCCAACCGCGCGCTGGAGCTGCTGGGCCACCACAAGGGCGAGTACCAGTACCTGCATCCCAACGAGCAGGTGAACATCGGCCAGAGCACCAACGACGTCTACCCCTCCGCGCTCAAGATCGCCACCTGGTTCGGCATCCACGGGCTGATCGACGCCATGGACACGCTGCGCCTGGCCTTCGCGCAAAAAGCCGAGGAGTTCCAGGACGTGCTGAAAATGGGCCGCACCCAGCTGCAGGATGCCGTGCCCATGACGCTGGGCCAGGAATTCAGCACCTATGCCGTGATGATCGAGGAGGACCAGGCGCGGCTGCGCGAGGCCGTGCTGCTGATCTGCGAGATCAACATGGGCGCCACCGCCATAGGCACGGGCATCACCGCCCATCCCGACTACGCGCCCCTGGTGCTCAAGCACCTGCAGGAGATCACCGGCATTGCGCTGCAGACCGCGCCCAACCTGATCGAGGCCACCCAGGACTGCGGCTCTTTCGTGCAGCTGTCGGGCGTGCTCAAGCGCGTGGCCGTCAAGCTGTCCAAGACCTGCAACGACCTGCGGCTGCTGTCCAGCGGCCCGCGGGCAGGCCTGGGCGAGATCAACCTGCCGGCCATGCAGGCGGGATCGAGCATCATGCCGGGCAAGGTCAACCCCGTGATCCCCGAGGTGGTGAACCAGATCGCCTTCGAGGTCATCGGCAACGACATCACCGTCAGCTTCGCGGCCGAGGCCGGGCAGCTGCAGCTCAATGCCTTCGAGCCCATCATCGCCCACAGCATCTTCAAAAGCGTGAGCCACCTGCGCAACGGCTGCCTGACGCTGGCCGAGCGCTGCGTGCAGGGCATCACCGCCAACCGCGAACACCTGCGCGCGGCGGTGGAGAACTCCATCGGCATCGTGACCGCGCTCAACCCCTACATCGGCTACGCCAACGCCACTTCCGTGGCCCAGCAAGCCCATGCCAGCGGCGGCAGCGTCTACGACATCGTGCTGGCCCGGGGCCTGCTGAGCAAAACGCAGCTGGACACCATCCTGCGGCCCGAGATCCTCACGCGGCCCTCGGCACTGAAACTCGGATGACCGGTCTGCCCTACCTGCACACCGCAGGAAAGCCATGCCGCCTGGCCGCCCACACCACGGCCAGCGATGCGCCCAGCAGCGCCAGCAGCACGGGCGTGAAGGCGCCCACGCCCATGCGCGCCAGCAGCAGGCCGCCCACGATGCCGCCGCCGGCAATCGCCATGTTCCAGGCCGTGACCAGCATGGACTGCGCCACGTCGGCGGCCTCGCCCGCCGTGTGGGCAATGGCGGTCTGCAGCAGCGTGGCGGCGCCGCCAAAGGCCAGGCCCCAGACGGCCACCGCCGCATACACCAGGGCCGGCGCATCTGCGGCCACGCCCAGCATCAGCGTGGACAAAGCGAACAGCGCAATGCTGGCCAGCGTGAGCGCACGCAGGTGGCGGTCGATCAGCACGCCGGTGATCCAGATGCCCAGCACGGAGGTGGCGCCGAACACCAGCAGCACCAGGTCCGTGCGCGCGGCCATGCCCGCCTCCGCCAGGAAGGGCGCGATGTAGGTGTAGAGAATGTTGTGCGCCAGCACGAAGGCCAGCACCACGAACAGCACGGGGCGCACGCCCGCCAGGGTGAACACGCGCCGCAGCGGCAGGTGGCGGCCTGCCGCCTGCCCTGCAAAGTCGGGCAGGCGGGCGCGCACCCAGACCATGAGCGCCAGCGCCAGCACGCTCATGAGGCCGAAGCACAGCCGCCAGCCCACCCACTGGCCCAGCACGGTGCCGGCCGGCACACCCAGCGACAGCGCCAGCGGCGTGCCCACCATGGCAATGGCGATGGCGCGGCCCTTGAGATGGCCGGGCACCATGCGTGCCGCGTAGCCGGCCAGCAGCGCCCAAAGCAGCCCGGCCGAGACCCCCGCCAGAAAGCGCGCCACCAGGGTCAGCGCAAAGTGCGTGGACAAGGCCGTGACCGTGTTGGCGACGACAAAGCCCGCGATCGCCGCCAGCAGCAGGGGGCGGCGGCGCATGCCCTGCGTGGCGGCCGTCAGCGGTATGGCGGCCACCAGGGAACCTATGGCGTAGAGGGTGACGGTCTGGCCCACCCAGGCCTCGGTCACGGCCAGGCCCTGGGCCATCTGCGGCAGCAGGCCGGCCGGCAGCGCCTCCGTCAATATGGTGATGAAGGCCGCCATGGCCAGCGCCAGCAGGGAGGCAACGGGCAGGCGGTCCTGGCGTGTTCCGTTCATTGCGGCGCTCCCGAAACCCCTTGGACCTCACAAACCCCGTAGACCGCGTCGCGCAAATCGTTGACGAAGCGCCCCGACATGCCCTCGTACAAGGTGTTGGTGAAGGCCACGACACTGAGCTCCTGCGCCCGGTCCACGAACCAGGAATGCCCATAGGCCCCGCCCCAGCGCCAGGTGCCCACCGACTCCGGCGATGCCGCCTGAGCCGCATCGCGCAGCACGGAAAAGCCCAGGCCAAAGCCGAAGCCCGGCGCATTGGGCAGGGCCAGCCCGCCGGTCTGGTCCCGCGCCATCTCGGCGACCAGGGCGTCGGGCAGCAGGGTGTCGCCGCCCTGGCGCAGGGCTTCCAGCAGCCGCAGGAAATCGCCTGCCGTCCCCGCCATGCCGGCGCCGCCGGAGGCAAAGGCCTGCGTGTCAAAGATGCGCGAAGGGCTGAAGGCAATGCCGATGCTCCCCTCGAAGGGCGACACGGTCTCGCCCTCGGCCAGCGGATGGGGCTGCGGCACATCGCTGACATAGGCCTTGGCCACGCGCTGCGCGGCCAGCGCATCGGTGACGGCAAAGCCGGTATCGGTCATGCCCAGCGGCCCGGTCACAAGGTCGCGCACGGCCTGGTCCAGCGGCCTGCCGTTCACCTGTTCAATGAGGGCGCCCAGCACATCGGTGGCCAGCGAGTAGCCCCAGGCCGTGCCCGGCGCGTACAGCAGCGGCACGCTGGCGATGCGCTCCAGGTTCTCTGCCAGGCCGATGGCCTGGCGGTCCATGCCGTCCGATACGCCAGCGTGCGCATAGGGGCCTTGTGCATCGGCCTCGAAGAAGCGGTAGCCCAGCCCCGCCGTGTGGCTGAGAAGCTGCCGCACGGTGATGCGGGCGGGCCGGCCATCGGCCAGCCGGGGGCGGAACCGGGGCAGCCAGCGCTCCACCCCCTCGTCCAGCGCCAGCAGTCCCCGCGCCACCAGCACCAGCGCGGCAGCCGAGACGATGGGCTTGCTGGCCGAGGCCAGGCGAAAAACCGCATCCATGGCCATGGGCAGCCCGCGCTCGCGGTCGACCCAGCCTGCGGCCTGGCGGTGGACCAGCGCGCCGCCACGCGCCACCAGCACCACGGCGCCGACCAGGCGCTGCGCCTCAATCGCCTGCCGGACCACGGCCTGGATGCGGTCGGACAGGGGCGAGTTCAACGGGGTCGCAGGCAGCGCAGCGGGCGCCGCAGGTGCAGCAGGTGCTGAAGGCGCTGCAGAAAGGGCAATCGTCATGGGAATTCCCGGGATCAAATGAACAGGGTTCCGACGATAGAAAGACCGCGATTAAAGAAAAAGTGGGGTAGATTTCCGCGCTATGCGGAGCTTTCTGTCCGCAATGAAGGAGTGGCCTTGGACAGCCTCAACGGTTTCCTGGTGTTCGTGCAGGTCGCCGAGACCCGCAGTTTCGTGGCGGCCGGCCGGCTGCTGGGAGTCTCGGCATCGGCCATCGGCAAGAGCGTGGCAAGGCTGGAGGACCGGCTGGGCGTGCGCCTGTTCCACCGCAGCACGCGCAGCATCACGCTGACGGCCGAGGGCACGCTGTTCCTGGAGCGCAGCCGCCGCATCCTGGCCGAGATCGAGGCCGCGCAACTGGAGCTGTCGCAGGCCAGCACCGCGCCGCGCGGCCGGCTGCGGGTCAGCCTGCCCCTGGTCAGTTCGCTGGTGCTGCCGGTGCTGGGAGAGTTCATGCGCGCCTATCCCGAGATCGAGCTGGACCTGGACTTCACCGACCAGCTGGTCGATGTGATCGAGGACGGCTTCGACGCCGTGGTGCGCACGGGCGCACCCGCCGACTCACGCCTGTCCGCGCGCCGGCTGGGCGACTTCCGCTACCTGCTGGTGGCCTCGCCCGACTATCTGGCGCAGCGCGGCACGCCCCGGGTGCCCGAGGATCTGCTGGAGCACAGCTGCCTGCACTACCGCTACCCCCACAGCGGCAAGCTGGAGCCCTGGGTGCTGCGGCGCGCAGCGGGCGCGCCCGAGCTGCAGCTGCCCACCTCCATGATCTGCAACAACATCGAAACCCGGCTGTGCTTTGCGCTGCAGGGCCTGGGCATCGCCTACCTGCCGGATTTTTCCATCCGCGAGCCGCTGGCCGACGGCCGGCTGCAGCCCGTGCTGGCGGACTGCATGGAGCACACCAATGTCTTCCATGTGCTGTGGCCCGCCAGCAAGCACCCCTCGCCCAAGCTGCGGGCGCTGGTGGACTTCCTGTGCGCGCGGGTGTTTCCGCAGCAGGCATGAGGTGCCCGGCGGCGTCCGAATGAGCGGGCCGCCTCACTCGTCGCCCGGCACTCCGTAGCTGGGCGCGGCCGTGGGATCGATGGCGCGCGTCTGGTAGTCCCGCATCTGCGGTGCGTAGGCGGCCCAGAGGCCTTGCAGCGCGCCGATGGGATCGTGCTCGGACCAGTCCACGCGCAGGTCCGCCATGGGCCAGCTGTGCTCGCCCGCCACCTTGAGCGCGGCCGAATGCACAGGCCCGGCCTCGCCGCCCGCGGCCATGGCGGCCTGCATGGCGGCCAGCAGGCGCTCGGCCAGCGGCAGCGCCGCGCTGCGCTCGAAGGCCGGCACCATGGCCTCGATGGTGCGTTCGCTGGCCAGCAGGTTGCCGGCCGCCACGCACTGCCGCCCCACGGCGCTGGTGAAGATGCCCAACGCCTGGCTGCCGCTGAAGACGCCGGTGCGGCCCTGCGCGTCCACCACGGTGACCTGGCGGTACTGGGGCCAGCTGCCGTCGTCCAGCGCCTGGCGCAGCGCGGCCTGGGGGTCGGCGCCCTGCTCCAGCAGGTCCAGCACGCGCGGCCCCAGGGCGGGCAGCGTGATGTTCTGCGTGGACACCACGCCCACGCCCGCGCGCACCCAGGGGCAGCGCGCGCCCACCGCAATGCTGGACGAGCTGATGGCCACGCCCAGCTGCCCGGTGCGCTCGCAGCGCCCCACAATCGAAAAAGTCATGGTTTCTTCCTCCTGCCGATACGGCTGTACCAGGTGCTTGCTGGGGTTGACGCTCAGGCGCTGGCCGGCGGCTGCCAGTCATCGGGGATGACCGCGATCACGTCGATCTCCATCAGCCACTGCGGCTGCCCCAGGGCCGAGATGCACAGCCCCGTGGAGATGGGAAACACGCCCTTGAGCCACTTGCCCACTTCCCGGTAGACAGGCTCGCGGTAGCGCGGGTCGATGATGTAGGTGGTGGTCTTGACGATGTGCGACAGGTCGCTTCCCGCCTCCTCCAGCAGCTGCTTGACGTTCTTCATCGCCTGCTCGGCCTGCTTTTGCGGATCGCCCAGGCCGACCAGGTTGCCCTCGAAATCGGTGCCGATCTGGCCGCGCACATAGACGGTGTTGCCGGCGCGCACGGCCTGGCACAGGTCGTTGTCCAGCGATTGGTTGGGATAGGTGTCCTTGGTGTTGAACATGCGGATGCGGGTATGGGTGGGCATGGTCTGGCTCCTGCAGGGGGTGGATGGGAAGGTGTCTCAGAGCGCGCTATCTGCTACCTGCTGCGGGCAGCGGCGTCGTAGTCGCTGTAGCGGCGCTGCTTGGCGATGTGGTCGGCCACGAACTTGGCGTCATGCCACACGCCCCAGATGAAGGACGAGCCACGGCGCGACAGCCAGGGCAGGCCCAGGAAGTAGATGCCGGGCTCATGGCCCACGCCGCGGTGGTGGCGCGGCTTGCCGCCGGGCTCGAAGCTGTCCACCTGCAGCCAGCTGAAGTCCACCCTGTAGCCCGTGGCCCAGATGATGGAGGTGATGCCTGCGGCGGCCAGGTCGAGTTCGCGCAGCGGATGGGTCATGCACTCGGGATCGGGCAGGCGCCTGCGCGCCTCGGGCTCCTCGGGCAGGTCCAGGCCGTTGCGGCGGATGTAGTCGTCGGCCGCATCGAGCATGGCCAGGTAGTTGGCGTCGCCGTTGGCGATGTTCTCGGCCAGGTCATCCCGGAAGCGCACCCGGCCATCGGCGAAGGACTCGGTCAGCCCCACCAGGGTGATGCCCTGGTGTCCCAGCGCGCGAAAGTCCACGGTGTGGCCGCCGCGCGCGCCGCTGACGGCAATGGTCACATGCTCGCGGCCGGGCTTGGCAATGGCCGCATCCCATTCGCCCAGCACGCCCAGCCACCAGCAGAAATCACGGCCGCGATAGGCGCGCGGCGGCCGGTCATGGGCGCCTACCGACAGGAACACCTTGCGGCCCGCGCGCTGCAGTTCATCGGCGATCTGCACGCCCGAGGAGCCTGCGCCCACCACCAGCACGGCGCCTGCGGGCAGCTGCGCGGGGCGGTGGTAGTGCGCGGAATGGATCTGCAGCAGGCTGCCATCGGCGGGTGCAGCGGGCGCAGCCGGCGCTATCGGCGGGATCACCGGCACCTGGAACGGCCCCGTGGCCGCGATCACGTTGCGGGCCTCGATCACGCCCTCGGACGTTTCCACCGTGAAGCCCGGCCGGCCCTGGTTGCGCGTGACCCGCCTGACCTCCACGCCGGTGCGCACGGGCGCCTTGATCTGGCGGACATAGTCCTCGAAGTAGTCGGCCACCTCGTCCTTGCCGGGAAAGCCGTCGCGGTCGCCTTTGAACTCCAGGCCCGGAAAGCGGTCATGCCAGGCCGGCCCGTTGGCCACCAGCGAGTCCCAGCGCCCCGTGCGCCAGGCCTGGGCGATGCGCTGGCGCTCCAGCACCAGGTGCTCTACGCCAAGCTGGCTCAGGTGTTCGCTGGCCGCAATGCCGGCCTGCCCGGCGCCGACCACGAGCGTGTTGATGGTTTGAATGTCAGCTGTCATGGTGTGGGTCTCTCAGGGAAAAAAGGCGCAGGCCGTCCCGCATCGGCGCGGTGCCGACTGCCTTGGTGTGGTCCGCAACAAAAAAGGGAAGGAGGTGAAGGCCGCCCGTGCGGCGCTACAGGTACAGGTGCTTCACCACGTCGTTGGCCAGCAGCTCGCTGGCCGTGCCCGAGGCCACCAGCTGGCCCTTGAGCAGCAGATAGCCGGTGTGGGCGATGGACAGCGCCGCCTCGGCGTTCTGCTCGATGAGCAGCACGGTGATGCCTTGGCTGTGGATGCGCTGCACCGTCTCGAAGTACTCCTCGATGAGCTTGGGCGACAGCCCCAGCGTGGGCTCGTCCATCACCACCAGGCGCGGCTCGCCCATGAGCACGCGGCCCAGCGCCACCATGGCCTGCTCGCCGCCGGACAGGGTTCCGGCCGCCTGCGACAGGCGCTCGCCCACCCGGGGGAACAGGGCCACCACGCGCTCCAGCGCCTGGGCAAAGCCCTGCTGCGGGCGCAGCGCGTCGTGGCCGATCTTCAGGTTCTCCTGCACGGTCAGCTCGGCAAACAGGCGCCGCCCTTCGGGCACGAAGCCCACGCCCAGGCCGGCCAGGTCCTCGGTGCGCATGCGCGCCAGCGGCTGGCCCATGACGCGGATGGCGCCGTGGTGCACGGGCAGCAGGCCCGCAATCGCCTTGAAGGTGGTGGTCTTGCCCGCGCCGTTGGGGCCCAGCAGGCAGACGATGCTGTGCTCGGGCACCTGCAGCGAGACCTGGTTGAGCATGTTCACCACGCCATAGCGCGTGCTGATGGAGTCCAGTTCAAGCATGGCTGGCCTTTCTGCCCAGATAGGCTTCCTGCACGCGCGGCAGCCGGCGCACCGCCTCGAAGCTGTCGTCGCCGATCTTGCGTCCGTAGTCCAGCACCATCACGCGGTGCGGCAAGGTGGCGATGAGCCGCATGTCGTGCTCGATGATGATGAAGCCCAGCGCCGGATTGCCTTCGCGCAGGCGCTGGATGTCGGCGATCAGCGCATCGGTGTCGCGGTCGTCCATGCCGCTGGAGGGCTCGTCCAGCAGCACGATGCGGGGCTCGGCGGCCAAGGCGCGCGCAATCTCCAGGCGGCGGCGGTCGGCCTGCGGCAGGCTGCTGGCCAGCACGTTGCGGCGCTGGTGCAGGTCGCTGGACACGCTTTGCAGCAGCGCGCAGGCGCGCTCGGCGCAGCGCTTCATCTCGGCGCGCGAGACGGCCGGGCGCAGCAGCGCGGTGAGCACGCCGCAGCGGGTGCGCGCGTGCATGCCGATGATCACGTTGTCCAGCACGCTCAGCGAGCCGAACAGCCGGCTGGTCTGGAAGGTGCGCGCAATGCCGGCGCCCGCGATGTCGTGCGCGGCCATGCCCTTGAGCGAGCGGCCTTGCAGCAGCACCTCGCCCTCGGTGGGCTGGTAGATGCCGGTCAGCAGGTTCAGCAAGGTGGACTTGCCCGCGCCGTTGGGCCCGATGATGCCCAGCACCTCGCCCGCCGCCAGGTGGATGTCCACGCCCTGCACCGCCGTCAGGCCGCCGAAGCGCATGGTCAGGCCACGCCCCTCAAGGACCAGCGGGCCTGCGGGCGCGGCATGGTGGTTGGGATGGGAATCAATGCTCATGGTTGCGCACCCGTTGGGGGAAGATGCCGCGCGGGCGGATGATGAGGAAGGCGATCACCACCAGGCCGTAGAACAGGATGCGGTAGTCGGAAAACGCCCGCAGCTTCTCCGGCAGCATGGTCAGCAGGAAGGCGCCGACGATCACGCCCAGCGTGTTGTCCATGCCGCCGGCGATCACCAGCGTCATGATGGTCACCGACACCAGGAAGGTGAAGTTGTCCGGCGAGATGAAGCTCACATAGAACGCATACACCGTGCCCGCGAAGCCCGCCAGGAAGGCGTCCACCGCAAAGGCCTTGACCTTGAACCAGGTGACGTTGATGCCGCAGGCGCGCGCGGCGATCTCGTCGTCGCGCAGGGCATTCCAGGCCAGTCCCACGCGCGAGCTGTGCAGGCGCTGCGCCGAGACGATGGCCAGCCCCAGCAGGGCGACGGCCACGTAGTAGAAGTTGGCCTGGCCCGGCAGGCTGTGGCCCCACAGCGTGATGGGGTCGTTGAACGAATGCCCGAACAATGTGGGCGAAGGAATGCCCACCAGGCCGTTGGCGCCGCCCGTCCACTCCAGGTTCATCAGCAGCTGGTGCACGACGATGCCGAAGGCGATCGTCACCAGCGCCTGGTAGCTGTCGCGGGTGCGCATGGACGGCAGGCCCAGCAAAAAGCCGAAGACCGTGGCCACGGCGGCGGCCACCAGCAGGCAGATCCAGAAGCTCACGCCGAAGTGGATGGCCAGCAGGGCCGACGCATAGGCGCCGATGCCGTAGGACGCGCCCGTGGCGAAGTTCGGTATGTTGGCGCTGCCCAGCTGGAAGTTCAGCGCCAGCGCCAGCACCGCGTACAGGCAGGCGATGATCATCAGGTGCATGGCGTAGCTGTCACCGCCCAGCACCCACGGAAACACCAGGGCCAGCACCACGCCCGTGCCCACGGCCAGCGGCCTGCACTGGCCGAAGGCGGCCACGATGCGGTCTTCCACCAGCGGGCGCTTTTGCACCGCGACCAGGGCCACGGCAAAGCAGGCCAGCAGCGCCAGCACCGTGATCCAGCTTTCGGCCAGCAGGAACTGGCGCAGCAGCACGGCGCCCGCCAGGGCCACGCCCAGCACGATGGCGGCCGAGCCCGCACTCCGTGGTGCCGCCCGCGGCGGCGCCTGTATCGTCGTTGTCTGCATCACACCTTCTCCATTTTCTGAACGCCGAACAGGCCGGCGGGGCGAAAGATCAGCACCAGGATCACCAGCGCGAACACGAACACCAGCCGGTACGAGGTGCCGTTGGGCACATAGCCCTGCACGATGGTCTCGATGGCCGCAATCAGCAGGCTGCCGACAATGGCGCCCCCCAGCCGCCCCAGGCCGCCGACCACCGCGGCGGAAAAGCCGATCAGCCCCGCCTGCACGCCGAAGTCAAAGCGCACCACGCCCGCATAGCTGGCCAGGAAAATGCCGCCCACCGCGCCGGTGGCCGAGGCAATGAAGAAGGTGTTGCGGAACACCGGCCCCGGCGCAATGGAGAACAGCCGCGCGGTTTCGCGGTCCTGCGACACGGCGCGTATGCGCATGCCCATGGGCGTGTGGTGCAGCACATAGAGCAGCACGCCCACCAGCGCCATGGCCACCAGCACCGAGACCACGCTGATCAGGGGCAGCGGCCCGAACGGGGTGGGAACGGCCCCCTGCGCAATCGCCGGGAACGCGTGCGGATTGCTGCCCTGCGGGTACAGGTGGCGGATCAGCTCGCGGATCACGATGCCCAGAGCCACCGTGGCCACCAGCGGCATCATGGCCGGCGCATTGCGAAAGCGGTTGATCACCAGCCGGTCCAGGGCAACGCCCAGCCCTCCCACCGCCGCAATGGCCACCAGGCAGGCCAGGCCCAGCACCAGCCAGGGGGCCGAGCCGCCCAGCGCGGCGGCCAGAGCCTGCACGGCCGCCAGGGCGATGAAGGGGGCGACCATGGCCACGTCGCCATGGGAAAAGTGAATCACCTGCAGCACGCCAAACAACAGGCTGAAACCCAGGGCAAGCAGGCTGTAGATGCAGCCCAGGGTCAGCCAGTTGATGAGTTGCTGGAACAGCGCGTCATGCATCGATAGGGTTCCTCTTGTGTCGGGTTCGGCCGGGTTGGCGGGGCTTCGCTTGTCTCCATGTCACGCAGCCATTGAAGCAAGAAACCGCGCAAAACCTGCGTCGCTTTTGCCGAGGCGCTGCTTCGGAAAACGCGATCCAGTCCCGGGCAGGTGCGGCGATACATTGATCCGGCGGCGTTGCCAGACAGCGCCGGCCAGCCCGCCACGCACCGTGGCGCCCCGCCGCCCCGGCCCCCCCGGGCCGCCATGGCTGCCCCTCGTCTTCACCTGAACAGGACCGACCGACCATGCAAGCCTTCACGACAACCACCGCCCTCCTGCCATCGCGCCGGCGCCTTGCCGCATCCGCCCTGGCGCTGGCCGCCGCCACGCTGGCCTGCGGCGCGGCCTGGTCCCAGTCCACCGTGAAGCTGGGCTTCATCGGCCCCGTCAGCGGCGGCAACGCACAGCAGGGCCTGGGCGCGAAGAACGGCTTCCTGCTGGCCATCGACCAGTGGAATGCCACGGCCGGCGTGCCGTTCAAGGTGGAGGGCGTGGTGCTGGACGATGCCTCCGACCCGCAGACCGGCGTGTCCGCCGCGCTCAAGCTGGTCAACGACCGCGACGTGGTGGGCGCCATCGGCCACTGGAACAGCCCCGTGGCCCTGGCCACGCTGCCGGTGTTCAACCGCGTGCAGATGCCCTTCATCGTCTGGGGCGCCATCGGCCCCAAGATCACCGACCAGAACTTCGCCAACACCACGCGCGTGACGCCCACCCTGGTCAACGAGAACAAGCCCCTGGCCACCTGGGCCGCCACGGGCCTGGGCGCAAGAAAGATCGCCATCATTGCCGACACCAGCGACTACGGACGCGCCAACCTGGCCTCGTTCGGCAGCTTCTACAAGGCAGAAAAAGGCAGCGTGGTGGCCGAGGAAAGCTACCCCGTGGGCACGACGGATTTCCGCTCCATCCTCACCAAGATCAAGAGCCTGAACCCCGACGCGGTCTACTTCGGCGGCGTGATCACCGAGGCCGGCATCGTGCGCAAGCAGATGGCCGAGCTGGGCATGAAGCAGCCCATGCTGGGCATCAGCGGCATCTTCGACCCGCAGCTCATCCAGATCGCCGGCCCGGCCGCGGACGGCACCATCGTCGGCACGCCCAAATCGCAGACCAATCCCCGGCTGGACGCCATGAGCCGCGCCTATGCCGCCAAGGGCTATGCCGACTCCGAGAGCCCGTACACCAAGTACGCCTACGACGCCACCGGCATCCTTTTGCAATCGCTCAAGACGGCCGGCACCAAGGACCGGCAGGCCGTGGCCAAGGCCATCCGCGCCATACGCTACGACGGCGTGACCGGTACCGTGACCTTCGACGCCAACGGCCAGACGCAGGTGCCCGTGGAGCTGCAGCTGCACGAGGTCAAAGACGGCAAGTGGGCCAGCCGCTGATGATCAGGACAGGCAGCCAGTACCGCGACTCCATCCGCGATGGCCGGCGGGTCTGGATGAACGGCGAGCGCGTCAAGGACGTGACCACTCACCCCATGTTCAAGCCGCTGGTGGACATCCGCGCGCGCATGTACGACCTGCAGCACGAGGCCGCGCTGCGCGACGCGCTCACCTACGACGAAGGCGACGGCGAGCGCCACCCCATCGCCCACAAGCTGCCGCTGACGCGCCAGGACTGGTGGGACAAGCGCCGCGCCACCGACCTGCTGCTGGAGGACATGGGCGGCGTGGTCATGCGCGTGGGCGACGAGAGCGTGGGCGAGATGTGGTCGCTGTTCGACGGCCAGGACGTGCTCAACGAGCTGGACCCGCGCTTTTCCGCCAACATCCGCACCCACATCCGCCGCGTGGTGCGTGGCGACCTGTTCCACGTATCGGCCAACACCGACCCCAAGGGCGACCGCTCGCGCCTGCCGCAGGACCAGGACCCCGACGTGCTGCTGCATGTGGTCAAGGAGACCGATGCAGGCGTGATCGTGCGCGGCGCAAAGTACGAGACCGCCGCCGCCTATGCCAACCAGGCCTTCACCAAGCCGGGGCTGGCGCACTGGGGCGACGCTGCGCAGTCCGAATACGCCATAGGCTTCATCTGCGACCTGGGTGCGCCCGGCCTGCGCTTCATCTGCCGCCCGGGCCTGGCCGCCCGCGCATCGGCCCAGGACCATCCGTTGAGCCATCGCTTCGACGAAGTGGATGCCATCGTGGTCTTCGACGACGTGCTGGTTCCCTGGGAGAACGTGCTGTTCTACCGCCACACCCGGGCCGCCCATTTCCTGCGCGAGACGCTGCACCGCTACTCGGCCTTCACCTTCCTGCAGCGCAGCCTCAAGCTGGCCGACATGCTGATAGGCACGGCCCTGCACAACGCGCGCCAGACCGGCGTGGAGAAGTTGCAGGCCGTGCAGGACAGGCTGGCCGGCCTGGCCTGCTACCGCGAAGGCATCAACGCCCACCTCACGGCCGCCATCGCGCTGGCCGAGCGCAGCCCGGCCGGGCTGATGATGCCCAACCAGTCCCTGCTGTTCACCGGAAGGTCGCTGGCCACCGGCCAGCTGCACCACATGATGAACACCGTGCGCGAGCTGTGCGGCGGCCAGGTCTGCCTGACGCCGGACCACGCCAGCTTCGAGAACGAGGACACCGGCCCCTGGCTGCGCAAGTTCTACACCCTCGGCCCGCAATGGCAGGCCGACGACCGCCGCAGGCTGCTGGCCTATGCGCGCGACCTGCTCGACTCGGACCACGCCGGCCACCGGCTCAGCTTCCAGCTGTTTGCGCAATGCCCGCCCTACGCCCAGACGGCGGCCGTGTACCGGCACTTCAACTGGGATGCGCCGCTGGACTTCGTCGGCAAGTCCGCCGGCCTGACGGACCGCGTGAAGGCCACGCAGGCGCCGGCCCAGGGCGACGGTGCGGTGGCGCAATGGTTTCGCAATCACAACGCCAGCGACTGAAGGCTGCCGGTGCCCGACCGCCGCACAATGCAGGCGCCTTGCGGGAAGGGCCTCTTGCAGCGCGGTCCGCCGCTTGGTCAACTACGCGGCGGATCACCCTGGCCGCCCTCCCCCTCTCCACCTCTTGCACACCGTGCTGACACGACTGACCTTCAGACAATTGGAATACTGCGTGGCAGCGGGCGAGTTCGGCAGCATTGCCGAGGCCGCCAACCGCATCCACGTCTCGCCCTCGTCCATCTCATCGGCCATCACCCAGGTGGAGGCCGAGCTGCAGGTGCCGCTGTTCGTGCGCCACCATGCGCAAGGCCTGTCCGTCACGCCCGCAGGCGCCGAGGTCCTGCGGGAGATCCGCGGCCTGCTCGACCAGGCCATGGCCTTGTACGACGTGGCCAGCAGCGCGCAAAGCCAGGTGCGCGGCCCCGTGCGCGTGGGCTGCTTCACCACGCTGGCGGCCATGGTCGCCCCCGAGCTGTGCCAGGGATTCGCGCGCGCCCACCCCAAGGCCACGGTCACCCAGATCGAGGACCACCAGGAAGGCCTGATCCACAAGCTGCGCACCGCGCAGATCGATGTCGCCATCACCTACGACCTGCTGGTGGCCGAATCGGACATCTGCTTCGAGCCCCTGGCCCAGCTGCCGCCCATGGTCATCGTCAGCGAACTCAATCCGCTGGCCAACCACCGCTCCACCACGCTGGAGGCGCTGGCCCAGCTGCCCATGGTCCTGCTGGACCTGCCCCTGAGCCGTGAATACTTCATGTCGCTGTTCCGCGAAGCCGGCGTCTCGCCCCTGATCGCGGCCCGCAGCGCCAGCCCCGACGTGGTGCGCTCCCTGGTCGCCAACGACGTGGGCTACTCCCTGGTCAACGTGCGCCCGCGCAACTCACACGCGCTGGACGGCAAGAAGATCGTCAACCTGCACCTGAACGGCAACCACCGCCCCATGAAACTGGGCCTGGCCTGGGCCCGCGAACAAAAGCCCCGCCATGTGGTGGAAGCCTTCATGCACCGCTGCCGCAGCTTCATCTCCAATGAATACATTCCGGGGATGACGGCGCCTGGGCGCGGGGAGGCGAACTGAGCGGCGCGCAGACCGAATCAGGGAGCCCGTCAGGCCGTGCTCTTGCGCACCTCGTAATGCAGCACCGCCATGCCCTCGCCGATCTGCCGCACGGACAACAAACGCAACACCGGATGCAGCACCCGGCGCGGAAACAGCGGCTTGCCCCGGCCCAGCGTGGCCGAGCCCACGCTCAGGATCATCTCGTCCAGCAGGCCCGCGTCGTAGAACTGGCCTGCCAGGTCCCCGCCTCCCATGATCCAGAGGTTGCGCCCGCCTGCCGCCGCCTGCATCTGCTCATGCACGGCACGCACATCACCGCTGACAAACCGGATATCGGCACCCGGGATACCAGGCAGCGTGCGGCTGGAAAACACCCAGGCAGGCTGCGTATACGGCCATGCCGCCCCGGTCTCCCTGGCCACCGTGTCCGTGTGGCGCAGCATCCATTCGTAGGTGGCGGACCCCATGGCCAGCGCGCCCACGCCGGCAATGAACTCCGGGTAGCCCGTGGCCTGCATGTCGCCCAGCGGGAACAGCCAGTCCAGGGAATCGTCCTCGGTGGCGAGGAATCCGTCGAGTGAGGTGGCGGCGAAGTATTGGGTCTTCATGGGGGAGATGGTAGCCAGGCAGGCGCGGCACGGCCATCCGCCCGGGGGTTGTGCGGGCCGCGCCCTGACCTCATCGTCAAATTTCTTTTGAAACCGCCTTCAGTCCTGCGGGTCTTTTTCAATTGAAACACCCAGGTCAACATCGCTCCATGCCCAGACGACTTGCGAACCGGACTTCCGACACCGCCCCAACATCTCTACAGCTCCGTCAAGAAACCGCATGACCACCGCCTCCACGCCCCTGTTTAGCCCCCTGCAGCTCGGCCCGCTCAGCCTGCCCAACCGCATGGTGATGGCCCCCATGACGCGCAGCCGCACCAGCCAGCCAGGCGACGTGCCCAATGCATTGATGGCCACCTACTACGCACAACGCGCCAGCGCCGGCCTGATCGTCTCGGAAGCCACCCAGATCTCCCGCCAGGGCCAAGGCTACAGCTTCACCCCCGGCATCTATTCAGAGGCGCAGGTGGACGGTTGGCGCCGCGTCACGGACGCGGTGCACGCCGCCGGCGGGCGCATGGTGCTGCAGCTGTGGCACGTTGGCCGCATGTCGCATGCCAGCTTTCACGCCGATGGCCTGCCGGTCGCGCCTTCGGCGCTGTCGCCCCAAGCGCAGGTCTGGGTGGTCGGCGACGACGGCGTCGGCCGCATGGTCGACTGCCCCGTACCGCGCGCACTGAGCGCACAGGACATCCAGGACGTGATCGGCGACTTCCGCAGGGGCGCGGCCAATGCGATGCGTGCCGGTTTCGATGGCGTGGAAATCCACGGCGGCAACGGCTACCTGATCGATCAGTTCCTGCGCACCACCTCCAACCACCGCACCGACGCCTACGGCGGCGGCATCGCCCAGCGCACGCGCTTCGCCGAAGAGGTCACGGCCGCCGTGGCGGGCGAGGTCGGGGCCGAGCGCACCGGCATCCGCCTGGCGCCCTTCATCACGCAGCGCAACATGAACTGCCCGCAGATCATCGAGACCATCCTGCATCTGGCCAGCAGGCTCGACGAGATCGGCCTGGCCTACATCCACCTGTCGGAAGCCGATTGGGACGATGCGCCCGAGATTCCGCAGGACTTCCGCCACGCGCTGCGCCGCGCCTACCAGGGCAAGGTGATCGTTGCGGGCAAGTACGACGCGGAGCGCGCCCAAGCCATCCTGCACGAGGGCCTGGCAGACCTCGTCGCCTTCGGCCGCCCCTTCATTGCCAACCCGGACCTGCCGGCGCGCTACGCCGCCCAGGCACCGCTGGCCGCATTCGATCCGAAGGCCCTGTTTGGCGGCGACGCGCGCGGCTACTCGGACTACGCAGCCCTCGCCACTGCCTGAAACCCTCCTTGCTCGCCCTCCCTGCTCTCCCTCCTTGCTCTCCCCTCTTCCTCAACCTTTGAAAGCACGACCATGAAAGCCGTTGGATACCAGAAACCCCAGGCCATCAGCCAACCCGAATCGCTGATCGACATCACCCTGCCCGATCCCGTGGCCACCGGCCGCGACCTGCTGGTCGAAGTCAGGGCCGTGTCCGTCAATCCGGTGGACACCAAGGTGCGCGCCAGCGGCGCGCCCGCCGAGGGGCAGACGCACAAGGTGCTGGGCTGGGATGCCAGCGGCATCGTCAAGGCCGTGGGCCCCGAAGTCACGCTGTTCAAGCCGGGCGACCGCGTCTGGTACGCCGGCTCCATTGCGCGCCCTGGCACGAACAGCGAACTGCACCTGGTGGACGAGCGCATCGTGGGCCACGCGCCCAAGTCGCTGGACTTCGCACAGGCTGCGGCCCTGCCCCTGACCGCCATCACCGCGTGGGAGATGCTGTTCGACCGCCTGGGCATCGCGCCGGGCAAGCACCCCAGCCACAAGACGCTGCTCATCATCGGCGCCTCCGGCGGCGTGGGCTCCATCCTCACGCAGCTGGCCACGCGGCTGACCAGCCTTACCGTCATCGGCACCGCATCGCGGCCCGAGACGCAGGCCTGGGTCAAGGAGCTCGGCGCCCACCACGTGATCGATCACAGCCAGCCGATTGCCGACGAACTCAAGCGCATCGGCTTTCCCACGGTGGACCACATCGTGAGCCTCACGCAGACCGACCTGCACTTCGCACAGATCGTCGAGGCGATCGCGCCCCAGGGAAAATTCGGCCTGATCGACGATCCCGCGTCGCTGGACATCACCAAGCTCAAGCGCAAGTCGGTGTCGGTGCACTGGGAATTGATGTTCACCCGCGCCCTGTTCGGCACCGACGACATGATCGGCCAGCACCGCCTGCTCAACGAGGTTGCCGCACTGGTCGATGCCGGCCTGATCCGCACCACGCTGGCCGAGCGCTTCGGCAGCATCAACGCCGACAACCTCAAGCGCGCCCATGCCCTGATCGAGTCGGGCAAGGCGCGCGGCAAGGTGGTGCTGGAGAACTGGGGCTGAGCCATGAAGACAGAGACCATTTTCAACCTGGCCATCCTTGAAGCGAAGGCCGGCCAGCAAGACCAGCTGCGCGACGCCCTGCGCGCGCTGGTGCCATTCACCCGGCAAGAGCCCGGATGCCTGGACTACACGCTGTTCGAGCTGGCGGACAAACCCGGCACCTTCTACATGCGGGAGTCATTCAGGGACCAGGCAGCGCTGGATGCGCACTTCCGCATGCCGTACTTCAAGGCGTTCGAGAAACGCTTCGACGAACTGCTGGCACGCCCCCTGCAACTGGTGGGCCTGAAGGAAGTGCCCTGACGGGCGGTAGAGATCCGGGCGGTACGGACCCGACCGACGACTAGCGCGCGGCTGCAACGCGCCGCCCCCACGCTGGCGGCAGCGTGGGGGTTGCCGCCGACAGCTCGTCCCATACGTACTGGGCGGCAAAGCCGTGGTGACGGCTGCGTGAGCGCACCAGGCAGGCTTGCCGGCCCAGATTTCTTTCGGCCAACGGGACTGCGTCCTGCACGTCCAGGCTCAGTGCCGCGGCACCGTTGAGCAGCGCAACCATGCCGTTTTCACGGGCGGCATGCACCAGGTCCTCCAGCGTATCGGACTCCAGATGCACGCCCGGCTTCAGCCCCTGCGCCGCAAAGGCGTTGTCGAGCTGGCGCCGCATGGCGTATTCGCTTGGCAGCAAGGCCAGGGGGTGGTTCGCGACCTCGCTGAGCTCCAGCAGGCGTCGCCGCCGGCGGGGCTTCAATCCCACGGCCACCACCGGCTCGTCGAAACAGGCCAGGATCTCCAGATCGGCATGCGGCTCCGGGTCGAAGCTGACGGCGAGATCGAAATCGCCACGCAACACGCCTTCCACCAAGGCCTGTGCGGTGCGCCTGCGCAGTGCGATCGCCAGCTGCGGCCACTGCGCCTGGGCCCTGCGCACGACGGGCAGTACCCAGCATCCCGCGTATGACTGCACCAGGCCGATGCGCACCAGGCCCGCCACGGTGCTCGCACGCGCCTGCACGTCGCGCAGCGCCGCCTGCAGCTCACTGAGGCAGGCCGACACCCGGCGGTCGAGCTCATGTCCGGAGGCCGTGGCAACGGCGCGCCCGCTCGCACGGTCGAACAGATGCACGTCCAGGGTCGATTCCAGCAAGGCGATCTGCTCCGACAGCGCCGCCTGCGAGATCGAGGCATCGCGCGATGCCGCACTGAAGCTGTGCGCCCGCATCGCCGACACGAAGTAGCGCAACTGGCGCAATGAGACGAGATCGAGGGGGTCGCGGCTGCGTGCGGACATGACCATCGGATTATCCGATAGGCGCGGCCAGAAAATGCGAATTGCGAAGAAACAAGGGCCTGCCGACACTACGGCCACGAGACAACTCTGGGCACGAGAGCACCGATGAAACGACGCAACTTCCTTCAGTACGCCAGCACGGCGACGGCCATTTCAGCCTTGGGCGCAAGCCCCTTGGCGCGCGCGCAGGCATTCCCTTCCAAGCCCATCCGCATCATCTGCCCCTATCCGGCAGGTGCGACCACCGATGCCGTCTCCCGCCTGATGGCGAATGCCTTGCAGACGGACAGCGGCAGCACGGTGATCGTCGACAACCGCAGCGGTGCGGGCGGCAACATCGGCACGGAGGCAGCGGCACGCGCAGAGGCCGACGGCTACACGCTGCTGCTGGGCGCACTCGGCCCCATGGCCGCGAACCCGGCGCTGTACTCCAGGCTCAACTTCGATCCGGCCAAGGACTTCACACCGCTGGCATGGGCCGCCTCGGTGCCCTTGATCTGGGCCGTGCATCCCTCCTTCTCGGCGACCACGGCCAAGGAGGCGCTCGAATGGCTGCGCAAGAACCCGGGCAAGTTCTCCTACGCATCCGCCGGCAACGGCACGCCGCAGCACCTGGCGGGAGAACTCGTCAAGCGCCAGACCGGCACCTCGATCCTGCACATTCCCTACCGGGGCTCCGCGCCTGCACTCAACGACGTGCTGGGCGGCACGGTGCAGATGGTGTTCGAAGCCACGCCGGCCATCCTGCAGCATGTGCAAAGCGGGCGCCTGAAGGCGCTGGCGGTGACGTCCGCCAGGCGCATTCCCGCGCTGCCCGGCGTGCCCACGCTCAAGGAATCGGGCGTGGACGCCGAGATCAGCGGCTGGTACGGCTTCCTCGCGCCCGCTGCGACCCCGGCCGACCGCAAGGCCTGGCTGGTCAAGCACATGGGCGCGGCGCTGGCGACCAAGGCCACGCAGGACAGGCTGGCCGAACTCGGCTCGGTGCCCATCGACAACTCGCCCCAGGCATTCGCACGCCTGCTGGACAGCGAGCGGGCACGCTGGCAGACGCTGATCCGCGAAGTCGGCATCAAGCTCGACTGAAGGTGCCGCCCCATGCCGCACATCGCCATCGAGGTATCGCCATCGTTGCTCCCGTCGATCCAGTGGGAGCCGGTCCTGCACGCCATGCACCTTGCGCTGGCTGAGCGCGGATGGGCACGGCTCGCGGACCTGAAGTCGCGCGTGGCACCCATCGCCGTCGGACTGTGCGGCGAGGACCCCCACGCGCAGCAACTGATCGCCACCCTGACGCTGACCAACCCGCGCCCGCCGCAGATGTGCTCGGCCATGGCCGAGATCGTATTCGAGCATCTCTCGCGCGCGATCGGTGCGATCGGTGCGCCCCCGGAGTCAGCGGCGTGGGTGCAGTGCTGCGTGTTCCTGCAGGAGCACCCGAAGTCGCACTACCTCAAGCGGCAATGGAACGCTCCGCCGCCCGCTCCCTCAACTCCATGACAACGGGAAAAGCGCCATGTGTTGCGACTGGCGACTGGCGGCTGGCCGCTGGCCGCTGATCGCGCGCTGCCGGCTCAGCCCGCCAGGCCTGCGGCCAGCTGCCGCACGGTCCGGGCACTGGCGCCCTTGCCGGTGATGGCCACCGCCGGAGGGTGGGCCAGCATGCGCTCGAAGACCTTGCGCACTTCCTCGGCACCGATGCCATCGATCATCGCCAGCGTTTCGGCCACGGACGTCACGCTGCCATGGGCAAAGAGGTCCTCGACAGCCCGCTCCATGGTGGCGTAGGTCCGCTCGCCCGCACGCACCCGCGAGACCGCCAGCTGGTTCTTGGCCCGTTCCAGATGCACGGGGTCGATGCCGGCCGCCTGGGCGCGCAGCAGGCCGCCTGTCGCTGCCACCAGCGCTTCGAGCTTGTCCGGCGTCGTGACGGCATGCACGATGAAATTGGCCCAGACGTCACCGCCTTCCATCGCCGCATAGGCCGTATAGGCCAGTCCGAGCCGTTCGCGCACGGTATCGACCAGGGGCGACGACATCCCCTCGCCCAGCAGATGGGCCGCCAGCGAGGCCACGAGACGCGCACGCTGCGGATGCTCGCCCTGCAACTGCTCGAACACCAGGGGATAGGCCAGGTTCACGAAAACCTGGGACACCTGCGTGAAACGTTGCGCCAGGGCCTGCCCCACATACTTTGCGGGCTGAGGGGGCAACGCCACAGCGGGATCGGCCGACGCAGGCATGCCGGCGAACAGCTGCGCCGCCTGCTCCAGCCAGGCCGGCACATCGAAGTTTCCGGCCGCGACGACGACGGTCTTTTCTCCCACGTAATGGGACTGCACATGGCGCACCAGATCCTGCCGGGTGAAGCCTTCGATATTGGCCACCGTGCCGATCACAGGCATGCCCATCGGGTCGTCGCCCCAGATGGCGCGGTCCAGCAGATCGCCGGCGCTGTCCTCCGGGTCCTCTTCGTACTCGATGGCCTCCTGCCGGATCACCTGCAGCTCCCTTTGCAGCTCATGCTCGGGAAACACGCTGTTCAGCACGATGTCCGCAATCATTCCCAGCAAGGCCTGCGCATGCCAGCCCAGGCCGGTCATGAAATAGCCGGTGATGTCCTTCCCGGTGAAGGCGTTGACCTCCGCGCCCAGCCGCTCCGCATCCAGGTTGATCTCCTGAACGGAACGCGTATGCGTGCCCTTGAACGCCATGTGCTCCAGCACATGGCTGATGCCGTTGCTGGTGGAGGTCTCGTCGCGGGAGCCCACGCGCAGGAACACGCCCACGCTGACGCTCTGCAAATGCGGCATGGGCAGCGCCAGCAGCCGCACTCCGTTCGCAAGAGTGCGCAAGGCCATGGCAGGCCGCTCCAGTTCGGTTGCCGCCAAGGGCTTTTCTTGAATCATGGGCTATTGTCGTCGCGCTCCAGAGGATGCGCAGGGCAGGCCTCTTCACGTACCTGTGATCAAAGCTGCGGGCGCTCGGGCCTGGCCCATACTCCGCTGGCAGATAACAGGGCGGACAGGGTTTGGTGGCGCTGTGCGTTACCCCACGAAGCGCCGGAACGACGCTCGGTAGTCGATGGGCTCCAGATACAGCCGGTCTGCCAGTGGCCCGTTCAGGATGTAGAGCTTCGGTTCCTCCCGGAACTGAAACACCCGGTATAGATGGAAGGCATCCCCTGCCTCTGCAGCGAAGTCCAGTTCGTTGCGGCTGATGATGAAGGATGAAGCATGCCCACCATTGGTGGTCTTCACCTCGATGAAGCGATGCTTGCCGGGCCGCTCATGCGACAGGATGTCATAGCCGGTCCCGTCGCCGAGCCGATCAGAGACCCAGTCCAGTTGCTGGAAAAGCTCCGGATACCCGGCGTCGGCAAGTCGTCTCTGTTCGAATCCGATGACCCACTGCTCTCCGACACGACCGAGATACCGGTTGACCGATCGACTCGAGCGCGTGAAGGCAAGCATTCGGGCGCGGGTCGAACATCCCTTACGTGTTCTCAAGCGCCAGTTCGGGCACGTCAAGGTGCGCTACCGGGGGCTGGCCAAGAACACCGCGCAGTTGCACACGCTGTTTGCGTTGGCCAATCTCTGGATGGTGCGTCGCAAACTGCTGAGGCCCTGGGCATGAGTGCGCCCGCAGTTCGCCAAATAGGCCAAAATGGGCTGCCAATCCGGTGCTGCAGTCAGGTGAACTGAGAAGAAACAGGCTTTGGCCGCATTGCGCATCAGTGGGGTCAGCGCATCCACTCGTTCATGCGTGTGTTGTGCAGACCTTCCTTAGCATCAAACTTCGAACTACCCTCCCTCGCATGGACACCCTCACACCTGAGGCTAGGTCCCGCCTCATGAGCCGGATCCGCGGCAAGGACACCAAACCCGAACTCGTCGTCAGGTCAATGCTGCACCGGATGGGCTACAGGTTCCGCATCCATCGCAAGGACCTTCCTGGCCGGCCCGACATTGTGCTCCCCAGGCATAGGAAGGCCGTGTTGGTGCACGGCTGTTTTTGGCACGGTCATCTGTGCAAGATCGCACCAGGGTCGAAGTCAAACACTGCGTACTGGTCACCCAAGATCGAGGCGAACCGAGCCCGCGACCAGCGCAACCGCGTCGCCCTTGCAGAACTTGGCTGGCAAGTACTGGAACTGTGGGAATGCGAGATTCGCGACCTGCATCGGACCGAAGAACGACTGTTAGCTTTTTTGAAGCCCAGCCCTTGCCAACCCATGCCTGGCTGCTGAGCGAGCCGAAGGGTCCGCGGCGTTCACCACCTTGGTGTAAAATGGTGCATTCGCTCTTCAGTTCGGGGATCAGCCATGCGGACTCAGGCAAAACGCCATGACAGCGGCGCGCATGAGCGCACGGTCCGCGCTTCAATCAGCTTCCCGGAGGAGCAGTACCAGGTCCTGGAAAGGATTGCGGCTGAGAACAAGGTTTCTCTTGCCTGGGTCGTACGCGACGCCATCGATGGCTACTTGAAGTCTAGGTGGCCCCTTCTCCCACAAGGCTCCGATGCCGAAGATGCGCAGCAGAGAAGCGAGAGAGCGTGAAAAACACATTTGAAAAAAGCGGTGAAGAGATCAGGGTGCTGTCCTTGTTCTCAGGTTGCGGCGGCATGGACTTCGGCGTGGAAGCGGCTGGCGGCCACGTCATCTTCTCGAACGACATCCTGGCGGATGCGTGCAAGACGTTGGAAAAGTACTTTCCTGGCGCAGACATCCGCAATGCAGACATCTCAGGCATCCAAGCCTTCCCAGACGCCGACGTCGTTGTGGGAGGCTATCCATGCCAGTCCTTTTCCATGGCGGGAAACCGTGACCCCGAAAAGGATGAGCGCACGAGCCTATACAAGCAGTTCCTACGCGTCGTCGGCATCGTCCAGCCCAAGTACTTCGTCGCCGAGAACGTGTCGGGTCTCAAGCAGCTGAGCAGCGGGACATTCCTGAAAGAACAGCTCGAGGCGTACGACAAGGCCGGCTACCACGTTACTTACAAGCTCTTGAACGCCAAGGGCTATGGTGTGCCACAGTCGCGCAAGCGGCTATTCATTGTCGGCATCAGGAAAGACCTCAACCAGGCCTTCGAATTCCCAAACGAAACCCACGGAAAAACGACCAAAGCTTCGGGTCCGCTGTTGCCGTTTGCGTCCCATGGCGACGCGATCGAAGGCCTGCCCCTCTGGCCTGAGGGCGAGTTCTACGAGCGCCCTGACGTCGAAGGCAACTTCTCCTGGTACTACATGTCCAGGAACCGTAAGGCCAAATGGGCGGACCCAGCATTCACTGTCGTTGCCAACTGGAGGCACATCACGCTGCATCCGGCTAGCCCGGTGATGACACTGACCTGGTCGAATCTTTCTGATGGCTGGAAGCAGCGCTGGGACTTTTCCGACCATTACGAGCACTTAGAAGCAGACCCGAAGCGCAAGAAGCTAGAAAAAGCGCGCAGGCTTTCCTGGCGCGAATGCGCTCGCATCCAGACCTTCGACGCTAAGTTCACGCCAGTTGGCGATACGGAATCGAAGTTCACCCAGATCGGAAACGCCGTGCCGCCGAAGCTGGCGCAGGCCATATTCACTCACCTGTTCTCAGGTGCGGGCCTCGTCGCGCTTGACGCGCCAGCCGTCCGTAAGGCCGCTTAGAAAAATATGCACCTGCCCGGTGAGTCTCCCCAAGGATTGCTGTGAGCAGCGCAACTACCACGTCTCTCGTCAGCGCTGCCGTATCTGCAGCAGAGATCTCCAAGAACGAAGCTCAGCTGCGGCACGAGCTGGAGAATGCGCTTGAGCAGGCTTGCGCCGAGCTATCCATTCCTTGGACGCCGTTCCAGCTTGAGCGCGCCCTCAAAGCGAAGGGCAAGCCTACGAAGTTCGCTGACGTAGCGCATGGCGCCGTGGTCATCGAATACGAGCCACCCAGGTCGTTTAGCGGACGTGCCGGCGCGAAGGCGGTACACGCCCGCCAGCAGGCTGAGGAATATGCGGAGCTGATCTCTGCCGAAGAAGGCCGTGCGCTCGAGGAGTACGTGCTGGTTGCATGGGACGGCGCGCATATCACTTTCGGGCATTTTGAAGGCGCGGCAGCTGCCTGGGAAGATGTCGTCGCGTTCGATCGGATCTCGGCTGAACGCCTGCTCTCCGCATTGGAAAGCAATGGCCGTCCGCTCGTCCACCCGCAGCTGCTACAAGCATTGGTGGGGCCTGATTCAGAGTACGGCACAGCACTGATTCCCGAGCTATACGCCAGCATCTGCAAGGCCGACGCATCGTCCGCCACGACGAAAACCAAGATGCTGTTTTCGGAGTGGCGCAGGCTCTTCAGCCAGGTCGTAGGGTTCCAGCCTGCGCACATGAAAAAGCTGCTTGCGCGGCAGGAAATCTCCCACGACCAGCCGTACCAGGAGAACCCTGCTGCGTACCTGTTTGCGCTCAACACCTACATTGCCATCATTGCGAAAGTCGTAGCTGCCTGCGCACTTCCTAAGGCCAGCCAGAACGTGCTGGAGCCGGGCGTGCCAGTGGCCGAACGGCTACGTGCGGTGGAAACAGGAGAGCTGTTCGAACACGCAGGCATCCTGAATATGCTGAGCGGCGACTTCTTCTCCTGGTATCTCGACGACAGCGATTGGCCCCGCTACCAGACGGCTCTTGGCACCATGCTGGGCAGGTTGGCCGGCGTTGACTTTGCTGTGTCGAAGAAGCATGCAGACACAACGCGGGACCTGTTCAAGGGCATCTACGAGCGGTTTATTCCTCGGGAGGTGCGGCATGCGCTAGGCGAGTTCTACACGCCGGACTGGCTGGCCGAACATGGGATGGATTTGCTCGAATGGCAGCCATCCGATTCGCTGACCGATCCGACGTGCGGATCGGGCACCTTCTTGCTCGAAGCGATCCGCCGCCGACGCAAGGCGGACAGCGGTGCAACAGCCCAATCGCTGCTTGCAGGCATCCACGGAATCGACCTCAACCCGCTCGCTGTCCTTGCAGCGAAGGGGTCGCTTGCGGTTTTCCTGTCGCCGCACCTCGACCCAGCGCACCCTATCCGGCTGCCGGTGTACTTAGCCGATGCAGTCCATCCAGCGGCGGTCGACTTCTTCTCGAATTACAGCCACATCCTTCACACGGAAGTGGGCCCGAGGGAGTTCTCAGTCCCTGAGAAAATGATCGGGCATCCCGACTTCTTCCGTATCTTCGCCAAGGTACGGATGCTGATCGATGCGGACTTCCCTGCGGCCAAGATTTGCAGCGCGATCCTTGCAGACTTGCAAGCAATGGGGCTCGATCCGTCCGATATCGGCATCGTCAGCACGACAGTCGGTAACCTGGTCGAACTCCATGACCAGGGATGGAACGGCATCTGGTGCTCCATACTTGCAGACCGCTTCGCCGCCGGCGCGATCCCACCCTCCTCCCATATCTGCGGCAACCCGCCATGGGTCAAGTGGAGCAACCTGCCAAAGGACTACGCCCAGTCGATCCAGAAGCACTGCAAGGGGCTCGGCGTTTTCAGCACCGACAAGTGGGTTGGAGGAATCGAGTCGGACATCTCGACCGTGATCACCTATCAGGCTGTGAAGCACTACCTCGCGCGCGATGGACAGCTGGGCTTCTTCCTCCCAGGGTCCGTCTTCACTACCGAGTCGAGCGCCGGCTTCAGGCGCTTTTCGATCGATAACGGCAGTCTGCAGTGCCGCGTCCTGCTGGTCGAGGACTACCAAGACATCAAGCCGTTCGATGGCGTCAGCAACCACCCGACGTTTTTGATGCTCCAGCGGGACGCGGAAACTAAGTTTCCTGTTCCCTACCACTCGTGGACCTCAAGCCCAGACGGGCAGGCCAACCAACGGACCTACGCTTCGGCGGACCAATTCCGCCATTCAGCAACGCGCATCGATGGAACCGCGGTGCCGGTCCCTGGAGGCGATGGGACCCGTCCATGGCTAGTCGGATCTACGCAAGACCAAGCCGTTTTCTCCAAGGTTTTCGCCGCGGGCGCAAAGCCTGAGTACAAAGCGAGGAAGGGCATCACGACCGACCGTAACGGCATTTACTGGGTCCATGCCACTGGCTCGGTCGGGACCAGCTTGGTGACTGTCCAGAACGCAGCCGACATCGGAAAGACAAAAGGCATTCCCCAGATCACCGCGGCTGTCGAGTCCGAACATCTTTTCCCGCTCCTGCGCGGGCGCGGCGTTGCTCCGTTCAATGCAGTTCCGGACGCGGACCTCCGCATCCTGGTCCCCCAACGAGGCATGCATGGCGACCCCGACCTTCCAGCAACAAGTCCGCATACCTTTAAGTTTCTGAACCGCTTCAAGCCCCATCTCGAACAGCGATCCAGCTTGAAGAGGTTCCAGAAGGGGCAGGAGTTCTACTCCCTGTGGAGCACAGGCCCGTACACGTTTGCCCCATTCAAAGTGCTTTGGCGCGAGATGGGCAACACTTTTGCGGCAGCGTACATCGGAAGTGCAACGATCGAGCACGCGGGCGAGAAGACCGTGATACCGGACCACAAGCTCTACTTCATTCCAGTCGAATCTGAGCCAGAGGCGGCCTATCTGACGGGCTTCCTGAACGCCCCGACTATTGCAAAAGCAGTTTCTGCATATGCTGCGCAGCTCAGCCTGGGCGCCAGCGTTGCGGAGTATCTGAACATCCCGAAGTTCGACGAGACCGACGCGGAAATGGCTGCCATCGGTAGTATGGCCCGGGATCTCACGAACAGGGCCGGAAACATCCAGCCCGCAGACCTTGAACAGCTCGATCTGCGCGTTCGGGAACTGCTATCGATCTAAATGGAGCGGTGCGCAGGCAACCGTTTCAAGCTAAAGGCTCCGTTCTCGGGACACGGCTTGTCCGCTGCAGATACCACTGCAGAGCCCCGTCATTGGCTGCCATGATTGCAAGGCGGCCGGTCGCCCTAGTACACGCAACGTACAGGTCATCTGGGCTGAGGGCCGCAATCCGGCCAGGAACATCGGCGTGCAACAGGACCACGTTTTTGCCTTCGAGTCCCTTGAATGAGCGGATGGCGGAGAAATAGACGAAGCCTGGCTTTCCTAGCAAGGCAATGTCTTCCGTCACCTCAAGCCCGTACGCCTTCCTGGATGACTCCAAGCACGAGTTCTCCAGCTTGAAAGGCGACAGGAAAATCGCCCCACCCTCAGGTGCCAGCTCATGGGCTGCCGCCCAGGCGGCGGTTGCAGCCGTTGCGCCCCATCCCTTTTTGAGTAGCGGAGCCGCACCAACCGGGACACCTGGCATATGCACGACAGAAAGCTCGCAGCAGCCATTTGTTGCCGCATTCACAAGCTGGGTATTGCGGCAATTGTGGTACAGCCTGAACGTTACTTCTGCACCGATCGGCTCCTGCTTTGCAGACTTATAGACGTTCTGTTCCCAGTCGGCGAAAAATAGCCACTGCCCAGCAGGAGTGAGCAAGTCCACCAATGCAAGCAGGCGGAGTTCTCCGAAGTCTTGGCCTTCATCCACGATGATGGCTTCATACTTGGATTGGAGTGGCAGTTCTGCAGCCACGTCTTGCACGAGGGATGGAAGCTCCTCAGTAAAAAAGGTTTGCCCGATCCTGCGTCCATCGGGCACTTTGGCCAGCTGGTAGAAGAGCCGGTCAACCGAAGTGATGGCCGCCGACATCTCAGGGTTCGCCAGCTTCAGGTGCTCGGCAAGGGCTTTGTTGAAACAGACATACAAGGCCCGCCTCCCTTCTTCGAGCAGTGCATCCAGCTTCCACAGCGCGAGCAAAGTCTTGCCCGACCCAGCCGGGCCAACGATCGCAACGCGAGGAAGTTCAAAAGCTCCGCGCAGTGCTGCGAACTGCTGCCTCGTCAATTCATCAAGGTCAACTGCATCCTCTTCAGCGTCAAGCGGTACATCGCGCGGCGTAATGCGGAATGATGCATTCGACAGGACTGCAGCAACCCTGCCCGCCATATCAGCAGTGAACTCGCTTCCCTGTGCCTGGTGCACACGCGCCTCAAGGGCGCCTCGTATCCTACGTTCCAAGCGATGCATGTCCTGCGAGGGCACCACTGTGCTGGGGTCATAAAGTGTGGAAGGCCCGTCGACATGACCATTTGGATACGCAACGAGGAAAGCAAAGGCTCCCGGAAACCGCTGCCGGGGTAACCGGTCGCAAACGGCCTTCGCGAGTGTGTGCATGTTCCTGCATGCCTGCTCGGGCGGAGGCTCATCAATCGCAACTTCGGCCTTAAACTGGCCGGTACGGCGGTCAGTTTCTTGGCGGTACCAAATCCCGTTGTCGCCAACACGTACCGAGCGCGAGCCTTTCACCTCAAGTACTGCCATACCAAGGCCAGGAACTAGTACGACGAAGTCGCACTGCCCGTCCCTCACCAATCCCTGGTCGTTCTGCAATGCCCATGCGACATTGCACACCACTATCCAGTCTTGCGGCAACTGGTCTGCCAGCAAACGGCGCACCTCCCGCTCCCAGCGGTCAATGCTGTTTTGTCCGAGAATCTTCGGCATGTCAGAGATTCCCTTCTCCAGAGCGGAACGCAATCAGTGGCAGACGGGGAAAAGATTGCCGGTCTAGGTATGCGCCTCCAATCACTTTGACCTTCAAGCCTGCACCTGGAACATTTGAAACCATCACCTTCGCCAGCCTGCCGTTGACGTCCGCGAGCCACATTCCAGCTTGGGCCGCCCAGGCATCGCCGCCAGCTACTTTGGTCCAACTCCACCCATCAAGAACCATGACGCTGCCTTCTTGAGAGTCGAGAAGCATCTGAATCCAAGGGTCCACAGGCGTAGGAGCCGCGCCGCCGCCGACACCCACGCCGCAGGCAACGATGTCGAGCCTAGGGAACAGATTCAGGTGGCCACGTACCCACGCCATCCGGCGCGACAAGTTGAACGAGTCAACTAGGTAGATCACAGTAGCTCCCATGCTACGAGCCCAACCAACAAGCGCCGCATTGATCGGCCCACCGTCGGTTATAGATGCCGACCACAACGGATGGCTCACAAGATAAAAGGCTGTCGCTTCCTGACCAGCCATGCCTGCTTGCGCTAGCCAGCCATGCGCACCAGCCGGCCCCGTCTGCCGAGCCGAGCTACCTTTTTCGTAAGCAGAGCAATAGGTATCCGCCAGCTCCGACGCGAGCGCCTCCCAGCTAGTCAGGCCAACGCCCCAATCCTCGAAGAACCGGTCTCGGCCAGGTACGAATGCGGGATCCTGTATGACGCGTAGGAGTTCAAGTCCCAGGCGCCATTCGATAAGTCCATGGAGCTGTCGGTTGCGGAAGCCGCGCAGCAAAAGGTCCGGTGAACGCCATACTTGTCCGCTTTGCGTTGCGCGTCTGCATTCCTCCCGGACCATTATTCCAAGCCTTGCATGCTCGCCAGATCCGTCGATGCAGCCAGCCAACAAGGCCCTCCAGTTCCGGCTGGCCCAGCCAACCAGCCCTGCGCCGTTGGGATGGTCGTCAGCCAGGTACAGCTCAGTGCCTGCTACCGCACTGTCCTCCAAGTACTTGTGCACGGAGGCAATTTCTATATCAAGCGAATCGACGTCGAGCTCCAGTGCGATCGCGCGCTGCAAGATGGTAGCTGCGGAATACCAAGCCGCGCGCCTCGAGCACAGATCCTTGGTGCCGTCAAAAAACGCCAAACCGCAGCCATCAAGCAGCCTGATACTCAGAATGTCCGTGGTTTTGGGAGATGCAATGCTCGCGGAGATCTCCGCTTCGTCAAGTGAAGCTTTCCAAATTTGTCCGTTCAACCATTGCGCGCCCCTGTGCTGCTTGAGAGAATGCGATCGGTTGAAACCGAATGGTTTACCACCCGGCCCCTGCGCGATGCGGTACACCTGTCCCTGATGGTCTAAGGCGAGGAAAGCCCGGCCGAACGGGCGTTGCGGTACCGCACGCAGCGAGGGGGATGCAACAAAGGACCTTGGCCCACCATTGCGCGAGGCCTCAGTCGACTTCACTGGCTTCTCGATATCTAGGTCGGTCAAAAAGCCATTTGGTACGACTGCCAAAGACACGTCTGCAACAGAGCTGCATCGAGGGCAAGGTTGGCTGGGCGGATTCCTGATCCACGACTCTTCCCATCCAGCAATTACCTGGGTCGGCCGCAGAGTCGCGGGATCAGCGCGGTAGACGGTGAAATTCCGGCAGCTCTGGCAGAAGATCTGCCATGTTGCCTTCCCGATGGGGCGGTCAATGGTTTCCCACTGATAGCTACGGTCATGGGAAATCGATCCTACGAGGCCAATCGGAGAAAGCAGCCGTTTGTCCCAGACGCGCTCCGAACCCGGCGCAAAGTCAGTGATGGCGTGGTCAAGTGTCCGGTCAAGCGTTTTGGGTTCCCTTGATTGGTTTGCAGGATCTGGTGGAAGGTGGAAATACAGGTTACGGACCGAAGTCGGCATGCCATACATCGGCAGCACCCCCGCCTCGGCAAGCGCAGTAGCAAGGCCTTGGCTCGGATCAGGTGCGGTTCCTGCGACGCCCTCAAGGCGCACCGGCAGATCCTGGGCATCTGCGGCAAGCCGCGCTGGGTCGATTTCTGTACCTCGAGAGACCACTTGAGCGATCTCGCTGATCTCAGCACCGTTGTCTATGAACCATTGTTCGACGGATGCTTTGCGCGTGCCTGCGTAGTCACGGACCAGCCCCATTTCGCCGTGCGTATCCACAGGCCTGCCAGAGTCGTGCCACATGCAACCGGCAGACCGGAATGCTCGGCGGAGAGCCTCTTTGGCTAGCAAGCGTTCAGCGAGGAGGCGCTGGTCCTCAGTTGCAGACACCGAAGGCTGCGGAGGTATACCTCCTGTCATCTCTTCTGGGTGGTCAAAGTGGATACGGTCATGCGTCTGGCCGCGGCAGTATGTCAAGACTACTGAAAAAGCTTGGCCCTTACGGCCCGCTCGGCCTGCACGCTGCTGGTAGTTGAACCGTTCAGGAGGCATGTTGGCCTGGAAGACGGACTGGAGCGCACCGATGTCCACGCCAACCTCCATCGTCGTTGTTACCGACAGCAAATCAATCGTGTCAACCTGGCGCACCACATTGCGCCGCACCACATCCTCAATGTCTTCATCTGGAAAGAAGACATCCCGGAAATGCCGCTGGCGCTGGGCCTGGTCACTTGTTTGCCCTGTCAGCTCCTCCGCGTGGATCCTGAACCCTGATTCCGCATCGGCGGCCAAATAGGCGTAGTAGTGCCCTGCCTCAATCTCCGCGGCCGAACGCTGACCATTTGGATCCGGAGGTAAGTGCTCTGTGCAGCGGGAACAGATGCCTCCCGATGGCTGCCAGTGAATTTGGCCGCAGCGGTCGCAGACCCACGGCCGGGAAGCGCGTGGCGCGACTTTTACCCAAAGGAAAGACAGCTCGACTATTCCCCAGGCATCTGCGGTTCCGTGTCCAACCCGGGCCAAAGTCTCACGTACGCTATCCCGGAGGCTTTCCCAACCGACGCCTAGCCGGCTGGCGCAGGCACTCAAATAGCTTCCGACTCGAGCCTTGTCGGCGCCCTCCCGTCGGTCTCCCCGCGGCTGTGCCCGCGTCCACGCTTCCGGAGGCCAGTCGCGTTGTGCGGGATTCGTGCGCCGCTGCTCGGTAAGGATGCGGATAACGCTCTCGCACACGCCGCGGAACGCGAGCTTATCTATGTTCGAAGCATGGAGCAGCTCCGCCGACGGTGGCAGGCAAAGATATCCAAGTCCCTGCGCTTCAAGGTCGTAAAGGAGGCGGCCGGAGATGGCCCGCCAAGACTGCCTGCGCAGGGCGTTCCCGAAGTTCTCAAGCCTGGCAGCTTTGGCTTCCGGAAACTCCGACGATGAAAGCTTGGGCACGTTTGGAGATTCGAAATCAAAGAACGAAGTCCAATCTTCCTTCTCACCGACACGCTTTGAGTCGATCCCGGGACCAGCAGGATTCACCCCAAGGCGCGCGAAAAACGACCAAAGCGGCGGAAGCGCCTGCTTAGCAGGATCCGGCTGCGACAAGAACTCATCGAAACGGACAAACCCAGGTTGCCACCGATCGGTCCGGCTAACGTTCAACTTGGCATCGTCGCTAGCAAACTCCGCATCATCCTTTACGGATTTCGCGTCTCGCCAAAACTCTGCCAGTGCCTGGAACTCGGCAGCTGGTGACGATTCTTTTCGCTCTCGCAGGATTGCCTGGCCTTGGGCGATATCCCCAGTGCTTATGGCCTCAAGAAGCTGCTTCTTGATCGGCTCTACGCCTCCTGCGGCTCTCACCCGGATCTCGCGCAGTACAGCAACCCGCAGCAAATGCTCCCACTGCTCTGCCTCGACCCCGTTTGCCAGCCTCGCTGCAGATTGCCGGCTGTCCGAGAACGCAACAAGCTTCCGGCCAGCCCCCTGGGGCATTACTCCCATTAGGTGCTTTGTCAGCAGCAGGGAGGTCTGGGTCAGGCCAGTTGCGAATGACCGGACCGGGGCAGGCCTTCCACCTTTCCGCACTGAGTAGTCGATCTTGCACGACGGGCAGCGCTGCGGCATGGCTGGAAGCACATCAACGGAAGCTTCTAGGTGGAACCAAAGGCAAGGAATGCTATTCCCCACAGGTTCTTTCCCCACCTCAACAATGCCCGTCGACGGATCGATGGAAGAACGCAGCCAGCTCGCCGGAGCTGTGAGCACGGGCCGCCGGGTGGCCTCATCCCGTTCCTCTGACACTTGTGTCCACCGAAGTTCTGACGGATCGGATGCGCCGTCCCAATCGCTCGGCAGCAAGTGGAGAACGCCTAGTTTTTCATAAAGCTGGGCGTCAGTCCTGGTCTGGGGCGTCGACTCCGGCAGTCCTTCGATTGCTGGCGGCATGGGAGCAAGCTCATACCGTTCGACGCTCCCAGCGATGGACGCGGACGTTTTATAGCCGGCAAGCAGCTGCGTTCCACAGCATTCGCAATACAGGACCTCGAGCGCACGGACTCCATCGACTTCCATCCGGGGCTCAGCAAGCAATCGCCCAACCCTGCGGCGCCGGTCTCGACCAACATGCTGCGCAGTTGCCCACAGTCCATCAATGTTCTTGACCATCCAATGGAACCGTATCCGCGGCAAAGGATGGTCTGGATTAATTACTTTTGCCGATGCAAGCTGCGAGGCTCTTCCAGCCACTAAGAAAAGGCTGCGGGCTGCATCGCTAGCGTCGATTTCTGCCATGCTGGGGAACAGGCTGCGCAGATGGGGGGAAAGCGACTTGGCACGATGGCGGCCACGCTCACCTTCGAACTTCCAAAACGAGTCTGCTAGGCGCTTGGCGGGAATGGCACCGCCGATGTTTGAGGCGAAATCACGCGCCAACGAGTCAATAGATCTAGCACCGTTAGATTGCCTCGCCGCGGCCAGGCAATCCGCAGCAAAAGACGGAGGAATCTCAATGGGGCCTTGTGGAGCCTCATTCACGCTGACACCGCCTTCTACATGGAACCTAGTTCTGGCGGCCTCAACGCCCATCCCGAAAAACTCGCCGAGGAATTTATAAGTGTTGTCTGCCTCGCCATCAAGAGATGCACTAGAAGCGAGGATTTGAAGCTGTCGGCTATCCGGCTCCAAGCCAAGGCGCGCTAGCAGCAATCGGAGCAAGTACCCGACCTCGGTGCCAGACGCGCCGCGATACAGGTGGAGTTCGTCGAGGACAAGCTGGAAGACATGGTTGTCCCGGTCCTCTGCAAGCCACTCACGCGTTGCCTCAAAGACATCGGCATCGGCGCGGTCTCCCGCAACAACAGTACTAGCCTGGCGCATGAGCATGATGGATAGCATGCTCACATTGGTGATTAGGAGGTCTGGCGGAGCAGCCTGCATCTCCCAGCGATGGAACATCTCGGCAGCGCTGGGCGACATCCGCGGCACAAACGAAAGCTGCTCCCGAAGGTCGGCAAGTTCCTGCTGTGCTTCTTTGATGTCCGCACCGGACGCAGCAGTTGAGCGGCAGCGCTCTTGGGCAGCCTGCAATGCGGCCAAGAGTTGCTGGTACTGCTTGATCGCTTGTTTCAAGGCAGCCTTGAGCTCATCGTGCTTGGGCTTGTTAGGTTCGCGCTGCCCTTGATCGTCAAGCCTCCATGGGTGGCCTGGTACCGGGGTACTGCCGTTGTAGCGGCCGAACCGGACGCGGTTCGCCCCCCAATGTCGGTCGAACGCAGCATGCGCCTCATCGGAGTCCAACGCGCGGCGCAAGCGCGACATCTGGTCCTCGACCAAAGCGTTCATTGGGTACAAGAGCAAAGCCCTAACCGCTGGCCTCCTAGTCTCGCCCCGCGCGGCTGCCCGCCCGAAATCCCACGCTGGAGCGATCTTCCATTCGGAGGCTGAGGCCACGTTCGGTGCAGCCTTGGCCCAGCCACCTGTCACGCGGAGTGCTTCCCTCGCGATGGTTGCAAGCACCGGGAGCAAGAACGACTCTGTCTTGCCAGAGCCCGTCCCGGTGACGACCACACAATGTTTGCGCTGCATCGCAGCCTGGAGCATGCGCTGCTGGTGCATGTACAAGTCAGCGCCCATAGGCATAAGTCCAGCCCCAGCCAGGGCAATAAACCCCTGCCTTGCGGCTTCACCCATACCAGGAAGGTCGGAATCGTCGAGAGCGCCAAGCGCTTTGGAACTTACGTAGGAGGGCAGCAACTCAAGATACGGCTCTTGGAATAGCACGCCGGGAGTATTGAGAAGCGCTTCGCGCTCAGCCTCAAAAGATGGCGAATCAGTGCCGAATGCCGACTGGATGTATCGCTTCAGATGGCTTTTGAGCTGATCCCATGAACCAAGCGGATCCTCGCCTATCGTCTCTTGCACTTTTACCGTCCTCCTAAGCGTTCAAAGTTTCCGAAACACACGCAGCCTCTGTGCGCTCGAATGGTACCAACACGCACCCCAGCAATGCAGCAACCTGCCGCGCGATCTCCGCGGGGACCCAGCCGTACCTGAGCCAATGCCCAGGAACGAACTCCCGGTACACATGGCTGATAGCCCCAACAACACACCCAGAGTGGCTGTCGAAAACAGGCGACCGTTCCTCGCCTTCACCGACCGAAGAAAGAAAATGGATAGCGGGACCCGCCCCAGCACAAAGCGCAAGTGCCCGCTCAAGAACAGCAGGAGGCCGCAGCCGCGCTGGCACCCATAAATCGCGCGCTTCTGCGTCATAGTGGAGCGGCCAAGGAAAGGCGTCATTCCGGCCGTGCTTCTCTCTGAGCATTTCGGCGAAAGCCAATTGGGATGTCCAGACTCCCCAACGTGAGTCAGGAACATGCGAATACCTCGGCGTGCCGTCTGCGCGACGCACGCCCAGCACATACAGTTGCAAGGCAGTCGCCTGCGGATCATCGAAGCGGAAAAGCTGAGCGCCGCACGCCCGGTCAATAGTCATTCGCTGATCGGCAACAGGTACGAACCGGGCCGTATCTGCCTTCAAGCGATGCAGGTGTCCTAACTCGGCGGAGATCGCCTCCGCCCCTCGCAACTCCGCAGCCTCCCTGGACTGCTGCAGTGAGCCGGCCCAGAGCGCTACATCCCGCGCTGGCGCCTGAGCAAAGAGAAACCCCATTGAGGAGCACTCCGCCTTGACCGAGTCCTCGTCAACCGCAGCCACGCGCACCGCCGGCAGGTGGCCAGCAAATGGTTCTGCGGCAGCCAACATGAAGTTGGGATTGGCTTGGAGCAAGCCCCATTGGGCTAAGCGCAAGGTTCCCGATACGCCAAATAACGGCAACCCATCTTGCGTGGAAGGCAGTCCGTAGAGCGAGGGTGCTACACCGTGGACACGGACGAAATGCCCTTTGCCATTGGTCTCGATTTCTAGGCATCCTCGCGCTCGGAGGTCCATTAGTAATGGAATCGGATTGGTACCACCGCAGAGCCTAGAGATCTGGTCCCTTGCTGCTCCGTAAGAAATCGATCCTCTCGCGGCCAAGGTGTCCAGGAACTGGGCGGCGCCTAATTCTGCGAAGCTCTCATCCATCCACCCGGTTACGGTAGCGACATTACTCACTTGGTCGCGATGCCATATCCCTGCAGTGGGGTCGTGGCCGCCAATGAAGACCCCGCTTAGCCCATCAACACCAGGTCTTGGAAACCCCAAAGAATCGAGAGAAAAATCCTTGGCCTCTCCACGGCCCTCCCCGTCCAGATCCGCCACCCGCAGGCGAAGATTCGCAAGCTCGGCCGTGCCTGCTACAAGCTTGATTTCAAAGCTGCTGCGGGTCAGGTCGGAGAAACTTAGCAGAAAGCGCCGAAAGCCCGACGGCCCTTCTTCCGCGGAGTGCTGCGGCACTTCCGATAGCTGAAGTCCAAGGGCCTGAAGTTGCGCCCCAGGAGGAGCGTCAAGTTCTATAGCGGGCAGGTCGTACGAGGCGAACAAATGTGCGCCGCCACGCAGCAGCCGGCTTCCTCCCACAAACCGCAACCTAGCCTGCGGCACGTCAGTGGCCTCATTTTCATCCGCCAGATACTTCCGTTGCTCGGCAGTGAGCCTTTCTGCTCTATGGATACAAGCCATCTGCCAGCCGCTTGGCAAGCCGCGCACGTCCATTGCTTCGAAAGAGACCTGTTCCCGCGTTAGCCATGGGTTGGTCCTATTCCAATCAGCCGGAGCGCAAACAAGGTAGAAAACTCCGTAGAGTGGCAGCTCCCGCTCGGTCAACTGTTGCCCGAAGCTCGGATCAATTGAATTCCAAGCCAGTATCCGACGTGACGTTTGGCGGATGATTTCCTTGCGACTCTGCTCCTCGTACATGCCTGAGCCGTCGTCGTCGAAGTGAACTATTGCCTCAAGTTGCCCAGCTGCCGAATCAGAAAGAGCAGCGAGCGATTGGTAGACGTGGTGCGGCGAAGCGTCGGTGAGGAAGATGGCACTCGCGCGGTGCAAGCGAGCAGCCAGACGCTGCCCGGCGATCTCAAAGCTGCAGCGGGGGGCATCAACCGTGGCCGGAAAACTCCAACACACATCCCATCCATTGGGCACCTCTTCTGACGGCAGAAGGACAAGTGTGACTGCGGCCTTCGCTTCACCGGGTTCGTTAGCCAGTTCCTCACCGCTGGCTCGGCCTGAGCTGGGTAGGCCGGATTTCGGGCGGCCTCCACTCCACATGCCCATAAGCTTCCGCAAGAGCGCAGCCAACGGTAACTGGTACTCGGGCCTCGCCATGGCAGAGCGAAGCGCCTTGGTCAGGAAAACGGATTCGCGGCCGCGCTGCATTAAGGAAGCGAGCGCCGCATCCGTCAGGTCCTGACCAGGCCGAAACCGGGCTTCCCAGAACAACCTCGATAGGTTCCGTTCGTCCTGGCGGCTGACCAAGCCTTGCGAGCGGGGGATACCTACGAACCGGAACTCCCCCAGCACCCGGCAACGGAAGAGCCCGTAACGCCCTTTTGACTCGTTAGAAGACCAAGTTTCGAGGTCCTCCCAGGCCCTGGACATGGAATCTGTAACTTTCGGCTCGTTCTTGAAGGCTTGCCCAAGCAACCGCTGCACACAGGCGTAAAAGCCGCCTTCAATCTGTTCATCCGATGCAGCCAGCACCCATAGTGCCAGGATAGGCAAATACGCTGGTGCATTCGCACCAGCGTATTGTTGATTCGTAGCTCCAGGATCGCGGTACGCAGGGGTCCGTAGCTTATCCTTACGCTGCTTGACCAAGATGCGGGCCGAGGCAGCACAGTTTTCAACGCTAGGCAGCCAGGGAGGGCCGGACCAGACGGCGTTGATCAGCCCCTGCGCACCGCCCAGATGCAAGCCGAATGAGTCGAGCTCGGCACGGGTCGCACGGATCCACACCTCCTCATTCTCAGAAGCTGCAGAGAAAAACTCTGTCAGCAGCAGATCGTTCCACGCTCCAAAAAGGGACATCGCACCGCCGCTCAATGGACAGGCATCAAGGCTTGATCCATCGTTCTCTCGCTCGGACCTTGCTTGCTCTCCCTGCGTCCCACCCTTGATAAAGACTCCTGGATCGGTGACATTCACGCCCCTCCTCTGTGCGGCTTAGTCTTGTAGATACATTTTGCAACAAAAAACAACAGACTTGGAACGGATGATCCCATACCGTGGCATTTATCCGACTATCAAGACGCTTGACTGCGACCAATTCTGCCAAAATGGCACAACTTGTCTGCGGCCCACTTGCACGGTTTGGAGCACTAGCAGCCTTTAAAGGCTAAGATGTTTAATCCCACAGTGAGATATTGCGGATGAAGTCTAAAGCGGCTTGGATCTTTTTCCCATGCCTCGCAAATCGCCCGGAATGGCGTCTTACACCTGAGCGCCTTCAAGTGCTTTCCGAAATTATAGCTTCGAGCGAATGCATGGACATGTTCCTGACCCCAATTGGTCCTTCATCATACCGGTCGTTCTGTTACCGAACGGTACGAAAACCTGAGACAGGGTCACTTTCCTGAGAAGGCTTTTACCGTCAAAGACGGTAAAAGCCTCAATAGTGAACGAGAGTGTCTTAATTCCGCCTCAATTCTTACCGTCAACCCTAACGTCAGCCGTTTTTGCTGGCCGCCGATAGTCACTGATAGTTGCCGAGACGTATTTTCTTTTAAATCAACACGTTACGACAGCTTTATCGATGGCTGGCGATAGTCCTTAAAGGGCCAAATTCACTCCCACTCAATCGTCGCCGGCGGCTTCGTCGAAACGTCGTAGGTCACGCGGTTGATGCCGCGCACTTCGTTGATGATCCGGCCAGACACCTTCTTGAGCAGGCCGTAGGGCAGCTCGGCCCAGTCGGCGGTCATGAAGTCGCTGGTCTGCACGGCGCGCAGGGCCACGACGTAGTCGTAGGTGCGGCCGTCGCCCATGACGCCCACGCTCTTGACGGGCAGGAAGACGGTGAAGGCCTGGCTGGTGAGGTCGTACCAGTTCTTGCCGGTGGCTTCGTCGGTCCAGTTGCGCAGTTCTTCGATGAAGATGGCGTCGGCGCGGCGCAGCAGGTCGGCGTATTCCTTCTTGACTTCGCCCAGGATGCGCACGCCCAGGCCCGGGCCCGGGAAGGGGTGGCGGTAGACCATTTCACGCGGCAGGCCCAGGGCCACGCCGAGTTCGCGCACTTCGTCCTTGAACAGGTCGCGCAGGGGCTCGAGCAGCTTCAGGCCGAGCTGCTCGGGCAGGCCGCCGACGTTGTGGTGGCTCTTGATGGTGACGGCCTTCTTGCTCTTGGCACCGCCCGACTCGATGACGTCGGGGTAGATGGTGCCCTGGGCCAGGAAGGTGGCGCCCTTGTGGCCACCGTCGCCAGCTTTCAGCTTGGCGGCCTCGGCCTTGAACACGTCCACGAACAGGCCGCCGATGATCTTGCGCTTGGCCTCGGGCTCGCTGACGCCGGCCAGCTTGCCCAGGAACAGGTCGCTGGCGTCCACGCGGATGACCTTGGCGTGCAGCTTGCCTTCGAACATTTCCATGACCATGTCGCCTTCGTTCAGGCGCAGCAGGCCGTGGTCCACGAAGACGCAGGTCAGCTGGTCGCCGATGGCGCGGTGGATCAGGGCCGCGGCCACGGACGAATCCACGCCGCCCGACAGGCCGAGGATGACTTCCTCGTCACCTACCTGCTCGCGGATTTTGGCGACGGCTTCCTCGATGTAGTCGCCCATGATCCAGTCGGCATTCGCCGCGCAGATCTCGCGCACGAAGCGGTTGAGCAGGGCCGCGCCCTGCACGGTGTGCGTGACTTCGGGGTGGAACTGGACGGCGTAGAAGCGGCGCGCCTCGTCGGCCATGCCGGCGATGGGGCAGGACGGCGTGGAGGCCATGACCTTGAAGCCCGGGGGCAGCTCGGTGACCTTGTCGCCGTGGCTCATCCAGACCTTGAGCATGCCGTGGCCTTCGGCCGTGGCGAAGTCCTCGATGCCCTTGAGCAGTTCGGTGTGGCCATGGGCGCGCACTTCGGCGTAGCCGAATTCGCGGGTGTGCGAGCCTTCGACCTTGCCGCCCAGCTGGGTGGCCATGGTCTGCATGCCGTAGCAGATGCCCAGCACGGGAATGCCCAGCTCGAACACGGCGTCGGGGGCGCGGTCGTCCACTTCGTAGACGCTGGCGTGGCTGCCCGACAGGATCACGCCCTTGAGGCGGCCGTCGGCGGCGAATTCGTGCACCCAGTCGCTGCTCACGTCGCAGGGGTGGACTTCGCAGTAGACATGGGCTTCGCGCACGCGGCGGGCGATCAGCTGGGTGACTTGGGAGCCGAAGTCAAGAATGAGGATCTTGTCGTGTTGCATGGTCATCTCAGGCAAAGGTGATGGGAGGGGATCAGAAATCTTCAGGGGCCAGCAGCGCCAGCCCGCGCTTGCGGGCGGCGGCGGCCTGGGCCGCGTCAAAGGTGGCCAGCGGCAGGCGCAGCGACTGCGCCAGCCACAGGTAGGCCGCGTCATAGACCGGCAGGCGGGTGTCCAGCGCCACGTCGAGCACTGCCTTGTGCTGGGCGGGCGCCAACTCGTGCAGTTCCACGCGGTGGCGGATGGCCTCGAGCACGCCCCACAGGCCTTCGACCGAGCTGTGCGGAATGCGGCCGCCGTGCACGCCCGAGGCGATCAGGTTGCCGCACTCCCACTGCCAGAGGTTGGGCGCCTGCGGGTCCACTTCGTGGCGGCGGATGCGGGTATACAGGCGCTGGGTGTGCACGCTGGCGGCATCGGGCAGCAGCCAGGCGGCGGTGACGGAGGCATCGAGCACGAAGGAGGTCATGCCTGGCTCCGGCCTGCGTGGCGCAGTCGGGTGGTGGAGTCCGGCGCCTGTGCCGACTGGGCCGGATGGGCCGGCCGCACCGTGGCCTGCAGCGCCTGCATCTGCTCCAGCTCGCGGGCGATCTGCTCGTCGGTGATCACGGGGCGGCGGCGCACCGGCAGCATGCGCACCACTTCCTTGCCGTGGCGGGTGATGCGCACTTCCTCGCCCTGCTCGACAAGTTCGATCAAGGCGGAGAAACGGGTCTTGGCTTCGTAGATACCGACAGATTGCATGGCGGGGCTGAAAACAAAAACAGGCCTGGTGTCCGGCCTGGCCCGAATTCTAGCATTCTGGCCAGAATTTCCAAAAATTCAGACCAGAACCTTGCGGATATTCCAGGCATTGGCCTCTGCTGCCTGCTGGCGCGCCCCACTCAATGCTGTTCGCGCACGAAGTCGACAAACCGCGCCAGCGCGGGCGACATGGCTCCGGCCGGCCAGGCCAGGCTGGTCTCGCAGACCGGCAGGGCAACGGGTTTGCTGCCTGGTCGGGCGCTGGCGAAAACCGCCTCGCGGTAGACCACGCCGGGCCTGCAGAACTGCATCACGCTGGCGGGCACCCAGGCCAGGCCGATACCGCCCCAGACCAGGTTCACGATGGTCTGCATCTGTATCGCCTGCTGCGCGATGCGCGGCACATGTCCGTGCCGTCGGTACAGATCCGTCACCGCGTCATGGAGCGAGGGCATGATGCGGCGCGGAAAGATCACCAGCGGCTGCTCCAGCACTTCGTCGAGCATCAGCCGGTCCGCACCGGCAAGCGCATGCTGCTGAGGCAGGGCCAGCACCATGGCTTCCCGTCCCACGGCCAGGCGCTCCAGGCCGGCCGGCGCATGCCCGGGGGCATGCAGCATCAGCCCGGCATCGATCTGCCCGCGCTCGAAGGCTTCCATCTGCACATCGCTGGTGGCCTCGACCAGCTCCAGCGCCACACCGGGCGTGCCTGCAACGAAGTCCCGCACCCACAGCGGCAGCCGGGTGAAGCCGATGGTGGAGACAAAGGCCAGCCGCACGCGCCCCACTTCTCCCGCTGCCGCGGCCCGCGCAATCCCCGGCAGCGCTGCCGCCCGCCCCAGCAGTTCACGCACCTGCGGCACAAGCGCCTCGCCGGCCGGCGTCAGCGCGACGTGGCGGCTCGAGCGCTCGAACAGCGCCACGTCCAGGCTGCGCTCCAGCTGGGCGATGGCCTGGGTGAGCGGCGGCTGCGTCATGTGCAGGCGCGATGCGGCGCGGCCGAAGTGCAGCTCGTCCGCCACGGCCAGGAATTGCCGCCAGACGCGCAGATCAATGGGGGGCTCATTCATATGCGCAGCATATCAATCATGCCGATGAATAGGATTGGATCAGATGAATCAGTCGGCCCATACTCATCCAACCCCCACAACGAGAGACATGCCATGACCCCGCCGAACCAGATCAACCGCCGAAGCTCCCACATCACCGAAGGCAAGGCGCGCGCAGCCAACCGCTCCATGTTCTACGGCATGGGCTACAAGGAAGAGGATTTCAAGAAGCCCATGGTCGGCGTGGCCAACGGCCACAGCACGATCACGCCGTGCAACTCCGGCCTGCAAAGGCTGGCGGACGCGGCCATCGCAGGCATCGAGGAGGCCGGCGGCAACGCGCAGGTGTTCGGCACGCCGACCATCTCGGACGGCATGTCCATGGGCACGGAAGGCATGAAGTACTCGCTGGTCAGCCGCGAGGTGATCGCCGACTGCATAGAGACCTGCGTGGGCGGCCAGTGGATGGATGGCGTGCTGGTGGTCGGCGGCTGCGACAAGAACATGCCCGGCGGCATGATGGGCATGCTGCGCGCCAATGTGCCGGCCATCTATGTCTACGGCGGCACCATCCTGCCCGGCAGGTGGAAAGGCCGGGACCTGAACATCGTCAGCGTGTTCGAGGCCGTTGGCGAAAACGCCGCAGGCAAGATCAGCGACCAGGAGCTCAAGGACATCGAGCAGCACGCCATCCCCGGCACGGGCTCATGCGGCGGCATGTACACCGCCAACACCATGTCGAGCGCGTTCGAGGCGCTGGGCATGAGCCTGCCCTACTCCTCCACCATGGCCAACCCCCATGATGAAAAGGAGAACTCGGCCAAGGAATCCGCCAGGGTGCTGATCGAGGCCATCAAGATGGACCTCAAGCCGCGCGACATCGTGACCCGCAAGTCCATCGAGAACGCGGTCTCGGTGATCATGGCGACCGGGGGCTCCACCAATGCCGTGCTGCACTTTCTTGCGATCGCCCATGCGGCCGGCGTGCCCTGGTCCATCGACGACTTCGAGCGCATCCGCCAGCGGGTGCCGGTGCTGTGCGATCTCAAGCCCAGCGGCAGATACCTGGCGGTGGACCTGCACCAGGCGGGCGGCATCCCGCAGGTCATGAAGATCCTGCTGAATGCGGGCCTGCTGCACGGCGACTGCATCACCATCTCGGGCCAGACCATCGCCGAGACCCTGGCCGGCGTGCCTGACGAACCGCCCAACCCGCAGGTCATCCGCCCCCTCTCGGACGCGCTCTATCCGCAGGGCCACCTGGCCATTCTCAAAGGCAACCTGAGCCCGGAAGGTGCAGTGGCCAAGATCACGGGCCTGAAGAACCCGGTCATCACCGGCCCGGCACGCGTGTTCGACGATGAGCAATCGGCACTGGCGGCTATCCTCGACGGCAGGATACAGGCCGGCGATGTGATGGTGCTGCGCTACCTGGGCCCCAAGGGCGGCCCCGGCATGCCGGAAATGCTGGCCCCCACGGGCGCCCTGATCGGCGCCGGCCTGGGCGAGAGCGTGGGCCTGATCACCGATGGCCGCTTCTCCGGCGGCACCTGGGGCATGGTGGTCGGCCACGTGGCGCCGGAAGCGGCCGTGGGCGGCACCATCGCGCTGGTGCACGAGGGCGACTCGATCACCATCGACGCGCACGCATTGCAACTGCAGCTGAACGTGCCCGAAGACGTGCTCGCCCAGCGCCGCGCGGCATGGAAGGCTCCCGCGCCCCGCTACACGCGGGGCGTGCAGGCCAAGTTCGCGTTCAACGCATCGAGCGCCAGCTCGGGCGCGGTGCTGGACAACTTCGCCATCTGAGCTTCGTCATCTAGGCGCACAAAAAAAGAGGTCCGGGCAGCGGCTGCCCGGACCTCTTTTCCATCTCGCGCCAAGGCGCTGGATCTGGATCAGTCGGCGCGGTAGTTGGGCGCTTCCTTGGTGATCTGCACGTCATGCACGTGCGATTCGCGGATGCCTGCGGCGGTGATCTCCACGAACTCGGCCGTGTTGTTCATCTCTTCGATGGTGGCGCAGCCGCAGTAGCCCATGGCAGCGCGCACGCCGCCGGCCATCTGGTAGACGATGGAGACCATGGAGCCCTTGTAGGGCACGCGGCCTTCGATGCCTTCGGGCACGAGCTTGTCGGCGTTGGGATTGCCGGTGCTCGATTCCTGGAAGTAGCGGTCGGCCGACCCCTGCTGCATGGCGCCGATGGAGCCCATGCCACGATAGCTCTTGTACGAACGGCCCTGGTACAGGATGACTTCGCCCGGAGCCTCTTCGGTGCCGGCGAACATGCCGCCCATCATGATGGTCGAGGCGCCAGCGGCCAGGGCCTTGGCGATGTCGCCCGAGAAGCGGATGCCGCCGTCGGCGATCAGCGGCACGCCCGTGCCCTGCAGGGCCTGGGCCACGCTGTCGATGGCCATGATCTGGGGCACGCCCACACCGGCGACGATGCGCGTGGTGCAGATGGAGCCAGGGCCGATGCCGACCTTGACGGCGTCGGCGCCTGCCTCGGCCAGTGCCAGCGCAGCGGCGCCGGTGGCGATGTTGCCGCCGATGACATCGACCTGCGGGTAGTTCTGCTTGACCCAGCGCACGCGGTCGATCACGCCCTTGCTGTGGCCGTGGGCCGTGTCCACCACCAGTGCATCGACGCCGGCCTTGACCAGCAGCTCCACGCGCTGCTCGGTGCCCTCGCCCACGCCCACGGCGGCGGCCACGCGCAGGCGGCCTGCGCTGTCACGCGCTGCATTGGGGAAGGTGGTCTGCTTGGTGATGTCCTTGACGGTGATCAGGCCCTTGAGTTCAAAGGCGTCGTTCACGACCAGGATGCGCTCGAGCTTGTGCTTGTTGAGCAGGGCCTTGGCTTCCACGGGCGTGGTGCCGTCCTTCTCGTTGACGGTGATCAGGCGCTCGCGCGGCGTCATGATCTGGCTGACCTTGACGTCGTAGCGGGTCTCGAAGCGCAGGTCGCGGCTGGTGACGATGCCGACCACCTTGCCGCCGTCGCACACGGGAAAGCCGGAGATGCCGAGGTTCTCGGACAGCTGCAGCACCTGCAGCACGGTGTGCTCGGGGGTGATGACCACGGGGTCGTGCACCACGCCGGATTCGTGGCGCTTGACCTTGGACACTTCGGCAGCCTGTTGCTCTGCCGTCATGTTCTTGTGGATGACGCCGATACCGCCCTCTTGCGCAATGGCAATGGCCAGACGCGCTTCGGTCACGGTGTCCATGGCGGCGGACACAAGGGGGATGTTCAGGGAGATGTTGCGCGAAAAGCGCGTCTTGAGCGAGGTGTCCTTGGGCAGGACCTGGGAGAAAGCGGGGACCAGGAGGACGTCGTCGAAGGTCAGGGCTTTACCGAGAAGGCGCATGTGAGAGCTCCAAAAGAAGGATTGTACCCGTGCGCCGGATCACAATGTATGCTGTAGGCCATTGTTCCCCGCTATCGCTGCCCGCCATCATTTCCTGCTATTGCTACCTGCAACCGGCCCGATCACCCCAATCACCATGCATGCCACCAAGCTTGTTTTGCTAGCCGCGCTTGCCGCCTGTTCGCTATCCGCAGCCGCCCAGTGGCAATGGGTCGACGCCACAGGCCGCAAGGTCTTCAGCGACCGCGCGCCACCCCCTGACATTCCGGCCAAGAACATCCTGCGCCAGCCTGGCGGCAGCGCGCCCGCTCCAGCAGCGGCGGCGCCATCCACGGCACCGGCGTCTACAGATGCGGCCACGCAGCCCGCTGCAGATGCAACGGCACAGGCAGCGCCTGCCGCCGCCAAGGACGCCAAGCCCGCAGGCACCGACAAGGCCCTGGAAGAGCAAAAGCGCAAGGCCGAGGCCCAGGAGGCCGCCAAGGCCAAGGCAGAAAAGGACCGCATTGCCAAGGATCGCCAGGAAAACTGTGCGCGGGCAAAACAGGCCAAGACGGCACTGTCATCGGGCGGCCTGCTGGCACACACCAATGCCCAGGGCGAACGCGGCTTCATGGACGAAGCCACGCGCAACAGCGAACTCAAGCGCGCCGACGCCACCATCGCCTCGGACTGCGGCCCGGTGCGCTGAGCGCCTCCCTCCGTCAGTAACCGGCCTTGGCCCCGGGCCTTTGGCGCTGGAACAGGCCCGTGGCCCGGGCTCCCTGGCGCGCAAAGCGCTCGCGGCGCGCCACCTTGGGGTCCACGGTCAAGGGCCGGTACAGCTCCACGCGATCGCCGTCGCGCAAGCCTTGCGTCAAAGGGGCGCTGCGGCCCCAAAGGCCAGCGGGCCCCTCCTGTGCAAAGCCCAGCGCCTGCCAGCCACCAGCGGCCTCGACTGCGTCGGCAATCGAGGCACCGGCCGGCAATTGCAGGGCCAGTTCAACGACTTCACCGGCACGCGGGCTGCATGCCAGCGTGATGCACAGAAACGGCCGGGGTTCAGCCATAGACCTGCTCGGCGCGCTTGACGAAGGCATCGACCATGGAGCCCGCGATGCGGTCGAACACCGGGCCGACCACGGCGGCCAGCGCCATGTTATCAAAGCCATAGTCCAGCTGCAGCTCCACGCGGCAGGCACGCTGCGAGCCGTCGCCCACGGGGCGGAACATCCAGTTGCCCTCCAGCCGCGAGAACGGCCCCTTGATCAGGCGGATGCTGACCTGGCGCCCGCCATCGTCGAGCACGCTGTGCGTGTTGCGCGTGACGAAGGACTTGCGCATGCCGCCGAATGCAATGCCCACCTCGGCCGTCATGCCCTGCTCGTCCTGCTCCAGCACCCTGGCCTGGTCGCACCAGGGGAGGAAGTCGGCATAGTGGGCCACGTCCGTCACCAGGGCAAACATTTCTTGGGGGCTGTACCAGATCAGGACGGACTTGTTGACTTTTTTCATGAATGGGGCGGGCTGCACGGCATGCAAAACACCGGCTGCGCGGTCATGGCGCATACGGCTGTCACAATGACGGCAAGGCGAAACTAAAATCCCGCACGGAGGCGAGACGGCAATCCAGTATTGTATGGAGAGCTTTCATCTCCAGGTTTTCGCCGCATCTATTACTCCATGGCCAAGAAACCTGAAACACAGTCGCGCATCGCCGACAACAAAAAAGCCGCGTTCAACTACTTCTTCGAGGAACGCTTCGAGGCCGGCATCGTGCTGCACGGCTGGGAAGTGAAGGCGCTGCGCAGCGGCAAGGTGCAGCTGACCGACGGCTACGTCATCGTCAAGGACGGCGAGCTGTTCCTGCTCGGCTGCCAGATCAACCCGCTCAAGACCGCCTCCACCCACGTCAACCCCGACGCGGCGCGCATCAAGAAGCTGCTGCTCAAGAAGGACGACATCCTGCGCCTGATCGGCAAGGTCGAGCAAAAGGGCTTCACGCTGGTGCCCATCAACCTTCACTGGAAGAACGGCTTCGTCAAGTGCGACATCGCCCTTGCCAAGGGCAAGGCCGAGCACGACAAGCGCGACGTGATCAAGGACCGCGAAGGCAAGCGCGAGGTCGAGCGCGCCATGAAGAGCTTCAACCGTTGACGGGCATCCGCAGCTTTTTTTGCACTGCTGCGGAATAAACCGGCACGGCCCAGTGTTCATTGCAGTGTCCGGCCGCAATTTCGCGCGCCGGCAAGCACCGGAGACAGCGATGAAGAAGCTCGGCATGAAACTTGGTACCTGTGCCTTCACGGCAGCCCTGACATTGGCCCTGGCAGGCTGCTATTCCGCGCCTGCGGCCAACGCCTCTGGCCAGACCCCGCCCAGCGCGGTCAGCGTGCAAAACGGCATGCTGGTCGGCGCCAACGGCATGACGCTCTACACCTTCGACAAGGACACGGCCGGCAGCGGCAAGTCCGTCTGCAACGGCCCCTGCGCGACCAACTGGCCGCCGCTGATGGGCAAGCAGGCGCCGTCCGGCGGCAACTACAGCGTGATCCAGCGCGACGATGGCAGCAGCCAGATCGCCTACAAGGGCAAGCCGCTGTACTACTGGGTGAAGGACGGCAAGGCCGGTGACACCACGGGCGACGGCGTCATGGGCGTCTGGCATACCGCACGCCCCTGATTCCAGCCGCATCCGCCTTCGGACCTGCCCATGGACCGCAGCCAGATCCTGGAGCACCTGCCCGGCCTGCGCCGCTATGCGCGGCTGCTGGCAGGCGATGCCTGGGCCGCCGACGACCTGGTGCAGGACACGCTGGAGCGTGCCTGCCGCAAATGGCTGCTGTGGCGCCCCGACGGCGATCTGCGCGCCTGGCTGTTCACGCTGATGCACAACCTCTACCTGAACCAGCGGCGCTCTGCCGCGCGCGGGCAGTGGCTGGACATAGACAGCCTGTCCGAGACCCTGGCCGCACCCGAGGACAACAGCGACGCGGCCCTGGACCTGGAGCGCTGCCTGCAGCGCCTGCCCGCCGAGCAGCGGGCCGTGCTGCTGCTGGTCAGCGTGGAGGACATGAGCTACGCCGACACGGCGCGCGTGCTGCAGCTGCCCCTGGGCACCGTGATGTCGCGGCTGTCGCGCGCACGGTCCCGGCTGCGCGAATTGATGGAGGCCCCATCGGCCACCTCTGCAGCGCCTGCACAGTCAGCACCGACTGCCAAGGCCGCAACACCCCAAGCCGCAGCCCCCGCGCTGCGCCGGCTCAAATGACGAGGCCGCCATGACCGCATCCGCCCCCACCCCTCTTTCATCTTCCTCGCCCTTGCCCCCGCCCATTTCCGACGAGCAGTTGCACGCCCTGGTCGATGGCCGCCTGCCCGCGCAGCAGGCGCAGGCGCTGCGTGACCAGCTGGACGAAGACAGTACCGCGCGCGTGGAGCAATGGCAACGCCAGCGCCAGTTGCTGCGCGCCCTGCATGCCGCCCGGGATGAACCCGGCATGCCCGACGAAATGCGCGCCGCCGCCGAACAGTTGCAGGGCCTGCACCAGCGCCAGCAGCAGTGGTGGCGCTGGGGTGGCATGGCCGCGGGCTGGATGCTGGCCTTCGGCCTGGGCTGGCTGGTGCATGGGCAGCAGGCGGTGCCCGCCGCCGCGCCATCAACGGCGGCCACGCTGGCTGCCGCCACCCCGGCCCGCTTCGCCCACCAGGCGGCCGTCGCACACGCGGTCTACCAGCCCGAGCAACGCCACCCGGTCGAGGTGGAGGCCGCGCAGCAGGCCCATCTGCTGCAGTGGCTGTCCAAGCGCCTGGGCCGGCCGCTGAAGCTGCCGGCACTCACGGACCTGGGCTATGAACTGGTGGGCGGCCGATTGCTGCCCGGCGACAGCGGCGCACGCGCCCAGTTCATGTACCAGGACGCGGCGGGCGAGCGCATCACCCTGTACCTGGGTGCGCTGGAGGACCCGGCCACGCACGGCGAGACCGCCTTTCACTTCAGCAGCGACGGCCCCGTGCCCAGCTTCTACTGGGTGGACCAGGGCTTTGGCTATGCGCTCAGCGGCGCCCTGCCGCGCAACCGGCTGCTGCAGCTGGCCACGGCCGTGCACCAGCAGCTTTGAAGCCTGGGGCCACGGCTACCAAGGCAGCGGCGCCGCCTCGCCGTTGCCATGCTCGCCGTAGTACAGCGAGGGCAGGAAGCGCGACAGGTAGGTGAACTCCGTGTAGCAATGGCGCAGCAGGCCCAGGCCCAGCGCGTCGGGCAGCTCGGCCGCCGGGTCGGCGCAGGACTGGCCCAGCAAAAAGCGGCTGCGCAGCACGCAGCCAAAAGGCGTGTCACGCGCCAGGTGCACCATCTGCCCGTCCATGGGGTCCCCGCTGGCGTCCAGCTGCACATGCTCGCCGAAGCCGATACGCGCATACACGGCGGCCGAGGCGCGTTTTTCGGCAAAGGCCAGCTCCAGCTGCGCAGGGTCGAACAGCTCGCGCGGATCGTGGAACTTGAGCCTGGCCGCCACGGGCGGAATATCGGCCAGGGACTCCACCGCTTCGATGGACGCGCCTATGTAGCTCTCGCCCTTCTTCCATTGCGCATCCCAGCCGCGATGCGCGATGTGGTCATGCGGATGCCACCACTTGATGTGCTGCGTGGTCTCGAAGAACTTGAACCACCAGTCCAGCATGCGGCCGCTGCAGCCATGCAGGTCGGTGCGGCAGGCCACCACCAGGCAGCCGCTGGGCAGGCGCTGGATTCCCGTCTCCAGCCGCAGCGGCGTGATGTGCAGCAGCTCGTCGATGCGGGAAATGTCGGGCTCGAAGGCATGGGAGTTCATGGGTGTTTTCCGTTCCTGGGTTGATGAGGAAAAGCCATCTTATATTAAAGAAACGAATAACGTTTCCAAACAATCGGATAATCCCTGCCAGGTAACAAAATGCTGCACAACCAGGCACAACCAGGCACGACCCTGCACAACACCGAACGGAACGACAAGAAATCCAATGGAATCCGAAATCACTCCTGCGGCCCCCCGGCCGCGCGGGCGGCCGGCCCGGCCCGAGCACGAGGCCAACGACGCCGCCTTGGCCGCCGCCACCTGGCTCTTGCTCAACGAAGGCTATGCCGCCACCACCATGGAAGCCGTGGCCAGGCGCGCGGGGCTGGCCAAGAAGACGCTCTACCGCTTTGCCGCCAACCGCGAGGACCTGGTGGCCCTGGTGGTGCGCGGCTGGACCGACGGTTTCCGCCCTGCCCTGTCGGCCGATGCGCAATCGGCCGCAGAGGTGGCGCCAGCGCTGGCCGAGATCCTGCGCGTGATTGCCGCGCGCGTGCTGTCGGCCGAGGCGGTGGGAATGTTCCGCCTGCTCACCACCGACTTTCCCGCCAAGCCCGAGCTGCTGGAGGTCTACCAGCGCAACGGCATAGAGCGCGGCCGCGGCATGCTGGTGGACTGGCTGCGGCGCCAGTGCGGCAAGGGGTTGCTGCGGGCCGAGCAGCCCGAAGTCGTCTGCGACCTGCTGCTGTCCATGGCCATTGCCGAGCCGTTGCGGCAGATGGCCCTGGGCCTGACGCCGCCCGTGCCCGAATGGGATCCGGGCCCGCGCATTGACGACGCGGTACGGCTGCTGGCAGGCCATTCCTGCCGCATGGAGCCTGCGGATCGTTGAATGAAAAAAGGCCACCCGGCATGGCGCCGGATGGCCTTTTGAACCGTTGGAGGTTTGAGCAACCGCCGCGCGATCAGTCCAGCGCTGCCAGCGGATGCGAATGCGCAGGCCAGGGGCTGTCGAAGAAGGCGCGCCACTGCGCTTCCTGCACCTCCTCGATGCGCGCAGGGCTCCAGCGCGGGTGGTGGTCCTTGTCCACGGCCAGCGCGCGTATGCCTTCGATGGCCTCGCTCTGGCCCGGGCGCAGGTAGAAGCAGTGGCGCACCATGTCGCGCTCCATGCGCAGGTCCTGGGCCAGCGTCATGCCGCGCGCGCGGCGGATCTGCTCCAGCACCACGTGCAGCATCAGCGGCGAGCGCTTGCGCAGCGTGGCTGCCGTGTGCCGGGCCCACTCGCCATCGGTGGCTTCAAGCGCCTCGACCATGGCAGCCACCGTGGGCAGGGCGAACACGCGGTCGATCTCGGCGCGGGGCTGGGCCGCCGGCTTGGCCGGGGCCGTGAACTTCGACTTCACCAGGGCCTCGATGGCCGCTGCATCGGCAAAGCTGCCGTCGGCCAGCGCGTCCCACAGCGCAGGCTGCTGGTCCGAGGGCAGGTAGCCATCGGCCAGGCCGAAGTCCAGCGCATCGGCCGCGCCGATCACATCGCCCGTCAGCGCCAGCCACTCACCCGCGTGACCCGGGCAGCGCGATAGGAAGTAGCCGCCACCCACATCGGGGAACAGGCCGATGGCCGTCTCGGGCATGGCCATCTTGGTGCGTTCAGTGACGATGCGCAGCGTGCCGCCCTGGCTGATGCCCATGCCGCCGCCCATGACGATGCCGTCCATGAAGGCGATGTAGGGCTTGCCAAAGGTGTGGATCAGGTGGTTGAGCGCGTACTCCTCGGTGAAGAAGTCCTCCAGCTGCGGATTGCCCGTGCTGCCCGCGCCATGCAGGAAGCGGATGTCCCCGCCCGCGCAGAAGGCGCCGAAGACCCCTTCCTTGCCCATGCCTCGGATGGCCACGGCCAGCACCTGCTCATCCTTTTGCCAGGCCAGCAGGGTGGCCAGCAGATCGCGCACCATGCCCAGCGACAGCGCGTTCAGCGCCTTGGCCCGGTTCAAGGTGATCATGCCCATGCGGCCCCGCACTTCGCTGAGGACTTCGCCGGCAGCTCCCGTCATATCTTGCTCCTTGTTGCTATGCATGCCCTGCCCCGGCAGCCCGGGGCAATGAGCCGCAACCATAGCTGAAAAACCGCGCCCACCCCTGACAAACAGGTGCCAATATGCGCAACTGCGCGACAGGTGCCGCAACGCCCCGCACTCAGTCCAGAGAGACACCCGTGCTCTTGACCACGCCGGCCCAGCGCTTGATCTCGCTGCGGATGTAGGCGCCGTATTCCTCGGGCGTGGAGCCCAGGCCTTCGGCGCCCTGCAGCTGCAGCTTCTCGACCACGCCCGGGTCCTTGAGCGCACGCATCAGCTCCTGGTTGAGCCGCTGGATGATGGCGGCCGGCGTTTTGGCCGGCACCATCACGCCCTGCCAGGCCCCGGCCTCGAAGCCGGACATGCCGCTTTCGGCCAGCGTGGGTGCATCGGGGAAGTTGGGCAGGCGCTTGGAGGAACTCACGGCCAGCAGCTTGAGCCGCCCTTCCTTGATGAAGGGGGCGACCGAGTTGATGGTGTCGGTCATGAAGTCGATCTGCCCGGCGACCAGATCCACGTCGGCCGGCGCGCTGCCCTTGTAGGGCACGTGGCTGGCCTCGATCTGGTAGTGCTGCACGACCTGGAAGGCCGCCAGGTGGGTGACGTTGCCGTTGCCGGCCGAGCCATAGGACAGCTGGCCGGTCTTGTCCCTGGCATGGCGCACGAACTCCTGCACGTTCTTCACCGGCAGCTTGGGGTTGACCACCAGGCCCAGCGGCACCACGGCCGTCAGCGCCACGGGCATCAGGTCCTTGCCCACGTCGTAGCTCATCTTCTTGTAGAGCGACGGGCTCAGCGCAATGGACGAGGTGTTGTAGAGCACGGTATAGCCATCGGGCGCGGCCTTGGCCACCAGGGCATTGCCGATGTTGCCATTGGCTCCGGGCCGGTTGTCCACGATCACGGTCTGGCCCAGTTGCTGGCCGACCTGCTGGGCCAGCACGCGCGCCACCAGGTCGGTGGGCCCGCCCGGCGGGAAGGGCACGACCATCGTGATGGGCTTGCTGGGCCAGGGCTGCTGCGCCAGCGCGGCGCCGGGCAGTGCCGCACCCACTGCCACCGCCGCAGCCGCCGCAATGGGGGCCGCCAGGGTGACCAGCGCCATGCGGCGCCTTCTATTGCGGGCCGCCTTGTCGATCTGCTTGTCCATGCTTTTGTCTCCTGATGTCGTTATGGGAATGCTTGTGGCTGCCTAGCTGCGCCCGGCCAGCAGGCGCACGGCCGTGTATTCCATGACCTTCTGGTGGCCCTGGTTGAAGACCTCGATGCGCGAGGTGACGACGGCGCGGTTGCCCTTGGAGGTGGGCTTGATGGCGGTGACTTCGACCAGCGCCTCGATGGAGTCGCCCACCAGCACGGGGCCGAGGATCTTCTGGTGCAGCTCCAGCATGGCCAGGCCCGTGCCCTGGATCATGCTTTGCAGGATGAAGCCTTCGATCAGCGCATAGGTCATGGCGCCCGGCACGGGGCGGCCGGCAATGGCGCCGCCGTCGTAGCCCTCCTCGATGAAGATGGCCTCCAGCATGCCCGTGGCATTGATGAAGGCGACCAGGTCCGATTCGGTCACGGTGCGGCGGAAGGTGCGCAGCTGCTGGCCGATCTGCAGGTCCTGCCAGAAAAAGCCCTGGCCCATGCGGGGCACGGCGTTCCAGGCGGCGCCGGGGTGGGGCTGCGGGGTGTTCACTGTCATCTCATGTCTCCTGTTGCGTGATCTGCAGGCCGGCGATGCGCTCGGCGCTCCAGCCCGCCTGGGCCAGCAGCGCCGCCGTGTGCTCGCCCAGGCGCGGTGGCATGCCCATGGGCGCCTGCCGGCCATCCATGCGCACGGATGAACGTGGCAGGTGCACGGTGCCCATGGCGGGGTCGTGCAGCGGCACGAAGAACTCCGTGGCCTGCAGGTGTGGATCGGCGGGCAGATCGTCCATGCGCGCCACGGGGGCGGCGGGAATCTCCAGGCGCTGGCAGGTATCGAGCCAGTACTGGGTGCCGTGCAGCGCCACATGCTCGCCTGCGGTCTCCAGCAGCTCGGCAATGTGGGCCGTGCGGCTGGCCTGGCTGGCAAAGCGCGCATCCAGGGCCAGCTGCGGCTGGCCCACGGCGGCGAAGAAGCGCTGCCAGTGCGCATCGGTGTACGGCATCATGCAGACGTGGCCGTCCAGCGTTCGGTAGGGCTTGCGCCAGGGCGCCATCACGCGCGGGTAGCCAGCGCCGCTGAGCGCGGGGCTGAAGTGCATGCCGTAGAAATGCTCGACCAGGTTGAAGCCCACCATGGTCTCGTACATGGGCACTTCCACAAAGCAGCCATGGCCGCTGCGCTCGCGCTGGAACAGCGCCGCCAGCACGGCATGCGCGGCCACCAGGGCGCAGGTCTTGTCGGCCGCAATGGTGGGCAGGTAGCGCGCCTCGCCCGTCTGGCGCTCCATCAGGTCGGCCAGGCCGCTCATGCCCTGGATGACGTCGTCATAGGCGGGCATGCCTGCATAGGGGCCGTCCTCGCCAAAGCCATGCAGGCCTGCATAGACCAGGCGCGGATAGCGCTCGCGCAGCGTTGCGGGGTCCAGGCCCAGCGGGGCCAGCTTTTGCGGGCGCATGCTGTGCATGAACACATCGGCCGTGGCCAGCAGCGCATGCAGGGCCTGGCGCGCCTCGTCCTGCTTGAGGTCCAGCACCACGCTCTTCTTGCTGCGGTTGGTGCCCATGAACATGGCGGCCATGCCGGGCTCCACGGCCGGGCCGGTATGGCGCGTGGAGTCGCCGGTCGGCGGCTCGATCTTGATGACTTCGGCGCCATAGTCGGCCAGCACCTGGCTGGCCAGCGGCCCGAACACCACGCTGGACAGATCCAGCACCCGAATCCCTGTCAACGCAGCCTGCACTGTGGTCTCCATGTTGCTTCAGGGAGCCAGTATTTGATATCTTCAAAGCTGCGTCTAAGACTTAATTCAGCATCTCTGATACACGGTAGATATCAATGGACCTGCGCCAACTGCGTCACTTCGTCACCCTGGCCCGCACGCTCAACTACCGGCAGGCGGCCGAGCAGCTGCACATGTCGCAGCCGCCGCTGTCCCAATCCATACGCCGGCTCGAAGACAGCCTGGGCGTGCAGCTGTTCCAGCGCGACCGCCGGGGCACGGCACTGACCGAGGCAGGCCAGGCGGCCCTGGAAAGTGCCGAGCTGGCACTGCACCATGCGCGCCAGATGCAGGAGGTCTCGCGCGCCACGGCCGGCGGCGAGCGCGGGCGCCTGCACATAGGCTTCATAGGCTCGGCGACGTTCTCGTTGATTCCGCGGCTGGTGCAGGCCTTTCGCAGCGAATATCCGCTGATCGACCTGGTGCTGACCGAATCGACCACGCGCGAGATCTGCGCGCAGGTGGCCAGCGGCGATTTCGATGCCGGCCTGCTGCGCTACCCGGTGACGCAGGCCACCGACCTGTCCATCACGCCCGTGGAAAAGGACGAGCTGGTAGCCGTGCTGCCCGAAGGCAACCCGCTGCTGCAGCGGCCCGCCTTGCGGCTGCGGGACCTGGCGGACCAGCCCTTCATCAACTACCGCCCCAGCGAGGTGCCAGGCCTGCATGCGCTGGTGGTGCTGGCCTGCCAGAACGCGGGCTTCATGCCCCAGGTCAAGCAGCATGCCGTGCAGGCGCAGACCCTGGTCAGTTTGGTGGGTGCGGGCCTGGGCGTGGCGCTGGTGCCAGCCGTGGTGGCCAAGGGCAGCACGCCGGGGGTGGTGTTCCGTGCGCTGGCAGATACCGAGAACCTGCCCTCCATCGGCCTGGCCCTGGCGCTCAATCCGCAGCAAAGCGCAGCGGCCGGGCAGCGACTGCGCGAGTTGCTGCTGCAGCTGCAGTAGCAAGCAGTAGCAAGCAACAGCAGCAGCAGTTCCTTTGCCGTGGCGCCCGCACGCCTGAACGGCGCGCCACAAAAGACAAAGGCCGCAGATGCGGCCTTTGACAGTCAGGGCGGTGAAGCCATGCGGCTTGCGTGCGCCCTGGTCGCAACAGCGCTTATGCGCCGCGCGAAGCGCGCTTGCGCTCGTTCTCGGACAGGTGGCGCTTGCGAACGCGGATGCTCTTGGGGGTGATTTCCACCAGCTCGTCGTCCTCGATGAATTCCACCGCGTATTCCAGCGACAGGTCGATCGGGGGCGTGATCTTGATGGCATCTTCCTTGCCGGACACGCGGAAGTTGGTCAGCTGCTTGGTACGCGTGGCATTGACCACCAGGTCGTTGTCACGGCTGTGGATGCCGATGATCATGCCTTCGTACACGGGATCGTTGGCCTTGACGAACATGCGGCCACGGTCGTCCAGCTTGCCCAGGGCGTAGGTGAAGATTTCGCCTTCGTCCATGGAGATCAGCACACCGTTCTTGCGGCCGCCGATTTCGCCCTTGTGCGGCTCGTAGCTGTCGAAGATGTTGGAGATCAGGCCGGAACCACGGGTCAGGTTCAGGAATTCGTTGGTGAAGCCGATCAGGCCACGCGCAGGAATGCGGTACTCCAGGCGCACGCGGCCGCGGCCATCGGGTTCCATGTTGACCAGCTCGCCCTTGCGCTCGCCCAGGGCCTGCATCACGCCACCTTGGTGGCCTTCTTCGATGTCGGCCGTCACCAGCTCGATAGGCTCGTGGCGCACGCCGTCCACGTCGCGGTAGACCACGCGGGGCTTGGACACGGCCAGCTCGTAGCCTTCACGGCGCATTTCTTCCAGCAGGATGGTCAGGTGCAGTTCGCCGCGGCCCGACACTTCGAAGATGCCGTCTTCGTCGGTTTCCTTGACGCGCAGGGCCACGTTGGAACGCAGTTCCTTTTGCAGGCGGTCCCAGATCTGGCGGCTGGTCACGAACTTGCCTTCACGACCTGCCAGCGGCGAGGTATTGACGCAGAAGTTCATGGTCAGCGTGGGCTCGTCGATCTTGAGCATCGGCAGCGGCTGGGGGTTCAGCGGGTCGGTCAGCGTGACGCCCATGCCCAGGTCGGCGATGCCGTTGACCAGCACGATGTCGCTGGGACCGGCTTCGGTCACTTGCACGCGGTCAATGCCCTGGAACTTCAGAACCTGGTTGATGCGGCCCTTGTAGCTCTTGCCGTCAGGACCTTCCATGACCAGCACGTCGGTCGAAGGCTTGAGCGTGCCGGAGGTGATGCGGCCCACGCCGATACGGCCCACGAAGGTGGAGTAGTCCAGCGCCGAGATCTGCATTTGCAGCGGAGCGGCAGGATCGCCCTTGACGGCGGGAACGTGCTTCAGGATGGTGTCGAACAGGGCCGACATGTCGGGGCCCCACTGTTCGCCGGGAGCGCCTTCTTCCAGCGAGGTCCAGCCGTTGATGCCCGAGGCGTACACCACGGGGAAGTCCAGCTGCTCGTCGGTGGCACCCAGCTTGTCGAACAGGTCGAAGGCGGCGTTGACCACGTAGTCGGGACGCGCACCGGGCTTGTCCACCTTGTTGACCACGAGGATGGGCTTCAGGCCCAGGGCCAGTGCCTTCTTGGTCACGAAGCGCGTCTGGGGCATGGGGCCTTCCTGCGCGTCGATCAGCAGCACCACGCCGTCCACCATGGACAGGGCACGCTCCACTTCACCGCCGAAGTCCGCGTGGCCGGGTGTGTCGAGGATGTTGATGTGCGTCTCGTTCCAGCTCACGGCGCAGTTCTTGGCCAGGATGGTGATGCCACGCTCGCGTTCGATGGCGTTGTTGTCCATCACCGTGTCCACGACTTTCTCGTGTTCGGCGAAGGTTCCGGATTGGCGCAGCAGCTGGTCCACCATGGTGGTTTTGCCGTGGTCCACGTGGGCGATGATCGCGATATTGCGGATTTGTTTGCTCATAGTGTTTTCCCATTGCCGCTGCGTCATGGGCGCGGCGTGTCTTCCAAAATCTGTTGAATTTCCAGTGAACTGAGCAGGCGCCCGGGGATGAGTTCCCCACGCACCACGCGCCCCACTCCCAGCAGAGCCTGTGGGTTCTCGCCATACACAGCCACCGCCTCGGCATCGGCCCAAGCGCCCTTGCGGGGCAGGCCCGTGAGAAAACGGGCCGCATCTTGCTCGCCCAGCGTGACAGCCGTGTGGCTGGCCAGCAAGGCGTCGACAGGCTGCAACTGCTGCAGACGCTCGCCCTCGCCCATGGCGGCCAGCGCCTCCAGCGAGATACAGCGCTCGACACCCAGCCCCCCGGTGTCGATACGGCGCAGCGCGCGCAGGTGCGCGCCGCAGCCCAGGGCCTCGCCCACGTCCTCGGCCAGCGTGCGGATGTAGGTGCCCTTGCTGCAGGTCACCAGCATCCGGATCGCAGGCAGGCCTTCGCTGTCTTGCGTCAGCGAAAGCTCCAGTGCGTGGATTGTCACTTCGCGCGCCGGGCGCTCGACTTCGATGCCGGCACGCGCATATTCATAGAGAGCCTTGCCGTCCTTCTTGAGGGCGCTGTACATGGGTGGCACCTGGCGGATCGCACCCGTGAACTGCGCCTGCACGGCGGCCAATCGCTCGGCCGTGAGGGCGGCGAGGTCAACGGCGCGCTCGCGCAGCACCTCGCCCTCGGCATCGGCCGTGGTCGTGGTCTGGCCCAGGCGCGCAATCGCCTCATAGGTCTTGGCAGCTTCAAGCTGCAACTGGCTGAACTTGGTCGCCGCACCGAAGCACAGCGGCAGCACGCCGGTGGCCAACGGGTCCAGCGTGCCGGTGTGTCCGGCCTTTTCGGCGCGCAGCAACCACTTGACCTTTTGCAAGGCGTCGTTGCTGGACAGCTCCAGCGGTTTGTCGAGTAGCAACACCCCATGCACAGGGCGCCGCTGCACCCTTGTGCGTGGCGCGTTCATGGGGCTACTCTTCCTTTCCGCGCGAAGAAACGGCCTTGGCGATCAAGGCGTTCATGTCGGCCGCACGCTCGGAGGTGCGGTCGTAGATGAAGTGCAGCGTGGGCACTGTGTGGATGTGCAGGCGCTTGAACAGGCCATTGCGCAGGAAGCCTGCGGCCTGGTTCAACGCTTCCTGCGTCGCCTGTGGATCGCCCACGAGCAGGCTGAAGTAGACCTTGGCGTGGGCATAGTCCGGAGTCACCTCCACGCTTTGCAGCGTGACCATGCCCACGCGCGGGTCCTTCAACTCGCGCGCGATCAGCTCTGCCAGATCACGCTGGATCTGGTCAGAGACTTTGAAGCTGCGATTCGGCGCAGCGGACTTGCGTGTTGCCATGGCGAATTACAGCGAGCGCGCGATTTCCTTGATCTCGAACACTTCGAGCACGTCGCCTTCGCGAATGTCGTTGTAGTTCTTGAGCTTGATACCGCACTCGAAGCCTTCCTTGACTTCCTTGACGTCGTCCTTCAGGCGCTTGAGCGATTCGATCTCGCCCGTGTAGATGACCACGTTCTCGCGCAGCAGGCGGAAATGCGCATTGCGCGTGACCTGGCCTTGCGTGATGTACGAGCCGGCCACGGTGCCGATCTTCGAAGCCACGAACACGGTGCGGATCTCGGCCATGCCGATGATCTCTTCCTTGCGCTCGGGAGCCAGCATGCCGGACATGGCCGCCTTCACCTCTTCGACAGCGTCGTAGATGATGTTGTAGTAGCGCAGGTCCACATCGTTGCTCTCGGCCGTCTTGCGCGCCTGGGCATCGGCCCGGACGTTGAAGCCGATGATGATGGCCTTGGAGGCCAGCGCCAGGTTCACGTCGGACTCGCTGATGCCGCCCACGCCCGAGTAGACCAGCTGAACGCGGATCTCGTCGGTCGAGAGCTTGAGCAGCGATGTGCCCAGCGCTTCCTGCGAGCCCTGCATGTCGGCCTTGATGATGATGGGCAGGGTCTGGACCTCGCCTGCACCCATTTCGGCAAACATGTTCTCGAGCTTGGCAGCCTGCTGGCGGGCCAGCTTGGTGTGGCGGAACTTGCCGGCGCGGTAGGTCGCGATTTCGCGGGCACGACGCTCGTCCTGCAGCACCATGAAGTCGTCGCCGGCCTGGGGCACGTCGGACAGACCCTGGATTTCCACCGGGATGGAGGGGCCTGCAGACTTGGTCTGCTTGCCGTCTTCGTCCAGCATGGCGCGCACGCGGCCGTAGGTCTGGCCTGCCAGCACCACGTCGCCCACCTTCAGCGTACCGGACTGCACCAGCACCGTGGCCACAGGGCCGCGGCCCTTGTCCAGCTGGGCTTCGATGACCAGGCCCTTGGCAGCGGCTTCCACGGGAGCGGTCAGCTCCAGCACTTCGGCCTGCAGCAGAACCTGCTCCAGCAGCTCGTCGATGCCCTGGCCGGTCTTGGAGGACACGGCGATGAACGGGGACTCGCCGCCGTACTCTTCAGGCACCACCTGCTCGGCCACCAGGCCTTGCTTGACGCGGTCGAGGTTGGCATCGGGCTTGTCGGCCTTGGTGATGGCAACCACGATGGGCACACCAGCCGCCTTCGCGTGCTTGATGGCTTCCTTGGTCTGGGGCATCACGCCGTCGTCGGCCGCGCACACCAGGATGACGATGTCGGTGGCCTGGGCACCACGGGCACGCATGGCCGTGAAGGCCTCGTGGCCCGGGGTATCCAGGAAGGTGACGATGCCGCGGGGCGTCGTCACATGGTAGGCACCGATGTGCTGGGTAATGCCACCGGCTTCGCCCGACGCCACCTTGGTGCGGCGGATGTAGTCCAGCAGCGAGGTCTTGCCGTGGTCCACGTGGCCCATGACGGTGACCACGGGAGCACGCGACTCCTGGGCAGCTTCCTGCTGGGACACTTCCTCGGCCGTGAAGGCTTCGGGATCGTCCAGCGCGGCGACCTTGGCCGTGTGGCCCATTTCCTCGACCACGATCATGGCCGTGTCCTGGTCCAGAGGCTGGTTGATGGTGACCATCTGGCCCATCTTCATCAGCACCTTGATCAGCTCGGACGCCTTGACCGACATCTTGTGCGCCAGCTCCGCCACGGTGATGGTCTCGGGCACGTGCACTTCGATGGCACGGAATTCCGCTGCCGCGCTCTGGTGCTGACCGTCATGACGGTCATTGCCACGACGGCCGCCACGCGGGCCGCCGCGCCAGTTGGAACGGCCACCCACGCCACCGGAGCTGTCGCCACGGGTCTTGATTTCCTTCTTCTTGCCATCGCCAGCCCAGCTCGACGAGAGCTTGGCGGACTTGACTTCCTTGCCGGCACCGGCAGGCGCACCCGCACGCGCACCGGCTCCACCGGCGGTCGTGCCAGCGGGCTTGTGCAGCGTGGTCTTCTTGGCATCGCCGGCAGCGGGCGCTGCAGGCTTGGCCACGGGCTTGGGCTCTTCAGGCTTCTTGGCCACGAGCACCTTCTTGGGCGCAGCCATCATGGCGCGAATGGCTTCGGCCTCGGCCAGCGCCTTGCGGCGGCGGTCTTCCAGATCCTTGGCGCGTTCGGCTTCCTCGGCCGCGCGGGCCTTGGACTCTTCCTCGGCCTTGACGCGAGCCGCAACCTGGGCTTCGGCGCGCGCGGCCTGGCCTGCAGCCTGCTCACGCGAAGCTTCCTGCTTCGCGCGGTTGGCCTCGAGGATCTTTGCGGCTTCTGCAGCCGCATAGGCGCTTGCGCGCTCTTCGGCTTCTCGTTCGCGTTGTTGAACTAGTTCGCGCTCTTCGCGCTCACGGCGTTGCTGTGCCAATTCTTCCTCCTCGCGGCCGATCATTTCGGCCTGGCGACGTGCTTCCCCTTCGCGGCGCACCAGATCCTGGGACTCGCGCTCCGATGCCGCGCGCTGCTCCTGGGCAGCGGCAACGACAGCGGGATCGGAGGCGCCCTCGGCGACCTCGTCACGCTTGACGAAGGTGCGCTTCTTGCGCACTTCCACCTGGATGGTGCGGGCGCGGCCCGACGAATCGGCCTGCTTGATCTCGCTTGTGGACCGTTTGGTCAGCGTGATCTTCTTGGCGCCACTTCCGTGGCTGGCCTGCAGATGGCTGAGCAGTTGCTGCTTGTCGCCGTCGGTCAACGCATCCGATGCGTTGTCCTTGGCGACGCCTGCAGCCTTGAGCTGCTGCAGCAACGTGTCAGGGGTCTTGTTGAGCTCTCTTGCAAACTCGGCAACCGTATTACTGGACATATATGCTCTGAACCTCCCTGACCTTACTCTTGCCCTTCGGTGAACCAGTGTTCACGCGCCTTCATGATCAAAGCCTTCGCTTCTTCCTCGGTCTGCCCGGTCAGCTCGGTCAACTCGTCGATGGCCAGATCGGCCAGATCGTCTCGGGTGTGCACATCGGCCTCGGCCAGCTTGTCCACGATCTCCGGAGTCATTCCCTCGAGCGTCAGCAGATCCTGCGACACTTTGCCCACGTTTTCCTCGTGCGCGATTTCCTGCGTCAGCAGTGCATCTTTCGCCCGGGTGCGCAACTCGTTCACCGTCTCTTCGTCGAACGCCTCGATTTCGAGCATTTCCTGCAGCGGCACATAGGCCACTTCTTCCAGGGTCTCGAAACCTTCCTCGATGAGGATGTTGGCGATTTCCTCGTCCACATCGAGCTTTTCCATGAACAGCTGGCGCGCAACAGCGGACTCGTCCGCCTGCTTTTGCGCAGACTCAGCCGCGTCCATGATGTTGATCTTCCAGCCGGTGAGCTCGGAAGCCAGGCGAACATTCTGACCGCCACGGCCGATGGCGATGGCGAGGTTTTCCTCGTCAACCACCACGTCCATGGCATGCTTTTCCTCGTCCACAACGATGGACGACACATTGGCCGGAGCCAGCGCGCCGATCACGAACTGTGCAGGGTCTTCGGACCACAGCACGATGTCCACGCGCTCGCCAGCCAGTTCATTGGTGACGGCGTTGACACGGGTGCCTCGCACGCCGACGCAGGTGCCGATGGGATCGACACGCTTGTCATGGCTGAGCACGGCGATCTTGGCGCGGCTGCCGGAATCGCGAGCGCAGCTCTTGATCTCCAGCAGGCCCTGCTCGATCTCGGGCACTTCGTTACGGAACAACTCGACCATGAACTCGGGCGCCGAGCGCGACAGGATGATGGGCGCGCCGCGCAGCGTGGCGTCCACTTCCATGATCATGGCCCGCACGCGGTCGCCGTTGCGCAGGTTTTCCTTGGGGATCATCTCGTTGCGGCGCAGGCGTCCTTCGACACGGCCGGCCTCGACGATGATGTCGCCCTTGTCCATGCGCTTGACGGTGCCCGTGAAGATCCGGTCGCCGCGCGACAGGAACTCGTTGAGCAGCATTTCGCGTTCGGCGTCACGGATCTTCTGCAGGATGACCTGCTTGGCCGCCATGGCGCCGATGCGGCCGATGGGCACCGACTCGATCTCTTCCTCGATGTACTCGCCTTCGGAGATACCGGGGACGCGGTCCTGTGCGTCCATCAGCATTTCTTCGGCATCGGGGTTTTGCAGGCCCGCATCATCGGGCACCACCAGCCAGCGGCGGAAGGTGTCGTAGTTACCGCTATCGCGATCGATGGCCACGCGGATGTCCACCTCACCTTGGTACAGCTTCTTGGTGGCCTGGGCCAGGGCCGATTCCACTGCACCGAACACCAGATCGCGCTCCACGTTCTTTTCGCGCGAAATGGCTTCTACCAACATCAACAATTCGCGATTCATGCGACGACTCTCCTATTTCAATCACACAGGAAGGGGATGGCAGTGCCCTTCCTGCCCCAATGATTCGACGTACCCTGCCTGCTCCGATCAGACCGGCTTGGCAGAACGCCCCTTGAAATCCACGATGGGAGCCAGACGCGCCTCGCGCAGCTCCTCCAGAGTGAAGCCCAGCGCCTGCAGGGGCGCGGGAACACGCTTTTTGCTGACCTTCTGGCCAGGCTTGACGGGTGGCTCGTCGCTCCAGACGATCTGCCAGCCACCATCTTCGGCACGCTCCAGCGTGCCGCGGAATTTCTTGCGATTGGCGCTGACCTGCCCTTCAGCGGCGGCGCCGATGGGCTCCTTGAGGGTCAGGTCGATGACTTCACCGACAAAGCGGGTGAAGTCCTGCTCGTGCCGCAGGGGGCGGTCGATACCAGGGGAGGAGACCTCAAGGCGCGTGTAATCTGCGCCATCAACCTCAAGCGCGAACTGCAGCTGGCGCGTGATCTTCTCGCAGTCCTCGACTGTCACGAACTGCTCCGGCACCACCGGCTCACCCTCCACCGGGGGCTGCCAAGGCAAATCAATTGTGACGCGCAACAGCCCGCCCGCCGAGCGTTCTATTTCCACCAGGTCATAGCCCAGACCTGTCACGGTTTGTTCAACGATTTGCTGTAGTGCCACGTGTATTTAAATTCAGTCCTGCAAACACAAAAGACCCGGAACGCCCCTGAAACATTGGCAGCAGCCATGTCCCAACAGCGCCGAGCCCCATGGCAATCCCGAAGGTCGCCCGAAGATCGCCCAAAAAAAAGGGCGGTTGGTACCCGCCCGTTTGGTCGTGAATATGCCATTGTATCCGCAAACGACCTTCAGGCCAAGCCCGCCCCGCACAAAAGCGGGGACAGGACGGGGTGCTCAGGCCCGCCCGCGCACCCTTGGCCCGGCGTCAGGCGCCAACGCGCTCCAGCGCCTGCGCCGACTGGAGCCGCCGCAAGAGGGCCTGCGCCTCGGCGGGATCGGCAGGGGCCGCGCCCGGGTCCTGGGCCAGTGACTGCAGCATGCGCGCCACAACCCCTGCCTGGGGCAGCACCGGCCCCAGAAAACGTGCACGCTCGCCATCGGCCACCAGCAGCGAGGGGAAGGTTTCGATGTCCAGGTCTCCGGCCACGTCCTCGCGGTCCTCGACATCAAGCCAGACAAAGCGCATCTGCGGGAACTGGCTTGCCAGTTCCGCAAACGTGCTTCGGTATTGGTTGCAAACGCCGCACCATTGCGCGCACAGGCAAACCACCCACCAGGGGCGGGTGGCGTCGCTGTCGTCCGGCAGCTTGCCGGCCATTGAATCCATGAAAGCCTCTCAGAAACCACGCCCTTCCCGGGCGCGATAAACCTCCATGTTACCGATTTCCGCCGCCTTGTTGCCCCAGGCGTTGCGCACATAGCTGGCCACGGCGGCCACCTGTGCGTCGGACAGCACATGACCGAAAGGCGGCATGCCGTGCGGCTGCGGCTGCTGCCGGGTGGAGGGTGGGTAGCCCCCCTCCAGCAACACCAGCAACAGGTTGCGCGGCTCGGCCAGGGTCACGGAGGCATTGCCCGCAAGCGCGGGAAACGCGCCCGGCGTTCCCTGGCCCTCGGCACCGTGGCAAACCGCGCATTGCCGCTCGTAGACGGCCCGCCCCAAGGCCATTTGCCCGGATGGTACGGGCGCGGCAGCAGGCCTGCTCCTGGGCGGGCCTGCTGCCGCGCCCTGCTCCTGCAGGTAGGAAGCGAGGGCCTGCAGATCCTGCGGCTGCCAGTGCTGGGTGCTGCGCGCCACGACTTCGGCCATGGGGCCCAGCGCCGATCCCGAAGGACCCGAACCCGTCTGCAGCAACTGCACCCAGGCGGACTCCTGGCCTGCGCGCACGCCGGCTTCGCCCGGGTCCAGCAGCGACGGCGCATACCAGGCCTGCCCTGCCACAAAGCCACCGGACATGGCCTGGGACGAGGCGCCCATGCCGTTGCGCGGTGCATGGCAGGCCGCGCAGTGCCCCAGGCCCTGGGCAAGATAGGCACCGCGATTCCAGGCAGCTGCCTTCTGCGGCCGGTCCTGCCAATCCTGCGGGGTGAAGAACAGCGCGCGCCAGACAGCCAGCGAGCCCTGCCAGCCATAGGGAAAGTCCAGCGCATGCCGGGGCGCCTGCGCGCGCACGGCGGGCAGGCTTTGCAGATAGGCAAACAATGCGTCCGAGTCGGCGCGCGTCACATGGGTGTAGCTGTCATATGGAAAGGCCGGGTACAGCAGGCGCCCTTCCCTTGACCGCCCGTTATGCATTGCACGCCAGAAGTCCTGGGCCGTCCACAGCCCCAGGCCACTTTCCTTGTCAGGCGTGAGATTGCTGGTGTAGAGCGTGCCGAACGAGGTGGGCAGGCCCCGCCCGCCCGCATACTCGGCGCCGCCAGCCGCCGTATGGCAGCCTGCGCAGTTGCCCACGCGGGCCAGGTAGGCACCGCGCTCCATCAAGGCAGTTGGCGATTCGCGCGCGCCTGACCAGCCGCCATGGCCATAGGCGTGCACGCCCTGCTCACCGCGCAGGTTGAGCCAGACCAGGAGCGCGCCCAGCAGGGCGATGATCAGTAACGCCAGCCCTGCCACCCTGGCCAGCCGTCGCCCGCGTGTGTTCCCGCTTGCCGCGTTTTCTGTCAGGGTGTTCATGGCTTGCCCTCCTGACCGGTAGTGGCGGCTACAGCGCCGCAGCGCAGCGGCATGGGCAGGGCCAGGGCTTCATGTCCGCCCGGCGCCACCAGTGCGGGGCGCGATGACAGCCAAGCCGTGACGGCCACGACCTCCTGCGCCGTCAGCGCCTTGGCCACCTGGTCCATGCAGTCGGGCGCTGCCGCCTTGCGCTGGCCGGAGCGCCAGGCACCGATCTGGCTGTTCAGATAGTCGCGCGACAGGCCCAGCAGGCCCGGAACATCGTCACCCGCACCCATGAGCCGCTCACCATGGCATGCAGCGCAGGCGGGCAGGCCGCGCTGCGCGTCGCCCCGCAAGACCAGTTGCTCGCCACGGGCGAGTTCAGCAGGCGGCAGTTGCGCCGGCACGGGCGGGGCATAGGGAAGATCCAGGCCTGCGAAGTGCGTGGCGATCTGGCGCAGATAGTCGTCCGACATGAATTCGATCAGCCGGTTCATGGCCGGATAGCTGCGGCGCCCTTGCTGGAAGTTCTTGAGCTGGCGGTACAGATAACCCGCGGGCTTGCCCGCAATGCGCGGAAAGTAGCCTCTGGGCGTGGCCCGACCCTCGGGACCATGGCAGGCCGTGCAGGCCAGCACCCTGGAGGCCATGGAGCCCACATCGGGCAGCGGGGCGCTGACCACGGCCGGCGGCAGGTCTGCCATGGGCACGCCCGGTGCTGGCTGCATGGTCTGCGCGGTCTGCGCCATCACCCCGCAGGTTCCACACGCGCCGGCCACCAGCCATGCGCCCAGCAGAGCCCTCCATCCCCTGGAGCCTGTGCGCCCCCGCCCAGCCCGCCACCGACTGCCATGTGCCATGTCCGACGCCTCCTGTTCCGTCCTGCCGACGCGCGAATGTAATGAACCCGTCACAAGATGCCAGTCAAGCAGGAAAAGGCCCATCGGTTGAGACCCTGCCATGACCGGGCTATGCTGCCTTCGGGTTTGTCCAGAACATCGCCCGCAAGGGCCGGAGGACGGAAATTCATGGATTACAAGGACTACTACCGCATCCTGGCCGTGGACAGGCAGGCCAGTGCCGATGACATCAAGAAGGCCTACCGCAAGCTGGCGCGCAAGTACCACCCCGATGTCAGCAAGGAGGCTGACGCCTCCGAGCGCATGGCCGAAGTCAACGAAGCCAATGCCGTGCTGTCGGACCCCGAAAAGCGCGCAGCCTATGACGCCCTGGCCGATGCGCCGCGCCGCAGCGGGCCCGGCGCCGGCGGCTTCCAGCCACCACCTGGCTGGGAAGGGCAGGACTTTCACTTTCGCAGCAGCGACGGCGCCATGCCGGAGGGCGACGCGGACTTCAGCGAGTTCTTCTCACAGATGTTCGGCCAGGGCGCGCGTGCCCGCCATGCGGGCGGGGGCGGCCAGCATCGCGCCCCACCCGACATGCGCGGGCAGGACCAGCACGCCAGCATCGAGCTGGACCTGCTGGACAGCTACCAGGGCGCGCAGCGCAGCCTGCACCTGCGCACCACGGTGCTGGATGACGACGGACACCCCGTGGCGCGCGACAAGGAATTGCAGGTCAGCATTCCCAAGGGCGTGCGCGAAGGCCAGATGATCCGCCTGGCCGGACAGGGCGGCCCGGGCCTGGGCAACGGCCCGGCAGGCGATCTGCTGCTGGAAGTGCACCTGCGCCACGACCCGCGCTGGTGGGCCGAGGGCAAGGATGTCTACCAGCCCGTGTCCCTGGCCCCCTGGGAAGCTGCACTGGGCGGCCCGGTCCGCGTGGCCACCATTGCCGGTGAATTCGAGGTCAGCGTGCCCGCAGGCAGCCGCGCTGGCCGCAAGCTGCGCATCAAGGGCAAGGGCTTGCCCGCCGCCACGCCGGGCGACCTGTACCTGGTACTGGGCATCGCCCTGCCCGAGCCCCAGACCGACGCCCAGCGCCAGGCCTATGCGGCACTGGCCCAGGCCTTTCCCTCGTTCGATGCCCGCCAGCACGCAGCGGGCCAAGGAGCCACGCGATGAGCACGCCGCTGTACCCCTTCTACGAGCCCGCAGAACTGCTGGGCGAAGGCGCTCTGGACCTGCAGGATCTGGCCCGCCACTGCCAGCGCAACACCGCCTGGGTGGTGGAGCGTGTGCAGACCGGCGTGCTGTACTGCGAAAACGAGCCGTCCGGCGAAGCGGCCGCGCCGCAGGCACAGTGGCGCTTCAGCAGCCAGACCCTGGTGCGCGCGCGCCGCATAGCCCATCTGGAGCACAGCTTCGATGCCGACCCTCAGCTGGCCGCGCTGACGGCGGACCTGATCGAGGAAGTGCAGATGCTGCGCCGCAAGCTCCAGGCACTGCAGCATTGAGAACGCCGCCTCAAAAGCAAAAGCCCTCGTAAGAGGGCTTTTGCTTTCAGAACGTGGCCGCAGCAGGCGCGCATGCGGCCCGCCGTGCTCAGCGGTGACGCTTGCCGGGGTTCTTCTTGGTATGGGTGTGGGCGCCACGGGCGCGGCTCACGCGCTGGCCACGGCCGGGCGTCGGCAGGGTGACGCCGTTGGGCAGGGGAGGCTGGGGAGTGAACTTGCGGTCGGCTTCGGTAACGATCTTGTTGCCCATGGCATTTCCTTCTTCAAAAAAATGAGAACGCGCAATTAGGCCATAGACCTGCATGACCGCGCACAAAAAAACACATGGCCTGCTCTGGCATAGGGAAAGTTCCAGCGTTGCGCGGCCCGCACAGCACCGGTGCAGGCAGCGCCGGCCTACACTGCGGCCCGGTTTTCTGTCCTAAAGTAGGAGCACGCTGCCAAGCGCGCAAGACCCTGGCATGCACGTCTGCCTGAACACGGAGTTCCGCACCATGTCACCCCGCCACCCCAATACAGAGTCAACCACCCCATCCACTTCCCGCCCCGCCTGGGTGCTGCCCACGGCCGGCCTGGCAGGGCTTGCCGTAGGCGCCGCCGCAGCAGCGTTGCTGTGGAAGGGCCTGCGCAACCCACCCATCCCCCCTACCGTGGAGCCGGTGCGCGGCTGGGACATCCAGCGCTACATGGGCCGCTGGTATGAAGTGGCCCGCATCGACCACAGTTTCGAAAAAGGCCTGGAGCGCACCCAGGCCGAGTACACACAGCTTCCCGACGGCACGGTGCACGTGCTGAACCGGGGCTACGACGCCCGCCACCGGCGCTGGAAATCCTCCGAGGGCAAGGCCCGCACGGTGCACGGCCCGGACGTTGCGGCGCTCAAGGTCTCTTTCTTCGGCCCGTTCTACGGCGGCTACAACGTGGTGGCTCTTGATGCCGAGTACCGCTGGGCCATGGTGGTGGGATCGGACCTGCGCTATTTCTGGATTCTTTCGCGCACGCCCGAACTGGCCGACGGCGTGGCGGCACGCCTGCTGGCGCAGGCCCGGCTGCTGGGCGTGCCCGTGGACAAGGTCCAGTGGATCCTGCAGGACGGGGTCAATCCCACGGGCAGCTGGTAGCGCGGTCCGGCAACTGCCTCAGAACCCCTCGGGCATGCCGTCGCCCGAGAAGCCGGCGGCCTCCACCAGCCGCTGCGTGTACGCCTGGCGCGGCGCGCCCAGCACCTGGGCGACGGGGCCGGATTCGACGATGGCGCCATCCTTCATGACCACCACGTCATGGGCCATGGCGCGGATCACGTCCACGTCATGCGTGATCAGCAGATAGGCCAAGCCCCGCTCGCGCTGCAGCCGTTGCAGCAGGCCCAGCACCTGCTGCTGAATGGTCACATCCAGCGCGCTGGTGGGCTCGTCGAGCACCAGCACCTCGGGCTCCAGCACCAGGGCACGTGCAATGGCGATGCGCTGACGCTGGCCTCCCGAGAATTCGTGGGGATAGCGGTCAAGCAGGCCAGGAAACTGTTCGTGCGTCAGGCCCACGGCCGACAGCATCTCCACGATGCGGTCGCGTTGCTGCGACGCCGTCAGCGACGGCGCATGCACGCGCAGGCCCTCGCCAACGATCTGCTCCAGCGTCAGCCGGGGCGACAGCGATGAATACGGGTCCTGGAACACCACCTGCACCTTGCGCCGCAGCGCACGGTTGGCGGGCGAGTTGCGCGTGGCTGGCTGCTGCCAGGCATGGCCGGCAATGCGCAGCCGGCCTTCATGGGGCAGCAGCCCCAGCACGGCCTGGGCCAGCGTGGATTTGCCCGATCCCGATTCACCGACCACACCCACGGTGCGCCCGGGCAACAGCGCCAGGTCTGCGGACTGCACGGCGACGAAGCGCCCCTGGCCGAACCATCCGCGCATGCCTGCCAGCGGCACCGGATAGCTGACCTTGAGGCCCTGTGCCTGCACCAGCGGCTCGCAAGCCGTGGCGTCGGCGCCTGCCTCCACCTCGATCAGGTCGCGGCGCGGCACGCTGGCCAGCAGCTTGCGCGTATAGGCATGGCGCGGAGCCGCCATGACCGCCGACACCCCGCCCTGCTCCACCAGTTGCCCGCGCTCCATCACCGCCACGCGGTCGGCAAAGCGCCGCACCAGGTGCAGGTCGTGCGTGATCATCAGCACGGCCATGCCGGTCTGGCGCTGCAGGTCATCGAGCAACTGCAGGATCTGGCCGCGCAGCGTGACATCGAGTGCCGTCGTCGGCTCGTCGGCCAGGAGCAGGCGCGGGCTGCTGGCCAGCGCCATGGCGATCATGGCGCGTTGGCGCTGCCCGCCACTGAGCTGGTGGGGAAAGGCGCGGGCGCGGCGCACAGGCTCGGCAATGCCGGTGGTCGCCAGCAATTCGGTGGCCTGGACCAGGGATTGCACTCGCGTCAGCCCCTGCTTGAGGCGAAGCACCTCGCCCACCTGCTCGCCCACGGTCATCAGCGGGTTGAGCGCCGTCATGGGCTCCTGGAAAATCATGGCCACGTCGCCGCCGCGCACGGCGCGCATCTCGCGCTCGGGCAGGCGCAGCAGGTCGCGGCCGTCGAACAGGGCCTGGCCGCCCAGTTGAGCGTCTCCAGCCAGCCGCAGCAGCGACAGCGCGGTGATGGTCTTGCCCGAGCCGGACTCGCCCACCAGCGCCAGCTTCTCGCCTGCCGCCAGGTCGAAGCTCACGCCGTGCACCACATCCTTGCTGCCGAAGCGCACGCGCAGGTTGCGCACGGACAGCAATGTCCGGCCACGGCCGGAGGGCGAAGGCAGCTCCATTGCCGGCTGCTCTGCGTTCATGCGGCGTCCTTTGCATCGACACCGGGGGCGGCATCGCTGGCTGCGGCCTTGCGCGGGTCCAGCGCATCGCGCAGCGCATCGCCCATGAAGGTCAGCAGCAGCAGCGTCACCACCAGCACGGCAAAGGTGGACAGCGAGATCCACCAGGCATCGATGCTGTTCTTGCCCTGGTTCAGCAGCTCACCCAGGCTGGGGGTGTCAGGCGGCACGCCCAGCCCCAGGAAGTCCAGCGAGGTCAGGGCCAGGATGGACGCACTCATGCGAAACGGCAAAAAGGTCACCACGGGCGTCATGCTGTTGGGCAGCAGATGGCGCCAGATCAGCGCGCCATTGCCCACGCCCAGCGCCCGCGCCGACTTCACATAGTCCAGCTGGCGGTTGCGCAGGAACTCGGCACGCACGTAGTCCGACAGGCCCATCCAGCCGAACAGCGACAGCAGCACCAGCAGCAGCGAGACGCTGGGCGCCAGCACCGCGCTGAAGATGATCAGCAGATACAGCTCGGGCATGGAGCCCCAGATCTCGATGAAGCGCTGGAATGCCAGATCCGTCCTGCCGCCGAAAAAACCCTGGACGGCCCCCGTCACCACGCCCAACACCACGCCCGATGCCGTCAGCGCCAGTGCAAACAGCACGCTGACGCGAAACCCGTAGATCAGCTGGGCCAGCAGGTCGCGCCCCCGGTCATCGGTACCCAGCAGGTTGTCGCGCGAGGGCGGCGCCGGATTGGGCGAGGTCGCGAAGTAGTTCAGCGCCTGTGGCCCATAGGGATTGAGCGTATACAGCGCCCAGTTGTCGCCCTGGCGCAGGCGGTCGCGGATGAAGGGGTCCAGGTAGTCGGTGGCCGTCTCAAAGTCGCCGCCGAAAGTCTTCTCGGAATAATCGTTCCACAGCGGCCAGTAGGTCTGGCCTTCGTAGCGCACCACCAGGGGCCGGTCGTTGCTGATGAGCTCGGCGCCCAGGCTCAGCACCACCATCACGCAAAAAGCGACCAGGCTCCAATACCCCAGCCGATTGCGCCTGAACCGCATCCAGGCCCGACGCGCCGGCGACACTGCCACCACAGCCAGCGGTACAGGCGCTGCCCCGGGCAGCCCTGCGCCTGGAGCGGCAAGGGAGTGCATCTCAGTTTCCATGTTGCTGCATCACAGTGGCGCGACCGCCCAAAGTCAGGGACACCAGGCAAGGGCCTGCGCCAGCCGCCAATGGCCCGAACGCTCCCCCCGCAAAGCAAGAGGGGGAAGCGGCGCAGCCGTTCAGGGGGGGCTCAATCAAACCGTACACGCGGATCCACCCACACATAACAAAGGTCACTGACCAGCTTTGTCACCAGGCCGATCAGCGTGAACAGATACAGCGTGCCCAGCACCACGGGATAGTCGCGCCGAATCACGCTGTCATAGCTGAGCAGGCCCAGGCCGTCCAGCGAGAACAGTGTCTCTATCAGCAGCGAGCCCGTGAAGAAGGCCCCGATGAAGGCGGCCGGAAATCCGGTGACGATGGGGATCAGCGCATTGCGCAGCACGTGGCGGTAGAGCACCTGCCGCTCGGACAGGCCCTTGGCACGCGCAGTCAGCACGTACTGCTTGCGGATCTCTTCCAGGAAGGCATTCTTGGTCAGCATGGCCGTGATGGCGAAGCTGCCCGCCACCATGGCCGTCACCGGCAGCGCGATATGCCAGAGATAGTCCACGATGCGCGCGCCCCAGGACAACTCGTCCCAGTTGGAGGAAGTCAGCCCGCGCAGCGGAAACCACTGCAACTGGCCGCCAAAGATCACCAACAGCGCCACGCCCAGCACGAAACCCGGAATCGCATAGCCGACCAGGATCAGCAGCGTGGTGGCGAAGTCGAACCGCGAGCCGGCCCGCACGGCCTTGGCAATGCCCAGCGGCACGGCAACGAGGTAGCTGATGAAAAAGGTCCACAGTCCCAGGCTGGCCGAGACCGGCAGCTTCTCCTTGATCAGCTGCCAGACATCCTTGTTCTGAAAGAAACTGCGCCCCAGGTCGAACCGCGCGAACTGCCCGAGCATCTGGAGAAAGCGCTCATGGGCCGGCTTGTCAAAGCCGTAGAGGGCCTTGATCTGCTCTATGCGCTGCGGGTCCACCCCCTGGTTGCCACGGTAGGCCAGGCCACCGCCTTCGCCGCCACGGCCCACGCTGGCCTTGGCCTCGGCCAGATACTGCTCGACCGGGCCACCGGGCACGAACTGCACGACCACGAAGGTCAGCAGCAGTACGCCCAGCAGGGTCGGCACCATCAGCAGCAAGCGTTTGAATATGTAGGCCCACATAAGAAGTCTTGCATTATGTCCATTGCGGGGAGGGGCCCCGGCAAGGGCACGCCCTCATCATGCAACGGATCGCAACGACACAGCCGCAACGCCGGCTCATGGAGGCGGCGCGGTCAGCACCGGCATGCGGGCCCACCAGGTGTCCATGGCCCAGCTCTCGCCCTTCGCATAGGCCGGAACCACGGCCGGTCGCACCAGGCGCCAGGAGTCGTAGACCATGCGGTGCGTGCCCGCGCTCCACTGCGGAATCAGGTAGTGGCCGTGCGTGATGATGCGTTCGAGTGCGTGGCAGGCAGGCAACAGTTGGGCCTCTGTCTTGGCCTCGGTCATGCGGCGGATCATGGCGTCGACCGCCGGGTTCTTCACGCCGGGGAAATTGCCGGAACCCTCGGTTGCCGCCGCCTGGCTGCCGAACAGGTCGGCGAATTCCTGGCCTGGATTGTTCGTGCCCTGGTAGGCGATGGAGATGATGTCGTAGTCGAACTTCTCCACGCGCTGCTGGTACAGCGCAAAGTCCGCCGAGCGAAAGCGCAGCCGGATGCCCAGCTTTTCCAGATTGCGTATCCAGGGCGAGACCTGGCGTATGCCCGACTCGCTGCTGTCCAGGTACTCCAGCTCCATGGCCTGGCCCCGCGCGTTGCGCAGCACGCCATCCTGAATGGTCCAGCCGGCATCGGCCAGCAATTGCCGCGCCTGGCGCAGATTTCCGCGCAACGAGCTGTCGCCATCGGTGCGCGGCGGCTCGGCCATGGGGCCGAAGGCCTCCGGCGGAATGCTCTTGCGCAAGGGCTCCATCAGCGCCAGCTCCTCGGGCGAGGGCTCGCCATGGGTCTCGCAGGCCGTGTTGCCGAACAGCCCGCGCACGCGCTGGTAGGAACCGTAGAACATCTGCCGGTTCATCCACTCGTAGTCCATGGCCAGGCCCAGGGCGCGGCGCACCCGGACGTCCTGCAGCACAGGCCGGCGCACGTTGAGCACATAGCTCTGGAATCCCGATGGCAGCTTGTTGCTGAACTCGCCCTTGACCAGCTCGCCCCGGTCGAAGCGCTTGCCATACAGGCGCCGCGCCCAGTCACCGGCGCTGTAAAAGCGCATGAGGTCGAACTCCCCTGCCTTCAGCGCCTCCAGCCTCGCCGTGTTGTCGCGGTAGATCTTGACGGAGATGCGATCGAAATTGGCCGTGCCAACGCGCACAGGCAGATCGCGGCCCCAGTAGTCCGGGTCACGCACATAGGTGATGTCCTTGCCGAATCGCACGGGACCTATCTTGTAGGGCCCGCTGCCGATGGGCGTGTCCGTCACCACCTGGTCGAAGGGCTTGGCCTTGCCGTTTTCCACGCCCCAGTCGCGGCTGAACACTGGAATGGCCCCCACGGTCAGCGGCAATTCCCGGTTCGGCTGCTTGAAGCGAAAGCGCACGGTGCGTTCGTCCAGCACATCGACGCCCGCCACATCGAAGAACAGCGTTCTGTAGCCGGGCAGTGCATGCGGGCCCACCAGCGTGTCATAGCTGAACTTGACATCGGCCGCCAGCACGGGCTTTCCGTTGTGAAAGCGGGCCTGGGGCCGCAACCGGAATGTGGCGGACAGGCCGTCGGCCGCGGCCTGCACGTCCTCGGCCAGCAATCCGTAGCCGGTGGCGGTCTCGTCCAGCGAGGGCCACAGCAAGGTGTCGAACATCAGCTCCGCCAGATAGGCGGGCGACGACCCCTTGATGGTGAACGGGTTGTATTTGTCAAAGGTGGAGATGCGCAGATTGCTCACCAGGCGCAGCTCGCCGCCCTTGGGGGCCTTGGCGTTGACATAGTCGAAATGGCTGAAGCCCTCGGCGTAGCGGGGCTCGCCCCACAAGGCATAGGCATGCGAGCCCCAGGCCGGCACACACGCCGAGGCCAGCAGCAGCGAAGAAATCATCCAATGGCGCATGCGACAATTCTGCACCACGCAGCCAGCCCTTCCGCTGGCAAACGCTGACGCGGGCCCCGGCCGTCGCCGCCAGCTGGTGCGCACTTCCACTCACTTTCTCTGGAGAACAACAATGGGCTTTCTCGCCGGTAAAAAACTGCTGATCACGGGCGTTCTGTCCAACCGCTCCATCGCCTACGGCATCGCCAAGGCCTGCCATGCACAGGGCGCGGAGCTGGCCTTCAGCTATGTGGGCGAGCGCTTCAAGGACCGCATCACCGAGTTCGCCGCCGAATTCGACTCCAAGCTGATCTTTGACTGCGACGTGGCAGACGATGCCCAGATCGACAAGCTGTTCGCCGACCTGGGTGCGACCTGGGGCAAGTTCGACGGCTTCGTGCACAGCATCGGCTTTGCACCGCGCGAGGCCATCGCCGGCAACTTCCTTGACGGCCTGTCGCGCGAAGGCTTCAAGATCGCGCACGACATCAGCGCCTACAGCTTCCCCGCGATGGCCAAGGCGGCCCTGCCCTACCTCAACGACAAGTCCTCGCTGCTGACGCTGTCGTACCTGGGCGCCCTGCGCTCCATCCCCAACTACAACACCATGGGCCTGGCCAAGGCATCGCTGGAAGCCTCGGTGCGCTACCTGGCCGAGGCCGTGGGCCGCACGGCAGACGGCCGCGCCATTCGCGCCAACGGCATCTCGGCCGGTCCCATCAAGACCCTGGCCGCCTCGGGCATCAAGGACTTCGGCAAGCTGCTGGGCCGCGTGGCAGATGCATCGCCGCTGCGCCGCAACGTGACCATCGAGGACGTGGGCAATGTGGCCGCCTTCCTGCTGTCGGACCTCGCCTCGGGCGTGACGGCCGAGATCACCTACGTGGACGGCGGCTTCAGCCAGACCGCAGGCCTGTCGGCCGACCAGGTCTAAGTCACCGCCAGACTGCGACCCGCCCCGCAGGCATTGCCGCCTGCGGGGTTTTTTTTCGCCTGGAATCCAGGCATCCGCATCCTGCCGATGCGCGAAAGGAAATACACATCGGATTGCATACGGTCATTTTTGTTTTGAATGAGAATGATTCTCATGAATAATACAATTCTCAGATCAATATCAAAAAACCTCTGAAAACCTCGGAGCCAGCAGATATGCAAGCAACCTCTGACCTCAGTCTGCCCTCTCCCGTCCCGGCACCCTCCGAAGCATCCTTGAATCAATGGGAACAGCTGGCGCGCCGCGCCCATGGGCATTTCCATGCAGGCCAGATCGAAAGCGCGCTCGCCATGCAGATGAAGGCCCTGCATGTGGCGCAGCGCCTCATCGCCGGCCCGCTGCTGGCGGAACACGCCGATCACTGCATGGCCGCCTGGGTGGTCTCCCACCACAACCTGGCCGAGTTGCTGGCATTGCGCCAGCAGCCCGCACTGGCCATCGAATACCTGTGCGAGGCGCACCAGGGCCTGCTGGCCCTGGGTGATGCGCGCCACCATGCGGCCGCCGTGTGCAGCGCCGCCTGGCGCCATATGCGCGAAACCCATTCAGCCCTGCTGCAGTGGCAGCGCCAGCACGGCAGCCAGCCCCGCATCGATGCGGCGCTTCAGGCCTCGGCCCGCGTCTTCGACTGCACAGCCACCGCCCTGCCGCCCCGGCTGGCGCATTGATTGCAGCCGCACAGACATCGCAACGCACCGATTTTTTCCCCGTAGTCCCTGAAAGAAACCACATGAGCAACTACACCCTGCCTCCCCTGAACTACGCCTACGACGCGCTGGAGCCCCATATCGATGCGCAGACCATGGAGATCCACTACACCAAGCACCATCAGGCCTATGTGAACAACCTGAATGCCGCGCTCAAGGACACGCCGCACGGCAGCCAGCCCGTGGAGCAGCTGATCGCCGACCTGTCCCTGCTGCCCGAAGGCGTTCGCGGGGCCGTGCGCAACAACGGCGGCGGGCACGCCAACCACAGCCTGTTCTGGACCGTGATGGCCCCGGTGGACCAGGGCGGCGGCGGTGCTCCCTCGGGCGAACTGGCACAGGCCATTGACCGGGAGCTGGGCGGCTTCGATGCCTTCAAGGCCGCCTTCACCCAGGCCGCGCTCACGCGCTTTGGCAGCGGCTGGGCCTGGCTGGTGGTGGGCAAGGACGGCAAGCTGGCCGTGGAAAGCAGCGGCAACCAGGACAGCCCCCTGATGGCCGGCATCGGCTCCGGCGCCACCCCCATCCTGGGCCTGGACGTGTGGGAACACGCCTACTACCTCAAGTACCAGAACCGCCGCCCTGAATACATCGCGGCGTTCTACAACGTAGTCAACTGGGCCGAAGTGGCCCGCCGCTACGCCGCCGCACGCGGCTGAACGGTCCGCAACGCCAACCTCTGACCTCGACCAGCATGGATCTGCCACAACGCTTCCGCTCCAAGACCAGCGTACGGTCCAACATCCGCCTGTGGATAGGCCTGGCCATCATGATGGCCGGCGCCTGGGCGCTCACCAGCCAGTTCTGGGCCTACGCCCAGAACCATCCGGTGGTCTTCCAGGCCCTGGCCGGAGGCTCGGCCGCCGCGCTGGCGACCGCACTGGGCACCGTGCCCGTGATGCTGTCCCAGCGCCTGTCCGAGCGCACGCAGGACACCCTGTTCGGCTTTGGCGCAGGGGTCATGCTGGCCGCCTGCGCCTTCTCGCTGATCCTGCCGGGACTGGAGGCCGTGCGCACCCAGGAACTGTTCGGTGGCGGCAGCTGGGCGGCTGGCGGGGTCATAGGTTCGGCCATCCTGATGGGCGGTGCCGCCCTCATGCTCATGGACAGGCTCCTGCCCCATGAGCACTTCATCAAGGGCCGCGAAGGCCTGGACCCGCAAGGCGCGCGCAAGCTGCAGCGCACCTGGCTGTTCGTCTTCGCCATCACCCTGCACAACCTGCCCGAAGGCCTGGCCATCGGCGTGGGCTATGCGGGCAACGACGGACTGCGCGCCAATGCGCTGGCCACGGGCATTGCCATACAGGATGTGCCCGAAGGCCTGGTGGTGGCCGTGGCCCTGCTGGCCGCAGGCTACAAGCGCAGCTTTGCCGTGTTGCTGGGCATGGCCTCCGGCCTGGTGGAGCCCGTGGGCGCCGTGCTGGGGGCAGCCATCGTGAGCGGCTCGGCAGCCATGCTGCCCTGGGGACTGGGCTTTGCAGCGGGCGCCATGCTGTTCGTGATCAGCCACGAAATCATTCCTGAGTCGCACCGCAAGGGCCATGAAGCCTTTGCCACGGGCGGCCTCATGCTGGGCTTTGTGCTGATGATGGTGCTGGACACAGCCCTGGGCTGAGCCAGCGCACCGCGCACGCCTGGCTCAGGGCAGCAAAAGCCCCAGTTCCCGCGCCGCCGCCAGCACATGGCGGGCGTGGCGCTCTTCATAGCGGTGGGCTGGCATGGTCAGTGTCAGCGCCGCTGCCAATTCCCCATCGCGCTTGAACACGGGGGCAGAAATCCCGGCGATCTCGCGGTGCCTGTCCCCCACCATGGCGCAGTAGCCATCGGCACGCACACGGGCCAGCTGCGTGCGGCTGCCGCCGCGCGATGCGGCGTACAACTCGGTGTCGAAAGCCGACAGCACGCGCCCGCCTGCGCCCTGGGCCAGCGGCAGCAGATCGCCCGTGCGTGCATGGTCGCGCACGGGGTGCGGCGAATCCACGCGGTACAGGCACAGCCGGTCCTGGCCCTGGCGCACGTGGTAGGCCGCACTTTCGCCCGTGGCCTGCACCAGGGTGCGCAGCACGGGCATGACCACGCTGTCCAGCGAGAAATGCCGGGCATAGACGGTGTTCAGCCGCGCCACGGCCGGGCCCACGGCGTAGCGGCCGTCATCCATGCGCAGCACCCAGCCGCCATGCTCCAGCGAGGCCAGCAGCCGCAGCACGGTGCTCTTGTACAGGCGCGTGCGCTCCGACAACTGGGCCAGCGTCAGCCCGTCGTCGCCGTCGCGAAACGCTGCCAGCAGGCTCAAGGCCCTGTCCACGGCCGCCACGCCGCCCGGCGCGGCATTCTCGTCGGCCACCGATTCCGTCACTGATTTGCGAGGCATAAAAAGGCACCCAAGGGAAAACCCCAGGCACGCAGGCTTGACGATGGCGCGTGCAGCAGGGAATATTTCAATAGAGAGAATATAGTTCTATCTATTAGAACCACACAAAACCCCGATGTCAACAGGTGAATCCGCCACCATCGACACCCACCACCGGATGCAACTGCCCATGTCCTCCCACCGTTTTGACGTACTCATCAGCGAAGTCGGCCCGCGCGATGGCCTGCAGTCCGTGGCCTCCACCATGTCCACGGAGCACAAGCTGGCCTGGATCGCCGCGCTGGCCCATGCAGGCCTGCAGGAGATCGAGGTCGGCTCCTTCGTCTCGCCCAAGCTGCTGCCGCAGATGGCCGACGCGGCCGAGGTGGTCGCCCAGGCCATCACCCTGCCGGGCGTCACCGTGATGGCCCTGGCCCCCAATCTGCGCGGCGCCGAGGCCGCGCTGCGCGCCGGCGCCCACAAGGTCACGCTGCCCGTCTCGGCCAGCCCCGCGCACTCCATGGCCAATGTGCGCAAGACGCCCATGCAGATGGTGGACGAGGTGCGGGCGATTGCCGCGCTGCGCGACGAGATCGCACCGCAGGCCCTGATCGAGGCGGGCATCTCCACGGCCTTCGGCTGCACGCTGCAGGGCCTGGTGCCCGAGGACGAAGTGATTGCACTGGCCCTGGCCTGCGTGGCGGCGGGCGCCGATGAATCGGGCCTGTCCGACACCACGGGCATGGCCAACCCGGCCCAGGTGCGGCGCCTGTTCACACGGCTGCGCGCCGAGCTGGGCGAACATGCAGGCGCGGCCCACATGCACAATACGCGCGGCCTGGGCCTGGCCAACTGCCTGGCCGCCTACGAGGCCGGCGTGCGCACCTTCGATGCCTCGCTTGCCGGCCTGGGCGGCTGCCCGTATGCGCCCGGAGCCTCGGGCAACGTGGTCACCGAAGACCTGGTATTCATGTTCGAGGCCATGGGCATCCGCACCGGCGTGGACATCGATCGCCTGATCGCCGCCCGCCAGCCCCTGGCCGCAGGCCTGCCCGGCGAGGAGCTGCACGGCATGACGCCGCTGGCCGGACTGCCCAAGGGCTTTGTGCCCCGTATCTACGCACCGGCCTGAGCCGCAGCGACAACCCCCACATTCATTCACCGTTTTTCCATGAGCCAACCCACCTCCCCCGACACGGCCGCAGGCCAGACCGCGCCACTGCCCTACGCAGGCATCCGCGTGGTCGAGTTCACCCACATGGTCATGGGCCCGTCCTGCGGCATGATGCTGGCCGACCTGGGCGCCGAAGTCATCAAGATCGAGCCCGTGGGCCACGGCCGCGACGGCGATGCCACGCGCAAGCTGCTGGGCTCGGGCTCGGGCTTTTTCCCGCTGTTCAACCGCAACAAGAAAAGCCTGACGCTGGACCTGCAGACCGAGGAAGGCAAGCAGGCCGCGCTGCGCCTGATCGCCACGGCCGACGTGGTCTGCGAGAACTTCAAGCCCGGCACCATGCGCAAGCTGGGCCTGGACTACGACAGCCTCAAGGACCGCTTCGAGCGCCTCATCTACGTGAGCCACAAGGGCTTTCTGCCCGGCCCCTACGAGCACCGCACGGCGCTGGACGAAGTGGTGCAGATGATGGGCGGCCTGGCCTACATGACGGGCCGCCCCGGCGACCCGCTGCGCGCGGGCGCCAGCGTCAACGACATCATGGGCGGCATGTTCGGCGCCATGGGCGCGATGGCCGCCCTGGCCCAGCGCGAGAAGACCGGGCGCGGCCAGGAAGTGCAAAGCGCGCTGTTCGAGAACAACATCTTCCTGGTCGCCCAGCACATGATGCAGTTCGCCGTCACCGGCAAGCCGGCCGCGCCCATGCCGGCACGCATCTCGGCCTGGGCCATCTACGACGTGTTCGAAGTCCGGGACGGCGAGCAGATCTTCCTGGCCGTGGTCAGCGATGGCGCCTGGCGCCTGTTCTGCGACGCCTTCGGCCTGGGCGAGCTGCGCGACGATCCGCGCCTTGGCAGCAACAACGACCGCGTGCTGGCGCGCAGCTGGCTGATGCCGCTGCTGCGCGAGAAGATGGCCCCGCACAGCGCCGCCCACATTGCGGAGATCTTCGAGAAGAACGGCCTGCCCTTCGCGCCCATCGCACGCCCGCAGGACCTGCTGGAAGACCCGCACCTGAACGCCACGGGCGCGCTGGCCCCCATCACCCTGCCCGATGGCCGCGAGACCAAGACCGTGCTGCTGCCCTTCACGCTGGACGGCAAGCGCCTGGATGTGCGCCTGTCGCCGCCGCGCCTGGGCGAGCACAGCCTGGAGATCCTCACCGCCCTGGGCTACAGCAGCGAGCAGGCCCTGGCCCTGGCCCGGGGCGACGCCACCGACAGCCACGCCAAGGCTTCCCACTGACGCCAGGCTGAGCCACTGAAGGCGCCGCCGTCCACCCGGCGCGCGGCGCCCCTGCAACCTTGCACCCCATCCACCCCACACCGGACGACGCTTGCCGCGCGCCCGGCGGGGAGGCCTTTTCCCAAAAATTCCCGGAGACAACACCATGCCCGCCATCCACCGCAACCCGACCGCCCAAAACCGGACACAGGCACAGACCCAGGTCCGCCCTTGTTCCGCCCCGCGCCGCCAGTTGCTGCTGTGCGCCCTGCCCGCATTGGCTGCCGCCCTGCTCCCGCTGGCGGCCCAGGCCCAGCCTGACCACTGGCCCTCACGCGCCGTGCGCATGGTCGTGCCCTACACACCGGGCGGCGGCACGGACGCGGTCGCGCGCCAGATCAGCGAGCGCGTGGGCACGCTGAACAAATGGACCGTGGTCGTGGACAACAAGCCCGGCGCGGGCGGCAACATCGGCCTGGATGCCGTGGCCAAGTCCGCGCCGGATGGCTATACCTTCGGCATGGGCCAGACCGCCAACCTCGCCATCAACCCCGCCCTGCTGCCCAGCATGCCCTTCAACCCGCGCACCGACCTGATCCCCGTGGCCCTGGTCGCTGCCCAGCCCACGGTGCTGGTCGTGCCGCAGGACTCGCCATGGAAGTCGGTGCAGGACCTGGTCAAGGCCGCCAAGGCCGACCCGGGCGGCATCCGCCAGGGCCTGGCATCGACGGGTACGGTAGGCCACCTGGCCGGCGAGATGCTGGCCTTCAAGGCCGGCATCCAGGTGCTCAACGTGCCCTACAAGGGCGCAGCGCCGGCCGTGACCGACCTGCTGGGCAAGCAGACGCACTACATGTTCGGCACGCCCCAGGCCGTCTATCCGCTGCTCAAGGGCGGCAAGCTGCGCGCCCTGGCCGTGACCTCGGCCAAGCGCCTGCCCATCCTGCCCGAGGTGCCCACCGTGGCCGAATCGGGCTATGCAGGCTTCGAGGCCGTGGACTGGAAGCTCATCGCCGCGCCCAAGGGCACGCCGGCTGCCATCGTGCAGAAGATGAACACCGCCGTGAACGCGGCCCTGCAGCAGCCCGCCGTGCAGCAGCAACTGCAGGCCGAGGGCAGCACGGCCCTGGGCGGCAGCATCCAGGATGCCGCCCAATACCTGCTCAAGGAACAGACGGACTGGGCCGCGCTGATCCGCGACGCAAAGATACGCCTGGAGTGACCACGGAACAACAACGCCGCAGCGGCGCAATGAAAAAGGCGCGGAGCCCCTTTCGGGACCCGCGCCTTTTTATGGGCCGTCAGCCGGCCCGGAGATCAGATCGTGCGGCCGAAGGGACCATCGTCCCCCACCTGCACCATCTTGCGGCCGCGCGCAGGCTTGGCTGCGGTGCCGACTTCAGGCGCGGCGGGCTGCACCTTGCGCGCTGCGGGGCGCTTGGCAGGCGCCTTGACCGCGGCAACCTTGGCGGCCGGCTTGGCTGCCGGTTTCGCGGCTGCCTTGGCAACTGTCTTGGCGGCTGCCTTGGCGGCTGTCTTGGCCGCAGGCTTGGCTGCAGTCTTCACGGCCTTCTTCGCAGCAGGCTTGCCACCTGCCGGCGTCTTGCGCGCCGGCGCGGTCCCGGCCACGCAGTCGGCGTAGTAGCGCACTTCGCCATCTTCGCTTTGCAGTTCCACCAGGCCGTGGATGTCGGTCTCGAAGCCCGGGCACTCCTTGGCGAACTCGCGCGCAAACAGCAGGTAGTCCACGATCTTGCGGTTGAACACTTCGCCGGGAATCAGCAGCGGAATGCCGGGCGGGTACGGCGTGACCAGGCCCACGGTGATGCGGCCCTCCAGGTGGTCGATCTCCACGCGCTCGGTCTTGCGCTGCGCGATGTGGGCGTAGGCATCGGTGGGCTTCATGGCGGGCTGCAGGTCCGACAGGTACATCTCGGTCGTCAGGCGGGCGATGTCGTACTTGGCGTACAGCTGGTGCACGTGCTGGCACAGGTCGCGCAGGCCCATGCGCTCGTAGCGGCGGTGCTGCTGGCAGAACTCGGGCAGGATGCGCGCCAGCGGCTGGTTGCGGTCGTAGTCGTCCTTGAACTGCTGCAGCGCCGTCAGCATGGTGTTCCAGCGGCCCTTGGTGATGCCGATGGTGAACATGATGAAGAACGAGTACAGGCCCGTCTTCTCCACCACCACGCCGTGCTCGGCCAGGTACTTGGTCACGATGGAGGCGGGGATGCCCGTGTCCGAGAAATCGCCGTCCAGGTCCAGGCCCGGCGTCACGATGGTGGACTTGATCGGGTCCAGCATGTTGAAGCCGTCGGCCAGCTCGCCGAAGCCGTGCCAGTTGTCGAACTCCTTGCCGTTCTTGGCCTTGGAGCGCTTGGGTGCCGCGTCATGGCCGCGGATGATCCAGTCCTGGGCCGAGCCCACGCCTTCATCGGCCAGCTTCTCGGGACCCCAGACCTCGAACCACCAGTCGTCGTCGCCGAACTCGTCCTCCACCTTGCGCATGGCGCGGCGGAAGTCCAGCGCTTCCAGAATGGACTCCTCCACCAGGGCCGTGCCGCCGGGCGGCTCCATCATCGCGGCGGCCACGTCGCAGCTGGCGATGATGCTGTACTGCGGGCTGGTCGAGGTGTGCATCAGGTACGCCTCGTTGAACAGGTGGTGGTCCAGCTTTTCGGTCTGGCTGTCCTGCACCAGCACATGCGAGGCCTGGCTGATGCCGGCCAGCAGCTTGTGGATGGACTGCGTGGCATACACCACCGAGTGCTTGGGGCGCGCGCGCTTCTTGCCCATGGCGTGGTAGCTGCCATAGAACGGGTGGAAGGCAGCGTGCGGCAGCCAGGCCTCATCGAAGTGCAGGTTGGCCACATAGCCGTCCAGCATGCTCTTGATGGTCTCGGTGTTGTAGAGCACGCCGTCGTAGGTGGACTGCGTCAGCGTCAGCACGCGCGGCTTGACCGTCTTGGCATCCACGCCCTTGAGCAGCGGATTGGCCGCGATCTTGGCCTGGATGGACTCCACCGAGAACTCGCTTTGCGGGATCGGGCCGATGATGCCGAAGTGGTTGCGCGTGGGCTTGAGGAACACCGGAATCGCACCCGTCATGATGATGGAGTGCAGGATGGACTTGTGGCAGTTGCGGTCCACCACCACCACGTCGCCGGGCGCCACGGCGTGGTGCCACACGATCTTGTTCGACGTGGACGTGCCGTTGGTCACGAAGTAGCAATGGTCGGCATTGAAGATGCGGGCGGCATTGCGCTCGCTCTCGCCGATGGCGCCGTTGTGGTCCAGCAACTGGCCCAGCTCCTCCACCGCGTTGCACACGTCGGCGCGCAGCATGTTCTCGCCGTAGAACTGGTGGTACATCTGGCCCACGGGGCTTTTCAGGAAGGCCACGCCGCCCGAGTGTCCGGGGCAGTGCCAGCTGTAGGAGCCGTCTTCCGCATAGTCCAGCAGCGCCTTGAAGAACGGCGGCTGCACGCCTTCCAGGTAGCTCTTGGCTTCGCGGATGATGTGCTTGGCCACGAACTCCGGCGTGTCCTCGAACATGTGGATGAAGCCGTGCAGCTCGCGCAGGATGTCGTTGGGCAGGTGGCGGCTGGTCTTGGTCTCGCCGTAGATGTAGATCGGCACATCGGCGTTCTTGCGGCGCACTTCGCCGATGAAGCTGCGCAGGCTGTGGATCACGGGATCGGTTCCGCCATCGCCCAGCGAGAACTCCTCGTCATCGATGGACAGAATGAAGGCACTGGCCCGGCTTTGCTGCTGCGCGAATTGCGACAGGTCGCCATAGCTGGTCACGCCCAGCACCTCGAAACCTTCTTCCTCGATGGCCTGGGCCAGGGCGCGGATGCCCAGGCCCGAGGTGTTCTCGGAGCGGTAGTCCTCGTCGATGATGACGATGGGAAAGCGAAACTTCATGGGGGCAGCCTCCGTAACCTGAGCGGGCCAAAAAACGAAACAGGCGCGAAGTGTAAGGAATATCCTTATTGCGCCTTTGAAGCGTGCGGATTTTCACCCAGAATGTGCTGCACTAAACACAAGCAACTGTCACAAAGGGAGTCTCACGCATGGAATATTCCACCATCTGGTGGCTAGTCGCCGGCGCCTTGGTCATCGCCGAGCTGCTGACCGGCAGCTTCTATCTGCTGATGCTGGCGCTGGGCGCCATCGTCGGCGCGCTGTGCGCGCATGCGGGCCTGGCGCCCATTGCACAGATCATCATCGCCGCCGCGCTGGGCAGCGCCTTCGTGCTGGCCTGCTATCTGGTGCGCCGCCGCCAGCCCAGCCGCCAGCCGGCATCGAGCAACCGCGATGTCAACCTCGACATAGGCGAGTCCGTCATGGTCGAGCAATGGAATTCCGACGGCACGGCCCAGGTCCGCTACCGTGGCGCCCAATGGACCGTGATCGGCCGCCCGGGCAACCTGCCCTCGGCCGGCATGCACCGCGTGGCCGAGGTCGTCGGCAACCGGCTGCTCGTGGACAAGCTCTGAGCCACCGCTGCACCTCTTGCGCACACCTGGGGATGCAGTCCTCGCGCCCCTTCGCCTCACCCTCTTGTTTCACTGAATGCCCTCCGGGCTTGGAGACACCATGGAAATCGCCATCGTCATCGCCGTCATCGCGGCCATCTTCATCGCACGATCCGTCAAGGTCGTGCCCCAGCAGCACGCATGGGTCAAGGAACGCCTTGGCAAGTACGCCGGCACGCTCACGCCGGGCCTGAACTTCCTCGTGCCCTTCGTGGACCGCGTGGCCTACAAGCACAGCCTCAAGGAAATCCCGCTGGATGTGCCCAGCCAGGTCTGCATCACGCGCGACAACACCCAGCTGCAGGTGGACGGCATCCTCTACTTCCAGGTCACCGACCCCATGCGCGCCAGCTACGGCTCGTCCAACTACATCATGGCCGTCACCCAGCTGGCCCAGACCTCGCTGCGCAGCGTGATCGGCAAGCTCGAACTGGACAAGACCTTCGAGGAGCGCGACATGATCAATGCCCAGGTGGTCTCCGCCATCGACGAGGCCGCGCTCAACTGGGGCGTGAAGGTGCTGCGCTATGAAATCAAGGACCTGACGCCACCGGCCGAAATCCTGCGCTCCATGCAGGCCCAGATCACGGCCGAGCGCGAAAAGCGCGCCCTGATCGCCGCCTCTGAAGGCCGCCGCCAGGAACAGATCAACATCGCCACCGGCGAGCGCGAAGCCTTCATCGCACGCTCCGAAGGCGAGAAGCAGGCCGTCATCAACAAGGCCCAGGGCGAGGCCGAATCCATCAAGGCCGTGGCCGACGCCACCGCCCAGGCCATCGAACGCGTGGCCAACGCCATCCGCCAGCCCGGCGGCGAACAGGCCGTGCAGCTCAAGGTGGCCGAAAAGGCCGTCGAGGCCTACAGCCAGGTGGCATCGGACGCCACCACCACCTTGATCGTTCCCAGCAACATGACCGAGGTATCGAGCCTGATCACCTCGGCCATGAAGATGATCCAGACCGGACAGCGCACCAGCTGAGATCCGCCGGAACCCCACCAAGAACGGGCCATCGCGGCCCGTTTTTCATTGCGCGCCGGTCTGCTGCACCAGTGCCATGGCGAAGCGCCCATGGCCCACGGACCAGTCCGAGTAGTCGTTCTCATGCATGAAGATGAACACATCGGCCGGCGCAACCCCGGCCCCCTCGTGCAGGTTGCGCGCAATGGCCGCATACAAGGCCTTCTTCATCGCGTCGCTGCGTCCGCGCCGCATGGTGATCTCGACCACCACCACCGCATCCGAACGCACCACCCCGTTGAAACTGCGGCTGAACGCGAACTGCCCGGGAGCGTACGGGTGCACCATGTTGAACAGCTCGTCCTCGGGCATGCCAATGCCTTGCACCAGCGCCTGGTGGATGCCCTGCACGACGGCATCGCGCTGGGAAGTGGAGGTGGACTGGGGCAGATAGGTGTGGACGAAGGGCATGGTGCTATGTGCTTTGGGATCGAATGGAGAGGAAGAGTCCGGCCAGAATCCACGCAGGATTGCCGGCCGAAGCGGCAAATCTATCCACCGGCCCATTGCCTGAAAAGCGATGATTTGGCCGGTTCTATGTACCTGGAACTCACATAGCCTCCACCCGCCCGTGACCCGAATCATGACCCGACTCATGACCCCACCCATGACCCGCCGCCTGCCCCCGCTGGCCGCCCTGCGCGCCTTTGAAGCTGCCGCACGCCTGGGCCGCATGACGGCGGCGGCAGACGAGCTGTGCGTCTCGCCCGGCGCCGTCAGCCGCCAGGTACGGCAGCTGGAGCAGCACCTGGGCCTGGCGCTGTTCGCGGGCACCAAGGCCCGCCCCACGCTCACCGCAGCGGCGCGCACCCTGCAGCCCGCGCTCACCCAGGCCTTCGAGCAGATCCATGAGGCGGTGCGCAGCCTGGGCGACGCCCACGAAGGCCCGCTGGACGTGGCCTGCTTCAGCACCTTCACCGTCAAATGGCTGATCCCCCGGCTGTTCGACTTCCACGCGCACCACCCCGGCATCGAGGTGCGCCTGCGCACCACGGACACCGGCACCGACGCTGCACGCGAAGGCTGCGACCTGCTCATCACGGCCATTCCCACCGACAGCAGCGGCAACAGCGGCCAGGCCATTGCAGACGACGAGTTGGCCCTGCCGCTTTTCGACGAGTACCTGGGCCCCGTGATGTCCCCCGCAATGGCCGGGCCTGTCGCGCGGCCCCATGACCTGGCCAGCCTCCCCTTGCTGCACACGCGCGGCCGGCGCGATGCCTGGGACCTGTGGGCCGCCTCCATGGACATGGCCCCGCCCGCAGCGGTAGGCCCCGTCTACGAGCACTACTACTTCACGCTGGAAGCGGCGCTGCGCGGCCTGGGTGCAGCCGTCGCTCCCTGGCACCTGGTGATGGACGACGTGCAGGCCGGCCGCCTGCTGGCACCCTTCGGCTTCACGGCCTCCGGCTACCGCTACCTGGCACTGCGCCGCAGCACCGCCGCGCCTGCCCGGCTCGACACCCTGTGCACGTGGCTGCAGGCGCAGGTGCGGGCCATGCCGCAAGTGCAGAACTTCCAACAGAACACAACGACTCCCCGCAAGATTTGAACTATGCCAACCACGCCAAATTCCGAGGAGTTTGTGACCATCGCCAGGCAGAACCCCATCAACGCCGCACTCCTGCAGCGCCTGCCGGCCCTGGGCCTGAATCAATGCCACCTGACGGCAGGCTGCCTGTTCCAGGCCTGGTGGAATCAACACTCAGGCCGCCCTGCAGGCTGGGGCGTGAAGGACTACGACATCTTCTACTTCGACGACAACGACCTGTCGTGGGAAGCCGAAGACGCCGTAATCCGCAAGGCCGAGCAGTTGCTGGCAGACCTGGGCGCCCGCATCGAAATACGCAACCAGGCGCGCGTGCACCTGTGGTATCCACAGCGCTTCAACGCGCCCTATCCCCAACTGCGTAGCGCCCGCGATGGCATGGACCGTTACCTGATCGCCTGCACCTGCGTTGGCATCGATGTGACCAGCGGGGAGCTGTATGCGCCCGATGGACTGGCAGACCTCGCGGCAGGCCGGCTGCGCATCAACCCCAGGTTCGCACAACCGGCCATGTTCGAGGCCAAAGCGCGAAACTACCAAGAGCGCTGGCCTTGGCTCACCGTGGCGAATTGATGGCACACCATGGAGTTTGTCCAGGACGTGCAAAACCAGTGCTAGAATCGCGGTCTTCGGAGAGGTGGATGAGCGGTTTAAGTCGCACGCCTGGAAAGCGTGTGTGGGCTAATCCCCACCGCGGGTTCGAATCCCGCCCTCTCCGCCAAAATGATCTAAGCCCTTGATTGATTCAATCAAGGGCTTTTTTCTTTGTGCAGCGTGTGACCGCACGGCAGGCATCAGGCGAACCCGCTCCTGATCGCAGCGGGTTCGATTCAGGCCTGCCGCCCGGGCTACCTGAGCCGTGGCTGCACGATGATCTTCACCGCCGATTCGTTGTTGTGGATCAGCGTGTCAAAGCCATGCGCCACCAGGTCATCGAGCTGGATGCGCTGGGTGATGAAGGGCTCGAGGTTGATCTTGCCCTCCTCGACCAGCTTGATGGTTTCCTGGTGGTCGTTGCAGTAGGCAATGGTGCCGCGCACGTCCAGCTCCTTCATGACCACGCTGTGCACGTTGATGGTGGCCGGATGGCTCCAGATGGACACGATCACCACCACGCCCGTGGCCTTCGTCACGGCCACCAGCGTGTCCAGCACCTTGTTCACGCTGGAGCATTCGAACGACACATCCACGCCCTTGCCGCCGGTGAGCTTCATCACCTCGGCCACCACGTCCACTTCGGAGGGGTCGAGGATGTGATCGGCCACGCCCGATTCACGCGCCTTCTGCTTGCGCTTGGCGCTCAGTTCGGTGATGACCACCGTCAGGCCCTTGGCCTTCAGGATGGCGGACAGCAGCAGGCCGATGGGGCCTGCACCGCCGACCAGCGCCACATCACCCGCTTTCGCTCCGCTGCGGGTATAGGCATGGTGGCCCACGGACAGCGGCTCGATCAGCGCGGCCTGGTCCAGTGGAATGGCACTGGAGATCGGGTGCACCCAGCGGCGCTTGACCGCAATCCGCTCGGACAGCCCGCCGCCGCGCCCGCCCAGGCCGATGAAATTCATGTCCTTGGACAGGTGGTAGTGGTCGCCCGGCCCCGTGGGCACATCGTCGGCCACGATGTAGGGCTCCACCACGACGTGCTGACCGACCTTGATATCGTCGACGCCCGCGCCCACGGCGTACACCACGCCGGAGAACTCGTGCCCCATGGTGATGGGTGCGGACTCGCCCGAGATGGGGTGCGGATGGCCGCAGGGCGGAATGAAGATCGGCCCTTCCATGAACTCATGCAAATCCGTGCCGCAGATGCCGCACCAGGCCACCTCGATGCCCACGGTGCCGGGCTCCACCACGGGTTCGGGGATGTCTTCGATGCGGATGTCGCCCCGGTCGTAGAAACGTGCTGCTTTCATGATTGAACTTTCTGTTTTGCAAGGCTGGGTTGGCGGGCGGCACAGCCGCCCCATGGCGATTATTCGGCCTTACCGCAGGTGATGAACTTGCTGCAGGTCATAGACACGCACTGGCAGGCCTTCCTGCCGCGCCTTGAGCTGCAGCGCCAGGTACAGCGAGTAGTGGCGCGACTGGTGCAGGTTGCCGCCGTGGAACCACAGCGCCTCTTGCTGCGTGGGCTTCCACATGTTGCGCTGCTCACCCTCCCACGGTCCCGGGTCCTTGGTGGTGTCCGAGCCCAGGCCCCAGACCTTGCCCACCTTGTCTGCCACCTCCTGGCTGATCAGGTCGGCCACCCAGCCGTTCATGGAGCCATAGCCGGTCGCGTAGACCACCAGGTCCGCCGGCAGCTCGGTGCCATCGGCCAGCACCACCGCGTTTTCCGACAGGTGGCTGATCTGTTTGCCCGCCTGCAGCTTGATGCTGCCGTCGATCACCAGATCACAGGCCCCCACGTCGATGTAGTAGCCCGAGGCGCGGCGCAGGTACTTCATGAAAAGGCCGGAGTCGTCATCACCGAAGTCCAGCATGAAGCCGGTCGCCTCTAGCTTGCGGTAGAAGTCCGCGTCGCGCTCGCGGATGCGGTCGTACACCGGCACCTGGAAGTCGGCCATGATGCGGTAGGGCAGCGAGGCGAAGATCAGGTCCGCCTTCCTGGTCGTCACGCCGCTGGCCACGGCGCGCTCCGAATACAGGTCGCCCAGGCCGATGTCCATCAGCGAATCGGAGCGCACGATGTGCGTGGACGAGCGCTGCACCATGGTCACATCGGCGCCGTGCTCCCACAGGGCCGCGCAGATGTCGTGCGCCGAATTGTTGGCGCCGATCACCACCACCTTCTTGCCCGCGTAGGCATCCGGGCCATGGTGCTGGGACGAGTGCTGCTGCTCGCCCTTGAACACGTCCTGGCCCTTGATCTTGGGCACATTCGCCTTGCCCGACATGCCGGTGGCAAACACCACATGCTTGGGGCGCAGCACCTGCGTCTCGCCGTTGCGCTCCACGGTGACTTCCCATTCCTGCCTGTCCTCATCGAAGCGGGCGTTCAGGCAATCGGTGGAGGGCCAGTAGTTGACCTCCATCACCTTGGTGTACATCTCCAGCCAGTCGCCGATCTTGTCCTTGGGCGCGAACACGGGCCAGTTGTCCGGGAAAGGCATGTACGGCAGGTGGTCGTACCAGACCGGGTCGTGCAGGCACAGCGATTTATAGCGGTTGCGCCACTGGTCGCCGGGGCGCGCCTGGCGGTCGATGACGATGTGCGATACCCCCAGCTGGCGCAGCCGCGCGCCCAGCGCAATGCCGCCCTGGCCGCCGCCGATGACGAGCACGAAAGGCTGCTTGTCGCGGCCCAGCTCCTGGGCCTCCTGCTGGCGGCGCTCCAGCCAGGTCTGGCGGCCACGCCGGATGCCGTGCTCGGCCCCCATCGGGCGGCGCGTGCCCATGGGTTCCTCATGGCCCTTGAGCTCCTGGGCGGCCGTCAGCAGCGTCCAGATGCGCCCGTCCCTGATGCGGACATGGCCGCCGCCGCGCGCATGGCGCGTGTCGATCACGATCCAGGCGGACACCACGCCATCGGCCTCCTCCACCGCCTCACGCTCGTCCAGCGAAAAGCGCACGGGCGCCGCGGCGTCCAGCTGCGCAGCCAGCATGTCGGCGATCTGGCTGCGCCCTTCCATGGTCTTGATGTTCCAGGTCAGCAGCACCAGGTCGCGCCAGTAGCATTCATCGGCGAACAGGCGGCTGGCGGCCGCGAAGTCGCGGTCTCCCAGGGCATGGTTGAGTTGGTCAAGCAGCGCCTTGGCGCGGGCGTTGGGCGTCGTATCGGTCATGGTTGTCTCCTTGATGCGGTCATGCCCGCTGGTTTTTCTTCGGGCAGGCGCTCTTACGCAATCACCATGCCAGACAGGCCCGGCGGCAGGATGCGCCAGGCAAATCAAGGGGTTGCCTGCGCGCCTCCGGTACAAACCCTGCGCCTTGCACCCCGCTGCCCGGCGTTGCCGCCCGCGACAGGTGGGGCAGCCCTGCGACACCTGTCGCACCAGGCGTGCTGCAGCGCAGCAGGAGCAGTGGGTAAATCTCCATTGGCGTAGCCAGGTGCGGGGCACAGAATCGTCTGCGGCACTTTCAAAGCCCGCATCGACTCCACGCCATGCCCCTGCAGTCCTACGCCTCGCACATCCAGGAAATCGAAGCCTTTGGCCTCGGCTACTCCAACCGCGGCCAAGAGCGCGACCGCGCCGTGCTGCGCAGCTGGCGCCGCTGCATCGACTCCCACCGGCTCGACCCGGCGCATACCAGCGAAGCCCACATCGTGACCGACGGCCAGCTGCGCGCGCACCGCGAGGAATCCGAGCCGCTGATCCACATCGCCCGCCATGCGCTGGAGCGGCTGTACCAGCAGCTCAAGGGCCTGGACTACGTGCTGCTGCTGGCGGACCGGCACGGCGTGGCCGTGGACTTCCTCGGGCACGAGGCCGACGCTGGCGACCTGCGCCGCGCAGGCTTGTACCTGGGCGCGCAGTGGCGCGAGGACCACTCGGGCACCTCGGCCGTGGGGGCCTGCCTGGAAACGGGCGAGGCGCTGACCGTGCACCAGAGCGACCATTTCGACTTCACCCACACCGGCCTGTCCTGCACGGCCGCGCCCATCTACGACATGCACGGCGAACTCGCGGCGGTGCTGGACCTGTCGCTGCTGCGCTCACCCGCCGAGCGGGCCAGCCAGAACCTGGCGCTCAACCTCGTCGTGGCCGCTGCGCGGCGCGTGGAGCAGGCCAACCTGATGGCCCAGTCCGGCCAGGACTGGGTGGTGCGCCTGGCGCAGTCGCCCGATTTCCTCGACGTCGATCCCGACGCCTCCATCAGCGTGGACGCACGGGGCCGCATCCGCGCCATGACCCACGCGGGCGCCCGCCTGCTGGTGGCCGCAGCGCAGCTGGACTGGCGCCAGCGCCACAAGCTCATCGGCCAGCCGCTGGAGCGCTTCTTCGACGTGGACCTGCGCCACCTGCCCGAGCTGCGCCGCCATCGCCCGGCGCAGGAGCGCATCATCCGCGCCCGCGACGGCAGCATCCTCTTCGCCCATGCCATGGAGCCGCAGCGCCCGACACGCCGCCTGCGCGCGCAGGCAATGCCGGCGCAGCCCCCGCTGCCGGCAGCGCTGCAGGCGTTGGACACGGGGGATGCCAAGCTGCAGACGCTGCTGCGCAAGGCCGCACGGCTCGCGCCGCAAACGCTGCCCATCCTGGTGCAGGGGGAGACTGGCGCAGGCAAGGAATACCTGGCCCGCGCGCTGCATGCCAGCAGCGGCCGCAGCGGCGCCTTCGTCGCCATCAACTGCGCGGCCATTCCCGAGGCGCTGCTGGAAAGCGAGCTGTTCGGCTACCTGCCCGGCACCTGGACCGGCGGCGCCAGCAAGGGCCGCGAGGGCCTGATAGCCGCGGCGCACGAAGGCACGCTGTTCCTCGACGAGATCGGCGATATGCCACTGGCCCTGCAAGCCAAGCTGCTGCGTGTCCTGTCCGAATCCGAAATCACCCCGCTGGGCGCCCGCGCGCCACGGGCGGTGTCCGTTCGCGTCATCTCGGCCTCGCACCGGCCGCTGGCCGAGTTGGTGCGGCGCGGCAGCTTCCGCGAAGACCTGCTTTACCGCCTCAATGCCGCCGAGCTGCAACTGCCCGCCCTGCGCCAGCGAAGCGACCTGCAGGCCATTGCCGACCAGATGCTGGCCACGCTGGGCAGCCATCTGCACCTGGGCGACGCGGCCCGCGCGCTGCTGGCCGCGCACGCCTGGCCCGGCAACCTGCGCGAACTGCACAACGCGCTGCGCTACGCCGCAGCCCTGTGCGGGAACGATGGCGACGGCAGCATCGAGCCCGACCACCTGCCCGACGCACTGCACGGCACCCCACCCTGCACCGCCGCCCTGGCCAGCAACACCAGCGAGCCCGCCGCACAGGCGCTGGAGCAACTGCTGGCCCAATGCCAGGGCAACGTCTCCGAGGCGGCGCGCCAGCTCGGCGTCAGCCGCTCCACCATCCACCGCCGCATCCAGCAGCTGCAGCTTGGCGTGCGGCATGCCCAATGGCGCGGCCCATAGGGCCGAGCGCCAACGGGCAACCGGCAACCGGCAACCGGCAACCGGCAATCCCGAAGCATCGCTGACACGGTGTTACAGGAGCTGCGGCGTTCACCAGTAGATTGGCGCGTTTCGTCCATTGCAGCCCCAAAAAAAGATGAAACCCAAGATCAACTTCATTGAACGCGAGCGCCTGTTCCGGCGGGAACTGAAACGGCGAAAGGTCAGGTTCCTGCCCATGCAGGTATTGCGCCGGCTGTTCGAGAAGGCAGGTGTCTGAGCCCTCCCCCACGGCTGCAACAACTGGAGCAGGTCTGGCTGCGCATGCAGCCTGGTCAAACCCGCCGCATTCAGCGCTACACCGCCCGGCTCGCTGCCCATGGGTCATGCAATGAATACGGCCGGGTGACTTGGCATGTATGGGCAGCTTTGGCTTTGGATTGCCCGAGAAAACCAGATCAAGATGACTGCCATCAACACTGCGCTCACGTTGGCGTGGATGCTTTCCTTGATCTTCATACCCGTTCTTGTTTTTCTAAAAACAAGGATGCCGCGGAGTACCTCCGCACAGCAAGTCATCAGTGATTACGACGCGCAATTGGCGTCGATTGAAGCCCACCTGCAGGCCAATCGCGCCATTGTTTCCACCCTGCCATCTTGATGTGATGGCTTGCGAAAACGCTTCGCAGGCCATCTCCATGGGTGCTCACGCCCTCACCAGCTGATGCAGCAACTGGCTCAGATCCTCCTGCGAATACGGCTTGGCCAGCCGCGTCATTCCAGGCGGCAGCGCCGGGATATCTGCAAAGCCGCTGGCCAGGATGAAATTCAAGCCTGGATACCGCTGCGCAATGTGTTCGGCCAGCTCGACGCCGTTCATGCCGGGCATGGCGTAGTCGGAGATGACCACGTCAAAGCGTGCCTGGCGCGCCAGCAGGTCGATGGCCTCCTGCCCGGCGCCGAGGGCCGTGACACGGTGGCCCAGGTCCTCCAGCAGGGCCGAGGCGTTGGCCAGCACCAGCGGGTCGTCGTCCACCAGCAGCACGTCCATGGGTCCCACGTCCTGCGTGCGCTGGGTGCCCAGGTGGCAGGCCGTGCTCTCGTCCTTGGAGATGGGCATCCACATCTCCACCGTGGTGCCGTTGCCCGGTGTGCTGTGCAGCACGAGCTTGCCGCCGGATTGGGCCACCAGCCCGTCCACCATGGCCAGGCCCAGGCCGGTGCCCTTGCCCACGCCCTTGGTGGTGAAGAAGGGCTCGACCACGCGGGACAGCGTCTGCTCGTCCATGCCCTCGCCGGTGTCCTCCACGCGCACGCAGACATAAGAGCCTGCCGCAAGGCCTGCAAGCTGGCGCGGCAGCATCGTTTCCACGGCCGCCGCGATCTTGATGACGCCGCCGCCCGGCATGGCGTCGCGCGAGTTGGCGACGAGGTTGAGCATGCTGCTCTCGAACTGGCTGGGGTCGGTGAGGATGCGCGGCAGGTTGGCGGCCAGGGCCATCTTGAGAAAGATATGCGGGCCGGCCGCCTGCTGCAGCAGGCCTTGCAGGCCCGACAGCAGCACCGCCACGTCCACGGCCTCCGTCTTCAATTCCTGCTGCCGCGCAAAGGCCATCATGCGCTGGGTCAGCGAGGCGCCACGCTGGGCGCCGCGCGTGGCGGTCTCCACCAGCGCGCGCAGCCGCTCGTCGGGCGGCATGCGCTTGCGCAGCAGCTCCAGGCTGCTGAGCACCGCCATCAGCAGGTTGTTGAAGTCATGGGCCACGCCGCCCGTGAAGCGGCCGATGGCCTCCATCTTCAAGGCCTGGCGCAGCTGGGATTCGGCGGCCTTGCGCTCGGTCACATCGCGGGTGACCTTGGCAAAGCCGATCAGCCGGCCGTCATCGTAGATGGCATCGATGACCACCGAGGCCCAAAAACGCGAGCCATCCTTGCGCACGCGCAGGCCTTCGGCCTCCATGCGGCCCGTGCTGACCGCCGTGCGCAGCCCCGCCTGGGGCAGCCCGGCCTGCTGGTCTTCGGGCGTGTAAAAGCGCGAGAAATGGGTGTTGAGGACCTCCTCCTCCTCATAGCCCTTGATGCGCTTGGCGCCCAGGTTCCAGCTCACGATGCGGCCTTCGGGGTCGAGCATGTAGATCGCATAGTCGGTCACGCTTTGCACCAGCAAGGCAAAGCTGCGCTCGGCGCTGGAAAGCGGGCTGGACAGGGGCGGCGGCGCTGCAGGCGGGTGCGCATCGGCCTCGCGCACGCACAGCAGCAACGCCGGGCTGCCGTCCGGCAGCCGTATGCGCGATGTGCTCGAAGCCACGGGCCGCTCGCGCCCTGAACAGGTCAGAAGCGGCCAGCAGCTGGCCTGCCGGGGCTGTGCGGCCTGGGCAGGAGGCTCCCATTGGCGGCTTGCCCAGCCCGAACGCGCAGCCTGGGCCACGAAACGCTCTTCGAAAACGCTGCCCTCCAGCGCATCTCCGGAGTGGTCCAGCAGGCTGCGGGCCTGGCGGTTGCAGTGGGCCAGACGGCCGTCGAGCCCAACGACAAAGACGGCGTCGGGAAACGCATCCAGAACGGCGTGGCCCGGGTCAAGGGGCAAGAGAGCGTCGGAGCCTGGAGAGGCCGACGCCAGACCATTCGAGGTCAGCATGTGAGCGACTCCGTAGGCAAATGGGTTGAATGCGCCGCGAAAATTGTAAGCAGCACGGATTCATCGCAAGCGGTTGCATCACAGGATCAGGGACGCGCTTCCGGTTCGTGCTCGGAAGCCACCGGGGCAGGCGCGGCGTCCAGGTCGGGCTCGGAATGCAAGGCCTCGCTGAGCTGGTCCACCACCAGCGCCCAGGTCGCATCGGCATGCCACTGCTGCGAGAACAGGGCGCGTTGTGCATCGGTCCAGAACGGAGCGTCCACCAGCAGCGTGTTTTTCTCCAGGCGGTGCGAAAGAATGAACTGACGGATGCCCTCCGGGCTGGAGTCCAGTCCCAGCTGATCGAAGAGGTTGGTCATGGTGGGTTCGGCTGTGATCATGGTGTGTCCTTCTTGGGTGTGGCGGGGGTTGCTCCAAGGCTAGAAGCTCGGCCGGCAGCCCCATGTCGGACACCGAAGCAAGCTACCGTCGGAAGCCCTTCTGCGCTTGGGCAGCAGTGCCCGCGCACAGCACAGCCCTGCTCCTACAAGGCGGCACCAGCGCACTGGCGCACCATGCAGCCACCTCATCACCGGACATCTATTCCATGAAAAAACTGCTGCTTGCCACCGCCATTTCCCTTGCCTTCGCCGCAGGCCTGTCGACCGCCCACGCCCAGGTGGGCAAGGCCGCCTCCGAGGCCGCCGACGCCGCAGACCACAAGGTGAAGGAAAAGCAAGCCGACGCCAAGGCCAAGGACAGCGGGCCGGTCGGCAAGGCCGTGAACAACGTCAAGTCGGACTACCACAAGAAGCGCTCCAAGCAGTCGGCAGACAACGCCAAGGAATCGCTGAAGAAGGCGACCGAGTAAACGGCACTGCCCGGATGGACAAAGGCCCACTTGCGTGGGCCTTTGTCTTTTGCAGAGGCCGGCGCTGCCGGCGCGGCCTCAGAAGCTGTGCCGCAGCGTCACCATCACATTGCGCGGCGCACCGGGCAGGTTCAGGTTGGGGCTGGTGCCGTGGGCCGAGACGATGTAGCGGCGGTCGAACAGGTTGCGCAGGTTCAGCTGCACCGTGGTGGCACGGCCGATGCGGTACTGGGCCATGGCATCCACCACCGTGTAGGCGGGCAGCGTGACGGTGTTGCCGGGGTTGGCAAAGCGGTCGCCCACGTAGTTGAGGCCGCCGCCCACGGTCCAGGCATCGCCCAGGCGCTGGGTGAGCCAGACAGACAGGGAGTTCCTGGGCGTGATGGTGGCGCGCTTGCCCTGCACGGGCTGGCCGGCGTCCACGGTGGTGGATTCGGTGACCACGGCATCCAGGTAGGCGTAGCTGAAGGTGGCCTGGGTGCCGGGGCGCAGTTCGCCGGACAGCGACAGCTCCAGGCCGCGCGTGCGCTGCGTGCCGATGGGGATCAGCTGGGTGGGCTGGGCCGGGTTGGTGGTCTTGATGTCGGTGCGTTCCAGCTGGAACAGCGATGCCGTCGCCATGGCCTTGCCGTCCATCAGGTCCCATTTGCCGCCCACTTCATAGTTGGTGGTGCTTTCCGGCTTGATGGCGGCATTGGTGGCCGACAGCGCAAACATCTCGGCCGAAGGCTGGTAGGAGCGGCTGACCGACAGGTAATAGGACTGCACGGCATCGGGCTGCCACACCAGGCCGGCGCGCGGGCTCCAGGTGGAGTCCGTGCGGCTGAAGTCGCTCTGGCCGGCCAGGCGGTTGTCGGTTTCCTGGCCGAAGCGGTCATAGCGCAGGCCCACCAGCAGCTTCCACTGCGGCGACAGCGTGACCTGGTCCTGCAGGTACAGGGCCCGCGTGAGGTAGCGGTTGAGCGTGCTGCCGCTCAGGGTGCCGCCGCCGTTGAGCGGGGCCACGGGCAGCACGGGGTTCCAGAGGTTCACGTTGGCCAGGGTGCCGCCGCTGTAGGACAGCGCATCCTTGTTCTGCTGGCCCAGCTCCAGGCCGTAGAGCACTTCATGCTGCACGCTGCCGGTGCTGAAATTCTGGATCAGCTCGGTCTGGTTGAAGATGCCGTGCTCGTTGCGGTCCACGCCCGAGCGGGTCAGCGCCACGGTGCCGGCCGCCTCGTTGGTGGTGCCGGCCGGCAAGGTGTTCTGGCGGTCCAGCTCGTAGTGGTAGTAGCGCAGCGCGTTGCGCACGCGCAGCGTGTCCGAGAAGCGGTGGTTGAAGGTGGCAGTGAAGGAGCCCACGGTGGATTCGGAGGTGTCCGCATCGCGCGCATTGGCCGAGCCGTAGTAGGTGCCGGGCGCCACATCCACGGGGCGGCCGCGGTAGGCGGGAATGCCGAAGTCGGTGACGCGCTTGTCGCGCAGCAGCTCGGCCTGCAGCGTCAGCGAGGTGTTGCCGTCCGGCTTCCACATGACGGAGGGGGCGATGGTCTCGCGCTTGAGGAACTGCTGGCTGCGGTAGCTGTTGGCGTCTTCGGCGGCGCCGGTGACGCGCCAGGACCAGTCGCTGCCCTCGGGCGCGCGGCCCACGTCGAATTCGGCACGCTTGTCGGCCCAGCTTCCAATGCTGACGGCCACGTCGGAGACATTGACGCCCGGCTTCTTGGTCACGCGGTTGACCAGGCCGCCCGAGGAACCCCGGCCATAGAGCACGGCGGCCGGGCCCTTGACGACTTCCACGCGCTCGATGTTGGAGAGGTCGCGGAAATACAGCGCATCGTCGCGGAAGCCATCCACGAACTGGTCGCCGATGCTGGTGAAGCCGCGGATGCTGACCTGGTCGCGCTGGCCGTCGCCGTGCGACAGGCCGATTCCGGCCACGTTGCGCAGCGTGTCCTGCAGCGAGGTGGCGGCCTGGTCGCGCATGACCTGCTGGGGGATCACATTGATGGTCTGGGGCACGTCGCGCAGCGGCGCCTCGGTCTTGGTGCCGCTGGCGGCCGAGGGGGCGTAGTAGGCCGTGTCCTCCGCGCGCGAGGCCAGCACTCGCACTTCTGCCATGACGGCGCCCCCAGCGCCGGAGCTGGCAGCCGGGCCGCCGCTGCGCTCCACGGTGAAGGTGCGCTCATCCTGCGCACGCACCTGCAGGCCGCTGCCGGCCAGCAGGCGCTGCAGGGCCTCGCGCACTTCCAGCGTGCCGCGCAGCGCGGGCGCCTGCAGGCCCTGGGCCACATCGGTGAGGAAGATGATCTGGGCGCCGCTTTGGCGCGCCAGCGCGTTCAGCGACTGGGCCAGCGGCTGGGCAGGCAGGTCCACGGCCAGGGGCTGGGCATGGGCCAGGCCGGCAATGCACAGTGCGGCGGCCAGGGCCGCGATGCGAAGGCGCGGCAGGCCGGTGACGGTAGGGGAAGGGTTCATGGCGACATCTCTCCTGAGGCGTTGGATACGGAATACGGGGTACGGCGGTGGCGGCAGGCCCCTCCAGGGCCTGTTCGGCCCCGGGCGCGATGCCGGTCTGCCTGTAAGCCGCTGCAGCGCGCAGGTTTGTACACATGGCCACGGAAAATTTCTGGATCAGGCCAGCGGCTGCAGGGACAACTGCCGGGCGGCCTACCTGCGCCTACCTGTGGCGCGTGGAGATCAGCACGCGGCCGCCGTCCTCATGCCGCACCTGCACGGGGGCAAGGCGGGGCAGCAAGTCCAGCAGCTGGTCGATGCGGTCCAGGTCGAACTGCCCCGAGATGCGCAGCTGCGCCGCATGCCGGTCGGCCAGCACGATGGGTGCGCTGCGGTAGCGCTGCATCTGCGCCACGGCCTCGGACAGCGGCGTGCCGTCCAGCACCAGGCGGCCCTCCCGCCAGGCCAGGGCGGCCAGGGCAGCGGCGCCGTCGCCCGCCTCTGCCGGCACGAGCTGCGGCAGCGGCCGGCCGGCGCGCGTGCGCAGTTGCTGGCCGGTGGACAGCTCCACGGGTGCGCCGCCACCATCCATGGAATGCACGCGTACCCTGCCCTGCAGCACGGTGATGTCGGCGCCATCCTCATGGCGGTGCACGCCGAACACGGTGCCGATGTCCTGCACCACCACGCCGCCGGCCTGCACGGTGAAGGGCCGCTGCAGCCAGGGCACCCAGCCGTGCCAGAAGGCATGGGATACCTCGAAGGACGCCTCCCCCTGGTCCAGCACCAGGCGGCGCGAGCGCAGGTGCTGCGCCACTTGCACGCGCGAGCCGGTGTTCAGCTGCACCTCGCTGCCATCGGCCAGTTGCCAGCTCTGGCGCTGGCCCACGGCCGTCGCCAGGGTCTGGCGCTGCAGCGCGGGGTCGGCCCAGAGCAGCAGCGCCAGCGCCGCCAGGGCCGCAGCCGTGCCTGCGCGCAGCGCCCTGCGCTGGCGCAGTTTCTGGCGCTGGGCGGCGGCCTGCTCGATTTCCTCGGGCGTGGGCAGGTGCCGGCGCAGCATGTCGGCAAAGGGGGCCAGGGCGTCATCGACGGGCAGATGGGCGCTGCGCCCCGAAGACTGCGCAGAAGCACCCTGGCGCGCGCTGCGCGTGCCGCCTGTGCTGCGCGTGATCTCAGGCGGCATGGTCGGCCGTGAGCACGGGCTGCACATCGCGCAGTGCACGCGCCAGATGGCGGGCCACCATGCCGCGCGAGATGCCCATCCGCTGCGCGGCCTCTTCCTGCGGCATGCCGTAGAGCTTGGTGAGGATGAAGGCCTCGCGGCTGGCCTGGGGCAGCTGCTCTATCGCCACCAGCAGCGCGCGCTGGCGCTGGGCGGCGGCCACGGCCAGCTCGGGCGGGGACAGCGGCATGGCTGCGGCGGGGGCAAGGCGCTCTTCCAGCTCGGCGCCATCGAAGGGCGTTTCGGGCCGGCGCGCCTGGGCCCGGTGGCGGTCTATGGCCAGGTCGCGCGCCAGATGCCGCAGAAAGGCCAGCGGGTTGGCAATGCCCTGGGGAACGGGCCGCTCCATCAACCGCAGGCACAGCTCGTTGACGATTTCGCGAGGCTGGCATTCGTCGCCGAAGCGGTGGCGCAGGAAACCGACCAGTTCGTCATAGTGCTGCACCAGCTGGGCCAGCAGGGGCTCGGCGGGCAGTTGTAGCGTGGAGGGGGACGGCATGGAGGAAAAGCCAATCGCGAAGAAGATCGCAAATGATTCTTATTATCCTATGCAGTTGCCATGCTTACCGTTGGCAAACCGGGCGGTGACGCGCCGCCGCAACAGCGGCGGGCGAACGGCTCAGGGCAGCGGCGCGCGCATTCCGGTGAGTCCCGGCATGACCTCCCGCATGGCCGCGATGAAGGCGCGCAGGCGCGCCGGCTGGTGGCGCGCCTGCGGATACACCAGGTGCACGGGCAGCGGCGCGGCCTGCCAGTCCGGGGCCAGGTGCACCAGGCGGCCCGCCTCCAGATCGTCGCGCACGATCCAGGCCGAGGCCAGGGCCGCACCCAGCCCGCCCAGGGCGGCGTTGCGCAGCGCATAAAGGCTGTCGGTGCTGAGCCGGGGCTCGAACTGCAGACGCCAGGATTTGCACACCCGCTCATCGCCCACGCGGTGCAGTTCCAGCTCGCGCTGGTAGAAAGTGCGCAGCGCAATCCAGGGCAGCCCCTGCAGCTCGCGCGGGTGCTGGGGCACGCTGCCCTGCCCCAGCAAGGCAGGCGCGGCCACGGCAATGCGCGGCACCTCGGCCACGCGCAGCGCGACCACCGATGGATCGACCACGGCGCCCACCTGCACGGCGCAGTCGATGCCCTCGGCAATGAAGTCCGGCTGGCGGTCATGCAGCAGCCACTCGACCTTGACGGCCGGATGGCGGCCCAGGAACTGCAGCAGCGGCGCCATGAGCTGGTCCTGGCCGAAGGCGTGGGGCGCGACCACGCGCAGCAGGCCGCGCGGCGTGTCCTGGGCGCCGCGCAGGTCGGACTCCAGCGCCCGCCATGTATCGAGCAGTTCGCGCGCATGGGCCAGGCAGCGCTCTCCGTCGTCGGTCAGCGCCATGGCGTGGGTGGAGCGCCGCAGCAGGCGCAGGCCCAGCGCGCGCTCCAGCGTCTGCAGGCGCCGGCTGACCGTGGGCTGGGTGGTGGACATCTGCTGCGCGGCGGCCGAGAGGCTGCCGCTTTCGACGATGCGCACAAAGGTCTGCAGCAGTTCGATGCGGTCTGCGCCCGAAGGCAGGGAGAGGTCGGCGATGGTCATACGCCAAGCGTATATCGATTCTGCGGATGCAGCCACTACCGTGGGTTGCTGCATCGCACCACACTACGGCCATCGTTTCTCAAACACGCCGTACGGGCGGATCAACATGTCTTGCATTCAATCTACGCATAACCAAGCGGCCACCAGCGAAAAGGCGTCCGGCGTGCCCCGGTCGCTGGTGCTGCTGATGGCGACCACGGCGGGCGTGGGCGTGGCCTCGCTCTACTACAGCCAGCCCATGCTGGGCGTGCTCGGCCCCGACCTGGGCGCGGGCGAGCGCGCCGTGGGCTTTGTGCCCACGCTGACCCAGCTGGGCTATGCGCTGGGCATTTTGCTGCTGGCCCCGCTGGGCGACCGCATGGACCGCCGGCGCATCATCCTGGCCAAGACTGCCGCGCTGATGCTGGCCCTGCTGGCCAGCGGCCTGGCCCCGGGCCTGGCGCCGCTGCTGGCCGCCAGCCTGGCCGTGGGCCTGGCCGCCACCCTGGCGCAGGATGTGGTGCCGGCCGCCGCCACGCTGGCGCCCGAGCAACAGCGCGGCAAGGTGGTGGGCACGGTGATGACGGGGCTGCTGCTGGGCATTTTGCTGTCGCGCGTGGTCAGCGGGCTGCTGGCCGAGCATGGCGGCTGGCGCAGCGTCTACCTGCTGGCCGCCGCTGCCATGGCACTGCTGGGGGTGGCCCTGTGGCGCGGCCTGCCCAGTTTCAGGCCGACCACGCAACTGGGCTATGGCGCGCTGCTGGGCTCCATGGTGCAACTGTGGCGCGGCCAGCCCGCGCTGCGCCGTGCGGCCCTGGCCCAGGGCCTGCTGTCGGTGGCCTTCAGTGCCTTCTGGTCCACGCTGGCCGTGATGCTGCACCAGCAGTTCCACATGGGCAGCGCCGCAGCCGGCGCCCTGGGCCTGGCGGGCGCCGCCGGTGCGCTGGCCGCGCCGCTGGCAGGCCGGCTGGCCGACCGCAGCGGCCCGCAGCGCGTGACCTGCCTGGGTGCGGGCCTGGCCCTGGCGTCGTTTGCCGTGCTGGCACTGTCGCCCTGGCTGCCGGCTGCGGCCCGGCTGCCGCTGCTGGTGGCCAGCGCCATCGGTTTCGACTTCGGCATCCAGGCGACGCTGGTAGCGCACCAGACCCTGGTGTATGGCCTGGACCCCGCTGCACGCAGCCGGCTCAATGCGCTGCTGTTCACGGGCGTGTTCATCGGCATGGCCTCGGGCTCGGCGCTGGGCGCACTGGCCCTGGCGCAGTGGGGCTGGAGCGGCGTGGTGGCCCTGGCCTGCGCGGCATCGGCGGCGGCATTGGCCGTGCGGCTGGCGGGCCGCAACCGCTGAACTTCCGCGGGCTGCCGGCAGGCTTATGCCCCGCCCTGCAGCCGTGCCGCGCGCTGGGCCAGCCGCTGCTGCTCCGAGGCGCGCAGGGCAGCGATCTGCGCCAGGATCTGCTGCTGCTTTTCCATCAGGCGCTGCGTGTGCACGCCATGCGCATCCCCCGCCAGGCCCTGGGCGATGCAGGCAAGCGCGCGCGCCGGGTCGCCGCGCTGTTGCCAGGTGTAGGCCAGGTTGAGCTGGGTGCGCGCATCGCGCGGGTCTATGCCTTCGGCCTGCAGGTAGGCGTCATGCGCGGCCGCGAACTGCTCCTGGCAGAACAGGCAGTCGCCCAGCACATTCCACAGCCAGGTACTGAGCCAGGGATTGAGGTCCAGCGCGCTGCGCGCCAGCTCGATGCCGGCGGCAAAGTCCCGCAGCTGCAGGCCCACGAATTCGGCCACCTCGCCCAGCAGCCGCCAGTCGCGCGGGCTGCGGGTGATGGCCTGGCGGTAGCTTTCCAAAGCGGCGTCCTGGCGGCCCGACTCCAGGTGCGTGCGGGCCTCCTGGGCCGGGGCCTCGAAGAACTGCTGCGCGTCGGCGCTGAAGCGGTTGAGAAAGGCGGCCGCCGTGCGCTCGCATCCCTCGCCGATCAGCAGCCGCGCATGGATGGCCCTTTGCGCATCGCCCGAAGGCGCCAGCACCTGCCAGCCCTCGCGCCCGAACAATTGCGCCAGCAGCGGAAAGTTCAGGCCGATGGCGCTGGTGCGGCCAAAGCGCTGGGAGGCGCCCGCCTGGGCCGCCGCCTCGGGCGTGCAGGCGCCGTAGTCGTTGATGAGCACCAGCCCCTTGGGCGCCAGCCGCTGCTGCAGCGTCTGCAGCGCGCCAAAGGCGCCGTGGTTGACCAGCAGGCGCGGTGCCGCCTCGCTGACGGACAAGGCGGCTTCCACCCAGGGCGACAGCGCTGCCTGGTCGCAGTCGAAGAAGCCCACCTCCTGCTCGAACAGGCCCACCAGGGGCAGCAGGCGCGCACGCTGCTCTGCATCCGCATGGTCCACCAGGGCGCGGATCTCGCCCGGCGACAGCGCGGTGTACTGGCGCACGAGCTGGGCGTCATCGGTGAGGCGGGTGCGTATGCGCAATTCCTGCACCGGCCCGTCGCCCTGCCGCCGCACGACGGTGGCAGGCAGCACGTCCAGCACGTAGTTGCAGAACACGGCGTGCAGCGGCGGCAGGGGCACGGTGCTGCCGTCCGGCAGCTGCACGGCCTCGGCCCGCATGGCGTCGCAGCAGCCGGCCACGACCTGGCCGCCGAACTCGGCAAACAGCGCGCGCTCCTGCCATTGCGCAACCGTGCGGGGAGATCCATCGGTGACGTAGTAGACCAGCCGCTGGTCGAAATCACGCCCTTCCTGCTGGCACAGGTGCCGGAAGGCCTGCAGGAACATGCGCGCAAACAGGCCGCAGCCGGCGCCCAATTCCAGCACGGCAATGGCGCCTTGCGGCGCGGTGTCCGCGCAGTGGTGGAACAGCAGGGCCGCCGCATCTTCCGAAAGGCGGCCGCTGTTGTTGACCACGTAGGGCACTTCGTTCTCGGCAAAGGTCAGCAGGCCGGCCTGCGCCCAGTGCAGGTGGCCCAGCTCCCACTCGATGCTTTCGGTGATGGGGCGAAAGTCCTGCAGCAGCTGCGAGGCAACGCGCACGCCCGAAAGAACGTCCTGCGGGGCGCGGATGGCAGGCGGACCGCCCGGCGCTGCGTCAGCGTCCATGGCGGGAAGGGACGCGGACAGGGACACAGGCAGGGGCAGCGAAAGGGACAGTGGCGCGCGCAGGGCGGCCTCGCCCGTCGAAGGGTCGATTCTCAAGATGCTCTCTCCGGAAGATGCGATGGGAGTGACGCCTGCCTGCACGGCAGGCGTCCGGGCAGGCTCAGGGCACGGGCGCCCACTTGGACCAGTTCAGGTCGGCCTGCTCGAAATCGGCCTTGAGCATGCGGCGCATGGCGTCCACCTCGTCCTGGGTGATCTGCGCTTCCTTGACCTGCTTGCCGGTGGCCGCCGTGCGGGCCTTGGCAAGATCGGCCTTGGTCACGGAGGCGGCTCCAGCCCAGATGGACTTGGCGGACCCCACATTCACCCAATGCTTGCCCTGGGACTGCAGGTCGGCCTGGTAGGCGGATTTCCAGCCCATGTTGTTCTGCGACACGGCGTTGAGCAGCTTGGCCAGCGAGCGCTGGTTGCTCACCCCCTGCTGGGCGAATGCCTGCAGGTGAACGCGCTCGAACTTCAGCGGCAGCAGGCCCTGCTTGGCCGCCAGGCTGTCGCGCTCATTCCACCAGCGCGATGCATCGGCGGACTTGACGGCCTCCAACTGGTTGAGCCAGTCGGCGTCGGTGACGATGCTGCCGTCGCCCTTGACCCACTGGAAGCGCTTGAAGCCGATGTCGGCCGCGCGGCCGAAGTTGTGGTTGCTCTCGCCCGGGCCGGCCTTGGTCTGGGTCTCGGCGGCCTGCTGGGCAAAGGTGCGCCGGCGCCCCGTGGGCGTGATCCACAGCGCGATCTTGTGCGTGTCATACATCTGCTGCACCAGGCTGGCCAGCTTGGCGCGGAAGGTGGGCTCGTACTCCGCATCGTTGGCAATGGCGGCCTTGCTGGTGGCCACGTCCTGGGCCTTGGCCTCCAGGTACACCGTCTTGGAGTTCTGCGCGGCGCGCATGCCCTGGTGCGAGGCCGGCAGCATGCCGCTGAGCTTGGCCACCGTGGCCCCTCCGGCTGCCGCCAGGCCCAGCGCCTCCTTGGCACCCCCGGCCTGCGGCTGGCCCGGCGCGGCCTTGGCGGCGGCGAGCTTGTGGTCGTTCTGGAAACGCTCCAGCGCGGCGCGCGTCTGCGCGCCGTAGCTGCCGTCGTAGTCCACGCCCAGATACGGCGCGTTCTTGGCGTCCTTGACCACGCGCAGCATGGCCTGCAGCAGGGCCACGTCATGCACCTGGTTGCTGCCGCCCTCGCCTACGCTGTCCTTGATGTCAGGCATGCTTCTCCCCTCGTTGTGGTTGTCGATATGGCCCGCAGCACCGGCTCAGCGGGCGGGCTCGGGTTTGCTGTCGGTTTTGCGGTCGGTTTTGTTGCCGGTTTTTTTGCCGGGATTCAGGCCGGCATCCGGCAGCAGGTGCACCAATGGCACGGTGCGCGGCTGCAGGCTGGCCGAGCAGGCACGCAGCCGCAGAGATTCAGCATGCGCCTGCGCCATGTCCGCCGCCACCTGCACCAGGGCGTGATGGGGCGCGGCGCCTGCGGGGCGTGTGCGCACGACGGAATAGGCGCCCAGGCATTCGGCCTGCTGCGCGCGTGCGGCACGCGCTGCCGCCACGCTGGCATAGCGCGCCGCCACCACGGCCTGCACGGCGGCCGGTGGTGCCGAGGCCTGCTCGGCAAACGCCTGCCGGCCCTTGTTCCAGCGCAGGCTGCGGGTCTCGATCTGGTCGGGCGCATCGTCCTGCGGTGATGCATAGCGCACCAGCAGCACCGGAATCCGGCCCGTGGGCGCCAGCACCCAGCTTTGGTAGTTGCCCTGGGGCTCGTCGTACTGCCAGGCCAGGTGCGGGCCCTGGGCGGTGGCGACATACAGCGCATGGCGGCGCTTGGGATGCTCAAAGCCCCCCATCTGCGTGACCAGCAGCGCACGCGAGCCGCCCTGCACGCCGGGCAGGCGCAAGCTGCGCACGGCAGCGGTGACGGTGTCTTCTTCCTCGCCAGTCGTCCACACGCGCTCGAGGTGCTGGAGCCCTGCTGCCGCAGACAGCGGATCGCCCACGCCGTACAGCGGATCGGGCTGCGCCAATTGCGCCGGCCCCCTGGACGCCGGCCAGGACAGCGCCGCTGGCTGGCCCTGCTGCACACCGGCACGCACCAGCCTCAACTCAAAGGGACAAGGCGCCGCCGTGCAGGCAGGCAGCGACAACTCATAGGCAGGCGCCCCCTTGGCCGTGCCGGACGGCAGGCTTTCCAGCACCTGCCGCTGCGGCCCGGCAGCGAGCGCCGCCCCGGCACCCAGCACCGCCGCAAGGCTCAAGGCCAGTGCCCGCCATGGCAGCGCCCCGCCACAGTAAAAATCGGAGCGCATTGAATGGTGAGCCATGGTGATAGCGGGTTTCTATGATTGGCCTGGGCTGTCGATACGCCGCAATACAGGAGGAATCTGCCGCAATGGGCTTGAAACAGGCATTTCAAGGCCCGGCGCCGCAGGCATTGTCTACAAGCTGGCATGCGGCGTCTGTTGCAAAATGCATCCGGCGCTTGAGAATTGCATTCAACATTTGCAATTCATCCAGGATGCATTCTGGAACCGTTCAAACCAGATAAATTTCATTTGCACAAAAATCAACAACATCAATGACTTACATGAAATTCACCCCAATTTCACAAAGCAAAGAAAATACCTTCTTGTATACATGACAGCTCCCAACATCTGCCTCCATCGAATGCACGGGCTGAGGAAAACCTGAATCAATGCGGATACGCCATGGTTTGCCAACTGCAAATAGCGCGCACCGAGGATTCCCTTGATGGACCCGCATCAAAAGTCCGCCGGATTTCACGATACTGCAACCATTCACCATCCCAAATGGCTTGCGGCTGGACGACCGGGGCGGCCTCGCCGGTTGTACCTGCAAGGTGCAGCGGGGCACACCCGCATCGCCGCCGGTTCCAGCTTCTTACCGTGACCGCCCGAAATCACTGCTACAATCGCTGGCTTCGGAGAGGTGGATGAGCGGTTTAAGTCGCACGCCTGGAAAGCGTGTGTGGGCTAATCCCCACCGCGGGTTCGAATCCCGCCCTCTCCGCCATACACCCAGCAAAACGGGCCCCTACACGGGGCCCGTTTTCGTTTCCGGGCCGGCTTGTGGCAAGGTTCATGCCCAGGTTTGCGCCCGCCGCGCCCGCCCCTGCCCCGGCCCCGCGCACCGGCCGCACATCAGGGAAAGCGACAGCACGGACACCCCCTCCAAGCCTTGCGCAGACGCGCCCCAGGGCTTGCAATAGGCAGCAGCTGGCAGCAATAGGCAAGCGTCTGACAAGCACATCCTTGTTTCGGTGATGTACTAGCTGCAACAAAGCCCCCAGGCGCGCAGCTTTGTGCAACAGCACCCCTGGCGCGAACGTGCATCCAGCCCCATGGCGCGCATGGCTTGCGGCGCTTGAGATTCGACGGAGGTTCCCCAATGGAAAGCAAGGTCATCAAGCTCCCTCAAGTCCTCTTAACTTCCGTCAATTTCTCTCAATTGACGATAGTTTTCAATCGAATCGGAGCAATCGATCGAAAATTCCAAAAACCCGCCGTATATTCCACACCGCTTTGCGGCCTGCCCGGCCCGTCTTCGGGCTGAGACGGGTCCTGCCCCCTGCCGGGTACAGCGCAGCACAAGAACGCACAAGCGAAGAGCACAGGAAAACGCAAAAGGGGTTGGCATGAAGATTCTTTCGTTTTTCGGGACCCGTCCCGAGGCCATCAAGATGGCGCCACTGGTCACGGCCCTGTCGCAGACGCGGGGCATCGAGAGCGTGGTGTGCGTCACCGGCCAGCACCGGCAGATGCTGGATCAGGTGATGGATCTTTTTGGCCTGCGGGCGCAGCACGATCTCGCCGTCATGCAACCCAACCAGACGCTCAACGGCCTGTTCTCCCGCGTGGTGGCAGGTGCCGATGGCGTGCTGGAACAGGAAAAGCCCGACTACGTGCTGGTGCACGGCGACACCAGCACGGCCACGGCCTGCGCGCTTGCGGCGTTTCACCGCCGCATTCCGGTGGGCCACGTGGAAGCCGGCCTGCGCACCGGCGACCTGGCCCAGCCCTTTCCCGAAGAGATGAACCGCCGCGTGGTCGATGTGGTCAGCCAGTGGATGTTTGCGCCCACGTCCACGTCGCGCGCCAACCTGCTGGGCGAGAACCTGCAGGGCCGCATCGCCGTGACGGGCAACACCGTCATCGATGCGCTGGCCACGCTGTGCGACCGGCTCGATGCCCAGCCCGAGCTGGCCCGTGCCATTGCCCAGCGCCATCCCTGGGTGGATGCGCAGCGCCCGCTGCTGCTGGTCACGGGACACCGGCGCGAGAATTTCGGCGAAGGCTTCCAGAACATCTGCGCTGCGCTGGCCGAGCTGGCGCAGCGCCATCCGGACCTGCTCATCGTCTACCCCGTGCACTTCAACCCCGCCGTGCGCGAAGTGGTCATGCGCACGCTGGGCGGCATGGACAACATCCGCCTCATCGATCCGCTGGACTATGTGGACTTCGTCTGGTTCATGCAGCGCGCCCACATCATCCTGACCGACTCCGGTGGCGTGCAGGAAGAGGCGCCCTACCTGGGCAAGCCCGTGCTGGTGATGCGCGACGTGACCGAGCGGCCCGAGGCCGTATCGGCCGGCACCGTGCTGCTGGTGGGCACGCAGCGCGCGCGCATCGTGGCCGAGGTCGACCGGCTGCTGGCCGATGAGGGGCACCACGCCTCGTTTGCGCGCCGCATCAATCCCTATGGCGATGGCCAGGCCTCGCAGCGCATCGTGCGTGCCCTGCTGGGACAGCCCTTCGACGAGTTTGCCGCCGGACACACGGGCGCCGCGGCCGTCCCGGGCATCGCGGCCGCCGTGACCAAGGGCATGGCGCCGGCCTGAACCACGCACGCACCACCCCGCGCACCACGTCCACGAAGCGCATTACGAATCGAGCACCGAAGTGAGAAAAGAGGCCCCCATGCAACCGACCATCCGCCAATCGCTTTCCCGCACCGGGGCCCGCTGGGCGCTGGGTTCGCTGCTGGGCCTGGGCGCCCTGTTCGCGCAGACGGCCTCGGCCTCGGCGCTGGGTGACGCCATACGCCAGCTGGGCGCCAGCGACGGGCTGCAGCGCAGCGTCACGCTCAAGGAGCTGGGCATCGTCGATCCCGTGGTGCTTGCCGGCACGGCCACCCAGGACTTCTACCTGCCCGTGCCGCGCGGCCTGCCGCTGGGCGATGCCAGCATTGCCTTCGACAGCCGCTACCTCAAGGGCGAACCCGGTGTCTCGACCGTGGTGATCTCGCTCAACGGCACGCCCGCCGTGTCGCAGACCGTGCCCGACGGTGACGGCATGCTGCAGCGCACGCTGCCCGTCGCCCAGCAGGCCCGCGCCAGCGATTTCGTGCGGCTGGGCGTGAACTGGCGCAGCCGCAACGGCCAGGTGCGATGCGATGACAACCACTCCCTGGCCAACTCCCTGACCATCTCGCCGCAGACACGGCTGAGCTACCGCGTGGACCCGCGCGATGTGCGCAGCATCGAAGATGTCTGGAACACCCTGCCCGTGCGCACCACCGTGCTGGTGGCGGGCAGGCAGCTGGAGCAGGCCTCGTTCGACAGTGCCTGGCGCATTGGCGCCAGCCTGCAGCGCAACAACAGGCGCATGACGGTGAACGCATTGCCCGCCGTGGGGGAGACGCTGGACCTGCGCGGCCTGGAGGTTCCCGCCGCCCTGGCCGGCGTGCCCGCCTTTGCCGCACTGCGCGGCGCCGAGCCCCAGCACAAGCTGGCCAGTGACGCCGAACTGGGCGCGCTGCTCATGCTGGGGGCCGCCCAGGTCAGCGGAGACATCGTGGTGGCCGACAAGGCACTGCAGCAGCGCCTGACCGCCGCCTTCGCAGCCCTGCAGGCCCAACTGGCGGCCGACCCCGATGCGGGCCAGGCCCTGCAGCAATGGCGCGCCCGGCGCGCGCCGCTGGCCAACGAGGCCCTGGCCTCGCAGCAGTTGCGCGCCCTGCCCATGGGCCGCCAGATGGTGCTGGCCGTGGCAGCCGACGCGGGTGCGCGCGTGGCCGGCCTGCAGGAGGCCGCCCTGCAGCGCCTGCTGGTCAGCGACAACGTGACCGTGGCCGCGGCCCAGCCCCCGCAATGGGACGAGGCCAAGGGCATACGCCTGTCCAGCCTGGGCGGCAGTCCCGACAGCTTCGACGTGCTGTCGCGCGGCGACTGGACGATGAACTTCCCGCTGAGCGCCGTGGCCTCGCAGGGCCAGATGCCGGGCGAGATCACGCTGTACGTGGCCGCCGCCCCCGGCGCCTCGGCCACGCGCCCCGTGGCCACGCTGTTCTGGAACGGCATGCTGCTGTCGGCCCGCCAGCTGGAGGCCAACGGCCAGCCCGAACGCCTGCGCGCCCGTGTGCCCGGCTATGCGCTGGGCATCAACAACACCTTGCGGGTGTCCGTGCAGCGCCAGCCCTACTCGGCCGACTGCAACGAGATTCCCCAGCCCTACCCCGCCAGCGTGCTGCCGGCCATCAGCTACGTGACGCCCGGCAAGGCCGAGGCCAACGGCAGCTTCATCGGCCTGCTGCCGCTGCTGGGCGCCAAGTCGCAGTTCCTGGTGCCCGCCAGCTATCTGTCGGCGGCGCCGGCCGCGCTGGAGCGCATGGCCAACCTGGCGGCCGCCAGCGGCCTGTCGGCTTCGCAGGCCGAGCTGGTCGTGGCCCAGGCCGATGCAACGGCCAAGCCCTCCATGCCCTTTGTCGCCATGGAAGTGCCGGTGGACGGTGCCAAGCCCCTGGTGACGGTGACGGACCGGCAGCAGCTGCGCATCCGCGGCAAGTCGGCGGACTGGCTGGACATCAAGGGACTCAAGCAACTGTCCTCGGCCGAAGTGGTCACTGCAGGCGGCCAGCAGGGCGTGCTGTGGCATGCCATCGGCGAGTGGACGGGCGGCCTGGGCGAGCCCTTCCTGCTCAATCGCGGCAACATCGCCGTGATCGGTGGCGACGGCCCGCTGGCCTGGGTGGACAGCAGCAATCCCGAAACCGGCATTCCGTCGGGTCCGCGCGAAGGCGCCTTCCACGAATGGCGCAACTTCCTGTCCTGGAGCGTGCCGGGCATCGCCATCGCGCTGTTCGTGGTGCTGCTGCTGGTGGTGCTGGCCTGGGCGGTGGCGCGCAGCAAGCAGTCCAAGCACTGAGCCCGGCCCGGGCAACGATGACGACGGCATGAGGCGATCGCCATGATCTCTTCCCTCTACTGGCCCTACCTGGTGGCCGACTACTACCACGCGCTGGAGATCGTCAGCGCCGTGGTGGCCGTCGTCATCCTGCTGTCCAGCATCGACGACCTGTTCATCGACGCCTGGTACTGGGTGCGCGAGGCCTGGCGCGCGCTGACCGTCAAGCGCCGCTACCAGCCGCTCAAGGCACAGCAGTTGCAGGAGGTCGAGGAAAAGCCGCTGGCCATCATGGTGCCGGCCTGGCTGGAGTACGACGTGATCGCGCCCATGCTCGAGAGCATGGTGGGCACGCTGGACTACAAGAACTACATGATCTTCGTGGGCACCTACCGCAACGACGAGCGCACCAAGAACGAGGTCGAGCGCATGCGCCGGCGCTACCGCCAGCTGGTCCGCGTGGAGGTGCCCCATGACGGCCCCACCTGCAAGGCCGACTGCCTCAACTGGATCGTGCAGGCCATCTTCCAGCAGAACACGCTGCAGCCCGAGCCCTTTGCCGGCGTGATCCTGCACGACAGCGAGGACGTGCTGCACCCGCTGGAGCTCAAGTACTACAACTACCTGCTGCCGCGCATGGACTTCATCCAGCTGCCCGTGACCTCCCTGGAGCGCGAGTGGTACGAGCTGGTGGCCGGCACCTACATGGACGAATTCGCCGAATGGCACACCAAGGACCTGGTGGTGCGCGAGAGCATGTCGCACATGGTGCCCTCGGCCGGCGTGGGCACCTGCTTTTCGCGCAAGGCGATGGAGGAGCTGGCGGCCGAGACCCACAACCAGCCCTTCAACACCGACACCCTGACCGAGGACTACGACATCGGCGCTCGGCTGGCGCGCCGGGGCATGAAGCAGATCTTCGGCAAGTTCCCCGTGGACTACGTGATACGGCGCAAGCCGCTGTTCGGCCTGGGCAAGGAAAAGGTGTCCACGCTGACCATGCCGCTGGGCATCCGCGAGTTCTTTCCCAACACCTTCAAGACCGCCTACCGGCAAAAGGCGCGCTGGACACTGGGCATCGGCCTGCAGGGCTGGAGCCAGGTCGGCTGGGCCGGGCCGCTGTCCACCAAGTACCTGCTGTTCCGGGACCGCAAGGGGCTGGTGACCTCCTTCGTGGCCATCCTGGCCTATCTGCTGCTGCTGAACTTCCTGCTGTTCCTGCTGGCCGATCACATGGGCTGGTGGACGGTGTACTACCCGTCCCTGTTCGCTCCCAACGGCTGGCTGGTAACGCTGATGAGCGTCAACGTCATCGCCCTGCTGCTGCGCGTGGTGCAGCGCGCATGGTTCGTCTCGCGCCTGTACGGCTGGGAGCACGCCATGCTGTCCATCCCGCGCATGGTGATCGGCAACTTCATCAATGCCATGGCGGCGGCGCGCGCCTGGAAGCTGTTCATCGTCCACCTGGTCACGGGCAAGCGGCTGGCCTGGGACAAGACCATGCACGACTTCCCGTCCACCGACCAGTTGAGCCACCAGCGCCAGCGCCTGGGCGAGCTGCTGCTGTCATGGCAGGCCATCGACGAAACCCGGCTGGCCACCGCGCTGGAGATACAGCAGCGCGAACGCCGTCCGCTGGGCGCCATCCTCATGGAGCAGGGCTGGCTCGACGAGGCCACGCTGCGCGAGGCCATCAGCTTCCAGCAGGGGGAGCCCACCGACCCCACGGTGCATCCCGACATTCCCGCACAAGGCATTCCAAGCACCCCAAGGGCCGGCATATGAAGCATCTCGCTCCCCTCGTTCGCCCTCTCACGCTGGCCGCGCTGCTGGGCGCCGGCTGGAACACGCCGCCGGCCTGGCCGCAGGCCGTGGCGGCCGTCAAGGCGGAGGCGCCGCTCAGGGGCCGCGCGTGGCAACTGGCCAACCAGGCCTATGCCCACTACCAGGCCGGCCGCTTTGCACGGGCCGCGACCGCCGCCGCATCGGCCGTACAGCTGCGCCCCGACCTGCTGCGCCTGCGCATGCTGCTGATCTACTCGCTGCAAAAGCAGGGCAAGAACGAGGAAGCGCTCAAGGCCATCGCCTCGGCCCGCGCCGCCGGGCTGGACGAGGCCACGCTGCAGCAGGCCGAAACCAATGTGCGGGCGGCGGCCGCAGGCGGGGCGGCGGGCGGGCCTGCGGGGGCCACGGCTTCCGAGGCCTACAACAAGGCCTTTCCCATCGCCACGCAGGCCTACACCGACTACAACGCCAAGAACTACGCGGACAGCGCGCGCAGGGCCGAGCAGGCCTTTCGCCTGGACCCCAGCCAGGGCCAGTGGGCGCTGCTGTGGATAGGCGCGCTGGAGGCGCAGGAGCAACTGGGCGCCGCCATCGAGGCCGCAGATGCCGCCCTGGCCCTGGACCCACCCAACAAAAGCGACCTGGTGGCCAAGCGCCAGACCCTGCGCCGCAGCCAGGCCGTGCTGCCGGCGCAAAAGGCCTACCAGGCGCTGATCGCCAACAACCCGGCGCAGGCCGTGCCCTTTGCGCGCGAAGCAGTGGCGCTGGCGCCGGGAACGGCATCGCACCGCCTGCTGCTGATCACCTCGCTGCTGCTGGCCGAGCAGTTGCCCGATGCGGAAAAAGCCGCAGACGAGGCGCTGGCGCAGGACAACGAAGACACAGCGGCGCTGGGCATGCGCGGCTACATCCGCCAGCGCCAGGGCAAGACCGCACAGGCCAACGAGGACTTCGATGCCGTGCTCAAGCAGGACTGGCTGGACGAAAAGCAGTCCGCCAACCTGCGCCTGATCGCCGCCGACGCGGCCCTGGCCGCTGGCGACGCGGCACGCGCCCGCGCGCTGCTGGCGCCCATGCCGGCACAGGATGAATCCGTGGCCCGCCGCCTCAAGCAAGCCGATGACCTGCGCCCCGGCCGCGACACGCCCATGGTGGCCGATACGCGCGGCGCCTCGCAGACCCTGGCCATGGCCGACTACCCGCCGCCCCTGCAGGACTGCCGCGACACGCCCTATGGCACGGTCTGCGAGCTGCAGCCTTCCGATGCCCAGGGCACGGGCGGCCCCAGCGCCCAGGCCTATGCGGCCTACGCGCGCCAGGACTACAAGGCCGCCATCGAACATGCGCAAACGGCCGTGGAGCAGGACCCCGACAATGCGCAACTGCAAAAGCTGCTGACCACCACGCTGGCCGCAGGCAACCGCGACCAGCAGGGCCAGGCCCTGCTGCGGCTGGACAAGTCCCTGTCCCTCACCCCCAACGACGCCCAGCTGCTGATGCAGCGCGGCTACCTGTACTCGCGCCAGGAAGAGCCGGCCAAGGCGCTGCAGGACTTTCGCGCGGCGCGCGCCACGGGCGAGGCGCCAGCGGGCGCCATGCTGGACGAAGGCTATGCGCTGGCCGGCACCGGCGACAACCGGGGCGCCGTGCGCACCTTCAAGGAAGCCATCGACCTGGACGACGCCGGCACCGCCAAGCTCACGCCCGGCCAGCGCGAAAACGCACGCAGCGCCGTCTCCGGCTATTCGCGCGAATGGGGCGCCATCGTCTCCATGGGCTACCGGGGTGCGCGGCCTGCGGGGCGTGCGTTCTCGGACGGCATCCTCACCCAGGCCGGCGACGCCGTCTTCGGCACGGCCGAGGCCTACTGGCGCCCGTCCAACTTCCTGAACTCATCGACGCGCATCTTCGATGTCTACGGGCGGCTGGGCAGCACCTTGCATGACGGAGGCGGCACCACGCTGGGCCAAAGCGCCATCGACCCCTGCACGGGCCTGCCCATCAATGTGCAGGCCGGCGACAACCGCGGCATCTCTGGCCTGCCCACCACCACGGGCTCGCTGGGCATGCGCTTCACGCCGTCCACCAAGTACGCGCTGACCTTTGGCATAGAGCGCCAGTTCAACATCGGCTCCGCCACGCGCTCGGGCTTCATCACGCCTGAATCGCCCCAGCTGCGCTGCCTGATGAGCGGGCGCGACCCCCTCAACCCCACGGGCCCGGCGCTGGGCAATCCCATCTCGGCCAAGTACAGCGCGGGCGCGGGCCAGGGCGGCTGGCTGGCCTATGTCACCCACGGCTTCTACGAGGGCACGGGCCGGCGCACGGACCGCTCCAGCTGGTTCACCATGGAAGGCTACAGCCAGGCCGGCTATGCCAACCAGAGCATGGCCTCGCGCTTCACGCTGACCGACCAGACCAGCGGCGCCCAGGTGGGCGACGGCTCGGGCCGCTACAAGCGCGAGCAATGGTTCTTCTCCACCGAGGCCCGCATCGGCCGCAGCTTCCGCGCCGACGGCATCAACCAGGGGCTGGTGATCTTTCCGTTCGGCGTGGTCGCGGCCGACTGGATCAAGCAGAGGAACCGCGTCGATGTGCGCTCCCTGCAGGCCGCCCCGGGCGCCACGCCCACCGCAGCCCAATTGGCCGCCCAGCAGGGGCAGACGCTGGCCCTGCAAGGCAATGGCAGCAGCTGGTCCGCCAGCGCAGGCGTGGGCGTCAGCCTGCGCCAATGGTTCCGCGAAAGCCACTACAGCACGGCCCAGTCCTATCTGGACTGGTCCATGCAGTACCGCTTCAACATCGGTGGCGGCCAGGCCGACCGGGCCAAGGGCCTTTTCATGACGCTGACGCTGTCCTATTGAAGGCCCTGCCCCGCCGCCGCTACCACCACACAGACAAGAGAAAAGGAGAAAGCTCCCATGGATTCGACCAAGCAAGCACCCCGCCCCGCCCTGCACGGACTGCGCTCGGGCATGGCACGCGCCGCACGCGGGCTGGCCGGCTGCGCACTGGTGCTGGGCGCGCTGGCAGCGCAGGGTACGGCACAGGCCCAGGCACAGGACAGCTCCTCCATCGTTCTCAGGGGCAAGGACGGCTGGCTGTTTCCGGGCTGGGGCAGCCTGACCCAGGTGGACCGCGCCGGCATCACCGAATCCACGCGGCTGATCACCGAGGCGCGCAACCTGCTGGCCGCGCGTGGCGTGAAGCTGCAGGTGCTGCTGCTGCCCGACAAGGTGCGCTTCTATGCCGACAAGATGCCCGACGGCAAGGCCATGAGCGCCGATGTCCAGGGCCGCTACAAGCAGGTGCTGCAGGCGCTGCAGGTCGCCGGCATTCCCAGCTTTGACGACGAGGCCGTGCTGCGCACCGTGCGCGACAGCGGCAAGGACGTGTTCTACCGCACCGACCAGCACTGGACCCAGGCGGCAGCCGACGCCACGGCCGAGGCCACCGCCCGCATGGTCCAGGGCGAGGTGCCCCAGCTGGCCGGCAGCGCCGGCAGCGGCCTGGCCCTGGGCGACACCGTCACCGAGCGCCGCTATGGCGACCTGGCCGAGCTGTTCCTCACCGCCGACGAGCGCAAGCAGATCGGCCGCGAGGTCTACACCGTGCGCCGCCAGGCTCCGGCCAAGGGCCTGCTCGACGATGAGCCCGCCCCCGTCCATGTCACCGGCCACAGCATGGTCCAGCCCTACTTCGGCTTTCCGCAAAAGCTCTCCAACCTGCTGGACCGCCCGGTCTCGCTGAACTGGAAGCCCGGCAACGTGGGCCAGTGGACCATGCTGCTGGAGTACCTGGAGTCCCCGGCCTTCAAGTCCCACAAGCCCCAGGTGCTGGTGTGGCAGATGTTCGAGCCCACCTACAGCTACGGGCCCAACGCGGCCGGCCAGTGGGACAACGCCTCGCTCATGCCCAACGCCACCTGGCTGGAGCGGCTGCGGGCCGCGCTCAAGGGCTGACACCGTGGACCCCACCGCGCAAGAACTGCAAACCGACAAAGGACACCGGCGCAACGCCTGGATCTGGGGCGCCCTGCTGCTGTCGGGCCTGGCCTGGGGCGGCTGGACGCTGGCCAGCGCGGGACCGAAGGCCGGCGAGCTGCAACTGGCCGCCTGGCTGGATGGCCGCGCGGGCGCGGCGCTGAACAAGGGCCTGCGCCTGCCTGCGCAGTCCTCGCTGGAAACCGGCCAGGCCGCGCTGCGCTACCGCCTGCTGGGCGATACGGGAGCGCAGGTGGCCCTGGGCTGCCCGCAATGGATGTTCTACCGCGACGGCCTGCGGCCCCAGCCCGGCACGGGCGCCGCGCCCTTCGAGGCGCGCCAGCGCCTGCTGCGCCACTGGACCCGGCAGTTGCATGACAAAGGCATTGCCACCCTGGTGGTGGCCGTGCCCGACAAGTCGCGCATCGAGGCCGCCCATCTGTGCGGCCTGCCCGTGGCACCCGTGATGCTGCAGCGCCTGGACCTGTGGCAGCAGCGCCTGCAGGCCGACGGCATTGCCTTCGCCGATCTGCGCCCCGCCCTGCGCCCTGCCCTGCAGACACAGGAGCAGGCGCAACCCGTTTTCTTTCGCACCGACGTGCACATGAATGCCGAGGGCGCACGCGCCGCCGCCCTGGCCGTGGCCCAGGCCGCGCTGCCGCTGCTGGGCGGGCAGCGCGGCGCCCAGGCCTTCGAGGAATCCGCGCCCGGGCCGCTGCAGCCGCTGCCCGGCGACCTGCTGGCCCTGGCCGGCCTGGCCGATGCCCCGGCCGGCTGGCGCCCACGGCGCGACCAGGTGCGCCCGCAGACCATTGCCCCCGTGCGCGGCGGCGGCCTGCTGGACGAGACGCCGCCCGTGCAGGTGCTGCTGGCCGGCAGCTCCAACGGGCTGCGCAGCAATTTCGCGCCGCAGCTCGGCCGCGCGCTGGGCCAGGAAGTCTGGAACCTCAGCATGGACGGCGGCCAGTTCAGCGGCGCCATGGTGGCCGCGCTCAAGCGCCGCGCCTCCTGGCCGGCCAGCCTGCGGCTGGTGATCTGGGAGTTCTCCGAAAACACCTTGTCCCTGCCCCTGACGGACGATGAAAAAGCGGCGCTCAAGGAGATGGACGCCGCCTCCCCGCCTGCGTGACCCCGCCCGCTACATGCTGTTCAATTCCTATCTTTTCCTGCTGCTGTTCCTGCCCATCGCGCTGGCGGGCCACTACCTGGCCGGGGCCATCAGCCTGCGGCTGGCCGCGTTCTGGCTGTGCCTGACGTCCTTTGTCTTCTACGGCTGGTGGAACCCGCAGTTCGTCGCCCTGCTGGCGCTGTCCATCGCCTTCAACTACGTGGTGAGCCTGCTGATCCTGCGCTTTGCGGGCCGCGCGCGGCTGCAGGGGCTGGTCACCGCCCTGGGCGTGGGCGCCGACCTGGCGGCGCTGTTCCACTACAAGTACTTCGCCACGCTGTTCAACTTCCTGGGCGAATGGGGGCTGACGCAGGGCGGCATGCACGAGCTGATCCTGCCGCTGGGCATCTCGTTCTTCACCTTCACCCAGATCGGCTACCTGCTGGACTGCCGCTCGGGCATCGTCAAGGAACGCAGCCTGCTCAGCTACGTGCTGTTCGTGACCTTCTTCCCGCACCTGATCGCGGGGCCCATCCTGCACCACAAGGAAATGATGCCGCAGTTCGCGCAGCCGGATAACTACCGGTTCCGCGCGGACAACCTGTCCATCGGCGGCACGCTGTTCGTGATCGGCCTGGCCAAGAAGGTGCTGCTGGCCGACGAGATCGCGCCCTATGCGGACGCGGGATTCGCCGCGCCCGGCGAGCTGCAGTTCTGGGCCGCCTGGGGCGCCAGCCTCAGCTACGCGCTGCAGCTGTACTTCGACTTCTCGGGCTATTCGGACATGGCGCTGGGCCTGGCGCGCATGTTCGGCATCCGTTTCCCGCTGAACTTCAACTCGCCCTACAAGGCCGGCAGCATCATCGACTTCTGGGCACGCTGGCACATGACGCTGACGCGCTACCTCACGGCCTACCTGTACTACCCCGTGGCCATGGCCATCTCGCGCGCACGCGAAAAGCGCGGCCTGTCCGTGGGCTCCAGCGCCGCGCGCACGCCCGGCGGCTTTGCGGCCACCATCGTCGTGCCCACGCTGTTCACCATGGGGTTGGCGGGCATCTGGCACGGAGCGGGCCTGCAGTACGTGATCTTCGGCCTGCTGCATGCCTTCTACCTGTCGGTCAACCACGCCTGGCGCATCTTCGTGGTCAGCCGCAAGCCGGCCGCCGCACGCAAGTCGGGCCGGGGCGTGCAGGCGCTGTGCGTTGTCATCACCTTCATTGCCGTGCTCATCGCCCAGACCTTCTTCCGCGCCCACGGCGTGGGCGACGCCATGCTGCTGCTCAAGGGCATGGCCGGCCTGCGCGGCGTGGAGGCGCTGGAGTCGCTGTCGCACCTGCAGGGCCTGGCCGTGGGCGACGCGCTGCGGCTGGCCATAGGCCACCACATGCAGCTGGCCCTGGTCCTGCTGCTGCTGGCCATTGCCTGGTTCACGCCCAATGCCCACCAGATCCTGGGCCGCTTCTCGCCCGCCATGTTCAAGGTGCAGGAAGCGCCCCGCGCCTGGATGCGCTGGCGCCCCAGCGCGGGCTGGACGGCCGTGACCCTGGTCCTGCTCTTCCTGTGCCTGGTCAACCTGCACAAGGAAACCCGCTTCCTGTATTTCCAGTTCTGAAACACCTGTTGGAGAGAAACCATGTCCCTGAATGACATCGAAACCAAGATTGCCCAGATCATCGGCGCCATCATCCTGACCTCGGTCGAGCCCGATACGCTGCTGCTCGAATCGGGCCTGGTGGACTCGCTGTCCGCCGTGGACGTGGCACTGGCCATCGAAAAGGAATTCGGCGTCAAGATACCGCCATCGGAGATCGACCTGCACCTGGAATCCGTGCACACGCTGGCGCAGTACGTGGCCGAGCAGCGCAAGGCCTGATGCAGCGCCTGCACGCCGCCGCCCTGTCCCTTTGTCCCTGCGCAACAAGGAGCCCGCATGCGATTCAGTTTTGACCGCTTCGACTTCACCGAGCCCGGCGCCGACACCGCGCGGCCCGCCGTGATCGATGCCGCCGGCACGCTGGACTGGCAGCAACTGGCCCAGGCCGTGGCGCAATGGGAGCAGCAGGCGCTGGCGCGCGGCGCGCGGCGCGACGAGCCGCTGCTGATCACGGGGCACAAGGAGACCGCGTTCCTCGTGGCCATCCTCGGCTGCCTGCGCCTGGGCGTGCCCTTCGTGCCGGTGGACGTGATCAACCCGCCCGAGCGCATGGCGCGCATCGCCACGCTGGTGCAGGCCGGCCTGCACTACGACGCGCAGGCCCGCAGCTTCCTGGACACCGGCATCGCCGCGCAGCCGCTGCAGGAAAAATCGCTGGCCTACATCATGTTCACCTCGGGCAGCACGGGCGATCCCAAGGGCGTGCAGATCGGGCGCGAGAGCCTGGGCCTGTTCGCCGGCTGGATACGCGACTGCCTGGCCCTGGGCGAGGCGCCGGTCTTCATGGACCAGATGCTGTTCAGCTTCGACTTTTCGCTGTTCAACTGGATGGGCGCCCTGGTCACGGGCGGTGCCTGCGTGCTGTGCGCGCGCGAGACCATTGCCGACCGCCAGGCCTTTGCCGCCTACCTGGCGGGCACCCATGTGAACGTCTGGGCATCCACGCCCTCCTTCGTGCGCCAGCAGCTGCTGGATGCCGACTTCGACCAGCAGCACCTGCCCGACCTGCGCGTCTTCGTCTTCGGCGCCGAATCGCTCACGCCCACCGTGGCCGAGGCGCTGTGGAGCCGCTTTCCCCAGGCGCGCATCATCAACTCCTACGGCCCCACCGAGGCCACCTGCTCCACCACCTGGGTGGAGATCGACCCCGCGCTGCGCCAGCGCGCGCCGCTGCCCTTTCCCATCGGCCGGGCCAAGCCCTATGCCGATGTGTTCCTGGACGAAGGCGAGATCTGCGTGGCCGGCGACCACGTGATGCGCGGCTACCTGAACCGCCCCGACCTGCACGCCACACGCATGTTCATGCGCAACGGCAAGCGCGGCTACCGCACGGGCGACCTGGGCGAGATCGACGGCGAGGGCCTGGTCACCTTCCACGGCCGGCGCGACGACCAGATCAAGATGCACGGCTACCGCATCGAGCTGGCCGAGGTCGATGCCGTGCTGGCCACCCTGCCCGGCGTGCGCGCAGGCGCGGCGGTGGCACTCAAGCGGCCCGATGGCTTCATCGTGCGCATGATCGGCTTCGTGGACCTGGACCGCAGCGGCCCGCCCGGCATGCAGCCCCTGCCCGAAGACCTGGCCGGGTGGCGCGAGCTGCTGGCCCAGCGCGTGCCGCCCTACATGATTCCGTCGGAACTGCTGGCCTGCCACGGCTTCCCGCTGACGCAGACTGACAAGGCCGACCGCAAGCAACTGGAGCGCATGTACCTTGATGCACGCATGCGCCCCGCCAAGGAAACCAAGGACCCGCAGGCATGACCTCCGCTTTTTCCCCCGTGATGCGTACCGTCGCGCTCGCCCTGGCCGGCCTGGCCGGGCTCTCCTGCCTGCCCGCCGCGCATGCCGAAGGCACGCTGGCCCAGCTCTATGCGGCGCGCCCGCCCGCAGGCTCGTCCTTCGTGCGCGTGGTCCACCCCGACGCGGGCAGCCTGCGCGTGAAGATAGGCGACGGCCCCGAGCAGACGCTGTCCGGCAGCAAGCCGGCCAGCAGCTACGCCATCGTCAAGGGCGACACGCCCTTTGCCATTCAGCTGGACGGCAAGAGCGCCGGCAGCATGAAGGTGGCGCCGGGCAGCTTCACCACCTTGGTGCCGCAGCGCCAGGGCAAGAACGCGGCCGCGCGCTTCACGTCCATCGACGACTCCGGCGGAAGCCAGGACGCGCTCAAGGCCGAGCTGCGCTTCTACAACCTGATCGACGATTGCACCGAAGGCGGGCTCAAGATCGCCGGGACGGGCACGCCGCTGTTCACGGGCGTGGCGCCCGCCAAGTCGGCCAGCCGCTCCATCAACCCGGTCAGCGCCCAGCTCGCCGCCACCTGCGCCACTGCGGCCAGCGCGCCGCTGGCACTGCCGCAGCTGCAGGCGGGCGACCACTACAGCCTGTTCATGACGGGTACGGCCGCCGCACCCGTGCTGCGCGGCCAGGCCAGCGCCACCGACACCTATCGTCCCTGACCCAGCCCAAGGAGACCGACACAGACATGCGCACCCGCTCCGTATTGCGTGAAGACCACCTGCTGTTCAAGGAACAGGTGGACCGATTCGTGGCCACCGAGATCCTGCCCCACATCAATGACTGGGAGGCAGAGGGCATCACGCCGCGCGCCCTGTGGCGCAAGGCCGGCGACAGCGGCCTGCTCAACTGCGACCTGCCCCCGCCCTACGGCCAGGGCGGCGACTTCGGCCACGCGGCCGTGGTCATCGAGGCGCTGGCGCGCGCCAACTGCCTGGGCATCGGCTTTTCCATCCATTCCGACATGGTGGCGCCCTATCTCTGGAACTTCGGCACGCAGGTGCAGAAGGACCGCTGGCTGCCGCGCATGGCCACGGGCGAGCTGATCGGTGCCATCGCCCTGACCGAGCCCGGCGCGGGCAGCGACCTCAAGGCCGTGCGCACGCGCGCCCGGCGCAAGAGCGAGAGTGAGGGCGGCGGCTACGTGCTCAACGGACAGAAAACCTTCATCACCAATGGCGTCAACGCCGGCCTGATGGTGGTGCTGGCCAGCACCGAGCCCGACCTGGGCGCGCGCGGCCTGTCGCTGTTCGTGGTGGAAGAAGGCATGAAGGGCCTGGGCAAGGGACCGGCACTGCGCAAGATAGGCCAGCACAGCCAGGACACCTGCGAGCTGTTCTTCGACGAACTGCACCTGCCGGCCGACCACCTGCTGGGCCGCGAGAACGCCGCCTTCGAGCATGTGACGCAGGAGCTGGCGCAGGAGCGGCTGGCGATCGCGCTGCGCGCGGCAGCCTCCACCGAAGGCATGCTGGACGAGGCCGCCGAGTTCGTGCGCAACCGCAAGGTCTTCGGGCGCCGCGTGCTCGACTACCAGAACACCCGCTTCAAGTTCGCCGACGCCCTGGCCAAGACCACCATGCTGCGCGTCTTCCTGGACGACTGCCTTACCCAGCACATGGAAGGCTCACTGGACTCCGTCACCGCCGCCATGGCCAAGCTCAACGCCACCGAGCTGCAGGGCCAGGTGCTGGACGAGCTGCTGCAATTGCACGGCGGCTACGGCTACATGGCCGAATACGGCATTGGCCGCGCCTGGGCCGATGCGCGGGCGCTGCGGATCTTCGGGGGCAGCAGCGAGATCCTCAGAGAGATCATCGGCAAGCGCTTCTGACCCGGCAGCCACCGCGCTCAGCGGGCGGCGGCCTTCCACTCGCGCAGCAGTTGCCGGGCCTCCGGCGTGTCGTTCAGCACCCAGGGGTCGATGGCGAAGGCGACGACGCGCTGGGCGCCGTAGTCGCGGGCCACGTCCCACTGGCGGCGCACGCGCTCGAAACTGGCCGTGCGCGCCTGGAAGTCCGAACCATCGGGCCGCGTGGGCGGCAGTTGCTCGAACAGTTCCACGATGAGGTCGAACGGCGCCCTGCGCTCCAGCAGCATCTGCTGCAGCGGTGCCAGCGCCTCGTAGTTGCGCAGCCCCGCCACGCCCACGCCGTCCTGCACCATGGGGCGCAGGGACACCCGGTCCAGCAGGATGCTCCACAGCGTGGGCAGGCTGCCCAGCGTCTGCAGCTGGCTGAAATAGGTGGAGATGCCGGGCACCTGGCCGGACGTGGCCGCTGCCGCCTGCGCCAGTGGCTGCAGTGCGCTCAACAGCAGCTCGATGCGCTCGGGCGCGGCCCAGTGGTACTGCTCCAGCTCGTAGGGGATGTACCAGCCGCGAAACGCCGCATGGCGCGGCCAGGTGCTGGCGTACATGTGGCTGGCGCCCTGCTCGGCGATATGCGCCAGGTAGGGCGCGGGGCCTGCGGCGTTGGAAAGGCTGATCTGCTTCCACCAGCGCTCGTCATAGGGCAGGCCCAGGTGCACGCCCATGCCCAGTTCGGTGCAGATGTCCAGCAGGTCGGCGATCTGCGCGTCGGCCAGCATCCAGCTGTCCGCCTCGGTATCGCCCAGCAGGCCGCTCCATTGCACGAACAGCTCCCGGCAGCCCAGCGCCTGGGTGGCGGCCAGGCGCTGGCGCCATTGGTCGCGCGGCATCTCCAGATGGCTGCGCCACGGCTGCAGAAAACTGCCCGACACGGGCGCCGAGGCCGCGCAACCGACCAGCGAGGCACAGGCGGCGGCCGCGCCGGCGCCGAGGAATTCGCGTCTGGACAAATGCATGGTGGGAACGGCCGCAAGGCTGCGTGAAGCGAAGCACCAAGAATACAGCCAAGCGGCGCGGCAGCCGCCTTAAAAAGCAGCAGCCCAGCCAGGCTTGACCTGGCTGGGCTGAGGGTTGTCGCTTTCAGGGGCCGCGCACCATGCGTCGCCCCGGTATGGATCAGGAAACCTTGCCGACAGCGGCAGGTACCGCTGTTCCTGCCGGGGTCACCTCCATGGCGGGAGCACCATCCAGGGCGGCGTTGAGCTTGGTGTAGTCCAGCTCGTTTTCCCAGCGCGAGACCACCACGGTGGCCACGGCGTTGCCCATGAAGTTGGTCAGCGAGCGGCACTCGCTCATGAAGCGGTCCACGCCCAGGATCAGGGCCATGCCGGCCACGGGCACTTCGGGCACCACGGCCAGCGTGGCGGCCAGGGTGATGAAGCCCGCGCCGGTCACGCCGGCAGCGCCCTTGGAGCTGAGCATGGCCACCAGCAGCAGCGCGATCTCATGGCCCAGGGTCAGGTGGGTGTTGGTGGCCTGGGCGATGAACAGCGCGGCCAGCGTCATGTAGATGTTGGTGCCGTCCAGGTTGAAGGAGTAGCCCGTGGGCACGACCAGGCCCACGACGGACTTGCCGCAGCCGGCGCGCTCCATCTTCTGCATCAGCGAAGGCAGGGCCGATTCCGAGGACGAGGTGCCCAGCACCAGCAGCAGTTCCGCCTTCAGGTAGCGCGCCAGCTTGAGCACCGAGAAGCCGCACAGCCGCGCCACGAAGCCCAGCACCACGACCACGAAGAGCAGCGAGGTGATGTAGAACGAGCCCACCAGCCAGGCCAGGTTCACCAGCGAACCCAGGCCGAACTTGCCGATGGTGAAGGCAATGGCGCCAAAGGCTCCCAGCGGCGCAGCCTTCATCAGGATGCCGACCAGCTTGAACACGGGGGCCGTCAGCGCCTCCAGGAAGTTGAGCACGGGCTTGCCCGCATCACCGACCATGGCCAGCGAGATGCCGAACAGCACGGCCACGAACAGCACCTGCAGGATGTTGTCGCCCACGAAGGGGCTGACCAGCGTCTTGGGGATGATGTCCATGGCAAAGCCGGTGAGCGTCAGCTCGTGCGACTTGGCCACATAGCCCTTGACGGCGGCCTGGTCCAGGTCGGCCGGGTTGATGTTCATGCCTGCGCCCGGCTGCACCACGTGCGCCACCACCATGCCGACCACCAGGGCCAGCGTGGAGAAGAACAGGAAGTAGGCCATGGCCTTGAGGAACACACGGCCCACGGTGCGCAGGTGCGTCATGCCCGCAATGCCGGTGACGATGGTCAGGAAGATCACCGGCGCGATGATCATCTTCACCAGCTTGATGAAGGCATCGCCCAGCGGCTTGAACTGCTCGGCGTACTGGGGCTCGAAGTGGCCGAGCAGCACGCCTGCCACGATGGCGACCACCACCTGGAAATACAGCTGGCGGTAGAAAGGCAGCCGCTCGGGGCTGGCGGCGTGGGTGGGGACGGCATGCATGGTGCGGCTCCGGCGGGACTGTGTGGGGGTGGGCGCACCACCAAGGTGCGGCGAGGTCCAGTTTGTACCGCTGGCGTGCTCCGGCGCCGATAACCTATTGGTATTAGGCGCAGGTGCGCTCCCTGGGAGAATGCACGCAGAATCAGGGTAATCCCCAACCCCTTCCCGCCCCTGGAAGGCACCAAGCTGGCGCCCAATCGGGTCCAGACCACCATGCCCCAACCCGTTCGACGCCCTTCACGCCGCTCCTTCTGGACCCTGCTGCTGCTGTTCGGCGGCATGCTCGCCTGCATGCTGCTGGCCGGTGAGCTGGTCTACCACCGCGCCCTGCGCGGCGAGGCCGAAAGCGTGCAGCGCCAGCTCAGCCTCTACGCCCAGGCCCTGGGCCAGCGCATAGACCGCTACCGCACCCTGCCCGAGGTGCTGGCGCTGGACGCGCAGCTGCGCGCCGCCCTCACCCACCCGCTGTCTCCCGCCGAGGTCGATGCCCTGAACCGCAAGCTGGAGCAGGCCAACGGCGCCAGCCAGTCGTCCACGCTGACCCTGATCGACCGCCACGGCACGGCCCTGGCTGCCAGCAACTGGCGCGAGACGCGCAGCAACGTGGGCGTGGACTACAGCTTCAGGCCCTATGTGCAGCAGGCGCTGTCACGCGGCAGCGGGCGCTTCTACGGCATCGGCCTGACCACGGGCCTGCCGGGCTACTTCCTGTCGCAGGCCATCCTGGACGAACAGAACGCCGTCGCGGGCCTGGTGGTGATCAAGATCGCGCTGCTGGAGCTGGAGCGCGAATGGCTGCAGACGCCCGACGTGGTCATGGCCTCGGACGAGCACGGCGTGGTCTTCCTGGCCAGCCAGCCCGACTGGCGCTACCGCCTGCTGTCACCCCTGAGCCCCGCCGACGAGGCGGACCTGGCCGCCACGCGCCAGTACATCGACCAGGAGCTGCACCCCATGCGCTACCGGGTGCGACAGGGCCTGGAGCAAGGCAGCCGCCTGGTGCAGATGCAGGAGCCCGCCCTGCCCGGCACCACGCTGTGGCAGACCCTGCCCCTGCCCGGCAGCGACTGGCAGTTGCACCTGCTGCACGACACGCAGGCCAGCACCGTGGCCAGCCGCTGGGCGGCGGCGGCCGCTGCGGGCGGCTGGCTGGCCCTGGGCCTGCTGGTACTGTTCGTGCGCCAGCGCAGGCGGCTGGCCGCGCTGCGCCTGCGCAGCCGCCTGGAGCTGGAGACCGTGCTGCGCCAGCATGCCCAGGAGCTGCGCACGGCCCAGGACGGCATCGTCCAGGCCGCGCGCCAGGCCGACACGGGCCTGAGCCGCAGCCTGGAGCACCTGCCCCAGGGCGTGGTGGTGATCGATGCCGACCTCAACCTGGTGGCCTGGAACTCGCGCTACGTGGAGCTGTTCCGGTTTCCCTCCGAACTGCTGCGCACGGGCCAGCCCATAGAGAACCTGTTCCGCTACAACGCCCGGCGCGGCCTGCTGGGGCCCGGCCCCATCGAGGAGGCCATCCACCGGCGGCTGCAGCATCTGCGCAGCGGCAGCCCGCACCTGCGTGAAAGCACCAAGGACGACGGCACGGTGCTGGAGATCCGCGGCAACCCGCTGCCCGATGGCGGCTTCGTCACCAGCTACGCCGACATCACCAGCTACAAGAACGCCGCGCGCGAGCTGCGCTCGCTGGCCGATGCGCTGGAGCAGCGCATTGCCGAGCGCACGCGCGACCTGGCCGAAGCCAAGCGCGAGGCCGAGCAGGCCAACCGCTACAAGACCCGCTTCGTGGCCGCCGCCGTGCACGACCTGCTGCAGCCGCTGAACGCCGCGCGCATGTTCAGCTCCCTGCTGCGCAGCCATCTGCATGACGACGCGGGCCGCCATGTGGCCGACAGCATCGACGGCGCCCTGGCCGCGCAGGACGCCATCCTGGGCAGCCTGCTGGACATCTCGCGCATGGAATCGGGCCAGCTGGAGGTGCGCGTGCGCGACTTCGCGCTGGGCCCGCTGCTGCAGGTCATGCGCCACAACTTCGGCATCCTGGCCGAAAGCCGGGGCCTGCGCCTGAGCGCCGTGGACACGCGCTGTGTGGTGCGCAGCGACGAGGCGCTGCTGCGCCGCATCCTGCAGAACTTCCTGTCCAACGCCATACGCTATACGCGCCAGGGCCGCATCGTCATCGGCTGCCGGCGCCAGGGCCAGCAGTTGCGCATCGAGGTGCACGACCAGGGACCGGGCATTCCCGAAAGCCTGCAGCACGAGATCTTCGAGGAATTCCGCCGCCTGGACGAAGGCCATGGCGACGACCGTGGCGCCGGGCTCGGCCTGGCCATCGTCGAGCGCCTGGGCCGCCTGCTGGGCCACGAGATCGGCCTGCGCTCGCACCTGGGCCGGGGCAGCGTGTTCTGGGTCTGCGTGCCGCTGGGCGATCCCGCAGCCGTGCCGCAGATCGCCGCGGCCACGCATTGCGGCGAGGCAGGCCCGGACGCACCGCTGCAGGGCATGAGCGCCTGGTACGTGGAAGACGATGCCCAGTCCTGCACCGCCATGCGCGCCCTGCTGCAGCGCTGGGGCTGCAACGTGCCGCTGGCAGGTGGCCCGGCCGAGGCGCTGGCGCTGGCCGCGCCCGGCGAAGCGCCGCAGCTGGTGCTGCTCGATGTGCGCCTGGGCCAGTTGCACGGCCCCGATGTCTACGCGCAGCTGTGCCAGCGCTGGGGCCAGTCGCCGCCCGTGATCCTGGTCACGGCCGAGCGCGACGGCATGGTGCGCCGCCAAGCGGCCGAGCGCGGCTGGGGCTTTCTGGCCAAGCCCGTGCGCCCGCCCGCGCTGCGCGCGCTCATGAGCCAGATGCTGCTGCGCCACCGATAGACGTGGCACGGCAGGGCCGGGCGTTCAGACCGTGCCGTCGTTCTCCAGGCTCTTGACCAGCACGGCCGCCTGCGTGCGGCTGTAGCACTCCAGCTTCTTGAGAATGGCCGTCACATGCACCTTGACGGTGTTCTCGGCCAGCCCCAGCTCGTGGGCGATCTGTTTGTTGAGCAGGCCATCGGCCAGGCACAGCAGCACGCGGAACTGCTGGGGTGTGAGCTGGGCCAGCCGCGCGGCCAGCGCGGCGTCGGCCTCGGAGCGCTCGGCGGCCATGGGCGGGAACCAGCTGCCGCCGTCCAGCACTTCCTGCAGGGCCGTGCCTATGGCCTCGGCCGGCGCCGATTTCGGAATGAAGCCCGCGGCACCGAACTGCTGCGCACGGCGGATCACGCGCGGGTGGTCGTTGGACGAAATCACCACCACCGGAACATCGGGGTACTCGCCGCGCACATGCAGCAGCGCCGAAAAGCCGCGCGCCCCTGGCATGGCCAGGTCCAGCAGCACCAGCTCGATCTCGGGGTGCTGCTGCAGCGCCGCGCCCAGCGTGGCGGCGCTTGCGGCTTCCAGCACGGCGAACTGCGGCAGGGCCTCGCGCAGCACATGGATCACCGCAGCGCGGAACAGCGGGTGGTCATCGGCAACGAGCAGGGTGGATTCGGACATGGGCGCGAGTCTGACACGTCTGGAAGCACATGCCCGGCTCATGGGACCCAGGCCTGGCCCATGGCCGGGTTGCAAGCTGGCACGCTGTTTGCAATCAGTTGCAGCCAAAGGCCTGGCAACAGGCACAAATCCCCCGCCCAACCGACGAACAAGGAGCCCTGAATTGACCTTTGAGCCCTCTTGCAACGACCTGCTGCACAGCCCTGGTGCCCCGGCCCCATCCCAGTGCACGGCAGTGTTCAAGCCGCGAGAGTGCAAAACACAAATTAAGTTTCGTCATAACTGTGTCAAAGACACCACTTTCTGGCCGGTGCAATGGCTGGGATGCGTTGTAATACGCGGCTTAGCCAGTCAAGACTGCCTTGCACACAGGCCGCAAAGACGTGCCGACGCCAGCCCGCCCCTGATGCGAAAACGCCACTGTCCCAGGTTTGCCACGTAGCCCAGCCCGGGCGATTGGTTCATCGTCTGCCCCGGTCACAGCACTGGCCACCCGTTTCCACTCTCCAACAATGAAAGACTCCTCAACATGAAACGTTCCTTCATCGCACTGGCCGCTGCACTGGCCTGCGCCGGCGCTGCACACGCCCAAAGCTCGGTCCAGCTGACTGGCCTGGTGGACGCCTATGCCGGCTCCATGCGCATGGCTGGCGACGCCAGCGGCAAGGGTGTCGTGGGTTCGGGCGGCATGACCACCTCCTGGTGGGGCATGAAGGGCCAGGAAGACCTGGGCGGCGGCCTGAAGGTCGATTTCCAGCTGACGGCCTTCATGCGTGTGGACACTGGCAGCCCCGGCCGTTTCGATGGTGACCCGTACTTCTCGCGCGATGCCAACGTCGGCCTGTCCGGCGGCTTCGGCACGGTGCGCCTGGGCCGCGGCATGGCGCCCAACTTCCTGCCCACCATCCTGACCAACCCCTTCGGCGACTCCTTCACCATCTCCCCGCTGGTGCTGCACGCCAACGTGGGCACGACAGCCTGGGGCTCGGCCAACCTGACCACGCCGTCCGACACCGGCTGGAGCAACCAGGTCGTCTACACCACGCCCAAGTTCGGCGGCCTGCAGGCCAACGTCCACTACCAGTTCGGTGAAAAGGGCGGCGATTCCGGCAAGAAGAACATCGGCGTGAACGCCATGTACTTCGGCGGCCCCCTGAGCCTGGTGGCCTTCTACGAGCGCGCCCAGATCAGCAACCCCGTGAGCCTGGCCGTGATGCCCACCAAGACCGACTGGATGCTGGGCGGCACCTACAACTTCGAAGTGGCCAAGCTGTACGCAACCTACGGCCAGGCCAAGGTCAAGGATCTGGACCGCAAGAACAGCACCTACTCGCTGGGCCTGGACGTGCCCGTGACCAGCGCCGGCACCATCAAGGCAGCCCTGGCCCGCACCAAGGCCGAAATCGGCGCCGTGGACTCCACGCGCACCACGGCCAGCCTGGGCTACGACCACTACCTGTCCAAGCGCACCGACGTGTACACCGTGCTGATGCACGACCGCATCACGGACCTGAAGTCGGGCACCAGCCTGATCGCGGGTATCCGCCACCGTTTCTAAGGCGACGCCTGGCCTGCCAGCACGGGCCAGGGACTTACGTCCCGAACTTTCAGCGAGGCTCTGCCTCGCTTTTTTTTCGGCCTCTTGAAAGTCGATAGAAATTTTCTCTCAGTACTTTTTTACAAACGTCAAGAGAGAAAGCGATTGTCCGACAGCCGCGCTGCGCAATCCGGTGTGCAATGGAGTCCAGGCCCAGCCCAATGCTCTGCCTGCGCTGCCAGACAGGAGGTCCACCATGCGCAGACCCAGCCCCTTCGGACGTCATCCCTTCATCGCCTTCACCGCCACGGTCGTGCTTGCCGTAGCCGCCAGCGTTGCCACCTTCTGGCTGGACAGCGCCGCCCCGGCCGCAGACACCTTGCTGCAAAAAGACCCGGGCGCCCTGCTGTCGTCGATGTAAGCCCTGCAAACGCCTGCAAATGCCTGCCCAGCGCCATCCCTTTCGGACTGGCGCTGTTTTCATTTGCCGGCCGATGTGCCCCCACCGCTGGCCGTCTTCTCCAGCAGCGACAGCCTGCGCCTGACGGCCTGGGCCTTGTCCACCTCGCCCGCTTGGTCATGGGCCCTGGCCTGCAGCAGCAGCCAGGCCATCACCGCCCGGCGCCAGCCTTGCGCCGAGGCGGTTTCGGCACCCAGCTCCAGCAACTGCGGCTGTGCCGCACCCGCCCGCAAGGCCGCGCCGGCCGCCACCAGCCGGGGCAGCGGCTCCTTGATGGCGCTCACGGCGGCCAGCGCCGACGCAGACCCGCCCAGCAGCGCCTGTGCCACGGGGCGCTGTAGTTCTGGCAATAGCGCAATGTCCTCGGGCCGGGGCCTGCCTTGCAAATAGCGCGCATAGGCGGCCTCGGCCGGTGCAGCGTCAAGCGCCAGCGCCTGGTAGCCGGGGCAGTCGTCCCATTCCAGACTGGCCACCTGGGCCGCGCAGCGCATCAGCTCCAGACGCGCGGCCAGGTCGGTGCGGCCCGTGGCGGCCACCTCGGCGCGGGCTTTGTCCCATTCCATGGCCTGCACGCGCTGGCGGCCTTCCAGGTAGGTGGTGGATGCGCGCTGGGACGCAGATTCGGCATTCAGCGCCCAGTCCGGCGCGGGCGGGCGGCTGCTGCAGCCGGCCAGCACCAGGGTCAGCACGGCGCCGGCGGCGGCATGGCGCGCCAGGAGGGTCGCGGCAGAAAGTTTCTTGGCGGCAGCACTCATGGCAGCTTCAACTCCGGTTGATGGGCAAACGGCCACTTGCGCTGCAGGTCGGCCAGCACGCCTTCCAGGCGGCGCAGGTTGCCCTCCACCTCGGCGCGCAGGGCACCCAGGTCGGCCGTGGCCTCGCGCGCATTGGAGCCCACGGCCTGGGCCTCGGCCAGCACGGCGTCCACCTTGCCCAGCGTGCGGCGCGTATCGGCCAGCAGGCCGTTGAGCTGCACCACGGTGGAACGCACCTCGGGCATGACGCCGCCGGCGTCGAACACCTGGCTGTCGGCCCGCGCCACCATGCGCTCCATGCGGGCCAGCGTGGCGTTGGCGCGGTCCAGCAGGGCCGTGACCTTGCGCGCCTCCTGCTCGCTGCCCATGACCACTCCCAGCACGCCGCCCGGCCCCTGGGCCCGGCCGGCCAGGCCGCGCAGCTCGGTCAGCGACCCGCCCAGAGCCGAGTCCGGCGCGGTGAGCTGGGCGATGTTGCCCAGCACTTCCTTGGCCGTGGACATGATCTGCGGCAGCTCGGCCGTGGCATCGCCGCGCAGCACGGGGCGCACGGCCTCGTCGGGCAGCGGCGGATCGCTGAGGATGCCGCTGTAGGCCTTGATGGTGGTGCCGCCCACCAGTCCCTTGACCAGGGTGAAGACGCTGGACTCGCGCAGCCAGTGCGCGTCCTTGCGCGGCACGTCGATGAGGATGCGCACATTGCCGTCCTCGGCCAGCTCGATGCGGCGCACGCGCCCGATCGGAAAGCCCGAGAAGGTCATGTCCATGCCCACGCTCACGCCCTCGGAGTCGTCGGCCGTGAGCACCAGGCGCTGCGTGGCGTCGAACACGCCGCGCGAGTACAGCAGGTACAGGGCCGATCCAAGAATCAGCACCAGCGTGAACAGCAGCAGGCCCGCGGCCTTGGCGCGCAGGTGCGCCACGGGCTTGAGGGCCTCGATTTCCTCGCCGTCCCAGGGGTCTGGCGGCGTGCGCCGCGTATCGGTCATGGCATTCCTTGTTCTGGCACGGGCCTTGCCGTGCATGTGGGGTTCGTGGAGTTCAGCGGGCGTGCTCAGTAATAGTTGCCCATGAGCGAGATCACCTCGATCACCAGCAGCACGGCAAACATGCGCGCAAAGCCGCCCAGCGCCGCGCCGCCCAGCCGGTGGCGCCGCAGCGGCGCATACAGGCCCGAGGCCATGGGCATGATGGCCACGGTGAGGCTGAAGAACCAGGTCTTGAGCACGAAGACCAGGGTCACGGCCGGCGTGAAGATCTGGCCGAAGATGCGCGTATAGCCGGGCAGGCCCGCCAGCGTGAAGCCATAGACACTCAGGTAGACGGTGACCAGGGCCACCACGCAGCTGAGCACGGCCAGCGTGACCGAGGCAAACACGCCACCGGCGGCGCGCGGCACCAGGGCCATGCGCAGCGGATCGGAGCCGCGCTCCTGCCAGGCCTGGAGCTGGCCCCGCGCGCGCAGTTGCGCAATCAGCGTGCCATTGGGAATGGTGCAGCGCATGGCCACGAACAGCGCGGCCGTCAGCGGGATCAGCTCGATCACCAGCACACGCACCACCATCTCCAGCGCATAGCGCGACAGCCCATAGCTCAGCGCCGTGACGATGACGATGCGCGTGATCACCGCGCACAGCAGCGCCGCAAGCGCCGTGAATCCCAGCAGGATGGGGCCGGTCTGCACATAGATCTGGTGCGCCATGGCACGCCGTGCACCGCGCCGGTAGCTGGAAGGGGACATGGCCAGCACCAGCAGCACGGCGCCCAGGTAGACGCTGCGCCACCAGGCCAGCGCATGGTCGCGCAGCGCCGCCCAGATGCGGTCGGGAAGGGACAGGGCTGCGTGGCTGAGGCTCATCGGGCGATGATAGCGAGCCGTACCGGGACGGTCCGTCGGACGCCGGCGCAAGACAGGCAGCTGCGGACGGCGCTACACATGGCGCTTGGCGCCGGAGCTGCCCAGGGCGGGTGCCAGCGGTTCGTCGGCCTGGGCGTGCAAGGCCTCGATCAGATGGCAGTAGCTGTCCGACCCGTCGCACTGGCTGCGCAGCTGCATCAGCTCATGCTCCAGCGCGCGCAGCTCGGCCAGGCGCTCGCGCACATGGCCCAGGTGCGCATCCAGGGTTTCGTTGGCGGCCACGCAGTCGGCCTTGCTGGCGCCGTCCAGCGCCAGCAGGGTGCGGACCTCGTCCAGCGACATGTCCATGGCGCGGCACAGGCGGATGAAGCGCAGCCGGTGCACATCGCTGTCGCTGTACAGCCGGTACTGGTTGTCCTCGCGCACGCCTGCACTGAGCAGCCTTTCCTTCTCGTAGTAGCGGATGTTGGCGGCGGCCACGCCGGAACGCTTGGCCGCCTCGCCGATGCGCCAGCGCGCAGATTCATGCTGTGACATGCTTGACCTTGAAGTGACTTCACCGTTTCCAATGCTCGCATGAACTCCAATCGCCTGCCAAGCCCTCAGGGCAACGAGGCCCTGAAAGCCTCCCCTGCCCTTTCCAAGCCCGCCTCGACTTCGCCGTCTTCCGCCTGCGGCACCGATTGCTGCGCGCCCTTCACCATCACCCAGCCCACGCCGGCCCGCAAGAAGGCCCAAGGCCACTCGCATGCGCATGGCGAGGGCCATGGCCACGACCACGCCCATGACCATGACCATGACCATGACCATGAACACGGTCACGACGAGAGCGATCCCCATGCCGGCCACGACCACAGCGTGCTGCCCGGCTGGCCGCGCATCACGGCCGCGCTGATTGCAGCCGTGCTGGCCGAAGCCGCCCACTGGTTCAGCGGTGCCCAGGGCGGCGTGCCGGCCCTGCAATACGGCGGCATGGCCGTGGCCGTGCTGGCCATTGCCCTGTCGGGCCTGGGCGTCTACAAGGCCGGCATCCGCGACGTGCTGCGCCTGAAGCTGGGCATCCACGCGCTGATGGCCATTGCCGTCACGGGTGCCTTCGCCATCGGCCAGTGGCCCGAGGCCGCCATGGTCATGGCCCTGTACGCCGCGGCCGAGCGCATCGAGGACCAGGCCATGGACCGGGCGCGCAATGCCATCCGCAGCCTGCTGCAGATGGCGCCCGAGACGGCCGACGTGCTCCAGCCCGACGGCAGCGTGCAGCGCGTGGCCGCCGCCGACGTGGCGCTGGACGCCACCGTGCGCGTGGCCCCCGGCGCGCGCGTGCCGCTGGACGGCGTGGTCCTGCGCGGCCAAAGCTCGGTCAACCAGGCGCCCATCACCGGAGAAAGCGCCCTGGCCGACAAGGCCCCGGGCGACGAGCTCTACGCCGGCAGCATCAACCAGGATGGCGAGCTGCAGATGCGCGTCACCTCGGCGGCCAATGACAGCCTGATTGCGCGCATCGTCCATGCCGTGGAGCAGGCCCAGGCCTCCAAGGCGCCCACCCAGCGCTTCGTCGATCGCTTTGCCGCCGTCTACACGCCCATCGTGCTGGTGCTGGCCATTGCGCTGGCGGTGCTGGCACCGCTGGTCATGGACTGGAGCTGGCATGACGCGGCCTACCAGGCGCTGGCCCTGCTGGTCATCTCCTGCCCCTGCGCCCTCGTGCTGTCCACCCCCGTCACCGTGGTCAGCGCGCTCACGGCGGCTGCACGCCGCGGCCTGCTGATCAAGGGCGGCCAGGCGCTGGAATCGGCCCGCAAGCTGCGCGCCATTGCCCTGGACAAGACCGGCACGCTGACCACGGGCAGCCCCAAGCTGGTCGAATGGAAATCCTGGAGCGAAGAAGACGCGGCCCAGGACTCCAGCCAGCCCGCCGCATACGCCCTGGCCCTGGCCGGCCGCTCGGACCACCCGGTCTCGCGCGCCATTGCTTCCGGCCTCCAGGCCGATGCCGCCGTGGCCGCCGATGCCGCACGGGCCTCGGTCAGCAAGCTGCTGGCCCTGCCCGGCCGTGGCGTGCAGGCCGAGATCGACGGCCAGCTCTGGACCCTGGCCAACCTGCGCTGGGTGCAGGAGCAAGGCTGGGACAGCGCCGCGCTGCGTGCCAGCCTGGCCACCCATGAGGCCCAAGGCCGCACCGTGACCCTGCTGGCCGACAGCAGCGGCGTGCGGGCCCTGTTCGCCGTGGCCGACCCGCTGCGGCCCCAGGCCCGCGAGGCCGTGGCACGCCTGCAAGCCCTGGGCGTGCAGCCCGTGGTGCTCAGCGGCGACAACACGGCCACCGTGCGCTCCATCGCTGCCGAAGCCGGCATCCAGGATGCGCGCGGCGGCCTGCTGCCCCAGGACAAGCTCGACGCACTGGCCGAGCTGCAGCGCACCCGCGGCCCCACCGCCATGACGGGCGACGGCATCAACGACGCACCGGCCCTGGCCCAGGCCGACATCGGCTTTGCCATGGGCGGCATGCACAGCACGGGCATGGCCATGGAAACCGCCGACGTGGTGCTGATGAACGACGACCTGCGCCGCCTGCCCGAGGTGGTGGAACTGTCGCGCAGCGCCCACGCCGTGCTCTGGCAGAACATCGCCCTGTCTTTGGGCGTCAAGCTGGTGTTCTTCGCACTGGCCCTGGCCGGCAACGCCAGCATGTGGCTGGCTGTGCTGGCGGACATGGGTGTGAGCCTTCTGGTGGTCGCCAACGGCCTGCGGCTGCGCCGCTGGGGCAGCGACAGGGAGGCGGCATGACCGACGCCCAGCGCCGCGCCGCCTTCACCCACCTGCTGCACAGCTTCCGTTCAAGCCAGGACCAGGCGCCCGCACAGCGCTGGCTGCTGCTGGAGGCCAGCCATGTGCTGGGCCAGCAGCTGCTGGGCCTGCACTGGCGATCCCACTGCTGGATGCTGCGCCATGCGCTGCAGCTGCGCGATGGCGGGGAGGTGGCAGGCCAGTTGCTGCGCTTGGCCCTGGTGCCTGCAGGCCACCTGCTGGACTGGCTGCCGCGCGGCAACACAGGCCGCGCCACGGTGCCGGCCACCCTGCCCATGGACATGCCGCCCGCCGTATCGGCCCTGATCGCCGAGGCCCTGCGCGCCACGCGCCGCCCGCCCGGGCGAAGGGCCCGCACCTGAGGAACTTCGCAGCACCGTCCGGTATCATCCATGCCTATGCGCCGCCCCTTGTCCATTGTCCTGGTCTTGCTGCTGGTCCTTCGTGGCCTGCTGGGCGACGCCATGGCCATGGGGGCTGCGCCGGTCATGTCGGCCCTGGCGCCGGCAGCCGCATCTGCGCCAGCGTTGGCTCCGGCGTCGGCACTCCACCACCACGCGCCCGAAATCGCGCGGGAAGTCGCGCTGGAAATCACGCAATCGCCGGACAGCCCTGAGCAGCATCACGCGGCGCACGCCGCAGATCACGGCCCGGATCACGCATCACACGCCGAGCACAGTGCAGCCTGCGCTCCCCAGGCCGGTGGCCCTGCGGGCGGCAGCTGCGGCGAACATGAACATGGGCCCAGCTGCACCCTGTGCGGCATCTGCCATTCGGCCCTTTTCACTCCTGGCCAGATCGGTTCGGACGGCGCAGCGCCGTCCGCCGCACTGCGCCCCCAAGGCAGCGCGCGCTTTGCCAGCGCGGCCAAGCTGCAGGCCATCAAGCCACCCATTTCCTGAAGCCTGACGCCCGAAGTGCGTCCGCGCCATCCCTGCCGCCCCTCCATGGGCAGCCCGCTTGCGGGCATGGCGGGGCGTCTGGCCGCGGATGCGTTGTCCGTTTCGCATTCAGGAGAACACCATGCGCCGAGCGCATTTTCTCGTCCCCCTTATCCAATTCGGGCTGGCGGCCCTTGCCGTCTCCAGCCCCGCTGCATGGGCCCAGGTCCATGACGGCAGCCTCCCCCCGGCCTCTTCCTCCGCAGGCCTGACCGGCGCCATCGATCCGGCTGCGGCCAGCCTGCCGCTGCGCCATGCCGCGCTGCCGGCCAGTGGCGCCGTGGAAACCGAGCTGACCGACTGGCGCCAGGCCAATGCGGCCGTGGCCGAGTTTCCCAACGGCCATATGGACATCCTGCGCTGGGAAGCCGCCCAGGGCGGCCGATCCACGCCTGCGCCGTCCCCGCACGGCTCTCACATGCAGCACGGAGGCCGGCCATGAAGCGCACCCTCTTCGCCCCCACCCGGCTGGTCGGCGCCATGGCTGCCGTGCTGGCCCTGGCCGGCTGCGCCAGCATCTCGCCCGACGGCCTGCGCGGCGCGGTCCAATCCCATACCGCCAGCCGCCTGCCGGACGGCGCCCAGCTGCCGCCAACCGATCTGCAGGCCCGCGACGCGGCGCAGCAGCGCATCGACGAGTGGCTGCGCCAGCCGCTGGACATGGACCAGTCCGTGCGCATCGCACTGCTCAACAACCCCGGCCTGCAGGCGCGCCTGGCGCAACTGGGCGTGCAGGATGCCGAACGCGTTCAGGCCCTGACCCTGCCCAACCCCACGCTGGCCCTGGGCCGCATGGTCAACAGCGACGAGCGCGAGATCGAGCGCCAGCTGAGCTTTGGCCTGGTCAGCCTGATCACCCTGCCCTGGCGCAGCCGCTGGCAGGGCATGCAGATGGAACAGGCCACCCTGACCGCCGCGCAGGATGTGCTGCGGCTGGCCGCCGACACGCGCCGCGCCTGGCTGCGCGCCGTGGCCGCACGCCAGCAGCTGGCGTCCAGCGAGCGCATGCACGAAGCGGCCGAGGCCGGGGCCGAGCTGGCGCGGCGCATGGCCCGCGTGGGCAACTTCAGCCGGCTGCAGCAGGCACGCGAGCTCAGCATCCAGCAGGACACCGCAGCCCAGCTGGCGCGTGCGCGCCTGGCCGCCACGGCAGAGCATGAGCAACTGGCCCGTCTGATGGGCCTGTGGGGACGGCGCATCGATTTCAAGCTGCCCGACCAGCTGCCCGCCATCCCGCAGGCCGCCACGCAGTTGCGCTCCGGGGACGATGTCGAAGCCACCGCGCTGCGCGAGCGCCTGGACCTGCGCGCCCTGCGCCGCGACCTGGACCAGTTGGCCGAGCGCCGTGGCTGGGCACGCCTGGGCGCCATGTTCGGCGACATCGGCCTGGGCTACAACCGCAACACCGCTACGGACCGGGCCACCGGCCACAGCGATGTGACACGCGGCTGGGAGATCGACCTGCCCCTGCCGCTGTTCGACTGGGGTGGCGCCGCCAGCGGCCGCGCGCGCGCCGAGGTCCAGCGCAGCGCGGCCCAGCTGCAGCAAGGCGCCATCCAGGCGCGGGCCGAGGCGCGCAGCAGCTGGATGCGCTACCGCACGGCCTGGGACCTGGCCCACCAGCAGCAGGCCGAGGTGCTGCCGCTGCGCCGCTTCATCCAGGACGAAACCATGCTCCGCTACAACGGCATGTTCGTCAGCGTCTGGGAGTTGCTGGCCGAGGCCCGCAACAGCGCCCAGGCCGTGGCCACCGCCACCGACGCCCAGCGCGACTTCTGGCTGGCCGACACCGACCTGCAGCTGGCTCTGGCCGGAACCTCGCCAGGCACGGTCGAGGCCGCATCCAGCGCCGCCGCACCCACTCCCACGAACACAGCGAGCCACTGACATGAACCGCCGCAACTTCTTCACCGGCGCGGCCGTGGCCGCCGTCTCCAGCGCCGCCGTCAGCCGCGTGGCCCTGGCCGCCCTGCCCGAGGCAGCGACCCAGTCCTCGGCCGAAACCGCCGCCCCGCTGGCACCGCCCAACGGCCGCCCCTACCGCCCCGTGGTCACGCTCAACGGCTGGACCACGCCCTGGCGCATGAACGCAGGTGTCAAGGAATTCCACCTGGTGGCCGAGCCCGTGGTGCGCGAGGTGGCACCGGGCTTCTTCGTCAACATGTGGGGCTACAACGGCCAGAGCCCCGGCCCCACCATCGAGGTCGTGGAAGGCGACAAGGTCCGCATCTTCGTGACCAACCGCCTGCCCGAGCACACCACCGTGCACTGGCACGGCCAGCGCCTGCCCAACGGCATGGACGGCGTGGGCGGCGTGACCCAGCCGCACATCCCGCCCGGCAAGACCTTCGTCTACGAGTTCACGGCGCGCCGCCCCGGCACCTTCATGTACCACCCGCATGCCGACGAGATGGTGCAGATGGCCATGGGCATGATGGGGCTGTGGATCACGCATCCGAAGGCGGCGCATCCGCAGATCGCCGAGGTCCAGCGCGACTACGCCTTCCTGCTGTCGGCCTACGACGTGGAGCCCGGCTCCATGACGCCGCGCGTGGCCGAGATGACGGACTTCAACATCTGGACCTTCAACAGCCGGGTGTTCCCCGCCATCAGCCCCGTCGTCGCCAGGCGCGGCGACCGCGTGCGCCTGCGCGTGGGCAACCTGACCATGACCAACCACCCCATCCACGTGCATGGCCACGAATTCGAGGTCACGGGCACCGACGGCGGCCCCGTGCCCCGGTCCGCGCGCTGGCCCGAGGTGACCACCGACGTGGCCGTGGGCCAGATGCGCCAGGTGGAGCTCATCGCCGACGAGCTGGGCGACTGGGCCCTGCACTGCCACAAGAGCCACCACACCATGGGCGCCATGGGTCATGACACGCCGACCATGATCGGCGTGGACCACCGGGGCCTGGTCGGCAAGATCCAGAAGATCGTGCCCGACTACATGGTCATGGGCGAGCGCGGCATGGGCGACATGGCCTCCATGGAAATGCCCCTGCCCGATAACACCTTTCCGATGATGACCGGCACGGGCCCCTTCGGCCCCATCGAGATGGGCGGCATGTTCACCACCCTCAAGGTGCGTGAGCAGCTGGGCGCCAACGACTACGGCGACCCGGGCTGGTTCACCCACCCCAAGGGCAGCGTGGCCTATGAATGGAAGGGGCCGGCGGCCGAAGCCTCCGCACCGCGCCAGACCACGCCCGGCCAGTCCCCCGGCGCACCCAGCGTGCGCAAGCCCGGTGCGGGCCATGAGCACCACTGATGCCATCCAAGGAGCACCTCATGAACACCTTTGCCCTCCTCCTCGCCACCGCACTGCTCGCCGGCCCCGCTGCCGTCTTCGCCCATGGCAGCGAAGCCCACGATGACGCTCCCAAGACCGCCGCGGTCAAGGAGCAAAAGCCCTGGGGCATTGCCGGCGATGCCTCGGCCGCCCGGCGCACCATCACCCTGGACATGAGCGACAACATGCGCTTCACGCCAGAGCGCATCAGCGTCAAGCGCGGCGAGACGGTGCGCCTGCGCGTGGCCAACAAGGGCCAGGTCATGCACGAGATCGTGCTGGGCACGCCGGCCTCGCTGGACGAGCACGCGCAGATGATGCTCAAGTTCCCCACCATGGAGCACGGCGAGCCCTACATGGCCCATGTCTCGCCCGGCAAATCCGGCGACCTGGTCTGGAATTTCAACCGCGAAGGCAGCTTCGACTTTGCCTGCCTCATCCCCGGCCACTACCAGGCCGGAATGCGCGGAACCATCACGGTGACGCAATGAGCGCGCCACTTCTTCCCCCCTTCAGGAGCACCCCATGAAACATGAACGCATGGCATCCGCCCACCCGCGCCGCAGTGCGCTGCGCCGCATGGCCCTGGCCTGCACGGCATTCGCCGCCCCTTCGCTGTGGGCGGCCGCACCCATGGCGCCCAAAGAAGCGCCCAGCACCCGCATCCCCGTCGAGGTCTGGAAGGACCCCAACTGCGGCTGCTGCCAGGACTGGGTGGTGCACATGGAGCAAAACGGCTTTGCCGTCACCGTGCACGACACCGGCAACAGCGCCGTGCGCGCCAGGCTGGGCATTCCGGCGCGCCTGGGCTCCTGCCACACGGCCCTGGTCGAAGGCTATGCGCTCGAAGGCCATGTGCCTGCGGCCGACGTGCACAAGCTGCTCAAGCAAAAGCCCAAGGCGCTGGGAATTGCCGTGCCCGGCATGCCCGTGGGCAGCCCCGGCATGGACGGCCCCGAGTACGGCGGCCGCAAGGACCCCTACGAGGTGCTGCTGATCACCAAGAACCTCATGAACAGCGACGTTTCCACCCGCACCTTCACCAGCTACCGCTGAACCCCGGAGCACACCATGCACAACACAGCCCTCCTTGTTTCCCGTACGTCCCGTACCGCACTTGCCGTGCGCCTGGCCCTTGCCGCCGCGCTGATCCCGGCCTGGGCCGGTGCCCAGGCCACGGCCCACGACCATGCGGCGCATGGCGCGCAATCTGCAGAAACCGCACCTGCCGCCGCCAGCCAGGACCTCAGCGAAGGCGAGGTCACGCGCTGGGATGCTCGCACCAGCAAGGTCACGCTGCGCCACGGCGAACTCAAGAACCTGGGCATGCCGCCCATGACCATGGTCTTCCAGCTGCGCGTGGCTGCACCCGAGCCCGCCCTCAAGGCCGGCGACAAGGTGCGCTTTCGCGCCGAGCAGGACCAGGGCGCCTTCGTGGTCACGCAGCTGGAAGTGCTGCGCTGAAGAGCGGGTGCAGGGCTGCCGTTTCGGCTAAGGTGAAGGCCTGTCCATCACCGAGCAGAGCAGCGCATGCCAAGCACCGACTCAGACCCCGGCTCCATCACCCGCGTACAGGGCATCGAGGTAGGCCACCACACCGATGCCCGCCGCCCCACGGGCTGCACCGTCGTGCTGGCACGCGGCGGCGCCGTGGGGGGCTGCGATGTGCGTGGCGCCGCCCCCGGCACGCGCGAGACGGACCTGCTGCATCCTTCCAACCTGGTGCAGCAGGTGCATGCCGTCATGCTCTCGGGCGGCAGCGCATGGGGGCTGGACGCTGCCAGCGGCGCCATGCGCTGGCTGGACGAGCAGGGCATAGGGCTGGATGTGGGCGTGGGCCGCGTGCCCATCGTGCCGGCCGCCGTGCTGTTCGACCTGGCGGTGGGCGACAGCCGCATCCGCCCGGGTGCCGATGCCGGCCATGCGGCCTGCCAAGCCGCCAGCGCCGCGCGGCCTGCCGAGGGCAATGTGGGCGCCGGCATGGGCGCCTGCGTGGGCAAGGTCTTCGGCATGGATCGCGCCATGAAGGGCGGCATCGGCACGGCCTCGCTGACCGTGCGCGGCGTCACCGTGGGCGCGCTGATCGCCTGCAATGCCGTGGGCGATGTGGTCGACCCCCACAGCGGCGCGCTGCTGGCCGGCGCGCGCAGCCCCGATGGCCGCCAGCTGCACGACACCTGCCGTGCCCTGCTGCGCGGCGAAGAGCCCCGGCCGCTGCTGGCAGGCACCAACACCACCATCGGCGTGATTGCCACCGATGCACGCATCACCAAGGTCCAGGCCCAGCGCCTGGCCGTGGTATCCCATGACGGCCTGGCACGCGCCATACGCCCCGTGCACACCATGAGCGATGGCGACACGCTGTTCGCCCTGGGCACGGGCCTGGCCGAGCACTCGCTGGGCATGCTGACCCTGTCCGCCATGGCCGCCGAGGCCGTGGCCCTGGCCACGGTGCGCGCCGTGCTGGCCGCGCAGTCGCTGACCACGGCCGAAGGGCTGGAGCTGCCCTGCGCCAGGGAGCTGGCCGCCTGCCGGCCCTGACCGGGCTCAGGCCTGCAGCGCAACCGCCCAGGCGTCGTAGCCGTAGACGCCATCGGCATTGCCACCGGCGCGCAGCCAGTTGTTGCCGCGCGAGCCGATCTGGATCTCGCTGGTGCGCTGCATGCGCATGGCCTGGTAGCGCGCCAGGACCTCGGGCACCTGCTGCGGGCCCGGGGCGGCATCCAGGTTGCGGGCCAGCACCACGGCGTCTTCGATGGCCATGCCTGCGCCCTGGGCCATGAAGGGCATCATCGGGTGGCAGGCATCGCCCAGCAGCGTGATGCGGTCCTGCGACCAGGCCGGCAGGGGATCGCGCTCGTACAGCGCAGTCTTGAGCACGCCATCGCAGGCGTCGAGCAGCGCCCGGGCGTCGGGATGGAAATCGGCGTAGAAGCCGCGCAACTCCTCGACGCTGCCGGGCGTGGTCCACGATTCCTCGTGCCAGGAATCCTGGGCCGTGGTGGCGAAGATGAAGGTGTCGCGCCCCTGGTTCAGAGGAAAGGTCACGATCTGGCTTTGCGGCGTGGCGCCCCACCATTTGGTGAAGGCCTGGATGTCGGGCACATGGCGCACGCGCTCGGTGGGCACCACCGCGCGGAAGGCCACCACACCCGTGAAGCGCGGGCTCTCGGCACCGAACAGGGCCGCGCGCACCACGGAGTGGATGCCGTCCGCGCCAATGAGTGCGTCCAGCCCGGCCACTTCGCTGCCATCGGTGAAGGCGATGTCCACGCCTTGCCCCGTCTGCGTGATCTGGCTGGCACGCTTGCCCAACTGCACCTGGTCCAGCGGAAAGGCATCGGCCAGCGCGGCCAGCAGATCGGCGCGGTGGATGGTCAACTGCGGGGCGCCGTACTTGCGCTCGGCCTCGTCACCCATGGTCAGGCGCGAGGTTTCCTCGCCCGTGTCCCAGTTGCGGCTGATGCGGTGCGTGGGCCGGGCGGCGCTGGCGCGCACGGCGGCGGCAATGTCGGCACCCAGGCCATCGAGGGCGCGCACAGCATTGGGCGTGAGGTTGATGTCCGCGCCCACGCGCAGGAACTGCCGGCTTTGCTCGAACACCAATACTTCATGCCCTGCCTGGTGCAGCGCATTGGCTGCCGCCAGTCCGCCAATGCCTGCTCCGACGATGCCTATCCTCAAACGCGCCATGATTCCTGTCTCCTGCTGGTGGGGTCTATTCGGTGATGCGCCCCGTGATCCGTAGCGCACCGATGCAGGACATTGTCTTTTTGACAGGCCTCGGGCCTCAACCTCCGCAAGGCCCGAATTGGGCACGATTCGTCCCCATCGACGCCGGCGCAGGTGCGGCAGGCGCCTCAGTCCACGCGCCGCAGCTGCCCTTGCGCCAGCAGCTTGTCGCGCATGCGGCGCGTCATGGACTGGGTGCTGCCATCGGTGGCCGTGAACAGGAACAGCGTCTGCTGCGGGCTGACCCAGGTCAGCTGGGTGCGGATGCACTGCCGGGCATTGGACAGTTCCACCCAGGTGCCCAGCGCCCAGTCTTCGGACACCACGGGAACCATCGGCGGCGGTGGCTCCTGGGGCAGCGCGGGCTCGGTGGGCATCGGGGCGGCTTCGCCACCGGCCAACGCAGCCTGCGCGGCAAGCCCCGCAAGGGCCTGCGGCGCTTGTGCAGCCGGGGTGGCCGGCAGCTCATCCTGCAGCGCCTCGGGCAGCTCCAGGTCCTGCTCGGTCAGCGCGCCGATATCGTCCACCATCGGCTGCCGCACATCGAGCGGCACCGGCAGGGAGGCCGCCACGCCAAACAACGACTGCGGCAGACGGCCCGCCAGGGAGCCGGGCGTTGTCTGGCCAAGCGTTGCCGCACCAGTGGAGGAAGACAGGGATGCCAGCACCGAGTCCGATCCGTAGATGGTCGGCGGTACGGAGTCCAGATAAATGTCCACGCTCTCTATGGGCTGGCGGACCACACCAGCATCCAGCGCATCCTGGTGCAGGCCGGCCAGGCGCGCGGCAAAGGCCTGGATTTCCTCTTCCGTACGCCCTACGCTGCGCAGGCCGGCGCGCAGCCGGGCCTGCAGCCGGGGTGCCAGCGCCACCAGGCGGTCGGTATCGCGGCCCGCGTGGGCTGACACGCTCCACAGCAGGCTGGGCACCAGGGCCAGATAGCCGCCGGGGTCCCGGGCCTCGCTGCCGTCCACGGGTTCCTGAACGCTGGCGATCACTTCGGCCCAGGGTCCCGTGGCGAATTCCAGAATGTCATCGGGCACGCCCTGGGCGCTGGGCAGGCGCCGGATGGCGGCTGCAATCTGCTCGGCCCTGGGCATGGCGGTTTCGGGCCAGCGCGGGTCCACGCCCCGCCTTTCCACATGCCTGAGCGCAGCCGAGACAGGCCCGGTCACCGTGCCGCCTTCCGGCATTTCGCCAGGACCCACGGGCTGCATGCCGCTGCCGCCCCAACCGTCGCGCAGTTGCTGCAGCACCGTGGCAAAGGCCGACGCATCGGCACGCTGCAGGGCCGCCAGCCGCATGGCGGCGGAATCGGCCACCTGCAGGAATTGACCGTAGCCCGGCGCGGATTCACTGTCGAACCACAGGCTGCGTGCCGTCAGCTCATCAAGCAGCTGGCGCGCGGGGTGGCTGCGGTCTTCAAAAAAGCGCGCGTCCTGGACCACCAGCTGCTGCAGCAGCGGCTCCAGACGGCCCACGGTGCGCTGCACGGAAGGCAGCAGGCGCGTGTCGGCTGCCATGAAACGCATCATGCGCTGCAGGGTGTGCAGCGCGGCGCCGTCGTCGGCGCGCACGCCGGGTGCGGGCTCCTGCTGCTCGGGCGGCTGCAGCGCCTGCATCAGTTGCTCCAGCTGGGCCGAGTGGTGCTGCACGGACTCCAGCGCCATGCAGCTCAGCGAAGTCCAGCCTTCGGGCAGCGCCGCCAGCACGGTGGGTGCCGTCTCGCTGCCCTGCCAGGCGGTGGTCTGCAGGCGGCTTGCGCCGTCCATGGCCGGCGCAAACTGCCCGGGCACGGAATAGGCGGATGTGTGGGCCAGCGCCAACATGGAAGAAGGCGCCGCAGCGGGCGCCTCGCGGTGCGAATCCATCCAGCGTGGATCGGACAGCAGGGCCGCCACCAGGCGCCGCGTCAGCTCATCTTCCTGGGCCTGCTGGCCAAAGGAGCCATAGGCGCGGCTCTGGGCCACGGCATCGCCATAGTGGGAAGGTGCCCGCCAGCGGCTTTGCCCCGGCAGGTCGGAATGGCGGCGTCCCGCCTCGGGCGAAGGGGCCTGTACCGGCGCCAGGCCATAGGCCGCAGGCTGCACCCCCTTGTCACGCAGGGATTGGGCGATATGGCCGTACTCGGACACCAGCAGCGCACCCAGGTGCTCGCGCATGAAGCCCAGCCAGCAGGCGGCGGAGCCGGGGTCCACCCCGGTGTCGTCGATCACGCGCTGCAGCGCCTGCACATAGCTGTGGGGCCGCAGCGGATTGCGTTCGGGCTGGACACGGTCCAGGCCCTGGACGGCGCTGACCAGGGCATCGAGCTCGGCCAGCGCGATCTCCACCTGCGGCGCCACATGCTGCAGCAGGCGCTGGTGGGCCAGCTGCGACTGCAGCACGGAGTCGTCCAGGAGGGAGAGAGAGGCGAAATCGGTGGTTCCGGGCACACCGGATGCACCGGACATGCCAGGCACAGGGGGCCAGGCCGCAGCGCCGCCGGATTGACCAAAGCATTCCAGCAGCGCCCGCCCATAGCCCTTGAGCATGGGCGCCCGGTGGCGGGCCAGCAGCTCCAGCGCCTCGGGGATTTCAGCGCGGCGCGGCAGGCCCGAGCCCGGCTGGTCGGCCTGCTCCATGGCATGCGCCGTGCGCTGCAGCAGCCGCAGGATCAGCGCCTCCGAGCCACGCACAGCCTGCACCAGGCAGGCTTGCAACGCGGCAACAGAAACGGGTGGAGGATTCATGGCCCGAAGAATACAGGCTCCAGCCCGTGCCGGAGGCGCTTTGAGGCTTGCCTTTGATGCTTACTTCAGTGCCTTGTAGCGCATGCGCTTGGGCTTGGCACCCTCCTCGCCCAGACGCTTTTTCTTATCGGCTTCGTACTCCTGGTAGTTGCCGTCGAAGTACACCCATTGCGAATCGCCTTCGGCGGCCAGGATGTGCGTGGCGATACGGTCGAGGAACCAGCGATCGTGGGAGATCACCAGCACCGTGCCCGCATACTCCAGCAGCGCATCTTCCAGCGCGCGCAGGGTTTCCACGTCCAGGTCGTTGGACGGCTCGTCCAGCAGCAGCACGTTGCCGCCCTGGATCAGCGTCTTGGCCAGGTGCAGGCGGCCGCGCTCGCCGCCGGAGAGGTTGCCGACCTTCTTTTGCTGGTCCTGGCCGTTGAAGTTGAAGCGGCCTGCGTAGGCACGCGAAGCCATCTGGAACTTGCCGACGTTGATGATGTCCAGCCCGCCCGAGATGTCTTCCCACACCGTCTTGTCGTTGGCCAGCGCGTCACGCGTCTGCTCCACATAGGCCATCTTGACCGTCTGGCCCACGATGACTTCGCCGGAGTCGGCCTGCTCGCGCCCCGCGATCAGCTTGAACAGCGTGGACTTGCCTGCACCGTTGGGGCCGATGATGCCGACGATGGCGCCAGCGGGGATGTTCATGGTCAGGTTGTCGATGAGCACGCGGTCGCCAAAGCTCTTGGTGACGTTGTTGAACTCGATGACCTGGGTGCCCAGGCGCTCGGCCACAGGAATGAAGATTTCCTGGGTTTCGTTGCGCTTTTGGTATTCGAAATCGCTCAGTTCCTCGAAGCGCGCGATACGGGCCTTGGACTTGGTCTGGCGGCCCTTGGCATTCTGGCGAACCCACTCCAGTTCCTTCTTCAGGGCCTTGGCGCGGGCTTCCTCGCCCTTTTGCTCGGACTCCAGGCGGCTTTGCTTCTGGAACAGCCATTCGGAGTAGTTGCCCTTGTAGGGAATGCCGTGGCCACGGTCCAGTTCCAGAATCCACTCGGCAGCGTTGTCCAGGAAGTAGCGATCGTGGGTGATGGCCACCACGGTGCCGGTGAAGCGGTGCAGGAATTGCTCCAGCCATTCCACGGACTCGGCGTCCAAGTGGTTGGTGGGTTCGTCAAGCAGCAGCATGTCGGGCTTGGACAGCAGCAGCTTGCACAGGGCCACGCGGCGCTTTTCGCCACCGGACAGCTTGCCGATCACGGCATCCCAGGCCGGCAGGCGCAGGGCGTCGGCAGCGATCTCCAGCTGGTGCTCGGAGTCGGTGCCGGCAGCGGCGATCTTGGCTTCGAGCTCGCCTTGCTCGGCGGCCAGCGCGTCGAAGTCGGCGTCGGGCTCGGCATAGGCGGCGTAGATTTCATCGAGGCGCGAACGGGCCGCGTTGACTTCGGCCATGGCCTCTTCCACGGCCTGGCGCACGGTGTGCTCCGCATTGAGCTGCGGCTCCTGCGGCAGGTAGCCGATGGACAGGCCCTGCATGGGCAGCGCCTCGCCTTCGAATTCCTTGTCCACCCCAGCCATGATCTTGAGCAGCGAGGACTTGCCCGAGCCGTTCAGACCCAGCACGCCGATCTTGGCGCCCGGGAAAAAGCTGAGAGAGATGTCCTTCAAGATCTGCCGCTTGGGCGGCACGGTCTTGGTGAGGTGGTTCATCGAGAAAACGTATTGAGCCATTCTGGTCCGAGTACTTGAATCGTTGATTTCTGCAAAAACCGGGCAACAAATCAGTTGCACGCCAGCCGTGATTATCCGCGCATGCGACAATACCCTGCGTCACGGGTTCCAGTTGCCCGTGACATCAGCATTCCAGCTGGGGACGATGGACGCTGTTTTCCAGGCTCCCGACATTGAACTACATCCGCCTACGACTGGTCCGGCAACCGCCCTGGTTGCCTCGACAGGCAGATACCCAGCGCCCCGGACGGGCGCATCTTTGATCACATGACATTTGAAGAACTGAATCTGGCTCCCGCCATTCTGAAGGCCGTGCTTGAGGAGGGTTACGAGAACCCGACTCCCATCCAGGCACAGGCCATCCCTGCGGTGCTCGCCGGCCACGACCTGCTGGCAGGTGCCCAGACCGGCACCGGCAAGACCGCTGCCTTCACCCTGCCCATGCTGCACCGCCTCTCGCAAGGCCAGGTGCCGCGCAACAAGTTCGGCGGCAAGGGCATCCGCGCCCTGGTGCTGACGCCCACGCGTGAACTCGCGGCACAGGTCGAGGAATCGGTGCGCAGCTACGCCAAGTACCTGGACATCAACTCCACCGTCATCTTCGGCGGCGTGGGCATGAAGCCCCAGATCGACCGCATCAAGAAGGGCGTGGACATCCTGGTCGCCACGCCGGGCCGCCTGCTGGATCTGCAGCAGCAAGGCTTCATGGACCTGTCCACCGTCGAAGTCCTGGTGCTCGACGAAGCCGACCGCATGCTGGACATGGGCTTCATCCATGACGTCAAGAAGGTGCTGGCCCTGGTGCCCAAGGACAAGCAAAGCCTGCTGTTCTCGGCCACCTTCAGCGACGAGATCCGCGACCTGGCCAACGGCCTGCTGCGCAACCCGCAGTCCATCCAGGTCACGCCCAGCAACACCACGGTCCAGCGCATCACCCAGGTGATCCACCCCGTGGGCCGCGGCAAGAAAAAGCAGGTGCTGCTGCACATCATCAACGAGAACAACTGGAGCCAGGTTCTGGTGTTCACGCGCACCAAGTTCGGCGCCAACAACGTTGCCGAATTCCTGACCAAGAACAACATCAGCGCCATGGCGCTGCACGGCAACAAGAGCCAGAGCGCCCGCACCCAGGCCCTGGCCGGCTTCAAGACCGGCGAGCTGCGCGCCCTGGTCGCCACCGACATCGCTGCACGCGGCATCGATATCGATGAGCTGCCGCACGTCGTGAACTACGAGATCCCCAACGTGTCCGAGGACTACGTGCACCGCATCGGCCGCACGGGCCGTGCCGGTCGCGAAGGCCACGCCGTCAGCCTGGTCTGCATGGACGAAGAAGGCTTCATGATGGACATCGAGCGCTTCACCAAGCAGGAAATCCCTGTGCAGGTGCTCGAAGGCTTCGGCCCTGAAGAGGACGAAGTGGCCGAACCCATCGCCATGGGCCGCCAGACCATCTGGGGCGGTGCGGGCAAGCCGCCCAGCCGTGACGTCATGCAGGCCGCCGCCAAGGCTGCGCGCCAGGAAATGATGGACCGCATCCGCACCACCAAGGCCACCCAGCCCGACCGTGGCGGCCGCGCAGGTGGCCGTGGCCAGGCTCCCAAGGCCGGCTCGGACGAAGGCCGCTCCGAAGGCAACGCTGGCGGCCAGGGCCGTGGCCGCAACCACGCCGGTGCAAGCGCCAACAACAAGCCGCGCCGCGATCGCTTCGATGGTCCGGGCAATGGCTCCGGCGCCGCCCACCGTCCCAAGGCAGCCCCCCAGAACGCCCCCAGGCGCGGCCCGCGCCCTGACGGCGAAGGCGGCGGCGGTGTCCGTCGCTTCGATGACCAACCCCCGCGCGCTGATGCCCACCTGGGCACGCAGCTGGGCCATGCACGCAGCAGCGGCCCCCGTGGCAGCGCAGGTGGCGGCCAGCCCGATCCGATGCGCACCAGCGTGGACACCATGGCCGAACGCGGCCGCCGTGGCGGCTTCAACCGCGGCGGCAATGGTGGCGGCGGCGGTGGTGGCGGCTTCGGCGGCGGTGGCCGTGGCGGCCCCTCGCGCGGCGGCTACGGTCGCTGACCTGCACCACGGCTCCTTGGCATGCCCTGCTGCAAGCCGAGGAATCCGCCAGCAAAAACGGGCTGCATCTCTCCGGGGCTGCAGCCCTTTTCACATGGCGCAGATTGCGCATTCAGCCGACAGCGCGCCGCAAGCCTGCATGGCTATCATCCCGATAGCATTGCGGCCTGCGGCGATTGAAGGCCGCGCCCTTTTCCCGGATTTCCAAAGACTCCCCCGACTGGTTCCTCAAGGCCACGCCATGACACTGCAGACCCCACACGCCACCCCCTCCAGCCAGCGCCCCGATTCGGAGCTGCCACAGGACAGGTTGCGGTGGTCGGCCCTGGCGTGCGCAGCCCTGCTTTCCGCCTGCGCCAGCACCCCGCTGCCGCCATGGCCCACCTCCAAGCCCCAGGCGCCCGCCCCCACCCGGCCGGCCCCGGCCACCCCCGTGGTGCCCCAGGCGACCACGCAGCCCATCGCGCCGGCCAACAACCTGGTCCCCCTGCCCTACAACGCGGCCGTGGCTGCGCGCTTTCCCGATCCAGCCACCCGCTACGACACACCGGGCCTGGCGCCGCAGCGCAACCAGTTCACCACGGCCAGCGAACTGTCTTCCTGGCTGAACAGCCAGGCCAGCAAATCCCTGGGCCGCGACACGCGCCTGGGTATCGTGCAGCCCGGCAGCTCGCAGCGCGGCAGCCCCATCCAGGCCCTGGTGGCCACGCGCGCACCCGGCATTCAGCCGTCGGCGCTCTATGACAGCCGCCGCCCCACGGTCATGCTCGTGGCCGGCCAGCACGGCGACGAACCTGCGGGCACGGAGGCCTTGCTCATCATCGCCCGCGAGCTCGCTCCCGGCGGCCTGCTGGAGCCGCTGCTGCAGCAGATCAACGTGATCCTCGTGCCGCGCGCCAACCCCGACGCCGTGGAAGCCGGCACGCGCAATGCAGCCGATGGCACCGACATCGCCCATGACCACCTGCTCCTGAACACGCCGGAGGCCAAGGCCCTGGCCACGCTGGCGCGCGACTACCGCCCCGTCGCCGTGGTGGACCTGCAGGAATTCCCCGCCGCCAGCGTCTTCCTGCAGAAGTACCAGGCCATACAGCGCTACGACGCCCTGCTGCAGTACTCGGCCACGGCCAACCAGAATGAATTCGTGACCAAGGCTGCGCGCGAGTGGTACACGGCGCCGCTGCGCACCGCGCTGTCGCAGGCCGGGCTGAGCAGCGACTGGTACTACACCACCAGCCAGGATCTGCAGGACAAGTCCATCTCCATGGGCAGCCTCGCGCCCGATTCGCTGCGCAACGTCAGCGGGCTCAAGAACTCGGTGGGCTACCTGGTCAGCAGCCGCGGCTCGGACCTGGGCCGCGCCCACATCCAGCGGCGCGTGCACACCCTGGTCACCGCGTCCACACGCATGCTGCATTCCAGTGCCGAGCGCGCCAAGGACCTCACCCAGGTGCAGGCCTTCGTGGCGCGCGAGACCGCCTCCCTTGCCTGCCACCAGCAACTGGCCGTACTGGCCGAGCAGACCCCCGAGCAGCGCACCCTCACCATGATCCAGCCCGATACGGGCGCCGACCAGCAGGTGCGCGTGGACTGGAACGCTTCGCTGCAGCCGCGCACCACGCTGTCGCGCCCGCGCTCCTGCGGCTACTGGCTGTCCGCCAGCGCCCAGCCCGCCGTGGACAGGCTGCGGCTGCTGGGCCTGCAGGTGCTCAAGGTGGCCGAGCCCGGCCAGCTGCTGGCCGACTCGTACAACGAAGCCCGCTCGGCCACGCCCACCAGCGGCGCCTATGCGCTCACGCGCGGCGCCGTCGAAGCGCCCGTGGGCAGCTACTACCTGACGATGAACCAGCCCATGGCCAATCTTGCCGCTGCAGCGCTGGAGCCCGACACGCCCTACAGCTACCTTGCACGCGGCCTGGTGCCCACGATGACCGACATGGCGCGCGTGATGGCACCTCCTTCGGTGGTTTTCGAGGAAGAAGACGACGCCGAATGACGGCAAGGGCGCCAGGGCACGCCGCCAAGCCCTGAGCGCCCACCCATTGCGGGTATGATCCGCGCTGGCCCGTCAGCGGCCATACCTGCCCGTAGCTCAACCGGATAGAGCAATTGCCTTCTAAGCAATAGGTCGGGGGTTCGAGTCCCTCCGGGCAGGCCATCCTGGCATCCCAAGAAATCCCAATACGTCCAAAGAAGTCCAAGGGCCCGCACTGGTCTCGGGCTTCAGGTACCCCTAGCTTTCGATATCGTCCAACGGCGCCCGGGTGGCGCCATACACGCTTGACGTGATGCCGTCCGGAGTGGGTTCGACGTGCCTGACTACGTGCCTGACGAACGGCAAGCACCGGGACATTGCCGTGCTCTACGGGCAGGATCGATGGCGCACAAGAGCTGTCTCCTGGCGTCCGCTCGGCGCAGATGCAACACGACGGCCGCGTGATCGCACGGTCCCGATTGATTGAAAATCTGGTCGCTCTGGAAAAGCAGCTTCCGGAGGTGGAAGGCATCAAGGCACCCGGCCGGATCATTCATCTGTCAGCGATGAAGATGGAGCTCCGGGTGGTAGCCAGTCGGCTTGCCGGCAGCTCAGTCTTCGTCCAGCGCCTCAAACCGCTCTGCCAGAAAATCCAGCAGCGCCCGCACGGCCGGCAGCAGCCCGCGCCGTGAGGCGAACACCGCATGGATGATCTCGCGCCGTGGCGCCCAGCCCGGGATGACGTGGAACAGTTCACCGCGCGCGATCTGCTCGCGCACCATCATCGAGGGCAGTTGCACCACGCCCACCCCCGCCAAGGCCGCCGCGCGCAGCGCCAGCATGCCGCGCGTGACCAGGCGCGGCCGGTGGCGGATGGCCACCTGCGTGCCGTCCGGGCCGATCAGGTGCCACACATGCTCGTGCTGCGGCAGGCCCAGGTCCATGCTCGGCAGGCCTGCCAGATCGGCGGGCACCTGGGGGATGCCGCCTGTCAACAGTCGCGGGCAGGCCACCAGGCATTGCCCGCGCTCGGCGAGCATGCGCATCACCAGGTCGCTGTCTTCCAGCGGCGGCGGGCGCACGCGGATGGCAACGTCGATTCCTTCGCCCACCACGTCCACGCGGCGGTTGGTTTCCTCGAGGTGGATCTCCACGCGCGGATACGCGGCCATGAAGGCCGCTAGCATGTCGGCGATGCGCGCATCGAGCAGCGCCACCGGGCAGGTCATGCGCACGATGCCGCGCGGCTCGGCGTGGGTCAGCGCGATGGCCTCGTCGGCGGCGTCGGCCTCCACCAGCATCGCCTTGCAGTGGCCGTAGTAGGTCTGGCCGGTCTCGGTGACGGCAAATCGCCGCGTGGAGCGCTGGATCAGGCGCGTGCCGAGACGCTCCTCCAGCTGCGCGATGCGCCGGCTCAGCTTGGATTTGGGCATCCCCAGCGCGCGGCCCGCGGGCGCAAAGCCGCCGTGGTCCACCACCTGCACGTAGTAGTAGAGGTCGTTCAGGTCTTTCATTGCACACCGCCTTCATCGTTCCTCAGATAGGACTCTGATGGCAAATATTAACGACTACCGCGTTCATCGTTCAAATCCTATTCTCTATCCGTCAGCCAAGACCTTTGTCTGGGCGACCCAAGGAGATTCACCATGACCAAGCCCTACGTCCGCCTGGACAAGGACAACGCCGCCGTGCTGCTGGTAGACCACCAGACCGGCCTGCTGTCCCTTGTACGCGACATCGACCCGGACAAGTTCAAGAACAACGTGCTGGCGCTGGCCGACATCGCCAGCTATTTCAAGCTGCCCACCATCCTGACGACCAGCTTCGAGAACGGCCCCAACGGACCGCTGGTGCCGGAGCTCAAGAGCCAGTTTCCCCAGGCGCCCTACATCGCCCGGCCCGGCAACATCAACGCCTGGGACAACGAGGACTTCGTCAAGGCCGTGAAGGCCACGGGCAAGAAGCAACTCATCATCGCCGGCGTGGTGACCGAGGTGTGCGTGGCCTTTCCCGCACTGTCGGCCATCGAGGAAGGCTTCGACGTCTTCGTGATCACTGACGCCTCCGGTACCTTCAACCCCATCACCCGCGATGCGGCGTGGAATCGCATGTCGCAGGCCGGCGTGCAACTGATGAGCTGGTTCGGCGCTGCCTGCGAACTGCACCGCGACTGGCGCAACGACGTGCAGGGGCTGGGCACTCTGTTTTCCAACCACATCCCCGACTACCGCAACCTGATCACGAGCCACACCATGCTCACCCAGGGCAATTGAGGAGAAGACCGTGAGCACACCCCAAACCATCGCCAACTTCAACGGCGCCCGCCCGGTCATCGATCCCGACAATGTGGCGATGCTGCTGATCGACCATCAAAGCGGCCTGTTCCAGACCATCAAGGACATGCCCTTCACCGAGGTGCGTGCCAATGCCACCACACTCGCCAAGGTAGCGACACTGGCGAAGATCCCGGTCATCACCACCGCATCGGTGCCGCAGGGTCCGAACGGCCCCTTGATCCCCGAGATCCACCAGTACGCCCCGCATGCCCGGTACGTTGCGCGCAAGGGCGAGATCAACGCCTGGGACAACCCGGAGTTCGTCGCTGCCGTCAAGGCCACTGGGCGCAGGCAGCTCATCATCGCGGGGACGATCACCAGCGTTTGCATGGCCTTCCCCAGCATCGCCGCAGTGCACGAGGGCTACCAGGTCTTCGCGGTGATCGACGCCTCGGGGACCTACTCGAAAATGGCGCAGGAGATCACGCTGGCGCGCATCGTGCAGGCTGGTGTCGTGCCGATGGACACGGCGGCGGTGTGCTCGGAGGTGCAAAAGACCTGGAACCGTGAGGACGCGTTGCAGTGGGCGCAGGCCTACAGCGCAGTCTTCCCGCCTTACCAGTTGCTGATCGAAAGCTACTCCAAGGCGCAGGAAGTGGCCAGGAACGGTGAGCAGCTGGATTCGCAACGCACCTGACTGCGGTAGCACGGCACGGGTACGAGGCCGCTTGCCCAAGGTGTCGGCGGCCATGGTGGAATTTGTGGATGAGGCGCAGGACTGAGGCCCCGGCCCCGGTGGCGCTCAGCGCCAGCAGTCTCCCACCGTTCCCAAGGGCGAGATGCCCTTCACGCCCAGGGCGTTCAGGGTGTAGTCGCCGCAGCGCCTGTCCGATGCCTGGCGGCCTGTGCGCGTGGCCTTGAGCGTGTAGCCGCCGTCATTGGCGGCCGTGGCCATCGTCAGGGTGTAGTGGCCGTTCTCGGACTTGTCCCCCCAGGGCAGTCTGAGGTTGGCGACGGAGCTTGTGTAGCCGCCGTTCTGCGCCCGCCAGCGCTCCTGCCGGGCGGCGGCCTCGCCCAGCAGGCTTTGCGCCTCCACGCGCCGCGATCGCAGCACGTATTCCTGGTAGGAGGGGTAGGCGATCGCCGAAAGGATGGCGACCACGGCCACCGTGATCATCAGCTCGATCAGCGTGAATCCATGTAGCTTGCTGCGCACGCATTTCTCCTTGGAGGCCCGCAGGGCCAGCCAGACGGCCGGGGCCGGCAGGCCCCTGTGTGTAGTGGATGGCATGGCGGTCACGGGTTCGCTGGCTGGCGGCGCCAGCTCTGTCGCCCCCGGTCCACTCCGCTGTTGATATCGTCGCCCCCGGTCTTGACTGGGTCTCCCGCCCCGCTTGGCTTTCCGCTGGAGTCGAAGATCTTCGCGCCGCTGATGGTGGGCCTGCCCGGCCCCACCTCGCGGCCGTTGACCTGCTGGCCTGCCAGGTTGTCGGAGGCGTTGAAGATGCCGTCGCCGTTCACATCGAAGGCGACATAGTCGGTCTTGCCCCCGGTGTCGGGATCGATGGCGTAGATCGTGCTGGCCAGGCCTGCGGAGCAGGGGTCGCCCAGCGGCGGCCGGATGGAGGTGAACACCAGTCCCCGCCCGTACAGGCTCATGTCGTAGACCAGTCTTTCTCCGTCGCGCGGCAGATCGACGTACCAGCCCCAGCTGTGCACATTGGAGTCGGCGGTGCTGGTGGCGTCCTTGTACCAGGTGACCGGGTTGGCCGACAGGGCGAACTTGCCCGGAAAGCCGCTCACCTGGGTGAACTGCTGGGCCTGCAGATCCCCGCGCCCCTTGCCGGCGGTAGGCAGCGGCTGCGGCGCAGTCGTGGCGGGTGTGCCGTAGCGATCCCAGACGCCGAACACCGATTGCCGGCGCATGTCCAGCTTGTCGTCATCCGTCATGAAGCGGCCCGTGCCGAAGGCCACCACATCGCCCTTGCCGCTGGAGTGCCGCACCACGTAGGGTGCGGTGGTGATGGACAGCCGCTTGCCGCCGCTGCGTTCGGACTCGCGTGCCACAAAGAACAGTTGCGCATTCCATGAGCCGCTGGCACCACTGGCCAGGTCCACGCGCCATACATTGCCCGCAAGATCACCGGCATAGGCCAGGTCCACCTTGCCATCGCCGTTGTTGTCCACCACGGCGGCACGCGACAGGCCGTTCTTCGGCGCAGGCAGCGCGTTCAGCTCCGCAGCCGTCATGCCTGCCGCGAAATCAAAGCGCCGGATGACCTCGCCACTGGAGACATCCAGCACAAACAGGCTGGACTCGCCGGAGGCGCTGTTCGACGCCTGGTAGCCATTGGACAGGAACACCACCCACCTGCCCTTGGACCGGCCGGCGTCGTTGAGCCGCGCAACGACAGGCGCGGGCATCGAGTAACCCATGCGTTCGTCCTGTTCAACCCCGAACTCCCACAGCAACCGGGGGGAGGTGGGGTCCGTGACGTCCAGCGCGAAGACCTGCCGCCCGCCCGCGCCCAGGCTGCCGACCAGCACCCTGTGCCAGGCGTTGCCGAAGTAGACATCCGAGACCACGGGCGTCCCGTCCACGAAGTAGCGGTGGGGAGCGCCGCCCGTGCCATACCGGGACGCCAGGACATTGAGCGAATCCTTCACGCCCGATGGAATGAAGGCGAACTCCTCCTTGCCCGATGCCGCATCGAAGGCGTGCAGCATGCCGTCGTTGGCGCCCACATACAGCATCTCCTTGGCAGCCTGTTTCGCGGCAAAGGCGGCATAGGTGGTGCTGCCCTCCAGCTTGTCCGCAGCGGAGGCGCGGTACAGGCCGCCCTTGACCCGCACCAGCGAGGAATTGACGATATCGCCCAGCACATTGGGCTTTCCGCTGTCCAGGGGCTTGCGCACGCGCAAGTCATCGCGCACCTCGCCACGCAGGAACTCGATGCGCTTTTTTGCCTGGCCATCGGCGGAGTTCGTGGCCGGGTCCGTGTTGAGCACGGCCAGCCAGGACGCATCGGAGCGCTGCCCGCTGAGACTGGAGTACGTGAAAGGGCTCAGCGACACGGCACTGCCGGTCCTGCTGGGATAGTAGATCTTGCGGTCATCGGCGGACCGCGCCGACAGGAGTTCCGCCGCGCTCCAGACCAGCGTTCTGTCGCTGGTAGTGAGCTTCTCGCGGATGACATCGCCGCTCCAGTACTGGACCTCGAACGTGGTCCGGTACAGGTCGGCGCCTTCGCCCAGTGTCGCAGTGGGCATGTCCACGCTGACCGCCGTCACGGAACTGATGCTCTGCAGGATGTCGTTGAACGCCTTGGTCAATTGGTCCTTGAGCGTGCCGGCATTGGTCACCAGAAAATAGTTGTCCGGATCTCCCGTGATCTTGGAGGGGTCGCGGTCCGGCACACCGTACTTGGCGGCATACCACAGCGGCCCCTTCAGGAAGCTGCCCGCGTCGGTCGCATTGCCGGGAGTGAAGCTGCGGGTGGCCGTGAGCCCCAGGTTCGTGCATTCCGTGCGCTGCTGGGCCGAGATGCTGCCCCGGCAGTAGCCCGGATCGCGATTGGGTGGCGTGTTGTAGGCGTAGTAGGCCGAGGCCGTATCCTTGTCACGCACCTCCAGGTACATGCCGTCCTTGGTGGTGCCCGAGATCACATAGCCCATGTGCTGTCCCAGGCCGCCAGCGGCGTATTCGGACACCATGTCGATCTTCACCTTGCCATCGGCCTGCAGCGCGACCGTGTAGCGCGCGATGGCGTCCATGTCATGGTCGGCGCCCTGCTCCACGTCCTCGTAGTTGATGCGGAACTCCGCATAGGGCCGCCCGCCATTGACCGAGGCATCGATGTCCGCCTTGCCCGTGTTGGCAATGTTGACCACGTAGTAGTCGACGATCTGGTTGGTCGGCGTGAAGACCGCATTGTTCACGGTGCTGCCACCGGCACTGCCGGAGACGGTCTTGGCAAACGGCGCAATGGTCACAAAGCGTTTGCCGCCGATCGGAAAGCGTATTTCCGGCAGCGGTGACGCAATGGCCACGGAGTAGGTCCTCAGCGCATTCTTGCCCTGGCTGTTGCCGAAGATGGCATTCCTGGCGCCGAAACGGGCCACACCGGCGGCATAGTAGGTGCCTTCCTTGCTGGGCTCCTCGGGAGACAGGCCGCGCGCCCAGGACAGGTCTGCAATGGTCTTGACCGAAGGAGCCTGGTCGGCATTGGCCGACGTTGACTGGCCGATGAAGAAGTTCTTCCCGTCTATGCGCTCGGCCGAGCCGATGGCCGCCACCTCGTCAGAGACATTGAAGCCATTGAGGGCGCTGGCGCCGACGCTCGCGTAGCGGCTGCCGGGCAGCTTGCCGTCGTAGGAGGGATTGATGTCGCTGAGCACCGTCATGACGGGACGGGAGCAGTACTGGTAGCCGCCCCCGCCTTCGGCCTTGGCCTTGTAGGGCGTTTCCCAGGCGGGCTTGGACAGGCCCAGGGACGCGTCCTTGGAGGAGCCGCCGGCGTAGTCATAGATGCCGAGGGCCTGGGACGCGCCGCCGAAATAGCGCATGGTCTCGAACATCATTTCGCTGATGGGATTGCCCCACATGGCGCACTTTGAAGGCTTGTCCAGCGAACTGATGGGGCCGGACGTGATCCAGCCGCATTCCACGTATTTGCCGCCGGTGTAGCCGATCAGGCGCTGGCGGTCTATGTTGGCGACCACGCCATTGACACCCGTCCTGAACTGGCCCGTCTGAGGGTCGACCTCCTCTGCGAAATTGCTGATATTGCGGCGCAGCACGCCGCCGGCGATGTTTTTCTCGTACGAGCCTGTGAGCAGGCCGAAGTACATCTTCCCGTTCTCTCCGAAGTCGTGCAGCAGCCCCGTGGGCTTGTAGATGGTCTTGCCGCCGTTGGGATAGGCCTTGCAGCTGGCCTCGAGCAACTGGACATTGCTGCTGGAGCAGGCCTCCACAAGCAGGTTGTAGTCGGTGATCCTGCTGGTGCCTCGCGCGCACGAATTGCCGCCTGCACAGTTGCTCTGCCCTGCAAAGCCCTCCTGGGACACCCAATCCCAGATCTGGAACGAGGAGTCATTGAGCACGCGCAACTGGGTGATGACGCCAGCGGCCTCCCCCAGCGTGGTGACGGCAAACAGATGGCGCGTGCCGGACGCCGGCTGGCGCAGCGGCGCATAGTCCGAAATGCTGTAGACCCCGAGATCCCGCGCAGGGTCATAGGCCTTGCCCCAGCTGTGCGCATCCCTGGGAATGTAGGCGGTCTGCAAAACGGTGCGCGAAGCCGTGTCCTCCGCACGCATGCCGCCATAGAGCACGCGGCGTATGGCGTCCATGCGCGATGTGCCCAGATAGTTCAGGAAGTCGCCACTCCAGTTGTTCGAGCACTTTTTCCTGTTGCTTCCGGTCGCTGCCTGCGAGGGCACGAAAACACCCTTGGAATAGCTGTAGCAGACGTTGTTGTTGAAGTAGCCGTAGTAGTCGATCTGGTCCGGCTTGTATCCGACATCGATCACACCGTCGCCGTTGAGGTCGGAGGCATCGTTGTAGGCCTCGTAGTACAGCTTGTGGTCACGCCCCATCACCAGCATGTTCAAGGGCGCCAGCGCCTGGTTCACGAACAGCGGCATCTGGGACAGCACGGTGTCCGCGCGCCCCTGGGCATGCGCCGGCGTACTGGCCAGTGCCAGTGCGCACGTCCACAGCGCCAGGGCCGGCCACGCGAGTGCCCGGCCCTGGCGCGCCCTCGGGCCATGCATGGTTTTCCAACTTGCAATGCGAGCCATTGAAGCTCCCTCCCCCTGCTTACTTTATGAACATGTTGACGCTGGACCGCAGGCACAGCGCATCCGCTCCGCAGGCCTGAGCCTGCGACTTTTCCGTGGCCTGGGCATTGACCTCATAGAAGTCCGTGCAGCCGGTGGCGGGTGCATCCAGCGCGGACGTCGCACTACCCGACTTGGGACAGGCGGTCGTGATGTATCGGGGATACCAGTACCCATCGGGCTTCTGAAACCCGGCCGCCTTGGCCTTGGTCGTCCGAAAATCCGTACCGAGCCCGATGGAGTCCGTACGCACATCGGACACCGAGCAGGGAATGCCGCTGCCCTCGGCCACCGGAGTGCCGGCGCCATTGCAGGGCTTGAGCGCGACGGCATGCTCCAGCAGCTTGCGCTCGCCTTCTCGCAGCGTGCCATCCGCGGTTTCATACAGCCGCTGGCTATCCACCATGTTGGCGGCGATGCGCGCCTCCAGCGTGGCCACGCGCATGCCGACCACCGCCAGCAACAACACCAGCAGCAGCATGATCATGGACACCAGCAAGGCATTGCCGCGCTGGCGCCCGTCCAGGACACAGGACATGCAGCGGCGGCTCCGGGCTCCGATCAGCGCGGTCATGGCATCAGATTCCTCAGGGTGAGCGTGCCGGTGGCCAGTTGCAGCAGGGCGCCGGCATTCGCATCGCATCGGGCCGCGGCGCCGCCCAGTTGCGCCCAACGCTCGCAGACGGTGGAGGCCATGCCCTGCGTCACCTTGCCGGAGCTTTCCAGCAAGAGGGCAAGGCGCAGGGAACGGATGGCTTCCTGCTGCCCGGGCAACGTGGCCGCGAAGGCATCGACCCGACGTATCGCGCCGGGCGCTGTCTGCCGATCGATGCCGAACTCGAAATGCACCGCCCGCACGCCATCGGCAAGCGGCACAACCTCCTGCGCAGCCCGGCAGACCAGCACACCACTTTCAACGGTGTATTTCTCCGCGAACATGCCGGTCGCCGGCGCCGGAGCGTCATAGGGGCCGGCGGCTCCCAGGTTCGCGGGCGTGCCCGCACAATCGGTTTCCGCAGCGTCCCGGGGCTGGAAGCGAAGGCAGATGCTCTGCGCGTCAGCCGCGTAGAGCGCCTGTCCCTGGGCGAACTGGCAGCCGTTGGGATGGGGCGAGGAATCGGCAGGAAATGCGTCGAACATCGCCTGCGAAGGGTCTCTTCTGTAGCCTGCCTTGGAAAACTCGGAGTCCAGCACGGCCAATGCCAGCCGGCTGTTGCCGAGGTTCTCGCTCTGCCCCACGCGAAAACCGAAGCTCGACAGCCCCTGCATGTAGATGGTGGTGGCAATCAGCACGAGGAACAGGCCGATGGCCAGCGCCACCAGAATCTCCACCAGGGACAGGCCCGCCTGGGAGGGCATGCGCATGCGGCACGCCCGTGCGCCCGGCCCGCGCTCAAAGCCGCGACCGCAGCGTGAATGTGCAAAATTCATTGTCGCTTCCATCCAGACATTGGCCTTTCTTGACCGGCCAGGCCACCGTCACGGACACCAGGCCATCGGCATCGGCGCTCACGGCGAAGGAGCTGTCGATGCGGTCCGCGGTGAGATCGGGCACCAGCTTGCGGGCCCGGTCGCCCCAGCAGGCCAGGCGCTGCGCCCGCGGCTGCGGCAAAGGCTGGCAGGCCGCAAGGGCCGCGGGCATCGCGGCCCCCTGCAGCTTCTGATAGCCGGCCAGTTCCTCCACGGGCGCACCCTTCGCGTCCAGGACCGTGGCCGTATCCCCCCGCAGGGTCTCCAGCAGTTCGGAAGCCAGCATGGATGCCATCTGGCGCCGCTCGGTATCCACGGTGTATTCAATGGCACGCACATGGATGCGCACGGCGCCCAGCAGCCCCACGGCCACCAGCAGCACGGCGACGAGTACCTCGATAAGGCCTGCGCCGCGTTGCCTGCGAGAAGAAAAAGGAATGGACATGTTGCAGACCCGTTGCACGCGCATCAGCAACTGCCGCCGGCAGGCAGCCGCTGCTGGCGCACAAGCCCGGCGCGAGTCACTCTCAGGCAGTGCATGCGCGTGGCATGGCGAGCCGTGACGGTCAGCGTGTACAGCGTGCTGGCGCCGGAGAACTGCCTGGCGGTCCCCGTGGTTTCGAACAGGACGCCCTGGGAAGAATCACCGGAGGGCGACACGGTCACGGCATCAGGCACCCGGGCCTCGCGCACCAGTTGCCCTCCCGACTTGGCGGACCATGTCTGCCCCGCACCCACGAAGCTGCTTTCCACCCGTTTGTAGACCGCTTCGGAGCGAGCCAGCTGCAGCAACGACTGCAACTCGAGCGCAGCCGAGCTGACGCGCTGGTTGGCTATTTGGACGATGAAGGAAGGAGCGGCCAGAGCGGCCAGAATCGCGACCAGCGCCACCACAACCATCATCTCGATGAGGGTGAAGCCACGGGGCCGTTGCCACCTGCCGCCTGGACAGCCGTTGCGCGTGTAACCGGGATTTTTCATGCAAGCGTGCTTCTCGTTGGCGGGGGACCATGCGACAGGCCTGCAAGCCCTGCGCCATTGCTCTTGATTGATGTTTGCAATCGTAATTCAATAGCAATGCAAAACACCTATTGACACAGGTCATAGGACAAATATAGGACTTGTCTTATAAAAACCTGCGCAGAGCGCAACACCCCATCCAGCAAGCCCGGCCCGCCGTCCGCGCACGCAAGCTCGGCGGAACGGCCGGCGCAACGGGCATGGCCACGGTGGCGATACGGCAGATCGCGAAGTCAGGCAGGCAGGCCTCGCATCAAGCGCCTGAAAATCCACGGCAGCATGAGTGGCCGCAATCCAGCCGCAGCGCGATTGGCCATGCGAATATCCCGTCTGCTTCCAGCCCGAGGAAGAAAAAGTTTTCGCCCAAAGCAAAAATCCCCAGTGCATTTCTGCACTGGGGATTTTCTTGTTTGGGGTGGCTGATGGGGCTCGAACCCACGACAACAGGAATCACAATCCTGGACTCTACCAACTGAGCTACAGCCACCGTTGAAGCATTCGATTATATGCCAAAAACCAGCAGACAAATGCTTTGGAACAGGCGTTGCGTGACGGATCGGGAGCAGCAGGAACAAAGGCGCATCGGGGGACGCGGGCAACGGGCAGGATGCCGCCATCCTCCATGCAGCCGCAGCCGGCAGGAGCCTTGCCCGGCGTCCCTGGAGCTTTCGGGGGCAACCAGTCCCCCTGCCGCCCAAAGCAAAAATCCCCAGAGCATTTTTGCTCTGGGGATCTTTTTATTTGGGGTGGCTGATGGGGCTCGAACCCACGACAACAGGAATCACAATCCTGGACTCTACCAACTGAGCTACAGCCACCGTAGAAGAACGCTATTCTATTCCAAAAAACCGCTTGATTTCTGAAATTTCTGTTTTGCTAGAAATTTCTCTCATCAGGGGCGCGGGACCTTGATCTGCACCTTGAGCTGTTTCTTGAGAAGCTCGTAGTATGCCATAGCTTCTGCGACGGCAGAGCTTCGCAGGAAGTCCTGCTTCTGCGCGGCAGCAGCCTGTGCATCATCGGCCGGGCGCTCGACGATGCGGTTGATCTTGACCACGGCATAGCCTTGGGCACCCATGTCGACACCCGTCCAGGCAGGCAGCTGAGCGGTCGGTGCGCGCAGGGCGGCATCCACCACTTCGCGCGACAGGCCTTCGGGCTGGTCACGGCTGATCACCTTGGCGGCAGGCAGTTGCGCCGCATCAGGCTTGGCCTTCCATGCTGCAAGCTTGGCCTCGCCATCGGACTTGGCCAGTTCGGCGGACTTTTGCGCCACGTACAGGGTGCGCAGCTTGTCGCCCACCTCGGCCATGGGCAGCGTGCGGGCAGGCGTGTACTCCACCACGCGGCCGGCCACCAGTTGGCTGGAACCCAGCTCCACTGCGTCGGTGTTGCGCTTGTTGTTCAGCGAGTCGCTGGAGAACAGCGCCTCCAGGAAGCGGGGGTTGGCCAGGGGACCCTTGACGTTGGGGCCGGGCTGGCGCGTCACATGGTCTGCCTTTTGCACGGTGAGCTTGAACTTCTCGGCCACGGGCTGCAAGCTGTCCGACTGCTCGTAGACCGCATTGGAGAAGCCTTCCGCCAGTTCGGCGAACTTGCGCTGGGCCTGCTGCTGCTTGAGTTCGGCTTCCAGCTTGGGACGCATCTGCTCGAAGCTCGGCGCCTTGGGCTTCTTGATGTCCACCAGCGAGATGATGTGGTAGCCGAAGTCGCTGTGCACCACGTCGCTGATGTCGCCGACCTTCATGCCGAAGGCTGCGTCCTCGAAGGGCTTGACCATGGCACCGCGGCCGAAGTAGCCCAGATCGCCACCCGATGCAGCGGAGCCACCGTCCTGCGAATTGGCCTTGGCCAGTTCGGCGAAGCGCTTGGGGTCCTTGCGCAGCTCGGCCAGCAGTTCTTCGGCCTTGGCCTTGGCTTTTTCCTGCTCGGCGGCAGGCGCATCCTTGCTTGCATTGATCAGGATGTGGCTGGCACGGCGCTCTTCGGGGCCGGCCAGGCGCTCGGCGTTCTGGTTGTAGTAGGAACGCACATCGTCTTCGCTCAGCGTGATGCCGGCCTCAATGCTGGGAACGTCCAGCAGCAGGTATTCCACCTTGGCCTGCTCCGATTGCTGGAACTGGCTGGTGTGGGCATCGTAGTAGGCCTTGAGGTCTGCCTCGGTGGGCTGGACCTTGCTGGCGTAGGCGCTGGCTTCAAAGCGGGCCACCTGCACTTCGCGGCGCTGGTACAGCGCATCGATGGCCTGCTTGACCTGGGTGTCGGTCGCAAAGGCCGTACCCGTCACGCCACCCATCACCTGGTTCATGGACAGTTCGCGGCGCAGGTTGGCCTCGAAGCCTTCGGGCGTCAGGCCCTGCGATCCGACCAGGGCGCGATAGGCCTCGGCATCCATCGAGCCATCAGGCTTCTTGAGCGCGGCAATCGCGGGGATCTCCTGCAGCGTGCGCACCAGTTGCGCATCGGATGCGGCCAGGTGCATCTTCTGCACGGCAGCGGCCAGCACCTGGTCACGCACCATCTTCTCCAGCGTGGCGTAGCGCGCCTGCGGAGAGTCCAGCAGCTTGGGGTCGATGTTGGGGTTCTCGGCGCGCAGGCGATCACTCTCCATGCGGTGCGCGTTCTCCCAGTCGGCCTGCTTGATCTCATGACCATCGACACGTGCGACGATGACGCTGGACTCTGTGAAGTAGTTCTGGTTCACACCCACGAAGATGAACGAGGGAATGATCAGCAAGAACAACAAGATCATCACGAACTTGGAATGCTTGCGGATGGATTCGAACATGGTCTGTCGTCTTTCAATGGCAGAAATAGAAAAGGCGAACTTTCGTTCGCCTTTTGTTCTTGGTGGGTGCTGACGGGGTCGAACCGCCGACCTACGCCTTGTAAGGGCGCCGCTCTACCAACTGAGCTAAGCACCCCACCTTGACTGGTGTCAGTTCAGGGCATCTTTCAATGCCTTGCCCGGACGGAACTTTGGAACCTTGGCGGCCTTGATCTTGATGGTTTCGCCGGTGCGGGGGTTGCGGCCCGTACGAGCAGCGCGCTTACCAACGGCGAATGTGCCAAAACCAACGAGCGACACTGTACCACCCTTTTTGAGGGTTTTCTTCACAGCCTCAATCGTGGAATCCAGTGCACGAGCAGCCGCAGCCTTGGAGATGTCGGCGTTGTTAGCGATGTGCTCAATCAGTTCGGTTTTATTCACAAGATGCCTCTGGAGAAATAAGTGAATGGGATGTCTCTGCGGCCACCAACTTGGCTCGGCCAGAAACCCGGCGCGACGGATACGGAATCTGGCTTGCCGTTCGACGCCTGCCTCGGGGCAGACATCGGTGAATTAAAGCCATCGACCTTCCAGGTGTCAATGCACGCTGCGCATCGCAGCGACAGGGGACGATTCTATGCGGTTTTGGCGCCAGCTTTGGCTTTGCGGCCGGTTTTTTGCGCCCGGCGCAGGCTAGCGGCTTCACGAATTGACAAGGGTTGACAATGGACTTGTCCGCTGCAGGCCTTGCCAGTGCTGCAATGCGCCTCACCGCTTCGCATCCACGACGCCGCAGCGGCTGCCCTGCCTGATTCAAATGCTTCCAAAAAAGTAGCAACGCCAGACAGTTTGACGTGTCTGGCGCAGAATCCCGGGAACGGCCAGAAAGGCCCTCAGTGCGTGACCCGCGCGCGGATCTCGGGCAGGGCTTTTTGCAGGTAGTACACCATCGACCAGACGGTGAGCACCGCCGCCACCCAGATCAGCACCTGGCCCCAGACGCCGGTGTCGATCATGCCGAACACACGGCCGTCGTACAGCAGGAAGGGGATGGCCACCATCTGCGCCGTGGTCTTGAGCTTGCCGAGCATGTGGACGGCCACGCTCTTGCCCGCGCCCAGGTGCGCCATCCACTCGCGCAGGGCCGAGATGGCGATCTCGCGGCCGATGATGATCAGGGCCACGAACACATCGGTGCGCTGCAGGTGCACCAGCACCAGCAGCGACGCGCAGACCAGGAACTTGTCGGCCACCGGGTCGAGGAAGGCGCCGAAGGCCGATGTCTGGTTGAGCTTGCGCGCCAGGTAGCCGTCGAGCCAGTCGGTGGCTGCGAAGACGATGAACATGACCGTGGCGACCAGGTTGCGGGTCGCCACATCGAACGGCGCGTAGAACACCCCGACGATCAGCGGAATCGCGACGATCCGCGTACAGGTCATCAAGGTGGGGATTGTGAGAAACATGGCCGCCATTGTGTCACGTACCTTGGTGTTTGAGGTTCTGTTTCAAGGCCCGCGGTGCAGCCTGCGGGACGGTCATTTCAATGCAATGCACGGTAGATATCTTCAGCCAGCGCGGCCGAGATGCCGTCCACGCTGCACAGGTCCTCGACGGTGGCTTCGGACACGCCGCGCACGCCGCCAAAGCGCTGCAGCAGGCGCGCGCGCTTCTTGGGGCCCACGCCCGGAATCTCCTCGAGCTTGCCGCCGCCCACCCGCACCTTGGCACGCGCCGCGCGCATGCCGGTGATGGCGAAGCGGTGGGCCTCGTCGCGGATCTGGGCCACCAGCATCAGCGCGGCCGAGTCGTAGCCCAGGTAGATCTTCTCGCGCCCGTCGGCAAAGACCAGCTCTTCCAGGCCGACCTTGCGCCCCTCGCCCTTTTCCACGCCCACGATGCGCGAGACATCGAGGCCCAGCTGCTCGAAGACTTCGCGCGCCATGCTGACCTGGCCCTTGCCGCCGTCGACCAGCACCAGGTCCGGCAGTTGCGGCTGCTTGCCCGTGAGCTCGGCACCGCCCGCCTCCCTTTGCGCCTCGGCCACGCGGCTGTAGCGGCGCGTCAGCACCTGGCGCATGGCGGCATAGTCGTCGCCGCCCGTGATGCCTTCGATGTTGAAACGCCGGTATTCGCTGCTTTGCATCTTGTGGTGATGGAAGACCACACAGGAAGCCTGCGTGGCCTCGCCCGCCGTGTGCGAGATGTCGAAGCATTCGATGGTGAGTTCATCCAGGTTCTCGCAGGCCAGGTCCAGCGCCTCGACCAGCGCGCGCGTGCGCGCCTGCTGCGAGCCTTCTTCGGCCAGCAGGCGGGCCATCTGGATGTCGGCGTTCTTTTGCGCCATCTCCAGCCAGATGCGCCGCTGCTCGCGCGGTTGCTGCACGGCGGTGATGCGCACGCCGCCTTGCTCGCTCAGCAGGGCCAGCAGCTTCTTGTCCACCGGATGGCTGACGATGAGCACGGGCGGCACGGCCACGCCGGTGTAGTGCTGGGCGATGAAGGCCTCCAGCACGATGTCCTCAACCGGGCGCGCGGATTCGGCAAGATTGGCCTCTTCCTCGCCGGCGTAGACCGAGGCGGCATCGCCCAGGTTGGCGGGAAAGTACGGCCGGTCGCCCAGGTGGCGGCCGCCGCGCACCATGGCCAGGTTCACGCAGGCGCGGCCGCCCTGCACCTTCACGGCGAGGATGTCCACGTCGCGGTCGTCGGCGGTTTCTATGACCTGCTGGTGCAGCACGCGCGACAGCGCCGTCATCTGGTTGCGTACCTCGGCGGCCTGCTCGTATTCCATGCGCCCGGCGTGCTCCATCATGCGGGCCTCCAGCTGGCGCAGCAGTTCCTGGGTTTCGCCGCGCAGCATGGCCTCGGCATTGCGCACATCCAGCGCATAGGCTTCGGGCGAGATCAGATCCACGCAAGGGCCGCTGCAGCGCTTGATCTGGTAGAGCAGGCAGGGGCGCGAGCGGTTGGCAAAGACCGTGTCCTCGCAGGTGCGCAGCCGGAAGACCTTCTGCAGCAGCTGGATGCTTTCCTTGACGGCCCAGGCGTTGGGATAGGGACCGAAGTAGCGGTGGCGCTTGTCCACGGCACCACGGTAGTAGGCCATGCGCGCGAAGCGCTGGTGGGCAGGCTCGCCAGCCTGGCCGTCGCGCGCGGCCACGCCGGTGATCTTCAGGTAGGGATAGCTCTTGTCGTCCCTAAACAGGATGTTGTACTTGGGGTGCTGCGTCTTGATGAGGTTGTTTTCGAGCAGCAGGGCCTCGGCCTCGGAGCGCACCACCGTGGTCTCCATGCGGGCGATCTTGCCCACCATGTGGCCTATGCGCGTGCCGCCATGGTTCTTGGTGAAGTAGCTGGAGACCCGGCGCTTGAGGTTGATGGCCTTGCCCACGTACAGCAGGCCGCCTGCCGCGTCGAAATAGCGGTAGACGCCGGGCAGGCCCGGCAGCGCTGCCACCTGGGCCAGCAGTTCATCGGAATGGGGTTCGGACATGCGCCTATTGTGGCCGCTGCCCGGGCCCGCCGCAGCGGGCCTGCGGGCCCTCGGGCTCTTACTCGGCCTCGATCTTCGAGGACTTGACCACCTGGGCCCAGTTGGACCACTCGGTCTTGACCATGGCGCCCAGCTGCTGCGGGTTCATGTAGTCCGCCGTGGCGCCCTGCTCCTGTGCCTTTTGCTTGAAGGCCGGGTTCTCCACCACCTTCTTGAGGTCGGCCGTGAGCTTGTCGATCACGGGCTTGGGCGTGGCGGCGGGCGCGAACACGGCAAACCAGGAGGTGGCGTTGACGCCCGCATAGCCGGCCTCGGCCGTGGTGGGCGCGTCAGGCAGGCTGGGCAGGCGCTGCGTGCCGGTGACGGCCAGCACGCGCAGCTTGCCGCTTTGCACGTGGGGCATGAAGGGCGGCGCCGTGCCGAAGGTCAGGTCCACCTGGCCGCCCAGCAGGTCCTGCAGCGCGGGGCCGGTGCCCTTGTAGGGGACGTGGACCATCTTGATGCCGGCCTGCTGCTCCAGCATGGCGCCCGTCACGTGCTGAAGCGAGCCATTGCCCGACGAGGCGTAGTTCAGCTTGCCGGGGTTGGCCTTGGCATAGGCCACGAGCTCGGCCAGCGTCTTCACGGGCAGCTCGGACCGCACCACGATGATCTGCGGCGCCGACAGCACATTGGCCACGGGCTGGAAGTCGCCCTGCTCCCAGATGCGGGCCTTGGTCAGGTGGGGCGAGATGACGTGGTAGCCCGAGTACTGCATGAGCAGGGTGTAGCCATCGGCCTCGGCACGCTTGACCAGGCTGGCTGCGATGGAGCCGTTGCCGCCGCCCTTGTTGTCCACCACCACCGACTGGCCGATGACGGGCGCCAGCGCCTGGGCCGCCATGCGCGCCGCCAGGTCGGTGGTGCCGCCGGCTGCGGCCGGCACGATCATGGTGATGGTCTTGGCGGGGTAGCCGCCCTGGGCCAGCGCGGCTGTGCCGCCCAGGCCCAGTCCTGCGATGGCCATGGCCACGGCTGCGATCTGTCTGCGTTGAATCTTCTTCATCTTTGTCTCCTTGGTTTGCTCGGTTCTTGTGAATGAGAATGCGCGCCGGCCTCAGCCCTTGGCCAAGGCCCGTTCGCGGATGGCTGCAAAGTCGGCTGGCGGCTGGTGCAGGTCCAGCCGCGCGCCGGCCTTGGCGATCTGGCTGGCCGTGTCATGGCCGATCAGCGCGGGAAGGCTGCGCGCGGCCGCGACGATCTGCGCCAGGTCCACGCCGGTGTCGTAGCCCATGAGCTGCAGCGCGTGGACGATGTCCTCGGTGCAGGCATTGCCCGATGCGCCGGGCGCGTAGGGGCAGCCGCCCAGGCCGCCGATGGAGGCATCGAAGCGGTCGCCGCCCGCCTCGATCGAGGCCAGCACATTGCCCAGGGCCATGCCGCGTGTGTTGTGGAAGTGCAGGGTCAGTCCCAACTGCGGCCAGCGCTGCCGGAAGGCGGCCACCATGTCACGCACCTGGGTCGGGAAGGCCATGCCCGTGGTGTCGCACAGCGTGATGCCCTGCACGCCCAGGTCGGCAAAGCGCTGCACCCAGTCGAAGACTTCCTGCTGCGGCACATCGCCCTCCATGGGGCAGCCAAAGCAGCACGACAGCGAGACGTTGACCGGCACGCCCGCCTGCTGCGCCGTGGCCACGACCTGCGCCAGCGCCGCGAACGACTGGCTGCGCTGCATGCGCAGGTTGCACAGGTTGTGGGTTTCGCTGACCGACATGACGAGGTTGAGCTCGTCCGTGCGCGCCTCGATGGCGCGCTCGGCGCCGCGGGCATTGGGCACCAGGGCCGTGTAGATGGTGCCGGGCCGGCGTTCTATCTCACGCATGACGATCTCGCCATCGCGCAGCGCGGGAATGGCCGTGGGCGAGACAAAGGCCGTGACCTCGATCTTGGACAGGCCAGCCTGCGACAGCGCATTGACCAGGGCAATCTTGTCCTCGGTGGGGACAAAGGCCTGCTCCATCTGCAGCCCGTCGCGCGTGCCGACCTCGTTGAAGAAAACGCGGCGGCCCGCGCCCTGCCAGACATCCGTGGGGTGGACGGCATTCATTGGATCACTCCCTTGCTGCGCAGCAGCGCAATCTGTTGGGCCGTGAGGCCGGCCTCGGCCAGCACGGCATCGGTGTCATCGCCCACATGGGGCGCACTGCTGCGCACCGTGCCGGGCGTGAGCGAGAGCTTGGGGACGATGCCCGGCACCTCGATGTCGTCGCCGTCGCGCGTGTGCTGGCTGAGGATCATGTCGCGGGCGCGGTAGTGCGGGTCCTCGGCAATGTCCTTGGCCGTGTAGACCTTGCCGGCCGGCACGCGCGCGGCGGCCAGCTGGTCCATCACGGCCTGCACGCTCTGCGAGCGCGTCCAGCCGCCGATGACGGCGTCGATCTCGGCGATGCGCGCAACGCGGCCCGCGTTGTCGGCCAGCTGCGGATCGTCGGCCAGGTCCTGGCGGCCGATGGTGGCCATCAGGCGCTTGAAGATGGAGTCGCCATTGCCGGCCACCAGCACCCACCCGTCCTGGCAAGGATAGGCGTTGGACGGCGCAATGCCCGGCAGCGCGCTGCCCGCCGCCTCGCGCACGGCACCAAAGGCGCTGTATTCGGGCAGCAGGCTTTCCATGACGTTGAACACGGCCTCGTGCAGGGCAACGTCGATGACCTGGCCGGCACCGCCGTTCACCTTGCGGTGGTACAGGGCCATCATCACGCCGATCACGCCATGCAGCGCGGCCAGCGTGTCGCCAATCGAGACGCCCACGCGCACCGGCACGCGGCCCGGCTCGGCCGTCAGGTGGCGCAGGCCGCCCATGGCCTCGCCGATCACGCCAAAGCCCGGCAGGTCGCGGTAAGGGCCGGTCTGGCCGTAGCCCGAGATGCGCAGGATGACCAGGCCGGGGTTGAGCGCATGGAGCTCTTCGGGCGACATGCCCCAGCCTTCCAGCGTGCCGGGGCGGAAGTTCTCGACCAGCACATCGGCCTCGGCGATCAGGCGCCGCGCGATGTCCTGGCCCTCCTGCTGGCGCAGGTCCAGCGCCACCGAGCGCTTGTTGCGCGACTGCACCTGCCACCAGACCGAGGTGCCGTTCTTGATCAGGCGCCAGTTGCGCAGCGGATCGCCCGCGCCCGGCGCCTCGATCTTGACCACGTCGGCGCCGAACTCGCCCAGCGTCTTGCCGCAGAACGGCCCTGCAATCAATTGCCCCATCTCGACCACGCGCACGCCATTGAGCGCGCCGGGTGTGGGTGCCTGCCTTGTCTGTTGTGTCATGGGTTAGCGCTTCCTCTTTGTCTCCTGCGGCCAGCCTCCGATGGCATTGCCGCGGCGCCGATCTTGCCGCCGTCCGCGCCGGCCGCAAAACGCTCAAGCGCGACGCTGCCATCGCAAACCGGCATGGCAGAACCCAGCCGGGCGGGGCCGGGAGATAATCGCCACCCCATGAAACTTGACCCGATTTCGCTGCGCCTGTTCGTGGCCGTGATGGAGGAAAGCGCCATCGCACGCGCCGCCGCACGCGAACACATCGCCCCCTCGGCCGCCAGCCGGCGGCTGGCCGAGCTGGAAAGCCAGCTGCAGGTGGAGCTGTTCACCCGCAGCAACCGCGGCAGCGTGCCCACGGCCGCAGCCTATGCACTGCTGAACATGGCGCGCGGCGTGCTCAACGACCTGGACGGCATCGGCGAGCAGATGCGCGAGTACGGCAGTGGCCTGCGCGGCCATGTGCGTGTGATGGCCAACATCTCGGCCATCACCCAGTTCCTGCCCTCCCAGCTGCAGCGCTTCCTGGACCAGCAACCGCATGTGGACGTGCGCCTGCAGGAGCGCGTGAGCAGCGACATCGCGCGCGCCGTGGCGGACAACGAGGCCGACATCGGCATCCTCAACCAGGGCAGCTACGGAGAGAAGATCCGCCTGCGCCCCTACCGGCGCGATCGCCTCATCGTCATCGTGCCCCAGGGCCATGCGCTGGTACGGCGGCGCTCGCTGCGGCTGGCCCAGGTGCTGGACCATGACCTGGTGGGCATGCACGCCGGCAGCGCGCTCAACCACCAGATCACGCGCGCCGCGGCCGACCTGGGCCTGCAGCCCCGGCTGCGCATGAAGGTCACGGGCTATGACGCGCTGTGCCTGATGGTGGCCTCGGGCCTGGGCGTCGGCATCCTGCCCGAAGGCAGCGCACGCCTGTACCTGGGCGCCCTGCCGCTGCGCTGCATTGCGCTGGACGAGCCCTGGGCCGAGCGCCAGCTGATGCTGTGCGTGCGCTCGCAAGAGGCACTGCCGCCTGTGGCGCAGTTGCTGGTCGAACACCTGTGCGAACCCTGATTCCCATGCTTGCCTTCAACCCCATCCCCCCGGCCCCTCTGCCAGAGCAGGCCGCTGCGCTGACCTGGGACATCTTCTGCCAGGTCATAGACAACTTTGGCGACATCGGCGTGTGCTGGCGCGCGGCGGCCGACCTGGCTTCACGCGGCCAGCGCGTGCGGCTGTGGATGGACGACGCCAGCGCCCTGGCCTGGATGGCTCCCCGGCCCCACCCGGCCGGGCTCAGCGTGCACGGCTGGCCCACGCAGGCGCAGGATGTCCCGCAGGCCGTGGGCGATGTGGTCATCGAGGCCTTCGGCTGCGAGATCCCGCCGCCCTTCCTGGCAGCCATCGCGCGCCGGGCACCGCTGTGGATCAACCTCGAATACCTGTCGGCAGAGGACTATGTGGAGCGCTGCCACCGCCTGCCCTCGCCGCTGATGTCGGGGCCGGCTGCGGGGTTGACGCGCTGGTTCTTCTACCCGGGCTTCACGGCCGCCACGGGCGGCCTGCTGCGCGAGCCGGACCTGGCCGCGCGCCAGGCAGCTTTTGCTTCCGAGGGCCGGCAGGCCTGGCGCACACGCCACGGCATAGGCACCGGCGATTGCGCTATCTCTCTGTTCTGCTACGAGCCCCCTGCCCTGCCGCAATGGCTGGCCGAGCTGCATTCAGCCCCCCCGGTCCCGCAGGCCACGCATTTGCTGGTGACCCCGGGGCGCGCAGCCGCCGCCGTGCAACAGGCCATGGCCAGCGTGCCCGCCACGGAACAAGGCGCGGTGACCCGGCATGCGCTGCAGCCCTGCCCTCAACCTCAGTTCGATGAAATGCTCTGGGCCTGCGACCTGAACCTGGTGCGTGGCGAGGATTCGCTGGTACGCGCACTGTGGGCGGGCCAGCCGCTGGTCTGGCACATCTATCCCCAGCACGACGACGCCCATCACGACAAGCTCGACGCCTTTCTTGACTGGCTGCAGGCACCAGCCAGCCTGCGCGCCTTCCACCATGCCTGGAACGGCATGGCACCGGCAAGCACCCTGCCCGCAATCACGCCCGCGCTGCTGCAGCAATGGCAGGAATGCGTGCAGGCGGCACGCTCGCGGCTGCTGCAACAGACCCCATTGATTGAGCAGCTACAAGCTTTCGTGACCGAAAAAAGCTAGAATGCACGTTTTGCCTCCCTGGAGGCGCCGCTGCGGGCGACCGCCAGCCGGCCGCCATCGACCAACCAGGGTTGCACCCGCCGCGGAACTGCGGCAGGCGCACCGTCCCAGCGACTTCGCTTGCCTGCCCTGTTGAGCGGCTCAACCTCAGCCAAGCAAGCTATGAAAATCGCTCAAGAAATCCGCGCCGGCAACGTGATCATGCACGGCAAGGACCCGATGATCGTCCTGAAGACCGAATACGCTCGCGGTGGCCGCGGCGCCGCCACCGTCCGCATGAAGCTCAAGTCCCTGCTGGGCAACATGGGCACCGAAGTCGTCTTCAAGGCCGACGACAAGATCGACAACGTGATCCTGGACAAGAAGGAGTGCACCTACTCCTACTTCGCCGATCCGATGTACGTGTGGATGGATGCCGACTTCAACCAGTACGAAGTGGAAGCCACCAACATGGGTGACGCCATCAACTACCTGGAAGACGGCATGGAAGCCGAAGTCGTGTTCTACGACGGCAAGGCCATCTCCTGCGAACTGCCCACTTCCGTGGAACGCGAAATCACCTGGACCGAACCCGCCGTCAAGGGCGACACATCGGGCAAGGTGCTCAAGCCTGCCAAGATTGCCACCGGCTTCGAAGTGCCCGTGCCCCTGTTCGTGAGCCAGGGCGACAAGATCGAAATCGACACCCGCACGGGCGAGTACCGCAAGCGCGTCTAAACAACGCCTGCAGTTCCCTCTGCGAAGCCCCTGGCAGTCTCTGCCAGGGGCTTTTTCTTTGGGCGCGCGGTATCCACGCAGATATTTACCCGGATTTAATTGACTTGCTAATTTTACCCGGCTAATATCTGCCGCATGACTACCGACTCTTGCATGGCGGGCGCCGAGCCCGCACCCAGCTACACCATCTTCCAGGGCCATGGCCGTCTGCTCCAGGGGGACAGGCCTGCCGTCCTGCAGTTCCTGCAAAGCCATGAACAACAGGCGCAGGGCAGTGGATCGGCACCGCCGTTGTGGGTTTTCGACGACCACAGCGGCATGCGGCTGGACCTGGACTGGCGCAGCGAACTGGCCGCATCGCCCGCACCCGGTCAAGCCGCCGCCCCGCGCAGCGTGGGCCGCCCCAAGCTGGGCGTGGTGGCACGCGAAGTCACCTTGCTGCCGCGCCACTGGGAATGGCTGAACCGCCAGCCCGGCGGCGCCTCCGGCGCACTGCGCAGGCTGATCGAGGAGGCGCGCGGCAAGCACGCCGCACAGGATGCCGTGCGCGCCGCCACCGAAGCCGTCTACCGCTTCATGAGCGAGATGGCGGGCGACCTGCCCCATTTCGAGGACGCCAGCCGCGCCCTGTTTGCACGCCAGGCCGAAGCCTTTGCACAGCACACCGCCGCCTGGCCCGAGGATGTGCGAAGCTATCTGCAGCAACTGGGCGGCCCCGTGTGGGCGGACTCACCTGCGGCGCCAGCCCAGGACTGAAGACCTGAACCGGCCCGACCTCACTGCTTTTCTCGTCGCATTACCAGACACAACATGACGAAACCAACCGAACCCCTGCCCCAGGCCGCCGCGCCTGCCGCATCCAGCCCCGGCGGGCCGCCCATTGCCGGCAGCCAGCCGTTGTGGCGCACCTTTCTGGTGTTCCTGGGCCCCATGGTGCTGGCCAACATCCTGCAATCGCTGTCGGGCACCATCAACAGCGTCTTCATCGGCCAGATGCTGGGCGTGCAGGCGCTGGCCGCCGTCGCGGCCTTTTTTCCGGTGATGTTCCTCTTCATCGCCTTCGTGATCGGCCTGGGCGCGGGCTCCTCGGTGCTGATCGGCCAGGCCTACGGCGCGCGCATGCATGACAAGCTGCGCGCGATTGCGGGCACGGCCATGTGCATAGGGCTGCTGTTCGGCGCCATCGTGGCCCTGTTCGGCGGGCTGTTCACCGAGCCGCTGATGCGATTGCTGGGCACGCCGCCCGACATCATGGAGCAGGCCACGCTGTACTCGCGCATCGTGCTGCTGGGCATGCCGGGGCTGTTCGTGTTCCTGCTGGCCACCTCGCTGCTGCGCGGCGTGGGCGACACGGTCTCGCCCATGCTGGCCCTGCTGATCTCCACGGGCACGGGCCTGGCCTGCACCCCGGCGCTGATCGCGGGCTGGGCCGGCCTGCCGCGCCTGGGCGTGGCCAGCGCGGGCGTGTCCATGATCCTGGGCTTCACCCTGGCGCTGGCCTGGCTGGGCTGGCGGCTGCGCCGCATCGGCAGCCCGCTGGCGCCCAATGCCGCGCTGTGGAAGGCCATGCGCATTGACCGGACCCTGCTCAAGAGCATCCTGCGCGTGGGCATTCCCACGGGCGTGCAGATGATTGCCTCGTCCATGGCCGGGCTGGTCGTCGTGTCGCTGGTCAACGGCTTCGGCTCCAGCGCCACGGCCGCCTATGGCGCGGTCAACCAGATCAACTCGTTTGCGCAGTTTCCCGTGATCTCGGTCGCCATCACGGCCTCCATCCTCGGCGCCCAGGCCATCGGCGCGGGACGCAGCGAGCGCCTGGGAGCCATCACGGCCACGGCCATCCGCATGAACCTGGCATTGGGCGCCGCCCTGGCCCTGATCGGCAGCCTGTTCGCACGGCCGCTACTGGGCATGTTCATCACCGACGAGCAGGTGCTGGTGCTGGCCATCGAGCTGCTGTACATCGTGCTGTGGAGCGGCCTGCTGCTGGGCTGCTTCATTGCCCTGTCGTCCATCATGCGTGCCAGCGGCGATGTGGTCATTCCCACGGCCATCACCATCACGGTGCTCGCCGTGCTGGAGCTGCCCATGGCCTGGTGGCTGAGCCGCAGCTTCGGGCTGATGGGGATCTGGATGGCGCTTCCGCTGTCCTACACCCTGACGCTGTGCCTGCAGACCGCCTACTACAAGCTGGTCTGGAAGAAGCGCCCCATCCGCCGCATGGTGTAAGGCGTGCGCCATGCAAAACAGGCTTCCCGAGGGAAGCCTGTTTTTTTTGGGGTGGGCAAGGCGTCAGGCGTTCAGGTCCAGCACCACGCGCCCTTCGATCTTGCCTTCATGCATGCGCGCAAAGATGTCGTTGATGTTCTCCAGCCGGTCTGTGGACACGGTGGCCTTGACCTTGCCCATGGCCGCGAAGTCCAGCGACTCCTGCAGGTCCAGCCGCGTGCCCACGATGGAGCCGCGCACGGTCACGCCGCTGAGCACCATGTTGAAGATGGGCAGCGGGAAGCTGCCGGGCGGCAGGCCGTTGAGCGATACCGTGCCGCCGCGCCGCACCATGCCCAGCGCCTGCTCGAAGGCCTTGGGCGATACCGCCGTCACCAGGGCGCCGTGTGCGCCGCCAATCTCCTTTTTCAGGTAGGCCGCAGGGTCCGTGGTCATGGCGTTGACCGTGACCTGTGCGCCCAGGCGCCGGGCCAGCGCCAGCTTGTCGTCATCCACATCCACCGCCGCCACGTTCAGGCCCATGGCCTTGGCGTACTGCACGGCCATGTGGCCCAGGCCGCCGATGCCCGAGATCACCACCCAGTTGCCGGGCTTGGTGTCCGTGACCTTCAGGCCCTTGTAGACGGTGACGCCCGCGCACAGCACGGGTGCGATCTCGATCAGGTCCACGCTGCCGGGCAGCAGGCCCACGAAATTGGCATCGGCCAGCGCGTACTGCGCAAAGCCGCCGTTGACGGAGTAGCCGGTGTTCTTTTGCTGCTCGCACAGCGTCTCCCAGCCGCCCAGGCAATGCTCGCAATGGCCGCAGGCCGTGTAGAGCCAGGGAATGCCGACCCGGTCACCCTCCTTCACATGGGTGACGCCTGCACCCACGGCGGCCACATAGCCCACGCCTTCATGGCCGGGAATGAAAGGCGGATTGGGCTTGACGGGCCAGTCGCCCTGCGCCGCATGCAGGTCGGTATGGCAGACGCCGCAGGCCTCGATCTTCACCAGCACATGGCCGGGATCGGGCCTGGGCACCTGGACTTCCTCGATGGTGAGCGGCTTGCCAAACTCCCGCACCACGGCGGCCTTCATGGTCCTGTTCATTCGCGCCATCCTTTCTTTGCGTCAAAGTAGGTACAGCATTTCAGCGAAGCGACCTGAACGCCTTGATCAAAATCAGGCCTTGGACCATCAAGGACAAAAAAAGCGGGCAAGGAAAACCTTGCCCGCTTTTCAGGGATGCGAATGCAGGCCTTACACAGGCTGGCCCACCAGGTCGTGACCCTGCGTGCCCACGATGCGCGCCTTCACGAAGTCGCCCACCTTGTAGGTCTTGCTGGCCTTCTCGGGCGGCAGCAGGTGCACCAGGCCATCGATCTCGGGGGCATCGGCATAGCTGCGGCCCACGCCACCCTTCTTGCCCAGGCCCACGGACTTGTCCACCAGCACCTGCATGGTCTGGCCCACGCGCTTTTGCAGGCGCGCAGTGGAAACCTCCTCGGCCACGGCCATGAAGCGCGCGCGGCGCTCCTCACGCACTTCCAGGGGCAGCATGCCGGGGATCTCATTGGCGGCAGCGCCTTCGACGGGGCTGTAGGCAAAGCAGCCCGCGCGGTCGATCTGCGCCTCGCGCAGGAACTGCAGCAGGTGCTCGAACTCCTGCTCGGTCTCGCCGGGGAATCCCGCGATGAAGGTGGAGCGGATCACCAGATCCGGGCAGATTTCGCGCCAGCGCTGCAGGCGCTCCAGGTTCCTCTCGCCGTTGGCGGGGCGCTTCATGCGCTTCAAGACATCGGGATGGCTGTGCTGGAAGGGCACGTCCAGATAGGGCAGCACGCGGCCCGTGGCCATGAACGGAATGATCTCGTCCACGCTGGGGTACGGGTAGACATAGTGCAGGCGCACCCAGGCGCCATAGGGCTCGGCGATCTCGGCCAGCGTCTGCACCAGTTCGAGCATGCGCGTCTTCACCGGCTTGCCGTCCCAGAAGCCCGTGCGGTACTTCACATCCACGCCATAGGCCGAGGTGTCCTGGCTGATCACCAGCAGTTCCTTGACGCCACCCTCGAACAGCGCACGCGCCTCCTTGAGCACATCGCCCACGGGACGCGAGACCAGGTCGCCGCGCATGGAAGGGATGATGCAGAAGGTGCAGCGGTGGTTGCAGCCCTCGGAGATCTTCAGGTAGGCGTAGTGCCTGGGCGTGAGCTTGATGCCCGCCTCGCCAAAGGCGCCCGGCACCAGGTCGATGAAGGGATCGTGCGGCTTGGGCAGATGGGTGTGGACGGCGTTCATCACCTCCTGCGTGGCGTGCGGACCGGTCACGGCCAGCACGCTGGGGTGCACTTCCTGGATCAGGTTGCCGCCGTCCTTGCCCGCCTTGGCGCCCAGGCAGCCCGTGACGATGACCTTGCCGTTCTCGGCCAACGCCTCGCCAATGGTGTCCAGGCTCTCGCGCACGGCGTCATCGATGAAGCCGCAGGTGTTGACGATCACCAGGTCAGCGCCCTCGAAGGTCTTGGAGGTCTGGTAGCCCTCGGCGCTGAGCTGGGTAAGGATGAGTTCGGAGTCCGTGAGTGCCTTGGGGCACCCAAGAGACACGAAGCCCACGCGCGGAGCGGCCGCGCCTGCAGGGGTTGTCATGGTTGTTGCGTCGCTCGTGGGGGTCATAGGGGCGATATTGTCCCAGTTCTGCGAGAACTTGGTAAACCGCCCCTGAACTTATCCCTGCAAGCTCAGCTATTGCGCTTGATCCCGAGCGCACCCAGCATCTGCTCGGTCTGCTTTTGCATCTGGTCCTGCATCTGGGTGAACATGTTCTGCGACTGCTCCATGTAGCTGCTCATCATGTTCTGCATGGCGGGCGGCTGCATGCGCATGAACTGGCTCCAGGCCTCGGGCGAGGTGCCCTGGGCCTGCTCGGCCAGCTTGTTCTGGAAGTCGGTGAACATCTGCACGTTCTTTTCCAGGTAGGAGCCCATGTAGCCCTGCATGGCATGGCCGTAGAAACGGATGATGTTGGCCAGCACGGTCTCGGAGAACATGGGCGCGCCGCCGGCCTCTTCTTCCAGAATGATCTGCAGCAGGATGCTGCGCGTGAGGTCTTCGCCGCTCTTGGCGTCCTTGACCACCACGGGCTCGTTGCTCATTACCAGCTGCTTGACTTCCGTCAGCGTGATGTAGGAGGACGTGTTGGTGTCGTAGAGACGGCGGTTGGGGTATTTCTTGATCACGCGCTGGGCGCTGGGGGCGGCGGCTGTTGTCGTCTCTTGCATTGCAATGCTTCTCCTCTTGTACGTGCTTGTACGGGCAATTGATCTATTGCACTGCAACAGATTCTAGGCAGCGCACACAGCACCTGGCGCAGCAGTAACCCTGATGGTGATCAACGCATGCGACAGAGCGAATGGCTGCCTTGCCGCCGTCCGGGCAAAAAAAATCCCGCTTGAAGCGGGATTTTCTGCAGCCCCTGGTGAGACTGCTTTGTTTGGTAGGCGCGATTGGACTCGAACCAACGACCCCCACCATGTCAAGGTGGTGCTCTAACCAGCTGAGCTACGCGCCTGTCGTTTGTTGAAGCCGCAAGTATAGCAGTGCAAAACAGGGCTTCCGGGCAAGTTGCGCAGTTTTTCCGATCACAGCACCCTGGCGCGTTCCAGCATGGCGTGCATCAGCACATTGCAGCCTGCGGTGATGTCGGCCGGCGTGGCGTCCTCGATCTCGTTGTGGCTGATGCCGTCCTTGCAGGGGATGAATACCATGCCGGCCGGCGCCAGCCGCGCCATGTAGACCGCATCATGCCCGGCGCCCGAGACGACGGGCATGTGCGAGTAGCCCAGGGCCTTGGCGGCGCGCGCCACCGCATCCACGCAGTCGGCATGGAAGGGTTGGGCGGGGTAGCTGGACACCAGGTTGATCGCTATGGGCAGACCCGTCTCCCGGCTGATACGGTCGGCCACGGCGCGGATGTCGGCGTCCATGGCTTCGCAGTCGGCATCGGTGGCGTTGCGCAGGTCGATGCTGAATTTGACCTGGCCCGGGATCACGTTGCGGCTGTTGGGATGGACCTGCACCATGCCCACGGTGCCGCGCCCGTGGGGCGGATGGCGGTGGGCGCAGGCCACCACTTCCTGCATGAGCTGCGCGGCGGCCTGCAGCGCATCCTTGCGCAGGGCCATGGGCGTGGGGCCGGCATGGGCCTCCATGCCCGTGACCACGCAGTCGTACCAGCGGATGCCCAGCACGCCGGTGACCACGCCAATGGTCCTGGCGTTGTCCTCCAGCACCGGGCCCTGCTCGATGTGGGACTCGAAGTAGGCGCCGATCGGGTGGTCGCCCGGTTCCTGGCTGCCCACATAGCCGATGCGCTCGAGCTCGCCCTTGACGGTCTTGCCTTCGGAGTCGGTGGCCGCATAGGCATGCTCCAGCGTGAAGGCCTTGGCGAACACGCCCGAGCCCATCATCACCGGCACGAAGCGCGAGCCTTCCTCGTTCGTCCAGAAGGCCACCTCGATGGGCGCTTCGGTCTCGATGCCGTGGTCGTTGAGCGTGCGCACGACCTCCAGCCCCGCCAGCACGCCGTAGTTGCCGTCGAACTTGCCGCCCGTGGGCTGGGTGTCGATGTGGCTGCCCGTCATGATGGGCGGCAGGCTGTTGTCGCGCCCGGGCCGGCGCATGAAGCCGTTGCCGATCTTGTCGATGGTCACCGTCATGCCCGCCTCGCGCGCCCAGCGGGTCACCAGATCACGGCCCTGGCGGTCCAGGTCGGTCAGCGTCAGGCGGCAGACGCCGCCCTTGGGCGTGGCACCGATCCGGGCCAGCTCCATGAGTGAATCCCACAGCCGGCTTCCGTTGACGCGCAGCTGCGCGATGTCCTGCTTCACTTGGGTATCTGTATCCATTGCGGTCTCCTTGTCATGCGGGCTTCAGCGCGCCACGGCCGTGGGCTGCAGCGTGGCGGCGCGGCGCTGCACCGCGTCGAAGTTGGGGCCGAAGGCCGGGCGCTTGATATAGCGCCCCTTGCCCTTCTCGGCACGCAGATCGCCCTGCGCATAGGCCACCACGCCCTGGCTGATGGTGTGGCTGGGCATGCCTTGCACGGTGCGCCCCTCGAAGATGTTGTAGTCGCCCTTGGAATGCTGGGTCTTGACCGACAGGGTGTGGATGGCGGCAGGGTCCCAGACGACCAGATCGGCATCGGCGCCCACGCCGACCAGACCTTTGCGCGGATAGATGTTGAACAGCCGGGCGGTGTTGGCCGAGGTGATGGCCACGAATTCGCTGGGCGTCAGCCGGCCGGTGTTCACACCCGCATCCCAGATCACGGCCAGGCGCTCTTCCACGCCGCCGGTGCCGTTGGGGATCTTGGCGAAGTTGTCCCGGCCCATGGCCTTCTGCGCGGCGCAGAAGGTGCAATGGTCGGTGGCCGTGGTGTGCAGCTGGCCCGACTGCAGGCCCTGCCACAAGGCCTCCTGGTGGCCCTTGGCGCGGAAGGGCGGGCTCATCACATGGGCGGCGGCCTTCGCGAAGTCGGGGTCGCGGTACACGCTTTCGTCGATCACCAGATGGCCGGCCAGCACCTCGCCATATACGCGCTGGCCACGCGCACGGGCAGCGGCAATGGCCTGCGCCGCCTCGGTGCAGCTGACGTGCACCACGTAGATGGGCACGCCCAGCACGCCGGCGATGGCGATGGCGCGGTTGGCCGCCTCGGCCTCCACCATGGGCGGGCGGGCCAGCGGATGGCCCTCGGGCCCGGTGATGCCCATCTTGGCCACTTCCTGCTGCAGCAGGTAGACCAGCTCGCCGTTTTCGGCATGCACCGTGGGCATGGCGCCCAGCTCCAGCGCGCGCTTGAAGCTGTTCACCAGGGTTTCGTCGTCGCACATGATGGCGTTCTTGTAGGCCATGAAGTGCTTGAAGCTGTTGATGCCCTCCTCGCACACCAGCGTGCCCATGTCGGCATGGACGCTGTCGCTCCACCAGGTGACGGCCACGTGGAAGGAGTAGTCGGCCGCAGCCTTCTCGGCCCAGCCGCGCCATTTGCGGTAGGCGTCCAGCAGCGGCTCCTGCGGATCGGGAATGACGAAGTCGATGATGCTGGTGGTGCCACCGGCCAGCGCCGCCGCCGTGCCGGTGTAGAAGTCATCGGCCGTGACCGTGCCCATGAAGGGCAGTTGCATGTGGGTATGCGGATCGATGCCGCCGGGCATGACGAACTGCCCCGAGGCATCGATCACCTGCGCCCCGACCGGCACCAGGGCCGCCACATCCGGCCCCACGGCCGCAATCGCCCCATCGACACACAGCACATCGGCCTTCTCCTGCCGGTCTGCATTCACCACCGTGCCGCCACGCACCCATACCGAACCCTGTGATTGACCCATAGCGTCATGCCTCCTGTTGGTTGGTCCGGCCTATGCCTTGCTCAGCGCGGGTGCGCCCTTGGTCACCTGGCCTGCCATGCCGATGCGGTAGACCACGCCGGCAATGAACAGGCCGATGAACCATGCGTAGTCATAGGCATGCTTGAAGAAATCACCCACGTTCGGGAATGCAGCGGGGAACGCCGCGTGCAGGAAGCCGGGCAGGTTGGGCGCCACGCCCAGGGCGAAGGCCGCCACGGCCACCCAGTTCCAGCCGTTGGAGTAGCGGTAGACGCCCTCTTCCCTGTACAGGTCTTCCACCACCAGCTGCTTTTTGCGCACCAGGAAGTAGTCCACCATCAGAATGCCCGCGATCGGCCCCAGCAGGGCCGAGTAGCCGATCAGCCAGGTGAAGATGTAGCCCTCGGTCGATTCCAGGATCTTCCAGGGCATCATCACGATGGCAATGGCCACCGTCATGTAGCCGCCCACGCGGTAGCTGATCTTCTTGGGCGCCAGGGCGGAGAAGTCATAGGCCGGCCCGACCAGGTTTGCCGCCAGGTTCACGCTCACGGTGTCGATCAGCAGCACGATCAGCGCGATCAGCACGGCCGCCCCCGTCATGCGGCTGGCGACATCCACGGGGTCCCACAGGGCCTTGCCGTAGATCACCACGGTGCCCGATGTCACCACCACCGCCAGCATGGCCAGCAGGCCCATGGGCACCGGCAGGCCGATGGCCTGGCCCACGACCTGGTCCTTCTGCGACTTGGCAAAGCGCGTGAAGTCCGGAATGTTCAGCGCCAGCGTGGCCCAGAAGCCCACCATGGCCGTCAGCGACGGCCAGAACACCGACATGAACTGGCCCGCCTTGGGGCCGCCCGGCGCGTACTGCGAAGGCTGCTCCATGATGGGGCCGAAGCCGCCGGCCTTCTGGTAGACCCATCCCAGCAGCACGAAGCAGATCAGGATCTTGAGCGGCGCAGTCCAGGTCTCCAGCTTGCGGATGGACTCTATGCCATGCACCACGAAGTAGAACTGGATCGCCCAGAACACGAGAAAGCACACCAGCTGCCCCACATTGATGCCCAGGCCCGCGATCTTCTCGCCTTCCAGCGGATGGCCCAGCAGCACGCCCAGCAGGGTGTAGATCATCATGCCGCCGAACCAGGTCTGGATGCCGTACCAGCCACAGGCCACCAGGGCCCGCAGCAGTGCGGGCAGCTTGGCCCCGTGGGTGCCGAACGAGGCACGGGCCAGCACGGCAAAGGGAATGCCGTACCTGGCCCCGGCATGGCCGATGAGCAGCATGGGAATCAGCACGATGAGATTGCCCAGGAACACCGTCATCACCGCCTGCGACCACGACATGCCGTTCGTGATCATGCTGGCGGCCAGCGTGTACGCCGGAATGCACATCACCATGCCTATCCACAGGGCGGCGAAGTGGTACCAGGTCCAGGTTCGCTGGCTCGGCAGCGTGGGTGCGAGGTCGTGGTTCCACAGGCTGCCTGCGGACTCACCGGAATGCGGGGCATGCGACATTGCGAAGCTCCTTCTCGAAGAGAGAAATCACCAATCCATTGCTGATCCAGGGTCTGACCTTTTCCATCAAGCGCATTTCGTGCCAGGTCGGCCCGGATGCGGGCCGTGCGCCGACCTGCCGCAATGCCCCCTCTAGCCCTGCGCCGTCACGGCCTGGCGCATGGGGTTGTTCGGATGCGTGGTCCAGTTCGCATACTCCCCGGTGACCGTCTGGCCGGTGCGGGGGTCCACCTCGCCCGGCTGCAGGCTGCGCATGGTGATGCATTCGGGCACGGGGCAGATGGACACGCACAGGTTGCAGCCCACGCATTCGGTGTCATCCACCTCGAACCGGCGCACACCACCCTCCTTGCTGAAGGTGATGGCCTGGTGGGAGGTGTCCTCGCAGGCCACGTGGCAGCGCCCGCACTGGATGCAGCTGTCCTGGTTGATGACGGCCTTGTCGATGTGGTTGAGGTTGAGGTCCTTCCAGTCCCTGACCGTGGGCACGGCCCGGCCCTGGAAGTCCTCGATGCGCGCAAAGCCGTGCGCGTCCATGTAGTTGGACAGCCCGTCGCACATGTCCTGCACGATGCGAAAGCCGTAGACCATGGCCGCCGTGCATACCTGGACATTGCCGCATCCCAGCGCGATGTATTCGGCCGCGTCCTTCCAGGTGGTGATGCCGCCAATCCCCGAGATGGGCAGGCCCGCCGTCTGCGGGTCGCGCGCGATCTCGGCCACCATGTTCTGGGCGATGGGTTTCACGGCCGGGCCGCAGTAGCCGCCGTGCGAGCCCTGGCCGTCGGTGCTGGGGTGCATGACCAGGGTGTCCAGGTTCACGCCCATCAGCGAGTTGATGGTGTTGATCAGGGACACCGCATCCGCGCCGCCGGCCTTGGCCGCCCGCGCCGGAAAGCGCACGTCGGTGATGTTGGGCGTCAGCTTCACGATCACAGGCAGCCGGCTGTACTGCTTGCACCACTGCGTGACCATCTGGATGTACTCGGGCACCTGGCCCACGGCCGCGCCCATGCCGCGCTCGCTCATGCCGTGCGGGCAGCCGAAGTTCAGCTCCAGCCCGTCGGCGCCGGTGTCCTCCACCATGGGCAGGATGCGTTTCCAGCTTTCCTCCACGCAGGGCACCATCAGCGAGGCGATCAGCGCGCGGTCAGGCCAGGCCTTCTTCACGCGGGTCATCTCCTCCAGGTTGGTGCGCAGCGGCCGGTCGGTGATCAGCTCGATGTTGTTCAGGCCCATCACGCGCCGGTCCTGCGCCATGAGGGTGGAGTAGCGCGGCCCGTTCACGTTGACCACATGCGGGTCCTCGCCCAGCGTCTTCCACACCACGCCGCCCCAGCCGGCCTCGAATGCGCGGGTGACGTTGATCTCCTTGTCCGTGGGCGGTGCCGAGGCCAGCCAGAACGGATTGGGGCTGGAAATGCCCAGAAAGCGGCTGCTGATGTCTGCCATGTCAATGCTCCTTGAAAAGCGCGGGCACAGCCGCTCAAACCCCGGCCGCCACGGCGCTGGTCAGCGCCTGGTGCATGGCTCGCGCGGCGACCTTGCCGTGCTCCACCGCCTGCACGGTCAGGTCCTGGCCACCGGCGCGGCAGTCGCCGCCGGCCCACACGCGCGGCACGCTGGTGCGGCCTTCGTCGTCGGTGTCGATGCGGCCGTCACGCAGGGCAATGGCCGCGCCCGCCGGCGTGCCGACATAGGTCTGGCCAATGGCCTTGAGCACCATGTCGGCCGGCACGTCGAACACCTCCTGCGTCACCTGCAGCCTGTCGCCCTCCATGCGGGTGCAGGCCATGCGCACGCCGCAGACCTTGCCGTCCTGCACCAGGATCTCCTGGGGCGCAGCCCACAGCCGCAGGTTGACGCCATGGGTCTGCGCCCATTCCTGCTCCACCCAGGAGGCGGACAGCGCATCCTTGCCCCGGCGGTAGAACATGGTGACCTCGTCGGCGCCCAGCAGCCGGGCCTGCACGGATGCATCCACCGCCGTCATGCCACCGCCGATCACCACCACGCGCCGGCCCACCGGCACCGTGGATTTGTCGGCCGCCTGGCGGATGTCGGCAATGAAGTCCACCGCATTGCGCAAGCCCTCGGCTTGCGGCTCGGCCGCGCCCAGCGCATTGACGCCCGCCAGGCCCAGGCCGAGAAATACGGCGTCATGCTCTGCCAGCAGCGAATCCAGCGTGAAATCTCGCCCCAGCCGCTGGTTGTTGCGCGGCGTGATACCGCCCACGGACAGCAGCCAGTCGATCTCCTTTTGCGCAAAATCATCGGGAGTCTTGTAGCTGGCCAGGCCGTATTCATTGAGCCCGCCCAGCTTGGGCCGGGCGTCGAACAGCACCACCTCGTGGCCCTGCAGCGCCAGCTGATGGGCGCAGGTCAGGCCGGCAGGGCCAGCTCCGACCACGGCCACCTTGCGGCCCGTGGCGGCGGCACGCTGGAACAGCGGTGCACCATCGGAGGCCATGAAGGCATCGGTCGCATAGCGTTGCAACGCACCAATTTCGACCGGTTTGTCTTCCTGGGTGTTGCGCACGCAGGCCTGCTCGCACAGCTGCTCCGTGGGACAGACGCGGGAGCACATGCCGCCCAGCGGATTGGCCGTGAGGATTTCTCGCGCCGCGCCACGGACATTGTCCTGGGCAATGCGGGCGATGAAGGCCGGCACATCGATGCTGGTGGGGCAGGCCGTGGTGCACGGCGCGTCATAGCAGTAGTAGCAGCGCTCGGCCTCGATCAAGGCCTGGGAACGGTTCAGCGCGGGATGGGCGTCGGAGAAATTGGCCGCGTAGTCGGCCAGGTTCAGTCGGCCGGCGGCAATGCCGCAGGCGCGTTGCGCGGGGCTATCCATGGTGCATCCTCCAGAGTCAGGATTGAGGGCGTGAAAGGGGCCGCAGCATGCAGGTGCACGCCGGGCCATCTCGGACAACGCAAGGCGGGCCGCAGGAAGGACTCCTGAACGGCCCCGGATCCAACAACACAGTCTTCGGAGGTTTCATCGTGGTCCTCGCATGTGTAAGTGACGCCTCTTGTCGGGCGCACCGGGGGTGGAACGGAATTTACGCGGGTGAAAAAATTTACCAATCAGTAAAATCACCCAGAAAGTCGTCAGCAAGAAAGATGCCAGACAATCGCACCAAAATGGCGCCACTTATCCCGACTTACCATCTGCGCAATGGCAACCCTTTCTGACAATGCGCCCCCTTCCCTGGCACGATCGGCCACGCGCAAACCCACGGCTGCACGGCTGCGCAAGGAACTGAACATCCTGCAGACGGCCGAGCTTCACTTTGCGCAATACGGCTTCGAAGGCGCATCGCTGGAACTGATCGCGCACGACGCCGGCCTGAGCCGCCACAACCTGCTGTACTACTTCGCCAGCAAGGAGGAGCTGTACCTGCGCGTACTGGGCGACGTGCTGACGCAGTGGCTGGCCGGCATGTCCGACCTGCTGCGCGGCGACGATCCTGCGGAGGCCCTGCGCATCTACATCCGGGCCAAGCTGCAGTCCTCGCGCGAGCGGCCCCATGGCTCCCGTGTCTTCACGCGCGAGGTGATGGCCGGCGCGCCCCGCTTCGGACAGGCCATAGCGAGCCAGGTGGGCCCGGCGCTGGCGGCAGACGTGCAGGCCTTCGAGCGCTGGGTGGCGCAGGGCAAGATTGCCCGCGTGGATTTCACCCACCTGATGTTCATCCTCTGGTCCGTGACCCAGGCCTATGCCGACCAGCAGGCCCAGTTCGCGCTGCTGCTGGGCCGGCCGGAACTGACCGCCGACGACTACGACACGGCGGCCGATCTGATCTACCGGCTGGTAATCCGTGGCCTGCAGCCGGATACCGCGGCTCTCGCACAATGAGCGCATGAATCACAGCATCCGCCTGAGACCCCTGGAGCGCGAAGATCTGCGCTCCGTGCATCTGCTCAACAACAACGCCGCCATCATGCGCTACTGGTTCGAGGAGCCTTACGAGACCTTCGACGAGCTTTCCGCGCTCTACGACGCCCACGTGCACGACCAGACCGAGCGCCGCTTCATCGTCGAGCACCAGGGCGATCGCGCCGGTCTCGTCGAGCTGGTGGAGATCGACCTGATCCATCGGCGCGCCGAGTTCCAGATCATCATCGCCCCCGAGCAGCAAGGCCAGGGCATCGCAGCCCAGGCAACGCGGCTGGCGCTGGACTATGGCTTCAAGACGCTCAACCTGCACAAGATCTTTCTCCATGTGGACCAGGAGAACGAGAAGGCCATCCACATCTACGCGCGCATAGGCTTCGTGCAGGAAGGCGTGCTGATCGACGAGTTCTTCGCCAACGGCCAGTACCGCAACGCCATCCGCATGTACCTGCTGCAAAACGATTACCTGCAGGCACAGGCCGGCATCGGCACCTGAGCGCGGACCTTCATCCTTTCGGCGACCTCTTCCTGGCAGCCGCCTCGTTGAGGGCGGCCGCCTCGCGCACCAATTCCTTGAACGCTTGCGCATCGATCTCCTCGCCCTCGCGGATATCGATGGCACGGCGCACCTTGCCTTCAAGGCTGGCGTTGAACAGGTGCTGCGGGTCGGCCAGCGATGCGCCTTTGGGAAAGGTGAGCTTCACGGCCGATTGGTAGGCCTCGCCCGTGCACAGAATGCCGCTGCACGACCAGACCGGCACCGACCATTTCCACTCTTCCGCCACGTCCGGAAGCGCTTGCACGATGAGCCGGCGCACATGCGCCAGCACCTCGCCGCGCCAGCCGCCCAGCTCGGCAATGCGCTGGTTGATCAATACGCTGGCCGACGCGGCCGCCTCGGGCGAAACTGTCTTGATCATCCATGTCTCCCAAAGTGATGCATGTTCGATCACAAGACAGGCCAAGGCAAGACTACAGGGAGAACGCACAAACAAAAAAGCCTTCTGAGTGATCAGAAGGCTTTTTGCATTCCATCTGGCAATGGAAAATTGGTAGGCGCGATTGGACTCGAACCAACGACCCCCACCATGTCAAGGTGGTGCTCTAACCAGCTGAGCTACGCGCCTGTGTTTGTTCGAGAAAGCGATTCTAGCACGGCTTTTTCAGCCTCCAGGCAAAAATGCCTGAACATGCTCAACGCCGCCGCGCCGAACGCACGCCCGCCACGGCGGCCACGATGCCCAGCACCTTGCTCAGGCGGCCCGAATCGGCCACCTCCACGGTGAAGGTCATCCAGGCCGTTCCCTTGACGGACTGGGTCTGCACGCCAATGACATTGGTCTTTTCGCGCGCAAAGACTTCCGAGATATCGCGCAGCAGGCCCTGCCGGTCGGCCGCCTCCACGGACACATCGACCGGGTAGACGGCCGAAGCCACGGTGGCCGCCTTGGGCTGGCCCCAGGCCACATCGATCACGCGCTCGGAATTGCGCGCCGCCATCTCGCGGAAGTTGGAGCAGTCGGAGCGGTGCACGCTCACGCCCTTGCCGCGCGTGACGAAGCCCCGGATGTCGTCCGGCGGCGCAGGCTTGCAGCACTTGGCCAGCTGGGTCATCAGCGAGTCCACGCCAACGACCAGCACGCCGCCCTTGGGCGAGTCCGTGCCGCGCGCCTTGCGCACGAGGGTGAATTCCTCGGGTTCTTCCTCCACCTCGGCGGGCCGAAGCACGGTCTCGATATTGCGCAGCGAGTACTCGTCCTTGCCGACGACCTCGAACAGCGCATCTGCCGACTTGAAGCCCAACTGCACCGCCAGCTCCTCCAGCTTGACGGCGGTCTTGCCCTCGCGCTGCAGCAGCTTTTCGACGGCCTCGCGGCCGCGCGCGACGGTCTCGTGCGTGGCCTGGGCATTGAACCAGGCGCGCACCTTGGCCTTGGCACGGTTGCTGGTCAGATAGCCCAGGTCGGCATTGAGCCAGTCGCGCGAGGGGCGGCCTTCCTTGACCGTGGTGATTTCCACGGTCTGGCCGTTTTGCAGCGGCGTGTTCAGGGGCACCATGGCGCCGTCCACCCGCGCGCCACGGCAGCGGTGGCCCAGGCTGGTGTGCACGGAGTAGGCAAAGTCCACGGGCGTTGCGCCCTGCGGCAGCTCGATGACGGCCGCGTCGGGGGTGAGCACGTAGATGCGGTCCTCGAACAGGCCGCGATGGTGTGCGCCCGCCAGGTCGCTGCCCCAGGCCAGCAACTGGCGCAGCACGGCAATCTTGGCGTCGTATTCACTGCTGGCGGTGACGCCCGCATAGCCCTTGGTGCCCGCCTCCTTGTAGGCCCAGTGGGCCGCCACGCCGTGCTCGGCATGGTCGTGCATGGCCTGGGTGCGGATCTGGATCTCGATGGCACGGCCCGTCTCGTCGCGCACCACGGTGTGCAGCGACTGGTAGCCGTTGGGCTTGGGCTTGGCGATGTAGTCGTCGAATTCCGCCTCGATGGGCGTGAACTGCTCATGCACCCAGGACAGGGTGGCATAGCAGTCCTTGATCGTGGGCACGACGACACGCATGGCGCGGATGTCGAAGACCTGGTCGAAGTTCAGCGACTTGCCGCGCATCTTCTTGACGATGCTGTAGATGTGCTTGGGCCGGCCCTGCACCGTTGCGCTGATGCTGTGCGCGCGCAGGTCGGCCTCCAGCCGTGCCCGCATCTGCTCCATGTAGGCCTCGCGCTCCACGCGCTTTTCATCGAGCAGGCGGGCCACTTCGCGATAGGTCTCGGGCTCCAGGAAGCGCAGGGACAGATCTTCCAGCTCCCACTTGATCTGCCAGATGCCCAGCCGGTTGGCCAGCGGCGCGAACACCGTCAGCGCCTCGCGCGCAATGCCGGGAGAGACCGGGCGCTTGCTGGCCGCGTAGTAGCGCAGCGTCTGCAGGCGCGAGGCCAGCCGCAGCAGCACGACACGCAGATCGCGCGAGAAGCCCAGCAGCATCTTGCGCACGTTCTCGGTCTGCGTGGCTTCATCGTCCAGATACTGGCCACCCAGCTCGGCGCCGCGCGCCTGCTGCTGCACGCGCATGAGCTTGTTGGTTTCCACGGCCAGGGTGGCGAAGTTCTCGCCAAAGGCCTTGGCGATCACTTCCTGCGGGCGATTCAGGTGCACGCTGGCATGCACCAGATAGATCGCCGCCTGCATCGTTTCGGAGCCACCGATGGTCTTGAGGATGGCGGCCACCGCATCGGCATGGGCCATCGTGTTCTCGCCGGACTCCATGGTCTCGGTGGCGATCAGCGGCTCGGCAAAGCTGCGCGCGCGGGCCAGCGCGTTGACCTGTTCGGGCAGGGTCTGCGACGTGGCCGTGATCAGGTGCGGCAGCACCGCCGGCACCTGGCCCGGCGCGGCTGCGGCGGGCGAAGGCACCTGCACGGCGGCCTCGCTGCTGGCGGTCTTCATTCGTCACTCTCCCTGGCCTGCTCGGCAAGATTCATGGTGCTTGGCAAGCGCTCTTCTCCCCATAAGAACCGGCACAGCAAGGCCACCTGCCCTGCTGCGACGAAGGTGGGCGCATGCCCCACCCCTTCAAATTCCACGCAATGCGCCTTCGGGCCGCGCTGCGCCATGGCCTGCGCCGTGGCCGCAGTCAGCAGATCGGACTGCGCACCACGAACTAGCAAGACGCGTGCCTTGATCTGGTCATACAGCTGCCACAGCAGCGCTTCGCCGGCCTGGGCCATCTCGGGCGTCATCTGCTGCATGGGCACTGCAATCTGCGGGTCGTAATGCAAGACAAGGCCGCCATCGGCGGCCGGCCGCATCATAGGTCGCGTCAATCGCGACCATTGCCCTTCGCTATGTGGGCCGAAGCCTTCGGAAATCAAGAGCAGCGCATGGGCTGCCTGTTCAAGATTTTCAAAATGCAGGCCCTTGCCCAGATACTGACCTATGCGCTCCAGGGCAGACCACTCGATGACAGGCCCCACATCGTTGAGCACCAGCCTGCGGATGGGCGCCGGCAGCGGCAGCCCCGGCTGGCCTGCAAGCGCCATGCCGATCAGCCCGCCCATGCTGGTGCCCACCCAATCCAATTGTTCGACGGGCGCCTGCGCATGCACCTGGGCCAGCAAGGCCAGCATGTCGGCTGCGTAAAGAGGCACCTGGTAGGCGGCCGGATCCTGCAGCCAATCGCTCTCGCCACGCCCGACCACGTCGGGGCAGATCACGCGGGCTCGTTCGCTGAGGCGCTCGGCCAGCACGTCGAAGTCACGCCCCTGGCGCGACAGGCCGTGCACGCAGACCACGACATGGGGATGGTGCGGATCGCCGGTGCGATTCCATTCCCAATAGGCCATGCGGTGCGACGCATTCTCTTGAGCAGCCGGGCTGGCAGTACGGCTCCAGGGTGAGGCACGCCCGGCAACTGCCGGGCAGGATACGTAGTTCAGCGTAGGATGATTCATGGAAACGCATTCGCGGAGCCGGCGCCGATAATGGCTGTGTTGCATCGTACATTCATTCGGAGACTCTCTATGTTGAAAGGCAAGACCGCCCTCGTGACCGGTTCGACCAGCGGAATCGGCCTCGGGATCGCGAAGGCGCTGGCCCGCCAGGGCGCCAATATCGTGCTCAATGGTTTCGGCGATGTGGACGGCCCCCGTGCCGAAGTGCTGGCCGCAGGCCAGGCCGCCGGCGCCCAGGTCGCCTACCACGGTGCCGACATGAGCCGCGTGGCAGACATCGAGGACATGGTCCAGTACAGCGTGCGCAACTTCGGCCAGATCGACATCCTCGTGAACAATGCCGGCATCCAGCACGTGGCACGCGTGGAAGACTTCCCGCCCGAGCGCTGGGATTCCATCATCGCCATCAACCTGTCCAGCGCCTTCCACACCTCGCGCCTGGTCCTGCCCATGATGCAGGCGGCCGATGGCGGCAAGGGCTGGGGCCGCATCATCAACGTGGCTTCGGTGCACGGCCTCGTGGGCTCGGCGCAGAAGTCCGCGTATGTGGCGGCCAAGCACGGCATTGTCGGGCTGACCAAGGTCACGGCGCTGGAGAACGCCACCTCCGGCATCACCTGCAACGCCATCTGCCCCGGTTGGGTGCTGACACCGCTGGTGCAAAAGCAGGTGGACGCCAAGGCCGAGCAGCACGGCATCAGCAATGAAGAAGCCAAAAAGCTGCTGCTGGGCGAAAAGGAACCCTCGATGCAGTTCACCACGCCCGAGGAGCTTGGCGAACTGGCCGTGTTCTTCTGCTCGCCCGCTGCCGCCAACGTGCGCGGCGTGGCCTGGAACATGGATGGCGGCTGGGCTGCGCAGTAATCGCGGCCAGACAGGACCACTGCCAAAAAAGGAGCGCCACGGCGCTCCTTTTTTCATGGATGGGTCACCCGGTCAGTACATCTGCACCGAGCCCGACACGTGGACCATCACCTGGGCCTTGCCCGCTTCCACGGACACGGCATCCATTTCCGCGCCGGCGGCCTTGGCGGACATGGCCATCATGCGCGGACGCGGCATGGGCACCGAGGTATCGCTGCTGCTCACGTTGACCTCGCGCAGGCTGTAGTTGGCAAAGCCGAAGCTCTTGGACAGCGTGGTGGCACGCTGCTTGAACTGCTCGATGGCCTTGGCCTGGGCCTCGCCCTCGACCTTTTCACGGGCCTCGCGCGACAGGCCGAAGCCCACTTGCGACAGCGTCATGTCCTGCACCTGGGCCGCCGTCTGCGTGATGCGCGCGAAGTCGCGGCCCTGCAGAAGAATCTCGGCGCGGCCCTGCCAGCCTTCCACCTTGTTGTCCTTGCCATAGCGCGGATAGATGCCGAAGCTGCCGGTGCTCACATCCATCTGGCCCGACTGGGCGCTGCGCTTGGTCACTGCCATGGCGGCCTCGACCACTTTCTGCAGCTGGGACTGGACCGTGGCCGCATCGCGCCCTTCGCGCGTGGCCGACAAGGTGGCGGTCAGCAGGTCCTGCACCACATCCACCGAGCCTTCTGCAGACAACTGCACCACATTGGCCGGCTGTGCCTGCGCCGAGGCGGCGTTCTGCGCCCAGGCACCGCTGGCACAGGCCAGCGCAGTGGCCGCGACCACGGACTTGACCCAGGGGCGGGACAGCTGTTTGGAAAGCTTGCTCATGCGTTCACCCTTTGAAATGAAAGGTAGTTCAGGGATACAACTGCATGCCGCCCTTTCGCTACGGCATGCCGCCAGATGGTGACAGGTGTGGAGCCGTTCAGGCCTATTCGCCCCGTCATTCACAACATTATTGCAACGATAAATGCATCAACGCGGCGAACCCATAGTTAAATATTCTTAAGACACATTTTCCGTTCTAAATTTAAAAGCAACATCTGTAACACACGGCAAAAGTTCGGGGTTTTGACCAGACTTTTCAGCGCAAGCTGGTAACAATGGCGGCTGTTACAAATGACCGACCGAGGATGAACATGGCCACTACGACCAACCGCACCGACAAGATCCTGGTGGTGGATGACGATGCGCGCATCCGCGACCTGCTGCGCCGCTACCTGACGCAGGAAGGCTTCGAGATCATGATTGCCGAAGATGGCAAGGCGCTGAACCGCATCCTGCTGCGCGAAACAGTGGACCTGATCGTGCTTGACCTGATGATGCCCGGCGAGGATGGCCTGTCCATCTGCCGCCGCCTGCGCTCGGCCAATGACCGCACGCCCATCATCATGCTGACCGCCAAGGGCGAGGATGTGGACCGCATCGTGGGCCTGGAAGTGGGCGCCGACGACTACCTGGGCAAGCCCTTCAACCCCCGCGAACTGCTGGCCCGCATCCATGCCGTGCTGCGCCGCCGCCCGCCGCAGGAAGCGCCGGGCGCGCCTTCCGGCGACAACGAGGTGGTGAGCTTCGGCCCCTTCACCTTCGACCTGGGCACGCGCGTGCTGCAAAAGAACGGCGAGGAACTGCCGCTGACCACGGGCGAATTCGCCATGCTCAAGGCCCTGGTGCGCCACCCGCGCCAGCCGCTGTCGCGCGAGAAGCTGGCCCTGCTGGCGCGCGGCCGCGAGTTCGAGCCCTTCGACCGCAGCCTGGACGTGCAGGTCTCGCGCCTGCGCAAGCTGATCGAGGAAGATGCTGCCGCACCGCGCTATATCCAGACGGTCTGGGGTGTGGGCTACGTGTTCGTACCCGATGGCGCGAACTGAAATGCATCACCCCCTGAGGCGCTGCGCGCCTTCCCCCTCTCTCGCTCCGCGGGAGGGGGACGACGCCCTCGCCGCGAGGCGGCTCTTGCTCGGCGTCCCTGGGTTGGGGCCGTAACGTTTTATGTGCCGTTGACAATGCGCAGCGCCAAAACCTCACCCTGTCGACCGAGACAACCGGTAACGCAGGCTGGCCGGCACAGGCGTAATCTCGCAGCCGGCCCCTAGAATGACGAACCGCATTCCATGAGTTCCTTCACCGTCCCGCCCCACGACGCCACCAGCCCTGCGCCGCTCGACTACGAGCGGCGCATGACTGCGCGCTCTCCGCTGGGACTCAATCTTTTCTGGCGTACCTTCTGCCTGCTGGCCCTGCTGCTGGTGGGCAGCATCCTGGCGTGGCTGCAGACGCTGCGTGCCTTCGAGTTCGAGCCGCGCACGCTGCACACCGCCCAGCAGATCGCCTCGCTGGTCAACCTCAGCCGCGCGGCCCTGGTGCATTCGGATGCCATCAACCGCGTCTCTCTGATCAAGACCATGGCCGACCAGGAAGGCGTGCGCATTCTGCCGCGCGAGCCTGGCGACAGCTTCGAGCTGCTGGACCAGAGCACGCTGGGCAAGCGCCTGACCGAGGAGCTCACGCGCCGCCTGGGCTACGGCACCATCGTGGCGCGCAGCGTCAATGGCGAACCGGGGCTGTGGGTGGGCTTCACCATCAATGGCGACCGCACCTGGCTTCTGATGGACCGCTCGCGCTTCACGCCGGCCAGCGGGCGCACCTGGCTGATCTGGCTGATCACGGCCGGCCTGCTGTCCCTCGCGGGCGCGGCAGCCATCGCGCGCCTGATCAACCGGCCGCTCAAGCAGTTGAGCTATGCGGCCAACCGCGTGCGAGATGGCGACTTTGACGCCAGCCAGCTCGACGAGGAAGCCGTCACCAGCGAGATCCGCGAGGTCAACATCGGCTTCAACCGCATGGCGCAGAAACTGGCCCAGCTGGAGCAGGACCGCGCGGTGATGCTGGCTGGCATCTCCCACGACCTGCGCACGCCGCTCGCCCGCCTGCGACTGGAGACCGAGATGAGCGTGGTGGACGACGTGGCGCGCGAGCACATGGTGGCCGACATCGTGCAGTTGGACGCCACCATCGACAAATTCCTGGACTACGCCCGCCCCGACCATGTGACCCTCAACCCGGTCAACCTGCATGCCGTGGTGTCTTCCTGCGTCTATGCGGTGCAGGACCACCGCGAGCTGCAGATCAGCATGGCCGTGCCCGAAGGCGTCTATGTGCTGGCCGACGAGGTGGAACTGGCGCGCGTGATCTCCAACCTGTTCGAGAACGCACGCCGCTACGGCAAGACGCCCGAGACCGAAACCACCCACGTGGACGTGACGGCATCGGAGCGCGAAAGCTGGGTCGTGATTCGCATCCGCGACCATGGCCGGGGCGTGCCGCCCGAGCAGTTGGCCAGCCTGACCCAGCCCTTCTTCCGTGGCGACTCTGCGCGCACGGCCGCAGCGGGCGCGGGCCTGGGCCTGTCCATCGTGGACAAGACGGTGCAGCGCATGGGCGGCGTGTTTGCGCTGTCCAACTCCTCCACGGGCGGGCTGGTTGCCCATGTGCAGTTGCAGCGTGCCTCGGGCGTGGCCAAGGGTGCCGAGCCCGAGCAGCGTCTGCAGCGCCCGCAGATCAAGCGCCAGCTGCCTCCGCGTGCGCAGGACGGCGCCCTGGACGGAGAAGACTGAGCCCGCAGTGCGCGTTCGTCAGATACGTTCGGCAGATACAAAGGCCCCGGCGATCATTGACCGATCGCCGGGGCCTTTTGCCATGGGGACGGCACCCCGCTGGTCAGGCGCGGAACAGCAAGGCGGCGGCGCGCGCCTCCATGGCCTGTTGCTGGCCCACGGGCCCGAGCTTCTCGGCCGTCTTGGCCTTGACGTTGACCTGGTCCAGCGCCAGGCCCAGCGCCGTGGCGATGCGCTCGCGCATGGCAGGAATGTGCGGCGCCAGCTTGGGAGCCTGGGCAATGATGGTGCTGTCGATGTTGCCAATCTCCAGGCCCGTGGCGCGCACGCGGCGCGCCGCCTCCACCAGCAGCACCAGCGAATCGGCGCCACGGAATTCGGGGTCGGTGTCGGGGAAATGCCGGCCGATGTCGCCCAGCGCCGCGCCGCCCAGCAGCGCGTCGGTGATGGCGTGCAGCAGCACGTCGGCATCGGAGTGGCCCAGCAGGCCCAGTTCATGCGGCACCTCGATGCCGCCCAGGATCAGCTTGCGCCCGGGCACCAGGGCATGCACGTCCCAGCCCTCGCCAATACGAAAATTCATGTGAAACATTCCAGGTTCAGAAAAACGGATTGCCCGACGCCTGCGGCTGGTCGCGCTTGCCCCGGTAGCGTTCCAGCGTCGCGCCATGCGCGCGCTGCGACAGCACGGCGGCAGCCAGCGCAAAGTCGTCGGGATAGGTGACCTTGAAGTTCTGCGCACCGCCGGGCACCAGGCGCGGGCGCTGGCCCACGGCCTCCATGGCGCTGGCCTCGTCGGTCACGGCCGATCCCGCGTGTTCCAGGGCGTCAAGCAGCGGCGCGATGCGAAACATCTGCGGCGTCTGCGCCAGCCATTTGTCGCTGCGGTCCACCGTGCCCGCCACGCGCACCCCGCCAGGCCCGGTCACGGCTGTCTTGAGCGTGTCGGGCAGCTTGTACGCCAGCAGGCCGCCCACGGCATCGTGCTCGCAGGCGTCGATCAGGGCATCGATCAGTTCGGGCGTCACCAGGCAGCGCGCGGCGTCGTGCACCAGCACCCAGTCGTGCGCGCTCGCACCGCGCGCCAGCAGCTCCTTCAGGCCGTTGGTCACGGATTCGGCCCGCGTGGCGCCGCCGCAAGCCGCCGTGGAGTAGCGCGTGGGCGACGGGCCCGGCAGGCCCTGGCGCCAGAAATCATCGCCAGGCGCGATCACCACCAGCGTGTGGTGCACGCGCGCTGTGCCCGCAAAGGCGGCCAGCGTGTGCGCCACCATGGGCGCACCGGCCACCAGGTGGTATTGCTTGGGCAGTTCAGGCGCAGGCACATCGGGTGCGATGGCGCGCGAGCCCGTGCCCGCGCAGGGGATCAAGGCCCACAGGCGGGCCGGCTCCAGGGATGCGGGCGCAGCCGCCGCAAGCAGATCTGTCATGGTGGCGCATTGTAGTGACGGCCATGCGCCACCATGGACATGCGGGCATGCCTGCATGGCCGCCATGCGTGCTGGCTAAAATGGTTCGATACCCCTCTGCGCGTGCCGAGGGGTTTTGTCGTTACTTCGCCCAGGCGCTGCGGCGCCCACGTCCAAGCACCATGGAACTGCCCAAGCTCACTCCCGGAAAACGCTTCACCCTGCCCCGCCCCGTGGGCAGCGCCGACGCCCTGCTGCTGGCCCGCCTGGGCGAGCGCGAGAAGGCTGCAGGCCGGGTGACGGCCATCGTCACGGCCGACGCCTCGGATGCCCAGCGGCTGATCGACGAGATGGCCTTCTTCGCCCCGGGCCTGCGCTGCGCGCTGTTCCCCGACTGGGAGACCCTGCCCTACGACAGCTTCTCTCCCCACCAGGACCTGATCAGCGAGCGCCTGGCCACGCTGTGGCGCATCAACCAGCGCGACAAGGAGCATGGTGCCGACGTGGTGCTGGTGCCCGCCACCACGGCGCTGTACCGGCTGGCGCCGCCCTCCTTCCTGGCCGGCTACACCTTCGAGTTCAAGAGCGGCCAGAAGCTGGATGAGGCCAAACTCAAGGCCCAGCTGACGCTGGCCGGCTACCAGCATGTCTCCCAGGTGGTCAGCCACGGCGAGTACGCGGTGCGCGGCGGCCTGATCGACCTGTTTCCCATGGGCTCGCTGCAGCCCTACCGCGTGGATCTGTTCGACGACGAGATCGACTCCATCCGCACCTTCGACCCCGACACCCAGCGCAGCCTCTACCCCGTGCCCGAGGTGCGCCTGCTGCCCGGCCGCGAGTTCCCCATGGACGAGGACGCGCGCGCCAAGTTCCGCCAGCGCTGGCGCGAGCTGCTGGAGGGCGATCCCACGCGCAGCCGCATCTACAAGGACATGGGCCAGGGCATTGCCACGGCCGGCATCGAGTACTACCTGCCGCTGTTCTTCGACGAAACGGCCACCGTGTTCGACTACCTGGGCGCCGATGCCACCGTGGTGATGCATGGCGACCTGGAGCCGGCCTTCCAGCGCTTTTGGCAGGACACCAAGGAGCGCTTCCGCCTGGTGCAGGGCGACCCCGAGCGCCCGGCCCTGCCGCCCGAGGTGCTGTTCCTGTCCGCCGACCAGTTCTACACGCGCGCCAAGGAGCACGCCCAGCTCGCGCTGCGCCCCGGCACCGAGGACGTGGCCGACAGCGCCATCTTCCAGAAGCTGGAGGACCTGTCCGTGGTGCGCGGCGCGGAAGACCCGCTGGCGCGCCTGCAAAGGCACATTGCCACCAGCGCCCACCGCATCCTGCTGCTGGCCGAGTCCGATGGCCGGCGCGAAAGCCTGCTGGACTTCTTCCGCGCCTCGGGCGTGAACCCGCCGGTCTTCGACTCGCTGGCCGAGTTCCAGGGCGATGCGGGCGAGAAGGTGGGCATTGCCACGGCCGGCCTGATGAACGGCTTTGCCTGGGTGGAGGAAGGCCTGGACTTCGTCACCGAGACGGAGCTGTTCGCCACCAGCCCCACGGGCCGCAGGCGCCGCCGCCAGGAGCAGGTCAGCGATGTGGAGGCGCTGATCAAGGACCTGTCCGAACTCAAGGTGGGCGACCCCGTGGTGCATTCGGACCACGGCATCGGCCGCTACCAGGGCCTGGTCAACATGGACATGGGCCAGAAGAACCCTGACGGCACGCCGGCCGTGCAGGAGTTCCTGCACCTGGAGTACGCGGGCAACGCCGTGCTCTACGTGCCTGTCAGCCAGTTGCAGCTGATCAGCCGCTACACGGGCGTCTCGCCCGAGGACGCGCCGCTGCACAAGCTCGGCGGCACGCAGTGGGAAAAGGCCAAGCGCAAGGCGGCCGAGCAGGTGCGCGACTCGGCAGCCGAGCTGCTGAACATCTATGCGCGCCGCGCCGCACGCCAGGGCCATGCCTTCCGCTACTCGCCCCAGGACTACGAGCAGTTCGCCAACGACTTCGGCTTCGAGGAAACAGCGGACCAGCGCGCCGCCATCCACGCCGTGATCCAGGACATGATCAGCCCCCAGCCCATGGACCGCCTGGTCTGCGGCGACGTGGGCTTCGGCAAGACCGAGGTGGCGCTGCGCGCGGCCTTCGTGGCCATCACGGGCGGCAAGCAGGTGGCCTTCCTCGCGCCCACCACGCTGCTGGCCGAGCAGCATTACCAGACCCTGGTGGACCGCTTCTCCAAGTGGCCGATCAAGGTGGCCGAAGTCTCGCGCTTTCGCTCGGGCAAGGAGATCACGGCGGCCGTCAAGGGTATTGCCGATGGCTCGGTGGACATCGTCGTGGGCACGCACAAGCTGCTGTCGGAGTCCACGCAGTTCAAGAACCTGGGCCTGCTGATCATCGACGAGGAGCACCGCTTCGGCGTGCGCCACAAGGAAGCCATGAAGGCCATGCGCGCCGAGGTGGACGTGCTCACGCTGACGGCCACGCCCATCCCGCGCACCATGGGCATGGCGCTGGAAGGCCTGCGCGACCTGTCCGTCATCGCCACCGCACCCCAGCGGCGCCTGGCCATCAAGACCTTTGTGCGCAACGAGGGCACGGGCGTGATCCGCGAGGCCGTGCTGCGCGAGCTCAAGCGCGGCGGCCAGTGCTACTTCCTGCACAACGAGGTCGAGACCATCGAGAACCGCAAGCAAAAGCTCGAGGAAATCCTGCCCGAGGCACGCATTGCCGTGGCCCACGGCCAGATGCCCGAGCGCGAGCTCGAACGCGTGATGCGCGACTTCGTGGCCCAGCGCTACAACATATTGCTGTGCTCGACCATCATCGAGACCGGTATCGACGTGCCCAGCTCCAACACCATCCTCATCAGCCGCGCCGACAAGTTCGGCCTGGCCCAGCTGCACCAGCTGCGCGGCCGCGTGGGCCGCAGCCACCACCAGGCCTATGCCTACCTGATGGTGCCCGACCTGGACAGCCTGACCAAGCAGGCCCAGCAGCGGCTGGAGGCCATCCAGCAGATGGAGGAACTGGGTTCGGGCTTCTACCTGGCCATGCACGACCTGGAGATCCGCGGCGCCGGCGAGGTGCTGGGCGAGAACCAGAGCGGCAACATGATGGAGGTGGGCTTCCAGCTCTACAACGAGATGCTGTCCGAGGCGGTGCGCAGCCTCAAGGCCGGCAAGGAGCCCGACCTGCTCAGCCCGCTGTCGGCCTCCACCGACATCAACCTGCACGCGCCGGCCCTGCTGCCCAACGACTACTGCGGCGACGTGCATTTGCGCCTGTCCTTCTACAAGAAACTGGCCACGGCACGCACCAGCGACCAGATCGACACCCTGCTCGAAGAAATCGTGGACCGCTTCGGCAAGCTGCCGCCCCAGGCACAGACGCTGATCGACGTGCACCGCCTGCGCGTGCTGTCCCAGCCCTACGGCGTGGTCAAGGTGGATGCGGCGCCCGGCGTGATCAACATCACCTTCAAGCCCCAGCCGCCCGTGGACCCGATGGCCATCATCCACCTCATCCAGAAGAACAAGCACATCAAGCTGGCCGGCAACGAGAAGCTGCGCATCGAGCGTGCCCTGGACAACCCCAAGGACCGCGCCCAGATGGTGCGCGACGTGCTGCGCAGCCTGGGCCAGCCGCTGGTGGAAGCGAAGGCGGCCCAGCCCGCATAGAACGCGTCGTTCCAGCCATGTTCCTCGAAGCGAGCATCGCCCTGCTGGCCCTGGCCACCGCGCTGTGGCTGCGCCCCTGGCGCATGCTGGCCGGCCGCCCGGGTCCGGGCGGCCCGCAGGACCGCATGGCCTCGCCCCTGATCACGCCGCTGCTGGGCGTGCTCGTGCTGCTGCCCTGGATCTGGGCCCTGCCCACGCTGCACCGCATGCCGCTGCAATTGCAGTGGTCATCGGCGCCGCTGGTGGTGCTCATGCTGGGCTGGCCGCTGGCCGTGCCGCTGCTGCTCATCGTGGGCGCGCTGGCCGCCCTGCTGTCGCCGGCCCTGGGCTGGGGCGATGCGCTGGGCATCGCGGTCTGGCAGGGTATCGTGCCTGCCACGCTGGCCATGCTCTGGGGTGCGGCGCTGCGGCGCTGGCTGCCGCATCAGATCTTTGTCTACATCCTCGCGCGCGGCTTTGCGGGCACGGTGCTGTGCGTCTTCATCGCCGCGCTGCTGGCCCAGGCGGCGGGCCACGCCCTGCCCGGCGTCAACGAGGATCTGTCACGCATCGCGCGCTGGCTCATGGCCTGGGGCGATGCCGTGGTCACCGGCATGGTCACCGCCATCTTCGTGGTGTTTCGCCCCCAATGGCTGGCCACCTGGTCGGACGCCATCTACCTGCGCCAGCCGCCCGCAGCCTGACGGCAGGCCCGCCACTGGATATGATCTGCGCCTGTTTCCCGCCAGCCCGGCGGCCCGTCCCCTTTTTGCTGCCCCATCCATGACCGATGTCACCGAATTCGCGCCCGGACTGCTGATCCGCGGCATCCAGCCGCCACTGAAGCTGGCCGACTACAAGCTCATCGCGTTCGACATGGACTCGACGCTGATCACCATCGAGTGCATCGACGAGATCGCCGACGCCACCGGCAAAAAGGCCGAGGTCTCGGCCATCACCGAAGCCACCATGCGCGGCGAGATCACCGACTTCAAGGACAGCCTGCGCCAGCGCGTGGGCAAGCTCGTCGGCGTGACCGAGGCCGACATGGCCCGCGTGCTGGCCGAGCGCCTGAAGCTCTCCCCGGGCGCCGAGACCCTGGTGCGCGCAGCCCAGGCTGCGGGCCTGAAGGTGCTGCTGGTCTCGGGCGGCTTCACCTACTTTGCCGAACATGTGCGCGGCATGCTGGGCATCGACTTCGTGCGTGCCAACGTGCTGGAGATGCGTGACGGCGCGCTGACCGGCGGCCTGATCGAGCAGCCCTGGGGCGACATCTGCGACGGCGCCGAAAAGCGCCGCACCCTGCTGGAAGTCGCCTCGCTGCTGGGCATTCGCCCCGACCAGTGCATCGCCGTGGGCGACGGCAGCAACGACATTCCCATGATGCAGGTCGCAGGCCTGTCCGTGGCCTACCACGCCAAGCCGCGCGTGCGCAACGAAGCCAAGGTCTCCATCACCGAAGGCGGCCTGGACCGCCTGCTGGAAGTCCTGCGCTGAAAACGGGCGGCAGGGCGCGCGCAGGCCGCTGCGCCGCTCCGCAATCAATAGCTGAGAATGTTCTGTGGGCTTGCTTTTCCGGCAAGCCCCAGTCTTTTCTACAATGCTTCACGCAGCCCCATAGGCCACCGCCCCAGCGCCGGGTGGCCCACCTACAACAGCAGGCTGCACGCCGGCGCATCCGCGCGCCGGTGCTTGGAATCTCCTTCCCCATCCCCATGTGACACACAAGGCCACAGGCTGCCCGCATACGGGCAGCCTGTGGCGCGCCGACCGGCGCGGGCCCGCCTGCGCCGACCGTGTACATGACCACCATGATTGGAAAAAACTCCGTGAAGACTTCGTTCCGCGCCACTGCCTCCGTGATCGCCCTGGCCATTGCATCGCTGACCGTGCCCACGCTGGCCCAGGCCAAGCGCATGGGCAGCGGCGGCAAGTCCGTGCGCCCGGCGTCGATCGGCAAGGCCCCCGCTCAGCCCGCAGCGCCTGCGGCACCCACCGCCAGCAAGGCGGCAACGCCTGCCAGCCCTGCAGCTCCTGCCACCCCCGCCGCACCGGCCGCGCCCGCCGCAGCCGCCGCTCCGGCAGCGGCACCTGCCACTGCAGGTGCTGCAGGCCCGGGCATGATGGGCACGCTGGGCGCCGCTGCCGTGGGCGCCGTGGCCGGCTCCATGGCCGGCAATGCGCTGGCCGGCGCGATGACCCCTGAAAAGGACGCCGCCGCCAAGGAAGCCGAAGCCAAGGCCAAGGCCGCTGAAACCGAGGCAGCCGAGCTGCAGCGCAAGGCCGACGAAGCCAAGGCCAAGGCAGAAGCCGCCCGCGCTGCCGCCAAGTAAACCGCCTGCGTTTTCCCCCGAAAAGGCCGCGCCCGTCGCGGCCTTTTGTTTTTTAGGGCAGTTGCTTCAGCGCGGCCCGGCGCGCAGCGGCTGCAGCAGGTGCGACAGGCCGTTGTGGTCCAGTTCCTGCATCAGCGCCAGCAACTGGCCCAGCTCTCCCTTGGGGAAGCCTTCGCGTGCGAACCAGTTCAGATAGTTGCCGGGCAGGTCGGCGATCAGCCGGCCCTTGTACTTGCCATAGGGCATGTGCACCTGCACCAGCTTTTGCAGCATTTCGGAGTCCATGGCGGCGATGGTACGCGCTGCGGCATCGCAAGAATCTGCATAAAAAGCCACAGCCTTATAACCAAATAGCAAAATTGTTCATTGCGGCCGCTGGCGCCGCACTAGACTATGCGCCTGCCTGCCGTACCGCCCGATACAGAACCACTCCACCGGGCCTGCGGCGTTTTTGCAACCCGTTGAAGAAAGTCCTCCGGTCATGTTGAAGAAAGCCCTCTCCGCAATCGCGATTGCCACGCTGGCCCTGACGGCCCAGGCCGCCGACGTGCTCAAGGTCGGCGCCACCGCCGTGCCCCATGCAGAAATCCTCAACCATGTGAAGCCGGCCCTGAAGGCCCAGGGCATCGATCTGCAGATCAAGGAATTCAGCGACTACGTGCAGCCCAATGCGGCCGTCGAGGACAAGCAGCTGGACGTGAACTTCTTCCAGCACCAGCCCTACCTGGACAGCTACAACAAGGACCGCAAGACTTCGCTGGTGGCCGTGCCCAATGGCAAGGTCCACGTGGAGCCCTTCGGCGGTTACTCGCAGAAGATCAAGAACGTGAAGGATCTGAAGGACGGCGCCACCATCGCCATCCCCAACGACCCCTCCAACGGCGGCCGCGCCCTGATCCTGCTGGCCAAGCAGGGCCTGATCGAACTCAAGGACCCCAAGAGCCTGACCCCCACGCCGCTGGACGTGGCCAAGAACCCCAAGAAGCTCAAGTTCAAGGAACTCGAAGCCCCGCTGCTGCCGCGCGCACTGGCTGACGTGGACCTGGCCCTGATCAACACCAACTACGCCATCGAGGCCAAGCTCAATCCCACCAAGGATGCGCTGTTCATCGAAGGCGCCGATTCGCCCTACACCAACATCGTGGTCTCGCGCCAGGACCGTGCCAACGATCCCAACATCGCCAAGCTGATGAACGCGCTGCACACGCCCGACGTGAAGAAGTTCATCCTCGAGAAGTACAAGGGCGCTGTCGTTCCTGCGTTCTGAGGCACAAGGAGTGCAGCCGGTCGGCTGCATCATGTCCCCGCAAAAAAAGCGCTGCCTCGGCAGCGCTTTTTTCATTCCCCTTCCCTGGTATCGCCACTCAACCCGCAGGCGTCACCTCGGCCGGCGCCTTGGCCGCCGCAGCGGGCCGCGTGATGGCGCTGCCCATGGCCGCGCCCATGATGCAGGCGATGGCCAGCCACTGGGTCCCCACCAGGTGCTCATGCAGCAGCAGCATGCCCATGAGGGCGGCAATCGCAGGCTCCGTGGCCAGGGCGATGCCGAAGGTGGCCGGTGGCAGGCGGCGCAGGGCCATCATCTCCAGCGTATAGGGCAAGGCGCTGGAGATGGCCGCCACCACCAGACCGAAGGCCAGGATGGACGGCTGCAGCAGCTTGGCCCCCGCCTCGGCCACGCCAAAGGGCACCACCACCATGGCGGCGAACACCAGGCCCAGCGACACGGCCTGGCCGCTGGGAATGCTGCCCAGGCGCTGCCCCAGCAGGATGTACAGCGCCCAGCAGATGGCAGCGCCCACAGCGCAGGCGATGCCCACGGGCTCCAGCACCAATCCGCCCGCGCCGGCGCCCCCTATCGGCAAAATCAGGGCCAGCCCTGCCACGGCCAGCGCCAGCCAGACAAAGTCCACCGGCCGGCGCGAGTGGTAGATGGCCACGGCCAGCGGACCGGAGAATTCGATGGCCACGGCCAGTCCAAAGGGAATGGTGCGCAGCGCCATATAGAACAGCAGGTTCATGGCGCCCAGCGCCACGCCGAAACGCAGCAGCGCCCAGGCCTGTGGCCGGGCCAGCGTCCAGCGCCAGGGCCGCCAGATGGCCACCAGGATCAGCGCGGCAAAGCCCACGCGCAATGCCGAAGTGCCCTGGGCGCCCAGCACCGGAAAAAGCTGCTTGGCCAGTGAAGTGCCCACGCCCAATGCCGTGACCGAGCCCAGCACGGCCAGCAGGGGCCAGGCGCGGTTCCATGTGGTGTTTGTTGTCATGGCCCGTACGATATTGCAGGCCAGCGATGCAAAAGGCTCGTTTTGGGGCCTCTTCGCGCAATATTCGCTCTTTCCGACCGCTCCGCATCCGTTTTCCGCCCCTCCCCCATGCCCGCCATCGCACTCGATACTTTTGACCGCGCCATCCTCGACGTGCTCCAGCGCGACAACCTCACGCCACAGCGCCTCATTGCCGAGCAGGTCCACCTTTCGGCACCGGCCGTGCAGCGGCGCATACGGCGCCTGCAGGAGCTGGGCGTGATCACGGCCAACGTGGCCGTGGTCGATCCCGTGCGCACGGGGCGTCCGCTCACCGTGCTCATCAACGTGCAGCTGGCCAACGAGCGCCCGGACCTGTCCCTGGCCTTTCGCGCGCGCGTGGCGCGCGAGCCCGCCGTGCAGCAGTGCTACTACGTGACCGGGGAAGCCGACTATTCATTGATCGTCACGGCTGCCGATATGCAGGAGTACCAGGCGCTGGCGGCGCGGCTGTTCTCCGGAGACGACAACATCCGGCGCTACACCACCTCGATCGCTCTGGAACGCATCAAGACCGGGCTGCAGTTGCCGATGGCAGAACACAAGCCCGACAATGAAACAAGTTGACACAACCTAGACATACACCAGGAGACTGCTTTGAGCGCACCTTCACCGGACAGCATGGCCCGCCTCGTCGCCACACGCACCCTCGACAAGTACGAGCGTGACTACTATCCAAAGCGCGACCGCATCACCATTTCCTTCCGGGGCGACCTGGCCGAGCAATACAACTACGACAAGATCCAGCCCTTGTCCGAGGCCCAGCGCCATGGCCACAAGGTCGTCATCGAGGCGACCAGCCAGAAGACCGGCGCCACGGGCCACTACTGCATCGAATGCAACAGCTGGAACCTCATCGAGGCCGTGGGCACCTGGGCGCCCGGCGAGCAAGCCCCGGCCCCAGACTGATCTGCGCCGTCAGCCAACTGCCGGTGCCAACGCGCTGCCAGCCACCCACCAGGCCAGCGCCAGCATCATCACGCCCGTGAAGCCATCGAGAACGCGCCAGGCCTGCGGCTTCTCGAACAGGCGCTTCATGCGGCGGCCCGCAAAGGCCAGCGCCACGAACCACGACAGGCTGGCCGATGCGGCGCCCACCACATAGACCCACTTGAGCACGCCTTCCTGGCGCGCGCCGATGGAGCCCATGAGCAGCACCGTGTCCAGATAGACATGGGGGTTGAACAGGGTGATCACGGCCAGCGTGGAGACCACGCCCAGCAGGCCACGCGGGGCCAGTTGCCCGCCCGATGCCGCCAGTTGCGCATCGGGCGCCATGGCCATGCGCCACAGCGCGATCAGCCCATAGGCCAGCAGGAAAAGGGCGCCGCCCAGCGTCAGGTAGCGGGCCAGGTCGGGGTTGTCGCCCAGCAGCCGGGCCATGCCCGCCACGCCCAGGCCGATGAGCACCACGTCGCTCACCACGCACCAGGCCACGCAGGCGCGCACATGCTGGCCTTGCACGGCCTGGCGCAGCACATAGAGGTTCTGGGCGCCGATGGAGACGATGAGAGACAGGCAGACCGTGAAGCCCGCCAGCCAGGAAGAAGAAACATTTGCAGTCCACATGGCCGGGATTGTCTGGCCGGCAAATGGTTAAGTAAAATTACATTTACTCAATCAAATGAAGAATATCTAAATGCTCGACTACGCCGGACTCGAAGCCCTGGCGGCCGTGGTGCGCGAAGGCAGCTTCGAGCGCGCGGCGCGCAAGCTGCATGTCACGCCCTCGGCCGTTTCCCAGCGCATCAAGCTGCTGGAGGAGCGTGTGGGCCAGGTGCTGGTACTGCGCGGCCAGCCCTGCTCTGGCACCGATGCGGGCCGCAGGCTGTGCCTGCACCTGGAGCAGGTGGCCCTGCTCGAAAACGATCTGCGCCGCAAGAACCCGGAGCTGGTCCCCGAGGGCCAGACCGCCCTGCCCACGCTCAAGCTGGCCGTCAATGCCGACTCGCTGTCCACCTGGTTCATGGATGCCATGTCCGCCTTCACGCGCGACGGCAACGAGCTGCTGGACATCAGCATCGACGACCAGGACCACACGGCCAAGCGCATCCGCGAGGGCGAGGTGCTGGCCGCCGTCACGGCCACTTCATCGGCCATTCCCGGCTGCAATACCTGGCCACTGGGCCGCATGCGCTACGTGGCGGCCGCCAGCCCCGACTTCATTCGCCGCTACCTGAAGGACGGCATCACGCCCGAGGCCATGGCGCGCACGCCCATGATGAGCTACGGCCGCAAGGACAGCCTGCAGGACCAATGGCTGCAACGCCTGGGCGCAGAGGGGCGGCGCAACACGCCGCGCCACTTTCTTCCCTCCAACCAGGGCTATACGCGGGCCTGCGAGCTGGGCATGGGCTGGGGCATGCACCCGCCGCTGATGATCGGCGCGCAGCTGGCCGAAGGCAGCCTGGTGGAGCTGCTGCCCGGCAACGACCTGGACATTCCCATGTACTGGGCCCATGCGCGCAATGCGCAGGCCAGCCTGCAGCGGCTGACCGACTGCGTGATCCAGGCGGCAGCCGCCTGTCTTGACCCGATGGAGTGAGGGGGCCATCGACGACCCTCTCTTTCCCCCTCGCCCACTCCGTCGAATCCACCTCCCCGGCCAATGCGTTTTTGCCAATCCGGGATCATCGCAATACCGGAAACAAACAGGTCTTCCATTCATTGAAGCCGCTGAAATACCGGCGTCAGCAGATAATCCCGCGCACGCCCGGAAAATGCAAACAGGAACAGTCCTAGAAATAAAATAGGAGCATTCCCATAAGGCGGATACAAGCGTCCCGGGGGCAAAAAGAAGGACTCAGATTTTCTGAAAAGCCTTGACATCATTTGCCGGGAGCCTAGAGAATTCGCGGGCCTCAAGGCAATTTCATAAAGCTGCCACTCTTTTTGAAAATCACCCAGGCAATAGACGCGCCTCGAAATACTTGCCATATCCAGGAAATCGACATCTCCGGCAATGCCTCCATTGCCGGATATTCAGGATTCGCCTATGACCACCACAGGAATACACAGGGACGAATACACGGGACAGGCAATGCAGGAGTACTCCTTCGCTTTTCATTTGCGCATTCCATTCATTGCGCATGCGGCATGCCAGCGGCGCCGCGAAGCCGGCGGCATGCCTGCGCCGCCCGCAGGGCGCCACCAGGGCTTCACCCTGGTGGAGATCATGGTGACCCTGGCCGTGATGGTCATCCTGCTGGCCATTGCCGCCCCCAACATGAACGACATGGTGCAGGCCAGCCAGCAGGAGTCCGCACTGATGCGCCTGTCCGCGGCCCTGCGCATGGCCCAGCACGAGGCGGGACGACGCAACCAGCGCATCACCATCTGCCCTGCCAGCGCGGGCCGCAAGGCCTGCAGCGACACCACCATCGGCAGCGGTCCCTATCAGGGGCTCCAGGATTGGTCCGGCGAGCTGATCGCCTTCAGCGACGGCAGCACCCCCCGCGTGATCGACGAGGACGACCAAGTCCTCAGGGTGTTTCCCAGCGTGCGCAGCGTGGATCTCTTCGCCTGGTATCCGACGGGCGGCCAGGGCATGAAATCGGCGGGCCACGCCGTACACGCGCTTCCGGACGGGCAGATCTGCTGGCCCACGGCCCGCCAGGGCGCACCGGGCGCCGAGCAGGTCCACCGCGTGGCCTACCCCTGCAACCCCGACGTGACCTTCACGGCCTGCCCGAGTCGCGCCCGGCACCTGCCCGCCCGCCATATCGCCATGTATGCCGGTGGCCTGCAGGACCTGGCACCGCGCGACCCGCTGCCCCGCGCCTCTGACAGCCGCAAGCCGCAAGCCGTGGACTGCGCCGGCGCCGCTTCCGGCCTCTGAACACAAGCGAGGACTTCGCATGGACAGGAAGGATCCACACCCCGCTCCCACCCCCGCCGCAGCTGCGGCATCGCAGGCAGGCTTCACGCTGGTGGAGGTCATGGTCACCCTGGTGGTCATTTCCGCCGGCCTGCTGGGCACCCTCAAGGGGCTCTATCAGAACCTGGGCGACCTCAATGCCTCCTACCAGCGCACGGCGGCCGTGCAAAAGGCCGCCGACATGGTGGAACGCCTGCGCGCCAACCGCCGGGGCGCACTGGCAGGCGACTTCGACGGCGGTGGCGGCACCGCGCCCAGATCCTGCAGCGACCCTGGCGAAGGCGGCGACGACAAGGCCCATGCCCAGTACCGGCTGTGCCTGTGGCAAAGGGACCTGGGCAACGCCCTGGCCCAGGGCCAGGGCAGCGTCAAGACTGCCGAAGGCAAGACCCTCATCACCGTGACCTGGAGCCATCCCCGCAGCGGGGATGGAAACCCCGAAGAACACAGCATCGAGGTCATCCCATGAGAGATCGGCTGGCATCCCGTGGCCCGCAGCAAGGCCCGCAACAGGGCCTGACCCTGGTGGAACTCATGGTGGCGGTGGTCATCGCCCTGTTTCTCCTGGCCGCCTTGGCGGGACTGTATGTGAACGCAAGAGGCCTGCTGCGCCATGAAAATGCACTGGCGCGCATGCAAAGCGATGCACGCCTGAGCTTTGGCGTGATGGGCCAGGCGGTGCGCAATGCGGGCTTCACGGGCTGCAGCACGGCCCTGACCAAGGTTCCCCCCTTCATCGCCGAGCCCGAAAGGCTCGGGCCCCACTGGAACCTGCTGGACCCCATAGGCATCCGGCGCGGACAGGCACAGGATGCCTGGACCAGTTTCGCGGAAGATGTCCCTGCCCAGGCCAGCGCCCGGTCGGACGTGCTCAGGACCGCGGGTACGGGCACGCACAAGAGCAGCCAGCAACTGAGCGACAACGATGTGGTCGTCGCGACCGATTGCTCGCAGACCTACATTTCCCGCCGGGCGCTCCTGGATACCTGCATCAAGCCCCCGCCCGGATCGGGAATTTCCGGCTTCTCCCCGGACCGGGGCGCCTGCGGCCTGACGCCCCTCAAGCGCGACGCACGCGTGCTGCCCGCAATCAATGACCTGTTCTTCATCGGGCGGCTCAAGGACGGCAGCGCCACCGGCCTCATCCACTGCTCCAGCAGCCTGATCGATCCCAAGCCCGGTCACCGCAAAGCCAATGACCTGAGCTGCCGCATGCTGGCCGAAGGGGCCGTGGATCTCAAGATCGAGTCCATACACGGCCAGCCCTCGGCCGCCGTGCAGCAAAAGGCGCCGGGCAACAGCGTATGGAACAACACCGGCTCCGGCCTGGCCGGCAGAGCGACGACGCCGGGTCCGACCCCGCCGCCACCGCCTCCTGCCATGCGCGCCGTGGAAGTGCGCCTTCTCATGGCCTCCGCGCCTGGCATGGGTGCGCTGCTGCACGCACCCCAGAGCTACACCTTCTATCGCGACAGCAACGGCGCTCCCCAGCGCACCACCGCAGCCGATCGGCGGCTGTACCGTGAATTCAGCGCGGTCTTCACGCTGCGAAACCGGGTGGAATGAGCATGGCAAGGACACGGACACAAACACGGACACAGGGCGGCCTGGCGCTCATCACCACCATGATCATCATGATGGCCCTGGTGATGCTGTCGCTGGCCGCCATGAACATGGGCCTGCTGCAGGGCCGGTCCACGGGCAACCGCAACGACTGGCACATCGCCTTCCAGGCCGCCGAGGCCGCGCTGCGCGACGGGGAGCAGGACATCACCACCCGCAACCCGGCCCTGGAGGCCTTTGACGATGCCTGCACAGCGGGCCTGTGCCTGCCCAGGGAAGACGGCAGCTCGTGGTCCGAGGCGCTCATTGCCCAGGACACGCTGGGCGTGGCGCTGGGCACGCACACCGGGCAGACCGCCCCCGGCCCCCAGGGAGCACCGGCACCGCGCTACCTCATCGAGCGGCTGGAGACCCCTGCGCAAAGCGTGGTGGTGCAGGGCTATGGCGCCGACCAGGGCCGCCCTCCCGTCTTTCGCGTGACGGCCATCGGCATGGGAGCGGCCCGGCGCGCCGATGGCAGTCCGGCCTCGCGGGTGGTGCTGCAAAGCATGTACATCAATTGAAGGAAAGACCATGCGCAAACTCCCTCTGCAAAAGCCAGCCCAGCACCCCCTCTTGCCGGCGGCAGTGGCGATGCTGCTGCTCGCCTGCATGGCCGGCCCCCGCGCGCAGCAGCCGGCGCGCCCCGTGCCACTGAACATCTCACAGGCGCCCCTGATGGCCACGCAGAACGCCACGCCCAACGTGCTGCTCATCATGGACAACTCCAACAGCATGGACGAGGCCCCGAACGGCTCCGCCGTAGGCAGCGACAGCACTGACAGCAAGTCCGAGATCGCCCGCGCCGCTGCCCGCACCATCATCGAACGCTACCAGGGGCGCATGAACTTGGGCCTGATGGCCTACCAGCAGGAAGACGTCGTCCCGCGCAGCCTGAGCAACTCGCTATACGACGTCAGCTACGACCCCAACCACTTCGACCCGCAATGGACGGGCACGCGCGCCAGCCCCACCCGCAAGCGCTTCAGGGTTCCCAACCCCAACGACAACGGGCGTTTCATCTACTACAACGTGGCCTTGCCGTTCTATGGTGGCGGCAACACCTCCAGCCACTGCTTTTCCGCCACGGCCAACGCCGGGCCCACGCCCGCCAATCCCGACGGCTTCCGCACCAACGAGACCGTCGATGGCCCCTGGGACGTCTATTCATGCTTCAGCGGCAAGACAGGCACTACCAACGCCACCAACACCACCGGCAATGCGGGATACCGAAACTTCCGGGGCCAGGCAGAGTTCATCCCCACCGACTCCGACTATGCCCAGGGCATCTACGACTTCGGCAGGCAGATCTTCGACACCCCCATAGGACAGGCCTGGTTCAGCGCAAGCTTTCCGGGCCGCGGCTTCCTGCACCAGCCCATCCGGCCGCTGGACGGCGCCCACAGGGCCGCCCTGGAACGCAAGCTCGCCACCTCGCAGTTTCTGCTTAACGCGCCCCGTGATCCCGCCCGGCCCCTGCAGAACGCGGGCAACACACCGCTTGAGGGAACGCTGCTGACGGCGCTGGACTACTTCCAGGGCGAGGAACTTTGGCGCAATGCCGGAGAAGGCTATGTGCCCGCCTGCTATCCGCTGCCCCAGTCCTGCGGCCGCAACTTTGTGGTGCTGCTCACCGACGGCCTGCCCTCGACCCGGCCCGACGGCACCATCATCCAGGACATGGCGGCCGGCCTGCGCCAGACGGCAGAGGCCGCGCGGCGCCTCAGGCAAGAGGCCAACGTGGAGACCTTCGTCATCGGATTCGCCCTGCCCTTCGGCACCAATCCCGAGCAATTGAACGAGGTGGCCGCCGCCGGGGGCACGGAGCGCGCCTTCGCGGCCAACGACCCCGCCACCCTCGATACCGCCCTGCAGGCGATCTTCGCCGACATCGCCGCCCGCTCCTCCAGCGTGGCCGCCGTGGCGGCCAACTCCACCAACGTGTCCAGCAGCACCAGGATCTACCAGGCACGCTTCGATCCCCGCGACTGGAGCGGCACGCTGTCAGCGCACAGCATCACAGGCACTGCGGTGGCCGAACAGGCGCAGTGGGAGGCACGCATTCCTGCGACACGCCGCATCCTCAGCTACCGGCCCGACACGCGCCAAGGCGTGGCCTTTGCCTGGGATGCACTGAACCCCGAGCAGCAAAGGCAGATCGGATCGCTCGACGTGCTGGCCTACCTGCGGGGCAGCCAGGCGCAGGAAGCGCCCCGTGGACCCCTGCGCAGGCGCACCAGCCTGCTGGGCGACATCGTGAACTCGGCCCCGGTGTATGTGGGCGCGCCCGAGATGCCCTACACCGAGGCCTCCTACCGCGAATTCCGCAAGGCACGGGCCGATCGCCGCAAGATGGTCTACGTGGGAGCCAACGACGGCATGCTGCATGCTTTCGACGCGGATACGGGGCAGGAGCTCTTTGCCTATGTCCCCTCGACCGTGATCCCCCACCTGCGCCAGCTGTCCGATCCGAACTACCGCCACCGCTTCTACGTGGACGGCTCGCCCATGGTGTCCGATGCCTTCATCGGCGGCCGGTGGCGGACCATCCTCGTGGGGGGTCTGGGCGCAGGGGGCCAGGGCGTGTACGCGCTGGACATCACCGATCCCGATGCGATCACCGAAGCCGCCGCCAAGGACGTCGTGCTGTGGGAGTTCGGCGACCGCGACCGGCGCGCACCGGGCAGCAACCGACCGGCCGGTTTCGATATGGACATGGGCTTCAGCTTCGCGCAGCCTTCCATCGCCAGGACCCGGGCAGGCTGGATGGCCCTGTTCGGCAACGGCTACAACAATGTGGAGGCGGACGGCGCGGCCAGCACCAGCGGCAATGCCGTGCTGTACGCCATCAACCTGGAGACCGGCGCGCTGCACAGGAAATGGGACACTCGCCGAGGCGTGCAAGACAGCACTCGCAGGTGGCCCAATGGCCTGAGCACGCCGGCTGCCGTGGACCTGGATGACGACGGGCTGGTGGACCGCGTCTATGCGGGAGACCTGCAGGGCAACATGTGGCGCTTCGACCTCATGGCCGCGAGCGGGGACGGGGACGGGATCGTTCCTTCGGTCAACGGCACTCCTGCACCGATGACCACCCCCTGGGGCGGCAGCTTCCACGGGCAGCCCATCACCACGCGGCCCGAGGCCAAGATCAGCCACGGCACGCTGCAATCGCACGTGCAGCTGCTGTACGGCACGGGCAAGAGCTTCGAGGTCGGCGACCATGACGCTGCGGCCCTGGCCTCCGCATCCCAGTACTTCTTCAGCCTGCTGGACGAAGGCACCGGGGGCTCCTCCGCAAGCCACAGCGTGCTGAAGGTCACCAGTGTCGACGCCGGCGCCGCCAACGGCGATGGCCGCACCACGCAGATGTCCCTGCGGCTGATCTCCGACGGCCGCCCCGGCAACAGGAACTGGATCATGCCCCTGGCCGACGCGGGCGAGCGCTTGATCACCCATCCCATGCTGCGCCGCGACCGCATCATCTTCACCACGGCCGTGCCCAGCACGCAGATGTGTACGGCAGGCGGCCATAGCTGGCTGATGGAACTCTCCCTGGACGGCCAGGGCGCGGAGAAGTATGCCGACGGCCTGTTCGACATCAACGGCGACGGTACGGTGGACGGCAGCGACCGCTACGGCGACAACGACCGCGCCACCGGGGGCGCGCGGCTGGAGGGCATCAGCTCGCAGCCCGCCATCCTGAACAACGGCAAGCAGGAAACCAAGGTCATGAACAGCACCGCAGGCCTGCAGTCGCTGGCCGAAAGCAAGGGGCCGCTGAGCAACAGGCGCATTTCCTGGCGCGAGGACACCCCGGCCGACATCCATCCGCTGGGCCTGGACTGACCATGGGCATGCAGAACAACCCGTTGCCGACGCCCGGCCGCCGCCGCCGGGCGGCAGGCGGCTTCACCCTGATCGAGCTGATGGTGGTGGTGGCCGTGATCGGCATCCTGTCGGCCATCGCCTATCCCAGCTATGCCGAATACCTGCGCAAGTCCCGCCGCACCGATGGCAGGCGCGCCTTGCTGGAGGCCGCAGGCGCCATGGAGAAGTACTTTTCCGCCAACCTGACCTACGAGGGTGCGACGCTGGGAGGCACCGGCGTCTATGCCAGCCGATCTCCCGACGGTTTCTACGAACTGTCGCTGAGCCCTGACCCCACCGCATCGAGCTACACCCTCATTGCCTCGCCGCTGCGAAGCCAGCTCAGCGACAAATGCCATACCTTCACCTACGACCACCTGGGCGTGGGCGGGGTCCGCAATGGCACCCTGCCTGCGCGCGATTGCTGGTAGCAGCCGCGCAGCGTGGCCCGGCAGCCGCGCTCAGGGTTCGCTGCCCGGCCCAGGGCTCGGGGCCGGCGCCCCGGGCCCGGCAGGCTCGGGCCGCTGTATGGTGCGCACGGCCGCGCGCACGCGGGTCAGGGTGTGGAAGTCCAGCAGGCTGGTGGCCATGATGGTTTCCCAGAGAAAGCAGGCCAGGGCCGAGAGAAACATCAGCACGCCGAACAGAAAGCCCAGCACCGCATAGCCATGGCCGTTGATGCCGTAGGCCTCGCCCAGGAACAGCAGGGCAATGGTCAGGCCGATGCAAAAGCCGCAGACGGTCAGCAGCCCTATGCAGACATTGGCCAGCCGGCCGCGCTTGCGCAGAAAGTGCAGTTCCGTGAGGCTGCGCGCGATGAAGTCCTCTTCCTGCGGGTTGCGCAGCAGTTCTTCCAGCTTGCGCGCGCGGTCGATGATGCGGGCCAGCCGCCCGGCCACGGCGCCGATCATGCCGGCCACGGCCGTCAGGAAGAACACCGGCGCCAGCGCCAGCTGGATGCTGTGGGTGACGGTATCGGCGTCTAGCGACCAATTGATCATGCGGTCCTCTGCGTGCTTTCTGTTGTCTGGTGCGGCCATGCTGCCGTGTTTTCGCGCGGACAGTATTGTGGCCGCAAGCGGGGGCCGCAAGAAGCCATGTCGCCAGCTTTTGGCATTCAGCGGGCCGGTGGCGCTGGCAGCATCTGCCGGCACAGCGACAGCATCTCGGTCAGCAGGGCGGGCGCCTGGTCGCGCCGGCAGACCACGCCCAGGGGCGCCAACCTGCCCGTCAGCCGCACATCGAGCCGGCACACGCGCGCATGGGTCTGCAGGCCCGGCGCAATGCTCAGTGGCACCAGGGCCACGGCTCCGGGCTGGCTCAACAGGCCTTCCAGTATCGGCAGGGAAACGGTGGAGACAGGAAACCAGGGCGCATCGGGCAGCGCCTGGAGCACCTCGGCCTCGAAAATCCCGCGCACGGCGATGTTGGCCGTGGGCAGCACCCAGCGCGCGCCGGTCAAGGCCTGCAGCGATACATCGCGGCGCCCGGCCAGTGCATGCGAGCGTGCGGCCACCACCACGGCCGTGTCGGCCAGCAGCGGCTCGAAGGCGAAGGGGCCGGGCAGCAGCGCCGGCTCGCGGCAGAACACCGCGTCCAGCCCGCCGCCCAGCAGCTGGGACAGCAGCCGGGTGCTGGCGTCTTCGTGCACATCGACATGCACCTCGGGGTGCTCGGCATAGAACCGCGCCAGCAGGGGCGAAAGAATGGCCAGGGCTGCCGCCGGAATAGCGCCCAGGCGCAGCGCGGCCGCGGCGCCCCGGCGAATGGCGGCCAGCGATTCCGCCACCTCCTCCAGTGCGGCCAGCACGCCGCGCACCGTGTCCACGAGGGTCTGGCCGGCCAGCGTGGGGCGTATGCCGCGCGCATGCCGCTCGAACAGGCGGATGTCCAGCACGCGCTCCATCTCGGCCAACGCCTGGGTGGCGGCCGACTGGCTCATGTGCAGCGTGGCGGCGGCCTGCACCACCGAGCCGCATTGCTGCAGCGCCACCAGCAGCTGCAGCTGGCGCAGGCGCACATGCTTGGTCAGGCGCGAATACAGCAGCCGCCCCTGGGGCGTGGCCGCATCGTCCAGGCCGTCGCGGTCATCGAAGTCATTGCTCATGGGAGTCTCAGTGTTTTCCCCAGGCAGGCCCTGGCGCGCCACAGGCGGCGCAGGGCAAGCTATCGGAACGGCTTATAGCTTGGCACAAATACCGTGGCCCACGCGGGCGGCAGGATTTCTATAGTCGCCTGCATCGGGAGCCGGCGCGGCCCAGGCCTGCGGCTCCTTCCCCCGTAGATGGAACCCATGCCATGCAAGCCAAACCCCTCTTTCAGCTGCCGCGGCGCACCCTGCTCTCGCTGGGCACGTCCGGTCTTGCCGCCGTGTTGTGCGGCCTCACCCTGGCCCACACGGCCTCCACGGCCCATGCGGCCGACGCCTATCCGAACAAGCCGGTCAAGCTCATCGTGCCGTTTGCGGCAGGCGGCTCCACCGACATCGTTGCGCGCGTGATCGCAGAGGGCCTGCGCAGCACACTGGGCCAGCCCGTGGTGGTGGACAACAAGGCCGGCGCTGGCGGCCTGATCGGCACCGAAAGCATTGCCCAGGCCGCGCCTGACGGCTACACCATCGGCATGGCCACGGTGAGCACGGCCACCATCAATCCCTCGCTGTACACGCGCGCCGCCAAGCTGGAAGGCAGGCTTTTGCCCGTGGCAAACCTGGTAACCATGCCTTCGGTCTACATGGTCCACCCCAAGATGGGCGTCAAGGATTTCCCGGGCTTTCTGGCCAAGCTGCGCGCCCAGCCCGGCGCCTACAGCGCGGGCGTTCCGGGCCTGGGCACGCTGGGCCATCTGATGGTGGCGTCCTTCAACGAGACCATGAAGACCCAGGTGCAGATCGTGCCCTACCGCGGCAACGGGCCGGCGCTCAACGATGCGCTGGCCGGCATGGTGCAGGTGATGACCGACCAGCTGCCTTCGGCCATGCCCCAGATCAAGGGCGGCAAGCTCATCCCCGTGGCGCTGTCGGGCGACAGCCGCTCGCCCGACCTGCCCGATGTGCCCACCTTCAAGGAGCTGGGCTACGCGCAGCTCAACGAACTGGGCATCAGCTGGTTCGGGCTGGTCGTGCCGGCCGGCACGCCACCGGCCATCGTCCGGCAGTTGCAGGATGCGTCGGTGAAGGCCGTGCGCCTGCCCGAGGTGCAAAAGCACCTGAAGCTGCTGGGCGCCTCGGTCACCGAGATGGACCAGGCCCGCTTCCCCGCCCAGATCGCCAGCGAACTGCAGCGCAACAAGGCGCTGCTGGACAAGGCAGGGGTGAAGCCGGAATGAGCGCAGTCGAGCATCTCCAGGACTTCTTCCAGCAGCAGTCCCCGCGCATGGCGGCCCTGGCCGACAGCATCTGGTCCCTGGCCGAGCTGCGCTATGCCGAAACCGCTTCTGCCCGGCTGCACATCGATGCGCTGGAGCAGGCCGGGTTTCGCATCACGCGTGGCGTGGCCGGCATTCCCACGGCCTTCCTGGCCGAATGGGGCGACGAGGGCCCGGTGCTGGCCTTCCTGGGCGAGTACGACGCGCTGTCGGGCCTGAACCAGCAAAGCGGCGCCCTGGTCTGCACGCCTTCGACAGACAGCCCGGGCCTGGCGGGCCACGGCTGCGGCCACCATCTGCTGGGCACCTCGGCGCATTTCGCGGCCGTTGCGCTGCAGGAGCACCTGCGCCGCAGCGGCGCCAAGGCACGCGTGCGCTACTACGGCTGCCCGGCCGAGGAAGGCGGATCGGGCAAGACCTTCATGGCGCGCGCCGGGGTCTTCGACGATGTGGACGCGGCGCTGACCTGGCACCCGGCCAGCTTCACCGGCGTGTTCAGCCAGAGCACGCTGGCCAACATCCAGGCGAAATTCATCTTCCACGGCAAGGCCGCGCATGCCGCGCATTCCCCGCACCTGGGCCGCAGCGCGCTCGACGCCGTGGAGCTGATGAACGTGGGCGTGAACTACCTGCGCGAGCACATGCCCACCGATGCGCGCGTGCACTACGCCATCACCGACTCGGGCGGCCTGTCGCCCAACGTGGTGCAGGCGCGTGCCGAGGTGCTGTACCTGGTGCGGGCCGCGCGCAACCACGAGGCAGCAGCGCTGTACGAGCGCGTGCAGAACGTGGCGCGCGGCGCCGCGCTGATGACGGACTGCCGGCTGGAGATCGTCTTTGACAAGGCCTGCTCCAACCTGCTGCAGAACCGCACGCTGAACCAGGTGATGTATGCGCAGATGCAGGCCCTGGGCCCGCTGCACGTGGACCCCGGCCTGCATCGCCTGGCCGGAGACTTCCAGGCCACGCTGGACAGCAACGACGTGGACCAGGTCAGCCGCCCGCTGGCCAGCGTGCTGCGCGGCAAGGTGCCGGCCGTGTTCGAAGGCCTGGCGCCCTACGATCCTGCCGTGGAGGACACCCTGTTCGGCTCCACCGACGTGGCCGATGTGAGCTGGATCACGCCCACCGTCCAGGCCTGGGTGGCCTGCTACGCCTTCGGCACGCCGCTGCATTCCTGGCAGATGGTCTCGCAAGGCCAGTCCGGCCTGGCCCACGCAGGCATGGTGCGCGCCGCCCAGGTGCTGGCGGCCACGGCCATCGCCTTGCTGGAGCAGCCCGAACGCATTGCCCAGGCCAAGGCGGAGCTGCTTGAGCGCCGGGGCGGCAGACCCTATGTGTGCCCGATTCCTGCGGAGGTGCCCTTGCCGTTCATGCGGGGGTGATGGGCTTGGCTCGCCCTGGATGATCGACTCGTACCCGATGCCCAGTTCCCGGGCTTGCCCGGGCTTGCCGGGGCTTGCCCGGGCTTGCCGGGGCTTGCCCGGGCTTGCCCCTTTGCGCTGCCGCAAACCCACCCCGCCGCCGCGTTGACCCATCACAAGCCCTCCGCGCCAGGCCACGGCGATAGTTGGATCGGGACCCCACCGATACCAACAAACCACAGGAGGACTTGTGAAGCTGATGATTGATCTTTTTTCCACCGACTACGGCCTGATGAGCCTGGGCGCCATCGTCTTCATGCTGATCATGGCGGGCTTTTTCCTGCGCCTGTTCCTGGGCAAGATGAAGCACGTGGCCAACAAGCCGCTTGAATGAAGAAATGCCCAGGCAGGGGCTGGCCTGGGCATTCGCACGCAGCAGCCCTGCGCACTCAATAGTGCGGGGGCAGCTCGTCGCGCAGATTGGTCGCGCCGCCGGCGGGTCCGCCTTCGGGCACCCGGCGGCGCAGGTCGCGCAGCTCGTCAAGCAGCCGGTCGATCTGCTGCTGCTGGCGGTAGATGGTCAGGTTCAGCTGCTCCAGCAGGTCTTCGGTGTAGCTGGCCTTGATCTCCAGCTCCATCACGCGCGCCTGCAGGGCACCGGCGTCTGCGTGCCCGCCGCCGTGTTCTGCGTCGTCAGCCACGCTCATGCCTTGAGCGCCTGGGCCAGGCGGGCGATGCCTTCGCGGATCTTGTCCTCGTCAGCCGTGGCGAACGAGAGGCGGAAGCTGGTGGCATCGGGGTTTTGCGCAAAGAATGGCGCACCCGGCACAAAGGCCACGCCCTGGGCAATGGCCCGCTTGGCCAGCTCACCGGCATCGGCCAGCGCGCCGCCCTTGCCGGTCAGGCGCACCCACAGGAACAGGCCGCCCTGGGGCTGCAGGAATTCCACGGCATCGCCGAGGTGCTCGCGCAGCGCATCGCCCATGGCCTTGGCGCGGCGCGCATAGACCTCGCGCACATGGGCCAGCGTGGCGGGCATGGCGCCGGACTTCAGGTACTGCGCGGCCGTGGCCTGGGCAAAGGTGCTGGTGTGGGCATCGCTGAACTGCTTGCACATCACGGCGCGGCCCAGCAGCTCGGCCGGGGCCACCAGCCAGCCAATGCGCAGGCCGGGGCTGAGCACCTTGCTCAGCGAGCCGCAGTGCGCCAGCCAGTCGCGGCTGCCGGGCACCTCGCTGGACAGCGCCAGCAGGCTGGGCGGAGGCGCTTCGCCAAAATACAGGTCGCCGTAGGGATCGTCTTCCACCACCAGGGTCTGGTACTTGACGGCCAGCTCCAGCACCTTCTTGCGGCGCTCCAGGCTCAGCATGGCGCCGCTGGGGTTGCCGAAGGTGGGGATCAGGTAGACCAGCTTGGGGCGGTGCTCGGCAATGAGCTTTTCCAGCGCATCGACCTGGGCGCCTTCGGCATCGATGGGCGCGCTGATGACTTCGGCGCCGTACAGGCGGAAGCACTGGATGGTGGCCAGGAAGGTCGGGCCTTCGACGATGACCTTGTCGCCGGGGTTGATCATGGTCTTGCCCAGCAGGTCCAGCGCCTGCTGGCTGCCCGTGGTCACCACCAGTTGCTCGGGGGCCAGCTCGCGCACGCCCTTGCCGGCCATGAAGGCGGCGATCTGCTCGCGCAGCGGCTGGTAGCCCTCGGTCGCACCGTACTGCAGCGCGGCGCCCGGCTCCTGCTGCAGCGCGGCCTGGGAGGCGGCGCTGATGCCTGCCACGTCGAACATGGCGCTGTCCGGGAAACCACCCGCAAAGCTGATGATGCCGGGCTTGCCCAGCAGCTTGAACAGCTCGCGGATGGCGGAGGTTTCTACGTTGTTCAGACGGTCGGCGAATTGCATGGGCAGGAGTCTCTTTGTCGGTGCAATGAAAAGGCGAAGCCTGCATTGTCGCCAATCCTGCCGCAGCTTTCCTGCACGATTAGAAGCCCCCTGAGTCGATTCGCGACTTCCCCCTCTCTCCCGGAAGGCAGCTGCGTTCAATCCACCTTGATGTCGGCTCTGGCGGCCACGGCGCGCATTTGCGGCAGTTCGCGCTCTATGCGCTCCTGCAGCGCGCTGGCCGGACCCCATGCGGGCGACAGGCCGATGTCCACCAGCTTCTTCTTCATGGCCGGCTCGGCCATGGCGTCGGCCAGCGCCTTTTCCAGCTTCTTCTGGATGGGTGCGGGCAGGCCGGCCGGGGCGAGGAAGGCAAACCAGGTGTCCATGGCAAAGCCCGGGTAGCCGCTTTCGGCCACGGTGGGCACCTGGGGCAGCAGGGCCAGGCGCTGCGGGCCCAGGGCTGCGATGGGACGGATCTTGCCGGCCTTGATCAGCGGCGTGGTGGCCACCACCGTGTCCACGGCCACCTGCACCTGGCCGCCCATCAGCGCGGTGAGGCTGGGCGAGCTGCCATTGAAGGGCACATGCACCATGCGCATACCCGTGGCGGTCTTGAGCATTTCGCCGCCGAAGTGCACCGAGGATCCCGTGCCGAAGGAGCCGTAGGACAGCTTGTCGGGGTCGGCCTTGGCCAGGGCCACGAGTTCGGGCAGCGTGCGTGCAGGCGTTTCGTTATGGGCCACCAGCACCAGGCCCATGTCGGCCACCAGCCCCAGCGGCGTGAAGCTGCGCAGCGGGTCATAGGGCAGCGGGTTGCGGATGGCGGGGTTGAGCGTCAGCGTGGTGCTGGCGCCCAGCAGCAGCGTGTAGCCGTCGGGCGGCGCCTTGGCCACCAGCGCGCCCGCCACCACCGTGCCTGCACCGGGGCGGTTTTCCACGACCACGGGCTGGCCCAGCCGCTCACCCAGCGAGGTGGCCAGCAGCCGGCCCAGGATGTCGGTGGCGCCGCCCGGCGCAAACGGCACGACCAGCTTGATCGGACGATCCGGGTAGGACTGGGGCTGGGCTTTGGCTGCGGGCAGCGCAAGTGCCGTGGCACCGGCCATCAGACACGACAGAAAACGGGAACGGGACAAGGCCATGGCGCGGATCTCCTGGGGGACGAGGGAACGGGAACCTGGGAAAACTCGATGCAGCGGTTTCAGTCGAGCAGCGGGCTGCGCACGCGCGAGAAGCCGCCGGCCTGGTCATAGGCATGGCCGATCTGCAGCACGGCCAGATCGGCCTGCGCCGGGCCGATGATCTGCAGCCCGGCAGGCAGCCCCTGCGGCCCGAAGCCTGCGGGCGCGGCCAGGGCCGGCAAGCCGGCCATGGTGGCGGGCACCACGGTCTGCATCCAGCGGTGGTAGGTGTCCATCTCGCGGCCGCCCACGGCATGCGGCCAGTCCAGCGCCGCATCGAACGGGAAGACCTGGGCGGAGGGCAGCACCAGAAAGTCGTAGCTGTCGAACAGGCGGCGCAGGGTTTCGTACCAGGCCGAGCGCACACGCGCCGCGTCATAGACCGCCATGGCCGGCAGCGCCAGGCCGCGCTCGATTTCCCAGAGGGCCTCGGGCTTGAGCAGGGCATGCGTGGCCGGGTCGCGGTACAGGGCGGCGTTGGCCCCGGCCACGCTGAAGCTGCGCAGGTCGATCCAGGCGCGCCACAGGCGCTCGAAGTCGAAGGCCGGCACGGCCTCTTCCACCGTGCAGCCGATGGTCTTGAAATGCCGCAGCGCCGCGCGGCAGGTCTCCAGCAGGCCGGGCTCGGTGGGCAGGTGCCCGCCCAGGTCCCCCAGCCAGCCGATGCGCAGGCCCTTGCAATCGCGCTGCAGCTGGGCGGTCCAGTCCTTGGGCGGCTCGCTGCGGCGCGTCAGCGGCAGGCGTGCATCAAAGCCTGCCTGCACGGACAGCAGCAGGGCCAGGTCGGGAATGTCCCGCGCCATGGGGCCGGCCACGCTGAACTGCTGGAAGAACACCTCCTCCGAAGGGCCATGCGGCACGCAGCCCACCGAGGTGCGCAGTCCGTAGACATGGTTGAAGGCGGCCGGCGTGCGCAGCGAGCCCATCATGTCCGAGCCATCGGCCACGGGCAGCATGCGCAGCGCCACGGCCACGCCGGCCCCGCCGCTGCTGCCGCCAGCGGAGCGCGAGGGATCGAAGGCATTGCGCGTGGTCCCGTAGACCGGGTTGTAGGTATGGCCGCCCAGGCCGAACTCGGGCGAATTGCTGCGCGCCACAAACAGCGCACCGCCTGCGCGCATGCGCTCGAACACCACGCAATCGGTCTGCGAGACCTGGCCTGCGAAGATGGGCGATCCCTTGGTCGTCACCATGCCGGCCGCCGGCATGATGTCCTTGGGTGCCTGGGGAAAGCCGTGCAGCGGCCCCAGGCTCTGGCCGCGCGCCAGCAGCGTGTCCAGCTCGCGGGAGCGGCCGCGCAGCCAGTCCCGGTCCAGCGGAGACACCAGCGCGTTGACCACGGGGTTGAGGCGGTCGATCTGTGCGCAATAGGCATCCAGCACCTCCACGCAGGACAGATCGCGGCCCTGGATGGCCTTTGACAGCGCGACTGCCGACATCTCCACGACGCCACCACCCCCGGTGGCCAGATCCGGCTGCTGCGTTGCGGTGCTTGCGTTTGACTCCATGGATTTCCTCGTTTTTGTGACAGAACGAAGTCAGCATAAGCAGGCGAAATTATTTCGACAATCGCCTTTTTCTTGGCTTATCGTTGCGTTTTTCGCAAACCACGAGCAGGCCATCATGCTTTCCAACCGCCTACAGGACACGGCCCTGCGCTACTTTCTCGAAGTGGTGCGCAGCGGCTCGGTCAGCGAAGCCGCCACGCGGCTCAATGTCTCGCCCTCGGCCGTGAGCCGCCAGGTCGCCGGACTGGAAGAGATGCTGGGCGTGCCGCTGTTCGAGCGCCGCCCGCGCGGCATGGCGCCCAGCCCGGCAGGCGAGCTGCTGGCCGCCCACGCACGCCGCGGTGCGCTGGAGGCCGACCGTGTGGTCTCCGACATCGAGGCCCTGCAGGGCCTGCGCCGGGGCGTGGTGCGCGTGTGCAGCTCGGGAGGCTTTGCCATCGAGTTCCTGCCACGTGCCATGGCGCTTTTCCGCGAACAGTACCCGGGCATGCAGTTCCACCTGCGTGTGGAGGCGCCTGCCGCCGTGACCCAGGCCGTGCTGGGCGGCGAGGCCGATGTGGGCCTGACCTACAGCCGCGCGGCGGCACGTGACATCGAGGTCTGGCACCGCCAGGTCTCGCCCGTGGTCGCCATCATGCGGCCCGACCATGCGCTGGCCCGGCATGCCAGCATCACCCTGGCCCAGATGCATCCCCATGCCATTGCCCTGCCCGAGGACGCCAACACCGCGCGCCAGCTGTTCGACATCGCCTGCAGCCACCGCCGCCTGGTGTTCGAGCCCGCCCTGGTCAGCGGCCAGTTCGAGACCCTGGTGCACTTCGTGCTGCACGGCGGCGGCCTGTCGCTGGGCGGTGAGGTCACCATGCGCGAGCGCGTGCGACGAGGCGAGCTGCATGCGGCGCCCATCCGCGAGCGCGGCATGAATGCGCGCGCCATCGAGCTGCAGACGCTGTCCGGACGCACCCTGTCCAAGGGCGTGCGGGCCTTTGTGGAGCACCTGCGGGAACTGCTGCCGGCTGGATAGGAGGAAGAGGAGAAGGGAACGAAGGAAGAAGAAGAAGAAGGGGAACGGGTCTCAAGCGCAGTGGCAGGCGCTCAGGCCGGCCCGCCTTCCAGCTGGCGCTGCGCCCAATGCCACTGCGCCCGGCGTGTGGCCTGCCGCAGCCGCTGTGCCAGCGCCTGGCGCTCAGGCAGGCCGGGCAGGTACTCGGCCATCTGCACGCCGCGCAGTCCCAGCTCCAGCAGCTCGATCTGCTCGGAGCTGTTGCCCGTGCACAGCACCATGCCCATCGGCGTGTTCTCGCCCTGCTCATGCTCATGCCGGTCCAGCCAGCGCAGGTATTGCTCCATCTGCTCCTTGTCCTCGGCCGTGAATTCGCCCACCTTCAGCTCCACCGCCACCAGCCGCCGTAGCTTGCGGTTGTAGAACAGCAGATCGAGGTGGAAGTCCTGCTCATCCACATGCATGTGCATTTGCCGCCCCACCAGGGTGAAGCCCGTGCCCGACCGCAGCAGGAAGGCCTCCATCTCGCGGATGATGGCGGCCTGCAGGTCGCCCTCCTGCCAGGCATCGTGCAGCCCCAGAAAGTCGAAGATGTAGGGATCGCGCATGAACAGCGCTGGCGACATGCGCTCGGTGCTGCGCGGCGTGACCGGCTCCTGCGCGATCAGCGCCTCGGCATCGCAGGGCAGCGCCAGGCGTTCATAGAGCTGGGAGTCGATGCGGCTGCGCAGCGTGCGTGCGCTCCAGCGCTCAAGGCTCGCCATGCTGGCGTAGTACTCGCGCTGCACCGGGTCCTTGATCGCAATCAGCACGATGAAATGCGCCCAGCTCAATTTCCGGGTCGGCGAGACGACCAGGGGCTGGTCGGGAAACGCGGTGGAGAACTGCGTCATGCGCCACAGGTTCTTCTCCGAGAAGCTGCTGCCATAGTCCTGGACCAGATGCCCGGCCAGCACCGGCAGGACCTCATCGCTGCAGCCTGCCTGCCGCACCTCGGATTCATGGCCATGGATGTGCTGGCCGATGTGCCAGTACAGCAGGGTGAGTTCACTGTTGACGTTGGCTGCCACGCGAAGCCGCGCGGCCTCGATCAGGTCCCGCACATTGCCCAGCAGGGCCTGTGACGATGCGAGCGCGGGAGAAACGGATATCTTGCGAGTGGCCATGTGGTCGCCCCCCTCCTGGTGGCGTGATGTCTGGATGTCTGGTGTCGGCGGAATCGATCCGGCCGACTATTGCGATGCGGCCTTGGCCAGTCAACGCCGCATCTGCATAACCAGACGATCTGACCCTGGCAGACATGAAAAATCAGAACATTCCTAGAGCCTGTTACGCACTTTCAAATACCCGCGCTTGCATGACAATGCACGCCACATCGATGGATACGCGCCCCCACAATGAAAACCACCAGCATCGAACCCTTCTTCGCCACGCTCAAGGCCGCCAATCCCTCGCCCCAGACCGAGCTGGAATACACCAACGTCTTCGAGCTGCTGTCTGCCGTGCTGCTCTCGGCCCAGGCCACGGACGTGGGCGTGAACAAGGCCACGCGCAAGCTGTTTCCCGTGGCCAATACGCCCCAGGCCATCCTGGACCTGGGACTTGAAGGGCTGGAGGGCTACATCAAGACCATCGGCCTGTACCGCAGCAAGGCCAAACACCTGATGCAGACCTGCCAGATCCTGGTCGAGCGCCACGGCGGCCAGGTGCCGCGCACGCGCGAGGAGCTGGAAGCCCTGCCCGGCGTGGGACGCAAGACCGCCAACGTGGTGCTCAACGTGGCCTTTGGCGAGCCCACCATGGCCGTGGACACGCACATCTTCCGCGTGGGCAACCGCACGGGCCTGGCACCGGGCAAGACGCCGCTGGCCGTGGAGATGCAACTCATGAAGCGCGTGCCCCCGGCCTATGCCGTGGACTCGCACCACTGGCTCATCCTGCTGGGCCGCTACGTCTGCCAGGCCCGCAAGCCACGCTGCTGGGAGTGCGTGGTGGCGCCGTACTGCGACTACTCGCCCAAGACGCCTGCCCCGGCTGCGGGCAAGCGCTGAGCCTCAATCGGCCTTGAAGCCCGTGGCCGCCACGGCCTTGCCCCAGGTGACCGTATCGGCGCGCATGATGCGGGCGAGTTCGTCGCCCGTGGTGCCCGTCACGCGGAAACCGGCTTCTTCCAGCCGGCTGCGGCTGTCGGGCTGCTGCAGGGCGCGCACGATGTCGGCCTGCAGCCTGGCCACGATCTCGGGCGGTGTCTTGGCGGGCGCGACCACGCCGAACCAGGAATTGAACTCCAGCGACGGATAGCCCTGCTCCCGGATGGTGGGCAGCTCGGGCATGGACTGGGTGCGCGTGGCGCCCGTGCTGCCCAGGGCCGTGAGCTTGCCGGCCTTGACCTGGGGCGCGGCCAGGGCCGCCGTGGCGAAGACGGCCTGCACGTCGCCGCTGAACAGGCCGCCCAGGGCATCGTTGGTGTTCTTGTAGTGCACGGGCTCGGGCTTGAGCTGCACGGCATTGCCGAACATGAAGGCGCCGAAATGGCCGGGCGTGCCGGCGCCGAAGGTGGCGATGAACAGCTCCTTGCGCTGGCGCGCCCAGGCCACGAAATCGGGCACATTGCGGGCCGGCACTTTCTGCGGATTGACCAGCAGCACGAAGTCGGAGGTGACGACCTGGCTGACGGGCACGAAGTCCTTTTGCGGGTCGTAGGGCAGGCGCTGGTAGGTGTTGGGGGCAATGCTGAGCTGGCCGGTCTCGCCCAGCATCAGCGTGTAGCCGTCAGGCACGGCCCGTGCCGCCTCGCTGGCGGCGATGAGGCCGCCAGCGCCCGGCTTGTTGTCCACGACCACGCCCAGGTTGCCCCATTGCTCGGAGAGTTTCTGCGCGAGCAGGCGCGCCACGATGTCCGGCCCCGTTCCCGCAGGAAAGCCGACGAGCAGGCGCACAGGCTTGCTCGGGAAGGCCGGCTGGGCGCCGACCACGGTCCAGGGAGCCAGCCCGGTGGCCAGTACGGCGGCAAGTGCGCAGGCCACGGCGGTGCGGCGCGACTTCGATGCCTGGTTTTTCATGTGTCTTGTCTCCTGCATTGTGGGTATCGAGAGGGGGAAAGGAGCGGCTCAGAGCAGTTCGTGAAAGCGCATCTGCACGCGGTCGGGATGGCGCGCGCCGGTGCCGAAGAACAGGCGCTCGTTGATCCAGGCCAGCGCACGGCTGGCCGTCTCCATGCGGGGCGCGCAGCGGAAATAGATGTGCGCGGGGTCCACGGGCTCGCCGCGTGCCAGCTTTGCCATGTGCGCCGGGTCGCCGCTGCGCAGTGCCTGGTTGCAGACATAGATCAGGTCGCCGGCATCGGTCTCCAGCACATAGCGCGCATCGAGCTCGGCCAGCCCGCCGTGCACGATGCGCTGGAAGTCCGCGCCTCCGGGCAGCACGCGCGCGCTCCAGCCGTCGCCCTGGGCCGTGCCGCCCAGGATGGGGATCAGTCGGCGCCCGCCGTGCGCCGTGGCACCGACCTCCTGCGGCGGGCCCACCTGCACGCTCAGGTCGGCGAAGAAGCGAAAGCGCGGATCGGGCAAGGCCGCAAGCTGCGGCACGTCATCTGGCATGGTTCTGGGGCTCCGGTGGATGGAATCGGGACCTAGCATAAGCACCATTGCCCGGGCCAGCCGTCATCCCGGAAGATGACAACGCCCTGCCCTCCCCTGCCATCCCTTGAGACACTGGACCGCCCCCTCCGACACCCCTGACGCCAGCGCCCTGTGCGCCCATGCGTCCGGCCATGCGTCCGGCCACGCGCCCAGCCACGCCATCGGCCACATGGTCGCCAGCCTGGGCGAGCCCGGCTTCGCCCGGCAGGTGCTGGAGGCCATGAACCCGCTGCTGCCCGCCGCCTCCTGGTCGGTCTACCGCACGGGCCCGCGCAGCCGGCCGCAGCTGTTCCTGTCGGCCAGCAGCGAGGCGCGCGACACCACGCGCGACTGCTGGTGGGCCTATCTCTCGGGTCCTTATCTGCGCGACAGCACCTGGAACCACGGCGACGCCGGCCCGGCACGCAGCACGGCGCTGTGCCACATCACGGCCCAGGAGGTGGAGGGCGAGCACCGCGCCCTGGTCTACGACGCGCACGGCATGGCCGAGCGCGTGTCCATCGTCGAGCACCAGGACGACGGCGGTGTGTTTGCCGTCAATTTCTACCGCCACCAGCACCAAAGGGCACTGGGCGATGCGCAGATCGACCGCTTCGGGAGCATGGCGCCCGTGCTGCTGGCCCTGGCGCACAAGCACATCGCGCTGACGCAGGCGCAGCCCGCCGTGGTAACGGCCTCGGCCTCGGCCCCGGCCACCCCACCCAGCCAGCCCCGGCAGCGGCAGACACTGCCGGCCCTGCGCATGCGCCTGCTGCAGGCACAGCCCGACCTGACGCCGCGCGAACTCGATGTCTGCGCCCGGCTGCTGCAGGGCATGACGCATGAGGGCATTGCCTGCGACCTGTGCCTGAGCCTGCCCACCGTCAAGACCTACCGCAACCGCGCCTTTGCGCGGCTGGGCATCCACTTTCGCAGCGAGCTGTTCGCGCTGGCCATGGAGCCGCAGGGCTGAGGCCTTGCGTCAATCCAGCGATGCGCCGGACGCCTTGACGATGCGCGCCCACTTGGCGATGTCCTCGCGCAGCAGGGCCGCCATCTGGGCGGGCGGCACGGGCCTGTCCGCCGGCCCGGCCAGCTCCACGCCCGAAGCTTCCAGCCGGGTGCGCAGATCGCCGGCCGCCAGCGCGCGGGCCATGCCGTCCTGCAACTGCGCCAGCACCGGCGCGGGCACGCCTTCAGGCGCAAAAAGACCCACCCACAGCGTGCCGTTGTAGCCGGGCACGGTCTCGCCAATGGTGGGCACGTCGGGCAGCAGCGGCGATCGCGCCGCGCCGCTCACGGCCAGCGCACGCAGCCGGCCGGCCTGGATATGGGGCAGCGTTGATGGCAGGCTGCCGAACAGCAGCGGCACCTGCCCGCCCAGCACATCGTTGAGCGCGGGCGCCACGCCCTTGTAGGGCACATGCTGCAGCTGGATGCCCGCCATGCTGTTGAGCATCTCGCCCAGCAGATGGTTGAGCGTGCCGTTGCCGGCCGAGGCATAGCGGAACTCGTCGGGCCGGCCCCGGGCCATGGCGATCAGCTCGGGCACGGATTTGGCCGCAAAGCCGGGATGGGCCAGCAGCACATTGGGCACGGAGCCGATCAGGCCGATGGGCCGGAAGTCCTTCACCGGATCGAAACCCGGCTTGCGGTACAGCGCGGGGTTGATGGCCTGGCTGCTGCTGATGGTCATCAGCAGGGTATGCCCGTCGCGCGGCGCCTTGGCCACGGCCTGGGTGCCGATGTTGCCGCCCGCGCCGGGCCGGTTCTCGACCACCACGCTGGCGCCCAGCACCTCGGCCAGCTTCTGGCTCACCAGCCGGCCCACGATGTCGTTGGTGCCGCCCGGCGCCTGCGGGACGATCATCACGATGGGCCGCGCGGGCCAGGCCTGGGCATGGCCCAGCAGGGGCAAGGCGAGTGCAGTTGCCAGCAGGCTTCGGCGGCGCAAAAGGCTCGACGGCAGGGGAAAGGAAGAATCCGGCATGGTCATGTCTCCATTTGTTCTTGTCGCAAGCCCGCATGGTTGCCCGTGCCGGGCCAGCGCACAATCGCGCATTTCCTGACCCGGCCTTCGGAATTGACAAAGCCTTGACCCCGCCCATGCCCTCTTCGCCCTTCATGCCCCTCATGCATTTCGACCTGACGGACCTGCGCCTGTTCGTGCATGCCGCCGAACTGGGCAGCCTCACGCGCGCCTCGCAAAGGCAGCACCTGTCCCTGGCCGCAGCCAGCCTGCGCATCAAGGCGCTGGAGGAGCAGGCGGGCATGCCCCTGCTGTACCGCGAGGCGCGCGGCGTGCGGCCCACGCCGGCCGGCGAAGCCTTCCTGCACCACGCGCGCGGCATGCTGCTGCAGTCCGAGCAGCTGCGCCACGACCTGCAGGAGTACGGCGCCGGCCTGCGCGGCCATGTGCGGGTGTTTGCCAACACCACGGCCGTGACCGATTTCCTGCCCGAGATCCTGCCCGCCTTTCTTGCCGACCACCCGCGCGTGAATGTGGACCTGCAGGAGCGGCCCAACGCCGAGATCGCGCGCGGCGTGCTGGACGGCCGGGCCGACCTGGGCATCGTGGCCGGCCAGGTGGATACGCTGGGCCTGCAGACCATCCACTTCAGCACCGACCGGCTGGTGCTGGCCACGCCGCGCGGCCACCGCTTTGCGCGGCGCAAGCGCATTGCGTTTGCCGAGACGCTGGACGAGGACGCCATCGGCATGCAGCAGGGCAGCACACTGCAGACATTTCTGGCAGGTGTGACCGAGCGCCTGGGCAAGCCCATGAAGCTGCGCATACAGCTGTCCAGCTTCGACGCCATGTGCCGCATGATCGGCGCCGGCGTGGGAATCGGCATCGTTCCCGAGAGCGCCGCGCGGCGCAACCGCGAAAGCATGGGGCTGGCGCTGATCGATCTGACCGACGCCTGGAGCGTGCGCGAGCGCCGCATCCTCGTGCGCGACCAGGGCCGGCTGCCGCGCCATGCGCAGGCCCTGATCGAGGTGCTGCAGGCCTACTACGCCGCGCCTGCCGTCTCCTGAGCCTGCGGCGCACCCTGCTCCATCAGGCTGGACAGCGAAAGGACCTGCCCGCCGCCCGCATCGAAGTTGCCCGGCTCCAGCCAGCGCTGGTAGGCCGCGCGCAGCGCCGGCCATTCGCTGTCGATGATGGAGAACCAGGCCGTGTCGCGGCTGCGGCCCTTGTAGACCACGGCCTGGCGGAACACCCCCTCGAACTGGAAGCCCAGGCGCGCCGCTGCGGCACGCGACGGCGCATTCAGGCTGTCGCACTTCCACTCGTAGCGGCGGTAGCCCAGCTCGTCGAAGGCGCGCTGCATCAGCAGGAACTGCGCCTCGGTGGCCGCACGCGTGCGCTTGAGCTGGCGCGAGTAGCAGACAAAGCCCACTTCCATCACGCCGCTGGCCGTGTCCACGCGCATCAGCGCCAGCGAGCCGATGGCACGGCCCGTGGCCAGGTCGATGACGGCGTGGTGCAGCGGGTCATCGCTGGCCTGGGCGGCCTCGGCAAAGCGCAGATAGGCCTGGGCATCCGCGAAGGGGCCTACCGACATGTAGGTCCAGTCGCTGGCGTCCGGCGCCTGGCTGAAGGCATCGAACAGATCGGCTGCATGGCGCGCGGCGGACAGCGGCTCCAGCCGGCAGTAGCGGCCTTGCATGGGCGTGCGCGGCGGGCGCTGGCGTGGGGTCCAGTTGGGAAGGTCGTGGCCTACGGGTTGGGAGTGGGCATTGAGTGCGGGGGGCATGGGAGATTCCTGGTCAGGTCATTTGGCAGGGCCACGATAGCGCTGGCGTGGCATCATTGAAAGCGCCATATCCCCCTTATTTCATGGTGCCACGCCATCCATTGCATGCACGCCTTCGACCTGCTGACCAGTCCCTTGCAATCCGGCCCTGGAGCGGCTCCCCGCCAGCGCCAACTGATCCAGCGCCTGAAGCAGGCCATCCTGGCGGGCCGCCTGCCGGCCGGTGACCGCCTGCCAGCCTCGCGCGCCCTGTCGGAGGATCTGGGAGTCTCGCGCAACACCGTGCTCATCGCCTACGAGCAACTGGCGGCCGAAGGCTATGTGGTCGCCGACCGGCAGGGCACGCGCGTGGCGGCTGTATCCACCCATTCCACGGCAGCCGCCGAGGCGGCAGCCGCGCCCCCTTGCGCACCCCGCACGGCCCGGCGCCTGGACCGCATCGCGCCCACGCGCCATGCCATCGACCGCAGCCTGCCCCTGACGCCGGGCACGCCCGCGCTGGACAGATTCCCCCTGCCCGCCTGGCGCCGTTCGCAGGACCGCGCATTGCGCCTTCCCGCCAGCGCCACGCTGGACTATGGCGATCCTGCGGGCGAGCCCGCACTGCGCCAGGCCATTGCGCAGCACCTGCGCATCTCGCGCGGCGTGCGCTGCGATGCCTCGCGCATCATCGTCACCGAAGGCGCCCAGGGTGCGCTGGACCTGTGCGTGCAACTGCTCACCAACCCGGGCGACCATGCCTGGCTGGAGGAGCCCGGCTACCGGGGCGCCAAGTCGGCCTTTGCAGGGGGTGACCTGTGCGTCAGCACACTGCGCGTGGATGCGGATGGCGCAGCCATCGCGCCCGGCCTGTGGGACAGCCATCCTCCACGGCTGATCCAGATCACGCCGTCGCACCAATATCCCACGGGCGCCGTGCTGTCGGTGGCTCGCCGGCTAGACTTGCTGGAGCGCGCGCGCCGCGCGGGGGCCTGGATCATCGAGGACGACTACGACAGCGAATTCCGCCACCAGGGCACGCCCATCGCCGCCATGCAGGGCCAGGTGCCGGATGCGCCCGTGCTCTATGTGGGCACCTTCAGCAAGACCATGTTCCCGGCACTGCGCCTGGGCTTTGTGGTGCTGCCGCAGGCCCTGGCCACCAGCGCGGCATCCGCCGTGCAGGAGATGCTGCGCGGCGGCCATCGGCTGGAGCAACTGGCCATGGCGGACTTCATGGAAAGCGGCCAGTTCTCGCGCCACCTGGGCCGCATGCGGCGCCTGTACCGCGAGCGCCAGGCGGCCCTGCGCGAGGCGCTTGCCACGCAACTGGGCGTGGAGCACGAGGTGCTGGGCGGCCACGGCGGCCTGCATTTGACCGTGCGGCTGCCGCCGGACCTGTCCGACCGCGCCATCGTGGAGCAGGCGCGGCGCGCCGGCATGAACCCGGGCGCCCTCTCGTCCTTCGCCCTGGCACCGCTGCCCCAGGACAACGGCCTGGTGATCGGCTATGGCAACACCGATGCCGCGCGCTTCGGCGCGCTGGTCAGGCGGCTGGGCAAGCTGGCGGCAGCTGCGTTACCGCGCTAGCCGCGGCGCGGCTCCAGCGGCTATGCCTCCTCCGAACGCGTGCTTACACCGGCCTGCGCAAAGCTGGCCATCTCGCCCAGCATGGCGCAGGCCGACACCAGCAGCGGCCAGGCCAGCGCCGCACCCGAGCCTTCGCCCAGGCGCAGTTGCCAGTCCAGCAGCGGCTCGGCACCCAGGTGGGCCAGCATGCGCACATGGCCGGGCTCGCCCGAGCGGTGCGAGAAAACGCAGCGCTCCAGCACGGCCGGCTGCAGGCGGCTGGCCACCAGCACGGCGGCCGTGGTGATGAAGCCATCGACCACGATGACGCGCCGCTCGGCGGCGGCCTGCAGCACGGCGCCCACCATGGTGGCGACCTCAAAGCCGCCCATGGCCGCCAGCGCGTCCAGCGGTTGCGTGGCCTGGGCGTGCAGCTGCAGCACCTCCTGCAGCACCCCGATCTTGCGCGCCAGCCCGGCCGCATCCAGGCCGGTGCCCGCACCCGTGACCTCGGCCAGCGGTTCGCCGCACAGCCGCGCCAGCAGCAAGGATGCGCTGGAGGTATTGCCGATGCCCATCTCGCCCAGCAGCAGCGCATTGCCCGGCAACTGGCGCACCAGAGCCATGCCGTTGCGCAGGGCCATGGCGCATTCGGTGGCCGTCATGGCCGGGCCCTGGCTGCAGTCGCGCGTGCCATAGCCCAGCTTGCGGCGCCACAGGCGCGGCTGGCCGGGCTGGGGAAGCTTGTCGTCGGGGTCCTGCTCGCGCGCGGGAAAGTCGCGTGCCACGCCGCAGTCCACCACGTTCAGCGCCAGCCCATGCTGGCGTGCCAGCACGCTGACGGCGGCGCCGCCGGCCATGAAGTTCTCGACCATCTGCCAGGTCACATCCACCGGATAGGCCGACACGCCGCGCGCAGCCAGCCCATGGTCGGCCGCAAACACCAGCATCTGCGGCTGCTGCAGCACCGGCCTGTCCTGGCCCAGGATGCAGGCAATGCGCAGCGCCAGCTGCTCCAGCCGCCCCAGCGCGCCCAGCGGCTTGGTCTTGTGGTCTATGGCGTGCTGCACGCGCTGGGTGAAGGCGGCATCGGCCAGCGAGGCGATGGCGGCATTGGCGCCATCGTGCGAGTGTTCTGTGGGTACAGCGGAATGCGGGGTGGGCGTTGACATGGCGAAGCGGCCTTGGCCCGGGACGGGCGTGGCGGGCGGATTGCAAAGGCGCAAGTATGGCGCGCCGCGCAACTCAGGCAGAACCATCGGCCTCTTTCCTGACGCCATGGACGGTCTGGGCGTCGATTGCCGCAGCAGGCCGTACAGGCCGCACCGTTCTGAGACAATCGCTGCCACACGTGTCTCCCCAGCCCCCCACCCCCTCCATGACGGTTTCCTTCTCGGCCATTCAGCCCGGTCTCAAGCTTGCGGACCAGGTTGCCCGGCAGCTGGAGGCGCGCATCCGCGCCGGCAATCTGCAGCCGGGGCAGAAGCTGCCGACCGAGGCCGAGCTCGTGCAGCAGCTCGAGGTCAGCCGCACCGTGGTGCGCGAGGCGGTGTCCCAGCTCAAGTCGCGCAACCTGGTGGAATCGCGCCAGGGCAGCGGCGTGTTCGTGAAGGCGGCAGGCATAGAGCCACTGGACTTCGAAGGCCTGCCTGCGGCTGGCAGGAATGCGCTGATCCAGATCACCGAGGTGCGGCGCGCGCTGGAGGCCGAGGTGGCCGAGCTCGCGGCGCGGCGGCGCAGCGAAGAGGACATGCAGCGCATCCACGATGCGGAGAGCGCCCTGGCCGAGGCCGTGCGGCTGGGCCGTGATGGCGTGGAGGAGGACATGGCGTTTCACCGCGCCATTGCCCAGGCTTCGGGCAACCCGTTCCTGATCAGCACGCTGGACTACCTGTCGCAGTTCCTGCGCGGCGCCATGCGCATCACGCGCGCCAACGAGGCGCGGCGCGAGGACTTCGGCAAGGCCGTGGAACGCGAGCACCACAGCATCGTGCTGGCCATCGAGGCCGGCGACCCCAAGGCCGCGCGCAAGGCCGCCGCCACGCACATGGGCAACGCCATAGACCGCATCCACCGCGCCGACGCCAGCTTCTGGGAGCAGGACGGCGAACGCCTGGCCCGCGACATCCTGGCCGCCAAGCCCTGAACCACCGAAACCACCCCTTGGCGCATGGCCAAGGGTTTCCACCTTGTTTGGGTTTTTGCGCAAAATTTGTATGATGACCTGATGACAATATCAGTCACACCTCTTTTTGCACCCCGCACACCTGGCCTTTGCCTGGGCGTTCACCCATGAGCGACGAATCCCGCATCCGCGAGCAGATCTGCGCCACCGGCGCCAGCCTCTTCCAGCGCGGCTACACCGTCGGCGCTGCCGGCAACATCAGCGCGCGCCTGCATGACGGCTGGCTGATCACCCCCACCGACGCCTGCCTGGGCAGGCTCGACCCGGCCGAGCTGTCCAAGGTCGATGCCAGCGGGCAGTGGGTCAGCGGCGCCAAGCCCTCCAAGACCCTGGTCCTGCATCGGGGCATCTACGGCAATGACGGCGAGGCGCGCGCCGTCATCCACACGCATTCCACCCATCTCGTGGCGCTGACGCTGTCCGGAGTCTGGCGCGAGGACGAGGTGCTGCCGCCCATCACCCCCTACCAGGTCATGAAGGTGGGCCGCATCCCGCTGATCCGCTACCGCCGCCCCGGCGACCCGCAGGCCGCCGCCGAGGTGGCCGCGCTGGCCGGCCAGGTGCGCGGCGCCTTGTTCGAGCGCCTGGGCCCCGTGGTCTGGGAACGCTCGGTGGAGCAGGCCAGCCATGTGCTGGAAGAGCTGGAGGAAACCGCAAGGCTCTGGCTCATGACCCATCCCCGGCCGCAGCCCCTGGACGCGGCCGCCATCGACGAGCTGCGCACCACCTTCGGGGCGCGCTACTGATTTGCACCGCGGCGCCCACGGCCGCATTCCACCACCCAGCCCATCCACAGCCGCGCAGCCGCCAGGCGGCGCACCAAGCGGCGAATCAAGCGGCGAACCCAAGGGAGACTTGAAATGACGACAACGGATATCGCATCCGGCCAGGCCGGGGCCCACCCTGCCCAGGCCGACTCTCCGGAGACGGCGCGCGCCTACGCCAAGGTGTTCTGGCGCCTCGTGCCGTTCCTGATGCTGTGCTATGTGATCGCCTACCTCGATCGCGTGAACGTGGGCTTTGCCAAGCTGCAGATGTCCCAGGACCTGGGCTTCAGCGAGACCGTGTTCGGCCTGGGCGCAGGCGTGTTCTTCATCGGCTACTTCCTCTTCGAGGTGCCCAGCAACCTGCTCATGCACCGCCTGGGCGCGCGCGTCTGGATCGCCCGCATCATGATCACCTGGGGCATTCTGTCGGCCATGTTCATGTATGTGGAAACGCCCACGGGCTTCTACATCCTGCGCTTTCTGCTGGGCCTGGCCGAGGCGGGCTTCTACCCCGGCGTGATCCTGTACCTGACCTACTGGTACCCGGCCCACCGGCGCGCCAAGATCGTGGCGCTGTTCATGTCGGCCATCCCCGTGGCCGGCATCTTCGGCAACCCGCTGTCGGGCTGGATCATGCAGGCCTTCCACGGCGACCATGGCCTGCACGGCTGGCAGTGGATGTTCCTGATCGAGGCCATCCCGGCCCTGGTGATCGGCGTGGTGACCATCTTCTATCTGGACAACGGCATCTCCAGCGCCAAGTGGCTGACGGCCACCGAAAAGCAGCTGCTGGCGCGCGAGATCGAGCTGGACCAGCAGCACTCAGGCGCCCAGAAGCATTCGCTCAAGGCCGTTTTCGCCGACCGCCGCGTCTGGTGGATGTGCCTGATCTACTTCGCCTTTGTCGCCGGCCAGTACGGCCTGACCTTCTGGATGCCCACGCTGATCAAGTCCACGGGCGTCACGGGCGCGCTGAACATCGGCCTGCTCAGTGCCATCCCCTTCCTGTGCGCCATCGTGGTGATGAACCTCATGGGCCACAGCGCCGACAAGCGCCGCGAGCGCCGCTGGCACCTGATCGTGCCCGCGCTGATGGGCGCCGTGGGCTTTGCGATGACGGCCTTCTTCGCCGACAACACCGTTCTTTCCCTGATCTTCCTGTCGCTGGCCGCAGCCGGCGTGCTGACCTGCGCGCCGCTGTTCTGGTCTCTGCCCACGGCATTTCTGTCGGGCACGGCGGCGGCGGCGGGCATTGCCATCGTCAACTCGGTCGGCAACCTCGCGGGCTTCGCCAGCCCTTACATGATCGGCTACCTCAAGGACCTGACCCAGTCCACGCAGGCCGGCATGTTCGTGCTGGCGGGAGTGCTCGTGGTGGGCGCCATCGCGGTCTGGCTCACCCCCGCAAAGATGGTCAACCGCTGACCGGTCTTTCTTCCCATCCTTCAAGCTCCAAGCCCCAAGACACATGAAAGTACTGATCACCGGCGGCGCCGGATTCCTGGGCCAGCGCCTGGCCCGCAAACTGCTCGAACAGGGCGCGCTGACGCTGGCCGGCACCCGCTGGCCCATCCACCAGATCGACCTCCTCGACGTGGTGGCCACCCACGCCATTGACGACACGCGCGTGCGCTCCCTGGTGGGCGACATTGCCGACCCGCAGGTGCTGCGCGGCGCCATAGACCAGGACACGGCCGTGATCTTCCATCTGGCCGCCGTGGTCAGCGGCCAGGCCGAGGCCGACTTCGACCTGGGCATGCGCATCAACCTCGATGCCTCGCGCGCCCTGCTGGAGACCTGCCGCGCCGTGGGCCACATGCCGCGCGTGGTCTTCACCAGCTCGGTGGCCGTCTACGGGGGCGAGCTGCCCGACACCGTGCTGGACGGCACGGCCCTGAACCCGCAGTCCTCCTACGGCACGCAAAAAGCCATTGCCGAGCTGCTGCTGGCCGACTACACGCGGCGCGGCTTTGTCGACGGCCGCGTGCTGCGCCTGCCCACGATCAGCGTGCGCCCGGGCCGGCCCAATGCGGCCGCCTCGTCGTTTGCCAGCGGCATCATCCGCGAGCCCCTCAACGGCGAGGCGGCCAACTGCCCCGTGGGTGCCACCACGCGCCTGTGGCTGCTGTCGCCACGCCGCGCCGTCGAGGCCCTGGTCGCAGGCTGCGAACTCGATGCCAGCGCCGTCGCCGACCGCCGCCCCATCAACCTGCCTGGCGTGTCCGTCAGCGCAGGCGACATGGTGCGCGCGCTGCGCGAAGTGGCTGGCGACGAAGTGGCCAACCGCGTGAGCTGGCAGCCCGACGACAAGGTCGAGCGCATCGTCGGCAGCTGGCCCGGCCGCTGGGATACCGCGCGCGCCAACCAGCTGGGCCTGCGCGGCGACGAGGACTTTGCGGCCATCGTGCGCGCCTACATCGCCGATGACCTGACACCGGCCAAGCCATGAGCAACGGCACCTCCACACCACAGCCCGCAGCACGCGCCGTCGGCGTGATCGGCCTGGGCGCCATGGGCGCCGGCATGGCGCAAAGCCTGCGCCGCGCCGGCCACCACGTGCATGTCCATGACATCCGCCCCGAGGCCGCAGCCGCCTTCGCCGCCGAAGGTGGCACGGCCTGCGCCACGCTGGCCGACATGGCCGCCGCTTGCCGCATCATCGTCAGCGTGGTGGTCAACGCCCAGCAGACCGAGGCCGTGCTGTTCGGCGAAGGCGGCATCGCCCCCGCGCTGCAGCCCGGCTCCGTCTTCGTCATGTGCTCCACCGTGGACCCCAACTGGTCCGTGGCGCTGGAGGCCAGGCTGCAGGCGCAGGGCGTGCACTACATCGACGCGCCCATCTCGGGCGGCGCGGCCAAAGCCGCGTCGGGCCAGATGACCATGATGACGGCAGGCCGTCCCGAGGCCTATGCCGCCTGCGAAGGCGTGCTCGACGCCATGGCCGCCAAGGTCTACCGCCTGGGCGACAGCGCGGGCGCGGGCAGCAAGGTCAAGATCATCAACCAGCTGCTGGCCGGCGTGCACATCGCGGCAGCGGCCGAGGCCATGGCCCTGGGCCTGCGCGAAGGCGTCGATGCCGCCGCGCTCTACGAGGTCATCACCCACAGCGCCGGCAACAGCTGGATGTTCGAGAACCGCATGGCCCACGTGCTGGCCGGCGACTACACCCCGCTGTCGGCCGTGGACATCTTCGTCAAGGACCTGGGCCTGGTGCTGGACACCGCGCGCCACAGCAAATTCCCGCTGCCCCTGGCCTCCACGGCCCACCAGATGTTCATGCAGGCATCCACCGCCGGCCATGGCCGCGAGGACGACAGCGCCGTCATCAAGATCTTCCCGGGCATCACCCTGCCCCAGGCTCCATCGGAATCCCCATGACCCTTCTTCTGGGCTGCATAGCCGACGACTTCACGGGCGCCACCGATCTGGCGAACAACCTGGTGCGCGCAGGCATGCGCGTGGTGCAAAGCATTGGCGTGCCTGCCGGCCCGGTGGACGAGGGCGTGGACGCCGTCGTTGTCGCGCTCAAGTCACGCACCATCGCGCCGGCCGACGCCATTGCGCAATCGCTGCAGGCCCTCGAATGGCTGCAGGCTCAGGGCGCCAATGGCCGCGCGCCGCAGATCTACTTCAAGTACTGCTCCACCTTCGACAGCACGCCGCAGGGCAACATCGGCCCCGTGACCGATGCGCTGATGGACGCGCTGGGCTGTGGCTTCACCATCGCCACACCGGCCTTCCCCGACAACCAGCGCACCGTCTTCAAGGGCCACCTGTTCGTGGGCGATGTGCTGCTCAGCGACAGCGGCATGCGCAACCATCCGCTCACCCCCATGACCGATGCCAACCTGGTGCGCGTGCTGCAGGCGCAGACAGGGCGCAAGGTGGGGCTGATCGACCATGTGGCCGTCGCGCAGGGCGAGGCCGCCATCCGCGCGCGCATCGCCGCACTCCAGGCCGAGGGCGTGGGCATGGCCGTGGTCGATGCCGTCTCCAACGACGACCTGCTGCGCCTGGGCCCGGCCCTGGCCGGCATGCCGCTTGTCACGGCGGGCTCGGGCGTGGCCATCGGCCTGCCCGCGAACTTCGGCATCCAGCCCACGGCCCAGGCCGCTGCCCTGCCAACCGCCACCGGCCTGCAGGCGGTCGTCTCGGGCAGTTGCTCGGTAGCCACCAATGCACAGGTGGCGCACTTCATCGCTTCGGGGCGCCCTGCCCTGGCGCTGGAGCCCCTGCGCATCGCCGCCGGCGAGGACGAAGCCGGCAAGGCCCTGGCCTGGGCCCGCCAGCACATCGCCAGCGGCCCGGTGCTGGTCTACTCCACGGCCGAATCCTCGGCCGTCAAGGCCGTGCAGGGCCGCCTGGGCGTGGAGCAGGCTGGCGCCCTGGTCGAACAGACCATCGCCGCCATCGCCCGGGGGCTGGTCGAGATGGGCGTGCGCCAGCTCGTCGTGGCCGGTGGCGAAACCTCGGGCGCCTGCGTGCAGGCGCTGGGCATCGAGCAGATGCGCATAGGGCCGCAGATCGACCCTGGCGTGCCCTGGTGCCATGCCGCCTCGCCCCTGGCGCCGCAGGGCCTGCACCTCACGCTCAAGTCCGGCAACTTCGGCACCACGGACTTCTTCACCAAGGCCTTCGGCGCGTTGCAGCGCGCCTGATGCCACACTCAGCCTCCGTTTTCAGGAAAGCCTTCATGCCCCGTTTCGCCGCCAACCTGTCCATGCTCTACAACGACCTGGACTTTCTTGACCGCTTCGAGGCCGCCGCGCGCGACGGCTTCCAGGCCGTCGAATACCTGTTTCCCTACGACTTCGCCCCCGAGCAACTGGCCCGCCGCCTGCAGGACCACGGCCTGCAGCAGGTGCTGTTCAACGCCCCGCCCGGCGACTGGAACGCGGGCGAGCGCGGCCTGGCCTGCATTCCCGGGCGCGAGGCGGAATTCGCCCAGGGCATGGAACGCGCCGTGGCCTACGCCCAGGCCCTGGGCTGCCCGCGAATCCACGTCATGGCCGGGCTCAAGCTCGCAGGCGCCAGCGATGACATCCTGCGCGCAACCTACATCGCCAACGTGAGCCACGCCGCACGGCTGGCCGCGCCCCACGGCATCGCCATCCTGCTGGAGCCCATCAACGGCCGCGACATGCCCGGCTTCTTCCTGAGCCGCCAGGACCAGGCCCATGCGCTGCTGGCCGACATTGCCGAGCCCAATGTCCAGGTCCAGATGGACCTCTACCACTGCCAGATCGTCGAGGGAGACCTCGCCATGAAGATCCGCCAGTACCTGCCCACGGGCCGCGTGGGGCATGTGCAGATCGCAGGCGTGCCCGAACGCCACGAACCCGACGTCGGCGAGGTCAACTACCCCTACCTGTTCCGCCTGCTGGACCAGCTGGGCTACGACGGCTGGATAGGCTGCGAATACCGCCCCGCGCGCGGCGCGGCGGCACACGCCACCAGCGAAGGGCTGGGGTGGATGAAGGAGTGGCCGTAGCTGTAGCGTCTGCTGCGGCAGCCCGTCATCCGCCAGGCACGGGAGGACGGGGCGGATAGCTGTCCTGCGTATCCGCCGCCTGCGTTCAGGAGTACTCCAGATCGCTGTGCTTGCCGACCACCAGCCGGCCGGCCGACAGCGACATCATCAGCAGCGCAATCGCCTCATGCATGATCAGCGTGTGCGTGTTGCCGGTCTCCACCATCTTGCTGCGCAGCGATTCGCGCACCTGCAGGGAGCCGGTCACGTCGATGATGATGTCCACCGCCGCGTCCACCAGTTCCATGAACCGGGTGGTGACCGGCACGCCGCGCGCGCGTGCCAGTGCGATGCCGGGCTGGTTCAAATCCAGGTCGGCCACCCCAAGCAACTGCACGAAGGGCGCGTCCAGCAATTGCTGCAGCAAGGGAGTGCCGGTCTGCCCCGCACCAATGACCACGATCCGGAAGGTTTGCATAGGTTGAATCCTTTTTTCCATGTTGGAAGTACGGTCCCATCATAGAAATGCCTTTGGCAGTGCATATCGCTGCGCAGCGGATGGAATGGGTTTGTATGACCCAGGTCAAATCCGGTGTCCAGGTCCAGATGGACCTCTACCACTGCCAGATCGTCGAGGGAGACCTCGCCATGAAGATCCGCCAGTACCTGCCCACGGGCCGCGTGGGGCATGTGCAGATCGCAGGCGTGCCCGAACGCCACGAACCCGACGTCGGCGAGGTCAACTACCCCTGCCTTTTCCGCCTGCTGGACCTGCTGGGCTACGACGGCTGGATAGGCTGCGAATACCGCCCCGCGCGCGGTGCGGCGGCGCACGCTACCAGCAAGGGGCTGGGTTGGATGAAGGATTGGCTGTAGGCCACGTTCCCCGCCCTCAACGCAACCACCTGCGCAGCGTGCGTCTGGTCGTGGACCTGAAACCGGCGACATCCAGCAACGCATGGACTACGACGCCTGGAGCCGCGTGGCCCACGACAGCAACCTGGGTTGACTCCAAACCAGTGGTGGCTTGGAACTGCGGTTAGGTGCACGGCCACGGTCCATTTCGCGCTCGAATTTTTAGACTATGAGCCGTCCTTGCCAGCAATGGAAATTGTTCAGATACAATCCCAAATCCATATGTAACACATCGTAAAACAAGGGAAGCTATGAAAATAATTCACAGATACGGCCGGCGGATCCTGTTTGCCCTGTTCGTTGCCACCGCCTTGGCGGGCTGCGGCACTCCCACAGGCCTTACGATTGACTACGCACCAAGCTCTACCAAGACCGCTCAAGGCAGTCTTGCTGTCGGCGAGTTTACATATTCAGCTGTAGACCCAAAGACATCCAAGCCCATGCCTCCGGATGTGATACGTAACACAGCTATGGGTGAAATAAAACTGGATCGCGACGTATCGAAATTTATCCGAGATGCTGTTTTTGTTGAACTCCGTTTTGTTGGCATAAATACCAGTTCGGGCGGGAAAGTACTGACCGGAGACATTCAAGATTTCTTCATTGATGACCTAGGCTACAGCATCGATTGGACTTACAAAGTCAATTACACCGTAAAAGAAGAAACCTCAGGAAATATCGTATATGCAGCAGTCAAAAACATTCAACGCAAGACCAATAAATTTGGTAATGCTCTTGGCGTGCTGAAGGAAAATATCAAAATGAGTGTCGAAGAGCTGATTGAAGATCCTGATTTTTTGAAATCAATCAAATGATCAACCATCCGACAGAAGTCGGCTCGAAAATACACCACGCCAATCCGATCTTCAAGCATTTCGTTTGAAGCTCGCTCATAAAAAAACCCGCCGGCTTCGTGGCCCGGCGGGTTTTCTCAGGAGAACAACAGCAGGTGCTGTTATTGCCGTACCGGAACTTGTTCCGTGTACTCGCGCAGCACACCGCCGCCTTCGACGGAGCCGCTGACCTGGCCGTCCTTGACACGCTCCACGCAGGAGCGGCGGTCGCCTTCATTCTTGAAGACATCGCAGCGGGCCACGGCATTGCGCTGGAAGTGGTCGCCCGACTGGACGCCGCCTCGGCGCGATTGCTCCTGGACGGCGGCAGCCTCGTGCTGGGCAGGGTCGCGGCGGTCATAGCCGCGCTTGGCGGGCCCCTTGGGCTCGGCATGCTTCTTGTGGTGGTGATGGGGCTTGGCCTTTTCCGCAGCGGGCGGCGGGGGCGGCATGCCATCGGGGCCAGGGGCGGGCTGGGCAGTGGCCAGTCCGGCCATGCCAAGCACGGCGGCGCCAATACACAGCTGCAGGGGACGAATCCATGGGTTTTTCATAGCTTCACTCCATTCCTCGTGAAAAAAGTCAAGGCCCAAGCATGCGTGTTTTTCAGCTCCCCATTTATCGGTACAGCGCGGCTGCGCATGCAGGCCATGGCCTACAGCTTGCCGTGCCCCCTGCAGGCGGCCCCTGACCTGGGTCAAGCCTGGTGCGCAAACCAGCGCTGCACGCCTTCGGCCATGAGTGCGAAGACGCTGTCCAGCGTGGGCACCTCGGCGCCCCACAGGGCGCGCAGCACCTCGGCGTTCTCGAACAGGCCGTGCCAGTAGCAGCCGGCGATGCGGCCATCGGGGCTGTGCCACAGCAGACCGGGCACGGGCTCGGCCACGGCACTGCCAGCGGCCACCATGTCGGGGCGCACGCTGGTCTGGCCGTGGTGGATTTCATAGACCTGTGCCTGCACGCCAGACAGCGGCGCCAGCGCACCCGGCAGCGGCGGCAATTGCACGCTGGCGGGCAGCACGGTCTTGTCGGGCGCGAACAGGGTCGTCAGCGGCAGAAGGCCCAGGCCGGCTGCGTTGCCGTCCACGCCATGCAGGTCGATCAGCGCCTCTCCCAGCATCTGCAGGCCGCCGCAGATGCCCAGCACCTGCCGGCCTGTCGCAGCGTGTGCAGCAACGGCGGCATCCAGGCCCTGGGTCCGCATCCAGGCCAGATCGGCGGCGGTGGCCTTGGAGCCGGGCAGGATGATCCAGTCGGCGCCTGCCAGCTGGGCCGGCGTGCGCGCCCAGACCACGCGCAGGCCCGGCACCTGCAGCAGGGGCTGGAATTCGTCGAGGTTGCTGATGCGCGGGTAGGCAATGATGGCGATGGTGGTGTGCACGGCGCGCCCCGCCCCTCCTCCAGAGCCACGGTCGTCAAAGACGCCATCCTCCTCCGGCAGGCCATGCTGGAACTGCATGGGGATGGTGGCCACGGTGGGCACGCCGGTGCGCTCCTGCAGCATCTGCGGGGCGGGTGCCAACAGGATGGCGTCGCCCCGGAACTTGTTGAGCACGAAGCCGCGGATCAGCGCCTGTTCTTCCGGCGGCAGCAGGGCCCAGGTGCCGTAGAGGTGGGCGAAGGCGCCGCCCCGGTCGATGTCGGACACCAGCAGGCAATACGCGCCGCAGTGGCGCGCCACGCGCATGTTGACGACGTCGCTGGCATGCAGGTTGATTTCTGCGGGAGAGCCGGCGCCTTCGATGACGACCACATCGTTGTCGGCGCGCAGGCTGTCCAGCGCCTCGGCGATCTGCGGCCAGACGCGGGCGCTGCGGCCGCGCCAGGGCAAGGCCGAGAGTTCCTCGCTGACCCGGCCCAGCAGCACGACCTGGCTGCGCATGTCTGCCTCGGGCTTGAGCAGCAGCGGGTTCATGCGCACATCGGGCGCGCAGCCTGCGGCCAGGGCCTGCAGGTACTGGGCCGTGCCGATCTCGCCCCAGGCACCGCCCGGCGCGGAGACCACGCGCGCGTTGTTGCTCATGTTCTGCGCCTTGAAGGGCGCCACCTTGTAGCCCTGCGCGCGGTACCAGGCGCACAGCGCGGTGGCGACCCAGCTCTTGCCGGCGCCGCTGCTGGTGCCCAGCACCATCACGCACAGCGCGGGGCGCTGGCCGGGCCTGGGCAGGGGCAGATTCACGGCGGCGGGTTCATTCGATTGCATGGTGTTTCTCCATTGGCTGCCAGGCGACCAGCAAGGCGTTCTGGGATGCGGGCGCCAGCACGCCCATGCGCACGCAGCCGGGCAGGCCGAAGCTGTCGCAGTCGCGCAGCTTGATGCCCTGCGCGCGCAGTTGGGCCAGACGCGTCTGCATGGCATCGCCCTGCTGGGCTTGCGGCCAGCGCGCCACAAAGTAATTGGCCTGCGAGCCGGGCAGTACCTGCCAGCCCAGGCGCTGCACCAGATCGATCTGTTGCGCCTTCCAATCGCGCAGCCGTTGCAGGCTTTGCGCCAGCCATTGCCGGGTGGCCGGTGCGGTCCAGGCGGTGAGCATGGCCTCGCCATGGGCGCCCACGGGCCAGGATGGTGACAGGGCGCGCAAGGCCTCGATCTCGTCGTGCGGCACGGCTTCGGGCGCAATGGCGTAGGCCGCGCGCACGCCGGTCATGCCCAGGGCCTTGTTGGGGGTCCACATCTGCCAGGCATCGCGCACCTGGGAGGGCACGGCGGGTTCCATGCCCGGCTCCAGTCTGAGGGGCGCATAGGCGCAGTCGATCACGCGCCAGGTGCCGGGCGGTGCGGGCTCGCTCCACAGGGGCCAGACGTCCTCGGGCTGGCCCAGAGGGCTCGATGGCGCGCAGGCCCAGTGCAGGCCGGGGCCGGCCTCGGTGATGCCGTCGCGCGCGGCCTGGCGCAGGCGCCAGACCTGGGCCGCGTGGGCGTAGTCGCCGTAATGGTGGGCCGGCAGGCTGGCGACGGCCGCGCCCTCGCGCGCTGCATGCATGGTGATGCGGTGGATGAAGTCGCTGGCGCTGGCCGCGATGACGATGCGCTCGGCCGGCACGCCATGAAAGTCCGCCAGCCGTGCGCGCAACGCCGTGTAGTGCGGGTCCGGGTACTGGGCCGCGTGGGCCTGGGCCAGCATGTCCAGCGCTTGCGGGCAAGGTCCGCAGGCATTGCGGTTGGTGGAGAAATCGTGCGCGGGCACGCCCAGCGCGTCCGTGCCGCCGTGGGTGACTGGGATCGGTTTCATGGTGTCTTTCCTGCCATCGCCCATCCAAGGACCAGGGCGGCGGCCAGCCCTGCAGCCACCAGCATGGCGACCACGCGGCCCGCATGCGCCACGGCCTGCTGCAGGTCGACCGCCTGCGGCACGCGGCCTGCGGGGTTGAGCACATAGACGCCGGGCTTGCCCAGGCGCACGCCCAGCAGCCTTGCCATAGCGCCCATGGGCCAGCCGCCGTTGGGCGACGGGGTGATGCGCGCGTCCTGGCGCAACGCACCCCAGCCTGGCCGCCGGCCAGCGGCCAGGCCGGACAAGGCCAGCAGCAAGGCGGTCAGGCGCGCCGGTATCCAGTTGAGCAGGTCATCGGCACGCGCCGTCCATTTGCCGGCCCATTGCCAGTGGCGCCGGTCATCGCCCTGCCCGCGCCAGCCCGGGTAGCCCCACATGGCATCGGCCGTATTGGCAAAGCGGTAGAGGGCCGCGCCCGGCAGGCCGGCCACGGCAAACCAGAACAGCGGCGCCAGCACCGAGTCGCTGAGGTTCTCGGCCAGGGTTTCGATGGCGCTTTCGCGCACCTGGCCTGCGTCCAGCTGCGCCGTGTCCCGGCTGACCAGCCAGGTCAGCCGCTCGCGGCCTGCGGGCAGGGATTGCTGCAGTGCGGCTTCCACGGCCAGCACCTCGTCGCGCAGCATGCGCCAGGACAAAAGCGGCTTGAGCAGCACGCCCAGCACCAGGGCGCCCAGCCACCATGGCATGGGCGGCAGCAGCCACTGGATGAACGCGTAGATGGCGAAGAACAGCAGAGCCAGCAGGCACCAGGCGATTGCGCCCAGCGCAAAGCGTGGCCAGTCGCGCACATGTTCTTCGCGTGGGGCAATTCTTCGCCCAACCGCACCCAGCAGCCGGCCCATGGCGACCACGGGGTGCATCCACACGGGCGGCTCGCCCCAGAGCCGGTCGATCAGCAGGGCCACGGGGATGGCCAGCGCGGCGGCCAGGGCGTGGCGCGCCCAGGGTTCGGCTTGGACCTGGGCCTGCGGCTGCGACAGCGCCTGCCAGCACCACCACAGCGGGCTGAGCGCGGCGCCCAGCAGTTGCCAGGAAGGACTGTCGCTCATGCCTTCGGTTGTGGGGCGGCGGCGCGCTGGCCCCAGAAGTCGTCGTAGAGCATGTCCTGCAGCGGTGCGCGGCTGGCCCACTTTTGCTGCTGCAGCATGGGCTCGGCATAGTAGGCCGACACGGGGCCCAGGCACAGCACGGCCAGCGGCCGGCTGCCCACGGGCATTTGCAGCAGCGCGGCCAGCACCTCGGGATCGAACAGCGAGACCCAGCCCAGCCCCAGCCCCTCGGCACGCGCGGCCAGCCACATGTTCTGGATGGCGCAGGCGGCCGAGGCCACGTCCATCTCGGGCAGGGTGCGGCGGCCGAAGACATGGGCCTCGCGCCCTGGCGGCATGGCCACGACCAGTACTTCGGCCGCATCCAGCACGCCCTGGACCTTGAGCTGCATGAAGTCTTCCTCGCGCTCTCCCAGCGCACGCGCGGTCTGCAGGCGTTCCTGCTCGATCACGGCATGGATCTCCTGGCGCAATTGCGCATCGCGCACGCGGATGAAGCGCCAGGGCTGCATGAAGCCGACGCTGGGCGCATGGTGGGCGGCGCGCAGCAGGCGCAGCAGCACCTCGGGCGCGACCTCGCCGCCGCAGAAGTGGCGCATGTCGCGCCGCTCATGGATGGCGCGGTAGACGGCTGCCCGCTCGGCCTCGGCAAAGGGTTGGGCGGGAATGGTCTCTGGCGCCCGGGATTGCGTTTCGCTGCTCATGCCGCCATTGTCCGCCGCAGGCCGGGCCTGCGGGCGGCATCAGTCCTCAATACCACGCTGGGCGGGAATGCCGGCCTGGAAGGCGTGCTTGACCAGTTCCATGCGCGTGACGGTATCAGCCAGGGCAATGATTTCCTCGGGGCAGCGGCGGCCCGTGAGCATGACGTGCACATGGCGCGGGCGGTCGGCCAGGGCCTGCAGCACAGGCTCCAGCGGCAGCCAGCCATAGATCAGCGGATAGGTGATTTCGTCGAGCACGACCAGAAAGTGATCACCCGAGAGGATGGCGGTGCGGGCGCGCTCCCAGCCCTCGCGCGCGATCTGGGCCGACCGCTCATGGTCCTGGCTCTTCCAGCTGAAGCCGTCGCCCAGTCCCTCGATGGGCATGCCCAGCTGCTCGAACATGCGGTGCTCGCCAAAGCGCGCCGTGGGCACCTTCATGAACTGGAAGATCTTGACGGACTTGCCCCGGCCATGCGCGCGCAGGGCCAGGCCGAAAGCCGCCGTGCTCTTGCCCTTGCCGTCGCCGGTGTTCACCAGCACCAGGCCACGGCGTTCACCTTCGGGCTTTTCATAGGGCTTTTCCGTCGGGGCCTGTTCGATCTGCATGGGTCTGTCATCCTCAAAAGTTGCACGCGCTGCGGCGGCCATGCGCCGCAGCGGAGCGCCACTTTAACCGAGGCGGACGCCCAGCCGGCGCTGCAGGGCACGCACGGCGCTGTCCACCGTGGTGAGCACGGGCAGGCCCGTGGCGGCCTCGCAGGCGGCGCGGGCACGCGCCATGCTGAACTGGGCCAGTGCAATGCGCGTGCAGCCACGCGCAGCCAGTGCCTTGGCCTGCTCGACCACCAGGCGGTCATGCGTGGCGGTGTCGCCCCGGTTGAGCGCGTCCATGGCGCCATCGGCCAGGGCGGGCACGAGTTCGATGCCGGCCGGAAACTCCGGCGGCATGGACTGCAGCGTGGGCCCGAAGCTGGAGATCAAACCCAAGGCACCCTGCTGGCCCTGCACGGCCTCCTCGATCATGGCCTCGTTGGGCTTGAGCACGGGCAGCGGCGCATGGCGCGCGGCCACGGCCTCGATGCATGGGCCAAAGGCCGAGCAGGTGAACAAGATCCCCTGCGCGCCCGTGTCCACGGCGTACTGCGCCAGGCGCTGGAAACGCTCGTGCATGGCGGCGTCCAGCCCGCGCCCGTTGCGCGCCAGGTCGGCCGAGAGGCTGTCGTCCAGCAGGTTCATGCGAACCGCCTCGGGCCAGTCGCGCGCAAAGGCTTCGTTGATGGGAGCGACGGAGTGGCTGAGGGCGTGGATGAGGGCGATGCGGGTCATGGATTGGGGGAGTCTGAAATGGAACGGAATTATTGGGGCGCCAGCCGGGTGAACTGGGAGCGCGGCAGCAGGCGCTTGAAATCGGCATCAAAGCTGACCACATGCTCGCCCTGGTGGATGGCGGCGGCAGCCAGCCAAGCGTCCGGCACGTCATTGGCGGCAAGCGCCTTGTCGGCGCACAGTTGCCTCAACGCCGGCCATTCGGCACCCAGCACGGCCTGCTCAACGCCGGGCGAGGCCAGCAACGCGTCGATGAAGCGCAAAGCCTCAGCCATGGGAGTCGGGTTGACGAAGATCTTCGGATGCGTGACCAGGCGCAGAAAGCTCGCCACCACCATGGGCTGCAATTTCAGCAGCACGCCCTGGCTGGCATCGGCCATGGCCTGCTCCAGCCAGTCGCGGGCCACCGAATGATGGGGGTGGTCGCTGCGCGATGCCGCAACCAGCAGGTTGACATCGGGCGTCATGGTTGATCCTGCTGATCGGCGGCATCCAGCAGCGCGCGGTTGCTCAGTGCGTCCAGCCCCGGTGCCAGTCCGCCCTTGCCGTGGTAGACGGGAAGGCGCACGCGCCGGGCAGGCGCCTGGGCCTTGCGCAAGCGCAATTGCAGGCCCTCCTCTATCAGGCGCGTCAGGCTGGTGTGCTGCTGTGCCGCATAGGTCTTTGCTTCGGTCAGCAATGCATCGTTGAGGTCAAGCGTGGTCTTCATGGCGCCCCCCAGAGCAGGAATTTCGTACAGATTTCTCGCACAGATCTTTCGTACAGATTTCTGTATGTTAGAAAAATTCTGCCGGCAGGGCAACCAAGCCGGCCTGCGCCCTTCAGATGCCCTTGGACGAGGAATGGGCGAAGGATGGGCGAAGGCATCATGCCCCTCACCACGCGGTCCACGATGGCCTTGACCTCGTCCCCGATACGCCTTCAGCGATTCAGGTGTTCCCTGCAGCCTTTCGCGCCGATGACGATGCCAGTCAGAGATTCATTGGCGTGTGTCATGGGCTCTGCACCCAGAGTGCCGATCTGCAGGATGACGTTGCGCCGCATTCCAGAGCCGGTATTCATGCCTCCGCCATGAAGCACCTTCGGGTGGATCGCCACGATCTGGCCTGGGTCACACTGCACCGTGACGGTGTTGGCCGGATCGGGACTGGGCCAGCTGCCATTCACCTTTTGCTGCTGCGCCTCCTGGTCGGAGATGCGATGAGTGCCCGCATCGAAGCAGGTGGCACCGCTCTCCACCGACATGCCATCCAGGCAGATCATCAGACGGACAAAGCTGGAATCCCTGGTGCAGAAATACCCATTGGGATAATCGCGGTGCCAGGAGATTGACCGTCCGAATCCGGGATTCTTGATGGTCACGTTCATGAAATGGACCACTGCCTCGTCCACGCCAAGAAGCGTTGTGGCCGCCGAGACAAGCGCGGCATCGTGAAGTGACTCTACGAAGACTTCATCAAAGCGGGCGGGATCTCCAACAATGAAGATCGAGTTTCCGGTAAGGGCCCCATCCAAGCCGGCGCGCTTGCTGGCCGACAGATTTTTCTCATACACCAACAGCTCGTCCAACGCCGGATCCAGTGTTCTGGCCTGCGCATTGCGCTGGATGGCTTCAACAGATGCCACCAAGCTGTCGAGAAGGCCCTTCTCCATGGGTCTTGGCCAGATGACAAATCCCTGCTGCTCAAACATCTCCAGTGCATCGGCAAGCATCGAAAAATTCCTCCACCCTCTTTTTTTGTGAAGCGCTATTCCACCCTGTTGGGGCAGAAAAAGAGATGTATCGCAGTCTGAAAATTCAGCATGCCAAGGCCGAAGCCGCCATTTGCGCCACAGCCAGCGCAGCGCCAGGATCGTCACCGTCTTCCATGCTCCAGACGGCAGACAGCCCCGACCAGGCCAGCACCCATTGCAGCAGGCGCCTTTGCTCCATGCCCGAGACTTCGGCAATGGTGGCCATGCGGTGCGCAAAGCGCCCCGGCGCCAGCGCGCTGGCGCGGTCGGGATTGCTCAGGATGTTGGCGTAGTCAAAGCCGCGCTCACCGTGCAGGCCCTTGGGGTCGATGGCCAGCCAGCCCAGGGGTCCGAAGTCCAGCACATTGCCGTGGTGAAGGTCGCCGTGCAGCACGGCCACGTCGCGCGGTGCGGCCAGCAGCTCGCGTGCCGTGGTGGCGCACAGGCCGAGCAGGCTGGTGGTTCCATGGCCTTGTGCAAGCAATGCATGGAACCACTGCGTCAGCGGCACCAGGGGTGGCAACGCCTTGGCGCGCGGTAGGTGCAGGCGCTTGGCAGCGGTGCACAGGATGCGCGTGGCCTCCTCATCGCGCGCGCCACGGGCCATGTCCACCAGCGATTCGGGTCCTGTGGCGCGCAGCATCAGCAGGGCCGGCCCTTCATGGGCCAGCACAGGCGCGGCACCATCGCCATTCCACCAGGCCATCAGGCGGGCGCCGGCCACCTCTTCGGGCTCCAGCGCAATCTTGAGCATGGCGGGCGCGCCGCCCTGGCGCACGGGCAGCAACACGCCGCGCGGCGTGGACAGGGGCTGGCCATCGATGGTCAGAGCCCAGCGGCTCAGATACGGCGCATGGAGAGACATTTTTTTCTAACAGGCGATCAGGCAGCTGCAGCTTGCCCCCGCAGCCGTGGCAGGGCCAGCCACTGCCCGTCGATGGCGCGGATGCGCAGCCGGTGCTCGAACACGGCCTCCAGCGCCGCATGCGTGGCCGCGTCGGCGCAGGCGCCCTGGTGCAGCACCTGCCCCTTGTCGAGAATGACCAGTTCCTGGGCCTGCAAGGCCATCGATATCTCGTGTAGCACGCTGACCACGGTGCAGCCCTGGGTGACCAGGGCCTGCACGCATTCGAGCCAGTCGGCCTGGTGTGGCGGGTCGAGGTTGGCCAGGGGTTCGTCCATCAGCAGCACGCGGGCCTGCACGGCCAGGGCGCGCGCCAGCAGCACGCGCTGGCGCTCCCCGCCCGAGAGACTGCCCACGCTGCGCATGCGCCAGTCCCAGCCCTGGGTCTGGCGCAGGGCCTGCTCCACGGCGGCATGGTCTGCCTGGCTGGGCGCAGCCAGCCAGCCCTGGTGCGGCAGGCGGCCCAGCATGACCACGTCATGGACCCGCATGTCGCCGGCCACGGGCTGGTTCTGGCCCAGCCAGGCGAGCGAGCAGGCCCGTTCGCGCGCACTCCATTGCCGCAGCGGGCGGCCCAGGAGCTCCACCTCGCCTTGCACGCCAGCGCCGGACTCCATGCCTGCCAGGGCGCGCAGCAGCGTGGATTTCCCGGCGCCATTGGGGCCGACGATGGCGGTCCAGCGGCCGGCGGGCAGGGCCAGGTTCAGGCCGCCCAGGACCTGTCGATCGCCCAGGCGAACCTTCAGGGCGCGCGCTTGCAGGGCGGGGGCCAGTGCCGTCATGCGCCCTCCCCGCCGCGCAGGGCGTGGCGGCGGTGCATGAGCCACAGCAGGTAGCTGCCGCCCAGCAGGGCCGTGAGTGCGCCCACGGGCAGCTCCTGCGGGGCGATGAGCCAGCGCGCCAGCAGGTCGGCTGCCAGCAGCAGCACGGCACCCATGCCCGCGCTGAGCACCAGCAGCCAGCGGTGCATGGACCGCACCATGGAGCGCACCAGATGCGGCGCGGCCAGGCCGACGAAGGCGATCAGCCCGGTCTGCGCCACGGCCGTGCCCGTGGCCAGGGCCAGCAGCAAGATAAGCACCATGCGCAGCGGCGCCAGCGGCAGGCCCAGGCTGTGGGCCGTGGCCTCGCCCAGGGACAGGCCGTCGAGCACGCGGCCCAGGCACCAGGCGACCAGGGCGGTGGCCAGCAGCACGGCCAGCATCAGCGCGCAGGCGCCCCAGCCGATGAAGGAGGTGCTGCCCAGCATGAAGGCCTGCATGGCCTGCATGATGTCCGGGTTCATCAGCAGCACCAGCGATGCGGCCGCGCCCAGAACCACCCCCACCACCACCCCGGCCAGCAGCAGGCGCATGGTGTTGTGCACGCCCTGGGCCAGCACCAGGGTCAGCAGCACGGCCAGGGCCGCGCCCGCAAAGGCCGCGCCCGTGACACCCAGACGTGCCAGGCCCGCCAGTGCGAAGGGCGAGGCGCCCAGCGCCGCCATGCTCAATGCAACGCCCAGCGAGGCGCCGGAGGCGCTGCCCAGCAGATAGGGATCGGCCAGCGGATTGCGGAACACGCCCTGGGCGATGGCCCCGGCCAGCCCCAGCAGGCCGCCGGCCAGCCACGCGCCCGCCGTGCGGGGCAGCCGGATCTCGGTGACGATCTGCCAGGACAGCGGATCGCTGCGCGCCGCCCACACGCTCTCCCAGCCCGTGCTGCCCACGCCCGCGCCCAGCAGCATGAGCAGGGCACTCACGACCAGCAGGGCCAGTGCCATCCAGGGCGCAGCCAGGCCGCTGTGGTGCCTGCGGGCCGGCCTCACCGTGCGGCCCCGTTCAGGCAACGCGCCATCAGCGCAGCGCCCTCGGCGATGCGCGGGCCGGCGCGCACCAGCACGTCCAGCTCAGCCGGCACAAAGCGGCAGACGCGCCCGGCTTGCATGGCACGCAGGCGGCCCCAGCCCGGATAGGGCTCGCCCGATGTGCCCAGGCTGCGGTCGCCGCCCAGGATGAAGTCCGGATCGGCGCGCACCACGAATTCAGGGTTGATGCGCGGGAACGGCCCCAGCTGCGCACCCACGATGTTGCGCATGCCCAGGCGCGCCAGGGTCTCGCCAATGAACGAAGACTCGCCCGCGGCAAAAGGGCCGCGGTTGACCTCGAAATACACGGTCTGCCCGCGCAGCGCGGGGGCCATGCTGCGCTCCACCTCCTGCATGCGCGCCTCGATGGCGGACCAGACACGGTCGGCACCCTGCGCGGGCGGCAGGTCCAGCAACTGGCCCACGGTGCGCAGCACGGCCTGCGCATCGGCATGGGTGCGCGGCTCCAGCGCCACGACCTTGAGGCCCAATGCCTGCAGCCGCGCCACCGAGCGCGATGCCATGGACACCAGCACCAGATCGGGCTTGAGCGCGACGATGGCCTCGATATTGGGGTCCATGCCGCCGCCCACCACAGGCAGGGTCTTCACATGGGCCGGCCAGTTCGAATAGCGGTCCACGCCAACCAGGCGCTGGCAGCCGCCCAGCTCGCACACGGTCTCGGTCAGCGAGGGCAGCAGGCTGACGATGCGCTGCGGCGGCTGTGGCAGCTCCACCGGAACGCCCCGCCCGTCCGTGACCCGGATGGCAGCCTGCGCCGCAGACAGCGCCAGTGCCAACGCCAGGCCCCACAGGGCGGGACGCCATGGCCTCACGGCTGCGGGCCCTTGAGCGCCAGCGGCAGGCCGGCGCACATCAGCGTGACGGTTTCACAGCTTTGCGCCGCACGCTGGTTGAGCACACCCAGCGCATCCACAAAGGCCCTCACCTGCGATCCCAGCGGGATCACGCCCAGGCCGATCTCGTTGCCGACCAGGATCACCGGGCCGGGCGCAGCTTGCAAGGCGGCCAGAAAGGCCGTGCATTGGCCCTCCCATCCGCGCGCCAGTTCCTCGGAAGGCTGGGCCGGCATCATCCAGTTGGTCAGCCACAGCGTCAGGCAGTCCACCACCAGCAGGCGCTGCGGCGTGCTGTGCCGCGCAAGCATGGCGGCCAGATCCAGCGGCTCCTCAAGCGTGGCCATGCCGGGCACGCGCTCGGCGCGGTCGCGCCGGTGGCGGGCGATGCGCTCGCGCATTTCGTCGTCCCAGGGCTGGCCGGTGGCGATCAGCGCGGCCTCGCGGTCCAGGGCGCCATCGAGCCAGGCGCGGGCCAGCAATTCGGCACGGCGCGACTTGCCGCTTTTCTGGCCGCCCAGAATGAGTTGGCTGCGCGCAAGCGAATAGGTGGAGATCTGGTCGGTCATGACGCCTGGCCTGCGGGAATGTCAGCGCCCAGCAGCGCCGCCACGGCGCGTGGCTGCGAGGCAAACCAGGCATGGAAATAGCTGGCGTGCACGCTGCCCTGGCGGTACAGCGCCTCGCCCCGGTCGGGCTGGGGAGCCTGGCCGGGGCGGCTGCTGCGCCCGGCCTCGGCCATGGACGTGTCCAGCCGGCTGTAGTGGAAGGTATGGCCGCGCAACAGGCCCCAGGGCGTGGGCAGTTGCTGCATGCCCAGGCCGGCCAGGCGTGGCTGCATGCGCGCATGGCCGGGCAACAGGCCCCAGAGGTCCGTGGTCCGGCCCGCAGTGTCGGTCAGTCGTTCGCACAGCGCGAGCATACCGCCGCACTCGGCCCAGACCGGCCGGCCGGCTGCCACGTGGGCGGCAATGTCACCGCGCAGCGCGGCATGGGCGGCCAGCGCGTCCAGGTGCAGTTCCGGATAGCCGCCGGGCAGCCATAGCGCATCGCACTGCGGCAGGCGCTCTGCGGCCAGGGGCGAGAAGAAGGCAATCCGCGCACCCATGGAACGCAGGCAGTCGAGGTTGGCCTGGTAGATGAAGCTGAAGGCCGCATCACGCGCCACCGCCACGGTGCGGCCCGCCAGCCAGGGCTGCACGGCTTCGGCAGGTTCCGGGCACGGTTCAAAGTCCACGGACCAGTCCTGCCAGCTGGCGCCCTGCCCGGCTTCGGCCTGCCAGGGCAACTGGCCCAGCGGCGTGGCCAGCAGAGCATCGGCGGCCACGTCCAGGCGCTGCAGGGCATCGTCCAGCTCATGCGCGGCGACCAGGCCCAGGTGCCGCTCGGGCAGCAGCGAGGTGGCGCCTGCACCCTGCACCCGCGCCAGCGCGCCCAGCCACAGCGAAGGCTCGCGCAGGCCGGCACGCAGCAGGTCGGCATGGTGGGCGCTGCCCACGCGGTTGGCCAGCAGGCCGGCCCAGCGCAGGCCAGGCCGGTAGTGCTGCAGGCCATGGGCCAGTGCGCCAAAGGTGCCGGCCATGCCCGAGGCGTCGATCACGGCCAGCACCGGCAGGCCCAGCCGCTCGGCCACATCGGCCGCGCAGGGTGTGCCGTCGAACAGGCCCATGACGCCTTCCACCAGGATGAGGTCGGCCTCGCAGGCGGCGGCGTGCAAGCGCGCGCGCATGTCAGCCTCGCCCGTCATCCACAGATCGACGCTGTGCACGGGCGCGCCGCTGGCCAGCTCGTGCCAGTGCGGGTCCAGGAAGTCAGGGCCGCACTTGAACACGCGCACGCGGCGCCCCTGGCGCGCATGCAGCCGCGCCAGCGCAGCCGTCAGCGTGGTCTTGCCCTGGCCCGAGGCCGTGGAAGTGATCAGCAGCGCCGGGCAGCGTGCCCCGCCCCGGCCAAGGTCAATATTCATGTGTATTTGTTTGCTCCGTGCGACGCTGCCTTGAACCGGCCGCTCCGCCAACGCGGCGCATTGTAGTGCGCACCCCCGCCGTATCCGCACCCGACCCGCACCGCGCCCGCAACCAATGCTTACGCATTACACCCCGCCGAAGCAGACGCGTCCTACACATGGCGCTACGATTTTGTGAGACAGTCTGCCGCCTGCGCTCGAATACCTGAGCACGGCGCTGACGTCAAGCCTTCTAAGCCCCCCTGCTATCAGGTTTCCTCGGATACTTCCACGGAATGCGCTCACTTCGTTCGCACGTCCTACAATCTCAGCGTCTATGACCTCCCAGACTTCCCTCGACCACATTGCAGAGCGCGTGGAGCGCCTGCTGGTTCGCCACGAGGAACTGCAACGCACGAATGCGCTACTCGCCGAACAGGTGGCGGCCCTGACCCAGGAGCGTGATTCACTGCGCTCGCGGCTCAACGCCGCACGGGCCCGCGTCGATGCCCTGATCGAGCGCCTGCCCTCCAACCAGGGGGCTTGACCCCCTTCGCAACCGCCGACGCCCCGAACGCCCATGAAGCAGATCGAAGTGCAAATCCTGCAGCAAAGCTATGTGCTGACCTGCCCCGATGGCCAGGAAGAGCGTCTGCTCGAGGCCGTGCGCCGTGTGGACACGGCCATGACCCGGATCCGCGACAGCGGCAAGGTCCGCTCGCGCGAGCGCGTGGCCGTGCTGTCCGCGCTGAACATGGCCTTCGACGTGCTGGACCGCGAAGCGCAGGAAAGCGCCATGGCCACGGCCCAGGCCGAAATGCAGTCCCTGCATGACGAGGTCACGTCGCAGCATGCCGCCCAGTCCCTGCCACCCGAGCCCAGCCCCGAGGAACTGGCCGAGCGCCAGCGCCAGCAGGCCCTTGCCGAGCAACTGGTGCTGCGCCTGGACCAGGCCCTGGAAAGCGATGCACGGCTGCTCTGAGCCGCCACAACCCCGCCCATGCAACGGCCTCTTCGGAGGCCGTTTTTCATGGCATCGGCCATGTCAATGGAAAGTCCATGCCGTTCAAAGAACTTGATTGCGGGCCTGCCCAATCGCCGTAGAATGGAGGCGTCTGCAAACCCGCCGGGCTTTATAGTTCCTTGGACCAATGCTCTATGAGCCCGGGCTTGGTACATTGCCATTCGAGCGTGATCGTCTCGCGTTAGATGAACCCAACGTCTGGCTGCCCTTGCCCCCCTGAACCCCGGTTCAGGATGACGGCCCGGTGGTCTTTGCAGACACCTGATTCCAACCCGGCGCACCTCCACGGTGCGCCGGGTTTTTTGTTGCCCTCCCCTCCCCGCCCATCCACTACCGACCTTCTGCCGCATGCCTGACCTGCTGTTTCTCGAACTGGCCCTGCTGGGCCTGTGCTCCGGTTTCCTGGCCGGCCTGCTGGGAGTGGGCGGCGGCATGGTGCTCGTGCCGTTTCTGACCTACTTCCTCGACAAGCGCGGGGTCGGCCCCGACCTGTCCGTGAAGATGGCGATCGCCACGGCCATGGCCACCATCGTGTTCACCTCGATCTCCAGCCTGCGCGCCCACCATGGGCGCGGCGCCGTGCGCTGGGACATCGTGCGCAGCCTGGCGCCGGGCATCATCACGGGCGGCCTGCTCGCCAGCCTGGGCGTTTTCGCGCTGCTGCGCGGCAAGTACCTGGCACTGTTCTTTGGCGTGTTCATCGGCTACATGGCGCTGCGCATGCTGCGCAGCAACAGCCAGCCCACGGCCACGCGCGCCCTGCCCGGCCCGCTGGGGCTGTACGGCGCGGGTACGGGCCTGGGCTTCATCTCGGGGCTGGTGGGTGCGGGCGGGGCCTTCATCAGCGTGCCCTTCATGATGCGCTGCTCGGTGCCCATGCACATGGCAGTGGGCACCAGCGCGGCACTGGGGTTTCCGATTGCCGTGGTGAATGCGGCGGGCCTGATCTTCACCGGCGCGGGCGACGCCGGGCGCCCCGAATACTCGCTGGGCTACCTGTGGCTGCCGGCCCTGCTGGCCCTGGCCTGCTGCAGCGTGCTGACGGCACCGCTGGGGGCACGGGCCGCGCACCGGCTGCCCGTGGGCCAGCTCAAGCGCATCTTTGCCACGCTGCTGTTCGGCCTGGCGGCCTACATGCTCTGGAAGGGCTTGAGCGCAGGCAGCTGAGCGCTCGCGGCCTGGGCCATTCTCTGCCGGTAGGCGATGGCGCCAATGCCGGCGCGCTGGGCCTGCAGGCATTCGCCGAACTGCTCGCGCGGCAGGCCAGGCGCACACAGAAAGCCCTGGAAGTAGTGGCCCTGCATGCGGTGGATGGCCGTCAGCTGCTCGTGCGTTTCCACGCCCTCGGCCACGATCTCCACGCCCAGCGCCAGACCCAGGCTGATGATGGCGCCGACGATGGCCTGGTCGCCCTCGTCGCTGGGCAGGCCGCGCACGAAGCTCTGGTCGATCTTGATCTTGGAGATGGGCAGCTTCTTCAGGTAGGCCAGGTTGGAGTAGCCGGTGCCGAAGTCGTCAATCACCATGCCCACGCCGAGATCGGCGATCTGGCATACGCGCAGCGCCATGTCCTGGGCGTCCTGCAGCAAGATGCTTTCCGTCAGCTCCAGCTCCAGCAGCTGGGGTGTCAGGCCGTAGCTGCGCAGCAGCTCGGTCACCCGCTCGACAAAACCTGACTGGCGGAACTCCAGCGCCGACACGTTGACCGAGACCTTGATGGGCATGCCCTGCTGCTGCCAGCGTGCAGCCTCCTGCACGGCCTGCTCCATGACCCAGGCGCCCAGCGTGACGATGTAGCCCGACTCCTCGGCCAGCGGGATGAAGACACCCGGCGAGACCACGCCGAATTCGGGATCGGTCCAGCGCAGCAGCGCCTCGGCCGCGACGATGCGGTCGCTGTCTATGTGCACCTGGGGCTGGAAGTAGACCGCCATGCGGCCATGCTCCAGCGCCTGGCGCATGGCGTGCTCCAGCTTCATGCGCGACAGCAGGCCGGCGCTCATCTGCGGCTGGTAGAAGCTGAAATGGCCCCGGCCCCGTTCCTTGACGCGGTACATGGCGGTGTCGGCCTGGCGGATCAGCTCATCCAGCGTGAGGCCATCGGCCGGGTACTGGGCCACGCCGATGCTGCACTGCACGGAGAAACCCAGGCCGTCGAGCAGGAAGGGGCGCTCCATCTCCTGCAGGATGCGCTTGGCCACCGAAGCGGCCAGCTCGGCGTTGCAGCCCTGCAGATAGAGCACGAACTCGTCGCCACCCAGGCGGCACAGGATGTCCACGGGCCGCATGCAGTCACTCAGACGCTGCGCGACCAGCTTGAGCACGCGGTCGCCGAACTGGTGGCCCAGCGAGTCGTTGATGATCTTGAAGCGGTCCAGGTCGATGAACAGGATGCTGAACACCGTGCCGCCTGCGCGCGCGGCCTCGATGGCTGCATCCACGCGCTCCGTCAGGTTCAGGCGGTTGGGCAGGCCGGTGAGCGCGTCGCTGTAGGCCAGCTGTTCAATGCGCTGCTGGGCCACGCGCTGCTGCGTGAGGTCGCGCATGAAGCCGATGCTCTGCACCACGTCGCCCTGCGCGTTGCGCAGCGGCACCCAGGACAGGCGCACGGCGCAGCGCGCGCCGCCGGCCTGGCGCAGCCACAGGTCGCCCTCCCAGAAGCCGCCCTGGTGCCACTGGATGCGGGCCAGGTCGCCCAGGGTGTCGGCCTGGCCTTCGGAGGCCTCGAACAGCGACTCCACCGTGCGCCCCTGCACGGGCATGCCGCCCAGCAGGCGTTCGCAGGCCGGGTTGGTGCGGGCCACATCCATGTAGCCGTCGGCAATGAAGATGCCGTCCAGGCTGGATTCGAAGACGCGCGCTGCCAGCTCCAGGCCCGCCTGGGTCTGGGCCTCGGCCGTGATGTCGCGGAAGGAAAAGATCCGCCCCATGGGCAGGCCCCGGCGCAGCTGGGGCACGGCGCGGCGCTCCAGGATGCGGCCGTCGCGCAGGTCCAGCACGTCGGCCGCCTCCATCAGGGGCTGGGCCGACAGCAGCTTCAACTGGCGCGCATAGGATTCGGCATCGCGCACCTGGCTGGCCAGGTGGTCGAGGATGGCCACGTCGTTGCGGCGCACCAGCAGCGCCTCGGGAATGCCCCAGAGCGTGGCAAAGCGGTGGTTGAAGGCGCGGATGCGGCCATCGGGATCGCAGACCAGGATGGCGTCGGCCGCGGACTCCAGCGTGGCGCGCAACTCGCCCAGCAGGCTCTCGAACTCGGCCTCGTGCAAGGCCTGCTCGCGCCGGTCCAGCATGCTGACCAGCAGCACCTCGCCGTCGAGCGCGCGCACGCGCATCTCCACGGGCGCCAGCTGGCCATCGGCGCGGCGCACCTCGGCAATGAACTGGGCTCCGGCCTGCCAGTTGAAGGGATCGCTCCAGAAAGCCTGCTGCTGCGGCGTGGCGGCCAGCACCTGCACGGGCAGGCCCGGGGCCGCATCGGCCTCATAGCCGGTGACGGATTCGCTGGCAGCGTTGGCGCGCAGCACCTTCAGGGTGCGCGCATCGATCAGCCACAGGGCCTCCTGCAGTGCATCCAGCAGGCGGGGCCAGGCGCGGTTGAGCGCTTGCTTGTTCAAGACGCCACCTTCGGTGGATCCAACTCCACCGCCCGTTCAAAGTAATAGCAGACACGCCGGCGCGGCGACAGGTAGTCCAGCGCATCGCGCGGCAGCTGCGCGGGCGCCACTCCCCGGCGTATGCCCAGCTCGGGAAACAGCTCCAGCGCCAGCACGGGCGCCTGCGCGGCGGGCACGCCGGCATCGTGCACCATCACCGAGGGTTTGAGCGGGCGTGATGCATTCACGGACATGACCATGGCATGGCGCCCATCGGTCAGCTCCACCACCGAGCCCGGGGGGAACACACCCATCATGCGGATGAAGCCATTGAGCACGGGCGCGGCGAACTTGTCGCGCAGCCGGCTGAACAGCATGGACAGGGCCTCGTGCGGCGTATGCGGCGTCTGCGCATCGCCGGGATTGCACAGGCGGTCGTAGCTGTTGACCAGGGCCAGGATCTGGCCCGTGAGTTCCATGTCTTCGGCCACCAGGCTCAGCGGGAACCCCGTGCCGTCGGCCCATTCATGGTGCTGGGCGATGGCCGTGGTGACCTGGGCCGACAGGCCCATGCGCATGGCAATGGCCACGGATTCGCCCACATGGCGCTCGTAGCGCTCGCGCAGGGCGTCGGGCACGGAAGGCTCCAGGGCCAGGCCGTGCATGCCTTCGACACCGGCCACGGGCTTGCCCGCGTCATGCAGCAGCGCCGCCAGGCCCAGGTCGCGCAGCAGCGATTCCTGCAGGCCCAGGGCCCGGCCCAGCAGCAGGCTGAGCACGGTCACGTTGACGGCATGCACGCTCTGGCTGCTGCCCACGCCATCGGACAGCAGGTGAATGGCCACGTCCTGCGGGCCCGCCAGTTCGGCCAGGCAGCCATCGACCAGGGCCTCGGTGGGCATGCGCGCCTGCTCGGGCGCGCTGGCGATGGTGGTCTCTATGGCCACATAGCCGCGCTCCACCTTCTGAAAGCGCGCATTGCAGTCCTCCAGCCGGCCGCGCCAGTCGGGCACGGACAGCAGCAGCGGTGCTGGCGCAGGTTCGGTGGGTGCAGGCTCGGGGGCCACCACGACGGGCGGCAGCTCCTGCGGCGGCGGGGTGCGCACCTCGGCGGGCCAGGTGTCGCTTTTGTGCGGGACACAGCGCACCACCTCCAGGCCCAGGGATTTCAGGGTCTGGATCTGTGCGCTGGAGGTGATCTTGAAGCTGCTGACCGGAAAGGGATGGTTCAGCCACCCAACATCGAGCTGGACAAACATGCCCGGACGGAGGTCTCGGATATCGATGAGGACGGAATGGTTCACGCGCGGCAACGGCCCCGAGGCTGAAGGAATCGGCAATATGTAAGCCGATGATTCGGGCATTATCTCCAGTTCTGAGGGCCTCGCAGCCAATCCGCGGCCCCAGGTGCCAAGTCTGGCCTCAGCTGTTGCTCAACGGCACCAGAGGCTGGGCTTGTAGATCAGGTCCATCCACAGCGCCCAGACGGCCACGCCCACCAGCATCAGGCCGGCCAGGCGCGTGCCCCATTCGGCGCGCAGGCCGTTCAGGCGCTGCCGGCCCAGCCGCCACAGCCAGGGGCCGGCCACCAGCCACAGCCCGCTGCCCACGCCAAAGGCCGCCATGGCCAGCGCGCCCTGCAACGGGCCGCCGCTGAGCGCGGCGACCAGCACGGCCGAATACAGCAGTCCGCAAGGCATGAGCGCCCAGGCATAGCCTGCCGCCAACGTGCCGCCCGGCGCCGACACCCAGGGCTGCACGCGCCGCCAGGCAGCGCGGCCGGCAGACTCCAGCCAGGCGGGCTGGCGGGCCTGCACCATCATGGCAAGGCCCCAGGCCATCACGGCGACATGGGTCAGCGTCCAGAACGGCTGCAGCGCCGTGGTCTGGCTGGTGATCCAGGACAGGCTCTCCATGGCCAGGGCCGAGGCAGCGCCCAGGCTGGCATAGCCGGCCAGACGGCCGCCGTGGAACAGCGCCGTGCGCAGCCACAGCCGGCTTTGCAATCCATGCACTGCCACCACCTGCGAGCCGCCGCCCTGCCCCGCCCCACCCGTGACCACGCCGCAGGGCGCAGCGCACATGGCAAGGCAATGGGGCCCGCCGACGAGCCCCATGATCAAAGCGGTCCAGAGCAGCGACAACAGCATGGGGCCTAGATGATCCTCGAAAACCGCGCCCGGTTCTTGTCCGCCTGCAGATATCGGTCAAACAGCATGGCCACGCCGCGCACGAAGTACCAGCCCATGGGAGTGACCTGGAAGCCCTCGTCGCTGATCTGCACCAGGCCCTTGGCCTGCAGGTCCTCCAGGGCCGCCATCTCGGGCGCGAAGTACTCGCGAAAGCCCAGCAGCCATGCCTGCTCCATGGGCTCGAACAGCACGGCGCCCTGGCACATGATGGCCATGATGACGGCGCGGCGCACCAGGTCGTCGCGCGACAGCGCCAGGCCCCGCACCACGGGCAGGTGGCTGGCGTCGATGGCGTCGTAGTACTCCTCCAGCGTCTTGGCGTTCTGGCTGTAGCTGGCACCCACCTTGCCGATGGCCGACACGCCCAGCGCAATCAGGTCGCAGTCGGGCTGGGTGCTGTAGCCCTGGAAGTTGCGGTGCAGCCGGCCCTGGCGCTTGGCCACGGCCAGCGAGTCCTCGGGCAGGGCGAAGTGGTCCATGCCCACGTAGACATAGCCACCGTCCATGAACGCGGCGATGGAACGCGACAGCATGGCCAGCTTGTCGGCCCCCTGGGGCAGATCCTCGGCCGCAATGCGCCGCTGCGGCTTGAAGCGCTCGGGCAGGTGGGCATAGGCATAGAGCGCGATGCGGTCGGGCCGCAGCGCGTTGACCTGGGCCAGCGTGCGCTCGAAGGATTCGGGCGTCTGCTTGGGCAGGCCGTAGATCAGGTCCACGTTGATGGAGGCAAAGCCCAGCTGCCGCGCGGCCGCCACCAGCTCGAACACCTGCTCTGCCGGCTGCACGCGGTGCACGGCGATCTGCACCTGTTCGTCGAAGTCCTGCACGCCGAAGCTCAGGCGGTTGAAGCCCAGCTCCTTGAGCACGGCCAGGCGCTCGACGCTGACGGTGCGCGGATCGACCTCGATGGAGTACTCGCCACCCGGCTCCAGCTTGAAATGCTCGCGCAACAGGCCCATCAGCGTGCGCAGCTCGTCGTCGGAGAAGAAGGTGGGCGTGCCGCCGCCCAGGTGCAGCTGGCTGACGGTCTGGCCCTTGCCGCAATGGGCCGTGTGCAAGGCCATCTCGCGCGCCAGGTAGTCCAGGTAGACGGCGGCGCGATCGTGGTGGCGCGTCACGATCTTGTTGCAGGCGCAGTAGTAGCAAAGCGACTCGCAAAAGGGCACGTGCACATACAGCGACAAAGGCATGGCACGCGCTGCGGTACTCGATTTGCGTTGTTGCAGCGCCAGGATATAGTCCTCTGCACCAAAGGCCTCGACAAAGCGGTCGGCGGTAGGGAACGAGGTGTATCGGGGCCCCGGTACGTCAAAGCGACGCAGCAGCTCTGGGGTGACAGCGGTCATGGGTTTTTTCCTCTAATACCTCGACTGTGCCGCAGCACATCGGTCATGTCCTTGACTCATATCAAGAGTTGTTTGAGGGACTGCTGCGACAATTTGATCCAACTCATCGCAATCCACGAGGTCACCGCCGGCACGCTGTGTGCCGCTGATGTTTATCACTCCATGAACCTTCAGACCATCAAAGCCTCCTGCTCCAACTGCAACCTGCGCGAACTGTGCATGCCCATGGGCCTGGATGCCGAGCAGATGCAGCGCATCGACGACATCGTGGCCACGCGCCGCAAGGTCAAGCGCGGAGGCCTGCTGTTTCGCAACGGCGAGACATTCACCTCGCTGTACGCCATCCGCACCGGCTTCTTCAAGACCTGCGTGGCCACCGAGGACGGACGCGACCAGGTCACGGGCTTTCAGATGGCCGGCGAGATCATCGGCCTGGACGGCATCGTCAACGACCACCACACCTGCGATGCCGTCGCGCTGGAAGACGCCGAAGTCTGCGTCATGCCCTTCGACAAGCTGGAAGACCTGTCGCGCGAGGTCACGGCCCTGCAAAACCATGTGCACAAGGTCATGAGCCGCGAGATCGTGCGCGAACACGGCGTGATGCTGCTGCTGGGCAGCATGCGCGCCGAGGAGCGCCTGGCCGCCTTCGTGCTCAACCTGGTGCAGCGCCTGCATGCGCGGGGCTTTTCCAAGTCGGAACTGGTGCTGCGCATGACGCGCGAGGAAATCGGCAGCTACCTGGGCCTGAAGCTGGAGACGGTGAGCCGCACCTTCTCCAAGTTCGCGGACGACAACATCATCGAGGTGCGCCAGCGCCATCTGCGCATCCTGGACACGGAGGCGCTCAAGCGCATCGTCAACAGCCAGCAGTGCCAGTGAGCCTGCGAGGGCGGCAAGCATTCATCCGCCAATGAACAAGGCCCGCGACAGCGGGCCTTGTTCATTGCGGCGGGCTCTCGCTCAGTCCCGCCCCAGCCCCTGCATGGCCAGGTCCGGGTCGGGCTCGGAGACCACGCCGTCATTGAGATCGCGGGCCGAGCGGCCCAGCATGGTGGTCATCAGGCTGGAGAGCATGGTCACGCCCCAGAAGGCGAAGAAGGCCAGCGTGTAGATGCCCTGGCGCGACCAGCCCAGGTCGCCGAGCCAATGCAGCTCCAGCGGGTCCACAAAGGCAAAAACCAGCATCTCCATCACGGCGGCTGCCAGAAAGGCAGGCCAGGCAATCCACATCCAGCGTTGGGCCAACATCAGCGATCTCCTTGTGCTGTCGAGGGGTCGCCTTCATTGTGCGCCGCGCCAACGCATGGCGCCAAGCCCCGCAGCGCCCTGCACGCCTGTAGGAAACCCTCACCCGTCGCGCATGCCGGAGATGCGATCCGCCATGCAAAAAGGCCGCGACTGCGGCCTCTTGCAGGGGTGCACGGCGATCAGCGGTCCGTGGGGTGATCGTGCGCGGGCGTGGCCGCATGGTTGCGGCCGGTGACGGCGGGCGCCATGCTCTTGGGCACTTCGCGCATGCCATCGGCACGCTCGTTGATCGTGATGCCGTTGCGGTAGTAGTCGGGGTCGATCACGGGATCGGCGCCATTGATGGCGATGATGGCCGTGATCACGGCAGCGACCACCACGGCCGCCGGGCCGGCCACCACCAGCCAGACATGGCCGAACTTCCACCAGGGCTTGCCGGCGTCGGGGTGCGAGGGAGCCTGCGCGGGCGCGGACACTGCGGGACTGGAAGACATGGGAAACCTCTTTCTTTCAGGCGGCAGGCGCGGACCGTGCCGCGCCTGCCAGGAACATCACCGGGGCACCAGGAAGACGGCCTTTTCGGACGCGCGTCCCGCGCCTGAATGCACGGCATCGATATCGAAGAATACGGTGTGCGAGCCCGGCTCGGCCGAACCGTAGGGAATCTGCAGGCGCGCCGCAATGCCGCGCGTCTCGGCCGGGCCGACCTCGACTTCCTGCTCGGACGCCAGCTCCAGCCCATCGAGGCCATGGGCGCTGATGCGGTAGCGCTGGGCCTGCTCGGTGGCATTCATGATCTGCAGGCGGTAGACATTCTCCAGCTTGCCGCCCGCCACGATGCGCGACAGCGAGGCGCGGTCGCGGATCACGTCCACCTTGACCGACTGGCGCAGCGCAAGGCTCACGATCATGGCCACGCTCAAGCCGATCAGCACGGCCGAGTAGATCAGCACGCGCGGACGGAAGATGCGGCGCAGCACCTGGGCACGCCGCCACAGGCCGGCCATGGCGTTCTGCGTGGTCAGGCGGATCAGGCCGCGCGGGTACTCCATCTTGTCCATGATGGAATTGCAGGCGTCTATGCACAGGCCGCAGCCAATGCATTCGTATTGCAGGCCGTTGCGGATGTCGATGCCCACGGGGCAGACCTGCACGCACATCTTGCAGTCGATGCAGTCGCCCAGGCCCTGGGCCTTGTAGTCCACCTTCTTGGTGCGCGGCGCACGCGGCTCGCCCCGGCCCGTGTCGTAGCTGACGATCATGGTGTCCCGGTCGAACATGGCGCTCTGAAAGCGCGCATAGGGGCACATGTACTTGCAGACCTGCTCGCGCATGTAGCCCGCGTTGCCATAGGTGGCAAAGCCGTAGAACAGCACCCAGAACATCTGCCAGCTGCCCTGCAGCGCCAGCAGCTCGCCGCCCAGTTCGCGGATGGGCACGAAGTAGCCCACGAAGGTGAAGCCGGTCCACAGCGCAATGGCGATCCACAGCAACTGCTTGAGCGACTTCTTCCAGGCCTTCTCGAAGGTCCAGCCGTTCTTGTCCAGCCGCATGCGCGCGCTGCGGTCGCCTTCGACCTTGCGCTCCACCCACATGAAGATCTCGGTATAGACCGTCTGCGGGCACGAGAAGCCGCACCACAGGCGCCCGGCCACGGCCGTGAACAGGAACAATGCCAGCGCCGAGATGATCAGCAGGCCCGCCAGGTAGATGAAGTCCTGCGGGTACAGCACCAGCCCGAAGAGATAGAAGCGCCGCGTTCCGAGGTCGAACAGCACCATCTGGCGCTGGCCCCACTCCAGCCAGGGCAGGCCGTAGAAAACCAGTTGGGTAAGAAACACCAGGGCCCATCGCCAGCGTGCGAAGACACCGCTGATGGAGCGCGGGTAGACCTTCTTTTCCGACTCGAACATCGACACCAGCTCGCCCGGATCAGGCGTGGCCGGCGTGATCGGAATGACTTTGCGGGGAGGCTTCCCGGTGTCATCCCCGCTCTCGGGCTTCATGGTGGGTTCCTTTGTTTTTTTGAAATATCTGAAAACTCAAAACGCAAAAAGGCGGCGCCGCAGCGCCGCCCCCGTGCTTACTGACGGACTGCGCCGTCTTTGTGCGACATGCCCCAGACATAGGAAGCAAGCACCGCGATCTGCGCCTCGGTCAGCTTGTCCTTCTGGGCAGGCATCTCGTTGTGCTTGCCGTTGTTGATCATGGCCGTGATGGCGGCCTCGCCCCAGCCGTGCAGCCAGATGTCATCGGTCAGGTTGGGCGCGCCCAGGGCCTGGTTGCCCTTGCCGTCCATGCCGTGGCAGGCAGCGCAGGCCGTGAACTTGGACTTGCCCAGCGAAGCCTTGAGCGAGTCGTGCGGGCTGCCCGACAGGCTCAGCACATAGTGCGAGAGATTGCGCACATCGTCGGGCGTGCCGACGGCAGCGGCCATGGGCGGCATGATGCCGATGCGGCCGCCCGTGATGGTTTCCCTGATCTTCTCGGGCGTGCCGCCATGCAGCCAGTCGCCATCGGTCAGGTTGGGGAAGCTCTTGCCGCCGCGTGCATCCGAGCCGTGGCACTGTGCGCAGTTGTTCATGAACAGGCGCTCGCCGATGGCCATGGCCTGGGGGTCCTTGGCCATGTCTTCGGTGCTCATGCTCGTGAACTTGGCGTACAGCGGCTCCAGGTCCGCGCGGGCCTTGGCCATCTCGTTTTCATAGGCGCCCAGCTGCGTCCAGCCCAGCTTGCCCGCGAACGAGCCCAGGCCCGGATAGGCCGCCAGGTAGGCGAAGCCGAACACCGAGGTGATGATGAACAGCCACATCCACCACTTGGGCATGGGGTTGTTCAGCTCGCGCAGGTCCTCGTCCCAGACGTGGCCCGTGGTGTTGTCGGCCGAGGGGACCACCTTCTTGCGTGCGGTGAGATACAGCAGCAGCAGGCAGCCGATGATGCCGCCCAGCGTGATCGCCGTGACATAGATCGACCAGAAGTTGTTTACGAAATCGCTCATGGGAAGTTCTCGTTCTGGTGGAGGGACTCAGTCTTGCTCGAACGGCAGCTGGGCGGCCTCGTCGAAACGGGCCTGGTTGCGGCGGGCGAACGCCCACCACCAGATGCCGATGAAGCAGGCCAGCGAGGCCAGCGTGGCCACGATGCGCATGGTGGTGATGTCCATGTCGCTCTCCTTTACTTGACCGAACGGCCCAGGACCTGCAGGTAGGCGATGACGGCGTCCATTTCCGTCTTGCCCTTGACCTGCTCGGCAGCGCCGCTGATTTCCTCGTCGCTGTAGGGCACGCCCACCTTGCGCAGCGCGCTCATGTGCTGGGCGACCACGGTGTCATCCACCTTGTTCTTTTCCAGCCAGGTGTAGGCAGGCATGTTGGACTCGGGCACCACGTCGCGCGGGTTGTTCAGGTGGATGCGATGCCATTCGTCGCTGTACTTGCCGCCCACGCGGTGCAGGTCGGGACCCGTGCGCTTGGAACCCCACTGGAAGGGGTGGTCATAGACGAACTCGCCAGCCACCGAGTAGTGGCCGTAGCGCATGGTCTCGGCGCGGAAGGGGCGGATCATCTGCGAGTGGCAGTTGTAGCAGCCCTCGCGCAGATAGACGTCGCGGCCCATCAGCTGCAGCGGCGTGTAGGGCTTGAGGCCCGCCACCGCTTCCGTGGTCGACTTCTGGAAGAACAGCGGAACGATTTCCACCATGCCGCCGACGGCTACCACCAGCAGGGTCAGCACGATCAGCAGGAAATTGTTGGTTTCCACCTTCTCGTGGGAAAAGCTCTTGGGAGCGCTATTGTTGTGATCGGACATGAGTAATGCTCCTAGACGCTCAGGCGTGGGCCACGACGGCAGGCACGGCCACCTTCACCGAACGGCCCGAGATCGCGGTCTTCCAGGTGTTCCACAGCATGACCAGCATGCCGCCCAGGTACAGCAGGCCACCGGCCACGCGGATCACGTAGAACGGATAGCTGGCCTTGACGCTTTCGACGAAGGTGTAGGTCAGCGTGCCATCGGGATTGACGGCGCGCCACATCAGGCCCTGCATCACACCGGCGATCCACATCGCGGCGATGTACAGCACGATGCCGATGGTGGCCATCCAGAAGTGCAGTTCGATGGCGCCCACCGAGTGCATCTTGGTCTTGCCGAACAGGCGCGGGATCAGGTAGTACAGCGAGCCCATGGTGATCAGGCCCACCCAGCCCAGGGCGCCCGAGTGAACGTGGCCCACGGTCCAGTCCGTGTAGTGCGACAGCGCGTTGACGGTCTTGATGGACATCATCGGACCTTCGAACGTGGACATGCCGTAGAACGACAGCGACACGATCAGGAAGCGCAGGATGGGGTCGTCGCGCAGCTTGTGCCATGCGCCCGACAGCGTCATCACGCCGTTGATCATGCCGCCCCAGCTGGGAGCCAGCAGGATCAGCGAGAACACCATGCCCACGGACTGCGTCCAGTCGGGCAGCGCGGTGTAGTGCAGGTGGTGAGGACCCGCCCACATGTATGTGAAGATCAGCGCCCAGAAGTGGACGATGGACAGGCGGTAGCTGTAGACCGGACGGCCAGCCTGCTTGGGGATGAAGTAATACATCATGCCCAGGAAGCCTGCGGTCAGGAAGAAGCCCACGGCGTTATGGCCGTACCACCACTGCACCATCGCGTCCTGCACGCCGGCGTAGGCCGAGTAGCTCTTCATCCAGCCGGCCGGAATGGCCGCGCTGTTGACGATGTGCAGCAGTGCCACGGCGATGATGAAGGCGCCGAAGAACCAGTTGGCCACATAGATGTGACGGACCTTGCGGATGCCGATGGTTCCGAAGAACACGATGGCATACGAGACCCAGGTCACGGCGATCAGCAGGTCGATCGGCCACTCCAGCTCGGCGTACTCCTTGCCCTGGGTGTAGCCCAGCGGCAGGCTGATGGCGGCGGCGACGATGACGATCTGCCAGCCCCAGAAGGTCAGGCTGGCCAGCTTGGGCATGAACAGCCGCGTCTGGCAGGTGCGCTGCACCACGTAGTAGCTGGTTGCGAACAGCGCCGATCCGCCAAAGGCAAAGATCACGGCGTTCGTGTGCAGCGGACGCAGGCGTCCGTAGCTCAGCCATGGAATGCCGAAGTTGAGTTCCGGCCAGGCCAGCTGCGAGGCGATCAACACCCCGACAGCCATGCCTACCACCCCCCAGACGACGGCCATGATAGAGAACTGCCTTACGACGGAATCGTCGTAATAGACAGCGTTTTTATTTGAACTATCCATCGTGCACCCCTTAGATTGCTATCAAAGTGTTACGTTCTTCGCTCCCGGGCGTGTTGACCCACGTCAATCGTCCCGAAGAATGCGCTCACCCTCTTGCTCCACACTCTCGAACTGCCCGCGATACACGGCCCACCACAGGGCCGCAAGGATGGCCAGCACCAGCACCACCGACAGCGGGATCAGCAAATACAAAATATCCATGGTCAGTTCCCCGTGGCGCTGACGCGCCACGCCTTGCCCCCAAAACGGGCGCGATCCAGCTCAGTGACACCGAGCAAGAGCCGCCTCGCGGCGAAGGTGTCGTTCCCCTCCCGCGAAGCGAGAGAGGGGGAAGCGGCGCAGCCGCTCAGGGGGTGTATTTCCATCAGAACCTCCCCACCGTTGCGGTGGAGCCCGTCTTCATCGCGACGGACGCTGCGGGCGCAGCAGGCGTGCCCGTGTGTTTCGTTGCAGCCAGTGGCAGGCTGCGCGCAAGGCGCGCGGCGTTCATCACCACCAGCAGCGAACTCAGTGCCATTCCCAGGCCGGCCACCCAGGCAGGCATGAAGCCCGCCAGGGCCAGCGGAATCGACACCGCGTTGTAAGCGGCTGCCCAGGCCATGTTCTGGCGCACCACCTGCAGCGTGCGGCGCGACAACAGGCATGCCTGGAGTACCAGTTCCAGGCTGTCACCCAGAACAACGAAATCTGCGCGCGATTGTGCCAGGGGCACTGCTCTACCAAACGCAAAAGAGACATGCGCTCCAGCTAAAACTGGGCCGTCGTTGAGGCCGTCGCCCACCATGGCCACGTGGTGGCCGGCAGCCTGCGCCTGCTGCAGGCGCTCCAGCTTGTCCTGCGGGCTGCAGCCGCCTTCGGCCTGGGTGATGCCCACGCGCGCCGCCATGGCGCGGGCCGCGTCCTCGCGGTCGCCGGACAGCAGCATCACCTGTACGCCGTGCCGGTGCAGCGCCTGCACCACGGCTGCGGCCTCGGGCCGCACGTCCTCGCTGAGGACGAAGCGGGCCAGCGTGTGCCAGCCCTGCGAGGTCTCCTCGGCCAGCAGCACCCCCTGCACGGGCTGCTCCCCGGCCAGGCCTGCGTGCAGGGCCGAGCCCAGCCGCAGATGGCGGCGCGCGCCGGCGCGCTGCACCCAGGCGTCCAGGCCCAGGCCGGCCATTTCCTGCATGGTGTCCAGCTTCCAGTCGGTGGCGGCATCGGCGCCGGCCTGCGCAATGGCGCGCGAGGCCGGGTGGATGGACTGGCGCGCCAGCAGCGCCGCCAGTGCCAGCACTTCGTCGGCATCTTCGCCCGCAGCAGGCTCGAAGGACGACAGGGCCAGGCCCTCGCGCGTGAGCGTGCCGGTCTTGTCGAACACCAGGGTGTCCACGGCGGCCAGCGCCTCCAGGCCCTGCAGGTTGCGCACCAGCACGCCGCTGCGCGCCAGCGTGCCGGCGGCAGTGAGCATGGCCACGGGCGTGGCCAGCGACAGCGCGCAGGGGCAGGTGACGATGAGCACGGCCACCGCCACCATCATGGCCTTGCCGGGATCGGTGGGCCACCACCAGATGGCGGCGCCCAGCGCAGCCAGCAGCACCACGACGAGAAAGGGCCGCGCCACCTTGTCGGCCAGCTGGGCCAGGCGCGGCTTTTGCAGCGAGGCGCTTTCCATCAGGCCCACGATCTGGGCGAAGCGCGTATCGGCGCCCACGCCATCCACGCGCACATCGACCACGGCATCCAGGTTGTAGCTGCCGGCCGTGACGGTATCGCCCTCGGCACGCAGCACGGGCGTGGACTCGCCGGTGAGCAGGGCCTCGTCGGCATGGGTGCGGCCGCGCACGATGGTGCCGTCGGCCGGGAAGGCCTCGCCACTGAGCACGCGCACCCGGTCGCCCGCGCGCAGGCGGCGCGTGGCCACGCGCTCGAAATGGCCGGCTGCGTTCTCGCGCAGTACGGCATCGGGCAGGCGGTTCATCACGGCTTCCAGTGCGCCGGCCGTGCGGTCGCGCAGGCGCAGCTCCAGCCAGCGGCCGGACAGCAGGAAGAAGACGAACATGGTCAGCGAGTCGTAGAAGACTTCCTCGCCGAAGGGCCCCGAAGGATCGAAGGTGCCCAGCGAACTGATCACGAAGGTGATCAGCATGCCCAGGGCCACGGGCAGGTCCATGCTCACGCGGCGCTGGCGTATGTCGCGCAGCGCGCTGGAGAAGAAGGGGCCGCAGCAAAACAGCACCACGGGCAGCGAGATGACCCAGGAGGCCCAGCGCAGCAGCGTCTCCATCTCCTGCGACAGGTCGCCGGGGCGGGCCACGTAGGCGGGCCACGCATACATCATCACCTGCATCATGCAAAAGCCGGCCACCAGCCAGCGCCACAGCGCACGGCGGCTCTCGGCCTGGCGGCGCTCGCGCGCAAAGGCATCGCGTGCGGGAAGCGCCTGGTAGCCGGCGCGCCGCACGGCCTCCATCCACTCGGAGGGAAGCACCTGCGCGTGGCGCCAGGTGACACGGGCGCGGCGCGTGGCAGCACTGACTTCGGCCTTCTCCACTCCGGGCACGGCACGCAGCGCATCCTCGATGGTCAGGGCGCATGCGGCACAGTGCATGCCTTCCAGAACGACGTGCGAATCCCAGGCGGGAAAGTCGGTGGGTTCCTTGGAAGGGTCGGCGGGAGTTGCGGGGCCTGCGGGCCGTCCGAACGAACTCCACTCCTGCGGATCATCCAGCAGCCGGGCGGTGGCCTGCTGCGAGGGCGAGGGGCCTGAATCAAGCGCCGCCACTGCCGCCTCGCTGGATGGGGCTATCGTGGTGTGGGGCATGGTTCTTAGCGTAATCGGGCCGCATGATAAGCGTATTGACATTAATCAACCGTTAACTCATGGTTGGGTCTATGCTGACTTCATCCCATCCATCAGCACACACGAAAGGAGCACGCATGTACAACCGCATCCTGATCGCCACCGACGGTTCCGAGCTTTCCGACAAGGCCGTGGACAGCGGGCTGGGCCTTGCCGCGCTGTGCGGCGCCAGCGTCGTCGTCGTCCAGGTGGTGCAACACTATCCGCGCAGCTACTTCGAGGGCGGCGAGACCGTGGACCTCAAGCAGATCGAGCGCATCGAAGGCCAGTGGACTTCCAACGCGCAGACCGTGCTGGATGCCATCCATGCCAAGGGACAGGCTCTGAAGGTCAACGTGACCACCGAGATCGTCAAGTCCGACCTGGTCGCCGAAAGCGTGATCGACGTGGCCAAGCGCCGCGACTGCGATCTCATCGTCATGGCCTCGCACGGCCGCAAGGGCCTGCAGCGCCTGCTGCTGGGCAGCGAGACGCAGCATGTGCTCACGCACACCCATATCCCCGTGCTCGTCCTGCGTTGAAGGGTAGCGGCAGCCTCGGCGGCCGCCACACAAAAAAAGGCATCGGCGGCGCCGATGCCTTTTGCTTTTTCAATCAGGCCAGGGCGCAATCCGCACCCTGGCGCCAACTCAGGCGAACAGCTGCTTGTGTTCGTCGCGCAGCAGGTTCTTCTGCACCTTGCCCATGGTGTTGCGCGGCAGCTCCTGCACTACGAAGCAGCGCTTGGGAATCTTGAAATTGGCCAGCTGGCCCTTGAGCGCATCGACCACCGCCTGGGGCTCCAGGGCGGCACCGGGGCGCGGCACGACCACGGCCACGCCCACTTCGCCGAAGTCCGGGTGCGGCACGCCGACCAGGGCGCTTTCGGCCACGCCGGGCAGCTCGTTGATGAAGCCTTCGATCTCGGCCGGATAGACGTTGTAGCCGCCCGAGATGATCAGGTCCTTGCTGCGGCCCACGATGCTCACATAGCCCCGCTCGTCGAGCTTGCCCACGTCCCCCGTGCGGAACCAGCCATCGGCCGTGAACTCCTCGGCCGTCTTCTCGGGCATGCGCCAGTAGCCCTTGAACACATTGGGGCCACGCACCTGGATGTTGCCGATCTCGCCCACGGGCACCTGCTGGCCTGCGTCGTCCACGATGCGCACGCCCACGCCGGGCAGCGCAAAGCCCACGGTGCCGGCGCGGCGCTCGGACTGGCCGCCGTTGTGCGCGTCGGGGCGGTAGGGGTTGGAGGTCAGCATGATGGTCTCGCTCATGCCGTAGCGCTCCAGGATGACGTGGCCGGTGCGCTCCTGCCAGTCGCGGTGCGTCTCCACCAGCATGGGGGCCGAGCCCGAGATGAACAGCCGCATGTGGGCCGCCGCCTCGCGCGTGAGCCGCGCGTCCGCCAGCATGCGCACGTAGAGCGTGGGCACGCCCATGAAGACGGTGGCGTCGCGCATGCGCGAGATCACCGTGCCGGGCTCGAACTTCGACAGCCAGATCATGGGGCTGCCATTGATCAGCGCGCCGTGGATGGCCACGAACAGCCCGTGCACATGGAAGATGGGCAGCGCGTGGATGAGCACGTCGCCGTCCTGCCAGCCCCAGTAGTCCTTGAGCGTCTCGGCGTTGGACAGCATGTTGCCGTGCGTGAGCATCGCCCCCTTGCTGCGGCCCGTGGTGCCGCTGGTGTAGAGGATGGCGGCCAGGTCGTCCTCGCCGCGCTCCACCACCTCATGCTCGTCGCCATGGTGGGCCGCGCGTTCCAGCAGCGTGCCGCTGCGGTCGTCGCCAAGGGTGTAGACATGGGCCACGCCCGAGGTGAAGGCGATCTTGGAGACCCAGCCGAAATTGCCCGGCGCGCAGACCACGACGGCGGGCTCGGCATTGCCCACGAAGTATTCGATCTCGGCGCTCTGGTAGGCCGTGTTCAGCGGCAGGAAGACATGGCCGCTGCGCAGCGTGGCCAGATAGAGCATCAGCGCCTCGACCGACTTTTCCACCTGCACGGCGATGCGGCTGGCGGGCGGCAGTTGCAGCGACTGCAGCAGGTTGGCCATGCGCGCGCTGCCACGGTCCAGGTCGGCCCAGCTGTAGAACAGGCTGGCGCCGTCCGCGCCTATGGCCTCTACGGCCCAATTCTGCAGATCCTGGGGAAAGGCGGCGCGCAAGGCAGCGAACAGATTGCGGTTGGTCATGGCTGTGAAGAAGAAGGAAGAGTCCGCGGGAAGCAGGGAAATCTCAGGCACGTTCATGGTTGGGCGAAGGCTGCGCCACGGACAGCTCGCGCAGGATGCGCTCGCGGTCCGCGTCCAGCGCGGGCGGCTGCCTGCGCACCAGGGGCTGATCGCACGCGGCCAGCAAGGGGTTGCCCGCCACGCGCAGCGTCTGGCCACCGGGGGCCTGCACCTGGGCCAGCATGCCGCGCTCGCGCACCTGGGGGTGCTCGACGACATCGGCCACGCTGTTGTACTCCCCCGCCGGGATGCCATTATCAGTGAGCAGGCGCAGCCAATGCGCCCTGGGACTGTCCCGCAGGCGCGCCTCCAGCGCGGCCTTGAGTTCGGCCTGGTGCTCGCAGCGCAGGGCATTGCCGGCAAAGCGCGCGTCCCCGGCCAGTTCGGGCAATTGCAGCAGGCTGCACAGCTTGCGGAACAGCGCATCGCTGCCCACGGCGATGACGAACCAGCCGTCCTGCGCCGCGAACACATCGAAGGGTGCCATGGACGGATGCCGCGTACCCATGGGCCCCGGCACGCTGCCCAGCGCGCCGAGCCGCGCCACGGGGTTCTCCAGCAGGGCCACCTGGCAGTCGAGCATGGAGACATCGACACGCTCGCCCTGCCCCGTGCGGGCGCGGCGCATGAGTGCGGCCTGCGTGCCGATGACGGCGTACAGCCCTGCGCCCAGGTCGCCGATGGACACGCCCACGCGGCAGGGCCCGGCGCCCGGGTGGCCGGTCACGCTCATCATTCCGCTCATGGCCTGCACCACCATGTCGTAGGCAGGAAAGCCGCTGTAGGGACCCGTCTGGCCGAAGCCAGAGACCGACGTCATCACCAGCCGGGGATGGCGCGCATGCAGGGTCTCCCAGCCATAGCCGAGCTTGTCCATGGTGCCGGGGCGGAAGTTCTCGACCAGCACATCGGCGCCTTGCAGCAGGCGCTCGAAGACCTCGCGGTCCTGCGGCTGCTTGAGGTCCAGCGCAATGGATTCCTTGTTGCGGTTCACCGACAGGAAATAGGCCGAGCCCCCGTCCACAAACGGCCCGATGCCGCGCGCATCGTCGCCCGTGCCGGGCTGCTCCACCTTGATCACGCGCGCGCCCAGGTCGGCCAGCATCTGCGTGCACATGGGGCCGGCCAGCACGCGCGTGAGGTCGATGACGGTAAGGCCTTCCAGCGGCAGGCCCGTGGCTTGTTCATTCATAGGGATTTCCATATCGTTATCTATTGCTTGATGCGACACCCACAACCTGTGGGACCGGCGGGGCCCAAGACCAGGACACCGAGGAAGGGCCGCTCCCGCACCGAGGGTGTCGTCCCCCCGCGAAGCGAGAGGGGGAAGGCGCGTGGCGCCTCAGGGGGTGTCTCACTGCAGCCCGGCGCCGGAACGCTGGGTCAGGGCCTTGGACTCCTGCCCTTCCTTGAGGGCCCAGGCGCGGAATTCTTCTAGGGATGCCGAGGGCGCGGCCAGATTGCCCTGCTTGGCCAGCCTGGCCTTCACATCGGGGTCTTCCAGGGCCTTGGTGCTGGCATCGAACAGCTTCCTGGCCACCTCCTCGGGCAGGCCCGCCGGTGCGAACAGCCCGAACCAGAAGGTGTAGTCAAAGCCCGGCACGCCGGACTCCTTCATGCCAGGCAGCTCGGGAAACAGCGGGGAGCGCTCGGCCGTGCTCACCGCCAGCATGCGCAGCTTGCCCGCCTGGGCCAGCGGCAGCACCGAGGGCGGCGTGCCGAAGGTCAGGTCCACATCGCCGGCGGCCACGGCCTGTATCGATGGCGCACCGCCCTTGAACGGCACATGCAGCATGCGCAGCCCACCGCTGGCGCCCGCGAACGACAGCGTGGCCAGGTGCGTGATCACGCCTGCGCCCGAGGAGGAATAGCTGAGCTTGTCGGGCTGGCTGCGCGCCAGCGCCACCAGATCGCCCACGCCCTGGCCCGGAAAATCCTTGCGCACGGCCAGCAGCATGGGGGCCGAACTCCAGCGCGTGATGCCCGTGAAGTTGCGCGCGCCGTCATAGCGCGCGCTCTTGTAGAGCAGCTGGTCCGAGCCATAGATATTGGCGCTGCCCAGCAGCAGCGTGTAGCCGTCGGGCGCTGCACGCGCCACATGCTCGGAGGCCAGCGTGGTGCCGGCGCCCGGGCGGTTGTCCACCAGCAGGGGCTGGCCCAGCAGCTTGCCGACCTTGTCGGCCACGATGCGCGCTACCGCGTCGGCGCCGCCACCGGGCGGAAATCCCACGACCAGCGTGACGGGCCGGGCAGGATAGGACTGGGCCATCGCGCCACCGGCCAATCCGGCCAGCAGCAACGACAGTGCAAAACGCTTGAACATGGCTTGTCTCCTGTTTATTGATACCCCCTGAGTCGCTGCGCGCCTTCCCCCAAAGGGGGACGACACCCTCGGTGCGGGAGCGGCCCTTCCTCGGTGTCCCCGAGTTGGGCCGCGCCGGTTCCGTGGGCTGTGGGCGGTAGGCAGCACCACGGGCAATCTGCGTGTATGCGGGAGGATGCGGTTCAGCGCCCCTTGAACTCCGGGCTGCGCTTCTCGCGCCAGGCCCGGCCGCCTTCCTGCAGGTCTTCGGAGGCGATGCTGCGCTGCACCTCGCGCGTGATCTCGGCCACGTCATGGCGGCCACGCGCGATCAGGTTCAGGTGCTTTTTCATGCCGAACAGGGGGATGGGCGCCATGGCGGCCAGCGTGCCGGTGAGCTGCTCCACGGCCGCAGCGAAGGCGGCGGGATCGGCCAGATGGGTGAGGAATCCGCAGGCCTTCATCTCCGGGGCCTGGATGCGCTCGCAGGTCAGGAACAGCCGCTTGGCCGTGTCCAGGCCCAGGCGCGAGACATAGCGCTCCAGCCCGCCCGCGTAGAAATGCAGGCCCAGGCGCGCGGCCGGCATGAACATTTCGGCCGCCGCGCTGCCCACGCGAAAGTCGCAGGCCAGGGCCATGTCGGTGGCACCGCCGTAGACGCCGCCGTGGATGGCGGCCACGGTCACGGCGCGGCATTGCTCGATGGCATCCACCATCTCGCCGAAGCTGCTGCCCTCGGTCTGGCTGCCCTGGATCTCTGATATATCATAACCACTGCAAAAGTACTTGCCTTCGCTGCGCAGCACCACCACGCGCACGTCGTCGCGGTGGTTGATATGCTCCATGTGCGCGACCAGCGCGCCCAGGTCTTCCGGAGCCAGCTTGTTGGCCGCTTCGGGGCGCTGCAGCGTGATGGTGGCCAGGTGATCCTGGATGTCGAGTCTGGGTGTCATATGTATCAGTCAATCAATCAGATATATTTAAATTAGAAAATGCTTCCAGCCAAGCAGCCATTGGAGAAAACCCCGGCCACGTCCAGCCTGCAGGAGCGTATACGGCAATCGCTGGAAGACGAGCTGCGCTCGGGCGCCATGCGGCCCGGCGACGCCATCGACGAGCCGGCCCTGTGCGAACGCTTCGGCGCCTCGCGCACCCCCGTGCGCGAGGCGCTGCTGCTGCTGGTGGCCAAGGGGCTGGTGGAGATCGTTCCGCGCTCGGGCATCTATGTGCGGCGGCTGGATGCGCGCGAGCTGGTGGCCATGATGGAAGGCCTGGCCGAGCTGGAAGGCGTGCTGGCCCGGCTGGCTGCCACGCGCATCCATGCGCAGCTGCGCGAGCGGCTGCAGGCGGCGCTGGCGCACACCGCCGCCTGCGCCCAGGCGCAGGATGCCGAAGGCTATGTGCAGGCCAACATGCAGCTGCACGAACTGATATACGAGGCCAGCGGCAACGACTTCATCGTGGAGCAGACGCGGCTGCTGCGGCTGCGCATCACGCCCTACCGGGGCCGCATGTTCGAGAAGCCCGGCCGGCTTGCGCGCTCGCAGCAGGAGCACGCCACCGTGGTGGCCGCCATCTGCGCAGGCCAGGCGGAGGTGGCCGCCGAGGCCATGCGCCAGCACATCTGCGCAGGCGGCAGCGCCTTCACCGACATGGTGCTGGGTGCGCCCGCGCAGGCGGGCTACGAGCGCCCGCGCAAGTCAAGGTAGCCCGAAGAGGGCTCAGGGCCGCACTTCGAAGGCCAGGAACTGCGTGACCTGGTTGTCCGCGAAGTTGTTGTCGGCCACCAGCACCAGGGTGCGGTTGCCGTTGGCCAGGCGCGGACCCCAGGAGATGCCTTCGATGTTGTCCAGCTTGACGCCCTGGTAGGTCACGGGCATTTCCAGCAGCAGCTCGCGCTTCATGGGCTTGTAGCTGGCGCCCTCCAGGCTCTTGAAGCTGCGCACATCGGTGGTGTCGGGCTCGATGGTGGCGCGCGTCAGGCGGATGGTGTTGCCCACGCCATCGGCAAAGGCGCGCTCGATGGCGATGAACTCGTTGTTGGAGACCGCCAGCAGCTCGGGCAGGCCGTTGTCCGGCGGAAAGCTGCCGCTGGCGGCCTTGTCCAGGGGAATCTTCGGCAATGCGTAGGCATACTGCGCGCCCGACTTGCCCGTGGCCGGATCGAGCTTGAGGACGCGGATGACGCTGCCCGCCGCCAGCGTGGTGAGGGGGCCGTCTTCCACCAGCGCATCCTCGTTGGCCGTGAACACGCTGCCGTCGGGCGTGACGGCCAGGGCCTCGAACAGCTTGTTGTTGCGCCCTCCGCTGGTGGTGTTGTCCACGTAGTTGAAGGCCGCAGGCGTCTCGAAGTCGCGCACGAAGCTGCCGTCGACCTTGATCTCGCGCACAAAGGGCTGGAACAGGCTGGCGGGGTCGGTGCTGAAGTTCCCCTCGCTGGACACGTAGAGGTTGCCGTTGGGCGCCACGCGGATGCCTTCGGGGTCCACGGTGCGGCGCGTGCCGGGCAGCGGCTGGCCGTCGCGGCCCTTGAGCGTGACCATCTTGCGGATGGTCACGGCCTGGATGGCCTTGTCATCGAACTGAATGCCCAGGTTGTAGAAGCGCGGCGTGCCACGCTCGCCGCCGCGCTCATCGGAGATGGCCCAGTAGCTGCCATCGGGCGCGCGGTCCAGGCCGGAGATGCCGCCGAACTCCACGCCGTCGAACAGTGTCTTGGTCTTGATGCTGTAGTCGCCGATCAGCCGCAGCGAGCCGATGGTCTCGGGGCCGTCGTCGCTGCCGCCGCAGCCTGCCAGGCCCGTGGCCGTGCCGAAAGCCAGGACCAGCGCGAGCAGCACGGATGCGGGCGAGCGGACCTTGTCTGCCTTGTTCATATTCCCTCCCAGGATGGATCTCAGAAGGGATGGACCGTAGCCAAGGCCCGTGACAGGGTGGTGACATGCACGCGCATGCCGCTGCCCTGCCCCTGCCCTGACCGGCCCCTCGTCCGCTACTCCAGCTTGGCGCCCGAGGCCTTGACCACCTGCGCCCAGCGCGCGATCTCGCCATGCACCATGGCCGCGAACTGCTGCTGGTTCATGCCGCCGTAGTCAGCGCCGTTGCGCGCCCAGATGGACTTGATCTCTTCGGCCGAACCTATGCGCTGCACCTGGTCGATGACCTGGGCCTGCACGGCCTGCGGCGTGCCCTTGGGCGCCCACAGGCCGTACCAGGTCGTGACCGTGTAGTCGGGCAGGCCGGACTCGGCCGCGCAGGGCACGTCGGGGAAGGCGGGGTTGCGCTTGTCGCCAGAGACCATCAGCGCGCGGATGCGTCCGCTCTTGATGTGCTGGGCCGACGAGCCCAGGCCGTCGAACATCATGTCCACATTGCCGGCGATCAGGTCCTGCAGCGCCGGGCCCGCGCCCCGATAGGGAATGTGGGTGATGAAGGTATTGGTCTGCAGCTTGAACAGCTCGCCGGCCAGGTGGTGCGAGGTGCCCGCGCCCGCCGAGGCGTAGTTGAGCTTGCCCGGCCGCTTGCGCAGGTCGGACAGCAGCTCCTGCACGGTCTTGTGCGGCACGTTGCGCGGGTTGACCACCAGCACCTGGGGCACGCTGGCCAGCAGGGCCAGCGCGATGAAGTCGCGCTCCAGGTCATAGTCCAGTCGCGGGTACATGGACGGCGCAATCACATGGTGGGTGCCGCCCATGAAGAAGTTGTAGCCGTCCGGCGCCAGCTTGGCTGCGTAGCTGGCGCCCAGGGTGCCGCCTGCGCCGCCGCGGTTGTCGATCACCAGGGTCTTGCCCGCGCTCTTGGCGAACTGGGCCGAGAACGGGCGGGCAAAGGCATCGGTGCCCCCGCCTGCCGGAAACGGCACGACCAGGTTTACGGGTTTGGACGGCCAGTCCGCCGCCGCGCGGGCTGCCATGGGCAGGGCCAGCGCGGCCATCGAGGCCCCGGCTGCGCGCAACACCGCGCGCCGCCCCGTGGGGTGGGAAGCTTGCATGACTTGTCTCCTTGTCGCCTCTTTGAGGCTGTCTTCGTTGTCAGGCGCAGCAGTCCCTGTGCAAGAAAAGGGGCACGGCCTGCGCCGCGCCCCTTTTCATTTGCACAGGGCTTCGATGTCCGAGGACACCGGTATGCGGCCCTGCGCCAGCAGGCCGCGATGCTTGTCCAGGCGCTTGAGGTCGTAGAGGTAGTTGACCATCAGCCCCAGCGACTGCTTGAGTCCCTTGGCCGACAGGTCGGCCGCCCAGTTGAGCCGCTCCACGCGCGCGCCATTGCCCAGGTGAAAACGCGCCACCGGGTCCAGCGGCCGGCCCTTGGCCGTCTCGCGCCCCAGATAGTGGGCAGCGCAGAACAGCAGTGCGCGGCGCACGGGTGCGTCGGGCTTGAGATCCTGCGGCGCATCCAGCGCCGCCAGCAGGTGCTCGGCGCCCATGCCGCCGGCCTTGAGCTCGAAGGCCTTGCGCTGGCGCTCGTCCATCTTCTCCAGGATGGCATCGCCGTGCTTGGCGATCCAGGCACGCAGGCCCGGAATGGGAGACAGCGTGGCGAAATGGCGCAGCCGGGGGAACTCGCCCGTCAGCGTCTCCACCACATGCTTGATCAGCGAGTCGCCAAAGCTCACGCCGCGCAGGCCGGCCTGGGTGTTGCTGATGGAGTAGAAGATGGCCGTGGTGGCGCGGCCCAGGTCGGCGGCCGCCGCCGTCTCATCCAGCAGCGGGGCGATGCTGTCGGACATCCGGTCCACCAGCGCCACCTCCACGAAGATCAGCGGCACGGTGGGCATGCGCGGGTGGAAGAAGCCGTAGCAGCGCCGGTCGCTGTCCAGGCGGTTCTTGAGGTCGGCCCAGCTGCGGATGTCGTGCACGGCCTCGTACTGGATGAGCTTTTCGATCAGCGAGGCCGGCGAGTCCCAGCTCAGGCGGCGCAGCTCCAGCAGGGCCACGTCGAACCAGTTGGCAAACAGATGCTCCAGCTCGGCGTCCAGCGCGGAAAAGCGCTGCTGCTCCGCCTTGGGCAGGGCCAGCAGTTCGGCGCGCAGGTCCACCAGAAAGCCCATGCCGCCCTGGGGCTGGGCAAAGCGCTGCAGCAGCCGCGTGCGCGGCGACATCAGCGCGCGGCGCAGGTCCATCTCGGCCTGGCCGCGCTCGGCATCGCTGGCCGCCGTGTCATAGCGCTTGCGCGCGGCCATCAGGGCTTCGGTATCGGGGCCGAACTGCTCGACGATCAGCGCCCAGAAATCCTTGTGCGCGGGCAGCTCGGCCTGGGCGTACCAGTCCATGAGCAGTTGCGCATGGCGGCCGCCCTCGACATCGCTCAGGCCGGCGTCGGCGGCAGCCTGTAGGTCTTCCATGAGCTTGCGCAGCTCGCGCGGGGACAGCACTTCCTGGCCGCGCCGCAGGGTGGCCTGCAGGCGCTGGGCCGTGCCGCGCGGCGCGGGTCCCTTGGCTGCCTCGCCCTCGGACTTTGTTGCAGGCGCAGCCGCATCGGTGCTGCGAAAGCGGGACACATTGCGGGCAATCCAGTCAGTAGCCAGACCCATTCAGAAGTTCCTCCATGTCAAGCGGTCACGGGACTGTCATGCCGCCAATCGGCCAATGACAATCTTTTGCTGCTCACATTATGAGAGTCTGCACGGCAGACCGTGTACGCCGATGTCGCGTTCTTGTCTTCGGGCTATCCCCATGCATGCCCCTGTCCCCTCTCCAGCCAACCTTGCACAAAAAACAAAGCGGGCACCAGGCCCGCTTCGTATCCGTGCGCGTACCGCCGGCCTCAGGCCGGCTTGCCCGCCTGGGCAGGATAGGCCGGGCGCCCTGCGGCCCAGAGCCACATGGCGACGCCGCCGATCACCATGGGCACGCACAGCCACTGGCCCATGCTCATGCCCAGCGACAGCAGGCCCAGGAAGTCATCGGGCTCGCGGAAGTACTCGGCAATGAAGCGGAAGGCGCCGTAGCCGACGAGGAAGACCGCCGCCACCTGGCCCGGCTTGTGCTCCTTGCGCGCATACAGCCACAGCAGCACGAACAGCAGCAGGCCTTCCAGCAGGAACTGGTAGACCTGCGAGGGGTGGCGCGGCAGCATGGAGCCGCTTTGCGGGAAGACCATGGCCCAGGGCAGCTCGGGGCTGGCAAAGCGGCCCCACAGTTCCCCGTTGATGAAGTTGCCGACGCGGCCGGCCGCCAGGCCCGTGGGCACGCAGGGCGCGACGAAGTCGGCCACCTCCAGCCAGGAGCGGGCCCGCGAGCGCGCGAACCAGACCATGGAGGCGATCACGCCGACCAGGCCGCCATGAAAGCTCATGCCGCCCTGCCAAACATAGAAGATCTCCAGCGGGTGGCTCAGGTAGTAGCCCGGCTTGTAGAACAGGCAGTAGCCCAGCCGGCCGCCGACGACCACGCCGAGCACGCCCAGGAAAAGAATGTCTTCCACGTCCTTGCGCGTCCAGGCGCGGTCGCCCTGCATGCGCACGAAGGGCGGGTGGCGCAGCCTGCGCGTTCCCAGCCAGAGGAAGAGGCCGAAAGCGGCCAGATAGGTCAGGCCGTACCAGTGCACGGCGAGGGGCCCGATCTGCAGGGCCACGGGATCGATCTGCGGGTACATCAGCATGGTCGGCATTGTGCCGCAGCGCCGCATGGCCGGCGCCGGCCAGGGGTTGGAAAGCTGGCGGCGCGGCGGTTCAACCCGGCTGGCTTTCCTTGATGGCCATGAGCTTGTCCAGGGCCGCGAACAGATGGCGCTGCTCGGTGGAGGTCAGCAGCTGCTCCAGCTCGTCTTCCAGTTGCACCACCACGCCCTCGGCCCGCGCCTGCAGCGCGCTGCCTTCGGCCGTCATGTGCAGCTGCTGCAGCCGGCGGTCGCGCGGATCGGGCTGGCGCCCGATGAGCCCGCGCTGCACCAGGCGCTCGACCACCGGCACCAGGTTGGAGGGCGAGATGTCCAGCGCCTCGCCCAGCTGGCGCAGGTAGATGCCGGGATTGGAGTGGATGAGCACCAGGATGGAGAACTCGCTGGGCTTGAGGTCCAGTTCGGCCACGCGCCGCGCGAACAGCTTGTGGATGTGGATTTCCGCGCGCGTGAGGCGGTAGCCCAGGAAACGCTGCAGGCGCGACTGATCGACGGCGGGTTCGGAGGAGCTGTCCATGGACACGGATCTGGAAGAGGAAGAAGGCACACCGAGGCAAAGCCGCCCCGGCGCCTGCGGATCTTCAGGGCCGGTGCGGCGTTCCATCATAAAAGCCCCGGCTGCCCGCTCAGGCCAAGGCAGCCGGCAGCGGCGTGCGCGCGGCGGACTCGGTGCGGCGCAGCCAGTGCTCCGCATCCAGCAGCCCATGCGCGAAGAACCAGGCCGCGCTGTCCGCCTTGGAGCGGCGCAGCGCCGGATCGGCCAGCGGCTGGCTGACACGCGCCGCGCGCGCCCAGGCAAAGGCCATGCACAGCGTGCCGACCAGGCGCAGATAGTCCTCGGCGCAGCGCGCCAGCAACGGGGCGTCGCCTGCGGCGCGGGCGCACAGCGCGCCCGTCAGCGCTTCGGTGCGATCGCTCCAGCTGCGCAGCGCGCCGGCCAGGCCGGGCTCCATGCCCGCCGCCTCGCAGGCAGCGGCCTCCTCGCGCAGTGCCGCCAGCAGCGGTGCCAGGGCGGCCCCGCCGCTGGCTGCCACCTTGCGCTGCAGCAGGTCCAGTGCCTGGATCTGGTTCGTGCCCTCGTAGATCATGGCGATGCGGGCATCGCGCAGCGTCTGCTCTATGCGGTACTCGTGCACATAGCCGTAGCCGCCGAAGACCTGCAGCGCCTCGCTGGCCAGCGCAAAGCCCCGCTCGGTGAAGAAGGACTTGACCACGGGCGTGAGCAGCGAGGCCAGCGCATGGGCCTGGGCGCGCTCCTCGGCATCCGGCGCCTGTTCGGCCAGGTCCAGCTGGTGCGCCACCCAGCCTGCAATGGCGCGCATGCCTTCGGTCCAGACACGCAGGTCGGCCAGCATGCGCTGCACGGCCGGCTGCAGGGCGATGGGGTCGGCGGGGCCCTGCGCATCGGCGGGCCGGGGCTGGGCGCGCATCTGGCGGCGCTCGGCCGCATAGGCGCGCGCCAGTTGCCAGGCCATCTCGGCATGGCCCAGGCCCTGCAGGCCCACGTGCAGGCGGGCGGAATTCATCATCACGAACATGGCGGCCAGGCCCTGGTGGGGCTGGCCGACCAGCCAGGCCTGCGCACCCTCGAAGCGCATGGCGCAGGTGGCGCTGCCCTTGATGCCCATCTTCTTTTCGATGCCGTCGCAGTGAATGGCGTTGGGCAGGAACCCGCCGCCGTCCTGCGGAATGCCGCGCGGCGCCAGGAACAGCGACAGCCCGCGCGTGCCCGCCGGCGCATCGGGCAGGCGCGCCAGCACCAGGTGCACGATGTTCTCGCTCATGTCCTGGTCGCCGCCCGAGATGAAGATCTTGCTGCCGTCCAGGCGGTAGCTGCCATCGCCCCGGGGCCGGGCCTGGCTGCGCAGCAGGCCCAGGTCGGAGCCGGCCTGGGGCTCGGTCAGGCACATGGTGGCCAGCCAGCGCCCGCTGACGATGTGCGGCAGATAGGTGGCGCGCAGGTGCGCGTCGCCATGGGCGTGCAGGCAGGCATAGGCGCCGTGCAGGATGCCCGGGTACATGGTCCAGCCATGGTTGGCCGAGGCCAGCATTTCGTGCAGCGCGGCATCCAGCAGCTGGGGCAGGCCCTGGCCACCGGCCTCGGGCGCGCAGGCCAGGGCCGGCCAGCCGGCTTCCACGAAGGCCGCATAGGCCTCGGGAAAGCCGTCGGGCGTGCGCACCCTGCCCTCTTCCAGTCGGCAGCCCTGCAGGTCGGCCGGGCCGTTGAGCGGGGCCAGCACGTCGGCGCAAAAGCGCCCGGCCGCCTCGACCACCATGTCGGCCGTCTCCTGGTCCAGGGCCTCATGGGCCGGCATGCGGCGCCAGTCGGCCTCTGCGCCCAGCCAGTGCTGCTGCACGAAGCGGATGTCCTGCAGCGGCGGCTGGTAATGCGAGCAAATTGATGCCTGCGCGCTCATGCCCGGCCCTCCATGGCCGCGACCAGGCGGCGGTAGGGACCGATGGCGCTGGCCAGGCACAGCACGGACAGCAGCGCGGCCAGGGCGGACACCAGGCCCAGCGACAGGCCCACGAGCTTTTCGTCATGGAAGACGAAGTCCGTGAAAAAGGCCACGAGGAAGGGGCCGAGCCCCAGGCCGATCAGGTTGATCAGCAGCAGGTAGATGGAAGTCACCTGGCCGCGCAACTGGTTGGGCGTGACCGCCTGCAGGATGGGCGGCGCCAGCGCCACCGGCATGCCCAGGAAGAAGGTGGTGACCGCCACGGCCACCAGGGCCACGGTGGGCGAAGGCGCAAAGGCCAGCATCAGGCCGCTGGCGATGAGCACGCCGGTGGCCACCAGCGAGATGACGATCGAGCCCACCTGCTTGCCGCGCGCCGTGAGGTAGTCGGCCAGGAAGCCGCTGAGCAGCATGCCGCCAATGCCGAAGGTCAGGATGATGACGCCGTAGGCGGGGCCGATCTCGCCGGGCGTCCAGCCCCACTGGCGGATGAAGGTGGCCGGCAGCCAGGCCGTGACGCCGAAGGTGATCATGGCCGTGATGCCCGGCGCCAGCAGCAGCGGCAGGAAGGCGCGCTTGTTGCGGAACACATGGGACAGATCGGGCGCGGGGCCTGCTGCAGCGGCGGCCCTGGCGGAGGCGCCTGCCGCCTGCAGGCCGCGGCGCACCGGCTCGCGCACGGTGTACATCAGCGCCACCAGCGGAATGCCGGGCAGGGCCACGAAGATGAAGGCCGCCTGCCAGGGCTTGAAGCTGCCCAGCAGCGGGAACACCACCTCGCCGGCTTGGCTGGTGGCCTGGATGACCAGGCCGCCCACGATGAAGGCCGTGGCCGAGCCGATGTACACGCCCGAGGTGTAGATGCTCATGGCGCGCGCGCGGCGCTCGGGCGGGAAGTAGTCGGCCAGCATGGAATAGGCAGCCGGCGACAGCGCCGCCTCGCCCACGCCCACGAACATGCGCGCCACGAACAGCGAGACAAAGCCCGTGACATAGCCACCGGCCGCCGTGGCCACCACCCAGATCGCCATGCCGATGACGATGAGGTTGCGGCGGTTCCAGCGGTCGGCCAGGCGCCCCAGGAAGATGCCGACGAAGGTGTAGAAGATGGCGAAGGCAAAGCCGTGGACGATGCTGAACACCCAGTCCGACAGCTGCAGATCCTTCTTGATGGGCTGCACCAGCAGGCCCAGGATCTGCCGGTCCACGAAGGACAGGGTGTAGGCCAGCAGCAGGATGATGGTGACGTAGTAGGCATAGCCGAGTCCGTTCGACTCGGCCGGCGCGGGCGTGGACACGCGGCCCGGCGGGTAAGGCAGGCTCATGGAGACCTCCTGTGGAGGAAGGGAAAGCGGAAAAAGGAAAGCGGGAAAGCGAGACAGGGATGCGCATGAAAAGGGCCGGCGCACCGCGCCAGCCCTTGCGCGGGCATCAACCCGCGCTGTGCTCGACCAGCATCAGCGCATCAAGCGCCACCACGCCCTGCCCTTCGGGCAGCACGATGACCGGGTTGAGGTCGATCTCGCGGATGGCCGGCGTGCCGCGCAGCACCTGGCCCAGGCGCACGATGAGCTCGGCCAGCGCCTGGCGGTCCAGCGCCGGGGCGCCCCGGTAGCCGTGCAGCAGCGGCGCGCCCTGCAGGCGGTCCAGTTCGCGCAGCACCTCGCCGGTGGACAGGTCGGCGTCCAGCAGGCGCGCATCGCGCATGATCTCGGCCGTCACGCCCCCCAGGCCGGCCAGGATCACCGGGCCCCACTGCGGATCGTTGCGCGCGCCGATGATCATCTCCAGGCCACGTTGGCCCATGGCCTCGATCAGCACGCCGTCCAGCGCAATGGCGCTGTCATAGGCCGCCACGTTGGCATGCAGTCGCCCCCAGGCCTCGCCCATGGCCTGCGCATCGGCAATGTTCAGGATCACGCCGCCCGCATCGCTCTTGTGGCTGAGGTCGGCGGACTGGGCCTTGAGCGCCACGGGCCAGCCGATCTCCGCCGCAATCGCCACGGCCTGCTCGGCCGAGGTGGCCAGCCGGCCGCGCGCAAAGGGTATGCCGGCCTGTGCCAGCACGGCCTTGGATTCGTACTCGGGCACCACCGTGCGGCCTGCGGGCAGGGCCAGGGCGATGGGCTGGGCATCGGTGCGCTCGAAACTGCGCTGGCTGAAGGCGGTCAGGCGCTGCACGGCGCGCAGGGCACGCTCGGTGCTGGGGAAGTACGGCACGCCCAGCGCACGCATCTCGGCGATGAACTCGGCAGGCACGGCCGCGCCCTCGTCCAGGCCCGCGACGATGACGGGCTTGGCCGGCCGCAGCTCGCGCACGGCGCGCAGCACGGGTGGCATCTTGATTCCGCAGGTCACCGGGTCGCCCTGGATCAGGCCGACCAGGACGGTGGAAAAGCGCGCATCGCCAAACAGCGCGTCCAGCGTGCGGAAATACAAATCCGGCTCCACCAGGCCCTGGGCCGTGAGGTCCAGCGGGTTGCTCACGCCCACGAACTCGGGCAGTGCCGCACGCAGCGCGGGCGAGTCGTCGTCGCCGATGGCGGGCAGGGCCAGGCCCAGTTCCTCGGCCCAGTCCAGCGTCAGCGCCTTGAAGGCGCCGGACTCGCCCAGCACGGCAACTCCCGATGCAGCGGCTGCACCGGCCCCACCAGCCGATGGCAGCACGGGGCAGCGGATGGCGATCTCGGCGATGTCGCCCAGCTCCTCCAGTGTCTCGGCAAACACGGCGCCTGCGCGTTCCAGCTTGGTGCGCATCAGCGCATAGTCGCCGGCCATGGCGCCGGTGTGCGTGGCAGCCGAGGCGCGCGCCGCACTGCTCTTGCCCGGGTGCAGCAGCACCACGGACTTGCCCAGGCTGCGCGCACGGGCCACGGCGGCCAGGATGCGCGCGGGCTGGCGGAACTGCTCGACGATCATGGCGACCACGCGCGTGGAAGGCTGCTCCAGCAGGAAGTCCACATAGTCCTCGGCATGGCTGGCGGCCTCGTTGCCCGTGGAGATGGCGTGCGACAGCGGCAGCGCGCGGCTGGCCAGCGTGGTGCACAGCACGGTCATCATGGCGCCGCTTTGCGAGACCACGCCAATGGCGGGCCGCGTGGCATCGGCCTGCTGCGCGTCGATATTCACCTCGACAAAGGTCAGCGGCACGCGCTGCAGGTAGTTGATGCAGCCCAGGCAGTTGGGGCCTTCCACCACCATGCCGGCCTCGGCGGCAATGCGTGCGATCTCGCGCTGCTCGGCCATGCCGCGCTCGCCCGCCTCGGCAAAGCCTGCCGAGAAGATCACCGCCGCGCCCACGCGGCGCGCCGCCAATGCACGCACCGTGTCCAGCACAAAGGGCTGGGGGATGGCCAGCACGGCCACATCCACGCCTTCGGGCAGCTGATCGACCGAGGCCAGGCAGGCCCGCCCGGCGATCTCGCTGCGCTTGGGGTTGATCAGGTGGATGTCGCCGGCAAAGCCGTTGCGCTCCAGATTGCCCAGCACCGATGCGCCCAGCGCACCCGGCGTGGCCGAGGCGCCGACGATGGCGATGGAACGCGGCCTCAGCAGCCTGCCGATGTCGGGCCGCAGGGCGGCCGCCATCTCTGTCGTTGTCATTCTTGTCTCCAATGATTAAAGCTGGGAGGCCTACCGCCCGTGGTGGACGCTGCCCAAGCGAGGGACACCGAGGAAGGGCCGCCCCGCACTGAGGGTGTCGTCCCCCTCCCTCGCGAAGCGAGTTAGAGAGGGGGAAGGCGCGAAGCGCCTCAGGGGGTGACTTGCTTGCTCAAGTCGTAGGTGCCCAGGCCGGGCTTGTAGGTCTTGTCGTCCAGGAACTGGCGCATGCCTTCCTTGCGGCCTTCGTTGTCGTAGCTGTTGGCAGCTTCCTGGGCGCGCACCAGGTAGTCCTCGGCGTTGTCGTAGCTCATGTCGCGCACGCGGCGGATGGCGTCCTTGGTGGCCTTCAGGGCGCTGGGGTTCTTCTGCAGCAGGGCCTCGGCCACTTCGGTGACGCGGGCCTGCAGGCGATCGGCCGGCAGCGACTCGTTGACCAGGCCCCACTCGGCGGCCGTGCGGCCGTCGATGTTCTCGCCCAGCATGGCGTGGTACATGGCACGGCGGAAGGACAGCAGCTCCACCGCCACCTTGGAGGCGCCGCCACCGGGCAGGATGCCCCAGTTGATTTCGGACAGGCCGAACTTGGCGTCATCCGAGGCAAAGGCCAGGTCGCAGGCGAACAGGGGGCCGTAGCCGCCGCCGAAGCACCAGCCGTTGACCATGGCAATGGTCGGCTTCTGGAACCAGCGCAGGCGGCGCCACCAGCCATAGCTCTCGCGCTGGGCCTTGCGGGTTCCGGCCAGGCCGGTGGCCTCGGTCTCGCGGAAGTATTCCTTCAGGTCCATGCCGGCCGTCCAGGCCGTGCCTTCGCCTGCAAGCACGACCACGCCCACGTCGTCACGGAACTCCAGGTCGTCGAGCACACGCATCATCTGGCGGTTGAGCTGGGGGCTCATGGCGTTGCGCTTTTCGGGGCGGTTGAATTTCACCCAGGCCACGCGGCCTGTGACGGTGCAGGACACGGTCTGTTCTTCGGTACGTTCGGTGCTCATTGCGCTTCCTTGTGCAAAGGGGAAATGGGGTTTTGGACACCGATGCTTCGGCTCCATAATCGTTATGATAAATAACTATTATTGAAGCCCGCAATACAGCGTTTACCCTAGCCCCAGTCCCCCGCCAGCCTGCCGCGATGCGAATGCTTCTGCGTCGCGCATGCATGCAATGCGCCGTCCACGGGGAATTGCAGCGCGCGCTTTGGCCCAAGGGCCGGTTCACGCGATACTTGCGGCGTTCACACAGTCAGGAGAAGAAGAACATGCAAGGCCAACCAGAAGTCATCGAATGCCTCATAGAGTTGCTGCGCGGCGAGCTTGCCGCGCGCGACCAGTACTTCATCCACTCGCGCCAGTACGAAGACCAGGGCCTGCTGCGCCTGTTCGAGCGCATCGGCCATGAGATGGAAGAGGAAACCCAGCACGCCGACGCCATCCTGCGCCGCATCCTGTTCCTGGGCGGCCGCCCCGACATGCGCCCGCACGAGTTCACGCCCGGCGAGACCGTCGAAGAGATGCTGCGCAAGGACCTGGCCACCGAATACCGCGTGCGTGACAGCCTGCGCTCGGCCATGGCCCTGTGCGAGCGCCACAGCGACTTCAACAGCCGCGACCTGCTGCTGGCCCAGCTGCGCGACACGGAAGAAGACCACGCCTACTGGCTGGAGAAGCAACTGGGCCTGATCGAGAAGATCGGCCTGCCCAACTACCTGCAAAGCAAGATGGGCGAGCCGGCCTGAAGACAAGTCGCCCCACGATGAAAAGCAAACCGGCAGCCACGATGAAACGGCAAGCCGGTCGCCCCGCGATGAAACAAGAGCCCTCAAGGGCCTGAGAGAAGAGAAAAGAAAAAGGGATGGAAAGCCGCAAGGCCTTCCATCCCTTTTCATTTTCATAGGGTGCGCACCGCCGGGCGGCGGTGCTGCCCGGTGTCAGTCGTCCAGCAGGGACAGGTCGCGCACGGCGCCCTTGTCGGCCGACATCACCAGCTTGGCATAGGCCTTGAGAGCGGCCGAGACCTTGCGCGGGCGCGGCTCGGCGGGCTTCCAGCCCTTGGCATCCTGCTCGGCACGGCGGCGGGCCAGCTCCTCGTCGGAGACCAGCACGTTGATGCTGCGGTTGGGAATGTCGATGCGGATGCGGTCGCCGTTGCGCACCAGGCCGATGGCGCCGCCAGCGGCAGCTTCCGGCGAGCAGTGGCCGATGGACAGGCCCGAGGTGCCGCCCGAGAAGCGTCCGTCGGTCAGCAGTGCGCACTCCTTGCCCAGGCCCTTGGACTTGATGTAGCTGGTCGGGTAGAGCATTTCCTGCATGCCGGGGCCGCCCTTGGGACCTTCATAGCGCACGACGACGATGTCTCCGGCCTTGACCTTGTCGTCCAGGATGTTCTGCACGGCCTCGTCCTGCGACTCGGTCACGTGGGCCGTGCCTTCGAACACATGGATGCTTTCGTCCACGCCGGCCGACTTGACCACGCAGCCGTCCAGGGCGATGTTGCCCGTCAGCACGGCCAGGCCGCCTTCCTTGGAGAAGGCGTGCTCGTAGGAGCGGATGCAGCCTTCTGCACGGTCCAGGTCCAGGCTGGGCCAGCGCGTGTTCTGGCTGAAGGCCACCTGGGTGGGAATGCCGGCCGGGCCTGCCAGGTAGAAGTGCCTGACGGCCTCGTCCTGGGTGGTGGTGATGTCCCACTGCGCCAGGCCTTCGCCCAGGGTCTTGGCGTGCACGGTGGGCACGTCGGTGTGCAGCTTGCCGGCGCGGGCCAGCTCGCCGAGGATGGCGAAGATGCCGCCGGCGCGGTGCACATCCTCGATGTGGTACTTCTGCGTGTTGGGCGCCACCTTGCACAGCTGGGGCACGGAGCGCGAGAGGCGGTCGATGTCGGCCATGGTGAAGTCGATCTCGGCTTCACGGGCAATGGCCAGCAGGTGCAGGATGGTGTTGGTGGAGCCGCCCATGGCGATGTCCAGCGTCATCGCGTTCTCGAAGGCCTTGAAGCCCACGGAGCGCGGCAGCACGGAGGCGTCTTCCTGCTCGTAGTACTCGCGGGCCAGCTCGACGATGCGGCGGCCGGCGCGCTTGAACAGTTCCTCGCGGTCGGCATGCGTGGCCAGCACCGTGCCGTTGCCGGGCAGGGACAGGCCCAGCGCCTCGGTCAGGCAGTTCATGGAGTTGGCGGTGAACATGCCCGAGCAGGAACCGCAGGTCGGGCAGGCCGAGCGCTCGACCTGGGCGACCTGCTCGTCGGTGTAGTTGGAGTCGGCCGCGATCACCATGGCATCGACCAGGTCCAGCTTCTTGAACTCCAGCTTGTGCGTGTTGGGATTGGCCAGCTTGGTCTTGCCCGCTTCCATGGGGCCGCCGGAGACGAAGATCACCGGAATGTTCAGCCGCATGGCGGCCATCAGCATGCCGGGGGTGATCTTGTCGCAGTTGGAGATGCACACCAGCGCGTCGGCGCAGTGGGCGTTGACCATGTACTCCACCGAGTCCGCGATGATGTCGCGGCTGGGCAGCGAATACAGCATGCCGTCGTGGCCCATGGCGATGCCGTCGTCCACGGCGATGGTGTTGAATTCCTTGGCCACGCCGCCTGCGGCCTCGATCTCGCGTGCCACCAACTGGCCCAGGTCCTTGAGGTGGACGTGGCCCGGAACGAACTGCGTGAAGGAGTTGGCGATGGCGATGATGGGCTTGTCGAAGTCGCCATCCTTCATGCCGGTGGCACGCCACAGGGCGCGCGCACCGGCCATGTTGCGGCCGCCGGTGGAAGTCTTGGAACGGTATGCGGGCATGGGGAATCCAGTTGTCTGTCGTCTCGGTCCATCCCTGGTCCTGTGGGGAAGGCCAGGGTCTGGGCGAAGATTATGGCGCAGCGCCCGCCGCACCGCTGGGGCACAGGAATGCCCCGGCCGGCATGGGCCGCCCCTTTGCAGACCCCAGGCATCGCCTGCGGCGAAGCCTGCGCCGCCGTTCAAGGCCCCTCAGCGGCGCGAACGCGAGCGCGTGCCCGTGCCCATGGCTTCCTTGTTCTTTTCGATGCGCTTCAAGCGCCGCTGCTCGATCTTGTCGGCCGCGCGCCGCTTGGTGTAGCCAGAGGTGTCGGCCCAGGCCCACCAGGCTGCCGTCACGCCATAGGCGCCCAGGATGACGTACCAGGACCAGGAGGCCACAGGCTCGATATCGGCCAACTTCAGCAGGGTGAGCAGGACCGCGATTCCCAACAGATACATAACTTCTCCTTCACCAGACGGTGCTTCACACGAGGTAACGCATCAGGCATGCGCGCCCACTACAATGTTTCGCATAATTATTCCCGACAACCCCCAGGAACTCATGATGAAGCAGACATTGATCGCATTGGCCTTGACCGTCGTCACCGTGGCTCCCGCCATGGCCGACCAGGCTCTTGCCGCCTCCAAGAACTGCATGGCCTGCCACGCCGTGGACAAGAAGCTGGTGGGCCCGTCCTATAAGGATGTGGCCTCCAAGTACGCAGGCCAGAAGGACGCGGTGGACAAGCTGGCTGCCAAGATCATGAAGGGCGGCAGCGGCGTCTGGGGCCCGGTTCCCATGCCCGCCAACCCCCAGGTCAACGATGCCGACGCCAAGAAGCTGGCCGCCTGGGTGCTGTCGCTGAAGTAAGTTCCGCCGGCCTCCCGCCTCGGGGCCCGCAACGAAAAAAACCGCGCAACGCAAGTCGCGCGGTTTTTTTCATGATCCGCCCATAAATCCGGGTGTGGGCCGCCTACCTGTAGTCCGGAGCGCCTGCGCCGGGCTGCTGGTACAGGCGAACCTGCTGCTCCAACTGCCCCACATAGGCGGCCGTGCTGTTGTCCGACTCCTGGGCACGCTGCACCAGGTGCGCCTCCAGTCCGTCCAGCCGCGCCATCAGCACTTCCTTGTCACGCGCATGCAGGTCCTCCAGCACGGTGCGCAGCTCGGTGAAGCGCGAGGCCTCGGCCTTGTCGGCCAGGTCACGCTGGGCCTGCATTTCCTTGGCGTGGCGGCGCGCCTCCATCAGTACCGAGCCCTGCAGCCACAGCACATAGGCGACGAAGAACACGCCCAGCAGGCAGGTCAGCGCCAGCATCAGCACGCCCAGCGGCGCCTGGACTTCGGTCACGCCCAGCGACACGACGGACGGCGCAGCCAGCGTGTTCCAGTTGAATGCCGCCAGCAGCGCAATCAGGGCCACGGTGATCAGCAGCGACAGGGTTCTCAGATTCATGGTGCAACGCCTCCCTCGGCAGTGGTGAAAACAACAGCTTCGGTTGTACTGCAACCATCATGCCTGAGCTGTCGGCCCACACAAAATAGGACTGCAAGACAGCGCGCCGCCCGCAGTCCAGCCAAAAAAAAACCGGAGCCTGTGCTCCGGTTCTTCATGGCGGGCGTGTCCGCCCTCAGTTCGTCTCGGCCAACTGGTCGAGGATGGCCGGGTTCTCCAGCGTGCTCGTGTCCTGGGTGATGGCCTCGCCCTTGGCAATCGAGCGCAGCAGGCGGCGCATGATCTTGCCGCTGCGCGTCTTGGGCAGGTTGTCGCCAAAGCGGATGTCCTTGGGCTTGGCGATGGGGCCGATTTCCTTGGCCACCCAGTCGCGCAGCTCCTTGGCGATCTGCTTGGCCTCCTCGCCCGTGGGACGCGAGCGCTTGAGCACCACGAAGGCGCAGATGGCCTCGCCGGTCAGGTCATCGGGGCGGCCCACCACAGCGGCCTCGGCCACCAGGTCGGTCTTGGACACCAGGGCCGACTCGATCTCCATCGTGCCCATGCGGTGGCCCGAGACATTGAGCACATCGTCAATGCGGCCCGTGATGCGGAAGTAGCCCCGGTCCTCGCTGCGCACCGCGCCGTCGCCGGCCAGGTAGGTCTGCCCGCCCAGCTCGGCCGGGAAGTAGCTCTTCTTGAAGCGCTCGGGGTCGCCCCAGATGGTGCGGATCATGCTGGGCCAGGGCTTGGTGACCACCAGCAGGCCGCCTGCGCCGTTGGGCAGTTCATGGCCGGTCTCGTCGACGATGGCGGCCATGATGCCCGGCAGCGGCAGCGTGCACGAACCCGGCACCAGCGGCGTGGCGCCAGGCATGGGGGCGATCACGTGGCCGCCGTTCTCGGTCTGCCAGAAGGTATCCACGATGGGGCAGCGCTCGCCGCCCACATTGCGGTGGTACCACATCCAGGCCTCGGGATTGATGGGCTCTCCCACGCTGCCCAGCAGGCGCAGGCTGGACAGGTCCGAGTTCTTCGGATGCACGGCGGCATCGCCGTCGGCGGCCTTGATCAGCGAGCGGATGGCCGTGGGTGCCGTGTAGAAGATGGTGCAGCCGTGGCGCTCGATCATCTGCCAGAAGCGGCCCGCGTTGGGGAAGGTGGGCACGCCCTCGAACACGATCTGCGTGGCGCCAGCGGCCAGCGGACCATAGGCCACGTAGGTGTGGCCGGTGATCCAGCCGATGTCGGCCGTGCACCAGAACACGTCGCTGGGCTTGAGGTCGAAGGTCCACTCCATGGTCTGCTTGGCCCACAGCACATAGCCGCCCGTGCAGTGCTGCACGCCCTTGGGCTTGCCCGTGGAGCCGCTGGTGTAGAGGATGAACAGCGGGTGCTCGGAATCCACGGCCACGGGCGCGCACTCGGTGCTCTGGCCGGCCAGGATCTCGCCGAAGGTCTTGTCGCGGCCTGCCGTCATGGCACAGGCCGTGGCCGTGCGCTCGTAGACGAAGACATGGCGCACGGCCTCGCAGCCGCCCAGCGCCAGCGCATCGTCCACGATGGCCTTGAGCGGCAGCTCCTTGCCGCCGCGCATCTGGTAGTTGGCGGTGATCACGGCCACGGCGCCCACGTCCACGATGCGCTCCTGCACCGCCTTGGCAGAGAAGCCGCCGAACACCACGCTGTGCGTGGCGCCGATGCGCGCGCAGGCCTGCATGGCGATCACGCCCTCGATGGTCATGGGCATGTAGATCAGGACACGGTCGCCCTTTTGCACGCCCTGCGCCTTGAGCGCGTTGGCGAACTGCGAGACGCGCTCCAGCAGTTCGCGGTAGCTGACCTTGGTGACCTCGCCGCCATCGGCCTCGAAGATGATGGCCGTCTTGTGCTCGACGTCCGTGCCCATGTGCTTGTCCAGGCAGTTGGCGCTGGCGTTGAGCTCACCGTCGGCGAACCAGCGGAAGAACGGGGGATTGCTGTCGTCCAGCACCTGGGTGAAGGGCTTGGACCAGACCACGTTCTCGCGCGCCAGGCGGGCCCAGAAGCCCTGGTAGTCGTTCTCTGCCTCGGCGCACAGCGCCTTGTACTGCTCCATGCCGGAGATGCGGGCCTTGGCGGCGAAGTCTGCCGGCGGCGGGAAGACCCGGTTCTCCACCAGTACCGATTCAATGGGGGATGCTGTTGCGGTGCTCATGCTTGCTTGTCTCCTGGGCTGGCCAAATAAAAATTGTGGTGTGACTGTCGGGGGCCGGTCTTACATGCCACTGACTGAAACCCCCTTGGGCGCGTCTACCTGGGGATTCCCCGCAGTTCCCGGCTGTCACTGGCAATGGCCTGTTTCGCCGCTAAAATCGCGCGCCCGTTTTCCACGGCCATTGTCCCCTCCCATCCACGCTCCCACACCAGACAAGCGCGACCGACCACCATGGCCCGCCAGCAAAACTCCAATCGAGCCCCCGGCTCCCCCCTGCGTCCCCTGCCCTCCCTGATCTTCGCCAGCCGCTGGCTGCAGCTGCCGCTGTACCTGGGCCTGATCGCCGCCCAGGGCGTCTATGTCTGGCACTTCCTGCTCGAGTTGTGGCACCTGATCGAGGCCGCCTTCGGCAACCAGGAGGCGCTGCAGGCCCTGATCACCAGCATCGGCTACAAGCACGATGCGCCCATCGGCGCGCTCAACGAGACCATCATCATGCTGGTGGTCCTGGCGCTGATCGACGTGGTGATGATCTCCAACCTGCTGATCATGGTCATCGTGGGTGGCTACGAAACCTTCGTCAGCCGCCTGGGCCTGGACAGCCACCCCGACCAGCCCGAGTGGCTGGGCCACGTGAACGCCTCCATCCTCAAGGTCAAGCTGGCCCTGTCCATCATCGGCATCAGCTCCATCCACCTGCTCAAGACCTTCATCAACGCAGGCAGCTACGACGTCAAGGTGCTGATGTGGCAGACCATCATCCACGTCACCTTCCTGGCCAGCGCCCTGGCCATCGCCTACACCGACAAACTGATCAACAGCACGGCCAGCAACCACTGAGCCCGTCGGCATCCCGCACCGAAGCCCCGCAGCGCCAGCCGCTACGGGGCTTTTTTCATGGGCGGGCGCAGGCAACGGATCGGACACCTGCTGGCGCCCGGCCGGCCAGCGCGCCGGGCACGCTTTTTGCCGCAGATCGGGCCTGAAGCTTTCCTCAAGCTGACGCTTGACCGATTTTATTCATCGATGACAGCATATGCCTTGTGAATCATGGCCTCCATGCTCTTATTAAATGAGCAAATACTGGCCGGATTGCAGCCCCCAAGGGCTTGAAACAGCCCAAAACAGGCCTTCTTCGGCTCATGCGTTTTGACGCAGTAAAACCTGTTTTATATAATTTCGGCTTCTTTACAACCTGCCAAGCAGGTCATCGGCACCGTCTTCACGGCCTGCCGATACACCCCGGCGGATCGTTGTGCTCCCGGCACAGCCCCGTCAACCGGGCCGAAACTCGGTCCTGATGTTGTGGGGCATCGCGCTGGCTGATCTTCAGCCACGATGCCCGACTGAGACACCGCGCGCCTCGCCGCCGGCTGCTCTCGACTTCTGGCTCTTGCGCACCGCTTCGCGTGCCATCCGAGCCGCCTCGGGTGCTTTCGCACCTGTTTGAATCCCAGCAACGGGGGACGGCAGTCCCCTGCAGCGAACGGCATCAGGGCTTCATTTTTGGCTTGCGCGCCAGCGTCTTCGCCTGTCGAGGACGCTGGACTGTGTTCCATCTCACCCAAAAGGAGAACGCCACAGTGGCCAAGCAGATCATCATCGATCATGTGTTCAAGGTGTTCGGGGACGACCCCAAGACCGCACTAGACCTCGTCCAACAGGGCCTGAGCAAACAGGAGATCCTGGAGCGCACGGGCCAGTCCATCGGCGTGTTCGACGCCAATTTCACCATCGAGGCCGGCGAGATCTTCGTCGTCATGGGCCTGTCGGGCTCGGGCAAGTCCACCCTGGTGCGCATGCTCAACCGCCTCATCGAGCCCACGGCCGGGCGCATCGTGGTCGATGGCCAGGACATCAATGCCCTGAGCGAGCGCGATCTGCGTGCGCTGCGCCGCAAGGACATCTCCATGGTGTTCCAGTCCTTTGCGCTGATGCCGCACATGACGGTGCTGGACAACACGGCCTTCGGCCTGGAGCTGGCCGGCGCCGACAAGGCTGAGCGCCAAACACAGGCCCAGGCCGCGCTGGAGCAGGTGGGCCTGGGCGCCTGGGGCGCCAGCTACCCCGACGAGCTGTCGGGCGGCATGCAGCAGCGCGTGGGCCTGGCCCGGGCGCTGGCGTCCGATCCGTCCATCCTGCTGATGGACGAGGCCTTCTCGGCCCTGGACCCCATCATCCGCACCGAGATGCAGTCCGAGCTGCTGCGCCTGCAGCAGATCCAGCGCCGCACCATCGTCTTCATCTCGCATGACCTGGACGAGGCCATGCGCATCGGCGACCGCATCGCCATCATGAAGGACGGCCAGGTGATACAGGTCGGCACGCCCGACGAGATCCTGCGCAGCCCCGCCGACGACTATGTGCGCAGCTTCGTGCGCGGCGTGGACGCGGCCTCGGTCTTCAAGGCCGGCGACATCGCGCGCCAGGCGCTGACCGTGGTGTCCGAGCACAGCGACCGTGGCTGCCGCGCAGCCCAGCGCCTGCTGGAAGACTCCGACCGCGACTACGCCTATGTGGTCAACGCGCGCCGCCGCTTCCTGGGCGTGGTGTCCTCGCAATCGCTGCGCGACGCACTGCACGGCCGCCCGGGCATGCTGGGCCTGAGCCACGCCTTCCTGCCCAACGTCGAGCCGCTGTCCGCAGGCACGCCGGTGGCCGAGCTGTTCGGCCCCGTGGCCGCCGCGCCCTGCGCGCTGCCGGTGACCAGCGACGACGGCCAGTTCATGGGCGTGGTCAGCCGCACCACCATGCTGCGCTTCCTGGACCGCGACACGCCGCCCGTGCCACCGCCGCAGGAGATCGTGCCGCCGGTCACGCTCAACCCGCATTTCCCGGCCTCCAACGCCCCCACCGTCGCGCCGACCGTGGAGCCGATTGAACAACGACAAGGAGATGCCGCATGAGCGATGCAACCAATAGCCTGAACCCGAACACCGCCGCTGCCGCCACCGATCCCTGGGCCGATGCGAGCGCAGCCCCTGCTTCCACCGATGCCGCAGCCTCTGCAAGCGCCGATCCCTGGGCCACCGCCGCCACGCCGGCGCCCGATGCCTCGGCCGATCCCTGGGGCGCCGCCAGCGGCGGTGATGCCGCAGGCGGTGACTGGCTGGGCGCCTCGGCCGGCTCGGGCGTTCCCGACGACGCCCATGCCAGCCTCTGGCACCAATTGACCACCGACGGCCTGCCCGTGCAGGGCTGGATCAACAGCGGCCTGGAATGGGTGGTCCACCATTTCCGCCCCTTCTTCCAGGCCGTGCGCACGCCCATCGACGGCACGCTGTCGGGCATCACCGATGCCATGCTGGCCCTGCCGTGGCCGCTGCTGGTCCTGGTCCTGACCCTGGTGGCCTGGCAGTTCGCGGGCCGCGCCATGGCCATTGGCGCAGCCGTCTCGCTGGTGGTGGTCGCCATGCTGGGCATCTGGCCCGAGGCCATGGTGACGCTGTCCCTGGTGCTGACCTCGCTGGTGTTCTGCATGGTCATCGGCCTGCCCGCGGGGATTTTGCTGGCCTCCAGCGACCGTGCGCAGCGCTGGACACGCCCGCTGCTCGACGCCATGCAGACCACGCCGGCCTTCGTCTACCTGGTGCCCGTGGTGATGCTGTTCGGCATCGGCAACGTGCCCGGCGTGATCGTGACCATCATCTTCGCGCTGCCGCCGCTGATCCGACTGACCAACCTGGGTATCCGCCAGGTGCGCCCCGACCTGATCGAAGCCAGCCGCGCCTATGGCGCATCGCCCTGGCAGTTGCTGTGGAAGGTGCAGCTGCCGCTGGCCATGCCCTCCATCATGGCGGGCGTGAACCAGGCGCTGATGCTGTCGCTGTCCATGGTGGTGATCGCTTCCATGATCGCCGTGGGCGGCCTGGGCCAGATGGTGCTGCGCGGCATCGGCCGCCTGGACATGGGCCTGGCCACCGTGGGCGGACTGGGCATCGTGCTTCTGGCCATCGTGCTGGACCGCATCACCCAGGCCATGGGGCAGACGACCCGTGGCGGTGCGCGCTGGTGGCACAGCGGCCCCGCCGGCTGCATTGCCCGCCTGCTGGGCGCCGGCAACAAGCCGGTCCATCGCGGCAGCACCAGCTGAATGCCTTCACTGCGGCGCGGATGGGCCCACTGCCGCGCCGCCTTCCCGAAAAGCGGCCAGCCCCGCTGGCCGCCCACTCCCCTTTCATCACACAACGGAGGAACCCGAGGATGAACCAAGCCCTGAACCACAATCGACTGCCAACTGCCGCTGCCAGCCACTGGCTGCGCACCGCCACGATGGCTGCCGGCATCGCACTGGCCTGCGCAGGCGCATCAGCCGCCAGCGACCAGCCCGGCAAGGGCGTGAAGGTGTCGCCGCTCAAGAGCTCCATCGCCGAAGAAAGCTTCCAGACCCTGATCGTCATGAAGGCCCTGGAGAAGCTGGGCTACGACGTGCAGCCCTTCCAGGAAGTCGAGTACCCCACGGCCCACGTGGCGATTGCCAATGGCGACGCCACTTTCCTGGCCACGCACTGGAACCCGCTGCACGCCGACTACTACAAGAACGCGGGCGGCGACGCCAAGCTGTTCCGCAAGGGCGTGTACTCGGACAATGCCGCCCAGGGCTATCTGATCGACAAGAAGACGGCCGACGAATACAAGATCACCAATATCGGCCAGTTGAAGGACCCCAAGATCGCCAAGCTGTTCGACTCGGACGGCGACGGCAAGGCCGACCTCACCGGCTGCACGCCGGGCTGGGGCTGCGAGGCCGTGATCGAGCACCACCTGACGGCCTACAAGCTGCGTGACACCGTGACCCACAAGCAGGGCACGTACTCGGCGCTGATCGCCGACACCATCTCGCGCTACAAGGCCGGCAAGCCCATCCTCTACTACACCTGGACGCCCTACTGGGTGAGCAACGTGCTCAAGCCCGGCAAGGACGTGGTGTGGCTGGAGGTGCCCTTCTCCTCGCTGCCCGGCGAGCAGGCCAAGTTCGATACCAAGCTGCCCAACGGCAAGAACTACGGCTTCGTGGTGAACAAGCAGCAGATCGTGGCCAACAAGGCCTTCACCGACAAGCACCCCGACGCCGGCAAGCTGTTCGAGCTGATGCAGCTGCCCGTGGGCGACATCAGCGCGCAGAACCACATGATGAGCCAGGGCCAGAACAAGCCCTCGGACATCAACCGCCATGTGGACGGCTGGATCAAGGCCCACCAGAAGACCTTCGACGGCTGGCTGGAACAGGCCCGCGCCGCAGCCCGCTGAACGCTGCGGGGGGAGCCGCTACAGGCGTTCCCCCGGCTTCCTGCTTCAAAGGCCCTCTTCAAAGGCCCGCTTCGGCGGGCCTTTTGAACATGCGCAGGGCGATGGCCGTGACCACCACGCCCGCCACCAGCGCCACCGCATACATGGCCACGTGGGTCACGGCGTTGGGAATGGGCGCGACGAAGATGCCGCCATGCGGCACCTTCAGCTCCACACCCGCCAGCATGGACACGGCGCCGGCCACGGCCGAGCCCAGCACCAGGGCCGGAATCGTGCGCAGTGGATCGCGCGCCGCGTAGGGAATGGCCCCCTCGGTGACAAAGGCCAGGCCCAGCACGCCGGCCGAGGCGGCGCTGCCGCGCTCCTCGCGCGTGAAGCGGTCGGCAAACAGGCGCGTGGCCAGGGCCAGCCCCAGCGGCGGCGTCATGCCGGCGATCATGGCTGCTGCCATGGGCGTGTAGACCTGGCTCGCGATCATTCCCGTGGAAAACGCATAGGCGGCCTTGTTCACCGGCCCGCCCATGTCAAAGGCCATCATCGCGCCCAGCAACAGGCCCAGCAGCAAGGCACTGGCACCCTGCATGCCGCGCAGCCAGGCGCTCAGCCACTGCAGCAGCTCGGCCACGGGCGCACCGACCAGATAGAACATCAGCAGCCCCGTGAAGAGGCTGCCCAGCACAGGCAGGATCAGCATGGGCAGCAGGCCCTTGAGCGCCTGCGGCAGCCGGATGTGCGCCGCCATGAAGGCCACGCCGTAGCCTGCGATGAAGCCGGCCGCGATGCCGCCGATGAACCCCGCGCCCATGCTGGACGCGATCATCCCGCCGATCATGCCCGGCGCAATGCCGGGCCGGTCGGCAATGGAATAGGCGATATAGCCGGCCAGTGCCGGCACCATCAGCGCAAAGCCGCCCTTGGCGCCGATCTGGAACAGCGTCCAGCCCAGCGTGCCCTGGTGCGCATCGTCATGGACATAGATGCCGCCCAGCGCAAAAGCCATGGCGATCAGAATGCCGCCCGCCGTGACGAAGGGCAGCATGAAGGACACGCCGGTCATCAGGTGGCGATAGGCACCGCCGCCCTGGGTCCGGGCCGGCGTGGGCGCGGCGCCGCCTGCAGCAGCGCCCACGGCGGCACCATGCACGGTGGCTTCGGCCAGCGCCTTGGCGATCAGCCCCGAGCCGTCGCGTATGGCCGGCTTGGTGCCGCTGCGCAGCAGCGGCTTGCCCGCGAAGCGCGAAAGATCGACCTCGCGGTCGGCGGCGATGATGACCAGGTCGGCCTCGGCAATCTCCTGCGGCGTCAGCGCATCGAGCGCGCCCACCGAGCCTTGTGTCTCCACGCGCATGGCGTGGCCCAGCGCCGCCGCGCCGCGCTGCAGTCCCTCGGCCGCCATGAAGGTGTGGGCGATGCCCGTGGGGCAGGAGGTGACGGCCACGATCCGCTTGCCCGTGCGCTGTGCTGCGGGACTGGCGGCAGCGCAGCGTGCAAGCACGCCGGCCGGATCGTCGAGCGCCTCGCGCAGGCTGCAGCGCTCGACGGCGGCCTGCACGAAGCGGGAGGCATCGGCGGCGGTGTCAGCATCGTCATCGGTGCCGGCATCCCCCACGATCAGCAATTGCCCGGCCTGCGCGGCGGCATCGGCCGCATGCAGCCCGATCACACCGCCGCTGGCGCGCACTTCCACGGCCAAGGGACGCTGTCCGGCCGCATGGCGCAGGGCTTCGGCGGCCAGCAGCGCTTCGGCGTCGTGCCCGGCGGCTGCGATCACCACAAAAAGAGGGTTCATGAAAGCTCCTGAAGAATGGGGGATCACGGCCACTGGCATGGCTCCAGCAGCACGCTGGCGGCCAGGGCCTGGACGCGGTCGGCATCGACTTCGCGCGCGGGCGCGGCCTGCAGCCAGGCCAGCGCGCTGGCCGTGGACAGGCGTGCGGTGTCCGCCAGATCCAGTCCGCGCAGCCGCGCGGCCACCATGCCCGCGACCATGGCATCGCCCGCGCCCACGGAGCTGCCGCGTGCCCGCTGCGGCGGCCGCGCAATCACCGCGCCTTGCGCGCTGGCAAACAGCGCGCCCTCCTCGCCCATGGACACCACGGCCAGCCCCAGCCCCCTGTCCAGCAGGCTGCGCGCGGTGGCCAGAAGCGCATCGCGGCCGTCCAGGCGCTGGCCTGTGGCGGCCTGCAACTCCTCCCGGTTGGGCTTGATGGCCCAGGGCATGGCCGCATGGGGGGCCGTCGCCAGGGCGGCGGCCAGGGGGGCCTCGCTGGTGTCCAGCAGCACGTCGGCACCGGCGGCCACGGCCTGGGCCTGGAGCCGGACCCAGCTGTCCGCAGGCAGGCCGGCCGGCAGGCTGCCCGAAAGCACCACGGCCAGGCCGGGCCGCAGATACCGGGCCAGCGCGGCCATGACGGCGTGCAGATGCGCTTCGGTCAACACCAGGCCCGGCAGGTTGATGTCCGTGGTCTGGCGCCCGTCGTCGGCCACCAGCTTGATGTTGGTGCGCGTCTGGCCCGGCACGCGCAGGCAGGCGTCGGCAATGCCGCGCTGGGCGAACAAGGCCTCGAACATGCCGGCGTTGTCACTGCCCAGCACGCCCAGCGCGGCCGTGGAAACGCCCAGGCCCGCCAAGGCGGCGGCAACATTGATGCCCTTGCCGCCCGGCGCCTGCACGCTGCCCAATGCGCGCTGCACCTGGCCGGGCAGCAGCGCATCCAGGGTCACAAGCTGGTCTATGGCCGGGTTCAGGGTCACGGTGATGGCTTGCGGGGCGTTCATGCCGTCACCTCCTTGGCCAGTGCCCGCACCTGCGCGGCATCCTCGCAGCCGAGCGCCCTGTCTGCGAGCGCCTGCAACTGCCGCAGGCTGGCCGCGCGCAGGCCGGCCTTGACACCGGCGATGTCGTTGGGCGTCATGGACAGCTCGCCCACCCCCAGCCCGGCCAGCAGCAGCGCACCGAACGGGTCGCCGGCCAGTCCGCCACAGACGCCCACGGGGCGCGCGCGGGTGGCAGCGCCCTGCACGGTGGCGCGCACCATCCGCAGCACGGCCGGATGCAGGCTGTCGGCCTCGGCCGCCAGCTGCGGGTTCTGGCGGTCCATGGCCAGCACGTACTGGGTCAGGTCGTTGGTGCCTATGGAGAAGAAATCGGCATGGCGGGCCAGTGCGTCGGCCTGCACGGCGGCGGCGGGCACCTCGATCATGATGCCCAGCGGCAGGACCGGGGCGTCCAGTTCGGCACGCAGCCGTTCGCAGGCCGCGCGCAGCGCCAGCAGCTCCTGCACGCTGGTGACCATGGGAAACATTACCGACAGCCTTGTGCCATCGCGGGCCGTCCGGTACAGGGCGCGCATCTGGGGCTCCAGCAGGTCGGGGCGGCGCAGCAGCAGCCGCGCGCCGCGCACGCCCAGGAAGGGGTTGTCCTCGCGCGGCAGCTCCAGGTGGGCCACCTGCTTGTCGCCGCCGATGTCCAGCGCGCGGACGATCAGCGGCCGGCCCTCCAGCGCCTGCGCCATGGCGCGGTAGGTTTCGTACTGCTCGTCCTCGCCGGGCGTGCTGCCGCGCTCCAGGAACAGGAATTCCGTGCGCATCAGGCCCACGCCCTCGGCACCCTGGGACAGGGCCAGCGGCACCTGCTCGGGCAGGTTGACGTTGGCGCAGACTTCGATGCGCACGCCATCGGTGGTGATGGCAGGCAGGCTGCGCTGCGCGGCCACGCGTTCCTGCAGCGCCCGCTGCTCGGCCATGTGGGCATGCGCCGAAGCCAGGTCCTGCTCCGAGGGATCAAGGTAGATGCGGCCATTGGCGCCATCGACGATGGCCAGGGCCCCATCGGCCATGCCCAGCACGCCGCCGCCTGCCGCCACGGCGGCCGGCAGCCCCAGCGTGCGCGCGAGTATGGCCGTGTGCGAGGTGGGACTGCCCTGCGCCGTGACCAGCGCGGCCACGCGCGCCGTGTCCAGCTGGGCGGTTTCCGAGGGCGAAAGATCGGCCGCGACCAGGATGCAGCCGCCTTCCGGCAGGCCCTCCGGTCCCGCCGCTGCCAGCGAGGGCTGCAGCTGCACGAGCACGCGCCGGCCCACGTCGCGCAGATCGGCGGCACGCGCGGCCAGCGCAGGGTTGTCCAGCGCCTGGAGACGGGCAGCGCCCTCCTGCACGGCGCAGTCCCAGGCCCAGGCCACGCCGTGGCCCTGGACCATGAACTGGCAGGCGCGCGTGATGAGTCCGGTGTCGCCCAGCCACTCGGCCTGCGCGCTGAAGATGGCCGCATCGCCTTCGCCCAGGCGGCGGCGGGTGTCGTCATGCAGGGCGCGCAGCTGGCCCTGCGTCTCGGCCAGCGCCGCATGCAGCCGCGCACCGCCCACGCTGAGCGGCTCGGGCAGGTCGGGGATCTCGGCGGCCTCCACACGCCACTGGTGGATGCGGGCCACGGCCAGCCCCGGGCTGGCGCCCAGGCCCACAAAGGCAGGCCGCGCCGGCGGCGGCAGCCAGCCCGTGGCGGGCGATTCGGCCGCCTTGCGCGCAGCGGCGTCGGCATCGGCACGTTCCTGGGCCACCAGCGCCTGGGCCACGGCACACAGGCGCTGGACCGCGGCACTGGCGTCGGGGCCCTCTGCCGAGACGGTGACCTTGTCGCCTTCGCGCAGTCCCAACTGCAGCAGGCTGGCCATCTGCCGCGCATCGGCCACCTCGCCGCCATGGCGCACCTGGATGCGCGAGGCAAAGCCGCGCGCCGCCTCCGCCCAGCGCGTGGCAGGCCGCGCATGCAGGCCGTTGGGATAGGCAATGGTCCATTCGCGCGCCTCGGCCAGATCCGCTGCCGCCGGGCGGGCGGCAGGCGGCGCCGGGTCCGCTTGCCCCTGGAGCACATCGATGACCTGCTGCGCATCGCCGGTGGTGAACAGCGCCTGCAGCCGGGGTGTCTGCAGCAGGCCGGCCAGGCGGCGCAGCAAGGTGATGTGGGCATCGGAGCGTGCCGCCACCGCCACGACCAGATGCACGTTCTGGCCGGCATTCCAATCCAGGCCCTCGCGCACCTGGAGCACGGCCACCGCGTCGCGCAGCACCAGGGCCCGGTCTTCGGCGCGGCCGTGGGGAATGGCCACGCCGTGGCCCAGAAAGGTTTCGGCCTGGGCCTCGCGCGCCTGCATGCCGGTGGCATAGCCAAGGGCCACGCAGCCAAGGTCCTGGAGCAGCCGGGCCGCCTGGGCAATGGCGTCGGCCTTGTCGCGCACCCTGGCGTCCAGGCGCACGGCGATCTGCAGGCCCGCAGGGGCGGTGGGTGCAACCGCCGGGAGGGATGAATGGGCATTGATCATGGCGCGGATTGTGGGAACGTTCCCAACCATCAGTCAATCTGCACTGCAACATAACCCGGCCATAATCCGGCAATAACTCGGCATTTCTTTGGAGTTATCCTCTGCGGCACACCACAACCAACGGGAACGATTGCATTGAGCATCAGCATCAACGATGTGGCCCGTGCGGCCGGGGTTTCCAAATCGACGGTATCGCGCGCGCTGGCGGGCGGCTCGGTCAGCGAGGAGGTCCGGGCGCGGGTCGCGGCCGCCGTGCAGGCCACGGGTTACCGGCCCAATCTGATGGCGCGCCGGCTGCGCGCGCGCGACGCTGGCCCCATGGGCGTGCTGGTGGCCGACATACGCAACCCGTTTTTCACTGCCCTGATCCGCGCGGTCGAGGCCGAGGCCTATCGCCAGGGCCGGCGCGTGCTGTTGTGCAATACCGACGAAGACCCGCAGCGCGAAGCCATGTACCTGCAGCTCATGCAGGAAGAGCGCATCGCGGGACTGATCTTTGCGCCCACCCAGGCCAGCCTGCACAAGCTCGAGCGCATGCAGCTGGAGTTCCCCGTCGTCCTGGTGGACCGGGCGGGCGCCCCGGCCTTCCATGACAGCGTGGTGCTGGACAACGCCCAGGCCTGCGCCACCCTGGTCAGGCATCTGGTGGACCAGGGCCGCCGCCGCATTGCAGGCGTCTTCGGCAGCACCAGCAGCACGGCGCGCGAGCGCTGCGACGGCTATCTGGCCGCCATGCGCGATGCGGGCCTGGCGCCCGACTTGCGCCAGTTGCCTCCGACCAGCGATGCCGCCGAGGCCGAGGTCGCGCAATGGCTGCGCCAGCCGCAGCGGCCCGATGCCTTCGTGGCCAGCAACAGCCTGCTGCTGGAAGGCTGCCTGCGCGCGATACGCGCCGCAGGCCTGCGCATCCCCGGCGATGTGGCGCTTGCCGGTTTCGACAACGAGCGCTGGACAGAACTGGTGGCCCCCGCCATCACCGTGATCGAGCAGCCGGTGGAGGCCATGGGCCGCGCCGCATTCGGCCTGCTCATGGAGCGGCTGCACGCGCCCGACCTGCCGCTGCGCAAGGTGATCATGCAGGGGCGCTGCATCGTGCGCGAGTCCACCCAGGCGGCGGGCTGAGGGGCTGCGCCGGGGCGGGGATCACGCAGGGATCTGCAACTGGCGCACGGCGTCGTCCACGCTCCAGCCCGCATAGCTGGCGTGCGGCAACGCCGGATTGCCCACGCGCGCCAGCAGGTCGCGCACGGGGTCCTTGACGCGGGCCAGGGCCAGCGGCACGCCCAGTTGCCGCAACTGGGCCGCGAAGTCGCACAGCGCCTCGACACTGGTGGCATCGAGATCGGCCGAATCTTCCAGGCTCAGCACCACGCCGCGGGGCGAAGGCAGGGATTGAAGCCGCTCCCGGATGGCCGCAAACACCGGGTCGGCATTGCCGAAGAACAGCGGCGCCTCGGGCCGCGCGATCAGCAGGCCGGCCGGCACCACCGCGTCGGGGTGGCGTGCGGCATCGACAAAGTCATGCGTGTCCCCCAGCCTGCCCAGCCAGCTCACATGTGAGCGGGACAGCGTTTGCAGCAGCATGAGCAGGCTGGCCGCAATGGCCAGCAGCAGCCCGTCGAGCACGCCCAGCGCCAGCACGGCAAAGAAGGCCAGCACCACGATCAAGCGATCCCGCCGCCAGGCGAAGTAAGGACGCAGCGCGGCAGGGTTCAGCGTATGGCCCACGGCGTGGATGACGATGGCGGCCAGCAGCGGCTGCGGCGTGCGCTCAATCCAGGGCAGCAGCAGCCAGACGGCCAGGCCCACCACGGCGCAGGCCACCAGGCCCGCAGCGCGGCTTTGCGCGCCCGCCACCTCGTTGGCCGAGGTGGCCGAGTAGCCCGCGCCCACGGGCATGCCATGGAACACGCCCGACAGCAGGTTGGCCGCGCCCAGCGCCATCAGGTCGCGGTTGGCATCGACGCGGTCGCCATGGCGCAGCGCAAAGCTGCGGATGGAGCCGTAGGACTCGGCATAGAGGATGAGCGCCATCGCAAAGGCCAGCTCGCCCAGGCGCAGCCATTCGGCGCGCGACAGCGAGGGAATGCCGGGGTTGGAGAAATCCAGCCGTATCGGCCCCACGGCCGCAATGCCCCAGCGCGCGCACCAGCCGCCCGCATCCAGCGCAATGCCGGCCGCAATCACCAGCAAGGCCGCAGGCAGGCCACGCCAGCGGGCCAGCGCACGCATCAGCAGCAACGCCGCAACGGCCATGGCCAGGCCCGCTGCATTCCAGTGCCGCCAGCCGGCCAGCAGCTCCCAGACAAAGCGCGGCAGATCGCCATGCACGGGCTGGAAGGCGACGGCATGCGGGATCTGCTTGACCACGATGGTCAGCGCCAGCCCCAGCGCAAAACCGCGCAGCACGGGCTTGGCGATGAAATTGGAGACCGCGCCCAGCCGCGCCAGCCCCGCCACCACGAAGAACAGGCCCGTCAGCAGCACGATGCCCACGCCCAGCAACATGCGCTGCTGCGGCGAGGTGCCGGCCATGGACGCCGTGGCCGCCAGCAGCACGGCGGCAGAGGAGGATGTGGCCGAGACGATGGCGAAGCGGCTGGTCCCCAGCAGGCCATAGGCCAGCAGCCCGGCGAACAGCGCAATCACCCCGGCCTGCGGCGGCAGGCCGGCGATGCCGGAATAGGCCACGGCCTCGGGCAGCAGCAGGCCGGCGATGGACAGGCCGGCGCCCCAATCGGCCAAGGCAGGCAGGCCAGGCGCACGCATCAGGATTGCGGGGCAACGACGCCGGACCAGCCCGGCAGGTAGCGCGCCTCGGCGCCGTGCGCCAGGCCCAGGGCCTCATGCAGGGCCTGCTCGGGCAAGGCGACATCGCTCTTGCCGCTGCGCAGGTCCTTGGGTGCAAAGCGCGTGCGGAAAAAATCGGCCCAGAGGAATTCGACGAAAGGCGCCGTGTCCTTGGCATAGCCACCGGCCTTGCGCACGGCGCCGGCCAGGCTGCGGTAGGGGTCGTCGCGCAGGCGGTCCAGCTGCTCGGGCATCTTGGCCCAGTCGCATCGGCGGCCGCGCTCGTCATATGGATGGGCCCATTGGTGGAACTCCATCAGGCGCCAGAACATCAGCGGATCGGCCTCGCTGAAATCGGCCAGCTGCATGACCCAGACCTGCTCCACGGACTCCTGCGTCAGCGCCAGCCCCAGGTGGTGGTGGTCAACGATGTAGTGCAGGCCACGCGGCCCCAGCACGGCAGGAAACCAGTGCGAGGCCAGAAGGCCTTCGCGCTCCTTGCGCTTGAGGTGGCTCCACTGGGCGCGCTTGGTCTGCACTTCGGCGGCGCCGATGGTCATCTGCGTGGGACGCAGTGCGTCCAGCGGAACCCGGGTCAGATGCTGCTGTGCTCTCATCGTCCAACCTCCGTTGCATCAAAGGTGCGGTCCCGGCGGGCTGCCTGGTCCGGCATCCAGAATACGCCTTCGTAGTTACAAATGGTCGCAACAACGGACTTGCACCCATAATCGCTCACAATTTTGTCCCGTTGACCTCATGAACCAGCCCCAACATCCCATCGTCCATGGCACGGAAGACGTGCTGATCAGCCTCTGCAACTCCGTCTCGCGCGTGCTCCAGGTGGCCACGCAGTGCCAGATCCAGTATTCGGGCATGGTGCAACGCATCACCAAGACCAGCCTCAAGCCCGACATCGGCTGCTTTGTCCTGGTGGACGGTGGCTTCTCGGGCCTGGTGATCATCAATTTCTCGGCCGCCGCCGCCATGGAGCTGTACCGCAGCTACATGCTGAGCATGGGCATGGGCGAGGACGACCTGGCCACCTCCTATACCTCGGACGATGTCAGCAACGTCATGGGCGAGCTGATGAACCAGGTGGTGGGCGACTTCACCAGCAAGGTCCAGCGCGAGCTTCAGACCTACATCACCCAGAGCCAGCCCAAGATGATCCGCCTGAACAAGCAGGTCAACCTCAGCGTGGACGCCAACCTCGACTCCCCCGAGGCGCGCCGCGTGACCTTCTACACGGGCAACAACAACATCTTCTATCTCGAACTGGCCATGGACCGCACCGAGTTCATCAAAGTCGTGGACTTCGAGCCCCAGGAGCGCCCCGATCCCGATGCGCTCATGGCCCAGACCGCCGCCAGCGCCCCGGCCGCAGCGCCCGCGCCGGCCGCCAGCACCGACACCGACGAACTGCTCAAGTCGCTGGGCATGTAACTGCCGGCACACGCCCCGGCTTACAACCCAGGCACACAGCCCCGGCACCGCGGGCAAGACCCTGATGCATGCGGATGTATCAGGGCGGCCCCGCAAACGACATCGTTGATATGCAGATAATTGGGATGCCAACTATTTGAATATCACCCGATGTCGTCCCCTTCCGCCCCCTTCTCGCCCACGCAGGCCGACCCCGCCGCCGTGCAAAGGCATTTCATGTTCACGCTGGGGCAGGTGAACAAACAGTGGCGCCGCACGCTGGACCGGCTGCTGGCCCCCATGGGACTGACCCAGGCACTGTGGATGCCGCTGATGCACCTGGCGCGCTCGCCCGAGGCCATGCGCCAGAAGGATCTGGCCCACTCCCTGGCGCTGGACAGCTCCTCCGTCGTGCGGCTGGTGGACGGCCTGGCCGCCCAGGGCTGGATAGAGCGCGTGGACGACAGCGACCGCCGCGTCAGAAAAATCCAGCTCACGCCAGCCGGCCATGCCCAGGTAGAAGCCGTGCAGGGCCTGCTGCAGCAGGCGCGCGCCCAGGTGCTGGGCGCCGTGCCGCCCGAGGAACTGGGCGCGGCCTATGCCACGCTGCAGCGCCTGCTGGAGGCCATGGCCGCCGAGCCCGCCTGCGACACGGACCTGCCCGACGAGCAGGCTGCCTGAGATGGTGGCCGAGCACTCTTCGCTGCCACCCGCCCAGGACCATGCAGCGGCCAGTCGCAAGGCACCGCTATGGCTGCTGGTGATCGTGACCATCGTCGGCACGCTGGCCATGCACATGTTCCTGCCCGCCCTGCCCGATGCGGCACGCCAGCTCCAGGCCGGCGCCAGCCAGATGCAGCTGACCATCACGGTCTACATCCTGGGCCTGGGCGTGGGCCAGCTGATCTATGGCCCGCTGTCGGACAGCCTGGGGCGCCGCCCCATGCTGCTGGCAGGGCTCATCCTCTATGCGCTGGCCAGCCTGGCGGCCTTTCTCGCCCCGTCCGCCCCCTGGCTGATCGGCGCGCGGCTGCTCCAGGCGCTGGGCGGCTGCGCGGGCCTGGCCCTGGGCCGCGCCATTGCGCGCGATTCAAGCACGCCCGAAAACGCCGTGGGCAGCCTGGCGCTGCTCAACCTGATGATGATGATCGGCCCCGGCATCGCGCCGGCCATCGGCTCGGCCATCGACGACGCCCTGGGCTGGCGCGCCATCTTCGGCACGCTGGCCGTGGTCGGCGGCGTGACGGCCTTCGCCATCTGGAAACTGCTGCCCGAAACCGGCCAGCCCACGGGCCGCCTGCACCTGGGCACCATCCGCGACGACTACCGCAGCCTGCTGCGCTCTCCTGCCTTCGTGGGCTTTGCCGTGGGCGGCGGCTGCGCCACCACGTCCATCTATGCATTCCTGGCGGCGGCGCCCTTCGTCTTCATCGAGCAGCTGCATTCCACCAAGCATGAGGTGGCCATCTACCTGGGCCTGCTCATGGGCGGCATGGCCGTGGGCAATGCGCTGGCCCGCCAGCTGATACGCCACTGGCCCCTGGAGCGGCTGATGCTCAACGGCAATCTGCTGAGCCTGGCCAGCGCGGCCATGCTGCTGTTGCTGGCCCTGTTCAACCAGCTCACGCCGGCCATCGTGGTGGGGCTCATGGTGCTGTTCGCGCTGGGCTCGGGCCTGACCAGTCCTGCGGCGCTGGCCAGCGCGCTCAGTGTGCATCCGCGCCTCACGGGCTCGGCCGCCGGGGTCTACGGCAGCACCCAGATGGCCGTGGGCGGCCTGTGCACGCTGGGCGCCAGCCTGGGCAGCAACCCGGCGCTGTCGGCAGCGCTGGCCCTGGTGGTGGCCTGCGTGCTGGGGCAACTGGGCTTTCGCAGCGCGCTGCGCCACGCGCAGCGGGCGCCCGGCTGAGGGCCGCCCCGGCGAGGGCCGCCCCGGCTGAGGGCCACAGTCCCCCAGGCGACGCTCCGCCCGCATGCGGGCCCGAGGCGCACAGGCCCTCGATTACATTGGCGCAGCCGTGGCCAGCCGCCACGGCCCACAGGAGACAAAAAACCATGCGCCAACTTTCCTTTTCCATCGTCCTGCGCCAGGCCGCCACCGGCACGCTGGCAGCCGCCGCGCTGCTGGCCGGCACAGCCGCCCAGGCCGGCTCCATCGAGGCCGCCGAGTTCAAGAGCGCCACGCTGCAGCGCAGCTGGACCTACAACGTCTACCTGCCCACGGGCTACGACGCCCAGTCCAGGCTGCGCTACCCCGTCATGTACCTGCTGCACGGCAATGACGGCCAGCGCAATGATTGGCCCGTCAAGGGCAATCTGCTGCGCACGGTGGACCAATTGATCCAGAACGGGGAGATCCCGCCCGCCATCATCGTCATGCCCGACGCGGGAACAACCTGGTACGTGGACCTCAAGGAGCCCATGGAGACGGCCTTCTTCCAGGACCTCGTCCCCCATGTCGAGAAGAAGTACCGCACCCTCACCAGCCGCGATGGCCGCGTGATCGGCGGCCTGTCCATGGGCGGCTACGGCGCGCTGCGCTACGTGCTCAAGTACCCCGAGAAATTCCAGGCCGCCGCCCTGCTGAGCCCCGCCATCTACAACCCCGAGCCGCCCGCCGATTCCTCGGCACGCTCGGTCAAGGTCTTTGCCGAACCCAACACGGGCGGCCAGTACAGCACCACGGTCTGGAAGAGCTACAACTACCCTGTGCTGTGGGACAGCTTTCTCGCCCGCAAGATCAGCGTGCCCATGTACATCAACTCGGGCGACGACGATGAATTCATGATCGAGTCCGACGCCGCCCAGCTCTACGCCCAGCTGCGCAGGAACAAGCAGCCTGCCGAGCTGCGCATCGTCAACGGCAAGCATGAATGGCCGGTCTGGGAAAGCACCATCGGCGACGCGCTCAAGTATGTGTTCCGCACCGTGCGCCGCCCGCAGGCGGACAACTGAGCCAGGCCATGAAGCAAAAAAAAGGGGAGCCGATCGGCTCCCCTTTTTTGATTGCATCAGCAGGTCTTACAGGTTGCCGACCATCTTGGCAGGGATCACCCAGGCGTCGAACTGTTCGCCGGTCAGGTGGCCGGAAGCCACGGCGGCTTCGCGCAGGCTGGAGCCTTCCTTGTGCGCCTTCTTGGCGATGTAGGCCGCCTTGTCGTAGCCGATGTGCGGGTTCAGCGCCGTCACCAGCATCAGCGAGCGCTGCACCAGCTCGGTGATGCGCTCGCGGTTGGGCTCGATGCCCACGGCGCAGTGGTCGTTGAAGCTCTTCATGCCATCGGCCAGCAGGCGCACGCTCTGCAGGAAGTTGTGCGAGACCATGGGGCGGAACACGTTCAGCTCGAAGTTGCCCGAGGCGCCGCCGAAGTTGATGGCCACGTCGTTGCCGAAGACCTGGGCCGCCAGCATGGTCACGGCTTCGCTCTGCGTGGGGTTGACCTTGCCGGGCATGATGGACGAGCCGGGCTCGTTCTCGGGGATGGATATCTCGCCCAGGCCGCTGCGCGGGCCCGAGGCCAGCCAGCGCACGTCGTTGGCGATCTTCATCATGCTGGCGGCCAGCGTCTTGAGCGCGCCGTGGGCGTGGACCAGGCCGTCGCACGAGGCCAGGGCCTCGAACTTGCTGGGCGCCGTCACGAACGGGTAGCCGGTGAGCTGGGACAGCTCGGCCGCCACGCCCTCGGCGTAGCCCTTGGGCGCATTCAGGCCCGTGCCCACGGCCGTGCCGCCCAGCGCCAGCTCGTACAGGTGCGGCAGCGCGGCGCGCACATGCTTTTCGCCATGGGCCAGCTGGGCCACCCAGCCCGAGATTTCCTGGCCCAGCGTCAGCGGCGTGGCGTCCTGCAGATGGGTGCGGCCGATCTTGACGATGTCGGCATAGGCCTCGCTCTTGGCCTGCAGCGTATTGCGCAGCAGGGCAATGGCGGGCAGCAGCTTTTGCTCGATGGCCGTGACGGCAGCCACGTGCATGGCGGTCGGGAACACGTCGTTGCTCGACTGGCTCTTGTTCACATCGTCATTGGGGTGGACCAGGCGCGACTCGCCGCGCTCGCCACCGAGGATTTCGCTGGCGCGGTTGGCCAGCACCTCGTTGACATTCATGTTGGTCTGCGTGCCCGAGCCAGTCTGCCAGACCACCAGCGGGAACTCGTCCGGGTGCTTGCCGGCGATCACCTCGTCGGCGGCGGCCAGGATGGCCTGGGTCTTCTTCTCGTCCAGCAGGCCCAGCTTGTGGTTGACGGAGGCCGAGGCCTTCTTGACCTGGGCCAGCGCGTGGATGATTTCGCGCGGCTGCTGCTCTCCGCTGATGTCGAAGTTCTGCAGCGAACGCTGCGTCTGCGCACCCCAGAGCTTGTCTGCGGGGACGGCTATGGGTCCGAAAGTGTCTTTTTCCTGGCGGGTCGCGGTCATTGGTATGGACTCCTTGGTGAAAACAACGCGGCGCAGTTGGCTGGAGGCAGGTCGGCGGGCCGCGCAGGACGTGGCTCGGGGATATCTGGCTGGCAGGGCCGCAATGGCAAAAACCCGCTCATGGTAACTCCGTAAATGGGAACCTCTCGCATCCGTCCCCCACTGAGGTGTCGCCGAGGCGGGCTTGTCCAGGCAAACCCCTCGACTCTTGTACAAGACTGCGCCCATTGCGTGCACTTTTCCCCCTGCAGCGCCGATAATCGCCCCCGGGATTCCCCTCCCCTGTTCCCCCGATCAAAAAGACACCCCACCGATGACCACCACGATCCGCCAGCAGGACCTGATCGATTCGATCGCAGGCGCCCTGCAGTACATCAGCTACTACCACCCCGCCGACTACATCGCCCACCTGGCCCGCGCCTACGAACGCGAGCAGAGCCCGGCGGCCAAGGACGCGATGGCCCAGATCCTGACCAACTCCAAGATGTCGGCCACCGGCCACCGCCCGATCTGCCAGGACACCGGCATCGTCAACGTGTTCCTGAAGGTGGGCATGGACGTGCGCTGGGAAGGCTTCACGGGCGGCCTGGAAGACGCCATCAACGAAGGCGTACGCCGCGGCTACAACCACCCCGAGAACACGCTGCGTGCCTCGGTCGTGGCCGATCCGCTGTTCGCGCGCAAGAACACCAAGGACAACACGCCTGCCGTCATCAACGTGCAGATCGTGCCCGGCGACAAGCTGGACGTGACCGTGGCGGCCAAGGGCGGCGGCTCGGAGAACAAGTCCAAGATGATCATGATGAACCCCAGCGACAACCTGGTGGACTGGGTTCTCAAGACCGTTCCGACCATGGGCGCGGGCTGGTGCCCGCCGGGCATGCTGGGCATCGGCATCGGCGGCACCGCCGAGAAGGCCGTGCTGCTGGCCAAGGAAAGCCTGATGGAAGACCTGGACATGTACGAGCTGCAGGCCAAGGCCGCGCGCGGAGAAAAGCTCGACCAGGTCGAGGAACTGCGCCTGGAGCTGTACGAGAAGGTCAACGCCCTGGGCATCGGCGCGCAAGGCCTGGGCGGCCTGGCCACCGTGCTGGACATCAAGATCAAGATGTACCCCACGCACGCGGCCTCCAAGCCCGTGGCCATGATCCCCAACTGCGCGGCCACGCGCCATGCGCACTTCGTGATGGACGGCTCCGGCGCGGTCTACATGGACGCACCCTCGCTGGACCTGTGGCCCAAGATCGACTGGGAGCCTGACTACAACAAGTCGCGCCGCGTGGACCTCAACGCCCTGACCAAGGAAGAAGTGGCCAGCTGGAAGCCCGGCGACACCCTGCTGCTCAACGGCAAGATGCTCACGGGCCGCGATGCCGCCCACAAGCGCATCCAGGACATGCTGGCCAAGGGCGAGAAGCTGCCCGTGGACTTCACCAACCGCGTGATCTACTACGTCGGCCCCGTGGACCCGGTCAAGGACGAAGCCGTGGGCCCCGCAGGCCCCACCACGGCCACCCGCATGGACAAGTTCACCGACATGATGCTGGAGCAGACCGGCCTGATCGCCATGATCGGCAAGGCCGAGCGCGGCCCGGTGGCCATCGAGTCCATCAAGAACCACAAGTCGGCCTACCTGATGGCCGTGGGCGGCGCCGCCTACCTGGTGTCCAAGGCCATCAAGAACGCCAAGGTCGTGGGCTTCGAGGACCTGGGCATGGAAGCCATCTACGAATTCGACGTGGTGGACATGCCCGTGACCGTGGCCGTGGATGCCGGCGGCACCAGCGCCCACATCACGGGCCCTGCCGAATGGCAAAAGCGCATTGCATCCGGCGAATTCAAGACCATTGAGATCGCCTCGGCCTGAAGCCGGCGCCAAGCGCAAAGGGACCGCCTTCGGGCGGTCTTTTCATTGGTGCGGGCATTTGTGACAGACTGCCCGCTGCCTGCAACACTGCCCATTCAACATGACCATCGCGCTCGTCCTCATCGCCCTGCTGGCCGTGACCAGCCTGGCCTGGCGCCTGTCCTCCCGCCGCCATGTCCTGCCCTGCCCGTCCTGGCTGCGCTGGATGGTCGAGCTTGACAATCCCTTCGCGGCCAGCAACAAGGCCGCCTTCATCGTCGGGCAACTGCAGATCCAGCCGGGCATGAAGGTGCTGGACGCAGGCTGCGGCCCGGGCCGCGTCACCCTGCCATTGGCACGTGCCGTCGGCGCGCAGGGACAGGTGCTGGCCGTGGACCTGCAGCCGGCCATGCTCGAACAGGTGGCTGCCAAGGCGCGCGCCCAGGGGCTGGAGAATGTGCGCACCCAGGCGGCTGCGCTGGGCCAGGGGCAGCTCGCAGCCGAGCAGCACGACCGCGCCGTGATGGCCGCCGTGCTGGGAGAGATCCCGGACCGCCAGGCCGCGCTGGCCGATATCTTCCAGAGCCTGCGCCCCGGCGGCCTGCTGGCCGTGGCCGAGCTGGTCTTCGACCCGCATTTCCAGCGCCGCACCAGCGTGGAAAAGCTGGCAGGCGAGGCAGGCTTCATCCCCCACTCCTTCCACGGCCATGCAGCCGCCTATCTGCTGGTGCTGCAGCGCCCTCTCCAACCATGACCACCACACATTCCCCTGTAGCGACCCTGCGGACACCGCGCCTGATACTGCGCCAGTGGCAGGCCGGCGACCGGCAGCCCTTTGCCGCGCTGAATGCCGACCCACAGGTCATGGAGCACTTTCCGGCACTGCTCAGCCGTGAACAAAGCGATGCCATGGCAGACAGGATCCAGGCACTGATCGAGGAACGCGGCTGGGGCTTCTGGGCGGCAGAGCACCTTGCCAGCGGCGAGTTCATGGGCTTCATCGGGCTGCATGCTCCCGCCGCGTCTTTGCCGTTCTCGCCCTGCGTGGAAATCGGCTGGCGGCTCGCCCGGCCTTTCTGGGGCAAGGGCCTGGCCAGCGAAGGCGCACGGGCGGCGCTGGAGCACGGCTTCGGCGCGTTGCATCTGGAGTCCATCGTCTCGTTCACCGCGCTGTCCAACCTGCGTTCGCAGGCCGTGATGCAGCGCCTGGGCATGGAGCGCGACGCCCATGACTTCGACCATCCGGAGGTGCCGGCAGGCCATGCGCTGCGCAGGCATTGCCTGTATCGCCTGACACATGCCCGATGGCTGCAGCAGCAAGCCATGGCCCAAGCATGAACGCGCCCGAGCGGGCATACTGGGCGCCGCCTCCAAAAGCCTTTATCCGCATCTCCACATGACCTCCCCGGCCTCTCCCATCGGCGTCTTCGACAGCGGCATCGGCGGCCTCAGCGTGCTGCAGGCGCTGCGCCATGAACTGCCGCATGAGCGCTTCGTCTACCTGGCCGACAGCGGCAATGCACCCTATGGCGATGCGCGTGGCGATGCCTTCGTTCAGCAGCGCACGCGCACCATTGCGCGCCATCTGCGCGAGCAGCACCAGATCAAGGTACTGGTGATCGCCTGCAACACAGCCACGGCAGCGGCCGTGGACATGCTGCGCGCCGAAATGCCCGAACTGCCCCTGATCGGCGTGGAGCCCGCCATCAAGCCCGCCTCGCTGTCGAGCCAGACCGGCCACGTGGGCGTGATGGCCACACGCGGCACGGTGAGCAGCGCACGCTTTGCGCGTCTGGTGGCCGACCATGGCCAGCGCGTGCAATTCCATGTCCAGCCCTGCGACGGACTGGCCAAGGCCATCGAGGAAAGCACGGAGCAACCCGTTCCCGCCGACCCCATGGCCACCGAGGTCGCGCAACTGTGCACCAAGTATGTGAATGCCCTGGGCAGCTTCGGACAGAAGACGGGTGAGATGGATTCCCTGGTGCTGGGCTGCACCCACTACATATTCGCCCGCGAGCAGTTGCGCACACTGCTGGGGCCGGACATCCAGTTCATCGACACAGGTGCCCCGGTAGCCCGCCAGACGCGGCGCGTGCTGGATCGCCTGGGCACTCTGGCCAGCGAGTCAGGACCCTTGCCCGCGGCAGAGGGCCAGGTCCAGTTGATGACCACGGGATCGCTGCAGGCCCTGCAGTCCGCCGCATCGCGCTGGCTGGAGCTGCCCGCGCAATGCTGCTCGTCCGTTCAGGTCGGCGAATCCAGCGCTGTCCCCACGGCCGCTTGAATCAGGGCTGCGCCAGCCACAGGCGCCGGCCCGAGTGGTCCATCCAGCTCAGGTACAGGCGCAGCTCGAACTCCAGCTGGTGGTAGTCGGGCTCCATGTGGGTACACAGCTGGTAGAAGGCCTTGTCGTGATCGGGCTCGCGCAGATGGGCCAGCTCGTGGACGACGATCATGCGCAAGAAAGCCTCGGGCGCCTGCTTGAACAATGCGCCGATGCGGATCTCATGCCGGGCATTGAGGCGGCTTCCCTGCACCACGGTGCGGCGCGTGTGCAGGCCCGGCGTTGTGGACCACATGGATGCGGCCGTCATAGGCCACCTTGTTCAGCGTGCCGGCATTGCGCATGTGCCGGCCCTTGAGGGCATCCACGTAGTCATAGAGGCTCTTGTCCGTGCGCACGGCATGGGCCTCGGGATGCTTGCGCAGCAGCCAGGCCTCGGCCTTGTCCTCGGCCAGCCAGCCACGCACCTGTGACTGCAGCGCGGCCGGGTAGGCGGACAGGTAGGGAAGCGGCAGCGCGCCACCGGCCACCTCGCGCCGCTGCTCGCGCTGGCGGCGTACGGTCTCGGTGACTGCTCCGGAATACTTGGGCGTGCTGGCCTGTGCCGCCATGGCTGTACGCTGCGCGGGGCAGCGCCTTGCGCTCAATGCAGGTGGCGTGGGCGGCGGTTGCCGCCGTGGCCCGAACCCGATCCACCCATGCCGCGCGGCGGCTTGCCGATCTCCAGCGAGCTGACCAGGGCGTCGAAGCGCTGGGAGAACAGCTTGTCGATCTCCTGCACCACGCCACCCAGCTCGGAGCCGTCGAAATGGCGCTCCATCAGGTTGACCACGTCCTGCACCAGCAGATCGCGCTGCACCTGCATGATGGCCGCGGGCGTCGGGCCAACGAAGAGCATGACGAAGTCGTCGCGCGACTCGGCCTCTTCGGACTCCTCTTCCTCGTCGAACTCGGTGTCGTAGAAGGTCACCTCGATGGCCGCGCCCTGCTCGGCCAGCTCATTGATGCCCATGCACATGTCGTCCAGCGACTGGCGGAAATCCTCGTCACCACGCACGGTCCAGCACACCTGGAGCAGGCGCTCCTTGGTATCGAACTGGATGCCTGGCTCTTCCTCATAGACGCTGCCAGCGCCATCGGCCAGGGAACGGGCCCCCGCATACTTCCACAGCGGACCCAGCGCTTCCTGCAACTGCTCGTAGGTCGTGTCGGGGCGCAGCAGCACTTGGCCGTGCACGTGGATTTCAAATGGAGCGTTGTAATTCGACATGTTCTCGTCTGGGATGAGTTTGGCCACACCTGTCACGCCGCACCATGTGCCACGATCAACGTCAACGGAACGCATGCAGGCATCGCCATCACTGTCTGCCCGAGCCGCGCCATCCAGGCAAGCAGCCCGGGGCCTGATGAATGGATTCTCGCACGTTATGCCAACGGGCAAGGACTTGGCAACGCATGGACACCGTGCAGCGCAGCAAGCGGGCAGGACCGTCGATGCACGTTGCGGCCCGACGCCTGAATTTGCGGAACAGCAGGCGCCTTGGCTGCTTCAATCCGCTACCGTATAGATAGCAACAATGCCTAGTACGTATTGGGTTGTGGTGCCCCGAGCCGGGATCGAACCGGCACGCCCCTGTTCGGAAGCGGCGGATTTTAAGTCCGCAGTGTCTACCAATTTCACCATCGGGGCCCTGCACCGCAGCGTCACAGGTCAGCGCGAACTGCTCACACCTGCAACTGCAGCACCAACGAAAAAGGGAAGCGTTACCGCTTCCCTTTTTTCTGAATTGGAGCGGGAAAACGGGTTCGAACCGTCGACCTCAACCTTGGCAAGGTTGCGCTCTACCAACTGAGCTATTCCCGCGTATCTGTAAAGCTGTGCGCTTCACAGAGCAGAATTGAATTCTAGCGCAGATTTTTGGCGCTTCGGAAGAAGCCCGCAAAAAATCTGCACCAAGGCAGATCGCAGCCCGCCTTGCACCTTGCGGCGGCAGGCTGCTTCACCGTCGACGCCTACTTGCCGTCGATGCGATCCTGCATGCGCTTGGCCCGCTGTTCGGACGGCGGATGGGAGCTCAGGATGGAGCTGCCGCCGCTGCCAGCGCTGAGCTTGGCCAGCTTCTGGAACGATGTGACCAGCCCCTGGCGGCTCATCTTCTTTTCCGTGAGCAGATCGAAGGAGTAGTCATCGGCCGCCGACTCCTGCGACTGCGAGAACTGGGCATTGATGAACTTCTCACCCAGATCACCCGCCTGCGAACGCGACAGCGAGGCCAGCGCCGAATTGCCGCTATTGGCCGCAATAGAGCGTGCAGCCGAAGCCGCATAGGCCGTCTGCATGCGCTTCTTGCTGTGACCCAGTGCCACGTGCCCGATCTCATGGCCAATCACGCCACGCAGCTCGTCATCGTTCATCAGATCCATCAGGCCGCTGTAGACACGGATGCAGCCATTGGCCATGGCCCAGGCATTCACGTCCTGCGTCATATAGACCTTGTAGACAGCCTTCTTCCCATTGACAGCCTGCGGCATGCCGGCAATCACCTTGTTCAGCCGCAGCGTGTACTTGCTCTTTGCATCTGCCACCTTGTTCTGGGCATCCATGGCTGCGCAGGAATCATTGGACAGCGTGACCACGTCGTCATCCGTGAGCGTCATGGCTTTCATGGCCGTGGAGCCCGAATCCAGCAACCCGCCCACATCGGCAGACTCCATGGTTTTACAGCCCGCCAGCACCACGCCGCTGGCAACAATCGCCGTCAATAACTTGATCTTCATAATCCCTCCCGATAAATGAAGCGCGCATCATATCCACGACCCGCCAATTCAATCTACCGGCAATGACAACCCATTTGCAATTTCTTGCAATTTCTCAATGGACAAGCAATGCCAAATTTCAATGACGACTGTTCATCACAACAAATGGAAACAATTAAATTCACCAAATCAGCGATGAATGACCAAAACAGGCATGCAGCCATGCTCTCGATGCACATAGCGTGAAGCACTGCCACGGCACTGAATCGGAAGAGAAGAAGATGCGCCAGCCAAGTCGAGGCCGCTGCGGAGACATGGCACCAAGGACCAACAACGATCCGTGATGCAGAAAAAGAAAAAGGCCCCGAGGGGCCTTTTGAACACTGTGTCTGCAATGAATTTTTGGAGGCGCGAACCAGAGTCGAACTGGTCTAACCGGATTTGCAATCCGGGGCATAACCGCTTTGCTATCGCGCCAAGATCACTATCAAACATGCAGCATTGCTGCAGTTTCTAAAACTGGAGCGGGAAAACGGGTTCGAACCGTCGACCTCAACCTTGGCAAGGTTGCGCTCTACCAACTGAGCTATTCCCGCAAAAAATTCAAGCAACCAACCGTCACCTGAATCGGCTGTGCACTAGGCACATCCAAAACTGGAGCGGGAAAACGGGTTCGAACCGTCGACCTCAACCTTGGCAAGGTTGCGCTCTACCAACTGAGCTATTCCCGCTTGAATCATCCATTCTGGCAGCCAACCGCCACCAGAACCGAACACACCCGAAAGCATGTTCAAAATCTGGAGCGGGAAAACGGGTTCGAACCGTCGACCTCAACCTTGGCAAGGTTGCGCTCTACCAACTGAGCTATTCCCGCATTTCTACCGAAGCCTGACATTCTACAACGTCGTTTGCTGCGATGGGATGAATTGTAGCGTAGTTCTTGGAGGGTTCAGGAAAAACGCTACATTTTTTCATCTTCAGTGCTTGACGGCTGGCTCCACAGGCTTGGATTCCGCTGGTGGCGGCGCTGCGGCCTCCTCCTCGGACAAGGGCTCGGGCACGCGCTCCAGCGCCACCTTGAGGACCTGGTCGATCCACTTGACGGGGATGATTTCCAGGCCGCTCTTGACGTTGTCGGGGATCTCCTGGAGGTCCTTGACGTTCTCTTCGGGGATCAGCACCGTCTTGATGCCGCCACGCAGGGCCGCCAGCAGCTTTTCCTTGAGGCCGCCGATGGCGGTGACCTCACCGCGCAGCGTGATTTCGCCGGTCATGGCGACATCGGCACGCACCGGGATACCGGTCAGCGCAGAGACGAAGGCCGTCGTCATGGCCGCACCCGCGCTGGGGCCGTCCTTGGGCGTGGCGCCATCGGGCACGTGCACGTGGATGTCCTTCTTCTCGAAGGCCTCGTCCTTGATGCCGAGCATGCGCGAGCGGCTGCGCACCACGGTGCGGGCGGCTTCCACGGATTCCTTCATCACGTCGCCCAGCGAGCCGGTGCGCGAGATCACGCCCTTGCCGGGCATGATGGCGGCCTCGATGGTCAGCAGGTCGCCACCGACCTCGGTCCATGCCAGGCCCACGACCTGGCCGACCTGGTTGTTGTGCTCGGCACGGCCGTAGCTGTACTTGCGCACACCCAGGTAGTCGGTGAGGTTGTCGGCATTGACGACGACGGTGGGCTCCAGCTTCTTGAGCTGCAGTCCCTTGACCACCTTGCGGCAGATCTTGGAGAGCTCGCGTTCCAGCGAGCGCACGCCGGCTTCACGCGTGTAGTAGCGCACGATGTCGCGGATGGCGGACTCGTCGACCTGCATTTCGCCGTCCTTCACACCGTTGTTGGTGAGTTGCTTGGGCAGCAGGTAGCGGATGGCGATGTTGACCTTTTCGTCCTCGGTGTAACCCGACAGGCGGATCACTTCCATGCGGTCCAGCAGCGCGGGCGGGATGTTCATGGAGTTGGAGGTCGCCACGAACATCACGTCGCTGAGGTCGAAGTCCACCTCGACATAGTGATCGCCGAAGGTGTGGTTCTGCTCGGGGTCCAGCACTTCCAGCAGGGCGCTCGATGGGTCGCCACGGAAGTCCATTCCGAGCTTGTCGATTTCGTCCAGCAGGAACAGCGGGTTGCGCGTGCCGACCTTGTCCAGGCTTTGCAGCACCTTGCCCGGCATGGCGCCGATGTAGGTGCGGCGGTGGCCGCGGATTTCCGCCTCGTCACGCATGCCGCCCAGCGCCATGCGCACGTACTTGCGGCCCGTGGCCTTGGCGATGGACTGGCCCAGCGAGGTCTTGCCCACGCCCGGAGGTCCGACCAGGCACAGGATGGGCGCCTTGACCTTGTCCACGCGCTGCTGCACAGCAAGATATTCAAGGATGCGGTCCTTGACCTTTTCGAGGCCGAAGTGGTCGGCATTGAGCACGTCCTCGGCATTGGCAAGGTCGTGCTTGATCTTGGTTTTCTTGCTCCAGGGCAGGCCCGTGAGCACGTCGATGTAGTTGCGCACCACGGTGGCTTCGGCCGACATGGGCGACATGAGCTTGAGCTTCTTGAGCTCGGCCTCGGCTTTCTTGCGCGCCTCGGCGGGCATGCGGGCCAGCTTGATCTTCTTTTCGATCTCTTCGATGTCGGCGCCGTCTTCGCCCTCGCCCAGTTCCTTCTGGATGGCCTTGACCTGCTCGTTCAGGTAGAAGTCGCGCTGGTTCTTCTCCATCTGGCGCTTGACGCGGCCGCGGATGCGCTTGTCGACGTTGAGGATGTCGACTTCGCGGTCCAGTTGCTCGAAGAGGTTTTCCAGGCGCTCCTTGATGTCCACCAGGTCGAGCACGGCCTGCTTGTTCTCAAGCTTGAGCGGCAGGTGCGCGGCAATGGTGTCGGCCAGGCGGCCGGCATCGTCGATGCTGGCGATGGAGGTGAGGATCTCGGGCGGAATCTTCTTGTTGAGTTTGACGTACTGGTCGAACTGCTGCGTCACGGCGCGGCGCAGGGCCTCGATCTCGCTGGGCTTGTGCGTTTCGGCCTCAGGCGCCACGGGCACGACGGAGCCCACGAAGTGGGTCTCTTCGTCCATGACCTGCTTGACCAGCGCGCGCTGCTGGCCTTCGACCAGCACCTTGACCGTGCCGTCGGGCAGCTTGAGCATCTGCAGGATGGTGGACACGCAGCCGACATCGAACATGTCAGCGGCCGTGGGCTCGTCCTTGGAGGCGGTCTTCTGGGCCACCAGCATGATGCGGCGGTCGCCCTCCATGGCCAGCTCCAGCGCCTTGATGCTCTTGGCGCGCCCCACGAACAGCGGGATCACCATGTGGGGGAACACGACCACATCGCGCAACGGCAGCAGCGCCAGGTCTAGGGGGGTGGAAGGCAAAGGGGTATGTCCTGACATGGGAATCCTCGGTTTGTCAGCGGAAGATGGTCCGCACACCGGTGTATTTCAACCCTGCGGCCCGAAAGGATTTCGGGACGCAGGGACTTGCGCTGCCGGACCTTTGCAGGCGGCGGCGCATCAGGCCTTCTTGGCCGCTTCGCGGTAAACCAGCAGCGGCGCCTTTCCGTCTTCGATGGTGGACTCGTCCACCACTACCTTTTCGACATTGTCGGCATTGGGCAGCTCGTACATGGTGCCGATCAGCGATTGCTCCAGGATGGAGCGCAGGCCACGGGCACCCGTCTTGCGCGCCAGCGCCTTGCGGGCGATGGCCTTGAGCGCGGCAGGCCGGATCTCCAGCTCCACGCCTTCCATGGCCAGCAGCTTGCTGTACTGTTTGACCAGGGCGTTCTTGGGCTCGGTCAGGATCTGCACCAGGGCGTCTTCGCCCAGTTCGGCCAGGGCCGTGACCACGGGCATGCGGCCGACCAGCTCGGGGATGATGCCGAACTTGATCAGGTCTTCAGGCTCGATCTCCTGGAACACTTCCGAGATGGAACGCTGCTTCTTGCTCTTGACCGTGGCGCCAAAGCCGATGCCCGACGCCTCGGTGCGGTTCTCGATGACCTTCTCCAGGCCCGCGAACGCGCCGCCGCAGATGAACAGGATGTTGGTCGTGTCGATCTGCAGGAAGTCCTGGTTCGGATGCTTGCGGCCGCCTTGCGGGGGAACGCTGGCCATGGTGCCTTCGATGAGCTTGAGCAGGGCCTGCTGCACGCCCTCGCCAGACACGTCGCGCGTGATGCTGGGGTTGTCGGACTTGCGCGAGATCTTGTCGATCTCGTCGATGTAGACGATGCCGCGCTGTGCACGCTCGACGTCGTACTCGCAGCTTTGCAGCAGCTTCTGGATGATGTTCTCGACGTCCTCGCCCACGTAACCGGCCTCGGTCAGCGTGGTGGCGTCGGCCATGACGAAGGGCACGTTGAGCATGCGCGCCAGCGTCTGCGCCAGCAGCGTCTTGCCGGAGCCCGTGGGACCGATGAGCAGGATGTTGCTCTTGGCCAGCTCAATCTCGTCCTTGCCGGCCTTGTCCTTGTGACGCAGGCGCTTGTAGTGGTTGTAGACGGCAACGGCCAGCGTGCGCTTGGGCAGGTCCTGACCAATCACGTAGTTGTCGAGGTTGGCCTTGATTTCGGCGGGCGTGGGCAGGTCGCCTCGGCCGTCCTTGGCCTCGGTGCTGGGCTGCTCGTCGCGGATGATCTCGTTGCAGAGATCGATGCACTCGTCGCAGATAAAGACTGACGGACCCGCGATCAGCTTCTTGACCTCATGCTGGCTCTTGCCGCAGAAGGTGCAATAAAGGTTTTTTTCGCTGGAGGAGCCTTTTTTCTCGGCCATGGGGTCGGTGCCTTGTTACAGAAATATGGAAAAGGATGATAACCAAATGGAAAGCGGCGTTTTCCGTAGGGGGAAAACGCCGCCCATTCTCATGCAGCCTCCGGACTTCAGGAGCGCTTGTTGATCACCTGATCGACCAGGCCGTAGTCCTTGGCTTCCTCGGCGGACAGGAAGTAGTCGCGTTCGGTGTCGTGCTGGATCTTTTCCAGCGGCTGGCCCGTGCGCTCGGCCAGGATCTTGTTCAGGCGCTCGCGGGTCTTGAGGATCTCGCGTGCGTGGATTTCGATCTCGGTGGCCTGGCCCTGCATGCCGCCCAGCGGCTGGTGAATCATGACCTGGGAGTTGGGCAGCGCAAAGCGCTTGCCCTTTGTGCCAGCGGCCAGTAGGAAGGCGCCCATGCTGGCTGCGATGCCGGTGCACAGCGTGGACACATCGGGCTTGATGAAGTTCATCGTGTCGAAGATGGCCAGGCCGGCGCTCACGGAGCCGCCAGGGCTGTTGATGTAGAACGAAATGTCCTTGTCGGGGTTTTCGCTTTCAAGGAACAGCAGCTGGGCCACGACGAGGTTGGCCGTCTGGTCATTGACAGGGCCCACCAGGAAGATCACCCGGTCCTTGAGCAGGCGCGAGTAGATGTCGTACGACCGCTCTCCGCGGCCGGACTGTTCGATGACCATTGGGATCATGCCCAAACCCTGAGTTTCCAATGCGCTCATGTTTTCTCCAGTACTAGGGGGCTACTTTAGCCGTATCCGGAAAGAAAATGGGGCTTGTGCGCCAAAGCACAAGCCCCGCAGATGCCAACCCGCCCGCCGATCTCACGAAGCGGCAGGCAGGCGGTGCTCAAACCCTCAGGCCTGGCCCATCAGTTCGTCGAAGGACACGGCCTTGTCGGAGACCTTGGCCTTGCCCAGCACGAACTCGGTCACGTTGTTTTCGATGACAACGGCTTCGACTTCAGCCAGGCGTTGGCGGTCGCCGAAGTACCAGCGTGCCACGTCTTCGGGCTTTTCGTAGCTGGCGGCCAGCTCTTCCACGTGGGCCTTGATCTGGTCGGGCGTGGCGTGCAGCTCGTTGGCGCGCACCAGCTCGGCCACCACCAGGCCCAGGCGCACGCGGCGCTCGGCTTGGGGCAGGAACACGTCTTCAGGGATCTCGGCCTTCTCGGCGTCCTTGATGCCGCGCTGCTGCAGCTCGGCGCGGGCACCTTCCAGCAGACGGGCGACTTCAGCCTGCACCGAAGCCTTGGGCAGTTCCAGCTCAGCCTTGGACACCAGGGCGTCCATCACGGCCTGCTTGTTGCGGCCCTGGACGCGGAACTTGACTTCACGCTCCAGGTTCTTCTTGATGTCGGCGCGCAGGCCTTCGACCGTGCCTTCAGCCACGCCCAGTGCCTTGGCAAAGGCCTCGTCCACTTCGGGCAGGTTGGCGGCTTCGATCTTCTTGACCGTCACCAGGAAATCGGCGGTCTTGCCGGCCACGTCCTTGCCGTGGTAGTCAGCGGGGAATGCCAGCGGGAAGGTCTTGGACTCGCCAGCCTTCATGCCGCGCACTGCGTCTTCGAATTCCTTGAGCATCTGGCCTTCGCCGACCAGGAACTGGAAGTCTTCAGCCTTGCCGCCGGAGAAGGTCTCGCCGTCGATCTTGCCTTCGAAGTCCACGGTCACGCGGTCGCCGTCCACGGCCACATCGGCCTGGGCGCGCTGCGCGAAGGTGCGGCGCTGCTTGCGCAGGATGTCCACGGTCTTGTCGATGGCGGCGTCGTCCACTTCGGCGGTCAGCTTCTCGACTTCGGCCGAGGTCAGGTCACCGATCTTGACTTCAGGCATCACTTCGAAGATGGCTTCGAACTGGGCCTCGCCCTCGGGAGCGCCTTCCTTTTCGGAGATGCGGGGCTGGCCAGCCACGCGCAGCTTGGCTTCGTTGACGGCCTGTGCAAAAGCCTCGCCAACCTTGTCGTTGAGCACTTCGTACTGCACCGAGTAGCCATAACGCTGGGCCACCACGCTCATCGGCACCTTACCGGGACGGAAGCCGTCCATCTTCACGGTGCGCGCCACTTGCTTGAGGCGGTTCTCGACTTCGCTCTGGATGGAGTTCAGGGGCAGGCTCAGCGTGATCTTGCGCTCGAGCTTTTCAAGGGTTTCAACAGTAACGGCCATGTTTGTTCCTATGAGGGATTGGACCGTGCCGGCTGCTGTACAGCCCGCACCGTATTGCGCAAAAGTCACGGTGCGACGCGAGCCAAGCCAGTCGGCCGCGCGGCACCTCAGATTTCAAGGGCTTACATCACATGCACCTGGCCGCTGGGGACCGCACATGGTTCGCTCAACCCGTGATGTAAGCGAAGCCGGACATTATAAACGAGGCGGTTTTGCCTTCCAGACGCGCGCTCTTGCAGGGGAATCCCGCAATCCGCCTGGCCAATGCGCCTCCTCTACAGGAAGCGGGCTTGAGCAGTGTTCGCCGCAGTTGAGCGGCGTTGGTGCGTGGTGCGCGGGGGGCGGGTCGTCAACCATTCAAAAACAATCACTTGCCTTCACTGCGCGGGATCCGTGCGGGCCAATAAAAAGCTTTCGAGGCCGCCCGGCACACGCCAACCCAACATGCGCGCAGCCCGACCAAAGGCCCTGCCAGTCATCGCCAATCAGCAGATGAAAAAGGGTCACATCAAATTGAAACATCTGGTCATTCGACCTATACTGTATGTGCATACAGTAGAAAGAAGACGCGATGCAGCACCAGATTGAGACGGTCAGGGACGATGTGGAAAGCGCCAGCGAGCAAGTGGCCGCCATCTGCGAGCTGCTGGCTGCAGCCCGGGGCACGGCCGTGCACGCCTCGGCCATTACCGCATTGCTGCTGCCCGTGTCACGCAAGCTCAGCGCGGCGGCGGGTGACCTGTCCGACCATCTGCATCGCAGCCAGGTAGTTGGCAGCAAGCGCTGCTAGACCCGCTCACCCCCACCATGACAAGACCCCGCTCTGCGGGGTCTTGTCATTTCTGCGTTCGGCATGGCCGCTGGCGTGCCCGCAGCGCGCACAGGCTGCAGCGATTGCCGGGCCTGCTCCCGTCGGCAAACATGGCATTCATACCCGGCCCGCGCGCCGGACCCGGCCTACCGCCTGCCCGGTGCCACCGCGATCCGGTGGCCTGAGGCGTTCCCGGCATCCGCAGCCACACGCATGGCGGGTGCACCAGGAACAGGTCCGCGCGGGCCGGCCCACGAGGAGCTTCAGTGAGTCTTGCCATTCCCTTTCCCGCGCCGGATCAGGCGATACCGCCACCGGCCCGTGCCGCCGCTCCCGCCGACCCTGCACACAGGGAGCGCGCCTGATGCTGGCCATTGCCCGTGAATACGAAACGCTGGACGAGCTGTGCATGCGCCAGCTGGGCGCCACGCGCGGCGTGGTGGAAGCCACGCTGGAGCGCAACCCGGGCCTGTCGGCCCACGGTCCCCATCTGCCCGCCGGCCTGGCCGTCGAGCTGACCGAACCCGCCCAGGCGCCCAGCCTGCCCCTGATCAGTTTCTGGGATTGACATGGACCGAGAAACCATCGTCAAGACCGCCGCCCTGGAAGGCGCCAAGGCCGCGCCTCCCGTCACCGTCGTGGCCGCGAACGTGGCCAATGGCTGGACCATGACCCATACCGCCACCGCGCTGACCATCGTCTACGTGCTGCTGCAGGCCGCGTATCTGTTGTGGCGCTGGCGCAATGAACGCGAGGACCGGCGCGCGCGCCAGGCCGAGGACGCCGCGCGCAGGAAGGCGTCTTCGACCTCCACAGACACCGGAGCGGCCCCATGAGCACAGCGCGCATGCCAGCGGCAGGACTGGGCATTGGCGCGGCCATCGTTGCTGCCTGGATTGCCGCAGAAGGCTTCAGCGCGGCGCCCATCATTCCCGTGCAGGGCGATGTGCCCACCATCGGCCACGGCGCCACGCGCTACGAGGACGGCACGCGCGTGACCCTGGCCGACCCGCCCATCACCCGCGAACGGGCGCGCGAACTGGCCATCAACCTGCTGGAGCAGCAGTACGGCGCCTGCGTGCGCGATTCGCTGGGTGACACGCGGGTGCACGCGGCCGAGTTTGCCCAGGCCGTGGACTTTGCGGGCCAGTACGGCTGCGGGGCCTGGCGCGGCTCCTCGATGCTGTCCAGGACACGGGCTGGCGACTACGCCGGCGCCTGCCACTCCTACCTGGCCTGGCGATTCATGACCAGCACTCAGCCTTTGCAGGGCTTCAGTGCCTATCGATGGGATGGCGCAGGCCGGCCCACGCGCTGGCGCTTTGACTGCTCGGCACCCGGCAACAAGGTATGCCGCGGCGTGTGGACACGCCAGCAGGCGCGCCACGCGGCCTGCATGGAGGTCCAGCCTTGATGGACCGCCTGCAAACCCATGCCTGGCAGCTGCTGGCCCTGCTGCTGGCGGCACTGCTGGTCTGGCAGTCGCTGGCGCGGCTGGGTGCCGAGCGCGATGCGGCGCAGGCACGCACGGATCTGGCGACCGACCGCCAGGCCGCTGCCACCGCCGCGCTGCACGCATCCGAACGCTATCGACAACGGGAAGGAGCCTACCGTGAACGCCTCGACTTTCTTGCACGCGACACGGACCTGGCCCTGGCGCGCGCTGCGGCGGATGCCGATGCTGCCCGCGCTGCTGCTGGCCGGCTGCGCGGCGACCTCGCCAGCTACCTCACCGCCCACCGTGCCGCCGCCCAGGCTCGCGCCGCTGCCGGACAGTGCGCGCCAGACACCGCAGCCCTCGATCTGCTCGCCGAGCTGCAGCGCCGCGCTGACGAGCGAGCGGGAGCGCTGGCGCGCATTGCTGACGACGCCCGCCACCGAGGCAGCGCCTGCGAGCGCGCCTACGACGCCGGGCTCGCGCTGACCAGCGCCCTGACCAGCACCATGACCCAGGACCCCCGCCATGCTCAAGCCCGCTAGCCTGCGCGACGCGCTCGTCGCTGCCCTGCCCCAGCTGCAACAGTCGCCGGGGAACATCCGTTTCACCATCCAGAGGGGCCGTGTGGTCAACACGGGCACGCCGTCCCTTTCCTGGGAATACCGCTATACGCTGAGCCTGGTGATTGCGGACTTCACCGGCAGCATCGATGCCGTGACCGTGCCGCTGCTGGTCTGGGCGCGGCGCCACCAGCCCGACCTGTTCGACCATGCCGAAAGGCGCGAGCAGGCGATCCGCTTCGACATTGCGCCCCCTTCCACGGACCCTGCAGCCGCCTCTCAGCCGCAGCAGCTCGCGATCGAGATCGACCTGGTGGAGGCTGTGCTGGCGCGCCCGCGCGAGGGCGGCCCCGGTGCCTTCGACCTGATCTACAAGCCCGAGCCGCCAGGCCAGCTCGACATTGCGCAGCGCCAGTTGTGGGAGCTGTTCCTGTTCGGCGAGAAGGTGGCCGAGTGGAACTACGACCCGCGCTGAGGCGTGGCCGGGCCGCATGCCGGGCTGCATGTGGCAGCGTGCGCCACGCCCGGCACACGGCGACACGCAAGGGCCCGGCCGGCACCATGAACGCCATGGATTCGCCCGTCGCACAAACCGAGAGCCCGTACGAGATCATCCGCCGCCTGGAGGGGCTGATCCGCACGGGCACCATCGCCGCAGTCCGCCATGCGCGTCCTGCGCGCTGCCGCGTCAAGACCGGCAACCTGACCACCAACTGGATTCCCTGGCTGGCCCTGCGCGCCGCAGGCGAGAACGCCAGCGTCTGGTGGCCGCCTGCGGTGGGCGAGCAGTGCGTGTTGCTGTCGCCCGGCGGCGACCTGCTGGGCGCCGTGGCGCTGACCGGCATCTACAGCAGTGCCGCAGCCCAGCCCAGCGACCGCGAAGGGGTGTGCCACACGCAGTGGAGCCCCACCGATTTCATGGAGCACGACAGCACCACGGGCCGTCTCAACATCAACGTGGCCCATGGCATCACGCTGCGCGTGGGCAACTCGGTGATCAGCATCGACGAGCAAGGCATCAGCCTGCAGGCCGGTGGCGGTTCGGCCACCGTCAATGCGCAGGGCCTGGCCGGCGCGCCCGATGTGACCACCGGCCCCATCAGCCTGCTGCGCCATCGCCATGGCGGCGTCAGGGCGGGTGACGCCATCACGCAGGGGCCGCTATGAACCGCCACACAGGCCGCCGCATCGAGGGCATGGAGCATCTGCGCCAGAGCGTGGCCGACATCCTGTCCACGCCCATCGGCTCACGCGTGATGCGCCGCGACTATGGATCGCTGGTCCCGGCGCTGCTGGACCAGCCCGACAACAACGCCACCCAGGCGCGCCTGCGCGCCGCCGTGGCCAGCGCGCTGATGCGCTGGGAGCCGCGCATCCGGCTGACGCGCATCGTGATCGAGCGCGATCCGGCCACACCCGGGCGCGCCGACCTGACGCTGATCGGCACCTTCAACAACACGCGCCGCCCGGCCCCGCTGAGCCTGCAGATGCCCATCGCCCGCACCCTTTCATGAAGCAAGACATGACCCCTGCACTGGACGCCCTGCCGCCGCCCGGCGTCGTCGAGACGCTGGATTTCGAGCGCATCCTCGACGCCCACCGCGCCGATCTGCTGGCGCGCCACCCCGAGGCCGCCGAGGTCCTGGCGCTGGAGAGCGAGCCGCTCAACAAGCTGCTGGAGGCGCACGCCTACCGCGAGCTGCTGTATCGGGCGCGCGTCAATGATGCGGCGCGTGCGCACCTGATTGCGTTCGCCCAGGGCTCGGACCTGGACCACAAGGGCGCCTTCTACGATGTGGCCCGACTGCCCGGGGAAAGCGACGAACGCTACCGCCAGCGCATCCTGCTGCGCGTGCGCGCCCTGGCTGGCAGCGGCACGGCCGAGCACTACGAGCACCTGGCCATGACGGCCAGCGCCAATGTGCACAGCGCCATCGCCACACAACCCCAGCCCGGCCGCGTGAGCGTGCAGCTGTGGCTGGTCGAGCCCGCACAGGCCGAAGAAACCCTGGCCATCGTGCTGTCGGCCCTCAATGCGCCAGGCGCACGGCCGCTGGGCGTACCCGTGTCGGTATCGCTGGCGCGCCCGCACCCCATCGACATCACGGCGCACCTGCTGCGCGAGCCCGGTGCGCCCGTGGACATCGTGGCGCGCCTGCAGGCCGGCCTGGCCGCCCAGATCGCGGCCTACGCGCTGCTGGGCCGCGATGTGCCGCGCTCGTGGATCACCACGCGCCTGCATGTGGACGGCATTGCCCGCGTCACCTACCCCGACGCCCAGGCCCCGGCCGAGCTCACGCCGCTGGCCGCCGACGAATACCCGGTGCTGGGCCGCGTCCAGCTGGTGGACGAGGGCCTGCAGGCATGAGCACCCCCGCCATCGTCCCGACGGCGCCCCGCCGCCACGTGCTGCCGCCCAACGCCACGGCGCTGGAGAAGGCCGTGGACCAGGTCGTCCCGAATTGGGATGGCCTGGCCGGCGCCTTTCCCGCGCCGGCCCAGGGCGAGCCTGCGGCCTTTCTGCCCTGGCTGGCGGCCGAATGGGGCATTGCCCAGTTCGACCGCTACTTCGACGACGTGCCCGCACTCATCGCCAACGGCCTGCCCTGGCTGCGCGAGCGCGGCACGGCCGCGTCCCTGCAGCGTGCGCTGGGCTGGCTGGGATATGACGGCGCACAGCTCGACGAGGATGGTGCCTGGCTGCACCTGGACCTGGGCCGTATCATCGGCGACGCAGAGCTGGCCAGCGTGGCCCATGTGGTGCGCGCCAGCCTGCCGGCGCACGTGCGCTTTTACCGCGTCTTCCACGGCCACGACCTGCGCCCGCTGCGGCTGGACCACGGCCCGGGCCTGGACGCCGGCATGCTGGACAACGACAGCGGCACCTGGATCGATGTGTCGCCGTATGGCGAACCCGTCAAGCTCAGCCAGGGCCTGCCCCGCCGCACCGGCACCGAGGCACCGCCTTCGGACGGCGTGCTCACGGCCCAGCTGTTCCGCGTCACCACCATCGCCACCTATGCCGACCGCATGCTGCTCGATGCTTGGACGCTGGACAGCGAGATCCTGATCGACGCCAGCCTGGGCATCACCGAAGTCAACGCCACCACCACGGGCGAGCCCGCCTACTACGCGCCGCTGCGGCCCATCCCAGCCCAGGCCATGGCCACCCACAGCGCCTGGACGGCGCCCGCTCCGCTGGCCCTGGCCAGCCTGCACCCCTGGGCCAGCACCGAGCGCCCGCACGACAACACCCGTACCTGGACCGGACGCTGGGACAGCACGCCCTGGCGCCGATCCTTCGAAACCCGCACCACCACCACCGAAGAACCCGAGGAACCCTGAACATGGCAGTTCTGCAGCAAGCGGGCCGCATCGCCCTCGCCAAGGCCGTCGCCGCCCAGACCATCCACATCGCCTGGGGCCGCGGCCTGCCCGCCTGGGACGCCGCGCCCGAGCCCGAACCCATCACCGCCAACGCCCTGGTCGACGAAATCGGCCGCCGCCTTGTCACCGAGGTGCGCTTTGCGCGGCCCGACGACAACGGCGAGATCGAGCTGCCCAGCGGCGCGCGCTACAGCGTCAGCGACACACCCACCACCTTCGTCTACCTGCGCGCGGCCTTCGGCTTCGACGATGCCAAGGGCGAGGACGTGCGCGAGATGGGCGTGTTCTTCGGCACCCAGGTCGCCACGGACGTGCCGCCCGGCCAGCGCTGGGTGCTGGCCAGCCAACTGACCGGCAAGGGCGAGCTGTACACGCTGGAGCGCCGCCCCCGGATCCTGCGCAGCGGCAGCGTGCGCCAGGTCGAAGAAATCATCCTCCCCTTTTGAACGGCACCCCATGAGCCAGACCAAGATCTACGACCGCTTCGACGCCGGCAAGCGCTACGACAGGCTGCAGTTCGCGGCCGACCGCGTGCTGCAATCGGCCGAACTCAACGAGCTGCAGAGCATGCAGCAGCACCGCCTGCGCGGCATCACCGATGTGCTGTTCAAGGAGGGCGACATCGTCCGCGGCTGCCAGTGCATCACCTCCGCGGACACGGGTGCCACCACCATCGAGGCCGGCGCGCTCTACGTGGCCGGCGCCGTGCGCGGCATCACGCCGGGCACGCTCACCGTGGCCACCGTGGGCACGGTCTACGTGGGCGCCTACCTGCAGACCGATACCGTCACCGAGCTGCAGGACCCCGAACTGCTCAACCCCGCCGCCGGCACGCGCGGCTATGGCGAGCCCGGTGCGCTGCGCGAGCGCGTCACCCTGGTCTGGGGTGCGCAGGGCGACGGCACGGCCGGCACCTTCTATCCCGTGTGGACCATCATCGACGGCTCCGTCATGCCCAAGGAGCCGCCGCCCAACATCGACGCCGTCACCCAGGCCCTGGCCCGCTATGACCGCGACAGCGCGGGCGGCACCTACGTGGTGCGCGGCCTGGACGTGATCATGGGCGAGGACCTGGCCACCGGCCAGCAGGTCTACACCGTGCGCGAGGGCGCCGCCCGCGTCAACGGCCATCCGCTGGAGCTGGGTGCCAGCCGCCGCCTGGTCTACGAGGCCAAGCCAGACCTGTTCTTCGTGGACAGCGAGCCCCACACCTCGGCCGGCACGGCCGCCCAGCGCATCCGCTTCGACCGCCAGCCCGCTGTCGGCACGCCCCAGGTGCGCGTGCAGGCGCGCAAGACCGTCACGCTCACGCATGGCGGCTTCACGGGCGCGGCCGACCCGCTGCCCGACAACGCCGTGCTGGCCGTGGACAGCGTGGTCCAGGCCGGCACCACGTACGTGCAGGGCACGGACTGGAAGCTGGTCGGCGGCCAGATCGACTGGAGCCCCTCGGGCGCCGAGCCCGTTCCCGGCAGCACCTACCAGGTCACCTACCAGTACATGCTCAACGCCACGCCCACGGCCGTGGACTCCACGGGCTTCACTGTGGAAGGCGCGCTCAAGGACACCCTGGTACTGGTCAGCTACCACTACGCGCTGCGCCGCTACGACCGCCTAGTGCTCAACAGCGAAGGCCAGCTGCAATGGGTGCCCGGCGTGCCCGCCGCCTGGTCGCCCAAGGTCCCGGCCGCACCCAGCGGCACCCTGGCCCTGGCCTCGGTCTACCAAAGCTGGGACAGCAACCGCCGCGTGGACCAGGACGCCGTGCGCGTCGTGCCCATGCAGACCCTCAAGGCCTACCAGGACCACATCCAGACCATCTACGCCGACCTGGCCGAGCTGCGGCTGTCGGTGGACGTGTCGGGGCGGCACAGCGGGGTCAAGAAGGGGTTGTTTGCGGATCCGATGCTAGATGACAGCCTGCGGGATGCAGGCCGTGCGCAGACAGGCCATATCCTGGGTGGCCATCTGCGCCTGCCGCTGAATGTGCAGTTGCACCAGATCGGCACCGACATCACCTCACCCCAGACCACGCCCTACCAGGCCGTGCCCGTGCTCAGCCAGCTGGGCCGCACGACCACCATGCTGGTCAACCCCTACGGGGCCTTCGACCCGCTGCCCAGCTCCACCAGGCTGACGCCCGCCGTGGACTATTGGACCGAGGTGCAGACCACCTGGGCCAATCCCATCATCGCAAGCTTCTGGAGCGGAGAGTCCGAGCGTGTGCTCTCGGACACATCCAAGAACATTGAGTTCCTGCGCCAGATCGAGGTGCAGTTCTGGATCGACTTCCCTGTGGGCGAAACGCTGACGGCAGTGACCTTCGATGGCATCGCCGTCACGCCAGAGCCTTTGGCAGGCGGCACGCTGGTGGCCACGGAACAAGGTCTGAAAGGCAAGTTCAAGATCCCGGCTCGCGTGCCCGCAGGCACCAAGGCCGTGCGCTTCACAGGCCGAGGCGGCAGCCATGCAGAAACCATCTTCACCGGTCAAGGCACGCTGCGCAGCCGTACGCTGGCCTCGGTGGTGGTCGTCATCATGTTGACCAACGGCTGGGATCCGCTGGCCCAGACCTTCACACTGGGCACCACGCGCGAAGTCTGCGGAACACGCCTGTGGTTCACGACTCCGGGCAAAGAGGACGTGCAGGTGCAACTGCGCGAAGTCACAGGCGGCGTTCCCTCGCGCGGCGTCATCTCCGAATGCGTGCTCAAGCCGGAGCAGATCCGGGCCGACGTCGCCGCAGGAAAGCCCACCCTTGCGCAATGGGCGCCGCAGCTGCTGGAGGCCGGCGTCGAATACGCCATCGTCATCCTCACCAACGACATGACCACCGCCGTGGCCGTGGCCGAACTCGGTGGCTGGGACCAGGCCCGCGCGCAATGGGTCACCAGCCAGCCCTACAGCGTGGGCGTGCTGCTGTCCAGCAGCAACGCCAGCACCTGGACGCCACACCAGACGCGCGATCTCGCCTTCGAACTGCTGGCGGCTGAACACACGGCCAACACCCGCACCGTCGAGCTGGGCCGCGTCACCGTGGAGGACGCCACCGACCTCATGGTGCAGGCCGGCGCCATGCTGCCGGCAGCCGACTCGCAGGTGGTCTTCGCCATGCAACTGGAGGATGGAACCACGTTGGAGGCCGCAGCCGGCCAGCCCGTGCAACTGGCCAGCCGCTACAACGGCGAAGTGGCCGTGCGCGCCAAGCTCTCGGGCAACACCCAGTTGGCAGCCCATCTGCTGCCCGGCATGCAACTGGCCGCCGCCAGCCTGCAAAACACCGGCGACTACATCAGCCCCACCATCAACGCCGGCAGCAACACCACGCTCAGCGTAGTGGCAGAGGCCGCGCTGCCCGCTGGCAGCTCCCTGGTCGTGCAGATGCAGGCCGAGGGCAGCAGCACCTGGGTAAACGTCCCCTACCTGAGCACCAGCCCGCAGACCGCCGGCGTGCTGGAGATCACCTATCGCCTGGCCGGCATCAACGCCGAGCGCCTGCGAGTTCGCCTGGTGCTCACGGGCAGCCATAGCGCCCGTCCCCAGGTCACCAACCTGCGAGCCATCGTGATATGACATTGCACGACGACAAGACAGCGCAGGGCTGGCCCCTGCCCCATCCCGACAACCGGCTCGAGGACGACGTGCTGCGGCTGCGCCAGGCGGTGCAGGACGTGGACCAGGCGCTGACCGCAGCGCGCCAGCTCATCGACACCAAGGCCAGTTCCCAGGGCGTGCAGGACGCAATGGACGTGGTGGCACACCGCATAGAGCAGCTGGAGACCGCTGCCCAGGCATTGAGCACCGGCAAGGTAGCCAGCGTCAACGGTGTTGCCGGCATCAACGTCAAGCTCAACCCGGAGCACATCGCGCTGGGCCCGGCCAATGGCGCCACCAGCGAAAGCTTCGGCTACGACGCCCAGGGCCGCATCAGCAGCATCACGCGCAGCGTCAACGGCTTCAGCGCCACCACCGCCGTCAGCTACGACGGCGCCGGCCGCGTCTCCCAGCAGCAGACCAGCTACCGCGGGCGCGTGCGTACGGAAACCTATGCCTACGACGCCGCCACGGGACGGGTGTCGGGGGTGAATGCGACGGAGGTACAGGGATGAGTTTCGATGTGGTGACGCACAGCGAGGTGCGGAGGCTGGCGCAGAGCCTGGACAAGGGGATGGGGCTGCAATTGCGGTCCCGATCGGTGTGGGAAAGCAATGATCAGTTGCAGCAAGAAGTGCGGCTTGGTGGAGACAGTCCATATCGACTAGCCCCGAAATCCAATCCTGACTATGCTTTCGAGAGCATTTGCCACAATGGTGAAATTTACGCTGCCACTCAAGTCTCAGGCACCAACACAAACTATGTATACACCTCACCCGATTTGAAAACCTGGACATATCGCTACAGTTCTTCGATTTCCGGACTCATTACCGTTGGCAAGACCATATGGTGCACCCAAATCTCAAGCCCTCACAATATCATCTCATCCCTGAACAATGGTATCAATTGGGCAGCGGTATCTGGTGGCAGCGGTTACTTCTACCCTCTTTGTTCTGCAGGAAAGTACGGCTACGCCTTCTCGACCTCCACCAGCAGTAGCATTTTCTTGCTCACGGAAGCTGGTCAGCGAGAAAGCATCACGCTACCAGAAGCAGGCATCTGGAGGTTTGCACTGCACAATGGTTCGCAGTACGTAATACTCAGTCACTACTGCGACCGAGCCTTCGTGAGCAGTGACGGGAGGACAAACTGGAAGCCCGCTGTCGACCTCACTGCCATGCTTACGGAAATGCCAAGCCACTATGGCGCCACCGGGCCACGCATACCTTTTGAGATCAATGGCAGGCTCATCATTTTCGACAGCAGCAGTGGAGGCATTTCCTCAATTATTTCCGACAATGGGGTCAATTGGCGTATTGGAGCGCGAGGCACCTGCTTTGGCAGCGACAATTTCATTTCAGATATCGGAAAATTTGCAGGCGTATACAAAGGGGCCCTGTACGTGGCCGTACGCCTGAGCAGCAGCATCCCCACCGACATAGGAAGGATGGCGTTGCTGGAGACTAGAGACGGTATCCGGTTCCGGCTACTTCCAAGTTTCCCCACAGGCCGCAGTTCTGCTGCCGAAGCTCCGCCAGGTGTGTATGCCAAGGTGGACGGTAGCGGAATCATCTTCAACTCGAATGCAAACAGCTTAGGCCCGCGCTACGAAAGTGCGCCCCAGGCAATGGAGCTTTACTGTGCATTATGAATACGACCTCCGGGGCTGGTACGTCGGCGAACACGAAGGCTGGCGCGAACGCTGCACCACACTGGCGCCATCATGCACCGACATGCCCGAAGAGCCCGGCGCCACACGCTGCCTGTGGACCGGCAACGGCTGGATAGAACACCCCTACGAGAAGCCGCCGATCCTGCCAGATTTGCCACAGCATCCAGACCCACGCCACATCACCCCCCTGGCCCTACGCCGCCGCTTCACCCTGGCCGAACGCTCGGCCATCGAATGGGCAGCCGTGGACCGTTCCGACACCAGCGAGAAGCAGCGCAAGGATGCCGCCATGCTGCGCGCCTGCCTGAAGGACCAGGAACAGGCCGGCTTCATCGACCTGGACGATGCGGATGTGGCCGCCGGCATGCGGCTTATCGAGGACCTGCAACTGATCGCACCAGGCCGCGCAAGCGAGATCCTCGGGGCACCCGTCCAGCCCGGCGAACGCCCCTGACATCTCCACCTGCAAAAGCCCCGGCGCCCGTTGAGTGGCCGGGGCTTTTCCTTTCCTGGTCGGCACCCCGAACCAGCGCCAAACCAAGCCTCTGTGCAGCCCTCCGGCACAGCCAAGGTCGCTGGTGCCCAAGCCCCCGCCGCGAGAACATCAATGCAACCCGGGCACAACGCCAGCGGCCTTGCAGGCTGCAGGCGCCAGGCCCTGCCAGGACAACCAGGCCGCCTTGGCTGCATGAACTTCAGCATGACCCAAACATTCACTGTCGATCCCGCCAACACCGCAGCTTGCGCAAAGGTGACTGCATGAGCCTGGATGCCGTCATCAGCGCCGATCTGGTGAAGACGCGGGAGGAGATTGCTGCGCTGGGCAGTGCCGTGGTAGCCGTGCGCAATGAGATTGCAGGGCTGAACACACAGATAAGCGGCAGCAGCATTATCAAAAGCGTGCAACGCGGTCTGATCACCTTCGTCACCGATGGGCCAACTGAGTTGACCATCAGCATCGCGCCAGTGAACCCCGCCAAGAGTGTCCTGCATAGCCTCGGATCGCAGGGCTTTTGGCAGAGCGGCGAAACCTACTACCCCTACGATACGTTCATCCAGCTATTGAGCGGCAATCAGATCAAAGCATCGGCTTATTGGCGCTCGTGGTGGTGGTCCCAGGCCAAAGTCTCCTGGGAACTGGTGGAGTACAAATAAATGCCCCACCACTACGCCCAGCTCACCCCCGCCGGCGTGGCCTTCGCCATCACCGAAACGCACGCCGAGCTCAACGCCCCCGACCTGCTCCCTCTGCCCCGCTACGACACCTCGGTGCTCGGCCGCCGCTGGACGGGCACGCACTGGGAAGACGTGGCGCAAGCCTTGCCTGAAGACCAGGCAGCGTCCAACGAACCCGCCCCCCGCCAAATCACCCCCCACGCCCTGCGCCGCCGCTTCACCGTGGTCGAGCGCACGGCGCTGGAGTGGGCCGTGGTGGACCGTGCCGAGGCGGGCGAGGCCGACCGGCTCAACGCGGCCACGCTGCGCTCGCTGCTCAAGGACATCGAGCAGGCGCGGCAACTCGATCTTGACGACCCCGAACTGGCCGACAGCCTGCGCCAGTTCGAGGCCTTCGGACTCATCGCCGCGGGGCGTGCCCAGGAAATCCTGGACGGCCCCGTACAAGCCCACGAACAGCCGTGACCACCCCTTTTTGACGACAGCCCCACGGCCCAACCACCCCCCAACCCGGAGAACACCATGGCGACAGCCCCGTTCCATCATGGCATTCGCGTCACGGAAGTGAGCGAAGGCATCAATTCCATCCGCATCGTGTCCACGGCCGTGATCGGCCTCGTGGCCACGGCCAGCGACGCCGATGCGGCCACTTTCCCGCTGAACCGTCCGGTGCTGGTCACCAAGGTCGATGCGGCCATCGGCAAGGCCGGCACCAAGGGCACGCTGGCCCAGGCGCTGAACGCCATCAAGGAGCAGTGCCGCCCGGTGCTGGTCGTGGTGCGCGTGGCCGATGGCGAAGGCGCCACCGAGGCCGAGCGCCGCACCGACCAGGACGCCAAGGTCATCGGCACCACCGCCGGCAACCAGTACACGGGCCTGCAGGCGCTGCTGGCGGCCCAGGCCCAGCTCGGCGTCAAGCCGCGCATTCTGGGCGCACCGGGCCTGGACAGCCAGGCCGTGACCGACGCGCTGGCGTCCGTGGCCATCAAGCTGCGCGGCTTTGCGTATGCAGCGGCCATCGGCAACGATGTGGCCGAGGCCCAGGCCTACCGCGAGCACTTCGGCCAGCGCGAGCTGATGCTGCTGTGGCCCGGCTTCAAGGCGCTGGACCTGTCCACCGCCGCCGTGCAGGACGCCTCGCCCGTGGCCTACGCGCTGGGCCTGCGCGCGCGCATCGACCAGGAGCAGGGCTGGCACAAGACGCTGTCCAACGTGCCGTTGTCCGGCGTTCTGGGCATCTCGCGCGATGTGCACTGGGACCTGCAAAGCCCCGATACCGAGGCCGGCATCCTCAACCAGGCCGGCATCACCACGCTGATCCAGAGCCAGGGCCACCGCTTCTGGGGCTCGCGCACCTGCACGGACAGCGAGCTGTTCCGCTTCGAGTCCAGCGTGCGCACCGCGCAGGTGCTGGCCGACACCATGGCCGAGGCGCATTTCTGGGCCGTGGACAAGCCCATGCACCCCAGCCTGGTCAAGGACATCCTGGAAGGCATCAACACCAAGTTCCGCGAGTTGAAGGCCCTGGGCTACATCCTGGACGGCAAGGCCTGGTACGACGAAACGGTCAACGAGACCGCCACGCTCAAGGCCGGCAAGCTGGTGCTGGACTACGACTACACGCCCGTGCCTCCGCTGGAGGACCTGGGCTTTCGCCAGCGCATCACCGATCGCTACTTCGCCGACTTCGCCCTGCGCGTGGGCACCGGCCAGTAAGCGGTGGCCGCACCCGACACACCCAATACACCGAACACACCGGATACACAGGAGAAAAGCACCATGGGACTGCCCCGCTCTCTCAAGAATTTCGCCACCTTCGTGGATGGCAACTCGTACATCGGCGACATGCCCGAAGTGGGCTTGCCCAAGCTCACCCGCAAGATGGAGAAGTACCGCGCCGGCGGCATGAACGGCGAGGTCAGCCTGGACTTCGGCATGGAGGCCATCGAGGCCGACCTGACCGCTGCCGGCTACATGAAGGAATTGATCTCCACCTGGGGCACGCTGCGCCACGACGGCGTGCTGCTGCGCTTCGCCGGCGCCCTGCAGGGCGATGACAGCGAAGGCGTGGACTCACTGGAAGTGGTCATGCGTGGCCGCTTCTCGGAGTTCGACCCCGGCAAGGCCAAGGCCGGCGACAAGACCGAGATCAAGTACAAGCTGGCCGTCAGCTACTACCGCCTGTCCATCAACGGCCAGGTGCTGATCGAGATCGATCCGGTCAACTTCGTCGAAGTCGTCAACGGCATCGACCGCCTGGCCCAGGTCCGCGCCGCGCTGGGCATCTGAGCCTGGCTCAACTGACCGGGCCGGCCGGCCCGGTCCTCCTCTTTTCTTCACCCGAACGCTGACACACCATGGACACCACCAAGCCCCAGGAAGACCTCCAGAACCAGGCTGCCGCCAATGCGGCCGCCCTCGCATCGGGCGATGCGCGCGAGATCACGCTCGACGTGCCGCTCAAGCGCCCCGGCGGCGACCTGGCCCGGGTGCTGGTGCGCCGCCCCAATGCCGGCGCGCTGCGCGGCCTGTCGCTGGTCGAGCTGCTGCACATGAACGTGACCGCGCTGCAGACCCTGCTGCCGCGCGTGACCGAGCCCATGCTGCACAAGGCCGAGGTGCTGCAGCTGGACCCCGCCGACCTGGTGACCCTGGGTACGGAGGTGGCCTCTTTTTTGGTGCCGAAGGCGCAGAGGGAGCAATTCCCGAGCGCGTAGAGGACGCCATGGCCGACCTGGCCATGGTCTTCCACTGGCGGCCGGCGGACATGGAGGACATGTCGCTGGCCGAACTCGGCCAATGGCATGAGCGGGCGCGCGAGCGCTACGAAAGCCAGGACTGAGCCAGGACTGAGCACCACCCCCACTCCATCGCCCGCCTCTCGCCCCTCTATTGCACGCCCCTTGCCCATGACCTCCACCCAACGCCAACACCGCACAGGCCAGGGAGCCTTCCATGGCCGTTGACACCCTGCGCCTGGACGAGGTGCTCAAGCAGGCCGAGCGCGTGCACCAGCCCCTGGCGCTGCTGGGAAGAACCAGCAGCAACACGGCCCGGGAGCTCAAGGAAACGGTCGACCAGTTGAAAAAGCTGCAGCAGCAGCAAACCCAGCTGGGCGACTACCGCGCGCTGCGCAGCGGCCTGGCAGACACCACGGCACGGCTGCGCGGCGCGCGCCAGCAGATGGCCCAGCTGCGGCTGGAATCGGGCGCGGGCGAGCAGCCCTCGCGCGCCATGCTGCGCGCGCTGCGTTCGGCCCAGGTCGAGGAGGAGCGCCTGGCGCTGCTGCGCGCCACGCAGCGATCGCGCCTGATGGATATGCGCGAAGGCCTGCGCGGCGCGGGCGTGGACACGGGCAACCTGTCCGCGCACGAGCGCAAGCTGCACAACGACATCCGCGCCACCACGGCCCAGATGGAAAAGCAGCGCAAGGTGGTGGCACCGGCCGCCCAGCGTCTGGAGAGGATCGACGCCCTGCGCGAGCAGAGCAAGACCCTGGCCGATCGCGGCCAGGCGCTGCGCGAGACGGGCGGCAAGATGCTGGCGCCCGTGCGCGCCGTGAGCCAGGCCTTCATGACCGACGACCAGGCCGCCGCGCAGCTGCGCGCCACCATGGCGGGCAGCAACGGCAAGCCGGGCGCCGATTACCAGCAGGTGCTGGACTTGGCCAAGAGCCTGGGCACCGACATGCCCGGCAGCACGGCCGACTACATCGCGATGATGAACCAGCTGCAGCGCCAGGGCGTGTCCTCGCAGGATGTGCTGGGCGGCGTGGCCCGGCAGGCGGCCAACCTGGGCGCGGTGCTGAACATGCCCGCCAAGGAGGCCGGCGAGTTCGCGGCGCAGTTGCAGCAGGCCACCCGCGCAAGCGCGGGCGACATGGCCGCACTGGCCGACACGGTGCAGCGCACCTCCCACCTGGGACTGGACCCCACAGGCATGGTCAAGGGCCTGGACGCCATCGGCAAGGCCCTGCCGCAGCTGGGACAGCAGGGCGCAAGGTCGGGACAGATGTTCGCGCCGCTGCTGCTCATGCTCAACGACGCCAGCATCAGTGGCGAGGCCGCCGGCAAGGCCGTCGGCAACCTGGTCAAGAACTCCATGGACCCGGCCAAACTGGGCCAGGTCAACAAGATGCTCGCGAGCCAGGGCGTGTCGCTGGACTTCAAGGACGCCAGCGGCCAGTTCGGCGGCACCGAGCAGATGATGGCCCAGCTGCAAAAGCTGCAGAGCCTGGGCAGCGACAAGCTGCGCGCCGCTGCGCTGGACAAGCTGGCCGGCGGCGACGCGCAGACGCGCAAGGCCTTGGAGGCGCTGATCCAGCAGGGCCCGGGCGGCTACCAGCAGATCGCCTCCCAGCTCAAGTCACAGGCGGATCTGGATGGGCGCGTGGCCATCCTGAAGGACTCGGTCTCGGCCCAATACGAGTCCGTCAAGGACAGCTACAACGGCCTGTTGAGCGACATGGGCTCGACCATCGAGTCCGACCTCAAGGCCGTGCTGGGCACGCTGCGCGAGATGACCGAAGGAATGCGTGCCTGGGTCAAGGAGCATCCCCAGATCGTGCAGTGGACGCTGCGCATCGTGGCCGTGCTGGGCCTGCTGGTGGCAGGCGTCGGTTTGGTGAGCAGCGTGCTGTTCGGCCTGCTGGCGCCGCTGCTGCTCACGCGCACCGTGTTCGGCCTGCTGGGCGCGGCCATGGGCGCAGGCAGCGGCGCCTTGGGCGTGCTCAGGCGCGGCCTGGCGGCCGTGGTCCTGTCGCTGGGCATGATGGGCGGCGGCGGCAGTGCCATGGGCCTGTTGGCCGGCGGCATGCGCATGGCCAGCAACGCTGCAGGCGTGCTCAGGCGCGGGCTGGGCGCCGTGGTCCTGTCGCTGGCCATGATGGGCCGCGGCGCTGCCATGGGCAGCATAGGCACCGCCCTGGCCGGCGCGGGCCGCGCTGCAGGCCGCATCTTCGGCGGCGGTGCAGGTGCAGCCAAAGGCGTGGCCGGCAAGGGGCGTGCGGGCGCCGTCATGGGCCTGCTGGGCGCCGGCCTGGGGGCCGCAGGTGCCGTCGGCGGTGGCCTGGGCGGTAGTCTGGGTGGTGCAGCCGCATCGCTGATGGGCCTGGTGCGCATGACACCCATGGGCCGGCTCGCAGGTGGCCTGATGGGCGCGGGCGGCTCGATCATGCAGAACTGGGACGGCCTGTCCACCGCCTTCAAGGCCGGCGACTGGAAGGGCGTCGGCGGCACGCTGCTGGAGGCCGGCAAGGCCGGTCTGGATGGCGCCACGGGCGGGTTGTTCGGCGTGGTCTCTGACCTGGCCGGCAAGGGCATCAGCGGCCTGGCCTCGTCGGTGGGCTCGTGGTTCAAATCCGGCGATGCATCAGCACCCGACCAGGGCCGCGCCGGCGCACTGCGCCAGGGTGTTGCGGCCGCAGCCACGGCGGCCACGCTGGCCACGGGTGCCATGCCGGCCCTGGCCGACACGGGCGCCGTGCGCATCGACAGCCGCCCGCCGCTGGCCAGCGCCGCTGCACCCGCGCCGGCACCGGCCCCGGTGGCCGGCGCCACCATCCATATCACCGTCAACGCTGCGCCCGGCCAGGATGCGCAGGCCATTGCCCGCGCCGTGGCCGCCGAGCTGGACCGCCGCGACATGGCCAAGCGCTCCAGCGTGCTGTCGCAGCTGTCGGACATCGACTGAGGAGCATGAGCATGCTGATCACACTGGGCCAGTTTGCCTTCGGCATCGACACACTGGCATTCGACAAGCTGGTGCGCAGCAGCACCTGGCGCCACCCGAGCAACAGCCGCGTGGGCGCGCGCCCCGCCCGCCAGTCGCTGGGCCCAGGCGATGAAACGCTGGGCCTGACCGGCGTGCTCGCACCCGAGTTCCGGGGCACGGCCAAGTCGCTGGACGACCTGCGCGAAATGGCCGACCAGGGCAAGGCATGGGCCCTGGTGGGCGGCGAAAGCATCCTGGGCGCCTGGGTCATCGAGAGCCTGCAGCAGACCGGCACGCACTACACACCGGGCGGCAAGCCGCGCCGCATCGAGTTCGATCTCAAGCTGGCCCGCGTGGACGACCACCTGGCCGAAGGCGGCGGCGGCGTCGACCCCTGGCCCGATGAAGACTTCTGGGAATGGTGGATCTGATGACCACACAGGAATACCTGCACGCCAAGCCCCAGTACGAGATCGTCCTGGACGGGCGCAACATCACCAGCCAGGTGGACACGCGGCTGATGAACCTGACGCTGTCCGAATCGCGCGGCGAAGAGGCTGACAAGCTGGACATCACGCTGGACGACAGCGATGGGCGCCTGCCCATGCCGGGCAAGGGATCCAAGATCGCGCTGAAGCTGGGCTGGGCCGGACATGGCCTGGTCGACAAGGGCACCTACGAGGTGGACGAGGTGGAGCACCAGGGTGCGCCCGACAGGATCGTGGTGCATGCGCGCTCGGCCGAGCTCAAGCGCCAGCTGCGCACGCGCTCCGAGCACAGCTACCACAACAGCACGCTGGGCCAGATCGTGCGCAGCATCGCCCAGCGCAACGGCCTGCAGGTGCGCGTGGACGCGCAGTTCGAGAACCTGCGCGTGGACCACATCGACCAGACCCACGAAAGCGACCTGAACTTCTGCAGCCGCCTGGCGCGGCAGTATGACGCCGTGTGCACGGTCAAGAAGGGCAAGCTGGCCTTCATCGCCATCGACAGCAAGATCACCGCTGCCGGCCAGGCCGTGGAGGCCGCCACGCTCACGCGCGCCGTGGGCGACAGCCACAACTATCACACGGCCGCACGCAACGACTACAGCGGCGTGCGCGCGTACTGGAACGACGCGGATCGGGCCGAGAAACGCAGCGCCACGCAGGGCGCCGAGGACAACGAAAAGCGCCTGAAGGACACCTACGGCAGCGAGGCCGAGGCGCAGGCCGCCGCCAAGGCCGAGATGGGCCGCATCAACCGCGCCAAGGCCACCATGGGCCTGAAGCTGGCGCTGGCGCGGCCCGACCTGATGCCGCAGACGCCGCTGAAGCTGCAGGGGTTCAAGGCGGAGATCGATGACACGCCGTGGCTGGTCGTCAAGATCCAGCATGAGCTGGGCGACGGCGGCTTCACCTCCAAGCTGACGCTGGAGACGCGTGCCAAGTGAGCGAGAGGGGCAGGTAGAGCGCGTCCTGGAGCGGCCGGCGCAGGCCGTTCAGCGCGCGGCCAGGGTCGCCACGGCCATGATGGCGGCGCGGCCCGAATCGTCGGCCCGGCCGTAGCAATCGAGCAGCTCGCGCTCGTCGGGCGCCAGGGTCTGGACCGATGCGTTCGCATGCTGGCCCGTGACCACATACAGGACATCCACGCCCAGACCCGCCATCACGGCCAGGGCGGCCGCATTGGGCGATTGCTCGCCCTTCTCCCAGGTGGCCAGGGTGCCGCGCGAGACGTCGCAGGCGTCGGCCATGGCGAGCTGCGCCACGTCCAGACGCAGACGCTCTTGCCTCAGCCTTTCACCGATGTGATCGAAATTTCTTCTATTCATCAATTGACATGCTCGAAATTTCGAGCAATGATGCAGTCAGCGTGTAACCAAACCATCCAAACCATCCCAAATACTACATGACAGCCATGCACTCCCCCAGAGCCGTGCCCGGTATCCCTGCGGATCCGGTGCTTCATGACAGGCCCGTGCCACTGCGCATGACGGCATCCGAACGCGAACGCCACGCCCGCTATGCCAGCCGTGAAAGCCGCAGCGCCTCCAACTTCGCGCTGAAGCTGTACCGCATGGGCATGCAGCAGTACGAGCAGCAGATGCCGCCGCTGCCCCAGGCCGATCAGGCGCGATAGCCACCCGCGCCGACCTGTTCACCGCCTTGTCTTCGATCCCAACTGCCCCCAGGAGCCTGCCATGCGCATGATGTGCCCCCACTGCAACGAACACGCCTACACCCGCACCAGCCTGCAGCTGACCAGCACCAGCCGCGAGACCATCTTCCAGTGCCGCAACTTCGAGTGCGGCCATGTGTTCTCGGCGGTGACCGAGATCAACCGCACCATCAGCCCCAGCGCCATCCCCAACCCCATGGTGATCCTGCCGATGAGCACGCACATCAAGCGCAAGCTGCTGCAGACCCAGCTGGACGCCATGCCGTCCTCGCAATACGAAGGCGCAGCGCACCGCGCAGCCCAGGCGGCCGAATCCGCCCAATCCACCGAAGGCGCGCGCAGCTAGCGCGGCCGGCGCCTTCGCCGCTCCTGACGGCGCCCCACCCGGCGCGCGGGCAGCCCGCCTGCACCGCCGCCACCCCCCCCCTTTCCGCAACCTGCGGAGCCTGCATGAAGGCCCTGCGGGATGCGCTCACCCTGAAACGACCTGGACAGACCATGAAGCTCGGCGACCTGCGCCTTTCCGATCTGATGCGACTGCTGCGGGCAGACGATGCGCCCGCGCCCGAATACCGGCCCGAGGACCCGCCCGCGCTGCCCGAGGCCTACCAGCGCCTGAGCGTCCAGGACTGCCGCATCCGCCTGCGCGAACTGCAGCGCGAGGCCGCGCAGCGCTGCGCAAACGGCCGCTGCGGCAGCGCCGAAAGCCGCGAATGGGCGGGCCTGGCCAGCCACTACCGCATGGCCCTGGTGCTGCTGGCGGGAATAGACGGCGAGATCGAGGAGCTGGCCCTGCGCGACTGGCGCGAAATGCCGCCGCCCGAGCGCGACGCCATCCGCCGCCAGATCCGCGCGCTGCGCAGCTGCCTGCTGCCGCTGCGCGCGCTGGCCCTGAGGACCTGAGCCCATGTCCGTCCTGCTCGCCGCCAAATCCACCGGCCGCAGGCTGCGCACCGCCAGCCTGCAGCAATGGGACCAGCACAAGCCGCGCCCCCACATGGTCCAGCGCGCCATGCAGGCGCTGGAAAAAGCCTTGCCGCCGCAGTGGCTGCAGCCCATGAAGCTGCTGGGCCTGGGCGACTGGCAAAAGGGCGCGCAACACGCCAACGGCCAGCCCGAATGGGCTGCCTGCCACGACGCGCTGGCCGCCATTGACGACTTTGCCAGCCGCCACGGCCGTGCGGCCGAATGGAATCTGGACGACTACGAGATCTGCCAGATGGCCAGGCGCCTGAGCGACGAAGTCGGTGAGCTCGACGCCGGCGCCCAGGCCCAGAACATGGACCTGGCCGCACGCGTGGACCTGGTGCGGCTGATGCTGCGCATGCTGGGCCTGCAGGAAAGCACGCCGCTGGCCGGCGAGCCCGCCATCCGCCGCGCGCTGGATGCCGCCTGGTGGCGCCGCATGCTGCGCCGCCACGTCACGCGCACCGTGGAGGCCGGTGCCGTCAAGCTGGGCATCGTCAACCGCAGCGCCGGCGGCTATGCCAGCAATGCCACCGTGCGCCGGCGCACCGCGCAGATCGAGCGCAACGCCCGCGCGCTGGAGCGCAGCCTCTACCGAAACGAGGCCGGCCAGGTCTTCACCCTGGCCGAGCTGGCCGCGCTGTCGCCGGCCAACCCCGTGATCCGTGGCGGCGAGCTGATGACGCGCATCCGCGGCGCAGAGGAATATGCCGACGCGCGCAGCCACGTCGGCCTCTTTCTCACGCTGACGGCGCCCAGCCGCTTTCACGCCGTCACGCTGGGCAGCGGCGGCCGGCCGCGCCCCAATCCCCATTACGACGGCCACAGCACGCCGCGCGATGCCCAGCTGTGGCTGCGCACCATGTGGGCGCGCGTGCGCTCCCACCTGGGCCGCCAGCGCGTCGCCATGTACGGCATCCGCGTGGCAGAGCCGCACCATGACGCTACGCCGCACTGGCACGCCCTGGTCTGGGCCGAGTGCGAGGAGCACGCCCAGCACATCGAGGCCGCCATCCGCAAATGGTGGCTCAGCGAAGATGGCGACGAGCGCGGTGCCCAGCGCAACCGCGTCAACGTCAAGCGCATGACCGGCGGCGGCGCTGCCGGCTACGTGGCCAAGTACATCGCCAAGAGCGTGGGCCATGCGGCCCTGGCCGACCACCTGGACGTGGTGCAGGGCCGCCTGTGGGATGTGGAGCAGGGCGGTATGCCCGGCCACCGCCGCGTGGACGCCTGGGCCGCCTGCTGGGGCATTCGCCAGTTCCAGGCCGTGGGCATGCCCAGCGTCTGCGTCTGGCGCGAGCTGCGCCGTGTCAGCAAGGACCAGGTCGAACAGATCCGCATCGACGGCGACAAGGCCAGCTGGAAGGCCTGGGGCGCCAGCCACCGCCACGGGCCCGACATCCCCGCCGACTGGCGCCGCTACATGGAAGCCATGGGCGGCCACTGCCTGGCCCGCGACCGCTGGCACCTGCGCATGGCACGCCGCCCCGTGCCCGCCGGCGCCGTCAACCAATACGGCGAGGCCATCGCGCCCGGCTGCGGCCGCGTGGTGGGCCTGGAAACCCGGCGCGGCCAGTGGCTGGTCTCGCGCCGCATCGCCTGGCGCAGCGTGGCTCGCGCCACGCTGGAGTTCCAGGAAACCCACGGTGCAGAAAGCGCCGAGGGCGCCGAGGTCGCCGACGTGGCCCCGCCCACCTTGCCCGCCCGCGCGCCGCTGGCGCGCGCTTGGACTGGTTTCAATAACTGTACGGCCCGGCTCACGGGCCACACGCTGCGCGCCCTCATCGGCCGCGGCGGGCACCAGCGCGAGGACCGGGCCAACCCGGCCGAGCCCGGTTCGGGTGCCGATTCCGTGCTGCACCGCTCCGCATCCGGCGCCACGCCATCCAACCACCCTTTCTTTACCAGCTGATCCACCCCAGGAGGACCCACCATGCACCACAACATCACCGCCCTGCGCAGCTACCGCGCCACCCTCATCCCCCACGGCGTGGACGCCGCACAGCTGGATCAACTGGCCGACGCCCGCCTGCTGCCCGTGCTGCGCCTGAAGGCGGCCAGCGCCAGCCACGCCCAGGCCTGCGCCCTGCTGGCCAGCGGCCGGCCCGTGCTGCGAGTCGAGCGAGTTGAGCGAGTCGGGCGCATTGAACGTGTGGAGCGCAAGAAGGCAGGCAAGTCCATCACGCCGCGCCACGCCTGATCAAGCACCGGACACGACATCGGAGAACACCGCAATGACGCAACAGAACATGGAACTCTTTCACAGCGCCCCGCGCCTGGACACCCAGGGCATCGCCAACTACCTGGGCCTGAGCCGCGAGCACGTCACCGCGCGCCTGACCAAGCGCCCGGACTTTCCCAAGCCCTTCATCAACGCCAGCCGCCGCATCCGCTACTGGCGCATGGCCGACGTCAAGGCCTGGGCCGAGGGGCGCCGGTGAGCCGGCACCAGGCCATCGCCGTGCGCTCAGTGATCGCTGCCCGCAAGAAAGCGGCGTGCCTGGTCGCGCGCCCCGTCGAAGATCTGCCGGGCCATAGGCTGCGGCACGCTGGCCGGCAGGCGCGGCTGCAGCCGGTCGATGGCGCCGTCCAGCGCCTCGACCATCTCCACCATGCTCTCCCACAGGCCTGCGATGCGCGTGGTCTCGGCCAAGGCCTTCCAGTGGCGGCGCTGGATCTCGGCCAGGCGGTAGTGGCGGCTGCGCCCCGGCAGGGCCATGGCCATCCTGGCGCGTTGGCGGGCAATCTTGCCGTGGCCGTGACCGATGATGGGCCAGGCCGACAGCACGTCGTACAGAGGTGTCATCTCATAGCCTCCGCCCGGCTGCAGGAACACCGAGAAATTCTTGGCATGCCCGTCCGTGGCCCCCAGCAGCCAGAATGCCAGCTGGGCCATCACGAAGCGGGCGCAATCCTGGGCAGGCTCGCTGCCATGCTGCAGCACCTGCAGGCACTGCAGCATGCCGGGCCCGCCGTGGGTCTCGTACTTGTTGGCGCTGGCAACGCCGCGCACCTGGCAGAAATCTTCCTGGGGCAGACGCGCAATCCAGCCCTGGGCCGTCCAGGCGCGGTCAAAGCGCTCCACGCACAGCACCTGCTGACCGCCAAAGGTCTCGATGCTGCTGTCGGCCACGGCAAAGCCCAGCTCGGCCAGCAGGCGGGCGCACAGCCACTCATTGGCCACTGACTCGCTCAGGTCGTAGTGCCAGTGCGGCACCACGCCGATGGCCGGCTTCAGGATATGCGTGGTCGGCGTCGCACCCAGCGGGCGGCACCACTGGCCGCCATGGCGCAGCACCGCCGTCTTCTCCTGCGCACCGGCGATGGACAGCCGGAACTCCTGGTCCACCTCCAGCGCGCCAAACCCGCCACCCAGGCTGGCCAGGTGCTCTGCAATCTGCGCCTCGCTCAGCGGCTCGAAGCGCACCTGGTCAAAACCGTCGGGCACGGCCCCCTCGGGCAGCAGCTGCACGGCACCCACGCAATCGCGGCCAATGGCCTCCAGCAGCGAAAACGCGTCGATCCCGCGCAGTCCGAAGCGCTGGTGAATGCGCCGGCGAATGCCCTCGCCGTCCGGCAGCAGGTTGTCGAAATAATGGGCCACCACCTCGCCCGCCACCGTCAGGTCGCGCGTGAAGGGCATGGACAGTGACAGCGGCCGCGCATGCGCGCTCTGCGGCCAGGCCGGGTCATAGGCGAACACATGGCGGCCCGTGCGCGTGACCTCCCAGGTGCCCACCCGCTCCCCATTCATCCAGACGCCCAGCGCCGCCATCACCAGGACCCTTTCGGCTTGCGGTCCTGCCAGTGCGGCGGCAGCGCCTGCGGCTTGAAGGCCACGGGGCGGTCGGCGGGCTTGCGGGGCACGTTGTCACCCGCGTACGGTTGTGGAGCGGGCTCAGCCACCCTCAATGCAGCAGGCGCAGGCACAGGCACAGGCACAGGTGCTGCAGACGCAGGAGAAGCCACCGCATCCGCCCTGGGCCGCATGAGCAGATCGGCATCCAGCAGCTGCAGGATCTCCATCAGCTGGCGCACGCTGACGGCGGCCGGGTCACGCTCTATCGCCGCCACACGCGACTGGGACACGCCCAGCCGCTGTGCCAGTTGGGCCTGGCTCACGCCAGCGGCCTTGCGCAGCGACTTCAGGTGCAGCGCAAGCTGATCGGGCAGTTGCAACAGGTGGTCCATGGTGTTCTCCTGGCCAGGGCATTCAAAATATCATCTCAAGATGATGAATTGAAATTATCACTTTAGAATAATATTGTCAACATATCATATTGGAGTGATATTTCTAGCAACCATACTGCCTACAACCGTGCCGCGATGTCCTCGGCCGTCTCCCGGTAATAGGTATTGAACAGCTCGTTGATATCCACGTGGCCGCTGATGCGGGCCAGCGTCATCACATCCACGCGCTTGCTCAGCCAGGTCAGCGCCGTGGCGCGCAGGTCATGGAAGCGCAGGCCCTCCACCATCACCCGGTCGCGCAGCTTGCGGTAGAGCGTGTCGCGGCTGGCGTCGCTGATGGTCCAGTAGGCGTCGCGCCCGGCGGCTTCGGCGGCCGCGTCCAGCACGCGCAGCAGGCGCACGGCACGGCGCGTCAGCGGCACATGGCGCTCGCCCACCTTGGCCTCGGTCTTGTGGTGCGGCAGGCGGTAGACCCGGCGCTTCAGATCCACATTGCTGCGGCCCATGCGCAGGATCTCGCCGCTGCGCATGGCCGTGTGCAGGGCCACCAGCATGGTCCAGGCCGTCTGCTCCATGGCGGTGACAGGCGCCAGGCGCGGCGAGACATTGGCCGAGCGCAGCATGCGCCGCACCTCGCTCCACTGCCCCGTGCGCCGGCGCGCATGGGACTTGGCCGGCAGCTTGATCTCGGGCCAGGGGCTCTTGCCCACCCATTTCCACTGCTTGACCGCCAGCGTCCAGATCGGACGGAACTGCTGCGCCTCGCGCAGCACGCTGGCGCCAGAGACCTGCTGCAGCCGCGCATCGCGCCAGCGCGCCAGGTCGTCGCCCGTGATCTCGTGGAAGACCTTGGAGGCCAGCTCGGGGAACTCGCGCAGCCAGGCATCAAAGCGCAAATGGTCGGCCCGCGCCGTGCTGGCCGTCTTTTTGTCGGTGACCTCGCGCCGATAGCGCTCCACCGCCTCGGCCAGCGTGCGCCGCGGAAACTCCCCGCGCGCCCCGGCCAGAATGGCCGCCTCCTCGGCCACGGCCCAGCCCTGCGCCTCGGCCTTGGTCGCCCGCGTGGCGGTGCGCCGAATACCCGCACGCTCCACCTCGGCCCGCCAGCCGTTCTTCACTTTCCGGAAATACGCCATCCCACCTCCTGCAGCCCGCGCGGGATCACAAGCGGGATCTGCGCGGGATTGTGATGTGATTTTGCGCTGTTTTGTGCCGGTTTCAACCCGTTCCGTTTTGCCCCCAGAACCCAGAAAAAAAGCCCGCCTCCTCTACAGGAAGCGGGCTTGAGCAGTGTTCGCCGCAGTTGAGCGGCGTTGGTGCGTGGTGCGCGGGGGGGGACTCGAACCCCCACACCATTGCTGGCGTCAGGACCTAAACCTGGTGCGTCTACCAATTTCGCCACCCGCGCTGGTTCTTGGGGAGCCGCCTGCGCGGCGGCTCCTAGGTCAGGGCGCAGATTCTAGCCGCAATTGCGGGGTGGATTGCCATACCCCGGATTTGAGCGGCGGCCTCTGCGCTTTCGCCGCATCAATGCGTGGGCTCGCGGCGCACGCGGAACACGGCGGCGTACATGGCCGGCAGCGCCAGCAGTGTCAGCACGGTGGCCACGATCAGCCCGCCCATGATGGCCACGGCCATGGGGCCCCAGAACACGCTGCGCGACAGCGGGATCATGGCCAGCACGGCGGCGGCAGCCGTCAGCACGATGGGGCGCAGGCGGCGCACGGCGGCTTCGATGATGGCGTCCCAGGCCGGCACGCCGCGCGCGCGGTCGGTCTCGATCTGGTCGATCAGGATCACCGAATTGCGCTGGATCATGCCCATCAGCGCCACCACGCCCAGCAGCGCCACGAAGCCGAAGGGCCGGCCCAGCAGCAGCAGCGCCGCCGCCACGCCGGGAATGCCCAGCGGCCCGGTGATGAACACCAGTAGTGAACGGCTGACACTGCGCAGTTGCAGCATGAGCAGCGTGAAGGTGAGGAACAGCATCACCGGCACGCCAGCAACGATGGCATCCGAGCCCTTGGAGCTTTCCTCCACGGCGCCGGCCACATCGATGCGGTAGGCCGTGTCGCCCGCAGCGTGCCAGCGCGCCTCGATCTCGCGCAGGCCCGGCAGCAGCGCATGGGTCAGCGTTGCGCCCTGCAGGCCCTCGCGCACATCGCCCTGCACGGTGATGGCGAACATGCGCTTTTCTCGCCACATCACGCCGGGCTCCCAGACCATCACGGGCTTGGCGATCTGCGTGAGCGGGATCGACTTGCCCGATGCCGTGGGCAGGTAGGCGTTGGCGATGTCGGTGATGGCGTCGCGCTCCGAATACGGCGTGCGCAGCACGATGTCGATGAGCTTGTCACCCTCGCGGAACTGGCCCACGGTGGAGCCGCTGAGCATGACGCGGGCCGCCTGTGCGATGGCCTGGCTGCTCACGCCCAGGGCGCGCGCCTTGTCCTGGTCCACCTCCAGGCGCACGGCCTTGACGGACTCGTTCCAGTTGTCGTTGACGCCGCGCATGTCGGCGTTGGCGATCATGACCTGCTTGACCTCGTCGGCATAGGCACGCAGCTTTTGCGGATCGGTGCCGGACACGCGGAACTGCACCGGATAGGGCACGGGAGGCCCGTTGGGCAGCAGCTTGACGCGGCCGCGCACCTCGGGGAACTCCTGAGCCAGCAGCGCGGGCAGCGCCTTGCGCAGACGCTCGCGCGTGGGCAGGTCCTGGGCGACCAGGATGAACTGCGAGACGTTGTTCTGCGGGAACACCTGATCCAGCGGCAGGTAGAAACGCGGCACGCCCGAGCCCACCCACTCGCTGACCGTGCGCACGCCGTCCAACTGCATGAAGCGCTCTTCCACGCGGCGCGTGACGGCTTCGTTGGCGGCCAGCGATGTGCCCTCGGGGAACCAGATGTCCACCAGCACTTCGGGCCGGCTGGAATCCGGGAAGAACTGCTGCTGCACGCGCGACATGCCCACCAGGCCCAGCGCGAAGACCAGCACCGTGATGGCGATGGTCAGCCAGCGGTGCGTCACGCACCAGTTCACGGCGCGCCGGAAGCGGTTGTAGAACGGGCTGTCGAAGACTTCATGCTCGGCCGACGAGGCATTGAGGTTGGTCTCCTCGATGGGCACCTCGCCCGAGGCCACCTCGGGCGGCAGCGTGGCCGCGTGCGGCGGGCGCTTGAGCAGCAGCATGCCCAGGTAGGGCACGAAGTACACCGAGGCGAACCAGCTGAGCACCAGCGCAATCACCGTCACCGCGAAGATGGCGAAGGTGTACTCGCCCGTCATGGACTTGGCCATGCCGATGGGCAGGAAGCCCGCCGCCGTGATCAGCGTGCCGGTCAGCATGGGCTTGGCCGTGATCTCGTAGGCAAAGGTGGCGGCGCGGTACTTCTCGTAGCCCTCCTCCATCTTGCGCACCATCATCTCGACGGCAATGATGGCGTCGTCCACCAGCAGGCCCAGCGCGATGATCAGCGAGCCCAGCGACACCTTGTGCAGGCCGATGTTCCAGTACCACATGGCCAGGAAGGTCGCGGCCAGCACCAGCGGAATGGTGATGGCCACCACCAGTCCCGGGCGCGGGTCGATGTACCAGCGCTTCCACAGCGGCTGGTGGCCCTCGCGCTTGTGCAGGCCCAGGCTGATGAAGCTCACGGCCAGCACCACCACCACGGCCTCGATCAGCACCTGCAGGAACTCGTTGACCGAATCGGCCACGGCCTTGGGCTGGTCCTGCATGTTGGCCAGCTCCACGCCAGCCGGCAGCGTGCGCGCGATGTCGCCCACGGCGCCGCGCAGGGACTTGCCCAGGCGGATGATGTCGCCGCCCTTGGTCATGGACACGCCCAGCGCAATCGTCTCGCGGCCCTGGTGGCGCACCTTCACATTGGCCGGATCGGCATAGCCCCGGCGGATCTCGGCGATATCGCCCAGGCGCAGCTGCGCGCCCGATGCGCCGCGGATCGGCATGGCGCGCAGCTCGTCCACCGCCAGGAACTGGCCGGCCACGCGCACCTGCACATCCTCGCGCGGCGTCTGCAGCACGCCTGCGCCCTCGATGGCGTTTTGCTGGCCCAGCTGGCCCAGCACCTGGTTCATGTCCAGGCCCAGCTGCGACAGGCGGCGCTGCGACAGCTCGATGTAGACCTTCTCGTCCTGCACGCCGAACAGCTCGACCTTGGCCACATCGGGCACGCGCAGCAGGCGCTGGCGCACATCGTCGGCCATGGTCTTGAGCTCGGCGTAGCTGAAGCCGTCGGCCTGCAGGGCGTAGATCACGCCATAGACATCGCCGAACTCGTCATTGAAGAACGGCCCCTGCACGCCCTGCGGCAGGGTGTAGCGCATGTCGCCGATCTTCTTGCGCACCGTGTACCACAGCTGCTGGACATCGCCGGGGCGCGAGTTGTCCTTGAGCTGGAAGATGATCATCGACTCGCCGGGCTTGGAGTAGCTGCTGATCTTGTCGGCGTAGGGCACCTCCTGCAGCGTGCGCTCGATCTTGTCGGTGACCTGCTCGGCCATCTGCTGCGCCGTGGCGCCCGGCCAGTTGGTACGCACCACCATGGCGCGGAAGGTGAAGGGAGGGTCCTCGTCCTGCCCCAGCTGGAAGTACGAGGCAAAGCCCAGCAGGAGCAGCACGACGATGAAATAGCGCGTCAGCGCCACATGGTCCAGCGCCCAGCGCGAAAGATTGAAGTGCGCGCCCTGCGGCGCCTTGTGCTTGGGCCCGCTCATTGGGCCGCTCCGCTGGGCGCAGCGCCTGCGGCGGCAGGCGCCTGTGCAGGCAGTGTCTGTTGCGGCTGCTGCTGTGCCGGCTGCGGGGCCTTGTCATAACGGTCCTGATAGACCGTGACCTTCTGGCCTGGCGTGAGCACATGCACACCGGCGGCCACCACCTGCATGCCGGGCGTCAGGCCAGCGGCAATCACGGCCTCGTTGCCATCGGCCGTGGCCAGTTGCACGGGCTGCAGCTTCACCGTGCTGCTGGCGGCATCGAACACCCACACGGCCGTGCCCTGGCCACCGCCGCCTTCCTGGCGCAGCGCGGTGGTGGGCAGCTTGATCACGGGCTGGCCCATGGGGCCCATGCCCTCGGGCAATGCGTGGACCGTGGCACCCAGCGGCGGCACGGCGGCTGCGTCCGACGCGGGCAGTGCCACCTTCACCTGGTAGGTGCGCGTGACGGGATCGGCACTGGCCGCCACCTCGCGCACCTGGCCCTGCAGCGGCTGCATGCCGGCCGACCATGGGCGCACATTCACCTTCTGGCCCACCCGGATGGCGCCGCGCTTGTCTTCGGGCACCACGAAGACCACGTCGCGCGGGCCGTCCTGGGCAATGCGCACCACGGGCGATCCGGCCGACACCACCTGGCCGGGTTCGGCATCTATGCCGGTCACCACGCCGGGCACATCGGCCAGCAGCTGCGCGTAGGACTCCTGATTGCTCTGCGATGCCAGCTGCGCCTTGGCCTGGTCCAGCGTGGCCTGGGCAGACTTGAGCGTGGCCTCGCGCCGCTCCAGCTCCGCACCGCTGATGAAGTTCTGCGCCTTCAGCTGCGAGTAACGCCTCACATCGGCGGCGGCAAGATCGCGCTGCGTGGTCGCGGCCGCCACCTGGGCGCGCGCGGCGTCAGCTCCCAGCCGGTAGTCGCTGGCATCGAGCCGCGCCAGCAACTGACCTGCCTGCACGTGCTGGCCCAGCTCCACCTCGCGGCGAACGAGCTTGCCGGCCACGCGAAAGCCCAGGCGCGACTCTATGCGCGCGCGCACCTCGCCCGCGTACTCCAGTTGCGTGTCCAGCGCGCCCACGCCTACGGTGAGCAGCTTGACGGCGCGCACCGGCTCGGGCGGCGGCTCGGCCTTGGAGCAGGCGCCCAGCGCCAGCGCGGCGGCCAGGCACAGAGGGGCAAGAAGAAGATGGCGCGGCAAAGCGCGCGCGGCAGGGTTCGATGGCAAGTCGGGCATGTGGATCCGGGAGGGCTGGTGCGAAAAGCGGCTGCGGGCTGCAAGATCCGGGCAACATGCCGCGGCAGCTGGCTGGCGCCGTTTACTGACTGACGGGTTAGTAATTTAGGAGAAGCCCTTGAGCCCGTCAAGTGAAATGCATGGCCTTGCGCGCAGCATCGACAATCGGCCACCGTGAAGTCCACCGCTCCCACCCTGCCCGCCTCCCCCGCCCCGGTCACGCACTACGAGAACTTTCCCGTGGCGTCCTGGCTGTGCCCGCCCCGCTTGCGCCCGCCGATTGCCGCGCTCTACCACTTCGCACGCACTGCAGACGATCTGGCCGACGAGGGCGACGCCACGCCGTCCGAGCGCCTGGGCGCGCTGGCCGCCTACCGTGCCGACCTGATGGCGCTGGGCACCGAAGGCGAGGCCTACATGCTCGCCTGCACGGCCTGGCCTCTTGTCTTTGCAGGGCTGGCGCCGCAAGTACGCGCCCACCAGCTGCCGCTGGCGCTGATGGACGACCTGCTCAGCGCCTTCGCGCAGGACGTGCGCAAGACCGAATCCGGCACCACCTACGCCGACCGCGCGGAGCTGCTTGACTACTGCCGCCGCTCGGCCAACCCCGTGGGCCGGCTGCTGCTGCATCTGTACGGGGTGGATGATGCCGAATCGCTGGCCCGCAGCGACGCCATCTGCACCGCCCTGCAACTGATCAATTTCTGGCAGGACTTCAGCGTGGACCTGCCACGCCAGCGCCACTATCTGACCGATGCCGACTGCGCCACCCATGGCGTGCGGCGTGAAGACCTGCGCGCCGAACCCGCTGCACTGACCCCTGCCGTGCGCGCGCTGTTGGCCGACCAATCGGCCTGGGCGCGCGCCCTGATGCAGTCCGGCGCACCGCTGGTGCACCGCCTGCCGGGCCGCATCGGCTGGGAGCTGCGTCTGGTCGTGCAGGGCGGGCTGCGCATCCTGGACAAGGTCGATGCGCTGCAGGGCGCCAGCCTCTACCGCCGCCCCACCGTCGGCAAGGCCGATGCGCCGCTGCTGCTGTGGCGCGCCCTGCGCATGTGATGGCGGGCCGGCCGTTGCGACACCCAGGCTTTGGCCCCAAGCCGTCCATGGGACAATCCGGCCCCATATGAATCCGGATCAGTACGTCCAAGACAAGGCCGCCGCCTCGGGCAGCAGCTTTTATTACGCCTTCCTCTTCCTGCCGCGCGAGCGCCGTGCGGCCATCACCGCCTTTTATGCGTTCTGCCGCGAAGTGGACGACGTGGTGGACGAAGTCTCCGACCCCGGCGTGGCCGCCACCAAGCTCGGCTGGTGGCAAAACGAAGTGCACCAGGCCTTTGCAGGCAAGCCCTCCCATCCCGTGATGCGGGCGCTCATGCCGCACGCCCCGGTCTACGCCATCGAGGAGCGCCACCTGCAGGCGGTCATCGACGGCTGCCGCATGGACCTGGAGCAGACCCGCTACCTGGACTTCCAGGGCCTGACCCGCTACTGCCACCTGGTCGCAGGCGTGGTCGGTGAAGTGGCCGCGCGCATCTTTGGCCAGACGCAGGAAGAAACCACGGCCTACGCCCACAAGATGGGCCTGGCCTTCCAGCTGACCAACATCATCCGCGACGTGGGCGAGGACGCCATGCGCGGACGCATCTACCTGCCCATCAGCGAGCTGCAGCAGTTCGACGTCAAGGCGCATGAGATCACCAAGCGCGAGTACTCGGACCGCTTCACCGCGCTGATGCGCTTTCAGGCCGAGCGCGCCCACCGCCTCTACGACGAGGCCCTGGCCTTGCTGCCCGCGGCCGACCGCCGCACGCAAAAGCCCGGCCTGATGATGGCCAGCATCTACCGCACCCTGCTGCGCGAGATCGAGGCCGACGACTTCCGCGTGCTCCACCAGCGCATCAGCCTGCCGCCTCTGCGCAAGCTGTGGCTGGCCTGGAAGATGCAGGCGCTGGGGCGCATGGCGCGGTGAGCAGAGACAGCGCCAAGGACACGCCTCGCGCCGCACAGCCGCGCGCCGCCATCCTCGGCGGCGGCTGGGCAGGCTTCGCGGCCGCCCTCACGCTGGCGCGCAGCGGATGGCACATCACATTGCACGAGGCCGCACGCGAACCCGGCGGCCGTGCGCGCGGCATGGACCTCGACACGCCACAGGGCCCGCTGCGCGTGGACAACGGCCAGCACATCCTCATCGGTGCCTACACCGAAAGCCTGCGCCTCATGCGCGAAGTGGGCGTGGACCCTGAACGGGCGCTGCACCGCCAGCCCATGGCCCTGCCCTATGCCGATGGCAGCGGCCTGCGCTTTCCCGACTGGCCTGCGCCGCTGGATGCGCTGGCCGGCATTGCCACCGCACGCGGCTGGAGCCTGGGCGAGCGTGCAGCCCTGCTGGCGCGCGCCGTGCGCTGGCGGCTGGCGGGCTTTCGCTGCGCGCCGCAGGCCACCGTGGCCGACCTGTGCGCCGGCCTGCCGCAGCGCCTGGTCAGCGAGTTCATCGACCCGCTGTGCATCTCGGCACTCAACACGCCCATTCACCTGGCCAGCGGCACGGTGTTCCTTCGCGTGCTGCGCGATGCGCTGTTCAGCGGCCGTGGCGGCTCGCATTTCCTGGTGCCGCGCCGTGACCTGGGCAGCCTGTTCCCGGCGCCGGCCGCGCAGTGGCTGCAGGAGCGCGGCCACGCCGTGCGCCTGGGCAGCCGCGTGGCCGAACTGCAACCCCAGGGCCCGCACTGGACGCTGGGCGCAGCCCAGGCCGAAGACGCGCCCTTCGACGCCGTGCTGCTGGCCTGCCCAGCGCCCGAGGCGGCGCGCCTGGCACTCACCGCCGCCGAGCACGACAGCCTGCCTGCGCGCGACGGCATAGCCCTGCAGCGCTGGGCGCAACTGGCCCAGGACCTGCAGCACCGCCCCATTGCCACCGTCTATGCGCAGGCCTTTGACGCCTCACACACATTGCCCCCGGACGCGCCCTGGCTGGCGCTGCGCTCCACGCCCGATGCGCCTGCGCAATTCGTCTTCGACCGTGGGCAACTCGGCGGCCCTCAGGGCCTGATGGCCTTCGTCATCAGCGACAGCGCATCGGACCGCGAAACCCTGCAGGCCCAGGTGCTGGCCCAGGCCCGGGCGCAGTTGGGCTGGCATGGACTGGTTGCGCTGCGCACCGTGATCGACAAGCGCGCCACCTTCGCCTGCCTGCCGCAGCTGCAGCGCCCCGGCATGGAGTTGGGCCACGGCCTGTGGGCCTGCGGCGACCATGTGGATGGACCGTATCCGGCCACCATCGAAGGCGCCGTGCGCAGCGGCCTGCAGGCGGCCGAGGCCATCGGCCAGGCCCTGGGTGCCGAGGGAAAAGCCTGATCCCCCGGGTATCTCCGTAGCCTGCAGACCCTGGTTTGACAGCAGATTGACAGCCGCCGGCGCCACCATCGCTGGCGCCGCATCCGCTGCCCATTCACTACAACGATAGCCAGGAGACCAGACATGCCTTCGCGCGACTTTCTTCACCACGCAGACCTGCCCCTGCTCGGCCGCCGCCAACTGCTGGCCGGCACGGGCGCCATGGCCCTGTCGGGCCTGCTGCCTGCGGCCGCGCTGGCGCAGGACGCCTGGCCCACGCGTCCCATCCGCTTTGTCGTGCCCTTTGCGCCGGGCGGCAGCTCGGAAATCGTGGCACGCTCCACGGCCGCCGAGCTGTCCAAGACCCTGGGCCAGAACGTCTTCGTGGACAACAAGCCCGGCGCGGCCGGCAACATCGCCATGCAGGAAGTGGCGCGCGCCGATGACCAGAGCACCGTCATCCTGGGTCACATCGGCACGCTGGCCGTCAATCCCTACATCTTCGACAAGCTGCCCTACGACGCGAACAAGGACTTCCAGCCCGTCAGCCTGCTGGCCAAGGTGCCCAGCCTGTACGTGGTCCACCCTGACGTGCCGGTCAAGAACCTGCGCGAACTCATCGCCTACGCCAAGAAAAAGCCCGGCCAGCTCAGCTACGGCTCGGCCGGCAATGGCAGCGCCGGGCACCTGGCCTTCGAGTACCTGAAGATGACGGCCGAGATCTTCATGCTGCACGTGCCCTATCGCGGAACGGGGCCGATGATGACGGACCTGATGTCAGGCCGCCTGGACGCTGCCTCCGTGGGCGCTGCCGCCCTGCTGCCCTTCATCAAGGCGGGCAAGGTGCGCTGCATCGCCACGGGATCGACCCAGCGCCTGCCCCAGTTGCCCGACGTGCCCACCGTGGCCGAGCAGGGCTTCCCGGGCTTCGAGATGACGCAGTGGTACGGCATGCTCGCGCCCTCCAGCATGACCCGAGCCCACGTGGACAAGCTGGCTGCCGAATGCGCCAAGGCCGTCAAGGCGCCCGACGCGCTCAAGCGCCTGCAGGGCGATGCGGCCGAGCCCATCGGCAGCACGCCCCAGCAGTTCGCGCAGTTCATTGCCACCGAGCAGACGCGCTGGCAAAAGGTGCTCAAGCGCGCCCAGGTCAAGCCGGACTGAGCGCAGGCTCAGACCCAGGCACAGGCTCCGGCATCAGCTGGCCGGGCCTGCCTTCTCGGCCATGGCGCGCAACACGCCCTGGCTGGCCTTTTGCACATGCTCGGCGCTCAGGCGCGCAGCCTGGTCCGCGTCGCCCTGCTCTATTGCCGCCACGATGGCATCCAGCTCGGCCAGCGTCTGCGGCAGGCGCCCGGGCTGGGACATGGAGATGCGCCGCAGCACCGTCACGCGGTTGTTCAGCTGCCGCAGCATCTGGCCGGCCACCAGATTGCCGCAGCCCTCGATAAGGATGTCGTAGAACTGGTTCTTGATCGCCAGCAGGGCCACCTTGTCGCTGGCCACGGCGGGCACGGCCAGCTCGCCCAGCTTGGCGCGCAGCGCGGCGCGCTGGCCTGCCGAGGCATGCAGCGCAAAGCCCCGGCTGGCCAGCCCCTCCAGGCTGGCCCGCACCTCGTAGATATCGCGCACCTCCTGCACCGAGATGTCCGTGACCTCGGGGCCACGGTGCGGAACGATGGTGATCAGCCCCTCGGCCTGCAGGTGCTGCAGGGACTCGCGCAGGCACGAACGGCTCACATCAAGGCTCTCGCACAGTTCGCGCTCGGACAGCTTCTGGCCCGGCGCAAACACGCCATCGAGGATGGCCGTGCGCAGGGTCTGCGTCGTGCGCAGGCGCAGCGACGTTTCTTCGCGGGGGACACGCAGCATCTGGTTCATGGGATGAATCCTACCTGCCAATCCAGGGGCTGGACGGACTGACGGATTGTCATACACACACCTGGCACGGCAGGCAATCCCGATTTTCATCAAGTAGGATTGTCTGACAATCTGATTAAATCCATTCCACCGAAAGACACCCTCACCGCCTTCCATCAGGAGTTTTCATGACCCGAGCCTATGCACCCAAGAACCCCGCCCTCTTCGACCAGGGCCTGTCCACCCGCCGTGAGGTGCTGGGCGCCGAGTATGTCGATGCGTCCATCCAGAACGCCACGGACTTCAACATCGACATGCAGGAGCTGGTCACCCAGTACTGCTGGGGCGATGTCTGGAACCGCCCCGGCCTGGACCGCAGGACGCGCTCCTTCCTGAACCTGGCCATGATCACGGCGCTCAACCGCCCGCATGAACTCAAGCTGCATGTGCGCGGCGCCATCAACAACGGCCTGACCAAGGAAGAGGTCAAGGAGGTCTTCCTGCAGACCGCCATCTACTGCGGCGTGCCGGCCGCCATCGACTCCTTCCGCGTGGCTTCGGAAGTCTTCAAAGAGATGGACATCTGAGGCACGCAGCATGACCACCATAGGATTCATCGGCCTCGGAATGATGGGCCAGCCCATGGCCCACCTGCTGCACGCCGCAGGGCACGCCCTGGTCATCCGGGACGCCGTGCCCGCCGCCACCGCACGATTCGCGCAGGAGCATGCGGGCGTGGCCGTGGCATCCGGCGCGGCCGACTTTGCCGGCTGCAGCGTGGTCTTCACCATGCTGCCCGACTCCCGCATCGTCGATGCCGTGGTCGGCGAACTGGCACCGCACCTGCCGCCCGGCGCCTGCATCATCGACATGAGCTCGGCCGACCCCAACCGCACGCGCGCGCTGGCCGGCCTGCTGGGCGAGCGCGGCATCGGGCTGCTGGATGCGCCGGTCTCCGGCGGCGTCAAGCGCGCCATTGCGGGCACGCTGTCCATCATGGTCGGTGGCGATGCGGACCTGCTCGCCCAGCACCTGCCGCTGCTGCAACGCATGGGCCAGGCCATCACCCATGTCGGCCCCGTGGGCGCGGGCCATGCGCTCAAGGCCTTGAACAACTATGTCTCGGCAGCGGCCCTGATCGCCACGGCCGAGGCCATCCATGCAGGCGCGGCCTTCGGCATTGCGCCGGCCACCATCGTGGACGTGATCAATGCCTCCACCGGCAAGAACAACACCACCGAAAACAAGGCCCACCAGTTCATGCTGAACGGCGCCTTCAACTCGGGCTTCTCGCTGGCGCTGCAGGCCAAGGACGTGGGCATTGCCCTGTCGCTGGGCCAGGCCATGCACACGCCCATGGCACTGGCCGAACAGGTCAGCGCCATGGCGGCCGAGGCCTCCAGGTCCCTGGGACCCGCCGCCGACCACACCGAGCTGTACAGGTACGTGGCCCCGGCCTGAGCCTGCGCCGTCTCGCCGTCGTCAAGGGCCGCATGCGGCCCTTGCCTTACTGCCTCACGCCACCAAACACGCCACCGACAACCGGCCGCACAGAGCCGGCGGCCCCTGCACGCGCCTCCAGGAGACAAACCCATGCGCCCCCTCATCCGCAATCCCTTTGCCCAGACCCTTCTCGCCGCCGCGCTGTCAGCGGCCAGCCTTGCCGCCCTGGCCTTCCCCAACAAGCCCGTCACCATCGTCGTTCCCTACGCGGCCGGAGGCTCCACCGACGTGCTGGCCCGCGTGCTGGCCGAGGCCATGACGCGCGACCTGGGCCAGCAGGTCATCGTCGAGAACCTGGGCGGCGCCGGTGGCACCATCGGCACCAGCCGCGTCACACGTGCCCAGGCCGACGGCCACACCCTGCTGCTGCACAACATGGGCATCGCCACGGCACCCGCGCTCTACAGCAAGCTCGCTTTCGATGTGAGGCGCGACCTGGAACCCATCGCGCTGGCCGGCGACGTGCCCATGATCCTGGTGCGCAGCAAAGGCTTTGCGCCCGCCACGCTGGCGGACTTCATCGCCCACATGAAGGCCAAACCGGGCGAAGTGCGCTTCTCGCATGCCGGCGTAGGCGCCACCTCCCACCTGTGCGCCATGCTGCTGCTGCAGACCACCTCCACCGAGGCCACCCTGGTGCCCTACCGTGGCACGGGCCCGGCCCTGCAGGACCTGGTGGCAGGCAATGTCGATGTCATCTGCGACCAGCCCGTGGCCACCGGCCCGCACATACAGGCCGGCATGCTCAAGGGCTACGCCGTCGCCACGCGCGAACGCCTGCCCTCCCTGCCCGATGTGCCCACCTTCGCGCAGGCCGGCCAGCCCGGCTTCGAGCTTGCCGTATGGCACGGCCTCTACGCCCCGCGAGGCACGCCCCAGGCCATCATCGAGCGCCTCAACAAATCCCTGCGCACCGCCCTGTCCGAGCCCGCCCTGGTCAAGCGCTTCACGGACATGAGCGTCATCATCCCGCCCGCAGACCGCCTCACCCCCGACGCCCTGCGCCAGCACACCGCCGCCGAAATCAAGCGCTGGGACCCGGTGATCAAGGCTGCGGGGGCCAAGGCGGAATAGAGGCGCAGCAAGGAGCAGGCAGGCCAGGAAGATAGGTGCGCTGAGCAGGGCACAAAAACCCGACGCAGCCCAAAGCCTGGGACACCGAGCGAGGGCCGCCCCGCCGCGAGGGTGTCGTCCCCCTCCCGCGAAGCGAGAGAGGGGGAAGCCGCGCAGCGGCTCAGGGGGTGACGATCATTTTTCCATCCACCACTGGATGACGATCTTGGCGATGTAGCCGACAAAGCCCACGCCCAGGCCCAGGAAGATCACGAAGGTGCCGAACTTTCCTGCCTTGGACTGGCGCGCCAGCTGCAGGATGATGAACACCATGAAGAGGATGAAGGCCCCCACGCCATAGGTGAGGAAGAAATGGGCGATCTGTTCTTCTGTATACCCGAATATCACGACAACACCGTCCTACATCCTCCCCTGCAGGCCCGGCCGGTCCGGGCCCGCCCGGCTCAACGCGCCGGAAAGGCCGACGCATCAACCAGATCGCGGTACGCGTGCCAGCTCGCGTGCCCCAGCAGGGGCATCACGGCCACCAGTCCCAGCAGCCAGCTGCCCAGGCCCAGCAGGGTCAACAACACAATGAGGGCGGCCCACAGTGCCAGAGGCACAGGGTTGGCCAGCACGGCCAACCAACTGGTCAGCACGGCCTGGCGCACCGTCACCCGCCTGTCCAGCATCAGCGGCATGGCCACCACGCTGGACGCAAAAATAGGCGCTGCCAGAAAACTGCCCAGCGCCAGCCATATCGCAAACAACTGCCCGTCGCGGGCCAGCACCACGTGCTGCACGAAATCCGCCGGGGTGGCGATGCGCACGGGTGAGAGCACGGTGATCAGCGAGGCCGACACCAGCACCCAGCCCGTGGCCGCCAGCGACAGCAGCAGCCCGAACTGCACCAGGCACCAGTAGCCGCCCTGCCCCTCGGCCTTGGACGCATGGCCGCTTTGCCAGCGCATCCAGGTGATGCGCACCAGGGACAGGTCGGCGCGCTCGCCGCGCTCCAGCGCACGGCTGATGGCGTAGAGGCTGGTTGCCACGACAGGGCCGACGATCAGGAACCCCGACAGGGCCCCGGCCATCAGCCAAAAGCGATTGTGCCCCAGCGTCAAGATCAAAAACCCGATCAAGGTCAAGACCAGGCCATGTGCCAGGCTCAGCAAGGGCGCCCTGGCCATGTCGCGCGCGCCACGCGCCAGCCAGCTCAGGGGGTGTTTCCAGCCGATGCTGCGCACGGCGGGGAGGACGGGGGGGTGGAAGAAAGCGGTGCTGTGGCTGGTGGGCATGGCATGGCGCGGCTTCGCGAGCAGGCAGGGTCAGCTGTCAGCCAGCCCCTGGCACAACTGCGCAAGGCTGGCCACCGTGACGTGGGGCGTGGACCCCTCGTGAGGCCATGCTACGCCCGTGCGGTTGAGCCAGACTGCGTGCATACCCGCATCCATGGCGCCCAGCGCATCGAGCCGCGCGTCGTCGCCAATGTGCAGCACCTCGTCAGGCGCCACGCCTGCCGCCGCCGCCGCCGCGTGGAAAAAGCGCACATCGGGCTTGGCCATGCCCGCCTTGGTGGCGCTCAGCGCGGCATGGAAATGCTCGCCAATGCCCACCACGTGCACGCTGGCGTTGCCGTTGCTCAGCGCCACCACGGGCCAGCGCGCGGCCAGGAACTGCAGGGCGGGCAGCGCGTCCTCGTACAGGTCCACGCGCTGGCGCTCGGCAAAGAAGATGTCGAAGGCCGTTTCCGCCAGGCCGCCATCGTCGCCATTGCGCTGCAGCGCCAGGCGGATGGACTCGCGGCGCAGGCCGCTCAGGTCGTGGGCAAGGTCCGGGCGGTCACGCTCGATCTGCACGCGGATGGCGCGCAGGGTGGCCACGTCGCGCAGCGCTGCGGCCGTGGTGGGCGCATGGGCGTGCAGCCAGTCCAGCAGCACCTGTTCGGCGCGCGAGATGGCGGGCCATACGGGCCACAGCGTGTCGTCCAGGTCGATGGAAATGGCGCGGATGCGGCCGCTGCGGCGCAGCTCCTGCAAGGCGGCCAATGCAGGGTCAAGAGAGAATTCGGCGAGGGGGGCGATGGTGGCTTGGGACATGGTTCGAGCATAGCGAAGGCAGCCGTTGCCGGCAGCAGCCGGGTCATCCGACTCGCGTGGCAGGCGGCTCCGTCCTGCCACAATCGGCCCCATGCCTTCCCGCTTCGCGCCAGAACCTCCATTCCGCCACGACCAACCCCAGCGCACCGCCGTGCTGCTGTGCAACCTTGGAACGCCCGATGCGCCCACGGCCCCGGCCGTGCGCCGCTACCTGGCGCAGTTCCTGGGCGACGACCGCGTGGTCGAGATCCCCAGGATTGCCTGGCTGCCCATCCTGCACGGCATCATCCTGCGCACGCGGCCGGCCAAGTCGGCGGCCAAGTACGCCACCGTCTGGCATGAGAAGGACGGCTCCCCCCTGCAGCACTGGAGCGCGCGCCAGGCCCTGCTGCTGCGCGGGTGGCTGGGCGAGGCCGGGCACAACGTGCTGGTGCGCCATGCCATGCGCTACGGCAACCCGTCCATCCCCAGCGTGCTCGATGCCCTCAAGGCCGAGGGCGCCACGCGCATCCTCATCCTGCCGCTGTACCCGCAGTACTCGGGCACGACCACGGCCAGCGTGTTCGACGCGGTCTATGACTGGGCCCGCACCCAGCGCCATATTCCCGAGCTGCGCTTCGTCAACCGCTACCACGACGATGCTTCCTACATCGACGCGCTGGCCCAGCGCATCGAGGCCCATTGGCGCAGCAACGGCCGTGGCGAAAAGCTGGTCATGAGCTTTCATGGCGTGCCCGAGCGCACGCTGCACCTGGGCGACCCCTACCACTGCGAATCACGCAAGACCGCCCGCCTGCTGGCTGAGCGCCTGGGCCTGTCGCCCTCGCAATACCTGGTGACCTTCCAGTCGCGCTTTGGCAAGGCCAAATGGCTGGAGCCCTATACCGAGCCCTCGCTGATCGAGCTGGCACGCAGCGGCACCAAACGGGTGGACGTGGTCTGCCCCGGCTTCACCAGCGACTGCCTGGAAACGCTGGAGGAAATCAGCCAGGAAGCGCGCGAGGCCTTCATGCATGCCGGTGGCGAGCAGTTCGAGTTCATTGCCTGCCTCAACGACAGCGCGCCCTGGATCACGGCGCTGAGCCGCATCGCCCAGCAGCATATGCAGGGCTGGCCCACGCAGAAGGCGCCGCAGGCCGAACTGGACGCCAGCCTGGAGCGCGCCAAGGCCGTGGGCGCACAGCGCTGAGGCCGTTCTGCATCTTCTGCACCGCGCCATATAACCCTGCCTCATGAGCAGAATGCATAAGCGTCTTTGTATATAGATGCTGCAAGCGGGACAATTGCACTCCAGTTGCTTGTTCCGCCGGTCTTCCATGACCGGCCCCAGCCATCATGACCAAGACATTTCTTCCCTCGCTGCGCCTGGCAGTCCCGCTGCTGGCGCTGGGCCTCGCCTGCACCGCCTTCGGCACGGCCCAGGCCGCCGAACCCCTGCTCACCCCTGCCGGCGTGCAGGCAGCCGCCGGCCAGGACGCCGTGCGCATCATCGACATCCGCGATCCCAAGGCCTATGGCGAGCGCCACATTCCCGGTGCGCTCAACGCCCCCTACGGCAAATGGCGCGGTCCCGCCACCAACCCCGGTGAACTGCCCGAGCTGCCCAAGCTCACCGAACTCGTGCAGTCCCTGGGGCTGACGCCGGCCACCCACGCCATCGTGGTCTCCACGGGCGCGGACGCCACCGACTTCGGCGCCGCAGCGCGCGTGTACTGGACGCTCAAGCTGCTGGGCCTCAAGGAGCTGTCCGTGCTCAACGGCGGCATGAAGGCCTGGAACGAGCAAAAGCTCCCGCAGGACAACGAGGCCGTCAAAGTGGCCCGCAGCAGCTACCAGCCCCAGCTCGACACCAGCCTGATCGCCACGCGCGAGGACGTGGGCCAGCACGTCAAGCTCAGCAACGCCGCCCTGGTGGACTCGCGCCCCGACGCCTTCTACCAGGGCAAGACGCGCGCGCCCGCCGCCAAGCTCTCGGGCACCCTGCCCGGCGCGCAGCAGCTTGACTTCAACCAATGGTTCGTGCCCGGCACTTCCACCTTTGTCGATACCGCCACGGCCAAGCAGATCGCGGCCAAGGTCAAGCGCGAGCAGGGCCAGGACATGGTGGCCTTCTGCAACACCGGCCACTGGGCAGCCACCGACTGGTTCGGCCTGTCCGAGGTCGCGGGCCTGCCGGGCGTCAAGCTGTATGCGGGCTCCATGGTGGACTGGACGCAGCAGGCCGATGCGCCGCCCATGGCCAACCAGCCCGGCCGCGCCGAATCCCTGGCCTACGACGCCAAGCAGTGGTGGGAAAAAAAGTTCAAGTAAACACCCCCTGAGGCGCTTGCGCGCCTTCCCCCCGTGGCACGGCGCCTCTCTACCCGCTCCGCGGGGGAGGGCGACTGCATGGAGAAAAATGATATGAAACGACTTCCTCTTGCGGCCATCCTGGCCGTTTTCTTTGGCTGGCTGCTGTGGAGCGTCTCGGTGCGCCAGGCCGCGCTGTTCGCCGTGGGCCTGGGCCTGGGCGCGGTGCTGGCCGGCAAGCGCTTCGGCTTCACCACGGGCTGGCGCATGCTAATCGAGGACAAGGACGCCAGCGGCGTCTTCGGCCAGTTGCTGCTGCTGGCGCTGGCCGCCGCCCTGGCCATGCCGCTGCTGGGCCACTATCCCGAACTCACGGCCGCCCTGGGCCCGCCCAGCATCAGCCTGCTGGTGGGCGCCTTCGTCTTCGGCCTGTGCATGCAGATCGCGGACGGCTGCGGCAGCGGCACGCTGTACAAGGCCGGCATGGGCATTCCCATGAATGCGGCCATCCTGCCCGTGTTTGCCATCGGCAGCTTCCTGGGCAGCCTGCACCTGGGCTGGTGGCTGGACCTGGGCAACACCCAGCCCGTGGGCCTGGTCACGGCCTGGGGCTGGGCCCCTGCCCTGCTGGCCACGCTGGCGGCGCTGGCCGTGGTCGCGCTGGGCGTGGCCTGGTATGTGCGTGGCGCCAACGTGGCACTCAAGCGCCCGGCCAAGCCGCTGTTCGTGCGCAAGTGGGTGGTGGGTGCCGTGCTGCTGGCCGTGCTGGCCACGCTCAACCTCGTCATTGCGGGCCAGCCCTGGGGCGTGGTCTACGGCTTCGGCCTGTGGGCCGCCAAGATCGCCAACGCCACGGGCGCCGTGGACCTGGCCGGCAACTGGTTCTGGAGCCAGCCCGGCAACGCCGCGCGCCTGCACGAGACCGTGCTGCTGGACGTGACCAGCATCACCAACATCGGCATCCTGGGCGGCGCCCTGTGGGTGGCTGCCGCCAAGCCCGTCAATGCCAAGCCGCTCACGGGCACGCAATGGATGGTGGCCCTGGTGGCCGGTCTGGTGCTGGGCTACAGCTCGCGCCTGGCCTTTGGCTGCAACGTGGGCGCCATGCTCTCGGGCATCTCCACGGGCAGCATCCACGGCTGGATCTGGGTGCCGCTGGCGTTTGCCGGCACCATCTTCGGCCTGCGCATCCGCCGCCACTTCAATTTCTGAGAGGACCCGCCATGACACAGCAAAACACCCTGCGCGCGGTCTTCTGGGCCGTGCTCGTCCTCTTCCTGGCCTGGGACCACCTGCACTCGCCGCCCGTGGACCTGCGCTTCGAGGCACCGCTGATCGCGGCCGGCTCGGGCAAGGCAACGCAAGGCGGGCACTGCTCGATGCCGGCGGGCAAATAGGTCTGCTGATGGCAGGACCTCACGACTGAATTCGCCTGAATGAAAAAGCCCCTTGGCAGTGCCAAGGGGCTTTTTTGCTTCGCACGCCCCCTCAGGAGCAGGTTTCATTTGTCTTGAGCGATGACTCTCAGCAACTCGATGATCTTCTTCCTTTGCTCTTCTTCCACCGCCGACTGCCGGACCCTGAAAACAACGTAGGGGATGATGCAAAAAGCACAGGCCATAGCTGCAAGTGCCGCCTCTTGCGGTGCTCCCTGGACGCCAATGGTTGAGAGCATGAAAAAGACACCCATCGCGGCGCCGATGTAGACAACGTACTTCATATTTCTTCTGGAACGAACCTGAGACAAGGATAAAAAATTGAACTGCAACGGGTGAGACGAGGAAGCTGCCTATTTTTGATCCCATCCGACGACATACCCGTCATCCACCGTGATACGCAGCCGATACCGGTTCCGGCCTGAGGGCTGGTACTTCCACACCTGACGATGTCTCGTCTTCATGACCTTGGAGTCGATGTCGACTGGGTTTCCAAGCGAATCGCATAGCTGCTCCTCTGTCTGCCCCTGCCAGAACATCTTTTTCATGATGCGCTCGACAATGTCCGCATCGCCGTACTTCTCCATAAGCCGCGCCCTCTTCTTCTCATTCAAGACATGCGCCAAATAGAAATATCCAACAGCGCCAAGAATCAAGAGAATCAGCAATGTCATGACCATGCCCTCATTCAAATGAACGGCAATAGTAACAAATTAAAACATTGAAGCATGGCGCGCTTCAGGCACCAGCAAACGCTAGGTGACCATCCTGCATCTTGGCAAGCGATAGGGCGAGGAGCGCATCAGAGAGAGCAAGGACCACTTCAGGTCCAGCCCGCTGACGTCTCTACCAGAACAGACGACTCGTTATCAACTTCGTGTGAACGTTAACGTTTTCTCGCACTCAATCCGGCAGCAATCCGAGGACCTTCAGCCACTACGGCACGCTGGGCGCCGGCCCCTCGTCCGCGCTGGCCGTCACGGGCAGCGGCGCGGTTTCCACGTCGAAGCCAGCCGCCTGCCAGGCCTTGAGGCCGCCCACCAGCGGGCGCACATTGGCAAAGCCGGCGCGCTGCAGCTGGCGCGCCAGGCGGGCGGCGGATATCTCGTTGGGGCAGTCGCAGTAGATCACCAGCCCGTGGGGATGGTCGTGCTGGGGCAGCAGGTGCGCATGCGACTCGCCGCCATCGCGCGGGCGCAGTTCCCAGGACTGGGCGCCGGGGATATGGCCCTGGCGGTACTGCGGCAGGGCGCGCACATCGATCACCGTGGGCTCCATGCCCTGGGCATGCAGGCCCGCCAGCTCGCGCACCGACATGCGCGGCATGCGCAATGAACGCACCATGCGATGGCGCTGCCACCACTTGCGCACGATGAACAGCCCCAGCGCCACGCCCAGCAGCAACAGGCCCCACTGGCCCAGCGCCGTGAGCACGCCCAGCAGGTCTTCCACCGTGGAGCTGAACAGCGAGCCCAGGTACACGGCCGAGCCTACCCAGATCAGCGCGCCCAGCCCGTCATACAGCACGAAGCTGCGCAGCGGTGTGCCCATGACGCCGGCCAGCGCGCTGGCGATGGAGGCAAACCCCGGCACGAACTTGGCCACCAGCAGCGACCTTGCGCCCCAGCGGCCGTAGACGGTTTCGGTCTGGCGGATGCAGGCATCGGGCGACAGCGAGATGCGGCAGATGCGGCCCAGCACACGGTGGCCGTAGGCCTTGCCGGCCTGGTACCAGAACAGGTCGGCAATCAGCGCCGCGCTCACGGCCACGGCCACCAGCCACAGCAGGCGCACCCAGTCAGCGCCTTCCAGCGCCCCGGTCACGACAAGCACCGGGTAGGCCGGAATCGGCGCACCCAGCTGCTCGACGAACACATTGAGAAAGACGATGCCGAAGCCGTACTCGCGGATCAGCTCCACCAGAAAACCCATGTCAGGCCTCTCTTGCCCAGACGGTGCCCGCACCCGAAAAGAAGGCGAGGCTGCACCCGTCGCAAATGCTAGCGCGGCAGCAACATCCGCGCCCGGCCCGGGTTGATGCTCAGCCGCGCTGCAGATGCTCCAGCACCCATTGCCAGTGCGCGGGCACGTTCAGCGCCGGCGCATGGCCGCAGCCGGGCACCTCCTGCCAGTGCAGCAGGCCGCGCGCACCGGGGCCGCGCGTGGTCATTTCCCGAGCCACCTCGGGCAGCACCAGGTCCGAGTCCACGCCCCGCAGCAGCAGCACGGGGATCTCCAGCGCGTCGTAGTGCGGCCAGATGCCGTAGTCGTCGTCATGGGCCGTGAACTGCTCGATCATGGCCGGGTCGTAGTGCGGCGTGACGCGCCCATCGGGCAGGCGGCGCACGCTGGTCTCGGTGAGCTTGCGCCACTCGGCCTCGCTGAGCCAGCCATAGGGCCGGTAGGCCTGGCGAAAGAAGGCCTCCAGCTCGCCCACCGTATCGAAGGCCGGGGGCTGGCCCGCATAGGACCTGATGCGTGCAAGCGCTGACTCGGCCAGCTGCGGCGCATTGTCATTGAGTACCAGCGTCGCAATGCGTGCGCGCAGCGACGGCTCGAACAGGCCCGAGGCGCAGACCGTGCCGATCGCCCCGCCCATGGACGTGCCCACCCAATGCGCGCGCTCCAGCCCCAGCGCATCGAACAGCCCGCGCGCAATGCGGGCGTAGAAGCCCAGCCGGTATTCCTCGCGCGGCGCGCGGCTCCACTGGCTCAGGCCCCGGCCCGGCGTGTCGGGGCAGATCACGCGCCAGCCCTGGCCTGCCAGGAACTGCGCCAGTGCATCCATATCACGCCCCGTGCGCGCCAGCCCGTGCCAGGCGACGACGGTGCCCGCTGGCGCCACATCGGGCGCGGGCTGCCAGTCCATGTAGTGGATCTCGTAGCCCGCGCATTGCGTGTAGCAGGAAGCGGGTACGGGCGCGGATGAGGAAGATGCTTTGGAAACCATGGGAGAAATCTCTGCGGTGCAGGAGCGGCCGGCCGCCTTGGCCGCCGGCCGCTCCAGGGCCTGGCTCACTCAGGAATGCGGATCAGCCCGTCGCTGACCTCGATGGTGTTGGCCGTGCTGGGCCGCGCCACGAAGGGCGGCACCTGGGCCGCCGTGATGGCGGGCGCCGCGCCCGGCTGGCCGCCGCGCGGCGTGGTGCGCACCACCTGGCTGGCCGGCAGTGCCGTGCTGCTGCGCAGGTTGGCCCACACGGCATCCATGGCCTGGTTGAAGTACGGATGCAGCGGCACAAAGCGCGTGTCGAAGCCGGAGAACGGCAGGAAGGCATCGAAGTGCTGGGCATTCACCACCTCGATATAGCGCAGCCGCGTGTTGCTGCCGTCCAGCCCCCGGTTGAGCACCGTGTAGGCGCGCGCATTGTGGTTGACCGGCACCAGCGCATCGCTGCGGCCCGCCACGATGATGGTGGGCTTGCCGCGCAGCTTGGCGGTGTGCAGCACCTCGGCAATGCCGGCGCGCACGGCGTCGCTCTGAGCACGCGTGGGCACGCTGCTTTCGGAGAGATTGAAGCCCGTCACCGGATCGAAGCCCGTCACCAGCGCGTGCTGGCACAGCGCGTTGTCCAGGCCCAGGTCGGCCACGCGCGTGGAGGGCGACACGGCAAACTGCCAGGCCTTGGCCCCGCCCACCGAGTCGTTGTAGACCACCGTGGCGGGCGTGCCGTTGGCCGTGCCATTGGCCGTGGCAAAGCTCTGGGCCAGCGCGGCCCCCGTGGCGGGCACCACGTCGCCCGTGGCATTGGCGGCCGCAAAGCTGGTGCGGCACAGGTTGGCATCCACGCCAAACCGGCCATAGGCCATGGTGTACATGGCCGACAGGATGGGGCCGTTGCCCAGCGCGTAGTGGGCGTTGTGCATGCGGTCGTGGTCACGCGTCCAGCCGTACAGGCGCAGCTTGCTCAGCGCATTGGCGGCGCGGTCGGCCGTGGTGCTGCCAATGACCAGGCCCTTGGCGGCCAGGCTGGTGCAGCGTGCCTCGGCCCGCGCCGTCATGGCCGTGAGGCCTATGTAGTTGAAGATGGATGTCTCGGTCAGCGCCGCATCGGGCGCCAGCGCCGCGCAGGGCTGGTAGATGTTGCCGTAGGTGGTGTACTCGGCCAGCGTGCGGCCCGGGTTGGGCATGGTCGCATTGCCCACGGCAATGGTGTAGCCCTGGCGCGTGGGCATCTCGGTCACGGGTTCGGAGGCCACCACGCCGTCGATCAGGCCGTCCGCATCCAGCTCGGCCGCACGCAGCACGGCCGCGCCGCCGTTGGAGGCCGAGCCCGCCAGCACCAGCGTGTTGTCCTTGCCGAAGGGCACGGGGTCCTGCGTGGTGCCATAGCGGGCATTGAGCACGTACAGCGCATAGCGGGCCGCGGCCAGCGTGTCATTGCCCCAGTCCTTTTCAGGGTTCTGCTGGGAGTGCGCGTGCTTGATGGCAATGCGGTTGGGAAACGCCGCGTTGTAGGCGGCGCGCGCCGCATCGGTCAGCCGTGCGGCAAAGAAGGACAGGCTGCCCGCATCCGTGCGCGTGGCGCGTGTGCCGTCCAGCTTGTTGACGGTGTCGTCGCTCAGGTTGTGCAGGCCCACGCCCTTGCCCGCATCGGTCAGCGCCACGGCGCAGCCCTTCTTCAGGCCCCACTCGCCCGCCGTGCCGATGGCGCCATACACGCCGCGCGAGCCAGAGGACGGGCCCAGCACGATGCAGGGCCGGTTGCGGTCAAAACTGTCCGGCACCTGCACCGCCACCATGGTCTGCTTGCGGCCCGTGCCGTCGTCCAGCACGGCCAGGTACTCGCGCCCGGGGATCAGCCCTTCGCCCGCAGTCACCTGCCCGTCTGCCGTGATGTTGGGGCCGTACAGCGTGCCGTAGCCGCCGCCCGCCGTGGGGTCCAGGATGCCCCGGTAGTTGGAGTACAGCGCATTGCGCCGCAGCTCCGCCGCCGTGGGATTGGCAGGGTCCGCGTACAGGGGCGCAGCTGCGGCGCCCAGGCCGGTCTTGCCCAGGCCGCCCGTCAGCAAGTCCTGCGTGGCCGCCGTGGCGCCCGTGCCGGTGGCCGTGGCCGGATACACCGTGGCGCCCAGCTCGGTAAAGCCCTTGGGCAGGTCGTTGCTGGGTTCATGCTCGCCGCTGCCGCAGGCCGCCAGCGCGGCCGCCGCAACGGCGGTGGCCGTCCAGCGCCAGGGCTGCGCCCGCCTTGTGTCTCGCCCATCCATCAATGCCACACCTTCACGCTTGAACATGCTCATCTCCTTTTGATATTTCTCTGATGCACGAATGCGCCACAGGCTGGTCAAGCCTTGGCAGCGGGGGAACGCAAACGGCCCACGACCCCGGTGGGAAAGTAATACACGGACAGTACAAACAGCAAGCCCAACCACAGCAGCCAGCGGTCGGGCGACAGCAGCGCGGCCAGCCAGGGAAGCGCCTGGGCCGACTCGCTGGCCACGCGCAGCAGGTCCTGCAGATAGCTCTGGGCGATGAGGAACAGCACCGAGCCGATCGCCGCGCCATAGATGGTGCCCATGCCGCCGATCACCACGATCAGCAGGCAGTCCATCATGATCTCGAACGACAGCGAGGTATCGGGCCCGTTATAGCGCAGCCACAGCGCCAGCATGGCACCGGCCACACAGGCGAACAGGGCCGACAGCACGCTGGACAGAGTGCGGTACACCACCACCCGGTAGCCGATGGCCTCGGCACGGAACTCGTTCTCGCGGATGGCCTGCAGCACGCGGCCGAACGGGGAATTGACGATGCGCAGCAGCGCCAGCACCAGCACCACGGCCAGCACGAACAGCAGGTAGTAGGTGATGATGCGCCCGTCGATCAGCACGCCCAGCACCTCGTTCTCGAAGGGCTCGAAGCTGGGCGACAGCCACTCGGGCAGCTTGAAGCTCAGCCCGTCCTCCCCGCCCGTCCATTCCGACAGCTGCGAGGCCAGCGTCTGGAACGCCGCCGCCACGGCCAGCGTGATCATGGCAAAGAAGATGGCCCGCACCCGCAGCGAGAACAGGCCGATGGCCAGCGACAGCAGCAGTGACACCAGCAGCGCCGCGCCGAGGCCCAGCGCCAGCGCGCCCCAGCCCGCACCCATGCGCGACGATGCAATCGCCACGCCATAGGCGCCAATGCCGAAGAACATGGTGTGCGCAAAGCTCACGATGCCGGTGTAGCCCAGCAGCAGATCGAAGCTGGCCACCAGCACCACGAAGATCAGCACCTTGGCCGCCACGTTCAGCGCCTTCACGCCAGGGAACACGAAGGGCGCCGCCGCCAGCCCCACAAAAATCAACAGCAGCAGCACCGCCAGCACGCGGCTGCGCGGCATGTCGCCGGAAAGCAATCGGTTGAGCATGTCGATCACTCCTTCAGCGGTTCGCCACGGGATAGACGCCCTGCGGGCGCCACAGCAGGATGGCCACCATCAACGCAATATTGGAGAACAGCGCCACCTTGGGCACCAGGAACCCCGTGTAGTTGGCCATCAGCCCCACCAGCAGCGCGCCGATCAGCGCCCCGCCCGTGCTGCCCAGCCCGCCGATGATGATCACGATGAAGATCAGCACATTCACCTGCGCCCCCATCTGCGGCACCACGCTCTGCTGGTACATGCCCCACATCACCCCGCCCAGCCCGGCCAGGGCCGAGCCCGCCACGAACACGCCCACGAACAGGCGGCGCACCCGGTAGCCCAGGGCCTCCACCATCTCGCGGTCCTGCACGCCCGCGCGGATCAGCAGGCCGATCTTGGTGCGCGACAGCGTCCAGGCCAGCAGGGCAAACACCGCCAGCCCCACCAGCACGGCCACCACGCGGTACTTCTCCACGGCGGCATCGCCCAGCAGCCAGGCGCCCTTCATGCCCTGGGGCAGCGGCAGCGGAATCTGCTGCGGGCCCCAGATGAGCTTGATCAGCTCCTCGCCGATGATCATGCCGCCCATGGTGATCAGGATCTGCTTGAGATGCTGGCCGTACACGGGCCGCACGATGAAGCGCTCGAACGCCAGCCCGATGGCGCCCGCCACCAGCATGGCCACCACCATCGCCGGCAGCACGGCCAGCAGGTTGCGCCACAGCTGCTCGGAGCCCGTCCAGTCGCCCATGGCGCCCAGCACGCTGGTGGCCACGAAGGCGCCCAGCGCGATGAACACGCCGTGGCCGAAGTTCAGCACATCCATCAGCCCGAACACCAGCGTCAGCCCCGAGGCGATGATGAACACGATCATCCCCATGGCCAGCCCCGCCACCGTCAGCGTCAGCCAGGTCGAGCCTGAGCCCACCAGCGGCAGCGCCACCAGGGCCAGCACGGGCACCAGCAGCAGCGGCTTGAAATCCACATCCAGCTTGTTCAGCTTGTTCATAGCGAAAGCCCCAGCAGCGACTGCTGCAACGCCGCGTCTGCCGAGAACTCGGCCATGCCGCCCGCGTGCACCACGCGGCCGTTGTCCATCACCGCCACGCGGTCGCCCAGGCGGCGCGCAAAGCCCAGGTTCTGCTCCACCAGCACAATCGTCGTGCCGCCCGCCTTGAGCTGGGCGAAGGCCGCGATCATGTTCTCGATGATGGCCGGTGCCAGGCCCTTGCTTGGCTCGTCCACGATCAGCAGATCACGCGGCTCCACGATGGCGCGCGCCACCGCCACCATCTGCTTTTGCCCGCCCGACAGCTTGCCGGCCGGGTGGTTCCAGAACTTCTCCACGGCCGGGAACATGCCGAAGATCCACTGCAGCCGCTGCGCGTCCATGCGGTCGGCGTGCGAGGCGCCGCGCGCGGCCAGCAGCAGGTTTTCCTGCACCGTCAGGTCCGCGAAGATGCCCATGTTCTCGGGCACATAGGCAATGTTCAGCCGCGCGATCGCCGGCGTGGGCAGGGCCGTGATGTCGGCCCCGCCAAAGGCGATGCGCCCCTGGCTGGCCCGCCACAGGCCCATGATGGTGCGCAGCGTGGTCGTCTTGCCCGCGCCGTTGCGCCCCAGCAGCATGGTCAGCTGCCCGCGCGGCACGGCCAGGTCCACGCCATGCAGGATGTGATAGGCCCCGATATGCGTGTGCACGCCCGACAGTTCGAGCAGGTTGGGGTTTGGGTTGAGGTTGGCGGCAGCGCTCATGCGGCCTCCTTCACGGCGCCCTGCTCCGACACCACACCCAGGTAGGCCTGCTGTACCACAGGCGAGGCAATGACCTCGGCCGGCGGCCCATCGGCCACCAGCGTGCCATTGGTCAGCACGATGATGCGGTCGGCCAGCTCGCGCACCACATCCATCTTGTGCTCCACCAGCAGGATGATCTTGCTGCGGTCCTGCTTGAGCTTGCGTATCAGGTCCAGGATCACCGGCGCCTCGTCATGGCTCATGCCAGCCGTGGGCTCGTCGAACATATAGACCTGGGGTTCCAGCGCCATCAGCAAGGCCACCTCCAGCTTGCGCTGGTCGCCATGCGGCAGCGCGGCCACGGCCTCGTCGCGCCGGGCGGACAGGGCCACCTGGTCGAGGATGTGCAGCGCCCGCTGCGTGAGCGCGCGGTGGTCGCTCCAGATGCTCCACAGGTTCAGGCCGCGCCGGTGCGGCCCCTCGTCGCGCGCCTGCACGGCCAGGCGCACGTTCTCCAGCACGCTCAGGTGCGGGAACAGATTGGTGAGCTGGAACGCCCGCCCCAGCCCGGCCCTCGTGCGCGCCGAAGGGGCCAGCCCCGTCAGCTCGCGCCCGCCCAGCAGCACGCGCCCGGCAGTGGCCTTGAGCTGCCCCGAGATCAGGTTGAAATACGTGGTCTTGCCCGCCCCGTTGGGACCCACGATGGCCGTCAGCGTGCCCGGCTCGAAAGCGCAGCTCACGCCGTTGACGGCCACATGGCCCCCGAAGCGGATGGTCAGATCTTCTGTGCGCAACATTGCTCAGCGGCCGTTGCGGATGGGAACCTGCATCTCCTCGGGCTTGATCTCGCGCACCAGCTCGGGCACGCCCCAGGCCAGCGCCGGGTCCACGCGGATCTTGAAGTGGTACATGCTCTGCAGGGCCTGGTGGTCTTCCTTGCGGAAGGTCATCTGGCCCTTGGGCGTGTCGAAGCTCATGCCCTCCATGGCCTTGATCAGCGTGTTGGTCTTGGTGTCTCCACCTGTCTTCTTGAGCGCCGTCACGATGGCCATGGCCGCAGAGAAACCGCCCGCCGTGAAGAAATCCGGCGGCGTCTTGTACTGCTTGTAGTGCATGGACACCAGCGCCTCGTTCACCGGGTTCTTGGGAATGCCGTAGTAGTAGTACGTGGCGCCCTCCATGCCCGGCAGATTCTTGTAGGCCGCCATGGCGGGCAGGATGTTGCCGCCCGTGGCGATCTCGATGCCGTAGCGCTTGAGATCCATGTCCGCGATCTTGAACGGATTGCCCGCCCCGGCCCACACGATCCAGATGATCTTCCGGCCCGGCTGGTCCTTGAGCTTGTCGATCAGCCGCTGCGCCCCTGCCGTGAAATCCGTGGTGGCGGCAGGCAGGTACTCCTCATGCGCCAGCTTGCCCTTCTTTATGGAATCCTTGAAGGCCTTCACCCCGTCGCGGCCGAAGGCGTTGTCCTGGGCCAGCGTGGCAATCGTCACGCCCGCCCTGTCGATGGCCACCGCATTGCTGATGGCGTCCTGGCTGGAATTGCGGCCCGTGCGGAAGATGTACTTGTTCCACTTGTCGCCCGTGATCGAATCGGCCACGGCCGGCTCCACCAGCAAAATCTTCTTGTACTCCTCGGCCACCGGCAGCATGGCCAGCGCCACGCCGGACGACGTGGGCCCCACGGCCAGATCGGCCTTGTCATCGGAATACGCCGTGGCCAGCAGGCTCTTGCCCAGGTCGGGCTTGCCCTGGTCGTCCTTCTCGATCACCACCAGCTTTTTGCCATTCACCGCCATGCTGCCGCCCGTGGCGTACTCCAGCCCCATCAGCAGCCCCGCCTGGGTCTGCTTGCCATAGGCCTCCAGCGCGCCGGTCTTGCTGTAGACGTGGGCAATGCGGATCTCGCCCTGCTGGGCCATGGCGGCAGGAGCCGCAGCGGCCATGGTGGCCATGGCGGACAGTGCGAGGGCGGAATGCAGGAAGGGGCGGCGTTGCATGGTTTGTCTCCTTGGGTTGGCGGCTGGGCTGGCGCCCGCTGCTTTTGTGGGGAGGGACCATGCATGCTTTGTGCCAGGCAGGCCCAGGCGGGCCAAGCAGGCGCAATGGCGGGCACGGGCAGAGCACGGGCAGCGAGTGCCCGACTATTGAACAGATTCAGTGTCTTGATTTCAGACAGTTGCCTGAATCCGATACAGGGCAAACCATGAACCCCTGGCACCCCTGGCATCTTCCTCTGTGCGTGGCCACGCAGGGCATCAGGCCTTGGCGAGCCGCTCCTTTGCCAGCTTCGTGCCTTCTGCCAGCGCCTTCAGCTTGCGCCACGCCACGTCCCGGCCCATGGGCGCCAGGCCGCAGTTCGTGCAGGGGAACAGCCGCTCCTTCGGCACGAACTCCAGTGCCCGGCCGATGGTGTCCGCCACTTCCTCGGGTGTCTCCACCACGTCGCTGGCCACATCGATCACGCCGACCATCACGTCCTTGCCGGCCAGCAGCCTCATCAGGTCGGGCGGCACATGGGAGTGGATGCATTCCAGGCTCACCTGGTCGATGCGGCTCCTGGCCAGCGCGGGAAACACCGTCTCGTACTGGCGCCATTCCTCGCCCAGCGTGCTCTTCCAATCCGTATTGGCCTTGATTCCGTAGCCGTAGCAGATATGCACGGCCGTCGTGCAGGTCAGGCCCTGCGCTGCGCGCTCCAGCGCCTGCACGCCCCAGTCGGCGGCATCCTTCATGTAGACATTGAAGGCGGGCTCGTCGAACTGGATGATGTCCACGCCATCGGCCTGCAGCGCCAGGGCCTCCTGGTTGAGCAGCTCGGCAAAGGCGAAGGCCATCTTGACCTTGTCGCCATAGAAGCGGTCTGCCACGGTATCGACGATGGTCATCGGGCCGGGCAGCGTGAACTTCAGCTTCTTCCTGGTGTGCGCACGCGCCAGCTGCGCCTCGAAGGCATGCACGCGGCCCTTCAGGCGCAGGGCGGCGACCACCTGCGGCACCATCGCGTCGTAGCGGTTGTCGCGGATGCCCATCTTCACCTTGTTGTCGAAGTCGATGCCCTCCACCTGCTCCAGAAAGCCATGCACGAAATGCTGGCGCGACTGCTCGCCGTCGCACACGATGTCCAGGCCTGCATCTTCCTGGGCCTTGATCCACAGCAGGGTTGCATCGGCCTTGGCCTGGCGAAGCGCATCGCCCTCGGCCTGCCACTGGGGCCAGAGCTTGTTGGTTTCGGCCAGCCAGGCTGGCTTGGGCAGGCTGCCGGCGATAGAGGTTTCAAACATCGGAGAATTCCTTCAAGGCAAAAATGGGTGGTGCCAGCGTACTTCAGGACCGTTGTCCCAAGCCGCTGTGCAATGAATGAAAAATGGTCTGTCTGTCTGGCCGGTCAGAGCGCGCAATCGGCAGCCCATTGCTCAAGAACATTCCTGTACGGCTTGATGAAATGCTCCTGCGCAAACCTGCCCTGCTTGACGGCCAGCTGGCTGCGCTCTTCACGGTCATAGACAATCTGCGTCAACGAGTAATCATGGTTCTTCAGGCTCGGCTGATAGATTTTTCCTGCCGCGCAATTGGCGTTGTAGATCTCGGGGCGATAAATCTTCTGGAAGGTCTCCATGGTGCTGATGGTGCCGATCAACTCGAGATTCGTGTAGTCGGCCAGCAGGTCGCCCTGAAAATAGAAAGCCAGGGGTGCCACGCTATTGGGCGGCATGAAGAATCGAACCTGCATTCCCATCTTCCCGAAATACCGGTCCGTCGATGAAAGCTCATTTTGCTGATACTCGGCACCCAGTACGGGATGCTGGTTTCCGGTGCGCTGATAGGTCTTGCTGGTAGAGGCGCTGATGCAGATGACCGGGGGCTTGTTGAAGTGCTCCCTGTACGTGCTCGAACGGGCGAACTGCTTGAACAGCTTGCCATGCAGGTCGCCAAAATCGTCGGGCGTGCCGAACTCCTGGCGGTTGATGTTGTATTCCGGCAGCAGAACACTGAAGTCATAGTCACGCACGTAGGAAGAAAAATTATTCCCTGCAATGCCGGCTATGCGCTTGTTCGATCTTCTGTCGAGAATGCTGGTCTTCAATATCTCGATCAACGGAAATACGCCACTTCCCATCTCGGCACTCATGCCCATGTCCACGGAGATGATGTCCAGCTCGACTGAGTAACGGTCTCCCGTCGGATTGTCCCAATGCGCCAGGTCATTGAAGCGGTTGTCAATCATCCTCAGCGTGTGGCGCAGGTTCTGTTGCCGGCTCGCTCCCCGGGCCAGATTGGCAAAGTTGGTGGTAATGCGCGTGCTGTCCGATGGATGATAGTTCTCATCGAAACGGATGCTCTTGAGGCTGAAGTGCAGTTCTGCGTTCATGGTGATCCAATGACCTGATTTAGAAACAAAAAACGTGGGGTGATTCAGGCCGCAGCCATTTCCTCGGCCAGGCAGGGCCTGGCGCGGTGCATCAGCTCGACCAGCGGCAATGCCCGTTGCACCGCCAGAGCGGCCCGCTGTATCAGGGCCTCGTCGTGCAGGCGGTAGTCCACGAAATCCTTGTCGGTCGCGTAGACGCCCAGCGGCAGCGTGCGCGCCTGGAAGAAGCTGAACAGCGGCCGCAGCTGGTGGTCGATCACCAGGGCATGGCGCTCACTGCCACCGGTGGCCGCCAGCAGCACGGGCTTGTCGATCAAGGCGTCCTGGTGGACGAAGTCGAAGAAGTGCTTGAACAGCCCGGTGTAGGCGCCACGAAAAACCGGTGTGACCACCACCAGCACATCCGCCTGCTCCACCGCCGCAAGCTCACACTCCACCCTCTCGGGCAACTGCGAGCGCCACACCGCGCCGGCAAGCTGCGGTGCGAGCTGGCCCAGTTCCACCAGGCGTTGTTCGCACGGAACTTCGTCGGCGATCAGATCAGACAGATGCTCTGCCAGCGCGGCAGATTTGGAGGGGCGTTGCAGTCCACCGGAAACGGCGACCAGACGGAGCGGACGTGACATGGCTGCGCTCACGCGAGATGGCCAAGTTCAGCGCGGGAGCCGGCTCTGGCATACATGCGATCCGAGGGTGTGGTGTTGACCATGACTGCTTCCCAAATGCAAACGAACAATGGGAGCGAATGGTATGGATGCGAATCGATGAAGTAAAATGGTTTTATTTCACAGATGCATGAACTGCATTCATGTGAAAGTATGATCCCATCCTTCTGCGCACTGCGCTATGCGGCAGCCATGCCAGGGCCTGCGCGCAACGGAGTTGCAGCGCAGTGAATACAAGGCCAGTTCAGCCGCCCGCCCCCTGAACCTGCACCAGGCACTCCCGCAACGCCTGCGCCACAGGCCCCAGCACGCGGTCACGCCTTTGCAGCAGGCCCAGCGTGCGCCACACATCGGGCGCGGTCAGGGGTACGCCGCAGACCTGGGCGTGGTCCTGGCGCAGGGCCAGCTGGGGCACGGCGGCCAGGCCCAGGCCGGCTTCCACCAGGGCCAGGGCGCCTGTGACGTGGTTGCACTCGTGCCAGGCCACGGGCTGCTCGGGCAGGCCGGCCATCACCTGGTCCAGCAGCAGCCGGTTGCCGCTTTTGTGGGAGACGGAGACCAGGCGCTTGCCCGCCAGCTCGGCCCATTCCACCTGGCTGCGCGCGGCCCAGGCGTGGCTGCGCGGCATGGCCAGCACATAGCGCTCGCGCGTGAGCGCCTCAAAGCGCAGCGACGGCTCCTGGCTGCCCGTGAAGCTCAGGCCAAAGTCCGCATCCCCGCGCAGCACGGCCTCCACCACCTGCTGCGCACTCTCGTCGATGACATGCACCTGCACATCGGGCTGCTCCACGGCAAAGGACTTCAGCACGGGCGGCAGCAGATTGGTGGCCACCGAAGGCACGCAGGCAACCGTCACGCGGCCACGGCGCAGCTTCAACTGGTCATCCACGCGCTGCACGGCCTCGTCCAGGCCGGCCAGGGCCCTGCGCGCCTCCTGCAGGAATTCATGGCCCACCTCGGTCAGTTCCACACGCCGCGTGGTGCGCTCCAGCAGCCGCGCGCCCAGCACGGACTCCAGCCGCTCCACCCGCCGGCTCAAGGCAGGCGGCGACAGGAAAAGCGCTTCTGCGGCCAGGCGAAAGCTGGCTTTCTCGGCCGTGGTCACGAAGGCGATCAATTCCCCCATGTCGAATTTGATGCGCTGCACGCAACAGTCCTTCCAAAAGTTGCAATTCACAGAATAACACCCGCTGCATAGGATGGCGCCCTTGATAAGGCTGCCCCCTGAGGGCAGGCAAGACCAACAAACGGAGACGACATGCACCAACGCAGACTGATCGCAGGCGGCGCCCTGGCCGCCCTTCTTTCCCTGGCCGTGGGCACCGCCCAGGCCCAGGACTTCCCCCCCAAGAAACCCGTGGTCATGGTGGTCGGCTTCGCCGCAGGCGGCTCGGCCGACATTGCCGCGCGCATCATCGCCAAGAAGCTGGGCGAGAACATCGGCCAGAGCGTGGTCGTGGAAAACAAGCCCGGCGCGGGCGGCAACCTGGCCCACACGCAGGTGGCCAATGGCCCGTCCGACGGCTCGGTGCTGCTCTTCGGCTCCATCGGCCCGCTGGCCATCGCGCCGCACTTCATGAAGATCGGCTACGACCCGCTCAAGGACCTGGCCCCCATCACCATGGGCGTGAACTTTCCCAACGTGCTCGTCGTGCCTGCCGCCACCGGCATCAAGACCCTGGGCGAATACGTGGCCAAGGCCAAGCGCGAACCCGGCAAGCTGGACTTCGCCTCCACCGGCCCCGGCTCCGCATCGCACCTGGCCGGTGAACTGCTCAACGATGTCGCCAAGATCGACACCCTGCACGTGCCCTACAAGGGCGGTGCGCCCGCCCTGCAGGATGTGCTGGGCAACCGCGTGACCTCCTTCTACGCAGCCCCGCCCACGGCCCTGCCCCACATCGAATCGGGCAAGCTCATTCCGCTGGCCACCACGGGCCTCACGCGCCCGGCCTACCTGCCCAACGTGCCCACCGTGGCCGAGAGCTTCCCCGGCTTCAACGCCACCAACTGGTACGCCTTCGTGGCATCCGCCAAGACGCCCAAGCCCTTGCTGGACCGCTGGAACACCGAGCTGGTCAAGGTGCTGAACACCCCCGAAGTGCGCGACAACCTGCTCAAGCACGGCCAGACCGCCGCCCCGGGCACCCGCGAGGAACTGGGCCAGTTCATCGCCGCCGAGCACGCCAAGTGGGGCCGCATCATCCGCGAGCGAAAAATCACCGCCGATTGATCCCCCTCAGAAGGCTCGGCTGCCTCGGCAGCCATCCCCCAACCATAAAAAACCAGGAGACAAACCATGACCGCCATCCGTTCCACCCCCCTGCAGTCCGCTGTGCAGCTCTCCGTGCCATCCACCCTGCGCCGCCGCACCCTGGGCGCGCTGCTTGGCGGCGCCCTCAGCCTGGGCCTGGCCCTGGGCGCTGCCACGCCCTCCACTGCCGCCGCAGATGAAATCCGCGTGGTCACCTCGGGCGGCTTCTCTGCCGCCTACGACCAGCTGATACCCCTGTACGAGCAGGCCACGGGCCACAAGGTCGTCACCTCGCGCGGCGCCTCCATGGGCAATGCGCAGGACTCCATTCCCAGCCGCCTGGCGCGGGGCGAGCAGTTCGATATCGTCATCCTCGCGGATGGAGCCTTGGACAATCTGGCCGCCCAAGGCAAGGTGGAAGCGGGCAGCCGCGTGGACCTGGCGCGTTCCATGATCGGCATGAGCGTGCGCAAGGGCACGCCCAAGCCCGACATCAGCACCGTGGACGCGCTCAAGCAGACCCTGCTGGATGCCAAGACCATTGCCTACTCGGCCAGCGCCAGCGGCACCTATCTGGCCAACGAACTGTTCCCGCGCCTGGGCGTGGCCGAGCAGATGAAGGGCAAGGCCACCCGCATCCTCAGCGAGCGCGTGGGCGCTGTGGTGCTGCGTGGCGATGCGGACATCGGCTTCCAGCAGGTCAGCGAACTGCTGCCGTTCAAGGAACTGGAATTCGTCGGCCCCCTGCCCGATGAAGTGCAGCAGCGCGTCTTCTTCTCCGCAGGCGTGGCCACCGGCGCCAAGAGCCCTGAGACGGCGCGACACCTGATCCGCTTCCTGGCAGCCCCCGCCGCCGCACCCATCGTGCGCAGCACGGGCATGGAGCCGGCGGCCAAGCCCTGACGGCAGGCCCCCGAGCCCTCAAGGCACTCAAGGCCCTCGACACACAGGGGGCCTTCACCCCTCCCCAGTTCGACCTCCATTCAGCGGCGCTGCAACGGCACTGCTGCGGCATGCCGCTGCCCCGCCCTATCACCCTCGCCACACCCATGAACACCAAAACCCTGGTGCTGATCACCCTCGCCGCCGCACCGCTGTCGGCCCTTGCGCAATCCAGCATCACGCTCTACGGCATTGCCGATACCGGCGTGCGCTACACCAGCGGCCTCACCGCCGCCAACGCGGCCAGCAACACCTCGGGCGCCGCGCTGTCCAGCGGCGTCAACACCACCAGCCGCTTCGGGTTTCGCGGCCGCGAAGACCTGGGTGGCGGCATGTACGCCCTGTTCAACCTGGAGACCGGCCTGAACCTGGACACCGGCACCACCGCCAACTCCAGCAAATTCTTCGACCGCGCAGCCATCGTGGGCCTGGGCGGCGGCTGGGGCCAGGTCACGGCCGGCCGCCAGACCAACCTGCTGGCAGATGCCATCAGCCCCGTGGACCCCGTGGGCATGCGCTTCGCCGCCTTCAACCCCAACATCGCCACCGCCGCGCTCAGCAGCCACGGCCTGGGTGTGGAATACGGCAGCGCAGGCGCCACCACGGGCTCATACCGGCTGGACAACTCGGTCAAGTACACCGGCCGCTTCGGCGGCCTCACCGCCCGCGCCATGTACAGCTTTGGCGAGACGGCGCAAGGCGGCTCCGCCCGCTCATCGGCCGGCGCGGGCCTGGCCTATGGCACGCAGACATGGACGGTCTCCGGCGCCTACCAGCGCTTCAAGACCGCAGACCAGTGGGAGCTGAAAGCCGCCACCCTGGGCGCCTCCTACAAATGGGACAACCTGCGCCTTGCGCTGAACACCGCGCGCAGCGACGGCCAGACCAACGCCACCACCAGCCGCACCGTGCAGCGCGTGCACTCGCTGGGCGCCACCTGGTCCGCCCGCAGCACGCTGGACCTGACTGCCGCCCTGTACCGCGTGGAACGCGAACGCAGCGGCCGCGCCGCAGACGGTTACACCCGCGCCCTGCTGTTTGCGGAATACAAGCTCTCGCGCCGCAGCAAGCTGTATGCGGAGCTGGACCGCACGCACTGGAGTGGCGGGTTTCAGGGCGGGCAGAACAAGGATGTGGCTACGGGGGTGACTGCGGGGTTGATGCATAGTTTCTGAGGGGCGTTGCAGCGACCCGCAGCGCCCACTTTTGAGGTGCTTGTGTAGGGTTGCTGCAGGCCGACCCAATCCCCCTCAGGCGCGGGCCAAGCGCGGGACGGACAGCGAATGGGCTGGCCGCTCAGCCCTCGGCGATCTCCAGGCAGACTTCTACGGTAAAGACTTCGAGCGTGAAGGATTTGAGGTTCGCGTGCTCGCTGGCCAAAAGACCAAAGGCAGTGGACAGGCGCGCCGGCGCGCCCATGTGCTTGATGGCTTCCGCCTTGACGGTGACTTCTACAGAGCCGCGCTTCAAACTGCTTCATTGACCGGTTGACTACACCGCCAAAAGAGATGGGTTGGCGCTGAGGCAGAATTAACCTATTTCCTTGCTGAGTGCGCAATGGATCAAGACATCTGCTTTTTCTATTCTCAAGACCGCCAACGTCGCATCGCGCTTTTTCGTCGAGAGGTGGGGAGTTTTGGATTTGTCGAACAGTATTACTTCGACAACGAAGCCGCCGGCATCGAGGGGTGGGCCTCCTGCCCGTCAGAGTCATCCTTCTACGCTGACTTGGAGACTGCCAAGAAGGAAGCGGTACAAGGAATCCGATGGGCTGCGAGCGAAGATGGATTTGTCGCTGCCGGAAATGAGGTTTAGTCGCTGCGCTCGGTCAGGAGGGGCAAGCCACGGCAGACTTTGGAGCGGCGGCTTAAGGCTGAGGGCGGACGATCCGCCTCGTTGCTCGACCTGCAGCTTGCGACCCGAAACGGAAGTAGCGACCGCAGCAAAGCGGAAATTCAAGCGCAACAATTGCTACGTGTCTCAGGCTTACGTGGAGTTGGACTTTGGAAACTGCCTGGCATATGCCGCCACATGAGCCGGAAACAGCTCTTCGTAGATGGGATACGCAATTCCCAATACGCTTAGCTCCAAGCCTTCTGGCCCGAGCTCAAACGAATGGTCTTCGAGATGAATGGTGCCGCCGCTGGGCAGAGGCGAGCCGTTCGTTAGCCTTACTGAGAGGAAGAGGTGGTCCTGGCTCCCTCCAGCAGATTCGACGACTGCCTTCTGAACGTTGACGTATGCTGGGAGGGGAACGAAGCGCCCGAAGGCGACGTTCACCCCATACCCGACCTTCCACCGCCCGATAATTGACGCATGAACCCCTGGAAGCATGTCATCGCGAAGTTGTCCGACACTGGACCTCTTTTGGCTCACTGGCATCTTTACTCGGGCGTAGCGTTCTACATGTACGTGCCGAGGAAGTCAGACATCGGCTCGGAGACTATCAAGCCCGACTCCGAAGTGCGCTTTGAGGAAATAGCGCGGCTGGACATCATGCGCTCCCTGCGCCTTGGAGGCTTGGAGGCAACAAACGACCTCGACGTATGTCAACGTGCTGTTGCTTCAATTCCGGAAATAGCCTTGCAGGAAATCGAAGGCGGCATTCAGCTGAGTCTGCGCGGCACCGAAGTCCGCTAGTGGCCGAAGCCGGGCCTAGCTACTTGTGAGCGCAGCACCGCAAGGCTGACTGTAAGCGTCCGGTAAAGGCATCCGGCTGACGCCAGTCCCGCTCAAGCGTCAGAGTCGCTCCACCTCTTCGGCGCCCAGCTTGAACCGCTGGCCCGTGATTCGGTGCCATGCACCTCGAATTCCGTTGCAGCGTCTCTGAGCGAGCTGCGGATGCTGCGAAGCAGTTCAACGGGCATGCCGCGATCCGGATCACTGGTATATCGGCACACCGACGTCTGCGTCTCGCTTGCTGGCACGAGATGGGTTCGAGCAATGTCGATGTCGTTGAAGTCCCCTAATGTGCCCAGTGCCCACTCGTATTCGTTCTCAGCGTCGAACTCGACGGGGGCCAGCCCGATTCGTTCGGCAAGCTCCTCGAGCGAGAGCCCGGTTCTGAAGCTGATCGACAGGTATGTCTTCATCGAGTAAGTTGTGTTGTTGACTTCACTCTTGACATTCTCCTCGCCAGCAATGGGGCAGGAGCTCATTGATGCGGCTGGCCGGCTGCGTCGGCAGCAGTTCCAGCACGTCGCGCAAGTAGGCGTAGGGTTCAAGCTCGTTGAGCTTGGCCGAGTGAATGAGGCTCATCACGGCCGCGCCCTGCTGTTTGCGGAATACAAGCTCTCGCGCCGCAGCAAGCTGTATGCGGAACTGGACCGTACGCATTGGAGTGGAGGGTTTCAGGGCGGGCAGAACAAGGATGTGGCTACGGGGGTGACTGCGGGGTTGATGCATAGCTTCTGAGGGGCGCTGCGAGCACTCGCCCCATTGCCAGCTCAGCCGCTCAGCTTTTTGAACGGCGTGTCGGAAGTGATCCAGCCCTTGCCTTGGGGGCAGATCACTTCCTTGTAACGCAGCTCCTTTTCAAAGCTCCACTGCTGGCCGAGTGCGCAAACGTCCCCTGCGTTGAGGACAAATGCCACCGTCTGTGGATCGCCTTTTTTCAGCAGAACATCGACGCTTTGCGTCGCTTCCCACCGCCCACTCGGCGACTGGCTGCATCCCAGAGTTGCCAGCAACGCCATGATCGCGCCCCTTCGCAATACGGTTCTCATCAACTGCCTTTCTTGTAGTTGTCGCGCTTCAGAACTCTGTCGGATCGAGAGATGGCGATCAGAAGCTCTTTGGGAGAGACCATACGCGATGAAGACGGAACCATCTGGAACCGTGGGTCATGGGCAAGAATCCCAGCGATCTCAAGCACTTCAGCCACATTGGTAGAGCAGCTGTTGTCTGTAAGACTGTATGGCTTCTGGGCGGCGACACGGCTGTCAAGTTCAGACTTGATTTTTGCCTTTTCCGCCAATGAAACTCGCAAAGTCAGCCCCACAACATCCCGATACTCCAATTTGGAACTCAAATAGCCAGATCTTTCAAGAACGGCGTAGCGGCTGTGCGACTGGCTATAGACCTTGCCATCCAAATCAATCGCCGCGTGCCCCCACTGCGATCCTGTGCTGATCAAACGTCCATCAAAGATCAGCACCTCAATCGTTGATGCTTGCTGTACAGGCTCTACGCGCATGCGTTGCGCCATTCTTCTCTCGTAGCCAAAAATCGCAGGCGGCTGCTTCAGGAGCTCGAACATACGCGTCGCTGGTGCTATACGCCCCTTGATCATCACCTGATCACCGGTCAACAGCTGAAACGCCTCGATAGCACGCTCCAGTTCCTGGGACATCTTCCATCTACCCGCAACTGTCTGCGGCAAGGATCACGTTCAAAGTGCCCATTGAGCAATTTCTGAACAACCACCACGTCCTTGGGATGGTTCATTGCCGAACGGCCCACTGGGCCCGAAATTTTCTCAGTCTGTGACACTCCCGCTCCCTCCGTAGCTATGCATCATGAAAACGATAGCTATAAGCTATCAACAAAGAATGCAAAGCTTTATCTGACAGAGGTACACAGGTTTCACGCATGCTCAGGTCACGAGAGCCCCTGCAAACTGCTCTTGCTTACCCTCGAGAGGGCCGAAAACTCCGTTTCCAACGACACTGGGACCACCGCAGGAAGGAAGCCGCTGTGGTCATACGCTGACGGGCTACACGAAACGTGCAGTCTGTCCACTTTGCGGCGGGGTCGCGTCTTTAACGTGAGGCGCACTTCGGCCAGCACCGGACTTTCGATGCCAACACCCAGCTTTGCTCAGGAGACCCTGTGAATCATGCAATCGAGGACTTAACGGCAAAGCCGCCACTGCTGGAAGACCCGACATATCCAGGGCGCACCGGCGGATACGTGGCGCGCATCACCGGGAAGCTTTTGCAGGAAGCGGCGATTGCTGGGCATCGTCAATTGTTTTTGCCCTCGCCGGCTTCGGCGACGAGCTCGTGCGTGTATTTGGGCTCGGACGCCAGAGGAACGCCATTGTTCGAGGTGCCTGGCGAGTTTTACGCCGCCGTCTTTTCGCGAATCAAGACTCTGTTCGATCCTGATGCGGTAGACGACGCAGGGGTGCGCATCGTAGCGTACGGCGGTTGTTCATTTGCAATCTCCATCACCGCTCCCTTAGCGGAGCATTGCGGCGCATCGCTCAGCATCCGTCCAGCAGGAGTGGACGAGGTAGACGCCAAGGATGGGGGATAGTGGGCATGGCCTGCAAGAATCGGCCATGAACAGTCAGCCACAGCAGACTTCCGAGCGGCGGCTTAAGGCTGTGAGCGTTCTGTCGCCGGACGGCAGACTTGATGGGACAGCGCGACAAACCGGAGGTACCCATCAGCGGTCGTTCGTGTCGGCCTGCAATCGACCCAAAGCGGAAGTTCGCTTCAAATGGTTTTGAAAAACCGCACATTATGGTTCATAACTCAGTATTGCACGGGCAACCGCTCTGTTACATTCTGGGTCTCCAGCAAATTCACTGAGCGCACGCGCAAAAGGGGCGTTATCAACCCTCTTTATTTCTTGCAATTCCGCTGGTGAAAGTTGGTCATTTCTCCCTGTTCGAATTTCACGGTTCATCTTATCTCTCAGGCGTTGAGTTCTAGGGGATGCATAGTAAGCGATGACGTCCCGTGCCTCGGAGCCAGACACATACCTTCGCGCGAATGGCAGAGCAGCATCATTAATTAATTTGTTCGAGATAAATGACAACTTGGGGCAGAGGGCAATGTAGGCTGCTGTCCTAGATAAATTATTGTCAGGAAGACACCCTCTGGCTAGACTCGCTTTCGCGATTTCCGCATATCCCATAACTTCAAGCATCTGCGCCCAAGGTTGCTGTTGCTCATTGTCCGCTGCGCTTAAGCTGCCTGTAATGGTTGCAATAACGAAAAATGCAATGATTCGCAATTTTTTCATGAGTGGCTCTCGATAGGAATTTTGATCACTGCGGAAAACCATGCCCCCATGCAAGCAATGGTGAAAAAAATAGACAGCAGGTTTTGTGGTTACAGGCGTTGGATTTTAAACCAAAGGCATTTGGGCACGACCTTCGATGCTCAACTCCAATTCAGCAAGATATTTCAGCATGTGTCTGCTCCTGGCCGACTGGAGACGGCCTGTACCCGTTGAGTGCCCACCCTAAACCGGACGCTCAAGGCGCATTCCCGAAGATCTGCTTTGCAGTGCTGTACTCACCAGTAGCTAGGCCCGGCTTCGGCCATGAGCGGCCGGTGGCGGCGAGTAAAAGCGGACGCTCAACGGTTGAGCTCAGCCGCCTGCGTAGGCTGACGAAGCCAGACGTAGCAGGTCGACTGCAGCGAGGGGTTAGCCATGGCTAACGGCGCTTTGCGAGTGCGTTTCTGAAGACCTCGCGGAACATCGCTACCACCTGACCCTCGGAGTCTGTCTTCAGCGGCGTAAGTCCGAAGTGGCGTCTTCTCTTGTGGTGTGCTAGCACTCGGTCTACTGAGCGGCCATCGCTATTGCTCAGGATGAAACGTCCTTCTGCGCCTAGATCGGATGTTGTGCCCAGAAACTCTCTTCCAATCGCAATCCCAAGCTTCCCTGTGTAGAACTTGCATTCGGCGGTCAGAAGAACGTCGGCTTTCTTCGGATGAACATGTGTTCGCCTACAAAACTGCGCTTCCGAAGCCTCAATGATGGAGAGGTCACATTCGTGTAGAACGCCAGCAAGGCCCTCCACGTAGACTCCGATATGCGCCTCAAACACCAGTCCTTGTGGGAAGGTCAATAGGCCATGCGTGTAGTCGTTCTTAGGTAAGTAGATGCGACCCGGTGAGGTGCGGAATCTAAGGGGTGATGGATTGTCTACGCCTGCCGCAGACTGAAAGTTCACGGAAGCCCCTTCTTCGCAGCCGGCCCTAAGCGCCAAAGTTAATACGTAGATTTCAAACGCATCGTTGGCCGCGGATGGTGTGGTAACGGGGGCGTGGCCTGCAAGAATTGCGTCGTATGCTGACTTCAGGTCAGCCAGAGTCGTCACGAGCTGATCCTCTGAAGAAACTCATTAAACCGGCGGCTTAGCTCCTGCTGCGAAGCGCGATTAGGATTGGCTGCTTCGGCATATGAGCCTTCCTCTCGCTCCTCTTCGTCGGGTACAGTAAATTCAATGGATGAGGCGGTTGAACCTAGTTCGCGAAGCGATTCGAAGGTTGACGCTTTCATAGCGGGTAGCGTTAGAAAAATTTCTTTCAGAGCGAACTTTGTGAGTTCTAACTTCTCGTCATCCGTGTATGGGCGCGAGGTTTCGTACTTCTCGCGTTTCGACTTCTCTCGTGCGGAGAGCGACCCTGGCACGATAAATTCGGCAAGAGGCTGAGAACTCGCATCCTTCGCACTTTGTGATATTCCCTCCGCGAAGGACGCGTTTAGTTGTTCAACCACCCAGAATAATTGTTCGTCTGTGCGTATCGCGTCAAGCAGATCTCGGACTCTGTCTTCCATGCATTTGCCTCAAGTGGAAAGGGGGTAGACGGTTATTGCGATGGTTAACGTAATGTAGACCGCACCAAACCGCAGGCCATCTCTAGCGCTTGTGGTCTAAATTGGTTTTGGGAAAACGCTAAAAGGGCCTGTAGCCTTGCTTTGCGCAAGCGGCTGTATTTAAATACAGCACTAAATTCATCCATAAAACCCGCCGCTCCTCCTATGTTGCACGCTGCACGGTGCTGGATCAGGTCCGTGAGCGAATTTGTTACAAACACTATAACCTACGCACGGAGCAGACCTATGTGCAATGGGTGCGCGTGTTTGCGAAATGGCACGGCTTGTGGCATCCCCGAGACATGGAGCTGCAGTAAATCGAGGCTATTCTGGCCATGCCAGCCATGCCAGCCATGCCAGCCATGCTGGCCAGTGAGCGGCGGGTGGCTGCGACTACTCACTTGTTGCATCGGGCTCCGACAACCGCACGGTGCAGGAGCTACTGGGGCATTTGGGCATGAGCACGACGATGATCTACACCAATCTCCTGAAGAACGCAGGAGGCACCTCCAGCCCGTTGGATGCCTTGGCGCTGCACTTGCAGTCTGGCTGGGTGACGGCTTGCAAGCTTCTAGCTGGATAGCGGCTCAGGGTCGATTGCTGACTGACGCGAACGACCAATGACGGGGAGTTCAGCGCTATACCGCTGATCCCCCGAGCCCGCCGTCAGGCGACTGACTGCTCACGCTGCAAAGCCGACACCTGCAGGCAACATATGAGCGTCACCAAATGGGCAGATATCAGACCAGAAGCTGGCCCTCCAGCCAAGCCGGTTGACCAGTCAGGAGATGCTCCGTGTCGCATTGCTTTCCAAGGCGGCGTTCACGGAGCTGCGCATACTGGCAGATCCTAGGCTCAAGGTCGCGGAAACTTCCGCCGCAACTCCAGCATGGTTCCGATCACAGAAAGCCCATGTTCGTCACTGCGCATGACGGGATGGTCTTGATTGAGCGGGATCAGCTCAAACACCTCATTACCAAGCCTATCGTTTCCGTGTAGCCGGTATTTCCGAAACAAGGCTTCGGTCTTTCCAACCTGGGCGGCCACGTAGTCTCCGGGCTGGGGCTTGACACCTGGATCGATCAGCACGCGGTCTCCTTCTCGGAACTCCGGAGTCATGGAGTTTCCAGCCAACTGGAGGAAGAAAGCATGAACTGACGCATCGTTGGCAGAGACTTCCGTGCCCAGACTCTCCAAGCCCTCGACGGCTTCACTTCGGGCAACGGCCTGGCTGGAAGTAAGCACCGGGTATCGCCGAATTCCACGGGGAAGCTGAGCAAGCATCGCCGCCTCGTCAGGCGTCATCACCCCCTCGCCGCTTTCCAGCCAAAGAGCGCTCACTCCGCACGCTGCTGCCATCGTGGCAGTCCGCTTGGAACCATGTCCCTTCGACTCAAGATCTCCAATGGAGGACTGCTTCAACCCTGCCTTTGCGGCGAGCTCCTCTTGAGTAAGACCTGCATGAGCACGAGCTGCTTTAAGACGCTTAGCGAAATCTGTGGACATAGCGCCGAAGCTTACGGAAAACCGATAACGATATATCGTTTGTTTTTTAACGATTAAACGTTAGACTGCGTGCATGCAATGGAAAGACTACCTCGCCAAGCTTGCAGCGAAGGGTGTCAGTCAAAGCCAGATCGCCCGCGAAGTGGGCTGCGGTCAAGCAACGATTTCTGACCTCGCACTGGGCAAGACCAAGGAACCACGAACATCTTTGGGTATGGCGCTCATGCGCATCGGTGCCCGCTGCGGTATCGAGACACCCTTCGGTTCGGTTCACCCAGGCCAAAGTCGCAAAACCGATGAGTGAAGCGATGCACATCACCCACCACTTCACCCCCGGCCTGCGCTTCGCCGCACGCTGGAAGTACGCCGCCCGCGCGCCATCGGGGCGGGCCTATTGGTCGCGGCTGCCTCTCGGGCAGCCGGATGCGGGCAGGGCCGATCCGCATGGCGCCTGGTGGTGCGTGAGGCGCTGCGCTGCCGTGCTGCGGCGGGAGATGTGGCAGTCGGTGGATCTGCCGCCAGGCATGCCCTTGCGGCCGGGGCCGGAAGATGTGGCGCTGGCTCTGCACGCGCTGATGCCGCGTTGGCAGGTGCAGCTCAGCGCAGGGGCCGGGCACAGTCCGCTGCAGTCCTGCACCCGGGCGCTGTTGGCGGGCGGCGGGGCCGTGCTGCAATTGCAGTCAGAGGCGCTGCACCGGTGCCCGCAGAGCACGTTCTGGGCCTGGGTGATTGGTGTGGAGATGCATCAGAGAATGCTGCCCGCGCCGGTGAAGCCATGGCCCTCACGCCGTGCGCCCCGCCCTGCCGCGCTGCTGACCATTCCCTTTGGCTGGAGCATGCCCTGGGCCTGCGGCTATGCGGCGCGGGTGCAGGTGAACCGCGACGGGCATTGCGATGTGGATGGCATAGACGGGCAGTGGCGCGAGTGCCGCTGCCTGGCCGCGATCACGCTGTCGCCCGCGCAACGCGGCAATGCAGGGCCATTGACGGGGCAAGCACCGTGTTGAAGTCCACCACGACAAGGTCCCACATGGATGAGACCACGCACCTCACCCACCGCTTCACCCGAGGGCTTCGCTTTGACGGACTGTGGACCTACTCGGCGCTCACGCCTTCAGGCCGAGCCTATTGGGCACGGCTGCCGGCAACCCGGGCAGGCGGCATGGCTGCAGCAGATCCACAGCGGGCCTGGTGGTGCGCGCGCCAGTGCGTTGCAGTGCTCAATCGCAGGCCCTGGCGTTCCGCGCATCTGCCCTCGGGCCTGCCTGCGCAGCCGGAATGTGGCGATGTGGCGCTGGCCCTGGGCGCAATGCTTGGGGACTGGAACGTGAAGGTGCTGGATGACCCCTCGACACAGGCGCCGCTGCTGCGCAGCACCGATGCGCTGCTTGCCGGTGGCTGCTCTTTGCTGCAACTGCAGACCGAGGATTCAAGCGATGGCGTGCAAGCCGTTTTCTGGGCCTGGGTGATCGGCGTGGAAATGCACGAGAGGTTCCAGCGTGCCAAGCGCATTTCAGCCTTTGACATGCCCGGGCGCCCTGGCGCGCTGCTGATCTGGCCCTTCGGCTCGCCCCTGGCATGGAATCACGCCTTGAGGGTGACGGTGGATGGCGAGGGGCTGTGTGATGTGGATGGCCTGGATGCGCGCGCAAGCCGGTACCGCTGCACGGCGGCCATCACGCTGGAGCCACTGAGCAACGACATTGCCATCAACGGCAGCTTCTCCTGACCGGCTTCTCCTGACCGGCTTTTCCTGACCCGAAGAAATGCAGAACTCCAATCTCACCCCAGAGCAGTACGAGCGGGAAATTCCGCTGGAGCCGAGTAGTCCCGGTCAACGCCTCATCAGCGGCCTGCTCTTTGATGGTCACTGGCAATACAGAAGGCGCGCGGAAGCCGGCAAGACCAGCTGGACACAGCTGCCGATGGCCTCCGACCTTGCTGGCCCGGCCGACCCTTATGGCACCTGGTGGTGCGTTCGCCGGTGCGCCGTGGTTCTGGAGCAGCACCACTGGTTGTTCCTGCGGCTGCCCGTTCACCTGCCCCCGCTTCCCGGCGTGGAGGAGCTGGCGCAGATCCTTGATGTGCTGCTGCCCGATTGGGACGTACAGGCACCTGCTGAATGCGCCCGGACGCCCTTGCTGTGCGCCCAGGCAGTCGAGCAGGGAGGCAGTGCCTTGCTGATGCTGGAGTCACCGGAATGCGAAGGGCCCAAGCCGGGCATTTTCTGGGCCTGGGTGGTGGGGTACGAGCCGGAGCTGCCGTTGTCGTGCACCGACGATTGCGTTGCGTCCGACACATTGCCGTCACCGGGTGCGCAGGCCATGGCGCCTCCCAAGGCTTTGCTTGCCCTGCCCTTTGGCTCGACCCTGCCCTGGTCCAGCGGGTACGCCACCCGGATCCAGGTGCAAGCCGACGGGACCTGTCTCCTGCATGATGCGGGCGGCCCCTGGCACCCATGCCAGTGGCTTGGTACGGTCACGCTTGCAGCCAGGCCCGCACCGGCCTGACGCTGGTGACTCTGCAGCCGCAATGCACATGCCCAGGTCTCCCATTCGTACCTTCATGCCCGGCTTGCGCTTCGATACGCAATGGCGCTACGAGGTGGGTACACAGACGCGCAAGACGCGCTGGGCCACACTGCCCACGGTTCCCGATGCCCAGTGTCTGCCCGATCCGCTGGGCGCCTGGTGGTGTGCACGGCGATGCGCTGCCGTGCTGCGGCAACGGGCATGGCTGCAGGTGCAATTGCCGCTGCAGTTGACGCCACAGCCCGGCCCGCAAGAGCTGGCTCAGGTTCTGGCTTTGCTGCTGCCCGGCTGGAAAGCGCAGCTTGAGAATTTCCCCGCCCTCGCTCCGCTGCGTTGTGCCCAAGCCATGCAGCGGGGCGGCAGCGCCATGCTGCTGCTGGAAATGCCAGGTCACAGGTTTCGCCACCCGGCGCTCTTCTGGACCTGGGTGATCGGCATGGAGCGATCACCGCTGCGCCTGCGTTCTGCAAAAAATCTCACGCGCCTCGAACCCTATCCACCAGCGCAGCCGCTGCCCGAAACCTTGCTGGCCATGCCCGCCCGCCGGTCAAGGCCAGGCGCCAACCGCCACGTCACCCGCATCCAGATGGATGCCACCGGGCGCTGCATCTCGGATGACGCCGCCTGGCCATTGGATGGATGCAGGTGGCTGGCGTGCATCACGCTGGAGCAGTTGGGCGTGGGTTGAGCTGTGGCCGCGGCAGCCAGGCGCCCTGCGCAGCACGCCTCAGGTCGGCGTGTCCACGTCATCCCAGTCATTGCCTTCGAAGCGCACCAGCCAGTTCAGCGCATGGTGGCGCTCCATGAGCACGTCGGCGTTCAGCCCGGCTGGCGCGGGCTGCTGTTGCACCTGGGCCTGGCGCACGATCCAGTGCAGGCGGTAGTGCTGGTCCAGGGCGTCGAGGATTTCGCTGTCGGGCCGCATGCGTGCGGCATGCAGGGCGCCCTTTAGGTCGCCCGCCTGCAGCAGGGTGCGCGAGGTGAGCGGCACGTCGCAGATGGCGTCGGGGAACGGCAGCGTATCGACCAGGCCCAGCACCCATTCCAGCAAATACGCGGCTTCGTAGCGCCAGCCGAACTTGGCGATGGCCTCTTCGGAGGGCTGGGCAGTGGCCATGAATTCGCGCTCGTTGGGGGTGAGCGCGGCCTGGGCGGCCGGCAGGCGCTGGAACAGCTGCTCGGGCGTGAGCGGTTCGCCACTGTTCAGTGCTTCGTTCAGTGCGTCGTTCAGTGATTCGGCGCGCACGGCGACGGCCAGCAGGGCGAAGGCGCGTGCGGCGATCTCGTCGGGTGCGCGCATGCGCAGTTCGGGCTCGGAGATCAGCGGCGGCAGGCTGGCCGCTGGCGTGAAGCCGCGCTGCGCCAGCAGCTGCTCACTGCGCTGCTTGCGCTGCCAGGCCTGCTGCGGATAGGGCAGCACAGCCTGGTCATCAGGCTCGGCGCCGTTGGCATCCAGCAGGATGCGGCCTTGCGGATCGCGGATGCTGCCGTCCGTCAGAAAGGCGATGGCGTTGGCGCGCTGCGCCCAGCCGGCAAAGGCGTCGAGCTGGGCCGGCGCAATGCCCAGGCTCAGGTGCTGCTGCACACGCTGGATGTGGCGCATGGCGTGGTAACGGTTGCGCGTCATCTGCCCATCGCCGCGCCCCAGCACATAGCCGACAAAGCCGGAAAGATGGGACGCCAGCTCAGGGTCCGCAAGATCGCGGCGCCCGGCCAGCGTGTGCGGAAAGTCAAGCGCGGGAAGGTCCCAGACTGTGCAGTAGGCGTTGATGAGTACTTCGTCTTCTGCGGCATCCGACTGAGGTTCGTGCGGCTGGTGCTCGTTTTGCGGGTGTTCCTGTTGGCGAGCGGTCTCGGGGGCGGGCTTGCTGAATGCGGTCTTGAGGCGGGTGAGGAGATTTTTCATGTTCACGGGCTTGGTTCCGGGCTTGGTTCCGGGCTTGGTTCCGGGCTTGGTTCCGGGCTTGGTTCCGGGCTTGGTTCCGGGCTTGGTTCCGGGCTTGGTTCCGGGGTTGGTTCCGGGATTGGGAGCGGCAGGAAACGCACCGCCTCTTGGCCACAGTGCGGCCTGCAGGCGGCGGGTGACTCACCCCTGCAGCTCCAGCACCGCCATCCGGTCATACAGCGTGGCCCGCGAGATGCCCAGCTGGCGCGCCGTGGCCAGTTTGTTGCCGCTGTTGGCGGCCAGGGTGGCGGTGATGGCCTTGCGTTCCAGCTCGGCCACCTGCTGGGCCAGGGGGCGCAGCAGGTCGGTGTCGGCGGGGCTGTTGTGGGCAGGGGACGGGGCGGGTGCAGTCTCGGGGCCCGGTGCGGGGGCGGCGGGTTCCACGCCGGATGAGCGCAGCACTTCGCGCAGTTGCTCTGCGTTGATGGCGGTGTCTTCGCTGCGCATGGCGGCCTGCTCCAGCACGTTGCGCAACTCGCGGATGTTGCCGCGCCAGGTCTGGCCGGCCAGCAGGGCCAGGGCGTCGGGCAGGAGTTCGGGCGGGGGCATGTCGTTGCGCAGGGCCAGTTCTTCGGAGAGGACTTCGACCAGGGCCGGGATGTCGCGCCTGCGTTCGCGCAGCGGCGGCACGCGGATGGGCAGCACGTGCAGGCGGTAGAAGAGGTCTTCCCTGAAGCGGCCGTCACGCACCATCTGCGGCAGGTCGCGCGAGGTGGCGGCCACCACGCGCACGTCAAAGCGCACGAGCTGGTTGGAGCCCAGCGGTTCGATCTCGCCCTCCTGCAGTGCGCGCAGCAGCTTGGCCTGCAGGTTCAGGGGCATGTCGCCGATTTCGTCGAGGAACAGCGTGCCGCCGTCGGCCAGCCTGAACTTGCCGTCGCGCGGCTTGCGGTCTGCGCCGGTGTAGGCGCCGGGGGCAACGCCGAAGAATTCGGCCTCCAGCAAGGCGTCCGGCACGGCGGCGATGTTGACGGTGACGAAGGGGCCGCCGGTGCGGGCCGATGCCGCGTGGATGGCATGGGCCAGCAGTTCCTTGCCGGTGCCGGTTTCGCCCAGCAGCAGCACGGGGCTGAGCGACTGGGCCGCGCGGCGCGCCTGGCGCTTGACCTCCACGGCCGCCGGGCTGCTGCCGACAAAGCTGGCAAAGCTGTATTTGGCGCGGCGCTCGCCCTGCACGGCCACGCGCAGGCTGCGGTTGCGCTGGGCGGCCAGCTCGCGCCGGGCCTCGTCCAGGTCGCGCTGCAGAACGGCGAACTTGCTGATGAGGGGCTGCAGCGTGGTCTCCGGCTGGTCGAAGAGCACGATGCCGATGGCACCGATGACCGCGCCCGCATCGTCCTTGAGCGGGATGCGGCTGACCACGAAGGTGCCGGCGCGGTTGGTGAGCAGGTCGATGAGTACGGGCTCGCCGGTTTCCAGCACGCGGCGCATGCGGGTGTTGGGGATGACGTCCTCGACCATGTGGCCCAGGAAGTCGTCCACCGAGGCCACGCCCAGGTCGGGCAGGAAGCGCTGGTAGCCCTCGTTGACCCAGACGATGCGCCCTGCCCTGTCGGCCAGGAACATGCCCTGGCTCATGGTGGAGAACAGCTGGAACATGGAGCGCGCTGCCAGCGCGAGGATGCCGTCGGCATCGAGCGGCAGGGGCTGGACCAGGGTGGGTGTGGGCGGCATGGATGGCATCCTAGCGGAGTCGCCTTGGGTCCCCTTGAGATCCCTTCTTGCAGCCTGCGGGTCTGCCGCGCTCAGCCCTGCGCGATGGCGACCTGGGCGCAGATGGCGCGGCACATCTGCGCCGCCTGCGCGTTGGCGATGAAGTAGTAGATGCTGACGCCTTCGCGACGCCGGCCCAGCACGCCGGCCTGGTACAGCGTGTTCAGGTGCTGGGACATGTTGGGCTGCGTGGTGGTGATGTCGGCGAGCAGTTCGGTCACGTTCTTCTCGCCATGGCACAACACGCTGATGATCTTCAGGCGCACGGGCGCCGCCATGGCACGGAACAGCTCCGCAGCGCTCTCGAACACGCTGTCGTCGCTCAGGTCCATGCTGTCATTGCGGCTGTCCATAGGCGTCTGTCATCCTGGTAATGGAGGGTGGGCGGGTGAGCGGGCCGGCATGCTCGCCGCCCCATCGGGCTAGTTTATAGCCCGCAGGGCGGCAGCGCAGGCTCGGCCCGGCTCGGGTTCGGCTTGATCTACGGCAAGGCGCCGTGTCATCGCTCAGAAATCAACCGTGGCCGACAGCATGAAAGTGCGCGGTGCGCCCAGACCCAGGCTGGTCCACAGCGGCGTGGCCCAGTAGGCCTTGTTGGCCACGTTGGTGATGCTGCCGCGCAGCGTGAGCGGGTGGCCGGCCGCCGTGGTCACATAGCGCGCGCCAACGTCGAACACGGTGCGGCCCGGCACGGACAGCGAGTTGTCGGCATTGATGTACTGCCTGGATGCCGTGGTGGCATTGGCCGTCAGCGTCAGGCCCTGCAGGGCAGGCACGTCCCACTCCACGCCCAGCTTGCCCTGCAGCCTGGGCACGCCCGCCGCCAGCTTGCCCTGGTTCACGCCGCCTGCCGTGCGGGTGAGCTTGGGCTGTACGTAGGCAATGCCGCCCATCAGGCGCACGCCCGTGGCCACGTTGCCGAAGAAGCCCCATTCCACGCCCCGGTTGCGTTGCTCGCCGCCGAAGGAGAAGACGTTGGAGACAGGATCGGTGTAGCCGTTGGGGCGCTGGATCTCGTAGAGGCTGAAGGTGTGGGCGAAGTCGCCCAGGTCCAGCTTCAGGCCCAGCTCCTTTTGCCGGGACTTGTAGGGAGCGAACACTTCGCCCGCGTTGGCCGCCGTCATGGGTGCGGTGGCGCCCTGGCTCAGGCCTTCGATGTAGTTGGCGTAGACAGAGACACGCTCGCTGGCCTTCACCAGCAGCGCGGCGGCCGGCGTGGTGGCGCCCTGGTCATAGCGCGAGGTGCGCGCGCCCGTGGCCACGTTGAAGGTGTCGCTGAGCACCTGCTGGCGGCGCAGGCCCAGGGTGAGCTGCACGCGGTCCTGCGCAAAAGACAGGGTGTCGGCCACGCCGATGCTGGTCAGCCGCAGTTCGGTGCGCGAGATCGGTGGCGCATTGAAGCTGGTGGCCGGGCCCCAGATGGGGTTGTAGATGTTGGTGATCCAGTCCTGGGCCAGCACGTTGCGGCGGCCGAACTGCTTGTCGGTATGCGTGTAGTAGGTGGCGTTGAGCGCCCACTGGTGGCCCACGCCGGCCGTGTTGAACTTGCCCTTGAGGCCGGCCTCGGCCGACTTCTTGTCCATCTCGAATCCCAGGTCGGCCAGGTTGGTGCGGTAGTCGCCGGCCGTGTTGAAGACCTGGATCAGGTAGGCGCCCGTGGAGCGGTACCGGGTCTTGCTGGTGCCCACGGCGGCATAGGCCGTGACGCTGTCGCCCAGGTCAAGCTCGCCGCGCACCATGGCGCCCTTGTCCTTGGTGTCGTAGAAGGCCCAGCTGGGGTTGAGCAGGGTGTCGGCCTTGGGCGGCCTGGGCACGGGCAGGCCTGCGGCCAGGTTGATGCCGCGGTTCAGGCCGTCGGTACGGTCATCGCTGCTGTACAGGTCGGCCGACAGGCGGGCACGGTCGCCGCGCCAGTCCAGGCCCAGCGAGGCCAGCCGGGTTTCCTTTTCCTGGTGGTTCACGGCGCCGTCGCCGTCGCGCAGCACGCCGTTGAAGCGGATGCCGAACTGCTTGCGCTCGCCAAAGCGCCGCCCCAGGTCGATGTGGGCGCCCAGTTGCGCATCGGACATGAAGGAGGTGGTCAGCCGCGTGAGCGGCTCATCGCCCGCGCGCTTGGGCACGAGGTTGACCGTGCCGCCCACCGAGCCGCCGGGCGGCATGCCGTTGAGCAGGGCCGATGGGCCCTTGAGCACGTCCACGCGCTCGAACATTTCTGGCGATGCGCGGTAGAACGGCGCCACGCCGAACAACCCGCCAAAGGTCACATCGCCAATGCTGGAGCTGAAGCCGCGAATGGAATAGTTCTCGCTGATGATGCCGGTCATGCCCGTGCTGAACACGGTGGGGTCGGCGGCCGAGATCACGTCGGTGATGTCGCGGGCCTGGCGGTCGGCCATGAATTTCTCGGTGTAGCTGATGGTGTTGAAGGGCGTCTCCATGAAGTCCTTGTCGCCCAGCAGGCCCATGCGGCCGCCCGTGGATACCTGGCCGCCGGCATAGGCTTCCGGCGCCTGCTGAGCCTGTGCGCGCACGGTAACGGCGGGCAGGAGCACGCCGCCCTCCACGGGCGCTGCGGCGTTGCGGTCGCGGCCCAGGGTGTAGCTGCCGTTGGCTTCGCGCAGCGCGCGCAGGCCCTGGCCGCGCAGCAGCTCGGCAAAGCCTTCGGCCACGCTGTAGCTGCCCGACAGGCCTGCGCTGCTGCGGCCTTGCAGCAGGCTGGAATCCACCGTCAGCTCCACGCCGGCCGATGCGGCAAAGGCGTTGAGCGCCTGGCCCAGCGGACCGGCGGGGATGCTGAAGGCGCGGGAGGCCTCGCCGGGTGCCGCCCCGGAGGCTGCTCCAGATGCGGCCCCCTGGGCAGCCGCCTGCGCCAGCGCGGACGGCATGGCCACGGCCAGGCCGCCCAGTGCCAGGCCCGCCATGCAGAGCATGTGCACGGCGATGGCCGTGTGCCTGGAGGCAAAGGCCGGGTGCGGCAGGGGGCGCGATGCGCCGTTCTGCGCGGGGCGGGATGGATGGCGTAGTGCCATGCGGGACTCCTTTCGGTTCGGGTAGGCGTTGGGTGTTTCACCTTGTCTTCCGAACGAGAAAGCCAAACCCTCAATCGAGAATGCGATCAATTTGCAACCGCAGCGGCCACCGGGCCCGCGCCCGCTGCCGGCGCATCGCCGTAGCCCTTGAGCACGTCATCGACCATGAGCTTCACCGAGGTCACGCTGGCCGCCGTGACGTACCAGGCCTCTGAATCGACGAAGACCACGCGGTTGTTCTTCCAGGCACGGGTCTGGCGCAGCAGCGGGTTGTCCATGCCTGCGGCGTCCATGCCGGGGCGGCGCTGCATGATGGCCGTGCGGTCGATCACGTAGAGGATGTCCGGGTTGGCCTGCTGTATGAATTCGCTGGAGATGGGCTGGCCGTGCATGTCGGCCTCGGCCGCCGTGCTGGCGGGCTTGACGCCCAGTGCGTTGAAGACAAAGCCGTAGCGCGACTGCGGCCCGAACGAGCTGAAGGCGCCGTTGTTGTGCATGACGATGAGGGCCGTCTCCGCACGGCCCTCGGTGGCGCGCCGGGCCTGGGCGACCTTGTCGTCCATCTCGGCCGCCTTGGCGCGCGCCAGGTCCTCCTTGCCGAAGATGCGGCCCAGGGTGAGCAGATGATCGCGCACGGTGTCCAGGTGCCGGGTGCCGCTATTCCTGAAGTCCACGTCGAAATGCACCGTGGACGCAAAGCCCGAAAGCTCCTGGTAGGCGCTGGCCTGGATGGGCGAGATCAGCACCAGGTCAGGCTTGAGCGCGTGCACGCGCTCCAGGTTGGGCTGGACGATGGAGCCCAGGTCCTGCACGCCGGCATCGTCCTTGTACCGGGCCAGGAAGTGGGGCACGAAGTCCTTGGGCATGCCGGCAATGGGCACGCCGAGCTGGTCGAGGAAGTCGGCCTCGTTCATGTCCAGCGCGGCCACGCGCTGCGGCGGGCGCTCCACCACCGTGGTGCCCAGCTGGTGCTGCACGGTGACGGGCTTGAACTCGCCGGCCGCCGCCTGCGGCGCTGCGGCCTGTGCCGACGGGTTGGCGGGCCGGTCGCAGGCCGACAGGGCCAGGGCAGCGGCCAGGGCCAACATGGAAGCGTGATGGGGAATGCGGAACAGACGGGTCACTGGCTTTCTCTCCTGAAAAATGGGATGCATTGCATTGGGTGTTTTTGGGAGGCCGGGGGTCGGCTCAGGCCCGGCCGCGCCCGCGCACCATGAGCGCGAGGAAGTAGCTGCCGCACACCAGGTTGACGAGGATGCCCACCGAGGTGCGGTAGTTGAAGACATGCTCCACCGCCAGCTGCGCCGCGATGAAGATGGACACGGCCACGGCGCAGCCCAGCGGCAGCGTGATGCGGTGGCGCGCCGTGCCCGCCAGCGCATAGCTGATGTGGGCCACGAAGATGCCCATGAAGGCCGTGGGCCCCAGCAGGCTGGTGGACACCGCCACCAGCGCGGCAATCAGCGCCAGCTGCAGGCGCAGCTGGCGCTGGTAGTGCACGCCCAGCGAGATGGCCTGCTCGCGCCCCAGGGCCAGCACATCCAGCACGGGCAGGCTGCGCCGCACGATCACGCAGGCCACGGCCACGATCAGCGCCGACCACAGCAGCTGCGCGGGCCGGGCGCGGTTGAACGAGGTGTAGCTGTAGCCCTGCAGCACAGAGAACTCTCCGGGGCTGATGCGCAGCTGCACGAACTGCGTGAAGGTGCCTATCACCATGCCCAGCACCAGGCCCAGCAGCAGCAGGAAGTACACGTTGTCCCGGCCCCCGCCCAGCAGCCAGCTTTGCAGGGCCCAGGAGTAGCCCAGCATGCAGGCCACCGACAGCCAGAAGTTGCCGCTGGGGCCCAGCACCACCAGGCTTTGCACGCCCATGGCCAGCACCAGCAGCGCCTGCAGCAGCAGGTAGACCGCCTCGTAACCCATGATGGCGGGGGTGAGGATGCGGTTGCCCGCAAGTGTCTGGAAGACGATGGACGACAGCGCAATGCAGATGCCGCCGATGACGATGGCCGACAGCCGCGTCAGCCGCCGTGCGATGACGTAGCCGAAGTCCAGCCCCGAGCCCAGCAGCACGAAGCAGGCCGCCAGCGCGACGGCAACCACGGCAGCCGCAATCCATGCAGTTGTCTGAGGCAAGGCCTTGCGCATCACGGCCTCCTGCGCAGGATGAGCACGAGGAAGAGCACGCCGCCCACGCTACCCGCCGTCAGGCCGATCGGCACCTCGAAGGGGTGCATGATCAGCCGGCCCACGATGTCGCAGGCCAGCAGCAGCGAGGCGCCGCTGAGCGCGACGATGGGCAGTGTGCGGCCCAGGTTCTCGCCGCAGCGCATGGCCACCAGGTTGGGAATGACCAGGCCCACGAAGGGAATGGCGCCCACGGTGATGACCGTGGCCGAGACGGTGACGGCCACCAGCACCAGGCCCAGCGTGGCCAGCGCCGGATAGCTCAGGCCCAGGCTGGTGGCCATGCCCTCGCCCATGCCCAGCACGGTGAAGCGGTGCGCAAACGCATAGGTGAGTGCCACGATGGGCACGATGAGGTAGATGATTTCGTAGTGCCCCTGCACGATGCGCGAGAAGTCGCCCAGCAGCCAGCCCTGCATGCTTTGCAGCAGGTTGTGGCGAAAGGCCCAGAACTCGGCGATGGCGCTGAGCACGCTGCCGTACATCAGGCCCACCACGGGCACCAGCACCAGGTTGCGCAGGCGCATGCGGCGGATGATGGCCACGTACAGCAGGCTGGCGCCCAGGCAGAACACCAGCGCGAACACCATGCGCCAGGCCACGCCCCACGCGCCCGAGGTGAAGGCCGAGGCGGGCGCCACCGTCAGCGACACCAGAATGCCCAGCTTGGCCGCATCCAGCCCGCCACAGGTGGCAGGCTCCACAAAGCGGTTCTGCACGATCTGCTGCAGCACCACGCCGCACACCGACAGACCTACGCCCGTGAGTACCAGCGCTGCCAGGCGCGGCAGCCGGCTGGCCGTGAGGGTGAGCCAGGCATCGCCCGACAGCGACAGCAGCTGCCCCCAGTCCACCTGCCGCGCGCCGATGAGCACGGACGCGCAGCACAGCGCGGCAAACGGCAGCAGCCACGGCGCCAGGCGCGGGGCCTGCGTCTTCGGCCCTGGCTTCGCAGGCTCGCTCAACGGAGGTCCTCGCCCATGCCTGTGGCCGTTCCCGTGCGCGTTCCCGCAATGCGCCAGCCCTTGGCGGCGCGCCGCCGCGCCAGAAAGCGCGCGTACAGACCCTGCGCCTGCGCCAGCTGCTGCGGCGTGCCCTGCTCGCTGACGCGGCCCTGGTCCAGCACGATGATCTGGTCGGCCATGGCCACGGTGGACAGTTGGTGGGCAATCACGATCAGCGTGCGCCGGCCGCGCAGCCGCGCCAGCGCCTGGGCGATGGCGGCCTGGTTCTCGGCATCCAGCGCGGCCGTGGCCTCGTCGATCAGCAAAATGGGCGCATCCTTGATGAGCGCACGCGCAATGGCGATGCGCTGGCGCTCGCCGCCCGACAGGCGCGCCCCGCCCTCGCCCACGGGCGTGTCCAGGCCCTGCGGCAGGCGTTCGATGATCTCGGCCACGCCGGCCTGGCGCGCGGCCTCCATCACCTCGGCATCGCTGGCCTGCGGGCGGCCCATGCGGATGTTGTCGGCAATGGAGCCCTGAAAAAGGTAGCTGTCCTGGAAGATCTGGCTGATCTGCCCGGCCAGCCGCTCGCCCGCGATCTGGCGCACGTCGATGCCGCCCACCAGAACGCTGCCCTGCTGCACATCGAAAAAGCGCGCGATCAGCCGCAGCACGGACGATTTGCCCGAGCCCGAGACGCCCACCAGCGCCGTCATCGAGCCCGGTTCCACGCGCAGGCTCAGGCCGCGCAGCACCTCGGGCTGGCCCGGCGCGTAGCGGAACACCACGTCGCGCAGTTCCACCGAGGCATCGCGCGGCGCCTGGGGCACGGCAGGCTCGGGCAGCGGCTGGACCGCGAGGATGTCGCGCACGGCATCGAGCTGCACGCGCGCGGCGCGCAGCGAGTCGGCGTAGCCGGCCACCTCCAGCAGCGGATCGACATGGCGGCAGGCCAGCAGCAGGGCCACGATCACCGGGATGGCAGCTTCCATTCCCATGCCCATGCCCTGTGCTGCAACGCCGCCCAGGCGCTCGTCCAACCACAGCGCGCCGGCCACCAGCAGGGCCGCAAACACGGCCTGCACGGCCCAGCCATTGAGCACGCCCGACAGCGCCGCCAGGCGGATGGATTGCGCGCCCGATACGCGCTGCCGGCCCAGTGCCTGCTCCAGCCAGCGCGTGCCGCCGCCTTCGCCATTGAAGGCGCGCAGCACCGACTGCGCCTGCGCAAACTCCACCATGCGCTGGCTGGCGCCAGCCATGCTGCGCTGCAGGCGCTCGTCGGCACGGCGGCCCAGGTGCGCGGTGACCAGCAGCACGCCTGCCAGCAGCGGCAGCGCCAGCAATGCAATCAGGCCCATGCGCCAGTCCATGGCACACAGCGCGGCCACCACGGCAACGGGCGCCACGGCGCCGCTGAACACGGGCGTGAACACATGGGCCGGCAGCTGGGCCACTTCCATCATTCCCTGCGAAACGACGTGGTTGAGCCGGGCCGTGTTCTCGGGGGTGAACCATCCCACGGGCAGGCGGGCCACATGGTCACCCAGGCGGTGGCGTGCCACGCGCAGCACGGCGGCGCCCAGGCCCAGGCCGGCTTTTTCCACCTGGCGCTGCCAGGCCCAGCACAGCACCACGCCCGCCAGCAGCACGGCCAGCCAGGCTGCGGCGCCGCGCGTATCGCCTGCCAGCAGGCGCGACAGCACGGGCACAAGAGCGGTGACGACCAGGCCGCTGAGCAGGCCATGCAGCACGGCCATCCAGGCATAGCGGCGGAAAAGCCGGGCGTCGTCGCCCAGCAGTTGCATCAGGGTCTTCAGCATGGGGGCAGCTCCGGGGCCAGGGCGGGGGTGAAAGGCTGGGCTTGCGTAGGCGGTGGTGCATACCCGCCCAGCGCCCACAGCCGTGCGTAGCGTCCGCCCAGCGCCAGCAGCTCGGCATGGCGGCCGCGCTCGCGGATGGCTCCGCCCTCCACCACCAGGATCTGGTCCGCATGCATGACGGTGTCCAGCCGGTGGGCGATGACCAGCAGGGTGCGTCCGGCGGCCAGGCGCGACAGGGCTTCCTGGATGGCAGCCTCGCTCTCGGCATCGGCAGCGGCCGTGGGCTCGTCCAGCACCAGCACGGGCGCATCCAGCAGCACGGCGCGCGCAATGCTCACGCGCTGCTGCTCGCCGCCGGACAACTGGGCGTCTTCGCCGATCACGGAGTCATAGCCGCGCGGCAGCGCCAGGATGCGCTCATGGATGTGGGCGGCGCGCGCCGCCTCTTCCACCTCCTGCGCGCTGGCCGAGGGCCGGCCCAGGGCGATGTTCTCGCGCACGCTGGCGTGCACCAGGCGCACGTCCTGCAGCACAAAGGCCAGGTGGCGGTACAGCTGCAGGGTCTCGATCTGCCGCAGGTCCACCCCGCCCAGCGTGATGCGCCCTTCGTTCGGGTCGAAGAAACGCAGCAACAGCCGGGCGAGCGTGGACTTGCCCGCGCCCGAGGCACCGACCACGGCGGTCACCGTGCCGGGCCTGAGCGTGAAATCCATGCCCTTGAGCACGTCATGCCCCGCCTCGTAGGCATGGCCAACGCCTTCGAAGCGGACTTCGCAGCCTTGGGGCAGCCTGCATTGATCGGCGGCCGGTTGCTTCAGCACGGGCGTGCGCAGCAGCGCCTGCACGCGCTGGGCGGCGCCCGTGGCGTGGTTGAGCGCATGCAGGTTGAAGCTGAGCAGCTGCAGCGGCGCGCTGATGCCCGGCGCCACCAGGGCAAAGGGCAGCACGTCCACGGGCGCCATCCAGCCCAGGGCCGTGAACAGCGTGCCGAAGGCCAGCACCACGCCCAGCACGGCCACGGGCGCGATCAGCGCATTGGCATTGGCGCGCGCCGACACCAGCGGACGCGCAAAGCCGAGGAAGGCGTCGGTAAAGCCATCGACGGCCTCGCGGTAGCTGCCATGGGCGCGCCCGCTGGCACCAAAGGCCTTGACCACGGGAATGCCGTGCACGAACTCCACCACGGCGTTGTTGATGCGCGCCAGTCCCGCGCCAAAGGCCGGCGTATGGGCGCCGCTGGCCTGCATGGCGTGGCGCATCACCAGAAAGAAGATGCCGAACGGCAGGGCCGAGACCAGGGCCATGCGCCAGTCCATGGCAACCAGGTAGACCGCAGAAGCGGCCACCGTGCCCGCACCGCGCCCCACCGTGGTGTAGAAGTGCGCGGTCAGCTCGTGCAGGGTGGCCACGTCGTCCTGCATGGCCTGCTTGACCTGGCCCGAGGCCCGCTCGGAAAACCAGCCCAGCGGCACGCGCGCCAGCCGCTGCATGGCCGACAGGCGCAGCCCGTGGGTGAGTCGGTTGTCGGCCAGATGGGCGACCAGCTCGCCCGCCGACACCAGGGCCATGCCCGCGAACAGGCAGACAAGGCACGGCGCGATGACGCGCCAGGCATCGGCCGCCACCATGCCGCCATCGGCCAGCGCCAGCCGCGCGATGTGGGCAATGCCCGCCAGCGGCGCCAGCGCCAGCACGGCGCCCGCAAACGACAGCAGCGCGGCAAGAACAAGCTGCGCGCGGATGGGCTGCAGCGTCTGCGCAATGGGGCCGGGGCCGGCCTGGGGGTCACCGGCATCGGTGGAGTGCATGGGATTTCCTGGAAGGCATGGCGGAACAGAAAACAAGGGCTCTTGCCTGTCTTCCGAACGAGAACGCCAAACCCTCAATCCGCAGGGGCAGGAAGTTGAATCAGCCGGTAACGGGTTTCGAGAGACGAGGAAGGCGCCGCGGTGAAAGGCGCCTCAGCCCGCCGCCTGCACCGTGACCCAGTAGCGCGTGCGCGCGACCACCTGCACGGGCAGGCCCAGCGCCAGGTTGTGCAGGGCGCGGTCGGTATCGCGCAGCGAGAACACGCCCGTGACGCGCAGGCCGGCCACCTGCGGGTCGCAGCGCAGCAGGCCCGTGCGGTAGCGCGCCAGCTCGGCCACCAGTTCGCCCAGCGGCATGTTGTCGGCCACCAGCACGCCGCGCGCCCAGGCGGCGGCGCTTTCCTGCGCGGCCACCGGGGGCTGGGCCAGATCGCCGGAGAAGACGGCGCCCTGCCCTGCCTCCACGCGCACCACCTGGCCCGGCGCCCGGGCGGGACGCACTTCCACCGCGCCCTCGAACACGGCCACGCGGGACTGCTCATCTTCCTGGCGCAGCGTGAAGCGCGTGCCCAGGGCCTGCACCGTGCCGTGGCGCGAGCGCACGCGCAGCGGGCGCGGTGTGCTTTGCGGGTCAGGCGCAGTGGTCACGAGGATCTCGCCAGCGCGCAGCAGGATCAGGCGTTCGGCCCCGTCAAAGCGCAGGTCGATGGCCGAGGCCGAGGCCAGCACCACCTGCGTGCCATCCGGCAGCGTGATCTCGCGGACCTCGCCACGCGCCGTGCCATGGCTGGCAGCGGCGATTTGCCAGGCATCGGTGCCGCGCACCACATGGGTAATGCCACCGGCCATGGCCATGAAGCCCAGCAACTGCATGGCGCGGCGGCGGCCGCGGCGTGGCGCCGGCGACGCAGCGGAGGTGTCCGCCAGCGCATGCCGCGCAATGCCGCCGGGCATGCTGCGCAGCTTGTCGTCAAAGGCCTGCAGGCGGCTCCAGGCCAGCTCGTGCCGCGGATGCTCGGCACGCCAGCGGGCGCAGGCGGCGCGGTCTTCGTCGCTGGCGTCATCGGCCCACAGCCGGGCCATCCATTCGGCGGCGCGCTGGACAATGGCCGGCTCCAGCAGCTCGCTGGAGGCGTCGGGCGATGCCGGTGATGAGGACATGCGGGCGGGCCGGCCGTTCAGCACACCGGGCCGTGCAGCGCCTGGTAGCAGGCCAGCAGGCCGGCGGCGATGTATTTCTCCACCGAAGACACGGACACGCCCAGCTCGGCCGCGATGTCGCGGTAGGCCATGCCGTCGAGCTTGCACAGCAGCAAGGCCTTGCGCGCCTTGGGCGGCAGGCCGTTCAGTGCGGCGTCGATCTCCACCAGCGCCTCCAGCGCCAGGGCACGTGTTTCTTCGGAGGGCGCCATCTGCTCAGGCAGCAGGGCCAGCGCTTCAAGATAGGCCGCCTCCACGCGGCGGCGCCGGTACAGGTCGATCACCAGGCCGTTGGCGATCTGGGTGAGATGGCGGCGGTGCTCGTCGGCCGGTGGAACACGGCCGGTGCGCAGCAGTTGCAGGTAAACGTCGTGCGCCAGATCGGCCGCATCAAAGGCATTGCCCAGCTTGCGGCGCAGCAGGCCGCGCAACCAGCCGTGGTGATCGGTGTAGAGAATTTCGACTTGTTGCTGAAGCGCAAACTCGGCGGCGGCCACGATACCCCTCCCTGTATCCCAGGGCGCAGGCAGGCCTGGGATGAATGACAAATGAGAACCATTTGCATTTTATAGGGAGACAGCCCCGCCGCCGCCAACGCCACCATCAACGCCACCTCCACCGCGTGCAGGCGCCGCTAGCGCGGCAGCAGGCCCGGCAGTATGGCGTTCAGATCCACCGCATCGGCCATGGCGCGGTTGCCTTCGTCGCCAGGATGCAGGCGATCGCCCGAGTCGAAGCGCGCCGCCATGCGGGAGGGATGGGCGCCATCGCGCAGCACGGCATCGAAGTCGATCACCGCATCGAAGGCGCCGCCCAGGCGTATCCAGGCGTTCACCTGCCGGCGCAGATCGTCCTTGTCGTCCTGGTAGTAGTCGTCCAGCGGCGTGCCTGGCAAGGCGCCCTCGAAGGGCGGCAAGGTGGCGCCGATCACGCGCAGCCCGTGGCTGCGCGCCCTGGCGATCAATTGGCGATAGCCCTCTGCCATGTCCCGCAGCGTGGGACGCGGCGCCTGCCGCGCAAAGGCCGTGCCGGGCCAGGAAATATCGTTGATGCCCAGCAGCACGATGAGGCTGCGCACACCGGGCTGGGCCAACACATCACGCTCCAGCCGCGCCAGCGCATGCTCGCCCATGCCATCGGACAGCAGGCGCGCGCCAGAGATACCAGCATTGACCACTGCCGCGCCGTGCGGCGCAAGGCGCGCGGCCAGGAAGTCCGGCCAGCGGCTGTCCCGGTCCAGGCTGGCCGTGGCGCCGTCGGTGATGGAGTCGCCCATCACCGCTACCACGGGCGCCGCGGGTGACGCGGGGTTGGCCTCAACCTGAATACCCGCCAACAGCGGGCGGGCCGTGCTGCTGATTGCGCCAGGGTCCGAAGTCCGCAGCGCCGCAGCAGCGGACTGGTCGCCCGCCACGATCCAGCCAGTCTGGCGCCCATCCCAGTGAAAACTTTGCACAGGCGTGGCGCCGGGCACGTACAGGCTCACGGCCACCTGCGACAGCGAGGCCAGCGGCAAGGCCACAGGGTCGCTGACCAGGGATGCGCCTGCGGCAATGGTGGCTTGCGCGCTGCCGCCAAAAGTCACGGCCTGCAGGCTGCCAGCGTCAATGGCGCCCTCCGGCAACGGCTTTGCCACGGTCGCCCTGCCCACGGTCACAGGCTGGCCGCCGTAGGCGTTGGACAGCACGATGCGCAGGCGCGGCCCGCCCAGGCTGATGCGCGCCACCTGGCGCACGGTCTGGTCCTGCAGAACGGCGGGCAGGTTGGTGGGAAAGAGGAAGTCCGCCCCCCAGACCGGCTGCGGGCTGGCCTGCCACGTGGCAGCCCAGTTGGAGGCTTCAGCCGAACCCGCCGGCACCGTCGAATCCGCCATGGCAGGCGTGGAAATCACAAGCGCCAGAAGGGCCGCGCCCGAGGCCGTGGAAAGCGATGGAAAAAGTTGCCGCATGCAAGGAATCCGATGTCTGTCGATGGCGGGATCATGGATTCAAGGGCTGTGCGGGACTAGACAGTCTGCTGGAACACCATCTGTGAATTTAATTCACGACGAGGCCTGTGCTGTGCTTTGGCAGCGAGGATGGGATGCGTATTCAAGCGTTTTTTTGTAGGAGCGATGCAAGGCTGAGGCGGTCTTTTGATGGCAAAAATCACATCCTATAGATTCACCCGCGTCAATTACCTGATGTCCAGATATTGCATTTCAGGCTTGAAATCGCCATGCTCACAATATTTCTTCACCATTTCCGAAGTGTATTCAGTCGAATTCAAATTAGTAGCCGTTGTCGCCTTCGTCACATAATAAATTTCTTCACTAGAGCTTACTTTTCCCACCAGATATAGATTTTCACCAAATCCATTCGAAATGTCCTGAAAAGCGCACCACCCTGATTTTATTTTCTCAACGCCCTTTTGAAGCAGCGCCACTCCATTTTTTGATGCTTTCATATTCATCTTTTTCTGAAAATCAAGAGATTGAATTTTTTCCAGCTGAAAGAACATATAAAAATGATTAGTTTCCACATCAGCATATATTCTGATATTAAAGGCAGTCTTTGGTAAAAAAGCGGGAACCCAAGAGATATATCTTTGTCCATCTTCATCCAATAGATCATAGGAAGAGAAGAAGCTCTCCTTTTCATTCTCGATTGAAGAAATAAGAAAAATAAATCCCAGAAGTGCAACCACAACGAATGATCCGAAAGATACTTTTATTATCTTCTTCATGGGCTTATGTATTCAATACTCATAAAACAAGCGCTTATTTCGCAATACCCAAGAATGAAACTCCAAAAATTCCAGTGGAGCCTCTATTACTTGCAGCCTAACTAATCTACATCCGCCACCAAAATTACCGTGACTATTGGACAATTTGACATGCATAACAGTAGCGCCCCGGCCAAAAAGAGCCATTTATTTTTTGCAACAACAGCTAGTCCAACATCAGCAAAGAAAGATCTGTGCACACCCACTCCAGATTGGATGCAGTACTAAAATACTCGCTTAACTGTGTGAGTGCATTAGTTAAAAAAGACTATGGCACTTGGCACAAGTCTTCACTTCAAGGAAAGTTAAATCGCGGTAATATCTTCATCTACCCAAACAACCATATTCACCCATCGAATTATTCTTCACCATTTCTTCTCCAGAAGAAATTATTTCATTATTTTTTATAAAGAAATAAGTAAAAATACCATCGTCCATTGATTCTTTGTACGCCACATCATCCTTTAAATCACTTGAATATTTTCTCAGCTCTTCAAGAACAACTAATTTTGGCGTATATGGCGGAAATACACAAACAAAGTCGTAATCTTTATTTATATAATAATCAAAACCATCTTTTCTGAAGAAAAAATATCCATTTAGCAAGATTAAAATAATAATTACCAATTTAATCTTCATGGAGTTTTCCAGTCTTTTCTTGCATTAAGCGCATCAGAGTTTTTTCTATGATCCATACCCCGCCATCATCAATACTATCTTGGAAATTATTTTTCACGATCTTTGTCAGGTGTTATTTTTTTCTCTCTCGCTCTGCTGCTTATTATTACTTCTACAAAAAATCAACACAAGAATAATTATCGGACTAATGAGCAAATAAATCGTCACCAGCATTTTTATATTTCTTGGAACCTCACAATAAACAGAGGAAAATATGCTTATTATCCAAATTGATGCATATATTGCTTTCCTTGTTGAATGCAAATATATAGATCCAACAATGCAAACCAAAAATACGAAAAATATTGCCCAAAAATAATACAACACCACATCGGTTGCAAAAGCGAAAGCCGGCATGGGTAATGCAAGAAAGAAAATCAGTCCAATCGCATCCGCAAGTAATTTTGAACGCATTGATTTCATTGCCTTTGAAATCTTTCTAAGCTTGTTCTGTAATTTTTCCTAGGTCACTATTCTCGCCCGGTTGTACTATTTCCTGGCTTACGTGATGTGCTTTATGAAGCAATCCTTATTCACCACTCCATAGCTGAAACCTCTGCGAGACGTCCCCTGTGGGTTGTATTCCTGCAGCACATTGCCACAGGGGTCCTACTGTGCGACCCAGGCCACTAACCCTCGCTGGTCGGTCAGGGCCATGGGCGTGCCCAGATGGTCGCAGTGGTAGTGATGGATGGCTACGGAGCCCTGTTACGCTCGCTCCTGCTTTTGCAGTTACTTGCGCATCTCCTGCAGCATTTTCATGGTGTGCTCGTCGTGCATACCCAACATGACCAAGCGATCTGCGCGCGTTTTGGCCCATCTTGTTATAACCCATGGGGCTGAACAATCTACGCATATCGAGACTCACTGTGACTGGTGATCTTTATTTTCAACAATCTCTTTACTTATTAGAAAATCACCGTATGGCCATACGGTTATGGTGGTCGTTCTAATAAAATTGTTATTTCCGTCAGATCTTGAGTGTTTTGATAACTTGAAATAATGAGTTTCTTCTCCCAATGTATTTGAAACACTTATTGATGCAGGGAAAGCAGTTGGTTTAATGTTCGATTCTTTTATCCTAATTACGACATTTTTACGAATTAGGCAGCGATGGCTTTGCCATCCCAATATATCTTTGACACTCAAATCATAGCCTGGATTTCCAAGCTTATTAAAAATATAAGACAAATTAAATCCCTCTATATCCGATAAATCAATTTTCATCGGTGCCATCAAGAAAATTAGCAAAGATATTATTTGAAAAACAAGCGCTGCCGCTATTATGTAAACTGCTGCTTTCATAATCTTTTTCAATCTTTTCATCTTCTATATATTTGATTTTCTTTAGGCTATACACCATTCCATGCCCAACCAGTTGAATGTGATCCGTCTTCTGAGCCTGCGCCAATGGTTGTACGACTCCCCGTCACGAATGGCACATGCCCAGTAGCGTCCCCATATAGGCATGCTACTGCAACAATATTACCAGGCTTTGTAGAAGTAACAAATTCAAATACGGGAATTGCTTTTTGTGGATTTTCCCAATCTCCAGCAGTTGCTGGTCCTCTTGGGATAATTCCGAATCTGTAGCGCGAGGGAGATTCGACATCTGCATTTTCTAGCCCCTCATGAACAAAGAGATTACATTTATTTATTTTCGACCCAAAGCCATAATTGGAGGTGTATGAATATCTTTTTTGATTTTTTATTTTTCTCCGCTGCTTTCAAAATTCTCTCTACACACGTTTTTACGGGAGCCAAGCCCAAAGGATCCATGGAAATGATGGGATTTATCGCATATATACTTTGTTAACCCCTCCGGCCAACCCGATCGGTTCCTGATTCACATAACTCCTCACCACCATATCGTAATACCGATGCCGGTTGTAATACAGCCCCGTTTCCCTGTCATGGTGCTGCCCCGGCAGCCGGATCGTCTGGTGGATGCCCTGCGGGTTGTGTTCCTGCAGCACATTGCCCCAGGAGTCCAGCTTTGCGGCCCAGGCCACTTGGCCTGTCTGGTCTGTCAGGGCCATGGGCGTGCCCAGGTGGTCGCAGTGGCGGATGGCGATGCGGGCGTGCTGTTCTTTTTCCTATTTCTGCAGTTTTGTAGTCTTGCTGAAGATCATTAATCGCATGAGCGAGGATGCACTTAATAGAATTAGTAAGCGCAAGATTTTGAAAAATTCCTTAACCTTGCGCTTGATCCATGAGTATTGAATGCAAAGCCACTATTCCATGTTTCCACGAAAGTTGATGTATTAAAAAGAAGTAATTATTTATATAATCTTTATTGATGGTAAATATAATTTATTATAAAAAATAATATTATTACTTCTCTATTATTTCAAAATATACGTTGAAATTTTGTTTACCAAAATAAACATAATCTCATTTTCAATATTCAACTTTTACCAATCGATCAGAAGAGAAGATAAATCTAACATCACCATACCATATCAGATCATTTTCTTTTTTTATTTGAGGATTAGTTTCTTTTTTATTTATGGATGTATTCTCTAACTTATATGCAATCTGCTCCATATTCATCCCCTTCCATTCACGCTCAATGAGCGAAGTGATATTGTCAATATCTGCACGCGCTGATCCACACCCTTGGTCCGAGTAAGATAATGTTATTGATTTATCGACAACCGAGTATGACAAGTAAACAATAACCAAGGTTAGAGCAATTATTAAGATAGATGATTTGTTTATTTTCATAAAATTATTGTCCTGCTTTGGCAGCATCTCTTGCAAAAGTGCGGCAGTGATTTGAGTTGAATGGATTCCAGTTATATTTTTCTCTATCTTTATTTTCTGAAATTTCTTTTGCGTAGTCAGCAACTTTTTTGGGGTCGGCAGAACTGCAGGTTAACTTTGCCGGTGTTCCTTTGCCTGATCTTTTCGAAAGCTGCTCTTCCAGACTTCTCATGGACTCATCTGTTGGAGCACCATCTTTGCCTATTTTCAGATTAGGCATTGGGGTTTGCCGAACGTTTCCGTCGTCTTGGGGTAGTTTGGAGCCCATAATTCCTTTTGCACTTGGGTTGTATCTACCGTATTCGAAATATTGTGTTTTCCCTGAAGCATCATATGTCAATACACCACTATGTCCACCAAGCCATGTGCTTGTTTTACCTTCGGCGTACTCAACCGGATAATCTGGAAAATTAACAACACAGGCTTGCTGTAAGCCTAACGAATCTATCCATCCCGTGGGATTTACAGGGTAGATATAGTGATTATTACCCCCCATCAACCCAATAGGGTCCTGATTGATATAACTCCCCACCACCGGATCGTAATACCGATGCCGGTTGTAATACAGCCCCGTTTCCCTGTCATGGTGCTGCCCCGGCAGCCGGATCGCCTGGTGCAGGCCCTGCGGGTTGTACTCCTGCAGCACATTGCCCCAGGGGTCCAGCTTGGCGGCCCAGGCCACCTGGCCGGTCTGGTGCGTCAGCGCCATGGGCGTGCCCAGGTGGTCACAGTGGTAGTGGTGGATGGCGATGCGGGCGTGCTGTTCTTTTTCCTGTTCCTGCAGCTTGGCCTGCATGNTGTGGTTGGGGTCGTCCTGGTCGGGCAGGCCTGCGGTGATGGCTTGCACCAGCAGGTGGGGCTCGTCTTGGGGGTCGCCGCTGGCCGTGGTGCTCAGGCGCACCAGGGGCGTGAAGCTGCCCGGTTCGTAGATGGTGTGCTCTATGTGGCGGGTGTCATCGCCGCCCTGCAGGCGCTCGGTGTGGATGAGGCGGTCGCCGTCCCAGCCGTAGTAGTGGGTGCGGGTGGATTCTGTGGAGTCCGCGCTTTCGACCTGCTGCTTCAGGCGCCTGCCCAGGGCGTCGTAGGTGTAGCGGCTGTGGTGGCGCAGCTGCTCGGCGTTGCCCTGGATCTGGCTGCTGCGCACTGCTATGAGCTGGTGGGCTCCGTCGTAGTGCAGTTGCTGCTGACTGTGGTCTGCCTGCATTTGCGCGATGCGGTTGCCGCAGGGGTCGTAGCGCCAGACGCAGTCTTCGGTGAAGCCGACGCGGTTGTCTTCCCAGCGCTGCACGGGGCCTTGGCGCTGGCCTGCAAGGTGGCCCAGGCCCATGAGGTTGAAGTCGGTGTGCCNCTGTGGTCTGCCTGCATTTGCGCGATGCGGTTGCCGCAGGGGTCGTAGCGCCAGACGCAGTCTTCGGTGAAGCCGACGCGGTTGTCTTCCCAGCGCTGCACGGGGCCTTGGCGCTGGCCTGCAAGGTGGCCCAGGCCCATGAGGTTGAAGTCGGTGTGCCGCCAGTGGGCGTGGACCTGGGCGGCCCAGTTGTCCTGGGTGTTCGTCTGGCCCGTTGCGCCGGGTGCACCGGGTGCTGGCAGGCGGTTGCCTGCAGGGTCGATCTGCCAGCGGGTGGTGGTCTGGGGGTCCTGGCTGTCGGTGGCCGCTCTGAGGCGCCCGGCGCTGTCGTAGCCGTAGCGCAGCAGTTGTGCGGCCTGGCCTGGGGCACCGGCCTGTTCGATGGCGACGAGCTGGCCCAGGCTGTCGTAGTGGTAGCGGCGGCCGAGGATCTGGCCGATGAGGGTGTGGACCTGGGCGCCGGTGTCTGTCAGGTCGGTGTGCTGCAGCGCTTGCAGGCCCGTGGTGCCCAGGGCCGTGAGGCGGCCCAGGCTGTCCCATTGGCGTTGCACCTGCAGGGGGTTGTGTGCGTCTGCGTCTGCTGCGTGGGTGGGTGGGTGCAGGCTGCGGCGGACTTCGCGGTGCAGGTTGTCGCGCTCGAAGTCGATGAGGCTGGCTCCGTTGAGTTGCAGTCCGTGTACATGGCCTGAGCCGTAGGTGAGCCAGGCGATCTCTCCCAGGCCTTGCAGCTGGCTGTGCTGGCGTGCGCCCAGCGCATCCAGGGTGTGGGTGATGCGGTGTTCGTATTCGATCTGGTCTGCGCCCCCGTTGCCGTTGCCGTCCTTGCCGGGGCGGTACAGCTGCTGCACTTCTGCGGTGATGCGGCCCAGGGCGTCGCGTTCCAGTGCTATGCGGCTTTGCAGTTGGGCGATGAGGCCGTTGTCGTTGTCTGCGGTGCTGTGCTGCCAGACACTGGCGGCCGTGAGGCGCCCGGAGGCATCCCATTCGTAGCGGTGGGTTTGTGCGGGCGCATGGGGCGTGGCAGGCAGCTGGCGTTCGGCGAGGCGCCCGCCTTCGTCCCAGCGGTAGTGGCTGCTGCTTTGCTGTGCGGCGTTGCCGTCCGTGGCTTCCATGAGCTGGCCTGCCGCGTCCCAGCGGTAGCGCTGCAGCCGTTGGTCAAACCCTTCTTCCTGCACGAGCCGGTCCAGTGCGTCCCAGGCAAAGCGGCTTTGGGCCCCGTTCTCGTTGACGAGGCGCAGGAGGCGGCCGGCGCTGTCGTATTCGAAGGCCAGGGTGAGGCCGCCATGTGTTCGCTGGACCAGCCTGCCCCAGAGGTCGTAGCGCAGGTGGATGCTGTGGTCGGCGGCCTGGGTTTCGCTGGAGGTGCCCGCAGGCTGGGCCGGATCGATGCGCGTGAGGTGGCCTGCGCTGTCGTAGTGGTAGCGCTCGATCTGGCCGTTGGGCAGTTCGCTGGCCACGATGCGGCCCTGGCCATCGCGCTGGTGGCGTTGGCGCTGGCCCAGGGCGTTGTCCACTTCGATGAGCGCCCCCCAGCGGTCGTAGTGGTAGTGCGTGCTGTGGCCCGAGCAGTCGGTGTAGCTGAGCAGTTGGCCCGCGTCGCTCCAGGCCAGTTGTTTGCTGCCGCCCTGGGCGTCTTCGATGCGCCGGGGGCTGTCGCAGGTGAGCGGCGCTTCCTGGGGATCGGGGTAGTGGTAGCGCTCGGTGCTGCCGTCGGCCTGGGTGATCTGGGTGAGACGGCCCCAGCTGTCGTATTGGTAGCCGGTGGTGGCCCCTGCGGTGTCAGTGCTTTGCAGCAGGCGGCCGGTGGCTTCGTCGTGTTCCTGCTGGGTGCTGCGCCCGTCGGGCAGTTGCACGCCGATGAGCCGGCCCTGGCCATCACGCCTGAGGTGGACGCTGCGCCCCAGCGGGTCGGTGCGCGAGGCCAGGCGGCCGAAGCTGTCGTAGGCCTGCAGCCAGCGGCTGCCATCGGCCTTGTGGTGGGCGATGAGGCGCGACAGGCCCGCTGCGCCTTCGAAGTAGTAGGCCTCGATGCGATCCAGGCTGTCGCTGACGCGGGTGGCGGCACGCGGCTGGCCGTCCGGGCCCGGGGGCTGGGACAGGTAGTCGAAGCGGTAGCTGAGCCCTTCCTGGTTGCTGTGCTCGATGACGCGGGCGCCGGGCTGGGCGCTCTCGTAGCGGTAGCGGTGCCAGGGTCCGCTGGCATGGCGGTGGGCGCTGATGCGGTGGTGGTCCCATTCGAATTCACGCACGAGCTGGCCTGCACGGTCGTGGACGGTGATGAGGTCGCCTGCGCTGCTGTAGCCGTAGCGCACGAGGGCGATGGGGGTGGACAGGGGATGCAACGGGTCCTGCACCAGATCCACGCCTGTGACTCGCCAGCCGTCGTCGGCGCCCCACAAACCCAGCGCATCCTTGCCACCATGGATGCGCTGGTGCAGCAGTCGGTAGCGCCGGCCCGTGCCGTCGCTCAGCGAGACCAGGCGGCCTGCGGGCACAGCCGCTTTGCTGGCACTGTGGCCGCCCTCGGGCGTGGTGCCATCGCTGTAGTGGTAGAGCTGGCGGCGCCCGAAGCGGTCGATCTGGGCCATGAGCCGCCAGGGACCGTCGACAGGTTCACCGGGCGCAGGGCCAAAGCCCCAGAGCGTGTCGCCATCGCCGCTGACCGCGAGGATGGCTTGCGGGTTGCGCACCAGTGCCTGTTCCACATGCGACCACCGAGGATTGGCGGCCCAGGGCGCAGTACCTCCGTCCGGCTCCGTGCTGCCGCCGCGCAGCAGCCAGATGTC
>NZ_JCAQOW010000003.1:0-535 GCF_059567865.1 Delftia sp. BGA-UO-ETr-SB1 | reverse complement strand
ACCGATGCCGGTTGTAATACAGCCCCGTTTCCCTGTCATGGTGCTGCCCCGGCAGCCGGATCGCCTGGTGCAGGCCCTGCGGGTTGTACTCCTGCAGCACATTGCCCCAGGGGTCCAGCTTGGCGGCCCAGGCCACCTGGCCGGTCTGGTGCGTCAGCGCCATGGGCGTGCCCAGGTGGTCACAGTGGTAGTGGTGGATGGCGATGCGGGCGTGCTGTTCTTTTTCCTGTTCCTGCAGCTTGGCCTGCATGCCGCTGAGCAGGCGTGTAGTGCTGTCTGCCTGTTCGCCCAGCATGGCCTGGGCGCTGGGCGGCAGGCCGTGGTCCAGGGTGTGGCGCAGGTGGCGGGCTGCGTCTTGCTGCATGTCGCGCGGCATGGCGCTGAGCATGGTTTGCATCAGGGCCAGGGCCGGCGTGTGGTTGGGGTCGTCCTGGTCGGGCAGGCCTGCGGTGATGGCTTGCACCAGCAGGTGGGGCTCGTCTTGGGGGTCGCCGCTGGCCGTGGTGCTCAGGCGCACCAGGGGCGTGAAGCTGCC
>NZ_JCAQOW010000002.1:0-45358 GCF_059567865.1 Delftia sp. BGA-UO-ETr-SB1 | reverse complement strand
GGGAAGGTGTTGGGCGTGCAGGTCGCACTGGACACGTTCGCACCGCTCGGCACGCCCGTGATGCTGATGCCTGCCGGCACCAGATCCTTGATGGTCACGCTGGTGGCGGGACCGAAGGCACTGGCAGCGTTGGACACGGAGAACGCGTAGTTGAAGGGCGTGCCCACAGCCAAGCTGCCGGGGTTGGCCTTGGTGACCGTCAGCGCAGGAGTACCAGGCGTCACCGGCGTGGAAGGCGTCGATGCGCAATCCGTCGTGCAACCGGCCGTCGGATTGACCGGGCTGATGCCACCCGACGGATCGTAGGAGGCCGTGTTCGTGCTCGAGCCCACCGCCGTCGGAACAGCTGGCAGGTTGAAGCTGGTGTTGCTACCCGCTGCGACCGAAGCCGTGAAGTTCACCGTACACGTCAGCACGGTGCTGCCATTGCCCGCAAACGGGAAGGTGTTGGGCGTGCAGGTCGCACTGGCCACGTTCGCCCCAGTCGGCACGCCCGTGATGCTGATGCCCGCAGGCACCAGGTCCTTGATGGTCACGCTGGTGGCGGGACCGAAGGCACTGGCAGCGTTGGACACGGAGAACGCGTAGTTGAAGGGCGTGCCCACAGCCAGGCTACCCGGGTTGGCCTTGGTAACCGTCAGCGCAGGCGTGCCAGGCGTGACCGGAGTCACCGGCGTGGAAGCGCAGTCTGTCGTGCAACCGGCTGTCGGATTGACCGGGCTGATGCCGCCCGACGGATCGTAGGAAGCCGTGTTCGTGCTCGAACCCACAGCCGTCGGAACAGCCGGCAGATTGAAGCTGCTGTTGCCGCCAGCCGCCACCGGTGTGGTGAAGTTCACCGTGCACGTCAGCACGGTGCTGCCGTTACCCGCAAACGGGAAGGTGTTGGGCGTGCAGGTCGCGCTGGCCACGTTTGCGCCGGTCGGCACACCCGTGATGCTGATGCCTGCCGGCACCAGGTCCTTGATGGTCACGCTGGTGGCAGGACCGAAGGCACTGGCGGCATTCGCTACCGTGAAGGCGTAGTTGAACGGCGTGCCCACAGCCAAGCTGCCAGGGTTGGCCTTGGTAACCGTCAGCGCAGGCGTGCCTGGCGTGACCGGAGTCACCGGTGTGGAAGCGCAGTCTGTCGTGCAACCCGCCGTCGGATTGACCGGGCTGATGCCACCCGACGGATCGTAGGAAGCCGTGTTGGTGCTCGAACCCACAGCCGTCGGAACAGCCGGCAGATTGAAGCTGCTGTTGCTGCCAGCCGCCACCGGCGTGGTGAAGCTCACCGTGCAAGACAGGATCGCCGTGCCATTGCCCACGAAGGGGAAGGTGTTGGGCGTGCAGGTCGCGCTGGCCACGTTTGCGCCGGTCGGCACACCCGTGATGCTGATGCCTGCCGGCACCAGGTCCTTGATGGTCACGCTGGTGGCGGGACCGAAGGCACTGGCAGCGTTGGACACGGAGAACGCGTAGTTGAAGGGCGTACCCACAGCCAGGCTGCCGGGGTTGGCCTTGGTGACCGTCAGCGCTGGCGTACCAGGCGTGACCGGCGTGGAAGGCGTCGATGCGCAATCCGTCGTGCAACCCGCCGTCGGATTGACCGGGCTGATGCCACCCGCTGGATCGTAGGAGGCCGTGTTGGTGCTCGAACCCACAGCCGTCGGCACAGCTGGCAGATTGAAGCTGGTGTTGCCACCCGCCGCCACTGCCGCAGTGAAGTTCACCGTGCAAGTCAGCACGGAGCTGCCATTGCCCGCAAACGGGAAGGTATTGGGCGTGCAGGTCGCACTGGCCACGTTTGCGCCGGTCGGCACACCCGTGATGCTGATCCCCGCAGGCACCAGGTCCTTGATGGTCACGCTGGTGGCGGGGCCGAAGGCACTGGCAGCGTTGGACACGGAGAACGCGTAGTTGAAGGGCGTACCCACAGCCAGGCTGCCGGGGTTGGCCTTGGTGACCGTCAGCGCTGGCGTACCAGGCGTGACCGGCGTGGAAGGCGTCGATGCGCAATCCGTCGTGCAACCCGCCGTCGGATTGACCGGGTTGATGCCACCCGCTGGATCGTAGGAGGCCGTGTTGGTGCTCGAACCAACCGCCGTCGGCACAGCCGGCAGGTTGAAGCTGCTGTTGCTGCCAGCCGCCACCGGTGTGGTGAAGTTCACCGTGCACGTCAGCACGGTGCTGCCGTTACCCGCAAACGGGAAGGTGTTGGGCGTGCAGGTCGCACTGGACACGTTCGCACCGCTCGGCACGCCCGTGATGCTGATGCCTGCCGGCACCAGATCCTTGATGGTCACGCTGGTGGCGGGACCGAAGGCACCGGCAGCGTTGGACACGGAGAACGCGTAGTTGAACGCAGTTCCCACAGCCAGGCTGCCCGGGTTGGCCTTGGTGACCGTCAGCGCTGGCGTACCAGGCGTGACCGGCGTGGAAGGCGTCGATGCGCAATCCGTCGTGCAACCCGCCGTCGGATTGACCGGGTTGATGCCACCCGCTGGATCGTAGGAGGCCGTGTTGGTGCTCGAACCAACCGCCGTCGGCACAGCCGGCAGGTTGAAGCTGCTGTTGCTGCCAGCCGCCACCGGTGTGGTGAAGTTCACCGTGCACGTCAGCACGGTGCTGCCGTTACCCGCAAACGGGAAGGTGTTGGGCGTGCAGGTCGCACTGGACACGTTCGCACCGCTCGGCACGCCCGTGATGCTGATGCCTGCAGGCACCAGGTCCTTGATGGTCACGCTGGTGGCGGGGCCGAAGGCACTGGCAGCGTTGGACACGGAGAACGCGTAGTTGAAGGGCGTGCCCACAGCCAGACTGCCGGGGTTGGCTTTGGTGACCGTCAGCGCTGGCGTGCCAGGCGTGACCGGCGTGGAAGGCGTCGATGCGCAATCCGTCGTGCAACCCGCCGTCGGATTGACCGGGCTGATGCCACCCGACGGATCGTAGGAGGCCGTGTTGGTGCTCGACCCCACCGCCGTCGGAACAGCCGGCAGGTTGAAGCTGGTGGCGCCACCGGCCGCCACCGGCGTGGTGAAGCTCACGGTGCAAGACAGGATCGCCGTGCCATTGCCCACGAAGGGGAAGGTATTGGGCGTGCAGGTCGCACTGGCCACGTTCGCGCCGGTCGGCACGCCCGTGACGCTGATGCCTGCCGGCACCAGGTCCTTGATGGTCACGCTGGTGGCAGGACCGAAGGCACTGGCAGCGTTGGACACGGAGAACGCGTAGTTGAAGGGCGTGCCCACAGCCAAGCTGCCAGGGTTGGCCTTGGTGACACTGAGGTTCACCACGCTCACAAAATGAATTTGTGCGGCGCTTGGCGAATACGCGTTTGCTCCCACGGTGAACGTGCCACCCAGGGTTCCTGCAGGAATGCTGGTGGCGATGCTGTAGGTACCACTTGCTGTGCTGGTGGCAGTGATCGAGCAAATGCCCAGAGTTGCGCCGCTTGTTCCAGTGGTGCAAGTGGCCGACGCACCTGCCGCACCACCGTTCAGCTTCACGCCGGCAGCACCGGCAAAGGTGACGACCTCGCCGCCCTTGGGATTGCCACCGGCATCGCGCACATACGCTTCCACCACATCGGTTGCCGTGCCATTTGCCGCCGCGTTGTCGCTCACGACACGCAGGCCCGAATTGCTTGCCGAGGCATTGCCGGCGACAAAGGCCATCGATTGCGGGCTGTTGCCGATGGCAGCTGCACCCACCGTGGCGGCAGCCGAGTAAGTCGATGCGGTCACGCTGGTGAACGACACCGAGCAGGTCGCCGCCGCACCCGCAGTCGTGCAACTGGCGGTGGCAGGCGCCGCTCCGGCAGGCGTCACGCTGAAGTTCACGGCAACGCCGGTGACCGGATTGCCGAACGCATCCTTGGTGACCACGGAAACGACGTCCTGGCCGCCGCCGGCTGCCTGGTTGTTCACATCGACCGACATGGTCGAATTGGCGGGATCGACGGCACCTGCCGTAAAGACATAGGCAGCCGTCGCACCGTACGTATTGCCGCCGGAGCTGACGCCGCTGCCGCTCAATGCGCCGCTCGCGATGCTTGCGCCGGAAGTGTAGGAACCCGCGACGGTTGTCTTGGCGGTGACCTGGCAGGTACCGGCCGCATTGGTGGTGCAGGTACCGCTGAAGGTGATGTTTGCGGTGGGAGAGAACGTGACAACGCTTCCGGCCACCGGATTGCCGTTGACATCTCCCACAAACGCTTCAAGCACATCTGTCGCCGAGCCATTGGCCGTGACCGGACTGGTGACGGTACGCACCCCCGACCTGGCGGGGTCGGCGGCATTGGCCGTGAAGTTGATCACGGCCGGACTGCCGTTTGCCACGCTCTGGGTGGTGGTGCCGTTGTTGTCCGTGGCTGTGAAGCTCGCCGCACCCGCCACGGTGGATGTCACCGTGATGGAGCAGCGCGCTGGATTCGCATTGGCCGCAATCGTGCAGGAAGTTGCCGACGGCGTGCCGGCGCCGGTATGGACAAAGCCGATGGTGTGGGCGACCGTATCGACCGTTGCATTGCCATTGGCGTCCTGCAGTGCAACGGTCACCGTGCCGGTGCTCGTACCGTCGGCCATCACCGAGAGCGGTGTGGCACTGAGCAGATTGCCACTGGCTGTATTGCTGGGCGGCCCGGCAATGAAGTTGACCGATACCGGACCGCCATTGCTCACGGCCGTTCCGTTGTCCGTTGCCGTGAAACTTGCGGTGCCAACCGTGGCCGATTTCACCGTCACGGAGCAGGTGGCCGGATTGGCATTGGCCGCGATCGTGCACGTGGGTGCGGTCGGCGTGGTCGTGCCCACGCCCGTTTTGGTGAAGACAATCGTGTGCGCCACCGTATCCGTGGCGGGATTGCCATTGGCATCGCGCAGGGTCACGCTGATCGAGCTCGTGGCAGTGTTGTCTGCGACAACGCTGAGCGGACTGGCACTGATCAGGTTTCCATTCGTGCCATTGCTGGGCGGGCCGGCCGTGTAGTTCACCACAGCCGTAGCCGTGGCGGCCGAGCCATTGATGGTGAAACCAAAGGTGCCACTGCCGACTGCGGTAGGTGCCGTGACGGTTGCCGTGTACACCCCTGCGCTGCACGCCCCCGCGCCGACCGCAGGCGAGCCCTGTGTTCCGCTGTTCAGCGTGAAGGCCACCGTATTGGCACAGGTTGCAATCGAATTGCCTGACGCATCCTTGAGCTGCGCCGTCAATGTGCTGGTTGCGGTGCCATTGGCAATGATCGAGGTCGGACTCGCAACGATGGTCGAGGCGCTGGTACTTGGCGGACCCGCCGTGTAGCTCACTGAAGCCGTAGCAACTGCGGCAGAGCCGTTGATGGTGAATCCGAAGATCCCGCTGCCGACCGCCGTGGGCGATGTGACGGTGCCCGTATAGATGCCGGCGGTACATGAGGCCGCGCCCACACTCGGCGTTCCCTGCGTTCCGCCGTTCAGGGTGAATGCCACCGTGTTCGTGCAGGTGTTGATCGGATTGCTGCTGGCATCGACCAGTTGCACGCGCAGCACGCTGGTGGAGCTGCCGTTGGCCACGATCGATGTCGGTGTGGCGACTATCGTCGATGCACTCGTGCTCGGCGTTGCGGCCACATAGGAGACCGTTGCGGTGGCAACAGCCGCAGACCCGTTGATGGTGAACCCGAAGGTGCCGCTGCCGACCAGCACCGGCGATGTCACCGTCCCCGTGTACATGCCGGCACTGCAGCCCGTGACGCTGACGGCAGGAACGCCTTGCGTCCCCGCATTGAGGGTGAAGGCCACCGTATCGGTACAGGTGGTGACAAGGTTGCCTAAAGCATCCTTCAACTGCACGGCCAAGGTGCTGGTGGAGACGCCGTTGGCCGCAATCGATGGCGGACTCGCGGCGATTTCAGACCCGCTCGTGCTGGCCGGCAGCCCGGTGAAGCTGTAAGCAACCGGCGAAGGCTGATAGGTCACTGCGCCAGATACCGGACTTCCACCCAATGGAAGATTGGAGAACGTGGCACCAGCGACTGACGACGACAAGGTCACGGGTGTGGTGAATGTTCCGGCGACACTGCTGCTGGCATTGATGGGAGACGCGCACTTTCCGCTGGAGTTGGTCGTGCAGCTGACTGCGGCGGAGCCGCCATTGAACGTGACACCTGCAGGCGGCGCTGCGAAGGTGACGGTGTCACTGCCCCCTGTCCAGGCATTGCCTTGGCCGTCAACAATGTAGACCTCCAGCAAGTCGCTGCTGCCGACAGGTTGATTGTTGGTCGTCGCCAGAACGCCGGATTTCAAGGCACAGGGAAAACCGGTGACGCTTGCAGCCGTTGAAAGCTGCGAGGTCTGGGCTCCGCCGGAATTGCTGTCCGTCACTGTGACTCGCACCTGGCCGCTGAGATACGAAGGAACGGTCAGCGTTCCCGAGGCTCCGGCCATGGTTTCGGAGCCCAGATAGACCTGCGCATCGTTGACGCCCGCGCCGGTCGGCGACCAAAAGGCTTCCACCGTATACGGTGCCGGCTCGCTCGCATTGGCATTTGCCGTGATATTGAATGTCCAGGTGCAGGCGGCGGTGTCACTGGCGCCAACGCCAAGGGTGGGGGTCCATCCGGTTTGTCCATTGCCCGTCGTCAGCAAAATGATGCCTGATTTTGCAGCCACAGGCACGGAAAACAGCGTGTTCTGAGAAATCTTGAAGAAATCACGCGTAGTGATACGAATGGCACTTCTCGACTGGCTTGTCATCTTGTTGTTGCCAATCAATCCTGGTGCCGTACCCGTACCACCGATATTCACCCCGTCCCCGCCGCCAGTGAAGTTGTTATCGGTCACCGTCACTACCTGCGTCGTGCCTGAGGCTGCCGTATTCACCGTTGGTGCCGACACATGCGTTGGCGATGACCCGGTATAGGCGGCGATAGGCAGCGAGAAGGTATTACCCGTCACGGCCAGACCAATTCCATTGGCCAGGCTGATCGTTCCATCAACCGACACCACGGCCCTGGGCGCATTTCCACCAGTCGGGCTCAGTGCGATATTCGAATCTTTGATCGTCAATCCGTTGACGGTCATGTTCGACATGACCTGGAAGAACTGCTCGAGCTGCATTCCCCCGATAGGATTGGGCAGATTCGTTACAGTGAAATTATCGACAACAATGTTGGAAACCGTGCCTGTACCGTTGCTTGCGGCAACGGAAATGGCCGAGCCCTTGTTATTGCCGTAATTTCCATTCCATATCGCGGAATTGATCGTGCTATTGGTAAAGAATACGTTTTGTGCGCCTTGATGAATCTCCGCGTACAGCTCGCAGTTGAACGGCGTCCCCTCTCCCGCAGGGGTTGGCGCCACATTCACCAGGCCGACGCGATCAATGGTGACATTGTTCGCCGGGGAGCCAACGACGAATACCGCTTCGCCACAGGTCATGTTGGGCGAATTGGTGAGCGTGATGTTCTTCCCACCAAGATAAAAAGTTTCCCAGGCGGAGTCCGCCCAGTTCTGGACTTGTATGACTCCCCCGAAATCGATGGTCAATGAGCCCGTGCCGGCTGGCACGGTGCCTTTGAGCCAGTACCAGGCACCACCGGCACCAGTGGTGGTGCCCGTATCGCCGCCGCTGATCATCTGGGTTTGACCACAGGCATTGGTGGCTCCCGTCACGGCGCCGGACTGGGCTCCGCTGACGAATGTGTTGGCACAGCGCACGTAAACCGTCTGATTGTCGACATACGGATGGAGGTTTCCCGCCGCATCCTTGGATGTCCCGCTCTGTATGGTTCGTACCGACGTAGACAGTGTCGGCGCAAAGACGATGGAAACATCGGCACTCGGATCCAGCGTTTGTAGCGTGTAGTTGGCTGCCTGAATGGCCGCTCGCAGCGTACATGCGCCAGCAAAGGTACCCCCCAGCGTGCTGACACAGGTGGTTGGTGTCGTTGCATTGGCATTTGGAGCGTCGCTGTTGTCGGTGACCGTGAAAACGATGGTCGCCGCGAGTGCCGTGGATGAAATACCGGCGCACGAAAGCAGCAGCAACGAGAACAAGTACCTCGCTGCACGCCATTTTCGTAAAAACACCGAACCAGGCAGGCGATCAAGAACGCGCATGATATTCCCCATTTTTTCAAGGAAATCAGACAGGAAAATATTTTCCCCAATGGCAATGGCCATCAGTTGTACCCAGCGCATTTGCATCGCCGCACCTCGGATAGTTCTATTTGAGTCAAGAACTCACAACTCACCTTGCAACCGGTGACATTGGAAGTAACAGGGTTTCGCGCAGATCCTGCGCGTCAATCAAAAAAGGTGGATTTCCATCAGCGCTTGCGCACTGCTCCATTGCCCATTGAGCCGGGCACAACTTCAGCCGGGTTTGCGATGCAAATCATTTTTTTCCTCCCTCAACGAACCATATTCACCGTGCTTGTATTTTTTCCAGTGGCGGGCCAGTTTCCATAGACCTTCACCTGTGCAACGGTAAGTCGCCTATCCGACAGATATACAACCCATGGTTACCCCATGGAGGTTCAATCGATCAGAACATGCGCTGTCAAACCACCACACATACCGATAGGCTAAATCATGTTTTTTTCTATTTCAATAGTTTTTTTACATGAAATCGAAGGCTCGTGCCAGCGCTACGAGGGAGGCGCTTGAGCGATATAGGGAATACCCTGAATCGGCCACACCACATACAGGTAGTAACTGGTGGTATCCCCAGTACGACTGGAACCGGCTGCGCAAGCTACATAGAATCGCCCCTGCAGGAGAGCAGGCGGGCACCACGGTGCCGAGCCTCACCGAAGGCGCAAACTCCCATACACGCTCAGGTTCCGTACTGCAAACACAACATGCCGTCTGGAGAGCCGCCGCACGCAATATGCGGCGCACCGAAGGAGCAAGCCCCGTTCCCATGGACGGCGGTGAATCTCTCAGGTACCAAGGACAGGGGGAGCGGCAGCTGCGTCACGACGGACGCCGGCTGCTTGCTATTGAATCCATAGCTACCAGCTTCCGCGTGACCGGCACATGCCTTTGAAAGGGCATTGTCATGCGCGTCATCGTTCTCGGAGCCGGCCTGATCGGCACCGCCTCGGCCTACTATCTGCAATCTCTCGGTCATGAAGTGACCGTCATCGACCGCCAGGCTGCGCCCGGCGCCGAAACCAGCTTTGCCAACGGCGGGCAGATCTCGGTCAGCCATGCCGAACCCTGGGCCAACCCCGGCGCACCGCTGAAGTTGCTGGGCTGGCTGGGCCGGCAGGACGCCCCCCTGCTGTTCCGCCTGCGCGCCGACATGCGCCAGTGGCTCTGGGGCCTGTCCTTCCTGCGCAACTGCACGCCCGCGCGCACGCGCCACAACATCCAGCAGATCGTTCGCCTGGGCACCTACAGCCGCGAGGCCCTGCAGCAGCTGCGGTCGGACACCGGCATCCAGTACGAGCAGCGCATGCAGGGCATCCTGCACTTCTACACGAACGCCCGCGAGTTCGAGGGTGCGCTCAAGCCCACCGAGCAGATGCAGGCCCTGGGCTGCGACCGCCGCCTGATCGACGCCGACGAAGCCGTGCGCCTGGAGCCGGCCCTGGCCCATGTGCGCGGGCAGATAGCGGGCGCCACCTATACGGCCGAGGATGAATCGGGCGACGCCAACCTCTTCACCCGCGAGCTGGCACGCATTGCCACCACCACGGGCGTGCAGTTCCGCCACGGCCACCACGTCATGGCGCTGCGCACCACGGGTGCGGGCGCCAGCCGCCATATCGACCACGTGGAGGTGACCAATGCCGATGGTCGCTACGAACGCATCCAGGGCGACGCCTATGTGCTGGCCATGGGCTCGTTCAGCCCGCTGCTGGCCCAGCCGCTGGGGCTGCACCTGCCCATCTACCCGGCCAAGGGCTACTCCGTGACCCTGCCGGTGCTGGACCCCGCCAAGGCCTACCAGGTCAGCCTCACGGACGATGAGTTCAAGCTGGTGTTCTCGCGCTACACCGGCGCGCAGGGCGACCGCCTGCGCATTGCCGGCACGGCCGAGTTCAACGGCTACGACCGCAACCTGGACCCCGTGCGCTGCGAGGCCATCGTGCGGCGCGTGCAGCAGCTGTTCCCCGGCGCCGGCGATACCGGGCGCGCCCAGTTCTGGAGCGGCCTGCGCCCCGCCACGCCCAGCAATGTGCCGCTGATCGGACGCTCGCCCATCGCCAACCTGTTCCTGAACACCGGCCACGGCACGCTGGGCTGGACCCATGCCTGCGGCTCCGGCATGGCGCTGGCCGACCTGGTCAGCGGCAGGCAGCCGGCCGTGGATTTCGATTTTCTGGGAGCCGCAGCCATGGACCCGGATCGCAGCGCAGGCACGGTGCGCCCGCGCGCGGTCTGAGGTGCAGACGGTGTGTACCGTGTGTACGGCGTGTACGGCGTGTACGGCGCCTAAGCAGTGAACACCGTCAACACCCCGGCGAAGCGGTGCAGGCGGGCGTCCATGATCTCGGCTTCGGCGACGAAGCCGATCAATGGCACATCGCCCAGTGCGTGGCGCAGGGTGCGCAGCTCGGCATCGGGGCCGCCGAACAGGCCGCCGCCGCGGCCCCGGCAACTGATGTAGATGGCGCCACGGATGCGGGGCTGTGCCTCGCCTTCGGGCGCCGCCTCCTCGGGCTCAGCCGCATCGCGCAGCGCAGCGCCCAGTTGCAGCAGTTCCTGGCGCGCGACCTGGGCCTGGCGGCGGCAGAAGATCACCGAATGCCCGGCCTCCACGGCCGATGACAGGGCCACGCCCTGGCGCAGCGGGTCCAGCCCGACCAGGGTCAGTACCTGGGCCTCTTCGGTGAGCACGCCGTGGGCCATGCCCCGGCCCGGCGGCGCAATGGCCGCCAGCGTGCTGCGCACCGTGGTCAGCGCGGGCTGCCAGTCGCTGCCTTCCAGCTCCACGCCCAGCAGTTGCAGCAGGCGCTGCAAGGCCGGATCGCCATTGAGCCCGGTGACCAGGGCGCCGCGCGCCTCGGTGATCTCCAGGCCCTCGCCCAGCGGCACGCAGCCCTGGGCCATGCCCGTGATGCAGGGCACGCCCGCACCGAAGGCCACGCCCGAGAAGCCTCCGCTGAAAATGCCGCGCGCATCCGCATGCTGCGCATGCAGGTCCTCGGTGCGGCAGGCGATCTGCACACCCTCCACGCCATCGTCCCCGTCATCGCCCACGCCGCCGAAAAGCAGGCCGGACTCGGTGCGCTCGGACAGCTCGTACAGCAACTCGGCCAGCTCGGGCTGGCCGCCTCCGGCATGGACCAGGGCCGAATGGGCCGTGAACCCGGCCTCGCCGCCCGGCGCATGCAAGGGCGCCAGGCCCGAATACAGGCGGTAGTGCGCCGCCGGCACATCGAGCAGCATCACCGCGAGCGCGGAACCGGACAGGTATTCATGGGACATGGCCAGCACGCCACCGGCCGAGCAGCCAGCCCAGTCCGCCACATGGGGCAAGGCCCTGGCCAGATGCTGCAGCAGCGGTCTTGCATGGGCGGCATGCGCGTGGGACAGGTACACCAGGCCCAGTCGGGGCCGCTGCGCGTGGCCCGGATCGGCCATCTGCGAGCGCAGTTGCAGCAGCACCGCATCGGCCGCGGCGCGCCAGTCGGAATGGCTGGCATGGCCTACAGGAAACAACGACATTCCAACCTTCTTTCTAGCCCTGCCAGCGCCCGGCTTGCGGAGGGCTCTAGACCATCCATGGGTGCCGCCGTGCCGCTCAGCGCGGTGGCCGGCTCTTGGCCGGCGCCTTGCCTGCGGCCGGTGCCTTGGCTGTTGTCTTTGCGGTGGTCTTTGCCGCCGTCTTCCTGGCCGCTGCCTTGGCTGGCGCTTTGGCTGGAGCTTTCGGTGGAGCCTTGGCTGGCGATTTCGCAGGCGCCTTGGCGGCTCCGGCCGGGGCCTTGGCCGCCGGTGCAGCCGCCTTGCCTGCCTGCGCGGCGAAGGCGCCAGCCTGGGCCGTCATGCGGTCCATGGCGGCCTTGGCGATGTCGCCGGCCATGCCGGTGGCGCGCTGTGCGGCAGCCACGGCCTCGGGGGCCATGGGCTCGGCCATGGCCTTGGCGGCGATCTGCTGGAATTGCTGGGTGAGTGCGCCCCACCATTGCATGGCCTGGCCCATGGCGGCGGCCTGGGCCGGCTCGTCCTTGGGCGCAGAAGCCTCGGGGCCGGAGGCCTTGCTGCCGGCATCCGCGGATGCAGCGGCCGCAGCAGCTGCAGGCGGCTCGGCAGGGGGCTGCGCGGGCGCGGCCTGCGGCTTTTCCTGCTTGCCGGCCTTGCCGGCGGAGGACATGGGCCAGTCCGAGTGGTCGGACTGCCCCGCGCTGGCGGCGCCTTTGCCCGCAGTGGCTGCAGCAGCGGTGGCGGCTGCAGCGGCGGGGAACTGGAAGGCCTGCGCCAGTTCACCCATGCTGACGTTCATGCCCTGCAGGGTGGACAGCGTCATGCGCTGCACTTCCAGGGCCTGGATGGTGGCGGCCAGCGCCTTGCCATTTTGATCCAGCCAGAACTGCACGGCCTTGAGTTCGGTGATGCGCTTGTCCACCTCCTCGATGCTCACCGTGGGGGCCACCCATTCGGGCAGGCGCCCCAGGGGCCGGGCCGTGGCCGATCCCGCGCTCTGGGCCAGGCCCTGCAGGAAGTCGAAACCGGGGATGAACTTGCCGAAACCGAAGGAGGACGCGTCACTCATGGCAGCACTCGCTAGGACTGGGTTGGAAGAGCATGCCGGCGAAGGATGCCGGCCATGCTCCCAGCTTAACCCAGGCACACGCCAAGTCCACGGCAAGTCATGCGCATGCGGCTGCGCACAAACCCGGTGCAATGGCGCTGGCTCAGTGCGAATGGCCGGCGTGGCCGCCGCCGTGGCCCGCTGCCGGGGCAGCCGCCGCGCCGGGCGCCATGGCGCGCACGGGGACCTGCAGGCTCAGGCGCGAGGTTTCGCCCTTGGCATCCTTGAACACCAGGGTGATGGGCACCTGGCTGTCCTTGAGCAGCGGGCTCTTGAGCTGCTGCAGCATGACGTGGTAGCCGCCGGGCTTCAGGTCCACGGCCACGCCCTTGGGCAGGTCCAGGCCGTCAATGGCGCGCATGCGCATCACATCGCCTTCCATCTTCATTTCATGCACCTCGGCCACGCCGGCGGCGGGCGACTCCACGCCCACCAGGCGCAGCGGCTCCTCGGCCGTCAGGCGCATGAAGGCGCCCGTGGCCTGCTGGCCCGGCACGCTGGCACGCGCCCAGGCGGCGTCGGCCTTGACGTGGGCCGCATCGGCATGGGCATGGGCCAGGCCCATGGACAGGGAGGCGGCGATCAGGAAAGGGGTGGTCCATTGACGCAGTGTCATCACGGTTTCTCCAGAAAATTCAATACGTTGCAGCACGGTCTGTGTGCCTTGCAAAAACAAAAGCCAAGCGAAAGAGGCAGGGATTGAAATGGGGAGTCACCGGGGCGGGGCGCGGGCCTGCGGCAAGGCCGGCATGGCCACGCTGTGGACGGAGGCCGGGTGCGCCCGTGGCTGCGCATCTGCCATCAGCGGTGCCGGGGCCGCACTGCACCGGGCGGGCGGCGGCGCCAGCGGGGGCAGGCACAGCGGGCAGTCGATGCCGTGGCTTCCGGCAAGGGCATTGTCCTGACCGGCCGGCGATGGCACCCAGACCGATTCGCCAGCGGCCGAGCACAGGCGCTCCCAGCCCGAGGCACGCGCCAGCGGCGCAAACGCCGATGCCAGCGCCACGCACAGCCACAGCCCCAGCACCCAGCGGGCGCAGGCAGCCAAGGTGGAGGGCAGGCGAAGCGGCATGGCGCCATTCTAGGGGTCTGCCCCAGTCGTCATCTCCGGGACCGCGCCATGCCCTGCCCGCCCCTACCATCACAGGCGCGCACCCTCGCCTTCACCACAAACAACCCAAGGAGACACCCATGCTCACCCTGTGCGGATTCGCGGCCAGCAACTACTACAACAAGGTCAAGCTGGCCCTGCTGGAAAAGCAGCTGCCCTTCAACGAGGAACTGGACTGGCTGGGCGAGACCGACATGGCACTGTCGCCGCTGGGCAAGGTGCCGTACCTGCGCATCGACGACGGCCGTGGCCTGTGCGAGTCGGCCGCCATGGTCGAGTATGTGGAGACGCTGTCGCCCTCGCCGGCCCTGCTGCCGGCCGACGCCTTCGAGGCCGCCAAGGTGCGCGAGCTGTGCGTGTACCTGGACCTGCACCTGGAGCTGGTGGCGCGCATCCTCTACCCGCAGGCCTTCTTCGGCGGCCAGGTCAGCGACTCCACCCGGGAGCGCACGCTGGCCCAGCTCGACAAGAACGTGGCGGCCTTCGCCAAACTCGCGCGTTTCTCACCCTTTGTGGCGGGCGACAGCTTCACGCTGGCCGACTGCTGCGCCATCGTCCACCTGCCCCTGGTCAGCGCGGCCAGCAAGATCGTTGGCGGGCGCGACGTGCTGGCCGACCTGCCCGTGCGCGAGTACCTGGCGCGCATGGCCGAGCGGCCCACGGTGCAGCAGGTCAATGCCGACCGCAAGACCAATACGGCGCTGATGATGTCCCGCTACGCCAGCGACAAGACTCCGGCCTGAGCCGCCGCCCTGCCCGCCTCAGTCCTGCAGCCAGCGCAGCAGCCCGCTGGCGCGCTGCGTGGGGCTGCCAACGGCCGAGGCCAGCAGGCCCGGCACCTCGGAGAACAGCGAGAAGGCCTGGCGGGCGCGCGTGATGCCGGTGTAGACCAGCTCGCGCCCCAGCACGCTGCCGCCGCGCGAGGGCAGCACCAGGGCCGTGTGCTCGAACTCCGAGCCCTGGCTTTTGTGCACCGTCATGGCGAAGGCGGTCTCCACATGGGCCAGGCGGCTGACACCGACCGAGCGCAGCTCGTCACCCTGCAGGAAGTACACGCGCAGCGGCTGCCCGGGCCCACCCTGCGGGCCCCCCTGTGACCCGCCCTGCGACCCACCCGGCAGCGCAATGCCGATGTCGCCGTTGAACACGCCCAGTTGCGCATCGTTGCGCGTGACCATGACGGGCCGGCCCGCATACCATTCGCCGTTGCGGCGGATCGCGCCCTGCGCTTCCAGGGCCTGCTCCACCGCCCGGTTGAGGCCGGACACGCCCCAGTCCCCCTCGCGCACGGCGCACAGCAGCCGGAAGCGCTCGAAGGCCTGCAGCACATCGACCACCCAGGCCCGGTGCGCGGCCTCGTAGCCGCCGTCCGCAGCCGGCCTGTTTTGCAGCGCCCTGGCATACAGCGCATAGCTGGCCAGGCCACCGCGCCCGCGCACGGCCAGTTCGGTCACGGCCTGCACGCCGCCGCCCTGGCGTTCCCAGAGTTCGGAGTGCGTACCGCCTTGCGTGCCGGCATCGAGCAAGGCCTGGGCCTGCGCGGCGTGGCCGGCATTCACGGCGCGCGCCAACTGGCCGATGGGACCACCGAAGCGCCGGCTTTCGCGCAGCATGACGGTGTGTTGCGCAAGAGCCGGAGGCCGGTCGCCTGCCGGCGCCGCGAACTGCGGCGGCACCGCCTGGCCGGCCACGCGCAGCGCATAGTCCAGCGTGTCCCGCAGGTAGCGTCCGGCCTGGGCATCGCGGCACAGGTCGCCCAGCACGGCGCCCGCCTCCACCGATGCCAGCTGGTCCTTGTCGCCCAGCAGCACCAAGCGGGCGCCGGACGGCAGTGCCTCCAGCAGCGCCGCCATCATCTCCAGGTGGACCATGGAGGCCTCATCGACGATGAGCACGTCCACGTCCAGCTGCCGGCCCGCATGGAATCCCCAGTGCCGCGTATCGGGCCGCGCGCCCAGCATGGAGTGCAGGGTGCGCGCCGCGCCCATGCGCTGCACCAGGCCCGCCAGGTCGATCTCGCCGCCCATGCTGCCCTGCAATTGCAGCAAAGCCCCGTCAATCGATTGCTTCAGGCGCGCGGCCGCCTTGCCCGTGGGGGCGGCCAGGGCCACGCGCAGCTGGCCGGCGTCGGGCGCCGTGGCAAACAGCAGGGCCAGCAGCCGCGCGGCGGTATAGGTCTTGCCGGTGCCGGGGCCGCCCGTGATCACCGACAGCCGGCCGCGCAGCGCCAGCGCGCAGGCCAGCTTCTGCCAGTCCACAGTGCCAGCGTCCGCCGCAGGCGGGAACAGGCGGTCCAGCCAGCGCCGGGCCAGGGCTTCGTCCAGCGGCTGGCCGGCCACGGCCTGCGCCGCCGTGCGCTGGATGACATGGGTGGCCACGGCGCGCTCGTAGTCCCAGTAGCGGCGCAGGTACAGCAGCGGCGCGGGGCCGTCGGCACCTGCCAGCACCAAGGGCTGGCCAAGGTCCTCGCCGCCATCCTGGCCCGCGTCGCCGATCACGCGCACCACGGGGCTGGCACCCAGCGCCGCCACCCAGCCGGACAGGCGAGCGGGCAGCATCTGCCACAGGGCCTGCTGCGCGGGCAGCGCCTCGGCGGGCCAGGCCAGCACGTCGTTGGGGTGGCCGGCCAGCGGTGCCAGGGGCAGGCAGCTGTGGCCGCGCCCCTCCATCTGCGCCAGCAGCGCGGTGGCCACCAGCAAGGCGGGCCCGGCCTGCGCATCCTGCCCGGCGACGAAGGAGGCCAGCGCCGCATCCAGGCGCCGCAGCAGGCCGGCATCGGCCCAGCGGCGCAGCAGGGCCAGCACTTCATTGGTGTCTGGCGGCACGGCGCCCGGCGAGTCGTCGCTCGGCCGTTCATCGAACAGGTCCAGCGTGGCCGTATCGACGGTCCGCGAACGGGGGCGCGGGCTCATGGCAGTTCCTCCGCGTTGGCGTGGCCGGGGCCGAGCAGTTCATCGAGCGCATCGAGCAGGGGCAGCTCGGGCGCCATGGCATGCATGCCACCGGCCGGGCCATCGATGCCGCGCAAAAAGTAGTACAGCGCGCCGCCCAGCTGGCGCTGCGGCTCGTAGGCCGTGCCCAGCCGGCTGCGCAGCAGCCGGTGCAGGGCCAGCAGGTAGAGCGCGGCCTGCACGTCGTAGCGGTGGTGAAGCATGGCGCGGGCCAGGGCCTCCTGGCCGTAGGCGGCGCCGTCCGGACCCAGGTGGTTGCTCTTGTAGTCAAGCACCCAGTAGCGGCCCTCGTGGCAGAACACCAGGTCGGCAAAGCCCATGAGCATGCCGTGCAGCGAGCGCTGGGGCAGCGCGGGCCGGTCCTGCCCCGGCAGGATGAAGCTCCGGCACAGCTGGTCGATGCGCTCGGCCGGCAGCTGGCGCGCGGGCAGCCAGAACTCCATCTCGGACAGTTGCGGGCCCAGCGTGGCCAGCGTCACATCCAGCGGCGCCAGCGGCTGGTGGACCACGGCCGTGAGCCAGGCCAGCAGGTCGCGCGCCTGCTCGCCACGGCCCGCGCGCTCGCAGCGGCGCACCAGGCGATCAGCGAGCGCACCCTGGCCGTCCACGGGCAGGGCAAAGTCTTCGCCGCCCAGCCATTCCAGCTGGTCGTGCACGAAGTTGCCGACCACGGGGCCGCGCAGAAAGCGGTGCCAGACCGCAGGCCCAGCGGCCGGTCCATCCTGCAGGGGCTGCAGGCCCGCCAGGCCGGCCAGGCCGGCAATGTCCGCCAGTTCCGGCGATGGCGGCGGCTCCAGCGCCTGCTCATCCTCGGCCGGGCGCTGCACGGCTACGGGCAGCACGGGCAGGCTGGGCGCGGCCATGGCACGCACCAGGGCCGAGAAGCTGCCGATGCCCCAGCGGGTGTCGAAGCGCGCGTCGTAGGCCGGGGCATGGTGCAGCGGGGTGGCGCCAGCCGGTGGCTGCCAGCGCGTGCGCTGCAGTGGCCCGGCATCCAGGTCGCGCCAGGCCATGTGCGGGTCTTCGCCGCACAGCTGCTGCAGGCCGTCGCGCCAGCCCTGGGCCGAGCGCGGCTCGGTGCCTCCCAGCAGGTAGCCAGCTGCGCCCTGCTCGTTCACGCAGGCCTTGCCGTTGCCGCGCTTGAGCGGGGCCAGGCCCAGCCACAGCGCATGGCGCGGGCGGGTGAGCGCCACGTAGAACAGGCGCAGGTCCTCGCGCAGCCGTTCGCGGTCGGCCTGGGCCAGTTCCTCGTCGCTGAAGTCCAGCAGCAATCGGCGGGCCGGAGCCGCGTCGTCTTGCGACTCGTCCTGCGCGGACAGGGTCAGGAACGGCGTTCTGGCCCGTTCCATGGGGCGGAAGCTGCCCGCAAACGGCAGGCAGACCAGCGGGTACTCCAGGCCCTTGCTCTTGTGCACGGTGACGAGCTTGACCAGGTCGGCATCGCTTTCCAGGCGCACCACCTGCTCTTCGCTGCCGCTGCCCGGCGTCTCGATCTGGGTGGCCAGCCAGCGGATCAGGGCCTGCTCGCCCTCCAGCTGGGCGCTGGCGGTCTGCAGCAGCTCGGCCAGGTGCAGGTAGTTGGTCAGGCGCCGCTCGCCGCCCATGGCCGGGTCCTGCAGCCAGCGCACGGGCAGGTCCAGCCGGTACAGGGTCTGGCGCAGCATGGCCAGCACGCCCAGGCGCAGCCAGATGCTGTGCAGTTCGCGCAGCTGCTCGCTGCGCACGTCAAAGGCTTCCTCGTCGGCGGCCAGCCAGGCCAGCTCGTCCAGCGACAGGCCGATGAGCCGCGTGGCCAGGCCCGCGCGCACGGCCTGGGCATCCAGCGGCGCGGCGACGGCGCGCAGCCAGTACAGCAGGTCATGGGCCTCGTCGCTGGCGAACACCGAATCCTGGTCCGACAGGTAGACCGAGGCCACAGCGCGCGCCTGCAGCTCTCGGCGCACGGCGGCCGCCTCTCGGCCCGTGCGCACCAGCACGGCGATGTCGGCAGGCCGCAGGCGCACAAGGCGGCCATCGGGCTGCACAAAGCCGGCCTGCGGGTCGGCCAGCCACTGCACGATCTGCTCGGCGCAATGGGCCGCAAAGCGCCGCCGCACCTCGTCGGCCGACAAAGGCAGGGGAATGCCGGTGTCCTCGTCGCGGCCCGCACTCCAGGCCACGGTGAGGGCGGGCATGGCGCCGTCGCGCGTGTGCAGCTGTTCACTGCGCCCCTGGGCGGCCACGGGCTCGAACGGCAGCGGGTTGTGGCTGCCGCGCCGAAACATGAAGGCGCCCTCGCCCGGCCGCTGCTCGGCCTGCGCGAACCAATGGTTGACGGCGCCCACCAGCGCCTCGGTGGAGCGGTAATTGGTGCCCAGCACGTAGTGGCGGCCCTCGGTGGCACGGCGCGCCTGCAGGTAGCTGTGGATGTCGGCGCCGCGAAAGCCGTAGATGGACTGCTTGGGGTCGCCGATCAGCAGCAGGGCGCTGTTCGGGTCGTTGGCCGCCGTGCGGTAGATCTGGTCGAACAGGCGGTACTGCAGCGGCGAGGTGTCCTGGAATTCATCGATCAACGCCACCGGGTACTGGGCCAGGATGCGCTCGCGCAGCACGGCGCCGTTGTCGCCGGCCAGGGCCGTGTCCAGGCGCTGCAGCATGTCGGCAAAGCCGAAGCTGCCGGCCTGGCGCTTGAGGTGGGCCAGCCGCTGCGCCACGCGCGCGGCCGCATGAAGGCGCACGGCCACGCTGACGGGCGGCAGTTGCTCCAGCTGCAACAGCAGCGCCTGCAGCTCGGCCAGCTCCAGCGGCATGAGCACATCGCCGGCCGATCCCTTGAAGGCCTCGGCCAGGCCCTCGGGGCTGAGGCGGTGGCGCGCGGCCTCGGTCAGCGCCAGCGGGCCGTCCAGCGGCGCGCGCGACCAGTCGGCCAGCGCGGCCAGCCAGCCGGTGTAGCGCGCGGGCTGCAGCTTGCGCTTGTCCCACAGCGCGCCATGGCCGTCGAGTTGTCCATCCAGCCACAGCTGCAGGCGCTGTGCCTTGTCGTCCCAGCCGGCCGCCAGGGCCAGCAGGCGGCTGCGGCGCTGCTCCATGGCGCGCTGCAGGCAGTCAGCCAGGCTGCCCTCGCCCGCGCCGGGCACGGGGGGCTCGCGCAGCAGGGCGCGCATGTCATCGACCAGGGCGCCGACGTGGGGCCAGATCTTCAGGACCTCGTCCAGCAACTCGTCGGACAGCGGGTAGCACTGCTGGCGCCAGTAGTCCTGCGCGGCCTCGGTCTGGCGCTGGCTTTCGTCGGGCTCCAGCGTTTCGTCAAAGAGGTTGCCGCTGTCGAAGGCATGCTCGCGCAGCATGCGCTGGCACCAGGCGTCGATGGTGTGGATGGCCGCGTCGTCCATGCATTCGGCCGCCATGGCCAGGCGCCAGGCCGCGCGTTCACGGGCCGCGCCTTCGGGGTAGGCCTCGCGCAGCGCGTGCAGGAAGGCGTCGTGGGGCGCGGGCTCGGCCTCGCCGCGAAAGCACTGCACGGCCTCGATCAGGCGCTTGCGTATGCGGTCGGACAGCTCGCGCGTGGCCGCGCGCGTAAAGGTCATGACGAGGATGTCGGGCGGCATCAGCGGGCGCTCGAAGGCCGTGCTGCTGATGCCGTCCAAGCTGCCCTCGCCATGCCCCAGCACCAGGCGCAGGTAGAGCGCGGCGATGGTCCAGGTCTTGCCGGTGCCGGCGCTGGCCTCGATCAGGCGGCTGCCCCACAGCGGGAAGCGCTGCGCGTCGAGCACATGGCTGGTCACGTCGCCGTCCACATCGCCGGTCACGGCGCCGATCATTTCGCTCGCGCTCATTGCGCCTCCCCCTGGTACGGCAGGACCTGCACCTGCGCGGCCACCCAGTCGAGCAGCGGCGCGTGGGCGGCATGGGCCAGGGCCTCGAAACGGCCATCGGCGCTCAGGCGTTCGAAATCCGGGTAGCAGCGGGCCCAGGACGGGTCCTCGCCTTCGCCGCCGACCAGATGACCACCCTCATAGGCCTGCTGGGCCGCAGCGGGAAGGCCTTCGGCCATGGCCAGGCCGCTGCGCAGCGGCAGGGGCAGCGGGCCGTTCTGGCCTTCGCGCCACAGGGCCATCAATTCACGCAGCCGTGCCAGCGCTTCGGAAGGGTCCATGGGCAGCACCTGCACCAGGCCGTCGCGCGCCACCACGCGCAACTCGGCCTGCGAGCCGCTGGCGGCCAGCGCCAGGCTGCGCAGGTAGACCGGCATGAGCTTGTCGGCATGGGGCCTGCCCTTGGCATTGAGCAGGTTGCGCGGGTCCAGCAGCAGCCAGCACTGTGCGTCGTCCGCATCGGGGGACTCTTCGGTTTCGCAGGACTGGCGCAGCCCGTCGATCCAGTCGTCGAACACCAGGCCATCGTCCTCGATCAGCAGCCGCCTGCGCGGCGCGGGATGGGCATACCGATCCAGTTGCTGGCGCCAGGCCCGCAGCGAAGGCGTGACCGAGGACTGCAGCGCCCGCGCGCCGCGCTCGCCCAGCCCCGCCAGCGGCAGCCGCCCCGAGCGCGTGAGGCGCGCCACGGCCGCACGCACGCTGTCTTCCATGGCCTGGGGCGCCTGCCCGGGCTCGTCCAGGCCGGCCGCCACCTGCTGCTGCAACTGCTGCACCAGCAGGTATTCGGTCAGGCCGTCGAGCTGGAACAGTTCCTCGTCCACCACGGGGTTGTCTTCCTGCTCGAAGCGCACCTGCAGGCGCTGGCGCAGGTAGGCGCGCGCCGGGTGGCGCAGGAAATCGGTGAGCCGGGCCAGCGTCAGCGGCGCCGAGGCGTCGGGGACAAAGGGCGGGCGCGGCTGCGCGGGCAGCGCAGGCAACGCGTCCGTGCCGTCCGACTGCGCATGCGCGGCCCGCCATTCGCGCGCATAGGTGGTCCAGGGCGAGCCTTCTTCGAAATAGCGGCGACTGAAGGGCTGCAGCGGGTGCTGCTGCGTGCGCTGCGCCAGCAGCGGCTGGCCGCCTTCGCCGCGCCAGCCCGTCTCCAGGTAGTCGCGCAGCTGGGAGACCAGGACCGAGGGCGGCTGCTCGCTGTTGTCGCGCACATGGTGGCCGGTCCAGCTGATGTAGAGCGCGCGGCGTGCGGACAGCAGGGCTTCGAGCATGAGCTGGCGGTCATCGTCGCGGCGCGCGCGGTCGCCGGGGCGCTGCTGGCCGGGCAGCGCCATCAGGTCGAAGTCGCTGCGCGTGGCGCGGCGCGGATAGTCGCCATCGTTCATGCCCAGCAGGCAGACCACCTCGAAGGGAATGGCCCGCATGGGCATCAGCGTGCAAAAGGTCACGCCACCGGCGCGAAAGCGCTGCGACAGCGAGGGCTGCTCCAGCGCCTGCATCCAGGCCTCCTGGGCCACGCCCAGTTCCACGGCGTCCGCATAGCCGGCCTGCTCGCAGGCGCGCTGCCAGTCCGTGAGGGCGGCGTCCAGCGCGGCCAGCATGGCCTCGTCCTCATCGTCCTGCGCCTTGAAGAAGTCCTGCAGCAGTGCGCGAAAGCGCTGCGCCCAGACCTCGGGCGTGGCGGGCCGCCCGGCCTCGCGCCACCAGGCCAGCATGCGCTCCAGCAGCGCGGCCAGCACTCCGGCCAGCTCGGCCGACAGGCCGCCCACTTCGTCATAGGGCTCGATGCCGCCAAAGGCCTGGCCGTCCTGCGCCACGCCGCCGGCATAGCCCAGCAGCATGCGCTGCAGGCCGAACCAGGCGCTGTTGTGCTCGCCGCAGGCCTGCAGGCCCAGGGCGCCGCGCTGCGGCGCATTGAGTCCCCAGCGGATGCCGGCCCCGGCCATCCAGCGCGTGAGCTGGGGCAGGTCGTCGGCCGCCAGCCCCATGCGCGCGGCAATCGCTGGGACGTCCAGCAGATCGCACAGCTCGCTGAGCCGGCAGCGCTGCTGGGGCAGGCGCAGCAGCCATTGCAGGGCCACGGCCAGCGGGCTGCTGGCGCGCGCACCCAGGTCGGCGATGTCGAAGGGAATATGGCGCGGGTCATGCCGTCCGTACTGGCCGAAGACCGCACGTATCGAGGGCGCTGCCGTCTCTATGGACGGCAGCATGACCACCACGTCACGCGGGGCCAGCGGCGCTTGCCCTGGCTGGGCAGGATCCGGTGGCCGGGCCAGCATCTGCAGCAGCTGGTCGTGCAGCACCTCCAGCTCGCGCACCACGCTGTGGGCGCTGTGAAAGACGATGGAACGGTCGGCCCGCGCCACCTCCAGCGGCGGGTGCTCGGCCAGCGGCACCAGGTCGCGGATGCGCTGCTGCACCTGGGCCAGCAGCGGCGCGGTGCGCAGGTCCTCGGCATCGGTCTCGTCGAACAGGTCCACGCGCGGCATCTGCAGCTGCGCGGCAGCACCCGTGGTGTCGAAGGCGTCGAGCTGGCGCACATAGTCGCGGCTTTGCCGGCCCCAGGCGGCCAGCAGCGGATGGGCGTGGGCGTGCATGGCCTCCAGCGGCAGCTGCGCCAGATCGCGCCCTCCGCGCAGCGGCTGGCGGCGCCGCGCCATGCGCAGCAGCTCGCGCCCGTCGATGGCGTCGGCCCAATGGAAGCGGCAGGGATTGGGCACGGCCAGCAGCACCTGGCTGTGGCGGGCAATGGCGGCCAGGAATTCCAGCAGGCTCAGCGGCAACTGGCTGATGCCGAACACCACCACGCGGCGCGCCAGCGGCGCGGCCGGCGCCTCGCCGGACTGCAGCGCGGCCAGCACCCTGCCCTGCAGGCGCGCGCGCGTGGCGCCGCGCTGGTCCTCGTCCAGCTCGGCCAGCACGGCGCGCCACAGGCGCGGCTGCCACTGCTGGCCTTCGGGCACCGGGGCGTCCGCCACACCAGGGCGCAAGGGCATGGGCAGCACGTCATGCCCGGCCTCCCAGGCGTCCAGCCAGTCGGCGCGGTAGATCTGGTATTGGTCGAAAAGGTCGGCCAGGCGCTGGGCCAACTGCAGCAGCCGCTCGGGCTCGCCGGGGCGCAGAAAGCCTGCAATGGGGGCGAAGGCCGGGTCATGAAGGCACTGCGGCAGCAGGCGCATGAGCCGCCAGGTCATGGGCGTCTTGTCCAGGGGCGATTCGCGCGGCACGGCCTGGCGGCCCAGCACCTGGCGGTAGCTGCGCCACACAAAGCGCGCGGGCAGTTCCACGCGCGCGGCGGCGCACACGCCCAGCTGCTCGGCCATGCGCATCTTGAACCACTCGGCCATGCCGTTGCTCTGCACCAGCACCACCTCGGGCTCCAGCACATCCAGCGGGTGCGCAGCCAGCCATGCCAGCACCGTGTCGGCCAGCACCTCCGTCTGATTCCCGTGCAGGGCGATCAAGCCCGGCTGCCAATGCGATGCCACCTCTGCGCCCCCGTGCTCCAAGCCATGCGAGCAGCGAGCTTAACGCGGGCAGGGCCTGCCTGCAGGCTGACTACCAATGCAGGTAGAACATGGCCTTGGCCAGCAGCACGATGGCCAGCACGTGGCAGAACACGCTCAGGTGCAGGCGGTGCGAGCGGCGCCCGCCCAGCACACCGCGCCGGCGCCACCACATGGCCGCCAGGAAATGCCCGAACACGCTGAGCGCCAGCACGATCTTGAGCGCCAGCAGCAGGCCGAAGCTGCTGGCCAGCGGAGCAGCAAAGGCGGCAGCCAATGCCGCGCGGTGCTGCCAGGCCAGCCCCAGCCCCGCGCCGTACAGCACCATCAGCACCCAGGGCATGACGGCGACCGCGCGGTCGCCCAGCGCCTGCTCGGTGGCGCGCGCCACGGCAGCGGGCAGGTGGCGGCGCGCCCCGGCCAGCAGCACGACTTCGAAGAACACCGTGCCTGCAAAGGCAATGGCCGCCAGCAGGTGCAGGGTCAGCAGCAGTCCGTAGCTCATGCGCGGCTCCTGTGCGGCAGGGGCAGGGATGCGGGAGCCGGCAGCAGATCGGCCAGCGTGAAGCCGTCCAGATGGGCCATGAAGCTGTCCAGCGCCCCTCCCAGCACGCCGGCCAGCCGGCAGTCCTGCGCAAGCGTGCAGGCAGGCGGGCTGTTGCCCGTGAAGCATTCGACGATGGCAAAGTCCGGCTCCATGCCGCGCACCACGTCGCCCAGGCCGATGTCGGCCGGCGCATGGGCCAGGCGCATGCCGCCGCCCTTGCCGCGCACGGTCACGATCCAGCCGCGCAGCGCCAACTGGTGCGTGACCTTCATGAGGTGGGCTTCGGAGATGGCATGGGCCTGGGCGATCTCGGCAATCGTGCACAGCCGCCCGGGGTGGCGCGCCACATGCATGAGCAGGCGCAGCGCGTAGTCGGTCATCAGGGTCAGGCGCATGGCAGGCCTGCGATCATGCCTGCCGGTCGGCACGCGGGCGCACCAGCAGCGGGGCGAAACGCCACAGGTACAGCGCAAAGGCCAATACCCAGGCAGCGGCCGAGGCATGCAGCGCCGCCAGCGACAGCGCCGTGGGCAGCAGGGCCGCCAGGCGCAGCACGGCAGCGGCAATGACCAGGGCATAGGCGGCGACCATGCTGCGGTCGGTGCGCAGCGGCAGGCCCAGGTGGCCCATCGACGTCCGTGTGCACATGCCGATGATGAGCAGGGCAAAGCCGCCCGCACCGATCACATGCACGGGCCAGGCGGGGCGCAGCACCCATCCGGCCGCATGCGCGCCGGCCACCAGCAGGCCCGCACCCAGCGCCGAGTGGCCCAGGTAGAGAATCCACAGCAGCGGCACGCGGCGCACGGCCTGGGGCTTCCAGGCCAGCACCTGCCACAGGGCGATCAGGCCCGCCACGGCCAGGCCGGCGGCCAGGCCCGGCCACCAGCCCGCCAGCAGGCAGGCGATGGCCACCACGCCCGCGCCCAGTTGCCACTGGCCGCTGGCCGTGTGCATGGGGATCTGCAGGCCGGACACGGCGCGCATGGCGAAGAAGGGGATCACGCGCCGCGCGATCAGCAGCGCAATCACGGCCATGCACAGCAGGCCAGCGTTGAAGCGCTGCATGAGCGCGCCGTAGTCGCCTTGCCAGATAGACCACAGGTACAGCGCATCGGCCACGCCCAGGCCCGCCAGCAGCAGGGGCAGCCCGTAGTTGCGCCGGCTGCGCGCCACCTGAATGGCACGGCCCAGCGCCAGCGCGGCCCAGCAGAAGAAGGCCGCCTCGCACAGCGCGGCGACCGCAAAGGCCTGCGGCCCTGGCAGCAGGAAGCCTGCGCGAGCCACCAGCCACAGCAGGCACAGCGCGCCCAATGCCCGGCCCTGCAGGGGGTTGCGCCCTGTCCAGTTGCTGCCCGCCGTGAACAGAAAGCCCACGGCAATGGTGGCCACGAAGGCCCACAGCATCTCGTGCGCATGCCAGAACACGCCGGGCATGCGCCCGGCGATCCACTGCGGCGCATAGACCCACAGCGCCACCGACAGTGCAGCCCAAAGGCAGCCCAGCAGGTACAGCGGCCGGAACCCCAGCTCCAGGAAGGCCTTCCATTGCGGTGCCGGCTCCCGGGTTCGCAGGGGTTCCTCCAGTTCCAGCCATTGCGCCATGATGTCCACTCCTTCCGGCCCGCCGTGCGCCTGCATAAGATGTATTCAGCGTACATCTTCAGGCGCGCGGGCGGGGCCGCTGCGGCACCACCTTCTGACCCACATCAAGCAGGAGCCAAGCATGGCACTCGAACACGCAAAGCCACTGGATGTCATCGCCCTGCACGCCCGTGACGGCATGCACATCAGCACCAGCCTGATCAGAACGCCCCAGCTGCAGCTGCTTAGGCTGGTGCTGCCGCCCGGCCATGCACTGCCGCGCCACCAGGTGCCCGGCGAGGCCACCATTCACTGCCTGGCGGGCGAAGCCGGCATCGCCACACGCGTGGCCAGCCTGCGGCTGGTGGCCGGCTCGGTAGTGCTGGTGCCGGCGGGCGAACCCCATGACGTGCACGCCCGGGGCGAACAGGGCTGCGTGCTGCTGGTGACCGTGACAATGCAGCCGCCCCCGCCTGAGTGACTGAAGCGTGTGGCCTGGGCGTGCTGAACAACGGCAGGCTTTTCAGCAGCACAAAGAAAAACGGACCACTTCTTGCGAAGCAGTCCGTAATTTTTTACTGAATTTGGTGGCCTGGGACGGAATCGAACCGCCGACACAAGGATTTTCAATCCTCTGCTCTACCGACTGAGCTACCGGGCCGAGAACTAGATTATATGCAGGATTTTTTGACCCAAAAACGAAAAAGCCAAAATTCCTTCAAAAAGTCTATCCGCGCTTGTTGCGGCCCAGGTCCACGCCCAGCTGGCGCAGCTTGCGGTACAGGTGGGTGCGCTCCAGGCCGGTCTTCTCGGCCACGCGTGTCATGGAGCCGCCTTCGCGTGCCAGGTGGAATTCGAAGTAGGCCTTCTCGAAGCCGTCGCGCGCCTCGCGCAGCGGGCGGTCCAGGTCGAACCCCTGGTGTGCATGCGGCACGTTGTTGTCCACCGGCACGCGGCTGGCCGCAGGCGTGACCACGGCCGCAGTGTCCGGCTCGATCACCGCCACGGGCGCTGCAGCCGGTGCCTGGCTGGCGGCGTTGCGCGCCAGGCCCTGCTCCACGGCCTTGAGCAGCTTTTGCATGGTGATGGGTTTTTCGAGGAAGGACAGCGCACCGATGCGCGTGGCCTCAACGGCCGTCTCGATGGTGGCGTGACCGCTCATCATGATCACGGGCATGGTCAGCAGACCTGCCGAGGCCCATTCCTTGAGCAGCGATACGCCATCGGTGTCGGGCATCCAGATGTCGAGAAGCACGAGGTCGTAGGTGTTGGAGGCGCGCGCCGAGCGTGCCTGACCGGCGTTCTCGGCCACGTCCACACTATGACCTTCGTCGTTGAGGATTTCCGACAACAAATCCCGGATCCCCAGTTCGTCGTCGACCACCAGTATGTTTGCCATGTGTCTTAAGCCTATGTGCTGAGGCGCGGGGGGCGTCAGGCCTATCCCGTACGCTCAGGCGCAAATGATAGCGACACTTGCGCACCTTGAATCACCCCGTCGTCTTCCCTGTTGCCCAGGTCGATGCGGGCGCCATGCTCGTCTGCGATTTTCTTGACCACGGCCAGGCCCAGGCCGGTGCCTCGCACCTTGGTCGTGACGTAGGGCTCGAAGGCCCGTTGAAGGATGTTGGCGGCGAAGCCCGTGCCGCTGTCACTGATGCTCAGGCGCACGCGGCGCGTGGACTCGTTCCAGCGCGTCTCTATGGTCACGGGGCCGGGGGGCTGGCCGCTTTCCTGCGCGCGCTGGGCCGTGGCGTCCTGGGCATTCTGCAAAAGATTGTGAATGACCTGGCGCAGCTGCTGGCCATCGCCGGAAATCGGCGGGCATTGCGGGTCCAGCACGCAGTCCACGCGCACTTCGGCGTTCTCTTCCCCATACAGCTGGAGCACATCGGTGACCAGCGCGTTGAGGTCCAGCGACTGCAGGTTGGCGGCGGGAAGGCGCGCGTAGTCGCGGAATTCATCGACCAGGCGCTTCATGGCGCCGACCTGATCGACGATGGTCTTGACGGACTTGGCCAGCAGCGCCTGGTCAGCCGGCTGCAGCTTGTCGGTCAGCCGCATGGCCATGCGCTCGGCCGACAGCTGGATGGGAGTGAGCGGGTTCTTGATCTCGTGGGCCACGCGGCGCGCCACCTCGCCCCAGGCCTGGGCACGCTGGGCCGAGACGATTTCCGAGATGTCGTCGAAGACCAGCAGGCGCTGCGCATCGGGCAGTTCCGCACCACGCATGACCAGGGTGGTGGTGTGCTGGATGACGCCGCCATCGGTGGAGGCATGCAGCTCATGCACCAGTTGCCAGCGATCGCGCCCCTGCTCGCCCAGGAAGAGCGCGAACTGCTCCTGCACGACTTCGCCGAACTGCTCCAGCCCCGGCACCTGGGACAGCAGCCGGCCTTCATGGACGGCCATGGGCGCGCGCAATATGCGCGTGGCGCCGGGATTGCTCAGCACGATGGCGCCCCGCGCGTCCAGCACGATGACGCCCGAGGTGAGGTTGTCGAGGATGGTCTGCAGGTTGCCGCGTGCGGCATCGAGCTGGCCCATGCTGCGGTTGGCTTCGGCGCGGGCGTCGGCCAGTTGCTGGGTCATGAGCGCAAAGGAGCGTGTGAGCCCGCCGATCTCGTCGCGCGTCTGCAGCGCGGGCTTGGGCCGCAGGTCGCCGCGCGCCACGTCGCGCATGCCCTGGGCCAGCAGCAGCAGCGGCCTGGCCAGCTGGTTGCCCAGCACGATAGCCAGCACCACGGCGCCGAAGACGGCCAGGAACAGGCTGAGCGTGAGCGTGCCTATGTACATGCGCTGCAGGCCGCCGCGTGCCAGCGCGCGCTCCTGGTATTCGCGGTTGGCTGCCTGCACGGCCAGGGCATTGGTCACCAGGGCCTGCGGCAGTGCAATGGTGGCCTGCAGGTAGCGCGGCTCGGTCAGCAGGCCCACGCTGGGGTTGGGCACCAGGGCCAGGGTGCGGACCTGGGCGCCGGGCGCGGTGGCGCCGGGCTGGGCCATGCCGTCGTCGTCCAGGCCTTCGATGCTGGCCACGGCGCGCTGCTCGCGCAGCGAGCGCAGCATTTGCGCGCTAGGGCGTTCGGGCTGCAGGTTGAAGCGCGACTGGCCCACGCTGGCCACCGCGCGCAAGCCAGCCAGCTCGCCACTGCGCGGCACCGGCGCCGGACCCACGACGGCGATTTCGGAGGCGCTCCACAACACGACATCGGTGGCACCCAACTGGTCGCGCACGCGCTCCAGGATCAGCGCGGCGCCGGCATCGGAGACCTGGGACAGCTGGGCGCCTGCGGTGCGCGTGTTGTTGGCCATGTCATTGGCCACGGTCTCCAGCGTGGCACTGGCCAGGCTGACGCCGGCCGACAGCGCGCCCTCGACCTGCACATCGAACCAGCTTTCGATGGAGCGCGAGACGAACTGGTAGGAGACGATGTAGATCAGCAGGCCCGGCACCAGGCCCACCAGCGTGAAGATGCCGGCCAGCTTGAGCAGCAGGCGGCTGCCGAAGCGCCCGCGCTGCAGCCGGATGGCCAGGCGGATGCCGCCCCAGGCCAGGATGGCCAGCAGCAGGCCGGCCACGACCACGTTGGCGGCGAACAGCCAGTTGTAGTTGCGCTCGTAGTCCAGGCGGTTGTTGGTGGCCAGGGTGAGCAGGAACAGCAGCAGCACGCCGACCAGGCCCATGAGGCCGGCGCCCACGCCCACGGCCCAGCGCGTGCCGCGCGACAGGCCGGCCGAGGCCGGCAGGGCCACGCGTTCGTCGTCGGCTGAGGCCCTGCTCATGGGGCGTCTTCCAGCATCTGGGTGCGCGACAGCTGCAGGTTCCAGCCCGAGCGGCCCAGCGCGCCGATCTGCAGCGGCCTGGGCAGCTGGGACAGGTCGATGCGAAAGCGCAGTTGCACCGATACGCCCGATTGCGTGGGCGCCGTGTCCATGATCTTCCAGCGCGAGATGCGCTGCATGGAGGCCAGCGCATCGTCCAGGCTTTCGAAGGTCTGGCCCAGCGCCAGCCCCAGGCCGCTGCTGGAGAACGGGGTGCTGGAGATGTGCAGGCGCCAGCGGCGCGTCAGCGGCTGGTGGCTGAGGCGGTAGTGGCGACTGGCGGTGGCCAGTTGCTGATCGGACCAGTACCAGCGCTCGCGCTGGATCTGGGCATCGGCCACGAAGTACATGGGGATGCCCTGCCGCAGCGCATCGTCGATCTGGTAGGGCAGCTCGAAATGGAGGTTGGCCGACAGCAGCAGGCCGTCGTCGGAGCGATCGAGTTGCATGGGGCCGATCTCGGCCGTCAAGGCATCGGCCCTGGCCTGCAGGCCCAGACCCGCCAGCACGCCGGCCAGCACAAGCGCCCCGGCCAGCCGCGCCAGCAGGCGCAGCCAGGCTGGCGACCAGGCCCGATGGGGGGGGTCAGCGCGTCTTTTGCAGCAAGGCGTAGAAGAAACCGTCGTGGTCACCCAAAGCATTGTCAGCCAGCATGCCGGCTTTGTCGGCTTTGCCCGGGATTAAATGCCCCGGTGCCGCCAGGGTTCGCGCCTCACTGTTGCGTGTAACAAACGCTTGAACCTGTGCCTCGCCCTCTTCCCTGAAGACCGAGCAGGTGCAGTAGAGCAGGCGCCCACCGGGCTGCAGCAGGGGCCACAGGGTGTCGAGCAGGCGCGCCTGGATCTCGGCCAGCTGGCGCACATCGCTTTCGCGGCGCAGCCAGCGCACGTCGGGCTGGCGCCGCACGATGCCCGAGGCCGTGCAGGGCGCGTCCAGCAAGATGGCGTCGAACCGCTGGCCGCCGCATTGCGCATCGAACCACTGGTCGGGCCGGGATGCGTCGGCCACCACCACGCGGGCCTGCAGGCGCAGCCGCCCCAGCGTGTCCGCGATGCGCGCGGCGCGCTCGGCATCTATCTCCAGCGCCGTGACCTCCAGGGTCTGCGGTGCTGCGTACTCCAGCAGGTGGGCCGTCTTGCCGCCCGGGGCGGCGCAGGCATCGAGCACACGCAGCGCGCGGCCGGCGGGCTGCTCCAGCCCCTGCAGCAGCAGCGGCGCGGCCAGTTGCGCGGCCGCATCCTGCACCGAGGCCAGGCCTTCGTCGAAGCCCGGCAGGGATTGCACCGGCAGGGCCTGCTGCAGTTGCAGGCCGCTGTCGGCCACGGCCAGGGAAGGCACGTCCATGGCCTGCAGCGCTGCCTGGTAGGACTGGCGGTCCGTTTGTTGGCGGTTGACGCGCAGCGTCATCGGCGGCTGTTCATTGTTGGCCTGCAGGATGGCTTGCCAATGATCGGGATGGTCCTTGCGCAGGCGGGCGATCCACCAGGCCGGGTGGTTCCAGACGGCCTGCGGCTGGTCGTCGGTGGCGGCGACCAGGGCATCGCGCTCGCGCAGGAAGCGGCGCAGGCAGGCATTGATGAAGCCGGACTGGGCGCGCGTGGGCCCCTGCTTGGCAGCCTCCACCGTCTGGTTGACCAGGGTGAATGGTGGGTACGGTGCCCGGGATTCATCCCAGGCCAGGGCCAGGGCCGTGTTCAGCAATGCGCTGACGCGCGGCGGCGGGTTGCGCGAGGCCAGCTGCTTTTGCAGCGCCTGGGCACGGCCCAACTGGCGCAGCACCTGGAACAGCAGCGCCTGGACGCCGGGGCGCAGCGGCTGAGCCACGCGCGCCAGCACGCTGCGGCTGGACTGGCCTTCAAGCACGGACTGCAGGCATTGGGCAACGGCGTCGAGCTGCTGCCAAAGAGGAGGTGCGGCAGGTGCCTGCGAGGGCGCCGCAGCGCGGCGCGGGGAAGAATGCGTGCGTTGGTTCATGTTCCACTTTCCTGTGCCTTGCTGGCGACAGGCTCGACCAGCAGGCTGCGCACCGGGCGAAAGCCCAGCAGCCAGGCCAGCAGCCTGGCCGGATATTGCGCAATGGCGGCGTTGTAGCGCTCGGCCGCGGCGTTGAATTGCTGCAGTCCCAGGCGGTTGCGCACCTGGTGCTCGGTCCAGCGCTGCTGCCAGGGCTGCAGCGGATCGGGGTCCGGCGATGGGGCATCTGGTGGCGCAGCGCCAGTGCCAGCGGCGCCGGCGCCGGTATCAACGGCGACCTTGGTCATGGCCTGCCAGGCCACGTCCAGCGCCGAACAGGCGTGCTCCAGCGAGGCCAGCGCGGTCTCGCGCAGCGGCCGGCCACGGGCATCGACCAGGGCCGCCTGCAGCTGTGCGGCGGTCTGGTGCAGTGCGGCCTGGGCATGCACAAGGGCGGGGCTTTGGCCTTCGGCCTTGGGCTGGGCCTCGAAGGCCTGCAGCATGGCATGCCACTGGCCCAGGTGCGCATCGAGCGCTCCGAACTGCTGCACGCAGCCGCTGCGCAGCCGGGCCAGCCGGTTGTATGCGCCGACGGCCCAGAACACCAGCAGTGCCAGCAGCATCCATTCAAGAGACAAGGACCACATCGTCTGCAATGGCCCGGCCGGAGGCTGTTCCGGCCGAACTCTGGTTATTCCCAAAGAAAAACGCTCCCGCCTGCGCAGGGCAGGCCGGGAGCGTCACATCATCAAGCACTTGCGCCATGCACTGCTCTAGGAGACAGCATGTCCCAACAAGAGGGATGCCGAGCAAGGGCCTAGGCCGGCCGCGCCGCCCCGCAGCGAGGGCGTCGTCCCCCTCCCGCGTAGCGAGAGAGGGGGAAGCGGCACAGCCGCTCAGGGGGTGACACCGCCTATCAGTCAGCGGAAGCGTCACCGGCGACGGCAGCCACGCCAGCGTCGTCGTCAGCCATCACACCGGCCAGTTCGGCCGCTTCGGCGTCGGCGATGGCGCGGCGCTCTGCGTCGTCCATGGCGTCCTTGGCCTTGCGTGCCTGGTGGTAGGCCAGACCCGTACCAGCGGGGATCAGGCGACCCACGATGACGTTTTCCTTCAGGCCACGCAGCTCGTCGCGCTTGCCCATGATGGCAGCCTCGGTGAGCACGCGGGTCGTTTCCTGGAACGACGCGGCGGAGATGAAGGAGTCGGTCGACAGCGAAGCCTTGGTAATACCCAGCAGCACGTTGGAGTACGTGGCGGGGATCTTGCCTTCGCGCTGCAGGGCCTCGTTGGTATTGAGGATTTCCGAACGCTCGACCTGCTCGCCAGCGATGTAGGTCGAATCGCCGGTGTTCTCGACCACGACGCGGCGCAGCATCTGGCGAACGATCACCTCGATGTGCTTGTCATTGATCTTCACACCCTGCAGACGGTAGACGTCCTGCACTTCATCAACGATGTAGCGCGACAGCTCCTCGATGCCCAGCAGGCGCAGGATGTCCTGCGGATCGGCCGGGCCGTCAACGATGGACTCGCCCTTGTTGACCACCTGGCCTTCGTGCACCAGGATGTTCTTTTCCTTGGGCACGAGCTCTTCCCAGACCTTGCCATCCAGATCGGTGATCTGCATGCGCACCTTGCCCTTGGTTTCCTTGCCGAAGGAGATGGTGCCGGTCATCTCGGCCAGCGTGCCCTTGTCCTTGGGCGTACGGGCTTCGAACAGCTCGGCCACGCGGGGCAGACCGCCGGTAATGTCGCGGGTCTTCTGGCCTTCGACAGGGATACGGGCCAGCACTTCGCCGGGGCCCACGTCCTGGCCGTCACGCACCTGGATCAGAGCGCCGACCTGGAAGCCGATCGTCACCGAGTGGTCGGTGCCGGGGATCTTGACTTCCTGGTTGTTGGCATCGATCAGCTTGACCTGAGGACGCACGACCTTGGCAGAGCCACGGCGCTTGGGATCGATCACCACCAGCGTGGACAGACCGGTCACTTCGTCGACCTGCTTGGCCACGGTCAGACCCTCTTCCACATTCTCGAAGCGCACCTGGCCGGCGTACTCGGTAATGATGGGTCGGGTCAGCGGATCCCAGTTGGCCAGGATCAGACCGGCCTTGACCTGCTGGTCGGGCCTGACGGTCAGCACGGCACCGTAAGGCACCTTGTGGCGCTCACGCTCGCGGCCGTTGTCGCTGATGACGATTTCGCCCGAACGCGAAATCACGACCAGCTCACCCTTGGTGTTGCTGACGTAACGCATCGTGCTGTTAAAGCTGATGGCGCCGTTGGACTTGGCTTCCACGCTCGATGCGATGGCAGCGCGCGAAGCGGCACCACCGATGTGGAAGGTACGCATGGTCAGCTGCGTGCCGGGCTCGCCGATGGACTGGGCGGCGATCACACCCACGGCTTCGCCGAGGTTGATCTGGCCGCCGCGGCCCAGGTCGCGGCCGTAGCACTTGGCGCACAGGCCGTAGCGGGTTTCGCAGTTCAGCGCGGTGCGGACCTTGATCTCGTCCACGCCTTGCAACTCGAGTTCATCGATCCCGTCTTCGTTGAGCAGCGTGCCTGCGGGCAGCAGGACGGCCAGCGTCTCGGGATGCACGACGTCCTCGGCCGTGGTACGGCCCAGCACGCGGTCGCGCAGCGATTCGATCACTTCACCGCCTTCGACGATGGCGCGCATCAGTGCGCCATTGGTCGTGCCGCAATCGTCCTCGTTGACCACCAGATCCTGCGTCACGTCCACCAGACGACGCGTCAGGTAGCCGGAGTTGGCCGTCTTCAACGCCGTGTCGGCCAGACCCTTTCGGGCGCCGTGGGTGGAGATGAAGTACTGCAGAACGTTCAGGCCTTCACGGAAGTTCGCCGTAATGGGCGTCTCGATGATGGAGCCGTCAGGCTTGGCCATCAGGCCACGCATGCCGGCCAGCTGGCGGATCTGCGCGGCCGAGCCGCGGGCACCGGAGTCGGCCATCATGTAAATGGCGTTGAACGATTCCTGCTCGACTTCGTTGCCGTGGCGGTCGATGACCTTTTCCTTGGCAAGCTGGGCCATCATGACCTTGGAGACTTCGTCGCCGGCCTTGCCCCAGATGTCCACCACCTTGTTGTAGCGCTCGCCAGCGGTCACGAGACCGGAGACGTACTGCTGTTCGATCTCCTTCACCTCGGCTTCGGCACGGCCGATGATCTCGGCCTTTTGCGGCGGCACCAGCATGTCGCCGATGGCGATCGAGATACCGGCGTGCGTGGACAGGCGGAAGCCGTTTTGCAGCAGTTTGTCGGCAAACACCACCGTGGCCTTGAGACCGCACTTGCGGAACGAGGCGTTGATGAGCTTGGAGATTTCCTTCTTCTTGAGCGCCTTGTTCATGTGGCTGAACGGCAGGCCCTTGGGAAGGATCTCGGACATCAGGGCGCGGCCCACGGTGGTTTCCACCAGGCTGGTCGAAGGCTCGAACTCGCCGGAGTCCTTGTTCTTGGTCCACTCGGTCAGACGCACGCTGATCTTGGCGGCCAGTTCGACCTGGTCGGAGTCCAGCGCGCGCTGCACTTCACCGATGTCGGCGAAGATCATGCCTTCGCCCTTGCCGTTGATGCGCTCGCGCGTTGCGTGGTACAGACCCAGCACCACGTCCTGCGAAGGAACGATGGAGGGCTCGCCCGATGCGGGGAACAGCACGTTGTTGGAGGCCAGCATCAGCGTGCGGGCTTCCATCTGTGCTTCCACCGACAGCGGAACGTGGACAGCCATCTGGTCACCGTCGAAGTCGGCGTTGAAGGCCGCGCAGACGAGCGGGTGCAGCTGGATGGCCTTGCCTTCGATCAGGATGGGCTCGAAGGCCTGGATGCCCAGTCGGTGCAGCGTGGGAGCACGGTTCAGCATGACCGGGTGCTCCTTGATGACCTCTTCGAGGATGTCCCACACCACGGGCGTGCCGGATTCGACTTCCTTCTTCGCCGCCTTGATGGTGGTGGCGATGCCGCGCTGCTCGAGCTGCGCGAAGATGAAGGGCTTGAACAGTTCCAGCGCCATCAGCTTGGGCAGACCGCACTGGTGCAGCTTGAGGTACGGACCCACCGTGATCACGGAACGGCCCGAATAGTCCACGCGCTTGCCCAGCAAGTTCTGGCGGAAACGACCGCTCTTGCCCTTGATCATGTCGGCCAGCGACTTCAGGGCACGCTTGTTGGCGCCCGTCATGGCCTTGCCACGGCGGCCGTTGTCCAGCAGCGAGTCCACCGCTTCCTGCAGCATGCGCTTTTCGTTGCGCGCGATGATTTCCGGAGCCTTCAGCTCCAGCAGGCGGCGCAGACGCGAGTTGCGGTTGATGACGCGGCGATACAGGTCGTTCAGGTCGGACGTCGCGAAGCGGCCGCCGTCCAGCGGCACCAGCGGACGCAGGTCCGGGGGCAGCACGGGCAGCACTTCCATGACCATCCAGCCCGGCTTGATGCCGGACTTCTTGAACGCTTCCAGCAGCTTCAGGCGCTTGGCGTTCTTCTTGACCTTGACTTCGGAGCCGGTCAGATCGCCGCGCAGGCGCTCGGTCTCGACATCGATGTCGATGCCTTCGAGCAGATCCTTGATGCCTTCGGCGCCCATCTTGGCTTCGAACTCGTCACCGTATTCGGTGCGCTTGGCCTCGTAATCGTCCTCGGTCATGATGCTGAACTTCTTCAGCGGGGTCATGCCGGGGTCGGTCACCACGTAGGCTTCGAAGTACAGCACGCGCTCGATGTCGCGCAGCGTCATGTCGAGCACCAGGCCCAGACGCGACGGCAGCGACTTCAGGAACCAGATGTGGGCGCAGGGCGCAGCCAGGTCGATGTGGCCCATGCGCTCGCGGCGCACCTTGGTCTGGGTCACTTCGACGCCGCACTTCTCGCAGATCACACCGCGGTGCTTGAGGCGCTTGTACTTGCCGCACAGGCACTCGTAGTCCTTGATGGGGCCAAAGATCTTGGCGCAGAACAGACCATCGCGCTCGGGCTTGAACGTGCGGTAGTTGATGGTCTCGGGCTTCTTCACCTCGCCAAAGGACCAGGAACGGATCTTCTCGGGAGAAGCCAGACCGATCTTGATGGCATCGAAATGCTCATCAGGCGTGAATTGCTTGAACAGGTCGAGTAGAGATTTCATAAGACTCTTTCCCTTTTCAATATTTAAGAACGCTCAAGCTCGATGTCGAGGCCCAGGGAGCGGATTTCCTTGACCAGCACGTTGAACGACTCGGGCATGCCTGCCTCGATGGCGTGCTCGCCCTTGACGATGGATTCGTACACCTTGGTACGGCCCACCACGTCGTCGGACTTCACGGTCAGCATTTCCTGCAGCACATAGGCGGCGCCGTAAGCTTCCAGCGCCCACACTTCCATTTCCCCGAAACGCTGGCCACCGAACTGGGCCTTGCCGCCCAGCGGCTGCTGCGTCACCAGAGAGTACGGACCCGTGGAGCGGGCGTGCATCTTGTCGTCGACCAAGTGGTGCAGCTTCAGGTAGTGCATGTAGCCGATGGTGGTCGGACGCTCGAAGCGGTCGCCGGTGCGGCCGTCATACAGGTAGGCCTGCGTGCGCGACTCGGTCAGCCCCTTGCGCTGGGCCAGTTCCTCCGGATATGCCAGATGCAGCATGTCCTGGATTTCCTGCTCGGACGCACCATCGAACACCGGCGTGGCAAACGGCACGCCCGTGGTCAGCGCCTGCGCCATGGACACGATCTCCTTGTCGTCGAGCTGCGTCAGGTCTTCCTTGCGGCCGCGCGAGTTGTAGATCTCTTCCATGAAGGTGCGGATCTCGGCGGCGCGGGCTTCCTGCTGCAGCATGTCGCCGATGCGCTGGCCCAGGCCCTTGCCGGCCCAGCCCAGATGCACTTCCAGCACCTGGCCGATGTTCATACGCGAAGGCACGCCCAGCGGGTTCAGCACGATGTCGGCAGTGGAGCCGTCGGCCATGTAGGGCATGTCCTCGACCGGAACGATCTTGGAGACCACACCCTTGTTGCCGTGGCGGCCGGCCATCTTGTCGCCGGGTTGCAGGCGGCGCTTGACGGCCAGGTAGACCTTGACCATCTTGAGCACGCCAGCGGGCAGCTCGTCGCCCTGGGTGAGCTTCTTGCGCTTTTCTTCAAAAGCCAGGTCGAAGCTGTGGCGCGTCTGCTCCAGCGAGTTCTTGATGGACTCGAGCTGGGTGGCGACTTCGTCCTCTGCAGGACGGATGTCGAACCAGTGGAACTTCTCCACGCCATCCAGGTAGGCCTTGTCGATCTTGGCGCCCTTGGCCAGCTTCTGCGGGCCGCCGTTGGCCACGCGGCCATTGAGCAGCTTTTCGATACGGTCGAAGGCGTCGGCCTCGACGATGCGCAGCTGGTCGTTCAGGTCCAGGCGGTAGCGCTTGAGTTCATCGTCGATGATCTGCTGGGCGCGCTTGTCACGCTGGATGCCTTCACGGGTGAAGACCTGCACGTCGATCACAGTGCCTTGCGAGCCCTGGTCCACACGCAGCGAAGTGTCCTTCACGTCGGAAGCCTTCTCGCCGAAGATGGCGCGCAGCAGCTTCTCTTCAGGCGTCAGCGTGGTCTCGCCCTTGGGCGTGACCTTGCCGACCAGCACATCGCCGGGCTGCACTTCCGCACCCACGTAGATGATGCCGGACTCGTCCAGGCGGTTGAGCTGCTGCTCGGACAGGTTCGGGATGTCGCGCGTGATTTCCTCGGCACCGAGCTTGGTGTCGCGGGCCATCACCACGAGTTCTTCGATGTGGATCGAGGTGTAGCGGTCTTCGGCCACCACGCGCTCGTTGATCAGGATCGAATCCTCGAAGTTGTAGCCGTTCCAGGGCATGAAGGCGATCAGCATGTTCTGACCGATGGCGATTTCGCCCAGGTCGGTCGATGCGCCGTCGGCCACCACGTCACCCTTGGCCAGCTTGTCGCCACGCTTGACGATGGGTCGCTGGTGGATGTTGGTGTTCTGGTTGGAACGCTGGTACTTGATGAGGTTGTAGATGTCCACGCCGACTTCGCCGGCCACGGCTTCCGCATCGTTCACGCGGACCACGATGCGCGTTGCATCGACATAGTCCACGATACCGCCGCGGGTTGCCGTCACCACGGTGCCGGAGTCCACTGCCGCCACGCGCTCGATGCCCGTGCCCACCATGGGCTTTTCGGGACGCAGCACAGGCACGGCCTGACGCGACATGTTGGCGCCCATCAATGCGCGGTTCGCGTCATCGTGTTCCAGGAACGGAATCAGCGAGGCAGCCACCGACACGATCTGTGCGGGCGACACGTCCATGTACTGAACGCGCTCGGCCGACACCAGGGTCGAATCACCCTTTTCGCGCGCCGACACCAGGTCGCCGATCAGGCGGCCTTCGGCATCCAGCTCGGCATTGGCCTGGGCGATGATGTACTTGCCTTCCTCGATGGCCGACAGATAGTCGATCTCCATCGTGACCTTGCCGTCGGCCACCCGGCGGTACGGCGTCTCGATGAAGCCGTACTCGTTCAGGCGGGCGTACAGGGCCAGCGAGTTGATCAGGCCGATGTTCGGGCCTTCAGGCGTTTCGATAGGGCAGACGCGGCCGTAGTGGGTCACGTGCACGTCGCGCACTTCGAAGCCTGCACGCTCGCGGGTCAGACCGCCCGGGCCCAGGGCCGAGACGCGACGCTTGTGCGTGATTTCGGCCAGAGGGTTGGTCTGGTCCATGAACTGCGACAGCTGCGACGCACCGAAGAATTCCTTCAGGGCGGCCGAAATCGGCTTGCTGTTGATCAGGTCATGGGGCATCAGCGGCTCTTGCTCGGCCTGGCCCAGACGCTCCTTCACAGCCTTCTCGATACGTGCCAGGCCCGTGCGGTACTGGTTTTCGGCCAGTTCGCCCACGCAACGCACGCGGCGGTTGCCCAGGTGGTCGATATCGTCGACTTCGCCCTTGCCATTGCGCAGATCCACCAGGATCTTGACCACGGCCAGGATGTCCTCGTTGGACAGCACCATGGGGCCGGTGGCGCCATCGCGGCCGACCTTGGCGTTGAACTTCATGCGGCCCACGCGCGACAGATCGTAGGTGTCGGCGTTGTAGAACAGGCGCTGGAACAGGGCCTGCACGGCGTCTTCGGTCGGCGGCTCGCCGGGGCGCATCATGCGGTAGATGGCCACGCGTGCAGCGAACTCATCGACGGTTTCGTCGGTGCGCAGGGTTTGCGAGATGTAGGCGCCCTGGTCCAGCTCATTCGTGTAGATGCACTGCAGATCCTGGATGCCGGCGCTGCGCAGCTTCTTGAGCAGGGACTCGGTCAGCTCTTCATTGGCCTTGGCGATGATCTCGCCCGTGTCCGGATCGACGATGTTCTTGGCGACCACGCGGCCGATCAGGAAATCTTCGGGGACGCTGATGAACTTGGTGCCCGACTGCTCCAGCTCGCGCGTGTGGCGAGCGGTGACGCGCTTGTCCTTGGCGACCACGACCTTGCCCGACTTGTCGGTGATGTCGAAGCGCGCGACTTCGCCGCGCAGGCGCTCGGAGACGAACTCCATCTGCGCGCCCGAATCCATGAGGCGGAAGTTGTCGTTGACGAAGAAGTTGGCCAGGATCGATTCCGGCGTCAGGCCGATGGCCTTCAGCAGAATGGACACGGGCATCTTGCGGCGACGGTCGACGCGGAAGAACAGCAGGTCCTTGGGGTCGAACTCGAAGTCCAGCCACGAGCCGCGGTAAGGAATGATGCGTGCCGAGAACAGCAGCTTGCCCGAGCTGTGGGTCTTGCCCTTGTCGTGCTCGAAGAACACGCCAGGCGAGCGGTGCAGCTGCGAGACGATGACACGCTCGGTGCCGTTGATGATGAACGAGCCCTTTTCGGTCATCAGGGGCACTTCGCCCATGTAGACCTCTTGCTCCTTGACTTCCTTGACCACCTTGGACTGCGAGGTCGAAGACTCACGGTCATAGATGATCAACTGGACCTTGGCGCGCACGGCGGAGGCGAACGTCAGACCACGGGTCTGGCACTCGCGCACATCGAAAGCAGGCTTGGCGAGGTTGTACTCGACGAACTTCATCTCCACAAAACCGTTGTGGGAGACGATGGGGAAGGCGGAGTTGAAGGCCGCTTGCAGGCCTTCGATGGTGCGTTTTTTGGGGGCTACATCTGACTGCAAGAATGCGGTATATGCATCTTTTTGCATCTGCAGCAGGTAAGGCACTTCGAGCACGCTGTCGCGGCTCCCGAAGCTTTTGCGGATTCGCTTGCGTTCGGTGTAAGAATAGGCCATGAGATCTCCGGGCAAAGACATGAGTCCTGGGTCTGCGACGACTGCCCCACATGGAAAGCTCCCTGCGGGCTTGGCGGTTGGCCACTACCAACCATGGCTGACGGCGATGCGTTGCACATCGCCCGAACCAAGGCATCTTCTGCTGTCGGGTTGTCAGAAGACACTAAAAAACAGACTGTGCTGACTGCTTTTTAGTGTGCTCTATGGATCAGCGCTCCACAAGCGCCAAAGGCTGGAGGCCCTTTTTCGGAGCCTCCAGCCCTTGAGGGGACTGAATTACTTCAGTTCAGCCTTGGCACCGGCTTCCACCAGCTTCTTCACAGCGGCTTCAGCGTCAGCCTTGGCAACGCCTTCCTTGACGTTCTTGGGAGCGCCGTCGACCAGGTCCTTGGCTTCCTTCAGACCCAGGCCGGTGATTTCACGCACGGCCTTGATGACGGAAACCTTGTTCGCGCCGGCTTCGGTCAGCACAACGTTGAACTCGGTCTTTTCTTCTGCAGCAGCAGCGCCGCCAGCAGCGCCGCCAGCAGCGGGAGCAGCCATAGCGGCAGCGCTCACGCCAAACTTCTCTTCAATGGCCTTCACCAGGTCATTGAGTTCCAGGACCGTCATGCCGTCGAGCGCGGTCAGAAATGCGTCTTTATCGAATGCCATTTTGATTTCCTAACAATATTGGTTAACTGCCGCGCGCTCAGGCTGCGACTGCTTCGGCTGCCGGTTCTTCGGCAGAGCCTTCGCTCTTCTTTGCCGCCAGGGCGCCCAGCACAACGGCCGTACGCGAGATAGGCGACATCAGCAAGCCACACAGTTGTGCCAGCAGAACTTCCTTCGAGGGGATGTTCGCCAGTTGCTTCACACCGTTCACGTCCAGGGCCTTGCCTGCAAACGCACCACCGCGAATCACCAGCTTGTCGTTGGTTTTCGCGAAGTCGGCCACCACCTTGGCGGCGGCCACTGCGTCTTCAGAGAAGCCATAGATCAGAGGGCCGGTCATCTGGTCGGCGACAACGTCAAACTGGCTGCCAGCCACAGCACGGCGGGCCAGCGTGTTCTTCAACACGCTCAGGCTCACACCCTTGCTGCGAGCATCAGAACGCAGTTTGGTCATGTCGGCGACCGTGATGCCGCGGTATTCCGCGATCACAAGCGTTTGAGCTTTTGCGGCGAGGCTGGTCACTTCATTGATGACCGCTTCTTTCTCACTGCGATTAAGACTCAAGGTCTACTCCTTCAAATGCGCACTCGGGGCAAGCCCCTCATGCGCGCTCTTGTTGCAGCGACCAACTGTTTTGGAAATGCATCCATCTGCAGCGGGATCGCCATCTGCGTTGGCCCCGGGGGTTTAAGTGCCGCAAGGCACACCAACGGTCTTGGATGACCCGGCGCATCGCTGCACCGGCCCACCACTGAGGCACCCCGAAAGGTGTCTCAAGATTTCTTGGCTATCAGGCCGAGATGGTTTGCGTGTCGACGCGAACGCCCACACCCATGGTCGACGAAACAGCGACCTTGCGCAGGTACAGGCCCTTGCTCGAAGCGGGCTTGGACTTGTTCAGGGCGTCGATCAGCGCAGCCAGGTTGCCTTGCAGCTTCTCGTTGTCGAACGAGCGGCGGCCGATGGTGGCGTGGATGATGCCGGCCTTGTCGACGCGGTATTGCACCTGACCAGCCTTGGCGTTCTTCACAGCCGTGGCCACATCGGGAGTCACCGTGCCAACCTTGGGGTTGGGCATCAGGCCGCGCGGGCCCAGGATCTGGCCCAGCGTACCGACGACGCGCATGGCGTCGGGGGCAGCGATGACCACGTCGAAGGGCATGTCGCCAGCCTTCACGCGGGCAGCCAGGTCGTCCATGCCGACCACGTCGGCGCCGGCAGCCTTGGCTTCTTCAGCCTTGGCGCCTTGGGCGAACACAGCCACGCGGGCGATCTTGCCGGTGCCATGGGGCAGCACGACAGCGCCGCGAACCACTTGGTCAGACTTCTTGGCGTCCACGCCCAGTTGCACGGCCACGTCGATGGATTCATCGAACTTGGCGGTGGCAGCGTCCTTCACCAGCGCGACTGCGTCAGCGAAAGCGTACAGCTTGGTGGACTCCACCTTGCCCTGGAGAGCCTTTTGCTTCTTGGTCAACTTGGCCATTTACACGCCCTCCACAATCACGCCCATCGAGCGAGCCGAACCAGCCAGCGTACGCACGGCGGCGTCCACGTCAGCAGCGTTCATGTCCTTCAGCTTGGTGTTGGCGATCTCTTCCAGCTGAGCGCGGGTGATCTTGCCGACCTTGTTCTTCAGGGGGTTGGAAGAACCCTTGTCCAGCTTGATGGCCTTCTTGATCAGCACAGTCGCCGGAGGCGTCTTGATGATGAAGGTGAAGCTCTTGTCCGCGAAGGCCGTGATGACCACGGGCAGGGGCAGTCCGGGCTCGACACCTTGGGTCTGGGCGTTGAACGCCTTGCAGAATTCCATGATGTTGAGGCCGCGCTGACCCAGCGCAGGACCGATCGGGGGAGAGGGATTGGCCTTACCAGCTGGCACTTGCAGCTTGATGAAGCCGACGATTTTCTTCGCCATTGAATGCTCCTTGCGGGTATAGCGCCGCCGGCCAAACCAACAACAGTTGCAGCCGACAGCTCCCCGGGGGTTAAAAGACTCTTGTGAGAACGCCCTGCACCAAGCCTAAAAATGCAGAGCCAGAGATTGTAAGCGGTAACTCAGGTTTTTTCAACCTGGGCAAATTCAAGCTCGACCGGCGTGGAGCGACCGAAGATCATCACGGAGACGCGCAGACGGCTCTTCTCGTAGTTGACCTCTTCGACAGAGCCGTTGAAGTCCGTGAACGGACCTTCCTTGACACGCACCAGCTCGCCGGGCATGAACTCGACCTTGTGGCGCGGCTTTTCCGTGCCTTCCTGCATCTGGCTGACGATCTTGCGCACTTCCTCTTCGGAAATGGGCGCAGGACGGTTCTTGGCACCGCCCACGAAACCCGTCACCTTACTGGTGTGCTTGACCAAGTGCCAGGTATCGTCGTCCATGACCATCTCGACGAACACGTAGCCAGGGAACAGACGGCGTTCGGTAGTGCGGCGCTGGCCATTCTTCATTTCCACCACTTCTTCAGTGGGGACAAGAATGCGGCCGAACTTGGACTGCATGTCAGAGCGCGCGATGCGCTCGATGATGTTGCGCTCAACCGCCTTTTCCATGCCGGAGTAGGCATGGACGATGTACCAGCGCAGATCCGGATTGGCAGGCGCTGCCCCTCCGTCGTTCACACCCGTTTCGACAGCATCCATTACTTCCTCCAGCCCAAAATCAGGTCGTACAAGACCCACTCAAGCGTCTTGTCCGTGAACCACAGGAACAAGGCCATGATGACGACAAAGCCGAAGACGTACAAGGTCATCTGCATGGTTTCCTTGCGTGTCGGCCAGACGACCTTCTTGACTTCGCGCCAGGCATCCTGGGCAAAGCTCACGAAACGCTTTCCGGGCTCGGAAACAAGGAACGTGCCAGCAGCTGCAGCCAGGCCGACCAGCAGCACCAGCCACTGGACGATGGGCCCTTGCTTGCTCAGCAGATAGAAACCTGCGATCGCAGCAACGACTAAAGCCGCGACTGCGGCAAGCTTGGCTTTGTCAGCTCCGGAGCTGACCGTTTCAACCTGAGTAGTGGCCATAATCCATTTCTAATGCGCATCTTTTGCGCAACGCCAAGACACCGAAGCCCGCTTTGGGGCGGGCTCGTTGCGATTCCACCATCAGGTGGCAGGGGCAGTAGGAATCGAACCTACAACCTTCGGTTTTGGAGACCGACGCTCTGCCAATTGAGCTATACCCCTACGAATCAATTAGGCAATGATCTTGGCAACCACGCCAGCGCCCACGGTACGGCCACCTTCGCGGATAGCGAAGCGCAGACCTTCTTCCATGGCGATGGGGGCGATCAGCTTGACGGTGATCGACACGTTGTCACCAGGCATCACCATTTCCTTGTCGGCGGGCAGCTCGATGGAGCCGGTCACGT
>NZ_JCAQOW010000001.1:0-34680 GCF_059567865.1 Delftia sp. BGA-UO-ETr-SB1 | reverse complement strand
ACGTGACCGGCTCCATCGAGCTGCCCGCCGACAAGGAAATGGTGATGCCTGGTGACAACGTGTCGATCACCGTCAAGCTGATCGCCCCCATCGCCATGGAAGAAGGTCTGCGCTTCGCTATTCGCGAAGGTGGCCGTACCGTGGGCGCTGGCGTGGTTGCAAAGATCATTGCGTAATTCTTGGAAAACTAGGAATACACAATGTCCAAGCAAAAAATCCGCATCCGCCTGAAGGCGTTTGACTACAAGCTGATCGACCAGTCGGCTGCTGAAATCGTTGACACTGCCAAGCGCACCGGTGCGATCGTCAAGGGCCCCGTGCCCCTGCCGACACGCATGAAGCGTTTCGACATCCTGCGCTCGCCGCACGTCAACAAGACCAGCCGCGACCAGTTCGAAATCCGCACTCACCAGCGCCTGATGGACATCGTTGACCCGACTGACAAGACGGTTGACGCTCTGATGAAGCTGGACCTGCCCGCAGGCGTGGACGTCGAGATCAAGCTGCAATAAGAACTTCACGGCCCCTTGCGGGGCCGTTGAAGGGCTTTGATTTAACGCGAACTTGCTTGAAAAGGCAGTTCGCGTTAAAATTTGGGGCTTCGCCTTTCTTGAGCGAAGTTTTATCAACCTTCTTTCGTGCGCAAGGCCTTGGACATCTGGGGCGGGAGCGCAACGCTGGGCCAATTGCAGTTTCAGCGGCGAAAGTTTTGGAGCAAACAAATGAGTCTGAGCAACTCCCTCGGGTTGCTGGGTCGCAAGGTGGGCATGATGCGTCTGTTCACCGATGACGGGGACGCAGTGCCCGTCACGGTGGTGGATGTGTCCAACAACCGTGTGACTCAGGTCAAAACCCAAGAGAACGATGGCTACGTGGCCCTGCAGGTCACTTTCGGTTCGCGCAAGGCATCTCGCGTGACCAAGCCAGAAGCCGGCCACCTTGCCAAGGCAGGTGTCGAAGCCGGTGAAGTGATGGGTGAATTCCGCGTGACCGAAGAAACCGCTGGCAAGTACGCCGCAGGCTCCGTCCTGCCCGTCGCCGAGCTGTTCTCGGTGGGCCAGAAGGTGGACGTGCAAGGCACTTCCATCGGTAAGGGCTTCGCCGGCACCATCAAGCGTCACAACTTCCGCTCGCAGCGCGCCTCGCACGGCAACAGCCGTTCGCACAATGTTCCCGGCTCCATCTCGATGGCCCAGGATCCAGGTCGCGTGTTCCCGGGCAAGAAGATGACCGGTCACATGGGCGATGAAACCATCACCACCCAAAATCTCGACGTGGTTCGCATTGACGAAGCACGCCAACTGCTCTTGATCAAGGGCGCTGTTCCGGGCTCCAAGGGTGGCTTCGTGACGGTGCGCCCCGCCATCAAGGCCAAAGCTTCCAAGGGAGCGAACTAATGCAGCTCGAACTCCTGAATGAACAAGGCCAGGCCGCATCCAAGTTCGATGCGCCCGAGACTGTTTTCGGTCGTGAATTCAACGAAGACCTCGTCCACCAGATCGTGATCGCCTACCGTGCCAACGCACGTCAGGGCACTCGCGCTCAGAAGGACCGCGAGCAGGTTCGTCACACGACTGCCAAGCCGTTCAAGCAAAAGGGCACCGGCCGTGCTCGTGCCGGTATGTCTTCCTCGCCTCTGTGGCGTGGCGGCGGCCGCATCTTCCCGAATCTGCCTGAAGAAAACTTCACGCAGAAGATCAACAAGAAGATGTACCGCGCCGGTATGGTTGCCATCCTGTCGCAGCTGGCCCGCGAAGGCCGTCTGGCCGTGGTGGACTCGCTCAAGCTCGAAAGCCCCAAGACCAAGGTGCTGGCCGACAAGTTCAAGGCCATGAACCTGGAATCGGTCATGGTGATCGCTGAAGAAGTCGACGAGAACCTGTACCTGGCTTCCCGCAATCTGAAGAACGTGTTCGTGGTCGAGCCGCGCTACGCCGACCCCGTGTCGCTGGTGCACTACAAGAAAGTGCTCGTCACCAAGGGTGCGATCGACAAACTCAAGGAGATGTTCGAATGAGCACGCTCAAGTTTGACGAAGGTCGTCTGATGCAGGTGTTGGTTGCTCCCATCGTGTCCGAAAAGGCCACCATGGTTGCCGAGAAGTCCAACGCCGTGACGTTCAAGGTGCTGCAGAGCGCCACCAAGCATGAAATCAAGGCCGCCGTGGAACTGATGTTCAAGGTGGAAGTTGCTGGTGTCTCCGTGGTGAACATCAAGGGCAAGACCAAGCGCTTTGGCAAGACCACTGGCCGCCGCGACCACGTTCGCAAGGCCTACGTGATGCTCAAGCCCGGTCAAGAGCTGAACCTGTCCGGGGAGGCTGCGTAATCATGGCTGTTATCAAGCTCAAACCGACGACCCCCGGCCAACGCGGCACGGTCAAGGTCACGCGTGACCATCTGCACAAGGGTGCAGGTTTTGCCCCCCTGCTGGAGCCTCAGCACCAGAAGTCGGGCCGTAACAACAACGGTCACATCACCACCCGTCACAAGGGCGGTGGCCACAAGCACCACTATCGCGTGGTGGACTTCAAGCGCACCAAGGACGGCATCCCCGCCAAGGTCGAGCGCATTGAGTACGACCCCAACCGTACGGCCCACATCGCTCTGGTGTGCTATGCCGACGGCGAGCGTCGCTACATCATTGCTCCGCGCAACCTGGAAGTCGGCGCAACGATCGTCAGCGGTTCGGAAGCCCCGATCCGCGTGGGCAACACCCTGCCGATCCGCAACATCCCCGTGGGTTCGACCATCCACTGCATCGAACTGAAGATCGGCGCTGGCGCGCAGATCGCCCGTTCGGCAGGTACGTCGGCTACGCTGCTGGCCCGTGAAGGCATCTACGCCCAAGTGCGTATGCGTTCCGGCGAAGTGCGCAAGGTGCACATCGAATGCCGCGCGACCATCGGTGAAGTCGCCAACGAAGAACACAGCCTGCGCCGTCTGGGCAAGGCCGGTGTGAAGCGTTGGATGGGTATTCGCCCGACCGTTCGCGGCGTGGTGATGAACCCTGTCGATCACCCGCACGGTGGTGGTGAAGGCAAGACCGGTGAAGGTCGTCACGCTGTTGACCCATGGGGCAACCTGACGAAGGGCTACCGTACCCGTAACAACAAGCGCACGCAGTCGATGATTGTGTCGCGTCGCAAGAAGTAAAGGGTAGCAAATGACTCGTTCTCTTAAAAAGGGTCCGTTTGTTGACCATCACTTGCTGGCAAAGGCCGAAAAGGCCGTCGCCACCAAGGACAAGAAGCCCGTCAAGACCTGGTCGCGTCGCTCCATGGTTCTGCCCGAGTTCATCGGTCTGACCATCGCCGTGCACAACGGCAAGCAGCACGTGCCCGTGTATGTGACTGACCAGATGGTCGGCCACAAGCTCGGCGAATTCGCGCTGACCCGTACCTTCAAGGGTCACCCGGCGGACAAAAAAGCCAAGAAGTAAGGAATAGAACATGTCTGAAACACGTGCTGTTCTCCGTGGCGTCCGCCTGTCTGTGGACAAGGGTCGCCTGGTCGCGGACCTGATCCGCGGCAAGAAAGTGGACCAAGCCCTGAACATCCTGACGTTCACGCAGAAAAAAGCTGCCGTGATCATCAAGAAGGTGCTCGAGTCCGCCATCGCCAACGCCGAGCACAACGACGGCGCCGACATCGACGAACTGAAGGTCAAGACCATCTTCGTCGAACAAGGCACCACGCTCAAGCGCTTCACCGCGCGTGCAAAGGGCCGCGGCAATCGCATCAGCAAGCCCACGTGCCACGTGTACGTGACGGTTGGCAACTGAAAGGCCTGGGAAGAATATGGGACAGAAAATCCATCCTACCGGCTTCCGCCTGGCTGTTAGCCGCAACTGGGCCAGCCGTTGGTACGCAAGCAACCGTGACTTCGCCGGCATGCTGGCCGAAGACATCAAGGTGCGCGAGTTCCTGAAGGCCAAGCTGAAGAATGCCGCCGTGTCGCGCATCCTGATCGAGCGTCCTGCAAAGAACGCCCGCATCACGATCTTCTCGGCACGTCCTGGTGTCGTGATCGGCAAGAAGGGCGAGGACATCGAGAACCTGAAGAAGGAACTCGCAACCCGTCTGGGCGTGCCCGTGGCTGTGAACATCGAAGAAGTGCGCAAGCCTGAAATCGATGCCAAGCTGATCGCCGATTCGATCTGCCAGCAGCTCGAAAAGCGCATCATGTTCCGCCGCGCCATGAAGCGTGCAATGCAAAACGCCATGCGTCTGGGTGCCCAAGGCATCAAGATCATGTCTTCGGGCCGTCTGAACGGTATCGAAATTGCACGTTGCGAGTGGTATCGCGAAGGCCGTGTGCCACTTCACACACTGCGCGCCGACATCGACTATGGCTTCTCCGAAGCCAAGACGACCTACGGTGTGATCGGTGTGAAGGTCTGGGTCTACAAGGGTGACACGCTGGGTCGTAACGACCTGCCGGCAGCCGAGACCCCCCGCCCCGAAGAAGAACGTCGTCCTCGCGGCCCCCGCCGTGATGGTCGCGGCGATGGTCGTCGTGACGGTGCTGGCCGTGGTGCCCGCCGCCCCGCAGGCGCTAACGCAGCACCTGCTGACGGCAGCGATAAGCCCGCCGGCGCTGGCGCTGATTCCGTTAAGCGCGTTCGCAAGACTGACGCGCCCGCTACAGCAGCGGACGGTAAAGGAGAATAAAGATGCTGCAACCTGCTCGCCGCAAATACCGCAAGGAGCAAAAGGGTCGCAACACCGGTATCGCAACGCGTGGTAACTCCGTTGCTTTCGGTGACTTCGGCCTGAAGTCCACTGACCGTGGTCGCCTGACGGCGCGTCAGATCGAAGCGGCTCGCCGCGCGATCTCGCGTCACGTCAAGCGTGGCGGTCGTATCTGGATCCGCGTGTTCCCGGACAAGCCAATCTCTACCAAGCCCGCAGAAGTGCGTATGGGTAACGGTAAGGGCAACCCCGAGTACTACGTGGCCGAAATCCAGCCCGGCAAGGTGCTCTACGAAATCGTGGGCGTCCCTGAAGAGCTGGCTCGTGAAGCGTTCCGCCTGGCCGCTGCAAAGCTGCCGCTGCGTACGACCTTCGTGTCCCGTCAAATTGGTGCCTAAGGAGAACAACATGACGAAAGCTGCTGAACTCCGCCAAAAAGACGTTGCCGGCCTGGAAGCCGAAGTGAAGTCCCTGCAAAAGGCTCACTTTGGCCTGCGTATGCAAAAGGCTACGCAACAGCTGGGTAACACGAACACGCTGCGTACCACGCGCCGTGACATCGCCCGCGCCAAGACCATCCTTGCTGAAAAGCAAGCTGCCAAGTAATCAGGAAGCCGACATGACGGAAGCTAAAAAATCCCTCAAGCGCACCTTGATTGGCAAGGTGGTCAGCGACAAGCGTGCCAAGACCGTGACGGTCATGGTTGAACGCCGCGTCAAGCACCCGATCTATGACAAGATCATGATCAAGTCCAGCAAGTACCACGCTCACGACGAGCAAGGTGAATACAAGCTGGGCGACGTGGTTGAAATCACGGAAAGCCGCCCGCTGTCCAAGACCAAGAACTGGGTTGCTACCCGCTTGGTGCAAAAGGCTGCTCTGGTGTAAGCCTACACAGGCCCACCGGCTGCAAGGCCACAGGAAACGACCCACAATGTGGGTCGTTTTTTCGTTTGGGGACCACCATTTCGGCGGCCCCCGGTTTTGCACCACAAAGGAGATAGAGATGATCAAAGTCGGAGATGCCCTGCCCGCTGCCACCCTGATGGAATACGTGGAAGTCGAAGGCAATGGCTGCAGCATCGGCCCCAACCCCGTGAAGCTGCCCGAAGCCGCTGCCGGCAAGACCATCGCGGTCTTCGCCGTGCCCGGCGCATTCACTCCCACCTGCTCGGCCAAGCATGTGCCCGGCTTCGTGGAGCAGGCCGAAGCCTTCAAGGCTGCCGGCGTGGACGAGATCTGGTGCCTGTCGGTCAACGACGCCTTCGTGATGGGCGCGTGGGCCCGTGACCAGAAGACCGACGGCAAGGTGCGCATGCTGGCCGACGGCGATGCCGCCTTCGCCAAGGCCACCGGCCTGACGCTGGACCTGAACGGCAAGGGCCTGGGCCTGCGCAGCAACCGCTACTCCATGCTGGTCAAGGACGGCAAGGTCGCCACGCTGAACGTGGAAGGCCCTGGCAAGTTCGAAGTCAGCGACGCTGCCACCCTGCTGGGCCAGGCCAAGGCCTGATCCTGATCGTGCTGCAGGCCTGCAGGGCCTGGGCACCGCGCTTTTGCGAAAAAAGGCATTGCACCCAGGTGCAATGCCTTTTTGTGTTTCAGGGGGCTGCTTCAGCCGGGCCCTAGAAGATATCGGCCTTGAGGTAATGCGCCCCTGCGATGGGGTTGTGATAGTAGGGCGGGATTTCCTGGAAGCCCAGGTCCGTGTAGAGGGCGCGTGCCGACTCCATATCGTCCAGCGTGTCCAGCAGCACATGGTCATAGCCAGCCTGGCGCGCCACATCGAGCATGGCCTCGGCGAGCTGGCGGCCCAGGCCGAAACCGCGAAAGGCCTTGCGTACGAACAGGCGCTTCATCTCGGCGGCGTTGGCGTAATCGCAGTTGTCCAGCGGGCGCAAGGCGCAGCAGCCGGCCACGGCGCCATCGACCTTGGCCAGCAGGATGTGGCCGCGCGGCGATGCGTATGCGCCAGGCAGATCGGCGATCTCGGCCTCGAAATCTTGAAATTGCAGATCGACATCTAGGCTTGCGGCGTACTCCTGGAAGATCTGGCGGACTTCGTCCATGTCTTCCAGGGGATTCGGCGCCAGCAAGGCGACAGCAGGCTTGTCCACGGGCACTTGGCTAAAACGACGGAAAACGCAGTGTAGCGGCAAGCTGGCAACGTCTGGCCACGCCGTCAGAAAGCAGCCCCCAGCTGCTGCACCCACCATGCGGCGGCGCCCGCCACCAACGCCAGGACCAATGCCAACAGGCGGCTGGCTGCCGTGTCGCGTGAAGAGGGCAGGGGTTCGGGCAAGTGCTTGTCTCCCGTCACCATGGCGCGCACCAGACCCCGTCCGCGCCAGGCATAGAACAGGATGGCCAACAGGTGCAGGGCCACCAGCGCGTACAGCAGATACTGCCCCCAGTGCGCGTGGTAGGCGGTGGCCTGTGCCACGGTGTCGCCCGATACAAAGCGGCCCAGCGGCCCGGAGAACGCAATCTCGTCGTCGCTGAGCAACCCGCTGCCCACCTGGGCGATCAGCACGGCCAGCATGGCAAACACGGACAGGGCGCCCAGCGGGCTGTGGCCTGCGCTGTCGCTCTCCGTTCCTTGTCCCCGCACATGGCGCAGCACGGTGGCGGGCGCGTGGATGAAGCTGGCAAATCGCGACCAGCGGCCGCCCACCAGGCCCCAAAGCAGGCGGAACAGCAGCAGGGCCAGCATGGCATGGCCCAGCAGCAGATGCCAGTTCATGGCATTGCCGCCCAGCTTGGCCGTCACGACCAAGCCGACCACCGTTACGGCCAGCAGCCAGTGAAACAGCCGGGTGGGCAGGTCCCAGATGCGGACCTTGTGCTTGGCGGCGCCTTGTGCGGTCGATTCTTGTGCCATGGCATGAAAGCTGGGATGGGGATGGGGCATTGTGCCGCCCCGCATTCCTGCGAGCACCAGGAATGCACCCTGGCCGTGGTCAATCAAAGCGGCGCCGGCAAGATGCCGCTGCCATACTGGTCCGGCAGATTTCCCCACACTCCCAAAGGAAAACCACGATGAAGAAAGTTTCTGCATGGGCGCTGGCCGCCCTGGTGGCCGCCACGGCGCTGCCCGCGTCCGCACAGTTCGCCAAGTCTGAAGACGCCATCAAGTACCGCCAGGGCGCGCTCGCCGTGCTGGGCCAGCATTTCGGGCGCCTGGGCGCCATGGCGAACGGAAAGATCCCCTTCGATGCCAAGGCGGCCCAGGAAAACGCCGAGGTGGTGGCCTTCATGGCCAAGCTGCCTTGGGCCGCGTTCGGCGCGGGCACGGAAGGTGGAAAGGCCAAGCCTGAAATCTGGAAGGAGCAGGCCAAGTTCCAGGACCTGTCGGAGAAGATGCAGGCCGAGACGGTCAAGCTCGCGGCTGCGGCCAAGTCCGGCAACCTGGACCAGCTCAAGGCCGCCTTCGGCCCGGCCGCCGCCAGCTGCAAGGCCTGCCACGACAGCTTCCGCAGCCGTTGAGCGGCGGGCGGAGGATGCACCAATGAAAAACCGGCCTGATGCCGGTTTTTTTGTGCCCTGGTCTGCGCTGTATCAGGCCTCGGCCAGCAGCTTCTCGATCAGCCGATGCAACTCAGCGAAGTCAGGTGCGCCCACATAGCGCTTCACGATGTCGCCGCGCTTGTTGACGATGTAGGTGGTGGGAGTCAGTTGCACATCGCCCCAGGCCCGGGCCACGGCGCCGGTGTTGTCCAGCGCGACCTTGAAAGGCAGCTTGCGCGAATCGGCGAAGTTCACCACATAGCTGGGCGGGTCGTAGCTCATGGCCACGGCCAGGGTCTCGAACCCCTGGCTCTGGAATTTCTGGTGGGTGGCAACGATCTCGGGCATCTCGGCCACGCAGGTGGTGCAGCTGGTGGCCCAGAAATTCACCAAGGTCACCTTGCCCTTGAGGTCGGCCGTGGTCTGCTTGCTGCCGTCCAGCAGCACGAAGGTGGACTGCGGCGCGGCCGTTTGGCCGGCACCCGAATACACCCATGCGCCCATGCCGGCGGCTGCGGCGATCACCACGCCTGCGATCCAATGTTTGCTTGCCATAGCGACGATTGTGCCCAAAGTTGCGCCCGAAGGCCTGCACGCATGCCGTGCACCGCCTTTCGATGCGCAGCAAGGGCAAAAGTTCGGGGCTCGGACAGGTCGGGCCATGCCGATAATGCCGGCATGACATTGATGGAAAGCTTTTCGAAAGCAAAGGGCCGCGCTCTGGCCCTGCGGCTTGGCGCCGCGATGCTGGTGTTGGCGCCCCTGGGCGCCTGCAGTCCCAGGCTGGATTGGCGGCAGGTCGCGGTCGAAGGCACGCCGCTGCGCGTGCTCTTGCCCTGCGATCCGCAATCCGCAACACGGCCGGTGGAGCTGGGCCAGGGCATGGGCACGGTGCAGATGTCCATGATGGGATGCGATGCCGATGCGTCGACCTACGCGGTGTCCCACTTCCTGGTCAGCGAGCCGTCCAGAGCCGCCGAGATGCTGTCGTATTGGCAGGCAGCCGTGCTCGGCCAGATGAACCCGGGTGCTCCGGGGCAGGCCCCGGCGGGCGCCAAGCAACTGCGCTCCAAGGAAGATGGCCCTTTCCTGCCTGCAGGCGCACTGAATCTGCCGCAGTCGCTGCGCACCACGTTTGAAGGCGTGGGGCCCCAGGGCTGGAAGCTCACCGCCCATGGCGTGTGGTTTGCACGAATGGAGCCGGCAGGCGCACGCCTCTACCATGCCGTCATCTACAGCGACAAGCCGCGCACAGACGAGGCCAACAACTTCTTCGCCAGCCTGCAACTGCAATAGCAACGGCAACAGGTTTCGGAGCCACGGATGCGGGAGGCAGCTGTGGCATGGAACGCAGTGCAGGCGCGCCGGTTGCCCTGCATGCGCCTGCGCACGCCATAATCGACTCCGAACCCTGTGACTTCATGACCACGCGCATCCTTTTGTTCACCCACGCACCTTTGGCCCATGCACTGCGCGAATGCGCCTTGCATGTGTTCGCCGACAGTGCCGAGGACGTCCTTGCCCTGGATGTGCCCGCTCAGGAGCCGCCCGAGGCCACCCTGATGCGTGCCGAGCAGTTGCTCGAGGACCATGGCGGCCTGGTGGCGCTGCCCACGCTGGTGCTGACCGACCTCTTTGGCGCGACGCCCTGCAACGTGGCGCAGCGCCTTGTGGCGCAGCTGCCTGCGGGGCGACTGGTGGCCGGAGTGAACTTGCCCATGCTGCTGCGCTCCATAGGCTATCGCCACGAGGCGCTGGAAGCCGTGGCCGAGCGTGCCTTGGCGGGAGGCAGCCATGGGGTGATGCAGGTGGGCGTGAACACGCCTCAGAACCAGAGTCCGCGACCATCCAATGATCAAGACCCCTATAACCATCAGCAATAAACTGGGCCTGCATGCCCGCGCCTCCGCCAAGCTCACCAAGCTTGCAGGCAGCTTTCCCTGCGAAGTCTGGATGAGCAAGGGCGAGCGGCGCATCAATGCCAAGAGCATCATGGGCGTGATGATGCTGGCTGCCGGCATGGGCTCCGAGGTGCTGCTGGAAACCGAAGGACCGCAGGAGCAGGAAGCCATGGATGCGCTGACGGCCCTGATCAACGACAAATTTGGCGAAGGCCAGTGATGGGCCTCCGCTGCGCTGGCAGACGGTGAGCGCAAAAGAGCAACACGCGCCGGGCCCGGACGCTGCCGCATTGCGACGGCCCGGGGCCTGCGCAGCAGCAGGCAAAGGACAGGCGCAATGACGTTTGCAATCCACGGACTGGCCGTTTCACGGGGCATTGCGATAGGACGCGCGGTGGTGGTGGCCTCCAGCCGAATGGAGGTGGTGCACTACTTCATCCGGCCCGACCAGGTGGACGCGGAAATCGACCGCGCCCGCAGTGCACGCAACGCCGTCATCGACGAGCTGCGCCGTCTGCAGGATGAAATGCCCCAGGATGCGCCGGGCGAGCTCGATGCCCTGCTCGACGTCCACCTGCTGCTGTTGCAGGACGAGGCCCTGGCCGCCGCCATCAAGCACTGGATTTCCGATCGTCTCTACAACGCCGAATGGGCGCTGACCACGCAGCTCGAGGTCGTCTCGCGCCAGTTCGACGAGATGGAGGACGAGTATCTGCGCGAGCGCAAGGCCGACCTGGAGCAGGTGGTCGAGCGCATCCTGCGCTACATGAAGGGCATGGCCAGCCCCGTGCCCGCGCCTGCCGCGCTGCCGCGGGCCGATGCAACGGGGGAGGGCGCGCCGCAGCAGCCGCTGCTGCTCGACGAAGTCACCGATGTGCCCCTGGTCCTGGTGGCGCAGGACCTGTCGCCTGTGGACATGCTGCAGTTCAAGAGCCGGCTGTTTGCCGGCTTCATCACGGCCGTGGGCGGGCGCACCTCGCACACGGCCATCGTGGCGCGCAGCATGGACATCCCGGCCGTGGTCGGCGCGCGCGCGGCCAGCCAGCTGATCCGCCAGGACGACTGGATCATCATCGATGGCAACGCAGGCGTCGTCATCGTCGATCCTTCTCCCATCATCCTGGCCGAATATGGCTTTCGCCAGCGCCAGAACGAGCTGGAGCGCGAGCGCCTCTCACGCCTGCGCCACACGCCCGCGCTGACGCTGGACGGAGAGCGCATCGAATTGCTGGCCAATATCGAGCAGCCCGGCGACGGGCCTGCGGCCGTGCATGCAGGCGCCGTGGGCGTAGGGCTGTTCCGCACGGAATTCCTGTTCATGGGGCGTGGCGGCAACCTGCCCGGTGAGGAGGAGCAGTACCGCGCCTACCGCGAGGCCGTGGACGGCATGCAGGGCATGCCCGTGACCATCCGCACGCTGGACGTGGGCGCCGACAAGCCGCTGGACAAGGCACAGCCCAAGGATTACTACCTGAACCCCGCGCTGGGCCTGCGCGCCATCCGCTGGAGCCTGGCTGACCCGGCCATGTTCCGCACCCAGTTGCGCGCCATTCTGCGTGCGGCGGCGCATGGGCAGATCCATCTGCTGTTTCCCATGCTGGCCCACCAAAGCGAGATCGAGCAGACCCTGGCCCAGGTGCGGCTGGCGCAAAGCGAACTCGACGCGCGAGGCGTGGCCCATGGCCCGGTCAAGCTGGGCGCCATGATCGAGGTGCCTGCGGCCGCGCTGATCGTGCGCACCTTTTTGCGTTACTTCGACTTCCTGTCGATCGGCACCAACGACCTCATCCAGTACACGCTGGCCATCGACCGCGCCGACGAGACCGTGGCCCATCTCTATGACCCCTTGCATCCCGCCGTGCTCAAGCTGGTGGCGGACGTGATCGCCGAAGGAAGGGCGCAGGGCAAGAGCGTCTGTGTCTGCGGGGAGACCGCCGGGGATGTGGGCATGACGCGCCTGCTGCTCGGCCTGGGTCTGCGCAGCTTTTCCATGCATCCGGCGCAGATACTGGTCGTCAAGCAGGAAATCTTGCGTGCCGACACACGCAAGCTGACTGCCTGGGCGCAGGAAGTCCTCCGCTCGGACAGTCCCGCAGCGCTGCTGGGACCATGAATTCATGCAGGCGAGGATGCGCAGAAAAAAGATTTGCAGCTTTAGTTGCGATTGATTCTCATTCGATGCTATGATCAGCCCCAATGCAGCAAGAAACTCTCTGGTGGGGAATTCGAGCTGCAAGCCTTTTTCAGTTTCATCGTGGGGCGACTCGCCAGGCCTGTTCAGCCTGCAGCAAGTCGGTTTGCCAGCCAGCGGTCTGCCGGTTAGCCAGGCTTTTTTTCTACGATGTCAGAAGAGGCAACATCGCCTCCAATTCAAGCAGAGCATGCGTCAGCGGCTCTGCTTTTTTGTTGCCTACGCGTCTTGATGTGCCGTCATGCGGCCATGAAAAAGCCCTCGGCAGCAGGGCTGGCGAGGGCTGGGCATTGAGGGCCGCCTGGGTGCGGCGAGCTCAAACGCCTGCGGCGTGTGCCTGCTGATCCGCGTGGTAGCTGGAGCGCACCATGGCGCCCACGGCGGCGTGCGTGAAGCCCATCTTGTAGGCTTCTTCCTCGAACATCTTGAAGGTGTCGGGGTGCACATATCGGCGCACCGGCAGGTGGCTGTTGCTGGGCGCCAGGTACTGGCCGATGGTCAGCATGTCGATGTCATGGGCGCGCATGTCGCGCATCACCTGCAGGATTTCCTCGTCGGTCTCGCCAAGGCCCACCATGATGCCGCTCTTGGTCGGAACCTTGGGGTGCAAGGCCTTGAACTTCTTGAGCAGGTTCAGCGAGAACTGGTAGTCCGAGCCGGGACGCGCTTCCTTGTACAGGCGCGGTGCGGTCTCCAGGTTGTGGTTCATCACATCGGGAGGTGCGGCCTTGAGGATTTCCAGCGCACGGTCGTCGCGGCCACGGAAATCGGGCACCAGGATCTCGATCTGGGTCAGCGGCGAGAGCTCGCGGATGTTCTTGATGCACTCCACGAAATGGCCCGAGCCGCCGTCGCGCAGATCGTCGCGGTCCACGCTGGTGATCACCACGTACTTCAGGCGCAACTCGGCAATCGTCTTGGCAAGATTGAGCGGCTCGTTGGTGTCCAGCGGGTCGGGGCGGCCGTGGCCCACGTCGCAGAACGGGCAGCGGCGCGTGCACTTGTCGCCCATGATCATGAAGGTGGCCGTGCCCTTGCCGAAACATTCGCCGATGTTGGGGCAGGAGGCTTCCTCGCAGACCGTGTGCAGCTTGTTGGCGCGCAGGATGTCCTTGATCTCGTAGAAGCGCGTGGTGGGGCTGCCCGCCTTGACGCGGATCCACTCGGGCTTCTTGAGGGCCTCGCCATGCTCGACCTTGATCGGGATGCGCGAAAGCTTCGCTGCCGCCTTCTGCTTGGCCAGCGGGTTGTACTCGGCTTGGGACTGCGCTTCGCGCACGACGGTGTTGGTGGTCATGGTTCTGGATTCAGGGGGCTAGGCGGCGCTGCAACTGTCGTCCCAGCACGCGCGCGGCTTCGTCCCAGGTTGTCTGAACGCCGATTGTAGAAAGGTCCACCGTTTGCAGTCCTGCATAGCCGCAAGGGTTGATCCGTTCGTAGGGTTCCAGGTCCATGGCGGCATTCAGGGCAACGCCGTGATAGGTGCAATGCCGGCTGACCTTGATGCCCAGGGCTGCAATCTTGCCCAGCCCCGAAAAATCGGGCTGGGGCGCGGGTGAGCCGGGTGCGCGCAGTTGCGGGCGCTGGGCCAGCATGGCGTGGCTGCGAGGATCGTCAAGACGCACGTAGATGCCGGGGGCGCCTTCCACGCGGTGGCCGGTGATGCCGAAATGCTCCAGCGTGCGGATGACCGCATCTTCGATGCGGAACACGTATTCCTTGACGAAGTAGCCCAGGCGCTGCAGATCCAGCAACGGATAGGCGACCACCTGGCCCGGGCCGTGGTAGGTGACCTGCCCGCCGCGGTTGGTTGCGACCACGGGAATGTTGCCAGGGCTCAGCAAGTGGTCACTTTTCCCGGCAAGGCCTTGCGTGAAATGCGGGGCGTGCTCGCAGATCCAGAGCTCGTCGCGCGTGCCGGCATCGCGGCCGCTCGTGAATGCCTGCATGGCCTGCACCGTGGCTTCGTAGTCGGTGCGGCCCAGCAGGCGCAAGTCCAGCGTCTGCGCAAGCTCGTCGGCTGGGGCGCTCAAAGCACCACTTTCACAAGCGGGTGCGAGGTGAACGCCCGGTACAGGTCGTCGAGCTGCTCGCGGCTGGTGGCCGTCACCGTGACGGTGACGCCCAGGTATTTGCCGCTGCTGCTGGGGCGCAACTCGATGGTGCTGGGATCAAAGGCGGGGTCGAAGCGCTCGGCGATCTGGGTGATTTCATGCACCAGATGCTCGGCCTTGATGCCCATGACTTTGATGGGAAACTGCGACGGGTACTCGATCAACGAGTCCTTGCGCGGGTCCGCGCCCGGCGCGGCTGCTGGTGCGGAGGAGGGGGTGGGGGCGTCGGTCATAGGTGAATCAAGGTTAATCGCTTGGCGTTGGAGGCGATTGTGCGCTATCGTTCGCGGCCATGTCGCAGCCTGGGGCTGCCGCGCCGCCGGTCACGAAAACTCCACACACAACAAACAAGCTGCCTGCGGTGCGAGGCTGGCGTTGTTGGCCTGCTGCCACACAGCCAGGCTGCCGCCGCCGTTTTGGACATGCCCGTAACAACCCCTATCGTTCGGCAGGGGTTTTTACTTATAATCAGAGGCTTTGTGAAAAAGTCTTGTCTGGTCTGCGGCCTTCGAGAACTCAATGAAAAACTACGCCGCTGACACAGACGCTGACAGGGAACTTGAGGGCGAGGATTCCGACTTCAAGCCCCTGACCTCCGAGGAGGCTCAGGAGTGGCGCACGCGAAACCCGCAGATGTCTGTGTGGCGCTTCGTGGTGGTCCAGGCGGTGGTTGGCGTGCTGGTGGCACTGGTCGCGTGGCTGGTGACGGGGCGCGCCGAGGTCGGATGGTCGGCTGCCTATGGTGCCTTGTCGGTGGTGCTGCCGGCTGCGCTGTTTGCGCGCGCCGTCGTGCGCAAGAGGCCTGGCGGCGCTGCAGCCGCCATGGTGGGAATTTTTGGCTGGGAACTGGTGAAGCTGGTGCTGTGCATTGCCATGCTGGCGGCTGCACCCAAGCTGGTCCCGGGGCTGAGTTGGCTGGCGCTGCTGGCGGGCTTGGTGATCGTCATGAAAACGTATTGGGTCGCGCTGATAGTGCGGGCCAATGTCCGAAAAACCGATTGATATTTGAAGAGAAGTTGACCGATGGCCGCAGACGCGCACGCACCTACTGCAAGTGAATACATCGTTCACCACCTGCAGCACCTCCAGAACATCAAGCAAAAGTCGATCATCGACTTTTCGGTCATCAACCTGGACTCGATCGTCGTCAGCGCCACGCTGGGCGTGCTGAGCCTGTTCGTGCTGTGGCTTGCCGCGCGCAAGGCCACATCGGGCGTTCCGGGCCGCTTCCAGGCGGCTGTAGAGCTGCTGGTCGAGATGGTGGACAACCAGGCCAAGGCCAACATCCACAACGCGCAAAGCCGCAAGTTCATCGCTCCCCTGGCACTGACCGTGTTCGTCTGGATCTTCATGATGAACGCCATGGACATGCTGCCCGTGGACCTGCTGCCGGTACTGTGGCAGGGCGTCCAGGGTGACTCGCACGCCTACCTGCGTGTCGTTCCCACGGCTGACCTCTCGACCACGCTGGGCCTGTCCTCGGCCGTGCTGATCCTGTGCTTCTTCTACAGCATCAAGATCAAGGGCATGGGCGGCTGGGCCCACGAACTGGTGACCGCTCCGTTCGGCACCAGCAAGAATCCCGTGTTTGCACTGATCCTGGGTGTTATCAACCTGGCCATGCAGATCATTGAATATGTCGCCAAGACGGTTTCGCATGGCATGCGACTGTTCGGCAACATGTACGCTGGTGAGTTGGTGTTCTGTCTGATCGCTCTGATGGGCGGTGCGGCTGCCATGTCGCTTTCCGGTGTGTTGCTCCCCTTGGGGCACATCATTGCAGGCTCTATCTGGGCGATCTTCCACATTCTGATCATCACCCTGCAGGCCTTCATTTTCATGATGCTGACGCTGATCTATCTCGGCCAGGCACATGAAGCCCACTGACCATTTCCTTTCCCTCTCAACCTTTCTCTTTCTTTAATCTCAGGAGTCATCATGGAAAACATTCTCGGTCTCGTCGCTCTGGCTTGTGGTCTGATCGTTGGTCTGGGCGCTATCGGCGCTTCGATCGGTATCGCCCTGATGGGTGGCAAGTTCCTGGAATCGTCGGCACGTCAGCCTGAGCTGATCAACGAACTGCAAACCAAGATGTTCATCTTGGCCGGTCTGATCGACGCTGCCTTCCTGATCGGTGTTGCTATCGCTCTGCTGTTCGCTTTCGCCAACCCCTTCGTCCTGGCCTAAGCTCCGATCAACGCCCTAGATAGAAAGGTGTTGCCGTGAGTATCAACGCGACCCTGTTCGTCCAGGCCATCGTTTTCCTGATCCTGGTGCTGTTCACGATGAAGTTCGTGTGGCCCCCGATCGCGAAGGCGCTGGATGAACGAGCTCTGAAAATCGCCGATGGCCTCGCTGCTGCCGACAAGGCCAAGACTGACCTGGCCGCCGCCAACAAGCGCGTCGAGCAGGAACTGGCCCAGACGCGCAACGAAACGGCATCGCGGCTTGCGGACGCCGAACGCCGTGCCCAGGCCATCATTGAAGAAGCCAAGGCCCGTGCCTCCGAAGAAGGCAACAAGATTGTTGCTGCTGCCCGCGCCGAGGCCGAGCAGCAGACAGTCCAGGCCCGTGAAGCCCTGCGCGAGCAAGTGGCTGCGCTGGCCGTCAAGGGCGCCGAGCAGATCCTGCGCAAGGAAGTGGATGCCGGCGTCCATGCCGACCTGCTGAACCGCCTGAAGACCGAGCTGTAAGGAAGAGCAAACATGGCAGAACTCGCCACCATTGCCCGTCCTTACGCAGATGCCCTGTTCAAGGCCAGCACCCAGCAGGGTGCTGACCTGTCCGGCACTGTTGCCTGGGCGGAGGAATTGGCGGCGATTGCCGCCAATCCGCAATTGCGCCAGCTGGCCGACGACCCCAAGGTGACCGACGAACAACTGTTCGACGTCATCAGCGGCGTGGCCGGCTCGGCATTGCCTGATGCCGCTCGCAACTTTCTGCGCGTCATCATTGAAAACGGCCGACTGCAAGCCCTGCCAGAAGTGGCGGCCCAGTTTCGCAGCCTCGTGAACCGCGCCGGTGGCTCGTCCGACGCCGTGGTTCAAAGCGCTTTTCCCATAGATGCTGCCGCTCTGGCTGCCCTCGGGACTTCGCTGGAGAAGCGTTTCGGCCGAAAGCTGAACCTGTCGGTGCAGCAAGATCAGTCCCTGATCGGTGGCATCCGCGTCGTGGTGGGTGATGAAGTTCTTGACACGTCCGTCAAGGCCCGCCTGGAACAAATGAAAGCGGCCCTCATTGCGTAACAACGCGACTGAGGTCTCGGCTAACCAAAGCTAAAGAAGGAAAGAGTCATGCAACTCAATCCCGCAGAAATTTCTGAACTGATCAAGAGCCGCATCGAGGGTCTGGCTGGCAGCAGCGACATCCGTAACGAAGGCACCGTGGTTTCGGTGACCGACGGTATCGTGCGCGTGCACGGCCTGTCGGACGTGATGCAAGGCGAAATGCTGGAATTCCCCGCAGGCAAGGATGGCCAGCCCTCCTTCGGCCTGGCGCTGAACCTCGAGCGCGACTCCGTCGGCGCCGTGATTCTGGGCGAGTACGAGCACATCTCCGAAGGCGACACCGTCAAGTGCACGGGCCGTATTCTGGAAGTACCCGTCGGCCCCGAACTCATCGGCCGCGTGGTCAACGCCCTGGGTCAGCCGATTGACGGCAAGGGCCCGATCAACGCCAAGATGACGGACGTGATCGAGAAGGTCGCTCCCGGCGTGATCGCACGCCAGTCCGTGGACCAGCCCCTGCAGACCGGCATCAAGTCCATCGACTCGATGGTGCCCGTCGGCCGTGGCCAGCGCGAACTGATCATCGGTGACCGCCAGACCGGCAAGACCGCCGTGGCCATCGACGCCATCATCAACCAGAAGGGTCAGGGCGTTACCTGCATCTACGTTGCGATCGGCCAGAAGGCTTCCTCGATCAAGAACGTGGTGCGTGCCCTGGAGCAGGCCGGCGCGATGGAATACACCATCGTCGTGGCTGCCACCGCTTCCGAATCCGCTGCCATGCAGTACGTGTCGGCCTACTCCGGCTGCACGATGGGCGAGTACTTCCGCGACCGCGGTGAAGACGCCCTGATCGTCTATGACGACCTGTCCAAGCAAGCCGTGGCCTACCGCCAGGTTTCGCTGCTGCTGCGCCGTCCCCCAGGCCGCGAAGCCTTCCCCGGCGACGTGTTCTATCTCCACAGCCGCCTGCTCGAACGTGCAGCCCGCGTGAATGCCGACTACGTCGAAGCCTTCACCAAGGGTGAAGTCAAGGGCAAGACGGGTTCGCTGACGGCTCTGCCCATCATCGAAACCCAGGCCGGTGACGTGTCGGCCTTCGTGCCCACGAACGTGATCTCGATCACGGACGGCCAGATCTTCCTGGAAACCAGCCTGTTCAACGCCGGTATCCGCCCCGCCATCAACGCCGGTATCTCGGTGTCGCGCGTCGGTGGTGCTGCACAGACCAAGCTGGTCAAGGGCCAGTCCGGCGGTATCCGTACCGACCTGGCGCAATACCGTGAGCTGGCTGCCTTCGCGCAGTTCGCCTCCGACCTGGACGAAGCCACCCGCAAGCAGCTGGACCGCGGTGCCCGCGTGACCGAACTGCTCAAGCAGGCCCAGTACAGCCCCCTGTCCACCGCTTTGATGGGCGCTTCGCTGTTCGCAGTGAACAAGGGCTACATGGACGACATCCAGGTCAAGCAAGTGCTGGCTTTCGAGTCTGGTCTGCACCAGTTCCTGAAGACCAGCCACGGCGCCCTGATCGACAAGCTGAACGCTTCCAAGGCCATGGACAAGGATTCCGAAGCCGAATTGAACGCCGCCATCGCTGCGTTCAAGAAGTCGTTCGCTTAAACCGGACGAGGAGCCATCATGGCAGCAGGTAAGGAAATTCGCGGCAAGATCAAATCGGTGGAAAACACCAAGAAGATCACCAAAGCCATGGAAATGGTGGCCGCATCCAAGATGCGCAAGGCGCAGGAACGGATGCTGGCTGCACGCCCGTACAGCGAAAAGATCCGCAACATTGCAGTCCATCTTGGCCAAGCCAACCCCGAGTACGTGCACCCGTTCATGCAAGTGAACGGTGATGCAAAGACAGCCGGCGTCATCGTGGTGACGACGGACAAGGGGTTGTGCGGCGGCATGAACACCAACGTGTTGCGTGCTGTCACGGCCAAGCTGCGGGAGCTGCAGGATCAAGGCGTGTCGGCAGAAGCAGTGGCCATTGGCAACAAGGGTCTGGGCTTTCTGAACCGTGTCGGCGCCAAGGTGGTTTCGCACGCGACGGGTCTGGGCGATACGCCCCATCTGGAAAAGCTGATCGGCCCTGTGAAGGTGCTGCTCGATGCATATGCAGCGGGCAAGCTGAGCGCGGTGTACCTGAGCTACACCAAGTTCATCAACACCATGAAGCAGGAATCGGTGGTGGAGCAGTTGCTGCCCCTGTCGTCCGAGAGCATGCAGGCCGAGAAGACGTCTGGCCATAGCTGGGACTACATCTACGAACCCGACGCGCAGTCCGTGATCGACGAGCTGCTCGTGCGCTACGCAGAGTCCCTGGTCTACCAAGCTGTCGCGGAAAACATGGCGTCCGAGCAATCGGCGCGCATGGTGGCCATGAAGGCCGCTACCGACAACGCAGGCAGCGTCATTGGCGAGTTGAAGCTGGTCTACAACAAGACGCGCCAGGCAGCGATCACGACCGAGCTGTCGGAAATCGTGGCTGGCGCCGCTGCTGTGTAAAGCAGCTCAACAGACAAACTAATTGGAGCAAAAAATGGCTCAAGTGCAAGGCAAGATTGTTCAATGTATTGGCGCTGTGGTGGACGTCGAGTTCCCCCGCAACGCAATGCCCAAGGTGTTCGATGCCCTGAAGCTCGACGGCTCGGCCCTGACGCTGGAAGTGCAGCAACTGCTGGGTGACGGCGTTGTGCGTACCATCGCCCTGGGTTCGTCCGACGGTCTGCGTCGCGGCCTGATGGTGTCCAACACCGGCAACCCCATCACCGTGCCCGTGGGCAAGGCGACGCTGGGTCGCATCATGGACGTGCTGGGCAACCCCATCGACGAACGCGGTCCCGTGGATCAGGCGCTGACGGCTCCCATCCACCGCAAGGCACCGGCTTATGACGAGCTGTCGCCTTCGCAGGAACTGCTGGAAACCGGCATCAAGGTGATCGACCTGATCTCGCCCTTCGCCAAGGGCGGCAAGGTGGGTCTGTTCGGTGGCGCCGGTGTGGGCAAGACCGTGAACATGATGGAACTCATCAACAACATCGCCAAGGGCCACGGTGGTCTGTCGGTGTTCGCCGGTGTGGGTGAACGTACCCGCGAAGGCAATGACTTCTATCACGAAATGTCGGACGCCGGCGTGGTCAACCAGGAGTCGCTGAACGACTCCAAGGTGGCCATGGTCTACGGCCAGATGAACGAACCCCCGGGCAACCGTCTGCGCGTGGCGCTGACCGGCCTGACCATGGCCGAAGCCTTCCGTGACGAAGGCAAGGACGTGCTGTTCTTCGTGGACAACATCTACCGCTACACGCTGGCCGGTACCGAAGTGTCCGCTCTGCTGGGTCGCATGCCTTCCGCCGTGGGCTACCAGCCCACGCTGGCCGAGGAAATGGGCCGCCTGCAAGAGCGCATCACCTCGACCAAGGTCGGTTCGATCACTTCCATCCAGGCCGTTTACGTGCCTGCCGATGACTTGACCGACCCCTCGCCTGCCACGACGTTCGCCCACTTGGATTCGACCGTGGTGCTGTCGCGTGACATCGCTTCGCTGGGTATCTACCCCGCCGTCGATCCGCTGGACTCCACCAGCCGCCAGCTGGACCCCCAAGTCGTGGGTGAAGAGCACTACAAGGTGGCCCGCGAAGTGCAGGGCACGCTGCAGCGCTACAAGGAACTGCGCGACATCATCGCCATTCTGGGCATGGACGAGCTGGCTCCCGAAGACAAGCTGACCGTGGCCCGCGCCCGCAAGATCCAGCGTTTCCTGTCGCAGCCTTTCCACGTGGCCGAAGTGTTCACTGGCGCTCCCGGCAAGTACGTGTCGCTGGCTGAAACCATCCGTGGTTTCAAGATGATCTGCGCTGGCGAGTGCGATCACCTGCCCGAGCAGGCCTTCTACATGGTTGGCACCATCGACGAAGCCTTCGAGAAGGCCAAGAAACTGGCGGCTTGAGCCTGCGGCACCCCCTGAGCGACTGCGTCGCTTCCCCCTCTCTACCCGCTTCGCGGGGGAGGGGGACGACACCCTCGCTGCGGGGTGGCCCTTGCTCGGTGTCCCCGATCTGGGCCCTGCCGGTTCCAAGTTCCAGTCCCACCTTTTCTGAGGAGCAAAGATGAACACCATCCACGTTGATGTGGTCAGTGCCGAAGAGTCCATCTTCTCCGGTGAAGCGCGCTTTGTCGCCCTGCCCGGTGAATCCGGCGAACTGGGCATTTTTCCCCGCCACACTCCGCTGATCACGCGCATCAAGCCCGGCTCGGTGCGTATCGAGATGGCGGACGGCAGCGAAGAGTTCGTCTTCGTGGCCGGCGGCATCCTGGAAGTGCAGCCCAACTGTGTGACCGTGCTGTCCGACACCGCCATCCGCGGTGCCGACCTGGACGCCGAGAAGGCCGAGAAGGCCAAGCTCGAAGCCGAGGAAGCACTGAAGAACGCCAAGAGCGAAGTCGATCTGGCGCGTGCCCAGTCCGAGCTGGCCGTCATGGCAGCTCAGATCGCGGCCCTGCGCAAGTTCCGCCAAAAGCGCTGAGCCCTCCCGGGACCAGCCGCAAGAAAGCCGCCCTCGGGCGGCTTTTTTCATGGTGCGCAGCCCAGCCGTCTCAGTCGCCGCAGCGGGCCTGGTACACGTAGGTCACGGCATTGTCCTTGGGGTCCACCGTGCGCGACTTGTGCGTCACGGCCTTGGCGGGCACGGGGCACAGGGCGCGGATCTGTTGCTCGCAGCGCTTGGGGTCGTCTTCGCGCAGCTTGCAGCTGAGCACATAGTCATATTCCTGCGAGTCGTCGAGGATGGGGCTTGCGCAGGCGCTCAGGGTCAGCACGGCGGCCAGCAGGCCCAGGCGGGCCAGGGTGTTCTTCATGGTGTGGATGCTCCTTGATGAAATGGCGTGACGCTATCACAGCCTCCGTGCCCGCGATAGCTTGATGAAGGGGGTGGCTCGGCCCGGCCTGCGCAGCCTGCCTGCCTTTCAGTGGTGCTGTATCACGACAGCATCGGGAAGATTGTCGCTGCCATCGTGCACAGGCTGCAGCGGGTCACGCGGAAAGTTGGTTTCAAGCAGCAGGCTCACGCGCTCCAGGGCTGCTGTCATGCCCATGGCGTAATGGCCGCCCTGAAAGGCGGCACCCATGTCGCTGATCAGCGTTTGCCATTGTTCCGCCGGCAGGGTGCGCGCCAGGGCGCGGTCGGCGACGATTTCGATGGCGTGGTCGGCCAGCAGCAGATAGATCAGGGCACCGTTGTTGTGTTCGGTATCCCAGATGCGCAGCTTGCCGAACAGCGTGATGGCGCGCTCGCGCGGCGTGGCGTCGCGCCACAGGTAGCTGGGCGGCAGTCCGGGTTCGACGCAGATGCGAATCTGGCCTGTATGGCGCTGCTCGCTCATGGTGATCAGGCGCTCCAGCTCCGCCAGGCTTTCAGGCGGGAGTGCACGGCGCAACTGCCCTTCGGCCCAATGGTGGCGCAGCAGCCGGAGCAGACGCTGAACAAAGCCTGTGATTGCAGCCGCCATTTCACCAACTCCCCGAGGCGCCGCCGCCCCCGAAACTGCCGCCTCTGCCGGAGCTGAAGCCCCCGCCACCGCTGCGGCCGCCGCCCCCGCCAAAGCCGCCACCACCGCCCCATCCACCGCCGCCACCCCTGCCGGAGCGGCCGCTTCCCAGCAGGGTGAACAGCAGCGCGACGACTCCCGCTCCTGCGGCGACGAGCAGACTGGCCGTCACCACATAGGCGGCAATGCCGGCGCCTGCCCCCGCCAGCACGGAGGCCAGCGGCCGGCCCAGCACCGAGCGCAGGATGGGACCGACCACGGCCACGCCGAAGAAGAAGAACAGCATCAGGTCTTCCATGTCGAAGCCCCTGTCCGGGCTTTTGGAAGACTGGGGGCTGGAGGAGGGCGCCGGCAGTTGCTCGCCCGCAATGCGCGCTGCCACCTGGTCCAGCGCAGCGGTGATGCCGCCCGCATAGTCCCCCTGGCGAAAGCGCGGTGCCATCTGCTGGTCGATGATGCGCGCGGCTGCCAGGTCGGGGATCGCGCCTTCCAGCGCGCGGGCCACTTCCATGCGCATGCGCCTGTCGTTCTTGGCAATCACCACCAACAGGCCGTCGCCCACGTCGCGGCGGCCGATCTTCCAGTCACTGGCCACGCGCCAGGCATAGGCGGCAATGTCCTCGGGCGCGGTGGTGGCCACCATCAGCACGACGACCTGCGAGCCCGACTTCTGCTCGATGCCACGCAGCCTGTCTTCAATGGTGCGTGCCTCATCGGCCGACAGCGTGCCCGTCTGGTCGATGAGCCGCGCCGAGAGGGCCGGCACGGGCTGCGGCGCCTGCGCCAGCGTGCTCCCGGGCAGCAGCAGCATGGTCAGGGCAAGGGCGCAAAGCATGCGCCACAGTGGCACCAGGGACATGGTCACGGCTTACTTGTTGCCGAAGTCCACCGTGGGCGGACGGGAGATTTCGGCCTCGTTCTGCACGCTGAAGCTGGGCTTGGGTTCGTAGCTGAAAACCTTGGCCGTCAGATTGGTCGGAAAGCTGCGCGCCAGCACGTTGTAGGACTGCACGGCCTGGATGTACTGGTTGCGCGCCACGGTGATGCGGTTCTCCGTGCCCTCCAGCGTCACGCGCAGGTCGCGGAAGCCCTGGTTGGCCTGCAGCTGGGGATAGCGCTCGGCCACCACCATCAGCCGCGACAGGGCACTGGACAGCTCGCCCTGCGCCTGCTGGAACTTGTTGAAGGCCTCGGGGTTGTTGACCAGCTCGGGCGTGGCCTGGATGGAGGTGGCCTTCGCGCGTGCCTCCACCACCTTGGTCAGGGTTTCCTGCTCGAAATTGGCCTCGCCCTTGACCGAGGCCACGATGTTGGGCACCAGGTCGGCACGGCGCTGGTACTGGTTGAGCACCTCGCTCCAGGCCGACTTGGTCTGTTCGTCAAGACGCTGGAAGTCGTTGTAGCCGCAGCCGGTCAATGCCAGGACGGTGGCAAGCGTGGCGAGTAGACGTTTCATAAGATGGCAACCTGAAAGCGACAATGGAAAACAGTATCGCGCACGACGCATGCGCAATGCTGGCGATTGTGCTGCGCGCCCGGCCTGCTGCCCTGTAGGGCAAAGGCCATTGCGCAGCGGTGTGGCAAGGACTGCTAACAGGGCTTTTATGCACGAATTCACGGCGGCGCGCTGGTTGCCCGGGGGCCACGCCCAGACCATCTGGCCGGCACTGTTCGCGCGCCGCTGGCCGGTGGGCCAGGCGGCGCCCGCCTGGCGCTGGGAGCGATGGGATACCCCGGATGGGGACTTCATCGATGTCGCCTTCGGCGGTGCTCCCACCCTGCCTGCCGATGCGCCATGGCTGGTGCTTTTCCATGGCCTTGAAGGCTCGGCGAACAGCCACTATGCCCAGGCCATGGCCTGGGTGGCCGCGCAGCGTGGCTGGCACATGGCCGTGCCGCACTTTCGCGGCTGCAGCGGCGAGGTCAACCGGGGCCCGCGCGCCTATCACTCGGGCGATGTGCAGGAGGTGGACTGGATACTGCGCCGCCTGCGCGCACGGTCCTCCCGCCCGCTCCATGTGGTGGGTGTTTCCCTGGGCGGCAATGCGCTTGCGCGCTGGGCCGGTATGCAGGCAGACAAGGCCGCCGAGGTGGTCCAGGCCCTGGCGGCGGTGAGTGCGCCGCTGGACCTGGCGGCTGGCGGCATGGCGCTGGGGCAGGGTCTGAACCGCTGGATCTACACACGCATGTTCCTGCGCACGCTGGTGCCCAAGGCGCGGGTCAAATGGGCGCAATTTCCCGGCCTCTTCGACCGCGATGCCGCGGTGCGCGCGCGCGATCTGAAGGAGTTCGATGACGCGTTCACGGCACCCGTGCATGGCTTTCTCGATGCGAACGACTACTGGCGCCGGGCGGCAGCCAAGCCTGTGCTGGGCAGCATTGCCGTGCCTGCGCTGCTGCTCAATGCGCTGGACGATCCTTTTGTCCCTGCATGCAGCCTGCCAGGGCCAGGCGAGGTCGGCCCACGGGTTACGCTGTGGCAACCGCCGCATGGCGGTCATGTGGGTTTTGCACAGGGACATTGGCCAGGGCATGTACTGGGCATGCCGCAGGCCGTCACGCAGTGGCTGGCAGACAGCGAACAAGGATGAATGCAATGGACGATATCGTGAAGCAGGCCATGGCCAAATGGCCCCATGTGCCCGCCTGCAGCGGCTGGCTGGGGCTGGACGATCGCGGGCGCTGGTATCTGCGCGATGAAGAGGCCCAGGCCTGCGGCGCTTTCGACAGCGGCACCCCGGGAGCCAAGGGCGCGGAGGTGCGCAACGAAAAGCTGGCGGACTTCATCGCCCGCAACTATCTTGCCGAGCCCGACGGTCGGTGGTTCTTCCAGAATGGTCCCCAGCGCGTGTATGTGGAACTGGAAAGCACACCCTGGATATGGCGGCTGCGCTGGGATGGCGAGCGCCTGCAGGTGCACAGCCACACAGGGGCAGAGCTGCAGGCCGCAGACATCAAGGAGGTTTTGATGGATGAGACAGGGCGCCTGTATCTGGCCATGCCCTCCGGCCTGGGCCTGGTCCATACGCAGGACATGGTCGATGCCGCTGCCGCGCTGGACGCCGGCATGCTGCTTGCCTGTGAAGAGGTGCCGGCACAGACGTTGCCGCAACGCTACGGTTTTGTGCGCAGTCCGGCCCAGGCATGAAAAAACCGGCCGAAGCCGGTTGGTGCCAGACATCCTGGGCCTTGCTCAGTTGGCGGGTGCCGCTGCACCTTCTGCTGCAGCGCCTTCTGCGGCCGGAGCCTTGGGCTCTTCAAACTTGCCACCTGCGGCATTGGCCATGTAGACCACGCCACGGGCAATTTCGGTGTCGTTGAAATCGCCGCCGCCTTGAGGCGCCATCGCTCCCTTGCCCTTGAGGGCCGAGTGCACCAGACCTTCCAGACCTTGTGCCAGGCGCGGTCCCCAGGCCGCGGCATCCGCGAACTTGGGAGCACCTGCGGCACCTGTGGCATGGCAGGCCGCGCATTGGCCCTTGAAGACTTCTTCACCCGAGCGCAGCGGGCGATTGGCATCCCGGATTTCCACGAGGCCGATTTTCTGCAGCCGCTGGGCCTTGGCCATTTCGGTCTGGGAAGCGCCGGCGCCGGCCTTGTCGGCCGAGCTCACGTATTGCACGAGGCCGATGATCACGAACACCGGAACCACGAACGAGAAAAACACCGCCATCAGCAGCTGCTTGGGGTTCTTGATCGGGCCCGTATGGGCTTCTTCGGTGTGGGTTGCGCTCATGAAGTCCTCTTGTGTTGTGGGGGCGTGAGTCAACAACAAATTATATCGACGGGCCTCTTGCAGACACTGCGCGCAGACCCGGGTTGACCTGGGGCGCACATATGCCATGAGATGGATCAAGCAAATGGCAAATGCTTTCCGCGCGTCATGAAAAAGAGGTGTTCACCTTGCGGAGAACACCTCTGTGCGTTTGGCGCGGCAGATGCCTGCCTTGGGTCTTACTGCGCGGGCGCCGGCGTGGCTGCCGCTGCTGTCGCTGTCCTGTCGGTCCAGCCGCCGCCAAGCGCCTTGTACAGCTCGATCTGGTTGAGCAGCTGCGCCAGACGCACGCTCACGGTGGACTGCTCCAGCGCGAACAGGGTGCGCTGTGCATCCAGCAGGTCCAGGTAGCTGGCCACGCCGTTGCTGTAGCGCAGGTCGGACAGCTTCAGGCGTGCCTGCTCGGCTTCGAGCTGGGCGCGCTGGGCCATGATCTGGTCACGCAGCGTGCCCTGGCTGTCCAGTGCGTCGGAGACCTCGCGGAAGGCGCTCTGGATGGACTTCTCGTACTGGGCGATGGCCACTTCGCGCTCGACCTTGGCTGCAGCCAGATTGGCCGAATTGCGGCCCGCATCGAAGATGGGCAGGAGGGCAGATGGCGCGAGGGTGAAGCCCCAGCTGCCGCTCTTGAACAGGCCCGACAGCTCGTTGCTGGCTGTGCCGAACTGCCCCGTCAGCGTGATGCGCGGGAAGAAGGCGGCACGCGCGGCACCGATGTTGGCGTTGGTGCTGATCAGCTGCTGCTCGGCCTGGCGAATGTCGGGCCGCTGCGTGAGCAGGTCCGAAGGCAGGCCGGCCGGCACGGCGGGCAGGTCGGCCGTGTCGCGCAGTCCCTGGCTGGAGCCCAGGCTGGCGACCACGTCCGCAGGCAGCGCCTGGCCCAGCAGCAGCACCAGGGCGTTCTCGTCCAGGGCGCGCTGGCGCTGCTGCTGCGCCAGCGTGGCGCGCGCAGCTTCGGTCAGCGAGACGGCCTGGCGGTAGTCCAGCTCGGACGCCACGCCCGTGTCGAAACGCAGCTTGGTCAGCTTGATCGACTCTTCACGGGTCTGCAGCGTGTCGCGAGAGATCTTCAGCAGTTGCTCGTCGGCCAGCAGCGTGTACCAGCCGCTGGCCACAGCGGCCACCAGGCTGGTCTGCGCGGCGCGGCGAGCTTCCTCGGTCGCCAGGTACTGGGCCAGGGCCGCTTCCTTCAGGCTGCCGATGCGGCCGAAGAAGTCCAGCTCCCACGAGGTGACGGCGAGGCCGACCTGGTAGCTGTTGACGTACTTGGTGCCCGAGCCCGTGGTGTTCGGGGCGCGGCTGGCGTTGACGCCTGCACCGACCGTCGGGAACTGGTCGGCGCGCGTGATCCGGTACTGGGCCTGGGCACGCTCGATGTTGAGCGCGGCCACGCGCAGGTCACGGTTGTTGTCCAGCGCGGTGCGAACCAGCTGCTGCAGGCGTGCGTCCTGGAAGAAATCCTGCCAGGGCAGCTGCGCTGCAGCCGTGCCGCCTTCCGCCGCAGCGGTGGCGTTCGCGCGGGTGTACTGCGCCGCGACCGGAGCGGCAGGGCGCTCGTAGGTGGGGATGAGCGAGCATCCCGCCAGGAGCAGGGCGGTGGCGATGGCCACCGGGGTACTGCGATTAATCATGGCTCAAGGCCTCCTTGCCGGCCGGTGTGGACGGCGGGTTGTGCGTTTTGATCTTGCCCTTGAACAGCTTGCGCACCACGACGAAGAAGGTGGGCACGAACAGCACGGCCAGCACGGTGCCGGTGATCATGCCGCCGAGCACGCCGGTGCCGATGGCACGCTGGCTGGCCGAGCTCGCGCCCGTGGCGATCACCAGAGGCACCACGCCCAGGCCGAAGGCCAGCGAGGTCATGATGATGGGGCGGAACCGCAGGTGGGCGGCTTCCAGCGCAGCCTCGATCAGTCCCTTGCCTTCGGCCTGCAGGTCCTTGGCGAACTCCACGATCAAGATCGCGTTCTTCGCCGACAGGCCGATCACCGTCACCAGTCCGATCTGGAAGTACACGTCGTTGGAGTAGTTGCGCAGCAAGGTGGCAAGCACCACGCCCAGCAGACCCAGCGGCACGACCAGAATCACCGACAGCGGGATGGACCAGCTCTCATACAGAGCAGCCAGGCACAGGAACACGGCCAGGATGGCGAAGGCGTACAGGAAGATGGCCTGCGAGCCCGCCAGCTTTTCCTCACGCGACTGGCCGGTCCACTCGAAGCCGAAGCCTTCGGGCAGCTTGGCAGCCAGCTTTTCCATCTCGTCCATGGCATCGCCCGAGCTGAAGCCCGGTGCGGCCGAGCCTTCGATGCGCACGGCTGGGTAGCCGTTGTAGCGCACCGTCTGCTGGGCGCCCTTGACCCACTTGGTGGTCGCGAACGTGGACAGCGGCACCGGATCGCCCTTGGCATTGCGCGCGTTCAGGCGCAGCAGATCGTCGGGCTGCATGCGGGCCGGAGCATCGGCCTGCACGATCACGCGCTGCAGACGACCCTGGTTGGGGAAGTCATTGACGTAGGACGAGCCCAGCGCCGTGGACAGCGCGGCATTGATCGAGGTGAAGTCCACGCCCAGGGCGTTGGCCTTGTCGCGGTCGATCTCGATGCGCAGCTGGGGCGCGTCCTCCAGACCATCGGGACGCACGCCGGCCAGCACCTTGCTCTGCCCGGCCATGCCCAGCATCATGTTGCGGGCGTTGATCAGCGCATCGTGTCCGTGGCCGGCACGGTCCTGCAGGCGGAACGAGAAGCCCACGGCGTTGCCCAGTTCGGGAATGGGCGGCGGGTTCACGGCGAACACGAAGGCATCGCGGATGCCCGACGTCATGCCCATGATGCGGCCCGTCATGGCGTCCACCGTGGAGTTCGCTCCCTTGCGCTCGGACCAGTCCTTGAGCGGCACGAAGGCGAGGGCGGCGTTCTGGCCCTGGCCGGAGAAGCTGAAGCCCAGCACGCTGACCATGTTGGCCACTTCGGGCTGCGGCAGCACGGCTTCTTCCACCTGCTTCATCACCTCCAGCGTGCGCTCCTTGGCGGCGCCAGGGGGCAGTTGCACGTTGACGATGAAGTAGCCCTGGTCCTCGGTCGGCAGGAACGAGGTCGGCAGGCCACGGAACACCACCACGGCGCCCGCGATCACGGCCAGGTACACGCCGATCATCAGCACCGAGCGCTTGAGCAGCCGGGCCACCCAGCCCTCATAGGACTTGGCCGAGCGTGCGAACGTGCGGTTGAACCAGCCGAAGAAGCCTTTCTTCTCGTGGTGGTGACCGGCTTCCACGGGCTTGAGCAGCGTTGCGCACAGGGCCGGCGTCAGCGTCAGCGCCATGAAGGCCGAGAAGCTGATGGAGGCGACCATCACGATGGAGAACTGCCGGTAGATATTGCCGGTGGACCCCGCGAAGAAGGCCAGCGGTATGAACACCGCGATCAGCACCAGCGTAATGCCCACGATGGCGCCCGAGATCTGGCCCATGGCCTTGATCGCGGCTTCGCGCGGCGGCAGGCCTTCCTCGCTCATGATGCGCTCGACGTTCTCCACCACCACGATGGCGTCATCCACCACGATGCCGATGACCAGCACCATGCCGAACATGGCCAGCACGTTGATCGAGAAGCCCACGGCCTGCATGACCGCGAAGGTGCCCAGCAGTGCAATGGGCACCACGATGGTCGGGATCAGCGTGTAGCGCCAGTTCTGCAGGAACAGGTACATCACCAGGAACACCAGCACGATGGCTTCCAGCAGCGTGTGGGCGACCTTCTCGATGGAGATGCTCACGAACTTGGAGCTGTCGTAGGGGATGGAGTACTTCACGCCCTTGGGGAAGAACTTCTGCAGCTCTTCCATGCGCGCATGCACGGCCTTGGCGGTCGCCAGCGCATTGCCGCTGGGCGTCAGCTGGACGCCGATACCCACGGCATCCTTGCCGTTCAGGCGGGCGGAGGTCGCGTAGGCCTGGCCGCCGATCTCGATGGTGGCCACGTCCTTGAGGCGCACGGTGGAGCCATCGGGATTGGCGCGCAGCACGATGTTCTCGAACTGGCCGATCGAAGACAGCTGGCCCATCACCGTCACCGTGGCGGCGATCTTCTGGCCCGTGATGTTGGGCAGGTCGCCGATGGCGCCGCTGGCCACCTGGGCGTTCTGGCTGCGGATGGCGGCCGTCACGTCCTCGGCCGAGAGCTTGTAGCCCTGCAGCTTGGCGGGATCGAACCAGATGCGCATCGCCTTTTCGGTACCGAACAGCTGTGCCTGGCCCACGCCGGCCACACGCTGGATTTCGGGAACGATGTTGCGCGAGGCGTAGTCACCCAGGGCCACCGTGTCATAGGCCTTGGCGTCCTCGGACGACAGCATGATGAACAGCAGGAAGTTGGACGACGCCTTGTCCACGCGCACGCCCTGCTGCGTCACGGACGCAGGCAGGCGCGGTGTGGCGCGCGACAGGCGGTTTTGCACGTCCACCTGCGCCAGGTCCACGTTGGTGCCGGCCTCGAAGCTGATGGTGATGCTGCCCGTGCCATCGGCCTGGGCCACCGACTCCATGTAGACCAGACCGGGCGAGCCGTTCATCTCGCGCTCGATCACGGACAGCACGCTGTCTTCGAGCACCTTCGCGGACGCGCCTGGATAGGCGGTGTTGATGACGATGGCCGGAGGAGCCACCTTGGGGTATTGAGCGATCGGAAGCTTGGTCAGCGCGATACCACCGAGGACGATGATGAATAGCGCGACGACCCATGCAAAGATCGGTCTGTCAATAAAGAACTTGGCCATTGCTGAGCCCCTTGATTACTTCTTGTCTGCCTGGTCCGCAGGCTTGGCATCGGCTGCGGCTTGCGGGGCTGGCGCTGCCGCGCCGGCCGGCTTCTGGGCACCTGCGGCCTCGGGCTGCCAGGGCACGGGCTTGACCGGCGTGCCGGGCGGCAGCATCTGCAGCTTCTGGAAGCCGTCGACCATGACCTTCTCACCCGCCTGCAGGCCTTCGCTCACCAGCCACTGGTTGTTCTGGGCCGTGGTCACCTTCACCTGCCGCTTGGTGATCTTGCCGTCGTCGCTGACCACGCTCACGGTGTCGCCGGTCTCGGTGCGCGTCACCGCCTGCTGGGGCACGGCAATGGCGTTGGACGCCTGGGCCTGCTCCATGCGCACACGCACATACATGCCGGGCAGCAGCAATCCCTTGGGATTAGGCACCTCGGCGCGCAGCGTGACCTGGCCCGTGGAGCTGTCCACGGTCAGGTCGGTGAACAGCAGCTTGCCCTTGAGCTCATAGGCCGTGCCGTCGTCCAGGCGCACCTCGACGCTGGCAGCCTCGGCACCATCGGCCTTCTTGAGCTTGCCCTGCTCCATCGCGCGGCGCAGCCGGAAGGCCTCGCTGGACGACTGGGTGAAGTTCACATAGACAGGATTGATCTGCTGGACCACGGCCAGCGGAGTCGCCTCGCCCTGGCCGACCAGCGCGCCTTCGGTCACCAGCGACTGGCCGATGCGGCCGGAGATGGGGGCCGTGACGTTGGTGTAGCCCAGATTGATCTCGGCCGTGCGCACCGACGCCTTGCCGGCCGCCACATCGGCCTGGGCCTGCTTGTAGGCTGCCTCGGCGTTGACGAAATCCTGCTTGCTGATGGCGTTGGCGGCAACCAGCGGGCGGTAGCGTTCCAGCTGCGCCAGTGCCTGCGCCTGGTTGGCTTCGGCGCGGGCCTGCGTGGCCTTGGCGCTTTGCAGCGTGGCCTGGTAGGGTGCGGGATCGATGCGGTACAGCACCTGGCCGGCCTTCACATCGCTGCCTTCCCGGAACAGTCGTTCCTGCACGATGCCGGCGCTGCGGGCGCGGATCTGGGCCACGCGGCGCGCATCCACGCGACCAGGGAGTTCGGTCACAAGGCCCACGTCGGCGGGGGTGGCGACCACCACGCCCACCGGCACGGCGGGCATCTGCTGCTGCGCGGCAGCTTGTTCTTCGGGCTTTTTCCCGCAGGCCGCCATGGCCATTGCGGCAGTGACGGCCAGGGCCACGGTGGTGAGGCGCAGACTGCTGTAAGGGGACGGAGCGGCTGACACATTGCTGCGTGTGCTGGGCATGATGGGTCCTTGTGCTGAATCAAATAACGATGTTGACGTTCCGGTCAGCGCTATCCGGAACGCCCGTGTCCACGGGCAAGTCGCGGATTATACATACATACATGAATGTATAATGACCGCTGTTGCTGCAAGGCGGCGCGAAGCATGGCGTAGCGTGGCATGGCCGGGCTCAACGATGGAAGGAAATACATCTTGGCACGACGAACGAAAGAAGATGCGTTTGCAACGCGCAACAGTCTGCTGGACGCTGCGGAGCAAGTGTTCTACGAACAGGGTGTCGCCCGGGCCTCGCTCAACGAGATTGCCCAGCGAGCCGGCGCCACGCGCGGTGCGGTCTACTGGCATTTCAAGGACAAGCTGGATCTCTTCTACGCCATGCTGGACCGCGTCACGCTCCCGCTGGAGCAGGCGGCCCAGGGCGACTGCGAGGACGATTCGGAGTGCGATGCACTGGAATATGTGCGGCGCCTGATGGCTGTGGTCTTCGGGCGCATCGCCGATGACGACAGCACGCGGCGCGTCTTCGAGATCCTGCTGCTCAAGGTGGAATACGTGGGCGAGCTCATGCCCGTGCAGGAGCGCAACCGTGCCGCACTGGACTCTTTTTCCGCGCAACTGGAGCTGGCGCTGCGCGCGGCTGCCGAAAGCCATGCGGTGACCATGTCCATGCCGGCTCCCCAGGCCTCGATCGCGCTGTGCGCCATGTTCGATGGCCTGTTGCAGAGCTGGCTGCTGGGAAGGGCCTTCGATCTCAAGCAGGTGGGCGCGCAGGCGGTGGATGTCTGCCTGCGGGGGCTGGGCTTCACGGTGCCGCAGGCGCAATAGCGCCGGGTCCTGGGGGCTTGGACGTGCCGGGGCAAAGTCATGCGACAATGCTCGGCTTGTGCAGGGCAGCGATGCCCTGAGCGGCTGTAGCTCAGTGGATAGAGTATTGGCCTCCGAAGCCAAGGGTCGTGGGTTCGATCCCCGCCAGCCGCACCACAATTTTTCTTGGATCGCCCAGGTGGCCTGAGAAAAAAATGCACTGAAATTTTTCTGACGAAAAAAACGGTGCTAGAATTCAAATCTCTTCGGAGGGGTGCCCGAGTGGCTAAAGGGGGCAGACTGTAAATCTGTTGGCTTACGCCTACACTGGTTCGAATCCAGTCCCCTCCACCAGTAATGGTGAAGAAGAGAAGTCATCTGAAAAGATGGCGACGTGCAGTCAATCTGTGCGGGAGTAGTTCAATGGTAGAACCCTAGCCTTCCAAGCTAATGACGCGGGTTCGATTCCCGTCTCCCGCTCCAGTTGGCGAGCAAAGTTTTTTGAGATTGCTTCGGCAGCCTCAAGGCCCATGTGGCTCAGTGGTAGAGCACTCCCTTGGTAAGGGAGAGGTCGGCAGTTCGATCCTGCCCATGGGCACCATTATCTCTGGTGCGCTCGCTAGATGGGGTTGCGCCAAATCCTGTTGTAGTGATTTAGATTTTTTTCGGAGTCGGAAAAATGGCTAAAGCAAAATTCGAGCGTACCAAGCCGCACGTCAACGTTGGCACCATCGGTCACGTGGACCACGGCAAGACGACCCTGACGGCTGCTATCGCTACCGTTCTGTCCAAGAAGTTCGGCGGCGAAGCCAAGGCTTACGACCAG